>JAJZUP010000008.1 GCA_021848465.1 Pseudomonadota bacterium
AGCCACTCCAGCGGCGATAGCGGCAGCTCATCAGGCAGCAGCTCCAGCGGTGACGGTAGCCACTCCAGCGGCGATAGCGGCAGCTCATCAGGCAGCAGCTCCAGCGGTGACGGTAGCCACTCCAGCGGCGATAGCAATAAGAGCTCCGGTTCCAGCAGCGACAGCAGTCACTCCAGCGGGGATAGCGGCTCTGGCAGCAGTTCAACCCACTCGATTTCTGGCACCAGCGGCAGCGACAACTTGTCTGGCACCAGCGGCAACGACGTCGTTCATGGCGGCAGCGGCAACGACACCGTCCATGGCTCTGGTGGCTCTGACCAGTTGTATGGCGATTCCGGCAACGACACGTTCATGTTCGGGGATGTTTCCGGACATACCTCAGTGGATGGCGGCGGCGGTGGCTGGACCGATGTGATCGAGATGGATGTAGGCGGTGGACCGTCTTCGCACGGCGGCTGGACGCTGGAGATTGACGGCCATCAAGTCAACAATAACAGCGAGCACGGTTCGATCGATACCGGCGGCCACTCCGGCACGATCACAACCGATCACGGCACGATCGACTTCACCAATATCGACAAGATCGACTGGTAATTGGTCAGCCGGAATTAAACTGGCGGGTCTCCTTGACTGGAGCCCGCCTTTTTCTTGCCCTGTCTTTCTGTTTGTTGAATTAAAATGCGGCACATCGTGTTAACTGCTTTGACCTCTGGAGTTTTCTGGCAATGGGCGTGATCAAGAAAATGCTTTACCGCAGCAATATGCTGGGCAAACAGCGCCACCAGCATTTTTTCCTCGATATGGAGGAAAACATCCACATCCATTATCGCGACCTGCGCATTGAGCTTAGCCGGGCCGAATTTGAAGACATCTGCGAGGCTTTCGGCAAACAGTCCAAAGAATTGCAGACCATCATCAACGAGAAAAACTACCAGGATGGCAAGCTGCCGAATGCGAATCAGGATGATGTGCGCATCTGGACGGAGTCGCTGCTCAAGCATGAGGTTAAATACCATCCGCAGCGCTTCTCGCTGGAGGAATGCAGCGACGGTTTCCATTTCCACTGCCGCAATTACAAGCTGCTGTTCAACGAAGCCGAGTTCCGCCAGATCGCTCAGCTCTTCAAAAGCCTTGATGTGGATGCGCCCTGCGCCCGCAGCTACGATGAAGTACTCGAACTGCTGGAGGACAACGACGTTGATTTCACGCTCGACACGGGAAATGTTCCCGGAGAAGTATTGGCAATTTCGGTTGCACGCTACCATTTCCCGAAAATCCGGGAAATATTCCGGCTCATCGGCTTCACGCTGGACGCGCAAAAATACGAGCATATATACCAGGGCGAGCAGCTCAAGGTTATTGCCAAGGTCAATACGCGTCTCGCGCCACTTGATTTCAAACGCATCCGCGGCCAGAAAGATACTGAGCGGTTAGTAGATTACCTGGCCCGCAATGCTGCCGGCATCGACCCGGATATTTTGAACCGCATCAAATGCCAGGTTCTCGACCTGTATTTCGCACTCAGTTCCGGCAAGCAGCTGAATGTCGACCTGGACCAGGATAACTGGCTGTACTCCATCGCAAACCAGCAGGTCATCTTTCCATACAGCATCACCGCGCGCGGACGTGCCGAGGCCAATAGCCTGTACAAAAAATGGGCCGACCTTCTGGTCAGCCTGAATCTCTGGTTTGTGAAACCCAGCAAACGCACTTTTGCGGCTGCCGAGCAGGCCGAGCTGCGGCGCAAAATTGAAGCGACCCTGCGTGATGAAGTTGCCGCCAATCCGGCGGTGGACAGGATTTACCTGATGGGCTCGACCGTGCGTGGCGAACTGGGGCGCTACCTTGCCCCATTCGTCAATGGCCCGCAGGTCAAGCTAGGTTCGGATGTCGATATTCTGGTCGAGTTGAACCCGACGCTTGAAGCTGCAATTCCTCCACAATGGAAACTGACTAAACAGGACGAGCCCTCCAACCGCTGCGCAATCTACCATATCAAGCAGATCCCGATCGCCGGCGGCATCGGCGAGTGGCGGAGCAGCTACCCAAACCTGCCATTGATCGAGCACCTGATCGACGCCTACGTATTTTTCCCGAGCCGCGGCCACGCTCAGGAAAAAGATGCCTTCCTGAAAAAATTCAATGCCCAGTTGTTCTATGATCGCGAACGCGATGGAGCAATCATTCGCGCGGATGACGAAGCGGCCATTGCGCAGCAGCTTGCCGCACAGTATGGATTGCAACAGCCTGTCGTGGGAAAAATGAGCGTAGCCACCGAAAACGCCCTGCTCAACGTTTCCTGCAATAATCAGGACTATGTGCTCAAACTGTTCAAGGTATCCGGCAATTACTCGCGCAGCCGCATTGCCGAGCACACCGTCTATGAAGCGCAACTGATTACCCACCTGAAACAGCGAGGAATCGAAACCGCCGGCGTTATCCCCGCGCTGCAAGAAAAAATTGAAATCGCGGGATACCCGGCATTGCTGTTTGAGCGCCTGAGCGGCGCAATCCGGTTGCACCCCGAATATCCGCTGGATGAGACCTGTGCTGCCCTTGCTGCGATCCACCAGACGCAAATCGACCAACCGCTCAACCTGCCGGGAAATTTCACATACGAGGATATCTGCGCGATCTGGTTGCCGCTGTTCCGCAACTATCTCTCGGATGGCCGCAATCCCCCGGAAATTGCTTCGGCATTGCAACAGTTCGCGCCTGTCGCGGAACGCTACTCCAGCCAAACGCTGCGACAAGCGTTGTATGACGGCCAGCCGTACCTCCACAACCACGGCGATGTCACGCCCAAAAACGTGATGTCCACCGATCAGGGAAAAACCATCCTGTTCGACTTCAACAATGCCTATTACGGCCCGCGGATTGCCGATGTCCTGGATGGCGCATTCGAGTTTTCGCTGGCGGAGCAATACATCGACTTGGCCGACTTCGCCCGGTTCGACGGTTTCATCGCGGCCTATGAGGCTCACAGCCCGCTCACCAAGGCAGAACGCCAGAAACTCACGCAATGGGTTGAGCTGGCAGGCCTGATCAAATTCACCCGCGAGGTACGCACCCTGCTTGAGCACCCTGAAGCTGAATTGCGCAAGAAGCGCGCGTTGGCCATCGCCGGGTTCGTGCTGGACCGTAAAATGAGTTGAGCCACTCATGATCCGGTTTGCGATTGCATTGCTGTTGCTTGCAATTTCCGTTTCGCTCCGCGCCGAGACCATCAGCCTCCGCTTCATCGTCAGCGACGACCTCGGCCGCAACCCCGCACAACAACAAGCCACCCGCGACAAGCTGCTGGATTATGTCGGCACGCTAAACGCTTATTACCGCAATAGCCAGGTGAATCTACAGGCTGATATTGCACAAATCGAATTTACCCACATTGCCGCGCAAGAAGACCTCCGCATCGTTGACGACATGACCCACGAACGGGACGGCTTTGCGGACATGTTCAGCAAGACCTACCAATACCATGCAGACTTCACAGTCGCCATGGTCAGCACTTTGCTGATGCAGGGCAAACCCGGCTGCGGACGGGCCTATGCGGTGAACCAAAGTGTGCAACAGATTGCCGACCCGCGCCGCGCTTTTGCCGTGGTCAATTTTGTATGCGGGGCACACACGCTGGCGCATGAACTGGGCCACCTGATGGGGCTGAATCATGGCACGCTGGTCGCAACCTGCAACCCGGGGCAGGGACACACCTCTGCCGTTGCCCCTTACGCTAACGGCTTTGCCGCAGGAAACTGCGACGGGAAACTGCAGGCCGGCGAATTTGGCGACATCATGGTCGGCGGGCATATGCGCGAAATCATGGGGAATGACAAAGGCAACCTGCCGATTTTTTCCAATCCGCGCCTGCATGACATACGCTGCGGCGCTCAACACACCTGCGGCGATCCCGCTACAGGCGATGCGGCACGGGCGCTGAACGAAAATGCCCATTACTACGCCGCCCACAAGAATACTCAGCCGTAACGGTGAATTTCTATCGTGGTATGCACAATTTCATCGTGCTGGCGCAACAGCGCGCGCACCCGTTCCGGCGTCAGCGAGGCGTTGCGAGTGACAATGCTTAGCGCACAGGAATAGGCATTGCGCCCCACCCGCCATACATGCAGGTCGGTAACCCTGGTCGCATCAGCCCTGCCATCCTGCTCGATCACATCCCGAATCTCTCCGACCAGTGGATGATCCATTTCCCGATCCAGCAGAATCTTCCCGGTATCGATCAGCAATCCGCGCGCCCACACCGCCACCAGCACCGCCCCGACCATTCCCATAGCCGGATCCAGCCATGCCCAGCCATACAGCATGCCGCCCGCCAACGCCAAGATCGCCAGCACCGACGTCGCCGCATCGGCAATCACATGCACATAAGCCGATTTCAGGTTCAAGTCATGGTGGTGCTCATGATGATGCCCATGCTCATGGCTGTGCCCATGATGGTGGTCATGTCCATGATGCTCATGCGCCTTGCCCAGTATCAAGGCACAAACGATATTCACCACCAAGCCAAGTACAGCAACCAGTATCGCATCCTGGTAATGGATCGCCTGCGGCACAAACAGGCGCTCGGCCGAGCTAAACACCATCATGCCCGCCACGCCCAACAGGAACATCGCACTGGCAAAGCCCGCCAGGATTTCGATCTTCCAACTGCCGAAGGCAAACCTGGCGTCATTGGAATAGCGGCGTGAAGCCGCATAGGCAAACGCACTCAATCCGATTGCAAACGCATGCGAACTCATATGCCAGCCATCCGCCAGCAACGCCATCGAGTTGAACCACCAGCCAGCCACAATCTCGACCAGCATCATGGCTGCGGTGATCCACATCACAAGACGCGTGCCCCGCTCAGCGGCCGGATTACCCGCACTGAAGGCATGCTGGTGTGACCAGCGCGGATCGTCAGGTGGCGCCGTCATGCTAGCGCATCCGCTCCACGGCCTCGTCCACGCGCTCCACCGCAATGACCTCCATTCCCTCGATCTTGTGTTTCGGGGCATTGGCCTTGGGGATGATGGCATGGGTAAAGCCGAGTTTAGCCGCTTCTTTCAAGCGTTCCTGACCGCGCTGCACCGGGCGCACCTCACCAGCCAGGCCGACCTCTCCGAACACCACCATCTTCTCCGGCAGCGGGCGGTTGCGCAGGCTGGACACGATGGCGAGCAGCACGGCCAAATCGGCCCCCGGCTCGGTGATCTTCACGCCGCCGACCGCGTTGATGAACACATCCTGATCGAAGCAGGCAATGCCCGCATGGCGGTGCAGCACGGCCAGCAACATGGCGAGGCGGTTCTGTTCCAGACCCAGCGACAGGCGGCGCGGCGACGGCGAATGCGCATCGTCGAGCAGCGCCTGCACTTCGACCAGCAGCGGCCGCGTCCCCTCCTGCGTCACCATCACACAGGAGCCGGGCACTTGTGCGCCGTGTTGCGACAGGAACAGTGCGGACGGGTTGCTGACCTCGCGCAGGCCCTTTTCGGTCATGGCAAACACGCCAAGTTCGTTCACCGCACCGAAACGGTTCTTGAACGCGCGAATCAGGCGGAAGCTGGAATGCGTGTCGCCCTCGAAATACAGCACGGTATCGACGATGTGCTCCAGCACGCGCGGCCCGGCCAACGCGCCTTCCTTGGTGACATGGCCGACCAGGATCATGCTCACCCCCGCGCTTTTGGCGATGCGGGTGAGTTGCGCCGCACATTCGCGCACCTGCGCCACCGAACCGGGAGCGGAAGTCAGTTGTTCGGAATACACGGTCTGAATGGAGTCGATCACCACCACGTCCGGTTTCTCGTGAGCGATCGTCCCCTGGATTTTCTCCAACTGAATTTCGGGCAGCAGGTGCACCTCGCGCGCATCCAGCGCCAAGCGCTTGGCGCGCAAAGCGATCTGCTGCGCCGATTCTTCGCCACTGACGTAGAGGACTTTTTTGGTCGGCGCGAGATGCGCCAGCGTTTGCAGCAACAAAGTGGATTTGCCGATGCCGGGATCGCCGCCGATCAGCACCACCCCGCCCTCGACCAGCCCGCCGCCCAGCACGCGGTCAAACTCGGCGATACCGGTAGTCGTGCGCGACACTTCGCGCGCCTCCACCTCGGCCAGTTGCTGCAATTTGCCGGAAGCCGCCAGCGCACTGAAACGGTTCTTGCCCGCCGCAGGTGCGGCTTCAGCCACGCTTTCCACCAGCGTGTTCCATTCCCCGCAATGCGGGCACTGGCCCTGCCATTTGGGGGATTGTCCGCCGCACTCGGTACAGCTATAAATTGTTTTTGCCTTTGCCATTTGCCTGCTCATTTGCTAACCGCAGCAAATTGTATATCGCCCAGCCTCTGTTAACTCACATTAATCTGCACGGCAAGAACGATTCCTGCCCTCGGCCTTAGCACGGTACAAGGCCGAATCCGCCCGCTGACACAAGGCATCGAGAGTTTCATCGGCCTGCCAAGCTGCGACCCCCATGCTACACGTTGCCTGCCCAATTTGATGGAAGTGCGTCTGCGCCACGCTCCTGCACAACTTTTCCGCAAGAGCAACTCCATGATCCATATCTGTTTCTGGTGCAAGAATAACAAACTCCTCGCCGCCCCAACGGGCCAACAAATCGGTCTCTCGCAAGCCGGCACGCAAGACGTGAACCATGTGCACCAGTGTCTCATCACCAACGGCATGCCCGAAATTGTCGTTGACCTGCTTGAAATAATCGATATCGACAAAAATCAATACAAAGTCGACAGCATGACGCTCTGCGCGTGCCAATTCACGCTTTGCAGCTTCAAGAAAGCTGCGGCGATTCATCGCCCCGGTAAGCAAATCCGTCGCAGCCAATTTCTCTTTATCACCAATCAGCCGGTCGGTAAAATCCAGCAGATTATTCAACGACAGGCTGATACGCCCGAATTCGTCCTTGGGTGATTCGCCATTGATACGAATAGCATAGTTCTCGCTGCGCACCACTTCATCCAGCGTCGCAATCAGCACGCCCAGTGCACGTAGTATGCGCAGGATGGTCCAAGCCGTCAGCAAGGCTACCAACACGCCCAACCCCATTGCCGACAGGATATAGCGCCGTAATTCCTGCTGTTTGGACGCCACATCCTGCGTTGCGGATTGCAGCAAGCCATCATAAAGTACATCTTCCTGGCGCTTGAATCTGTCGATCAGTTGCGTCGCGTCATTCCACCATTGCTGACTGGGGCGCTGCCAGCGAGCCTGCATACCCGCCTGGAGAACAGTTTCGATTTCCGCAATTACTTGGGAATATGGCGGACTTCGCAAATTACCCGTTTCCACAATCATTCTGCCTTCCGCGCCGACACGCATGAAATCCTGCCAATGGCCATTGAATTTCCCATACTCTTCAGCCAAAAATAGAACGTCCGGTATGGTACTTTCGCCGCGCGCATAAATTCGGCTAAGGGTAGCCCGTATCAGCCCCATGTCTTCGCGGGCGCGAGCCAACTCAATCATAGCCACGTGCATGACCGTATTCCCTGAATGATCACTCACCACGCCGGCTGCAATTTCCTGCAACAACGTTTCAATAAGCCCGGAATAGGCCTGACGTACCATCAGCCAATCGGCATGACCGGCCGCCACTTGGCGCCGGATGGACTGCAGTTGCTGTTGCAATGCAGCAATGCCTGGTAACAACAGCAGGGTATCGGTCTCTGCATATTGCTTGCGCAGTTCGGCCCAGCGTTCATCCGATGGGCGTGCCAACACTGCCGCGCTCAATCCGCGTTCTTTTTGCAACACATGGATCAAGCGCGACTGGGCTTGCGCCATTTCGTATGCCTGTTTTTGCGCTGACAGCCGCTGCAATTCCGCGTGTATATCTCGATACTGAACCAACAAGGCCGCAATCACGCTCAAAATGGCAAAGAATGCCAGCACCACCATCCTGGCCCGGATAGACATATCCCCTCCTCCATTTACTCCCTTTCGCAAGGAGTAATATTTTTTATTTGAGCAGGTATTTTACCTGTATTACCCATGCCAGCAATGAAATGGAAGAGGCTGAACAGAACGCACATCTTGAACAAACATATGTTTTTCCGCTTTCGTCAAAGAGGTCATCTCATTTCATATTTTCAGAACGAAGATCGGGGAACAGCACTCCGTAACCTACGCGGCATAAAATTCTGCAAGCTTTTATACTTCGCGCTACCATTTGCACCATCATTTACCAACTGCAAGGAGCGCGAAATGAGCGGTTTTTCTGATGAGGAAATCAAGCAGGCAGCCAGCGTAGCAGTATCGGAGGGAACGGATATTCGTGAGCGGATGCGCAACCTGACGCTCACCGCGCTTAAGCAGCGCCACATGGAAGCGAGCGAGGTAAAAAGCATCGTGCGGGCGCTGGCAGAGGGCATTACCTTGGGCCTGGATAAACGCGCACACGATTCTAAACAGGCCCTGTCCCAAGCATTTTCCGGACTGGATTCAGCGCTGATGAAGTCGGCTGAAGCCAGCCACCTCGCCTTGCAGCAACTCTCCGAAAACAGCAGCGAGTTCAGCAAGCAGGACCTCAAGACCGCTCTGGACAACCTGAAGAAAATCGAACAGGACTTCCTCTCCACCCTTGATGAGGTTGCCCATAAAAGCTCGACGCACATCAAGACGGAGTTCGGCGACCTGCTCACCCATGCCCGCCGTACCGGAACCGATACCGGGCGGCAGGTATCCGCAACGCTGTCAACATTCTCGCAGCAGATGCATGGCGTTGTGCACGATACCCATGCGGCAGGCTCGGGGGCTGCACACAAGCTGAGCTCGCGTTTTACCCAGCTTGTTGCCGGCATACTGGAAGGCGCAGCCCAGGCATTACGCGACAAGAAGTAATCAATGCTGCTGGAAACCCTCAGTGCCATGCGCGACCTGCCGCGCCTGCATGAAATCACGACCGTCATGATCCGTCATGGCTTCGGCGACGTGATGCGCCGCATTGGCATCATCTCGTTACTGGAACGTGCCGGGCAAATACTGAGATTTCACACCGCAGAAGAGCGGCATGCGGCACTGGAGACCCCGCAACGAATCCGCCGCGCATTCGAGGAGCTCGGCCCAACCTTCATAAAATTGAGCCAATTGATGGCGACGCGGGTGGATATTTTTCCGCCTGAATGGATTGCCGAATTCGAGATGTTGCAAGACAGGGTCCCGCCGACACCTTTCGATAGGCTGTTGCCGGGACTGGAAAAGTCACTGGGAAAATCGCCATTCGACTTGTTTCCCGATCTGCAAACCGAGCCTTGCGGTTCAGCTTCGATCGCCCAGGTACATCGCGCCAGCCTTCCCGACGGTACGCCCATCGTACTGAAAATTATTCGCCCTGATATCCGCCCGATAATCGAAGCCGACCTGCGCATCCTCAAGCATATCGCGGCATTGATCGAGTCTGAAATACCGGAGGCACGCCGCTACCAACCGGTGCAGATCGTCAATGAGTTTGCGCGCTCGCTGCTGCGCGAGCTTGACTTGTCGCTGGAGGCAAGCGCACAGGAGCGAATACAAAAAAGCTTCGCCAATGATCCGGGCATCGTCATTCCTCGCATCTACTGGGAATGGACCAGTCCGCAACTGAATGTCCAGCAATATATCAACGGGATTCCCGGAAATGATCTCGCGGCTGCCGAAGCGCGGGGCCTTGACCGCAAGATACTGGCGGCACGCGGGGCTGACGTGATCCTGAAAATGGTTCTGGTAGACGGCTATTTCCATGCCGACCCGCACCCCGGCAATGTGTTTTACCTGCCGGGAAACCGCCTGGCCTTGCTCGACTTCGGCATGGTTGGCCGCCTTACCGACCAGCGCCGCAACCAGATCGTCAACCTGCTGGTATCCCTCGCCCAGCATGACGAGCGCGCCATGCTGGATGTGCTGATGGACTGGGCCGAAGACGGCGTCATTGACGAAGATCGCCTGTACCGGGATGTCAGCGAACTGGCCTCGGACTATGAGTTCCGCTCGCTCAAGGATATCCGTCTGGGCGACCTGCTCGATGAAATCACTGCGATCATGCGCACCCACCTGATCGTCCTGCCTGCCGACCTCACGCTGCTGTTCAAGACGCTGATTACCCTGGAGGGCTTGGGGCTCAAGCTCGATCCGGATTTCCGCATCACCGACCACCTCGATCCATTCCTCAGGCGCGTCATTCGCCAGCGCTACCATCCTGCCACATTGTTAAAGCGCGGCAAGCACGGGCTGCACGACATCCTCAGCCTGCTTGGCGGCTTGCCTCGCGATGCCGCACGCCTGTTGAAGGAAGCACGGCGCGGCAGACTGAAAATTGACCTCGACATCAAGCGCCTTGACCACTTCGGCCACCAGATCGACCGCAGCAGTAACCGCCTGACTATTGGCCTGCTTACCGCCGCGCTGATCGTCGGCTCCTCCATCGTCATGACGGTACAGGGCGGCCCCACGCTATTTGGCCTGCCGCTATTCGGATTCCTCGGCTTCACGATCGCGTTCTTCAACAGCGTCTGGATCGTTGTGTCGATCTGGCGCTCCGAAAAGGAATAATCACGACCATACTGCCGCCTTATCCGCGTAAAGCGGCACTCTGGGGCAGAACGGATTACTGGCAATATTTCCCGTTGGCCGCTGCAAATTCGCCCTCGGTGCAATGCCCGCCTCAGGGTAAAATAGCCCCATGTTAAGACTCACCGAAATCCGCCTCCCGCTCGACCATTCCGCCGACCAGCTCAAGGCTGCCATCCTGCAAAGACTGGACATCGCTGCCGACAGGCTCAAGGACTATACCCTGTTCCGACGCGGTTACGACGCGCGCAAAAAGAACGCCATTGTGTTCGTCTACACCCTCGATGTGGAGGTTACGGACGAAACTGCACTACTGAAGAAAAAAATTCCGCACGTCGCCCCGGCGCCGGACATGGCATACCGCTACGTGGCGCAAGCCCCGGCCGCTCTGCAAGAGCGTCCGGTGGTGATCGGTCTGGGTCCGTGCGGCATCTTCGCCGGGCTGCTGCTGGCGCAGATGGGCTTCAAGCCCATCATCCTCGAACGCGGCAAGGAAGTACGCGAAAGAACAAAGGACACCTGGGGCTTGTGGCGCAAGGGCAAGCTCGATCCCGAGTCGAACGTGCAGTTCGGCGAAGGCGGTGCGGGCACCTTCTCGGACGGCAAGCTGCACAGCGGCATCAAGGACCCGCGCTTCCTCGGCCGCAAGGTGATGGCCGAGTTCGTCAAGGCGGGCGCGCCGGAAGAAATCATGTACGTGAGCAAGCCGCACATCGGTACCTTCCGCCTGGTCGGCATGGTGGAACAAATGCGGCACGAGATGGAACAACTGGGCGCGGAGATCCGTTTCCAGAGCCGCGTGGCCGACATCGAGATTTCTGATGGACAAGTACAGGCCGTGCTGCTGGCCGACGGCACGCGCATCGCCACGCATCACGTGGTGCTGGCGGTAGGCCATTCGGCGCGCGACACCTTCGAGATGCTGCATCAGCGCGGCGTGTATATGGAGGCCAAACCTTTCTCCATCGGCTTCCGCATCGAGCATCCGCAGTCAGTCATCGACCGCGCCCGCCTCGGCCCCAACGCGGGCAACGAACAACTGGGCGCGGCTGACTACAAACTGGTACACCATGCCAGCAACGGCCGCGCGGTGTACAGCTTCTGCATGTGCCCCGGCGGCACCGTGGTCGCCGCCACCTCGGAAGAAGGCCGCGTGGTCACCAACGGCATGAGCCAGTATTCGCGCAACGAACGCAACGCCAACAGCGGCATCGTGGTCGGCATCACCCCCGAGGATTATCCCGGCGACGTGCTGGCAGGCGTGGAGCTGCAACGCCTGCTAGAATCGCGCGCCTTCGAACTCGGCGGCAAAAACTACAACGCCCCGGCGCAACGCGTCGGCGACTTCCTCGCCGGACGTCCCTCCACAAAACTCGGCGAAGTCGTGCCCTCCTACACCCCCGGCGTCACCCCCACCGACCTCTCTACCGCCCTACCCGACTACGCCATCGCCGCCATCCGCGAAGCCCTGCCTGCCTTTGAGAAACAGCTCAAGGGATTCGCCATGGCCGACGCCGTACTCACCGGCGTCGAAACACGCACCTCCTCACCGGTGCGCATCAAGCGCGGTGAGGATTACCAGAGCATCAACATCAAAGGGCTGTACCCAGCCGGCGAAGGCGCAGGCTATGCAGGCGGGATACTCTCGGCGGGAGTGGACGGCATCGAGGTAGCCGAAGCGGTGGCACTGGATATGCTGCCACCGCGTACCTGAAAACTCAGAGCTTCTGGTGCGAACCGTCGCACCTGATGCCATTGCGGCTATGTTTGCAGGCGCAAAAATAAATGGTTTCGGATTTATCTGCCTTGAATTCCTGCGGGGCAAACCCTGTTCCCTGGTGTTTGCCGTCACAGAACGGCTGCGTCGCACTCTTTCCGCAGGTGCAATACCAGTAACTCTTGCCGGCCTCGACAGCGACAGCACAGGGAGATTTTTGCGCAATATGTGGCTCTTTCGCGGACATCGTTTTACTCCTTATCGTTAATGGCTGAAAAAAACTGCTTCATGATAAAACCTCTTTTGCTCATCTGGTTAGCTGCTACAAAAACAACAGGCCTATACCCACACCATTAATGTGACTGAACTATTCCACGCGCCACCGGTCTGACGTTTGCCCGGAAAATTCGGGCGAGATGTAAATCAGGCAATTCAACGTAGCAACTTTAAGGAGATGCAACATGAAAAACGTCGAGAACAACAGTCTTCCCAAAGACAGTGAATTCAATATGGCGCTGAGTTGGCTATCCGCTGCTGCCTTTGCGATTGCGAGCGCCGTCGGCCTCTCCTGAAATGCCGCGGAATGTCTGAACAAAGGGTGCTTCGGCACCCTTTGTTATTTGTATTAGGGCGTGTTAACGCTAATTTCACGCCCTAGAACAGCGTCACAAAGCGATTGCGATTGGCGTATGCAATTGACCACGCCCCTACTGCCATCGTCCAGGTAATGAATTTTGCAAAGAATGCGTGGAATATCAGCACATCCATTTGCAGCAAAACTGCAAACGCGGTGATATTGAATGCCAGCATTGCGTAAATAACCGATAACGGCAGTCTGAACATAGCGCCCCCTTAGCCACAAGATTGGTATTGGAATCCCGTTTTCCCGCCTTCCCTGAACCGGCGGGACCAACTATTTTTTATAAGGATGGCCTATAAAAGGAAAGAATGCAATTCCATTGCGGTCTGCTGAAAAACGCAAAACTCAATTGTGGATTACGTCGGGTGTCTGGCGCGGTGTACTGTCGATGCGAACGCCATGGTAGCTGGCAGATAACGAGCAGGCGGACACGATTACGCTGAGCAACAACAAGGCCAGCCGCCTCATTGTTTTAGCCATACAGCCTGCGTCCGCGAATACGGGCGCGATGGGCGGCGCGTTGCTCACTTTCGGTAAGTACCTTTTTTTTCCCCTCAAACGGGTTCTTGCCGGACTTGAACTCAATCCGCAACGGCGTTCCCTGCAAGCGGAACGCCTCGCTGAAACAGGTTTCCAGATAGCGCCGATAGGTTTCCGGCACTTTTTCCAACGCGCTGCCGTGAATCACGATCAGCGGCGGGTTGCTGCCACCCTGGTGCGCATAACGCATCTTGGGGCGGAATGCGCCACTGCGCGGCGGTTGCTGCCGCTCGATTGCTGCTTCCAGCACACGGGTCAGTTGCGGGGTAGGCAGCTTGGCCATGGCAGCCGCATAAGCTGCGTTCACCGACTTCAGCAAGGCGTCGACCCCTGTGCCATTCAATGCAGAAATAAAGTGATGCTTGGCAAAGTCAAGGAAATGCAGCTTGCGGTCAATATCGCGCTTGGCGGTATCACGCTTGTAATCATCCAGGCCGTCCCACTTGTTCACCGCCAGCACCAGGGCACGCCCGGCCTGCAACACGAAGTCCGCCAGATGGGCATCCTGCTCGGTGATCTGGTCGCGCGCATCCACCACCAGAATCACGACATTGGCATCCTCTATGGCCTGCAGGGTCTTCACCACCGAGAATTTTTCAATTGCCTCGTCGATCTTGCCGCGTCGGCGCACGCCGGCCGTATCGATGATGGTGTAATGACGACCGGCACGTTCGAAATCGATATAGATACTGTCACGCGTCGTTCCGGGCTGGTCAAACGCAATCACGCGCTCTTCGCCCAAAATCGCATTCACCAGAGTGGATTTCCCGACATTTGGGCGCCCCACGATAGCCAGCTTGGGATGATCCGTTTTTTCATCGGGCAGGCTTTCCTGTTCGGGCAATTCGTTCAGCGCCACTTCGATCATTTCGGTGACATTGTCGCCATGGGCCGAAGAGATCGGGATTGGTTGCCCTAGCCCCAATTCATGGAAATCGCTGGTCACGCGTTCACGCTTCATCCCCTCGGCCTTGTTGACCAGCAACAACAACGGACGACCGGTCTTGCGCAATTGAGTGGCAATGATGCGATCCTGCGGGGTCAGGCCGTCACGACCATCCACCAGGAACAGCACAAGATCGGCCTCATCAATGGCCTGCCGCGTCTGCTTGGCCATCTCGTGCAGGATACCTTCCTTGGCCACTGGCTCCAGGCCGCCCGTATCCACCACCAGGTAAGGACGCTCCCCGACGCGCCCGCGCCCATAGTGACGGTCCCGCGTCAGGCCGGGCAAATCGGCAACCAGCGCATCGCGGCTGCGCGTCAAGCGATTGAACAAAGTGGATTTGCCCACGTTGGGGCGTCCAACCAAAACCAGCGTGGGTAACATGATGATCCGCTTTAGTGAATTGCCAGGAAATAAAGACCGCCGTCTCCGGTTTGCACGGCAAAACCGTCATCGGCAGGAACAGGGGCGGAACGAATCGCGCTGCCATCCGTCTTGAAGCGCGCCATGAAACTGCCGTCATCGCGGTTCAGCACGTGCAGATAGCCCTCAAAGTCCGCAACGACCACCCCGTTATCCAGCGCAAGCGGCGCGGTGGTTTTACGATTCAGCAACTGGTCGTTCTTCCAGTATGAGCTGCCGCTCAATTTATCCAGCCCCATCACGACTCCACTGCTATCGGTCAGGTACAGGTATTTGCGCGACATGGTCAGGCCTTTGTCGCTCGACAAATCGCGGTTCCATAACGAGCCGCCCTGCTCAGCATCAAAACAGGCCAGGCGCCCCTGAAAGGACACCACGCACACTTCGCTGTCATCCACAATCGGCAGGCTGGTAATGTCGCTGATGCGTTCCAGTTCGGTATTGCCGCGCGGCTGGGACACGGTCGCCTCCCAGACAATCACCCCGCTATGCAAACCGATTGCAGCCAATTTCCCGGCCGGGAAACCCACATAAACAATACCGTTGTGGATCGTGACGCCAGCATTGCTGCGCGCGACGAGCGCGGGCGTCGCCCGCTCATACAGCCACATGCGCTTGCCGTTCTGGCTGTCCAGGCCGGCTATCCGTCCGTCCCCACTGCGCACGACCACCACTCCGTCCACCAGGCTGGGTGCGCTCAGCACTTCGCTGGACACCTTGCTGGTCCACAGCAAATTTCCGGAGCTTTCCTGGTAAGCCGATACATCGCCCTTCAACCCGCCCACCAGCACCAGCCCATCCGCGGCGCCGACGCCTCCGGAAATGACCGTATGATTATCCGCACGCCAGCGCAATCTGCCACTGGTTTTGTCAAAACACTGGATGATCCCTTTCGCATTGGCGGCAATCACCGAATCATGCGTCACAGCCGGAAGCAGCGCGTTGTTTTCCATCTTGCCGACATTCTGGTGCCAACGCACATCGAATTTAAGCGAAGATTTGAAATTGGTCAGCTTGGCCGGCTTAACCAGGTTCTTGTCACTGGAACAGCCGGTTGCCAGCAATGCCAGCACCACCAGGAGCGCATATGCCCCTCTCATTTACCGTCCCCCAAGCCGTCCAGCTTGAGCTGGATCAGGCTGCGGTACATGCTGGAAGGTTCCACCTTGTCGAGTGCTTGCTTGTAAGCCTGGCGCGCCTCCTCGACCTTGCCCTGTGCGCTCAGCACATCGCCTTTGAGGTCCGCATACAGACCGGTAAACGCTTCCGGATGCGCTGCATTCAGCAACTTCATCGCACCGTCATAATCCTTCTCGTCCAGCAGCAAAGCGGCCAGCTTCAAACGTGCGGTATCCTGCAACCCGGCTTCACGGGCATGTTCGATCACCCACTGCAACTGGGTCTTGGCGCGCGCGGCATCGCGCATCTGCAGGTTAACTTGGGCGGCGACCAGTTGCGCGCGCGGCGCGTAAGCCGTGTCGCCAAACTTGTCCACCAGCGCGGCCACCGCATCATTCACCCGCTTCGGGTCATTGCTCAAAGTCTGCCGCTCCACCTCAGTAAACAGCTTGGCGGCCTCAGCCGATTGTTCGGTCTGGTGCTTCTTCCAGAACTGCATTCCGGCAAAGCCCAGCAAGGCTACGACGACAGCAACAATCACCCAGGTGCCATATTGCTTCCACCAAGCCCTCAACGCATCGACCTGCTCCTGCTCATGTAAATCCAACTCAGCCATTTCCGCTTCCTCACTTGATCAATTCATGAATACTTTGTGGCAAAACCTGTAATGCTACCAACCGCTGCTCACCGCTCTTGCGCAATGGCTTAAGCATAACAGCATTCGCCGCAGCCTCATTGTCGCCGATGATAACCGCACATGCCGCCCCGCTGCCGTCTGCTTTTTTCATCTGCGACTTGAAGCTGCCGCCGCCACAATGCATCAACACGCGCATACCGTCATTACGCAGGCTTTCCGCCACCTGCCATGCCATGCTTTCGGCCTGCTCGCCCTGATGCACCACATAAACATCCAGCGCCTCCGGCACAGCGACCTGCCCATCTTCCTGCATCAGCGCCAGCAGGCGCTCGATGCCCATCGCAAAACCGCATGCAGGCGCCGGCTTGCCCCCCATCTGCTCAACCAGCCCGTCATAACGTCCGCCAGCGCAAATTGTACCCTGCGCCCCCAGGCGCGTAGTCACCCATTCAAATACCGTGCGGTTATAGTAATCCAGTCCGCGTACCAGACGCGGATTGATCTCGTAGGCAATGCCCTGGCGCGTCAGAATCGCCTGCACTGCTTCGAAATGCCTGATTGCCTCTTCCTCCAGTTCATCGATCAGCTTGGGGGCACCCGCCACCAGTTCCTGCATTGCCAGGTTTTTCGTGTCCAAGATGCGCAACGGGTTGCTGTAAAGACGACGCTGGGCGTCGGCATCCAGCATGTCCTTATGCTGCTCGAAATAGGCAATCAATTTCTCGCGGTGACGCTGGCGCGAGGCCGCATCGCCAAGGGTGTTCAACTGAAGAGCGACATCGCGGATGCCCAGCCCTTTCCACAAGCGCGCGCACATCACGATCTGCTCGGCATCGATATCCGGGCCGGCAAATCCCAACGCTTCCACGCCAACCTGGTGGAACTGGCGGTAGCGCCCCTTCTGCGGCCGCTCATGACGGAACATCGGACCGTTGTACCACAGACGCTGCGGCGCGTTATACAACAGGTTGTGCTGCAATGCCGCGCGCACACAGGAGGCTGTACCTTCCGGACGCAGCGTAAGCTGGTCGCCATTCAGGCTATCCTCAAAACTGTACATTTCTTTTTCGACAATATCGGTCACTTCGCCGATCGCGCGCTTGAACAGCGCAGTCGGCTCCACCAGCGGCATGCGGATATTGCGATAGCCATAAGCCTCCAGCCAGTGGCGCACCACTTCCTCGAATTTCAGCCAGAGCCGCGCCTCTTCCGGCAAGATGTCGTTCATTCCTTTTACGGCTTGCAATACAGGATTACTCATCAGACAAATATGGAAATGGAAAAAGTTCAACCAGCGTGCGCCGGCACGATTATGTTCGAAAGTGTAATTTTAGCAGGAAAGCACTGCCTCCAGATACTGCCGTGCTAATGCTCGATGAGTTCCGGGATCACCTTTTGCAGGTATTTCGGGATCACGCGGATAGGCGACACTTCGCTGTCCTTGCCGGCCTGCTCCGCCTGCCGCAACCGCTCATCGGCGGAAACGCCTGAAGAATTCTGTGCGGCCGCCGCCTCCTCGTCCTGCAGCCGCTGCAAACGGCGCTTGGCCGCCCGCACGTAGCGGCCATTCGGATACTTGTCCAGATAGGCCTGCACGGCCGAGACGCTATGCCGGTCCTGTGCCATCTGCCACGACTTGCGCTCATCTTCGGATACCTCCGGGCCTGTAACCAGCAACGCGTCATCGGCAGACTCTGTGTCCGGATTGGCTGCCGACTCTGGCGGCGTTGGGGCAGTCGCCATACTGACCGGCCCGCCCAGAAGCTTGAGCCTCTCAACTACCTGGAACACATCGCAACCCCGGCATGGCATGGAATTGGAATACACCGCCTTGTCGTCCATCACATTGCGGATGCTCAACGCAAGCAAGTAACCCCCATCAACCCTCGTCACGTTCGCCACGGCAATCAGCTCGGACTGGAACGCAATCGCAATATCCTCCATGCAGCGCGTTTCGTTACAATCCTGCTTAGCCGCGCGCGATTCACGCCGGAATATGTCGCGCACCTTACGCGACACCTGCTCGCCGGCAAACACCACATAACGACTCTGCAATCCCTGTACGACTGCGGCCTCCATGGCTCCCTGCATGCTGCCGTCCTCCGCCGCCACACGCAACGGCATCAGGACCAGCCGCTCTTTGTGGGCATCAGTGGCTTGTCCGGGGGCTGCATACGCGCCGGGAGACAACATGAGACTGCATACGCAGAACGCGCCAGCCAGCATTTTGAGAGCAGTCACCTTCATCACGGTCATGCTGTGGGTTCCCTAGTGCCCGGCCAATGCGGGCAACATTGCCCGCAAGTGGCGGATATTGTCCGGCGTATAGCCGGAAAAATTTGCCTGCACCACGTTGTCGCGATCCAGCGCGAGGGTATGCGGCAAACCGGGGTAATGAATAATCTCCTGCAACCCGCCGGAGGTCAGCACGATATTGGTCGGCGCGGCCGGCAATGTCGCAAGAAATTTTTTAACGCTGGCCGGATCGTCGTCCGCCGTATTCACGGAAATGAACTCGACTCCCGGAAACTGCCTTGCCAAGGCCGCCAGTTCGGGCATTTCCTGCGCGCACGGCCTGCAGGTAATGGCGAAGAAGTTGATGACCTTGGGCCTCCCCACATCGGCCTTGAGCCGGTATGCCTGCCCATCCAGTGTGCGGCCGATAAAATTCGGCGCAGGCTGCCCGGGCGGGACTCCCATCGTATCGCCCCAGGCGGGCGCCAGCCCAGCCAGGCATAGCACCCCGCTCAACAGTCCCATCTTCATGCGCGTCAATTTACTCATGCTCCCCTCTCGCAGAACAAGGCTAAGGCGCGGGATTGAAATACTTCATATGGATTGCCTCTATCCCTTTCAGCAACTCCGGGCCCAGCTCGACCGGATGCAGGTTCTCTTCAAGCTGCGCCATGCTGGTCGCGCCAACAATCGTACTGCTGACAAACTCCCGGCTGCGAATAAAAGACAACGCCAGCACGGCAGGCGACAGGCCATGCACTTCCGCAAGGTGCGCATATTCGGCAACGGCCGCCCCCACATTAGGCTTGTGGTAGCGCTGCCCAAATGCCGGGTACAGCGTCATGCGGCCCGGCGCACACGCATCCTTGAAGTATTTGCCCGACAACAGCCCAAACGCCAGCGGACTGTAAGCCAGCAAACCGATCTTTTCGCGGAAACACATCTCATGCAGCCCCAGCTCAAAAGCACGATTCAGCAGGTTATACGGATTCTGGATGGAAGCGATGCGCTGCAAGCCCATGCGTTCCGACACTTTGATGAACTCGGCCAGCCCCCAGGCGGTTTCATTGCTGACCCCGATGTGGCGCACCTTGCCGCTTTGCACCAATTCCGTCAGCACGGAAAGCTGCTCTTCGACTGCAACCGTTGGTTTTTCCTGCGCCGGGTCGAAGTTGATTTTCCCGAACATCGGTACGTTGCGATCCGGCCAATGCAACTGGTACAAGTCGATGTAGTCGGTCTGCAACCGCTTCAGGCTGTTTTCGACGGCTTGGGTGATATTGGCGCGATCCAGTGCCGGAGGGCCGCCGCGTATCCAGGTAAAGCCGCGCGATGGCCCGGCGACCTTGGTGGCAATCAACACCTTGTCGCGCTGCTGTTTGCGCAGCCAATGTCCGACATACTCCTCGGTGCGGCCTTGCGTTTCCGCCTTGCCGGGCACCGGGTACATCTCGGCCGTATCAATCAGGTTAACGCCTTGCGCCACCGCATAATCCAGCTGGGCACAGGCCTCCGCGAGGGAGTTCTGCTCGCCGAAAGTCATCGTGCCCAGCGCAATCTCGGAAACCTTCAGGTCGCTTTCACCTAACTGCCGGTAACGCATCTGCCACTCCCGTACTAGTGCCGTGTACCCCGGCCATCCCCCAGCAGCGCATCGACAAAGACGGCGCGCGCATCAATGGCGTCGAAAATATAACGCTCATTGCAGAACTCGCAAAACACCTCTATTTCGCCTTGCTCCTCCAGCACGCTGTCTACTTCCTCCTGCCCCAGGAGTTTCAGCATACGCGCCACGTTCGCACGCGAACAGGTGCAATTGAAAGACACCTCCTGCGGTTCGAACACACGCACATCCTCCTCGTGAAACAGGCGCCGCAATACTTCCTGTGGAGGCAGAGACAGCAACTCCTGCGCAGTGACCGTAGCGGCAAGGTGGTTGAGGCGGCTCCAGGTGTCGTCATCATGCTGCTGCGCCGGCAATTTCTGCAGCAGCATTCCGGCAGCGCGTCCGCCATCGGCAGCCAGCCACAGGCGCGTCTCCAGTTGTTCGGAGCGCTCCATGTAATTCTGCAACATCTCGGCGACACTGCTGCCTTCCAGCGCAACGATGCCCTGATAAGGCTGGTTACCGTCTTTCGGATCCAGCGTGATCACAAAGCGCCCTTCGCCCACCAATTCCGCTAGCGTGCCATGCGCGAGTTCGCCCACCCATTTTGCCGTGGCGCGCAACTCCAGATTGCCCGAGCACTCGACCACCAGCAGCTTGATCGCCCCCTTGCCGTGGATTTGCAGGATCAGCGAACCCTGCAATTTCAGCGTAGCGGCCAGCAGCACCGCCGCCGCACACAACTCCCCCATGATGTCGCGCAAAACTTGCGGATAGTCGTGGCGTTGCAGCACGCTGAGCCAGGTTTGCTCAAGCTGCACGATCTCACCGCGCACGGGCGCATGTTCAAACAGGAAGCGTTGCAGGGAATCGGGAGAAGTATTCATGGCCGCGATGATAACACGCGTGCGCAAGCATCAGCAGGGTCGCGGCGGGAAACCCCGCCGCATGTTTCAATGTGGCAACAGCAGCGATTGCTGTACCGATACCGCGCACACCGACATCAGGGTGCCGGGGAGAATGCCAAGGATCAGCACCCCGAGCCCGTTCAAAGAGATCAGCAGGCTACTGTCCGGTTGCATGTAGATGCGCTCGTGGCTTTCCGGGGCATCGAAGTACATCAGCTTCACGATGCGCAGGTAGTAGAACGCGCCGATCAGGGAGAACAATACCGCCAAGATCACCAGCGGGATATGACCGGCCTGTACCGCCGCATTCAGCACGGCGAATTTGGCATAGAACCCGACGGTCGGCGGCACGCCGGCCATGGAGAACATCAGCAACAGCATCATGAACGCCAGCCACGGGCTGCGCTGGTTCAGGCCCTTGAAGTCGCTGAGCTTGTCGGCTTCGAAGCCTTCGCGCGACATCAGCAGGATCATGCCGAAACCGCCCAAACTCATGATCACATACACCACGGCATAGAACATCGCCGAACCGTATCCCTCATTGCTGCCGCTGAGCACGCCCACCAGCAGGAAACCCATGTGGGCAATCGTGGAGTACGCAAACATGCGCTTCAGGTTGGTCTGGGCAATCGCGCTGATATTGCCGAGCGCCATCGACAGCACCGCCAGGATGGCAAGCATGCCAGACCAGTGCACCATCAAGGGCTGCAAGGCTTCGACCAGGATGCGCATCACGAAGGCAAAAGCCGCCAGCTTGGGCGCGGTACCGATCAGCATGGTCATCGCCGTCGGCGCACCGTGATACACATCTGGCACCCACATATGGAACGGCACCACCCCGAGCTTGAACGCCAGGCCAGCCACCACAAACACCAGCCCGAACACCAGCAGCGCCTTGTTCGGCACGCCATGCTGGATCGCGCTGGAAACCGCATTCACGTCCAGTGTACCGGTGGCGCCGTACAGCATCGACATGCCATACAGCAACAGTCCGGATGCCAGCGCACCGAGGATGAAGTACTTCATGGCCGCTTCGGTTGCAATCGCCGAATCGCGCTGCAATGCAACAATCGCATACAGGCTCAGCGACAGCAGCTCAAGGCCGAGGTACAGCGTAATGAAATTACTGGCCGAAATCATCACCATCATGCCGAGCAGCGAAAACAGCACCAGCGCCAGGAATTCGCCGGAGAACAGCCCGCGCGCCAGCAAGTAGGAGCGCGAATACACCAGCATCATCGAAATCGCCATGTAGCTGAGCAGTTTCAGCACGTCGGACATCAAATCGTCCACGAACATGTGGTGGAACAGGTGGTCGATGCCGTCGCGGTGGGTGGCCACGGTGATCAGCGAGCAGCCCAGCAAGGTAACCTGTACCAGCAGGTAGGTCACGGTCTTGGTGCGGCCGGCCGTAAACAGGTCGGCGATCAGGATCACGCTGACCATCACCAGCAGGAAAATCTCCGCATATGCAGAATACAAGGTGGACAAGAAACTCATATTTTCCCCAATAGCCTCAGTTCAGCTTACAGTTTGGAACGCGCCATGTGGACCAGCAGGTCATTCACCGACGTATGCAATACCTCGCCCAGCGGCAAAGGATAGAGACCCGCCACCAGCACCGCAATGGCGAGGATGGACAGGATCACTTTTTCGCGCAGGTTGATGTCATGCAGATGCGCCACATGATCGTTTGCCACCGGGCCGAAAATCACGCGCTTGTACATCCACAGCGTATAGGCCGCGCCGAACACCAGCGTGGTGGCAGCCAGGAAGGCATACCAGAAATTGGCCTTGACCGCGCCCATGATCACCATGAACTCACCCACGAAGCCGCTGGTACCGGGCAGGCCGCTGTTGGCCATCGCAAACAGCATGAAGAAGGCGGCGAATACCGGCATCTTGTTGGCCACGCCGCCGTAGTCGACAATCTGGCGCGAATGCACGCGGTCATACAGCACGCCGATACACAGGAACAGCGCACCGGAAATGAAGCCGTGCGACACCATCTGGATCAGCGCGCCTTCAATGCCGTAGGCGTTGAAAATGAAGAAGCCCAGCGTCACGAAGCCCATGTGCGAGATCGACGAATAGGCCACCAGCTTTTTCATGTCGGACTGGGTCAACGCCACCAGGCCGATATACACGACCGCGATCAGCGACAGTGCGATCATTGCGCCGGACAGGCTATGGCTGGCATCCGGCGCAATCGGCATCGAAAAGCGCAAGAAACCGTATGCGCCGACTTTCAGCATGATCGCCGCAAGGATTACCGAGCCGCCGGTCGGCGCTTCCACGTGCGCATCCGGCAACCAGGTATGCACCGGGAACATTGGCACCTTCACCGAGAACGCCATGAAGAACGCGATGAACAGCAGAATCTGCGCGGTCATCGGAATCATCATCTGGTGATACTCAAGGATCTCGAAGCTGCCGCCCGACTGGTTGTACAGGTACAGCAAGGCCACCAGCATCAACAGCGAGCCGAGCAAGGTATACAGGAAGAACTTGATGGCCGCATAGACGCGGTTGGGGCCGCCCCAGACGCCGATGATGACGAACATCGGGATCAGCATGGCCTCCCAGAACACATAGAACAGCACCGCATCAAGCGAGGCAAACACGCCGTTGATGATCCCGGACATGATCAGGAAGGCTGCCATGTATTGCGCCACGCGCTTCTCGATCACTTGCCAGCCGGCGATCACCACCAGCGGCGTAAAGAAACTGTTCAGCAGGATGAACAGCATCGAGATGCCATCCACGCCGAGGTGGTAATGGATGTTGAAACGCGGAATCCAGTTGTGGATCTCGACGAACTGCATGCCGCTGGCCATGCGATCGAAGCCGGTATACAGCGGGATGGTGACGAGGAAGCCGAGTATCGAGCCTGCCAGGGCCAGGTAACGCGCCATCGCGGCATTGCGGTCGTTCCCAGTCGCCATGACCAGTATGCCGAACAGGATAGGCAACCAGATGGCGACGCTTAACAAGTGGAATCCAAAAATCATGCTGATATCCTTAATTTCCTGCTGTGACCTTATTCAAACCAGGTGCGAACGGTTAACAATACGAACACGCCGGTGATCATTGCAAAGGCATAGTGGTACACATAGCCGGTCTGCGCTTTCCGCAAAACGCCGGAGAACCGTCCTACCAGTTTTGCCGTACCGTTCACCATCACGCCGTCGATCAGGTGCACGTCGCCGAACTTCCACAGGAAGCGGCTGGTGCCGCGCGCGCCGCCGGCAAAGAACCAATCGTTGAAAATGTCGAAGTAATACTTGTTGTCGAGCAAGGTATAAACCCCGGTGAAGCGCTGTTTGATCGCAGCCGGGATGCTGGGCTTCTTCATGTAGAAATACCAGGCACTGACCACCCCGGCAAGCGCGAACATGAAGGGCAGCGAAATGAATGAGTGCAGCGCCATGGCGATCGCGCCATGGAATTCTTCATGCATTTCATCCAGCACGCGATGGTTCTCGCCCACGTAGATGGCATCCAGGAAATAATTGCCGAACAGCATCGGCTCAATCGCCACCAGACCGATCAGCACCGACGGAACCGCCAGCAGGATCAGCGGCACGGTCACCACCCATGGGCTTTCATGCGGCTTCTGTCCCGGCGCCAGGCCGTGATGGTGATCGCTGGCGACTTCCTCGTCGTCGTGGTCACCCTGATGGTCATGGTGATCCTTGCCGAAACGCTCTTCGCCATGGAACACCAGGAAATACATCCGGAACGAGTAGAACGCGGTCACGAACACCCCGGCCAGCACCGCCGCATAGGCAATGCCGGAAACCGGCAGGTGCGAATACTCCACTGCTTCGATGATGCTGTCCTTGGAATAGAAGCCGGAGAAGAACGGCGTACCGATCAGGGCCAGCGAACCGATCAAGGACGTGATCCAGGTAATCGGCATGTACTTGCGCAGGCCGCCCATGTTGCGGATGTCCTGGTCGTGGTGCATCGCCATGATCACGCTGCCGGCAGCCAGGAACAGCAGCGCCTTGAAGAAGGCGTGCGTCATCAGGTGGAACACCGCCACCGAGTAAGCGGATGCGCCCAGCGCCACGGTCATGTAGCCGAGCTGGGACAACGTGGAATACGCCACCACGCGCTTGATGTCGTTCTGGATGATGCCGAGGAAACCCATGAACAGTGCGGTGATCGCGCCGATGATCATCACGAACGACAGGGCCGTTTCAGACAGCTCGAACAGCGGCGACATGCGCGCCACCATGAAGATACCGGCGGTCACCATGGTCGCGGCGTGGATCAGCGCGGAAATCGGGGTCGGGCCTTCCATCGAATCCGGCAGCCACACATGCAGCGGGAATTGCGCGCTCTTGCCCATCGCACCGATGAACAACAGGATGCAGATCGCCGTGATCAGGTTCCAGCTCACTCCCGGGATCGGGGCAAAGTCATTCACATAGCGGCCGGCATTGGCAAACACCGCGGCGTAGTCCAGGGTGCCGAATACCATCAGGATCAGCGCGATCCCGAGCAGGAAGCCGAAGTCGCCCACGCGGTTGACCAGGAAGGCTTTCAGGTTGGCATAGATCGCCGTTTCACGCTTGAACCAGAAGCCGATCAGCAGGTAGGACACCAGCCCCACCGCTTCCCAGCCGAAGAACAGTTGCATGAAGTTGTTTGCCATCACCAGCATCAGCATCGAGAAGGTGAACAGCGAAATGTAGCTGAAGAAGCGCTGATAGCCGGGGTCTTCTTCCATGTAGCCGATGGTGTAGATGTGCACCATCAGCGACACGAACGTCACCACCAGCATCATCATCACGGTCAGACGGTCGATCAGGAATCCAACCTCGAAGCTCGCATCGCCCGAGGTCATCCATTTATACACCGTGCCATTGAACTGGTGACCGGCCATCACATCCTTGAAGATCGCCACGGATGCTGCAAACGAAACCGCCACCAGCGCGATCGTGATGCGATGCGACCATTTCCGGCCCAGGATGTTGCCAAACAGGCCGGCTGCAATTGCCCCCAACAACGGCGCAAGCGGAACCAGCAGATACAGATTTTGCATATGGCTCATGGGTGCGCTCAACCTTTCAGACTGCCGATATCGTCAACATTGATGGTGTTCAGGTTACGGAACAGCACCACGAGGATCGCCAAACCGATCGCGGCCTCCGCGGCAGCAACGGTCAGGATGAAAAACACGAAGATCTGGCCCGACACATCGTTCAGGTAATGCGAGAACGCAATGAAGTTGGTGTTGACGGCAAGCAGCATCAGCTCGATGGCCATCAGCAGGATGATGATGTTCTTGCGGTTCAGGAAGATACCTACCACGCTGATGGCAAACAGTATCGCCCCCAGCACCAGGTAATGAGACAGGCTTAAACTCAACATGATCTATACACGCTCCCTTTAATGCTTCTGTTGATCGCTGGCGGCAGCTTCATCCGGCTGCGCTTGCGTGCTTACCCTGGCCGAGGCCGGCATGGAAACCAGACGCACGCGGTCATTGCGCTTGACCGCGACCTGCTGCGCAACATCCTGCCGTTTCGCCGTGCGGCGCTGGCGCAAAGTCAACGCAATCGCGGCCACAATCGCTACCAGCAGCAATACTGCCGCCAGCTCGAACGGATAGACGTAATCGGTATAGATGAGGCGGCCCAGTTCCTTGGTGTTGCTGTAATCAGCCGCATGCTTGATGACTTCCGCGCCGGTTTCGGCCGTCTGGCGGTTGCCCAACACCCAGATCATTTCTCCCACCATGACGGCGGCCAGCAATGCGCCGATCGGGAACCAGCGCCAGAACCCTTCGCGCAGTTGCACCAGGTCCACGTCCAGCATCATCACCACGAACAGGAACAGCACCATCACGGCGCCGACGTACACCAGCACCAGCGTAATGGCCAGGAACTCCGCTTCCAGCAGCAGCCATATCCCGGCCATGCTGAAGAAGGCCAGCACCAGGAACAGCGCCGCATGCACCGGGTTACGCGCCGTGATCACGCGCAGGCCGGCAAATACGCTGAGCGCCGCAAACAGGTAAAACACAATGGTCTCGATAGTCATCATCAAATTGCCCTTAAAGCGTTTTTATCATCGCCACGCCGGCCTTAACGGTACTTGGCGTCCGCAGCGCGATCCTTGGCGATTTGCGCCTCGTGCTTGTCGCCGACTGCCAGCAACATCGGCTTGGTGTAATACAGGTCGCCGCGTTTTTCGCCGTGGTATTCGAACACGCGCGTTTCCACAATCGCATCGACCGGACAGGACTCCTCGCAGAAACCGCAGAAGATGCACTTGGTCAGGTCAATGTCGTATTGGGTGGTGCGGCGCGAACCGTCCTCGCGCTCGGCGACTTCGATCTTGATTGCCAACGCCGGGCATACCGCCTCGCACAACTTGCAGGCAATGCAGCGCTCTTCGCCGTTCGGGTAACGGCGCTGGGCATGCAGGCCGCGGAAACGGAAACTTTGCGGCGTCTTCTCGTCCGGGTATTGCACCGTAACCTTGTGCGCGAAGAAATGCTTGCCGGTCACTGCCATACCCTTCAGCAGTTCGAGCAACAGGAAGCTTTTAAAGAAACTGGAAATCTTTGCCATGTTCATTCTCACCAGAACCAAAGCGGGGTCTGCATCCAGGCGGCCACCACGACCACCCATACCAGCGTCAGCGGAATAAAGACCTTCCAGCCCAGACGCATCAACTGGTCATAGCGATAACGCGGGAAGGTCGCGCGGAACCACAGGAATATGAACAGGAATACCGACATTTTCGCCAGCATCCAGAACAGGCCCGGCACCCAGGCCGTCATGGCGCCGAGCACCGGCCAGCCTTCGAACGGATTCAGCCAGCCTCCCAGGAAGAAGACCGAGGTCAGCGCTGAAATCAGGATCATGTTGGCGTATTCGGCCAGGAAGAACAGCGCGAAGCCCATGCCGGAATATTCGGTGTGGAAACCGGCCACGATCACCGACTCATCTTCCGCCAGGTCGAACGGTGCACGGTTGGTTTCCGCCACACCGGCGATGAAGTACACGACAAACATCGGGAACAGCGGGATGAAATACCAGCCCAGCAAACCATAGCCGTGCTGCTGGCCCTTGACGATGTCGACCAGGCTCATGCTCTGCGCCGCCAGCAACACGCAGACC
The DNA here is from genome assembly GCA_021848465.1 of Pseudomonadota bacterium. Taxonomy (GTDB): domain Bacteria; phylum Pseudomonadota; class Gammaproteobacteria; order Burkholderiales; family Gallionellaceae; genus JAJZUP01. The sequence continues at coordinate 28,471 of JAJZUP010000008.1, forward strand.
AGCGCAAAGCCCATTGCCAATTCATACGACACGATCTGCGCAGCGGAACGGATCGCACCGAGGAAGGCGTATTTGGAATTGGAAGCCCAGCCGGCGATGATGATGCCGTAGACGCCAAGCGAGGTCATCGCCAGGATGTACAGCAGGCCGGCATTCACGTTCGCCAGGATCATGCCGTCGGCAAACGGCACCACGGCCCAGGCCACCAGCGCAGGCACCAGCGCCAGCACCGGCGCAGCAACGAACAGGAATTTGTTGGCCCCGGTCGGGATGATGATTTCCTTCATCAACAGCTTCACGCCGTCGGCGATCGGCTGCAGCAGCCCCCAATAACCAACCCGGTTAGGACCCACGCGGTCTTGCATGTAACCGAGAATCTTGCGCTCGGCCAAGGTCAGGTAGGCCACCCCGCCCATGATGGGCGCGACGATCACCACAATTTTCACCAGCGTCCACAACGGTCCCCAGAAAGGGCCCAGCAGTCCCTGCCCAGCCTGCTCTATGGTCTGCAGCAATTCCATCATGCGCGCTCCAACGTAATCGTTCCAAACATCGCTCCCAGCGCCGCGGTTGCCGCATGGCCAGCAGCCACGCGCACCACGCCCTTGGGCAGGCGATCATCCAAAGCCGCTGCCAAGGCAACACTCGCCCCGCCCTGGCTCACCCTGACCGTTGTGCCGGGCTGCACGCCCAGCTTGCCCAGTTCTTCGCTGCGCATCCACACGCGTGGCATCGAAGCATCCGTAGTCGCCTGCAATGGCGCAGAGCGACGCACCACCGCATCGGTGGCGTAGATCGGGACATCGCTGACGCGCTGCAAACCGCCCTGCCCTGCGTAAGGCTTGGCTTCAACGGCCCCGATGCCATTGTCCAGACGGGCAGCCACATCCATACCGTGCAAAGCTTCATCGCGCACCGCTTCGGAAGTGTCGTACTCGAAACCCGCTACCTTCAGCAGGTTGCCCAGCACACGCAACACTTTCCAGGCCGGGCGCGCTTCGCCGAGCGGCTTCACCGCCCCCTTGAAACTCTGCACGCGACCTTCCGTGCTGACGAAGGTACCGGAAGTTTCGGTGAAAGGTGCGATTGGCAACAGTACATCGGCATACTCGAGAGCATGGTGTTTGTAGGCCGACAGCGAGACTACCAGGTCCGCCGTATGCATCGCGGCCATCGCCTGCTGCGGATTGGCGCAGTCGAGTTCCGGCTCGACATTCAATAACAGGTAGGCTTTGCGCGGCGTCTCCAGCATCGCGGCCGCATTCAGTCCCTGCGTGCCGGGAACGGCATTGGCCAGGTAACCGCCCACGCTGTTGGCGGCCTCGCCGAAGAACCCGAATTTTCCATTGGTTGCGGCGGCAATCTGCTGTGCCGCTGCTTGCAGTTGCGCAGCCTGCGGATGTTGCTGGGCAAAATTGCCGAGCAGCACCGCCACGCGCTCGCCGCTGCGCAGGCTGGCAGCAATGCCGACATCCTTCTGCGCTGCCACGTCCCTGGCCACCTGGTTCAGGGTTTCGAGCAATGCGTCAGGCGCAACAATTGCCTTGTTCGCGACATTCATCAGCAAATCGTCATCGGCCGAGTGGATGATATTGACCTGCGCGCCATTCTTGACGGCACGGCGGATGCGGGCGGCCAGCAACGGATGATCCTTGCGCAGGAAGCTGCCCACGATCAGCAGGCGGTCGGCACGACTGATGTCGGCAATCGACATGCCGAGCCACGGTGTTCCCTGCTGCTTGCCGTCGCCGCTGAAATCGGTCTGGCGCAAACGGAAATCGACGTTGTTGCTGCCCAGCCCGCGTACCAGCTTCTGCAGCAGGTACATTTCTTCGAGCGTCGAATTGGCTGTTGCCAGCGCGCCGATATGCGCAGCGCCGGCACCGTTGGCAAGATGGCGCAAGCCATTCGCCACGAATTCCAGGGCAGTCTGCCACTCCACTTCGTGCCACTTGCCGTCCTGCTTGATCATCGGTTTGGTCAGGCGCTCAGCGGAGTTCAGGCCTTCGTAGGCAAAGCGATCCTTGTCCGACAGCCAGCATTCGTTGATGTCGTCATTTTCGATCGGCAATACGCGCAGCACGCGGTTGCTCTTGGTCTGTACGGCCAGGCTGGTACCCAGACTGTCATGCGCGCTTACCGAGCGACGGCGCGACAGCTCCCAGGAACGTGCCTTGTAGCGGAACGGTTTGCTGGTCAGCGCACCAACCGGACACAGGTCGATCATATTGCCGGACAGCTCCGAATCCACGGTTCCGGATACGAACGACATGATCTCGGCGTGCTCGCCGCGGAAGGCCTGTCCCAGCTCCATCATGCCGGCAATTTCCTGCCCGAAGCGCACACAGCGTGTGCAATTGATGCAACGGCTCATTTCTTCAGCAGAAACCAGCGGGCCGATATCCTTGCCCAGCACCGCGCGTTTTTCTTCATGGTAGCGGGATGCGACGCCGCCATAACCGACCGAGATGTCCTGCAGCATGCACTCGCCGCCCTGGTCGCAGATCGGACAATCCAGCGGGTGGTTGATCAGCAGGAATTCCATCACGCCTTTTTGCGCCTTTACCGCCTGGGCGGAATGGGTATATACCTTCATGCCCTCGGCGACCGAGGTGGCACATGCCGGCAACGGCTTGGGGGCTTTTTCAACCTGCACCAGGCACATGCGGCAGTTGGCGGCAATGGACAATTTCTTGTGATAGCAGAAATGCGGGATTGCAATCCCTGCCTGATGCGCGGCCTCGATCACGGTCACGCCGTTCTCGGTCTCGATAAGCTTCCCGTCGATTTCAATCTTGATCATTACTCACCCATCCGTCTGCCTTACACCAAACACCGCTTGTGTTCGATGTGGTATTCAAATTCCTTGCGGAAGTGCCTGAGGAAGCCCTGCACCGGCCAGGCCGCTGCATCGCCCAGCGCACAGATGGTGCGGCCGGCAATGTTGTCGCACAGGTCCAGCAACAGGTCGAGATCCTCCTGACGCCCCTCGCCGTTCTCGATACGATGCACGATGCGATACAGCCAGCCGGTGCCTTCACGGCATGGCGTGCATTGGCCGCAGGACTCTTCGAAGAAGAAATAGGACAAACGCTGCAAGGCATTGACCATGCAGACCGTTTCGTCCATCACGATCACCGCACCGGAACCCAGCATCGAGCCGGCCTTCTGGATCGAGTCGTAATCCAGGTTCACATCCAGCATGATTTCACCGGGCAATACCGGCGAAGACGCGCCGCCGGGTATCACCGCCTTGAGCTTGTTGCCGCCGCGCACGCCGCCAGCCATTTCCAGCAGTTTGCGGAACGGCGTTCCCATCGGCACTTCAAAGTTACCGGGATTGTTCACATGCCCGGATACGGAGAACAGCTTGACCCCACCGCTGTTCGGCACGCCAAGGTTGGCGAATGCCTGACCGCCGCTGTTGATGATGAATGGAATGCTGGCGAAGGTCTCGGTGTTGTTGATCGTGGTCGGCTTGCCGTACAGGCCGAAACTGGCGGGGAACGGCGGCTTGAAGCGCGGCTGCCCTTTCTTGCCTTCGATCGATTCCAGCAATGCGGTTTCCTCCCCGCACACATAAGCGCCATAGCCCAGATGGTTGTGCAGGTCGAATTCGAAATCGAACCCCATGATGTTCTTGCCGAGGTAACCCGCCTTGCGCGCAGCTTCGCAAGCCGCCTCCATGATTTCGTAGGCTTCAAAAATCTCGCCGTGGATATAGTTGTACCCGGTCTTCACGCCCATGGTGTAGGCCGCGATCGCCATGCCTTCAATCAGCAGGTGCGGGTTATAGCGCAGAATGTCGCGATCCTTGCAGGTACCCGGCTCGCCCTCATCCGAGTTGCAGACGATATATTTGTCGCCCTGGTAATTGCGTGGCATGAAGCTCCACTTCAGGCCGGTCGGGAAGCCTGCACCACCGCGACCGCGCAGGCCGGAGGCCTTGACCTCGGCGATGATTGCTTCCGGCGACATTTTCTCCGCCAGTATCTTGCGCAAGGCCTGGTAGCCGCCTGCCTTGATGTAATTGTCAAGGCTCACCAATCCGTCAGCAGCGGTGGCAAGGATCAGGTTTGCGCTCATGCCTGGCCTCCTTCCAGATCTGCCAGGATCTGGTCAATCTTCTGCGGCGTCAGGCGCCCGCAGAGTTTCTTGTTGTTGATCGTGAACATCGGCGCGTCGACACAGGCGCCCATGCACTCGCCTTCACGCACGCCGAATTTTCCATCCGGGGTGATCTCGCCGATGCCGATACCCAGCTTCTGCTTCAGGTACGCCAGGGTGTCGTCGCTGCCGCACAGCTGGCACGACAGGTTGGTGCAGACGGTCAAGGTGAACTTGCCCATCGGCTTGAGGTTATACATGTGATAGAAGGTTGCCACTTCGTACACGGCCATTTGCGGCATGCCCAGATAGGCGGCAATGTCTGCCATGTCATCGTTGGCAATCCAGCCCTTCTCATCCTGCACGAAGCGCAGCGCCGCCATCACGGCCGACTGCCTCTGGTCGGCCGGGTATTTGACGAGCTCGCGCTCGATCTTTGCTTGAATCTGTTCGGATAACATCAGCGGTCAATCTCCCCAAAAACGATGTCCTGCGTACCGATGATGGCCACCACGTCAGCCAGCATGTGGCCGCGCGTCATTTCATTCAGGCTGGCAAGGTGCGGGAATCCCGGAGCACGTATCTTCATGCGATATGGCTTGTTCGCGCCGTCTGAAACCAGATAAATGCCGAACTCGCCTTTCGGATGTTCCACTGCGGAATAGACTTCGCCCGCCGGCACATGGAAGCCTTCGGTAAACAGTTTGAAATGGTGGATCAACTCCTCCATATCCTGCTTCATGGCTTCACGCTTCGGCGGCGCAAACTTGTGATTTTCGGTGATGACCGGCCCGGGGTTCTTGCGCAGCCAGTCGATGCACTGTTTGATGATGCGGTTGGATTGGCGCATCTCTTCCACGCGCACCAGGTAGCGGTCGTAGCAGTCGCCCTCGACGCCTACCGCAATATCAAAATCGACACGATCATAGACCTCATACGGTTGCTTCTTGCGCAGGTCCCACTCCACCCCGGAACCACGTAGCATCGGGCCGGTGAAGCCCATTGCCAGCGCGCGCTCCGGCGTGACTACGCCGATCCCCACGGTACGCTGCTTCCAGATACGGTTGTCCGTCAGCAGAGTTTCATATTCATCCACGCAGGCCGGAAAGCGGTTGCAGAAATCCTCCAGGAAGTCGAGCAGCGACCCCTGGCGATTTTCGTTCATGCGCTTGACGGCAGACTCATTGTGGTATTTCGAGGGCGCATATTGCGCCATGCTGTCTGGCAGGTCGCGGTAAACGCCGCCCGGGCGATAGTAGGCTGCGTGCATACGGGCGCCGGAGACCGCCTCATAGACATCCAGCAAATCCTCGCGTTCGCGGAAGGTATAGAAGAACATCGTCATCGCGCCGAGGTCGATGCCGGACGCCCCGAGCCACAGCAGGTGGTTCAGGATGCGCGTAATCTCGTCGAACATGACGCGGATGTATTGGGCGCGGAGCGGCACTTCGATACCAGCCAGCTTCTCGATGGCCATGACGTATGCGTGCTCGTTGCACATCATGGACACATAATCCAGGCGGTCCATATACGGCACCGATTGCAGGAAGGTCTTGTGCTCAGCGAGCTTTTCCGTACCGCGATGCAACAACCCGATATGCGGGTCCGCACGTTCGACCACTTCGCCATCCAGTTCCAGCACCAGGCGCAGCACGCCATGCGCCGCCGGATGCTGCGGGCCGAAGTTCATGGTGTAGTTCTTGATCTCTGCCATTACGATTTCCTCGAACGCTACTCAGCGGCGACTGTAGTTTTCTTCGCGAATCACCCGCGGCGTAATTTCGCGGGGCTCAACAGTGACGGGCGCATAGACAACACGCTTCAATTCCGGGTCATAATGCATTTCGACATTGCCCGACAACGGGAAGTCCTTGCGGAAAGGATTTCCGACAAAACCATAATCGGTGAGAAGGCGGCGCAGGTCCGGATGTCCCAGGAAAACAATCCCGTACATATCGAAGGCTTCGCGCTCAAACCAGTTGGCAGCCGACCAGATGCCCTGAACCGAATCCAGCATGGGCGCCGCATCATCCTGCGCGTACACCCGCACACGCAAACGCGAATTGCGTGCCACCGACAGCAGGTGATAAACAACGGCAAAACGCTGCGAATGCGGGTTTACCCCTTCTTCGTCGCGCAGATAGCGCCCGTCTTCGGAGGTCACGCTGCCATAAGCCGAATAGTCCATCCCGCACAAATCGACCAGCTGGTCATAACGAAGATGCTCGTCGTCGCGCAAGCGCTGGAACACTTCCAGCATGCCCTCGGCGGATACCACGAGCGTCAACTCCCCAAGACGACTTTCCAGGGAGACCACCTTGTCTGCAAGCAACTGTTTCAGGCTCTCGCCCAGCTTGTTCAAATCATCGGCCATGGTATTCCTAACGTGCGATGGTGTTGGTTCGATTGATCTTGTTCTGCAACTGGATCACCCCGTACAACAGGGCTTCGGCAGTCGGCGGGCAGCCTGGAACATAGACGTCAACCGGCACGATGCGGTCACAGCCCCTGACTACTGAATAAGAGTAATGGTAATAACCGCCGCCGTTGGCGCAGGAACCCATCGAAATCACATACCGTGGTTCCGCCATCTGGTCATAAACCTTGCGCAAGGCTGGCGCCATCTTGTTGCACAAGGTGCCAGCCACAATCATCAAATCGGACTGACGCGGACTGGGACGGAAGGCGCCGGCGCCGAAACGATCCAGGTCATAACGGGGCAACGCCACATGCATCATCTCAACGGCACAGCAAGCCAGACCGAAAGTCATCGGCCACAGTGAGCCAGTCCGGGTGTAATTGATGACCGTATCCAGGGTTGTGGTGACAAACCCTTTTTCCAGGACGCCTTCTATTCCCATTCCAACGCACCTTTCATCCATTCATAGATAAAGCCCACCACCAGGATCGACAGGAACACCAGCATGGACACAAATCCGAAAACGCCAATTTCTTTCAGCACGACCGCCCAGGGAAACAGGAAGGCAATTTCCAGGTCAAACAGGATAAAAAGAATTGCAACGAGGTAATAGCGCACGTCGAATTTCATGCGCGCATCTTCGAAGGCCTCAAAGCCGCACTCATACGGCGACAATTTGGCATCGTCAGGACGGTGCGGTGCGGCAAGCCGCCCCAATACCAATGGGGCAACCCCTACCGCCAGGCCGACTGCAATAAAAAGCAGGACTGGAAAATAATTTTCCAACATCTTGATCTCCCCCGCATGCCACCCGCAATTTCAGGCTACATGGCTCTTCGGTTGTTCACAACTCTAACACTACAGCTCTGACAATCTGGTGCGGAGCAAGGGACTCGAACCCTCACGTCTTTCGACACAGCCACCTCAAGGCTGCGCGTCTACCAATTCCGCCAACTCCGCAATTACTATTTTTATTTTTTAATTTATTTTGGAACTTGCTGCGATTTGGAACCCGCAGCATCAGGAGCAGGGGCGGCAGATACCGGCACATCCTGCTGTACCGCCCCACTGCTATCGGCCTTATCCATCACACTTTGCTCTTGTGCCGGATGAGAATACAAATATGTCAGGGACAGGCTTGTTACAAAAAACACGGTTGCAGCAACAGCCGTACTCCTGCTCAGGAAATTTGCAGAACCACTGGAGCCGAACAGGCTGCCTGCCGAGCCGCTACCGAAGGCAGCCCCCATGTCTGCCCCTTTGCCATGCTGGATCAGCACCAGGCCGATCAGAATTACTGCCGTCACAACATGCACTACCCACACTAATGTTTCCACTCAAAACCCCAATAATTCAAGATCACATCAATTCTGCGCAGCGCGACAAATCGCCACAAAGTCATTTGCGGCCAGCGAAGCACCGCCAATCAAACCACCATCAATGTCCGACATCGAAAACAATTCAGCCGCATTGTTCGGCTTCACACTACCGCCGTAAAGTATACACAAGCCCTGAGCAACCTGACCATCCTGCTGCGCCACCCGTTGCCTGATGAAAGCATGAACAGCCTGTGCCTGTGCCGGCGATGCTGTTTTTCCGGTACCAATTGCCCATACTGGCTCGTAGGCGATAACGGTTTTCGCAAGCGCTGCAACCCCGACCACCGAGACCACCGCATCCAGCTGTGCACCTACCACTTGCTCAGTAATACCGGCCTCACGCTCGGCCAGGGTTTCACCCAAACACACGATCGGAGTCAAACCGGACTTGATTGCTGCATCCACTTTGGCGGCAACCGTCTCGTTGCTTTCCGCAAACAAACCGCGGCGCTCTGAGTGACCAACGATCACATAACGGCAGCCAAAGTCAGTCAGCATACCCGCTGCGACCTCGGCAGTATAAGCCCCCTCCGCGAACTGGCTCAGGTTTTGCGCGCCCCAAGCAACTGAAGTTCCCCGCAACATTTCCTGCGCCTGGTGCAGATACGGGTATGGGACACACACCGCATAAGCAGCCGCATTCATCCCGCTCAGGCCGGCAATCACACCTTCCAACAACGATTTGTTCGAAGCAAGGCGGCCATACATTTTCCAATTGCCAACAACCAGTTTACGGCGCATCAAATCACTTCCCACAAGCCTTAGAAAGGCGCGAATCGTACCTGCGAAACTTCAAATGGTCAATCGTGCTTAAATGATGAATCGAATAAGTTGCCGCTAATAAATGTTGAATACTACGAATTTGCAGCTATGCGCCCCGTGTAATAATTGTGTAACAAGGGTTTTATATGATGTAGCTGCTAGGCACGCAACCGTAACCGAGCAACCAAACTCTAAAATCTATTTAGGAGACTTCATGAAACTGAATCAATTCCTCCGTGGCATCAGCATGATTGCAGCGCTGTTTGCTGCAGGCACGGCTGGTGCTGCCGACATCACTGGTGCTGGCGCAACTTTCCCTTACCCGGTTTATGCAAAGTGGGCAGAAGCCTACAAGGCACAAACTGGTATTGGCCTGAACTATCAGTCCATCGGCTCCGGTGGCGGCATCAAGCAAATCAAGGCCAAGACTGTCAATTTCGGCGCCAGCGATGCTCCGCTGAACCCAAATGAATTGGGCATGGCCGGCCTGACCCAGTTCCCAACCGTAATCGGTGGTGTGGTTCCGGTAATCAACGTGGAAGGCATTGCTCCCGGTCAACTGAAGCTGACTGGCCAAGCCTTGGCTGATATTTATCTGGGTAAGGTTACCAAGTGGAATGATTCCGAGATCGCCCAGACCAACCCTGGCGTTGCCTTGCCTGACGCAGGTATCAATGTAGTACATCGCGCTGACGGTTCCGGCACCACCTTCATCTTCACCACCTACCTGTCCCAAGTCAGCACAGAATGGCTGCGCTCAGTTGGTGCATCTGCTGCAGTGCAGTGGCCTCTGGGCATGGGCGGCAAGGGCAACGAAGGCGTAGCTTCCAACGTACGCAGCGTCAAGAACTCGATTGGCTATGTTGAATATGCCTATGCCCTGCAAAACAAAATGACCCATGTTCTGTTGAAGAACCGTGACGGCCAGTTTGTTTCCCCGGAAGCTGCCAACTTCAAGGCCGCTGCTGCAAATGCCAAGTGGAAACCGGAAGAAGGTTTCTACCTGATCCTGACCAACCAGCCAGGCAAAGACAGCTGGCCCATCACTGGCGCCACCTTCATCCTGATGCATAAAGCACAGGACAATGCTGAAGCTGCCAAGGAAGTGCTGAAGTTCTTCGACTGGTCTTACAGCAATGGCGACAAGATGGCCTCCGACCTGGACTATGTTCCTCTGCCGGAAAATGTCACCAAGATGATCCGCGATGCCTGGAAAGCCCAGATCAAGGACACTCATGGCAAGTCTGTCTGGTAAGCAAAATTAGAAATTGCTGACTCACATCAGCTCTTTCTGAATACAACTTGAGGGGGTTCCGGCCCCCTCAAATTTTGGAAATCAGCTCTTTCCTGTCACAATTGTAAAGATTGATTTCCAAAATTTGAATCTGACCATTGGTACTATGCCTACTTCACAATTAGATCATCGCCTCAAGCGCCAGAATTTACTGGATATCCTGTTCCGTGGTCTTACACGTTTTTCTGCGCTTGCGGTTCTGACCTTGCTGCTCGGGATCATTCTTTCTCTGGTTATTGGCAGCGTACCTGCCATCAAGGAATTCGGATGGGGCTTTTTAGTCAGTTCGGACTGGAACCCGGTCACTGATCGATATGGCGCGCTGGTTCCAATTGTTGGCACGCTGGTAACCGCCTCCATAGCCTTGCTGATAGCCATACCGGTCAGTTTTGGCATCGCCCTGTTCCTGACCGAGCTATCCCCGCAGTGGCTGCGCCGCCCGCTTGGCATCGCAATCGAGCTGCTCGCCGGCATTCCCAGCATCATCTATGGCATGTGGGGGTTATTCATCTTTGTGCCTTTCTTTGCCGACCATATCGAGCCTTGGATCAATGACCATCTGGGACATGTTCCATTGATCTCTCCGCTGTTTACCGGTCCCAATATGGGTATCAGCATACTGGCCGCAGGCATCATCCTGGCCATCATGGTCATCCCGTTTATTGCTTCGGTCATGCGCGACGTATTCGATGTGGTGCCCTCAATGCTTAAAGAGTCCGCCTATGGGCTGGGCGCGACGACGTGGGAGGTCATGTACCGAGTGGTATTGCCTTACACCAAGATCGGTGTCGTCGGCGGAATCATGTTGGGATTAGGTCGCGCACTGGGAGAAACCATGGCCGTTACCTTCGTCATTGGTAATGCCCATCGTCTCAATGCATCGCTGCTTTATCCAGGAAACAGCATCTCCTCCGCACTGGCCAACGAATTCACGGAGGCGGTTGGCGATCTCTATACCTCCTCACTGATTGAGCTCGGCCTGATCCTGTTCTTCATTACTTTCGTGGTGTTATCGCTGGCCAGGCTGTTGTTGCTCAAACTGACCCAGCGTGAAGGACGCTAAACAACCATGCTTACACTCTATAAACGTCGACGCTTCATCAACTGGCTCAGTTTAAGCATTTCAGTATGCGCAATGGGCTTTGGCCTGTTCTGGCTGGCATGGATACTCTGGACCTTGCTGGTACAAGGCTTGCCAGGCATCAACCTGAATATGTTTGTGCAAAACACCCCGCCCCCCGGTAGTCAGGGCGGGCTCGGTAACGCAATCTGGGGCAGCTTGATGATGACGACACTTGCCACCCTGATCGGGACGCCCATCGGCATCCTAGCGGGAACCTATCTGGCCGAATTCGGCCATCGCGGCTGGCTTGCGCCAGTGACCCGCTTTATCAACGACATCCTGCTGTCTGCGCCATCCATCGTCATTGGCCTGTTTGTATATGAGGTTTACGTTGTCAGGGTAGGACACTTTGCAGGCTGGGGCGGCACGTTTGCTCTGGCCATCATTGTGATCCCGGTGGTCATCCGGACAACCGAGAATATGCTGCGACTCGTCCCGAACAGCCTGCGCGAAGCCGCCGCAGCTCTCGGCGCACCGCAGTGGAAAGTCATCAGTTTTGTCACCTTGCGCGCCGCCCGTGCCGGCATCCTGACCGGCATCCTGCTGGCTGTTGCGCGCATCAGCGGAGAAACCGCACCGCTGTTATTTACTGCGCTGAACAACCAGTTTTTCAGCAACAACATGAACCAGCCGATGTCCAACCTGCCGGTGGTGATTTTCCAGTTTGCCATGAGCCCGTATGATGATTGGCGCAGCCTCGCCTGGGCGGGTGCCCTGCTGATTACCTTCAGCGTACTCACATTGAATATTGTGGCGCGAATCTTGTTCCGCCAGAAATCGAATACCAACTAAGGATGCTAGCAGATGAATGCTGAACCCATTGCCAACCCGAAGCTGATCGTCAAGAACCTGAATTTCTATTACGGGGCTGACCGCGCACTCAAGGACATCAACCTGACCATTCCGGAAAAAATGGTGACGGCCTTCATCGGCCCGTCCGGCTGCGGAAAATCCACCTTGCTGCGTACCTTCAACCGCATGTACCAGCTTTACCCCAAGCAGCGTGCCGAAGGTGAAATCCTGATGGATGGGCAAAACCTGCTCGACAAAAAACAGGACCTGAATACGTTGCGCGCTAAAGTCGGCATGGTATTCCAGAAACCCACGCCATTCCCGATGTCCATCTATGACAATATCGCATTTGGCGTGAAGCTCTATGAAAACCTCAGCAGCCATGAAATGGCTGAGCGCGTGGAATGGGCGCTGAAGAAAGCGGCGCTCTGGAATGAGGTCAAGGACAAGCTGAAACAGAGCGGCACCGGCCTTTCCGGTGGCCAGCAACAGCGACTCTGCATCGCACGGGCAATCGCCGTCAAACCGCAAGTGCTGCTATTGGACGAACCGACTTCCGCCCTCGACCCGATCTCAACGGCTCATATCGAAAAACTGGTGGACGAATTGAAGAAGGACTTCACCATCGTCATCGTGACGCACAACATGCAACAGGCCGCCCGCGTATCTGATTACACGGCCTACATGTACCTTGGCGACCTGGTTGAATTCGGCGACACCAGCACGGTCTTCACCAACCCGAAACGTAAAGAAACCGAAGACTACATTACAGGTCGCTTTGGTTAAACGACCAGTAATGTAGCGGTGGAGACTTACCTTGAGGTTAGTCGTAACCACTAATTACCGGCAGGTTCGGTTAACCTGCCGGTAATATAGCGGCGAAGCTAACATACGCAAAGCGAATGTTAAGCCGCGAAGCGGCGGCTGTAGCCACTACATTACTGGTCGTTTTGGTTAGGCTCTGACGCTAATAAAAGGCAGGCGCACTCTGCGCCTGCCCTCAGCAGGATCCTACTGCGAACAGCCCAGTCCGGAGATAACGGCGCGCGCTTCACACGCCTCTCTGGCCTCATCCCACCCCAGTCTTTCTGCAACCCGCATTGCGATTTCCTTTACTTTGGCCTCGTCGAGACGGGCCAGAATCAGCAATGGCATGCGACGACGCAAAAGATCGTCCAGATGCACAACCATTTCTTCACGTGCACAAAACAACAGGTCCGCGTAAATAAGCGGCAGCCCAGGCACAATACGGCCTGCCAGCGCGACATCATTTGCCACTTCGCGCAAAACTCCCTCCGCACGCTTACCGTGCCGCCGGACCAGCCACTTGCCGCATTCGGCATCGATACCGAGCCGGCCCGCCTGATCAAAAACGGTTGCCGACCACGCCGCAAAATCGTCAGATGCCCAGGGAAAGGCGCGCCCTTTGGTTTTGCAGGGTGCATCGATTCCAAGCTCAGTGCATACTGCATCCGCGATAACGGCAGCATCCTCACGCGCCGAAGTAAGCTTGCCGCCGATGGAATAAAGCACGCCATCGCTGCCACGCCGCACCTCCCAATCGCGGCTGACATCAGAAGGATGCGTCGCATCGCTTTGCCGCATCACGCGCAAGCCGGCGTAACTTCCGATCACATCTCGCGCCGTCAGGCGTGTGTTGAAAAAATGATTCACTTCGCGCAATAGATAATCGATATCGGCCTTTTCTACAACCACATGCTCAATATCGCCGCGGTAATCAGTATCGGTCGTGCCGACCAGCGTGCGACCGTACCACGGGATCATGAAAAACACTCGCCCATCTGATTGGGCGGTTAGCAGCAGAGCCTCGTCGCCCAGCAACTGCGGCAAAATCAGATGCACACCCTTGCTCAAGCGGCACCACGAGCGGCTTTCCCTGTTTGCCGCCAACCATTGTCCGGCCGTATTTACCAGCACACGCGCCTGAACAACTTGGCTGCCGCCGCCGACACGATCTTGCACCGTCGCACCGCTCGGTTTGCCTCCCGCCTCGACCAGACCGGTCAATTTGCAATAATTCACGCACACTGCCCCGGCCGCCATCGCCCCGGCCACCAGCTCCAGCACCAGCCTGGCATCATCGGTCTGCGCATCCGCATAAGTAAAACCACCGCGCAGCCCATCGGCAGACAGCGCCGCGAAGCGATGCGCAAACTTGCGGTTGCTGAAGTAGCGATGCCGCATATTCGTATCCGGAATATGCGCCAGCAGGTCGTATAGCATCAACCCTGCTTTCAATTGCAGCCTGTAAATGCGGCTATCTGCATACACCGGTACGCAAAAGCGCAACGGCCACACGCGATGCGGTGCAACCTCCAGCAACATGCCCCGCTCGGTCAGCGCTTTCTTCACCAGCTTGAAATCATACGACTCCAGGTAGCGCAAACCGCCGTGGATCAATTTGCTCGAAGCGGATGAAGTCGCACCCGCCCAATCCCCCTGTTCCACCAAAGCAACCTTCAGTCCGCGCATGGCCGCGTCGTAAGCCGTCCAAGCCCCGTAAATACCGCCGCCGCAAACCAGCACATCAAAATGCGCAGCACCCAGAGCAGCAAAATCGCGCTTCATGCGTCCCTCATGCCCAAAGCCTTTTGCGGAATGTCGCTGATCAGGATATCCACGCCAAGATTGAGTGCCGCGCTGATTTCAGCTTCGCTGTTGCAGGTGTAAACCGCAATACTCTTATCCTGGCTGCGCAGCAAACGGACAAAAGCTTCGTCCAGTATCTCGATTGGCAAACACAAACCGTGCAGAAAGGGGTGCTCCTGCAACACTCGCCCGGCATCGTCCAGGGTTTGATATGGCTCGAAGTTGTAAACCAGAGGAAAGCCGGGGCGGTATTGCTGCGCATAAACCAGGCTGGCAAGATCGAACGACGACACAATAATGCGATCGTCCTGCACGGTGCCAACCATATCCAGCGTTTGCCTCACCTTGGTTTCATGCCGCGCGCGGGCCTCCCAGTCGCGGTTCTTGATTTCAAGCAGCAGCCGACAACGCTTGCGGTATGCATCCAGATAGTCTTGCAAGCGCATCAGGCTTTCCGCTTTGATACCTTGTCCGAAGTGCCCGGCAAAATCCATTGCACTTAACTGCGCATAATCGAAATCATCAATATGCTTGTCCGCCAAACCCGGCAACTTGCCAAGGAAGCGGTCATGCCAAAGCACCGCGACCTCATCCCGGCTTAACTGAATATCGGTCTCGATACCGTCAATCGCATAGGCAAACGCCTTGTCAAAAGCGGTTCTGGTGTTTTCTGCCGCCTCGCGGTTTGCCCCGCGATGCGCAAAAATCAATGTACGCCCATACTTGTTTGCTGCCTTCCAGCCATCGTCAGAGTATTTATGCATGGAGCCCTTCCACAGTTATTGAAGCTGCAAAAATATTAACGTAGTATTCCAAAGAATTTCAGTGAATTTACATTTACACTCTTCATGAGCAATCCGCCCGCCCCCCCTCCAGATAAACAAGAGCCGGTTGTTGATTTCGACATCACCTTTTCCATGGCCAGCATCGAGCAGCATCTCGAAGCGGCAAAACGCATTAGCGCCAATGAAAAAGTCGCGCCCCAGGTCGCTCAAGGTACACCTGTCGCCACGCCCCCCCCCGCTCCCCAACCTGCGGTGGCGCCGCAACCACAAAGTTTTTCCGCACTCGGTTCCGGCCTGCTGGCGGAGCTGGCCCAAGAGGCTGCGCGCAAGGAACATGCGCAGCTATCCGCAACCCAGGAGATTCAGGCGCGCGCGCAGCGCTTGAACGACGCACTGAAGCAGATCAATGACTTTCTCGCAGCACTGGTGCAATTCGCCAACAAGATGGAGCCGGAAATATCCCGCAGCTATAGCTTGGATGCGCGCACTGCCTATAACGGTTTGAAATGGAAGAATGCCTTCCTTGATGCGCGCAAGCAGGATCTTTCCGCCGCAGCCTTGCTGGCACATGTCACGTTAAGCGTAACCTACTGCGCCCCCGCGCCCGTCGTAGTCAGCAGGCCATGGAGCCAACTGGAAGCACTGAAAAACGAATTGAACAGCCTGAAACTGAAACCAGTCGACGAAAACGAGCTGGATGGAAAACGCCCGCAACAGGAGTGGCTACAGGTCACCCTGACTCCTGAACTGCCGATGCAATTGCGGTTCCTCGCCAATTACGACAAAGGCCATATCGATGTGCTGAGCCGCAACCTGCTGGCCTTCGGCATCAGCTCTTTCAGGCTGCAACCGGAAAGAATATCGCCTGCCATGCTGGACGACCTCGGCAGGGTCTTGCTTGGGCGCACGAACAATTTGCCCTCGGCATTGCAGCCCCTGTAGCCAAGAGTGCGGTTTTCACCTGCAAATTTTAATGACACGAGCGAGGCACCTCCGGGAGCACTCAAAGCGGCTTGGCTCATTTTTCTCCTGGTACTGCTGCTCCATATTGCCGTGATCTTTTTGCTGCACTCCCGTCCTGCTTTTGTTTCCCATGTGCTGACGCAAAGTATCGAAATATCGCTGGATAGCACTCCAGCAACGGCACCGCCACACAGCATGCCGGCGCCACCGCAAAAAACAGCGCCCCCTCCTCCCCCTCCCGCGCCACCTCCTGCTGCGGAAGCTCCCGCAGCTCCGGCTCCGCCGCCAGAAACACCGGCTGCTGCATCACCGCCCCAGCAGCAGCCGACTCCCGCCCCGGCCACCCCAAGCGAGGAGGCTCAGCTTATTTCCAGCCTGACTCGCCAGCCGCGCTTTCTGAGAAAAATTGAACCGGCTTATCCCGCTGCCGAACGGCGTGCAGGAATCCAGGCCTATGTGCTGGCTGAGGTAACCATAGACAAGCAGGGAAAGGTACTGGAAGTGCACATCATCAAAAGCGGCGGGGCGGCATTCGATACCGCCGTATCCGAGGCAATACGAAAAAGCCAGTTCACACCTGGCTACATTAGCGACAGCGCTGTGCCCGTACGGTTCCAGATACCATTCCGCTTTGACCTGAATTAGGGCGTGCTACCACGCCCTAAAGCAACGGGTATCCGGATACAACTCAAACAACCGCCTCATCCATCAATTCCATATCCTTCGACGACATGAGCCTTTGGATGTCGACGAGGATAAGCATGCGCTGGTCGACGGTGCCCAGGCCGGTGATGTAGCGCGTATCCAGCGTGGTGGAGAGTGTCGGGGCGGCCTTGATCTGCTCTGGTTGCAGGGTCAGCACATCGGACACGCTGTCCACCACGATGCCGACCACGCGCGAGCCGAAGTTGAGGATGATCACCACCGTGAACTCGTTATAGTCCACCTTGCCCAGGTTGAACTTGATGCGCA
>JAJZUP010000002.1 GCA_021848465.1 Pseudomonadota bacterium
GCTCGCCCACTGCGGCGCCCTGAATCAATACGTCGGTTTCTTTCAGCAGCTTCTGGATGGTGTCTTGCATGCTCTTCATGGCGACCATCAGGCTGCTGGTGTCGCCGGCCTTGAGTTCAATCTTGCTACTCAGGTCTCCCGAGGCGATCTTGTTGGCGATCTCGGCGGCATGACCCGGTTCGCCGCCTAGCGCTCTAGACAAATTGCGCACGACCAAATAGCCCATTACCCCAACCACTGCCAATACAATGAGCGCAATGATGATGGAAATCATGACTGCTGTCTGCTGTGCCGCGCCTGCGTCACTCGCTCCCTTCTTGGCCAGTTCTGCGTTGTAATCAAGTTCCACATTCATTGCAGTCAGCACCTTTTCAATCGCAGGCATCAAATGATCTCTCACTGCCATTTCCGCTTCCTTGGTTTTGTTCGCTTTGGACAGTTCAAAAACCTTCAAACGTTGGGCGTCGTATTCAGCATAGAGCGCTTTAACTGTATCGAACATCTTCTGTTCCTTGTCATCCGACATACAGTTGGATCCGCCACATCCGGTTGTCACGTATTCCTCTAGTGCATCATCCAGTCTTTTGTGTGCATCATTGATTTTTGTTTCTATTGCACGCATCCCCTCATCATCAGTTACGATGACATGAAACAAAGAATTCTCGCGCAAGTCCGCAAATGCTCCGCGTATCTTGAAAAAAACCGTATAGGTTGGAACAGTATTGATATTGCCGTAGTTGGCGGCTGTGAATACCTTGTCAATCTGGTAGTAGCCGATCCCTGCAAGACTAATAATTCCTAATACAGCAACAAACACTAATAAACCCAGCCTCTGTGCAACTGTCATTTTCTGTTCTCCCATAGTAGTTATCTTCATTTTGTGCATCCCTGTTCTTGCCTGCTTTACAAATTCACTAACTCACCAAGCTGTACCGCCAAACCAATGCCGTAGCCGATGCTCGCCACCAGCGGCAGCAAATCCAACAAATCCAACATATCCTGTTTCATCATTAGCAATCCTGTAGCTCCAATTGCGAACCCTTTTCGCGGCTGAAGCCGCTCCTACGAAAACCACACCCCCTGTGGGAGCGACCTTGGCCGCGAATGCGCACCATGCACCTCACCAAACCTTCGCGGTTAAAACCGCTCCCACAAATCCACCACACCCTGTGGGAGCGGCTTTAGCCGCGAATGCGCGCTGCAAATTCCTGAAACCCTTCGCGAGCAAGCTCGCTCCTACAAAACCTCGTTTACGCAGCGAGATGCATGAGGAAATGCCCACCCGCATACAGGGTCAGCAGGGCCAGCCAGAGGCCGGCCATTTTTTTCATCAAGCCCATGTTCATTGCCCCGCCGTAATCATCTTTTGTTCGCGATTGCCGAGCTGGTGCACCAAGCGCTGCACGTCGAGGATCAGCGCGACTTCGCCGCTGCCGAGGATGGTGAAGCCGCCGATGCCACGCACGCCGCCGAATACCTTGCCGAGCGGTTTGATGACGGTCTGGAATTCGCCCATCAGTTTGTCCACGACCAGCCCGGCTTTCTGCCCGGCATATTGCACGACGACGACGTTTTCGCGGCGCGGCGGAGTACCTTCCACTTCGAACATGTCGCGCAGGCGCAGGTAGGGCAGCACTTCGCCGCGCAGGTTGAGGTAGCCGCGCTCGGCATTGGCAGTTGCATTGCGCTCGGCGTCGCTCATTTCGATGCATTCCAGCACCATGTCGAGCGGCACGACATAAGCGGCATTGCCGACGCCGACCAGGAAGCCGTCGATGATGGCGAGCGTGAGCGGCAGGCGGATGCGCATGGTGGCGCCCTTGCCCATTTCGGATTCGATGTCGACAGTGCCGCGCAACGCCTGGATGTTGCGGCGCACCACGTCCATGCCGACGCCGCGGCCGGACAGGTTGCTGACGGCATCGGCGGTGGAGAAGCCGGCTTCGAAGATCAGGTTGTAAATTTCGGCATCGCTGAGCTGCTGCTCGGGCTTGACCAGGCCGCGCTCGATGGCCTTGGCGAGGATCTTGTCCTTGTTGAGGCCGCCGCCGTCGTCGGATACCTCGATGACGATGCTGCCGGAATCGTGGTAAGCGTTGAGCTTGAGCGTGCCTTGCGCGGGCTTGCCGCGCGCAAGGCGTACTTCGGCGGATTCGATGCCGTGGTCCATGCTGTTGCGCACCAGGTGGGTGAGCGGGTCGCCGATTTTCTCGACCACGGTTTTGTCCAGCTCGGTTTCCGCGCCGCTGATTTCCAGGCGGATGTCCTTGCCCAGCTCCTTGCTGACGTCGCGCACCACGCGCTGGAATTTATTGAAGGTGGCGCCGATCTGCACCATGCGCAACGACAATGCGGAGTCGCGCACTTCCTCGACCATGCGCGACAGGGTGGCGGTCGACTCGATCAGGTCGGCCTGACCGGAACGCAGCGCAGCCAGGCTGGCGCCCGCGCCGGCGATGATCAGCTCGCCGACCAGGTTGATAAGCTGGTCGAGCTTGGCCGCGTCCACGCGGATCAGGCTGCTTTCGGAAGTTTTGGTTTCCTTGACCTGCTTCTGTTTTTGCAGGGCGGCCTCCACCACCGGGGCCTGTACGATGTGCTGTTCCACCAATGCCTCGCCAATTTTCACCGGTGCGCCGCTTTCCTGTTGCTGCTGGAGCATTTTCTCCAGCTCGCACTGGGTCAGCGTACCGCACAGCACGAGGATTTCGCCGAGACGCATATCTTCTTCGGGCAGGTCCTGGATCAATGCCAGGTATTCGCCGATCTTGCTGTTGGGCGGCAGGATGCGGATCTGGCAATCGTCGCGCACGAACTCAAACACGCCTTCGATGGTGCTCTTGTCGGCAGCCGAGTTGAATGCGATTTCAAACCCCAGGTAGCAGGTTTCCGCGTCCATTTCCTTGAGCGGCGGAATCGAGTCGATCAGGGTGACGATGTGGACAATGCGCCCGAGTGTGGCGAGATACCGGATAAAGGAGAGCGGGTCCATGCCGTTGCGCAAGACATCCTTGCCAAAGCGCAGGGATATATGCCAGTTGTCGGATTCAACTGCACTTCCGCCCTCCTTCCCGATTTTATGGTCGAGTTCAGCGGGTACGCCCGCTTTTTTTTCCTCGCCTTTCTTGCCCTCCGTTTTCTTTTCCTTGTTGCCCAGATAGGCGCCCAGCCGCTCCATGATGGCGATGCTCAAATCGGCGCTCTCTGTGTTCGGCTCTTCACCCTTGGCGGTATGTCCCACCAGCGTGCCGATATGGTCGGCGGATTCCAGCAACAAGGCGGCAAGATCGCCGTCGATATGCAGCTCGCCGCTGCGCACGCGATCCAGCACGCTCTCGGCCACATGAGTGAATGAGACAATGTAATCCAGACCGAACAGGCCCGCCGAGCCCTTGATGGTGTGCGCGGCACGGAAAATGTCATTGATGATGTCCGGATCGTCCGGGTCCTGCTCGATACGCAACAGCGCCGCTTCCATTTGCTCCAGCAGTTCACCGCTTTCGATGATGAAGGTCTTGAGTGCCTCGTCCAGATTCATGATCTATCCCTTTTCTACAAATTGTTCTTCCCCGTGGGGACATTTTTCGGCGGGAGCGCCCCGAGTTTCTGTAGGAGCGAATTTATTCGCGAATGCGCCCTGCGCTTCCCACCAAACCTTCGCGGTTGAAACCGCTCCCACAAAACCACCGCACCCTGTGGGAGCGAATTTATTCGCGAATGCGCACTGTGCATCTCACTAGCCTTCGCGGTTAAAACCGCTCCTACAAAATCACCGCACCCGTGGGAGCGGCTTCAGCCGCGAATGCGCCTTGCGCCATTCAGTCGTTCTGGTGCAGCACAACCTGGTCGCCAAAGAAGCTGCCGAGGTCGCACAGGTCGATGATGTCGAGCACGGCCTTGCTGTGGCCGACATAGCGCAAGGTCTTGCTGCGCAGGATCGCCTCCAGCTTGGCGGCGACCATGAGCTGCACGCCGGCGGCATCAATCTCGGTCACGCGCGACAAATCGATTTCGATTTCTTCGTGTTCCGCCACGGCGGGAATGATCTGTTCGCGCAGGTTGCTCACTGCGTAAATCGTCATCTCGCCCTCAATCGGGAAATACACAACCCCGGCAGTTCCATTGCGTCCCATGTTTTCCTCCTGTGTTATATCTGCGCCCCGGATTCAGATCAGGGCAATACCAGCTTAGATACGGCCGTCAGCATCTGCGCCGGCTGGAATGGCTTGACCACCCATGCCTTGGCGCCGGCGGCCTGACCTGCCTGCTTCTTGTCCTCACCCGCTTCGGTAGTCAGCATGATGACCGGCGTGAATTTGTATTCCGCCTTTTTCTTGGCCTCGGTGACGAAAGTGATGCCATCCATGTTGGGCATGTTCACATCGCTGATGATCAGGTGGATCTTCTGACCGTTCAGCTTGCCCAGTGCATCCTTGCCGTCACATGCTTCGATGATGTCGTAGCCCGCGCCCTTGAGTGCGATGCTCACCACTTGGCGCAGGGATGCCGAGTCGTCTACTACGAGGATAGTTTTTGCCATTTCATTTGCCTCCTAAAAAAACGTGATTTCAGATTCCTGTTGCTGCTTTTTCTGCTCCGCCAGGCCGCCGCTATAGGTATCGCCGTTGTGCACCTTGAATTGCTCGGGCATGGTGTAAGTCTGGGAAAGCTCGCCCAGCCAGGAGTGCGCGTCGATCGGCGATACCGCTCGCCCTGCGGCCAAGTCTTTTTCGCTTTCATCAAGATGTTTTTCGAGCTTGGTCAAGTCGTCACGCACGTGACTCAATATCTGGCTGACGCGGTCCTGAAATTGCAGCGACACCAGCACGTCGCTGATTTCTTCGCCGATGACCTGCCCCTCCTTGCGCAACACGTCGGCGGACTGTTCCAGCCCGGTGGCGGCCTGCTCGAATTGATGCAGCACGCTGGCGATCACCTCGGCGGAATTGCTGACCATGACGGCATCCTGGCGGGAGAACTCTTCCGAGGCATGCAGTGTGGAGGCGATCGCGTTGTTGACGGTCTCGACGGTCGTCGCGATTTTCTTGCCACTTTCCGCCGATAGCGTGGAGAGCTTGCGCACTTCATCGGCCACCACGGCGAATCCGCGCCCGACCTCGCCGGCGCGCGCCGCTTCAATCGCCGCGTTCAGGGCCAGCAGGTTGGTCTGTCCGGCGATCTTGCTGACATCGGCGGCCATGCCTTTCAACGAATCCGTCAGGCTGGCCAGTTCCTGCACCTCATGCAGCAAAGTCTGCTTGCCCGCAAGCGCGGTGCGCATCGATTCGACCACGCCATCCAGTTCCTGGTGGCAGCGTTTCAGCAAGTCAACCAGTTCCGGTTGTTGCGCGGTTCCGCTGCCATGCGACAAGTTAAGCGCCTTTTCCAGTCCTTGCGACAAAGTTGCAAAACGGTTCGCAAGGCTGATCGTGGATTCTTCGGTATGCAGGCGCGCCATGTCGATCTGGCGATACCAGACCGGCAACACTTCAGTACACAGGTCATCCAGCCCGCTGATACACCCGTTTTTCTTGCTGCACAGGCTACCGGACAGCCTGGCCTGCTCCTCCTGCACGGCGGTTTGCACGGCGGCCCTGTGGCGAGATG
The DNA here is from genome assembly GCA_021848465.1 of Pseudomonadota bacterium. Classification (GTDB taxonomy): domain Bacteria; phylum Pseudomonadota; class Gammaproteobacteria; order Burkholderiales; family Gallionellaceae; genus JAJZUP01. The sequence continues at coordinate 5,608 of JAJZUP010000002.1, forward strand.
AAATCCAGGGAACGGCAAACAATGCCGCCAGTAACGGCACTGCCGCCAGCAACACTGAGGTGATTTCCAGCGCGCCTGAGGCCAGTACCGCCGCGCTGCCGACTGCGGCAACCAGCCATACCGGCACCGCAATCCATCCGATCAAGGCAACACCGGAAAGGCTTTCCTTCATGCCAGCGTCAGACATTTCTTCCTGTAGGGTAAAACTCATCTCGCGACTCCATCACTTTTCGAGTGGGCCTATGGTCGCAAAGACGCGCAAGAAAAACAGTCAGGAAATCTTGATTTTTTTGTAGTCAAATTACACGGGGGTAGGGAGATTCCTACACGGAATTATGCGGACTGACATATTCCGGTTGGGCGTTGATACACCGCTGAGGGGCACCAGTTGCAAGTGGGAGCGAACTTGATCGCGAATGCGCACGACAAACACCTAAAACCCTTCGCGGTTAAAACCGCTCCTACAAAACCGCGACCATCTCAAATCAATCTGCCTCCGCAGGACGGAAGCTCACCTCAATCACGGAGTGGTGTTCGAGTTCGCTGAAGATGCGCATTTCGCCGCCATGCGCACGGATGCGCTCCTGCATCACCATCAGGCTTGGGGGAATTTGGCTGAAAAAATCTCCGGGGAGGATGTGCCCGTCATAGCGAATACCCAGCACGCAGTTGCGCCCGTCACTCTTCCAGCTCATCAGTACCCGGCTCATCCCAACCACCTTGGCGGCATGATCGAGCACTTCTTCCGCCGCGCGGAATACCAGCAGCGCGACCTGGTCATCCAGCGGCATGCCGGTTTCGCTCACCTGGAGCTGGCAGGAAATTTCCGGCTGCTTGTTGTATTCCATGACCAGCCACTCCAGCGCAGGCGCAATGCCAAGCTGCAATGCGGTCGGGCGCAACTCGGAAACCAGCTCGCGTATCACCTTCAATGACTTGTCGATCAGTTCGCCCATCTCCAGGCTGAGTTCGCGCAAAGCGGAATTCTCCCTGGGAAATTGCATGCGCATCCCGTACAGGTGCATTTTCTGCGCTGCCATCAACTGGGCAAGTTCCTCGTTCATCTCCCAGGCGATGCGCTTGCTCGTCTCCTCGCGCTTGTTTTCGCGTATCAGCACCGCCTCGCGTAATCTTTGCTGCATCTCCTGCAGTTTCTGTTCCACAATTTTTGTCGCCGTGATGTCCTGCACCGTGCCGGACGATGCCAGGGGTTTTCCCTCTGCGTCGAAGGTTGTCTCGCAACGCTCGCGCACATGCTTGATGTTTCCTCCCGGCAGCAGCAGGCGATGCTCGATGCTGTAGGGCGTACGGGTTTCCAGCGAGTGCCGGTAGGCTTGGTCGACGGCGGCGCGATCCTCCGGATGGATTGCCTCAAGGAAGGCCGCATACGAGGCGCCGAATTGGTTCCGGTCGATTTCAAAAATCCGGAAGATTTCATCCGACCAGCTCAGCGTACCCGTCACATGATCCAGGTCCCAGCTCCCCATCTGGCCGATGCGTTGCGCCTCTTCAAGGCGCGCATGGCTTTGCATCAGGGCTGCCTCCACACGTTTTCGCTCGCCGATGTCATGCATGAAGCCATGCCATAACACGCCGCCATCCGCCCCCGACTGTGGCAACGCGCGCGCTTCCAGCCAGATGCGGCCCTTGGACGGATGCTGCACCCTGAATTCAACATGCAGCGGCGCAAGCCTGGCGGCGGACTGCGCCATCGCGTCGAAAAACAACTTGAGGTCTTCCGGGTGAATGCACAGGTTGAGTTTCGAAATATCTCCGGCCACATCTTCCGGTTGCAACCCGAACAAATCCCGGATACCGGCGCTAGCGAACGGCATCGCGTTGCTGCCGTCGGCACCGTGGCGATAGGTAAAGAAAAAGCCCGGTGCGCTGGCCGCAAATCCGGAAAAGCGCTCTTCCAGCCTGCTGCGTTCCAGCAACTCGCGCTCGTACAAGGCGCGCGCCGTCATGTCCCGCGCAAAACACAGCACATGCGTGATGCCGCCATCGTCCGCCATCGGAACCAGGCTGATCGCGAACAGGCAATCTTCTGCACCGCCGCTGCAATAAAGCTCAGCCTCGTAATGCACCTGCATGCCGGACTGCACCGCTTTGCGCAAATGCTCATCCAGGTGCAGCAACACCAGTTGCATGCGCGGCGTATTGATGCGACGCGCCACCTCATCGAACGGCACCCCGGCCAAACCCATTCGATCCGGATCGAATGCCTGCTCGGCGGCCGGATTCAGGCTCTCGAAACGAAAGGTCTTGTCGCGCCCGACCTCCACGACGAACACCGCATCCGAGGCGTTTTCGAAAATTTCATGATAACGGCGGTTGGCGCGCTCATCCTGAATATCCGTCTCAAGCTGCGCCAGCCTGCGTGACGCATGCCGGAAATACAGCGTCGTGCTGAACAGCAAGACGATCATAACGATGAGCAGGAAATAAACCATGAGTTGGCCGCCAGGCACACCAATGCATATTAAATGGGCGCGCACTTTGCCTGACTTGCCCATGCGACGCTATCAGGAAATCTTGTTTTTTTTGTAGGGAAAACTCACCGGGGTAGGAAAAGTCTGACCCCAAGTGGGAGCGAGTTTACTTAGGAATGCTCGCTGCGCTCACTACAGCCCTTCGCGGTTGAAACCGCTCCTACGCAAACCAGCCACCCCCTGTGGGAGCGGCTTTGATGAAACTACTAGCCAATCCACTGATGAAGCAACTGGCCATCTCACTAAGCCGCAGAAAACGCGGCAAGTGATTGGTCATAAGCACGATACGACTGTGCAAGTGGCTGGTTACAGCCGCGAATGCGCATTGTGCATCCCAAACCCTTCGCGGTTGAAACCGCTCCCACGAAAACCTGCGCGCCCTGTGGGAGCGGCTTTAGCCGCGAATGCGCACTGTGCATCCCGAACCTTCGCGGTTGAAACCGCTCCCACGCAAACCAGCTTCCCTGTTGGAGCGGCTTCAGCCGCGAATGCGCATTGTGCATCCCAAACCCTTCGCGGTTGGAGCCGCTCCTACGCAATCCAGCCGCTCCTACAAAAAACGCCACATTACTGGCGGCTTGTCTCTCACTCAATCAGGTTGTAGTCGGCCGCATAGCGGATCAGCTCCGCGTTGCTCTGGAAATTCATTTTCTGCATCAGCCTGGCCTTGTGGGTGCTGACGGTCTTGTTGCTGATGAACAATTCTTCGGCGATTTCGTTGATGCCCAACCCCTTGGCAAACAGCTTCAGGATGTGCATCTCCCGCTCTGACAGGCGTTCATGGGGTGCCGCTTCATTCTGGCTCGGCTTTTCGAACATCATCAGTTCGGCAATCGAGGGGTCGATATAGCGCCCGCCAGCCGACACCTTGCGAACCGCATCCATCAGCACATCCTGCATGCTGCCCTTGGTGACAAAGCCGGAAGCGCCGGCTTGCAGCACGCGCTTGGCGATCTGCAACTCGTTATGCATGCTGAGCACAAGGATGGGCAACTCCGGGTTCTGCTCGCTTATCTGCCCGATCAGGCCGACCCCGCTGACCCCCGGCATGGTCAGGTCGATCAGGATCAGGTCGTATTTATCCTTGCGCAGCTTCTCCATTGCCTCTGCGCCATTGACCGCCTCGCCCGCCACAACGATATCGCCCATCAGCTCAAACAGCTGCTTCAGGCCATTACGCACGATCACATGGTCGTCTGCAATCAAAACTCTAATCATGATTTCACCTTTCCATTGTTCGCCGGAATGCGCACTTCGACTTCAGTGCCTTTCCCGCGTTTGCTCGTAATTCCGACATGCCCGCCCAGCATCAGCGCACGTTCCTGTATCCCGACAAGCCCGTACGACCCGGTTTTCCGGGCCTGGGCATCGAACCCCTTGCCGTTATCCTTCACCTTGAGCACATACTCGCTGCCCCACATCCCAAAGCTGATATTGACGCGCGTCGCCTGCGCGTGGCGCGACACGTTGGTCAGCGACTCCTGCACAATGCGGAACAAGGCAATGGCCTGCTTTTCGTCCAGACTGATTTCGTCCTCCGCCAGATCCAGCTTGCACAGGATGCCGGTATTCGCTCCGAAGCGCCCGGCCAGCCACTCCAGCGCGGACTGGATACCCATGTCCAGCGCGGCTGGGCGCAGCGACGAGGCCACGTTGCGCGCCACGGCCAGCGCCTGGTCGGTCAGTCCCTTGGTATCTTTCAGGTGCGTCTTGAGTTCTGGAAGTCCGGGGGAAAACTTATGATCCAGTACTGACACACTCAATTGCAGTCCGGTCAATATCTGGCCCAGTTCATCATGCACTTCGCGGGCAATATGTTTGCGCTCTTCTTCACGTGCGGCTTCACGACTCGCGCTCAGCCCGCGCAGCAACTCGCGCGACTCCTGCAGGTCCTGCTCAGTTTGCTTGAGAACCGTAATGTCACGCGAAATTCCGATCAGGCGGCTGACCCGCTCACCGTGGTAAATCGGTGTCATGGTCGAGTAGTAATAGCGCTTGCCGAGCGGCACATCCAGCGCAATCTCCTCTGTAAGCGTTTCCCCGGAAGCAGCGCAACGCCGGTATTTATCGATCACCGCCGCCGCGACTTCGGGAGGCACCGTCTCCTCGACATATTTCCCGATCAGTTGCTCGCGCGGAATGCCGGTGGAGGCAGCCAGCGCCGGATTGATCTCGATGTTGCGGAAGCGCCCGTCCGGCGTCACCTCCAGCAGGTACATGCCCTCGACCGCATTGTCGAAGATTTCGCGGTAACGCTGCTCGCTTTCCTGCAGGGCGCTTTCAGCCTGCTTGCGTTCGGAAATATCCCGCACAGTCGTCAGGTGCAGCGTTTCGCCCTCATAAGTGAATGCGGTCGCGCCCACCTCAACGGGGAATATCTCACCATTCTTGCGCCGGTGGCTCGATTCGATGGTTCTATGAGCATCACCGCCTGCCACCGTCTGTTTCATCACTTCCTGCATGATTTCGCGCGTGAGATTGTGGTCAATGTCCAATACGGTCATCGCCAACAGTTCCTCGCGGCTGTATCCCAGCTCCCGCACGGCAGCTTCGTTGACATAGCGGAAGCGCAAGTCTTCGTCGATGAGGTAGGCGGCATCGAAAGAGTTATCCATCGCGCGGTTGAGCAAATGCAGCTCACGCTCGGCGCGCTTGCGCTCGGTGATGTCGCGTACCATGGCGAGATTGAAAGCTCTCCCGCCATAATTCATGTGGGAGATATTGATCTCCACCGGAATGATGCAGCCATCCTTGTGTCGGTGCTCGGCTTCGATGGTAACCGCCCCAGCCTCGCTTATCGCGCGCCAGCTTTCCGCCATCACCTCGGGCGTCCAGCCCGGCGCGATGTCCATGACGGTCATGCCGAGCAGTTCTTCCCGGCTATAGCCGAGCATGCGGCTGGCTTCTTCGTTGACATAGAAAAAACCACCGTATTCATCGACGAAATACGCGGCTTCGTGCGCATGATCGATAGCGGCCCCCAGCATGGCGAGTTGCAGCTCGGCCTGTTTGCGCTCGGTAATATCCATGAGTGAAACCAGCACCCTGGACCACGGTTTCCCGCTATCCGGCGCGATCGAGAAATGCACCGCGACATGTCGCGGCTCGCCCGTCAGGGTCTGCACCACAGCATCAAGCTTCATCTCTGTTTTGCCACGCCACAGGCCAATCAGTTCCTCGCGAAAAGCCCGGAATGAGTCCGGCGTGAAGGTTTGCTTCAAGCCCGCGAACAATTCCTCCTTGCTGTGTGCCTGGTGCAATGCTACAGCGGCCTGATTAACATCGACGACACGCGCCAGCTCGGCGCAATGCCCGACAGCGTCGGGATGTGCGTCGAACCAGGCTTCAATATCCTCAATGCCGGATTTCTGCAACTCATCAAAATAAACCCGTACCGCCGAGAAATCCTCTTCCCAGATGGACACCGGCGAGTTCTCGAACAACTGGCGGTAACGCTGTTCGCGCTCCCGGATCGCGGCATCGACAAGCTTCTGTTGGGTGATATCGCGGCCGATGGCCAGCGCCCCGATGACATTTCCCGCTTCGTCGCGCTCAGCAACGAAGCGGATATGATGGTAGCGAATGGCATCACCAACACCCGGAATGACCAGCTCCATTTCTCCCGGCCGCCCTGTCTCTATGGTCCGCTGCAACATGGCCTGATAATCGAAATACATATCTCCCGGTGCGATTTCCATTGGAGTCATGTCGATCCGCTCCGCCAGTGTTTTGCCGAGGATCTTCAGCAGGCTGGAATTCATGTAGATAATTCGACACTGTTTGTCGTAGCGGGCAATGTTGTCCGGCAAGTTTTCCGCCAGCGTGCGGAATTCGCGTTCGCGTGCAGCCAGCTCCGCCGTGCGTTCTGCCACGCGGCGCTCCAGCTCCTCGTTATGTTCCGCCAGTTTTTTTTGTGCCGCACTCAATTTCAGATGGGTGTCCACCCGCGCCATGATTTCGTCGATCTGCAACGGCTTGGTGACATAGTCGACCGCACCGGCGCGGAAACCTTCCACCTTTTGCTCGGGCATGGCCAGCGCTGTCATGAAAATCACCGGAATGTCGCGTGTGCTGTCCTGAATTTTCAACCTGCGGCAAGTTTCGAAGCCGTCAATGCCGGGCATCATCACATCGAGCAGGATCAGGTCCGGTTGCAGCAATTGCGCGCGCCGCATACCTTCCTCGCCGTCCTGCGCGATGGATACGCGATAACCGCGATCTTCGAACAGGCTTACCACCACGGCCAGGTTGCTCGGGGTGTCGTCCACGATCAGGATGGTGGAAAGTGCATTCACTGGCCTCATGGGAGGAACCCTTCAACAAAATTGAGAATAGCCTGGGACTGGAACTCGCTGGCAAGGCGCTTCAGGTGTTCCGCGAACGGTTGGTAGCGCGCATCGAGTGCAGCAATATGCCCGGCCTGCTGCACAATGTCGCGCATGTTCCCGAGCAGCGCCAAACGGTGCAGCTCCCGAATTTCGGCCAACGGCGGCGCGGTCATTTGAGCCGGGGCTGCGACAGCCCCTTCCGCTACGCCCTGCGGAATATCGGCGACGGAAACGGGCAATAAGTCCGCCTCGATATTCGCCGCAGGCAGTTCCAGTTCAAAACGGAAGGTGCTGCCGTCGCCGGGGCGGCTTTCAACTGCAATGTCGCCTCCCATCAAGCGCACCAATCGCCGGCTGATCGTCAAACCCAGGCCGGTGCCGCCGCTCTTTCCCCTGGCCTCGCCCACCTGCTCGAACGACTGGAAAATCTTCTCGCGGTCAGCCGCGGCGATTCCAACCCCGGTGTCGGACACGCTGAACGCCAGCCGGGTTGGCGACTTGCGCTCGACTGCAAAAACCACTTTGCCTTGCTCGGTAAACTTGACTGCATTGGACAACAGGTTCAGCAGCACCTGGCGCAGCCGGCGCTCGTCACCACGCACGCCATCCGGCAAATCCTGTGCAAATTCGCAGACAAGATCGAGATTCTTTTGCCGGGCCTTGACGCCGATGATCCCGGCAACACTGTTCAGGAGGCGGAGCAATGGTAAATCGCCGATATACAATTCCAGCCTGCCGGACTCGATGCGCGCCAGGTCGAGAATGTCTTCAATCAGCGCCAGCAGGTGCTCGCCGCTCTGGCGGATCACTTCCATGCTGGCAAATTGCCGGCTATCGAGCTTGCCATCGCGTTCCAGCATCTGGGCATAACCGAGAATGCCGTTCAACGGCGTGCGCAACTCATGACTCATATGGGCGATGAATTCGCTGCGCATATCCGCCAGGCGCTGCGCCTCGACCAGCGCCGCCTCGCGCGCCTGCTCGTATTGCTTGCGCGCGGAGATGTCGCGGATCACTCCCACCAGCATCTGTTTGCCGTCCGAGGCGACAAACGGGGTCTTCTTGGTCTGGATGTGGTGCGTCACGCCGTCTGACGAAGTGATTGTCTCCTCGTTCAGGTTCACTTCGCCGGAACCGAACACGAGTTCGTCCTTCGCCCAGAATTCGTCGGCCTCGTTCTTCGGAAAAATCTCGTAGTCCGACTTGCCGAGCAGCGTTCCGCGCGGATGGCCAATGAAGGAATAAAACGCGTTGTTCAGCAGCATCCAGCGATGTAGCCTGTCTTTGACGAAGATCGGGTCGGGTACCGCGTCGATCACGCTGTCGAGGAAGTTGCGCGAATCCTCGAGTTGCGCCTCCATGCGCTTGCGCTGGGAAATATCGCGCGACAGCACCAGGAAGGTTCCGCTGGCCTTCTGCGAAACGGAAAGTTCGAACCAGTTCGTTTCCTGCCGATCGAGTGCGATGGTCTTGCCGAACGACACCCCTGTCTGACCGGCCTCGCGCAAGGCCTCCAGCACCGTGGCCGCCGCCGTGGGAGCGAGTATCTCGCTCACGGTGCGGCCCAGCAACACATCCTTCTGCGCTGCCAGCAATTCCGGCGTATGCGTCCAGACATTCAGGTAGCGGCCGTCACTATCCATCTCGAACAGGATGTCTGGAATCGCATTGATGACACCTTCGGTGAACTCCAGCGCCTCCTTCAGTTTCAGCTCGACTTCCTTGCGCTCGGTGGTATTCAGCACGAAGATCGTCATGCCGATCACTTCGCCGTGATCGCCATAGATCGGCGCACCGAAATTGTCGTGGTATTCGCGCACCGGTTTGCCATCTTCGATGCGCTCTTCCGTAGATTCCAGGTAGCCGTGGTTACCCGCCAGCACATGATCCGCGCCTTGCCTGAAGAGTTGACGGTGCGCCTCAGTATCGATCGCATCGAGCACGCTCATGCCCGGCTCGATTTCCGCATTCCAAAGCCGTTTGGCCGCTTTCCTGAAGCGATTGTTGAAAGCCAGCAGGCGATAGTCGCGGTCGATCGCATAGATTGAAACGCTGTCGGACGGGCTCTCGATGATGGTTTGCAGCAGGTTGTAGTTGTAACGGTAGCGCGCTTCGCTTTCCTTCAGCGCATCTTCCATGCGCTTGCGCTCGGTAATGTCGTGCACATAGCCGTACCAGACCACCCCGCCTTCTGGATGCGGGTGCGGATTGGTATTCCCTTCCATCCAGCGCTCACCCTTGAGCGGATGAATAATGCGGTATTCGCAATGCCACGGAGTCATCGTGCGCGCCGATTCTGCGATGCTGTCCATCACCCGCTGCGCATCGTCCGGATGATTTAGCCGCAACAGCGGGGTTGCATCCTCAACAACCTCTTCCGGTCGAACCCCGAACTGTTCGTAGATGTTCGGTGAAACATAGGGCATGCACACTGTGCCGTCGGGCTTCTGGTAAAAGCTGCCCACCATGCCGGGCGAGGATTCCGCGAGCGCGCGCAACTCGCGTTCGCGCTCGCCGAGTGCCTCTTCCAACAGCTTGCGTTCCGTGATGTCGCGCGACAACGCGAGAAAGGTTGCGTCACCCGGCTCATTCCCTGATTTCCTGGACAATGTGTGGGCAAACCAGCGCTGACCGCCCGGCACATCAATCAGGATGTCCTTGCCTTGCGCATATCCCTTCTCGTCAGCCTCTCGGATAGCCTCCATAGCTGCAGCGGCATTCTCCGGGGAAAGCACCTCATGAACGGTCTTGCCCAGAAGCGACTCCCTCTGTGCCGCCAACAAATCGGGATTTTGTGTCCATACGTTCAGGTAGCGACCCTCGCGACTCATCTCGAGCAGGACATCCGGAATGGCATTGATGACACCCTCGCTGAATTCCAGCGCCTCCTTCAACCGCTGCTCTGCCAGCACGCGCTCGGTTATATCCTGCATCATGCCTACAGCACGCAGCAGGACGCCTTCCGGACTGCATACGATTTCGCAGCGCTCATGTACATACTTGACCCGACCGTCCGGCATCAGCAGGCGGTGCGTACTTTCATAGGGGCGTCCCGTTTCGACAGAATCGAGATAAGCTTGCGCAATCGCGTCTCGATCCTTGGGATGGGTGGCATTCATGCACCCCTCGTAGGATGCGCCATCCTTCATCGGATCGATCTCGTAAATGCGGAACAGCTCGTCAGACCAGACATGCACGTCGTTGACGATGTCGTATTCCCAACTGCCGACCAGGGCGATGCGTTGCGCTTCAGCCATCAACTGGCGGCTCTCTCGCAGCGCGTTTTCCATTTCCTTGCGATCGCTGATGTCCTGCACTGTTCCGATGGAACGCAGCGGTTTTCCGACAGCGTCATAGATCGTTTCGCAGCGCTCGTGAACGAACTTGATCCGGCCTCCGGGCAGCAGCAGGCGATGTTCGAGTTCAAAGGGCCGGTGCTGCGCCAGCGATGTCTTGTAGGCGGTATCGAGCAACTGGCGGTCATCCGGATGCACGGTCTCCATGAACGCTTCATAGGAGGCGCCGAACTCGCTACGCTTGATCTCGAAAATACGGTAGATTTCGTCCGACCAGGTAAGGACGTTATCGACCAGATTGTTTTCCCAACTGCCGACATGGGCGATGCGTTGCGCTTCGTTCAACGACTCGCGGCTCTGTTGCAATTCCTCGGTGCGTTCCTGCACGCGCTGCTCCAGCCCGATATTCAATTGGCGGATTTCCTCGCTGGAGCGGCGCAGACGCAACACGAAATACGCCGTCAGCATCAGCAATGCCAGAGTCGCCCCGAGCACGGTCCACAACTGCTTCTGACGCGCCTTCTGGCGTTCGCTGGACAAGGTCAGCGCGTCAATCTGTCGTTGTTTGCTATCACGCTGGAAGCGCTCGGACAAGTCATGGATGCGCTTGCCGGCCTTTTCACTCTCCAGTTTATCGTTAAGCCGCGCCGCTTCAGCGGAATAACGATAGGCCAAGCGGTATTGACCTTCCGCCGCAGCCAGATCCGCCAGGCGCCGCGCGCTGCCGGCCTGATAGACCGTAAAACCGATCTTTTGCGCAAACTCGTTGGCGCGTTCGGCATCCTTGCGCGCCGCCCCCATGTGTCCCATCGTTTGGAGCAGGTAACTGCGCTTGGTCAGCGACCACCACAGGCCGATCGGGTTGTTGTGCTTTTCATACAGCGCGACATCCTCATCCAGCAAGACCTGGGCCGTACGCAACTGGTTGGCATTCATGTAACGGTCTGCAAGAGTAAAGACCGCGTGCGCCACATACAAGGGTGCCCCCGCCTGGCGGAACAGTGCCAATGACTGTTCGGTGATGCGGATGGCCTCGACATGATTTTTTTTGCTGACGCTGAATTCAGCCATGCCCAAAACGGCGGCGGCTTCCAACAGTCTGGAATGTGCCTGGCGCGCCGCTTCCTGCATGCTCCGGTAATGCTCGTACGACAGCTCAAACAGCCCGCTCTGTGAATAGGCGACCGCCATGCCCTGCTCGGCATAAGCCCGGGCCAGCGGACTATCGTTGCGTTTCGCTATGTCCAGGGACTGCATCGCGATTGTGGCCGCTTCGTCCTGATGACCGAAGCGCAAATACATCATGGCGACATGGAACATAACCTCGGCGCGCAAATCCTCGCGCTGGACGCTTTCCAGCAGGTTCATCGCGTCTTCCACCGCCGCCCGCATGTCATCAAGACGCCCCTGGTTGATGGCGCTGGAAGACACCACCAGGTCGGCCTCGATCTGGCCGACCGGGTCGTTATCCTGCTTGGCCAGCAGGTGGGCCGTGGCGCTATGCTGCGCAGATTCTTCGATCAAGCCCAGGTAAAGCTCGATGCGCGCACGTAAATTGAACATCCGCGCCTGGTCGTTGCCGGTGACCTCAACCGGGGCTTCGACTTGCAGGCGCCGCACTTCGCGGTACGCGGCCGGCGCATCGTTTTCGGCGAGCTCGCGTACCTCTGCAACCTGCGCGCGCCATGTCTCCAGTCTGCCCGCTTGCGCCGCCGACGGACACCATAAAACACAAGCCAGCATGAGGCCCGGCAGGATGCCACGGTGGAAGCGGGAGTACGGTATTGGCATCATCGGTCAGTATCTGGCGGCCAATACGAGCGCCAACTGACGGTCGTTGCTGATTGAATTTTGCGGGCGGGTCTCGACACCGTAGTAGGAGGTGCGCACGGTGCCGAGCAGGTTATTGCCTTCCAGCGTCAGCGTGAGCTGCTGGCTGATGCGGTAGCTTACCGAGGCGTCCATCCAGCCGTACGCCTTGGTGTAGATCGGCAGCGCGCCCACCCCCGCATAATTACCCACCCCGCTCAGGAAAGTGTCGCGCCAGTTGTAGGCCAGCCGCGCGGAAAACTCGCCCAGCTCATACATGCCGACGACGTTGTAGCTGTGCGGCGACAGGTTTTGCAACGGCACGTTCAGCCCGAGCACGCTGTTCGGCGTGTCGCTGTCCACGTAGGTGTAATTGGCCTGCAAGCCCAGCCCCTTCATCCAGCCTGGCAGGAAATCGTAGAACTGCTGATAGCCTGCTTCCAGCCCGCGGATGTTGGCCGGATTGCTGTTCTGCGGGCGGCTCACCTGGTAGGTCACGCCGCTGTAGGTCTCGGCGTTGCTGACCGTAGTGACGAAGCCGTCCACGCGCTTGAAAAAACCGGTCAAGTACACCGAGGTGGTGTCGTTGAAATAGCGCTCAATGGCCAGATCATAGTTATCGGCGCGGATCGGGCGCAGGTTCGGGTTGCCGGCGGTGCCGTTCAACTGCACGGTATTCAACGTCAGCGAGGGCGACATCTGGTTGAAGTCCTGGCGCGTGATGGTCTTGGATGCAGCGCCACGCAGGTAAAGCCCGTCCTGCAGCCGGTAGCGCAGGTTGGCGCTGGGCAGGTAATCGACGTAATTGCTGCCCTGATTGATCGGCGTATACGGGCCAGCCGACGGGCCGCTATAACCGTCCATGCTTCCCTGGGTATTCACTATGCGCACCCCGGCATTGCCGTCCAGCGGCATTTCGTGCGTGGCGAGCTTGCCCATGAAGTACAACGCTTGCGTGTCTTCGGTCATATCCCAGGTGCCGAGCGGATTGCTGGCCGGGATGGCGCTGGTGATGCCCAGCGTGGCGCGCGCGCCAGCCAAGTTGCGCGCAGCCTCCGGGTCGCCGACCAGGTAACCGCCATAGGGACTGGTGATCGTCAGCGCTGACGCATTGGTCAGCACGCCGGAGGGGAAGCTGGTGACCTGCCCCGGCGCATCGCTGGCATGGCGACGCGCCACGCGCGCCCCGGCCAGCAGCGATTCCCAGGCACTGCCGGACAAGCGGTATTCGCCGTCCAGCCGCGCGGCGGTCTGGTCGGAATCGAACGGGCGCGCGGCATACCACATGCCGGTAGAACTGAAGCCGGACAAGGCCCCCAGGCTGCTGCCCATGCTGTACGAGGGTTGGCCGGGGCCGATGTCCTGGGTCACGGAGGCGGCGGTGCCGGTCAGCGTGATCGTCGAGTAGAACAGGTTGTTGTGGCTGCGGGTATAGCTGAGGTCGCTCTTCAGGGTGAGCGCGTCGTCGGTCCAGGTCCCGCCCGCCGCAAGCTGGGCAACCTGGTCGAGCGTATCGCGCGCGGCGCCCACCGTGGTGAGCGACATATTGCTCCAGGTGATGTGCTGCAAGTCATTCGTGCCGGGAAACAGCACCGGGCTGCCGGCTACGAATGTGGTGGGGGCCGATCCATATATCTGGTAGGTGTCCTGCCTGGTCTGGAATTCGCTATAACTGCCTTCGGCGTACAGTTTGAGCGTGTCTTGCGGCGCCCACTCCACCATCAGGTTGACCGACTTGCGCTCGCGCGTGCCGACGTTGGTGCTTTCATTGATGCCGTTCGGCACCACTACGGTTTGACCGGAAACAATGTTGGTACGCGAAACCGGGTTGCCTACGCCTTTCCAGTCTTCGCGGAAGGCACGTTTCTGGTAGGCCGCGTCGAGCAGCACGCCGATCTCGCCATGATCTTGACTCTGCCAGCGGTTGCTCGCCAGCATCGAATATTGCTGGGCATTTTGCTTGACGAGGTCGCCATACACCGTGCGCACCGTTCCCGCCAACGCCTTGCCGGGAAAGTCAAACGGACGCCGTGTGCGCATGTCAATCGTACCGCCCACGCCGCCCTCGATGTGGTCGGCTGCGGAGGTTTTATAGACGTCAATGCCGGCGACCATTTCGGAGGGAATATCGGCAAAATCAAGCACTCGGCCATTGCCGGCGGTAAATACTTCGCGCCCGTTCAGCAGGGTTTCCATCTGCGTCAAACCGCGGATCGCGACGCCGGAGCCTTCGCCGCGGTCGCGCAGGATTTGCACGCCGGTCACACGTGCCAGGGCATCGGTAACATTCGTGTCGGGGAGCTTGCCGATGTCGTCCGCCACCACCGAATCCACTACTTCCCTTTTGCGCTGCTTGATCGCCTGTGCCGAAACCAGGCTGGCACGCGTGCTGGTCACGACGACCACCGGAAGTGTCACCCCTGCATTATGGGCCTGCTGCTGTGCGGACACTGACGTATCCGCTTCCTCGGCTTGCGCTCCGGTCATGCCAATGGCATATGCAGCAGCCGCAATATGAACCGCCACCCCCATCTTCCCTGTTCGAGACACCATGTCATCCCCTTTATGCCGTTTGTTGGAATAACCAGCCGAAACAGCTTAATAATACTGCCAGTATCACAAAGTTCAGTGAATTACACTATCAGGAATAGTAAGGGGGGTAGGGAAATCCCTACAAATGGATGATAGGGATTTCCCTACATTATTTCGCATAAGAGCGGGAATCGCTCAAGACTACAAAGGCGATTGGAACACACTCTCACGCAGTCTCTTCAACTGGTCGCGCAGTTGTGCGGCCTTTTCAAACTCCAGGTTCTTGGCGGCGGCCAGCATCTCCTTCTCCAGCCGCGCCAGCTCCTTCGAAACTTCCTTCTCGCTCATCGCCAGATACTTGGCTTGGGTCTGCGCCGCCTTGAGTTGGGCGCGTTCCGAATCCATGTCGTATTCGGTGTCGATGATGTCCTTGATGCGCTTGACCACCGATTGCGGAGTGATGCCGTTCGCTTCGTTGTAAGCGAGCTGCTTGGCGCGGCGGCGCTCGGTCTCGTCGATGGCGCGGCGCATGGAGTCGGTGATGCGGTCGGCATACAGGATCGCGGTACCGTGCAGGTGCCGCGCGGCGCGACCGATGGTCTGGATCAGCGATCGCTCGGAACGCAGGAAGCCTTCCTTGTCCGCATCCAATATCGCGACCAGTGACACCTCGGGAATGTCCAAGCCTTCGCGCAACAAGTTGATGCCGACCAGCACGTCGAACATGCCCAAGCGCAGGTCGCGAATGATCTCGACGCGCTCAACCGTCTCGACATCCGAGTGCAGGTAGCGCACCTTGATGCCATGCTCAGTGAAATATTCGGTCAGGTCTTCGGCCATGCGCTTGGTCAGCGTGGTGACCAGCACGCGCTCGCCGACCTTGATGCGCGCGTTCGCTTCGCCCATCAGGTCGTCCACCTGGTGTGTGGCAGGACGCACCTCGATAATGGGGTCGACCAGCCCGGTCGGACGAACCACCTGTTCCACCACTTGCCCCTGATGCTCGGCCTCGTAGGCTGCCGGTGTGGCCGACACAAAGATGGTCTGGCGCATCACCTTTTCGAATTCATCGAAACGCAACGGACGGTTGTCCAGCGCCGACGGCAGGCGGAAGCCATAGCCGACGAGGTTTTCCTTGCGTGCACGGTCGCCCTTGTACATGCCGCCGATCTGCGGAATCGTGACATGGCTCTCGTCGATGATCATCAGCGCATTCTTCGGCAGGTAGTCCATCAGGGTTGGCGGCGCTTCGCCTGCCGCTCGTCCGGAGAGATGGCGCGAGTAGTTCTCGATGCCCTTGCAGAATCCGATTTCGGTCAGCATCTCAATGTCGTGGCGCGTACGCTGCTCGATGCGCTGCGCTTCGACCAGCTTGTTCTCGCGCTGGAAGAAAGCAATGCGTTCCGCCAACTCCACCTTGATCGTCTCGATTGCGCGCAGTGTGGTCTCGCGCGGCGTCACGTAATGGCTGGAAGGGTAAACAGTATAGCGCGGCAGACGCGTGGCGATGTGGCCGGTGAGCGGATCGAACAGCGCCAGGGTTTCCACCTCGTCGTCGAACATGGTGAGGCGCAAAGCATGTTCGCTGCTTTCCGCCGGGAAGATGTCGATCACATCGCCGCGCACGCGAAAGGTGCCGCGTGCAAAGTCCATTTCGTTGCGCTCGTATTGCATCGACACCAGACGCTGGATGATGTCGCGCTGCTCGATTCTTTCCTTTTCGCGCAGGTGCAGGATCATGCCGTGGTAGTCCACCGGATCGCCGATACCGTAGATCGACGACACCGTCGCGACGATCACGCTGTCCTCGCGTTCCAGCAACGATTTGGTGGCGGACAGGCGCATCTGCTCGATCTGCTCGTTGATGGAGGAATCCTTCTCGATATACACATCGCGCGACGGCACATAGGCCTCGGGCTGATAGTAATCGTAATAGGAAACGAAATATTCGACCGCGTTCTCGGGGAAGAACTCGCGCATCTCGGCATACAACTGAGCAGCAAGCGTCTTGTTCGGCGCCATGATGATGGCCGGCCGCCCGGTGCGCGCGATGACATTCGCCATGGTGTAAGTCTTGCCCGAGCCGGTCACCCCCAGCAGGGTCTGGAACGCAAGGCCGTCTTCGATGCCCTCCACCAGCCTGGCGATGGCCGCAGGCTGGTCGCCACTCGGGTCAAACGGCTGGTGCAGGCGCCAGGGGCTGTTGGGAAAGGTCTGGATTTTCATGGCAGGCTGACATTTTACCGGCAAATTACTGCGCCAGCCCAACAATCAGGAACCCGATCTGGCACTCCCCTTCACTCCCGATTCTTTTCCTGTAAACTCGCGGCACCATCTCAACGTGCCCGGCAATGCCGACATCAGGGAGCCGCCATGGATCACGACGCAGACCAGGTTGCACGCAAGACACCGACATTACTCCTGATCGATGATGAGCCCAACATCCTCGCCGCGCTACGGCGCCTGCTCCACCCATTCGGCTATAACATCCTGGAGGCGGCCAGCGGCGACGAGGGTATGACCCTGATGAGACAGCATCCTGTCGACTTGGTGATTTGTGACATGCGCATGCCGGAAATGGGTGGTGCCGAGGTGCTGGAAAACATCCGAATGAAGTGGCCGGATACCATCCGCATCCTGCTGACCGGCTTTGCCGACCTGCAATCCACCATTGCGGCAATCAATCGCGGCGAAATCTACCGTTATCTTTCCAAACCATGGGATGACAACGAAGTTGTCCTCACGGTGCGCGACGCATTGGAGCGCAAGCGGCTACTCGCTGAAAAGCAACATCTCGAAACTTTGACCACATGCCAGAATCAGGAGCTGAAAGCCCTGAACGCCAGCCTGGAATCGCGCGTGCTGCTGCGCACAGAGGAGCTGTATGCGGCGCTTGAACACTTACGCAAGGATTACCTGGCCACCGTCCATGTATTTTCCAACCTGCTTGAGCTGCGAAAAGGCAAGCTGGCCGGGCATTCGCGCAGGGTTGCACTACTCTGCCGCGATATTGCCCGCAAGATGAACCTTCCGGAAACCACCATCCAGGCCATCGAAACGGCGGCGCTGCTGCACCACATCGGGAAACTGAGCCTGCCCGACCATCTGCTGGAAAAGCCTTACCTGGAATTGTCCGAGACGGAACGCACCGAGTTCGATAAACATCCGCTGCATGCAGCTGCAGCGCTGATGGCACTTGAGCCGCTGCGACAGGCCTCCGAAATCATCCGTCACCACCGTGACCCCTTTGCTGGAACGGACTCTTCCCGACTGCACGGTGCACAGCTTCCGATCGGCGCACGCATCCTTTCTGTCGCCAGCGATTTTGCGGGCTTGCAACTGGGCCTTTTGACGCGAGCCAACCTCTCTCCCGAACAGGCAATGGATGTCGTTGTCCATAGCAAGAATCGCTACGATCCTGAAGTGCTTGATGTGCTGCGCAGTTTGGCACCGTTTGCCGCGTGGCCTGCTGCGGTTGCCAGTGAATATCTGGTGACGTCGGATCAACTGCGCGCGGGCATTTCTCTCAGGCAGGATATTGTGACCGGCAGCGGCGTCTTGCTGCTGCTCAAGGACACCGTACTCGGCAGCGAGCAGATTCAAGCCATTCGCGATTACGAGCGTTCTACCGGTGAGCAGCTCACCATTTATGCCAGTTCGATTTAGGGCGCGCTGCCTTACCAGGGCAATTTGCGCCCATCGTAATCGAAAAACTTTCCCGAATCGGCCTGCCCCAGATTACCGATCACCTTGCGCAAGCCGGCAACACTCTGCTGCACGGTAATCATCGCATTCGGACCGCCCATGTCGGTCTTGACCCAGCCGGGGTTGAACACCACCGCCGTGATACCGCGGGACTGAAGGTCGAGCGCCAGGCTTTTGTTGACCATGTTCACGGCTGCCTTGCTGGAGCGGTACAGGTAACTTCCCCCGCTGGTATTGTCGTCGATGCTGCCCATCATGCTGCTGATCGTGGCAATGATTTTCAGCTTGCTGCGCGCCACCTGCTCGATAAAACACTCCGCCATCCGCAACGGCGCCATGGTGTTGACCTGGAACGCGCGCATCCACTCTGCGTAGTCAGTATGGCCGAAGCCTTTGCCATCGGCATGCGGGTAAATTCCGGCGTTGTTGATCAGCACATCGATCGCTTCATGTGCCAGGGTTTTCGACAAGGTATCTACCTGGTTGATGTCCGCCACGTCCAGTGCACGTATCTGCACTTGTCCGGGGTATTGCGTAGTGAGCTGCTTCAATGCCTCGGCGCTGTCCGGATTGCGACAACAGGCCAGCACGCGCCAGCCATCCATTGCGTATTGCCGTGCCAATTCCAACCCGATACCGCGGTTGGCGCCCGTAATCAGTGCTGTATACATGTTTTCCTCCCCTGTAAAAACTGCTACTTGCGTGTATCCCGCTCCGCCAACTCGGCATAATCCTTGCGTAATTTTTCAAGATCGCGGCTATACATTTCGGCGTCGCCGTGATCGAAGAACCTCGGGTAGCGCTCATGCGCGGCCTGGATGCGCCGGGCATGCTTGATCGGGCACCAGTATTGTTCGGTACGCGCCGCCACCTCGCGCGCAAACCCGATCACACCGTTGCCATAGCTGCAATACAGACAGTTGAATTTCTCGACCAGGTTCAGGTACGGCAGCAGCGCGCGGTCGAATACCAGGTAGTCGGCGCGCCGCACCTTGGGAATGCCATATACCGGAAAACAAATTGCCTGGTATACGGAAACGAACAAATCCAGCAGCAGGAAAGCAATCCAGCCGGCATAGATGATCGGCGCGGTCAGCACCACCAGCGGCCTCGATTCGGCCAGGAAGCGCCATAGCCCGACCTTGTACCGGCGCTGGCGGCGGCGCAACTCCCCGGCCAGCTCCATACGCTTGCGCTCCCACTCCTCACGCGCATCGCGATAGCTGCTTTCAACTTCTTCCTGCAGCGCGCGGATACGCGCCAGTAATTCCTCAAGTTGTTGTTTCATGGCATCCCCGGATGTCGATCTGAACGCTGATTACCAGCCTGCCAAAGCGGGAACAGCATCGCACACTTTATCGCTCATAGCCATGCCGCCCCGCGCACCCCGCTTGAGTCGCCGAACCGGTTGCGCACCAGGCGCGTATCGACGCGATCCGAAAACACCCACTCGCCCCACAGCGCAGGCACATTGTCGTACAGCCTGTCGATGTTGGACATGCCGCCCCCCAGCACGATCACATCCGGGTCGAGGATGTTGATGACATGGGCCAGCGAACGCGCCAGGCGCTGTTCATATACCTGCATGCTGCGTTCGCACACAGCATCCCCCTGCCCGGCACGCAACACAATTTCCTGCGCCGCCAGCGCTGCGCCGTTCGCCATGTGATGCAGTTTTGCCAGGCCGGGGCCGGAAAGAAAGGTTTCGATGCATCCGCATTTTCCGCAATAGCAAGCCGGGCCGGGCAGTTCCCCCGCCTCCGGCCAGGGCAAGGGATTATGCCCCCACTCCCCGGCAATGCCGTTCGGTCCGGTCAGCACTCGCCCATTGACCACGATACCGGCCCCGACGCCCGTGCCGAGGATCACGCCGAATACCACCTCAGCCCCGGCGGCGGCTCCGTCCACGGCCTCGGAAAGGGCAAAACAGTTGGCATCGTTGCTGATCCGGATCTTGCGCTGCAGCAGAGCCTCCATATCCTGCAAAACGGGCTGGCCATTCAGTACGGTGGAATTGGAGTTTTTCAGCAACCCGGTTGCGCGCGACAAGGCCCCAGGCGTGCCGATGCCCAGCGTCCCCTGCCTGCCCAGCTCGGCCTCGGCATCGCGCACCAGTTGCGCAATGGCCTGCAGCGTCTCGAGATATTTTCCCTGCGGCGTGGCGACACGGCGGCGCAGCATTTCCGTGCCATCATCGCTCAGCGCAACGATTTCAATTTTTGTGCCGCCAAGATCAATTCCCAACCTCATGGTTTTTCTCCTCCCACCTGCAACCAGAAGGTCACCGGCCCGTCATTGACCAGACTGACTTGCATGTCGGCGCCAAACACCCCACTGGCGACAAGCGGATGCCGTTCCCGCGCAATTTCCAGCAGGTAGCCGAAGAGTTTTGCGCCATGCTCCGGCGCGGCGGCGGACGAGAAACTCGGTCGCGTACCCTTGCGCGTATCCGCCACCAACGTGAATTGCGGCACCAGCAGCAAGCCGCCTCCGGTGTCCGCCAGCGAGCGGTTCATCTTGCCCTGCTCATCGGGAAATACACGATAAGTCAGGATGCGTTCGAGCAGCCGCCGGGCTGTGGTTTCATCATCCTGCTTCTCCACTCCGACCAGCACAAGCAAACCGCTGCCGATTTGACCGGTGAATTCCCCGCCCACGGCCACACTCGCGGAGCTCACGCGCTGCAATAACCCTATCATGCCAGCCTTGCCTCCTGACAGCCGCAAAACCGGATGATTCTATGCAATACAACTGACGATGGGACTTTCCTTACCAAGGTAGTCATTTCCTGATATTCTCTTGCCAAAAGACTTACTAAAATATTGAAACCGATCTTGGCATTTTAACCCGCAGTCCGAACATGCAATCCGATGTTTCACAATATCGTTTCCGTGACCTGGTGGATATTCCCGCTTTCACGCGTATGCTGGAAAGTTTTTACCGCGCCACCGGCATCCCCAATGGCGTAGTCGAAGCCAATGGCGATCTGATCTCACTGGCCGCCGGCGTCAATGCGTGCACCCAATTCCACCGCGCCCATCCTGGCTCGGAAGCGCAATGCCGCAACAGCAATATCTCCATCATGCGTGATTTGCGGTCCGGAAATATTGCCGGAGGGCAATGCCTGAACGGCCTGATGGACTATGCCACGCCGGTGGTCATCGAAGGCCGGCAACTGGCAACGCTTTTTCTTGGGCAGGTGCTGCATGAACAGCCCGACATGGAATATTTCCGTGCGCAGGCCGAAAAATTCGGCTTTGACGAAGAGGAATACCTGGCCGCGATAGCCGCAATCCCGGTAGTAGACAAGACGCGCTTGCAAACACTGATGGAGGTAATGGTCGAAATTGCGCAGATGCTTGCCGCCAGTGGTCTTGCGCGCCTGCGCCAGGTCGAACTTGAGCAGGATATCAGCTCGATTACCGAGCGCCGTATCCAGCTCGAGGATATCCTGGATTCGTCGCCGGTTGCCATCGGCTGGTCCGATGCCCACGGGAAAATTGAATACCTCAACCGCCAGTTCGCCCGGCAATTCGGCTATCAGGCCTCAGACCTTCCCGACCTGTCCACTTGGTACCAACTCGCTTATCCCGATCCACATTACCGGGAAACCGTCATCATGCCCTGGGTGCATGAGGTTGCGCTGGCACACCAGACCGGCACGCTGCCTCCGGAACTGGAGTCAGACGTCACCTGCAAGAATGGCAGCATCCGCCGCGTGGTCGTGCGCGTATCCTGGGTCGGGCAACGCCGCCTGGTCAACTTTACCGACATTACCGAGCGCTGGGTTGCCGAGCAGCGTTATAAAGCACACGACGCAATGCTGGAAATGGTGGCGCGCGGGGTCATGCTTGGCCACATCCTGAACAGCATCGTGCTGCAGGTCGAGCAGGAAGACAGAACCGCGCGCGGCAGCATCCTGCTGCTTGATGCAGAAGGCAAACGCCTGCAAACCGGCGCTGCACCGAACCTCCCGGACTTCTATAATCAGGCCATACACGGAATTGAGATCGGTCTCGGGGTTGGCTCCTGCGGCACTGCCGCCCACCTTGGGGAGCGCGTGGTCGTGGCGGATATCGAGACGCACGAGTACTGGCGCCCTTACACCGGCCTGGCACGCCAGGCCGGGCTGCGCGCCTGCTGGTCGGAACCCATCCTCTCCTCGCAAGGCAAGGTGCTCGGCACTTTTGCGATTTACCATGACGAACCCAGATCCCCGCTTGAGCACGACATCGAGCGCATCTCATTCGCAGCCAACCTGGCGGCGATTGCAATCGAAAACCGCCATGCTCATGAGGAGCTGGAGCGGCGCGCCTATACCGACTACCTGACCGGCCTCAACAATCGCCGCCGCTTTATCGAGATCGCGGAGAACGAGCTTGCGCGCGCAGTGCGCTTTGACAAGGCGCTGTCATTGCTGATGCTCGATATCGATCACTTCAAGCAGGTCAACGATACCTACGGCCATAAGACCGGCGATCTGGTTCTGCAAAAACTCTCGGAAATCTGCCGCGGCACCCTGCGTACGATTGACATCATAGGCAGGCTGGGCGGGGAAGAATTCGCCATCCTGCTCCCGGAGACTAACGACATCCAGGCCTTGGACGCCGCAGAGCGATTGCGCGCAGCCCTCGCTGCCGCACAGGTGCCACTGGGAAATGGCGAGGAATTGCGCTTTACCGCCTCTTTCGGGATCGCCACCCTGAACCAGCAAGACAGCGACATCGATACGCTGCTCAATCTTGCCGACCACGCTCTGTACGAAGCCAAGAGCAAAGGACGCAACCGCGTCGCCTGCATCCGGTAAGCCCCTTGCCAAAGCCTGATTGCCGCTAGTACTGCGGCACGCTTGTACAACGCGCTGGACATCTCGTGCCGCCCGCCCGGGTCAGGGACAAAGCGTTTTTTCGTAAAGCTTCGCGCAGACTTGCGTTAATCCGCAGCCGGCAGAAGGATTGTTACGGCCAGCCCGCCTTCGGGCCGGTTTGCGGCCGTCACACTACCGCCATGGGCTTGTATCACGCGTCGCGTAATGATGAGGCCAAGACCGTAGCCGGAATGTTGCTTGCCGGCCTCGGTGCGGAAAAACGGTTCGAATATTTTTTCCACTTCATCGGGCGCGACACCCGGCCCCTGGTCGCTCACAACAATCTTCCATTTCCTGTCCGGCTCGGCATTGGCAGCAATCCAGACATTCCCTCCCGCAGGGGAATGGCGTACCGCATTGCGCACTACATTTTCCAGCGCGCGGAACAGCAATTCCTGGTTGCCCTTCACACTGATGAACTCGGGCAGGTCGACCAGTACCTTGCACTGCTTCGCATCCGCTTCAAAACTCGCATCCTGCGCGACATACTCGATGATTTCCTGGACATCGACAGATTCGTTCATGCGCACCTGCATGCCGGAGTCGAGGCGCGAAAGGGTCAGCAGCTCGCCGACCAGCGTATCAATGCGCCCGGTGTCGCGCCCCATGCGCGCAACCAGCTCTGCGGCGCGCTCCGGCTGCTGCTGCATCAGGTCGGTCGCAGCCTGCAACCGTGCCAGCGGGGAACGCAATTCATGTGAAATATCGTGCAGCAGGCGGCGCTGCGAACAGATTAATGCCTGCAGCCGCGACGCCATCAGGTCGAAATCCGCCCCCAGGTCGGCAAGTTCATCCTTGCGCCCCCCCATCAGCTCACCCACGCGCGTGTCCAGTTTCCCGTTGGCCACCTGCTCCAGCGCGTGGCGCATGATGCGGATGGGTCGCGAGAAATACCAGGCCAGCAAAGCCGCGAAAATAAAGCTGAAGATGCTCCCGGCAATAAGAGGTAGCGGCGGCGGCAATATCCCGCGGCGGTATGGCCTATGCTGTACGCCCTCGCCCAGCGGCGGACGCGGCTGCGCCATAACTGCCGCTCCAGGCGACTGTGCGACGGGAGGTGGTGCAGGCGGCTCCGAACGCAAAGTCACGATGGCCACCCCGACGGAAAGCGAGGTCAGCATCTGGGCCAGCCAGAAGAAAATGAAGAACTTCCAGAACAGGCGCCCCATGTCTTATTCCTTGACCAGCATATAACCCTTGCGCACCACGGTCTGGATACAGGAACGGCCATCCGGCAACGCCCCCAGCTTCTGGCGAATGCTGCTCATGTGCACATCGATCGAGCGGTCAAAACGCAACAGCGGACGCCCCAGCGCCTGCTTCGACAAATCATCCTTGCTCACCACTTGCCCGATATGGCTGGCCAACATCTCAAGCAGGTTGAATTCGGTACTGGTCAACTCCACCTGCCTGCCGCCCCACTCGACCTTGCGTTTCTCTGGCCACACCTTCAATTGGCCCGCGTTGATCACCCCTGCCACTTCGGCATGGTTGCCGCCAACCCGCTTCAGGATTGCACGGATACGCGCGGTCAGTTCGCGCGGCGTGCATGGCTTCGGCACATAGTCATCCGCCCCCAGTTCGAGCCCGACGATACGATCCGTATCGTCGCCGCGTGCGGTCAGCATGATGACCGGCAAGGTACTGGTCAGGCGAATCTGGCGCAATGCCTCGATGCCACTGATGCCCGGCATCATCACATCCACCACCGCGATCGCATATTGCCCGCTCAACGCCTCGCGTACGCCGCTTTCGCCGTCATGGACGATGGTCACCTCGAATCCTTCCTGCGTGAGATAGTCGCCCACCATCTCGACCAGTTCCACATCATCGTCCACCAGCAAGACTTTTTCCTTCATGGCTGCATCCTGTCCATTTACACGCCGCACATAGTATCCAAGCACGCTTCCGGCAGGTAGTCTCACCAGCCGTTTTTACCAAGATTTACGTAACTTAAATGCAGCTTACAACATGCCCGGACAGAATGCCGCCGTCTTGATTCAAGACGTTTTCGCAACTCTTCAACCAAGGAGAATTATATGAAAACCGGCAAGCAGCCCAACCTGATCACCTCCATGCTGCCCTACCTGCTGGCCGCCAGCATCTTCGTCGCACTGAGCCTGATCCGCGATGCGAGGGCCGTCGGCATGTTCGACTGCGGCGACGAACCGCCGCACCCGGCCATGCACAACGGCATGCCCTTCCCGCCCGGCGAGCGCGCCGAAGGCAAAGGCATGCGGGAACACCATACGCCGTTTGCCGGACTGAATCTGAGCGCAGCGCAGCAACAACAGATCAAGGCGATCACCGAAGCCAGTCGCGCCTCAGTATGCGAAAAACACCAAACCCTGCGCGCCAACATGCAGGCCCTGCACCAACTCACTGCGGCGGATTCATTCGATGCCGCACAGGCGCGCACCCTGGCTGACGCCCAAGGCAGGCTGCTGGCCGACCTTGCCTACCAGCGCGCGGAAGCCGCGGCCAAAATCCACGCCGTGCTGACCAGGGAGCAACGCCAGAAACTTGAAGAGCAGCGCAAGCACTGGATGGGGGATGCCAAATAAACGGGGCGCCATGACCGGCTTCAGGATGGAAGACTGGACGCAATTGCTTGCCTGGAGCCGCATTGCATTGCGCCAGACACTGGCGGGCCTTCCGCTGCTGCGAAAGGCCCGAGTGGTTACAGCGGCTCGACGCTGTATTCGACTACCAGGCGATGTGTCTCACCGGGCTGGAAGGTGACGAGATTGTCGAATGCGTTGGCACTTTCCACGCACACCATGTTGCGGAAACCGTTCTCGCCGAAATCGCCCATCTTGTTGGCTTTCTCGGTCCAGGGGTTCCACACCACGGTGGAACGGCTGCCCTGCTTGGCAATGCGGATCGCACGCTTCAGTCCCTTATCCTCGATCACGCAGTCGGCCTCGGTATCCACATACACGCGATCCACTTCACTCTCGATCACGATTGCATCCTGCTGGGTGCGGCGCGCCGGTTCGCCCACCTTGTCCAGGTAGTCGCAGCCTTCCAGTCCGCGAATCTTCATTTGCGCCACGTCGCTGATCTGGAAATAGGTATGCAATGCCTCTCCCAGCACGAATGCCGCCTTGCCGGTGTTCGCGGTGATCAGCTCGACGCGCAAGGTCTTGCCCACCACCACTTCCAGCCGCGCAGTCGAGGCATGCGGCCATTGCGCGCGCGTCGCGTCGGTCTCGACCAAGCCGAAGGCCAGGAACGTGCCGCCATCGGGAAGCGCCCGCGTTTCCTGCACATCCCACATCACAGTGCGCGCATAACCATGGCCGGGCAGCTTGCTGTCGCTGGCATGCGGACCGAACCAGGGCCAGCAGATCGGCACCCCGCCGCGAATGGACTTGCCCGGCGCGAATTTTGCGAACGGTGACAGCCAGATCACCGGCTCCTGCCCGCGCGGCTGCCAGGTGGCCACATGCGCGCCCTGCAGCACGATATTGCTGTTGGCATGGGAATTGGATACCTCGGCGGCAATGATGCCGGGCGTGATTTCCTTGAACTGGACATGGTTGCTGATTGCAAAACGCTGGTTTAACTCGGCTACTGACATGCTGAAATCCCCCTTTAGACAATGCGGCATTGTCGCCGTTATTCGAATTGTTTTCCACTATCCGGTAGAATTGCAATTGCAAACCGCCCGGAAAAGCGATACGTTGCAACAAAACCCAGTGTGGAGGTCATCATGGCTATTTCCAACATCAACGGCACAAACTCCCCCCAGGCACCGCGCTCGATCAGCGCCACCAACCCGGCGCCTGCGGTCAGCCGCGAACGCAGCTATGGCGAAGACCAGCCGGCGACCATCGTCACGCTGTCGCCACAGGCGCGGCGCCTGAGCCTGGAGCAACCACTCGTCACGCGCGAGCCGGTTCAACCGCGCACCAACCTGCCGGAAGCGCCGCCGCGCACGATCCCCGACACCCGTAAAACCCAGGATGTGGCTGTCACCCATGCCGATCTGGCGGCTGTCGCACAAACCCAGACCAGCGCGCGCGAAGCCGCCGAGGCCCCTGCCCGCCGCAGCAACGAGCAGCAGGTTACAGAAAGGAAACGTATCAATACTTATGCTTAACCCCGCCTGGCAATCCTTTCTCGAACAACACGGTGCACACATACAAGACGGCGTAACCAGCGACTTCGGCGATGCCGCCGCTGAGCGCGCCGCCGCACGCGACGGCACGATCCTGTGCGACCTCGGCCAGTTCGGCCTGCTCAAGGCAAGCGGCGAAGACGCGCAAAGCTTCCTGCAAAACCTGCTCAGCAACGACATCAAGGCCGTCTCGCCGCAGCACGCGCAGCTCAGCAGCCTGAACACGCCCAAAGG
Source organism: Pseudomonadota bacterium (assembly GCA_021848465.1). Lineage (GTDB taxonomy): Bacteria > Pseudomonadota > Gammaproteobacteria > Burkholderiales > Gallionellaceae > JAJZUP01. The sequence continues at coordinate 32,994 of JAJZUP010000002.1, forward strand.
CCGCGTACTTGCCACCTTCCTGGTCTGGCAACACGGCAGCGATTATTTCCTGCAACTGCACCAGTCGCTCGCCGCCGCCATGCAGAAGAAACTCTCGATGTATGTGCTGCGCAGCAAGGTCAAGATCGAGGATGCCAGCGCGCGACATGTGTGCCTCGGATTGTCCGGGCCGCGCGCAGCAGCGCTGTTGCGGCGCGTTTTCGGTGCCGTGCCCGAACAGCCGCTGGCTGTGCACGCGCATGAATCCGGCAGCGTGATCTGCGTTGCCCAAAACCGTTTCCTGATTGCCACCACCGCCCAGTTTGCCGAACAACTCTGGCAGACGCTCAGCGCGGAAGCGCGTCCGGTTGGTTCACCCTGCTGGGATTGGTTGAGCATCCGTGCCGGCCTGCCGGTGGTCAGTGCCGCGACCCAGGAAGAGTTTGTCTTGCAGATGCTGAACCTGGAAGTGCTCGGCGGCGTCAGCTTCAAGAAAGGCTGTTATCCGGGACAGGAGATCGTCGCCCGCATGCAGTATCTCGGCCAGACCAAGCGCCGCATGTACCTGGCGCATGTAGCAGGTGAGCCCGCCCCGCAAGCCGGCGACAAAATTTTCGGTAATGAAGCCGACTCAGCCAGCGGCATGGTCGTCAATGCCGCCCCCGCACCGGGCGGCGGATACGATGTGCTGGCCGTATTGATGATCGCCAGCCACGACAGCCAGCCGCAACATCTCGGTACGCCGCAAGGCCCGCAACTGCAATTCGCGGATCTGCCCTACGCCGTGCCTGACCTGAGCAAAGCCTAGCAGACTGTTGAAAAACTACTGCGGTGGTCATCTGCGGCGTTGCGCGGCATTTGCTCTGCTTGCTGAGAGCTGAACAGAGGTGGACGCACAATCGGTAGGTTGGAAAGCAGCGCCCTTCGACAGGCTCAGGGCGAACGGGTTAAATCAACAAATCCCTAGCGCGGCTCAAGGCGCAGTTTCATTTTCTTGTGGGGTAGACCGGCATCGAGGAATTCTTCCCCCTCCTCGATAAACCCGAAGGTGTGATAGAACGGGATCGCATAGGTCTGCGCATCCACATCCACCTGCACGTAACCGCGCATGCGCGCCTCGCTCAGCAAAGCCTCCATGATCGCCGTGCCCACCTTGCGCTTGCGCCATTGCGGCAACACTGCGATGCGCCCGATGTGGCCATTGCTGAGCATGCGACCGCAGCCGATCGCCTCGCCACTCAGGCTCAGCGCCAACGCATGGCGACAGCCCTCATCCAGCCCATCCCATTCCAGCGCCTCAGGCACGCCTTGCTCACGAACGAACACAGCCTCGCGTATCCCGCGCAACAGCGGTTCGCCATCATGCCAACTGACCAGGTGTACCGTGAAATCCATCATGACCTCCCGCCAATTGTGAAGTCTCATTCGCGGCCACAGCCGCACCTGCATCCCGTTGTGCTGAACGGCTGAAGCCTAACGCAAGCCGCATCAATGCTATGCCACAATCTCTACCGGCGTGCCTGCCGGCACCAGCTCAAACAGCTCCAGCAAATCCGCATTGCGCATGCGCACACAGCCGCGCGAGCCCGGCTTGCCCAGCTCCACGCTGTCGGGCGTGCCGTGAATATACACATAACGGCGCATCGTGTCGCACGAACCGAAACGGTTGTAGCCCGGCTCCTTGCCGCCCAGCCACAGGATGCGCGTCAGTATCCAGTCGCGCCCCGGATGCGCCGCCCCGAGTTCCGGCGTATAGATTTCCCCGGTCGCGCGGCGCCTCACAAACACCGCATTCTCCGGCTGCCCTGCGCCAATCTTGGCGCGGATCACATGCTTGCCGCGCGGCGTGCAAAAGCTGCCATTCTCCTCGCCAGCGCCATTCGCACCGGTAGACACCGCATAGCGGCGCAGCAAGGTGCCGTCGTCAGCAAACAGTTCCAGCGTCTGCGCCGGAATGGAAATCATGATTTTCATTTCTCACCTGAAATAACCTTAGCCCAAAGCAAACTCGCGCACAGGGGCAAGTGCAAGTCGCATAAACTCACCGTCCCCCTTCGCTCCAGGCCTCCCACATGTAGGAGCGGCCTATGCATTCCAAACCCCATCGCGGCCAAGGCCGCTCCTACGAAACCCGCCACACCCCGTGGGAGCGGCTTTGATGAAACTACTAGCCAATCCACTAAGCACGATAAAGCCGTGCAAGTGGCTGGTTATAGCCGCGAATGCACACCATGCCACCCACTACCCTTCGCAGTTGAAGCCGCGCCTACAGCTTTTCGAGAAACCGCTCCTGCGCACAAACGCCCCTTACATAACGTGCAACAACACCCTATTTCTTCTGCTGCTCGCGCCGCATCGCAAAAAAATCGCTGAGCACTTTACCGCACTCTTCCGCCAACACACCACCTTCGATGCGCGCATGGTGATTCAACTGCGGCTCGGTGAACAGGTTGAACACACTGCCCGCCGCGCCGGTCTTCGGCTCCTTCGCGCCGTACACCACCCGCGCCACGCGCGCATGGAACATCGCCCCGACGCACATCACGCACGGCTCCAGCGTCACAAACAGCTCGCAGCCCACCAGCCGGTAATTGCCGATATGCAACGCCGCATCGCGCAGCGCCATGATCTCGGCGTGCGCCGACGGATCGTGGCGCGAAATCGGCGCATTGAAGCCGCGCCCGACAATCGCGCCGTCCTTCACCACCACCGCCCCCACCGGCACCTCGCCGGCCTGCGCCGCCTGTTGCGCCAGCGCCAGCGCTTCGCGCATGTAATCTTCGTCTGTCATCGTTATCTATCCAACGGGCTGACTACGCCCTTGCCGCCTTTATTAAGGACGTGAGTGTAAATCATCGTGGTGGAAACATCAGAGTGGCCGAGCAATTCTTGCACGGTGCGGATGTCGTAGCCGCTTTGCAAAAGATGCGTGGCGAAGGAATGGCGCAGGGTGTGCGGCGTGGCGGGCTTGGTGAGTTCAGCATCGCGCACGGCTTGCTTCACCGCGCGCTGCACGCCCTTCTCATCCAGATGATGGCGGCGCGTCTTGCCCGAGCGCGGATCGACCGACAAATTTTTTGACGGGAAAATATATTGCCACGCCCACTCGCGCCCGGCATTCGGATATTTTTTATCCAGCGCGAAAGGCAAATACACCTCGCCGTAGCCCTGCGCCAAATCTTCCGCGTGCAAGGCTTTCACTTTCACCAGATGCGTTTGCAAAGCGGTACACACCGCCTCCGGCAACATCGTCACCCTATCCTTAAACCCCTTGCCCTCGCGCACCAGAATTTCGCGCCGCGCAAAATCCACATCCTTCACGCGCAAGCGCACCGCCTCCATCAAACGCATGCCGCCGCCATACAGCAGCGAAGCGATCAACAAATACGTGCCGTTCAACTGCGCCAGCACCGCCTGCACCTCGGCCACCGTCAACACCACGGGCAGCCGTTTGGGCGCTTTGGCCTGCGTCACGTTATCCAGCCAAGGCAACTGCATCTCCAACACCTCGCGGTAAAGAAACAGCAAAGAACTCTTCGCCAAATTTTGCGTGGACGCGGAAACATTGCCCTCCACCGCCAAATGCGTGAGAAACGCCTCAATCTCCGCCGCCCCCATTTCCTTGGGATGGCGCTTGCCGTGAAATAAGATATAGCGTTTAATCCAGCCCGTATAAGCCTGCTCGGTGCGGATGCTGTAATGCTTCACCCGCAACTTATCGCGGACTTGATCGAGTAATTTTGGAGATTTTGAAGTCGTGCTTTTATCTGAAAAATTAGGGGTTGCCATAATTTCCCCTCCAATAAAAACAAGGCATTGCAGAGCGGATGCCAGATTGTACACCTCGAAGGTGCCTTTCAAGGCATTTTTTAGGGTGTCTACTTTACGTTAGACATCATGAATTTCTTTCGCCGAATTTTTCGTAAAGCAGAACCATTTACACCGCATGAGATGGTGATTTACCTGCTGGACAAATCGGGTGATCTTGGTAGTCGTGACGATGTAGCAATGGATCTAGGGAAATATGACTTGGAGGAAGTTGAAGATGCACTTATTCAGGTTGCCCAAGACCACTCCGAAGAGGAAATGATTATTGATTCAGCGGGTGAATCACTCTGGGAAATTTGGAAGCGTAAGAATAAATTTAACTCTGAGATAGTTGCAAAAATGCACCCATCAGCCCAAAAATTTTTCATTACATATGAAGTCTAACCCTGCGCTCAAGTTCGCTCCCTTTGGTCGCTGGGACGCGCCTTCGGCGCGCCCCTTAGCTCCACGTTAGCTATATTGAGTTTACAAATGGAGAAAAGATGAAGAAGAAAAAAGCTTTCTATCAGCTTTTGACGAATATTTTGCTATGGTTATGTGTAGCGGTAGTTACTGGAATTATCCATTTCATTCGAGGAAATTCAGCTGCTAGTCCGTTTCCTTTGTCTGAGATTGCAAAATTTATTGATCCTTGGCTGCTCTTTACGGTTTCTGTGGCGGGACTACTCCTTTTTTCAGCGTTCTGTATCGTGAGGCAGCGTAGTTCTAACGAGAAGAATAAAGAAAACGCAGATTATTTTGCAGATCTTGCGCTTGATGAAATTGCCTCAGCGCTCTACAACTTTGGTTCGCTTCTGGCAACTTGTGTTGCAGTTGGCTTATCTCCTTGGTATCTTTTTGCCACACCAATCTGTTATGCAACTGGTTACTATTTGAAATCTAATGATAGCTAACCCGTCGCTCAAGCGGGACGCCGCAAAAGCGCGTCGCCCCTTAGCTTTACGTTAGGCAAAACATATGGGTACAACTGGGCATACCACCGGCATGGCTGGAGAATTTCACGCAATGGAAATATTGCACAGACTTGGGCACCAGCCCGCCTTGACGCTTGGAAATGCAAAAACCATCGACATTCTTTCCAAAGCACCATCTGGCAATGTGTACGAAGTGTCGGTCAAAGCAATTCGAGGTGGGGGTAAATGGGGTATTGGAATGGACGATTACTCGAAAAGTGAAAACCTCGTGTTTATGCTTTTCTGGTACAAGAGCTTCGAAGACATCAACACTCTTCCTGATGTATGGATTGTTCCAGCTCAAAAGGCTGAGAGCATCAAAAAGCAATGGCACAATCAATATGGCATCTATCTATACAAAGAGCATTTGCACCTACTGGAGCCGTATAAAAATGCTTGGCAACACCTCGCCTAACCCTACGCTCAAGTTCGCTCCCTCCGGTCGCTGGGACGCGCCTTCGGCGCGCCCCTTAGCTCCACGTTGGGCATCGCACAGGAGGCCATGCCATGTTTAGCGGTTTGCTTGAGGCAGTTGCGTCCCATTGTCCCGACACAGACACGGCACTGACGTCTGAGCAACATAAGGAGTTGCTCGATGAAATTTTGCCGTGGCTATCCGTTGATGCCGAACCTCTGCTTGGTGCAACTCAAGCAATATTTGGTGAAGCTGTCTTCGACAGTTCGGAAATCGGCTTTGAATACATGGCGCCAAAGCCTGACCAGGATGGGCTTATACATGTGCCCATTCAAGTCTGCTCAATGTATGTTCGTCCCACGAAAGATTCCCGCAGCGTTTCACTCAATTTCACTGTGCTGCGAGGCTTTACGAGCCGGGGGCAGATACATCAGCCTTCCGTCGAGCTAGAGCTTGAGATATGGGACTTGGCGGCAAAGGAAGCTTTTGAATCTCTCTACAAGGATTACCGTGGTCAGATAACCCGACTCCTTGAGCACGAACAAACTCAGTTCTTCACATCCTATTGCTCGGACATTGTTGGGAAGTCGAAGAGCAACAGGTTATCGGTGAAACTCGACGAGTACTTCACTGACTCCGAGGTCGACAACTGCTTCTCCTTGACCAAGAGTTGTCCAAGTGGAACCAGCCACTCAAAGGCAATTCGTGGACTTCTTGTCCTCTCCGTTCTTTACATTGCTTGTCGCGCAAGTTTGGCCGGGAAGAGCGGTCGCTTATTGCTTGAAAAGAATCTTGCGAGGGTTGCATGACGCGATGCCCAACCCATCATTCCACCGGACCTGCGCGAAAAGCCGCGCAGGCCAGTGAATTCAGACGTTGGACACCTTAGAACTACCGCATGGAAATTGACAATATGTAGCCTCGCGACTACAGTGACAGCATGATTGAAATCCGCAAAACTGCTCTTTTCGCTCAATGACTCGACGGCCTGACGGATCTTCAGGCGAGGGCTCGGGTTCAGACAAGAATCGAGCGGCTCGCTTCCGGAAACGCTGGTGATGTTGAACCGGTTGGCGAAGGAGTTTCAGAGTTGCGGATCAGTTACGGCCCCGGTTACCGGGTATATTTCAAGAAGCGCGGGCGGGAACTGGTCATTCTGTTGGCCGGTGGTGATAAGAGCACCCAAGCCAAGGACATCAAAGCTGCCTTGCGCCTCGCGCGTAATCTTTCGGAGTAGCTACCATGACTAAAACCGTTACCACTCGCTATGACGTCGCCGAACATCTCAGAACCCCTGAGGAGATGGCTGCTTACCTCGAAGCCTGCCTTGAGGAAGCTGACGGGGATGCCGCATTCATTGCCAAAGCACTCGGTGACATTGCACGCGCAAAGGGCATGACACAAGTTGCACGAGATGCCGGGCTGTCACGCGAAAGCCTTTACAAAGCTCTTTCTGGTGATCGCGCACCAAGCTTCGACACCATCCTGAAAGTGGTCAACGCACTAGGCATTAAGCTGCATGCTGAAGCAGTTCGCGCCTGACCTATTGCCCAACCCGGCGCTCGATGGGACTGCCATAAGGCAGTGGCAGCCCATCAACTCCACGTTAAGCCCCGCAACCCTCTCCCGCCCGCCCAGCAGAAATTATTTTCCCTGATCGCTTACGCACCCGGCTAAAATAGCGGTTTGTCCGTTTTCTGGTGTGCGCTACATGAATGACGAGCTATCCGGCAAGATTTCCGCGATGTCTGCCCTGAACGGGGTCGATGACGATTCGCGCCTGGTAATGCTTGCCATGGCCCTGCTGTGGTCGCCCCACCCGCTCAGCGCCATCCATACGCTGATGCGCAAGCTCGATTTCAAGCACCGCAACGGCCACTCGTTCATGGCCGAGGAAATCCGCTTCTGCCTGCCCGCCTTGCTGGATAAGCAACTCGTCAGCGAGCCCCGCCCCGGCTATTTCCGCGTCGCCGAACCGGCGCGCGGCCTGCTCTACGAAGAGCTGTTCGGCGCGCTGGAGGTGGCGGTGCTGCGCCGCGCGCTGTATGAGACCGAGGGCTACAGCCCGCAGCACACGCTGTATTCCTGGCCGCTGCTGGAGCGCGACCCCACCATTGCGATCGTGCGGCTGTCCCTGCTGACACGCACCGGCAAATTCGACATCGAGCGCATGAGCCAGTTGATCGGCCGCAATATGGACTGGCGCGGCATCCTGCAAGCCGCGCTGTTGCAGCACTTCACGCCTACGGATTTTGCGCGCATCGACCCGGAGCTGAGTTTCGACTTTGCGCAACTGGCGGTACAGGATTTTTGCGCCTACTGGGATGCTGACCTGCAGCCGCTTGCCGAATGGACACTGACGCAGGCCGCCAACCTGCCGGAGCGCCTGCCGAATGCGCTGCGCTGCGCCGCCGCCGAACTGTTGCTGCACAAGGGCCAGCGCGCACAGGCTTTAACCGTGCTGGCCGGTTTGCAGGATAGTCATGCGAACGCACTGCGCGCCTATGCGCTGGCACAGGAAAGCCGCTGGGAAGAGGCGCAGGAATTATTCGAGAGCGCGCTGAAGCAACGCCACAGCGAAGCGGGCGCGAAAAAGCGCGCCTTCCCGGTGAGCTTCGCATGGGTATATCCGCTGGCCCTGCTGGCCCAGCAAACGCCGCGCCACCTCGAGCTGGCACGCAAATTCTGCCTGAACGAGTCGGGCAAGCGCGACCCGGACAGCAGCTCCGGCTGGGGACAATGGGTGCATGCGATCGACATCAAGCGCGGCGACAGCGAGCCGGACCCGGCCCTGCAACGCGCAGCCGAGTATTACGGGCAGCATGTCAGCCTGGACCATTTCTGGCGTGTGCTGATTGGCGCCTGGGTCGGCATGGAGACCATGCGCGACACCGGCGCTTACCGCACGGCGCTTGGCACGATGGCGCGCAACCAGGCGGCCACGCTGCGCCGGATCGGGCTGGACTGGCTGGCCTTCCTGGCCGATGGTGCGCAACAGGTAATCAACGGCCAGGAGGCCCCTGAAGGATTTTTCCTGGCCGGCAAGAACGAACATTGGCGCGACCTGCTCTCCGCCTTGCAAACCCTTGGCGAAGAAAGCACCGAAGCGGCTGCGGAAAACGCGCGCTTTGCCTGGATGCTGGACATCGCGCCGGATGGCGCACTGCGCGACATCCAGTTGCTCGAACAGCAAATGGGCGTGCGCGGCTGGAACACCCCGCGCCCGGTGACGCTGGGGCGCATCGTCGGCAATCCGCAACTGGCCCCGTGGGATGCCAAGGTCGCCAACTGCCTGCGCAGCGAAAAAGGCGCGCGACGCGGCGTGCAACTGGATATGGCGAATGCGATCCAGGCGCTGGTCGGCCACCCGCACGTGGTATTGAAAAGCAGCATCGAGCAATTCGTCGAACTCAGCGAAGCCACACCGGAAATCGAGGTGGCCCACCAGGGCGACCAGATCGTGCTCAAGGTCACGCCACCGTTGCGCGCCGGCGACCCCGGCCACAAGCACTATTACGACGAGGCGGAAAAGCGCGAAGCCGAGGCGCTGCACCTGATCACGCTGGTGCCGGACGGTGCCCAGCGCGTGCGCCTGTACCGCTTCACCCCGGCGCAGCGACGGGCCGCACAACTGCTGGCCGACAAGGTCAGCATCCCGGCCAGCGCACAGCATGAGCTGAACATCGCCATGCAGGCACTGACCAGCCATTTCCAGTTGCAGTCCGACCACCTGCAGGCGGCACGCGAAGTGCCGGCCGAAACCCGTTTGCGCGCCGAGCTGGCGCCGTTCGGCGACGGACTGCTGCTGCGGCTGGTCGCCACGCCGCTCGGCAGCGACGGCCCGCGCATGCCGCCCGGCAGCGGTCGCACGCGCCTGATGGCCATGGTGGGCGGAGAAAGCACCGGCACCACGCGGGAGCTGGACATCGAGCGCCGCCACATGGAAAGCGTGCTCGATGCGCTGCCGTTCCTGGAGAGTTGCCGCGGCAACAGCCGCCAATGCGAATGGGAAGTGCCGGTCATCGACGATGCGCTGGCGCTGGTCGAAGTGCTGCCCACCCTGCCCGGCATCGCGGCGCTGGACTGGCCCAAGGGCAAGGCGGTGAAGGTGGTGACGCTGGACGAGGAGCAACTCGCCATGCGCATCACCAGCGCACGCAACTGGTTCAAGCTGGACGGCGAAGTGCGCGCGGACGAAGGAATGGTATTTACCTTCCAGGCACTGCTGGCCGCCGCCGAGAGTTCCAGCCGCTTCGTCGCCATGGGCAACGGCACGTATGCCGCACTCACGCGCAAGCTCAAGGAGCGCCTGTCCAACCTCGCCGCCGTCAGCGAAACCGATGCGCACGGCACGCGCGTGCCGCGCCTCGCGGCGGTCTGGCTCGACGATGTGCTGCAGGACATCCGCACCGAAACCGATTCCGATTTCCAGCAGGCCATCGAGCAACTGCACCGCGCCCAACAGCAGAACTTTGTCCTGCCCGGCACGCTGCAAGCCGAGCTGCGCCCCTACCAGGAAGACGGCTACCAATGGGCATCGCGCCTCGCGCAAGCCGGGTTTGGCGCCTGCCTCGCCGACGACATGGGCCTGGGCAAAACGTTGCAGTCGCTGGCCTTGCTGCTGGCGCGCGCGGAAGGCGGCCCGGCGCTGGTCATCGCGCCGACCTCGGTGTGCGGCAACTGGGTCAGCGAGGGCGAGCGCTTTGCTCCCAGCCTGAACCTGCATCTGTACGGCGCGGCCGACCGCGCCACCGTGGTTGAGGCCGCCGGTGCGCGCGACGTGGTGGTGGTGTCGTACACCCTGCTGCAACAGGCAGCCGAACAGTTCGCGGCCAAGCGCTGGCACACGGTCATCGCCGACGAGGCGCAAGCGATCAAGAATGCCAGTGCCAAGCGCAGCCAGGCGGTATTCGAGTTGCAGGCGGACTTCCGCCTTGCGCTCTCCGGCACGCCAGTGGAAAACCGCCTCGCCGAGCTGTGGTCGATCATGCGCTTCATCAATCCCGGCCTGCTCGGCAGCAGCACGCGCTTCAACGAGCGCTTTGCCGCGCCGATCGAGCGCGAAAAGGATCGCGATGCACAACACACGTTGCGCCGCCTGATTGCGCCGTTCCTGCTGCGCCGCACCAAATCCCAGGTGTTGCAGGAATTGCCGCCGCGCACCGAACTGGTGATCAAGATTGCACCGGGCGTAGAAGAGGCCTCGCACTACGAGGCGCTGCGCCGCCAGGCGATCACCGAAGCCGACAAGGCGCTGGCAAGCAACAGCAACGGCCAGGCACGCATGAATATCCTCGCCCAGCTCACGCGCCTGCGCCGCGCCGCGTGCGACCCGCGCGTGGTCACCCCCGGCTTCCCGGCCAGCGGCAGCAAGGTGCAGACCTTCGTCACGCTGGCGCAGGAGTTGGTTGCCAACGGCCACAAGGCGCTGGTGTTCAGCCAGTTCGTGGACTTTCTCACGCTGCTGCGCACCGCGCTGGATGAAATCGGGGCCAGTTACCAATACCTGGATGGCGCCACGCCTGCGGCCGAACGCAGCAAGCGCGTGGATGCATTCCAGGGCGGCCAGGGTGATTTCTTCCTGATCAGCCTGAAAGCGGGCGGCTTCGGCCTGAACCTGACGGCGGCAGATTATGTGGTGATTACCGACCCGTGGTGGAACCCGGCTGCGGAAGACCAGGCCATGGGACGCGCGCACCGCATGGGACAGCTGCGCCCGGTGACGGTGTATCGCCTGGTCACGCAGGGCACCGTGGAGGAGCACATCGTCGGGCTGCATAACGACAAACGCGCGCTGGCGGAGAGCATTCTCGGCGAGGGCGAAGCGGTCAGCCTGCCCTCCACCGACGAGCTGATTTCACTGATCCGGGGCGAGTAGGGGTATTTCCGGACAGTTCAAGGGGCAATATTCATCTCGGCCCGGCATTAGGTATAATCCGCATCCTCGTTAAATCCCAAGGAAACATCTTGAACCTTTCGCACCGCGTCCTCGCCATCAAGCCTTCCCCTACCCTCGCCGTCGCTGCGCGCGCGGCCAAGCTGAAAGCTGAAGGCAAGGACATCATCGGACTGGGTACCGGCGAACCGGATTTCGATACTCCGCAACACATCAAGGATGCCGCCATCGCGGCGATCAACAAGGGCTTTACGAAATACACCGCGGTCGGCGGCACACCCGGCCTGAAGCAGGCGATCATCGCCAAGTTCAAGCGCGACAACGGGCTTGATTACACCGCGAAGCAAATCCTGGTGTCGTGCGGCGGCAAGCAGAGTTTCTTCAACCTGGTACTGTCCACGATCAATCCCGGCGACGAAGTCATCATCACGGCACCGTACTGGGTGTCGTACCCGGACATCGTGATCATCGCCGAAGGCAAGCCGGTGATCGTGCAAGCCGACATTGCACAAGGTTTCAAGCTGACGCCGCAGCAACTCGAAGCTGCGATCACGCCGAAGACGCGCATGGTCGTGATCAACAGCCCGAGCAACCCTTCCGGCGCGATGTACTCGCGTGAAGACCTGGCGGCGCTGGGCGCAGTGTTGCGCAAGCACCCGAACATCCTGATCGCGACCGACGACATGTACGAACACATCCAGTTGGGCGCGGACAAGTTCTACAACATCCTGAACGCCTGCCCCGACCTGTATGACCGCACGATGGTGCTGAACGGCGTGTCGAAAGCCTATGCAATGACCGGTTGGCGCATCGGCTATGCGGCCGGCCCGGAAGCCATCATCACCGCGATGGAAAACGTGCAGTCGCAAAGCACCTCCAATCCAACCTCGATTTCGCAGGTTGCCGCCGAAGCGGCATTGAACGGCGACCAGAACTGCCTGGCTCCGATGATTGCCGCGTTCCGCGAGCGCCACGAGTTTGTGGTGGATGCCTTCAACAAGATTCCCGGCCTCAAGTGCATCAAGGCGGGCGGTGCTTTCTACGCCTTTCCGGATGCGCGTGCCGCCATTGCGCGCCTGCACCAGCAAGGAAAAATCAAGGAAACCACCGACATTGCGCTGTCCGAGTACCTGCTGAACGAAGCCGGCGTGGCGGTGGTGCCGGGCTCGGCATTTGGCAGCGAAGGCTACTTCCGCATTTCCTTTGCTACGTCGATGGAAAATTTGACGGCAGCGCTTGAGCGTATCGCAAAAGCGCTGGCCTGATACCTCGTGGCGCACCGTTTCATGATGCCCACGTTCCGCACTCCATCCCACCTTATCGCAAGGTGGTCGCGCCCATGACAATCGAACACCTCGCCGTGCTCGGACAAATCCTTGCTGCGATCGAAAACGATACGCTGGCCCTGCCCGCCTTGCCGGATGTCGCCCTGCGCCTGCAAAAACTGATCGACGACCCGAATGTGGCCGCGGATGAAATTGTGGCAGCCCTGTCGGGCGACGCGCTGATTTCCGCACAGTTGATAAAAAGCGCAAACGGCGCTGCCTTTGCCGACAAGCACCCGGTCAACAATGTGCGCGGAGCCTTGTCGCGTCTGGGCTATCGCCAGGTACGCAACCTGGTCATCGCGACCACCATGAGCAAGATGTTCCGCTTCGGTAACCCGTTGCTCAACCGCCATCTGGAGAGCGTTTGGGAACATAGTCGCCGGGTTGCGGCGGTCAGTTATGTGCTGGGGGCACGCAAGCCTTACCTTTCGCCAGACCAGGCCATGCTCGGCGGACTGGTGTCCCGGATTGGCACCCTGCCGCTATGCACGTTTATCGAGACCCGCCAGCTCTCGTTAAACGAAGAGGAGTTGCAGGTATTGCTCGACAAATACAGCGCGATGGTCGGGGGAAAACTGCTCGGGAAGTGGAGCTTCCCGGAGGAACTGATTAACGTCGCCACACCGCGCAGCGAGACACAAGCTGCGGGCGACAACCTGTCACGTGCGGACTATGCCGACGTCGCTGCGGTATCCGATTTGCTGCTGAAGGAAAATGCGGCCGACATCGCTTGGGACAGCCTGGCTGCGGTGCAACGACTCGGCCTGAGCGACGAGGGGTGCATAGAATTCATGGAGCACAACGCCGCACGTATTGCCGAAGTATCGGAAATGCTCGGATTGACCGCGGCAGGCAGTTCATCTTCCCCACCTGCGGCTGAGTCTCGCAGCCCATTTAGCGCCAGCGGGACTGTAGCCCCCCGTCCCGCAGGCAAGCTGGACGCGTTGCTTGCCTGGCTGAAAGCGTTGCTGAAGCGCTAAACTCAGCGTGCCGCCCGCAACTGCGGCGCGCTTAATGTGCCCGACAGACTCAGGTTGCTGGTGCCGCTACGCCCCTTGAGTTCCGCGCTGAAGCGTCCCGCAATGCTCCCGTCGCCATTCACATCAAATGCGCCACGACTGCTCAGGATGCCGGAGGCGATCTGCAAGCGCTGGAAATGGCTGCCTTGCGCGCTGCTCTGGAAATCGCCGCCCAACTCGTCCAGATAGGTCCGGCCGCCGGCCCCGGTATTGCCTTGACGTGCGGTTTCGATCATGTCGAAGCCCTTGATCTCGCCCTTGCCAACCTTGAAGCGGCCTTCCAGCGTTTTACTTTCCGACAGCTTGTCGAAACGTGCCGCACTTGCATTCAGGCGCGCATTACCGGACAGCTCGCCGCTCACACCGAATTTCGGGAACAGCTTGTCCAGCTCGACGCTGCTGGCTTCCATCTCGGCACGCATCGCCCAGCCGCGCTGCCATTCCAGCTTCAGCTTGCCGTTCAGGAAACCGCCATATAGCTGGGCCTTGAATTCGGGAAAGTTAAGTACGGCAGCGGAGAGCTCACCTTTGGCACTGAAATCTTCGAAATTGACTTCATTGAACAAAGGTACGCCAGTGCCTTTGGCATCCAGCTCAACTTGCCAGCGTTCCTCCACCGGATGCAATGCAAGATCGATCTTGCCGTCGGCGCTGAGCAGTTTTACTTGCGCTATTTTCCCCTGCGGATCGAGATCGACTGCGCCGTTGAATGCGGGCAAGGCCAGATCGCTGCCCACAATCTGCAACTGCTTGATCGTGACACGTTGCACCGGATACGCATTATCGTTGCCAAGACGCTGTAGCCAGCCTTGCAGCTTATCCAGGCTCTGTCCTGCCAGACTGACATCCTGCAATTCGGCATTGCTGATTTTTTTGACTTGGCCGAACAGGCTGGCGACATCGAAAGTCAGCACGACCTTGCCGGCCTGTCCTTCATGCGCTTCGCCCACTTGTACCTGCTCCAGTTGCAAGCTGGGTACCGGCAGCGAACTCGCGTGCAGTTTCGCAATATGTACCGGCTGGCCAAATTGTGCCGACAGGCGCTGCTCGATTGGGGCAATGTAGCTGTCCAGCGGCATGACGTATGGCAAGGCAAATACCAGCAACACCGCCACCACGAGCAAACCTGCGGCAATCTTGCCCAATGGCAGCGGTTTACGCCGGACCTTGGCGGATGCCGGCGCTGCGGGCCTGACCGGCTCGGCAGCTGGCTGGGCCGGGCGTTCCGCTTCCTGTCGTGCCTGTTCCCTGGCACGCTGCTCGGCGGCCGCCCAGGCCTTGGCCTGCTCAGCCGCCAACTGCTGCGCCTCTTGTGCAGCCTTCGCGGCAGCCGCTTCCGCCGCCGCGAAATTTGGCTGCTTGTCAGTCTTGTCCCCGACGCTGGCCGCCTGCAATTTTGCGGCCTCCAGTTCGGCCTTGATGCGCACGTTGTCCTGCTCCGCCTTCTGGCGTGCGACCTCAGCCTCCTGTCTGGCCCGGGCTTCAAGTGTCGCCTTGAGTTCGGCTTCAGCACGCGCCTGAGTTTTTTCCTGCTCCATTTTCTCGCGCAAGGATGCGGCTTCCTGCTGCGCACGCGTCTTTGCTTCAGCACGGATTTTTTCAGCCTCCTGTTTGGCCTGCGCCTCAGCTTCGGCCCGGATGCGCTCAGCCTCTTGCTGCGCCTTGATGCGGGATGCCTCCTGCTCTGCCTGCAAACGGGCCGCTTCTTCTTTCGCACGTGCCTCGGCTTCGGCGCGGATTTTTTCCGCCTCCTGCTTGGCGCGTATTTCGGCTTGCGCCCGGATACGCTCAGCCTCTTGCTCGGCTTTCTGCCGCGCTGCCTCCTGTTCCGCTTTCAGACGTGCGGCTTCCTGCTCAGCCTTCAGCCGGGCCGCCTCCTGCTCTGCTTTCAAGCGCGCGGTCTCGGCCTCTTGCTTGATGCGCTGCGCTTCGAGTTCCGCCTTGACGCGCGCAGCCTCCTGTTCGGCTTTCAGCCGCGCGGCCTCGGCCTGCTCCTTGGCTTGGGCTGCGGCGGCGAGTTCCGCCTGCACACGTGCGGCTTCCTTTTCAGCCAGCTGACGCGCAGCCTCTATTTCGCGTTTGGCCTGCAATTCGGCTTCTGCCTTGGCACGCGCCGCCGCCTCTATTTGCCGCTGCGCCTGTGCCTCGGTTTCAGCCTTGGCTTTGGCTGCCGCTTCCAGTTGTTGGCGCGCCTGTTCGGCGGCCTGCTCCGCGCGCACTCGGGCTGCGGCCTCCTGCCTGGCCTTTGCCTCAGCTTGCTCACGAATGGCAGTTTCCTGCTGGACTCTTTGTTCGATTTCGGCCTTGCCCTTGGCGGCGGCCTCGGCTGCGAGACGCGCATTCGCCTCCGCCTTGGCCTCGGCGTCCTGGCGCGCCTTTTCCTTGGCCGCAGCTACGGCCGCCTCAAGCTCAGCGTGTGCCCGCGCGGCCTTGTCGTCGGCTGTCCGCGCCGCTGGAGTTGGGCTGACCAGGCTGGTGAAATCCAATTCTTCACCCGAATTCATCGCTGCTTGGGCCTTGGGCTTGACGATCTGCACCGTTGCCACTGGCTTGTCTTTATCCTGGATCAGGCCCTCTGCCAGCAACGCCTCAAGTGTGTCATCAAGAACTGCGCGCAAGCTCGGCGGCGCCCTGCGCGCGACCTCATCCAAAGTGGATTTACCATCAATCAGCAGCAAGGCGCGCTTCAAATCGCCCGATATGCCAGCCGCCATCATCTCTGCCTTGGCGGTTTTTACAAAAATGATTTTCTTGTCCATTGCCATGTTTGACTCAATATATGCCTAAATTTCGGCTTGATTTTCTGCAAAACGGCATCTTACCCCTGCCTGTCAGGGGATGACAAATACTCCGGCCCGGCCTCACTACCGACCTGCTTTTTATGATTACTTCAGTTAAAATGCCGGAAGTTTAAAAACGAAAACAGGCATATCGTGGCACTGATAGTACAAAAATACGGCGGCACGTCCGTCGGCAATCCGGAACGCATCAAGAACGTTGCAAAACGCGTCGCAAAATACAAAGCCCAGGGACATCAGGTTGTAGTGGTGGTTTCCGCCATGAGCGGCGAAACCAATCGCCTGATTTCCCTTGCCAAGGAAATCCAGGCGAATCCCGACCCGCGAGAACTTGATGTCGTCGTTTCAACTGGCGAGCAGGTCACCATCGGCCTGGTTTCCATGGCCTTGATCGCAGAGGGGCTGAAAGCCAAGAGCTATACCGGCGCCCAGGTCAAGATCATGACCGATAGTGCCTTCACCAAGGCTCGCATCGTCAGCATCGATGAACAAAATATCCGCACCGACCTTGCCAACGACTATGTCGTGGTTGTTGCCGGATTCCAGGGCATCGATGAGCAAGGCAATATCACGACGCTGGGACGCGGCGGCTCGGACACCACGGGCGTTGCCGTTGCTGCGGCCCTGCGTGCTGACGAATGCCAGATTTATACCGATGTGGACGGCGTCTACACCACCGACCCGCGCATGGTGCCGGAAGCGCGCCGCCTGAAGAGCATCACATTTGAAGAGATGCTGGAAATGGCAAGCTTGGGCTCCAAGGTTTTGCAGATACGCTCGGTTGAATTCGCCGGCAAGTACAAGGTCAAGTTGCGGGTGCTTTCCAGCTTTGCTGATGAAGGCGAAGGCACGCTGATCACTTTTGAGGAAAACGACAAAATGGAACAGGCAATCATTTCAGGAATCGCGTTCAACCGCGATGAGGCAAAAATTACTGTGCGCGGCGTGCCGGACAAGCCCGGCATCGCATACCAGATTCTCGGGCCGGTCAGCGAAGCCAATATCGATGTCGACATGATCATCCAGAACGTCGGCGTGGATGGCTCGACAGACTTCTCGTTCACCGTTCATCGCAATGAATACACCAAAGCGATGGACATCCTGAAAACGCAGATACAACCCCATATCGGCGCGCGCGAGGTGGTGGGCGACAACAAGATCGCAAAGGTGTCCGTGGTCGGTGTCGGCATGCGCTCCCACGTGGGAATCGCCAGCAAGATGTTCCGCACCCTCGCTGAAGAGGGTATCAATATCCAGATGATCTCAACCTCCGAAATCAAGATCTCCGTCGTTATTGACGAGAAATATCTTGAGCTGGCAGTGCGCATTCTGCACAAGGCCTTCGATCTGGATCAGGAAGACGCATAAAACGTTTGACCTGAAGGCCTCAAGCCAGTATCATGCGCGGCCTTCGGAGAGATGGCCGAGAGGTCGAAGGCACACCCCTGCTAAGGGTGCATACGAGCTTAAACTTGTATCGAGGGTTCGAATCCCTCTCTCTCCGCCAGAGATGGCAGAGAAACAAATGCAGTACTGCAGTAAAAGTTAACAACGCGCCCGTAGCTCAGCTGGATAGAGTACTTGGCTACGAACCAAGGGGTCAGGAGTTCGAATCTCTTCGGGCGCGCCAAATAGCAAGGCCTCCAGCGATGGAGGCCTTTTCATTTGCATGATCTGCCTTCCTGAAAAAGAAACGGCTTACGCTATGAATCGTAAGCCGCAAAAACTACTATAGGGATACTACAAACTCCTCAGTTGCAAATTCATGCAACCGTACATCAGCCATCCGGGCTTCAGCTTTCACCGAAGCCCAAATGGCAGTGTCTTACTTCAACTCCAGAATGGCTTCAACAATCTTTTCGATCTCAGCCTTGCTTGGCTTGGAAGCGTGAGGTGGCATTGCCATGCCGCCGGTCACTTTAGTCCAATTGCCCTTGCCGCCCTTGATGACCTTCTCTACCAGCATTTCCTTGGCTCCTTTGTCACCACGGTACTTGTCAGCGACGTCTTTCCAGGCAGGCCCTACAACTTTCTTCTCTACTGAGTGGCAAGCCAGACAGTCGCCTTTGTATTCCTTTGCCAAAGCGACTGGATCTGCGGCCCATGCCGATCCGGATGCCAAACCTGCTACTGAAACCAACGCTACAAGTATTGCTTTCATATCACGCTCTCCCATAAGTTAAATTGAGTTTAAAGCCTAGAGCAACCAGGCTGTAATATCCTAACTTGTTGAATGCAAAATTTTAGTTAAATTTCGTGAGGTTTGTATTTTTCGTAACACAAATATGCTATCCAGCACGACTCACCACCACATGGCACCGCACAAAATCAGTCCCTGCCGAACAGGGGAGTCAGCAACATTAGCCTTACAGTTCGTTTACTCCCTCACGTAGGCTAAACTGGCTTATGATTCCCCAACCCCAAGGAGTAATTTATGAAAAAAGATTTTTGGCTGGAGCGATGGGAACGTCAGGAAATCGGGTTCCACCAAGGTGAAGTCAATCCGTATCTGATTAAATATTGGGCAAGGGCCAATCCCGCTCACTCGGGCAAAGTGTTTGTACCGCTTTGCGGGAAAAGCCAGGATCTGATATGGCTCCGCAATTATGGGCAGCAGGTATTGGGTGTTGAGTTAAGTCCGCTTGCTGTTGAATCTTTTTTTTCAGAAAACGGTTACTCGCCCATTACAACTCGCATTCACAATTTCCAGCAATGCGCAGCCGACGACTTGAAGTTATTGTGTGGCGACTTTTTTGATTTAACCGCTGACATTCTCGAAGACACCGTTGCTGTGTTTGACCGGGCATCGCTGGTCGCGCTGCCGCCCGAAATGCGTAGCCGCTATGCCAAGCACTTGGTCGAAATTTTACCGCCTTTGGCGAAAATCCTTCTCATCACTTTTGAATATGACCAAATGCGCATGCCAGGCCCACCCTTTGCCGTCACTCAAGATGAGGTTGACGCGCTATATGGGCAATATGCCGAAATTGAGTTGCTTGAGTCGATCAGTGTTCTTGAGGACAACCCGCACTTCAAGGCTCGCGGCCTGTCAGCGCTTCACGAAAACATATTCCTGCTGACGCTGAAATAATTCCGGAGCATCATTTTTGTCACCCATAATGACGACACTCCACAACCGGACCGGCACTCCCATCAAGGATGGATATGAACGATTTCATTACCGCCAACATTAAAGCTGTCCCCAAGGAAACGATGATTATCATCATCATTGTTGCAGTCGCATGGCTCCTCTCCAGACTCGGAAAGCGACTTATTCTTGTTTTTCGCGACTACATGGATGAACACGCGGACTCAGCCGAAGACCGCAGAAGAATCGACACGCTCGCCAGCGTTTTCCATTACATCAAAACAGTCTTGATCTCGATAATCGCCGGCAGCCTGATCCTGAGCGAGATTGGCGTTTCTATTGCCCCAATCCTGGGGGCCGCAGGCGTAATTGGTCTAGCGGTAGGTTTCGGCGCACAAAGCCTTGTCAAAGATTATTTCACCGGGTTCTTCTTGTTATTGGAAAACCAGATTCGACACGGTGATGTGATTGAAATTTGCGACAAAGTCGGCACAGTTGAGAATGTAACGCTGCGCTATGTTTCTCTCCGTGACAATGAAGGAAACGTGCATTACGTCCCCAATGGGCAAATCAGTATTGTCACCAATAAATCGAGAAGCTATGCCTACTCATTGATTGATTTTGGAGTAGCGTATCGCGAGGATCTGGAAGAGGTTTACGCGCTTATCCGGGAAGTAAACCATGAGCTGCGCAGCGACCCTGCCACCGCTAACAAGATTCTTGAAGACATTGAAATTCAGGGCGTACAGGATTGGGCGGAATCCGCAGTAACCATCAGATGCCGAATTAAAACTGTTGCACTTGAACAATGGAACATCCGACGCGCCTTTCTTGGCAAACTGAAAGTCATCTTCGATAAAAATAATATCGAAATCCCGTTCCCCCATCTCACGTTGTATGCTGGACAAGACAAACATGGAAACAGCCCTGCGTTTCGCGTTATCCGGCAGGATGCGCCAACCGCATAAGTTATCACGCCCGTAATCCTCTGCAGTTTTACATCCCCGCCACAAATCCCCTCCCCGCGCCCTATATCCTGCACGCAATATATAGAACCTATTGCATATTGACAGTCGCGCCCCCAAGGTTACAGTAACGAATCCGCATCTCATTATTTATTAACAGCTTTTTGACGCAACTTCCTGATCAAAAAATCAGCAAAATAAAAAATAGAAAGAGCATGTGGCACACAGGTTGGCTTTTCATACGGAAGTACAAAGGGGCAAAAATGAGCGTAAGAGCGGCAATCAGCCAAGCTGTCAGATCGTCAGAAGCCGAGACAATCATTGAAACCCAGGTCCACAATATCATTCTGGAAATCCTGGATGAGCTGCGCAATGACCGTTTGCAGTTACCCGAGTTACCGGCTCTTGCCCGTGCAATTCATAACACCGTTTTCAGCTCTGATCCGTCTCGAAACATGCTCGAGAAAACCATCGCTTTGGACGCTACCACTTCACAGGTTGTGATAAAGGCCGCAAATATCGCAGCGTATTCGAATGGAAAACAGATTTGCAACCTGCATGACGCGATACAAAGCCTAGCCCCAAGAATGGTCTACAACATCGTTCTATGCTCAACGATGTCAAGCTTTTTCCAAGCACGCAGCCCCCTTATCAACCTAAAAATGAAAGCCCTATGGGCGCACTGCCAGAAAATCGCAGTATACGGTTATGTGTTAGCGGCACGGAAAAAGTCCCTGAATACGGATGAGGCTTTGCTGGCCGGGTTAGTCCACGAAATTGGTTCCTTGCCGTTGTTCCATTACATTGACCAGAACCATCCGCAAATCAGCGAACATGCGCTGGACCGACTGACTGGCACTTACTCTGCCCCCATCGGCTTTCGGGTTTTGCAAAACTGGAAATTTCCGGAACCGCTAATCGACGTGGTATCGGAGCAGTTAAATATGAACTTCAGGCCCAAATCTGCTTCGCCCGATTATATTGACGTCATCTCAATTGCGAAATTACAGGCGCAAACCATTGGAAAAAAATTGGCCTGGAGAAATATCGCGGCCGCAGAGCGTTTGGGACATTATCCGGGCGATTGCAGTCGCTTCCATGAGACCTACGCAGAAAAACTGCAGATGATCGCCAACATGTTCGGCATGCCCCACCCCGCTGCCGCTTAAACACCGACGCATCGGCCGTCCACCTGCACCCCTTCGGGATGTGCCGTTACAAACGGCCTCATATCAGGCCTGCCACACACCAAAGCCGGCGCTGCGTAAATCGATGCCGATCTCGATTTCCCGGACACATGCCTCATCGTAAGACATCGGGTTAAATCCTTCGTACAAATCTGGAAGCAAATGCAGCCCATAGTCCCGAACGTAACGATTGGACTGAATGCCGGCCTTATGTTTGTCAAACCGAACATCCGGATCGAGTCCGGTCATGCCGACATAAACGCAGGGCTTGCCTTGAATATAGTCGGGATTACATTTCCTGAATTTGCCTTCGTGCAGAACATCGCGGGATAACTCAATAACATAAACATGATAATGTTTACGCTTCGGCATGACGAAAAAATCTGGAAGAAAGGGCAACTGTCGCTTGGCAGTTGCCCATGGAGACTTACTTCTTGGTGCCGTTGACGGCCCCTTTAAGCGCAGCTCCTGCCTTGAAGGCCGGTTGCTTGCTCGCCTTGATCTTGATTTCGGCACCGGTTTGCGGGTTACGGCCAGTACGTGCAGCACGTTTGCGAACCTCAAAAGTGCCAAAGCCGACCAATGCCAACTTATCCCCTTTTTTCAGCGTATTGGTTACGACATCAATGAAAGCGGAAATTGCGCGATCAGCGTCTGCCTTGCTTCCCCCTGTCTTCTTGGACAGAGCATCAATCAGTTCCTTACGGTTCATCTGGTAAATCTCCCTGAGCGTTGTTATTTAAGTACTGCGGCGAGCATTTTATTCGTCAAAGCGATACTGGCAATAGCCCGGATTAGCTAATGTTGTTTATTTCATACACCGATATAAATAAAACGCTGCTTTGCATCATTTTTCACATTTTTTTAAATTTTGTGGAACTTATTACGGAATACCCAATCAAATCCCTCGAGTAATGCAATTAGCTCCATATCTCTTCCTCCCTGGAGATATGTTCGGGTCTTAACCTCCCCTTTGTTAAGACCTTATTTTCCCCCGGCGCAAGTCGGGGGTTCTTTTTTCCAGATTCACAGCGTGATTTTGCCCGGCAAGCTGCTGTGCCACCACGACACAGGGAACTCCTGCCGCGATACTGTTAGCGAACCAATGCCTCAAAGCCCGCAATCACATCGAACAATTCTTCATCTATAGTGTTTTGCCGTTGGAGATGAAAAGACTGTCGCAGCGCTTCCATGATTTCGTCGATATTTTTTTCAGCGCGTTGCATGGCAGCCAAACGGCTTGCATGTTCGCTCGCCAAAGACTCCGCGCATGTCCGGAAAAGAATAATGAACAGATACTCCCGGATTAACGCCTTCAGGGCAGCTTCCTGTGCTCCAATCACTTCAGGCAGGTTCTTGTCCGGCCATTTGAGGTGTAAAAAATCCTGCAACCACGACTCATCCAGCGGCAAAAGCCGCAATTTGGCAGGACTGTAACCACCGCCTGATACCGGCCGATTGTTAAACAGGTAAACCTGCTCAATGCGCCCCTGCTCTCGCAGGGTTTCAATCTCCATCAGAATACGCCCCACCAAAGGGGCGATTGCCGCAATCGAATTCGGCACTGGGTATTGACCGCTTACCCGCAGTCCAGCCTCATCGAGAAAGTCCCGCATGCGCTCCCCTACCGCCCAAATATATGGGGTCTCGGTACCCGCGAGGGATTCGCTGGCAAACGCTGCCAGCATCTCGTTAAACTGCCCGACCAACCCTTGATCCGAACCAAAAACTACGGCGCCAATCATCTTGCCACAGCCCCCCACCCGCCCGTTTAGCGGCAGCACTGTACCGCTCTGCCGCAACCAGACAAACAGGCCGAGCTCAACCGTATGGGCATATTCCCCCAACGATTGCAGCGCACGCTCGTATTGCACAATGCTTGATGCGGACAAAGCTTTCATCGCGCGCACCACTGCGGCCAGATCCTGCGCATTGCTTATTTTGCGTTGCAAACTGTCGAGACTGTCGCTCATCATTACGCCCGATGATCCTGCAGCACACGGCTGGCCTGCTGCAGGATCAATTCATGGTCTGCCTCGCTGATCGCTTCCGAAGAGCTAATGCGCTGTACCAATTCAGCAGGCAACTGCTCTGCTATGGCACGCAAGGCGAGTTCCGCCTGCCGCATTTTTTCCAGTGGGATCGCATCGAACAAGCGCCGGGTCAAAGCCAGCAGCACAACAATCTGCCCAGCTACGGAAACAGGTTCAAATTCCGGCTGCTTGAGGCAAGCGCGAATACGGCGCCCATGCCCGATAATCCTGAGGGTATTTTCGTCCAGCCGTGTCCCAAAACGAGCAAAGGCCTCCAGCTCTTCAAACTGCGCATAGGCCAATTTGAGGTCTCCCGCCACCAGCCGATAGGCCTCATGCTGGGCTTTACCGCCAACGCGCGAAACAGACTTTCCCACATCGACCGCAGGCAGTATTCCCAGTGCAAACAAATCGGGAGAAAGATAAATCTGACCATCGGTAATCGAAATCAGGTTGGTAGGGATGTATGCAGAAATATTTTGCGCTTCAGTCTCAATGATAGGCAGCGCAGTCAATGAGCCGCCGCCAAGCTCGGCGCGTAACCGGGTTGCCCGCTCCAGCAGGCGCGAGTGAATATAAAAAATATCTCCCGGATAAGCCTCGCGCCCGGGCGGACGGCGCAACAATAACGACAGCTCACGGTAGGCCCGAGCATGATGGGTCAGGTCGTCATACACGATAAGCACATCGCGCCCCTGCTCCATGAAATATTCCGCAATGCTGGTAGCCGCATAAGGAGCGATGTAGGAAAGCCCCGGCGGGTCGTTTCCCTCGGTCACGACGACCACCGTATAGTCCATCGCTCCATTTTCGCGCAGGTCGGCAACCACTTTGGCAACACCCGATGCTCGCTGCCCGATTGCGCAATACACGCACAACACATCCTTTCCGCGCTGGTTCAAGATGGTATCGACGGCGATCGCAGTTTTACCAGTCTGCCGATCGCCAAGGATCAGCTCGCGTTGACCGCGCCCTATCGGCACCAGTGCATCGATTACCTTGATGCCGCTCTGCAGCGGCTGGCTGACCGGCGCGCGATCCATAATAGGCGGGGCGGGACGCTCAATGGGGTAGCGCTGCCGGGAAAGAACCACCCCCTTGCCATCGAGAGGTTTGCCGAGCGGGTTGACGACCCGCCCCAACAACGCCTCCCCAACCGGAACATCCATGATATGACCGCGACGTTCGACTTCATCGCCGGAATGCAATTGCAGGTAATCCCCCAGCAGCACCACACCGATTTCATCCTCATCGACATTGAATGCGATTCCATACAATTCGCCGGGAAACTTGACCACCTCCTCATAACACACCCCCGGCAAACCGGACACGCGGGCGATGCCATTCGACAAGCTGGTCACAATGCCGATTTCCCGGGACACCAATTGCGGCATAGTGGCATCCCTGATATGTGCCATATCAGAAAAGGCCTGTGCGACCGTATTTTGCAGACTTTGCGTTTCCATGCTGCTAGGCGGTATTTCTGGCTCTCAGTAAACGGTTTAAAGACTGCTCCAGTTCATGCAAATGTTCCGACACGCTCCAGGCTAGTTTCCTGCCATGCACATACAGTTCAATTCCGGCAATCAGGCTGGGTTCAATTTCAAAGCGAATGGCCAATTCCCGCCCCGCCAAATTCGCCATCGTCGACCTGATCTTTTCCTGCAACGGCGACGGAAGTGCAAACGCACTTCGCAGAATAGCCTCTCCCCCCAGCACCGCTAGTGCGCTCAGTTCACCCTGCACAATGTTGCCCGCATCCTTCAGGCGCGCCAGAAACACCTCTACCAGACGCTGCTCCAGCGCCGTGTCTGAAAGTTCTGAGAGGACTTTGCGCGTAATCGAAAATACCTCCTGCTGAGCTTGGCGTGCAATTTCATGATTCAAGTTCCGGTACTCTGCATCCAACTGGGTATCCAGCCGCTTGCGCAGCTCCTCTGCACGACTCCTGGCCTCATCAAGCAAGCGCTGGCGCTCGGCGGCTGCTTCTGCGCGAGCATGATCCAGCAATGTCGCGTGCTGTTGCTCAAACTCGGCACGCCGCTGCTGATATTCACTGCGTTCGGTCGCTGCGGCCTCGCTCGCATGCCGCGCATCCTCAAGCTCACGGGCGATACGCTGTTCCCGCGCGTCCAGCGCCTTCAAAACCGGCTGGTATAAAAAGCGCTTCATCAACCATACCAGAACCAGGAAGTTGAACACCTGCGCAATAACGGTAAACCAGTCGATCAACATGTCTATTTGGCAGCCTGCGCAATCACGTGGTTCCAGAATGGATTGGCAAAGATCAGGATCATCGACACGACAAAACAGTAGATGGCGATCGACTCGATCATGGCCAGACCGACGAACAAGGTGCGCGTAATTGTTGTCGCAGCGTCAGGCTGCTGGGCCAGCGAACTGAGCGCGGTCGAAACCGCTCGCCCCTCCCCCAGCGCTGGCCCGACCCCGCCGATGGCAATGGTAAGGCCCGCGGTAATGATGGACACCATCGCAACCAGTGTTGAGCTATCCATGACTTCTCCTTTCCTGTGGCATGATTCAATCCTAAACCTCTTCGCGCGCCCGGGTCGCAGCGGCAATATATACCGTCGCCAGAATGCCGAAAATATAAGCCTGCACCACTCCGGTAAGCAGCCCCAGCAGACTCATGACAATCGGGAATATGAACGGCGTGACCGTCAACAGGATAGCCAGGATCATGGTTCCGCTCATGATGTTCCCGAACAGGCGAATTGCCATGGCCAGCGTACGGGAAAGCTCGCTGATGATATTGAAAGGCAGCATGACAACACTGGGCTTAAGGTAAGAAGCCAGAAACGCACTCAATCCGCTTTCCGCAATCCCGAATACCGGCACCGCAATAAATACACACAGCGCCAAGGCCGTCGTTGTCGACAGCGAGCCCGTCGGCGGTTCGTAATAAGGGATAACCGTACACAGGTTGGAGATCGCTATGAACAGGAACAAGGTGCCGATGAAACCAATGTATTTATTGGCCTGACGCAAACCGACCTCTTCAATCTGTTTGCGCATGGTCACCACAATTACCTCCAGCGCGCCTTGCCAGCGCGAGATGCGCCCATCGCTGACCAGATTACGCGTGGCCCAGCGCGCACCGAGCACAAGAACCAGCATCAGCGCCCAAGTCGTCACGATTGTCACATTGAGCTTGATATAGCCGTGCTGCCACAGGACCAGCTCATCCGGGCTAAGACGCATGGCATTCTCCCCGCGCCTTGATGCGGCCGGCAACCAGAAAGCGCGCAATGATGAATCCCGCCAGACACACCAGCAAACGTTGCCATTCAGCTCCGGCCAGCCAATAAAACCCGGCAAGCACAAACGCATTCCGCACCAGGAAACTGGCACCAAACCATACTGCCGGATATTGGGCAGCCAGACCTTTTTTGACCGTCCACCACAACCCGGCAAAATATATTGCCCCAAGCGCCATGCCGGCCAGCAGCGCTGCGGTTATTTGCAGCAATTCAGGCATCGCCCTGCCCCCTTTTGTCTGCCTGCTCATCACGAATGCTTTGATGTTCCCGCGCCACCCACCGCCATGCATTCAGGCACCCCAGCGTCAGCCCGACAATCATCAGGGTCAATGTCCACGATTGCCGTAGCGGGTAATGCTCATCCAGCCAGATCCCCAGAGCCGCGCCCAGCAACGCCGGCACGGCAACAGACCAGCCCACCAGCCCCATCATGCCCAGTCCGCTCCACACCGTTTGTGTCACTTTGCGCTGTGCCTGCAATTTGCGTTCTTCCTTGCTGCCAATCTGGCGCACAAACTCGGGCTCTTCCGGAATGTCAGCCATGATGAAACTCCGCAAATTTCCGCACAAATCCGCTCTCCAGTCGCGCCAGCACATCGCGCACCTGCCGCTCAGCCTCGTCATGAGAAGAAAACTCACGCGCCACCGCCTCGCGCAAACGCCCCAGCTCCATTCCCCCAATCGCATTGCGCACCGAGACTTGTACATTATCACCGGCCTTGACCAGCACGCCCTCATCCACTGCCAGGTAAACCTCTCCGAGCGCAGCCGTTTCATACATCAGTATGCCCGGCTCAAGCGCAGCGACACAATCGAGCCGGTGCGGCAACAAACCAAACGAACCTTCCGGCGTCTCGGCAACGATGCGCTTGACCTCGTCAATTTCCGCATAGACCCCAAACGGCAATAGCACTTTGAGCTTCATGCCCCCTCCTGCCGCGCCCCGGGCTCTTTCGTTTCGCCCCTGAATTTCTGCCAGGCCTCATCCGCGTTGCCGATCATATATAGCGCCCCTTCCGGCACATCCTTGAACTCGTCGTTCAGGATACGCTCGCATCCATCCAGCGCGTCCTGCAGGCTGACCAGCTTGCCCGGAATGCCGCTGAACTGTTCGGTCGTAAAAAAAGGCTGCGTCAGGAAGCGCTCCAGCCGGCGCGCACGCGCCACCACGGCACGATCCGCGGCTGACAACTGCTCCAGCCCCAGCATGGCGATAATATCCTTGAGCTCATCGTACTGCGCCAGTGTGCTGCGTATCTGTTGCGCCAATGCGTAATGACGCTCGCCGACAATGCCCGGAGAGGCCATTTTTGAGCTTGACTGGAGCGGATCGATGGCGGGATAAAGTCCCTCGCTGGCACGCTTGCGCGACAGCACGATCGACGCCGAAAGATGTGAGAAGGTGTGCACAGCGGCGGGATCGGTAAAGTCATCCGCGGGCACATACACTGCCTGGATGGAGGTGATTGCCCCGGTGTCGGTGTTGGCAATGCGCTCCTCCAGCCCCGACAGCTCGGTTCCCATGGTCGGCTGATAACCCAGCCGCGACGGCATCTGCCCCATCAGCCCGGAGATTTCCGAGCCGGCCTGGATGAAGCGGAAAATATTGTCAATCAGCAGCAACACATCGCGGTGCTCATCATCGCGAAAATATTCCGCCATGGTCAATGCTGCATGCCCCACGCGAAAACGGCTGCCGGGGGGCTCGTTCATTTGCCCGAACACCATGACCATGTTCGGCAACACGCCGGCCTGTTTCATATCACGATAAAGCTCTTCGCCCTCGCGGCAACGCTCACCGATACCGCAGAAAATACTGACTCCTGCGTGATAGCCCACCATGTTATGGATCATCTCGGTAAGCAGGACCGTCTTCCCCACTCCAGCGCCGCCGAACAAGCCTGCCTTGCCGCCCCGTTCCAATGGTGCCAGCACGTCGATCAGCTTGATTCCGGTTTCGAAAATTTCCGATTTGGTGGAACGCCGCGCAAGCGGCGGCGGAGTACGGTGCACCGGCCGCCACTCGATGTCAGCAGGAGCCTCCTGGCGGTCGATGGCATTGCCGAAAACATCGAACATGCGTGACAGGATTGTCTTGCCGACCGGCGCCAGGAGCGGTCCGCCAGTGTCAACAGCCGCCATGCCACGCGCCAGCCCTCCGGTCGCGGTCAGCGCCACTCCGCGCACATGATGTGCGTCAAGCTGGTTCAACACTTCAATCGCGACACGGCCATCCGGCCCGGCATGCACCAATGAATAAATCGAAGGCAAGCTGAAGTCAAAACGCATGTCGACCACGCTCCCGCGGATCGATGTGACCGCGCCGACATTCCGGGCATGCGCCTGGTCTCCCATCCTCCCAGCGTCGCTAACGACATTCATTGCCATCCCTCGTATCCAAAACGCCTTCTCTGCTGACCGCGCAGTAAACAGTGCCTCGACCGAATTCAAGCTCACGTCCAGTCAAATGACACCCTACCCACCACCGACCAAGATCGCAAGCAAAGAATACCTGATGAAAAGTCATAAATCCATTTGCGAACATCAAGACCGCAATAAGCTGCCTGACTTGCATTAAAATTACCGGGTTCATTTTGACGGAGCACTGAAATGCGAAAAATACTTGTAACCACCCTGCTGTTGATCCTGTCCGTCCCCGCTGTTGCTGAGCAACAAATTTACGGTGCATTGTCTGTCGGCAATGCCAATGAGGCAGACCTGAGCGGACTGGGGAATACGGCCAGCGGCACCTCTGCCGGTGCAACATTCGGCTTTCACATGAACAAGAATTTCGCTTACGAGGTGAGCTATCTCTCGTTGCTCAGCAACGCGAAAATTTCCAACTCCACTGCCAGCAGGACTATCCATGGAGCAGAATTGGCTGTCGTGGCCAACTGTTTCGTCGGTCAAAATTTTTCGGTCTTCGGACGTTTGGGATATGCCAACCTGGACCAGCCCTACAGTACCGGCATCGCCGTTTCCAACCTGGTTGGATTTATATATGGGGGCGGAGTGCAATACGACCTGAATTCGACTATCAGCGTTCGTGCTGGCTATCAGATCGCCAACCTCACAGGGAAGTCCGGTGACGCCATCGTCAACGATGCTTACGCATCTCTGCTTTATAACTTCTGATCCAGCGCAAGCCACTCCGATAAAAAGCAAAGGCCCGGTAATCCCGGGCCTTTTACTATGCCATATAGTGTACACCAAATACATTTTTCACAACAGGATTGATCTATGATGCATAAAATGGATATAAAGTCGGCCAGCAGGATGACGAAATAGAAAATCTGGCGGCATGCAAAATGCCTCCCAAAAACCGGCCAAAGAGCTGGAGCTGAAACGAGGAGAAGAAATGAAACTGAATATCCAGCCAACCCAAAAGGAAATCAGCCTTGGGGACGACGATGTCATCGTCTCAAAAACCGACCTGAGCGGACGTATTACCTACGTCAACCGCGCGTTCATGAGGATCGCCAATTTTTCCGAGGAAGATGTCCTTGGCCAACAGCACAACATTGTGCGCCACCCAGACATGCCGCGCGGGGCATTCAAATTGTTATGGGACACGTTACAACAGGAGCGCGAATTTTTCGGCTATGTCAAAAACATCACCTCCGACGGGGATTATTACTGGGTGTTTGCCAATGTAACTCCTGACCGGGATGCCTCTGGAAAGCATATCGGCTATTTTTCCGTGCGACGCAAGCCAGTCAAATCTGCAGTCGCGACGATGCAAACCATCTACCAGGAAATGCTTGCCGTTGAAAAAAGTTCGCATGCAGCCCAAGCCCCGGCTGCGTCGATCGCTCTCTTGCAAAGCAAGCTGAAATCAATGGGAACAAGTTACGACCGCTTCATCCTGGCGCTGCAGGAGCACTGAAATGAGTAAAACCACAAACTCGAAACTCAACCCTTTCTATCACCTGATGATGGGAGGGCGATTCCTCATGGTATGCACAGGCTTCGTCCTGATTACGGTAGTGATGTCTACTTGGCACACCTTCAACTATGGCTTTGACTGGACCGCCTGGGCATTCCCGCTTTTCGCCCTGCTATTCACCTTCTACGCCTATACAAAGTACAGCCATGCGGTGAAAGTAGTCGTAAAAATGCAGGAGGTACTGCGCGAATCACGCAAAGGACAACTGCACCAACGCGTTGTCCGCACCAAAGGGCTGGGGGAAATCGGCCGCGCTGCGTGGGAGTTAAACGATTTCCTCGACATCATTGAAAACTACTTCAAGGAGGTCAATACCTGCTTCAGCCTGGTCAGCGAAGGCGTCTATTACCGGAAAGCGCTTGCGCATGGCCTGCCCGGACAGTTCGCGGAATCGCTGCACAAGATCAACCATGCCATCCAGGCCATGGAGGCCAACGTTGAGTACATCAGCAAAAACGAGCTGGCATCACGCATCCACACCATGAATTCGAGCAAACTGCTCACCAACCTGAAGCAAAACCAGCAAGACCTGCTGGGCATGAGCAATGAAATGGACCAGGTTGAAAGCATCGCGATTGCCAATCGCGAGGCCGCCACAAGCAGCCTCCATACCGTTGCAGACATCAGTGACGCACTGGACGGAATGAACCGGAAAATGCAGCATCTGGCGTCAACCGCGCAAGGCCTGGGCAATGAAAGTGCTGCCATCAACTCCACTGTCAGTCTTATCGCCGAGATCACCGACCAGACCAACCTGCTGGCGCTGAATGCCGCAATCGAGGCGGCCAGGGCCGGCGAAACCGGGCGTGGTTTTGCCGTGGTTGCAGACGAAGTTCGCAAACTCGCCGAGCGAACGAAGAAAGCCACGGTGGAAATCGGCGCTATAGTTGGAAGCTTCCGAGAGCATGTCGAGCGGATGGTGCAGGAAACCAACTCGGCGAGCGAAGTAACCGCGCAGGTTCACTCGAACATGAGCGATTTCCGCGGACGCTTTGCTGAATTCTCCAGCGCTGCGGAAAACACCATACGCCGTGTTTCAAAAACCAAGGACTGGTCTTTCGGATCGCTGGTCAAGATGGACCACATCATCTACATGCAGAATGCCTATCGCGCAGTCGAATTATGCAAGACTCCGGAGTGCGATGAAGCCGTGGCCGTGAAAACCACCCACAGAACCTGCCGCCTCGGAAAATGGTATTTGTCTTCGGGGAAAGACATCTTTGGCGGCACCGGTGCTTACAACAGGCTCGACATGCCGCACTCACAGGTGCATTCAAATGTTCATCGGGCGCTCGAGCTGGCTCAGCAGGACTGGGTCGGCGATATGGCAGTCCGCGAAGAACTGGTGCACCACCTGCAGGATGCCGAAAACGCCAGCAGCCAGGTAATCCAGCTTGTTGGCGAGATGGTTGTCGAAAAGCACGGCCAGTGACGCACCGCAGCGGCAAGCGCCAAACCGCTTGCCGCGCATCGCTATCAATCAGAAAGTGCGATTCACGCTCAACGCCCAGATATTGCCGCGCAGATTCTTGTTATCGCCATTGGCAATGACATGGTACAACTGGTTATCGCTGGCAGTTGTCGTGGTATAGGCAACGCCGACGGCAAAACTGCCCAGTTGCTTGGTCAAGCCGAGCTTGTAATCGGTATAGCTGAGCGCACTGAAATTCTGTATGGTCTGGCGCCCGGCATGCACCAGCAGCGCGTGATCTCCGAGGAACGAATAAGTGTAATTGGCCTCGATATAATTCGAACCCTTTGAGTCCGGATTGGAAGCCGCATTGTCCGCTGTACTGATCGTCGTTGCCGCATCGTTGACGATCATCATCGGCTCAAAGCCGCCGCCGGCAGCGCCGGAAATGCCGTACCAATTCGTCAGGGCATAGGTGTATTTCAGGTTGAACCCCATGTAAGTCAGCCCCGCATTGACCTCAGCGGTATCCCAGTTCTTTGTATTGGCGCTCGTCGGTGCCGTCTTGCCATTCGGGTAAAGCGCATAATTGATCCCTGCGCTATAACTCAGATCGTCCGTGATCTTCCCGCCCAGCCCGCCATACACGTCCCACTCCATACTGGCATTGGTATATTGATTGCCGCTGATAGTCGAAGCCCAGGTGCCCATATACACACCGCCCGTGCCGGCATAGTCAAAGCCGCCTTGTAGCGCCGGGGAACGATAATTCTGGGAAATGCCGCGGAAAGTGTAGTCGCTGGTAAATCCCACATTTGAAGTAATGCTGGAGGCCGCCCCATCATCCGCAAACGCAGGGCTGCAAATCGTCACAAGCGCTAACAAAACCACCTTTGAATCTATCCTGTTCATAGTTTTTCCTTACTCAGAGGGCTGGCCGATCGGCTAGACAGGATAAAATTATACGTGAGACGTAATCCTTGAGCTAACCCGGGATGCGAACCCTCATCCCCGGAGAAATATGGACAGCAGGATGACCAGGGCTATTCGACCAGCCAGAGTGCGCTGAGAGCTGGAATATTGATGGTCTCATCCTCGACTGCGATGTGGTTCCCGCTACACACATCCCTGAGTCCATCCGGCTGGAAGAACCCATGAGTCCGCAGGGTTATCACCGGCAACACCTGCGCCTCGATATTGAAATTGCAAATTACAAGGATGCGGTTACGAATGTTCTGCGGGTCAGTCCTTGCATAAACCAGCAGACTTTCGTTATCGACCTGGATTAACTGGCGACTATCGAAATCCGCAAATGCGTCGAGCTCCTTGCGGATCGCGATCATTTTTTTCAGCGCACTGAAGATGCGCTGCTCGACTGTCCCTGACTGGCGCCGTCTTTCCGCCTTATTCCAGTCAAAATGTGAGCGATGCAACCAGCGATTATCATCGCGCCTGGCGGGGTCAGCCAGATACTCCAGGTTATTCAGGGTTCCGATCGCATCACCGTAATAGAGCAACGGAATACCGCCAAACGACAGGATGACGCTGTGCAGTAACAAGATCGTCCTGATCGCCGCATCAATTCCATCTGCATCATTCCGCTCCAGTGCAGACTCCAGGCCGACCAGCGACGCAAGCGAGCCAGATATGCGGGCATCTCCGGTTTTCAGGTTCTCGGCAAAAGGCATGCCGCGCGCAGGCGAGGTGGGATATTTCCCGGTGAAGTACTCCACCAGGAAGCGGCGGTGCAAAAACGGGTCATACCCAGCCTGCCGCACATCGTTATCGTCGAACCCCAGGCCGATGTCATCATGGCAACGGACATAGTTCAGCCAAGTGGCACGCGCGAGTTTGTCGGGAAGGTTTTTGACGCCCCAGCGCAACAGCCGGGTGTTTTTCGTTGCAACCGCGTCCCACAACAACGCCATCAGCGATGCGTTGTAGGCGATCTCGCACTCTTTCGCGATGATCGCATCCTCGCCGAAATACTTGGAAATCTCCCCCGGCGCGACAATTGCCTCGGCGATAAACAAAACCCCGGGGGCGGTCACCTGGCAGCAGTCCTTCATCAGTTGCAACACCAGATGAGCCTCGCGCTCATTCTGGCAAGCAGTTCCCATTTTCTTCCATAAAAATGCTACCGCATCCAGCCGGAGGATATCGGCCCCCTTGTTTGCCCAGAACAGGATGATGTCGATCATTTCGATCAGCACCGCCGGGTTGTGATAATTCAGGTCCCACTGGTAATGGTTGAATACCGTCATTACCCAGCGCCCCATTTCCTCGTCCCAGGTGAAATTTCCCGGTGCGGTCTCAGGGAAAATTTCCGGCATCGACTCCTCATAGATGTCTGGAATCTCTCGATTTTCGAACACATAAAAATAGTCTTGGTATTTCTTGTCGCCAAGCCGGGCCCGGCGCGCCCACTCATGCTCATTCGAAGTGTGGTTGACCACAACATCCAGCGCCAGCAACATATCCCGCCGCTTCAGGGAAAGCGCCAATGCCTCGACATCATCGACAGTACCGAAGCGCTCGTCTACCCGGCAAAAATCGCGCACGGCATAACCGCCGTCGCTGTGCTGAGCTGGACAGTCCAGGATCGGCATCACATGCAGCAGGTTTATTCCTAACTCCTGCAGGTAGCCCAGCTTTTCGCGCAAGCCCTGCAGGTCGCCCGCAAAGCGGTCGCAATACAGCGCCATACCCACCCACTTCTGGCTCAGGAACCAGTTGTAGTTTTTCTCGCGCGCAAGATCGGAGTTCCGCAAATGGGAGGGACGCTCGATATAGCGCGCCGCCAGTGTCTCCACCAGGCAGACCATCTGCTCCTTGAAGTCCGCACGCTCCCCATACAGCAACTTGAACAGGGAGTGGATTGAGTAGAAGTTTGCTCCCAGGCGCATGTAGAAATGACGCAACCTGAGGTTACCGATTTCAGGTTTAAGCTCAATCAGGATTTCGTTTAACAGCGAATGCGATGCCTGCTCGTACATCAGGCGCCCCGCACGTGCTGCGGTGCCTGACACCAGGCCAGGGCCTGCGGACAATAATGCGCTACGCCCTCCAGAATGCCGCCGCGATAATTTCCGTTCATCCCCATGAGTCCGCCCTGTGCAAAATACAAGTGGGAAGGATCTGCGTCCTTAATCTGCGCCCTCACCTCATCATCCGCATTGGCGACCAGCACTGAGTTCACCTCGCTCAGAAATATCTCCAAGTCATTGCCGCTGTCGCCGGCAAACACCACGCTCCCCTGCTCCATGCCGAGATGCTTTGCCAGAAAACGAACTGCATGCAGTTTTCCCGCATTGCGCGGCAGGATATCCAACAGTCCGCGCCCAGCCAGCGCATCCACACTCCAGACAAGATTTGCGCGTATGCCGCCCTGCAGCAATCGCGCACTGATTTCATGAAGCAAGGAATGCGGGTGTGACAAATGCGGCAGGTAATAACTCAGCTTATAGCGCTGCTGCTTCGCTTCCTCCTGCCGCACAAGTTCGTGAAACACTCCAAGCAGGTGATGAATATCTCCCGGCTCGATGCTATCCCACTCTGCAGCCATGGCACTGGCCCATGCCTCGCTGTTCTGCCAGCCCGCTTGCCGAGCCTGATACAGCGAGGCACCGACATCCGCGATCACAAACTCAGGGGATGGTAAAGAAAACTCAGCTATGGCCTGCTCCACAAGCACCAGACTTCGTCCGGTCACATATGCCAGCGTAACCGCATCATGCGCGGCCAGTCGAGCAAATGCCTCCGCTGCAGCGGGAGATTCCGCCTGAACACCATTCGGTATCAGTGTCCGGTCCATATCCACACACAATAACAAGTTCGTCATCGTCGCCTCCCGTCACACGCAGCAGTCTGTCAGGAAGTGATAGTGCTCCATCGCTTCCAGGATGCCTGACGCACAACTCTTCTGCGCAAAATAGACCCGCTCGGAACCGCCAAGCTCGGACAGCTCTTCAAGATGCCGGTTATCCAGCACGACTCCCATCGTATTTCCGCGCAGCATGTCGGCATCGGCACCGGTGACTCCCGCAACGAGTGTATTTTCGAGCGGGATACCCAAACGCTCGCAGCACCAGCGCAAAGCCAGCCCTTTCGATGCCCGCACCGGCAGAACATCAAGGAACTGCCCGAATGAGAAAACCACATTGACCGTTTGCTCATTGCGCAGCAGTAAATGGCGCACCTCTTGCACATCAATGGCGGAAGGGTCGATGAAATAACTGATCTTGAAATAACTCTGGTTGGGTTTCGGCTGCAACTCCAAACCCGGCAGCTTTTTCAGGATATTGCGCACCTCGGTCGGGCTCCATAGATGGTCGATATGCAAAGACCAAGTCATATCTTCAGCCAGGTCTGGCGCATAATGAATCGCAGTGCCCTGCCCTGATATCAACACATCCGGCCGCGGAATTCCGTAGTGCCGGAGCGTTGTCAGCGCATCATCCAGCTTACGCCCGGTCGCCACGCCAAACACCACCTGCTTCCGGTACTTTTGCATCTCCCGATTGAACTCAGCCAGGGATGCACGATCTCCGATCAGGTTCAAATCCAGACTGGTAAAAACAGCCTTTTTGCCGAACAACTCTGAACGCCGAGCCAAGCCGGCGTGTACAACCGGGGCTGAATCCTCAGCCAACGGCCGAATTTCATGCAGGTATTTTTCGACATGCGCGGACCAGGAGTAATGCTGCCTCACCCCATGAATGCCATTCCGCGCAAATCGCCTCCAGGCTTGGCGGTCGGACAATGCACGCATCAAGGTATCCGCAATACTGCCTTTGTCCAGCGGATCAACCAGGTAGCCATTCTGGCAGTTCCTGACAATATCAATGGGGCCACCATCTTCGGTAGCGACAATGGGCAAGCCGCTGGCGGCAGCTTCAATCAGCGTCAGGCCAAACGGCTCCGTCAGAGCAGGATTGACGAAAACTCCGCGCGACATCGCTGCCAACCGAAAAAGAATTCCAACATCTTCCGGAGCATGATGCTTCGGAAAAGCAACCTTGCCGTACAGGTCGTAGCGATCAATTGCGAGCAGGACATCCCCAAGCACGGTGCGCGCCCCGCATTCCATTTCCTGGATGTCGTCGCGATTGCCCGCCACGATTACCAGGTTGGCGGTCTCCTGCAACAGGGCAGACTGCCCATAGGCCTCTACCAGCGTCACAATGTTCTTTTTGGGATCGGCGCGTGAAATGGCCAGGATGACTGGTTTGCCAGGATGACGCAGAAAGCGTTTCAATTGAGCGGCGATCAAGGATTTCCTTTCGTCACCCCGCGGTGGATAAAAGCAACGAGTATCAATACCCGGCGGAATCACACGCATCCGTTCCGGATTATAGAAATCGTACAAGCTGTATTGCTGCTCGACTTCCTGCTGCGTACTGGCAATCACCCGCTCAGCCACTGCAAGCGTATCCTCCTCGGCACTGATTCGCTTAGAGATGCGGTAAACTGACTCAAGCTCACTGCGCTCGACACCGCTTGCCAGCAGTCGCTTGCGTTTGCCATGCCCCAGCGAATGCCCGGTATGCACCAACGGAATACCCAACTGGTGCGCAAGCCGGCTCCCGACATAGCCGGCATCCGCATAATGGCTATGCAGGATATCCGGCAGCCTGGCCTGCTGTTTCAGTAATTGCAGCGCGTTATCCGAAAAGTTCTCCAGCGCATCCCACAGCAATTCCTTGCGCAAGTATTTCTGCTCGCCACACTCGACCCGGCAGATGCATACCTTGTCGGACAAGTGTTCAACTGGCTCGGCATAATCAGCACTGACCAGCGGGTCAACAATCCTGCGCGTCAGCAACATCACTCGCCCGACGTCGCTACGCTCCCCAAGTGCCCTTGCCAGTTCGACCACATACTTCGTCTGTCCGCCAGTATCCGCATCGCGCCCTAGCTCAAGCCTGTCCCCGCGAATCAGCCCGTGCACGCTGATCAGAACGATGAACAACGGATTTCCGGATGCGTTCTGCTTCAACATTTCCACGCCGCTAAAAATGGCTCGTAGAATTCTGCATGATCGGGAACCGCCCCTCGTACCCCGCATATGGCCGCAGCAAAATCATTGGCCCGTTCCATGATGATGGTAATCGGCCAATGGCATAGGGCACCCAACAGACAAACCGCTGAAAAAGCATCCCCGGCCCCCACCGTATCGACCATAGCTACCGATCGCGTAGCGACTGGCCGCTCAACAACGGCGCCATTCTGGTCATATGAAACTGCGCCCTCGTCACCTCTTGTA
This sequence comes from Pseudomonadota bacterium, assembly GCA_021848465.1. Lineage (GTDB taxonomy): Bacteria > Pseudomonadota > Gammaproteobacteria > Burkholderiales > Gallionellaceae > JAJZUP01. The sequence goes on from JAJZUP010000002.1 coordinate 71,386, forward strand.
ACCAGCAACTGTTCGATATTGAAATGCCTGATCAATTGCGCGGCTTGGGCGTTTCTGTCCGTTTCATTGAGATCAAACATCCCGGACAGCACCCCCAACTCACACTCGTTCACCTTGACGATTTCCGCATATTCGAGTGATTGGCGCAAAACTCGTTTGTCGTACCAAGGCTCCCGCAAATTCACATCCAGAAATCTGGTTACCCCGCTGATTTTCAAAATGCCGCGCAGGCTGCGGTTTGATGTCTCGCTCCTTTGCGCAAGCGTACCGAAATAACTCATGACCGGATGCACGGAGAGTGCCGCCATTCTTGCAATCACCGGATGGATATAGTCATAGGCGCGCGCAGGCAATATCTCAAAGCGGTGCGCCCCATTTTCCAGGCGCACTTCGACTTTCCCGGTCCGGTGACTTTTGTCAGTCTGCACCCCAACCGTACTCATGCCACTCTGCTCCATCGTACGCATGACTTCATCCCCCAGCTCATCGTTGCCAAGGCGCGTAATCAGAACCGGGTTCCTGCCAAACGCCTTGAGATGCCTCGCGACATTGAAAGGGGCGCCGCCAAGCACCGTGCGGTCGGGAAACACATCGGCCAACACTTCGCCAAACAACACTACCGCACTGTTGGGCACTGCCTGGACAGCGCTTAAACCCCGGGGACCGGGGTACTCAAAAAGCATTACGGATGACTCCCAGCCACGAAGTCCACCCGGCGGTTTTCTTTCCAGCAACGCTCCTCATGGCACAACTCGCGGGGCTTCTGCTCCCCAAGGCTGACCGTTTTGATTTGCGCGGGTGATACACCTGCCAGCTCAAGTGCCTTGCGGACGGAATTTGCCCGCCGGCTGCTCAATGCCAGGTTATATTCGGATGAGCCGCGCTCGTCCGCGTTACCCTCCAAGGTCTCCACGACATCTTTATGCTGCATCATGAATTCGGCATGCTTCTGTATTGTTGAGTGAAACTCCGGCTTGACCAGCGACTTGTCAAAATCGAAATAAACACTTTCGTCACGCAGTGCTTGCATTTGTGCGGTGACCGTTGCCGCCGTTTGCGCAGCCTCAATTTGCGGATTTGCCACCGCCTCGTCGCTTGCTGGGGGCGACGCATTTACAGCCGCTTTCCCGGCCTCATTCGAGGTTGTCGAGTCTGATCCCGACAAGCTGGATTTTGGTGTACTGCATGCAGCCATCATTAAACATCCGAAAATTACCAAAAGTGCCTTTACCCTCATTCCCCATCTCCTGTCTTAAATAACCAACGCGAAAATGCCTATTGCATTTCTGTAAATATATTTTATGTAAATTTATATGGCAAGAAAAACATAAAATCGGCAAGAACTGCCAGTCAATAAAATCGGTATGAAAAAAAGCGGGAATGTCGCGGCGGACTCAACGGTTGTAAAACCACTTCAGCAGGAAAGGAGGCGCAAGCGTTGTCAGCGCGATGACGATTAATAAAGCAGCATACATCTCGCTGTTCAAGATACCCTGACTATATCCAAGCTGCGAAAAAATCAGCCCCACCTCACCTCGCGGGATCATGGATAAGCCGATTGCAATTTGATGATGGCGAGGCTCCCGAATACAAAATCCAGCCGCCAGTTTGCCGACGACTGCAACGATCAACAATAAAGCAGCCAGCTTCCAGACAAATACTGAGCCCCAATTCACCGACCGCAAGTTCAACGAAACGCCCACCATGACAAAAAACATCGGGGAAAACGCATGGATCAGCGGACGCACTTGCTCCTCAAGACGATGCGCCAATTTCGGACTCGGCTTGAATTCAAGTGCCGAACTGCGCCCCATCCACAACTTGAACCCGAAATGCTGACTGAAAGCCAAACCAGCGGCAAAGCCGCCCATAATCTCAGGCGCACCAACCACATGTGCCAGCCAGGAGAAAATCAGGATCAACGACAATGCCATGGTCAGCAGCAGTCCCGGCGTTGCCGCATGCTGGTCTAGCCGTTCGATCAGCATGGAGGCCAGCTTGGCAACCATCGGAGTGAGCACCATAAACAGCAGGATATATAACCCGACCTCGCCCAACACGGTAAAAGAAGCTTGCTGCGCGATGACCAGCTGATACAGGAAAGCCAGTGCCATCACGCCCAGAATGTCATCAAGCACTGCCGCTCCAACAACAATCTGAGCCTCATCGGACTGGCGCTTCCCGAGATCGTTTAACACCCGGACAGTAATACCGATACTGGTTGCAGTTAAGGTCCCTCCGATAAACAGCGACGTCAACACGTCCAGCCCAAGCAGATGCGCGCTCACACTGTAGCCAATCCCAAACGGCAACAGGAAACCAGTCAACGCCACCGCATAAGGCTTCCCGCCTGAGCGCGCCAGACGGCTCAGGTCGGTATCCATCCCGACCTCAAACAGCAACAGGATAATGCCGATTTCAGCAAGCAGCCGCATTGTTGTATCCGGTGCCACCCACCCCAAGATTGAAGGGCCGATCAGTATCCCGGCCGTCAGTTCGCCTATGACCGCTGGAATGCCAAACCGCGCAGCACTTTCCGAAAACAACCGTGCTGCGATCAGCATCACCGCCAGCGTAAAAAAGAAATCGTGCAGTTCCATACGCCCAGTTTATCTGTTTATCCCCCCAGACCTCCAGAACGATTTTAATAATGAGCACATTCATACAGCAGGCCGCGCTCTTATTGCACCCCGCTTTCCAGCACGTACACAAAAAAAAAAGGGCAGCCGAAGCTGCCCTTGCATGTAGCCATTACCGCAACTCCTCAATCATCCCAATCCGGGTAGTTCGGAATGCGCACAGTGTCGGCATCAAACACACCCTTCTTCGCCTGCGTGTGGCACGCATCGCAATAGCTCAGCGACTTCACATCCTTGTTGCCCTTGATCATCTTCTCGGGAATCTCGTGGTGCTTGCGCTTGATGTAACGCACTTCGGTAATGCGCAACGGCGCGTCGATATTCTCGGTCGCCAGGGCGATCTTGCGTGAGCGCTTGTGATAGCTCTTGTCTGCTGCATTCGCCAGTGCATACTCGCGAATCTCCTTGAGCGTGTCGGCATCCAGCTCGGCATTCTCGCCGAAGTGATCCGGCAAGGCTTGTGCGGTCAGCAGCTTTTCCCAGGACTTGCTCGGCAGCAAACCGGGCGGGTAGGCAAAGTGGCAGGAGCCGCATTCGTCCTGATAAGTCTTGTTGGTCACGGGTACAAATTCTTTTTGGCGGAAAGGCGTAAAAATCGCTTCAAGCAAAGTTTGCTCTTCCGCTTGTGCCAGGCTGCTGCCGAGCAGGGTGAACGCCAGCACGGCCAGCAGGGTCGTTGTCTTTTTCATGTGTGCTCCTCAGTTATTGCGCCAGCAGGAAGGTCAGGAAGTCTGCCTTCTCCTGGGCGGTACATTCGCGGCCCCAAGCGTCGTTGCAGTTGCGCTTGAACCATTTCTCGATCTTCTTTTCGTCGGTGAAGCGCTCCGCATTCGCGCGCGGCGACATCGGCTCGATCACCTTGTGGGTCTTGTGGTGCTTGCCGGCCTTGCTGAAATCGGTGCCGTGACAGCTGGAGCAGGAAATGGCTTCGCCGTCTTCGCCCTTGCCGGATTTGGTCCAGTCGGCCTTGCCTTTGGCGGCGTCGATTTTGGTCACGCCCTCAGCCTTGTATTTGGCCAGCAGCGCATCCGTGGCCGGGGTGGCGTGCGCAGTGCCGCTCAGGGCCAGTGCGCCGACGATCATCAGGGTGTACAGTGTTTTCATGTGCTCTTCTCCATTACCAGGTCAGTTTGATCGCAACCAACATCCCCAAGGCCCCAACCTCAGCCATTCCGGCATGACTGACTGGCACTGATGAGTTCATTGATTTATCTACTGCATATGCCATCAATAATGCACCTGCAGTGGCCAGCAATACATGCAGGTTATCCGGATCGGACCAACCGTCTTCCAGGCTAAAGTCGTCCCAGTGGGAAATCAAACCGCTTGCCACCGCAGCAACGGCTAATGCTGCCGAACCTTTGGCTAATTGCGCATGGGTACCATTGACATCACGAGGAGCTTGCACAGCTGGGCAGTTATGCTCACAGCCTTCTCCTGGTGCCGTCACCATAGCCATGCCAGCCAGGGCTACTGCGCCCAATCCCAAGAATTCGTGAACATTGCTTCCAGTAATCAGGGGGGGCTCAAATTCTGCAGCAGGCGCCACTGTCGGAGAAAGATTCTTTTTAACGACCGCATTCGTATCTCCGGCATCATTCTCAGCCAAAATAAAAGGTTGAACATCTCCCTTTAAAAAACTGCTGGAAGGCAAGCTCAGATCCAATGCTTGCTCAGCTTGAGCCATTCCAGACATGCCCGCGAGGCAAAGGAATGCTAATACGGCTGGTAATCTTATCTTCATCATTTCTCCTTGGTTAACAATTTTGCTCAGTGTTCAGTTGCTGGTTTATTACCGGTGATCATCGCGCGCACCAGATTCTCCTTGTGCTGGATCGTGCCTGCCACCACGCCCAGCAGGTGCAGCGGTACCAGCACCAGCGCAACATCCACCAGCCATTCATGCAAATTGTGCAGCGCATAGCTGGTCTGGTCGTCCACCTGGTTGGCCAGGAATGCAAACGGCCCTTCGTAATCAATCATACCCAGTGTCAGCAGGCCGCTCAGGAATATCCCAGCCAGCACTGCCAGCAAGGCAAACACCATCAGCGCCCCGGCCGGATTATGACCAAAGTAGTGTTTGGGGTTGTTCTGCAGCATGGTGCGCACATAAGTCATGGTTTCCTGCGGCGAGAACAGGAATGAGCTGAAGCGGGCATACGTGTTGCCGGCAAAACCCCAGAAAATACGGAAGGCCAGCAGCGCACACAGGAAATAGCCGATCACGGTATGGATGAACCCGAGGTGGAATTCGGCACTCAGGTAAGCCAGGACAAAGCTCAATACCAGGCTCCAATGAAATGCGCGGGTCGGCAAATCCCAAACCTTAATTGTCTCGTTGCTCACTCGCATGAATATGCCCCATATGCCATTTGAATCATTATCTTTGTTAAGCTTTGCAAAACACCGGCAGGGTATTTTTTGCAAACTGGATAATTTTACCACCATATCTTGATTTGTGGGATGTTTTCCCGCAAAAAAGGCAATCTGGTGAATTTAGCCCATGTGATACAGCAAAACAGGCAGTCATGAATCACTTATGGAAGCAAATTTGCACGTGCCAATCTAATCCGCGTAGAATCCATAGACAAAGTAGTCACGCCCTGCCCGGTCTGCAACATCTTGTTATCTCCCGAACAAATCACTGCCGTTTTCGCCCCGAATGGAAGCTTGGCCGCCCGTATTGATAATTTCCGGGCGCGCTCGCAACAAGTTGAAATGGCACAGGCCATTGTCGAGGTCATCAACAATAACGGGCAATTGATTGCCGAAGCCGGTACCGGTACTGGAAAAACCTTTGCATACCTTGTTCCGTCATTGCTGGCCGGGGGCAAAGTGGTTATCTCAACCGGCACCAAAAACCTGCAGGACCAATTGTTCCAGAAGGACTTGCCGACGGTGCGCGCCGCGTTGAATGTCCCCGTTTCAGTGGCACTGCTTAAAGGACGATCGAACTACGTTTGCCATTACCACCTGGAGCGTACTCAAAGTGACGGCACATTCAAGACGCGCGAAGACTTGCGCCACTTGGGCAAGATCGTCACCTATGCGAAAGTTACCCAATCCGGTGACAAGAGCGGCCTGCCGGATGTGCCTGAGCATGCGCCGATATGGGCGCAAGTCACCTCAACCCGGGACAACTGCCTGGGGCAGGAATGCCCGCAACACAAGGAATGCTTCGTGCTGAAAGCGCGCAAGGAGGCGATGGAGGCGGACGTCGTCGTCGTTAACCACCACCTGTTTTTCGCTGACGTGATGCTGCGCGACGAAGGCGTGGCCGAATTATTGCCCGCATGCAATACCGTAATCTTTGACGAGGCCCACCAGTTACCGGAAACCGCCAGCCTGTTTTTTGGCACCAGCCTGTCAACGTCGCAGCTTTTCGAACTTGTACGTGACACGCAGATTGAAGCACTGACCGCTGCGAAGGATTTTGCACCCCTGCCCCAAGCCTGCGACACCCTGGAAAAAGCCGCGCGCGACCTGCGCCTAGTATTAAAGAAGAATGAGGGCCGGATGAATGCCGAGATGGCATCATCACTGCCTGGCTGGCAAGCAGCACAGAACAACGTACTGGCGCAGCTAAAGGCGCTTGGCAAACTTCTGGAACAACAAGCTGAACGCAGCGAAGGGCTGGATAACTGCTGGCAGCGCGCACAGGTACTCACTCAATTGCTCGAACAATGGCTACAAACAGAAAGCACCGACAGCGTTCGCTGGCTGGAAGTTTTTCACCATTCCGTCGTGCTGAACACAACACCCCTATCGATCGCAGAAATCTTTGCCAAGCAGATTTGCGGCCATCCGCGCGCATGGATATTTACTTCGGCCACGCTCGCGGTAAAGCAGAATTTCTCCCACTATCAGGCTGAAATGGGACTCAGCGAAGCGCGTACCGAATGCTGGGATAGCCCCTTCAATTACCAGGAACAGGCATTGCTATATGTCCCGGAGAACATGCCGGAACCGAATAGCCAAGGCTATACCGAAGCCGTCGTACAAGCCGCCCTGCCGCTCATCAAGGCAAGCCAAGGTCGAGCCTTCCTGCTATTTACCAGCTTGCGTGCCATGCAGCAGGCTTATGAAATTCTGCAAGCGGAATTCGACCGCAACAACCTGAAATTCCCGCTTATGATCCAGGGGGAAGGCTCGCGTAGCGACCTGTTGCAACGTTTCCGCGAGCACGGCAATGCAGTGCTGCTGGGAAGCCAGTCCTTCTGGGAGGGAGTGGATGTGCGCGGCGATGCCCTCTCGCTGGTTGTAATCGACAAGCTGCCATTTGCCCCCCCGGATGACCCGGTGCTTGCTGCCCGCATTGCCCAGATCAACAAGCAAGGACGCAATGCGTTTATGGAATACCAACTGCCGCGTACCGTCATTAACCTCAAACAGGGGGCCGGCCGCCTGATCCGCGATGAGCACGACAAAGGCGTGCTGATGATTTGCGACCCCCGACTGATTTCCAAACATTATGGAAAGCGCATTTGGCAAAGCTTGCCGCCATTCAGGCGCACGCGCAGACTCGAAGACGCCATCAGTTTTTTTAGTGAGTTACCGGAAAATTAAAAAGGGTTGGCTCGCAAGCCAACCCTTCGCCCAGCCTTATCTTGCTTAACCATGTCCGTGCGACATGTCGTCATGCGTGCGGCGGTGAATGAAATCATCATCGGACCACATCGCAACAGCGCTAATCACGAACAAAACCAGGAACATCAATATGGAAAATAATAGCGTGGTCATTTTAACTCTCCTTGGAAAATTAAATGCCAATAAAGACGGCGCCGGATTCACCTACTCGCCAGCTTGCCCGGAAGCTCATCTGATCCAGTCGGTTTGAAACTCCACATCCCAATCCAGAACCGAAGCCCGCGTAGCACGTTATAACCCAGTTACGCACCGAGATCATCCCATACTGGAGCATTTTTATCAAGTTAATACTTTCACAACCATTTGTTGCAAAAGACTTTAGAGGCAGATGGGACTTACAAAGTCTGCAAAGACAAACAGCCATTGCAGCCGCGACATAACTCATCGCTCAACAGTTTCCGCTGATTCGAAAACAGCAATATCGCTCAGAAATTTCTTTGCAGAAAATATCGTACAAATTAATGAATATGGAAACTGAACTGAAATCCGACCAACTCGAAAGTCGACAAAGCAACTTGACTTGGTCGGGATAAAACCAGCATCTTGTGGGCAAAATCAGCCTTGTCTTTCAATACCAGCAACATACCGAGCGCAGCGCTATCCAGATATTCAATCTCAGAACAATCGATTTCAATCTCATTGATTGCTTCAATATTCAGGATTCGATTGTAAGTCTCCCTGAAAATCACATGCGAGGAATAACAGAAACTCCCCGTCAATGAAATCGTTGCCAAAGGGCCGACGTGACTCACCCTGATGTACGCACTACGCAATTTCCTCGTATCCATAGATCGCCCCTTTCACAAAGCTGCAACCATGTTTGCGCCATCATATGAGCCGCAGCGACTTCTGCAATACTTCTGCCGGGTTATAAATATGCCCGATAACTCAATAATCCCGCACAAAGCAATCGTGCTCGACAAACCTTCAGCTCATCCCTGATAATAGTTAGCAAGCTAATTATTTGCTTGCTAACATTGATGACAAAATCCCTCAACGAGCAACTCTCTGAAGCGCTATTCCTGTCCATGCATGCTTGGCGCACCGAGCTGGACCGGCGCCTGCGCCCACTGGGTTTCTCGCATTCGCGCTGGTTGCTGCTGCTGCATTTATCGCGCCGGGACGGCTGCGCCAATTGCGAACTGGCACAAAGCATGGGCATTGAGGCCGCGACCCTGGTCAAACTGGTTGACCATATGGAAAAGGAAGGCCTGCTGAAACGCAGGGCCAGCACAACCGATCGCCGCGTCAAACACCTGTTCCTGACAGAAGCCGGCATGAAGGAAGTCGAGAACATCCGCTCTTACGCAGCAGACTTGCGCAAGGAAGTACTGGAAGGGCTGACCCAGGCGGAAGTCAGGACGGCCCTTGACGTGCTGAACAACATACGCAACAAACTGGAACCCAAGCCATGAAAACACTCATTGCCAACAAGAAAATCTCCCTTTCCGCACTGACCCTGCTACTGCTGCTTGGTGGCCTGGCATACATGCATTACGCAAGCCGCACACGCAGCACGGAAAACGCCTACATCAGCGCGGATGTGGTCAATGTTGCATCACTCGTAGCCGGAAAAGTCATTGCCGTTCACATCACCGACAACCAGCATGTGCGCAAAGGGGACCCGCTGTTCGACGTTGATCCCGCCCCTTTCGCCATCGCCCTTGAGCGAGCCCAGGCTGACCTTGCCACCGCAAACCAGTCGGCACGCCAGGACAATGCCGAAATCACCGTGGCACGTGCGCTGGTAGCGCAGACACAAAGCGACCTGCTCAATGCCCGCACGATATACAACCGCGACAAGGAGTTGGTCGCGCAGAATTTCATTCCGCAACAAACGCTCGACGACGCACAAACCCGCATGCAGGCGCTCCAGTCGTCATTGGACCAGGCCAAAGCCAAATTGACCAAGGCGCTTTCCGCCCCGGAAAACCTGGGGGAACGCGGCGATGTCCTGAGGGCGCAGGCCGCCATCGACCAGGCCAAGCTTGATCTTGAGCACACCCATGTGGTTGCCGCCCAGGACGGACAAATCAGCAACCTGTCACTGACCGCAGGCTCCCTGGTCAATGTCGGCACTCCACTGTTTGCATTGATCGCGGACAACAGCTTCCATATCGACGCCAACTTCAAGGAAACCGAGCTGCCCGGCATCCATCCGGGACAAGATGTGAATATCGACATCGACATGTACCCGGGCCAGCAATTCAAGGGCACCGTGGAAAGCATCAGCGGCGGCACTGGCACCGCCTTCTCGTTGCTACCCCCGCAAAACGCAACCGGCAATTGGGTAAAAATCGCCCAGCGCGTACCGGTGCGCATCAAGCTGGCGCCAACCGATGCCGAGCATCCGTTGCGCATCGGCGCAACAGCTACGGTATCGGTGAAATTGAAGTAAACAAATCCCGATTCAGCTACAGGGCTCACAGAGAACACATGCACCTCCGCCTCACGCTCTGCGAGCTCTGTAACAAAGGTACTTGACCGGAACAGACAGATGAACAGCAACCGCATCCTCACCAGCGTCGCCGTGATGGCCGCCACCATCATGCAGGTGCTGGATACGACCATCATCAATGTTGCGCTACCCAATATGGCGGGGCAGCTTGATGCCACGCCGGACAACATCAGTTGGGTGCTCACCTCCTACCTGATCGCCTCGGCGATTTTCATGCCGCTCACTGGTTTCTTCACTGACCGCATCGGGCAGAAACGTTTCCTGTTGATCAGCATCGCCGGATTCGTTGCCACTTCCGCGTTATGCGGGATGGCGACTTCATTGTTCGAAATGGTGCTATTCCGTTTCCTGCAAGGCGTGTTCGGTGCATCCCTGGTTCCCCTGTCGCAATCCATCATGCTGCAGGTGTTTCCCGGCGAACAGCGCGGCAAGGCCATGGCCATCTGGAGCATGGGGGTCATGGTCGCGCCAATCATGGGGCCCACGCTGGGCGGCTGGCTTACCGAAGAAATCAGCTGGCGCTGGACGTTCTACATCAACCTGCCGGTCGGCATCGTTTCGTTCATACTCGCCATGCGCTACGTACACGACACCCCGATACGCGAACGGCGCATGGACTGGCTCGGCTTCGCCTCACTGGCAGCCGGCATCGGCGCGCTGCAACTGGTGCTGGACCGCGGCAACCAGGACGACTGGTTCAGCTCGCAAACCCTGGTGATCGCCAGCATCGTCTCGGTGCTGGCCTTCCTGTTTTTCATCGTCTACACCATCACCGGCAAACACCACCCGCTGTTCGACCTGCGCATCTTTCGCGACCGCAACTACCTGGTTGCCAGCCTGATCATGACCACCATCGGCATCGGCTTTTTCGGCGGCATGCTGCTGCAATCGCTATTCCTGCAAAATTTCCTCGGTTACCCGACCTTTGAGGCCGGCCTGTACATGGCGCCGCGCGGGCTGGCTTCATTCCTGGTGATGATTTTCGTCGGAAAATTCGTCGGCAAGATACCGCCGCGCAATTTCATCTTTGTCGGCATTTGCGCCAGTGTCGCGGGCAATTTCCTGATGACGCGATTTACCGGCGAAATCACCGCGACCGACCTGATCGTCCCGATGATGCTGCAAGGTATGGGCATGGGACTGATTTTCGTGCCGATCTCGACGCTGGCGTTCACCACGCTGCCCAAAGAGGTTGCAGCGGAAGCGGCCGGTATTTACAGCCTGATCCGCTCGGTCGGCTCAGCGCTCGGGATCTCCATCCTCGCCACCTATTTTTCGCGCAGCACGCAACAAACCTGGAGCCTGCTGCGCGGCGACATCACCCCCTACAACGAAGCGCTCAGGAATTACCTCGGCCCGCTGCATCTTGGCGCGCAAGACCCGCAAGGGGTTGCAATGGCGGCCGGAGCAGTCCTGCATCAAGCACAGAATCTCGCCTACATCGACAGTTTCTGGTTTGCCACGACCAACTTCGTGCTGATGCTGCCATTGCTGTTGCTGGTGCGGACCCCGGCCAAGTCATCCGCGCCGCCGCAACATGCCAGTGCTGCCGAATAAGCAGCGCTAGCGCACGTGTACCTGCGACACTCCAGCGCGCAGCGAACCGATCACACACGCCGCTGCAAAACCTTGCGCATGAAACGCCGCTAATACATCAGCAACCGCATCCGCAGCACACGCCACCAGCAAGCCGCCGCTGGTTTGCGGATCGCATAACAGCTTGCGCTGCCACTCGGGGAAGTCGGGCGGCAGCACCACTTCCGCGCCATAACTGTTCCAGTTGCGATCCGCCGCACCAGTGGCATACCCCTGCTCGGCCAATTGCAGCGCCACCGACAGGAACGGCAAGGCAGCGTAATCGATTTCCGCCGCCAGCCGGGAACCGCGGCAGATTTCCAGCAAATGTCCGAGCAGCGCAAAGCCCGTCACATCGGTCATCGCATGCACCGCAGGCAACGCCCCCAGCGTCGCCCCCACCTTGTTCAACTGCGTCGCCGTATCCACCATCTGGCGATAGCCTTCCGCACTCAATTCGTTTTTCTTCAATGCCGCACTCAACACACCAATGCCCAGCGGCTTGCCGAGGATCAGCACATCGCCGGCCTGCGCGCGATCATTGCGCTTGATGTGGTCGGGATGCCCCACGCCCACCCCCACCAAACCATAGATCGGTTCCGGCGCATCGATGGAGTGCCCGCCCGCCAGCGGAATGCCCGCCGCCTCGCACACCGCCGTCCCGCCTGCCAGGATGTCGCGTATCGTTTGCAGCGGCAGCTTGTTGATCGGCATGCCCACCACCGCCAATGCCAGAATGGGAGTCGCGCCCATCGCATACACATCGGACAAGGCATTGGTGGCGGCGATGCGGCCAAAATCCTGGGCATCGTCCACAATGGGCATGAAGAAATCCGTTGTCACCACCACCGCCTGCTGGTCATTGAGTTTATACACCGCCGCATCGTCACTGCTTTCGGTACCCACCAGCAAGTTCGGGTAAGATGGCGGCTTGGGCATGGCCGCCAGCATCTCGGCCAGCACGGACGGCGCAATCTTGCAGCCGCAGCCGCCGCCGTGGGAATATTGGGTCAGTTTAATCGTATCAGTCATTTTGAAAACCTAATTAGCCGCAGAGACAATCGAGAAAAGCGACACCGCATTAACGAAACAAAGTGTTTCACTCCCGCCGCTCTTCCATGTGGATTCGGCGATCTCCAGGGCAGAAATTATAAATATGCAAAATCCAAGGGGCGTAACCGTAGCACAACTCGACGGCTTCGATGAAATCATCGACGTACGCTCGCCTGCCGAATACGAAGAAGACCACATTCCCGGCGCCATCAGCGCACCGGTACTGGACGACGAGCAGCGCGCCGAAGTCGGCACCCTGTACACGCAGCAATCGCCTTTCATTGCCAAGAAACTCGGCGCCGCGCTGATCGCCCGCAACATCGCGTTGCACCTTGAGACCCTGTTCCAGGACAAGCCCAAACAATGGAAACCGCTGGTGTACTGTTGGCGCGGCGGCCAACGCAGCGGCGCGATGGCGCATATCCTCGCCCAGGTCGGCTGGTCGGTCGCACGGCTCGAAGGCGGCTACAAGGCCTATCGCCGCCAGGTGCTAAGCGACCTGGACACCCTGCCGGGCACACTGCAATTCCGTGTGGTATGCGGCCCCACCGGCTCCGGCAAAAGCCGATTGCTCCATGCCATGCAGGAGCAAGGTATGCAGGTGCTCGACCTCGAGGCACTCGCCCAACATCGCGGCTCCCTGCTTGGCACACTGCCGGATGCCCCGCAACCCGCGCAAAAAATGTTCGAGACCCGGATCTGGGATGCCTTGCGCCACTTCGATCCGCAACAGCCGATATTCGTCGAGGCGGAAAGCCGCAAGATTGGCGTGCTGAGCATGCCGGACAACCTGCTGGAAAAAATCCGCAGCTCGGTTTGTGTACGCATCGAGGCACAGTTGGAAAGCCGCATCGAACTGCTGATGGAAGACTATGTGCACTTCCTGCGCGATCCGGCGCAACTGATCCAGCGCCTGACCCCGCTGCTGCCGCTGCATGGCCGCCAGGTGCTGGACCATTGGCAGCAACTTGCCGAGCAGGGCGACTGGCGCACGCTGGTCGGCAAACTGTTGACCGAACACTACGATCCGGCCTACCAGCGTTCCACCGCACACAACTTCCCGCAACTGCCGCAAGCCAAAGTGCTGCAACTCGACCGCCTCGATCCGGATAGCCTGCGCCTGGCCGCCCCGCTCGCGCTATAATTGCGCCCCTTTACATTTTGACTTGCACTTCGGAGCCTTAACGCCATGTCGCACAACCTGTTCAACAGCCGTCAATCCTTCAAACTCGCCTCCGGCAAGCAGGGCGCCTTCTACTCCCTGCCCGCGCTGCAAACTGCCGGGGTCGGCAACATCTCGCGCCTGCCCGTCTCCATCCGCATCGTGCTGGAATCGGTGTTGCGCAACTGTGACGGCAAGAAGGTGACGGAACAGCATGTGCGCGAACTGGCGAACTGGAAGCCCTCCGCCGCACGCAGCGAGGAGATCCCCTTCGTGGTCGCACGCATCGTGCTGCAGGACTTCACCGGCGTGCCGCTGCTGGCCGACCTCGCCGCCATGCGCGACGCCGCCGCCAAGGCAGGCAAGGATCCCAAGGTCATCGAGCCGCTGGTGCCGGTGGACCTGGTGGTGGACCATTCGGTGCAGATCGACAGCTACAACAATCCCGACGCGCTCAAGGTCAACATGGAACTGGAGTTCGAGCGCAACAAGGAACGCTACCGCTTCATGAAGTGGGGCATGCAGGCGTTCGACACTTTCAAGGTTGTGCCGCCCGGCATCGGTATCGTGCACCAGGTGAACCTGGAATACCTGGCGCGCGGCGTGCAGCATAAGGATGGCGTGTATTACCCCGACACCCTGGTCGGCACCGACAGCCACACCACCATGATCAACGGCATCGGCGTGGTCGGCTGGGGCGTGGGCGGCATCGAGGCGGAAGCCGGTATGCTGGGCCAGCCGGTGTACTTCCTGACCCCGGACGTGGTCGGTGTGAACCTCAAGGGCAAACTCAAGGAAGGCGTCACCGCCACCGACCTGGTGCTGACCATCACCGAACTGCTGCGCAAGCACAAGGTGGTTGGCAAGTTCGTCGAGTTCTTCGGCGAAGGCACTGCGGCGCTCACCCTCCCCGACCGCGCCACGATTGCAAATATGGCTCCCGAATACGGCGCGACCATGGGCTTCTTCCCGGTGGACGATGTGACCGTGCAGTTCATGAAGAACACCGGCCGCACTGCGGATGAAGTGGATGCCTTCGAAGCCTACTTCAAGGCGCAGGGCCTGTTCGGCATCCCTCAAGCTGGCAGCATCGACTACAGCAGCGTGGTAGAGCTGGACTTGAGCAGCATCGAGCCTTCCCTGTCCGGCCCCAAGCGCCCGCAGGACCGCATCGCGCTGCCGAAGATGAAGAGCACCTTCGACACGCTGTTCAGCAAGCCCGTGGCCGAGAACGGCTTCAACCAGCCCGCAGAAAATCTGGGCAAGCGTTACGCGACCGGCAAGGACGGCTTGGAAATCGGCAACGGCGACGTACTGATCGCCGCGATCACCTCATGCACCAACACCTCCAACCCCGGCGTGCTGCTGGCCGCCGGCCTGCTGGCGAAGAAGGCCGTCGCCAAGGGCTTGACGGTTGCGCCACACATCAAGACCTCGCTGGCCCCCGGATCGCGCGTGGTAACCGAGTACCTGACCAACGCCGGATTGCTGCAATCCTTGGAACAACTGGGCTTCAGCGTCGCCGCCTACGGCTGCACCACCTGTATCGGCAATGCCGGCCCGCTGCGCGAAGACATCGAAAAAACCATCGTTGACAACAACCTGGTGTGCGCCGCCGTACTCTCGGGCAACCGCAACTTCGAAGCGCGCATCCACCCGAACATCAAGGCCAACTTCCTCGCCTCGCCGCCGCTGGTGGTGGCCTATGCCATCGCAGGCAAGGCCAACATCGACCTCAGCACCGAGCCGCTGGGCAAGGACAAGGACGGTCAGCCGGTGTACCTGAAGGACATCTGGCCCAACAGCGCCGAAGTGGCGACCGTGATGAAGTTCGCGGCCGACCCCGCGGTGTACCAGAAGCTGTACAGTGACCTGACCAAGGACTTGCCGCTGTGGAACGCCATCCCCGCGCCTACCGGCAACCAGTACCAGTGGGACGACTCCACCTACATCGCCAAGCCGCCGTTCTTTGATGCAGCCGTCCCCAAGATCGGCGACATCAAAGGTGCGAAGGCGCTCGCGCTGCTGGGCGATTCCGTCACCACCGACCACATCAGCCCCGCAGGCAGCTTCAAGCCCACCACGCCCGCAGGCAAATACCTGCAAGGCCACAAGGTCGAGATCAAGGACTTCAACAGCTACGGTTCGCGCCGCGGCAACCACGAGGTGATGATGCGCGGCACCTTCGCCAACGTGCGCATCAAGAACCTGATGCTGCCCGCGAACCCAGATGGCTCGCGCGTTGAAGGCGGCTACACCCTGTACAACGGCGAACAGATGTCCATCTACGATGCCGCCATGAAGCACATCGCCACCGGCACCCCCACCGTGATCTTCGCCGGTGAGGAATACGGTACGGGTTCTTCGCGCGACTGGGCCGCGAAAGGTACGCAGTTGCTGGGCGTGAAGGCCGTCATCGCCAAGAGCTACGAACGCATCCACCGCAGCAACCTGGTGGGCATGGGCGTGCTGCCGCTGCAATTCAAGGGCAGCGACTCGCTGGCAAGCTTGAACCTCACCGGCGACGAAACCTTCGAACTCACCGGTCTCAATGGCGAGATCAAGCCGCAACAGGATGTCACGCTCTCCATCACCCGCAAGGATGGCAGTAAGCAGAACGTGTCGCTCCTGCTACGTATAGACACGCCGATCGAAGTGGACTACTACAAGAACGGCGGCATTCTGCCGTTCGTGTTGAAGGAGTTGGTGGGTAAGGCGTAAGCGATTAGCTCACGAGGTAGGAAAAGGAGAAGCCCGTGATCGCGGGCTTCTCCTTTGGAGCCTTCTCCGTTTCCATCGCAAAACAGTCATTTGAGATAGCTCAAAATAATTGCTGCTGTTTCCAGACCATTAATAAATTTTTCTGCTCCTCCAATTCTTCTTTTCGTTTTAATTGCTGTTGTACCCAATCCTCTAAGGGATACTGCTTTTTCCATTCTTTCTCTTGCTTTGCCACATACTCATTTTCGTAGCGCTCCACTTCTGGATGGTAGAGCCAACACCCGTGACTTGGGACATCAAAGAGAAGTCGGTTCAGCAGTGCAAAATCCATTTTTGCATGAGCTTCCGACACATTTATCTCAATGGCATGAATTCCACGATTTTTAATCTTTTGAAGTTTGATGTCATCAACCAAGTGAGTTACCGCAATCTCAACCAGAATTTCCATCTTCTTATCCGACTCCACAACTATGATGTCAGGACGAAAATCTTCCAACCAAGGCTCAATTCGCACCTCTGATAACTTCTTCAAGTTGTAGGTATAAAGAAGTTCCGTAGCAGGCCTCCGTCCGTACCTTCCGGGATAATGAAGAACGGCTGGAGGAAGGGACAATTCCATGCGTTCAGCAATAAGTTGCTTAGCTGCTAAATGAACTGCTGTTTCAAAACCCCGCTTACAGTCATCCCCTGGCGCATGTGCAAAGTGAGGAGTTTGAGCATTTTGTCGAGCAATGAGAGGATGTTTGCAGTCCGGACAAATACACCCGCACTTTCCACCATTCGAAACCTGTAGAGGTTCATACAGCGTGCTGCCTTTCAGCCCAAAAGGAACCAATAAAGTCAATTAATCACCATCCACAAAGTTATAGTCAGCATCCAACCCGCGTAAGGTTGAGGCACAACCTATACCAATCGCTTCATCGTAGCGCGAAACAATCAAGATCAGGACGGCTTCAGCCAAGCCCCTCACCCTGCAATCTCCTCGATCAACTCAGGATGCTTATCGAGCAGACGAAACAGATTGATGACCGCAGGCACAGGCTTAGCCTTGCCGTTCTCGTAACGTGAAAAGGCATTGACGCCACCGCCTGTCAGTTCTGCGGCCTTGCGCTGGGAGAGGCCAAGCTTCTTGCGGATACGCGCGAGTTCTTCTGCTTCTGCCGCGTCCACTTTTCTGCGCAGCTTTTCCAGTGCAGCGGCATAGCGCTCGCCTTCCTTGCCAGCGAATTCGATCTCGCCGCACTCGGGGCAGTGCCAGCCATCCACCGCGCGCACCTTGGCCTTGTGTCCGCGATATTCGATCACGGCATCCTTTTTCGCACGGACCATCTCGGCGTCTTCGCAATTCAGGCACAGGTGTTTCATTTCATTTCTCCTTGAACTGGATCACCACGATCCCGTTCTCACGCAAAGTCACTTTGACATACGCTACCTGTTTCGACTTGAGGGGAACATGGTAAACGTCTTACCAAATCGTATGGTCGGCATGTGTGGTCATGCTCTTGTAGAAAGCGCTGGCCCGCATTCCCAGCACGGTTTCCACCGCCTCATCGGGAGACAGCCCCAACTCCGCAGCCCCCACCAGCGCAGTGGCCGTAAAGGCATTCACCCGCCGCTCAGCTACCACCTGCTGGATTGCACTCAACGCGTAGTGAGGCTTCTTTTTCTCCACACCAAAATGTAACCCATTAGGTTAATTTGCGCAAATCACCCTTTCAGCCAACGTATGGAGCCCTACTCATGCATGGTTCACACTTTCCCATGAATGGTGTACAAAGCCCTCTCCACAGGAGGGAGTCATGGCGCAGACATTCGATATTCGCTACCGGTTTCATTTCCCGGGGCACCGCGAGGAAATTGTCGATGTAAAAATCGACAAGCACAGCATGGAGTCGATTGCCTCCGATGCGATTCCGCCGGCATGGTGCAAGCTCGATTTCCATCAATGCCCGAACTGCCCGCTGCGGGCCGACACAACGCCTTTCTGCCCCTTGGCGGTCCGCCTGACGCCGCTGGTCAATATTCTCCAGGGCGTGGTTTCCTTTCAGGAAGTCGACATTGAGGTGACAGCGCCCGAACGGGTGGTCAGCGGACGCACAACGGCGCAGCGCGCGGCGAGTTCGCTGATGGGACTGATCATGGCCACCAGCGGTTGCCCGCACATGGCTTTCCTGAAGCCGATGGCGCGCTTCCACCTGCCGCTGGCAACCGAAGAGGAAACCATTTTCCGTTCCGTTTCGAGCTATCTGCTCACCCAGTATTTCAGGAAGCGGCAGCAGCTGGATGCCGACTTCACGCTGGAGCGGCTGAAGCGCAACTATGCCGAGATTCGCAAGATCAATATGGCGATGTCCGCCCGGCTGCGCACCGTCAGCGCCCAGGACTCCACCATCAATGCCATTGTCCTGCTGGACCTGCTTGCCAAAACGCTGCCGGATTCGATTGACGACTCGCTTGACCTCATCAATCACCCCTTCATGAACCCCTGAGTGCCCGGTGCACAGCATGCCTGCGCGCACAACGCAAATCCCGGCTGATGACCCGCTGATCATTGCGCCATGCGGCCTCAATTGCGGCGTGTGCCGCGCTTACCTGCGTACGCGCAACCCGTGTCCCGGTTGCCGCGGCGGCCCTGAGAACAAATCCAACTCGTGCCTCGCTTGCGAAATCCGGAACTGCCCGGAACGCGTTGCCGACCAGCCTGATTTCTGTTTTACCTGCTCGCAATTCCCTTGCGAGAAATTACAGCATCTGGATAAGCGCTATCGCACGCAATATGGCGTAAACGTCATTTCCAACCTGGAATCCATCGACCAATCCACCTTGGAGCACTTCATGCAGGAAGAGACGCGCAGCTGGTTATGCCAAAAATGCGGAACGCATCTTTGCATGCATCAGCCGCAGTGCATGCAGTGTGGCTACACACGGCCTGAAACCAGATAGAACTCTCCGAAAACAGGCTGTCGCTCTCATCTGCAAGAAAATAAAACCGCATCGCTCCGCACATGCCGCGCAATTCGCTTAAAATATGCGGATGTCTACCATCCCCATCCTGATGTACCACAACATCGGCAAGCCGCCCGAGGGCGCACGCCTGCGCAACCTGTATGTGCGTGCCACGGCCTTTGCGCGCCAGATGCTGTTGCTGCGCCTGCTCGGCTACCGAGGGCTTTCCATGGCGGACGCCATGCCCTACTTGCGCGGCGAGAAGAAGGGCCGCGTGGTGGCAATCACGTTCGACGACGGTTATGTGGATACGCTCGAACTTGCGCTGCCGATCCTGCAGAAATACGGCTTCACGGCCACCTGTTATTTCGTGAGCCAGCGCCTCGGCCGGCATAACGAATGGGACGCATCCCAACTGCAAGTGCGCAAGCCGCTGATGGATGAGTCTCAGCTCCGCGCCTGGCAGCGGGCTGGCATGGAAGTCGGCGCGCATTCGCGCACCCATCCGCGTTTGACGGAGTGTACGGACATGCAGCTCGACGACGAAATCGCCGGCAGCAAGCGAGACCTCGAAGCGCTGCTCGGCGCACCGGTAACGCAATTCTGCTACCCCTACGGAGACCTCGACGAACGCGTCGTAGCCGCCACACGCCGTGCCGGCTACGATGCCGCCACCACAGTGCAGCGCGGCCGCGCCCGCGCCGGCGAAGATGCGCTGCTGCTGCGCCGCGTGCTGGTCAGCGGCAGCACGATGCCGCATCTGTTCCTGCTCAAATTATTCAGTCGCTACGAGGACAAACGCGGATGAAGCTGTTGTTTGTCGGCACCCATTACGGCGGCGGCGGTACTGAAAGCCATTTCATCACGCTGTCCAAGGCCATGCTGGCGGAGGGACACGAGGTGGCGGCAGTAATCCGCTTCGACACGCCCATCCATCACGGCCTGAAAGATAGCGGCGTCACGCTCTATGAAGGCGTGTTCCGCAATGCGTTCGACCCGCGCGGCTTTATCGCGGTGTGGCACGCGATCAACAAGTTTGAGCCGGACTGGATCATCGGCAGTTTCAGCAAGGAATACTGGCCGCTGGCGGTGATCGCACGGCTGCGCGGGGTAAAGCTGGCGCTGTTCAAGCACATGGATTATCCGCTGCGCTTTTTCACCCACCACTTCATTCCGCGTCTGGCGCACCGCTTCATCGTCATTTCCGAATTCATGCGCGGCAATTTCATCGCGCGCGGTGTGGATGCCACGCGCATCCAGATGCTGCACAACCCGCTCGACCTCGACTATTTCGGTGCTGATCCCGAGTTACGAAGAACCACACGCGCACAGCTCGGTTACGCCGACGATGATGTGGTGGTGGGATTCATCGGCGCGATGCACCCGGACAAGGGGCAACTGCCGTTATGCGACGCACTCAACCAGGCGATGGCAATCAACCCGAAAATCAAGGCCATCTGGGTCGGCGACGGACTGGTGGTCAATGACCTGAAAGCGCGCATCCGGCAAGGCGGCCACGCTGAGCGTCACACTTGGCACACCTGGGCCAAGGATGTCCGTCCCTATTACGCCGCGCTGGACATTCTCGCCGCCCCCACACTGGTGACCGAAACCTTCGGCCGCGTTTCAATCGAGGCACAGGCCAGCGGACTGCCGGTGTTATGCAGCAACCTCGGCGGCTTGCCGGAAACACTGCAACCGGACGTGACCGGTAAACTGCTGCCGGTCGGCGACGTGGCGGTATGGCGCGACACGATTCTGGAACTGGCAGGAGATGCCGAACTGCGAAAACAGCTCAGCTCACAAGGCCGCGACTGGGTGGCCAAAAAATTCAGCACCACGGAAATCGCACGGCAATTTGCTGCGTTGCTTGAGGATGCGCACTAAAGCGGTTTCCCGCATTTGTCAGTGACCTTTCGCGGTTAAAACCGCTCCTACGAAAAACACACCTCACCCTGCAGGAACGGCCACTGAGGGAGCGACTTCAGTCGCGAATGCACACTACGCCCACTGCCGCCCCCTTCGCGGTTGAAACCGATCCTACGCAAACTGCTTCCCCTGGTAGGAGCGGCATTCAGCCGCGAATGCGCACTATGCATCACACCACACTTCGCGGTTAAAACCGCTCCTACGAAAACCGCGGCTCCCACAATACTCAGATGGTCAGGCAATCCCCTGCAGCAACAACTCCATGCGGTGGCGTCCTTCCGGGCTGGTCATTACCATCAACACATCACCGCCCTTCAGCACATGATGGGAGGAAGGATTGAAAGTCCAGTCCGCGCCGCCGTGGCGCACGGCCAATATGAGGCTGTCGCGGTTGCCATGATGCAGGACTGAGAGGTGTTTTCCGGACAGCTCCGCTGGGGACACTGACCTCCTCCATGCGCACGCTGGCTTCCGATTTCAGCATGTCGTCGAGGAAAGAAACGACATTCGGACGCACCATTGCCGACACGATGCGCAGGCCGCCGGTGAAATCCGGCGACACGATTTCATCTGCTCCCGCGCGGCGGGTCTTCTCGGCGTTCTTCACGTCATGACAGCGCGCCACCACGCGCAGGTTCGGATTGAGCTGCTTGGCGCTGAGACTGATCACCAGGTTCATGCTGTCGTCATGCGCTACGGCGAATACGCCGCGTGCGTGCATCACGCCGGCGGCAAGCAGCACGTCGTTATCGGTGGCGTCGCCATTCAGGTAAAGCTGACCGGGATGCGCATCAAGATAGCGCTGCATGGTCTGCATGTTGGAATCGACGATGACGCAACTGCGCCCGGTCGCATTCAACTCGTGGGCCACATTACTTCCGATCAGGCCGACACCGCATACGATGTAGTGGTCGCGCAACTGCGCAATTTTCTGGTGCATTTTTCTTCTCCGCCATGACTCATTCAAATCCCGTTCCAGCATGAAGGCCGTGAAGGTGGACAGCACATACCCCAACACGCCGATGCCGGTAATCCCGATGAATATCGTAAACAGCCGGCCGTATTCGTAATGTGACACATCGACCACCTCGGTATACCCGATGGTGGAAATGGTGATGAAGGTCATGTAGAAGCAATCAAGCCAGGAGTGCTTGCCGTCACCCAGAGCGTGATAGCCCAGCGTACCGATGCCCAACACCAGCATCAGTGCGGCGAACGCAAACACAAGGTTGCGGATCACGCGAAATTCGTCGCGGTTTTTTGCCTGCATCAAGCTTCCTGCTGAGTATTGTCCGGGAACAGTTCGGAATTGAAGCCGAAATTGCGCATATCCTTGACGCGCAACGGGTACAGTATTCCGTCCAGATGGTCGCATTCGTGCTGCACCACGCGCGCATGAAAGCCGCTCACGGTACGGTCGATCAGGGCGCCGAACTCATCGTAGCCCTGATAACGCAAATGGGTATAACGCGGCACCAGCCCGCGCATGCCGGGAATACTCAAGCACCCCTCCCAGCCTTCTTCCTGGGCATCGGAAAGCGGGGTCAGCAGCGGGTTGATCAGTACGGTCTCGGGCACGCTCTCCGCATCCGGGTAACGCGGATTGCTTTCCACCGAGAAAATCACCACGCGCAGGTTGACCCCGATCTGCGGCGCCGCCAGCCCGACGCCGTCAAGCGCCTGCATGGTGTCGCGCATATCGCGCAACAGGTCGAACAACTCCGGCTGGCCGAATGCCTTGACCGGTTCGGCATGGCGCAACAGGCGCGCATCCCCCATGCGCAGCACATCCCTAACTGGCATCGGATTCCACCACTACGCCGAGGATGTTCCTGACGCGCGCCATGGCTGCATCGGCTACCGTACCGACCGCACCGCGGTCAACGCTGGCAACGTTGCCGCCGCGCCCTGCGGCGTAATTCACCACCACGCCTATCGCGGCATATTCGAGCCCCAGTTCGCGCGCCAGCGCAGCCTCCGGCATGCCGGTCATCCCCACCATGTCGGCGCCGTCGCGCTCGATGCGGTTGATCTCGGCGATCGTCTCCAGGCGCGGCCCCTGGGTCGCCGCATACACGCCGCCGTCCAGACATGCCTCGCCCGCAGCTTTCGCTGCCGCAAGGATGCGCTGCCGCAATGCCGGCGAATACGGCAGGCTGAAATCGATGTGGGTCACGGAACGGTCTTGCCCATCGAAATAGGTGAATGCCCGCCCATAGGTGTAATCGATGATCTGGTCCGGCAACACCAGCGTGCCGGGACTCAGGTCCGCACGGATGCCGCCCACCGAGGCCACCGCAATCACGCGCTTGGCACCCTGCTCATGCAGCGCCCACAGGTTGGCGCGGTAATTCACGGCGTGTGGCGGGATGGTATGCCCATAGCCGTGGCGTGCGAGAAACATGACCTCATGCTCGTTGATCGTGCCGAAGGTCAGCGCGCCGGATGGCTCGCCGTACGGTGTGCGTATCACCTGGCGATGGGTGATCTTGAGATTCGCCAACTGCGTCAGTCCGGTGCCGCCAATGATTGCCAACATTCAAAACTCCTTTTGCAGGAATTGAGATTTGGGGTTCAGGATTTAGTTAAAGCAGAACCGCATTTTTCCGAAATCCTAAATCCCAATTCCTGTTCATTCCTTCACTGCATAAATCGCGGGCAGGTTGCGCCACGCACCATGTATATCCATACCATATCCGAAAACAAAACGATCGGGGATGTGCATCCCGACGAAATCCGCCTTGATCGGCTTCGGCCGGCCGTGCTGCTTGTCGGCGAATACCGCGCTGTAGAACCCCGTCGCACCGAGCTCCAGCACACGCTGCCGGATTGCCGCCAGGGTTTCCCCCTCATCCAGGATGTCGTCCAGCACCAGCACCACCTTGCCACGCACATTCTCGCGCGGCGCCACTTTCCAGTGCACTGCTCCGCCCTGTCGGGCATCGCCATAACGCGAGGCATGCACGTAATCGAAATCCAGAGGAAAATCCAGCAACGGCAACAACTGGCCGGTAAACACCACCGCCCCGCCCATCACGGATAATACCAGCGGGTGCCGGTCCGACAAGGCCGCATTGATCTCGCCTGCAACCCGGCGCAATGCCGCTTGCACCTGATCTTCGTCATACAGCAATTCCGCTGCAGCCAGTAGCGCACGCGCCTCGGCATTATCCAGCATCGCACACCTTTTTCAGATACGCGGAGAAGCCTGCCCGCAACTCCTCGTGCTTCAGGCCGTAAGCGACCTGGGCCTGAAGATAGCCGAGCTTGGAGCCACAGTCATAGCGCTCCCCCTCGAACCGGTAGGCAAGCAGTTGCTCCTCCGTCAGCAAGGCCGCAATGCCGTCAGTCAATTGTATTTCCCCGCCGGAACCGGGCTGCACATGCTCAAGATGGTGGAATATGCGTGGCGTCAGGATATAGCGCCCCACCACCGCCAGCGTGGAAGGCGCAACATCCGGGCTTGGCTTTTCGACGATGCCGTGCACCTTTTCCACATTGGGCGCCAGATGCGTGGCACTGACGATGCCGTATTGCCTGGTATGCGCACGCGGCACATCCTGCACCCCAAGCACAGAGCATTGATGCTCGTTATAGACTGCAACCATCTGCTTCACCACCGAGGGGGTGGCATCGATCAGGTCGTCGGCCAGCAGCACCGCAAACGGTTCTTCCTGCACCACCGGCCTGGCGCACAGCACGGCATGCCCAAGCCCCAGCGGCTCGGCTTGGCGGATGTAGATGCAGTTCACATGTTTGGGCACGACCGATTGCACCATGCGCAGCAACTCGGTCTTTCCGTTCGCCTCCAGCGAAGCTTCCAGTTCATAGGCCTTGTCGAAGTGATCCTCGATGGCGCGCTTGTGACGCCCGGTGATGAACACCATGTCGGTGATCCCGGCGGCAACCGCCTCTTCGACCGCATACTGGATCAGCGGCTTATCGACGACGGGCAGCATCTCCTTGGCCGTCGCCTTGGTCGCCGGCAGGAAGCGGCTTCCCATGCCCGCGACCGGAAAAACAGCTTTCGTTATCTTTTTCATATCAGTCTTTCTTCAATCCGGATAACGAAAGCTGTTTTCGGAAAAGGCTCCCGTACGGCCAGGGTGAACTTGCAACGCAAGTTAAGCCAAGGACGACCGGAGCCAAAACTGGGCTTCATAGTCTTGCTCATTGACCTTCCCATTCCTTCAGTTGATCCAATAACTGCGGCTCATCCCAGACCGGGATGTTCAGCTCGCGCGCCTTATCCAGCTTGCTACCCGCTTCGCTGCCGGCAACGACACAATCAGTCTTTTTCGAAACGCTGCCGCTCACCTTGGCCCCCAGCGTCTCCAGCCGCGATTTTGCCTCATCCCGCCCCATACTGGCGAGCGTTCCGGTCAACACAAACGTCTTGCCGGTGAGCGGCAGCACCTGGTGCGCCATGCCATCATGCTCTTCCCAGTGCACCCCGAGCGCACGCAATTGCTGCACCACCTCACGGTTATGCGCTTCGGCAAAAAAATCATGGATGCTATGCGCCACCACCGGCCCCACGTCCGGCACTTGCAGCAACTGCTCCGGCGTCGCCAGCATGATCGAATCCAGCTTGCCGAAATGGCGTGCCAAGTCCTTGGCGGTACTCTCGCCCACATGGCGGATGCCGAGCGCAAACAGGAAACGGTTGAGCGTCGCAACCTTGCTCTTCTCCAGCGCATCGATGATGTTCTGCGCACTCTTCTCGGCCATGCGCTCCAACCCCGCCAGCGTCGCCATATCCAGGCGGTAAAGGTCGGGCAAAGAGCGGATGATGTTTCCATCCACCAACTGATCCACCAGCTTGTCGCCAAGGCCTTCGATATCCATCATGCGCCGCCCGGCAAAATGCAGGATCGCCTGCTTGCGCTGCGCTGCGCAGAACAGGCCGCCGGTGCAGCGCGCATCGGCCTCGCCCTCCTCGCGCACCACATGGCTGCCGCACACCGGACAGCTCGTCGGCATCACAAAGGCGCGTGCATCGGGCGGGCGGCGCTCCAGCACCACGCCTACCACCTCGGGAATCACATCGCCCGCGCGGCGCACGATCACGGTGTCGCCGATGTGCACATCCTTGCGGCGGACTTCGTCTTCATTGTGCAGCGTGGCATTCGAAACCGTAGTGCCGCCGACGAACACCGGCTCCAGCTTGGCCACCGGCGTGAGTTTACCGGTGCGCCCTACCTGCACCTCGATATCGCGCAGCACGGTAATCTGCTCTTCGGCAGGATACTTGTGCGCCACCGCCCAGCGCGGCTCACGCGAAACGAAACCCAACTCCTGTTGCAGTGCCAAGCTGTTGACCTTGTACACCACCCCGTCGATGTCGAACGGCAGCGCATCGCGTTTGGCGGCGATGCGGCGGTGGAACTCAGCTAACGCCTGCGCGCCCTGCACCACGGCGCGCTCGCCGCACACCGGCAGGCCGAACTGCTCCAGCCCATCGAGGATGGCGCCGTGGGTACCGGGCAGCCCCCAGCCTTTTACCTCGCCCAGGCCATAAGCAAAAAAAGATAATGGGCGCTGCGCGGCCAGTTTCGGGTCCAGCTGGCGGATGCTGCCGGCTGCGCCGTTGCGCGGATTCACCAGCATAGGCAGGCCCTGCGCGCGCTGTTTCTCGTTGTAGCGATCAAAGTCGGCCCGGCTCATGTACACCTCGCCGCGTACTTCGAGCACCGCAGCGGCGCAATCCTTGAGATGCAGAGGGATGCAATGGATGGTGCGAATATTCTGCGTCACGTCTTCCCCGGTCTCGCCGTCACCACGTGTGGCTGCCTGCACCAGCACGCCGCGCTCATAGCGCAGGTTGATGGCAAGGCCGTCGAATTTCAGCTCGCAGGAATATTCGATTTCTTCCGCCGCGCCGAGCGCGTTCTTCACCCGCGTGTCGAAGTTGTAGGCACCGCTGTCTTCAATGTCCGTTTCGGTACGGATGGAAAGCATGGGCACCGCATGCCTGACCGGCACAAAACCGTCCAGCACCTTGCCCCCCACGCGCTGCGTGGGGGAATCGGGAGTAAGTAATTCGGGATGTTGCGCTTCGAGCGCTTGCAGTTCGCGGAACAGTTTGTCATATTCCGCATCGGGAATGCGCGGGGCATCCTTCACGTAATACCAGTAATCGTATTCGGCGATCTGCTGGCGCAGCGCGGCTGCGCGGCGGGCGGCCTGCTCTGTTGCCATCAGGCAAACAACCGCAATGCCTGGGCGCTACCGGGCACCACCTGCCCTGCCAACATGCGCCCCTGGATCGATGCCACTTGTTCGCGAATATGGCCCAAGGCCTTGTCGCTGAGGGTAACCCGGTTGTCGTCGACCAATGCCGCACGCAGGTCAGTTGCCAGGCTGCGCGCAAGCTCGGCCAGCTCATCGAAACGCTCGATCGGTTGCTCCACGCGCGGCACATCCAGCAGCAGCGTCACTCCCGGCACACGGGTTTGCTTGAGCGTCAGCGGCTGGAACAAGGTGCCATCCATGCTGCCCAGGCTGAACACCGTCACGCCGCGGCCATCGACCAGCTGGAAATTCCCGTCCGCTTGCAGCCGCAATCCGTAACGCTCGCCCACCTTGGCAATCTCGCTGGCAAACAATTGGCGGTCGCCGCCGGGCAGGATGTTGAGGCCGATCATCTGGTCCACATCGGCGCAAAAATCGTCCAGCGCTTTTGCCTGCAGCAAAGCGGCAGGCAAGTCCGGCGCGACGATGTCGGCATCCACCTGGCGCGCTATTTCATGCAGGATGCCATGAAACTCCTTGAGGCGCACTTCGCTGACCGGGCCGGAACGATCTGCCAGTTGCAGTCCGATCCTGAATGCCTTGTACTGCGGATGACTTTCCGGAATCAGGCGTTCCCAATGGCCGCTTTCGGCATTCAGGCCGCAGGCATTAATCCGCTTGCCGAAGTCAAAGCGTTGCGCCCAGAGCGACGCCAGGGCATCGCTGCCCAACGGGGCTTTCAGTTTGATGTCGACGATGTAGTCGGTTGCCGCATCCAGCAACGCACACACCTCGTCATCGCCGACCTGGTGGTGCGTCTCTTCATAGTCCAGTGCAGCGACCTCTTCCTCGATCAAAACATCGGCAGCGGCCGAAGGAGGATGGTACAGGGCATCGTCATGCTGCGCCTCGAACGTGGCGCCGAACTTGCGCCGGTATTGCCGCTGCTGCCAGAAGCCGTAACCATAAACCCCGGCAACCACCACGACGCCGATGATCAGCAATCCGATCTGTAATTCACTCATGTTGCCCCGCTGATTGAATCCATGCCCGGATTATACAAGAGACAGCTCGCCGCTGACGCTGCCGATGCCGGCAACCTCATGCAGCGCCTTGATGTAGTCGCCGCTTTCATGCAATTGCACCATGGTCTGCGCATGACCATGCCCGCGCATATGCGCAAGCCGTGCCTTGCTCGTTGCCGGCATCTCCCACTTCAGGCCCGCCAGCAGCTCGTCGGCCGACTGCGGCTTGTTGCACACCAGCACCATGTCGGCGCCGGCCTGCAAGGCAGCTTCCGCGCGCTGCACGATCCCGCCGGCGACCGTCGCCCCCTCCATGCTCAGGTCATCGCTGAAAATGCAGCCTTCGAAACCGAGTTCGCCGCGCAAAATATCTTTCAGCCAGCGCCGCGAAAAACCGGCCGGCTTGGCATCCACCTTGGGATAAATCACATGCGCCGGCATCACAGCTGCCAGGCCGTAATGCACCATCTGGCGGAACGGCACCAGGTCGCACAATTCGATATCGGCATAATCCCGTTCATCGACCGGGATCTCCAGATGCGAGTCCGCCTTCACGAAACCGTGCCCGGGGAAATGCTTTCCCACCGTCGCCATGCCGGCTTTTTTCATGCCCTGCAACAGGCTGTGGGCCAGTTCCGCGATTGCCTGCGGATCAGAATGAAACGCTCGATCGCCGATCACCGAGCTGGCGCCGTAATCGACATCCAGCACCGGCGTGAAACTGAAATCTACACCATGCGCGCGCAATTCGGAAGCCAGCACCCATCCGGCCTGCTCCGCCAGGTGGCGCGCTTTTTTCGGGTGGGCATCCCAAATCTTGCCCAGTTCACGCATCGGCGGAATGCGGGTAAAACCGTCGCGGAAGCGCTGCACGCGCCCGCCTTCATGATCCACGGCAATCAACAGGGGCGGCGTGCGCACCGCCCGTATGGCAGCCGTCAACTCGGCCAACTGGCGCGGCGATTCATAGTTGCGCGCGAACAAGATCACCCCGCCGACCAGCGGATGGCGCAGGCGCGCCTCGTCCTCGGCAGTCAGCGTTTTCCCCGCCACATCCAGCATTACCGGACCGATACCCATCAGTTCTCTCCTTCCAGGATTACAAATGCCACGGCATGCTCATGCTCGTCGCTGATACTCAGATGTTGCCGCCGCACCCCACGCTGCGCCAGGTAGGCGGACAACTCTGCGCTGCAGGCCAGCTCCGGCTTGCCCAGCGCATCGTGCGCCACGCGAATATTGTGCAGGGTGACCGGATGGCGCAACCCTTGGCCGGTTGCCTTGGCGAATGCCTCCTTGGCCGCGAAACGCTTGGCAAGGAAGCGTGCCGGATGTACCTGCGCAGAAAACTCTTCCAGCTCCTCGGGCGCCAGGATGCGCGCCGCGAACGGCTCGCCATGCCGCGCCAGTGCATCGGCGATGCGCGTCACGCTGATGATGTCGGTGCCTATGCCAAGAATCATGGAACCAGCAGCGCCTTCATGTTGCGCACCGCTTGCTCCAGCCCGATGAACACGGCTTCGGAAATGATCGCATGGCCGATGTTGAGCTCGGCCATGTGCGGAATGGCCACGATGGGACGCACGTTATGGTAGTGCAACCCGTGCCCGGCGTTGACCTGCAGCCCTAGTCCATGTGCATGCAGCGCCGCCTTGTGGATGCGCGCCAGTTCCGCTGCGCGATCCGGCACACTGTCGGCATCCGCATATTTCCCGGTATGGATTTCCACCACCGGTGCGCCGGCACGCTTGGCCGCATCGAGCTGCTTCTCGTCGGCGTCAATAAACAGCGAAACACGGATGCCCGCCTCCAGGCAGCGCTGGGTGGCGCGCTGCACCTGGTCGAAATACTTCACCACATCCAGGCCGCCCTCGGTGGTCAGCTCCTCGCGCCGCTCCGGCACCAGACAAATGTCGTGCGGCTTCACGCGCACGGCGTTGTCGATCATCTCTTCCGTCACGGCGCATTCCAGGTTCATGCGCGTTTGCAGCATGCCGCGCAGGATGTCGACATCCGCATCCTGGATATGGCGGCGATCTTCGCGCAAGTGGATCGTGATGGCGTCCGCGCCCGCTTCTTCGCAAATCAGGGCTGCGCGCACCAGGTTGGGATAGCGTGAGCCGCGCGCCTGGCGCAGCGTCGCCACATGGTCGATGTTCAGTCCAAGTTTGATCATGGTTCTGCCTGAAATATTGAAGGCGCTTATTATATTCCAGGCCAAACGGTTGTTACGCCCATTTCTGCCCAGATGCCGAGCCTTGCCACGCCTTCGGTCCGTGCCCGCAAACGCCGGGAAGCGCTCCTAGTTGAACTTGCGCAAATCCTGGATCAGCTCGCGCGTATGCAGTACCACGCCGCCGAGATGGTGGTTCAGCAGCATGCGCATCAGTTGCTTGCCCTCGCGCGCGCTGCTGGCATCAGAGTAGTCATCCGCAGCCATATCGAGCAGGGTCTTGCCGGAAACCGTCATCCCTTCGCCCTCTTGCCCGCTTTGCGGAACCGCGCCGTGTTCCAGCACATAACGGTAGCTGCGCTCCGCAACGATCGGCCGGCTGCTGCCGGCTTCATGCTCCAGCAGCAAGGCGTAGCCCAGTTCCTGCAGCAGGTGCTTTTCAAAACAGCGCAAGGTGGCGGCATGATCGACCTCCTGCACCAGACGTTGCAGGGTAAGCCGGTAATAGTCGAACAGCGACTCGTGCGGATCGTCGCGCGCCAGCAGGTTCAGCAGCAATTCATTCAGGTAGAAGCCGCACATCAGTGCAGTCCCCTGCAGCAACGGCTGACCGCCCTGCCATTCGGCGCTATGCAGCGTACGCAATTCGTGTTTGCCGAACCAGGACAATTGCAAAGGCTGGAAGCTCATCAGCAGTCCGCGCAAGGCCGAGCGTGGCCGCCGCGCGCCGCGCGCCACCAGCGGTACGCGGCCATGCTGGCGGCTGAACACCTCCACCACCAGGCTGGTTTCGCGGAACGGATAACTGTGCAGCACGAAGGCTGTTTCATCCTGGATACGGTTCTTGGCGATCCCACTCATGTTGATTTTGTGCATCAGTCCGGGGAAACAATTTCCCACGGCTCGACCTCTCCGGGCACGACTTTGAACAAGGGATGGACTTCAATGCCGGCAAGCGCATTGAGCCGCTGCAAGGCCCGGGGGTCGCGCAACGCAAGCTTGCTGCGCAGGTGGGCCAATTCATAATCGATTTGTCCGTCCGTCACGGGAATGCTCGGGGGCGATGCTTCGGGGCCGATTTTCGTGCCGTCAAAATGGTAGCCGCGCTGTTCCGCCTCACGCCACACTGCGCGCAGATAGGCAGCAATGCAGCCCTGGGCATCGGCCTGTGCGCGGAAACGCTGCAACTGTGGATGGTGCCGGTACCCGCGCGTAGCGCCGTCCAGCACCTTTTGCGCCAAGAGCGCCTCGCGCCACAGCGCCACCAGGCCTTTGGCATCGAGGTGACGCGGGTGTAACGACCACAACCGCATGCCGCTTCGTCCTTACTCGTACCCCAATGATTTCAGCATCTGCGGACTATCCGCCCAGCCGCTGCGGACTTTGACCCAGACTTCGAGAAACACCTTGCCGTCGAACAGTTTCTCCATATCCAGGCGCGCCTGGGTGCTGATCTCCTTGAGCTTCTCGCCCTTGGCCCCGATCAGCATGGCCTTGTGCGCTTCCTTGTCCACCAGCACCGCAGCATGAATGCGGCGCAGGCGGCCCTCCAGCTTGAATTGCTCGATGACGACACTGACCGAATATGGCAACTCTTCTCCGGTAAACCGGAACACTTTCTCGCGCACGATTTCTGCCGCGAGGAAACGCTCATTGCGATCCGTCACCTCGTCTTCGGGATAGATGTGCTCGCCTTCCGGCATGAATGGACGGATGGCACTCAACAAGGTATCCAGCTGCTTGTCCTGCTTGGCACTGACCGGCACGATGGCGGCGAAGCTGCGCTCTTGCGCAATTTGCTCGATGAAGGGGAGCAATTCCGCCTTGTCATTCATGTTGTCGACCTTGTTGATCACCAGCAGCACCGGAATGTTGTCCGGCAGCAGGTTCATGACCTGGCGGTCGCGCTCGTCGAAATGGCGCGCCTCGATCACGAACAGCACCACGTTCACGTCGCGCAGGCTGCTGGTTACCACCCGGTTCAGCCCGCGATTCAACGTGTTCAGGTACTGCGTCTGGAACCCCGGTGTATCGACGAATACGAATTGCGTATTCTCCTCGGTGAGGATGCCGTGAATGCGGTGACGGGTGGTTTGCGCCTTGCGCGAGGTGATGCTGATCTTCTGCCCGATCAGGTGGTTGAGCAGGGTCGATTTGCCGACATTGGGGCGTCCCACGATGGCGACAAAACCGCTGTGAAATTGTTTGGACTCAGTCATGTTTGGCCTTACTTAATTGACGATAGAGCGACTCTGCCGCTACCTGCTCTGCGATCCGGCGGCTGCCGCCCTCGCCGCGTGCGGACAGATTCAATTGCGGTATCTCGCATTCAACCACGAAAACCTGCTCATGCGATTCACCGCGAATGTTGACGACACTGTATTTCGGCAAGGCCAGTTTGCGTGCCTGCAAATATTCCTGCAACTGCGTCTTGGCATCCTTGCCCAGGCTGCTCAGGTCGGTTTGCTCGATATAGGGCACATACAGGCGCAGCACAACCTGCTCGGCGGCAGGGAAACCTCCATCCAGGAACACCGCGCCCAACAGGGCTTCGACGGT
Source organism: Pseudomonadota bacterium (assembly GCA_021848465.1). Taxonomy (GTDB): domain Bacteria; phylum Pseudomonadota; class Gammaproteobacteria; order Burkholderiales; family Gallionellaceae; genus JAJZUP01. The sequence continues at coordinate 104,507 of JAJZUP010000002.1, forward strand.
ATCGGCCAGGATCGAGGGACGCCGGAACCCGGCGCTCTTGCGCTCACCCTCGCCCAGCAGCAGCAAATCGCCCAAGCCCAGCTTTTGTGCCAGCGTAAACAGGGTATGCTGGTTCACCAGGCTGGCACGCAACCTGGACAGGTCGCCTTCCGGCAGGTCCGGGTAATGCTCATACAGGTATTTCGCAACAGCGCAATTCAGCACGCTGTCGCCGAGGAACTCCAGCCGCTCATAATGCGCACTGCTGTAACTGCGGTGCGTCAACGCCCGTTGCAGGAAATGCGGCTGCGTGAACTGGTAGCCGATCTCGCGGCACAAGCTTTCCCGATCCATGCGCCCGCTTATTGTGCGCTGCTGGGATTGAAGTCGAGCACCAGGGTCGCATTTCCGCCCAGCGGAACCTTCACTTCGTAGCTGGCGCTCAACACCAGCTTGCCGTCGACATTGTCGATCTTGATGTCTTCGGGGCTCACCGCTGAAATCGAATCCATGACCGCGCGCTTCTGGAAAGAGTCGCGCACATCGCGGACGGAGGCTCCTTTCATTGCCGGATCATTCACGATCTCGGCAAAAATATGTGCGATCTCCCGATCCTGCAGGTAAGAGGGCAGCACCTTCAGCGCCGATATTGCAACAAACAACACCACCACAATGATCATGATGATGCCCATCATGCCCATGCCTCGCTGTTTAGCCTTTAATGCCATGATCGCTCCTTGCCATCCACTCAGTTGATCGACAGTCCAATCCGCTTCAAGTCGCCAAAATTCATCCAGATGAAGAATGCCTTCCCGACCACCATGTTATCCGGTACAAATCCCCAATAGCGGCTGTCGCGGCTGTTGTCGCGGTTGTCGCCCATCATGAAGTAGTGCCCCTCCGGAACCTTGCAGCTGACCTCCTGCATACTATAGTGGCAATTATCGAAATACGGGAACTCGGAAACGCTACCCAGATGCACGGACGGCATCTCGGGATTCAGCAGGATCGGATGGTCGTGCCCGTCGAGCTTTTCGATGGAACGCTCGGTATGCACGAAATTCAGGCCGCTCTCCACATAATTGTATTCGCCGTCGCGCTGCTGCGGTTGCTCCAGGCCGTTTACCCACAGGCGCTTGTCGCGATACACGATGCCATCGCCCGGCAGTCCCACAACGCGCTTGATGTAATCCACCGAAGGGTTTTCCGGGTAATGGAACACCATCACATCGCCGCGCTTCGGCTCGCTCACCGGGATCACCTTCAGGTTGATGATCGGCAGGCGGATACCGTAGGTGAACTTGTTCACCAGGATGAAATCCCCGACATGCAGGGTCGGTATCATCGAGCCGGAAGGAATCTTGAACGGCTCCACCAGGAAGGAACGCAGCAGGAACACCACGAGGATCACCGGGAAAAAGCTGCGGGAATACTCCACCCACCACGGTTGCGCGCTGCCTTCCGGGCGTTTTTTGCGCAACACCAGCTTGTCCAGCATCCACAGGCCGCCGGTCAGCGCCAGCAGCAAAAACATGATCAAAGCAAAATCCATTTGGTTTCCTGTCTATTAATCCTCAACGCGCAGGATGGCGAGGAACGCCTCCTGCGGAATCTCCACGCTGCCCACCTGCTTCATGCGCTTTTTGCCTTCCTTCTGCTTTTCCAGCAGCTTCTTCTTGCGCGTGATGTCGCCGCCGTAGCACTTGGCCAGCACGTTCTTGCGCAGTGCCTTCACGTTTTCGCGCGCGATGATGTTGGCGCCGATGGCCGCCTGGATCGCCACGTCGAACATCTGGCGCGGGATGATTTCGCGCATCTTGGCGGCCACTTCACGCCCGCGGTACTGGCTGTTGGCCCGGTGCACGATGATGGAGAGCGCATCGACCTTCTCGCCGTTGATCATCATGTCCACCTTCACCACATCGGCAGCGCGATACTCCTTGAACTCATAATCCATCGAAGCGTAACCGCGCGACACTGACTTCAGCCGATCGAAGAAATCGAGCACGATTTCGGCCATCGGCATTTCGTATTTCAACAGCACCTGCTTGCCGTGGTAGGTCATGTCGACCTGGACGCCGCGTTTCTGCGTGCACAACGTGATGACCGAACCGACGTATTCCTGCGGCATGTACAGGTTCACATTGACGATCGGTTCGCGCACCTCTTCGACCTTGGACATGTCCGGCAATTTGGACGGGTTGTCCACCTGCACGACGCTGCCGTCGCGCATCAGCACCTCGTACACCACGGTCGGCGCGGTGGTGATGAGGTCCATGTCGAATTCGCGCTCCAGGCGCTCCTGCACGATGTCCATGTGCAGCAGGCCAAGGAAGCCGCAGCGAAAACCGAAGCCGAGCGCCTGCGACACTTCCGGCTCGAATTGCAGCGCCGCATCGTTCAGCTTCAGCTTCTCCAGCGAGTCGCGCAGCGCGTCGTACTGGTTGGCCTCCACCGGGAACAGCCCGGCAAACACTTGTGGCTGCACCTCCTTGAAACCGGGCAAGGGTGCGGCCGCCGGGCGCGTCGCCACAGTGACGGTATCGCCCACCTTGGCGTCCTTCAGCTCCTTGATGCCGGAAATGATGAAACCCACCTGACCGGCGGACAGCGCGTCGCGCTTTTCCGACTTGGGCGTGAAAACGCCGATGTGCTCAACCAGGTGCTGGGCTCCGGTCGCCATCAGCAGGATCTTGTCCTTGGGCTTCAGCGTGCCGTTAACGATGCGCACCAGCATCACCACGCCGACATAGTTGTCGAACCATGAGTCGATGATCAATGCCTGCAAGGGCAAGTTCGGATCGCCCTTGGGGGCTGGCACCTTGGCAATCAGCGATTCCAGTACGTCTTCCACCCCCAGTCCGGTTTTCGCGGAACACTTGACGGCATCGTGCGCGTCGATGCCGATCACATCCTCGATCTCGGCGATCGCATTCTCGGGATTGGCCGACGGCAGGTCGATCTTGTTCAGCACTGGCACCACGTCGACACCAAGGTCGATGGCGGTGTAGCAGTTGGCCACGGTCTGCGCTTCCACGCCCTGCGATGCGTCCACCACCAGCAGCGCGCCTTCGCAGGCAGACAGCGAGCGAGAAACCTCGTAGGAGAAGTCCACATGCCCGGGCGTATCGATCAGGTTCAGGTTATACACCTGGCCGTCGCGCGCCTTGTAGCTCAGTGCGGCGGTTTGCGCCTTGATGGTAATGCCGCGCTCACGCTCCAGGTCCATCGAGTCGAGCACCTGCTCTTCCATTTCGCGGTCGGACAGGCCGCCGCACAGGTGGATGATACGGTCAGCCAGCGTTGATTTACCGTGGTCGATGTGGGCAATGATGGAGAAATTACGGATATGCTGCATGGGACTCTAACAATAAAAAATCCCGCCACAACGGCGGTTTCGCAAGATGCGGATTCTAGCCGATTTTGACGGGATTCGCTGAAACAAGGGAAGGATGCTTATTTTTCGTCCAGTTTGATTGCCACGTACGTTGACGAATCGCCGCGCCGCACCAGCAGCGCGACATTGCGCCCCTTGGGAATTTGCTTCAGCACCTCATTAAATTGCTTCAGCGAGGCGATCTCGATATTCCCGATGGCCATGATGACATCGCCGCGCTCTATATCGCTGCGGGCCGCAGCGCCATGCGCATCCTCCACCAGCAGGCCGCCAGCGATCTGGAGTTCACGCTTCTGGTCATCCGTCAACTCCGAAAGCTCCAGCCCGAGCCGCTCGCTGCTTTCCGGCACCGGTGCCGCATTGGCGCCGCCTTTGCCGGCACGCTGCCCGGGACGGGCGCTATCGTTCATTTCTCCCACCACGAGTGTAATTTCACGCAACTCGCCCTTGCGCCACAACTCAACAGCGACCTTGCTGCCGGGACGGGTCGCCGCAACGATGCGCGGCAGATCGCTGGACGAGGCAATCACCTTACCGTCAAATTTCAGGATGACATCGCTGGGCTGCACCCCCGCGTTGTCAGCCGGCCCGCCCTTTTCCACATTGGAAATCAGGGCGCCGGTTGCCTTATGCATGCCGAACGAGTCAGCCAATTCTCTTGTCACTTCCTGGATCACCACCCCGATGCGGCCGCGGGTGACCTTGCCATTTGTGCGCAATTGCTTGACCACATCCATGGCCACGTCGATCGGGATCGAGAAGGAAAGCCCCATATAGCCGCCGGAACGGCTGTATATCTGGGAGTTGATACCGACCACCTCCCCGCTCATATTGAACAACGGGCCTCCGGAATTACCAGGGTTGATCGCCACGTCTGTCTGGATGAACGGTACAAAATTTTCCTGCGGCAGTGAGCGCCCTTTGGCGCTGACGATCCCGGCGGTGACGCTACTGTCAAAGCCGAATGGGGAACCGATTGCAATGACCCACTCGCCGACCTTCATCAGATTCGGGTTGCCCAGTGCCACCTTGGGCAGCCCGCTTGCCTCAATTTTCAGCAAGGCCACATCGGTACGCTTGTCCGCTCCGACCACCTTGGCCTTGAACTCGCGCTTGTCGGTCAGCCGCACGGTGATTTTGTCGGCGCTGTCCACGACATGCGCATTGGTCAGGATATAGCCGTCGGAGCTGATGATGAAACCCGAGCCGAGCGATTGCGTTTCCTGGTCGCGCGGCATTTGTGGCGCAAAGCGGCGGAAGAACTCATAGAACGGGTCACCTTCCGGCAGGTTCGGCATGCCCGGCATAACCTGGGTATTGTGGATGATCTGGGTGGTGCTGACATTCACCACAGCGGGGCCTTGCTTCTCAACCAGCTCGGTAAAGTCCGGCAGCTCCTTTGCTTGAGCCAGATGCATGGAAAGCGCAACCAGCGCGATACCTAATACTCTTTTCAACATCTTTCCTCCTGGATGATCGTGCTGCCCAGCCGCGCTCAGGAATGTCCCGAACCATGCATAACGACTGACTGCGCGCTGGCTTTCACCTGAACGCGTTGCGCCATCTTTTTCGAAAACAGGAAACCCGCCACCAACCCGGCAAGCCCTCCCACCAGTGCATAGCCGTCGCGCTGCGCATCACTGGCCGCCAGGCTGGCAGCAACCATGCCACACGCCAGCAGCATGAGCAGCGGAACTATGTACATCAGGATTGCACTGCGCAGCAGCACGCCCTCCGGCAAGGTGACCTGAACTTCGTCCCCGACACGGGCTCCGGCATCGTTGCTTACCAGGAATTGGCGCGGCTCGCGACACAACATCTGCGACAGTTTTCCGCTGCCGCAGCCTTTTTCGCTGTCGCAATGTCCGCAGCCGCCTGATTGCCTGGCTACCACCAGCAAATCGTTACCACGCACATCCACCACGATGGCCTTGGTCTCAATCACCTCACTCTCCTGCGTAACGGACGGATTCCGCCACCTGGATCACGGTGCGCGGGGGAACTTCGCCCACCACGGTGATCAGCTTGTCGCCACTGATCCGGTTGTATACCTGGATGGCTCCCTGGCTGGACAGCCCCAGATTCGGGAACTCACGACCCGCCACATCTTCGATAAATACGGATATGCCCGCCAGCCCATCCGAGAACACCATATGCGTAACGGGAATGTTCTTGTCGCGTATCGGGCGGCAAAATTCCACGATTTTCTTGAAGCCGCTGGGCAACGCATCCACTTGCCACTCCGAAGGCTTGAGGTCGGCCGCAGGTTTGACCGCATTGCCTTGCGGAAAAGCCGAAGGCATCGGCAGCGGATTCTTGCCAATCCAGGAGTGATCCACCTTGGCGCCAAGGGTCAACTCGGTAAAGGCATATTGCTCAATGATGCGCGAACGCTCATCCAGCACCACCGCCTTGAGCAGCAGGCCGGAGCTGGAGTCAGCCCACATCTTGTGGGCATAACGCAAATTATCCTTGGGCTGGAAAACAATGGCATGTACATGGAAACCGGCCACCCGGTCCTCTTCGGCCTGCTTGATGGAGTAGTTTTCCTTGAGGGAAGAGAGTTGCTCCGGCAACAGATCGGGGAAACCCTTTTCCCCCTGAGGCCGATCAAGCCGGATCTTGTGCTCGCCGTATACCAGCCAGACCTGGTTGTTGTTGCTGACGATCTCGCGGCGCACGCCATTCAGGCTTTCCAGGCGCTGATGTTCGCCGTCCGCATCCAGAATGTGCGTTATCCGCGAAACCTCCACAGTCCCGCCTACGCCATCCTGATACACAAAGGTACCGCTGTAATCGGTCTGGTGGGCAGCAAACGCCATGGTTTCGAGCCAGTCGGTATCGCCACGCCGAGGGTCCGCATACAGGCTCTGGCAAAACAGCAGCAACAGCGCCGGCAATACTTTCAGGCTTGCAACCATCTAACTATGTGCCTTATTTATCCGACACGGCATGAATGTACGACACCCCGCCATGCACATCGGTACTTGGCGAATACTCCTGATGCGCCATCACATAATCATTCACGCCGTTGACCGAAGCAAAGCTTGCCGGACGCACCTGGGATTGGTTCTGGAGCCCGGCAATTTGCGGCATACGCTCTTCGCCCGCCTGCATCGACAACCAGGCCACCAGCGCGAGCGCCATCACCGAAGCGGCCGCCGACAAGGCAAAGTGACGCACCCGCTGCACGGCTTTCCGCTTTGGGGCAAACACGGTCGGCTCTGCCTGCAAGCGCTCATGGAACGATGCGCTGATGTCCTTGCAGATGTGATCTGGCTGCCGCAGCGCATCGCCGATCAAGTGGTAAGCCTGCCAATCCTGATGGGCCTGGGGGTCTCTTTTCAGCTTGTCCAACAGCGTATCAGCCTCATCCTCGAACAACTCGCCATCCATCAAAACAGAAATTTCTTGTTTCATGCCTACCACCTCTGATTTTCATTGGTACCCAGCAAAGGGCGCAAATTCACCGCCACCGCTTCACGGGCACGAAATATTCTCGACCTTACCGTGCCTATCGGGCAATTCATCACTGCTGCAATTTCTTCGTAACTCAGGCCTTCTATCTCACGCAAGGTCAACGCCATGCGCAAATCATCCGGCAGTTGCTGCAAAGAGCTATTTACGACATCCACCACCTGCTTGCTCATCAACTCGTTTTCCGGCGTCGCAACCTCATGCAGCAAGGCGGCCTCTTCAAAGTCCTCCGCCTCCTCGGCATCGAAACCGGTCGTTGTCGGCGCACGCCGCCCCGAAGCAAGCAAATGATTCTTCGCGGTGTTGATGCCTATCCTGTATAACCAGGTGTAAAAAGCGCTATCTCCGCGAAAGGCCGGCAACGCGCGATACGCCTTGATGAAGGCATCCTGGGTTACATCCTCCGCCTCGGCGGAGTCGCGAATAAAACGCGAAATCAGGCGTCCCAACCTGCGCTGATATTTAGCCACCAGCAATTCGAACGCATGCTTGTCACCGCTTTGCGCACGCTCAACCAATTGCTGATCGACTTCCCTGTCGCCCATTCCCTAGCCTTAAATTTCTTTATCCAATGTGGCCGGCTAGTATAACCGGAGAAGGAAAATCGCGGCATACATTTACCCATCGGCGGCCTATGGACAATACGCCTGAAATTAAGTTCACTGCCTCACACACAATATCGGGAATGGCATTCAGAATTTGCTATAGTTCGCATAATTGACGACAAATTGACTGTTTAGCGTGGTTCGATTCGACACTCTCATTATCGGTAGCGGCCTTGCCGGGCTGTCCCTGGCCCTGAAACTGGCCGATCGGCAGAAGGTAGCCATCATCACCAAAAAGTCCCTGCTGGATGGCGCAAGCGTCAGGGCACAAGGCGGCATTGCCGCCGTGCTTTCCCCGGAAGACTCTTTTGACAAGCATATCCAGGACACCCAGATCGCCGGGGTGGGACTGTGTGATCCGGAAACCACGCGCTTTGTCGTCGAGCATGGCGCCACCGCGATTGCCTGGCTGGTAGAACAAGGCGTTCCGTTCAGCCGCGAAAATAATGACGAGCACTCATACCACCTGACCCGCGAAGGCGGCCACAGCCAGCGTCGCATCATCCATGCAGCCGATGCAACCGGACTTGCCGTGCAAGAGGTGCTGGCCAACAAAGTCACCGCCCATCCCAACATCACGCTGCTGGATCACCATATCGCAATCGACCTGATTACGGCTCGCAAACTCGGGCAAACTCAAAACCGCTGCCTGGGCGCGTATGCGCTGAATACCGCCAACGGAAAAATCATCACGATCGCAGCCGCCAACACCGTTCTCGCCACTGGCGGGGCCGGCAAGGTTTACCTGTACACAACGAACCCCGACACCGCGACCGGCGACGGCATCGCCATGGGCTGGCGCGCGGGCTGCCGCGTGTCCAACATGGAATTCATCCAGTTCCACCCCACCTGCCTGTACCACCCGCATGAAAAATCCTTCCTGATCAGTGAAGCTGTGCGCGGTGAAGGCGGACTGCTCAAATTGCCGAACGGCTCGCGCTTCATGCCATGGCATGATGAGCGCGCCGAACTCGCACCGCGCGATGTCGTGGCGCGTGCCATCGACTTCGAGATGAAGAAACGCGGCCTGGATTGCGTCTATCTGGATATATCGCACCAGCCCGTCGCATTCCTCAAGGAACACTTTCCGAATATCTATGCCCGCTGCCTGTCTCTCGGCATCGACATAGCGCACGAGCCGATCCCGGTTGTGCCGGCGGTCCATTTCACCTGCGGCGGAATACTGGTGGACCAGCATGGGCGCACCGACATCCCCAACCTGTATGCAATCGGCGAAACGTCCTGTACCGGCTTGCATGGCGCAAACCGCCTGGCCAGCAATTCATTGCTCGAATGTCTGGTATATGCCGAATCCGCCGCACAAGACATCCTGCACACCCCGGGGCAAATCAGCACCGCCCTGCCGCAGTGGGATGAAAGCCAGGTCACCGACGCCGACGAGGCCGTGGTCATTTCGCATAACTGGGATGAACTGAGACGCTTCATGTGGGACTATGTCGGCATAGTGCGCACCACCAAACGCCTAGAACGTGCGCAGCATCGCATCAACCTGCTGCATGAGGAAATTACCGAGTATTACCAGAATTTCAAGGTTACCGCCGACTTGCTGGAGTTACGCAATCTGGTGCTCACTGCCGACCTGATCGTGCAAAGCGCATTATCCCGGCATGAAAGTCGCGGCCTGCACTTCAGCAAGGATTACCCGAATACCCTGCCGGAAGCCCGGCCCACCACGCTGACTCCGCCCAATTTCAAAGCCTGATGCGATCCTGCCAGCGCAGCAGGATACGCAGACGGCGGAAGCTTTGCGCATCCAGACTGTCCGGCATGACCAGCACGCTGCGGGGTTTGCCCTCCGTATGAATCTGCAACACGGCAAGGTACGGAGTAACCAGCGAATCGGGCAACAGCTTGCCAGACACTTCCCCACTCCGCGCATCAAGGACAACAATGCGATCGCTTTCGATCCGCAACCCCACCGCACCGCCACCCACTTTCCGGTAGACATGCCAGAGATTTGCGGCCGGGACCAGCAACAGCACTGCCCGCATTAAAAACGGCAGCGGCAAAACTATGATTGAGAGCATGGCCAGCCCATGCGTCAGCAGCAACGCCAAGCCCAGAAGGCGGGACGGACGGAAGTCAAAGCGATATTGCGCCGCGCCAGTGACGCCCATATTGCGCTAGTGCAGCAAGGCGAACAGCAATCCGAGTATCACGAGCGTCATGACGCCCACCAGCACCAGCCCGGTTTTCGAGCCCGCCCCGGATTGAGGATCGGCCGCAGCGGAAGGAGCAGCGGCGGATTTCGCTTTCGGCCTGGCAGCGGGCGCTGCGGCACGGCTGATTTCATCCATGCTTGGCCGTGCCATTTTTAAAGTCTTGGACAACTCGGCAACTTCGTCAGTGCTCGCGGTCAGCGCCGCAAGCCGCATGGTGGCGCCGAATGAATCGAACGCCTTGGACAATCCCAGCGTCGGCTTGGCATCTTCCTCGTCATCCACGCGCGCGGCAAGCGGCGCAGCGTCCGGCAGTGCCGCAGAAGGCTTGGCGGCCGTTTTAACCTCACTTGGCTGCCGCAAATTGTCACGACAGGCGCGCAAATCATTGGCCAAATCCTTGGCATCCTGATAGCGATCTTCCAGCGACTTCGCCAATGCCTTCGCAACAATGAAATTCAGCATCTCCGGAACATCCGGATTCATGGCGCTCGGCGGGAGAGGAACAGTGTTCAATGTCTGGTACATGATGGCGTTGACATTCTCGCCCACAAACGGAGTCTTTCCGGCCAGCATTTCGTACAGCATGACGCCAAGCGAGAAAATGTCGGAACGCTGATCGATGGCCTTGCCCATCACCTGTTCCGGCGACATGTATTTGGGCGACCCCAGCACCATGCCGGTCTGGGTGTGCACGGCAGCCGATTCCATGCGTGCAATACCAAAGTCGGTAATCTTCACATGACCGTCGCGTATTACCATAATGTTCGACGGCTTGATATCGCGATGCACGATGCCGTGCTCATGCGCATAGGCCAGCCCTTGCGCCACCTGGATAACGATGTCGATCACCTGTGCTACCGGTAATTTCTCCCCGTCGTCCAGAATGTCGCGAACTTCCCGTCCCTGCAGAAATTCCATCGCTATATACGCCACATCGCCACTCTTGCCCACATCGTATATGGTCACAATGTTGGGATGGCTGAGACGCCCGGCCGCCTTGGCCTCCTGGTAAAAGCGCGCCTCGTACTCCTCTTTTTCATCCAGGGCGAGCGCCAAGTTGATCGTCTTGATTGCAACAACACGATCAATCAGGGGATCGGTTGCCTTGTAGACAACCCCCATTGCTCCCTGCCCCAACTCAGAGATGATCTGGTAACGTCCCAAGTGGCTGATCTTGGACATGTGCAATCCTATTTGGATATCTTGCTCTTGACGCTGCTGAAAATCGGCCCCCAAATCGGGTGCCCCGCCTCCGCAGAGGAAAGCTTGAATTCGGGATTAAGCAAGAAGGCCCTCCTGAAAGAGTCGCGACACATCCTTTCCCGCTGCTCACGCGACTCGCTCGGCGTAATGCAGTGACTGAATGCCAGGAATTTGTACGCTATCAGCTTCTCGGATTTAGTGGCAGCGCGATCATCAACCACCGACTGCAGGGTATTGATGGAGGCGGCGTAATCGCCATCGTAGTAGCTCTTCAATCCCGCGTTTACGGAAAACTCGGTGGGCGTCCGGAACAGGCGTACCTCGCTTGGGTCCGGGCAGGAATGATTGTTTGCACACCCTCCCAGCAAAACGGCGCTCAGCCCCAGCAACATGAAAATCTTACGCATGTTCAAACTCGCAACTCCAGTCATGGCATTTAATTCGAGAATCGATAATTGATATTAATTTTCTGTCCGGCCTTGATATTGATTGGACGCTTATACACCGGGAAGTTTGCATTCTTCAGCTCGATCACATGCGCCCCGGCTGCAACCTCAAGCCTGGTCAGCGGCGGGCTCACATCCACCAGCTTGCCATCCAGGTACACCTCGCCCCACGGCTTCACGGTGAGCATCACCACGCCCATTGCTTGTTTCTTTTTCGTATCGCCCTTGGCCTTGGCATCGCCTTTGGCTTTAGCATCCTTTTTCGCGTCAGCCTTGTGAGCGTCGCTCTTTGTATCAGCCTTGCGTGTGTCTTTCTTTGCTTCGGTCTTAGCGGGCTGCTGCTTGACGGCAGGCGCCACTGTGGCCGGCACCGAGGTCGCTTGCGCTGCCATCTGAGTACTAATGGTCGGCGCCGATTTCACTGCGGCCAACTGGCTGTCCTGCACTGCAGCCGGTCGATGTGCCAGCTTCACCAGCAGCAAAACCAGCAGCAGAAATACTACCGGGACCCCAAGGTACACCGCCTTGAGGGCCGGCGTAGCCTGCTGAAACAATGCAAGCCCCTTGGCATAAAGCGCGCCCGACTTGGACATCAACCCGCTCCAAGCGGACTGCATCGCGGCAGGCTCCTTCGCCATCCCGGATGAAACCTCCCCGGAGGCCATGCGCTGCTCGCTGGTCTGCTCCCCGGGTTTGCCGATGATATACACCTCATGCTCGCGCACATGCTTGTCGGTGCGTGAGCCCACATACTGGAACATCCCCGCATAGGCCTGCGACAAACGTGACGCCGCATCATAGTACGAGCGGGAAACCAGTATCTGCCCGTTTTCGGCAAACCCCATCACGCGTTGCGCCACATTGATACCATCGCCGACAATATTCGGCTGGCCATTGATGTCGCGCACCAGGCGTACCGGCCCCAGATTGATCCCCATGCGCACGAGCAACGGCGGGTCTTTGAGACCTTCCTCGCTATTCAGGCTATCGCGCATGCTCAAGGCAGCGCGCAATGCATCCTCCACATCGCCGAGAAAACTGATCGCGGCGCCATCTCCGGTATCGAGAATGATCCGGTCATCAATCGGGACATCGCGAATAGCCTCAGACAGGAACGCATTGAAGCGCTCCTTCAAGGAAATCTGGCCTGAAACGGATTTTTTTGAATATTCAACAATATCCAAAAAGAATACGCTGCATATGATGGTCTTGTTGCCCCGCTCTTCCATGCGACATTACCCGATACTTGCAACACTCAAATCGCAATTCTACTCAAGAATCACGCTTAACTTGAAGAATTTTAATAATTGTTTGGCTTGGCGCCAACCCGCCTCCGGCTGTTTTTCGTTGCCCTGCCCTCAGTTTTACCTTCGCGGGCAGTTTTTTGTGGTGCCGGAATTGGTGCCGTACCGACCGGCAACCCCGCCCATTCCAGCACCATTTTAACTTCTTCCGAGCCCAACTCGGCCATTTTTCCGCGCTTGATACTCGGCGGAAGATTCACGATCCCGAACCGCACCCGGATCAGACGGCTTACCGGCAACCCCAGCGCTTCAAAGGTGCGCCGTACCTCACGGTTACGCCCTTCCTTGATCACAATGCGGTACCAGTGGTTAAAACCTTCACCCCCCTCGTCGGTCAATTTGGCAAACTTGACCACACCATCTTCCAGCTCGATACCCTGATGCAACATCTGCTTCATTTGCTCCGGAGCCATCTCCCCCTGCACCCGCACCGCATATTCGCGCTCCACCTCAAACCGCGGATGCATCAAACGGTTTGCCAACTCACCCGAAGTCGTAAATATCATCAAGCCGCTGGTGTTGAAATCCAGGCGTCCGATTGCAATCCACTTCTGCCCGGCAATGCGCGGCAGATTGTCGAATACGCTGGGGCGCCCGTCCGGGTCATCGCGGCTGACGATCTCGCCTTCCTGCTTGTGGTACAACAGCACCCGCGGCGCTTTCTGGGTTTCCCCCATCCGCAAACGGATCGCTCGGCCATCCACCTGCACCCGGTCGCCTTCGGCAACACGCATCCCCAGCGTCGCAACCTCGCCATTCACCTTGACGCGGCCGGCCGCAATCCACTCTTCCATTTCGCGGCGCGAACCGACCCCGGCTTGCGCCAGGACCTTCTGCAACCTTTCGCCAATCTCACTCATCCCTGTACCTCCCGCCGCTCCAGCACCGCCTGAGCCAGGGTGCCACTGTCCACATGCTCCAATTCACCACCGACCGGCAGGCCGCGCGCAATACGCGACACCTTAACCCCCTGTGCTCGCAGCAGGGTGGCCAGGTAATGCGCCGTCGCCTCCCCTTCCACCGTAAAATTGGTGGCGAGGATGACTTCCGAATTCAATTCCCGCGCACGCTGCACTAAACGCTCGAGCGGCAATTCCCGTGAGCCGAGTCCATCAAGAGGCGACAATCTCCCCATCAAAACAAAGTACATGCCGCGAAAGCATTGCGTCTGCTCCATCATCAGCATGTCGGAAGGCATTTCCACGACGCATAGCAGGCTGGTATCGCGCCCCTCGGCCAGGCATACCCCGCAGATATCATCTTCGGAAAAATTATTGCATTTGCAGCAATGCCGGATGTTCTGGACGGCCTGCCCCAGCGCCGCAGACAACTGCAGCGCGCCGGGACGGTCGCGCTGCAGCAGATGGTACGCCATGCGCTGTGCCGATTTCGGCCCCACCCCGGGCAGGCAGCGCAACGCCTGGATCAATTCCTCAAGGCTGGACGGAGTTTTCATTTAAAACGGCAAACTCAAGCCCGGAGGCAAGTTGGCCGCAAAACCGCTCATGCGTTGTTTGGAAATTTCCGCGGCCTGCTTGTTGGCATCCTGCAACGCCGCCACGATCAGGTCTTCCAGCATTTCCCGGTCGTCCATCACGCTGTCGGCAAGCTGGACGCGACGCACTTCATGCGCACAGGTCATCGTCACCTTCACCGCACCGGAACCGGCCTGCCCCTCAACCTCGGTGAGCGCCAGCTCGTCCTGGGCCTTCTTCATGTTTGCCTGCATCTGCTGGGCCTGTTTCATCAGCCCGGCCAACCCGCCTTTCATCATTTTGCATTTCCTCCAGATTGATTACTGTAATGGCCGGATCGAGTTCTCCACGATCTGCGCCTGGAATACCGCCTGCGCTTCACGCACAAAATCATCCTGCCGAATCGACTCTTCCGCCTGCTGCTGGCGCGACTGCCGCTCCTGCTGCTCCAGCACCGCCGGAGTCGACGCATCGCGATCCGCCGCCACCTCAAGCTGCAACCGCACTGGCTTCGCAAAATACTCAGCCAGCGCAGCCTGCAATTTCTCATGCGCCATCTTGTTGCCGAGCAGATGTTTATGCTGCGGCGCCACGTTCAGCACTGCCACGCCCTCCGCAAAGCTGCTCAGCACACTGTTTTTCGCCAATTCGCGCGCCATGCCCTGCAAATTGAGCTGCCCCAGCAACACATTCCAGTCCAGGCTGCCGGATTGCGCCGTCCGCACCGGTGCCGGAGTCGGCGCTGAAGCCGCTGCGGGAGCCGGTTCAGCCGCCGGTCTGGCTGCTACAGGTTTCGGGGCGGCGACACCGTTGCCTCCCCGCCCTGCGGGCTGAGCCGCACCGCCTTGCGCCGCAAACGCCAGCATGCGCAACAACGTCATGGTAAAACCGGCGTATTCATCCGGCGCCAGGTCGATTTCCTTGCGGCCGTGAATCGCAATCTGGTAGTTCAACTGGATTTCCTCCGGGCTGAATTGTGCGGCCAGTTCAAACAGGCGCTGCCGCTCCGGCTCATCGTCCGGGATAGCCTGCGGAATCGTCTGCGCCATGGCAACGCGATGCAGCAAAGATGCCAGATCCTGCAACGCGCCCTCGAACGACACGCTACGTATCGCCAAATTGTCGGCAATGCGGATCAGCGCAGGCCCATCGCCCGCATGCAACGCCTGCAACACATCGAACAGGTAGCCCTGGTCGATCACGCCCAGCATCGTGCGCACCAAGGGCTCATCCACCTTGCCGGACGAATAGGCGATTGCCTGGTCGGTCAGGCTCAGCGCATCGCGCATGCTGCCTTGCGCAGCGCGCGCAATCAGCGCCAGCGCGCCATTTTCAAAGGTGATTTGCTCCTCGCCCAGCACGTATTGCAGGCGTTCCACAATCAGCGCGGGAGGCATCTGCTTCAGGTTGAACTGCAGGCAGCGCGACAGCACCGTCACGGGAATTTTCTGCGGGTCGGTCGTAGCCAGGATGAACTTCACATGCGCGGGCGGCTCTTCCAGCGTCTTCAGCATCGCGTTGAACGCCGACTTCGACAGCATGTGCACTTCGTCGATGATATAAACCTTGAAGCGGCCGCAGGTCGGCGCATACAGCGCGCTCTCCAACAGCTCGCGCATATTGTCCACCTGGGTATTCGAGGCCGCATCCAGCTCGATCAGGTCCACGAAACGGCCGCTATCGATCTCGGTGCACGCCGCGCACACGCCGCACGGCGTGGCCGTGATGCCGGTTTCGCAATTCAGGGATTTGGCAAAGATGCGCGCAATCGTGGTCTTGCCCACGCCGCGCGTGCCGGTAAACAGGTAAGCATGATGCAAACGGTTCTGCGCCAGCGCGTTGCCCAGCGCCTGCACCACATGCTCCTGCCCGGACAACTGGGTAAAGTTTCTTGGACGCCACTTACGCGCCAGAACTGAAGTAGCAGACATATCGCTCTCGTTCCCTTATCCAGTTGCTTATCGAGTGCGACACCCTCGATGTAAAAGGAGGCGAGCCTTACCCCCGGCACTTACAGACATCAGCTGTGGCTGCTTCCTTCCGGACCTGACCAGGTTCACTGCGCCGTAATGCGGGGAGACCCGCCAATTCTTGAATTCTGCGTCCTGCGGGCGCATACCGCCCGAAAACGAGCGCGCATCATAATCGAAAATTGGGGATAAATCCATGGAAGGATGCAGACCGCCGGGGCGGCTCATGCTAAAACTTTCCGTTCACTCTGAGTGCCTTGCGGAGCAAGGTATATCGAAGGATGGACTAACCTTTAAATTCAAGGCCAAAACCGTCGGGGTGGCCCAACAGAAACCGCGGGGTGCGGCCCCGCACGCCGATTACTTTCTTTGTACGGCCAAAGAAAGTAATCAAAGAAATGCCGCCCCGGTTCACCGCCGCTGCGCGGTTCCCTGCGTTGCTCGACTGGTCAGGCGGCTGCGGAACTCGCGCTACGCGCTCAGACAGTCCTCGCCGAAACCCCCTGGCCAGTCTGCGCTACTCGGCGGCTCACAGGGAAATGAAATTCAAAACCGCAAACCAAAAACCAGCGAGGCGGGCCAGCCCGCCTCGCCAACCTCAAGGAGAAACTGTGCGCGAAGCGCACACAAAACCGCAGTTGATTTTCCGTCCCCTGTGCGCCGCCTCGATCAGGCGCGAACGGGCGGTGCAGTTGGGCGAGCACTGTTTGAGCACGTGGCCGCGTAGCGAATCGTGCGAGTTGCGCAGCCCCTCCCGTTTGTGACTGATCGAGGGAACCCACGCAGTGGGCGGCAAACCGGGGTCGTCTTCTTCTTGGTTCCTTCTTCTTGGCGACGCAAGAAGAAGGAACTGGCTGTCGGGCCACCCCCGACGGTTTTGCTTTTCAACCATACGGTGCAATGCCCGTTGTTTGTTGCGCCTTACGCGGGTTGCTCTTGAGCAAGATGCGTTTCAATAGTCTGGCGATCACGCCGCTTCACCAACCGAAGAGCCTCATTCGAAATATCGATTAACAAGACACCAGCAGACCGATATGCCTCATCTGGCGAAGTAAACACGCCCACGCGCTGAAAAGGCTGAACAGCTTTATTTTCTTCCGACGTAATCAAATGCACTCGGCCATATTTCTCTCGAAACAGCGTAGCGAGTGATTCTCCACTTAATGAATCATCTTCAAGTAAACGGCGAGCCGCAACCTTTCGCGGATAAACATGCTCCTCACTCAAGCGAGGACGATCCACTCCACTGTCCGGATGAAATATTCTTAAAGCACCTATTGATATTTTTCCGGTCCAAGCATGAGTAGGCTTGGGGATATACCAAATACCAGCCCCAACAATGGTTTCAAGAAGGGCGCGCTGTCCATCATTGGCATGAACATAAATAGGTCGCATAGCAAGAATAAGGGCAGCGACCACCTCGCACTGTTCGACAAGTTTAGCTTCGCGCTTTTGATGACGTTCAGTCATATACCGACGAACACGCTCAAACCACCTTCACCGGAATCCCCGCAATCCTCCCCATCCACTCCCTCGGCCCCGTCTCATGCACCGACCTCCCCTGCGTATCCACCGCCACGGTCACCGGCATGTCCTGCACCTCGAACTCGTAGATCGCTTCCATGCCCAAATCACCAAACGCCACCACGCGCGATTGCTTGATCGCCTTGGCGACAAGGTAAGCGGCACCGCCAACTGCAATCAGGTACACCGCGCCGTGTTTCTTGATCGCCTCGATGCCGGCCTTGCCGCGTTCGGATTTGCCGATCATGCCGATCAATCCGGTTTCGGCCAGCATGGTTTCGGTGAATTTATCCATGCGCGTCGCGGTGGTCGGCCCGGCGGGCCCCACCACTTCATCGCGCACAGGATCGACCGGGCCGACGTAGTAGATGAAACGCCCGTTGAAATCCACCGGCAGCTTCTCGCCTTTGCCCAGCATGTCGACCATGCGCTTGTGCGCGGCGTCGCGGCCGGTCAGCAATTTCCCTGAAAGCAGCAACGTCTCGCCCGGCTGCCACTGCGCGATGTCGGCACGGATGACGGTGTCTAGGTTCACGCGGCGCGCATCCGGCGCCGGCGCCCAGTGCACATCGGGATAGTCTTCGATCTTCGGCGGGGTGAAGCTGGCCGCGCCGCTGCCGTCGAGCGTGAAATGCACGTGGCGCGTGGCGGCGCAGTTGGGAATGATCGCCACCGGCTTGGAGGCTGCGTGCGTCGGATAATCGAGGATGCTCACATCGAGGATGGTAGTCAGGCCGCCCAACCCTTGCGCGCCGATGCCGAGCGCATTGACCTTGTCGTAGATTTCGATGCGCAACTCTTCGATACGATTCTGCGGGCCGCGCACTTTCAGTTCGGTCATGCTGATCGGTTGCATCAGCGCCTGCTTGGCGAGCAGCATGGCTTTCTCCGCCGTGCCGCCGATGCCGATACCGAGCTGTCCCGGCGGACACCAGCCCGCGCCCATGCCGGGCAACTGGCTCACCACCCACTCGACGAGGTCGTCGCTGGGGTTGAGCATGGCAAAGCGCGCTTTGTTCTCGGAACCGCCGCCCTTGGCCGCGATGTCCACTTCCACGGTGTTGCCGGGCACCAGTTCGTAGTGCACCACGGCAGGCGTGTTGTCGCCGGTGTTCTTGCGTCGCCCGGCGGGGTCGGCCACGATGGAGGCGCGCAGCACGTTGTCCGGCCAGTTGTAGGCGATGCGCACGCCTTCGTTCACCATATCGCTCACGCCCATGGTCGCGCCTTCCCAGCGCACATCCATGCCCACCTTGACGAAGGCGACAACGATGCCGGTGTCCTGGCAGATGGGGCGCTTGCCCAGCGCGCACATGCGCGAGTTGGTGAGGATCTGCGCCATCGCGTCCTTCGCGGCGGGCGATTGCTCGCGCTGATACGCCTCGGCCAGCGACTTCACATAGTCCTCGGGATGGTAGTAGGAGATGAATTGCAACGCGTCGGCGATGCTGGTGATGAAATCCTGCTGGGATACTGTGCTCATGATCCGAACTCGATTTAGGTGTGCATTGAGAATGAGTTACCAAACTGCGGTCAAGAATAGCACACTTGCCGCCCCACCATTTCTGCGCATTTTCATGAACTTAATGTTTGACGCAATATTCACCGGCAGTTAGAATCGCCCGATAACAAAAATGGGAATAAAGCGTGTTTGTAAAAAAACTATCAATACTGGCCGTCGCGCTCGCGTTTTCACACGCCGCAGCCGCTGAAGAAAACCAGAATCTAAGCAGCCATTTGCAGTTCGTGCCGCAAACAGAAACCACCCCTGCCGCCGATATGGCGCAGCCTGTTTACGCGCCGCAAGCGGCACTGCCGGCGTCCACTCAGGCTGCAAGCACCGCCGCCCTCCCTGACAGCACCGCTGCGGCCAGCGCTTCCGCGCCTGCCGCGACCCAGCCAACGGCTGATGCAGCCCCGGCTTCCGATCTGTGGTCGCGCATACGTACCGGGTTTGCATTGAACGAAGTGGACGAACAACTGGTTGCCCGCCACGAAAGATGGTACGCCAGCCACCCGATTTATGTGGCGCAAATGACCGAGCGCGCGCAACGTTACCTGTATTACATCACCAGCGAAGTCGAACGCCGCGGCATGCCCGCGGAAATCGCACTGCTGCCAATGATTGAAAGCGCCTTCAATCCAGGCGCCAATTCGATTGCTCGCGCCTCCGGCCTGTGGCAGTTCATTCCCTCCACCGGCAAGAAATTCGGCATGGAACAGAACTGGTGGTACGACGGTCGCCGCGACATCGTCGGCGCCACCAACGGTGCGCTGGACTATTTGCAGAAGCTGCATGACCAGTTCGGCGACTGGCAATTGGCCCTGGCCGCCTACAACTGGGGCGAAAATGCCGTCGCCCGAGCCCAGCTACGCAACCGCCAGCACCACAAGCCAACCGATTTCGCCCACCTGCGCCTGCCGCGCGAGACCCGTAATTACGTGCCCAAGCTGCTGGCCGTCAAGCATATCGTCGAAGACCCTGCGCGCTTCGGCCTGACTCTCGCGGCCATTCCCGACCAGCCGTATTTTGCCGAGATCAAACCGTCGCGCCCGATGGATGTGAAAGTGGCGGCGCAACTGGCGGAAATCTCGATGGACGAGTTCCGCGCGCTGAATCCCGGCCATAACCGCCCGGTCATCCTGCAGGATACGGCCGATGTGCTGTTGCTGCCGGTGGACAAGGTTGCCGTATTCCAGAGCAATCTGGAAAAGTACGACCAACGCCTGGTTTCATGGCGTGCATACCAGACCAAACGCGGCGAGCCGTTCGTGAAGGTGGCCGCGCATTTCGGGCTGTCGATGGCTGAACTGCGCAACGCCAACGGCCTGTCGAAATTCGCCAGCGTCAGCAACGGCCAGACACTTCTGGTGCCAGCCAGCGACGATCCCCATACCGACGAGTTCACGCCGTTCAATATGCATGCCGGCGCGGTCGCAGAAATGTCCGGCGTGCTCTACAAGGTGCGCAAGGGCGATACGATTTCCGGAATTGCCAATCGCTTCCACGTCAGCCAGGCCAGCCTGATGCAGATGAACCATGGCAGCCGCCGCCTGCACATCGGCCAGACCTTCAACATCCTGGCCGGCAGCAGCATGCCGCACCATGTGGCCCATAAGCGCACCATCGTGCGCCAGGTTGTGGCCAAGCGCCGTGCCCCATCGCGCCTGACCAAGGTCGCGATGCGCTAACAGCCCGCTAAGCTCCGCGCGATCTGGCATACACACTGGACAACAACTGGCGTGTGTATGCTTCGCGCGGGGCGGCAATCAGTTCGTCGGCATTACCCTGCTCCACAATCTTGCCGCCCTGCATCACCATGATGCGGTGCGACATCGCCGCGATCACCTCCAGATCATGGCTGATCAACAGATAACTCATGCCATGCCGGGCCTGCAGCCCGGCCAGCAACTCCAGCACCTGCTTCTGCACTGAAGCATCCAGCGCGCTGGTGGGCTCGTCCAGCACCACCAGTTGCGGCGCCAGAATCAGGGCGCGCGCAATCGCAATGCGCTGGCGCTGCCCCCCTGAGAACTCATGCGGGTAACGCATCAGCACCTCGCCATCCAGCCCGACCTCCTGCAACGATTGGACAATGCGCCAGCGGCGCTCATCGGCGGAAATATCCGGTTGATGCAGGGCCAGCCCCTCTCCAACGATCTGCTCGATGGTCATGCGCGGCGACAGGCTGGCAAACGGGTCCTGGAACACCACCTGCATGCGTGCGCGCAAGGCTCGCAATCCGGCCGCCGGCATGCGCTGCAACGTTTGGCCGTCGAACACGCTTTCGCCCTGCACCACCGGCTGCAAGGCAAGCAGCGCCATAGCCAGCGTCGATTTGCCGGAGCCGGATTCGCCCACGATGCCCAGCGTCTCGCCGCGCTTCAATGCCAGGCTCGCCCCCGCCACCGCGGTGAACACATTCTTCCTGAACCAGCCTACCGGGTAGGAGAACTCGACGCGCATGTTTTCGGCGCGCAGCAAGTCCGGTGCAGCCTGGGCTTCCGGTGCAAGCGCCGCCACCATTTTTTTCGGGCGGCTGTCGAGCAGGCGCTGCGTATATTCATGCTGCGGCGCGGCAAATAATTGCGCGGTCTCCGCCAGCTCCACCAGTCTCCCGGCCTGCATCACGCCGACGCGATCTGCAAAACTCTGCACCAGGTTCAAGTCATGGGTGATCAGCAAAACTGCCATGCCGTACTCGCGCTGCAACTCTTCGAGCAGCGCCATGATCTGCACGCGGATGGTCACATCCAGCGCGGTCGTCGGCTCGTCGGCGATCAGCAATTTCGGCCGGCATGCCAGCGCCATCGCGATCATCGCGCGCTGGCGCTGCCCGCCCGAGAGTTCATGCGGATAACTGCCGAAGCGCCGTTCCGGCTCCGGTATGCCGGTGCGCGCCAGCAACGCAATCGCGCGTTCGCGCGCAGCGGCATACGCGATGCCCTCATGGAGCTCCAGCACCTCGGTGATCTGCTCGCCAATACGCAGCAACGGATTCAAAGCCGTCATCGGCTCCTGGAAGATCATCGCAATATCCTTGCCGCGAATACCACGCAAGCGGCGCTCGCTGGCCTGCACCAGATTCTCGCCCGCAAACCATATTTCACCAGCCGCGCGCGCCTGCACCAGACGCAGGACCGACATTGCCGTCACGCTCTTGCCCGAGCCGGATTCGCCGACCAGCGCAAATTTTTCGCCCGTCGCAATATTGAATGAAACCTCATCGACCGCACATACTGCGCTGGTATCCGCACCAAAACTCACACAGAGATTGCGCACCTCAAGCAACTGCCTCATTTGCGACTCCCCGCCTTGCGCGTATCAAACGCATCGCGCAATGCTTCGCCGATAAATACCAGCAGCAGCAGCGTGACAAACAGCACGCAGAACGCGGTCAGCCCGATCCACCAGGCATCGAGGTTGTCCTTGCCCTGCGCCAGCAGCTCGCCCAGGCTGGGTGTGGACGGCGGCACGCCCAGCCCGAGGAAATCCAGGCTGGTCAATGCCGTGATCGCAACGCTCATGCGGAACGGCAGGAAGGTGATCACCGGGGTCAGGCTGTTGGGCAGGATATGGCGCCACATGATCTGGCGGTTGCCCAAGCCCAGTGCGCGCGCCGCGCGCACGTAGTCGAGCTGGCGGTTGCGCAGGAATTCGGCGCGCACATAATCGGCCAGCCCCAGCCAGCCAAACAAGGAGAGCAGGATCAGCAGCAGCGTGATGCTGGGCTGGAAAATGGAAGCGAAGATCAGCAGCAGATACAGCTCCGGCAGCGAGCCCCATATCTCGCTGAACCGTTGCAGGTACAAGTCGACGCGCCCGCCAAAATAGCCCTGCACCGCCCCCGCCAGTATGCCCAGCACCACGCCGATGATAGTCAGCGCCATGCCGAACAGCACCGACACGCGAAAACCGTACAGCGCACGCGCCAGCACATCGCGCCCGCGATCATCCGTCCCCAGCCAGTTCTGCGCATTCGGCGGCGCCGGATTCGGCAATTGAGAAAAATAATTCAGGGTGTCGTAGCGATACGTGTTCAAAGGATAGATGGCCCAGTTGCCGGGCTGCGCAAGCTGTTGCCGGATGAACGGATCGAGAAAGTCTGCCGGGGTCGGGAAATCGCCGCCGAACGTGGTCTCGGGATAATCGTGCAGCAAGGGAAAGTAGTTTTCGCCGTGATAATGGACAATCAGCGGCCGGTCATTGGAGATCACCTCGGCGAACAGGCTGACGACAAACAGGAAGGAAAACACCAGCAAGCTGAGATAGCCCAGCCGATGCTGGCGAAACCGCCGCCAGCGTTGCTGGTTGGGAGATAGTGATGCCTGATCTTTATAGGAGCCAGCTTGCTGGCGCATGCCGCCCTGCGTATCACGCTGACCATTCGCGGCTGAAGCCGCTCCCACTGGCTTTGCAATCTCGCTCACGACGCCACTCCCTCAAACTTCACACGCGGGTCGGCCAGCACATAGCTGATGTCGGAAATCAATTTGGCGAACAGGCCGGCGATCGTGAAGATGAACAGGGTGCCCATGACGACCGGGTAATCGCGCTGCATGATGGCGTTGTAGGACAGCAGGCCCAGCCCATCCAGCGAGAACAGCGTCTCGATCAACAGGCTGCCGGTAAAGAATGCACCGATGAACGCCGCCGGAAAACCGGTCAGCAACGGCAGCAACGCATTGCGGAATACATGGCGGTACAACACCGCGCGCTCCGGCAGGCCCTTGGCGCGCGCCGTCAGCACATACTGCTTGCGGATCTCCTCGATGAACGTGTTCTTGGTCAGCATGGTGATCACGGCAAAGCTGCCCACTACCTCGGCCAGCACCGGCAAGGTGATGTGCCACAGGTAGTCGGTGACTTTGCCCCACACGGTCAATTGCGCCCAGTTGTCCGAGGTCAGTCCGCGCAACGGGAACCACTGCAGGAAGCTGCCGCCGCCGAACAGCACCAGCAACACCACGCCCAGCACAAAGCTCGGCACTGCGTAGCCGCTCAGGATCATCAGGCTGGTCGCCGTGTCGAAACGCGAACCGTCGCGCACCGCCTTGGCGATGCCGAGCGGGATCGACACCAGGTAGACAATCAGCAGGGTCCAAATCCCGAGCGAAATCGACACTGGCATTTTTTCATTGATCAGCGCCCAGACCGATTTCTGGTGGAAGAAACTGGTGCCCAGATCCAGCGTCGCAAATCCTTTCAGCATGATCCAGAAGCGCTCCGGGGCGGGCTTGTCAAAGCCGTACATGGCCTTGATCTCGGCCAGGCGCTCCGCGTCTATCCCCTGTTGCCCGCGGTAGAGGGCCTGCTGGCTTCCCCCGGCTTCGCCGCCGCCCACGCCCTTGCCGCGCATCAGGCTCACCATCTGCTCCACCGGCCCGCCCGGCACGAACTGGATCACCGCGAAGGTGAGGAACAGCACGCCCAGCAAAGTGGGGATCATCAGCAGCAAGCGTTTGGCGATATAGCGAGTCATTCTTGCATCCTCTCAAGCTTCATCGGCCCGCTCCCTGTGCTTCTGGCTTCATCCACCAGGTTTTCACCGCCCACTCCTCAATACTGTAGAAGCGCGGCAACACCTCCGGCTGCACCAGCGTGCGCCGGTACGACACGCGATGGCTGTTGCTGTGGAAGTGCGGCACCATGTAATAGCCCAAGCGCAACACGCGGTCGAGCACGCGCACCAGCGTAACGAGGTCGGCGCGGTTCTCGGCCTGCACGATGCGTGAAATCAACTCGTCCACCACCGGATCGGCAATCCCCATGACATTGTTGGAGCCGGGTTGGTCGCGGCTGGCGGAACCGAAATAGTCGAACAGCTCATTGCCCGGACTCTGCGAGCCCCCCATCATGCCCCAGACCATGTCGTAGTCGAAGTTTTCTTCCTTGCGCTGCGCCAGCGCCGGATCGTAAACGCGGTAATCAAGCTGGATGCCGAGTTTCTCCAGGTTACGCGCATAGGCGGCGGTGACGCGCTCCTCAAAACGCTCATGCAGCATCATCTCCATGCGGAACGGCTCGCCCTTGGCATTGCGCAACGCCCCGTCGCGATAGGTCCAGCCGGCCTGGGCCAACAGCTCGCGCGCCTGGCGCAGATTGTCGCGCAACGAGTGCGGCGGCTCGGTCGTGGGGGGCGGCGAAATTTCATCGAACACCTCCGCGGGCAAGCGGCTGCCAAACCGGGCCTTCAATTCATCCAGCACCTTCAGTTCACGCGCATCCGGACGCCCGCTTGCGGCCATCTCGGTATTGCTGAAATAACTCGGGCTGCGCTTGTACTGGTTGAAAAAAAGTTGCCGGTTCATCCATTCAAAGTCCATTGCCAGCCAGAGCGCCTTGCGCACCCGCTTGTCCTGGAACAGGGGGCGGCGCAGGTTCATCGAAAACCCCTGCCAGCCCGCGCCGTTCTCATGCGGGAACAATTTCTTGATCAGCTCCCCCTGCTCCCAGCGTTTGCCCTGATGGCTGCGCGCCCAGTTCTTCGATGAGTTTTCCTGGATAAAGTCGATCTCGCCGGCCTTCAGCCCCTCCATGCGCGCCAGCGTATCGCGATAGTAACGGTAGGTAATGCGTTCGAAATTGAACATGCCGCGCCGGGTCGGATGGTTGTTGCCCCAGTATGCCGGGTTGCGCTTGTAGGTGATGCGCTTGCCCAGGTCATACGACTCCACTATATAAGGGCCGCTCGCCAGCGGAGCATCGAGGATCACCTTGTCGAACGGCTTGCCATCGCCCCATTTATGCGAAAACACCGGCAACTGGCAGATGATCAGCTTCAGTTCATGGTTCTTGCGCCGGAAATCGGCGCGTACTGTGTAGGGATCCAGCACCACCATCTGCTTTACATCGCTCCAGTAGCGGCGGTACAGCGGCGCGGCATGCTTGCTCATCAACTGATCAAAGGAGTATTTGACATCCTCGGCCAGCACCGGGTCGCCGTTGGAAAAGCGCGCAGCGCGGTTGAGCCGGAACGTCACCGACAATCCGTCCCGTGCCACATCGATCTCTTTTGCCAGCAGGCCGTACACCGTGTCCGACTCGTCCCAGGAGGGCACTGCCAGGGTTTCGAATACCAGCAACTGCAAGCCCTCTGCCGCCGCCCCCTTGAGGATGAACGGATTCAGCTTTTCGAAGCTGCCGATGCTCGATGTACGCAACTCGCCGCCCTGCGGCGCTTGCGGATTCACATAATCGAAGTGCTGGAAACCGGCTGGATACTTGGGCGTCCCGTTCAGCGCAATCGCATAAGCTGCCCACACCCCATCAGAAGCCAGGCAGCCCAACAAGCCGGACAAAACCAGGAAAAAACGCAATGACCATTTCATGGCGGCGAAGTGTAGCGGAATGCCCGGAGCGCGTCATGCCGCTTCACCGCGAATTTGATATTTTTTTCACACTCCCCCTCAAGTTCCCCGCCGGCGTTCCGATAAGCAATTTAACCGAGGTGAATATGGCTGGTTAAAAGCATAACCGAAGTGGACGGCCAACCAGGCCGGAAATGCAAATTGAGTCATAAGGAGAATTAAAATGCCCTCATTCATCAATACCAACCTCGCATCCCTGAATGCACAGCGCAACCTGAACACATCCCAGAGCGCGCTGCACACTTCCCTGCAACGCCTGTCTTCCGGCTTGCGTGTGAACAGTGCCAAGGACGATGCGGCAGGTATGGCCATCGCTTCGCGTATGGAAAGCCAGATCCGAGGCCTGAACCAGTCCGTGCGCAACGCCAGCGACGGCATCTCGCTCGCCCAGACGGCTGAAGGCGCACTCGGCGCGATCCAGAACAACATGGCCCGTATGCGTGAACTGGCGGTCCAGGCTGCCAACGCGACGTCCAATGCCGACGTGGGCTCGATCAATTCGGAATTCACCCAGTTGAATGCGGAAAACACCCGCATCATCGCCGGCACCAAGTTCAACAACATTGCACTGCTGTCCGAGCCGGTGAACCAGGTATTCCAGATCGGCGCGAACAGCGAAGCCGGCGTGGATACCCTGACGGTTTCGACCGCTGCGGCAATAGCCCCGACCTCGACCACCCTGGGCGAGTCCTCGCAAAGCGCGCAGGCCGAGATCCAGAAGCTGGATGCGGATATTGCCAACGTGGCTTCGGCTCGTGCGACCTACGGTGCGGTGCAATCGCGCTTCGAGTCGGTGATTTCGAACCTGCAGATCGCCTCGGAAAACCAGACTGCAGCGCGCAGCCGGATCATGGATACCGACTACGCTGCCGAAACCGCCTCGCTCACCCGTGCGCAGATCTTGCAACAAGCGGGTACGGCGATGCTGGCCCAGGCCAACCAGTCGCCCAACACCGTCCTGACGCTGTTGCGTTAAGATCGGAACGGCCAGTAAAAACCGCGCGCAGCGCAAGCTGCACGCGGTTTTTTTGCGTCGGCCGTTCAGTTGGCCGGCGGCGCTACCTTGGTCACTTCTTCCAGCGTGGTCACCCCGGCAGCGACTTTCAGGGCACCGGAAATGCGCAACGGTTTCATTCCTTCGCGCACCGCCTGCTCACGCAGCCGGGCCAGGTCGGTATCCGCAGTAACCAGCTTGCGCATGCCGGGCGACATCAACATCAGCTCATATATCCCGACACGTCCGCTGAAGCCGGTCATGCGGCACTCCAGGCAGCCCTCCGCGGCATACAGTTGCGCCGGGGCGGCGGCCTTCCAGGGCGCTACCAGGTGCCCCCACAACTCGTGATCGATATCGCGCATCGCATGCGGCTGCTTGCAATGCGGACAGAGGATGCGCAC
Source organism: Pseudomonadota bacterium (assembly GCA_021848465.1). Classification (GTDB taxonomy): domain Bacteria; phylum Pseudomonadota; class Gammaproteobacteria; order Burkholderiales; family Gallionellaceae; genus JAJZUP01. The sequence goes on from JAJZUP010000002.1 coordinate 132,339, forward strand.
CAGCCGCTGCGCCATGATGCCCAGCACGGTGGCACTGATCATGTAAGGCGGCACCCCCAGCTCCAGCAGGCGCGTCACCGCGGAAGGCGCATCGTTGGTATGCAGGGTCGAAAACACCAGATGTCCGGTCAGGGCGGACTGGATCGCCATCTCGGCAGTTTCCAGGTCGCGTATCTCCCCGACCATGATGATGTCGGGATCCTGACGCATCAGTGCGCGTACCCCGTCGGCAAACCCGAGGTCGATACCGTGCTGCACCTGCATCTGGTTGAAGCTCGGCTCAATCATTTCGATCGGGTCTTCGATCGTGCAGACATTGACCTCCGGGGTGGCCAGATGCTTCAAGGTTGAGTACAGCGTGGTCGTCTTGCCCGAACCAGTAGGGCCGGTGACCAGGATGATGCCGTTCGGGCTGCCAGTCATCTGCTGCCAGCGCGCGGCATCCTCGTCGGAAAACCCGAGCTCGGAAAAGTCGCGCACCAGCACCTCGGGGTCGAAAATCCGCATCACCAGCTTTTCGCCGAATGCGGTCGGCAGCGTGGACAGGCGCAGCTCAACTTCCTGGCCGTCCGCCGTGCGCGTCTTGATGCGGCCGTCCTGGGGGCGGCGCTTCTCCATCACATCCATGCGCCCCAGCAGCTTGATGCGGCTGGTCATCGCGTTGATGACCGACATCGGCAACTGGTGCACCTGATGCAGCACGCCGTCGATGCGGAAGCGGATGATGCCGAAATCGCGGCGCGGCTCGATATGGATATCCGAAGCGCGCTGGTCAAATGCGTACTGCCACAGCCAATCGACGATATGCACGATATGCTGGTCGTTGGCGTCGAAGCTGGCTTTGTTCTTGCCCAGCTCAACCAGTTGCTCGAACGAGGCCCCGCCCGATGTGCCGCTATCGGCACGGGTGGCGCTCTTGACGGATTTTGCCAGGTTGTAGAATTCGGCCAGGTAGCGGTTGATGTCCAGCGGCGAAGCCAGCACCCGCCGCACCTCCTTGCGCGAAATATGCTTGAGCACCTTTTCCCACTCGCGCAGGTAAGGTTCGGCGGTCGCCACCACCACCTCGGTCTGGGTCAGTTGCAGCGGCAGGATGCTGAAGCGACCGGCATAATCGTTCGACATCAGGTCGGTCACGCTGGAGAAGTCGATTTTGAGCGGATCGATATGCATGTATTCCAGTCCCACCCGCTGGGCCAGCCAGGCAGTAAGTGTTTCCAGCGTCAGGATGCGATTGGGCGGCTGCGCCGAACGGTATGCCTTGTCGGCGATGCTGACCAGCGGATGCTGCTCACCGCGATGCAGCTTGCGTTCCGCAATCAGCACGTCCGCTTCCGCGCGCGCCAGCATGCCGTCCTCCACCAGCCAATTCAGTACTTCTGCCAATTGCAGCTTGTGTTCAACCTGGTTGCTCATATCCCTCCCTGCTCCGGTCTTTCAGCGCGCGCGATTACCGCGCTCCGCCGTCGATATTTCCTGGAAAAGCTTCATCCTGCGCGCATCGATGCGCTGCTCGGCAACCGCCTGGAGCAGCGCACATCCGGGTTCGTGGGTATGGCTGCAATTGTGGAAGCGGCACTGCCCTAGGTAAGGCGCAAACTCGATGAACCCCGCCTCGATCCCGCCCAGGCCCAGATGATGCAGGCCGAACATCTGCAAGCCGGGGCAGTCGATCAGGTGACTTTCCTCATCCAGGTGATAGAGCCGCGCATGCGTGGTCGTGTGCTTGCCGGAGTCCAGCACCGTGGATATTTCACGCGTTGCCGCATTGGCGTCGGGCACGAGGCCGTTGAGGATGGTTGATTTGCCCATGCCGGACTGCCCGACCAGCACGCTGGTATGCCCTTGCAGCAAAGCGCGCAACGGCTGCGCATCGGTGCGCGCGGAGAGTTCCAGAATCCGGTAACCGAGTGCAGAATAAACCGCCAGTTGCTGTTGCGCCGCCTCAGCCGGCAAATCGCATTTGTTCAGCACGATCAGCACTGCAAGGCGCTGGTCATGCGCGGCAACCAGGCAGCGCGCCAGCAATTCGTCGCTGAATGCCGGCTCGGTCGCCACTACAAAAACCAGTTGCGTGACGTTGGCCGCGATGATTTTCTGGCGGTAGGCATCGGAGCGGTACAGCAAAGCGCTGCGCGGCCGGATGCCCTCAATCACCCCCTGGTTGTCCGAACTGCGCTGCACTTCGACCCAGTCGCCGCAAGCCGCTTCGCTTTTCTTGCCGCGCGGCACACACTCGATCAGGTCCCCGCCGGGCAGTTCCACCAAGTAGTGGCGGCCGAATGCGGCAACCACCAGCCCTTGCTGCATGCTGCTCAATGCACCACCCGCATCACGGCAGTTTGTAATAACGCTGGTTCAGGTAGGCGGCCAGGTTTTGCTCGTCCTGGTGCGTAATCCGGATGCCGGCATTGCCGGAGCAGAAATTGATCTGGCTGACCAATTGGCTGGCGCTGCGCACTTTGTGATCGGGCCGGGTAAAGATTTCACTGCCGTCGCCGCCCATCATGTCGACATGACAGCGGTTGCAATGGTTCTGGTCGAAAAATTTCTTGCCTTCCGCGGCATTTCCCGAAGCGAATGGGGCCGCCTGAACCTGGGCGGACAGCAGCAACGCCAGCAATAAGACTGCTCTCTTCATTTTGGACTCTCCATCAAATGGGCAATCCGCTCCAGAGCGGGCGGATGCGATTCATAAAACGTGGCATACAGCGGATCCGGGGTCAGGGTCTTGGCATTATCCTGGTACAGCTTGACCAGCGCGGAGGAAAGGTCGCGCGCATCGGTCTGCCCGGCAGCATATCGGTCGGCCTCGAACTCATGCTTGCGCGAGTAGAAAGACGCCAGCGGTTGCAACAGGAAACCGAACTCGGGTAGCACCATGAAGCACAGCAACAGGGCGATGGCCATGGTTTGCGTCTGCACGCCAAGGCCATGGTAGAACCACTCGGCCTGCATCAGTTGCGCGACCAGCCACAGGAATACCAGGCTGACCAGGAAGACCATGACCATACGCTGGATCACGTGATGGCGCTTGAAATGCCCCAGTTCGTGGGCCAGCACGGCATCCACCTCGCCCGGCTGCAGGCGTTGCAGCAACGTATCGAAAAACACGATGCGCTTGGTCTTGCCGAAACCGGTAAAGTAGGCATTGCCATGCGAGCTGCGCTTGGAGCCGTCCATCACGAACAGGCCGCTCGCAGTAAATCCGCAGCGCTTCAGCAAGGCATCGATCCGCGCCTTGGCCGCCTCGTCCTGCAACGGCTCGAACTTGTTGAACAGCGGAGCAATGAAATTGGGATAGATGAACAGCAGCAGCAGGTTGAAGGCAATCCACAGCAGCCAGACGTAGACCCACCAGTACGCCCCCATTTTCTCCATCAGGCGCAGGATCGCATACAGCAGCGGCAAGCCGAGCAGCGCCCCCAGCGCTACGCCCTTGACCGCATCCAGGATATACAGGCCGAGCGTCATCTTGTTGAAACCGAAACGCGCTTCGATCACGAAGGTTGCGTACAGGTCGAGCGGCGTCCCCACCAGGGAGCCGATCATGAAGACCGCAACGATAACCAGCATGCCTTGCAGCAGCGGATCGGCAAGCACCCCCAGCGACCAGTCGCTCAACAACTGGATGCCGCCGCACAGCGTGAAAGCCAGTAACAGGAAAGCATCCAGCGACGCCGATACAATCGACAGCCTGGTTTTCGCCGCGGTGTAATCGGCCGCCTTCTGGTGGGCCGGCAAGTCGATCTGGGCGCTGAATTGCGGCGGCACCTCGGCGCGGTGTGCGGCCACATAGCGCAGTTGCCGCCAGGCCAGCCATAGTCTGGTCGCGGTGCTCAGGCAGAGTGTGACGACGAACAGAATACCGAATTGCATTGCAGTCATATGCGGAAAGACCTGGCCCGTTAATCGAGAAGTTCCAATTGATAGCTGCGATATGACACAATATGCGCCGCATATAAATCACAAAACACCTACCGAGCAGCGATTATGGCACAAAATCAGAACCACCTTGTCTGGCTGGATATGGAAATGACCGGCCTGTTTCCGGACACCGATCGCGTTATCGAAATCGCCATGGTCGTCACTGACGGCGAACTGAACGTCGTTTCCGAAGCCCCTACGCTCGTCATTCACCAGCCCGACAGCGTGCTGGACGCCATGGACGACTGGAACAAATCCACGCACGGAAAATCGGGCCTGATCGAGCGCGTCAAGGCTTCCGCCCTGAACGAAGCCGAAGCCGAGGCCCAGTGCCTCGACTTCCTGATGCAATATGTTCCCTCACGCACATCCCCGATGTGCGGCAACTCGATCTGCCAGGACCGGCGTTTCATGGCACGCTGGATGCCCAAGCTGGAGGATTATTTCCACTATCGCAACATCGATGTCAGCACCCTCAAGGAACTGGCCAGACGCTGGAAGCCCGACATGGCCAAGGGAGTCAAGAAACATGGCAAACACGAAGCCCTTGCCGACATCTATGAGTCGATCGAGGAAATGAAGCATTACCGCGAACACTTCATCAAGCTGTAAGCCAATTGGCCGATAACAAGACCTGCACTTAACAAACAGGTAGCGGAGGAGTGTTTGGAAATCATCAGGAATAAATGGCATAGCCTGGGCGTGCAGGGAAAGCTGCATATCCTGATCCAGGGCTCACTGATCATCCTGTTCCTGATTTCAATGGACTGGGTCATCGGCCGCTTCGAAAGCCAGATCATGTCGTCCGCCAAGGCGCGCGCGGAAGAGACCGCCGACGGTCTGATCAACGGCATGAACATGCTGATGCTGACCGGCCAGATTTCCAACCCGGACAACCGCAAGCTGCTGCTGAGCAAGATGAGCCAGTCCAAGGGCATCAGCGAATTGCGCATCATCCGCGGCCAGAGCGTCATTGCGCAATTCGGCCCCGGCTTGCCGGAAGAGCAAGCCAAGGATGACCTCGACCGACGCGCCCTGACCACAGGACAGCGCCAGTTCCTGCGCATCGAAAAACCAGACGGCCCGTCGTTGCTGCGCGTCGAAGTCCCGTTTATCGCTCTGGAAAATTTTCGCGGCACCAACTGCCTGGCGTGCCATCACACTCCCCTCGGTGGTGTAAACGGCGTCGCCAGCGTGACCATCGACTTGAGCCAGGAAGAAGAAACGCTCAGCAACATCAAACGCTGGTTATGGGCCGGGCACATCGCCCTGCAAATCTTCCTGTCCTTCGTGATTTCCTGGATCGTGCGAGTCCTGATCGTGCGCAACATCGCCCGCCCGATCCGGAAGCTGCAGACCGCCATGACTGAAATCCAGCGCGAGAATGACCTGTCGAAACGGGTCGACATCGATGAAAGCAACCGCGATGTCGGTGAAATGGCGCGCGCGTTCAACTCGCTGGTGGATAACCTGGAGCATGCCACCGAGCGACTGGAACTGTTCGGCAAGATGTTCCATGGCAGCAGCGAAGCCTTCCTGATCACCGATGCCGAGCGCCGCATTGTCGCCGTCAATCCCGCCTTCACCGAGATCACCGGCTACAGCGCTTTCGAAGTCATGGGGAAAAATCCGAGCATCCTGAGCTCCGGCAAACAGACTCCTGCTTTCTATGAGTCCATGTGGTACGACATCAACGAGACCGGGCAATGGCAGGGGGAAATCTGGAACCGGCGCAAGACCGGGGAAGTGTTTCCTGAGTGGCTGTCCATCAGCGTCCTGAAAAACCACAAGGGCGAGATCATCAACTACATCTCGCTGTTTTCGGACATCACCGAACGCAAGGCGGCGGAACAGAAAATCGCCTTCCTGGCTCACCACGACGCGCTCACCAAGCTCCCCAACCGGGCACTGTTCGCAGACCGTCTGAGCCTGGCGCTGTCCACTGCCACCAGACACTCCAGCAAAGTAGGCTTGCTGTTCCTCGACCTCGACAAATTCAAGCACATCAACGACAGCATGGGACATTTGGCCGGCGACCAACTGCTTGAGTCGGTCGCAACGCGGCTGAAATCCTGCGTGCGCGAATCGGACACGATCTGCCGCCATGGCGGGGATGAATTCATGATACTGCTGCCCGACGCCGCGAGCGCCCGCGACATCGAACTGGTCGCGCAAAAAATCATTGCCGCCATGAGTGCCCCGCACCATATCCTCGGCCAAAACCTGAATGTCACGTTCAGCATCGGCATCAGCATTTTCCCGGACAATGCCGCCGACAGCGATGCGATGATCAAGTGCGCCGATGCCGCCATGTATCGCGCCAAGGAGCGCGGCCGCAACAATTACCAATTCTTTACGTCTCCCGATGCCCCATCTGCTGGTTGATATTTCATTCCACGGTTACGGGCATATCAGCCAGGTAGTACCGGTATTAACCGGCTTGCGTGCTTTGCGGCCGGAGTTGCGCATCACTGTGCGCACCAGGGCGCCGGAAAGCATGCTGCGTCAACGTATCGCTTGCGACTTCACTCATATCCAGACTGCGCTCGATTTTGGCATGGTCATGTCCAGCGCCGTCGATGTCGAAGTGCAACAAAGCGCCGCTGCCTACCGCGTTTTCCATGCCAACTGGAATCATCGAATCCGCGACGAAGCCGCCGCAATGCGCGCACTCAAGCCGGACCTGTTGCTGGCCGACATCCCCTATCTTTCACTGGCGGCGGCACGGCATGCCGGCATACCGGCGGTTGCGCTGTGCAGCCTGAACTGGGCCGATGTGTACCGGCATTACTGCACCGGCAATCACTTCGATCCGGGCGTCCACGCCGAAATCATGGAGGCATACCAGAGTGCGCAGTGCTTCCTGCAACCGCAGCCGTGCATGCCGATGCCTGAGCTGTGCAATACCCGGCGCATCGCACCCATTGCACGCGTCGGGCAGGCAAACCGTGCGCGCATTGACCAGCACTTTGGCCAAAGAACCAGCAGCAAGAAACTCATCCTGGTAGGCATGGGCGGCATGGAGTTCCGCCTGCCCATGCATAACTGGCCGCGCCTGCCTGATGTGCATTGGCTGGTTCCCGCCGCCTGGGACATGCAACGCGACGACATCAGCCCATTCGATGCGATCGGCATGACCTTCAGCGACCTGCTCGCCTCGTCCGATGCTGTGCTGACCAAGCCCGGCTACGGCACATTCTCGGAAGCAGCGTGCGCAGGCGTCCCGCTGTTCTCGCTGAAGCGCCCGGACTGGCCGGAAGAGCCTTACCTGGTAAATTGGCTGCAACAGCATGGCGTGTGCATCGAAGTCGAACGCGCCGACCTCAACAGCGGCGCCTGGCTTTCCCTGCTGCCCCAGGCATGGTCTGCCTGCCGTCCCGCGCCGCCACAACCCTCGGGCGCTCTTGAGGCCGCGCAATACCTGCATGAACTGCTAGGTTGAAAATTACACTACAACTGCGTCGGCAAAGTCAGTAGAATCGGGCTCCGGAAGCGCAAAATAATATGCACGCCACATAATGCTTCCAGTCATACAGGGGAAGCAGGAAAGCCATGAACAATACCGATTTCACCAGACGCAGCCGCAAGGAAATTGTTTTCATCCTTGAGGACATGATGAAACAGCGCACTGGCCTGAACATCGGCACGCCCGAAGGCATCACCCTCCTATCCTCGATACTGGAAGTCGATATCGATAACGATATCGTTTACCTCGACATCAGCCCGGACGAGCGCATCAACCGGCGCATCGCTGCCAGCAAGCAAATCACCCTGTACACGCAGGGCGGCGTGGAAATTCGCTGGCAAGCATCGGATGTGCAAATTGCCGAGCTCAGCGACGGGAGTGCGTTCTACCTGACCATCCCCACCGCCATCGAGCGCATCCAGCGCCGCGAGTATTTCCGGCTTCCCACACCGCAAGGCAACAATGCGCTGACCTGCAAGATACCCACAGGAACGGGACCTTATCTTGCCACACTGGCAGACCTGAGCGTCGGCGGAATCGGACTTTCCGTCAAAGGCTCGCTTCCCGACTTCATCTCGCAGGGCGCCATCCTGGAAAAATGCAGCATCGACTTTCCCGGTCACCCGGATACGCAATTCACCCTGAAGGTATTCAGCTCAAGACCTACCCACAAAACCCGCAGCGGCGAGCAGATGTACCATATCGGGATGGGGTTCGATGAGCTGCCCGGACGCACCGGCAACATCGTGCAGCGCTATATGGTGCAACTGGAACTCGAACGCATGGGACGCACCTGATTCTTCACAGTCCTGAGGCCACGGCAAACCATTTCCCTGCGCGCACGGATTAAGGCGCGAAATGATTGCTAACACGCCATAGTTCATAAAAACGCAAAGACAGGCTAAAATCGCGCCCTTGCAACCAATCATTGTTTAAGGAAAACATCATGTCCATGTCCGACCGCGACGGCTTCATCTGGCACGACGGCAAGCTTGTGCCCTGGCGCGAAGCCACCACCCACGTTTTGACCCACACCCTGCACTACGGCATGGGGGTCTTCGAGGGCGTGCGCGCATACAAGACCGGCACCGGCACCGCTATTTTCCGCCTGCAGGAGCACACTGACCGTCTGTTCAACTCGGCGCGCATCTTCCAGATGAAAATGCCGTGGGACAAGGAAACCATCATGGAAGCCCACCGCGAAGTGGTGCGCGCCAACAAGCTCGAATCCTGCTACATCCGCCCGATCGTGTTCTACGGCTCCGAAGCCATGGGCATTGCCGCCAAAACGCTTTCCACCCATGTCGCGGTAGCGGCCTGGCCGTGGGGCGCCTACCTCGGCGCAGACGGCATGGAGAAAGGCATCCGCGTCAAGACCTCGTCCTTCACGCGCCACCATGTCAACGTCAACATGTGCCGAGCCAAATCGGTTTCGACCTACACCAACTCCATCCTGTCGCACCAGGAAGCCGCGCATGATGGCTACGATGAAGCCCTGCTGCTCGACGTGGATGGCTATGTGGCCGAGGGCTCCGGCGAGAACATCTTCATCGTGAAGAAAGGCAAGCTGTACACCCCGGACCTGACCTCCTGCCTTGAAGGCATCACGCGCGATTCCATCATCACGCTGGCGAAGGAACTGGGCCTGGAAATCATCGAGAAGCGCATTACGCGCGACGAGGTTTACTGCTGCGACGAAGCCTTCTTCACCGGCACCGCCGCCGAAGTCACGCCGATCCGCGAACTGGACAACCGCGCCATCGGCAGCGGCACCCGCGGCCCGATCACAGCCAAGCTGCAGGCTTTGTTCTTCGATGTCGTCAGCGGCAAGAGCAAGGCGCATGCCGGCTGGCTGGATCACGTTTGAGCACGCAGGGATAGCAAGATGAGTGACGAGAAGAAATACATCGAGGTCAGCGCCGAGGCGCTGCCCTTGTTCTGCCCGATGCCCAACCAGAGCCTGTGGAACTCTCATCCGCGCGTAGCCATCCCGGTTGAAAAAACCGGGACCGCGGCCTGTCCGTATTGCGGCACCCTGTACAAATTCAAGGGTGAGCTTCCCAAGGGCCACCACTGACCCGCCCCATGCAGAAAATTCTTGTTGTCGCCCCCAGTTGGGTGGGCGACTGCATGCTGATGCAACCCATGTTGCAACGCCTGCATCAGCGTCACCCCGGCGTGCGTATCGACGTGCTCGCGCCGCCCTGGACGGAAAAACTGCTGCGCCTGATGCCCGAAGTCGGGGAAGTCATTCCCAACCCCTTCCCGCATGGTGCGCTGCAGCTTGGCGCGCGGCGCGCTCTCGGCAAACAATTGCGCGCCGCGCAATACGACCAGGCCATTGTCTTGCCCAATTCGCTGAAGTCCGCATTGGTGCCGTTTTTCGCCGGCATCCCGCTGCGCACCGGCTTCGTCGGGGAGGCACGCTACCTGTTGCTCAATGACGCGCGCAAGCTGGACAAACAGGTACTGCCCTTGATGGTGGAACGTTTTGCGGCGCTGGCTGAAGCGGCCGCGCAAGCACTGCCGCGCCCCCTGCCCAATCCCGGACTGACCGTCACCCCGGGCCAGGTCCAGCACAGCCTCGACAAGCTCGGGCTCAGCATCGACAAACCGATTGCCGTATTCTGCCCCGGCGCCGAATACGGCCCGGCCAAGCGCTGGCCCGCCGACTATTACGCCGCGCTTGGCCGTCAGTTGCATGCGCAAGGCTATCGCATCTGGCTGCTCGGTTCCGCCAAGGACAAGGAAGTCAGCGACACCATCGCTGCACTCAGCCATGACACATGCCACAGCCTGTGCGGGAGGACCGACCTGACCGACGCGGTCGCCCTGCTCTCCTGCGCCACCCTGGTGGTCAGCAACGACTCCGGACTCATGCATATCGCCGCCGCGCTGGACAAACCGATGATCGCGATCTTCGGCTCCAGCAGCCCGCAATTCACGCCACCGCTTTCCGACAAGGCGCGCGTCGTCCAGCTCGACCTGCCATGCAGCCCCTGCTTCAAGCGCGAATGCCCGCTTGGGCATTTCAACTGCATGATGCAACTGACGCCGGAGATCATTGCACAACATATTTCACACCTGATGGAGCCTTTGCCATGACTGCCATTCCCAAGGAAATTTTCAAGGCCTACGACATCCGCGGCATCGTCGGCAAATCGCTAACCGATGAGGTTGTCGAGGCCATCGGCCATGCGCTGGGCTCGGAGGCCAAAGCGCGTAACCAGCACACCATCGCCATCGGCCGCGACGGCCGCCTGTCCGGCCCGGCCTTCGCCAAGGCGCTGGCGCGCGGCATCCAGAAGAGCGGCATCAATGTGATCGATGTCGGCATGGTGGCAACGCCGATGACCTATTTCGCCGCCTTCCAGCTCAAAACCGACTGCGCGGTAATGATCACCGGCAGCCACAACCCGCCCGATTACAACGGCCTGAAGATGGTGCTGGCGGGCGAAACATTATCCGGCGACACCATCCAGTCGCTGCGCAAGCGCATCGAAACCGGCGACCTGGCGCACGGCAGCGGCAGCTATGCGCAGTACGACATCGCACCGGAATACCTCGCGCGCATCATCGGAGACATCAAGCTGGCGCGCCCGCTGAAAATCACCGTGGACTGCGGCAACGGCGTGGCGGGCGATTTCGCGGCCAAACTGTATCGCGGCATCGGCTGCGAAGTGACCGAGATGTTCTGCGAAGTGGACGGGCATTTCCCCAACCACCATCCCGACCCTTCCGATCCGCACAATCTGGAAGACCTGATCGCCGCGCTGAAGGACAACGACAGCGAACTCGGCCTGGCCTTCGACGGCGACGGCGACCGCCTCGGCGTGGTCACCAAGGACGGCAAGATCATCTTCCCCGACCGCCAGTTGATGCTGTTCGCCGCCGATGTGCTGAGCCGCAACCCCGGCGCGGAAATCATTTTCGACGTGAAATCCACGCGCAACCTGTTTCCCTGGATAAGCGAACGCGGCGGCAAACCGACGCTGTGGAAGACCGGCCATTCGCTGGTGAAGGCCAAGATGAAGGAGACCGGCGCATTACTGGCGGGCGAGATGAGCGGCCACGTGTTCTTCAAGGAACGCTGGTACGGCTTCGACGACGGGCTTTACGCAGGTGCACGCCTGCTGGAGATCCTGAGCAAGGGGACTGATCCGAATGCCGCGCTGAATGGCCTGCCGGACGCCGTATGCACGCCGGAGCTGCACATCCACACCGCCGAGGGCGAGAACCATGCACTGATTGCGCGCCTGCAAAAAGAGGCAAAGTTCGAGGGCGCCAGCGACATCATCACGATTGACGGCTTGCGCGTGCAATACGCGGATGGCTTCGGGCTGATGCGGCCGTCGAACACCACGCCGGTGATTGTGCTGCGTTTCGAGGCCGATAATGCCGCCGCCTTGCAACGCATCCAGGATGCATTCCGCTCCGTGCTGCTTGCCGCCAACAACACGTTAAAGCTGCCGTTCTGAAACGCCGGGGAGGCTCACGCCTCCTTGCGTGGTTGCAGCCAGTAGGCTGCGAGGTCTGCCAGCAGGTCGCGGTACTGCTCGATAGTCTTCGGTTTGGGAACAAAACTGTTGGCGCCGACCTGGTAGCTCAGCAGCACGTCCGGCTGCTCACACACTTCGGAAAATACGATGATCGGCAAATCGACGGTGGCGGGATCCATGCGCAGCCTGCGCAAAACCGCGAGGCCGCTGAGTTTGGGAAGCTTCAGGTCGAGCAGGATCAGTTTTGGCATCGGGTTCTTGTCGCGGGTATTCTGCGACAACCAGTACAACGCCTCAACGCTGTCTTCCACCACTTCGAGCTGGATCGGCGGGTCGCACAATTCACAGGCCTCACGTGCAAACGCAATACCATTAGGATCATCTTCGACAAAAAGAATGGTCTGCTGAAGTGCGCTTGCTGCTCCCAACGTTTCCCCCCCTGGCTAATGGCCGGCCCTATGCCAAGCAGCCTGTTTTTGCCTAATTATGATTCATCTACCTCACATGCGGCAACATCGATATATAAAAAAATAAATCTGCCGACCCTATATGCGGGCCATGCACGGCACACGCCTGTTACAGCTTCACCTTTACCCGATTCGCGACGCTGTCGAGCGCTTTAACCAGATGCTCGGGTTGGGTGCTGCCTGCTTGCGCCATGGAAGAACAGCGGTCGCGACAGTGCGCACGGGTCGTTGCACCGCAACGGGGCACCCATCGCCTCACCCCTTGCAGGTACGTTACCGGCGCAGCCTGCCGCCTGCGGGAACGACCGCAAGCCCGGACTCACTGCCCTATAGCTTTGCCTTGACCCATTCCGGTACGGAGGACAACGCCTTGGCCAAATGCTCCGGCTGCGTGCCGCCTGCTTGCGCCATGTCCGGGCGACCGCCACCCTTGCCGCCGACCTGCTGGGCGACGAAGTTCACCAGTTCGCCCGCTTTTACCTTGGCGGTCTGGTCGGCAGTCACCCCGGCGATCAGGCTGACCTTGCCGTCAGCCACCGAGGCCAGCACGATAGCCGCGCTCTTCAGCTTGTCGCGCAGCTTGTCCATGGTCTCGCGCAGCGTGGCGACGTCGGCACCGTCCAGCTTGGCGGCGAGCACCTTCACGCCGTTGATGTCCTGCGCCTGGGTGACCAGTTCATCGCCTTGCGCGGAGGCAAGCTTGGATTTCAAGGCGGCCAATTCTTTTTCCAGTGCCTTCATGTTGTCGAGAGCCTGAACAACGCGCGCAGCAGCATCGGCAGGCTGCGCCTTCACCGCATCAGCCACCAATTGCAACTGGTCTTGCTGCTGCTGCACCAGCGCCAGTGCACCCTCACCGGTCACCGCCTCGACACGGCGCACGCCTGCCGCCACGCCGCTTTCGGCCACGATCTTGAACAGGCCGATGTCGCCGGTGCGCTTCACATGCGTACCGCCGCACAACTCGATGGAGGAACCGATATTCAGCACCCTCACCACGTCGCCGTATTTCTCGCCGAACAGCATCATCGCGCCGGTCTTCTGGGCATCGTCGATGGCCATCTCGCGCGCCAGACAGTCGGCGTTAGCGAGAATCTCGGCGTTCACGATGGCTTCCACCTTGCGGATTTCGGCATCAGACATCGGCTGCGTATGCACGAAGTCGAAGCGCGTCTTGTCCGGATCGACCTGCGAACCTTTCTGCTGCACATGCGTGCCCAGCACCTCGCGCAATGCCTTGTGCATCAGGTGTGTGGCGCTGTGGTTGCGCATCGTGCGGCTGCGCGCCGCGACATCAACCTTGGCGGTCACGCCATTGCCCACGGTCAGCTTGCCGGTCTTGACCACGCCATGGTGGCCGAACACGGTCGCCTGAATCTTCTGGGTATCTTCGACGGCAAAAATGCCGTGCACGCTACGCAACTCGCCGCGATCGCCCACCTGACCGCCGGATTCGGCATAGAACGGCGTATCGTCCAGCACCACCACGCCCATGTCGCCTTCGCCCAGTTCATTCACCGCCACGCCGTCCTTATACAAGGCGAGGATATTGCCCTTGTGCTCCAGCGTGTCGTAGCCGTGGAAAGTGGTCGTTTTGCCGTCGTATTCCAAGTTCGCCGCCATCTTGAATTTTCCTGCGGCGCGCGCTTGTTCTTTCTGACGCGCCATGGCGGCATTGAAGGCGGCATCGTCCACCTTCACGCCGCGCTCGCGGCAGATGTCGGCAGTGAGATCGAGCGGGAAGCCGAAGGTGTCGTGCAGCTTGAAGGCGGTCTCACCGTTGAACACTTTGCCGCCCGCCTTGTCCATCTCGGCCAGATCGGCTTCGAGAATCGCCATGCCGTTCTCGATGGTCGCGAAGAAGCGCTCTTCTTCCTGCTTGAGGATGTCCATCACGCGCACCTGCCCCGCGGTCAACTCAGGATAGGCAGAACCCATCTGCTCTACCAGGTCCGGCACCATCTTGTGGAAGAACGGGCCGCGCGCGCCGAGCTTGTAGCCGTGGCGGATAGCGCGGCGGATGATGCGGCGCAGCACGTAGCCGCGCCCTTCGTTGCCGGGGATCACGCCGTCGGCGATGAGGAAAGAGCAGGCGCGGATGTGGTCGGCCAGCACGCGCAGGCTGGGCTGGTCGAGGTTGCTCTGTTTGGTCTCGCGCGCGGCAGCTTTGATGAGTGCCTGGAACAGGTCGATTTCGTAGTTGGCATGCACGCCTTGCAACACGGCCGAGATGCGCTCCAGCCCCATGCCGGTATCGACGGAAGGCTTGGGCAGCGGATGCATCACGCCCGCTTCGTCTCGGTTGAACTGCATGAACACGTTGTTCCAGATTTCGATGTAGCGGTCGCCATCTTCCTCGGGCGTGCCGGGCAGGCCGCCGGGGATATGCGCGCCGTGGTCGTAGAAAATTTCAGTGCAGGGGCCGCAAGGGCCGGTGTCACCCATCATCCAGAAGTTGTCGGAGGCGTAGCGCGCGCCTTTGTTGTCGCCGATGCGGATCACGCGATCCGGCGTTAGCCCCATTTCCTTGGTCCAGATGTCGTAGGCTTCGTCGTCCTCGGCATACACGGTGACGTAGAGCTTGTCCTTGGGCAGCTTGAAGACTTCGGTCAGCAACTCCCAGGCATACTTGATCGCATCGCGCTTGAAGTAGTCGCCGAAGCTGAAGTTGCCGAGCATTTCGAAGAAGGTATGGTGACGCGCTGTATAACCGACGTTCTCCAGGTCGTTGTGCTTGCCGCCGGCGCGCACGCATTTCTGCGAAGTGGTAGCGCGGGTGTAGGGGCGCTTGTCGAAACCGAGGAACACGTCCTTGAACTGGTTCATGCCCGCGTTGGTGAACAGCAGGGTCGGGTCTTCATGCGGCACCAGCGAACTGGAGGCGACCACAGCGTGGCCTTTGGAAGCGAAGTAGTCTAGGAATTTCTGGCGGATTTCACTGCTTTTCATTGCACACTCTCGGTATCTGGTTACACCCAAAAACAGCGCCCATCATACCATGCCGGACAGGCCCTCCGCACAGACTGCAACCGGGAATCAGGGAAGGAACATGCGGAACACGGCGCCGGACGCATTGCACAATTCGATGCAGCCGCTGCGCCCTTGCGACTGGTGCAAGGCTGAGATTTTGCGCGCCAGGAACAACCCCAGCCCGGTACCGACGCCACTGACCTGCGCAGGTGTAGCTCCGGCAGTCTGCAACAGGCCTTCCGGATAACCCGGCCCGTCATCCGCCACTTCGAACACCAGCATATTGTCCTGCTGATATACCGCCAGCCGAACTAGGCTGCGCGCCGCATGGCTGGCGTTGTGCAGCGCATTGCCGAGCGCCATGCGCACCAGGATGTCATCAAAGAAGGCAAATGCGGGCGCACGGCTGGTATCGACCTGGAACGCCAGCGCGGGAAACAGCTCGCGGTATTCCGCCGCCAGTATTTCCAAAAAACCCGCCGGGTCACGCGTGTCGATATTGACGCGCAGTTGCCCGTTATCGTCCCGGTACAGCAACAGCATCTCGGACAGACGGCGCGCTGCCGCCATGGTGATGCCCACCTCCTGTTGCGCGTCGCCGCGCTGGCCGAGCCGCAACGACAGCTCCGCCAACTGGTTTTTCACATCGTGGATGATGCTGGCATACAGGTCATTCATGCGCCGCGCCCAATTACGTCTTGACCTGCTTGAGCAAGCTGTCGATCTGCGCCAGTTTGGGATGGTTCGGTTCGCGCGCCACCAGCCCATCCCGGTAGTGCAGGCACTTCGCCAATTTATCCGGGACAACCCCGTTGCGCACCAGATCCAGCGCCAGCACCACGGCTGCGTTGCCGACAATCTGCAAATTATTGGGCAGGCGGTCTGCGGCCTTGGTCAGCGAGGCAATTGCCGCGTCGAGTTCTCCGGCTTCGGCCTTGCGCACACCCTCGTTGTTCAACAGGATCACCTCGCGCGTGCTGGCCTCGATCATGGCGGTTGCCTCGGAGGCATCCTTGCCAGCCCCCACCAGCACATCATGGATGCGGTTGCGGATCACCTCGTCTTCCTGGTTATCCTGGATTGCGTGGTGCAGCAGCTTGGTGGCGTCCTCTTCCTTGCCGAGTGCAAAGCAGGCATCGGCCAGCGCCACCACCGTATGCGCAGGGAGCTTGGTCATATCGCCCATCTCCATGGCCTTGGCCAGTGCCGCCTCGGCCTGCTCATGGTTGCCCGCGGCGCGATGCGCCACGCTTTCCGTCGCGGACAATACGACGACGCTATGCTCGTCCTTGAAGCTTTTCTGCGCCTCGGCCACAACGCTCAATGCCTCATCTGCCTTGCCCTGGTTGACCAGCGCCTTGGACAGCACCGCATAGTCCGTGGCTTGGCGCACCGGGGAATACTTGTGCTTCTGCAAAGCCTGGCGCATTACGGTTTCCGCCAGCTCGGGCTTGCCCACCCCAACCGCCAGATTGCTTAGCTCGCGGATACGGCTCATCGTGCCGGGAGACACCGAACTGGCCTGCTGTAATACCTGCAACGCCTCCTCCTTCTCGCCGGATAGTGCGAGCAGCTTGCCCAGGAAATCATAAGCCGCCATGAACTGCGGATTCTCCTTCAGCAATTCGCGCGCCAGCTCGCGCGCCTCCTCTTTCTGTCCGAGATCGGATAGCACTTTGGCCAAGCCCAGCTTGGCCCAGCCGATCTGGCGCAGCGACAAAATTTCGCGGTACAGGTCGGCTGCTTCCTGCAAGTGCTTGCCGCGTGTCAGCGCCGCGCACTTCACCCGGCACAGGTCGATGTAGTACTTGTCCTTGGCGGCCATGCGCCGGTCGCACTCGGCGACCACCTTGCGCCAGTTCTTGCTGTCACTGGCTTTGTCGATGTCGGCAAAATAGGCCTGGCGGTCAAGCAGCTTTTCGAGGCGGGCGTTGAATTGCGCCGCAGTGAACGGTTTCAGCAAATAGTCGTCGGGAACGCACTGCGTCACGGAAACCACTTTTTCGTAGGCCTGCTCCGCAGTAATCATGACGAAGATGGTGTTGCGCGCGATCAGGTCATTGGTGCGCAGGTATTCGAGGAACTGCTGGCCGTCGGTGCCGTCGCCCAGCGAATAGTCGCACAGGATCACGTCATAGTGGTTGCTCGCCATGCGCTCCAGCGCATCCTTGATGTTGGCAACCAGGTGCAGCTTGGCGAATCCGGAACTTGAAAGGGACATGCGCAACTGGGAACGCATGCTTTCCATATCGTCGATGACCAGAACCCACTTCTCGGCAATATCGCTGCTGAAAGACACCTATCCCCCTGCGCCAACGCGACCTTCAGTCGCCTGTATCCGCGAGCTTCAGCAGCCTGAATATGATCTCCAGCGAAAAACCACGTGCTTGCAGGAAACGAATTTGCCGGGCTTTTTCCTTGTCGTTCTGCGGCAATTCTGCAAACTTTTTTCGCCAGGCCTCACGAGCCGCGTCCAGCTCCCCCTCTTTGAGTCCGGGTAAAGATACACTGATTAGCTCTTCAGCGATACCCTTCTGGCGCAACTCATGCACGATGCGCCGGGTGCCGAAACGGGTGCGTTTGTATTCGATCAGTTGTGCCGCGGTGCGCGCATCGGACAGCCAGTTGCGGCGCTCCAGATCGTCCAGAACCGCTTCCAGCTCAGCCTCATCCTCGGCGTGGGGCTGCAACTTGCGGTGCAGCTCCGCGCGGCTATGCTCGCGCCGTGCCAGATAGCGCATGGCACGGGCGCGCAGTCCGGGCTCAGGCTTCTTCGTCACCGCCACCCAGCAGGGTCACGCCGAGCGCGGCGCGAACCTTGTTCTCGATTTCCTTGGCCAGATCGGGATTGGCACGCAGGAACTCGCGCGCATTGTCCTTGCCCTGGCCGATCTTCTCGCCGTTGTAGGAATACCAAGCGCCGGACTTGTCGACAATCTTGTGTTGCACGCCAAGCTCGATGATTTCGCCTTCGCGCGAAATACCTTCGCCATACAGGATGTCGAAGCTGGCCTCCCTGAACGGCGGGGCGACCTTGTTCTTGACCACTTTCACGCGGGTTTCATTGCCGACCACTTCTTCGCCCTTCTTGATCGCGCCGGTACGGCGGATGTCGAGGCGCACGGATGCGTAGAATTTCAGCGCATTACCGCCGGTTGTGGTCTCAGGGTTGCCGAACATCACGCCGATCTTCATGCGGATCTGGTTGATGAAGATCACCAGCGTATTGGAGCGTTTGATATTGGCGGTAAGCTTGCGCAGCGCCTGCGACATCAGGCGCGCATGCAGGCCCATCTGCGGATCACCCATTTCGCCTTCGATTTCAGCCTTGGGCGTCAGTGCAGCCACCGAGTCGACCACCACCACATCCACCGAGCCCGAGCGCACCAGCATGTCGGCGATTTCCAGCGCCTGCTCGCCGTTGTCCGGCTGGGAAACCAGCAAGTCTTCCACCTGCACGCCCAGCTTGCCGGCATACACCGGGTCGAGCGCATGTTCGGCGTCGATGAAAGCCGCCGTGCCGCCGAGTTTCTGCATCTCGGCAATCACTTGCAGCGTCAATGTGGTTTTACCGGAAGACTCCGGTCCGTAAATTTCCACCACGCGGCCGCGCGGCAAGCCGCCCA
The DNA here is from genome assembly GCA_021848465.1 of Pseudomonadota bacterium. GTDB lineage: Bacteria > Pseudomonadota > Gammaproteobacteria > Burkholderiales > Gallionellaceae > JAJZUP01. Next base: position 151,294 of record JAJZUP010000002.1, read on the forward strand.
CGCCCAGCGCAATATCCAGCCCCAAGGAACCCGTGGAAACCACTTGCAGGTCATTCGCCACGTCGTGCTCGCCGAGCCGCATGATCGAGCCCTTGCCAAATTGTTTCTCGATCTGGCTCAGTGCCGCCGCAAGCGCCTTGCTTTTGTTTTCATCCATGATGATCCCCTGTTAAAAATTCGGTACGGAATTGTGGCACAGCCGCCAGCAATTGTACAGAACGCTCGTTCTATTTTTTAATCGTATCGGCCAAAGCCATGTCCAAGGCACCCTGCAAGGCAATGCGCACCGCCTTGGCCCGTACCGTGTTGCGATCTCCGGAAAGATGATGGCATGCGGTCTTGCGGTTGCGTCCCTTGGCCCAGGCAAACCACACGGTGCCGACCGGTTTTTCGACCGTCCCACCGCCCGGCCCGGCAATGCCGCTTACGGCCAGCGCTACCTGGGCGCGGCTGTATTGCAATGCGCCGTCCGCCATTTCCAGCACGGCGGCTTCGCTCACCGCCCCGTCACTTTCGAGCGTATCCGGGGAGACCCCGAGCATTTCCTCTTTCGACTGGTTGGAGTAAGTCACGAAACCGCGCTCGAACCAGGCGGAACTGCCCGCCACGCTGGTAATGGCTTCGGCAATTCCGCCGCCGGTGCACGACTCTGCCGTTACCAACTGCAAATTCGCGGTCTTGAGCGCTTCCCCCAGCTGTTTAACCAGGGCCGTATTGGATGCCGCCTCGGAAGATACTCGTACCGACCGCTTTGCGCGCTTCATGCCAGCCCCCGCGCCAGATCATTCTGGATGTCCACCACAGCTTCCAGCCCCACCGCGATACGAATCAGGCCGTCGCCGATGCCGGCTGCGGCACGCGCTTCCGGCGTAATGCGCGCATGCGTCGTCGTGGCCGGATGGGTGATCGTGGTCTTGGTGTCGCCCAGATTGGCCGTGATGGAAAGCATCTTCGTATTGTCGATCACGCGCCAGGCCGCTTCCTTGCCGCCTTTGACCTCAAACGCGACGATGCCGCCACCGGTTCGCTGCTGATGCTTGGCCAACTCGTACTGCGGATGCGACGGCAGGCCGGGATAAAACACGCGCGCCACATTCGGCTGGCGCTCCAGCCACAGGGCCAGCTCCAGCGCATTCGCACTGTGCGCCTCCATGCGCAACTTCAAGGTTTCCAGACCTTTCAGGAACACCCATGCATTGAATGCGCTCATGGTCGGGCCGGTGGTGCGCAAAAAGCCGTACACTGGCTCCATCAGCTTTTTGCTGCCCAGCACCGCACCGCCCAGTACGCGCCCCTGCCCGTCGATGTATTTGGTGGCGGAGTGCACCACGATGTCCGCGCCCAGATCGAGCGGACGCTGCAGGATCGGAGTACAGAAACAGTTATCCACCGCCAGCAATGCGCCGCAGCCCTTCGCCACTTTGGCAATCGCAGCGATGTCGGACAATTCGGTCAGCGGATTGGACGGCGTTTCCAGGAAGAACAATTTGGTATTCGGTTTTACCGCGGCCTGCCATTGCGCCACATCGGTCGCGGAAACGAAGCTCGTTTCCACACCGAACTTTTTCATCACGGTATTGAACAGGTTCACCGTCGAACCAAACAGGCTCTGCGACGCCACCACATGGTCGCCAGCCTTCAGCAGCCCCATGCACAGCGACAGGATCGCCGACATGCCGCTTGCCGTCGCCACGCATTGCTCCGCCCCCTCCAGCACCGCCAGACGTTCCTCGAACATCGTGACCGTGGGGTTGGTGAAGCGTGAATAGATATTTCCTGGCTCCTCGCCGATGAAGCGGCGCGCCGCCTGCGCCGCGTTCTCAAACACGAAACTGGAGGTCAGGAACATGGCCTCGCTGTTTTCATTGAACTGGCTGCGCACCGTGCCGGTACGCAGGGCAAGCGTTTCAAGCTGATAATCGTCGTTATGGTCCATCATCCATTCCTCCAGCGGCACAAGGCGCGCAAAAAAACCCGGAAAGCTTAGCGCTAAACCGGGTTTCCCACGCTTTAGCAGTATTTGTAACGCGCCCGCAAGCTGTTCCTCAAATCGGCGCAGGTGGAGCGTAGCACCCCTGGCTTTACATCGTCAACTTCACATGGAAGAGGCCGCCATTGCCAGATCCAGCTCCATCTGGTCGTCGTCAACCGGCTTGTTGGCTTTGCCGCCGGCGCGCGCAGCTTCGACCTGATCCAGATATTCCGGCGAGATGTCGCCGGTGATGTACTCGCCATCGAAACAGGAGCAATCAAAACGCGACAGGCGCGGGTTGCCTTTACGCACTGCGGCCTTCAGGTCTTCGAGGTCCTGGTAGATCAGGCGGTCGGCACTGATTTCGCGGCAAATCTCTTCATCGCTGCGCCCGGTAGCGATCAGCTCCTTGCGCGTCGGCATGTCGATGCCGTACACATTGGGAAACTTCACCGGAGGCGCAGCGGAAGCGAAATACACCTTGCGCGCACCGGCGTCGCGCGCCATCTGCACGATCTCGCGGCTGGTGGTACCGCGCACGATCGAGTCGTCCACCAGCAACACGTTCTTGCCGCGGAATTCAACGCCGATCGCATTCAGTTTCTGGCGCACGGATTTCTTGCGCATGGCCTGGCCCGGCATGATGAAGGTGCGGCCGATGTAACGGTTCTTCACAAAGCCTTCGCGGAACGGAATACTCAGGTGGTTGGCCAGTTGCATTGCACTTGGGCGGCTGGAATCCGGGATCGGGATCACCACATCGATGTCGTGGTCGGGCCATTCGCGGCGCAGTTTTTCGGCCAGGTATTCGCCCATGTTCAAGCGGGTCTCATACACCGAAACGCCATCCATCACCGAATCGGGGCGGGCAAAATATACATACTCGAAAATGCACGGATTCAGTTGCGGCTTCTCCGCGCATTGCTGGCTGTGGAAATTCGCATCCAGGTCGATGAACACCGCCTCGCCAGGCTCGATGTCGCGCAGGAACTTGAAGCCCAGCGTATCCAGCGCCACGCTTTCCGACGCCACCAGGTACTCGACACCGCCATCAGTCTGGTTGCTGCCCACCACCAGCGGGCGGATGCCGTGCGGGTCACGGAACGCCAGCAGGCCATACCCGGCAATCATCGCCACCACGGCATAAGCGCCTTTGCAGCGACGATGCACGCCGGACACTGCGGCAAATATCTTCTGCGGATCGAGTTTGTAGCCGGTCGCCGCTTCCCTTAACTCATGGGCCAGCACATTCAGCAGCACCTCGGAGTCGGAACCGGTATTGATATGACGCAAGTCTTGCTGGTACATCACGCTGCGCAAGCTCTCGGTATTGGTCAGGTTGCCGTTATGCCCGAGTGCGATGCCGAACGGCGAATTGACGTAGAACGGCTGCGCCTCATTGTGGTCCACCGACGAACCCGCGGTCGGGTAACGCACATGGGCGATGCCGGCATTGCCTTTCAGTGCACGCATATTGCGCGTGCGGAACACATCGCGCACCAGCCCGTTGCCCTTGTGCAGATGGAAGGAGCGCCCTTCCAGCGTGGCGATGCCTGCGGCGTCCTGGCCGCGATGTTGCAGGACTTGCAACCCGTCATACAGCAACTGGTTGACCGGGGTTTGCGCAACGACGCCTAAAATGCCACACATGTTTTATCCCAACACTCCAAAGTTTAATAACTGACTTTCTTCGCCACATTGTCCGGCAAAAAATCCTTGCCCATTACCGCCACATCCTGCAATGGCTTGCTGAGCAGCGCGTCGCGCCAGAAGCGCTGCTGCGGAATGTCGGTCAGGCCCGCCAGCCACACCAGCACCAGCACCAGCAAAACCCCGCGCGCCAGCCCGAACAGCGCCCCCAGCGAACCGTCCAGCATTCCCAGTCCCGCCAGCTTGATCAGCTTCGACAAGGCCCAGGCCAACACCCCGCCGACCAGCAACGTCGCAATGAAAATCGCCGCATACGCCAGCGCCGTTTTCACCAGCTCGGTGCCGACTGCATCCGGCACATGCTGTGCGACATCCGGCGCAAACAGGCGCGCGATGAAATACGCCGCCACCCAGCCCAGCACCGACAACAGCTCATACACAAAACCGCGCCACCAACCCAGCGCCACCGACAATACGACAATCGCCAGGACTACATAATCAAATACCGTCATCGCATACGGGATCAACCACCCAGGTTGACCACATTTGGGTGCAGGCCTTGCGCTTCCAGTTTATGGCGTATTTTTTCTGCGGCGTCGTGGCTGCTGAAACCGCCGATGCGCACACGCACCTTGCCGCCCACATTTTCGGTATAGGCGTGCAGCCCCTGCTTATTCAATTTCTGCTGCAATGCCTTGGCCGACTCCGCATTCGAAAATGCCGCGACCTGCACCGCGTAACCGGAATGCGGGGCGGCATGAGTTTCGGTTTTCACCTTGGCTTCGGCCTTGGGTTTGCTTTCAGGTTTCGCGGCAGGCTGTTCGGGCTTGGTTGCGGCAGGCTGCACAGGTTCCGGCGCCACTGTCGGCGCCGGGGCCGGCGCGGGCACGACGGCCGGCTCTGCCGCAGTCACGGCAGAAACAGCCTGCGGAGCCGAGGCGGCAGTGTCGACGGCAGGAGCCGCCTCACCTTGTGCCGGCGTTGCCGCGTGGAACTCGCCAGCCTTGTCCGCGTCAGGAATGCTCAGCTCGATGTTGTTTGCCATGTTCGACGGCGGCTCGCTGTCGAACACCAGCGGCAGGATGACCACGATGGCGGTGAACAGCGCAACCGCACCGATCAGGCGGCGACGCGCCTGTTTTTTCAGGGAGGATTCTTCTTCTGTCGTCAACTCTTTTGCCATATTGAATATTGTTGCGCAAGTCAGGCGCCGCCCAATCCGCGTGCGCGCATCACATCCGCCACCGTATAGAAAGAACCGAAGGCCGCGATTCTATCATTTTCGCCCGCCCGGTTATAGGCTTCGCTCAAGGCATCGCCGACACAGGGAAAGCTCGCCACTTCCCGCACCTGAGCGGCTTGCACCAGTGCGCGCATTTCGTCGGAGCTGGCTCCGCGCGGCGCATCGATACCGGCCACCAGCCAGACATCGACCTGCGCTTGCAGCGCCTGCACCACCCCGGCAATGTCCTTGTCTTTCAGCATCGCGCACACGGCATAGGTTTTACCGGCAAGCGGCAGCGCCGCCAGGTTGCGCGCCAGCGCACGGGCCGCGTGCGGGTTATGCGCCACATCCAGGACCAGTTGAGGCCGCCCCGGGATCACCTGGAAACGCGCCGTCAATTCGACCTCAACCAGGCCGCGCCGGATCGCTGCCATATCGACCGGCAGTTTTCCGTGCAGGGCATCCAGCACGGCCAGCACCGTGCTGGCATTATTCAACTGATATGCGCCGCGCAAGGCCGGCAGCGGCAAGGCCCGGCGCTCGCTGCCCTTCCCGTGGAAATCCCACTGTTGCGCATGTGCGGAAAAACTGAACTGATGGCCCAGTTGCCATAATTCCGCGCCGATCTTGTCCGCCTGTGCCCGTATTGGCTGCGGCATATCGGTATCGCCGAATACCGCCACCCGACCGGCGCGGAAAATCCCCGCCTTTTCAAACGCGATCTGCTCGCGCGTGTCGCCCAGATAATCGGTGTGATCGATATCCACGCTGGTCACTACCGCGCAATCGGCATCGAACACATTCACCGCATCCAGCCTGCCGCCGAGGCCGACTTCGAGGATGGCGACATCCACCTTGTGCTCAATGAAACACTGCATCGCGGCAAGCGTGCCGAATTCAAAATAGGTCAGCGGAATATCAACCGTCACTTGCGACTGCCCCCTCTCCTCTCGCGAGAGGGATGAACAGCCTAAGTCCGGCAATCCCTTGCGGGCCCGCTCGATCGCCTCGAACGACGCGCACAACTCGGCATCGCCGACTTCGCGCTTGGCGATCCGCACCCGCTCGTTGTAGCGCAGCAAATGCGGCGAGGTGTAGCAGCCCACCTTGTAGCCGGCCGCATGCAGGATGGCCTCCAGCATGGCGCAGGTGGAACCTTTGCCATTGGTGCCGCCGACAATGATGACGGGAAACGTGGGATCAAGATTGAGCCGCCGCCTGACCTGCGCCACGCGCTCCAGGCCGAGCGCGATGGTCTTCGGATGCAGCGACTCGAGGTAAGCGAGCCAATCGCCCAGAGTTTGCGGCATCAGGCAGCGATAGGCGTTACGGCAGGCTGCTTGGTCAGCAAGGTAATCAGGGTGGCCAATTGGTCGCGCATTTCGCGGCGATCCACGATGCGGTCGATGTGACCGTGCTCCAGCAGGAACTCGGCACGCTGGAAGCCGTCCGGCAGGGTTTCGCGCACGGTCTGCTGGATCACGCGCGCACCGGCAAAGCCGATCAGCGCGCCGGGTTCGGCGATGACCACGTCACCCAGGAAGGCGAAGCTGGCGGAGACGCCGCCCATGGTCGGGTCGGTCAGCACCGAAATGAACGGCAGCTTTTCCTGGCTCAACTGCGTCAGCGCGGCGCTGGTCTTGGCCATCTGCATCAGCGACAACAGGCCTTCCTGCATGCGCGCGCCGCCGCTGGCGGAGAAGCAGATGAACGGGCATTTCTGCTCCAGCGCCACCTGCACACCGCGCACGAAACGCTCGCCGGCCACCGAGCCCATCGAGCCGCCCATGAAGGTGAATTCGAACGCCGCGGCCACCACCGGCAAGGCGTGGATACTGCCTTGCAACACCACTACGGAATCGTCCTCGCCGGTGTTGCGCTTCGCATCCACCAGGCGGTCGCTGTACTTCTTCTGGTCCTTGAATTTGAGCGTATCGACCGGCAGCACTTCGGAACCGATCTCGAAGCGGCCCTCGTGATCCAGCAGCCCGTCCAGGCGGGTGCGCGCGGTGATGCGGTTGTGGTGGCTGCATTTCGGGCAGACGTTGAAATTCTTGTCCAGGTCGGCGTGGTACAGCACCGCCTGGCAGGAGGGGCACTTGTGCCACAGGCCGTCCGGAACGCTCTTCTTTTCTTCGCCGTCGCGGCGCTTGATCTTCGGGGGCAACAGTTTCTGGAACCAGCTCATGGTGTACTCTCCTCGTTAACTTTTCTTCCTGCGCGTATCGGTAAGCACAGGTTGCTATTGATCGATTGCCTGTCTCAGCTCTTTGACCAGCTTGCCGACATTGGCCGCCACATCCTGCGCACCGGATTTCTCCACTTCCTGCACGATGCGACTGCCCACCACCACGCCGTCGCACAAGGCGCTCACCGCCTTCGCCGTCGCCGCGTCGCGGATGCCGAAGCCGACGCCGATCGGCAGTTTGATATGCTTGCGCAGTTGCGGCATTTTCTGTTCGATGGCCGACAGGTCGAGATTGCCCGCACCGGTCACCCCCTTGAGCGAAACGTAATACACATAGCCGCGCGCCAGCTTCGCCACCTGTGCGATACGCGCCTCATTGGTGGTCGGCGCCAGCAGGAAGATCGGCGCAATATTGTGACGCTGCAGATGTTCGAACGCCTCGTGGCTTTCTTCCGGCGGGAAATCCACCGTCAGCGCACCGTCCACGCCCACCTCGGCGCAACGCTGCGCGAACGTCTCCCAGCCCATCGCCTCGATCGGGTTGCCGTAGCCCATCAAGACCACCGGGGTCGCCGTGTCCTGCTTGCGGAACTCGGCCACCATGCCCAGCACGCCGCGCAGGCTCATGCCGTTTGCCAATGCGCGCTCGGAAGCGCGCTGGATGGTCGGGCCGTCGGCCATCGGATCGGAGAACGGTACCCCCAGCTCGATCACGTCCGCCCCGGCCTGCACCAGCGCATGCATCAGCGGCACGGTGAGTTGCTGCGACGGGTCCCCGGCAGTGATAAATGGGATCAGCGCCTTGCGCTTCTGCTGCTGCAGTTTTGCGAAAACGGTATCGATGCGACTCATAGCGTGATGCCTTTAATCTTTGCCACGGTGTTCATGTCCTTGTCGCCGCGGCCGGACAGGTTCACCAGCAGCACCTTGTCCTTGCCCATGCCCGGCGCGATCTTGATCGCATGCGCCAATGCATGGCTGGATTCCAGCGCGGGGATGATGCCCTCGTAACGACACAGCGCGTCGAATGCCGCAATGGCCTCGTCGTCGTTGATCGCAACGTATTGCGCGCGGCCGATGTCCTTCAGCAGGCAGTGCTCGGGGCCGACGCCGGGGTAGTCCAGACCGGCGGAGATCGAGTGCGTCTCGATGATCTGGCCGTTTTCGTCCTGCATCAGGTACACCTTGTTGCCGTGCAGCACGCCGACCTTGGCATTCGCCGTCAGCGGCGCGGCATGGGAGCCGCTGGCAATGCCATGCCCGCCGGCTTCGACGCCGATCAGTTGCACATTCGGCACTTCGATATAAGGATGGAACATGCCGATGGCATTGGAGCCGCCGCCCACCGCCGCCAGCACGGCGTCCGGCTGACGGCCGATCATCTCATGCATCTGCACCTTGGCTTCGTTGCCGATCACGCACTGGAAATCGCGCACCAGCATCGGGTACGGGTGCGGGCCGGCAGCCGTGCCGAAAATGTAGAAGGTCGATTCGACGTTGGTCACCCAGTCGCGGATGGCTTCATTGCAGGCATCCTTAAGCGTCTTGGAGCCGCTCTCGACGGGAACCACGGTCGCACCGAGCAGCTTCATGCGAAACACGTTGGGCGCCTGGCGCTGCACGTCTTCCGCCCCCATGTACACCACGCACTCCATGCCGAAACGTGCAGCCACGGTGGCGGTCGCCACACCGTGCATGCCGGCGCCGGTCTCCGCGATCACGCGCTTCTTGCCCATGCGTTTCGCCAGCAGCGCCTGGCCGATGGCGTTGTTGATCTTGTGCGCGCCGGTGTGGTTCAGGTCTTCGCGCTTCAGGTAGATCTGCGCCCCGCCCAATTGTTCGGACAGGCGCTTGGCGTGATATACCGGGCTGGGACGGCCGACGTAATGCTTCAACTCGTATTCGAATTCGGCCTTGAATTCGGGATCGTCGCGGAAACGCAGGTACTGGTCGCGCAACTCCTCCACCGCGGGAATCAGCGTCTCGGCCATGTAGATGCCGCCGAATGGGCCGAAGTGGCCGTCTTTATCTGGATAACTGTAAGTCAACGTCTTTAACCTCTTTGATGAACGCGGCGACCTTCGCCGCATCCTTGATTCCTTTTGCCGCCTCGACACCGCTGGACACGTCCACCGCATACGGCCGCACCTGCCTGACGGCCTCGGCTACATTGCCGGGATGCAACCCACCGGACAGGATCACCGGCAACGGCAAATCGCGCGGGATCAACGCCCAGTCGAACGACTCGCCGGTGCCGCCCGGCGTGCCTTCGACGTAGGCATCCAGCAGCAAGCCCTGCGCCCCGGCATAACGGGCCGCGCATTCTACCAAATTCACCCCCGGCTTGACGCGAATTGCTTTCAGCCAGGGTTTGCCGAACTGCGCGCAGAATTCCGGCGTCTCATCGCCGTGAAACTGCAATACGTCCAGCGCCACCTGCGCCAGCACCTCACGCACATATTCCGGCGCCGGGTTCACAAACAAGCCCACCACCGTGACGAACGGCGGCACGCTGCGCGCCAGTTGCGCGGCCTGCGCCGTTGCCACATGGCGCGGGCTTTTTTCGTAAAACACCAGGCCGAGCGCATCGGCGCCACTGTTTGCGACGGCCTGCACATCCTGCACGCGGGTCAGCCCGCAAATCTTGATCCGGGTCATGGTGCAACCTAGTGAAAAGAGGCGGCATTGTAAAAGCAATTGCAGCCGCCACCAAATCGGCTTACCGAGCCCGCTGCGCTGCTTTAGAATCCCGCTGCATCTGCCCAACCCGGAGACCCTTCATGACCTCAGCCCTCATCCTGCTCGGCATTGCCGCTGTCGCGCTGATTTACGGCATCAGCCTGTACAACCACCTGGTGCAGCTCAAGCACGGCGTTGCCAAAGCCTGGGCCAATATCGACGTGCTGCTCAAGCAGCGCCACGATGAACTGCCGAAGCTGGTCGAGGTATGCAAACAATACAAACAGTTCGAGCAGGAAACCCTGCAACGCGTCATCACGGCACGCTCTCAGGTACAGGCTGCCCGCGAAGGCCAGGATATTGCCGCGCTGAGCAAGGCCGAAGGCGCGATGCGCGCCAGCCTGGGCGGACTGTTTGCGGTGGCGGAAGCCTATCCGGAGCTGAAATCGAACGAACATTTCATGCAGTTGCAAACCCGCATCAGCGGGCTGGAAAACGGCATCGCCGACCGCCGCGAGCTGTACAACGAATCCGTCAACATCTTCAACTTCAGCATCGAGCAGTTCCCGGCCGTGCTGATCGCCAACCTGCTCGGCTTTTCCGGCAAGCCGCTGCTGGAATTCGCCAGCGCCGAAAAGGCCGACGTTGACCTGAAGGCCCTGTTCAAATAGCCGGGTATAACGTGTTTGCCTCGCTGCGGCAGCAATACGCGCAACTCATTACCTCCGGTGCGCAGCTGTTGCTGCTCCTCGTCGGCGCGCAGTTCCACAGCGCCACCGTCTGGCTGTGGTGCCTGTCCGCCATGGCCCTGGTCAGCGTTGCAGCCTGGTACTCCGCATTACAACGCTGGCGCGCCATCAGCGGCACGCCGACCTCGAAAATAGCCTCCGCCGCGCAAGGCTATGTCGAACTGCTCGGCAAGGGGCGCAACCTGGATGACGCCCCGGTGCTGAGCGAGCTGACTGCGCTGCCTTGTCTCTGGTACCGCTACAAGATCGAGCGCAAGAACCACAAAAACGAGTGGCACACCGAAAGCAGCGGCGAGAGCGACATGCCGTTCCTGCTCGACGACGGCAGTGCGGCCTGCATCGTGGACCCGGCCGGTGCGGAAATCATCACCCAAAACTGCGACACCTGGGTCAAGAACGACTACCGCTACACCGAATGGAAGCTGCTCAATATCGACACGCTCTATGCCATCGGCGAATTCAGGACCGCGGGCGGCAGCACCGAGGCGCGCACCCACAGGGAGGAAATCAGGGCGATACTGGCGGAATGGAAACAGGACATGCCGGAACTGCACCGCTGTTTCGATTTGAACCAGGACGGCGAACTGGACATGAACGAATGGGAACTGGCACGCCGCGCTGCCAAACGCGAAGCGGAAAAGCGGCTGGCGCAGGCGCGTTCCGCGCCGGACCAGCATTACCTGCTGCGCCCCGGCGATGGCCGCCTGTATCTGATCAGCAATTTGTCTCCGGCCAAACTGGCCCGCCGCTATGCGATCTGGGCCTGGCTGCACCTGCTGATCTTCATCGGCGCACTCGCGGCAATCAGCTGGCTGCTATAGCGGCTGGCGCTTATTTCGCGCCTTTCGCCTCCAGCGCTTCCCAGCGCGTCATCAAATCCAGCAAGGCCTCCTCGATTTCCGCCGCACGCTGCTGCATCTGGCGCGCCTGGGCCGGTTTGTCGCGGTACAGCGTGCCGCCGCCCAGGGCAGCGGCGATGTCTTCCTGCTCGCGCTCCAGTGTTTCAATGCGCAACGGCAACTCGTCCAGCTCCTTCTGTTCCTTGAAGCTCAGCTTGATGCTGGGCGCCTTGGCCTTGTCCGGCTGCGCTTTGGGTGGAGCCTTGGGCGCGGCAGCGGGCGCGGTTTTCTGCGCCTGTTCGAATTGCTTCACGCGCACCCAGTCCTCGTAGCCGCCGACATACTCCATCAGCTTGCCGTCGCCTTCGAAGGCGATCACCTGCGTCACCACGTTATCGAGGAACGAGCGATCGTGGCTGACCAGGAACAGTGTGCCGTCGTAACTGGCGAGCATCTCCTCCAGCAGCTCCAGCGTCTCGATGTCGAGGTCGTTGGTCGGCTCGTCCAGCACCAGCACGTTGGCCGGGCGCGTGAACAGGCGCGCCAGCAGCAGGCGGTTGCGCTCGCCGCCGGAACAGCTCTTCACCGGCGAACGCGCGCGCTCCGGCGCAAACAGGAAGTCGCCGAGATACGAGATGACATGCTTCTTCACCCCGCCGATCTCGATGTAGTCCGCGCCCGGGCTGATCGTATCGGCCAGCGTCGCATTGTCGTCGAGCTGCGCGCGCAACTGGTCGAAGTAAGCCACACTGAGCTTGGTGCCAAGCTTCACATTGCCGCTGTCCGGCGACATCTCGCCGAGGATGATCTTCAGCAACGTGCTCTTGCCTGCACCGTTCGGGCCGAGCAGGCCGATCTTGTCGCCGCGCTGGATGCGGCAGGAAAAATCGCGGATCACCGGCTTGCCGCCAAACGCCTTGCTGACGTGGGTCAGCTCCGCCACCAGTTTGCCGGAACGTTCGCCGGTATCCAGGCTCATCTCAACCGTACCCACCTTTTCGCGCCGCGCCGCGCGCTCCAGCCGCAACGACTCAAGCCTGCGCACACGGCCTTCGTTGCGCGTACGGCGCGCTTCCACGCCCTTGCGTATCCACACCTCTTCCTGCGCCAGCACCTTGTCGAACTTGGCGTTCACCACCGCCTCGTCGGCCAGCATGCGCTCCTTGATGCGCTGGTAAGCGGAGAAATTCCCCGGGAACGAGGCCAGTTTGCCGCGATCCAGTTCGACGATGCGTGTCACCACGTTGTCGAGGAAACGGCGATCGTGGGTCACCAGCAGCACGCTGCCGCGGAAAGTATTCAGCAGCCCTTCCAGCCACTCGATCGAATCGAAATCCAGATGGTTGGTCGGCTCATCGAGGATCAGCACCTCCGGCTCGGCCACCAGCGCCTGCGCCAGCGCCACGCGCTTGCGCACCCCGCCGGAAAGCGCGCCGACAATCGCATTCGCATCCAGTCCCAGCTTGGCAATCGCGGTCTCGATACGCGCCTGCACCGCCCAGCCATCCTGCGCCTCCAGTTGCGTCTGCAAATGCTGCATGCGCTCCAGCAACGCCTCATGGTCCGCATCCGGTTCGGCCAGTTGATGCGACAGGTGATGGTAGTCCTTGATGATCTGCTGCAATTCGCCCAGCCCGGCGGCCACCGCATCGAACACGGTCGCTTCTGCATCCAGCGGCGGCTCCTGGCTGACAAAGCAGATGCGCGTGCCGGGCTGTCGCCACACAATGCCGTCCTCCAGGTTTTCCTGCCCGGCCAGCACGCGCAGCAAGCTGGACTTGCCGCCGCCGTTGCGGCCGATCAGGCCGACACGCTCCCCCTCATCGAGCTGGAAATCAACATGGTCGAGCAGTGCGACATGCCCGAAGGCAAGCGCGGCGTTATTCAGCGTAATGTATGGCATCGGGCGTATTCAGCAATTCAGTGAAGCCCCGGAGATATTTTTTCGCGGGGCGGGATTAAGCAGGCCGGCATTTTACGTTAGAATGCGCGCCGCTGCCCCGGTAGTTAAATGGATATAATAAGCCCCTCCTAAGGGCTAGTTACAGGTTCGATTCCCGTCCGGGGTACCAGCTTTCCTCCCGCCAGATACACCCTCCATTACATTGCCGCCCCGGCAAAGATAGCCCCCCACCACTGCAAAAGTAATTGCACTTCATCGGCCATAGCGCTCAACGCAAGCGTGGTCAGATGACGACTGCTTTACACAAAACTTCGGACACTCTTGACCTTAAAACGCAACTGAAAGCTTAATGCCTGATTCCGATTTATAAAACATATGCCCGCTTACTAATCTGAACGCCAGCCCTAAACTGTACTTTCCGAATGTATGCGACATGTTGAAACTACCCTCTTGCTGAATTACTGAATCATTTCTTACTGCCTGCATAAGCTGAGCTGATATGACCGCGAATTTAATATCGCAGTACATTTTACCCCTACCGATGACTGACGCCTGGGCGTAACTCCCATTTGAAGTTTGGATGTCTTTTAGCGAAACAACCGGCTCAGCTGATAGCGAAACACCAAACAACTCAATGCTGGCTCCTCGACCAAACATTAAATGCTCTTCAGTGTATTTTTCTCCTATTAATCGTTGATAGTCCTTGTAGGAAATAGAGAGCATTTGGGTGAATCCGTCGACTAAATAACTGGTAGGTTGGTTTGCTTCGAGCGTAACAAGGTTGAATTCATCCAGTCGTACTATTTCGTTACTTGCATAAATACTGGTGCGTAGCGCTTCAACTGATGCGTTTGAAACGCCAAACATCTGTTCATTCTCAAGCCGAATAAATCCGGGGCTCACTGTGAAAATGCCGCCACTCCCAACAGACTGAAAGGACAATAATCCTGATGGATTGCTAAAAAGAGGATCGGGTACTTTGTAAGCAGCCTCCGCGGCAGACCGGAAATGTTGTTTGATATTGAAATAGGTGCCACGTAAGCTTGCATCGGCCTCCCTTGGTAGACGGTATTCCGCAATTAAGGAAATGCTATGACCGACCTGATCTGCTGCATCCGATTCACTTAGCCGTGGACTGTATGCAAAATAATCTTGGACGATATGTTGATCATGCTCATTAAGAGTTTTGTATAACTCTAATGCCCTAAGTTGCGTGGAAGGTTCAAATGTTGAGCTGAGAATAAGACCAGAATTGCTTGCCCATTTAATTACGCTCAGTGGGGTAACAAATACCCCCTCTTTTTCGTACTTTACTTTCTGAGCCTGCTCTAACGCATACGAAATATACCAAGCACAATTACGTTGGCTAAAATCGTACGGATATTCAACGCCAATGGCTTCGTGGACGAATTTCTTGAGTCTTAAGACTTCATCGGAATTTAAATTGAGGTTGTATATCCATAAGCTGCGATTCTCCAGATCATATTCACGCCGCTTGTCTGCAAAATACGTTAGCGAATAATGACCGGGCACGGTGTGAACAAGCGCAGCAATATTGTCCGTGAGAGTGGGAGCCTTGCCAGTAAACTCTAGAACGATAGAGTCAGCTTCCAATTCTTCATTGTGGAAAATCAGGAAAGTATGCCCGAAGTTTGAAATAGGGCTTTTTAAATCTTGTGCTGCAAATCCTAAGCTTACTGAAGAGAACTTGCTCAGTTCATCATGTGAAAGTTGCTTGCCCCATTCCCCCCATGCTATTTGTGGAATTAGGCAAGCAAACAGAAAAAACTTGATTATGCTGCGGCTCATTTTTCAAGCGTTTGGCTTACCCGGCAAGCAAAACTCTCTAGCGTTGTACTGTTTTGGGCGATTGCTTGAATTTGCTTGAGCCAGTCTTGATAGCTAATCGACGACTTGGAATAGTTTTTATAGAGGCTGTGAGTAATTTGCCCACCTTTGCCAGAAGCCTCCTCCATTATGGAGGAAGCATACTGAAGAGCAATTAAATTAGCACCAGGTGGACAATAGGCCTCTATTACTGCTTTTTTTCCAGGTCAATCTGGAGTGTTGCAGGAGCATATTTGTACATATTCCCATTAACACCGTCAGTTGTAGAACCCAAGACACCACCGAAGATCACGTTACCCCAGAAGATCGGCTCAATGGAGGTGTCAGCAGTAATGGTTTTGGAAATATAACCATCCTTGCTTACAGTTATTTGCGCAGAGCTCCCGCGCTTTACTTGAACTGTCAACGGTGTTTTACCAATTGGAGCTCCGTTCCATGTTACCTGCGCGTCTTGCACGTTTGAGTTAATGGAAACGGACTGCGATGAACCATTTACAAGCGTTGAGCAGCCAGAAATCGCAACCAAACCAAGTGACAACCCCGCCAAAGCCAACTTTTTCATTCAAAACCCCCTTATTTTTGTTGTTTCAGTAGTAATAGTGCCGAAAATGGCTCGAAGATTTTACTAAATATTGGTCAATTATATTTTTGTAAAAATATATATACCTATCTATACCCCGAACAAGATAATGTCCGGAAGTTCATGTAAACCGGACATGAAAAGCAGTACTCATAATGTCCGAAAAGGCCGAACATCCGCCAAATCACAAATTCGTCCATAGCGGACGGCACGCTATAAATCCCTAATCGATTTTATTTTCAATTCCGGTGATTTGCCCGCGCTCATCGTGATAAATGGTGACCAATTGGCTATCCAGATGGATTTTCAATTGGTCCGCATCCATCTTGAAATATCGGGCATAGTCCTCGTCCGTATAGATGAGGTGCTCGCTCGGCCCCTTGTGCCGCCTGAGCCATGACAGGATGAACAGCAAGACGGGCGTAAGGATGAGCATCTCCAGGCCGTGCGCAAAAGTGACGCTATGGATGTTGTCGTAGATCCAGTCGGCAATCTCTTCGGCGGGAACATCCGCACTGCTGATGCGCAAAAAGATGTGGAACACCGGCTGCCACAGATAGATGAACACCGCCCACAGCATGAGGGTGACAACATTCCACAGCCAGATCTTGCGGCGCGGCATCTCATGGCGTTTATTGATGATCAGGGTATGTCTATACATGATCGTTGCTCCCCTGCTGGTTGAGCTCCTGATGAACGCCGCGATCCGGACTCACCCACCGTGCGCGCTGCCGGGTGCCGAACAGCACCTTGGGCAATGCCGCAACCGCCGTAGCGAGATTGATGAACCAGTAGACGAACGGGTACCAGATCATCCAGAAGTAGTTTTTCCCCAAGCCGTGGTCATAGTGTCCGTCCAGCCAGCGGCTGACGGCGAACTGCAGCAGGCACGCCCCGATCAGGAACACACTGCTGTCATCCGGCAGGATGGGCGAGCTGTCGGGCGAAAGGTAACCCAGCGGGAAGAACAGGCTCAGCAGCCAGACCGCACAGACCAACGCCATGCTGTATGCCCACAGGGTACTGAGCACCATCTCGATCATCAAGCCCCACAAGTGAGTCTGTCTGGCGGCAAACAGCACTTTGAAGTTCTTGAGCATCACTTGCGCGCCGCCCATCGCCCAGCGCAGGCGTTGTTTCCACAGCCCCTTGAGCGTCTCCGGCATCAGGATCCACACCAGGGCTTTCGGTTCGAAGCGCACATCCCAGCCGTTGCGTTGCAGTTTCCAGGTGATGTCGATGTCCTCGGTCAGCATGTCCGGACTCCAGTAGCCGACCTCATGCACTGCCGATTTGCGGAACCCGGTGATCACCCCGGATACGGTGAACAGCCGCCCGAACGAGCGCTGCGCCCGCTTGATCATGCCGACAATGGACGAGAACTCGCCCACCTGGATCTTGCCGAGCAGGCTGGTGCGATTGCGGATGCGCGGGTTGCCCGTCACTGCCGCGACCTGCGGATAGCGAATGAAGTGCTTCACCATCCAGTGCACGCAATACGGATCGAGCAAGGCATCGCCATCGATGCACACAAGGTAATCGTGCTTCGCCAGCAAGGCGCCCGCTTGCAGCGCCAAGGCTTTGCCCTGATTCTCCGCGAGATTGACCACCTTGAGTTTCGGGTGGCTGCGCGCCAACTCAACCAGAATCTCCAGGGTATCGTCCTTGCTGCCGTCATTGATCGCGATCACTTCAAAATCCGGATACGCGACATTCAGCGCATAGGTGATGGTCTCGATGGCATTCTGCCCCTCATTGAAACAAGGGATCAGGATGCTGACGCCTTCCCAGCGCTCGCCCTCGCGCAGCTTGGGGATCTGGTCTGCCTGGATCGCCCGTTCATTCTTGAAATAGAAATAGATCGCACCGACCATCCACAGCGTGGACATGAACAACGGATAGTAAAAAATATATCCGATGCAGAATTGCCACAGGGAGTGCCAGAAAACATGTGAGCCCATCATCGCCTCAATTCTGCCTAGTTCCTGGGTAACACACTGTTCGGGTTGAACGGGTACATGCGGATCGGCTTCCTGGCGAACAGCCGTTTCATCAGATCGGCATCCGGGTTGTTGTTGAACAGATCGTCCGGGTAGTACGCCAGATGGTTGACCCCGGCATCGTAGAGGTGCTGGACGGTCAGGCTGAGCTCCTGGGATGAAATCGCTTGGCTGCGTCGACGCCAATCGACCGTCTGCAATTCGAACACGGTCCGCTCCAGGCCGCACGCTTGCTGTTTGACATTGGCAACGAGCTGATCGTAGAACGCGCCGGCATCATCGGCCTGTTCCATGTAAGGCATGGCCATGATCGCGGTGTAGTCGTATTTCCTGATCGAGTCCTCCAGGCTTTGCGCATACCACTCCTGCGCATTCTTGTTCAGGGCTACTTGCGCATACAGATTGCGTGCCGTTTTGAGCCCCGGGTGATAGTTGCCGACGATGCCGGCCAGCTCCAGCGCAAAGTCATCCAGATATTCGGTCTTCAGTTTCGTCCAGCGCAGGAATTCCGCATGGTCCGCGCGGATATCCTGCACGCTCGCCGGCAACCCCCATTTCCGGTATTGGGCGCGGGCCATCGCACTATCGTCCTCATAATCGGAAAGCGTCACATCGTCATGGAACAGGATACCGTCGATCACGGCTGATTTCGCCAAGTCCTCATAGATTTCACGGATGACCTTGCGCGCTTTCGGCGAGAAGGGAGAAAGTCGCGGATACCCCATGTTCAGGTGCGAGGGATCGACCTGCAAGGTCACCACCTTATCGTTCGCCGCCGGATTACCGGAAGGCAGTTCCCAGGCGATCATCGGCATCCAGGCATAGATGCGTTTCACCTGCGTGCGGGTGCCGATCTGCCAGGCCGCCCGATTGAACAGATCGCTGCGCATCGGGATATGGCGGTTGGGGAAATAGACCTGAGCGGCCGCACCGTTCGCGTCCGGGTCGGCAAACGCCTGCAGGTAGACGGTATTCACATTGAGCCGCTTGATCCGCTCCAGCAGCTCGCCGAGGTTCTTGTTGAGCTGCTCCGGATCGGGGTCGTAGATGTAATCAAGGTCGACATGCATCGCCTTGGTGGTCATCGCACTATCGGTGAAATTGTTATTGCGATCCCACATGTTGAGCTCCATGTCGGTATGCGACATCTTTTGGTCGACCAGGATACGTCGCAGTCCCCACAAGGGCGTGCTGCTGGTATTGCTGCCATCGTCCAGCGTCAGCCCGATCGGCATCCCCAGACGCTCGGCGATCTTGCGAACTTCCAGGTTGTAATCGCCATAGGGCCATACCATGACTCGCGGTTTCTGCCCCGTGTAGCGCTGAAGAAAATCGTTGTTCGCCTTCAGGTCGGCATAGATCCGTTGCTGATAGTGCTTGTCGTCCTCATAGCCCTGCTGCTCGCCCAACCATTGCCGCGTAATGACGGCAGGTTCCTGATTGCCTTGCGGGTTGCCCAGGATTCCCCGGTGCAACGCGTAACTATGGCTGCCCACCTCGACCAGCCCGCTCGCCACCATTTCCCGGATCTCTGCCTGGCTCAGGAATTTCTTCCGGTCGATCGGATAACCGCTGAAATCGACTTTATCGGTGGATTGCAGCCAACTCCCGACCAGCGCGATCACGACAGGGATGTTGTATTTCTTGATGACCGGGAACGCATTGGCATACATCGACTGATAGCCATCATCGAAGGTGATCAGGACTGCCTTGTCCGGCAAAGGGTTATGGTGTTTTCGGAAGTCGATGATGTCATCGATTTTGATGAAGTGATAGCCGTTATCGATCAGCCATTTCATCTGCGCATCGAAACTTCCGGCCGAGACGGCATAGGTCGAATCGAGCGTCTCGCTCTTGTCGGCGATCTCGTGATAACTGAAGATCGTGAATTCGTTTGGATTACGGTCGCGACTGCAAGCATTCGGCAACTCGTTCGCCATCAAACTCCCACATAACAGCCATAGCCATGCCATGAGCAGCGTTCTACTTGTTATCGAATAATGCTTCATGCGCTTTCAAAAAGGTCAGTTTTGCCCGCCCAATCGCGGGAAGAGGCTGGATGGCATCAAATCATATACATTATGGCAGCGTATCGATTTTTTTACATGCAGACATTGTTTTTCGTCGCGTGTGTGCATTCCATTGCGGGTGAGACACATTATGAATAATGGTGATTTTTGTCCAGAGGAGAACGTATTCGCAATCTGTGTAAACCGGTCACTTGCTACCTTCGCCCTCGGGTCATAATTCTTGGCCTTTGCAGGGCAGAAATGCGGTTTCCCCAGCTATCGCTCCAGCCACTTACTACCTGCACGATCATATTCCCGGCTATATTCCTGCCAGTCATTGCGCACTTGTTCCGCATAGCCGACGGCATACCCCAGCAAAGGCTCCTGCCAGTCACGGCGCAGCCCGAATGCAACCCATTCGTCGGCGATGGCCGCGCCGGCACGGCCGCCGCTGCGCAGTTGGCTCCATGCCGCCAACTGCCCCATGCTGCGGATGACTTGCTCCAGCCGCTTGAACTTGCCATTCCATTCGGCCAGCGCCAGCCGGTCCTGCGTGGGTTGCAGCCCTTTCAGCACAAAAGGCTTGCCACCGAATTCGACCGGCGACAAAAAAGCCGGGGCGATGGCCTGCGCCCACTGCTGCACGCTGGTGACGCGCTGCGCCTCGCTATCCCATGCCGGCTGCCTGCATTGCAGGTATGGCGCAAGCGCGGATGGAACCGCCTGTTTCAGGTCGATCAGGAAATTCCCGTCCGGGCTGCCGCGCCCCTCGACCAGGATCACGTAACGCGCAATGCCGAGGCTGCCGGTGCCGGCAATGCGCCGGGCCGCATCAAGCGGACGGAAGAAACCGGGATTAGCCTGTGACTTGTCATATTGCTGCATGAACGAGAACAACGCTTCCTTTTCCGTCGCTTCCAGCGCCAGGGCGTGCTTGCCATCGACCTTGAGCGTGCGCGCGCCCTTGCGCAGCCGGGTTCGGCCATTCAGGAATGTTTTGCGGTTGCGCAGCGTCAATGGATTCAGCAAATCGCGAATCATGCCCTTCGCGGTTTCCCGCTCCAGCCAGCGGGCCTTGCCGCTTGCCAATGCCTGCGCATAACTATCCAGCCCGATGCGGCATAACTGCAACGCCTCGTCATGAGAAATCGACAGGGATTCCGCCGCGACCAGGATGCTGCATATCCAGCGGCTGAGCTCCCAGGTCACCGGGGCAAGCGCCGCCTCGTCAAAGTCGTTCAAGTCGAAATACACCAGGCGGTTGTCGCCTTTGTAGCTGCCGAAATTTTCCAGGTGCAAGTCCCCGGAAATCCAGCCCAGCGGCGCATCGTTCAGGCGCGCATCATGTGCCGGCCAGGCACGGTAATACAGGTGGCAGGTGCCGCGCATGAAGACAAACGGGTCTTGCCGCATGGCGCGGTATTTCATGGCAAGCCGCTCCGGCTCGCGCCCTGCATTGTAGTCCCGCACCTCACGGACAATACTTTCTGCATCACTCATTGCGCCCCCTTGAGGTTTTCGCCGTGCTCCAGCGCGGCCGGCAGCCACTGTAGCAGAGCAGCCTGTAAAGATTGGCAAATTCAGTTGGCGCATAAATGATTGGCTTAACATCCCCGAGCGCCGCGCCGCCTTCGTTAAGGCTGGCTTCCGTCCGGCATTCCTAGTAAATTGGCGACCTCTTAGCCGACACAGAAAAACACGCAGCCATGCTGAAAAAAATCCTGCAACAACTCTTCAAGCCCAACCACCAGCCGGAAATGTTCGCCGACCAGCCGGATGCGAATGATGCCGGGCCGGCGTCGCACAAAACCGGGGCGGCGTTTGCGGCGGAACTCATCGATGGCTACTGGACCCGCAACAAGGCGGTAAATGAACAGCACTCCTCGCGGGCGATCAAGGCGGTTGCCCGCAAAATGTCGGAGGATTGCCAGGCTATCCTGTCCAGCCCCGATCCCAAACTGGCCAACCGCCGCGAACTGGTCGACAGCGTTGCGCAATGCGCGATGATGCAGGTGCTGCTGATTCCGCCCGCTCCGGCCCCGGACTCGAGCAGACTGCGCGGACAGCTCGGCATCAGCGGGGAATTGAAGACGCACATCCTTGACATTGCGCGAGTCGATGAATACTTCAGCAACTTTCCGGAAAAGCAGGATGCCGACAAGGCTCTGGGTGAAATACAGAATGCCTATCGCCGTGCCTGGGCGCGCATGAATGTGTTCGAGGCCTTCCGCCACGACTTCAACGACCTCACGCCGGATTTGGCGGACGACTGGTTCAAACCGTTGTTTGCCAGCCAGTGCGCTTATGCCGAGTTTCATTTCCGCAAGCAGTTGGGCATGCCGTGCGATGCCGCAGCCGGCGCAGCCTTTGGCGCATACAAGGATGTCGTGCTGAGCGGCGCCGAGTCGCCCAACCGGGTCTGGGAACAAAGCCACCCCGGAATGCCCAACCTGAAAACGGTGATGGCAGGTTAAGCGGGCCTAATACCGCACCGGTACGCGCGGTGCCAGCGCACACAGCAACTCATAGCTGATGGTGCCCGCCGCACGGGCTACCTCTTCGACCGCCAGCCCCTCGCCCCACAGGGTCACGCAGCAGCCCACCGTAGCGTCGGCGATATCGCTCAAATCCACCGCAAGCATGTCCATCGACACCCGCCCCAAGGTGCGCGTGCGCTGCCCGTTCACCAGTATCGGTGTGCCGGTGACCGCATGGCGCGGGTAGCCGTCCGCATAGCCGCAGGCCACGGTGCCGATGCGCATGTCGCGCTCGGCACGGAACAGCCCGGCATAACCGACCTGCTCGCCCGCCTTGATGCTGCGCACGGAAATCAGTTCGCTGGTCAGGGTCATGACCGGTTGCAGCCCGAGTTGCTGCGCCGACAGGTCCGCGAACGGCGACGCGCCGTACAGCATGATGCCCGGCCTGGCCCAGTCGCCCTGCGCCGCCGGGTAGCGCAATAGCGCTGCCGAATTGGCAAGCGATCGCGGCACACGATAGGCCGCAGTGATGCCCTTGAAAAGTTCCAACTGGGCATCGATTCCCTGCGCTTCGTCGGCATGCGAAAAATGCGTCATCAGCACCAATTCGCGCAGCGCGCGGTGGCTGCGCAAACGCTCCATCACGGCGGGCAATTCGTACGGGGTGAAACCCAGCCGGTTCATGCCGGTATTGATCTTGAGCCAGACCTGCAACGCCTGCCGCCGCGGATACGCATCCAGCATGTCGAGTTGGTGCTGGCTATGCACCACGGTCGCGAGGTCGTATTCCGCGATCAGTGCCAGCTCATCGATGGAAAAAAATCCCTCCAGCAACAGGATGGTCTGGCGGCTGCCCGCCTCGCGCAACTTGATGGCATCGCCGATGTCCAGCACGGCGAGCCCTTCCGCGTCGCGCAAGGCTTCCGCCGCCCGCAGCAACCCATGCCCGTAAGCGTTTGCCTTGATGACCGCCATGACGCGCCCGTTCGCTTTGCGCTGCGCCACATGCAGGTTGTGCTTCAGTGCGGACAGGTTGATATGGGCTTGAATCGGACGGGACATGACAACGGGATTCCGGAAATATTATGCAACTGCGGGAATGATAACAGCACCCGGGCGGTCCCGCGCCAGATTGCGCAACTGTCACAAGAATTTATAAGACGCTCATGTAAATTCATGTTATAAAAGCGCCTCCTGTTAACAGCTTTTTCTGATGAAACGCGGCTTCTACACCATCCTTGCGGCACAGTTTTTTTCTGCACTTGCCGACAATGCCCTGCTCTTCGCCGCTATCGCCCTGCTCAAACTGATGCACGCACCCGAATGGCATACGCCGGTGCTGCAGCAATCGTTCATCGTTTCGTTCATCATCCTGGCCCCGTTCGTAGGCGCATTTGCCGACTCGCTGCCCAAGGGCCAGGTCATGTTCATCAGCAACGCGATCAAGATGGTCGGCTGCGTTGCGATGCTGGTGGGGGTCGACCCCCTGCTGGCCTACGGACTGGCCGGCTTCGGCGCCGCCGCCTATTCGCCCGCCAAATACGGCATCCTCACCGAATTCCTGCCGGCAGAAAGGCTGGTGGCTGCAAATAGCTGGATGGAAGGCCTGACCGTGCTGGCGATCATCCTCGGTGCTGTGGTCGGCGGCATCCTGCTCAGCCCGAACATTTCCGCCGCCATGCTCGAGCATCTGCACGTGCCGCTTATCGACACCGCGCCGGATCTGGCCATCGCCATCATCCTCGTGCTGTACTTCATCGCCGCGCTGTTCAACCTGTATATCCCGCGCCTGCCCATCGACCACAAGCCGCTCAGCCGCAACCCGGTGGCGCTGCTGCAGGAATTCACCCACTGCTTCAAGCTGCTGTGGAAAGACCCGCTCGGCCAGGTATCGCTCGCCGTCACCACGCTCTTCTGGGGCGCCGGGGCCAGCCTGCGCCTGATCCTGCTGGCATGGGCCGCCGTCGCGCTGCATTACGACATCAGCAGCGCCGCCAAGCTGACCGCCTGGTTTGCGGTCGGCATCTCCATCGGCGCCGTGCTGGCGGCACGTTTCGTGAAGCTGGAGCAGGCGGTTAAAGTACTGCCGGTCGGCATCGGCATGGGCCTGCTGGTGCTGACAATGCCGCTGATCACCAGCCCGCTGCTGGCCACCATCATGCTGATCGGCATGGGCGCCATGGGCGGCTTCTTCGTGGTGCCGATGAACGCATTGCTGCAGCATCGCGGGCATTTGCTGATGGGTTCCGGCAGCTCGATTGCGGTGCAGAATTTCAACGAGAACATCAGCATCTTCCTGATGCTGGGCCTGTACGCGCTGATGGATAAAATGGGCTTCTCGATCTATGCCATCACCATTGCCTTCGGCCTGTTGATGGCCGGCATCATGGGCGTGCTGTACAAGAAACACGGGCATGACCAGGACACCGGCAAGATCTGAACTTGCAGCCGCGCTGACCTGAGCCCCGAGGAGTCATCATGGAAATTGGCATCATCGTCGTCCTGATCCTGCTGAGCGGTTTCTTCGCCATGTCCGAGATGAGCATTGGCGCCAGCCGCCTGGCCCTGTTGCAGCAAATGGCCGATGACGGCGACGAAGGTGCGCGCATCGCCGCCAACCTGCGCAACCAGCCCTCGCACCTGCTCGCCGCCACCCAGACCGGGCTGACCGCGCTGGCAACACTGCTCGGTGTATTCGGCGAATCGATGTGGGTACCGCGCATCGAGGCAGCCATCGAACACGACATGGCCTCGCTGGCATTCGCCAAATACCCGCTCGCCCTGCTGCTGGTGGTCGGCACCATCACTTTCGCCACCATCGTGGTCGGCGAAATCATCCCCAAACGCATCGCGCTGTCGCGCCCGGAAAGCATCGCCGCGCGCATCGCCCCGTTCATGCTGATGTTCTCGAAGCTGGTGCACCCGTTCGTGTGGGCGCTGTCGAAGACCAGCGAAAAAGTGCTCACCTTCTTCCCGTTCAAGGAAAGCGAAACCAATGTGGCGGCCGACGAAATCCGCGCCATGATCAGCGCGGGCCGCCGCGACGGCGGGCTGGACGAAACCGCCGGCGAATTGCTTGGCAACGTGTTCCGCCTGGATGACCGCAAGGTCGCCAGCGTGATGACCCCGGCCAACGCCATCATCTACCTTGACCTGCAAGCCCCCAGCCAGGTCAACCTGGAAAAAATCAAGACGCACAGCGTCTCGCGCTTCATTGTCTGCAAGGGCGGGCTGTCGCAGATCATGGGCTACATCGAAAGCCGCGAAGTGTTGCAACAACTGCTGTCGTTCAACCAGCTGGATTTGGGCAAGCTGCCCACCCATGCCGTCCAGTTCATGCCCAACACCCAGTCGCTGATCGGCGTGCTCGAATTTTTCCGCAGCCAGAAAACCCACATTGCAATCGTCGTCAACGAATTCGGCCAGACCGAAGGCCTCGTCACGCTGAGCGACTTGCTCACCTCGGTAGTCGGCGACGTGCCCAGTTCGGTTGACGAGCTGCCACTCGCCGTGCAGCGCGAAGACGGCTCATGGCTGCTGGACGGCCTGCTGCCGCTCGACGAAATGAAGGAAAAACTTGCGCTCGACACCCTGCCCGAAGAAGAGCTGGGCAACTATCACACCGTCGGCGGCTTCGTGATCACCGCACTCGGCCGCATCCCGAAAAAAGCCGAGACCTTCGACTGGGAGGGCTGGCGCTTCGAAGTGGTGGACATGGACAAGAACCGTGTCGATGAAGTGTTTGCCCGCCCGATTGGCGGGGCAATCCCGAGCGACTGACCCCACTGCAAAACCGCCCTGATTTTACTGTCCTCGCCCACGCCACATGCGTATCGGGCCAAAACTCCGCAAGTAACGAACACTTGAACATTGCCCCCATTAGCACATGCAATCATACACATGCCTATTAAGAACTGTTGCATGTTCAAAGACACTTAATTTTGGAGACCCAATCCCCCATCAGCCAACCAGTCGTTCCCACCACATCTAAAGCCCCTCAGACAGAGCAGAACACTCGAATAGTCAAGAAAAGCTAAATGATGCATTTTATTTACCGATATAAGGGATAATTTTTAATCTATTTAGCATATTCATTGTCGAATTGGGCCTTATTCTGAGACGACTGTACACACATAGGAGTAATCATGGGACTGTTTAAAAGCAAAGCACAGCAAGCCGCAGAAGCGAAGCAGAAAGCCTTGTTTCGGGATATGAAAGGCGAGTTGTCGGCGATCGACAAATCGATGGCGACGATTGAATTTGACCTGCAAGGCACCATTCTGACCGCCAACCCCAATTTCCTGAATGTGCTGGGTTACAGCCTGGATGAGGTGCAGGGAAAGCACCATCGGATATTTGTGGATCCTGTGTATCGCGAAAGCGTTGCGTATCGGCAATTCTGGGAAAAGCTGGGACGGGGCGAGTTTGATGCCGCGCAATATAAGCGCATTGGCAAGGATGGTCGTGAGGTCTGGATCCAGGCTTCCTACAACCCCATTATGGACGAGAACGGCAAACCCTATAAGGTCGTCAAATTCGCCACCGACATCACCGAGCAAAAGAAACAGACCGCCAACTATGAAGGTCAACTGGCGGCCATTCACAAATCCATGGCGGTGATTGAATTTACGCTGGATGGACAAATCCTGACCGCCAATGAAAATTTCCTGAGGGTATTGGGCTATACGCTGGATGAAGTCAAAGGGCAACATCACCGAATGTTCGTTGACCCGGCTTTCCGCGAGAGCCCGGAGTATCGCGAATTCTGGGCAAAGCTCGGACGCGGAGAGTATGACGCGGCACAATACAAGCGTATCGGCAAAGGGGGCAAGGAAGTCTGGATTCAAGCATCCTATAACCCGATCATGGATGCCAATGGCAAACCCTTCAAGGTGGTCAAATTCGCGACGGACATCACTGAGCAAGTCAAAGCAACCCAGGCCTTGAATCTCACCGTGGAGGAAACCCAAGCTGTCGTCCAGGCCGCCAAGGATGGCGACCTGACCAAACGCATCCCGCTGGAAGGCAAGACTGGCTCATTGGAAGCACTATGCTCTGGCATCAACTCACTCGTCCAGAGCATGGTCGATGTATTGCTCACCATCCGCGAAAGCAGCGATACCATTGCGACCGCATCGGCTGAGATTGCAACCGGCAACTCCGATCTGTCGCAGCGAACAGAAGAGCAGGCATCAAGCCTTGAAGAGACGGCGGCAAGCATGGAGGAGCTGACCTCTACCGTTAAACAAAATGCCGAAAATGCAAATCAGGCAAACCAGTTGGCGGCAGCCTCTTCGAATATCGCGCAAAAAGGCGGCGAGGTCGTGAGGGAATCCGTGACCACCATGTCCTTGATCAGCGAGTCGTCGAAGAAGATAGCTGACATCATTTCCGTAATCGACGGTATCGCATTCCAGACCAACATCCTGGCGCTGAATGCCGCTGTCGAAGCTGCCCGTGCCGGTGAGCAGGGTCGCGGTTTTGCGGTGGTGGCATCGGAAGTACGCAACCTGGCACAACGCTCTGCCGAAGCGGCCAAAGAGATCAAGAATCTGATCATGGATAGCGTATCCAAGGTTGAGAGCGGCACCTCCCAGGTAACGCAAGCCGGCAAAACCATGGATGAAATTGTTGAGAGCATCAAACGCGTTACCGACATCATGGCTGAAATCACTGCCGCATCCGCAGAACAAAGCCGCGGCATTGAGCAAGTCAACCAGGCGATCACCCAGATGGATGAGGTGACCCAGCAAAACGCAGCGCTCGTCGAAGAGTCTGCTGCGGCTGCTGAGTCCATGGAAGAGCAGGCAGGCCAAATGTCGCAGATCGTGGCGCGCTTCAAATTGAGCAATGATCAAACGGCGGCGCCAGCGGTTGCACGCAAAACAACAGTTGCAGCGAAAGGCACCGGTGCGGTGGCATCCGCAAAGGCTCCGGCTGCCAGGAAAGCACGTGCCCACGTCGAGGCAAAGACATCTGTGCCGAAAAAAGCCGTACAACCTGATGGAGAGTGGGCCGAATTTTAGTCGAGGCTTGCGGGCCATGACATGGCCCTACTCGCTTTACTTCGACATGAACAGCAATCAAGGAAAACGAAATGCCAAATTCTGAAAGTGAACACAAGGCTACAAGCACAACCGGCGGCGAATTCCTGACCTTCCGTCTGGGCCACGAAGAGTACGGAATGGACATCCTGAAAGTCCAGGAAATTCGCGGCTATGACGCGGTCACTCATATCGCAAACACGCCCGAGTTCATCAAGGGCGTAATCAACCTGAGGGGAATCATCGTCCCGATCATTGACCTCAGGATTAAATTCAATCTCGGGAAAGCCGAATACAACCAGTTCACTGTGGTCATTATTTTAAATCTGGCTAGCAAGGTTGTCGGTGTGGTTGTCGATAGCGTATCGGATGTTCTGACCCTGGCGCCGGAGCAAATCAAACCGGCGCCCTCCCTATCTTCAACATTGCGTACCGACTATATCATCGGCGTCGGCGCGATCGAGCAACGCATGTTGCTTCTGGTCGATATTGAGCGGCTGATGAGCAGCCAGGAAATGGAGCTGGTCGACCAGGCAAGCCTTTGACTTGCCCCCGCACAGCAATCAGTCGGCAACAGCACCTCATGATGCAGCCGGCTGATTGCCCATCCAAGAGACCCAAACGCCACATTCAACTGCCGACTCATTAGCGCAAAACAGTTCGATGTCCCGCACGTCCCTGTTTAAATAAACGCCTCGCGCCGCAGCGCAACTCTCACCCTGGCCCGATTGCTCCAAACGATCAGGCTTCGCCCATCCCGGTGCGATACACGACCACTTTGTCACGCCCCTCCATCTTGCTTTGATACATGGCGATGTCTGCATGCTTCATAAGCTGCGTGTCGTTTATGCCATGTTCTGGATAAAACGCGACCCCGATACTGGACGAGATACGCAAAGTGTGGCCGGCAATTTCAAATGGCTGGCTCATCGCACAGCGGATTTTTTCCGCCACCATGAGCGCATCCTCCAGTACCTCGATGGCTGACAGCAGCACAACAAATTCGTCGCCGCCGATACGCGCCACCGTGTCAGATTCGCGCACGCAAAACTGCATGCGTCGCGCGACATCGCTCAGCAGCAAATCGCCGACCTCATGCCCCAACTCGTCGTTCACAGGCTTGAACCTGTCAAGATCAATGAACATCAGGGCCAGGTGCGACCTGTCGCGTTTGGCAATTGCTAGCGCCTGTTGCAGGCGGTCAGTGAGCAGGATACGGTTGGGCAGATCGGTAAGCGGGTCATAATGCGCCATGTGCTGCATCACTTCCTGAGCGTGCTTTTTCTCGGTAATGTCGCGCGCAAACCCGGTCGTTCCCAACAGATTGCCTTTGCTATCAACGATAGGTGCCTTGAAGGTCTCTACCCAGGATATCTCGCCATTGTCCAGAGACGACTCCTCGGTAAGCTTTTGCAACCGCCTGTCCATTACATCGAGATCGTCGCTCCGATATTTTTTCGCCAGTTCGCCGGGCCACAAATCGAAGTCGGTCTTGCCGATGACATCATCCATGCTGGCGCGGCCCGTAGTTCGCAGAAATGCCAGGTTCACCGCGATAAACCGGCTTTCGGTATCTTTCAACCACACCAGATAAGGAATGTTATCGATAATCGCACGCAAACTGGCCTCACTGCGCACCAGTTTTTCCTCGGAACGCTTGCGTTCACTGATGTCGGTATGCGTGCCAATCGCCCGTAACGGACGGCCCTCCGCATCACGCTTGACCACCATGCCGCGGCCCAGTACCCATTTGTACTCCCCGTTGCTGCACTTGACGCGATGCTCGCACCTGAAGCTGGGGCTTTCCTGCCTGAAGTGCGCCTGCAACTCCCTTTCAATTCGCGGCAAATCATCCGGATGCACCAGCCGTTGCCACTCTTCGGCTTCCGGCTTCATGCTTCCATATGCATAGCCCTGAATTTCATACCAGCGCTGCGAGTATATGATCCTGTTGCCCGGAATATCCCAATCCCAGACCCCATCGCCAGCCCCCTCAAGAGCGAACTTCCAGCGCTCTTCGCTTTCTTTCAGCGTCTGCTCGACCTGTTTGAGCCGGGTAATGTCACTGAAGTTCGCCAACAGGCGCGTTCCAGCCCAGGAGCCAAACAGCATGACCTGTTTGACCGAACCATCCTTGCAGGTAATCGAAAGCTCCATCGGAGGAATGGCTGAGTTAACCTGTTTTGCCCGGGTGATGGCGCTATTCCATTCGCTCACCATACGCTCACGATACAACGCATCCGGGTATGCACGTTGATACCATTGCTCGATGCTGGCTATATCCGCAATGGTATAGCCGAACATCGCAGTAAACTGCGGGTTGATATATTCAATTAAGCCATCATTGTTGGCCCAGGCGATTGCGACCGCCGATGAATCCAGTATCGCGCGAAGCTTGGTTTCACTTTCAAACAGCTCATGATTCATCTCGCGCGCCAAACCAAGCGCTCGCTCTCGACCGGTGATCAGCAACCAGGCTAGCCAAGCCAGCAGCAGGCTCAACGGGATACCCCCGTAGAGCATGATGCTCGGATTTTCACTTCTTGCGCCGGATTTCAAACTGGGCAGCGCCCGAATCAGCAACGTCCACGCATGGTTGGCAAAATGAATTTGCAGCTCGGATTGCAGGGAGGTGTTTTCCAACTCGTAGTGCCCGAGATCTGAGTCAAACATCAAACCATCGGCTGAAATCTGCTCACCATCATAGATCTCGATATCGAGATCACTGGCACGCTCACCATACATGCCGGTGACAAAATCGTTCATGCGCAGGGGGGAAAAAACCCAGCCTATGATGTTGGCGCGCCGCTCGGCAACGGTGGTGTGCGGTCGCCCATCCCGGTAAACCGGCATATAA
The DNA here is from genome assembly GCA_021848465.1 of Pseudomonadota bacterium. Lineage (GTDB taxonomy): Bacteria > Pseudomonadota > Gammaproteobacteria > Burkholderiales > Gallionellaceae > JAJZUP01. Next base: position 182,317 of record JAJZUP010000002.1, read on the forward strand.
ATCAGGAATCCGGCTTGCACGTTTTTTTCGGTCTCCTGAACCAGCTTCACCTTTCCGGAAAGCGCGGCAAAACCGTTGTCGCGCGCACTTTCCATCGCTTTGCGGCGCACCGGCTCGGAATACATGTCATAGCCGAAAGCGCGCAGATTAAGCCCGCTGAGCGGTTCAAGGTAAACAATCGAGGTGTATAAATCGCGCTCACCTTCCGGACGCAAGTTATATTGCGGGTAGCCCTGCTTGCGCACTTCTGCGATATGCTGCACTTTCCGGTCTGCAGGAATGATTTGCGAAAAACCCACGCCCTGGATGCCGGGGGAGCTTTCTTCAAGATGTAATTTGGCAACATAGTTGCGGAACTGCTTGCGGCTCACGTTTCCCGATGCGGCAAACAAGCCCTGCGCTCCGCGCAGTATGAGCTCCTGCGCTGCCAGGCGCTGCTCCGTTAACGAGTAAGCCTGGCGCACGCGGAAATCGAAATACTCGCGCAATTCCTGTTCGCGATTATGCTTCGCGACATTCCAAACCTGCAAAGTGGCGAGCAAGCCGCCAATCAAAACAATCAACGGCAAGACACGAAAAATCCAGCGTCTGTCCCGTCGCAATCCAGGAATAAATAGAGTGTTGTTCTTATCGATTTTGCTACCGCCTTTCCTGGCATATTGTTATTGTCGTTTCATTATACAAACAGTTGTACCAAGAAAAAACGCTGCAAAACCGTCAGGAATAGGTTTGCATCCAGCACAATGAACCGCCCCCCTGCGCACCATAAAAAATGCAAAACCGGCGCAACGCCCGCTCAATACATCCGGTGCCGGAACAGCCATCCCGCGATGCTGAGCGAGCCGATTCCGATCAGCGCCATCGGCCAGAACTGGTCGAGCAGCAACATGAACGGCGTGCCTTCGAGGAATACGCCGCGCAACACGACCAGGTAATAGCGCAACGGGTCGATCAGCGTGAGGTATTGCACGACCTCGGGCATGTTGCGGATCGGCGTGGCGAAGCCGGACAGGATCATCGCGGGCACCATGAAGATGAAGGCGCCGAGCAGGCTTTGCTGCTGGGTCACCGCGAATGACGAGATCATCAGCCCCACCCCAACGCCAGTGAGCAGGAACAGCACGATGCCGGTATACAGCGTGAACAGGCTGCCCAGCAGCGGCACCTTGAACCAGTACACCGCCGCCAGCGTAATCAGGGTGGCTTCGAGGATGCCGATGATGAAGCCAGGCAATGTCTTGCCGATCAGGATTTCCACCGGGCGCAACGGCGTCACCAGCAACTGGTCGAACGTGCCCTGCTCGCGTTCGCGCGCAACCGAAAACGCGGTGACCAGCAGGGTCACCAGCAGCGTCAGCAAACCTACGATGCCGGGCAGGAAGAACCAACGGCTTTCCAGGTTGGGATTGAACCAGGCACGCGTCTCGATGTGCGCGGGCGGCTGGCTGCCGCCGTGCTGCTGCGCCCAGTCGCGGTTGAAACGCTCAACAATGTCGCGCACGTTATTGATGACCAGCATGGCGGTGTTGGAGTTGCGCCCATCGACGATCACCTGTAACGGCGCGCTGCGCCCGGCCAGCAGGTTGGCGCTGAAATCCTGCCCGACACGGATCACCATCAGCACCTCCTTGTTATCCACCAGCTCGGCAATCTCGCTTTCCCGCTCGATCAGGCGGACGCGACTGAACGTGGGCGAGCCGTCGAAGTCGGCCAGCAGCTCGCGGGAAATGGCGCCGTGGTCTTCGTCATACACGGCGAACGGCACATTCTTCAGGTCGTAGGTGGCGGCATAGCCGAACACCATCAACTGGATCAGCGGCGGCCCGATCAGCACGATGCGCGTGCGCTTGTCCTTCAGCAGCGCGAGGAATTCCTTGATCACCAGTGCCAGTATGCGTCCGAACATGGTTACTCCAGCCGCTTGTGCACGTTGCGCCAGGTCAGGCCGAGGAAGATGGTGGCGAGCAGCATCAGCGCCAGTGCATTCGGCACGATCACGCCCCAATCGTTACCGGCGAGGAATACGGTTTGCAGGATCGCGATGTAATAGCGCGCCGCCACCACATGCGTGATGAGCTGCACCACGCCGGGCATGCTGCCGATGTCGAACAGGAAACCGGACAGCAGGAAGGCCGGCAGGAACGTGGCAATCAGCGCCACCAGCCCGGCCACGAACTGGCTGCGCGCCACGGTGGAGATCAGCAGCCCCATGCCGAGCGCGGTCACCAGGAACAGCGCTGACGCCAGCACCAGTACCAGCAGCGAACCGCGCAGCGGCACGCCGAACAGGAACAGCGCCATGCTCACTGACAGCGCCAGCCCGCCCATGCCGAGGATGAAATACGGCAGCAGCTTGCCCACGATCACCTCCTGCATTGACAGCGGGGTGACCAGAAGCGCCTCCATCGTGCCGCGCTCCCATTCGCGCGACATCACCATCGCGGTGAGCAGCGCGCCGATCAGGGTCATGATCACCGCCACCAGTCCCGGCACCAGGAAATTACGGCTGCGCAGCTCGCTGTTGAACCACACGCGCTGCTCCAGTTGTACCGGCACGGACAGCTTCTGCCCCTGCTGTTGCGCATACTGTTGCAGCCAGACGCCCCACGCGCCCTGCACGTAGCCGGAAACGATGCGCGCGGTGTTCGCGTCCACGCCGTTGACGATCAACTGGATCGGCGCGCCGCCGGGGGCGCGCAACAGCCGCGCGAAATCCCGGCGCACCACCACGATTGCATTCACCCGCCCGGCCATCATGGCCTGCTCGGCCTCCCTGGTGCTGGAAAACAGTTGCGGCGCGAAATAGCGCGAGCGGTGAAACGAGGCGGTGAAGCCGGCCGTATCGGCATCCGGCTTTTCCACCACCACGGCCAGCGGCACATGCTCGGAATCGAGCGATACGCCATAGCCGAACAGCAGCAGCAGGAAGATCGGCATCACGAAAGCGATGACGATGCTGCTGGGGTCGCGCATGATCTGCAGGAATTCCTTGCGCACCAGCCCGCGCAACCGCATCCGGCTGCTCATGCCGCCTCCCACTGTTCGTGCGCGCGCACCAGCGCGACAAACGCATCTTCCATGGAAGGCTCCGGCAACTGTGCGGTGCGCGCCTGCTCCTTGATGCGGGCCGGCGTGCCGAGCGTGAGGATTTCGCCTGCCGCCAGGATGGCGATGCGGTCGCAGTATTCCGCCTCTTCCATGAAGTGGGTCGTAACCATCACCGTTACGCCCTGCGCCGCCAGCGCATTGATCCGTGCCCAGAATTCGCGCCGCGCCAGCGGGTCAACGCCCGAGGTGGGCTCGTCGAGAAAAATGATTTCGGGCTCGTGCATCAGCGCGCAGGCCAGCGCGAGGCGCTGCTTGTAGCCAAGCGACAAGTCGCTGCTGACGAGGTCGGCCATTTCATGCAGCTCGAACTCCTGCAATGCCCAGGCCATGCGCTGCTGCGCGCGCGCGCCGGTCAGCCCGTAGACGCTGCTGAAGAAGCGCAGGTTTTCCGCCACGCTGAGGTTGCCGTACAGCGAAAACTTTTGCGACATGTAGCCGATGCGCGCCCGCGCCGCGGCGGCCGCATGGCGCAGGTCGGCACCGGCTACGCGCAGGCTGCCGCCGCTGGCCGGCAACAGGCCGCACAGCATGCGGAACGTGGTGGACTTGCCCGCGCCGTTCGCACCGAGCAGACCGAATACCTCGCCGCGCTGCACCGCAAAACTGATGTTGTTCACGGCGTAAAAATTGCCGAAGCGCCGTTGCAGCTGGTTCACTTCGATCACCGGTGCGGCGTCATCCATCTGCCGCGCCGGCCCGGTGACCGGGGCGGGCAGCGCCGCCTGCACCTGCTCTGAGCGCCCCTTGAGCAAGGCGACAAAGCAATCCTCGAAGCGCGGCGGCACCGGCTGCGCGGCAACCCCGGAAAATTGCGGCAGCATGGCGGCAAAGTCCGGCGGTTCTTCATCCTGCATGACCACCCGCACATGCTCGCCCTGAATCAAGGCATCCAGCACTCCCGGCGCGCGCGCAAGGTACGACTGCAAGGCGCGCTTTCCGGCTCCGACCGCAGTCACCTGGTAGCTGCGGCCGCGCATCGTCGCGCGCAGCTCGGCAGGCGCGCCCTGCGCCAGCAGTTTGCCGTCGTGCAGCAGGATCACGTCATCGCAGCGCTCGGCCTCGTCCAGATAGGCGGTGCTGAGCAGCACGCTGGTGCCCTGCTCGCGCACGAGGCGATAGACGATGTCCCACAGCTCGCGCCGCGACAGCGGGTCCACCCCGACCGTGGGCTCGTCGAGCAGCAGCAGTGCCGGTTTGCGCACCAGCGCGCAGGCCAGGCCGAGCTTCTGCTTCATGCCGCCGGAAAGCTGGCCCGCCAGCCGCCCGGTGAACGGCGCCAGCCCGGCCATGTGCATCAGGTCGCGGAAATGCGCGGTACGCTCGGAATGCGGCACGCCTTGCAAATCGGCATACAGGTCAAAATTCTCCTGCACGGTCAGGTCTTCATACAGGCCGAAGCGCTGCGGCATGTAGCCGATGAGGCTCTGCACCTGCAACGACTGATGTGCAGCATCCAGCCCGAGCACGCCGATGCTGCCGCTGTCGGCCTCCAGCAGCCCGGCCGCCAGCCGCATCAACGTGGTCTTGCCGGCCGCGTCCGGCCCGACCAGGCCGGTGACGATGCCGGGACGCACCAAGAAACTGACATCGCGCAGGGCGGGGACTGTGCGCCCGGCAGTGTGGAAAGATTTGGAAACCTGGTGGACAGTCAGCGCCGTCGTGGATTCGGCTGTGCCCATGCGGACCTCAGGGATGGCAGTGGTTGTCGTCCGCAGCCGGCGGCTGGTCCAGCGCAATCGTGACCGTGGCGGGCATGCCGAGGCGCAGTTCGTTCTGCGGATTGCACACGAACACGCGCGCCTGGTACACCAGGCTGCTGCGGATTTCGGTGGTCTCCACGGCCTTGGGGGTGAATTCGGCGGTCGGCGAAATATAGCCGACCCAGGCCTGGTAATGCTTGCCGGGGTAGCTGTCGGTGCTGACTTCGGCGGCCATGCCCGGCTTGACCTGCCCGAGCTTGCTCTCCTGGATGTATACGCGCACCCAGAGTGGATCGTTCAATGCCATCGTATACACCGGGCGCTGCGGGGATGCCATGTCGCCCACTTCAAGAATGCGCTGCTGGATCACGCCATCGTCCGGCGCATACAGCGACGTATCGGACAATGCCTTGTGCGCCACTTCCAGCGCTGCCTGCGCGGCCAGCAACGCGGCATGCGCCGCATCGGCCGCCGCGCGTGCATTGTCCACCTGCTGGTCGGAAATGAAGTGCTGCTCGGCCAGCCGCTTGAGGCGCTGGTAGTTGCCTGCGGCATTGTTGGCATTGATGCGCGCGACATTCACTTCCGCCTCGGCCCGGTGCTCCTGCTCATGCAGCATGGTGGTATTCAGCGTTCCAAGCAACTGGCCTTTCCTGACCTGCTCGCCCTCATGCACTCGCAGGTCGGCAATGCGCTCGGCTGCGTTGAAGGCAAGCTGCACCTGGCGGATGTCCACGTTGCCATACAGCGTCAGCGTATTTTCACCCTTGCCGTTATGGCGGGAATACAGCCACGCCGAAGCACTGGCAAGTGCAACAACGCCAAGCAATACAAGCGCAATGAGGGGTTTGGCCGGTTTCAAGATCAGTGACGAAGCATGAATGGTACTGGCGTGATGGTACCGCTAAACCGGCGGAGTGTCAGCAGGTTGCCGGCTTACAGCAGTGCTTCCACATCGTGCGCCGGCAGGCCGAATGCAGCAGCGACCGCAGGATGGGTGAGCTTGCCAGCCACGATGTTCACGCCATTGCGCAACGCGGCATTTTGCCGCACTGCGGCGCGCCAGCCGGCACCGGCCAGCAGCTGCACGTAAGGCAGGGTGGCATTGGTCAAGGCCAGCGTGGAAGTACGCGGCACGGCCCCCGGCATGTTCGCGACCGCATAGTGGATCACGCCATCGACGGTGTAGATCGGGTTGTCATGCGTGGTCGGCCGCGTGGTCTCCACACAACCGCCCTGGTCCACCGCAACATCCACGATCACCGCGCCGGGATGCATGGTCTTAAGGTCTTCGCGCAGGATCAGCCTGGGCGCAAGCGCGCCGGGAATCAGCACGCCGCCGATGACGAGATCGGCATGGGCGATCTGTTTTTGCACGGTATGGCGGTTCGAATACAGCAAGCGCACGTTCGCGGGCAATATTTCGCCGAGGTGGCGCAGCCGGTCCAGCGAAATGTCCAGCAAGGTGACTTGTGCCCCCAGCCCGGCCGCCATCTTTGCTGCATTCAACCCGACGATGCCGCCGCCGAGGATAACCACATTACCCGGCTCAACCCCGGCCACCCCGCCCAGCAGCACGCCGCGCCCGCCATACAATTTTTCCAGGTATTTGGCGCCCTGCTGCACCGCCAGCCGCCCGGCCACCTCGGACATCGGGGTAAGCAACGGCAACTCGCCGGACGGCAAGGCCACGGTTTCGTAAGCGATACAGGTTGCGCCGGAATCCAGGTGCGCGCGCGTCAGCTTTTCGTCGGCCGCGAAATGGAAATAGGTGAACACGGTATGGTCGGGGCGGATGCGCTGCCACTCGGATGCGATCGGCTCCTTGACCTTGACGACCAGTTCGGCAGCAGCCCAGGTGGTATCGGCATCCGGAGCAATCCGCGCACCCGCCGCGACATACAGCTCGTCGCCAAAGCCGCTGCCGACGCCGGCCCCCTGCTCCACGGTCACTTGATGCCCGGCGGCCACGAGCGCCGCCACCCCGGCGGGGACGACGGCAACGCGGTTTTCGTTGGTCTTGATTTCCTTCGGGATGCCGATTTTCATCTTTAACCTTTCAACTTGGGAACATCGCAAGCATCACACCACTGCGCCCTGCCGTCACGCCATCATGCGCCCATCAAACAAAAACCGCCTTGCGGCGGTTTTCCTGAGGCAGCTCCGAAATGGCTTCAGCCATCGGTGTTGATCTTCTTGACCAGCTCGGCCAGCACGACATCGGCTTTGTCGTTGTCCACCTGACAGGTGCCGGCATTCTGGTGACCGCCGCCGCCGTATTGCAGCATCAGCTCGCCGATATTTGTTTTCGAGCTACGGTTCAGGATCGACTTGCCGGTGGCGAATACGGTGTTCTGCTGCTTCACGCCCCACAGCACGTGGATCGAAATGTTGGTTTCCGGGAACAGCGCATAAATCATGAAACGATTGCCGGCATAGATCGTTTCTTCCTTGCGCAAATCCAGCACCACCAGGTTGCCGTGCACCTTCGAACAGCGCTTGAGCTGTTCCTTGAATTGGTCCTCATGACTGAAATACAGCTCGGCACGCTCTTTCACGTCCGGCAGCTGCATGATCTGCGCGACATCGTGATTGCGGCAGTAATCGATCAGGTCCATCATCAGATCGTAGTTGGAGATGCGGAAATTCCGGAAGCGTCCGAGTCCGGTACGCGAGTCCATCAGGTAGTTCAGCAGCACCCAGCCTTGCGGATGCAGGATTTCCTCGCGCGTGAACTGCGCCGAGTCGGCCTTGTCCACCGCTGCCATCATTTCGTTCCACGCCGAGGGAAACACCTTGGCGCCACCGTAATAGTCGTACACCACGCGCGCGGCGGAAGGTGCCTTGGGATCAATGATGTGGTTGTTGCGCTCGCCGGTATTGCGGATGGTTTCCGAAAGGTGGTGGTCGAATGCCAGGTGCGCGCCGGCCACATACGGCAGGTTGGTCGTGATGTCGCCCGCGCCGATCTGGATCTTGCCGTCCTGCATATCCTTCGGATGCACAAACAGGATGTCGCTCAACATATCGAGGTGTTTCAACAATACCGCGCACACCAGACCGTCGAAGTCACTGCGCGTTACCAGGCGAAATTTACTATTGCTCATATGCTCTTTCCACTACCGAAATTAAACCGAAACCCAGGCAAGTCGGGGCGCATTCTATCCCATGTAGAAAAATAGTGGCAGTTTGGTGGCCGGACGAAAAAAAACACCCCGGTGACCGGGGTGTTCAGGGTCTGGTGCGGAAAGCTATATCTTGAACCGGTTCACCGTGGTACGCATCTCATCGGCCAGTTCGGCCAAGTCTGCAGCCGAGGCGGCGGTTTGCTCTGCCGCACTGCTGTTGTCGCCGGTCAACCGGGCAACCTTGTCGATATGCGCCGCAATATCCGCGCTCGCCTTGTTCTGCTCTTCGAGTGCCACGGAAATATCGCCTACGGTATGCAACACCTGGCTGGACTCCTGTTTGATCTGGCTGATTGCATCACCCGCCTGCTGCGCCATGGCGACACCTTCATCCACCTGGCCGACTGTCGCATTCATGCCCTCGACCGCCGCCAGTGATGCCTGCTGGATGGTTTCGATCATTTGCGTAACTTCCTGGGTGGACTGGGTCGTGCGCTCCGCCAGCTTGCGCACCTCATCCGCCACCACGGCAAAGCCGCGTCCCTGCTCGCCAGCGCGCGCCGCCTCGATGGCCGCATTCAAGGCCAGCAGGTTGGTCTGGTCGGCAATTTCCTTGATCACCATCACGATGGAGGAAATCTGCTTCGATTGCTCACCGAGGTTTTCGATGGAGACCGAGGTCTGGCGCACGGTCTCGGCGATCTTGCGCATTTCCTCGGCGGCACGCAGGATGATGACCCCGCCTTTTTCGGACCACTCGCCCGAACTCCGCGATATTTCCACGGCATCCTGTGCACCTTCGGCAACCTGGTTGATACTCCGGGTCACCTGCTCGACGGTTTCCGCCATCGCCGATGTCGCTTCACGCTGGTCTACCGACCCTTGTGCCACAAGTTGGGATGAGGTGGACAGCGAATGCGAGGACTCGGCAACTTTTTCGATACCGTCATGCAGCTTGCTGAAGGTGGTTTGCAATGTTCCCATCAGCTCGTTGAACGACTTCGCCGTCTGTCCAATCTCGTCTTCACTATCCACGGCAACGCGCCGGGTAAAATCGCCGGTACTGCTGATTTCCTTGATCGCACTGCGCATGCGCCCGGCCGGTTCGGACACAAAACGGTGCAGGATATAGTGGAACAATAGCCACAGCACGATCTGGATGCCCACCACAACGGCAACCGAAATCCATGCCAGGCGGCGCAGTTCCGCGTTGGTTGCCGAAATATCGAGATCCACTACGGATGCGCCGTTATGGTAACCCTCCGGGACATCGTGGCACATCAGGCAATTGGTGCCGCGAAAATCCTTGCTTTCGGTGTAGGGCACGATACCGTGCAGAATGTCGCCGCGCTGCTCAAAGAAAATCTTGCCATCCTCCAGCGCACGCAGTTCCTCGGGACTGGCGGGCTGCTCTTCCGGCAAGCCCATGCCATACTGCTTCTGGACCAGCTTGTTGCGGATGATGCGCAGGGACTTGATGTCTTCCCCTGAGCCCATCTTCTTGATGAATAATTTACGCTGCTCGACATCGCTGATGATGCCATTGAGCATCAACATATTCGCGCCATTGATAACACCATCGGCAAGTGAAATGATCTTTCCCTCGGCACCGCGCTCATTTGCTCGCCGCTCGATATTGTAAAACGACATGGCGGCAACGATGCTGACCACCAGCAAGAGCAATTGCACCGAAACCTGCACCTTGAATGCAATGCTGGATGTGGCCTGAGATGGTATTTTCATTTTCAGTTACTCCCTGATTGGGGACTGTCGCGCCCCTGAAAAAATTTGATGCGGATAAAAGCAGTCCGATAAAACTGTTGGCCCGCCCCGGCATCCAATAAAGCCCTGTTTCCCGGCTTTGCCTGTTCCATGACTCCGTAGTGTAACGGCAATTCGCCCAGATCCTTTAGCGAAAAAACCATGGAAAATGCTGCCATTTCACCCGATTGCCGCGAAGTGCAACAGTCCTCCGGCATTAATCAACCCCTCCCGTGCCCCGGGGAGTGGCCTGTGCCATTAATGGAAAAGAATCCTTCAGACCGACAAGGATGAGCGCTGCACACTGTATCGCGCCAGGAAATAACTGGCGCCAACAATCAGAATAAGCGCACAACCGATCATCAATTCACGCCCATCCTGCCATGCACTAGCCTCTGGAAAAAAATGCCTGGATAAACCGAGTCCCGCCACTCCGAAACTAAGCATAGCCACTGTAATAGCCATGATACGTGACATCGCTCGCGCCATGGCATCCGCGCGCTGCAGCAAATGTGAAATCCACAAACCGTTCAGTGCATCGGTCAACATCATGCCAATCATGAACCCCAGCGCCAGCAGCAAGGCCAGCCACACACCCCCCGCCTGCAATGATGCGGCAGAAAACAATGCGGCCTGCGACAAGGTATCGAACGACAATGCAAACAGTGAACCCACCAGCGCAATCAGGGCCGGGTGTCCCGCTTCGCGCAGGCGAACGAGCCAACGCCCTTTCAGTCCGACCATCTGCACCATTTCATCCGGCGGCGTGGTAAATACCGCATGCAGGTTCAGCACCCCCAAGGCAACCAGGAAAAACACCGACACCCACAGGCCCACGCCATCAAGCCATTCCGGCATGCCGCCCTTCAGCAGCAAGCCGGCGCCCACCGCCACCACGCACACCACCATGCCGTGCCCCAATGAAAAAAGGAAACCACACCAGCGCGCCAGGTTTTTGCGGCCGGCAGCGGCATTGAAACGCGTCAGGCCATCGATGGTGGCCAGGTGATCTGCATCCATGCCGTGCTTCATGCCAAGCAGAAACGCCAATGCAATCATGGGTAGAAAATTTCCTGTCATTGCCGTCATACAACCTCCATACGAGATGCCAGCATGGTCTATCAAGCGCGATCACACGAAAATCATCGCGCGTACCCACGAACCCACAACCGCAGCGGTACACACCCTAATACAAATTAGACACTCAATAAAGAGCCCGCTCAACCCAAGCTCATCAAATGAGCCACCCGCCACGCAACATTACTGGATCAGCCCGGAGTCAACAAATTCGCGGCAGCTGTTCGCCCGCCAGCCAATCCACCACGCGTCGCCCGCCCAGCCTGGTCGTCATCTGCACGAAGCCGTGCCTGTCGTTCAGCACCTCGCCGATGACGGATGCCTCGCGTCCCAGCGGATGGGCGCGCATCGCGGCCAGCAACTTGTCTTCGTCGCCCGGCGCGCAGATGGCAATGAGCTTGCCCTCGTTCGCCACATACAGCGGATCGAGGCCGAGGAACTCGCAGGCCGCTTCAACCGGCTGGTTCACCTTGATGGCGGACTCCTGCAGCATCATGCCCACGCCGGATTGCTTGGCGATCTCGTTCAGGGTGGTGGCCAGCCCGCCGCGCGTCGGGTCGCGCAGCACGCGCAATTGTGCGCCTGTATCCAGCATCGCCTCGATGAGGTCGTGCAGTGCGGCGGTGTCCGACACGATGGGCGCGGAGAAACTCAGCCCCTCGCGCTGGGACAGGATCGCCATGCCGTGATCACCGATGCTGCCGGACAGCAATATCCTGTCGCCCGGCTGCGCCAGATCGCCGGAAAGCTGAACGCCCTCGCGCATCACGCCCACCCCGGTGGTGGTGATGAACACCCCATCGCCTTTGCCCTGCTCCACCACCTTGGTATCGCCGGTGACGATGGGCACGCCCGCCTCGCGCGCCGCCTGCGCCATCGACTCGACGATGCGCTTGAGGTCGGCCAGCGGAAAGCCTTCTTCGAGGATGAAGCCAGCGGAAAGATACAAAGGCTGCGCCCCCATCACCGCCACATCGTTAATGGTGCCGTGCACCGACAGGCAACCGATGTCGCCGCCCGCAAAGAACAGTGGCGACACCACATGGCTGTCGGTCGCCATCACCAGCCGACCGCTGGCATGCGGCAAGGTCGCGCCGTCGTTGCCCTGGGCGAGGAACTCGTTGTCGAACGCTGCGGCGAACAGCTCGCCGATCAGTTGCGCCATCGCGCGCCCGCCGGAACCCTGCGACATGTCCACGCGACCGTTCTTGAGGTCGAGTGCGCGGGTGTAGTTGGGTTTGACTGTACTCATCATGCGGCTTCCCTGAACCGTCCATAGCTGTAATGCGCGGCACAAGCACCTTCGGAAGAAACCATACACGATCCTATGGGGTTGTCGGGCGTGCATACGGTGCCGAAGATCTTGCACTCCTGCGGGCGCTTCTGGCCCCGCAATATCGCGGCACATTCGCAGGCCTTGTTGTCCGGCACCGCGATGTAATCCACCTTGAACTTCTGTTCGGCATCGAAGGCGGCGAACCGGTCGCGCAGTTTCAATGCGCTGTGCGGCACGCTGCCGAGGCCGCGCCATTCGAAGCTATCGCGCAGCTCGAATACTTCCGCTACCAATTCCTGCGCCTTCAGGTTGCCTTCGCGCGTGACGGCGCGGGTGAATTCGTTCTCCACGGCGGCGCGGCCGTCGTTGATCTGGCGCACCAGCATCAATATCGCCTGCATCACGTCCAGCGGTTCGAACCCGGCGATGACCACCGGCTTGTGGTAGTCGTCGGCGAAGGGTTCGTAAGGTTTGCTGCCGATGACGGTGGAGACATGCGCGGGGCCGACGAAGCCGTCGATCTCCACATCGCCCGCCAGGATGGCGTGCATCGCGGCGGGCGTGAGCACGTGGTCGCACAGGATGCTGAAGTTCTTCAGCCCTGCCGCTTCGGCCTGCTTCACCGCCACGGCGGTGGGCGGCGTGGTGGTCTCGAAGCCGATGGCGAGGAACACCACCTCCCGCCCAGGATTGTCGCGCGCGATCTTCAGCGCATCCTGGGTGGAATAGATCATGCGCACATCGGCGCCGTTGGCCTTGGCGCGCATCAGCGACAGGTGGTCGGAGGCCGGCACGCGCACGGTGTCGGCATAGGTGCACAAGATGACGTTGTGCTCGCGTGCGAGGCGGATGGCCTGATCGACGCGACCGATGGGCAGCACGCACACCGGGCAACCGGGGCCATGGATCATGCGCACGTTGGGTGGCAACAGGTCGGCGATGCCGTAGCGCGAGATGGCGTGGGTGTGGCCGCCGCAGAACTCCATCAGACGATACGAGCGTCCCGGTTGCGCTTCGCGCGCGATGTTGGCGGCGATGTTCTTCGCCAGTTCGCCGTCGCGGAATTCGTCGATGTATTTCATGACCCCAACTCCTCGCGCAGTTCATCGAGCTGCCCCATCTCGGCGAATGCCTCCAGTGTGCGCTGCGCCTCGTCGGCATCGATCTTCTGCAAGGCATAGCCGACATGCACGATGACGTAGTCGCCGACGGCGGCATCATCCACTAGCGCCAGCGAGATCTCCTTCTGCACGCCGCCGAGGTTGACGATGGCGTTGCCAGGAGTGGTTATCTTTTCTATGAGGGCGGGAATGGCGAGACACATGGTTAAGCTCCCTGAGTGAGATGTTGCAAGGCCACCGCAGCCTGCCCGAACGACACCGCGCCATCGTTGGGCGGTAATTGTTGTGCGGTGAGCACTTCCAGCCCGGCGGCGGTGAGGCTGTCGGTGATCGACTGGGTGAGTATCTTGTTGAGGAAACAGCCGCCGCCCAGCGCGACGTGGCGGATGCCGCTGCGCCCTGCGGCACGCTGCACCCAACCGCACAGTCCCTCGGCCACGGTGGCATGGAACAGCGCGGCGCCATAGGCGGCATCCTTGCAATCGGCGAGATGCGCGAGCAGTGGGTGGAAATCGAGATCGTTGGCGGCGGTGTGGATGTAGCCCAGCGTCAGCGGGGCGACCCTGCCGTGCTGCTCGGCCAGTCCTTCCAGCAGCATCGCCGCCTGCCCTTCATACCCCTGCACTTCGCTCACCCCAAGCAGTCCGGCAGCGGTATCGAACCAACGCCCCATGCTGCTGGTCTCCACACAGTTCAGTTTGCGCTGCAACAGGTCGGCCATCTGCATCGCTGCGCCCTGCGCGGGGAAGCGGCGCGCGATCTCGTCGATGCGATTCATCTCGAACAGGGCTGCCGCCGCCATGCGCCATGGCTCGCGCGCAGCGCGGTCGCCGCCCGGCAAGGTCAGCGGGGCGAGATGACCGAGCCGCTCGAAGCCCGCGCCCTTGAGTTGCAACAGTTCCCCCCCCCACGCGCCGCCATCGCTGCCTAGCCCGACGCCATCCAGCGCCAGACCGATCACCGGACCGGTATGGCGATGCTCGGCGCACACCGCGGCGATGTGCGCGTGATGGTGCTGCACGGCGATGAGCGGCAGGTTATGCATCTCAGCATAACGCTGCGCATAGTGCGTGCTGTAGAAATCAGGATGCAGGTCGTGCGCTACGGCCTGCGGCTGCACGTCGAGGATGTCGATGAGGTAGTCCACCGTCTCGTCCAGCATGGCGCGCGTCCCGGCATGGTCGAGGTCGCCGATGTGCTGCGACACGAAGGCCTCGTCGCCGCGCGTGAGGCAGATGGTGTTCTTGAGCCAGCCGCCACAGGCCAGCACCGAGGGACCGGCCTGCGCCAGCTTGATGCGGCGCGGCGTGTAACCGCGTGCGCGGCGCACGAACGTGGGTGCCTTGCCCTGCCACTTCATCACGCTGTCGTCGCAGCGATGCAGGATGTCGCGGTCGTGGGTGAGGAAGGCGTCGGCCAGCCCGGCGAGCGATTCGCGCGCCTCGGCATCGTCCTTCACCAGCGGCTCGCCGCCGGGGTTGGCGCTGGTCATCACCAACGCGAACGGGGTGGGCTGCTGCAGCCAGTCCGCGCCTTGCGGGCGGCCCAGCAGTTCATGGAACAGCAGGTAATGCAGCGGTGTGTACGGCAGCATCACCCCGATGCTGGGCAGGCCCGGTGCGATGCCGTGCAGCTCTTCGTCGCAAGCGGGCGACTTGCGCAGCAGCACGATGGGACGCTCGCCGGTCTCCAGCAGCGCGGCATCGTGTTCGCGGAACTGCGCGTAGTGCCGCGCCGAAGCGGTGTTGAGCAGCATCACGGCGAAGGGTTTCTCCTCGCGCCGCTTGCCGCTGCGCAGACGCTCGACGCTGGCGGCGTTGCGCGCATCGCACGCCAGATGGAAGCCGCCCAGCCCTTTCATGGCGACCACCTCGCCGCGGCGCAAGCGCGCGACACTTTCCACCAGCGGATCATCCTTACCGAGCGGATGCCATTGTGCGTCGAACAGCGCCAGCTTTGGCCCGCACTGCGGACAGGCATTGGGTTGGGCGTGAAAGCGGCGTGTGGCCGGATCGTCGTATTCCTGCTGGCAGGTCGGGCACTGCGCGAACTTCGCCATGCTGGTGTTGGCGCGGTCGTAGGGCAGGCGCGCGGTGAGCGTGTAGCGCGGGCCGCAATGGATGCAGTTGATGAAGGGATGGCGATAACGGCGATCGGCGGAATCGAACAGCTCGGTCAGACACTCCGGGCAGATCGCCATGTCGGGCGCGATGCCGGTGAGCACCTTGCCCGCGCGGCTCTCGGCGATAGTGAAACCGGTGAAGCCGGTAGTCGTGGCAGCGAGGTCGTGCGTGACCTTCTCTACCCGCGCCAGTGACGGCGGTTCGCTCTGCAGGCGTTCGATCAGGCGCATCACCTGATGCTGTTCACCCTCGACCGCGATCTCCACACCTTCGCTGTCGTTGCGCACCCAGCCGGCCAGACCGAGCTCGTTGGCGAGCCGGTACACGAAGGGGCGGAAGCCCACCCCCTGCACCTGCCCCGAGACCCTGATCTGCGCGTGGACCATGAACGTGTCTTCCTATCTGTCGGACACCACTTTTTTCGAGATGGCATGCCGGCACCCTGCACGGATCCAGTCCAGCCATTGCGTCATGCCCTCGCCGCTGGTGGCCGAGGTGCGGATGACTTCGATATCCGGGTTCACGCGGCGCGCGTTGGCGACGGCCAGTTCGGCATCAAAGGTCAGGTAAGGCAGCAGGTCGCACTTGTTGAGCAGCATGATGTCGGCGGCGCGGAACATGTCGGGATACTTGAGCGGCTTGTCCTCGCCCTCGGTCACCGAGAGGATGGCGACCTTGTGCGCCTCGCCGAGGTCGAAGCTGGCCGGGCACACCAGGTTGCCCACGTTCTCGATCAGCAGCAGGCTGTCGTCGGCCAGTTGCAGTTGTTCGATGGCGCGCCCCACCATGAAGGCGTCGAGGTGGCAGCCCTTGCCGGTATTAATCTGCAAGGCAGTTGCTCCTGTTGCACGAATCCGCGCGGCGTCGTTGTCGGTCTGCTGGTCACCCTCGATCACTGCGAGCTTCATCTCGCCCTTCAACAGTTCGATGGTCTTCACCAGCAGCGAGGTCTTGCCCGAGCCGGGGCTGGAAACAAGATTCAGCGCGAAGATGCCGTGGTCGATGAAGTGGGTGCGGTTGGTGCGCGCATAGCTGTCGTTCTTGGACAGGATGTCCTGCTCGATCTGCACCATGCGCGACTGGCTCATGCCCGGCGCATGCGCCCCGGCTGGGCCGTGGCCGTAATGCGTGGTGCCGCCGTGCGAGTGGACATGGTCGTGATGGTGATGCGCGCCGTGCAGGTGGTCATGCGTGTGCTCGTGCGTGGTGCCATCCTCGTGACGGTGGTAATGCATGTGCGAGCCATGACCGGGTTCGTGCGCATGCTCGCCGCTGTGGTCATGGTCGTGCACGGTACCATCGGCATGTACGTGGTAATGTTTGCCATGCCCGTGCGTGACGGGCTTGCCGCCTATCGTCGTTTCGCCTTCACCGCAACCGCATACGTTACACATCTTGCCTTCTCCTATTCCACATCCAGTTCTTTCACCCGCATTTCGTTGCCACCGGTCACTTGCACCTGAAGGCTGCCGCACTTCGGACAGGCGTCGTACAGAGCCTGCACGTTCACCACCTCGGCGCAGTGCAGGCACCAGGCCTGCCCCGGGGTGGCGATGATCTCCAGCTTCGCACCGTCGGCGATGCTGTCGCGCGTCACAGCGTCGAAGCAGAATTTCATCGCCTCGACTTCCACACCGGCCAGTTGGCCGATCTCCAGCCAGACGGTCTTCACGCGGCTAAAGTTCTGCGCCTTCGACGCATCTTCGATGATCTGCAATACGCCCTCAGCCAGCGACATTTCATGCATGTATCGTTCTCACTTCCACGTCATACGCCACGCACGGGTCGAGCGACAATGCTGCGATCCGTGCCAGCCGTTTCAAACCCGCTTCATCCTGTACCGTGACGCCGCGCATATCCTGCACGAAAGCGCCCGCAGGATGAAAATTCCACTCCGTCGGCGCCACGATCTGGTATTCGGCCACCTTGCCGCCTTCGAGCCGCACATGATGCAGCAACAAACCGCGCGCGGTGCGCGCGGCGGCGATGCCTTCCCCCGCAGATACGGCGGCACCATCCAGCCGTGCTGCAGCGCTACCGTCAGCCAGGCTCATCATGTCGAGCAGCCGTGCCAGCACCCGCGCCAGCGCGGTGCCATGCCGCTGTGCTGTCTCGCGCAGCATGACCGCATCGGCGTAATAAGTCCACGCGCCTGTTTCCGCCGCCGCCCCCTGCCAGTCGGGAGACGCCGCGAAAGCGGCATCCCACCTCCCGGTGCAGGCTTGTTGCGCTTGTACCGCCGACCACGCCGGCAGCAGTCGCGGAATAGCGGCACCGCCCCTGCTATCTTCCTCCAACTGAAGCAGCATGGCCGCCAGCGGGCTCGCGGCATTACGCCACCAGGACTGCATACGCTCGCCATCCAGCACGCGCCATTGCGCCGACGGCATCCCCAGCGCCAATTGCTCAAACTCGCGCAGAAATTCCTCCCTGTCTGCTTCGCCGTTGCCAATCTTGCGCAGCAAGCCGTGCCAGACGGTAAATTGCCGCTCCTGCGACGGCAGGCCCAGCAGTTTCGGCCAGTCCAACATCAAGCGCCACAGGTGTTCCTGCATTGCTTCGCTGGCGATGGCACGTTCGTCCGGCAACGCCCTGTCGCCCTCTGCTGCATGTAGCGCCACCTGTGCTGCCGCGCCCTGCGCCTTGCCGCACACGCTGAACAGCAACGGCACGATCTGCATGACTTGCGCGGGCGTCTTGCCCTGCAACACCGACGCTGCTTGCGGACGCGTGGAGCGGCTGCGCGCTTCCACCACCTTGCTGTTCTTGAGGCTCACGCACAGCATCAGCCTGCCGACATCGAGCAATTCATGTCCTCCTCTAACCGCCTCGTAAAGAGTCGCGCTGCAGCAAGGCCATTTGCTTGTTCATCTGTGATCCTTGCTCAGAAAGTCTGGCAGTTGTGGCTCACGCCCCACTAGATCCACAAAGTACTGATCCATATTAATTGCGCCACCCTCAGCCAATGCTTGCAAGCCATCCAGCGCTGAATTGATCTGCCCGGCCTGTTCGGTGGTGATAACTTCCCTTGCAACACCTAAGGCAACCAGCAGCCATTGCCCGACCATCACCTCGGCAACCAGCATGGTGTTGATATTCTCGCGGCCGTTCCGGCCTGCACAAATTGCATAGGTTTCATGAACTTCCAAAACCTGAACAGGAATTCCCAAACACATCACTCTGCTCCCGACAAAAGATTCCCGCCACAAAACTTTACGACTGCTCCCTGCGAAAAGTCAGGCCAAACGCGAGGCCGAGCAACATAAGTTTGCTATCAGCATCTTGCCAAACCAATATTGGACACCCCGAACTATGCCCGTCACCATATTCATCTGACGCGGCTCGGATTCAGATTTTATTCGTTTTGGTTTGCTCAATTGTGTCACATCCCTACCCGTACAATTTATTTACCCAAGCCCTTATCGAGAAAATTGGAGCGCGATTTTGTGGAGGATGCGCCGCCCATGGTAACGACTGTGCTCCTTATTGATCAGGACGTAGTATAAGCCTCGCTCCGAAGGCATAAGGAGCAAAAGATACGCTATAAAAATCGAAAGCAACTGGAAGGTTAACCGCTGCGCTTTTCTCATAGCATGCTTGATGTCGTATTGCCTTCGGCCTGAAGGTTGTAGCGAATGCAATTTTCCGTGCCAATGCGCTGCACCGCATAAATGCGGTCAAATACCTTAATGAAACGCCTAACTGATGTTGCAAGAAACCCGTAAGCAGTTTGGCAAAAGAAAGTTCCAGAGTAACTTGCTCTGATAGTGCGGTATCCGGCTCATGAACTGAGCCCGATGAAATTGGATGAAGCTTGGAAAGCTGATGGCCTTATTGTCAAAACCGCTTATGGAGTCAGTCAGCCCGCAATAGTATGGGATACATCGGAATGTATGCTGCAAAATCTGAGAATATCCCCAAGTTTTTGCTCCGCTTCATATATTGAGGCGTATTTCCCGAGGAATTGGCTCTCATCGTCATACAAACCCCGTCCGGTTTCCGGGTCTGCGGTCAGGAAAATTTTGATCATGACGGTCTCCTGTTGCATAGATCTGTACTAAGTATGCTAATTTTATGCAGCCAATGCTTCTGCCTTGCGCACTGCTTTTACTTGCTGGATAGCGTTCTTGTCCATCAAAGCCTCTTTCTTGTGGCTGCTGATCATGTCCAGCAACATGCTTTCATCAAAATGGAAGCAGCACAGCAACATGTTGGATGCGGACATCTTGAGCAGTTGGGCTGGGGACAGGCCTGCTACCAGATCGGCCATTTCCTCATTCACACCAAAACTCGCCATCGCTTGAGGCTTGTTGCCGCGGATCATTTGTTGCGCCAGCAGCATGAATGACAGGTTGGTTTCCTTGATTTCTTCGTGGATTTGTTTCGCGTTCATGATCATCTCCCAACGTTCGAGTTAATTCGTGTTTCGATGGCTGCATTCTGGAAGAAATGCCCATTTCGATAAATCGGAAGGTTTCTGTTTTTGCTGTAGGGAGGAACGCCTGAGCTTTTGTAGGAAAATCGCTTACAACTGCAAGGGGAAGGCAAACACATTATGCCGGGATTCCCGAATTGACAGGCGGTAAACAGGGCGGGATTTACCCCGCTAATCGCGCTGCCCGACGGGGAAAAAATTGACAAGCGCTCGCTGTAGTAGTATCTAGACACTAACTGACTGTCAGAAAAGGCCTATTCCAGCCAGTGTAAACTGTGGAAATGATGTGATGAACGCGCTATCTGTAAGCTCCTCGACCAGCAACGTCCCAGTGCGCACCGCGCTTGCACAGCAGCGCGTCGTTGAGGATCGCGACAACATACGGGAAACCGAAGCGCAGCTCGATTACTACAAGAACAAGCTGGACGAAGACCTGACTTACCTGGCAAAGCTGCAGCGACGCGTCCATGATGTCCAATCGCTGGAAAATTCACAAGCGCAGTCCACCATCCTGAACCGCATCACCAAGGAAGCAAAGCTTGCTGAGCGGTTTGCCGAAGAAAACGGCACAACGCTGACCTCATTCACGCCCGCCCGACAAACACTGGGCTCGAACATCAACATTGTCGCCTGACGGCCTCTCCCCGCAGACCTACCCCACCCGGAAAAACTGGAAGTTATTGCGCCCGCGATCTTTGGCCAAATACATTGCTGCATCCGCGTGCTTCAGCAAGGTAAATTTATCCTCACCATGTTCGGGATACAGGCTGATGCCGATGCTGGTGCCGATATGCGCCTCGTAATCGGGTAACTGGAAGGGTTTTCCAATAGCCTCGATAACCTTTTGTGCCACCAGCGCAGCGTCGCCCGGTTCGTGAATATTGCTGAGCAGGATGACAAACTCATCCCCCCCAAGTCGCGCCACGGTATCCGACTCCCGCACACATTCCTTCAGGCGCTCAGCTACTGCCTGCAGCAAGGTGTCACCGACATGATGCCCCATCTGGTCGTTCACGAACTTGAAACGATCCAGATCAAGAAAGAGCACCGCAAATTTTGCATAAGTACGCCGGGCTCCGGCGATGGTCATGTCAATATGATCGTTCAGCAAT
Source organism: Pseudomonadota bacterium (assembly GCA_021848465.1). Lineage (GTDB taxonomy): Bacteria > Pseudomonadota > Gammaproteobacteria > Burkholderiales > Gallionellaceae > JAJZUP01. Next base: position 203,158 of record JAJZUP010000002.1, read on the forward strand.
GAGCGGTTCGGCAGGTCGGTCAGCGCATCGTAATGAGCCAGGTGCTGAATTCGGTCAAACGACGCCTTGCGCTCGGTAATGTCGGAAAACAGCGCGATGAAATTGCTGACTTCGCCCTGCTCGTTGCGCACCACGGCAATGGAGAGCCACTTCGGATAGATTTCCCCATTTCTCCTTCGATCCATAACTTCGCCCTGCCAGCTGCCGGTTTCAAGCAAGGTTTTCCACATTCCCTTATAAAAATCGGGCGGTTGGCGGCCGGATTTCAGGATACGCGGGTTCTTGCCGATCACCTCCTGCTCGCTGTATCCGGTAATATCGACGAAGGCCTTGTTCACCTGCATGATATTGTTGTTCACGTCCGTGATAACAATGGCCTCGGCGCTATTGAAAAATACTTGTGCAGACAAACGCAGCTTGTCCTGCCCTTCCTTTACCTGTCCCACACTCTTCTGCAGACTGTCCGCCAGTGCATTGAACGCGTTGGCCATGCGACCGATTTCGTCGGTTCCGTGAATATCCACACGGCGCGACAGGTCGCCATCCTGCTGCATGGCACTCATCACGGCCTGTATGCGTTGCACCGGGCGGGTAAAGGAACGCAACATCTGGTCGATCACGAAGAACAGTATGATTTGCAGGACCAATTGCCCGAGCCAGAGCCAGCGGTTGATCGACGCAATAATGTTGGTTTCGTCGCTCAGGTCGAGCACAATGCTCGCAGCGCCATTCACACTGCCAACCTCGACATGGTGACAAGCTAGGCAGTCCGTTCCCCGGAAGTTATGGCTGACCAAGAATGGGATTACCGCCCGCAAAGTGTTGGACTGACCGACCCGGCGCTCAAAGTAGGGCTTTCCGGTGTCGAGCACCGATTGGTCTATTGCATCCCTGGGCTGCTCCTCAGGCAATCCGGGACCAAATTGCCGCTTGACCTGCTCTGCCCGAAAAATCCGCAACTCCTTGATCCCCTCGGATTTGCTCATTTTCTCAATGAATAGCTGGCGCATTTTTGGATCGCCAATCTGGCCGGTCACCATCAGCATGTTCATGCCGTTGATGATGCCGTCAGCCGTTTCAACTGCACGCACCTGAGCCGACTCAATGATCTTATGCTCGAAGCTGGACATCACCCAGCGCTGGGCGAACAACAAGATGATCACCAAGCTGCCCTGAATCAACAGTGTCAGCTTGATCTGGATGCTCAGTGAAGCCCACCATTTTGCGATCATTGTCATCATTTCAAAAACATTTCCGCCAGCTACATCTTATTGTACCGGAATAGCCGGTATTTTCACCGGTTAGATGCTGCAAAAAAAGCTGCCGGACTCACGCCCGGCAGCCTTGGTGAGGGTCGACCTCTCAAGCCGCCGTGCGCAACAAATGCTTCACGTAACGAGCAGTTCCCTGCTCAACAGTAAGAAAGTCCTGCTGATACCCTATCGCCCGCAACGCGCCCATATCTGCCTGGGTAAAACTCTGGTATTTGCCGCGTAGCGCATCCGGAAACGGGATGTAGCGAACGAGCTGCTGCTGGATCATTTGCTCGTGGCTCAGGGCTGCTTCGCCCTTTTCTTCGCGCAGCGTATTGATCACCGCAACAGCCACATCATTGAAGCTCTGAGCCTTGCCGGTACCCAAATTGAAGATGCCGGACTTATCCGGATGTTCCAGGAAGAACATATTGACCTTGACCACATCCTCGATGGAAACAAAGTCGCGCAATTGTTCGCCATGGCCATACCCTTCGCAGCCCTCGAACAATTTTACGTAGCCTTCCGCGCGATACTGGTTGAAGAAATGGAAGGCCACGGAAGCCATGCGCCCCTTGTGCTGCTCGCGCTGGCCGTACACATTGAAATAGCGCAACCCGACCACCTGCCCGCTGCGGTTGGCCCAGCGGCGGCGCATGACCTGATCGAACAGGAATTTCGAATAGGCGTAAACATTCAATGGTGACTCATGCTCGCGGCTCTCCTTGAATACCGGCCCCATGCCGTACACCGAAGCGGAAGAGGCATACAGCAAGGGAATCTTCTCGCGCTGGCAATGATTCAGCATGTCCAGCGTATAGCGATAGTTATTCGCCATCATGTAACGGCCATCGGTTTCCATCGTGTCCGAGCAGGCTCCCTGGTGCAGCACACCGCGCAGGATGCCATTGAAAGCCCCGCTGTTCATCTTCTGCAGGAACTCTTCCTTGTCGAAATAGTCGGCAACCTCGCAATCAACCAGATTCTTGAACTTGTCGGCCTTCTTGAAATTGTCGACAACGATGATGTTGGTCTCACCGCGCTCATTCAGCGCCTTGACCAGATTTGAACCGATAAACCCGGCAGCGCCGGTAACTACGTAGTACATGTTTTCTCCTTCCAGAGGATTTTGGATTTTGGAATCAGGATTCGGATAAACCCGCCCCTCCCAAATCCTAAATCCCAGTTCCCAAATCCTGAATGATTTCTTCCCTCGACACTACCGCTGTGCCCAGCTTCCCGACCACGATACCTGCGGCGCGGTTGGCAATACGCACAGCTTCCTCCAGCTCGGCTCCGCTTGCCAGCATCACGGCCAATGTCGCAATCACCGTATCACCGGCACCGCTGACATCGAACACTTCGCGAGCCTGCGTCGGCTCATGCAAAACACGGCCGGCACGGAACAGACTCATGCCCTCCTCGCTGCGCGTAACCAGCAAGGCATCCAGTTGCAATTCGGTGCGCAGCTTCTCCGCCTTGCTGCTCAATTCGGCCTCGCTGCTCCAACTGCCGGCCACCTCACGAAACTCGCTGCGGTTCGGAGTCAGCAGGGTTGCACCACGGTAACGCGCATAGTCGTCCCCTTTGGGGTCGACCAGCACAGGCTTGCCCGCAGCCCGTGCCGCCTGGATCATCTCGGCAATATGCGTCAAGCCGCCCTTGCCGTAATCCGACAGCAGCACCACATCCGCCTGCGGCAGCCGCGCATGGAATTCCGCCAGCTTGGCTTTCAGCACCTCGTGGCTGGGCGGCGTCTCGAAGTCGATCCGCAACAACTGCTGCTGGCGCGCGATCGCACGGAGCTTCACGATCGTTGAAATGGTCGGATCGCGCTGCAACAATGCATCCACCTTCCCCTGCCCGGTCAGCAACTTCTCCAGGCAAACCCCCGCCTCATCGTCGCCCACTACCGACAGCAGCGTCACATGCGCTTCCAACGCGGCAATGTTGCGGGCCACATTGGCTGCGCCGCCGGGCCGCTCATCGACACGGCTAACCTTCAGCACCGGCACCGGCGCCTCCGGCGAAATACGCTGCACATCGCCAAACCAGTACCGGTCCAGCATCACATCGCCAACCACCAGTACGCGCGCCTTTTCAAACGATGGCAACACGCTCATGCCTAGCCTCCTGTTTCTTCCGTAATTTTCTGCAATGCCAACAATGGGTCGTCCGCCTTCGTAATCGGACGCCCGATAACCAGATAATTTGAGCCGCTCTGCAATGCCGCCCGCGGCGTCATGATGCGCGACTGGTCATCCGCCGCCGCGTCGGCCGGACGAATTCCCGGCGTCACCAGACAGAAAGCCGCGCCGGCCTGCTTGCGCAACATGGCTGCTTCCAGCGCTGAGCACACCACCCCGTCCATCCCGCTGGACTGTGCCAGCGCCGCCAGGCGCAGCACCTGTTCGGCCGGCGAAACGGTGATACCGAGGTCCTGCAAATCCTGCTGCGCCATGCTGGTCAGCACCGTTACCGCGATCAGCTTGGGACGCTTTGCAACCCCGGCCAAGCCGTCACGGGCTGCCTCCATCATGCGCCGCCCGCCAGAAGCGTGGACATTGACCATCCACACACCCAATGCTGCGGCAGCCTTGCACGCCTGCGCCGTGGTATTCGGGATGTCGTGAAATTTCAAGTCCAGAAACACCTCGAAGCCACGCCGTTGCAACTGCTCCACCAGTTGCGGACCAGCCAGCGTGAACAATTCCTTGCCCACCTTGAGCCGGCATAGCGCAGGCTCCAGCCGCTCCACCAGGGCCAGCGCAGAGGCTGCATCCGGATAATCCAGTGCTACGATGATTTTCGGATCGTTCATATTGCCGCTCCCGTTTCTTCCGTCCTGCGCGGCGAATAAGTCTCCCAGCCATGGCAGGCCGGGCAATGCCAATAAAAATGCTTGGCCTTGAAACCGCATTGCTTGCAGCGATACATGGCCAGGCCACGGGTACGCTGGTGCACCAGGTTATGGACCAGCTCGATATCGGTGCGCCGCTCGGTCTTCACATCCAGCAGCGTCGCCTCAAGCAGCTTATTGAGTCCCAGCAACGAGGGATGCTGGCGCAATTCGTCGCGCACCAGCTTATAGGCCGCCTCCGCGCCGTCACGCTGCAGGATGGCATTGAACAGCGTATTCATCATGTCGAGCGAAGGATAAGTTGCCAGATAATGTTGCAGCAGGGCAATGCCGTCGTTTTCGCGGTTTGTTTGCCGGTATGCCTGCAACAGGCGCTCGGCCACCAACGGCAGATATTGCGCATCCTGCTGCTCGATGCGGCGCCATATTTCGATGGCAGGGGCCACATCGCCGGCCTCCAGCGCAATATCGCCCAGCATGATCGTCGCACGCACGCTGCGCGGATAAACCGTCAATGCCTGCTCCAGATGCACACTGGCTGCGTCGGCATGCTTGCCGGCCAGCTCGGCAGCGGCCAATTCGCAATAAAAGAACGCGACCTCCTTGCCGTGCGGCTGCCCGGTCAGTGCCGCCAGCTTCTGGCTGATATCAATCGCCTTCAGCCAATCCTTCTCCTTCTGGTAAATCTCCAGCAGGAAATCCAGTGCCTCTTTTTCATAACGGGTCCCGTACAGGCTGAGGAAGGTGGATTCGGCGCGGTCGAAGATACCGGCCTTCAGGTAATCCTGCGCCAGCTCAAAAAGGGCCTGCTGCTTCTTGTCCTCTTCGAGATCACTGCGCTCCACTAGGTTCAGGTGCATGCGCAATGCACGATCCACTTCGCCGCGACGGCGGAACAGACTGCCCAAGGCAAAGTGCAACTCGATGGTCTGCGGGTCAACCTTGACCACCTCGATGAACGCCTCGATCGCTTCATCCTGCTGTTCATTCAGCAGGAAATTCAGCCCCTGGAAATACGAGCGCGGCAACGCACTCGACTCGCTCAGCAGCTCTTTGATGTCAATGCGCGCCGCCAACCACCCCATGCCGAAAAACAGGGGGAACACCAACAACATCCAAGGTTCAAATTCCATAGCGTGCGGAAACCATTCCTAAAAGTCAGGCGGACGTGTGCTGCATATCGACCGCCTCGGACAACTTGTTCTTCAGGTGCAATTCACGGCGCAAAGCCGCCAGCTCGCGCCGCTGGCGCAGTATGCCTGGAAGCATTGCCAGCACGCCGATCAGCACGCCCGCTGAGAAAAAACACAGCAGCACCACGACGAGCGAAGCCTCTGTTTGATAGCCGAAGAAATACCGCAGGGTTACTGGCTGGTCATTTTTTACTGCAAAGCCGAGCAGCAGCAAAAACAGGAAAGCGCGCAGAAGCCACACCAAATATCTCATCATGAGCTACCCGTAATATCTCGCACAACGATACCATGAACCCCTGCCCTCCCAAAAGCACAATCAAGCGGGTTTAGACAGGCGATTCTCCAGACCGCAGATAAAAAATTGGCGGCACATCTTGCGACAGGCCGCCAATCCATTTACACCATCATTGCATCAGGATGCAGGGTAATCCACCCGTTCACGCAACTCCTTGCCTGCCTTGAAATGAGGCACATACTTCGAAGGCACCTGAACCCTGTCCCCCGACTTGGGATTGCGCCCCAGGCGGGGCGGACGGTAGTTCAGTGCAAAGCTGCCAAATCCACGAATTTCTATCCGGCCGCCGCGGCACAAGGCTGTCGTCATGCTGTCAAGGATCACCTTGACGGCCAGCTCGGCATCCTTGCTCTGCAACTGCGGATAGCGTTCAGCCAGTTTGGCAATAAGATCTGAACGAGTCATTTACCCCCTCCTGATTAAGCGTCAGTCTTGCTGGAATCCATCTTGGCCTTGAGCAACGCGCCCAGATTGGTCGTCCCGGCAGAGCTGGTGTTTTCAGCAGCAAGCTTCTGCATTGCGGCTGCTTCGTCGGCCTTGTCCAGCGCCTTGATCGACAGGTTGATGCCGCGGTTCTTGCGGTCCACGCTGATGATGACGGCCTTGACGCTGTCGCCTTCTTTCAGGTGGTTGCGGATGTCTTCCACACGGTCAGCGGAAACTTCCGATGCCTTCAGGTAGGCTTCCACATCGCCGTCCAGCATCACCACCGCGCCCTTGGCATCCAGCGACTTCACTGTGCCAGTAACGATTGCACCCTTGTCGTGACCGGAAACGAAACCGCCGAACGGATCACCTTCCAGTTGCTTCACGCCCAGCGAAATACGCTCGCGCTCAACGTCGATCGCCAGCACCACAGCTTCCAGCTCGTCGCCCTTCTTGTAGTTGCGTACAGCCTCTTCGCCGGCAACATTCCAGGACAGGTCGGACAGGTGTACCAAGCCGTCGATACCGCCATCCAGGCCGATGAACACGCCGAAGTCGGTAATGGACTTGATCGCGCCCTTAACCTTATCGCCCTTCTTGTGGTTGGCAGCGAAATCGTCCCATGGATTGGAACGACACTGCTTCATGCCCAGCGAGATACGACGGCGTTGCTCGTCGATTTCCAGGATCATCACTTCCACTTCGTCGCCCAGGGCAACAACCTTGGAAGGATGTACGTTCTTGTTGGTCCAGTCCATTTCGGACACGTGCACCAGGCCTTCGATGCCCTGCTCGATTTCCACGAATGCACCGTAGTCGGTCAGGTTGGTTACCTTGCCGAACAGGCGGGTGCCTTGCGGGTAGCGGCGAGCCAGGCCATTCCATGGGTCGTCGCCCATCTGCTTGATGCCCAGCGAAACACGGTTCTTTTCCTGGTCGAACTTGAGGATCTTGGCTTCCACTTCGTCGCCCACGCTCAACACCTCGGATGGGTGCTTCACGCGACGCCATGCCAGGTCGGTGATGTGCAGCAGGCCGTCGATGCCGCCCAGGTCCACGAACGCACCGTAGTCGGTGATGTTCTTGACGATACCCTTGACGACCGCGCCTTCCTTCAGGTTTTCCAGGATGCTCTCACGATCAGCGCCCTGAGTCGCTTCCAGCACGGCACGGCGTGACACCACGACGTTGTTGCGCTTGCGATCCAGCTTGATGACCTTCAGCTCCATGGTCTTGTTTTCGTAAGGAGTCGTATCCTTCACCGGACGAATATCCACCAGCGAACCGGGCAGGAATGCGCGGATGCCGTTTACCATCGCGGTCAGACCGCCCTTGACCTTGCCGCTGACGAAGCCTTCAACGATGCGGCCTTCTTCCATGGCCTGCTCCAGATCGATCCAGGCAGCCAGACGCTTGGCTTTTTCGCGCGACAGGCGGGTTTCGCCATAACCATTTTCCAGCGATTCAATCGCTACTGTTGTGAAATCCCCGGCCTTGACCTCGACATTGCCTTGGGCATCCTTGAATTCCTCAACAGGAATAAAACTTTCGGACTTCAGTCCGGCATTCACTACAACAACGTTTTGCTCCACGCGCACAACTTGCGCAGTGATCAGCTCGCCAGCACGCATTTCCTTGCGGTTCAGGCTTTCTTCAAACAGGGAGGCAAAACTTTCCATTTCAGCGACAGCGGTCATTTTCGATTTACTTTCAGGTATTGCCGCAGAGCGGCGGGTTAGTTAATCATCCCGGACGGCGGGGAGCCGCACGGGGCCTGGCTATAACGCACGGTAGCGATCAAGCACTTCCTGGACTGCCTGCTCGATGTTCAGAGGGGTGGTATCCAGCAAACTCGCACCTTGCGCCTGCTGCAGGGGAGCCACGCTACGCTGGGTATCCCGCTCGTCGCGCGCCTGTATATCCTGCAAAAGGGCGGCGATATTAGCATCCATCCCTTTTTGTTTCAACTGTTTATATCGGCGCTCTGCGCGCGCCTCGGCGGAAGCGGTCAAAAACACCTTCAACACCGCGTCCGGAAACACTACCGACGCCATATCACGCCCGTCCGCCACCAGCCCGGGCGCCTGGCGGAAAGCCCGTTGCTTATCCAGCAAGGCCGCCCGCACTTTCGGCAAGGCCGCCACCTTCGAGGCGGCGCTGCCCGCCTCCTCGGTACGCAATTCGTCGCCCACCTTCGCACCATCCAGCCAGGTATCGCCCTTCTCGAAACGGATATCCACCCGCCCGGCCAGCGCTGCCAGCCCGGCTTCATCATCCAGCGCCACGCCGTGCCGCTGTGCCGCCAAGCCCAGCAAACGATACAACGCCCCGCTGTCGAGGTAGTGCATCCCCAAGGTCTCAGCAACACGTTGCGCTACCGTACCCTTACCGGAAGCAGATGGACCATCGATGGCAATCACAGGAACAGGCTGGGTCACTTTGGCAAACTCCACAAAATAATCAGGAAAGGTTTTCGCAACGCACTTGGGATCGTTGATGCGGATGCCCGCCCCGCCGAACGCAGCCAGCGAGAAGCACATCGCCATGCGGTGGTCGTCATAAGTGTCGATGCCGGAGGCAGGATTCAGGATATGGGACGCTGGTGGCGTGATGCGGATGTAATCCGCCCCCTCTTCCACGGTCGCGCCGACCTTGCGCAACTCGGTTGCCATGGCGGCGATGCGGTCGGTCTCCTTCACGCGCCAGCTGGCGATGTTGCGCAGCGTGGTCGTACCGTCGGCAAACAGCGCCGCCACGGCCAGCGTCATTGCAGCATCGGGGATGTGGTTGCAATCGAGGTCGATGGCATTCAGCTTGCCATCGGCCGGGCCGACAACTTCCATCCAGTTCGGCCCCATCGTGATTTGAGCACCCATCTTTTGTAACTCTTCGGCGAAGCGGATGTCGCCCTGCACGCTCTCGCGGCCCACGCCCTCGACTCGCAGCGGCCCGCCACCGATCGCCCCTGCCGCCAGAAAGTACGAAGCGGACGAAGCGTCGCCTTCCACAAAAACCTTGCCCGGCGACTGGTAACGCTGTCCGCCAAACACAATAAAACTCTGCCACTCCTTGCGCTCGAGATTGACGCCAAAGCGCTTCATCATCGCCAGCGTAATCTCGATGTAGGGCTTGGAAATCAGCTCCCCGACCACCTCAACCTTCACGGTCTGCCCGGTCAACGGCAGCGCCATCAGCAAGCCGGTAAGAAACTGGCTCGACACATCGCCGCGCACTTGAACCGTATCGCCCGCCAATTGTGCCGGAGAAATCCGCAACGGCGGAAAGCCCTCATTACCCAAATATTCAATCTGCGCACCGAGCTGGCGCAGCGCATCCACCAGGTCGCCGATGGGCCGTTCATGCATGCGCGGCACGCCGGACAGCTCATAGCTGCCACCGGACAAGGCCAGTGCAGCAGTCAGCGGACGAAACGCGGTGCCCGCATTACCAAGGAACAGCTTGGCATTCTTGTTAGGGAAGTTGCCACCGCAGCCCGTCACCCGATATGCGTTATCACCCAGCGATTCCACCTTGACGCCTAGCAGGTTCAAAGCATCCAGCATGCGGTCGGTATCATCCGATTTCAGCAGGTCGCGCACCTCGGTCACACCGTCCGCCAGTGCGGCGAGCAACAGCACGCGGTTGGAAATGCTCTTGGAGCCCGGCAGGCGCACGCTGCCGCGCGCGGATAGCAACGGAGGAAGGTCGATAAATTCGTGAGTCATGGAAGCAAAACGTTAAACAGGTTATTGGGGATGCCAGTTGCTGCGCACGGCGCGCGCCTCGCTGAAGACCGACTCGAGTTTCGCCGCATCGCGTTGCTCCAGTGCCTGGTACAGGCCGTGCAACTCGTCGGCGTATTGCATGATTTCCTTTAACAGTGCTTCACGGTTCGCCAGGCAGATGTCGCGCCACATCTCGGGGCTGCTGGCGGCGATGCGTGTGAAGTCGCGGAAGCCGCTGGCGGCGAATGACAGCAACTGGTCGCGGTTGTCGCGCTGCGCGATGTCATGCACCAGCGCAAACGACAGCAGGTGCGGCAGATGGCTGACGGCGGCAAATACTTCATCATGCTGCGCTGCGGTCAGCTCGCTCACGTTCGCACCGCACAGCTCCCATGCCTTGCGCACCCGCGCCACATTTTCCGGCGAATTTTCCGGCAGCGGCGTCAGCACCACGCGCTTGCCCACATACAGTTCCGCCGTGGCGGCATCCGGCCCGCTTTTTTCGGCCCCGGCAATCGGATGCGCGGGCACGAATTGCTCAAGTTTATTTCCGAGATTGGCGCGTGCCGCAGCCACCACATCGCCCTTGGTGCTGCCGCCGTCTGTGACCAGCGTATGTGCGCCAAGGTGCGGTGCGATACGGGCGAAAATATCCGCCATCTGCGCCACCGGCGTGGCGACCAGCACAATGTCGGCGTTGTCCACCTCGTGCGCTTCATCGCGCCCGATGTGGTCAAGGATGCCGAGCTGCCGGGCCTGCTCCAGCGTGGCGGCACTGCGGCCGAAGCCGACCACTTCGCCGACCGCTCCGGCCTTGCGCAGCGCCAGCGCAAACGAACCGCCGATCAGGCCGACGCCGAAGATGACGATTTTGCGCAAGGCGGGTTGTGCGTGCATGCTCAGATGGTACGGCCGATCGCGCCAGCGATAACACCCAGCGTGCCCATCAGCTTCTTCAGCTCATCCGGGGTCAATGCCTGGTCGGCATCGCACCAGGCATCGCACGGGCTGGGATGCATTTCGACCAGCAGGCCGTCGGCGCCGGCCGCAATGGCGGCCTGCGACAACGCCGGCACCATCCAGGCCTTGCCACCCGCGTGCGACGGATCGACGATCACCGGCAGGTGGGTTTCCTTTTTCAGCACCGGGATGGCGGTCACATCCAGCACGTTGCGGTAGTAGGTCTCGAATGTGCGGATGCCGCGTTCGCAGAAAATGATGTTGTGGTTGCCGCCGGCGGCAATGTATTCCGCCGCCATCAGCCATTCGCTGATCGTGGCCGACATGCCGCGTTTCAGGATCACCGGCTTGTTGATGCGGCCGACCTCTTTGAGCAGGTCGAAATTCTGCATGTTGCGCGTGCCGATCTGGATCACATCCACGTCGTACTCCAGGAAGGAGTCCAGTTGGCGCGCATCCATCAGTTCGGTCACGATCGGCAGCTTGAACTTGCCCGCTGCCTTGCGGAAAATTTCCAGCCCCTCCACGCCCTTGCCCTGGAAGGTGTAAGGGCTGGTGCGCGGCTTGAACGCACCGCCGCGCATCAGGCGGCAACCGGCCTCGGTCACGAATTTCGCGGACAAGTCCATCTGTTCCTGGGTTTCCACCGAGCACGGTCCGGCGATGATCTGCACCTGCTTGCCGCCGAGCGGCACCCCAGCGATGTCGACCACGGTATCCTGCTTGTGCGATTCGCGCGACACGATCTTGTACTGTTTGGCGATATGCATTGCCGATTCGACACCCGGCAGCGAAGTGAACATGTCCGCATCCAGCTTGCGCTCGTCGCCGATGGCGCCGATCACGGTGCGCTCGATACCGCGCGAAATGTTGGCCTGCAGGCCCGCGCCTTCCAGTTTTTTGACCACGGCACCGATCTGTTCGTCGGTGACTTCCCTGCCCATTACGATAATCATTTGCTCTCTCCATGTGCCTGCTGGTGCATTGCCTTTTCCAGCGCGGCTAAAAATTTTGCGTTCTCGCTTTCCAGACCGATGCTGACGCGCAGCCAGTCCGGCATGTCGTAGTTGGCGATCGGGCGCACAATCACGCCCAGCTCCAGCAAGCGGCGGTACATGGCCGTCGCATTGCCGATGTGGAAGGCGACGAAGTTGCCATACGACGGGATATGCTCCAGTCCCAGCTTGAACAGGCCGTCGGTGATCTGCGTCATGCCGCGCTGGTTCAGCTCGAAGGTTTTCTTCACGAACGAGGTGTCGCGCAGTGCCGCCACCGCCGCGGCTTGCGCCACGCTGTTCACGTTGAACGGCTGGCGCACGCGGTTGATCATGTCGGTCACCTGCTCGTGCGCCAGCGCATAGCCGACGCGCAGACCGGCCAGGCCATAGGCCTTGGAGAAGGTGCGCGAAATGATCAGGTTGGGAAATTCCTTCAACCAGGCAACGCTGTCGTAGCGCTTGTCTTCCGGCAAATATTCGTTGTAAGCCTCGTCCAGCACCACCAGGATTTCCGGCGGCAGGCCGCGCAGGAACGCCAGCAAGTCATCCGCCGACAGGAACGTGCCGGTTGGGTTGTTCGGGTTGGCGATGAACACCATCTTGGCTTTTTTCGCCTTGGCGGCTTTCAGCATTTCGGGCAAGTCGTGCCCCCAGCCCTTGGTGGCCGGAACGCTGATGCCGCTCGCGCCGACCGCCTGGGTCGCCAATGCATAGACGGCAAACGCATGCGCCGAGTACACCACCTTGTCGCCAGGTGCGAGGAACGCGCGCGCGGCCAGCTCCAGCAAATCGTTGCTGCCATTGCCCAGCGTGACATTGGCGTGTGCGACGCCATAACGCTTGACCAGCGCGTCCTTGAGTTCGAAGCCGTTGCCGTCCGGGTACAGCGCAATATGCTTGATCGCCTCCTGCATGGCGGCGACCGCAGCCGGGCTCGCGCCCAGCGGGTTCTCGTTCGATGCCAGTTTCACGATGCCGGTGATGCCCAGCTCGCGCTCCAGTTCGGAGATCGGCTTGCCCGGCTGGTAGGGGGCAATTGCACGGATATATGAAGGAGCTAAATCACAGTAATTCATTGAACACCTTGCTTGAAAATAACTTCAGACAGCGACCGGGTAAGAACCCAGCACTTTGACAAACGCCGCAATCTGCTTGAGCTGGGCCAATGCCGCAGCCACCTTGGGATCATCCTGGTGGCCGTCGATGTCCACATAAAACACGTATTCCCACATGCCGACACGCGCGGGGCGCGACTCCAGCTTGGTCATCGACACGCCATGCTGCGCGAACGGCGCCAGCAAATCATGCACTGCACCGGGCCGGTTCGAAGCCGACATCACCAGCGAAGTCTTGTCGCGACCGCTCGGCGCCACCTCCTGATTGCCGATCACCAGGAAGCGCGTGGTGTTGCGAGGATCATCCTCGATATTGGCGGCCAGCACCTGCAACTTGAAATGCGCGGCAGCCTGTTCGCCGGCAATCGCGGCGGCAAATGACTCTTCGGCGGCAAGGCGCGCAGCATCCGCGTTGCTCGCCGCCGTCACGCGCTCGACGTGCGGCAGGTGCGCATGCAGCCAGCCCTGGCATTGCCCGAACGACTGCGGGTGCGAGTACACCTTGCGGATCAGGGCAATATCGCTTTCATTCGACATCAGGCACTGGTGCACCTGCAGCAGCACCTCGCCGCATATTTTCAGATTGCTGCCGAACAGCAAATCCAGCGTGCGCCCCACCGCGCCTTCGGTCGAATTTTCCACCGGCACCAGGCCGTAATTGGCTGCGCCGCTTTCCACTGAAGCAAACACGCCATCAATCGACTCCGCCGGAACCCCCTCGCATGCCTGCCCAAAACGCTGGCGCATCGCAGCCTCGCTGAAGGTGCCGTTCGGCCCGAGATAGGCCACGCGCAGCACGGCCTCCAGCGAGCGGCACTGCGACATGATCTCGGTAAACAACTGGGTGACGCCGCGATCCGGCAACGGCCCCTGGTTCGCATCCACCATGCGCTGCAATACCTGCGCTTCGCGCTCAGGGCGCAACACCGCGCCGTTGCCCTTGGCATGGCCGATCTGTTGCGCCAGCCAGGCGCGCTCATTGAACAGGCGCAGCAACTCGTCGTCGATGCGGTCGATCTGTGCGCGGAATTGTTTCAGGTTCTCGGACATGCAGCTCAACCCTTGCTCTTGGCAAATTCGCGCATGAAATCGGCCAGCGCGCGCACCCCGGACAACGGCATCGCATTGTAGATCGAGGCGCGCATGCCGCCGGCCAGCTTGTGTCCCTTGAGCTGCAACAACCCGCGCGCATCGGCCTGCTTGAGGAATTCGGTATCCAGCGCCGCATCGCGCGTCTTGAACGGGACGTTCATGCGCGAGCGATCCGCCTTGTAGACCGGGCAGCTATAGAAGCCTCCGCTGCCGTCGATCACTTCGTACAGCAGGCGCGCCTTGGCAATGTTGACCTGCTCCATCGCCGCCACGCCCCCTTGGCGCTTCAGCCACTGGAACACGAGGCCGGCGATGTAGATGCCGTAGGTCGGCGGCGTGTTGTACATCGAGTCGTTGTCGGCATGCGTCTTGTAATCCAGCATGGTCGGCAGGCGCGGATCGGCAAGCCCCACCAGGTCTTCGCGCACGATCACCACGGTAACGCCGGCGGGACCGATGTTTTTCTGCGCGCCGGCATAGATCAGCCCGAATTGCGACACATCGCAGGGACGCGACAGAATGTTGGACGACATGTCCGCCACCAGCGGCACATTGCCGACTTCCGGCACCCAGTTGAATTCAACACCGCCGATGGTCTCGTTGGTGGTGTAGTGGACATAGGCCGCATCCTTGTCCAGCTTCCAACGCTTGAGGTCAGGCACATAGGTAAAGTTGCGGTCGGCGCCGCTGGCGACCTCGTTCACATGGCAAAACTTGCGTGCTTCCTTGATGGCTTTTTCCGACCAGATGCCGGTATTCACTATATCGACGGACTGTTTGCCGCGCAGCAGGTTGAGCGGGATCATCGCGAACTGCGCGGTAGCGCCGCCTTGCAGGAACAACACCTTGTAGTGTTTCGGTATCCCCATCAGTTCGCGCAAATCGGCCTCGGCCTGCGCCTGGATGGACATGTACTCCTTGCCGCGATGCGACATTTCCATCACCGACACGCCGCTGCCGTTCCAGTCGAGCAGCTCCTGCTGCGCTTGCAGCAACACTTCGCGCGGCAGAACGGCCGGGCCGGCCGCAAAATTATAGATCGCCATCGTTCTCCACTTCCTCTTCTTCCGATTCTGCGATCCGGCTCAGGCCGGCCAGCTTGTCGCCTTCATCCAGGTTGATCAGCGTGACGCCCTGGGTGGCGCGGCTCATCTCGCGAATTTCCTTGACGCGGGTGCGGATCATCACGCCGTTGGTACCGATCAGCATGATTTCATCTTCGGGGTTGACCAGCGTGGCCGCCACCACCTTGCCGTTGCGCTCGGAGGTCTGGATCGCGGTCATGCCCTGGGTGCCGCGGCCATGGCGGGTATACTCCGCAATCGGGGTACGTTTGCCGTAGCCGTTCTCGGTCGCGGTCAGCACCGACTGCTCCTCGTTTTCCGCAACCAGCAGCGCGATGACCTTGCCGCCCTTGGCCAGGTTCATGCCGCGCACGCCGCGCGTATCGCGTCCGAGCGGACGCACGTCGTTTTCGTCGAAGCGCACGGCGCGCCCCTCGTCGGAGAACAGCATCACGTCGTGCTTGCCGTCGGTAATGGCTACGCCGATCAGGAAGTCGCCCTCATCCAGAGCAATCGCGATGATGCCGGCCTTGCGCGGGTTGGCGAATTGCGACAGCGCGGTTTTCTTCACCGTGCCTTCGCTGGTGGCAAAGAAGACGAACTTGTCTTCCGCAAACTCGCGCACCGGCAGGATGGCGTTGATCTTCTCGCCCTCCTCCAGCGGCAGCAGGTTGATGATCGGCTTGCCGCGGCTGATGCGCGTGCCTTGCGGCACCTCATACACCTTCAGCCAGTAGCAACGCCCGCGACTGGAGAAGCACAGGATGTAATCGTGGGTGTTGGCAATGAACAGGTTGTCGACGAAATCGTCTTCCTTGGTTGATGCCGCCTGTTTGCCGCGTCCGCCGCGTTTCTGTGCGCTGTACTCATCCAGCTTCTGCGCCTTCATGTAGCCGCCGTGCGACAGGGTGACCACCACATCTTCCGGCGTGATGAAGTCCTCCATGCTCATATCATGTGTATACAGCACGATCTCGCTACGGCGGCTGTCGCCATACTGGGCGCGGACGGCAAGCAGTTCGTCGGTGATGATCTGGGTTACGCGCTCGGGCTTGGCCAGGATGTCGAGCAGATCGGTGATCCGGTCCATCACTTCGCGGTATTCGCCCACGATCTTGTCCTGCTCGAGGCCGGTCAGACGTTGCAGGCGCAATTCCAGGATAGCCTGCGCCTGGACATCGGAGAGCTTGTAGGCACGCTGGTTGCCGCTGCCGTGCATGCCGAATTCCGGCAGCAGGTCTTCCGGGCGCGAAGCATCGCTGACCCGGCTCAGCATCTCTTCCACCAGCGCAGAGCGCAATGAGCGCGCCATCAATTCCTGCTTCGCCGCAGCAGGCGTCGCGGCAGACTTGATCAGCTCGATGATCTCGTCCACGTTCGACAGCGCCACCGCCAGGCCTTCCAGGATGTGGCCGCGTTCGCGCGCCTTGCGCAATTCGAAGACGGTGCGGCGTGTCACCACCTCGCGGCGGTGGCGCAGGAACGCGTCCAGGAACTGCTTGAGGTTCAGCAACTGCGGCTGCCCGTCGAGCAGGGCCACCATGTTCATGCCGAAGCTTTCCTGCAACTGGGTATGCTTGTACAGGTGATTCAGCACCACTTCCGGCATTTCGCCGCGCTTCAGCTCGATGACCGCGCGCATACCGGACTTGTCCGACTCGTCGCGGATTTCGCTGATGCCCTCGACTTTCTTTTCGCGCACCAGTTCGCCCACCCGCATCAACAGGTTGGCCTTGTTCACCTGGTACGGCAATTCGTCGATGATGATGGCCTGGCGCTCGCCCTTGCCAATATCCTCGAAATGGGTGCGGCCGCGCATTACTACTCGACCGCGACCGGTACGGTACCCTTCTTTCACGCCGGCCAGACCATAAATGAAGCCGCCGGTCGGGAAATCAGGTGCCGGAATAATGTCGATCAGCTCTTCGATGTCGATCTCGGGGTTTTTCAGCAGCGCAATGCAGCCGTCGATCACTTCGGACAGGTTGTGCGGCGGAATATTTGTCGCCATGCCCACGGCAATACCGGCGGAACCGTTGACCAGCAGGTTGGGGAAGCGGGTCGGCAATACCAGCGGTTCTTTTTCCGAGCCGTCGTAGTTCGGCCCGAAGTCAACCGTTTCCTTGTCGAGGTCGGCCAGCAGCTCATGGGCAATGCGCGCCATACGGATTTCGGTATAACGCATCGCCGCAGCATTGTCGCCGTCCACCGAGCCGAAGTTGCCCTGGCCGTCCACCAGCGGATAACGCAGGGAAAAGTCCTGCGCCATGCGCACGATGGTGTCGTACACGGCAGTATCGCCATGCGGGTGGTATTTACCGATCACGTCGCCGACGATACGCGCGGACTTCTTGTAAGCACGATTCCAGTCGTTGGACAGTTCGTGCATCGCATACAGCACGCGGCGGTGTACCGGCTTCAGGCCGTCACGGGCATCGGGCAGCGCGCGCCCCACGATCACGCTCATCGCGTATTCGAGGTACGACTTGCGCATTTCCTCTTCGAGACTGACTGGCAGGGTTTCTTTGGCGAATTGATCCATCGGTGGAGACTTCCTGAACGCTTTAAAAAACAGCGTGCGAGTTTATCATGCCGGCCCTGTTCGAGCCAAAGCAAAATTGGCTAGCCGCCGCAGGCCAGTTTTGCTACATTCCGCACCGGTTTTCATTAGCAACGAGCACATTATGTCCAACGCCGACCCGATTGAGATCGAGAAATTCAGCCAGCTTGCCCATCGCTGGTGGGATCCCAACAGCGAATTCAAGCCGTTGCACGACATCAACCCGCTACGCCTGGAATACATCAACCGCCTGGCCCCGCTATTCGGAAAAACCGTACTGGATGTAGGGTGCGGCGGCGGCATCCTGTCGGAAAGCATGGCCGGGCTCGGCGCCCTGGTTACCGGTATCGACCTGGGCGACAAACCGCTGCAAGTAGCCAAGCTGCACTTGCTGGAGAGCGGCCGCAAGGTGGAATACCGCAAAATTGCGGTGGAAGCGCTGGCCGCCGAGCGCCCCGGCCATTACGATGTGGTGACCTGCATGGAAATGCTGGAACATGTGCCCAGCCCGGAAGCCGTGGTAGCCGCCTGTGCCACGCTGGTAAAGCCTGGCGGCCACGTATTCTTCTCGACCTTGAACCGCAATGCGAAAGCCTACCTGTTTGCGGTGATCGGCGCGGAATACCTGCTGAACATGCTGCCGCGCGGCACGCACGATTACGCCAAATTCATCAAGCCCTCGGAGTTGGCCCGCTTCTGCCGCAACAGCGACCTGAATATCGAAAACATTTCCGGCATGAGCTACGACCCGCTGCATAAATGCTATTTGCTGGGCAAGGACACCGACGTAAATTACCTGCTTGCCTGCCGCCGTGACTAGCAGCCGCCCACGCCAGGAAACCCGCGCCGTATTGTTCGACCTTGACGGCACCTTTGCCGACACCGCCCCCGATCTCGGCGCCGCCCTGAACCATGTGCTTGCGCTGCACGGGCGCCCGCCGCTGGCACTGGAGGTCAGCCGCCTGCAGGCGTCGCACGGCTCGGCCGGCCTGCTCAAGCTGGGCTTCGGCATCGAGCCGGATCATGCGGATTTTTCCGCATTGCGTGACGCATTCCTCGCCCACTACACCGCCCATATCTGCGATCGCACCACGCTGTTTGCCGGCATGGCCGAATTGATTAACGAGCTGGAACGGCGCGGCCTGCCCTGGGGCATCGTAACGAACAAGCCGCATCGCTTCACAGTGCCGCTGATGGAGGCACTGGACATGGCTGCGCGCGCAGCCTGCCTGGTAAGCGGTGACACGTGCGCAAAGGCCAAGCCCCACCCCATGCCGCTACTGCATGCGGCCGCCACGCTTGGGGTCGCGCCGGAACATTGCCTGTACCTGGGCGATGACAAGCGCGACATGGAGGCCGCCAATGCGGCCGGAATGCCCGGCATCATCGCGGAATATGGCTACATCGCTCCGCAAACCGCCCTGGATAGCTGGCTGGCAGCCGGAAGCGTCGCCAGCCCGCTGGATTTGCTGGGTTTCATAAATGCATGAATCAGCGGTATGATGCGCGCAAATAACTCGGGCGAGACTGGAACATGGGCGAAGAGAAGCAGACAACAGGGCTAGCAGAGCACCCTGTGCTGTCCTCGTCCGACGGTGTCCAGGATATTCTCCATAAAGTCATCATCGCCCATCAGCAAGCCCTCAAGCTGCTGCAGGAAACCGAAAACGCCTATAGCCGCCTGGTGCCGCACCAGTTGCTAAAGCTGCTCGAAGTCAAAAGCATTGTCGACGTAAAGCTGGGCGACCAGGTAGAGCGCAAGATGGCGATCATGTTTTCGGACATCCGCGACTTTACGCCACTGTCCGAATCGATGACCCCGGCGGAAAACTTCGAGTTCATCAACTCCTACCTCAGCCAGATGGAGCCGGTGATCGGCAAGCATCGCGGCATCATCGACAAATTCATCGGCGATGCGATTCTCGCCCTGTTCGAGCATGATGCCGACGACGCAGTAAGCGGCGCCATCGCCATGCTCGAACGCCTGAATTACTACAATGCCGGACGAATCCGCGCTGGCTACACCCCGATTCAGGTGGGTATCGGCATCAACACCGGCATGGTGATGATCGGCACGGTCGGCGGCCTCAACCGCATGGACAGCACCGTGATCGGCGACGCCGTCAACCTGACCGCGCGTCTGCAGGAAGCCACCAAGACCTACCACGCCCCCTTGATCATCAGCCAGAACGTCTATTACGACCTGTCCAACCCGGGGCAATACCACATTCGTCTGCTGGATCGCATTCGCGTCAAGGGCAAATCGCAACCGCTGTCCATCTATGAGGTGTTCGACAACGACCCGGCCGAACTCCGCAGCAGCAAAGTGGCTTGCCAGCCGCTGTTCGATGAGGCAATCGCCTTCTACCACCTGAAAGACATCCCGCGCGCCATTGAGCTCTTGAAGCAATGCGTGGAGCTTGCCCCGAACGACATCCCCGCGCTGATGTATCTGGAGCGCTGTTACGAATTCCAGGCGACAGGCCAGCACTGGAGCACCGGTGAACTGGACATCGGACTGCTCTGGAAGGACGAATACTTTACCGGCAACGCGCAAATTGACGAAGCCCACCAGCAACTGCTGGCAAAAACCAACCAGTTCACCGCCGAGATCAAGCTGGACCGCATCCGCTTTGATGACATTTTTTCCTTCCTGAACGACTACACCCAGAACCTCTTCCCGATTGAAGACCGGCTCATGCAGGAGTTCAATTATCCCTTCACGGAAAGCCATCAGCAGGAGCACCGCCGCTTCATCCGCCATTACCAGGAACTGGAAAAACGCGTACAGGAAGGGATCGACGCCCCGCGCTACCTTGCGTTCCGTATCGCCCTGCTACTGCTCGACTGGTTCTCATCGCATGCCATCAAGATGGATCGCCATATGACGCGGCATGTGCAGAACATCAGCAACCCGCGCAAACGCTCCCCCGAACAGTAACCAACACGCTCGCCAGCACACCTGATAGAATGCGCGCCGCTGCCGGCATAAATTACTGGCAGCGACCACCAGAACCGGGGGCGACCTGGTTTCGACGTGGGCTGCAAAGCAGCGCAGGGCATACCGAGGACCCGCAACCTCGTAAATCAGCTGGAAAACCAATAGTCGCAAACGACGAAAAGTACGCTCTGGCCGCCTAAGGCTAGACCTCACACCCTGCTGTCCATGGAGGGGCTCGATACCGCAAGGTTGAGATGAGTGAGGTCATTTACATGGAATCGTGTTGTGCAGGGTTACTTTGCACCGCACTAAACTCAAGGTGACTCGTTCGTCAGCAGCCTGCCGGTTGGCGTCTGCCGGATCAAATCAAACAACCAGGCTAAGTATGTAGAACTGTCTGTAGAGGGCTCGCGGACGGGGGTTCAATTCCCCCCGCCTCCACCAACAAAGAAATGGCTATCCGAATGGGTAGCCATTTTTATTTCAAACATTTACATATCAATATGTACCGGAAATAACTGTTTTGTTATCCTATGCACAATAGATATGCAGCAGTTCCGGTGCCCCCCATTGATGAAAAATTTCCTTCTTAACCGCAATGTCCTGCTCATCCTGTGGCTGGCAGTCATTTCAGTTTCGTTTTTCTGGAACCTGAAACTGTTGCAAGACTCCACCGTACGCCTTGCCGACGCCGAGGCGCGTTCGCTCTATAACAAGGATTTGCTGTATCGCAGATGGGCGGCCAAACAAGGGGGAGTGTATGTTCCACCCAGCCCTGACACCCCATCCAACCCCTACCTCAAGATTCCTGAGCGCGATGTCACCACCACCGGCGGCAAACAGCTTACCCTGATCAACCCTGCTTACATGGTGCGCCAGATACATGAGATGGCCAATGAACAGAGCGGCGTGATCAGCCACATCACCAGCCTGAAACCATTACGCCCGGCCAACGCTGCCGACCCCTGGGAAGCCCAAGTGTTGCGGAAATTCGAAGGCGGGATCAAGGAGTTCAGCGCGATCGACACACTGAACGGCGAGCAATATTTGCGCTTCATGGGCGTCATGCTGGTGGAAAAACCCTGCCTGAAATGCCATGAATCGCAGGGTTATAAAGAGGGACAGGTACGCGGGGGAATCAGCGTTTCGGTTCCATTAAAACATTTTGAAACCCTGCAGGACAAGCGCTTCACAAATTTGCTCGGGTGGCATGGCACACTCGGCCTGCTGGGCCTGTTGGGTATCGTGCTCGGCTACCGGCGTATGGAGCAGGCTGACTTGGCTCGACGCAAGGCCGAACTGAGTGCCGCCCGCTACGAATTGCAGCACGAATTCATCCAGAATCTGGGGGAAGGCGTGTACGGCATGGATCGGCACGGCAACTGCACTTTCATGAATGAGGCCGCTCTGACCATGCTGGGCTATGCCGAGCATGAGGTTATTGGCCGCAACATCCACGACCTCATCCACCATCACTTTCCGGACGGCACGCCCTGCCCCTTCCAGGAGTGCGAAATTCACAACGTGCTCAATGCAGAGAAACATCGCAAGGGCGAAGCCGGATTTTTCCGCAAGAACGGCACAATATTCCCGGTATCGTATGTCGCGACGCCTATCGTCGAAGAGCTTACCCATGAACCGCAACTGGTCATCGGTTTCCGCGACATCACCGAACAGAAAGCCGCCGAAGAGCAAATCCAGAATCTGGCCTTCTACGACCCGCTCACCCAGTTGCCCAACCGCAGGCTGTTGTGGGATCGCATCAAGCTGGCAATAGCCTCCGCCAGCCGCCACCACCAGCACTGTGCCTTGCTCTATATCGACCTGGACAACTTCAAGTCGGTCAACGATTCATATGGCCATGACACCGGAGATTTGCTGTTGCAACAGGTGGCACTGCGCCTGATGGCATGTACACGCGAGGGCGACACGATCGCCCGTCTGGGCGGGGATGAATTCGTCGTGTTGCTGGAAGATTTGGGGGCGGATTCATTTGTTGCGGCATCGCACTCGGAAGCAGTCAGCAAAAAAATCATTTCCAGCCTGAATCGCCCATTCCAGGTCAACTCCAGCGAATTCAACTGCACACCGAGCATCGGCATCACGCTGTTCGACCACCACAACACTTCCATCGAGGAGCTGTTCAAGCAGGCTGACATAGCGATGTACCAGGCCAAGAAGGCCGGTCGCAATACCTTGCGTTTTTTTGACCCGGATATGCAGCAGGCCATCATGAGCCGGATCGCCATGGAAACGGATCTGCGCAACGCCATTCTTGAGCTTGAACAAATGGTGCTGTTCTACCAGGCGCAAGTGGACATTGAGGGGCGCATTGTCGGCGCCGAGGCCCTGGTACGCTGGAAACACCCCGAGCACGGCATTGTCTCGCCGGCCGAGTTCATTCCGGTTGCGGAAGAATCCGGGCTGATCCTGCCGCTGGGACACTGGGTTATCCAGACCGCCTGCAAGCAACTGGTCGCTTGGGCCCGGCACCCCGCCACCGAGCAGCTATGCCTTGCCGTCAACGTCAGCCCGCGCCAGTTCCGCATGCCGACTTTTGCCGAAGAGGTGCTGGCCCTGGTCAACCATTTCGGCGTCAATCCCCGCAAGCTCAAGCTCGAAATCACCGAGGGCGTGTTGCTGGAAAATATCAACGAGGTCATCGAGAAACTCAACACGCTCAAGGTAAAGGGCATCGATATTTCGCTGGACGATTTCGGCACCGGTTACTCATCCTTGCAGTACCTGAAAAAACTGCCCATCACGCAGTTGAAAATCGACAAGTCGTTTGTCCAGGACATTGCCGAAGACCGCAATGACCGCGCGATTGTTCGTACCATCATCGCAATGGCCAAGGCGCTGGACATCAATGTCATTGCCGAGGGGGTGGAAACCGAGGAGCAGCGTCTCATCCTGCTGAACAAGGGGTGCACCCGATTCCAGGGCTACCTGTTCGGCAAGCCGCTCCCCATCGACCAATTTGAAGACAGCCTGCCAACCGGAAAACTGCACTCGCACAATTGACGCGCCCCCCGGTTTTCCTGCAACGATATAGCCCAATTCATTTTGATGAAAAACGTTGCACCCAAAGGCTGCCCCAGCGATGCACCCCAAGACCAAGCAGGATGCAGCCCGTACCAAACCAGACGTGCAATTGTATTTCCTCATTGTTCAGGCCGTGCCCGAGCAGCAATGCCAGCACCGGCGTCATCAGCGTGATCAGTGCAATCCTGCCCGCCTCCATATGCTTGATCAGGTAATAGTACAAAGCGAAACCCAGCACTGAACCGAAAGAACCCAGATACATGATTGCAGCCATGGCACGGCTTGGCCATACACTCGGCATATGCCCGTCCTCCCAGTACCAAGCCGCGAAAAACAGCGGCAAGGCCACCAGCAGGATGCCAAACGTGGTTGCCAGCGGCGGACTGTCATCCCCGATACGCTTGAGCCAGACCAGACCGAGTGCCTGCGCCACAACCGCCAACAGGAGTGCCGCCAGCCCCGCCAGCAAATTCCCCTGGCCGGAAAACCCGCCCTTGAACACCAGCGCAAGTCCGAGCATGCCGAGCAGCATGCCAGCCGTCTTGCTCGGCGTGAGGGTTTCCTCCTTGAGCCACATCATTGCCCCCAGACTGGTAATCAGGGGCGACAGCCCGAACAGCAGGGCAATCATGCCGGAGCTCACATATTGGGCCGACCAGTAAGTCAGCGCCATGGCGCTGAACATGCTGAGTCCGCCGATCAAGTACGCCTGTAACGCCTTCCGATGCAGAGGCAGTTGCACGCGGAACAAAGCCAGCAAGGCTGCGCACAGCATCACGCCGATCAACATGCGCAACAACACGGAAAAGCTGGAGCTGACGCCCGCAGCACTCCACTTGATGGCCAATGGCGTCGTTGACCAGATCAGGATGACGGATACGAATGCGGCAGGAAGTGACATGACTGGCTCCTAAAAACAAAAAGGCCACAGAACAGTCTGTGGCCTCATGAAAGTTGCTGCTACCTTTGCTACATCAACTTACCCGGCCACTCCGCATGACATGCCATGCCGCGCGCATCTTGACGCATGGCACAACTGGCAGTCGGCAGAAAATTGAACAGGTAGTCATGGCAGGCATTATCCGGGGGAGAGTTTGAATGTGTCAATATCCGGTGCGCCTTCTATTTCCGGCAATTCATAATGCCAGTCCAGTTCTCCACCGCTGCCGGAAAATATCCGCTCTTTCTGGAAGGCCGCATCACGCAGCCGATTCCGGATTTCGACATGTGATATTTTCTGGAACTCCGCCAGACCATCCTGAGCGAAAATCCCGCGCACCAGCGTGTCGCCGCTTACCTCGTCCAGCTTGCAGCAAATCCCCGAACTACGCTTGCCGCGCATCTCCAGCAAATGCGCATTCTCGTCGCGCAAGGCCTTGATTTTTTCCAGTTGCACCTGCTTGTCGGCATCCAATGCAGCAAGCGCGCGCTCCACCTTGGCAAAACGCTCCTGCATTCTTTTCCAGTTGTCCAGATGCGCCTCGGTCAGCTTGACCACCCCCTGCCGGATGTTCACCTGTAGCGTCAGGTATTTCGCCACCTCGGGGTTGGTGCGGATTTTTGCGTTTTCGCGCTCCTTTTCTTCAATCACTTTCTGGCAATCCGCCAGCGCCTGGTAAAGCTGCCGCAACATGGCATCCAGCTTGGCAATGTCCGGCAGCAGCACCGACACAACGGTTTGTTTGCCACGGCATTCGGTTGAATGCCTGATATGGATGTCCTTGCCGGCGACAGCGCACCCCTCGGATTGCTCGATCCAGATTTTGTCGGCAATGATTTCGCAATTCACCGCCCGCTCGATTTCAACCGTTTCGGCCATGACGATACAGCTTTCCACATACTTGGCGCTCACCGTGCCTTCCCAGGCCTCGATCACCGAATTGAACGCGCGACCGTTCAGCGTGACATCGCCGCCCTTGCTGATGGCACTTGCATTGGACAGGTTGCTTTCGAGGCGGATAACTCCGCCATGAGATAACAAGTTGCCGTACACCGAATCGTGAAAGGTCATATCCTTGCCTTCCACCGAGCGCCCCTCCTGAACCTCTCCATGCTCGATAAACGCCCCGGCAAGGGAAATATCGCCCGTGGTCTTGATGCTGACGCCACCCTTGTTTTCTATTTTCTCGGTAATCGAAACAAGATTGCTGGCCGTATCCAGTGACAGGAAACCCTCGCGATCGGAGACGATGTGCTCAACCCCATCAATCCGCTCAATATGCGTCCCAGGTCCCGCCAACGGAGTGATGTCCAGGTCTTTTGGAATTTCCGGCTCAATCACCGCCCCATTGACCTTGTAGCCATGCTTGCCCAGCACGCGCGGCTTCTTGCGCAACAGTGGCAACCCGCGTTCGATTTGCGGAAAGCGGTTCTGGAATTTGCGCAAGTCCGCCTTGCCGTTCAGCATGATCTTGGGAGAGTTGTCGCGGTGCAGAACCGATGTCGCCTCTTCGATTTCGGCATCGCTCCCCGGCTGCGCATCCAGCTGCGCGGCCACCTGCAGGCGCCCTGTCTCCCCGCGCGCGATCACGCGCGCCACCGTCTCCACGTCGATGCCGAAACGCACGCCCTTCAGCCACATATCGGCTATAAACTCATCCAGATCCAGCCGGGTTGGCTGTGTCTCTGTTTTCTGTTTCATGCCCAGCAGCGGTGCCTCACCATCCGGTCCCGGCTCGCCGTATACCGGCTCCTCGGTCACGACATCAATCGTCACCGTTTCAAAAAAATACTCCGCCCGCTGGAATGCAGCGTCGGTCTTGACGCCCTTGTACAAGGCTTTACGCTCAGCCGGGAACGGGACAATGCCGCTAGCCAGTTTCAGACGCGCATCAATCCCTGCTTCATCCAGAACCGCATCGTAGTCATACAGCAATGCCACCATCAGGCGGTAATCCAGATTCAGGAAGCGCATCCCGTTGCCGAACACTCGGTCGATAAACTGCACAAAACCGCCGCCCACAGGGAAGCGCGCCAGGTCAACGAAGATACCCCCTTCCTGCCGCAGCAGATATGCCGGCAGCAGGATTTCGCCCTCTTTCAGGCTGGCAAGATTTCCCACTCCGGAGGACTCAGGCATGCCCCCTCCTTCGCTGTGCGATTTCGCTCAAGCCCGGTTCCTCACTTCCCAAATCCAGTCATTGTTATTCCCCGGCACAAAACCAATCCCATGCCAACAACGTGATTATCAAATAAAAGTGTCATATTGTGCGCACTTTATGCGCATTGTTTTTCACCTCACAGTAAATGAATCAGCCAACTTATCAATCCACTCCCGCGCTCCCCCTCGAGGGATTTTATTTTTCTTTATACGACTCAATTCATTACAAGCGACGGCACAACTCCGTGACGCATGAGGAATTGCATTTCGCTGTAACACAATAAATCGGCTTTGCTCCTATAATCCGCCCGTTCGAACTGCAAGTAATTTTCAGGAGTCAAAATGGAAGACCTGTTTGAAGGAATGATTTTTCGCAGCCGCTGGCTGTTGGCACCGATGTATCTGGGGCTCGTTGGCGGACTGTTGATCCTGCTGATCAAATTTGTCCAGGAGTTCATACATATCGTCATACACCTGCTCGACACCACGGAACGCGAAGCCGTCCTCTCCCTGCTCGCACTGGTTGACATCACTCTGGTGGCCAACCTGCTGATCATGGTGATTTTCAGCGGCTATGAAAACTTTGTATCCAAGATTGATGTTGCCAACCATGTCGACAAGCCGGACTGGATGGGAAAGGTCGACTACTCGGGATTGAAATTGAAACTGATCGGATCCATCGTCGCGATTTCGGCCATCGACCTGTTGAAAGCGTTCATGCATATTTCGTCGCCGGGCGTTGAGCATTTGAGCGACTCGCAAATGGCCTGGATGGTCGGCATCCATTTGGTCCTGATCACATCGGGCGTCCTGTTTGCCTGGATGGACCGGATTGCGGAACCCAAAACCGAAGCGGTAGTCCACGTCAAAGATTGATTCACCGGCAAAACAAAAGCCAGCCCAAGGGCTGGCTTTGCATTTATTCCGGGTGGTGGTGATAGGTGGATTTGAACCACCGACCTCGGCATTATGAGTGCCGCGCTCTAACCACCTGAGCTATATCACCATGCGTTCTTGGGCTGCCGCCCAATCATCGAAGCGCGGCATTTTCCAGATTTCGCCCCCTTCTGTCAATTGCGGGAAACAATTTTCAATTCGCATAAGGCATATTTGTTGCAAAGCAGCTTTTGCCAACGCAATGCATATGTCACAATCAGCCAGAAAATAACGCCCGGTCTGCAATGCCGCATGGAACATACAATCATCCAACAACTGAATGATTTCAAAGCCAAGGGAAACCTTCCTTCCCCCAAAGGTATTGCAATACAGATCATCCAGCTTGCCGAAAACGAAGAGACCACCACCCAGCAAATCGCCCGGCTGATCAATAACGACCCGGCATTGGCCGGACGAATCATCAAAGCCGCCAACCTGCTCAATCCGCGCAAGGTGCGGCCGATCGCCTCCATCATGGACGCCGTCACCGTGCTGGGCATCAAATCCGTACGCCAGTTGGCCCTGAGCCTGTCGCTGGTTGCCGACTTCCGCTCGGGCGGTTGCGAGGGATTCAACTACCCGAAATACTGGGCACACTCGACATGCACCGCCATCGCCGCGCAGGAACTCGTTTCCCGGATGCATCTCGGCGTCCCCGATGAGGCCTTCCTGCTCGGTTTGCTCGCGCAGATCGGCAAACTGACGCTCGCGACATTATTTCCTGAGCGCTATTCAAACATCCTTGAGCAGACCGACAGCGCAGCGTTACGCACACTGGAGCGTCAGGAGCTTGGCCTGGATCATTGCCAGGCCTCCGCCTGGATGCTGGCAGACTGGGGCATGCCCAAGGTATTTCAGGAAATCGCCTTGCACATCGAGGCGCCGGAAACAGCAGCATTCCAGGAGGGCGAGCGCAGTTGGCGGCTGCTTCAGCTTTTCCACTTCGCCGACCAGCTTGCCGAAGTCTGCACCCAGCCCCCGGCGGAACGCTGCCGCCTGGTACCACACCTGATGCTGCTAGCAACCCGCATCGGCATCGAAACCGACGCGCTGACTGAAATTGGCAACCAGGTGATCAAGGGCCTGGGCGAATGGAGTTCACTCCTCAGCCTGCGCACCCCATCCATCCCAGCCTTCGAAGATATTCTGGATACCGCGATCATCACGCCCGAACTGCTTGATATCAACACACCGGTCCAGATTCAGCCCGCAATCTTCAAGCTGAATATCCTGCTGGTGGAAGATGACCGCGCCATCCAGTTGCTTTACAAATCGCTGCTGGAAAAAACCGGCCACATCGTGCGGGTCGCAAACAACGGCAAAGCCGCACTGGCAATGGTCCAGGCCTCCGCGCCTCAGCTCATCATCAGCGACTGGGTCATGCCGGAAATGGATGGTATCGAATTCTGCAAGGCGCTGCGCCAGAATCCGGACTGGCAAAAAATTTACGTGTTCATCGTAACCGCGCAGGAAAGCACCGAAAAGCTGGTGGAAGCTTTCGAGGCCGGCGTCGATGACTACCTCACCAAACCGCTCAATCCGCGTGTGCTCGCGGCACGCCTGCGCGCCGCACAACGCATCATCCAGATGCAACAGGCTCACGAGGAAGACCGGCAGCAACTGCGGCAATTCGCCGATGAACTGGCGGCCTCCAACAAGCGTCTGCAGGAACTTGCATTGACCGACATGCTCACCGGCCTGCCCAACCGCCGCTTCGGCATGGAGCGACTGGAGCAGGAGTGGGCCCTGTCCGCGCGCAGCGGACGCCCGGTATGCTGCCTGATGATCGACGTGGACCATTTCAAGTCCATCAACGACAACCATGGCCATATGTTCGGCGACGAAGCGCTCAAGATGGTCGCCACCAGCCTGCATCAGGCCGCGCGCAAACAGGATGTCGTGTGCCGTTTGGGCGGGGAGGAGTTCCTGGTCATCTGCACCGACACCGATGAGCAAGCCGGCTACCAGTATGCCGAGCGCCTGCGCCTGCAGGTCGCCGCACAAAACCTGCGCATCCAGGACACCCCATTGCACCTTACAGTCAGTATCGGCGTCGCGGGCAACCGCTCACACAACAGTGTCGAAGCCATGCTGCACCAGGCTGACGAACGCCTGTATGCGGCAAAAGCAGCTGGACGCAATCGCACGATCGCCAACTAGGGTTTTCTGGGCTGTGTCTGCCCACCCAGGCCCCTCCGGAAATATCTAGATAACCACCTTCACACTGCTGTCATAGACATCCCTCACCATCAGCGCAACACCTGATGCAAAACTAGCCCTTCCTGATTTTCTGCAATATTCCTGCAACGGCTCTGCAGAAGGAAGCATGCGCGCACAAAGATTGATGGAGCGAGAAATGAAATTTCTGGTGGCAACAGCACAACCTTCCGATAGCGAAACGATCAGTACGCTGCTAGCCGCTCATGGCCATGAGGAAATACAGGCAGACACCGGCGCCAGGGTAGTGGATGCCCTGCGCGACTCCCCGGATTTCGTTATTCTTGAAGCTCAACTGCCGGGCATCAGCGGTTTTGAGTGTTGCCGCCTCATCAAGAAGAATGACAAAGCCCGGCATATCCAGGTCATCATCCTGATGCCAGGCAATGACTTGACCGCCTGGGCGCGCTTCGCCGAAAGCGGGGCGGATGACTTTATCGAATTGCCGCTCCGCCCGCACATCCTCAAGAGCAAACTTAAACTGCTGACCCGCATCCACGATTTATACCAGCGACTGGACGCAAACCACAGGCATGCCGAGCAGGAAATCCGGCTAGCCAAGCACATGTTCGATTCAATCACCAAAAGGCAGCCCAAGGAGATTGAATTCCTGCACTTCTGGAACCTGTCGGCCGGACACTTTTGCGGCGACTTGTTCATATTCGATCACACACCGCAAAACGACCTGCATATTTTCCTGGGAGATTTCACCGGCCACGGACTATCGGCTGCGATCGGCGCGCTTCCGGTTTCGGACTTGTTCTTCTCCATGACTGGCAATGGCGCATCACTCGCTGAAACCATGAGCGCCATCAATACCCGCCTGTATGAAATCATGCCCACCGGCAAATTCTGCTCGGCCGCCATGCTGAAACTCAGCGCCGATGGACAGAAAGTGGAAATCTGGAACGGCGGACTCCCCCCCATCCTGCTCGTGGATAACAAATTCGCCATCCATGAGCAATGTGCATCGTTCCACCTGCCACTGGGAATCAGCAGCCCGGATGATTTTGATGCCGGCACACAGACATTCGAACTCGACTCCACCCACGCCGTCGTCTTGTACAGCGATGGCCTGACTGAGGCACAAAACACGCTGGGCGAAGACTTTGGCAACCAGCGGCTCGCCAATGCCATCGCACGCAAGAACAAGAGCCATCCGGTTTTCAGCAAGATCCAGCTCAGTGTACTGGCATTCCTGGAAGGGCTCGAGCCCCATGACGACATTTCGCTTGCGGTAATACAGACCTCTTGAACGCGCAATGAGCAAACGCAATAACGAAATCGTCAGCCTGCTGGAAACCTTGCGGCAGCAGACCAATGAGCTGCTGGCCAACCAGATGTTGTATAACGAGCTGGTGGAAAAAAATACCGATGGGCTCCTGGTTCTGGATGAGGACGGCATCATACGGTTTGCCAACCGCATGGCCGCCGCCATGTTTAATTTCAAGAAATCGAAAAAGCTGGAAGGCGAGCTTTTTGCATTCACACCGGATCCGGACCAGGTCAAGGAAATCGAAATCGCCAATCCTGAAAACGTGCTCACGGTCGAAATGCGGGCAGTCTGGATCGAGTGGGAGTCACGCCCGGCCAAACTGGTGATCCTGCGCAACACCTCTGAGCGCAACAAGATCAGGGCTTCGCTGCAAAAGACCAGTGAAAGCCTGAAAAGCCTGGTCAATGCTTCGCCGCTTGCCATCATCGTGATTGACATCGGCAAGAAGGTCACGATCTGGAGCAAGGCAGCAGAAGATATTTTCGGTTGGACCGAGAGCGAAACGCGGGGCAAACCCTTCCCTTGGCCGGACACCGAACTGGAAGAAATATACGAGTGCACGCTCGCCGGGGAGTCCGTCATGAAACGTGAAATATCCGGCACGTATGACCTGTATAAACTGAATAAAGTTTTCAACCTGTGGAGCACCCTGCTGAACGGCAGCACGCCCTCTTCCGGGAGCGTCATGCTGATGATCGCTGACATCACCGAAAGCCGCTTGCAGAAGCGCCAGATGGAAATGGAATTGCTCAGAAGCGAAGAGCGCTTCCGCATCGCGCTCAGCAATTCGCCCGTATCGGTCAGCACCCAGGATACCCAGTTTCGCTACACCTGGGCACACAACCCGTTTGCAGGAATCATGGAAGAATCCCTGCTGGGGAAAACCGACAGCGAATTGTTCACTAGCGAGGACGCCGCCCAACTCCTCGAACTGAAATCCGGCGCGCTGCAATCCGGCAGCAAGAGCCGGCACGAAATCAAGTTACAACAATCCGGGCAGCTCTATTTCTACGACTTGTCCATTGAGCCGTTACAGGATGAAACCGGCTATATCACCGGCATCGCATGTGCAGCAACTGACGTTTCCGCATTACGGCATACCGAATCAAAGGCGGCCTTCGCGCTGCATCACGACAGTCTCACCGGGCTGCCTAACCGCACCCTGTTCCATGATCGCCTCAAGCAAACCCTGTCACTGGCACAACGCACAAACCAGCATTTCGCCCTCATCCATTGCGGAGTCGACCAGTTCAAAATCATCAACCAGGGATTCGGCCACCTGACGGGCGATCGCATCCTGCTCGAAATCGGCAAGCGCCTTGCCACCGTGATGTACGAAATCGACACAATCGCCAGGGTGGGCGGTGACGAATTCCTGATTCTGGTAAGCAACATCCAGGATAGCCAGGACGCCGCTTCGATCGTGAAGAAAGTGATTGCCACCTTCCATCAGTCCTTCCTGGTTGAAGCGCAGGAAATCTACCTGACTGCGAGCGTTGGGGTATCCGTTTATCCCAATGACGGCATGCTGGCTGACGACCTGCTGCGCAATGCGGATATTGCAATGCACCGGGCCAAGGAGGACCTGGGGCGCGGCAATTACCAGTTCTTCTGCGCAAACATGCATTCAAGAACCCGCGACATACTGACACTGGAACGCGACCTGCACAAAGCCATCCAGCAGCATGAATTCCGTCTTCATTTCCAGCCACAATTCCATTTCAGCAAAAATGAGGTTGCCGGAGTCGAAGCGCTGCTACGCTGGCCGCACCCGGAGCGCGGCAATGTGCCACCATCGGAATTCATTCCGGTCGCGGAAAATAGCGGGCTGATCGTTGAAATAGGGGACTGGGTGCTGCGCGCAGCCTGCCTGCAGCATCGCGAGTGGCTGGATGCCGGATTGCCACCGGTGCGCATTGCAGTCAACCTGTCGGCCCGGCAATTCCTTGATGACACCCTCATCGAAAGAGTTGCCGCCGCCCTTGACCTGAGCGGCATGGACGCCCGGTACCTTGAGCTTGAACTTACCGAAAGCATGTTGCTGCGCAACGCAGAAACCACCCTGTCGATATTGAACGAGTTCAAAAAAATGGGGGTAAGACTGTCTATCGACGATTTCGGCACCGGTTACTCCTCCTTGAGTTACCTGAAACGCTTCCCGCTTGACACGCTGAAAATCGACCGCTCGTTCGTGACGGATCTTGGAACCCACGCCGACAATGGGGCGATCGCCCTTGCCATCATTGCCATGGCTCATGCGCTCGAACTTGAAGTGGTGGCCGAAGGGGTCGAGAACACAGCGCAGCTCGCACTCCTGAAAGCAGCCGGGTGCGACATGATCCAGGGCTACTACTTCAGCAAACCTCTGCCGGCCGGCGACTGCCAGACCTTCCTGCAACAACTGCAAACGACTGCGGAGCTGAGCCTGGACTGAACACAGCCCCCGATTAACAAATCTGTCATGAAAAATTGTTAACGTGCCCAGTCGGTCTGAACCTTGGAAAGATGCAGCTATGGAATACCCCGGACACACCTCAACCCTTTTTGATGGCGAACTGATGTCGGCATACGCCAGCGTCACAAAGATGGCAGCAACTGTTGCAAGACAGCTCAACACCGCCATGGGCGCATTGAATGACGGCAATCCGGCTCCGCTGCAGCAAGTATTTGATGACGGCGACCTGGTTGACTCAATGGAAGTATCATTAGACGAACAGTGCACTGAAATCCTGGTGCGCCGCCAACCGACTGCGAACGACCTCAGGCTGGTTTCAGCCATCATCAAGACCATCAATGATCTTGAGCGCATCGGCGACGAATCGGAGAACATTGCCCGCGCGGTACAACTGGTTGCACAAAAGCAGCCCTACCAGTTGCCTTGCCGCTCGCAGATCAACTTTGTGGCGCAAATTGCGATCGGTATGCTGAAAGCAGCGATGGAATCGTTCGACGCAATGGATGCCGCCTCCGCCCGCAAGGTGGGCCACCGGGATGCGCTGATCGACGAGGAATTCAATGCCATCATGCGCCACCTGGTGGCATACATGATGGAGGAAACCAGCGATCTTGCCACCACCCTGCAGATTGTGTTCATCACGCGTACACTTGAAAACATCAGCAACCACGCCCGGAATATTTCCGAATATGTCATCTACCTCGTGGAGGGGCGAGAAGCGCGGAACTACTGCACCATCTGATCCGCCGTCATCAGGCTGTCACATCACTCCTCTATCGTGCGAAAAGTTTCCGCTACGGTTCTCCACGTGTACGGACAGTCATTACCAACCGTTCCGAAACCAACAACCAGCGCACATACGCATGCCAGACACCGCCGCCCGAACATCTTTCCACAGCCACTTGCATTTTCCGCTGGTCATGCTGCGTTGCGTGCGTTTTATCCTGCACCTGTTGCTGGGCATCGCGCTTTCGGTTGTGTACCCATGGCTGCAGCGCAGACACCAGCAAAGAATCCTGCGCAACTGGTCCGCACAACTGCTCGGCATCTTCAATATCAGCATCACGCTCAATGCCGACAAACCCTGGCCTGAGCACGGCCCCGGCCTGATCGTGTGCAACCATGTTTCATGGCTCGACATCTTTGCACTCAATGCCATTGAGCCGATGCGTTTCGTCGCCAAATCGGAAGTGCGCAACTGGCCTGTCATCGGCTGGTTATGCGTACGCGCCAATACGCTGTTCATCGAGCGCGGAAAAGCGCGGTCGGCAGCCCGGGTCAACGCCGAAATGGTCGCACTGCTCGGCGCCGGCGAATTACTTGCCATTTTCCCGGAGGGCACCACCACCGACGGGAAACAGCTCGCGCATTTCCACGCTTCGCTACTCCAGCCCGCACTGGATGCACAAGTCCCGGTCATGCCGGTCGCACTCCGCTACCAGGATAAGTGCGGTGCGCATAGCACGATTCCCGCCTACATTGGCGACACCTCATTCATTTCCTCATTGTGGAGCTTGCTGAATGCGGACGAACTGCATGTGCAGGTAGCCATCATGCCCGCCATCTGCAATCACGAGTTGCCGCGGCGCGAAATGAGTACCCAGGCACACCGGCAAGTCGCCCTGGCTCTGCAAGCCCTGCACAATTCCCCGGCACAGGCCGCTTATGAACCACTGCCTGACGGCGCCCCCGGCATGCACTTCCGTTCCCTCTACAGCCTGCTGATCCATCTGCCGCTCGATAAATAATCCGGCCTTGCCTGCACGTCCGCCTGGTTTAACCAATTCTTAATAAGCCTTTAATCGACCGGCAACATCCCCCTTCTATCCTGCTGGCGTCACACACAGAGGAGAGTTGCATGTTAGATTTGATCCAGCAGCACGGCAGTGAACAAAAACGCAAGCTGGCCTTCAGTCTCGCCCGCACCGGCAGCGAGGTGGAAGAGGCCCAGCGCATCCGCTTCAAGGTATTCGCGGAAGAGATGGGCGCCACGCTTCCCAGTGCCGACACCGGCCTCGACATAGACCGCTTCGACCGCTACTGCGACCACTTGCTGGTGCGCGACCTGAATGAAAACAAGGTGGTCGGAACCTACCGCATCCTGCCGCCGGAGCAGGCTGTCAATGCAGGCGGCTACTACTCCGAAACCGAGTTCGATATTTCACGCCTGGACAACTTGCGCGACCGCATGGTCGAAGTCGGGCGTTCCTGCGTGCATCAGGATTATCGCGACGGGGCGACCATCACCCAGCTCTGGAGCGGACTTGCCGACTACATCGGCAAGCATAGCCATGAGTATATGATCGGCTGTGCCAGCATCAGCATGAGCGACGGCGGCCACTACGCCGCCAGCGTCTACAACAAGGTAAACCGGCTGCACGCGGCGCCTTCCGAATACCGCGTTTTCCCGCACTGCCGCCTGCCGCTGGAAGCGTTGAATCAGGAAATGGATGTGATCATCCCGCCACTGATCAAGGGTTACCTGCGTCTGGGCGCCTATGTCGCCGGCGAACCGGCTTGGGATCCGGATTTCAACTGTGCCGACTTGTTCATCCTCATGCCGGTATCGCGCATGAATGAGCGTTATGCGCGCCACTTCATGAAGCGCTCATCCCAGGCTTGAACCAGGCTTCCTCCCCTGCGCGCGCATTTTGCGCGCGTTTTTTTATTCCCGATTTATTCAAATTTGATGCGGCAGAAGCGCCACCATGCCGACTATTCCTGTCCAAATACGGCGAACTGATTCTTCCCGGACTTCTTGGCCAGGTACATGGCGTTGTCGGCCGACGTCAGCAGCGAATCGATATCCTCCGCATGCTCGGGATATTCCGCGATGCCGATACTGGCCGAAATGCTGGAAATGGTTTTCTTGCCGAACTCATAGGGCACGCGCAAGGTGCCGAGTATGCGGTGAGCCACGGTCATGGCCCGCTCCAGGTCGGACTCCAGCAGGACAATCACAAATTCGTCCCCGCCCAGGCGGGCCGCCGTATCGCCTTCACGCAAGCAACCAGCCAGCCGCTCGGCCACCTCCTTCAGCAAACGGTCACCGATTGCATGCCCATAGGTATCGTTCACCGGCTTGAAGCCGTCCAGGTCGATAAACAATAATGAGATGGCCCGCAGTGCGCGGTTCGAAACGGATATGGCCTGGTTGAGGCGGTCCATCAGCAATGTCCGGTTGGGCAATCCGGTCAACTGGTCGAAATGCGCCAACCCGAACAAATGCTTCTGCTTTCTGGACGTCATTTCATTCAGCAAGTCGTAGCCGTTGGCCATGCCGTAGTAGCGTTTTTCCTTGGTGATGATGAAGCCGCTTACCATGTGCTCCATCCCGGCATCGAGGATGATGCGCGCCACATCCTCAATGCCAGTGCTGCGATCCACCACGATAGGGTTTTCATCCATCAGGTTCGTGATCGGTTTTTTCCCTTTCAGCTCCTTCACATACTGCTTGCTGAAATACTCGGTCAGGTCATGACGCACGACTATCCCGACCGGCCGCCCCTTGTCGTTGACCACCGGGATGGCATACAGCTTCTTGTTTTCATGAAACTGTTCAAGCACCTTGATGCAGCTCGTAGACTCATGCACTGCCGGAATCTCCCGCAGCAAATGCTCTACTGTTGCATTGCCTGTTTCTGCCTGTTCATCAGCCATAGCCACCCCAGTTCAATATCCGACCTTGTCGCGGATATAATCCAGCTCAAACATTTGCAATCACGAAAAACTCTGCACCAAACGAAACCAGGAATCCTGCAACCCAGGCCACGCAGTCCGCCACAGTTTGCTCCGTGCTTTCGCCGGGCACCTTGCTCAGCAAAATTCCCGCCGTCAGAACTCCGCTCCCCGCCAGCAACAACCAGAATGCATCAATCAAGTAAGCCATCCCGACCTCCCTTCGTTAACCATATCCGCAACCATGCTTTTGTTGCACTTAGCACTCTAGTTAAACGGTATTGCATTTTCATGATGGCAAGATGAAATATCGATGACGCCCGGGACAAATTGCTGGCCATTCGATGCACTTTTCCTGGCTCATGACGAAAGCGCAACATTTCATTAACGGCACAGCAATATTTACCTGTCATGCTTTTCCGCATGAGCAAACATCATATCAACCAGGCCAAGCAAAGAACCGGCCGCCGTAAAGCGGATCGAGCGTAACCATGCAACAGGTCCGCTCAATCTTTCTTTCGGACATCCATCTCGGCACCAAAGCCTGCCAGGCAAACGCCCTGCTCGAATTCCTCAAGGGATACGCATCGGAACATGTCTTCCTGCTCGGGGATATTGTCGACCTGTGGGCAATGAAGCGCAGCGGCGTGCACTGGTCCCCCGCGCAAAATACCTTCGTGCAGAAAATGTTGCGCCGCTCGCGCCATGGCGAAAAAGTATTCTTCATTCCCGGCAACCATGACGAAGCCATCCGCGAATATATCGGCACCTCGTTTGGCAATGTCGTTGTCGCGCACGATTACATCCATGTTGCTGCGGATGGCCGCCAGTATCTGTTGGTACATGGCGATGAGTTCGACCAGGTTACCCGGCACCACAAATGGGTTGCCATCCTCGGCGACAAGGCTTACGAGCTGCTGGTCAGCCTGAACATCTACTTGTCCTGGCTGCGCCGCACCCTGAAGCGACCCGGCTATTGGTCGCTGGCCGGGTACGCAAAACGCAAGGTCAAGACTGCCGTCAACTTCATCTTCAATTTCGAAGACGCTGTCCTGCACCATGTACGCGAACGCAAGCTCGATGGAGTGATTTGCGGACACATCCACTGGCCGATGCTCAAGGAGGTGGACGGGCTGTTTTACATCAATTGCGGCGACTGGGTCGACAGTTGCACCGCCATCATCGAACACCTGGATGGACGCATGGAGCTGATCAGCTGGAATGGCCAGCAGCACGCCGTGCCCCGGACAGCGGATAACGGATAAAACATGGAAAGCCCACACAAAGGAAAAACCGGCTTCAAACGCCTGGTCAATGCATTCAGGTATTCCTGTGCCGGGCTGCGCGAGGCCTATCGCAATGAGGATGCCTTCCGCCAGGAAATCCTGCTGGCGCTGGTGCTGCTGCCGGCCGCGTTCTGGCTGGAACCCACCATGGTCGGACGCGCCCTGATGATCGGCTGCGTGTTCCTGGTCATCATCGTCGAATTGCTGAATTCGGCCGTCGAAGCCACAGTCGACCGCATTTCGCTGGACGACCACAACCTCGCCAAACGCGCCAAGGACATCGGCAGCGCAGCGGTGCTGGTCAGCCTGGTCAACCTTGCAGTGGTATGGATGCTGGTACTGTCAAATTAACCCAATGAGGAGCAAAGCATGAAAATCCTGTTCATCTCCGATGTCTACTTTCCGCGCATCAACGGCGTTTCCACCTCGATTGAAACCTTCCGCAACAACCTGCGCGCACTGGGACATACCGTACACCTGATTGCGCCGGACTACCTGACCCCAAGCAGCGATGAAAGCGACATCACGCGCGTACCTTCGCGCTCTCTGCCCCTCGACCCGGAGGACCGCCTGATGAACTACGGCTGGGTCATGCAGCGCCTGGAACAACTGCGCAACGAGCAGTACGACATCATCCATGTGCAGACTCCGTTTGTTGCCCACTATCTGGGAACAAAGCTTTCCCGCCTGCTGGAAATTCCATGCGTGGAAACCTACCATACATTTTTCGAGGAGTACCTGTACCACTACATCCCGTTTGTCCCGAAGAGCATCATGCGCTTCGTGGCAAAGCGCTTCTCGCGCCACCAGGGCAACAGCCTGGACGGCATGATTGTGCCGTCCCACCCGATGCGCCAGGTCTTGCAGGCCTATGGCGTCACGACCCGCGCAGAGGTCATCCCCACCGGCATCGAACCGGAAAGCTTTGTACCCGGTGACGGCAAACTGTTCCGCCAGAAATACAATATCCCACAGGATCGACCGGTGCTTTTGTTTGTCGGGCGCGTTGCGCATGAAAAAAACATCGGCTTCCTGCTCAAGGTCGTCGCCCAGGTACGCCAGAAAGTCCAGGATGTCCTGCTGGTGATCGCGGGTGAAGGCCCGGCCCGCGCCAGCCTGCAACACGAGGTACAAACCGCCGGGCTCGGCGAAAATGTCATGTTCATCGGCTATCTTGACCGCCACACCGAGCTGAACAGTTGCTATGCCTGCGCCGATCTTTTCGTGTTTTCATCGCGTACTGAAACCCAGGGGTTGGTGCTGCTCGAAGCCATGGCACAGGGTACGCCGCTCGTCTCTACAGCCGAGCTTGGCACTCTCGACGTCTTGCGCGATGGCCTTGGAGTGTGGATTGCCAAAGAGGTGGTTGCCGATTTCGCTGAAAAGGTCTGCATGTTGCTGGCCGACGCTGAAACGCGGCAGAGCCTGAGTGTCTCCGGCAAGGAATACGCCCATAGCTGGTCTGCTATCAAACAGGCGGAGCGCATGCTGGGCTTCTATCACGCCCTGCTGATGCCATCGGAGTTACGCAATCTCGAATTGCAACTGGAAGCGGGTGGTTCGGAATACTGAACGCGAAGCTGCAGTTCAGGGGGCGTAGCCGGGAATCTTGCTTTCATCTACTTCATTGATCTGGGACGGATCAAGGAACTGCTGCGCATAGGCGAGGTACACCTTCTCACGGATGAATATATCGAACAGGTCCGGGTCGATATGCCCGTTCAGCTTGAACTTGCCGAGGATGTTCAGCGCATCCGACAGCATTTTGCCGTCCTTGTAGGGTCTATCCTTGGCAGTCAAGGCCTCGAAAATATCCGCGATGCACATCATGCGTGCCGGAATTGACAACTGCTCCCGCGTCAAACCGCGTGGATAACCGGTGCCATCCATGCGCTCGTGGTGCGACCCGGCCAGATCGGTCACGTTCTTCAAGTGGCGCGGCCAGGGCAACGCCTCCAGCAGCTTGATGGTCACCACAATGTGGTGGTTGATGATCTCGCGCTCCTGCGCCGTCAGCGTACCGGCGCGGATGGTCAGGTTGGCGACTTCATCCTCAGTCAGAAAATCCACCACCTCCCCCGCCTCGTTGCGCCAGGAATATTTGGCAATCCGCAACACGCGCTCCAGATCGGTATCCGCCATGCGCTCCGAACCAATGTTGCACCAGCGCAAAAACTCCCGGTCTGAATCATATTGGGCGATGCGGTCCGCATACTGCTTGCGCACCGCTGCCAGCGCCCCCTGATCTGTTCCAGCCGCCATTTCCGCGCGCAGCAGGGCAATTTCCGCATCGCGCTTGAGCACCTCAAAACGTGTAGCCACCAGATGAATGCGGTCAAAAATGGTTTCCAGCTTGGTGGATTTGTCCACCACATGCACCGGCGTCGTAATCTTGCCGCAGTCGTGCAGCATCGAGGCGATCTTGAGCTCGTATTTCTCCTTGTCCGACATGACATGCCCCGGCCAGGCAATGTGATCCTGCTTGTGTGCCGCCGCCTCGGCCAGCATCATGGTCAATGCGGGAACGCGCACACAGTGGCCGGCGGTATAGGGCGACTTGTCATCGATGGCGGTATTGATCAGCTCAATGAATGCCTCAAACAGGTTTTCCAATTGCTGGATCAGGCGCCGGTTGCTCAGGGCGATCGCCGCCTGCGAGGTCAGCGACTCCAGTAGCTGCTGGTCGTCTTTTGTAAAGGCGCGCACCCCGCCGCTAACCGTATCCAGCGCATTGATGAGCTGGACCACGCCGATGATCTCGCCCTCATGATTGCGCATCGGGACCGTGAGGAAGGAGCGCGAAAAATAGCCGGTTTTGGAATCGAATTTTTTCGTGCCGGAAAAATCGAAGCCCTGTGCAATATAGGCATCCGGAATGTTGATGGTTTCGCCGCGTATTGCGGAATACGTCACCACCATGGCCAGGTTGGGTTTGCCCTCAATATATAGCGGAATCGGATCGAACGGGATGCGCTTGCCGGAAGTCCCTCCCATCTGGATGTTCAGGGAGTCCGTGCGCATGATCTCGAATGTCAGCACCTGGCGCTCAGTATCCAGCAGGTATAGCGTCCCGGCGTCGGCATTGGTGATTTTCTTGGCCGCCAGCAGGATGATTTCCAGCAGCTTGTCGATGTTTTTTTCGCTCGACAGCGCCGCACCGATCTCATTCAGGTCATGAAGCCGGGCCAGCATGCTTTCCAGCATGGCGTCCCGTTCATGTGCGACATAAGCTCTGACCTTGCCAGTTTCCATATCAGCCTACTTGATGCAAACCGAGCGTACTTGATGTATATCCGTCACGCCGGACAACACTTTTTCAATACCGTCCTGCTTCAAAGTCCGCATCCCTTCCTCCAAGGCAATCGCAAAAAGTTCTGCAACCCGCGCATGCTCCTGAATCGCCTTCTTGATCGGATCGGTACCGAT
The DNA here is from genome assembly GCA_021848465.1 of Pseudomonadota bacterium. GTDB lineage: Bacteria > Pseudomonadota > Gammaproteobacteria > Burkholderiales > Gallionellaceae > JAJZUP01. Next base: position 245,059 of record JAJZUP010000002.1, read on the forward strand.
CAGCAATTCATGCAGGCCGACGCGCCCGCGGTACCCCGTGCCCGAACATTTGTCGCAGCCGACCTTTTCATACAGCGTGATCTGGCCCTTGTCGTCGCCGAACAGTTTAACCCATTCGCCGTATAGATTTTTGTAGGCCGTATTGGGATCCTTTTTCCAGGTATCAGTACTCATCAACTCGGTGGCGTACTCCGCCAGCAACGCCTTGATTTCGTCCTGCGTGGCGACATGCGGCTTCTTGCAGTCCTTGCACAGACGCTTGGCCAGACGCTGCGCCAGGATGCCGAGCAGCGCATCCGCGAAATTGAACGGGTCCATGCCCATATCCAGCAAACGGATGATCGACTCCGGCGCACTGTTGGTGTGCAGTGTCGCAAACACCAGGTGGCCGGTAAGCGAGGCTTCAATGCCGGTGGAGACGGTTTCCTTGTCACGCATTTCGCCGACCATGATCACGTCCGGGTCGGCACGCAGGAAGGCGCGCATGACGGTCGCGAAATCCATGCCGGCCTTCTTGTTGACCTGCACCTGGCGCAAACCTTTCTGGGTGATTTCCACCGGGTCTTCCGCCGTCCAGATCTTGGTTTCCGGCGTATTGATGAACTTCAGGATCGAGTGCAGCGTGGTCGTCTTGCCGGAGCCGGTCGGACCGCACACGAAAAACAGGCCGTACGGCTTGCTGACGGTAGTCTTGATCAATTCCAGGTTACGCGCCGAGAACCCCATGTTTTCCAGCGGGATCGGCTCACCGGAAGCAAGGATACGCATGACCACATCCTCGACGCCGCCCTGGGAGGGAATCGTGGCAACCCGCAATTCGATATCCAGCGGCCCGAATTTTTTGAACTTGATCTTGCCGTCCTGTGGTTTGCGCTTCTCGGAAATATCCAGGTCGCACATGATTTTCAGGCGCGTCACGAGGGCATTTCGATAGGTGGAGGGAACTTCGATGTAATTCATCAGCGAGCCGTCCTTGCGCACGCGGATACCAGTCTTGGCCTTGCCGGGCATCGGCTCGATGTGGATATCCGAAGCTCCCATCTTGTAGGCATCCACAATGATCTTGTTGACCAGCTTGACCAGCTCGTTATCGGCCGCAGCACTTACTTCCTCCTGACTGACGCCGTTGTTCTCCTCCTCGTCGCTCCCCAGCGAGGTCAGAAGCTCATCCATGGAACCGAGGTCTTCCATGCTGCCGGTAGCATCGCCACCAGCCGTATTGCCGCCGCCGTAAAACAGGTCCAGCGTCGCCTTGAATTCGCGCTGCGTACAAACCTTATAAACCAGCCGGTATTTCGGGAAAATATTGTTGACCACACGCGACGCCTGTATCCGCTCCGGATCAGTGGTCAGGATAATCAAGCCATCAGGCGTATCGTCTACCGGCACCCAATGGCTGCTCTCGACATATTCACGACGCAGGTTTTTCAGCAACTCCCCCGGCTTGACGCGATCCGCCTTGAAAGGCTCATACGGCACCCCGAAGAAGCTCGACAATGCCTTGCCCAGCGCCTCCGGCTTGACCTGGAACTCGTCGATCAGCACTTCCTCGACGTCCAGCCCCTTGCGGCGAGCAGTACGGGTGGCGAGTTCGAACTCGGCAGCGGACATCACCGCATCGGCCACCAGGTAGTCGTATTTGGTCTTGACGATCCCCGCCTGTTGCTGGCGCTGGCGCAAAGCGACTGCCAGGGTTTGCGCCAGCTCGCGCGCGCCCTCTTCCACCATCGCCGGGAACGGCTCACCGGCCTGGTTGTTGATGACCTGCATCACGCCGATCAGCTCGGATGTGCCGCTATCGAGGATCGGCGCCACCAGCATCTGCTTCGTGCGGTAGCCGGTGCGCTTGTCGACATCCTGCAGGAAATGCAGCGAGGGGCTGAATGAGGTCAGCTCGTGCGTGTCGTAAACATCCTTGATATTCAGCAGGCGCTTATGCAGCGCGGCAAAACCGGCAATGCTTTGCTCGGCAATCGGCAGCTTGAGATCCTTGAAGGAATTGAGCCCGGTCTTGACCTTCGAGATCAACGACACCCGGTCGTCGCCGACGACATAGATCGTGAGGCGGTCGGCATTGAACAAAGTGCAGATATCCTTGCTGACATCCAGCATGATCTCGTCGATGTTGTTTGTCGCATGTATCTTGTTGGTAACCTGGTTCAGGTTTTTGGTGAACTCTAGTTGAGCTCCGATCTCATTCACGTGCGTGCTCCGTATACCCCAAACAATTTGTCATGCGCCGCAAAAAATTCACAGCGCCCCCGGCCTTGCGGCCATCACTTCAAAACTCGATTTCCAGCCCATTGTGCAACATGCCGATATTGCGACCATTTGCCGCAGCCTGTATCTCCTGCATCGTAATCTCGATTTCACCCGGCTTCATGTGCGTAATGAGTATCTGGGGCTCATGCCTGAGCCGCACCATATCCTGCATCAGCAAATCCGGGCAGTAGTGCTTGGCACGGACTGCCAGATCGCGCTCGCGGTTCGGGAAGGCGGTCTCGACAATCAGGTACTCCAGATTGTCGATCTGGTTTACATATTCCCATAATTCTGGGCACGAGGTGGTGTCGCCCGTGAACACCAGGCTGGCCGCACCGCTATCCAGGTGAAACCCGACGGCGGGAACCACATGATTGACCGCGATCGGCGTGATTGATCCCCCGCCAGGAAGCTGGACGGTTTTGCCGGGATCAATCTGCGCATAACGCATGCAGGGCTGCTCCTCATTCATGATTTCGCTGAAGTCCGGCCATATCTGCCAGTTGAAAACATGCTGGCGCAGTATCGCCAGCGTTTCGGCGGTGCCATGCACCACCAGCGGCGTGTCGCGCGTGAACCCCACGCTGTCGACCATCAACGGAATGCTGGCAATATGGTCAAGATGCGAGTGCGTGAGGAACACATGGTCAACGTTGTGCATCTCCGTCAGGCTCAAGTCGCCGACACCGGTCCCGGCGTCGATCAACACATCCTGATTCAGCAATAGCGAGGTGGTACGCAAGTTTCCACCAATTCCACCACTGCACCCCAACACCCTGAGCTTCATCCGCAACTCGTCCCCTGATTTAGTCCACACTGCATTTTATTTTGTCTTGAACACAAAAACGCCATCCCATGCCGCTGGTGGCGGATTATTGCGGTAATAACCGATCCGCTCAGTGTACACATGATATAACTTAGTGTCCGGCGCTTTCTGCTGGAGGTTGAATAGCAACAACTCGGCCTGGTCCCAATCCTGGTTACGATACGCGCGCAACATCTGGTGGAACAATTTGTTTTCCTCCTGCACCGCCTCGCTCACCGCCCCCTTCAACCCAAGCGGCTCAAAGATCGCCACCGGCTCCTCCTTGCCTTTCACGCGCACCATATCCAGTTCGCGATAGACGAATTCCGGTGCAGCCGTCTTGGTGTTTTCGCCCACCACAACCTTTGCGCCATACTCCTTGGTGATCCCCTCCAGGCGCGAGGCGAGATTCACCGCATCCCCCATCACGGTATACGCAACGCGCACTTCAGAACCCATGTTGCCGACGCTCACGCGCCCGGTATTCACGCCCACACCAATATGCAGCTCCGGCCAGCCGCGCTGCTTTAGCCGTGGCTGCAAGGCGTCCAGCGCCTTATGCATCTCCAGGCCGGCGAGTATACCGTGATAGGCATGACGCTCATCCGGCAGCGGCGCTCCCCAGAATGCCATGATGCAGTCGCCCATGTATTTGTCTATCGTGCCACGGTGCTTATGAACCACGCGCGATAACGGCGTCAGGAACTCATTCATCAGCAGCGACAGCTCCTTCGAGTCGAGCCCTTCGGAAATCGAGGTAAAGCCGCGCACATCGGAAAACAGGATCGTCATCTCGCGGCTGTCTCCCGCCATGGAAACCTGGTCAGGATGCTCGCTCAGTTCGCCGACAACCTCTTTGGGAACATATTGACCAAACAGCTTGGTAATCTGGCGCTTGGTGCGCGACTCCAAAAAGTAGCCGAACGACATGTTCAGCGCAAACAGCGCTGACACCATCATCAGGAAACTGGCCAACGGCAAATCGATCGCGCCATATTTCCAGACCAGTATGTTCAACGCAACCATGCCCAGCAGCACCAGGAGGCTCGCCAAGGTGCCGTGGATCGGGCTCAGCTGGGGCAGCAGCACACTCAACACGCCACCCACCAGCAACAACAGGATCACCTCGGCCCCCATGATGTAAGGTGGCCTGGATTTTAAATCCTGATGCAGGATGCCGCTGATCATGTTGGCATGCGCCTCCACTCCTGGATAGACCTCATTTACCGGCGTCGTGCGCATATCCAGCAAACCCGGGGCTGTCGTGCCCACCAGGATGATCTTGCTTTTCAGTTCCGCAACCGGGATGCGCTGATGCAAGACATCCGTCACCGAAACGTAACGGAAGGAGTTGCGGAAACCGCGATACGGCACCAGCGCACTGGCGGTCCTGTCCACCGGAATGCGCAAATTATCCAGTTGCAGCCACTCCAGCCCGGCATAACTCCTGTCATCGTTGCCATATCCGGCCTTCAAGGACGGGTTGCCGAGCAAGGTGCGCACCATCGCCAGAGAAAGCGATTCGTAATATGCCCCGCCATACTCGATCAACATCGGTATCCTGCGCACCACGCCATCCTCATCCGGTGATTGCGTGAAATGCCCGGCACTGGCGGCACGACTCTGGAACTCATCAAGGTTGCCGCCATAACCGTCCGCGTGAATGAAATCTATGGGCCGTCCCTGAAAAGTCCCCGGTGCGAAAACCGGGGCTGGCAACGCACCGGAAGTGCTGCCGGTATTGTTGAAGTAGTATCCCAGAACCACATTGCGCTGCTGCATCTTGCTGGCAAACTGCGCGTCATATTCGAGTTGCGGCTGGATTTGTTCTAGCGCACTTTGGTAAGCAGGGACGCCTTTAAGCTGCTGCCGGGCAAGCTCTTGCAGCACCGCGAGTCCGGAACTGGTATCACGCTCGGCAAACACCACGTCAAAGCCGACTTCGGCCACGCCGTAAGTATCAAACAGCTTGTCCAGCAACAAAGCCAGTTTGTCCCGTCCCCATGGCCAGTGCCCCTCTGCCTTCAGGCTTTTTTCATCGATATCGAGAATGACGATGCCATCATCCTGCGTTTTGGGCATCGTCAGACGCAGGCGCGTATCGTAGATTTTTTTCTCGACAAAGCTGACAAAGCTCAGCTTGTAGAAGTGGGCCGCACTGCCCGCAAACAGGAGGACGATCAGGAAACCTAGCGCGATCAGCAGTGCGTGCTTTCTCATTCCGTCCTCACCGGATGCCGGTCAGCCGTAGATCAGCTCTTGAAATAAAATTCCATTTTTACGCCTGCCAGCTCAATGATGTCATGATCATTCAACTGATGCGGATGCTCGCCGGTCGATTCGCCGTTCACCAGCGGAAATCTATCCCCTTCGACATGGGTGATGAAATAACCGTGCGGGCGCTTGGCCAGCACCGCCACCTGGACTCCGGGCTTGCCCAGTGTGGTCAGACTCTTCACCAGCTCCAGTTCACGACCGGCATTGGGGCCATTCAGGATCTGGATTGAAGCCTGCTGCTGCGCCGGCGCAGCCGGGGTCGGCTGCGGAGCGGTCTTGCCCAGCGTGGTCGTCCCGAACCCGGCTCCATCGCCTACGGCACCAAACTTGCCGGTCGCCTCGCCGGGTTCCGGGGCTGCCTGCTTGGGCGTCTTGCTAAGCACCATGGTCTTTTCGAAATCGGCCGGGGTTGCCTGGTTTGGCTGGTCATTCAGGTACTTGAGCTTGTACTTGCCGATCTCGATCACATCCCCGTTCTGCAGGAAATGTTTCTTGGTAACCATCCCATTCACGGCAAGGCCGTTGGTGCTGTCAAGATCCTCCAGGAACGAGTCATTCAGGATCGTGATGATCGCCGCATGCTCGCTGCTTACCGCCAGGTTATCGATCACGATATCGTTATGCGGTTTGCGTCCGATCAAGGTCCGCTCCTTGCTGAGCACATGTTCTTTCAGCACCACGCCATCCATGCTGAGTATCAGTTTTGCAGCCATATCATCTTTCCCCGTAGTTAATCCTTGAACCAGGACAAGAGTTTCGCCATCCAGCCTCGCGGCGCAGCAAACTTGCCCTTCACCTTCACCAAAATCACGGAAACGTTGTCACGCCCGCCATTGTCGTTAGCCATCTGCACAAGCTCGTTTGCCGCCAGCGGCAAATTGGCCTTCAGCATTTTCAGCACATCCCCGATCTCTTCGTCCGCAACCATATCGTTGAGACCGTCTGAACAGAACAAATATATATCGCCCACCTGCACATCATGCACATGCACCTCGACCTGGACTTCGGTATCGATGCCCACCGCACGCGTCACCAGGTTCTTGTTTTTGGAGGTACGAGCATCCTCTTTGCTGATCATGCCGCTGTCGATCTGCTCCTGCAGCAGCGAATGATCCCTGGTCACCACCGCGAACTCTTCGCCGCGCAAGCGGTACATGCGCGAGTCGCCGACATGCGCAACCGCCACGCGGTTATCGTAAAACAGGCCGGCAACAACAGTGGTGCCCATGCCGGAATACTGCGGCTGGCTCTGGGCCGCGTGAAAAATCGAGGCGTTTGCCTTCTGCACATTATCGCGCAGCAACACCACGCCGGTATCCTCGCCGCAAAACGGGTCAGGCGTCTCGGGTTTCACGCTCTGCAAATGAAATTTGATCTCGCTGGACAACACCGATACAGCAATACCGCTGGCAACCTCCCCGGCATTGTAGCCGCCCATGCCATCGGCCAGCACCACCAAGCCGTTCGCGGCATCGGTGGCTACACTATCCTCATTGTGCGAACGCACCCGGCCCGGATCGGTGCGACTCGCTATTTCAAGTGCGTCCTGTATATCCACATTCGTCCCTATGGTCGTTATCCACGCACCGTGGCGGCACATTGGCGGATAGCTTCAGCCATCTCCTGCCCGCTGCGGAAACGCTCTTCAACACTCTTCGCCAGCGCCTTGTTGATGATTGCCACCACGCAAAGGGGCACGTCCGGAGCCACCTCCAGGATGTTGGCCGGAGGCTCGGAAGCAATCCGGTACATCAGCTGAGCCAGCGATTCGCCCTCGAAAGGGAGCTTACCACATACCATCTGGTACAGGCTTACGCCCAGTGAGAACAAATCCGACGGCCCCTCAATCTTGTTCCCTGCCAGTTGCTCAGGGGACATATACGACGGCGTACCCAGAACCATGCCGGTTTTAGTCTTGGACGAGTCGGTAATGCGCGCGATCCCGAAATCCGTCACCTTGACCGTATCCGTTTCCGGGTCGTACATAATATTGGCGGGTTTGACATCCCGGTGCACCACATGCAGCGTATGAGCATACCCCAGCGCGTCGGCCACCCGCGCCATAATGCTCAGCACCTTGGGCAAGGGCAGCAGATTCTCGCGCTTGGTGTAGGGCACCAGATCCTTGCCCTTGAGGAACTCCATCGCTATATACGCCAGATCGTGTTCTTCGCCGGCATCGTACATCGTGACGATATTCGGGTGACTGAGACGCCCGGCGGTTTCCGCTTCGCGGAAGAAGCGCGCCTTCACCTCGGCCAGTTCATCCTCCTCAAATTCCTCGGACAAATTCAGGGTCTTGATCGCCACAACGCGGCCAATCTTGGGGTCCTTGCCCATATAGACGACGCCCATCGCCCCCTTGCCCAACTCCTTCTCGATTTCGTAGCGGCCCAGCATGGGTTTGGAAACCCCGGCCCTGCCCAAATGCAACGTGCTCGCATTCCCTTTGGCGGACGCGCCGCCCAGGATCACGGTTTCGGCCATCGCGCGCGCCTGGCTCAGGCGCTGCTCGAGATCGCGGAATTTGGGGTTGTACTCGGCCATATAGCGGAATACCGACTCGGCTTTGTTAAACTGGCGCTTGCGCTCGAAGTCCAGTCCCAGGTTGTACAACACATCCATCAGGCTGTCGTCCATCGGCACCTTGCGGAACTTGTCAAACGCCATGTCCAGTTGCCCTTGCCCCTGAAAGGCCAAGCCAAGCATCCGGTTGCTTTCCGCCGACTCCGCATCGGATTTCTCCTTGCCCTTTTCCGTCACCAGGAAGCGCTTGGTGGTCAGCAGCAAATGGCCCACCAACAGCATCGCCGCCGGCAACATCAACTGCAGCCAGATGCCCTGCGTCATCATCAGCACGAAATGGCTGCCGACAAGCAATACAAACAAAAACCCGGTAAGCAAAGCCCCCAGGCCGGCCTTCAGGCGCGGCAGCACGACAATCAGGTACAGCGCAACCGTCAGGAATATTCCCGTTTGCGCCCAGAACCCCCAGTCGGGAACCACAAAAAAGTCCTGTTTCAAAATGCTGGAAATCGAATGCGCCAAGGTGATCACCGGCGCCATCCCGGCGGAAACCGGGGTTACCTGTAAAGTCCCGACACCCGCCGCCGTCGCCCCGATCAACACAATCTTGTCGCGATACTTGTCGGCGGGTATCTTGCCTGTCAGCACATCATAGAAGGAATCAACCTGGAATGCCGGCTTGCCCTCCTGGCTGCCGTAGAAATATGTGTACATGCGCGACATTGGGTCGGTAGCAATGGTCAGGTTGCCCAGCTTCACATCCTTGCCCAGCTCGACATGAATATCCTTGGGCTCAAGATTCAGGCTCTTCGCCGCCAGCATCAGGGAAAGCGAAGGATAGAGCTGGTCGTAATATCCCAGCACCAGTGGCTCAGTGCGTATCCCGCCATCCACATCCGGCGTCACATTCAAGTGCCCGACACCCAAGGCCAGCGAGCCCAGCATCGGGATGGGGATTTGTGCGCCACGGCTCTGGATAGGCTCACCTGCCTCGCCCACTGTTTTGACATCGACCAACTGATCCCTGAGGATGTAATCCGGCATGGGACTGTCCGGCTTGCCCTGCGGCACTCCCAACTCCAGCAACATGCCCAGCAGCACCTGGTTTGACCTTGCCATGCTTTCCGCCAGCTTGGCATCGTTATCCAGATGCGAAAGGGCCTCCTGCAGGATGGCGCTCAATTGGTTCCACTGCTCCGGATTGCTTTCTTTCAGAGTGGAGTTGGCAACCAGCTCGGCAATCTTGTTGACGTACACCAGCCCGGCATCCACTTGCGGCTCGGAAAACAGGATCGTCTGTCCAATGACCTTGGGATGACCGGCTGACAAAACATCCAGCAGCATCGCCTGGATTTCACGCGGCCACGGCCAGCGTCCGAGGTTGGCGATACTGGCATCGTCAATGGCAATAATGGCAATCTTGTCGCTGGGAGTACGTGCGGACGCCTTGACGCCGAGGTCATAGGCCTTGCGCTCCATGCTTTGGAGCAAATCTGAATTTGCCCCAATCAGGAAAAGCAAGGCAACCAGCAATCCAACCAGCCAGTCAGCCTTCAAAAGCGCCATTTTTCTGAAATTCGCCATGCCTGCCTTATGGTCATCTGCGTCAAATGTGCGCGAATACTAAAACATTTTTTAAAGGCCATCCATACCTGTTTGATTTATTTGAACATCCAAACAGGTTACTTGACCAGTAAAACCGGGATTGACGACAGGTTGACCACCTTGCTGGCAACCGAGCCGAGCAGCAGGGTCGCCAGCGTATTTTCACCGTGAGCGCTCATCACGATCTGGTCGATATGCTGCGCCTCGGCATACTGGATCACCGCTTCAGCCGGAGCCCCCACGCTGATATGGTAGGTATATGGAACACCCGCGGCATCAAGCTTTGCGCGCGCTTTGGACAGGGCTGCGACACCCTGCTCGCGGTAATAGTCATTGATGATTTCCTGATTGATGAACAGCTTGATGTTCGCGGAAGCCAGCTTCCACTGCACGTTGAGCAAATGCAGCTCTGGCAGGTCTTTAAGCTGTGCGCGATAGGCAAGCATGTAATCCACCGCACGGTCGGCATTGGCGGAACCATCGACTGGAATCAGTATCTTCATTTTCATATCCTCAAGATTGATCGCCCGAAGTCCCGGGCACATGCTCGTCCACCAAATCCACTGCCTTGCCGGCCGCCACCCGGCGCAACGCCAGCCACTTGCCGACCACCAGCACCAACAGCGCACACAGCACCGGCACGATCACATGCAATGCATGCCAGGTCTCCAGCAGCGGCTTCAGGGATGCCTCGCTCACCAGCATCTCCCCGGCCACATATCCCAACAGGGCGCCGCCGCCGTAGATGATGGCCGGGAAGCGGTCAATCAGCTTGAGCACCAGCTGGCTGCTCCAGGCAATCAACGGAATACTGACCAGCAGGCCGAACACCAACAGCACCGTATTGCCGTGCGCAGCACCCGCCACGCCAAGCACGTTGTCCAGACTCATGATGAAGTCGGCAATGATAATCGTCTTGACGGCGCCCAACAGATTGCCAGCAGCCTGCACACTGCCTTCGTCATGCTCATCCTCTTCGGGCAAGATCAGTTTGATACCGATCCAGATCAGCAACAATGCTCCCACCAGTTTCAGGTAAGGCAACGCCAACAAACTGACCGCAAAAAATGTCAGCACAACCCGCAGCACAATTGCCCCGACCACACCGTACATGATGCCTTTTTTTCGTTGCGCAGGGGGCAGGTTGCGACACGCCAGCGCAATCACCACCGCGTTATCGCCGGACAGCAACATATCTATTACGATAATCTTGCTCACATCCACCCAAAATTGGGCGCTCATCAACATTTCCAACATTTATAAACTCCTATAGGGGAAGGGGAAAGAGTCCGCACCTGCGGCGCTCAAGGGGGAAGGGTAAAAACCGTTGAGCTACCGCCCCCCTTCTCTCTTCCCCCTTCCCGGTTATTAGCCTTTCAAAATTTTCTGCATTGTGCGCCCCATCTCCGCCGGATTGCGCGTGATGTGAATGCCGCACTCCTCCATCACGGCCAGCTTCTGATCCGCACCGCCCTCGCCGCCGGAAATGATCGCCCCGGCATGCCCCATGCGCTTGCCCGGCGGCGCGGTAATCCCGGCAATAAACCCCACCACCGGTTTCTGCATATTAGCCTTGATCCAGCGCGCGCACTCCTCTTCCGCACTGCCGCCGATCTCGCCCACCATGATCACCGCATCGGTCTCCGGGTCGTCATTGAACATGCTCATCACGTCGATATGTTTGAGGCCGTTGATCGGGTCGCCGCCGATACCGACGCAGGACGACTGACCATAGCCCAATGCACTCAACTGGCCCACGGCTTCATAAGTCAGCGTGCCGGAGCGCGACACCACGCCGATGCGCCCCTTCTTGTGGATATGCCCGGGCATGATGCCGATCTTGATCTCGTCAGGGGTGATCAGGCCGGGGCAGTTGGGGCCGATCAACAGCGTCCTCTTGCCCTGCATCTTGTAGCGCGTCCTGATCATGTCATGCACCGGAATGCCCTCGGTAATGCAGATGACCAGATCGAGATCAGCCTCCACCGCCTCGTCGATCGCCGCCGCCGCACCCGCCGGCGGCACATAGATCACCGATACCGTGGCACCGGTAGCCTCTTTCGCATCCTTCACAGTCGCATATACTGGAATGCCGTCAAACTGCTCGCCCGCCTTCTTCGGGTTCACGCCCGCCACAAAGCAGTCCGCCCCGTTCGCATAGGCCTTGCACTGCTGGGTATGGAACTGGCCGACCTTGCCGGTCATGCCTTGAGTAATCACTTTGGTGTTCTTGTTTATCAATATGGACATGGTGCCTAACCTTTCGCCGCTGCACTGACAACCTTCTGCGCCGCATCCGCCATGTCGTTGCCGGAGATGATGGGCAGGCCGGATTCAGCCAGTATTTTCTTGCCTAGCTCCACATTGGTGCCTTCCAGCCGCACTACCAGCGGCACATTCAGACTCACCTCACGTGCTGCGGCCACGACCCCTTCAGCGATCACGTCACACTTCATGATGCCGCCGAAGATGTTGACCAGGATGGCCTTCAGGTGCGGATTCTTCAGCATCAGCTTGAACGCCTCGGTGACCTTCTCCTTGCTCGCACCGCCGCCTACGTCGAGGAAGTTGGCCGGACTGCCGCCATACAGCTTGATGATGTCCATGGTTGCCATTGCCAGTCCCGCACCATTCACCAGGCAGCCGATGTCACCATCGAGCGAGATATAGGAAAGATCAAACCTCGACGCCTCAATCTCGGCCGGGTCCTCTTCATCCAGGTCGCGCATCGCCACAATCTCGGGGTGGCGAAACAGCGCATTGGAGTCGAAATTGAATTTGGCATCCAATGCAACAACGCGGTTGTCGGCAGTCAGGATCAGCGGGTTGATTTCAGCCAGCATCGCGTCCTTTTCCACAAACGCGCAATACAGCCCTTGCAACACCTGCACCGCAGCAGCATTGGCCGCATCCGGAATGCCGATCGCACGCGCCGTATCGGCAGCCTGCGCAGCGGTCAGCCCGGCCGCGGGGTCGATGCGCACGGTGCGGATTTTTTCCGGGGAATGTTTGGCGACCTCTTCAATCTCCATGCCGCCTTCGCTGGAAGCCAGCAAGGCCACGCGCTGCGCCGCGCGATCCACCACCATGCCGACATAGAATTCCCTGGCGATCTGCGCGCCCTCTTCGACCAGCAGGCGGCGCACTTTCTGGCCTTGCGGGCCGGTCTGGTGCGTGACCAGCTGCATGCCGAGAATCTGCTGCGCAAAGCTGCGCACCTCGCCCAACGACTTCGCCACCTTCACGCCGCCGCCCTTGCCGCGCCCACCGGCATGGATCTGGGCTTTCACCACCCAGACGCTGCCGCCGAGCTGCTGCGCGGCTGCGACAGCTTCTTCAACGCTGAAACACGGGCTCCCGCGCGGGGTAGTCACGCCGAATTCGCGCAGGATTTCCTTGCCTTGGTATTCGTGGATTTTCATAAGCACCCTAATAAAATGCAGTCGCCCAATATGCGCCGCCGAATCAACCCTTGTTTTGTTCCTGCATGCACAGTTGCAGATTATCCAGCCAGTCCCCCGCCTGCAAGCCGAAAGCCTGGTACAGCTTGTCATTCGACAAGACCGAATTCTTCGGGCGAACTGCCGGCGTGGGATAATCGGAAGACGGAATCGCCTGCAAATGCGGGGCCGGAGCAATTCCCGCAAGCCGAATGATCTCCGTGGCGAAACCATGCCAGGATACGCTGCCGGAAGAAGTCAGATGGTAAGTACCGGACAGATGCTGCCGGTTCGCCTCGCTGCTCCCGGGAGCATACAACTGGGCCAGCATCAGCGCCGTCACTTCTGCAAGTGAGCGGCACCAGGTCGGCGCCCCGATCTGGTCTGCAACGATGTTCATCTCGCTGCGCTCGCGCGCCAGCCGCAACATGGTCAGCAGAAAATTTCGTCCGCGCATGCCATATACCCAACTGGTACGCAGGATCAGGTGAGCAGCCGCCGCCGCACGGATCGCCTGCTCCCCGGCCAGCTTGCTCTTGCCATACACGCTAAGCGGATTGGTTGCATCACCTTCCTGATACGCGCCGGCCTTGCTGCCGTCAAACACATAGTCGGTGGAAAAGTGCACCAGGAAAGCGCCGCAACGCTTCGCCTCCTCGGCCAGCACCCCGGGTGCCGTACCATTGACCGCATAGGCCAGCTCAGGCTCGGATTCGGCTTTATCAACGGCAGTGTAGGCCGCCGGATTCACAATGATATGCGGGGCAATCTCGCGCACCGTGCGCCGGATCGCATCCGCATCCGCCAGGTTCAGCGCCTGGCTATCCAGCGCAACCACCCGCCCCAGGGGAGCCAGGCTGCGTTGCAACTCCCAGCCCACCTGCCCGCCCTTTCCGGTCAACAGGATGCGTCTCATGCAAACACCTCAGCGTCGCCCAAACGCTTGCCGACCTGGTCTTTCGCGGAAAGAACCGGCTCAGCCCCACCGAGCGGCCAATCGATCCCGATATCCGGATCGTCCCAGACAATCGTGCGCTCAAACTCCGGCGCATAATAGTCCGTCGTTTTATAGAGAAATTCGGCAGATTCACTGAGCACGACAAAGCCATGCGCAAAGCCGGGTGGAACCCAGAACATGCGCTTGTTCTCCGCCGAAAGCGTCAGGCCAACCCATTTGCCGAAAGTCGGCGAACTCTTGCGGATATCAACCGCCACATCGAATACTTCGCCAGCCACCACGCGCACCAATTTCCCCTGTGTCTGGCGGATCTGGTAATGCAATCCGCGCAGCACATGGCGCGCCGATTTCGAATGGTTGTCCTGTACGAATTCGGCCGTCACCCCGGTCAGTTCGGCAAACTGACGTTTATTGAAGCTTTCGTAGAAAAAGCCGCGTTCATCGCCGAACACTTTGGGCTCGACAATCAGCAAGTCAGGGATTTCCGTGGCGATGACGCGCATGTTCAAAACGCCCGGTCTTCCAGTAACCCGAGCAGATAGCGTCCGTATGCGCTCTTGTTCAACGGCTGCGCCAACTGCTGCAACTGCTCGGCGGAGATGTACCCCTTGCGGAAGGCGATTTCCTCGGGGCAGGCAATCTTCATGCCCTGACGCTTTTCCAGCGTCTCCACGAACGCGCCGGCTTCCAGCAACGATTCGTGCGTCCCTGTATCCAGCCAGGCATAGCCGCGCCCCATCACCTGCACATCCAGGTCGCCGCGCTCCAGGTAAATCTGGTTCACCGTCGTGATCTCGAGTTCGCCGCGGGCCGATGGCTTGATCGATTTGGCAATCCCGACCACATCGTTATCGTAGAAATACAGGCCGGTGACGGCATAGTTCGATTTCGGCTTGAGCGGCTTTTCTTCAATGCTCAATGCGCGTCCTTGCGCATCAAATTCAACGACGCCATAACGCTCCGGATCCTGCACATGATAGGCAAACACGGTTCCGCCTTTACGCTTGGCAACCGCTGAGCTCAGCAAGCGGTCAAACCCGTGTCCGTAGTAGATATTGTCCCCCAGCACCAGCGAGCAGCAGGCATTGCCGATGAACGATTCACCGATGATGAACGCTTGCGCCAGGCCGTCAGGGGAGGGCTGCACTGCATAGGAGAAATTCAGGCCCCATTGGTTGCCGTCACCCAGCAGCTTCTGGAACAGCGGGATGTCCTGCGGCGTGGAAATAACCAGGATGTCGCGTATTCCTGCCAGCATCAGGGTGGTCAGCGGATGGTAAATCATCGGCTTGTCGTATACCGGCAGCAGTTGCTTGGATACCGCCTGGGTAACCGGGTACAGGCGCGTGCCCGATCCTCCGGCCAGAATGATTCCCTTCATGCTGCACTCCTGTTGCCATAGTTTTGCTGCATCCACTGCTGGTACTCGCCGCTGGTCACCCCGCGCACCCAGTCGCCATGCGCGAGATACCACTCGACGGTCTTGCGCAGGCCGCTGGCAAAAGTCTCCTGCGGTTTCCAGCCCAGCTCGCGCTCGATTTTTCCGGCATCGATCGCATAACGTTTGTCGTGCCCGGGACGATCCTGTACGAACGTAATCAACTGTGCATGCGGCGCCTGCCCGGGATGCAATTCGTCCAGGATGGTGCATATTGCCTGCACGACTTCAAGATTGGTTTTCTCGTTCCAGCCGCCGATATTGTAGGTCTCGCCAAGCCGCCCCTTTTCCAGCACCAGGCGCAACGCGCGCGCATGGTCGTCCACATACAGCCAGTCGCGCACATTGTCGCCCTTGCCATAGACAGGCAGAGGTTTGCCGTCGAGCGCATTCAGGATGACCAGCGGGATCAGTTTTTCCGGGAAATGGTAAGGGCCATAATTGTTGGAGCAGTTGGTGGTCACCACCGGCAAGCCATAGGTGTGGTGCCAGGCGCGCACCAGATAGTCGGACGATGCTTTGCTGGCCGAATAGGGGGAATTCGGTTCATAGGCCGTTTTTTCGGTGAAATACCCGCTCGCACCGAGGCTGCCATACACTTCGTCGGTGGAAATATGGTGAAAACGGAATGCGGCCTTGCGCGAAGTATCGAGCGCACTCCAGTAGTTGCGCGCGGCCTCCAGCAAGGTATAGGTGCCGACAATATTGGTCTGGATGAAATCAGCCGGCCCGCTGATCGAGCGATCCACGTGCGATTCCGCAGCCAGGTGCATGACGGCATCCGGCTGGTGCTCGCGAAAAATCCGCGCCATTGCTGCCGCATCGCAAATATCGTGATGTTCGAATATATAGCGCGAACTGCCGGAAACCGCAGCCAGCGATTGCAGGTTGCCCGCATAGGTCAGCTTGTCGACATTGACGACCTTGCATTGCGTTTCAGCCATGAACTGGCGTACTACCGCCGATCCGATGAACCCCGCACCGCCTGTAATAAGGATGGTTTGCATATTGAACGCTTGTTTGATCCTGTTGGCCGAATTCTACAACATCGCGCCATTTTCCCGGCACGCATCCGCTCTCGGTACCTCTCCAAAATACAGAAGGCCACTGCAAACGCAGTGGCCCTCGGATTGGTGCCGCTTGCCGGATTCGAACTGGCGACCTACCGCTTACAAGGCGGTTGCTCTACCAACTGAGCTAAAGCGGCGGAAAAGCTGGATGTATCGAGGAAACGCAAGACATCGCGAACGATGAAAGATGCAGCTACTCGGGAAACGGCGCGCATTATACATGCACGAACCGATTTCACCAAACGCTCTTGACCGGATCGCTTGCAGCCATGCCTTTGCCTGAATCGCAAAGACTGGCAGAATGCCTGCACCCCATGTTCAGGAGGAAAGCCGCATGAAAGCCCCCATCCGTGTCGCCATCACCGGAGCCGCCGGACAAATCGGTTACAGCCTGCTGTTCCGCATCGCCAACGGCGATATGCTCGGGCGTGAACAGCCTGTCATCCTGCAACTGCTCGATATTCCCGCGGCCCAGCAAGCCCTGCGCGGCGTCGCCATGGAACTGGAGGATTGCGCCTTCCCCAACCTGCAACAGGTGATTTGCAGCGACGACCCGCGTGTCGCCTTCCGCGATGCCGAAGTCGTACTGATGGTCGGCGCCAGACCGCGCAGCAAGGGCATGGAACGCAAGGATCTGCTTGAAGCCAACGGGGCAATCTTTTCCGAACAGGGCCGCATCCTGAACGAGGTCGCAGCGCGCCACGTCAAGGTACTGGTGGTCGGCAATCCGGCCAACACCAATGCGCTGATCGCGATGAGGAACGCCCCCGATCTGGACCCGCGCAACTTCAGCGCCATGATGCGGCTGGATCACAACCGCGCCATTACCCAGGTCGCGCTCAAGCTGTTCCAGCCCATCCAGGACATCAAGAAAATGGTGATCTGGGGCAACCATTCCGGCACGCAGTTTCCCGATTTGTCGCACGCCGAAATCCGTGGCCGTAAAGTCATCGACATCCTGCGCCAGAACGGCTGGGAAGACTGGGCCGAAAATGC
The DNA here is from genome assembly GCA_021848465.1 of Pseudomonadota bacterium. GTDB lineage: Bacteria > Pseudomonadota > Gammaproteobacteria > Burkholderiales > Gallionellaceae > JAJZUP01. The sequence continues at coordinate 262,436 of JAJZUP010000002.1, forward strand.
ATTCATCCCGACCGTGCAAAAACGCGGTGCCGCCGTCATCGAAGCGCGCGGGCTATCGAGCGCGGCCAGCGCGGCCAATGCCGCGATTGCCCATGTGCATGACTGGCTGCTGCACTCCCACCACAACGACTGGGTCACCATGAGCGTCCCATCGGACGGCAGCTACGGCATCCCGGAAGGCGTGATGTATGGTTTTCCGGTGACCTGCCGCAACGGCCATTACACCATCGTCAAAGACCTGCCACTGACCGAACTGGGCCGCAAGCACATGTTGGACAGCCATCAGGAGCTGCTTGACGAACGCGAGCATGTAAAACACTTGCTGGTTTGAAAAAACACTTCCCCTTACTGGGAGCGCGGTTTCAGGCCTATATACTCGGCTTGAATATATACGCCATCATTCCAGTTGTTCGCCCTTGCAATCGCAGGCAAAATCGCCCGATTCAGCAATCCCGAACCCGCCCTGCAACCATGCACTTGAACATTCGCGCAGCCCACCTCCTGTCCTTGTGTTTCGGCATCATTGCCTTTCCCGCTCAGGCCGCCGAAAGCGTCCGGCTGCAGTTGAATGGCACGCACTCATTCGAGTATGCAGGTTATTATGCCGCACAGGAAAAAGGGTTCTACCGCGATGCCGGCCTGGACGTAGAGCTGCAGGAAAAGAACACGCCGCAAGGCCCGACCGCCGTGGTAACCGGCGGACAGGCCCAATTCGGCGTCGGCAACAGCGGATTGATACTTGCGCGCGCAGCCGGCAAGCCGGTGGTCGTACTGGCCGTTATTTTTCAGCACTCCCCTCTCGCCCTTTACACAGCCACATCCATCAGCAACCCGCACCAGCTTGCCGGCAGCACAACCCTGCTGGGCCCACAGTCGAGCGAACTGCTTGCCTACCTGCGCTTCCTGGGCGTTCCGCCCGGACATATCCAGCAACAGGAAACCTCCCCCGGCAGCCAGGATCTCGGCGGCGGAAAAATCCAGGCCATGTGCGGACTGGTCTGGAGAACCCCGGAGCAATTGCAGTCAGCCAATATTGACTACCATTCCTTCAGCCCGCACGACTTGGGCATGGACTTTTACGGCGACAACCTGTTCACCACCGAACAGGAAATACGGAATCACCCGCATCGCGTTGAGGCTTTCCTGAAAGCCAGCCTGCAAGGCTGGCGCTATGCAAGTGAACACCCCCGGGAAGTCGCCGAACTGATCCAGAAAAACCATGCACCGGGCAGCTCCCTGATCTCCCTGCAACTGGAGGCGGCCCGGATCATCCCGCTGCTGCAAACGGATATTTACGATATCGGGCACTCCAGCCCTGCGCGCTGGCAACAGATTGCCGAAATCTACGCCAATGCCAACATGATGCCGCACCGCCAGCCTCTCAACAACTTCATCTACGACCCACAGTCCAGCAAAGACACCTGGCTCTATCGCGGTGTGGGTCTGGCACTTGCCCTGCTGTTGCTGGTCAGCGTCACCGCCCTGTTCATTTTCCGCATCAACCGCAAACTCACCTTGAGCATCCGCAAAATGGAAGGCCTGCACCAGCAAGAACAAGCGCGCGGCCATGCCATGGAGTTGCTGGCGAAAGACGCACCGCTGGCCGAGGTGCTTGCTGCCATCGTGAAATGCGTCGAAGCCGAAGAGCAGGGTTCGCTGTGCTCCATCCTGCTGATGGACGAAGACGGCAAACACCTGCATGTTGCAGCGGCCCCCAGCCTGCCATTTTTTTATAATCAGGCCATCGACAACCTTGAGATCGGCTTCAATGTCGGCTCCTGTGGAACCACGGCCTACCTGGGAAAACGCACCATAGTCAGCAATATCCTCGAACACCCGAGCTGGGCCGACTACAAGGAGCTGGCTGCCGAGGCCGGGCTGGGCTCATGTTGGTCCGAGCCGATCCTGTCGTCCTCCGGAAAAGTGCTCGGCACCTTCGCCATTTACCATCACACGCCGCACCAGCCGGGGGATCAGGACATTGAACGCATTGAGCGCGCCGCCAATCTGGCCCAGATTGCCATCGAAACCAGTTACACCAAGCAAGCCCTGCTGAGCAGCGATAAACTGCTGTCGAAAATATCCGCCGAAGTTCCCGGCATCATCTTCCAGTTGCGCCGCCACCCGGACGGCCGCTACAGCTTTCCGTTCATCAGCGAAGCCGTGCGCAAGATGTACGGGCTGGCGCCCGAGCAACTGCGCAAGGACGCCACCGCCTTCTTCCAGCTCAAACATCCGGATGATGCCGGCCACCTGATGGAGTCCGTGGAAACCTCCGCGCAAAACCTGGCACGCTGGCACATTGAATACCGCGTCATCCTGCCCGGCCAGGGCACCCGCTGGCGCTTGGCCGATGCGCAACCGGAAAAATTCGATGACGGCAGCACGCTCTGGCACGGCATCATCAGCGACATCACCGAACGCAAGCAGACGGACGAACGCATCCAGCACATGGCGCAGTACGATGCCCTCACCGACCTGCCGAACCGCGCCCTGTTCAGCGACCGCCTGCAACGCGCGCTGGCCGCTGCCAAGCGCAACCGCACGCGTTTTGCCCTGCTGTTCCTGGACTTCGATAAATTCAAGCCAATCAATGACACGCTCGGCCATGCCGTCGGCGACATCCTGCTGCAGCGCGCCGCCGGCCGCATGCAGCGCTGCATGCGCGAATCGGACACCATCGCCCGCATTGGCGGTGACGAGTTCGTCGTACTGCTGCCGCTCATCGAAAACCAGCAGGACACCACTTTCGCGGCTGAGAAAATCCGCATGGCAATCGAGCAACCGTTCGAGATCGAAGGCCATGAGCTCGAAATCAGCTGCAGCATAGGCATTGCCATCTACCCACAGCATGGCGAGAACGAAATCGACCTCTCCAAGCACGCCGATATCGCGATGTATTATGCCAAGCAAGGCGGACGCAACACCGTGGTGATCTACCATCACGGCATGCACGAAATCGTTCAGTAAGGGATCAGGCGGCGCAGCGCACCAGCGCAAAACCGCCGCCTGGCGTGCGGAAGTTCGTGGTCTGCCCCTGATACAGGCGTGCCGCAGCCAGTTGCAGTTTCCCGGCATACACATAGCAGCGCACATCGAATTTAAGCTGCTGCGACACACCGTCCACCATCACTGCGCACTCGCCCGGCGCCGCCAGTTGCTGCGCGACATAGCCGCCCTGCAGCACCTCGTCGAACACGCGCCGCGTCATCTTGTCGCCGCGATAGGCGCCTTTCGCGCCATAGCCCGACACCGGCTTGAAAAACCATTGCTTGCGCTCGCTCCACCATTGCTCGGCATCGTTTGCAGCCACCAGTCGCGTCTGCGGAATGCCCTGCTGCAACACTGCAATCGTCGCAGCATCCGCACCCAGCGCCTGCAACGCCGCAGCATCAGTCAGCCGAGCCAGGTTGCGTTTGTCCGCATAACGCAGATAGTTGTCCGGGTGAGGCGTCACGACCACCTGGCTGTTGCGCAAGGCACTCAGCAAAGCCGGGTAATTCGCCAGGGAGAAATCCGTGAGGCGGTTATAAACCAGGTCAATCCGGTCATTGCCTACATACAGGCCGTCCGCCCGTGCCGCCAACTCCACCGGATCGGCAATCACGGCACGCATGCCGGCTTGCTCGAACATCTGCTGCGCCAACACGAATTCCGGATACAGGTATTGCTCTGAAGGTTGCTCATCCACGATGGCGACCGTGCCCAGCGGCGCGGCACCGCGCTCCAGCCGCCACTCGGTGAAAAACATGTCGAGCAGGAGTTGCCCAAGGTTTTCACTGGCGACGACTGCGCCGAGCGCCGGAACATAAGCCTGGCTTTTCAGCAGCAAGGCATTCAGGAAAGCACCGCCCGCATTGGTATTGATTTCGATCAAGTGCGCGCCATGCTCATTCAGGTGGAAATCGTAACCGTAAAATACGCCGTGGCAACGAGCCTCCGTTTCGGCTTTCGCCCAGCCCGGCAGATGCACCACGCGCTCCACCGCCGCAATCACCGCCTCCATCTGGCTCAGTTGCGCCGCTGAAATTTCCACCTGTGTCGCGGCAAACAAATTCGCATGACGCGCGGAAAGACTACTGTGAAAGGTGCTGCCTTGCTGGCGTATGGCCAACTCCAGCGCAACGCGATCGAGCGGCGCCGCCCCTGCGGCCGCGCTACTTGGCATTGGCCGGCTGCCCCAGCAGCTTGCCTTTCAGGTCAAACTGGGCCGGCTGCACGCCCAGCCACACCAGCAGGAAGGCACGCATGAAATCGGGGTCCGCGATGTTCCCGAGCGGCTTCCCGTTCATGCTGATACGCATGCCCTTGGCCGGCTGGTAGTCCACTGAAAGCACGTCTTCCTTCCTGAACTCCTTGACCCCATCGAACAGCGCAGCAAACTGCTTCCAGCTCGCGTCCAGCTTCTTCAGGTCGTCGGCCGCCATGTTTTCCGACATCAGCTTGTAGGTGGCATCCAGCAGTTGCTCGCTGGTCACCTTGATGCCGAGCGGCGTGAGGAACCAAATCGTGACATTCTTGCTGCGCCCCGCATCCAGCACCTCCGCCACCGTGTGCCGGTTATCCGGCATGTACAAGGCGATGACATAGACATCGATGATGCCGGCCATGAAGCGCGAACCCGCGCCGTTCAGCACCAGCGGCAGCTCGCCCATCTGCATCTTTTCCGGCACGCGCACCCCGGCGATCTCCAGCGCTCCGGCATTCAAACTCAGGCACAACAAACAGGCCGCAACCAGCATCCGTTTCATCTGTTTCATCCTTTATCCCAGCAAAGCCTTCTTCACCGCATCCTTCACCGGCTTGTCGCCGATCCACACGGACAGCAGCGCGCGGTAGAAATCCTCGCCCGCAATGCTGCCCAGCTCCTTGCCGTTCAACAGCACATGCGTGCCGGTCGCCGGGACCCAGTCAAACGCAATCACATCGCCGCGCTTCACCTCCCTGACGCCGGCGAACAACTGGTCGAACGCATGCAGCCGCTCGTGCAACGCCTCCATCTGCGCATCGTTATGGTTTTTTTCGATCCCTTTGTGGAACCCGTTCAGGAAACGTTCCGTCTCGGCGTCCTTCACCAGCACATGCAGCGCAATCCGCTTCGGGTGGGTATCCGCCAGCACCGCCGCCGCACTGCCCTGCTTGCGCTCCAGGTACAAGCCCACCACGTACATCTTGAAAATCGCCACGCTACGCACCGCAGCCCCATTCAGCGTCAATGCCGCATCCTGCACCTGCACGTTGTCATCCAGCTTCACGCCTTCCAGCTCCAGCGCCCCCACCTGCATGGAAACGCACAGCAACAGCAACGTCATCAGTTTCTTCATAATCGCCCTCAAAATCCGTCTGCACCCCGGCATCCCGCCGCAAGCGGGCGCCATCTTACCCCAGACCGGCAAGAACGCCGACAACCCTGCCCCCACTCCGCAAAAGAGGATTGTTTTTTAATGGATAAAAAGAAGTAAAAGCATCCAGCCGGAATTACTGGAATGCCTCAAACACCCCGGCCGCGCCCATCCCGGTGCCGATGCACATCGTCACCATGCCGTATTTCTGCTTGCGCCGGCGCATGCCGTGCAAAATCGTCGCGGTGCGGATCGCCCCGGTGGCACCGAGCGGATGGCCCAGCGCAATTGCGCCGCCGAGCGGATTCACCTTGGCCGGGTCGAGACCGACATCGTTGATGACCGCCAGCGACTGCGCCGCAAAAGCCTCATTCAGCTCGATCCAGTCCATATCGGCGAGACTGAGCCCCACCTGTTTCAGCACGCGCGGGATGGCCTCCTTCGGGCCGATGCCCATCACCTCCGGCGGCACGCCCGCCACGCTGAAACCGAGGAAGCGCCCGATCGGCGTCAGGTTATAACGCTTCAGCGCCGCCTCCGAGCACAGCAGCACCGCCGCCGCGCCGTCCGACATTTGCGAGCTGTTGCCCGCCGTCACCGAGCCCTCCTTGGCAAACACCGTCTTCAATTTTGCCAGCGCCTCCAGCGAAGTATCGGCGCGCGGCCCCTCGTCCTGCGCCGCCAGGTGCTGCTTCAATTGCAGCGCACGGCTCTGCATATCCGCCACATGCTCGACGATCGGGTACGGCGTGATCTCCTGCGCAAACTCACCGCCGTTGATCGCCGCGATCGCGCGCTGATGGCTCTGCAACGCAAAGGCATCCTGCGCCTCACGCCCCACCTTCCAGCGCTGCGCCACCTTCTCCGCCGTCAGCCCCATGCCGTAGGCAATCGCGTAGCGCTCGTCGCGCTCGAAAATCGCCGGGTTGAATGCCAGCTTGTTGCCCATCATCGGCACCATGCTCATGCTCTCGGTGCCGCCGGCGATCATCACATCCGCCTCGCCGAGACGGATGCGGTCGGCCGCATTCGCCACCGCCTGCAAACCGGAAGAACAGAAACGGTTCAGCGTCATGCCCGGCACTGCCTGCGGCAACCCGGCCAGCAGCAGCGAGATGCGCGCCACGTTCATGCCCTGCTCGGCCTCAGGCATCGCGCAGCCCACCACCACATCGCCGATGGCCGCCGGGTCGAGCGTCGGCGCCTGCGCCAGCACGCCCTTCAACACATGCGACAGCAAATCGTCCGGACGGGTGTTGCGGAACATGCCGCGCGGCGCCTTGCCCACCGGCGTGCGCGTCGCGGCAACGATGTAGGCTTCCTGTACCTGTCTGCTCATGATGCTCTCCCTTTCCTGTCCGGGCGACTGCCGCCCGCCTAATTCAGCGCACTCGCCAGCTTGCGCCGGTAAGCCATCACCAGCTCGCCCTGCCCGCCCAGCAGGTTGAATACATCGAGCAAGGTTTTGCGCCCGATGTCATCCTGGAAGGTACGGTCGCGCTGCACGATCTCCAGCAACTGATCCATGCCCTCGGCATAGCGTTGCGTCGCGATCAGCACATTCGCCAGTTTCAGGCGCGCATCAAGATCGTTGGCATTCGCAGCAATCGCAGCGGTCAGCTCGGCCTCGCTGGCGCCCGCCCCGGCCTGCGCCAGCCGGGTCTGCGCGCGCAATTGCAGCACCAGCGCATCCTTCAACACCTCCGGGTCTTTCAGGCTGTCGAGCAGGCGGCCGGCCTCATCCATCTCGCCACGCGCCAGCATGATCTGCGCCGCATCCACGCGCACCCACTCGTTGGACGGATCGAGCGCGGAGGCCTCGCCCAGCAACTGCAAAGCGCCGTCGAGATCGTCAGCCGCCATCTTGTGCTGCGCGGCCATGCGCAGCTCATCCGCCGGGCTCGGCACGATCTTGTCCAACCAGGCGCGCACCTGCCCTTCCGGCAACGCGCCGGAAAACTCGTCCACCACCTTGCCGTTCACCACCGCCTTCACCGCCGGAATGCCGCGCACGGCGAACTGCGCCGAAAGCTCCGGGTTCTCGTCCGAATTCACCTTCGCCAGCAAAAACTTGCCGCCATACTCCGCCGCCAGCTTTTCCAGAATGGGTTTGAGCACCTTGCACGGCGCACACCACGGCGCCCAGAAGTCGATCACCACCGGCTGCCGGAACGAAGCCTGGATGACTTTTTCTTCAAAGTCGGATTGGGTTACGTCTTGTGAAAACATTTTCTATTTTCCTTTTGATGTGAAAACACTTTCAAATAGAACTCCATATCAGAACGGAATGTCATCATCAAAATTGGCAAATTTCCCCTGGCTATATCGTTTTACGACATCAAGCTTAGTTTGAATATTTCCAATAATAATGTTTCTCTTTTCCCGAGAGCTTGATCTAAATAGATTTAGAAATGATCTCAATACATGCACTTCAAATGAATATGAGTTATTAAAGTAATACGCCCCATTGATAAAACATTTAAGTACAAGAGTGCTACTAGGAACATACTCTTCAAGCATAACTTTCTTATAACACTCTTCCAGTTTTGCCTGTATTTCACTGGCGTCATCGTAATACTTCGTGCTCTCTTCTATCTTTGAAATTGCAGAAAAAAGGCAATTCGAAAATTCCCTATATATATTGAGTTCATTATTTGAGAAATCGATATCAAGAAATTTCTCAGACAAGAGTTCTTTTCGGATTTCTGAGAATGAAGAAATTCTTGCTTCTGGATTTGAGAAGCTCATTCGACCAAGGAGAGACGTATGCCTAAAATGCTCAATGCGTCTATCAGAGATTATTTTCTCAAATAGTTTCCCTACAAAATAAACTTCAGTTCTGTAATCGTAGAGAGCCTCTTTGAACTCAGGTGGCGGTTCGCACCACCAATTCAGTGTAATACTTTTTCCGTAATCATCCGCATTAATGGTCTGCTTCCCAAAACCAAAATCTATAATCTTCACCACACCATCATTCGCCACCATTACATTTTGCGGTCTGATATCACGATGCAATATCTGATTTTTCTCAAGATGGGCAAAACCTTCTATTACTTGCGCAAATACCTCATTCACATCCTCTGGTCGCTTAGTCAGATAGTCTTCAATATCAAATCCCCGTACATACTCCATCAAAATATATCCAGTTAGTTGTTCTGGATATAAATAGTAATTAAACACTCGAACAACATTTTGATGATTCAGTAAGTGCAATAACTTTATTTCACGAACAAAATTTTTGAAGAAGTCCTCTTTTAAACTCTCATGAATTGGCGAATATTTTTTGCATACAAACTGCTCATCAATGACACCATCATAGAGCAACACAGTTCTCCCACATGCTCCCTGCCCAAGCTCTCGCTTTAGAACGAAGTCTTTCTTTCTAATGAATTCAACTATCTTCTCTGTCATTTTTCTAGCAACTCAATTATGCGAATACTCTCCAGAGCAAAATTTAATTCAACTGCGCCCCACGATCCAACATGCATTCAATCCACGCCTTAGGCTTGTTAGTCGCCAGCAACACCATCAGGCAGCGACACTTTTCTCGATCACTTCGGACACCCAGGTATTCAGGCTCTGCCCATGCATTTCGGCAGCCAGTGCGGCACGCGCATGCAGCTCGGGAGACAAGCGCAAGCGGAATTGTCCTGAATAAGGTTTGTTGGGCTCCTTCTTCAATTTCTTGCAGGTTGCCAGGTAATCCTCAACCGCCTCGACAAATGCTTCGCGCAACTCGGCGACGCTCTCGCCGTGGAATCCGACAACATCCCTGATCCCGGCAATATGCCCAATAAAGCAGCCGTCGGCTTCGCTGTACTCCACGCGCGCGGCAAAATCCTTGTATGTCATGGTGTTCATGGTTTGACTCCTAAATCTTCGAGATACATCCTTGCATCGCGCACTTGGTAAGGTTTGGCTTCCTTTGCAGGGTGAGGTCTGTGGAAGGTGGCCACCAGCCCATCCTTTTCGAATCGCACGCGGGAGCCATTGCCTTCAATGACGCGACAGCCCACCGCTACCAGCAGGGCTTCGATCCTGCGCCACTCCAGCGAGGCCGACACCGGGTCGGTGAAAATGGCCTGGAGCGTTTTGCGATGTGTCGCATTCATGGTATCAAATTTTGGAACCAAATAAAATCAATTCCGCAATGGCTTGCCGTTCTTCAGCATATGCTCAATGCGCTGCTGCGTCTTTTCGGTCGCGAGCAACTCCATGAAGTGCTTGCGCTCCAAATCGAGCAGCCATTGCTCGTCGACCAGGCTGCCGGCATCGACGTCGCCGCCACACAGGGTCTCGGCCACGCGGCAGCCGATTTGGTAGTCGTGCTCGGAGATGAAGCCGCCTTCGAGCATGTTGATCATCGAGGCCTTGAAGGTGGCGATGCCGGTGCGGCCGGCCACGGCGATCTGGCGCTGGTGCAGCGGCGGCCGATAGGCCGTGGCGTTGAGTGCGCGCGCCTCTTCCTTCGCCACGTGCAACAGCTCGAATTTGTTCAGCACGATGCGATCAGACGGGCGCAGGTAGCCCATCTCGCGCGCCAGCTCGGCGCTCTTGGCTACTTCGCCGAGGGCGATGTGCTGGAAGTAGCGGCGCACGAAGGCAAAGGTGTCGGGGCGGTTGTCGTTGGCAAAGCGTTGCGCTTCGAGGGACGCGCGTTGCGCCATTTCCTTGCAGCCGCCGCCGGCGGGCAACAGGCCGACGCCCACTTCCACGAGCCCGATGTAGCTTTCCAGCGTGGCAACGACGCGCGTGCAGTGCAGCGAAAACTCGCAACCGCCGCCGAGCGCCAGGCCGTCCACGGCGGCGATGGTCGGCACCTGCGCGTACTTGAGGCGCATTGAGGCTTGCTGGAATTTGGCGACCACGTCTTCCACGCGCGGCATGTTGCCGGCCGCCGCATTGAACAGGTCGCCCATGCCGCCGCCGCTGGCGATGGTGTATTTGACGCGCGTGGCCGCGCCTTTCAGCTTGCCGAACAGGCCGGCTTCCTGCGCCGGCTCCTGCACGCCCTGCATCAGTTGCAGCAGGTTCGCCCCGGCGGAGAACGGCGCTTCGGTCTGCCACAGGACCAGCGCCGAGAAATGCGCTTCGGCTTCGTCCACCGCGCGCAGGATGCCGTCCAGCACTTCGTCGCTGACCGTGTGCATCTTGGTCTTGAAGCTGAGGATGGCGATGTGGTCGCCGGTGTGCCACAGGCGCACCTCGTCGGTCTCGAACACGGTTTCGCCGTATTCGCGCGGCTCGCCCAGCAAATGGTCGGGAAACGCCTGGCGCCAATACACCGGCAGCGTCGAACGCGGCTGATAGCAGTTTGTCAGCGGGGCATAAGAGCCTTGCGAGGTATGCACGCCATTGCGGGCCGGGTCGGTCGCCCAGGCCGGCAGCGGCACTTCGCACATGGCCTTGCCGGCCGCGATGTCGGCGCTGATCCACTGCGCCACCTGCTGCCAGCCCGCCGCCTGCCAGATTTCGAACGGGCCGTTGTCCCAACCGAAGCCCCAGCGCACCGCGAAATCGACATCGCGCGCATTGTCGGCAATGCTCTCCAGGTGCAACGCGCAGTAGTGGAACACATCGCGGAAGGTGGCCCACAGGAACTGCGCTTGCGCATGCGGGCTGGCACGCAGCCCGGCCAGTTTTTTGGCCCAGTCGCGTTCGCGCAGGATGGCCTTCACGCCGTCATCCACCTTGGCATCGGAGAGCCGGTATTCCTGCGTGTGCAAGTCCAGCACGTGGATGTCCTTGCCGATTTTCTGGTAGATGCCCTTCCTGGTTTTCTGTCCGAGCGCGCCCTGGTTCACCAGGTACTGGAACCAGCCCGGCAATTCGTAGTGCTGGTGCCACGGGTCTTCGCTGAGGTTTTCGCGCATGGTGTTGACCACGTGTGCGAACACGTCCAGCCCCACCACATCCAGCGTGCGGAAGGTGGCGCTTTTCGGGCGGCCCAGATAGCGCCCGGTCAGCGCATCCACGGTGTCGAAGCCGAGGTGGAAGGCCTGTGCATGGTGCTTGGTCGCCAGCATCGAGAAAACGCCGATGCGGTTGGCGATGAAGTTCGGCGTATCTTGCGCGCGCACCACGCCCTTGCCGAGCGTGGAAACGAGGAAGGTTTCCAGCGCATCGAGCAGCCCCGCCTCGGTGACGCGGCACGGGATCAGCTCGACCAGATGCATGTAGCGCGGCGGGTTGAAGAAATGGATGCCGCAGAAACGATGGCGCAACGCTTCCGGGAATGCCTCGGCCAGCACGTTGATCGACAGGCCAGACGTGTTGGTGGCAAAGATCGCATGCGCGCCTACATGCGGTGCCACCTTGCGGTAGAGATCGGACTTCCAGTCGATGCGCTCGGCGATGGCCTCGATGACCAGGTCGCAATCGCGCAGTTTTTCCAGGTGCTGCTCGTAGTTGGCCGGCTCGATATAGGCCAGCCGCGCGGGAGATGAGGCCGGGGCCGGCTCCAGTTTTTTCAGGCTGTCGATGGCCTTGTTCACGTTGCCGTTCGGGTCGCCGCCTTGCGCGGGCAGTTCAAACAGCAGCGTTTCGACATTTGCGTTCACCAGGTGGGCTGCGATCTGCGCGCCCATCACGCCGGCGCCCAGCACGGCCGCCTTGCGTATCGTCAGTTTGTTGTTCACCGCTTACTCCAGATAAAAAAAGGGAGGCAACGCCTCCCTGTGTGTGCATCAAATTCAGAAACGATGTCCGTACTGCAAGCTGTAGATATTGACGCTGCCGCCGGAGCTGCCCAGCAACGGATTCAGGCCGTCGGCACCGACGCCCTGCGTGATGCCCATGTTGTTCACATACAGGTGGGCGTAGCCGAAATTCAGCGCACTGTCCTTGGCCAGCTTGTATTCGCCGCCCAGCGAAAACCAGGTGTGATCCTGGTCGGAAACCTGGTCGGTGCGGTAGATCGCGGAGGCTGAGGTGCGGTCGTAGGCCAAGCCCAGGTGCGCACTCCACTGCTCGTCGTAATGCTGGGTAGCGCCGATCGCGCCGCGCCAGTTTTTGCGCCAGTTATCCGCGGGCAAGGTTGCATCCGCAGCGGGCACCGCCACACCCAGATTCTGCATGGCGCCAAGGCCGGCCACGGTCAGGTCGGCCGACACATCGAACTGTTCGTCGAGGCGGTAGACCACGCCGCTGGACAAGGCATCCGGCAGCACCGCATCGCCGCCCGGCGTGCGCAACGGCCCGATATTGTCATTGACCAGCGCCGACAGCGAGAACGGGTCTTCCATGCCGCGCTTGCCGGGGGTACGGTAAAGCAGGCCGACGCGGGTCTGCTCATCGACCTCCATCAACGCCCCGAAATTATAGGAGTGCTCGACAACCGGCCGCAGCGCCGGATCGTCCAGCAGGAGATTCCCGCCGAGCTGCGGCGAACCGCCGGCGGCAAACAACAAGGTGTTTTCGTCCAACTGCAACGCCGCATCCTGCCTGGCACGGCGCTTTTTCGCGCTTACACCGCTTGGCTCGCTCCGCTGCGCGGAAGCCAGCAGTATTTCTTGCGGGACATGCGCACTGGAAGCAGCGAGCAGATCAATGCGCGGCAGCGTGATTGTCGACGGAGCGGCCGCCTCGTTCGCATACATCGAAAAACCATATGCAGCATTACCCGCCCAGGCTGTCGCCAGCAGCAGGCCCACAGGATATTTCCATGCATTTGCAATATGTTTCATGATGATCTCCCAGTCGTCGTGCAACAACGGAATCATGCTCCCAAGCCATCACTCCGGCGGCAATTCGCGCGGCTTGCGGTTATCGCCCACCGCCACATAGGTCAGCGTCGCTTCGGTCACCTTGACGCACACCGGCTTTACCGGGTCGCGCTGCGCATAGACTTCCACATTGACCGTCATCGAGGTGCGCCCCACGCGCACGATGTCCGCATACAGGCTGACCACATCCCCGACAAACAGCGGCTGCTTGAACACGAACGAATTCACCGCCACCGTCGCCACCCGTCCGCGCGCCCGGCTGACCGCCGGGATGCTGCCGGCAATATCCACCTGCGCCATCACCCAGCCGCCGAATACATCGCCGCTGATATTGCAGTCGGTCGGCATGGCCACCACACGCAAGGTTGCGTGGCGTGCCGGCAGGGTGGTTGTCTGCTCTTCCATATTAGTGCCCCAGGTAAAGATTGTCGATCTCGGTGTGGTATTTAGCCACCACCTTGTCCCGCTTGAGGCTCAGCTTCGGCGTAAGCAGGCCGTTTTCTATGCTCCATGGCTCATCCAGCAGCAACACGCGATGCACCTTGGCATAGCCGGGAAAACTCCTCAGGTTGCGCGCAATGCGCCGCAGCACCTTGGCTTCGACATTGCTGTCGCACAGCGATTCCGGCATATCCGGACGCACGCCGACCTTGGCGGCGATTTCCAGCCAGACGGTCGGGTTGACCACGGCCAGCGCCACCAGATAGGGCCGCCCTTCGCCGTAGATCATCACCTGATCGATCAGCGGATCATGCAGGATGGCTGCCTCCATGTCGCCGGGCGGCAGTTTTTCGCCGTTCGCCAGCACGATGATTTCCTTGAGCCGCCCGGTGATGTAGATGTGGCCGGAATCGTTGATGTAGGCGATGTCACCGGTATTCAGCCAGCCGTCCGCATCGATCATCGCGCGCGTTGCTTCCGGGTTGTTCCAGTAACCCAGCATCACATTCGGACCTTTCACCAGCAACGCATTCTGCTCGCCGAGCTTGACCTGTACGCCGCGCAGCACCTGCCCGACGCTTTCCGGAAAATTGTTGTCCAGACGGTTGCCCGAGACGATCGGGCTGGTCTCGGTCAGGCCGTAACCCTGCACCACCGGCAGTCCCAGCCCGACGAACATATGCGAAATTTCCGGCGCCAGCGCCGCACCGCCGCTAACTGCGGTGCGCAGGCGCCCGCCCAGACGATCCAGCACCTTGCGCGCCACCAGCGCGTTCAGCAGCGGCCAAGCCAGGAACGACAACTTCCAGGGGCCGCGTCCCTGCTCATGGATGAAGCGCGCCCAGCCCACCTTGACTGCCAGCTCGAACAGCCAGCGCCGCGCCGGCGGCCCTTCGCTAAGCTTGGCGTAAATCGCCGCATGCACACGCTCGTAGATGCGCGGCACGGCCACCAGAACGGTGGGACGGAGGTTTTTCAGGTCCTCGGCGAGCAACTGCACCGAACGGGCATAGGCCACAGTGGCGCCGACCATGACTTGCAGGTAATAACCGCACACGCGCTCGAATGCATGCGACAGCGGCAGAAACGACAGCAGCAGGTCGTCGCCGCGCAGCTCGAAGGTGCTCAACGCACCGTAAGTGTTGCTCAACAGGTTGGCGTGGCTCAGCATCACGCCTTTCGGGCGTCCGGTGGTACCCGAAGTGTAGATCAGGGTGGCGAGTTCATCCTTGGTGCGCGCCACGGCCGGCTGCAGCTCGGCCGTTTCCGGCAGGCTTGCAGAGGCGCACAGCAGGCGCGGATCGGCGGCGGCAATTTCATTCAGCGAGACAAAACGCTGCACCCCCTCAAGCTGCCCCAGCACCGCACCGAGTTCGCGCCACTGGTCGGCATTCTCGAACAGCAGCACCTTGGCCTGCGCATCGTTGATGATGTAGGCGATATTGTCGGCGCGGTCTATCGTGTACAGCGGGACGGTGACCAGTCCCAGCGATGCCGCTGCCTGGTCGAACATCACCCACTGCGGGCAGTTGCGCAGCATGATGGCGACCCGCTCGCCCGGCGCCAGCCCCTCGCGCAGCAGCAGGGCCTGCCAGCGTGCCACCTGGTCGCGCATCTGCGCCCAGGTATAGGACTGCCAGGTATTGGCCTGCATGTCGAAATAGCGGTATGCCTCGCGTTGCGGCGTGCGCCGCACCCGCTCCTGGAACAATCCATACAGCGTGCCGGCCTGATCCGGCGTAACCACTGCGTTATGAAGTCCCCCCATGGTCCCCCCTGTTTTTCTTATACAAACAAATCTTCCTGCAAATTTGCGCCCGGCTGCATCGCATAGTGCGCGAAATCGCTGATACCTTCTTCACACAGCACCTGCTCATCAATGAAAAAATTCCCGCTGCATGCCCGGCTGCCGCGGAGCAGGATGACATGCGCCGCATCGGCCATGATGGCCGGTTTGCGTGAAGCTTGCAGTATTTCCGGCGGGAAGTTGTTCGCAATCGCGGCAGTGGCGATCGTCGTGCGCGGCCACAGACAGTTGCAGGCGATGCCGTCGGCGGCAAACTCGCGCGCCATGCCCAGCATGCACATGCTCATGCCAAATTTTGAAATGCTGTACGCGGCGTGCGGCGCGAACCATTGCGCATCCATATTGAGCGGCGGCGACAGGGTCAGCACGTGCGGGTTGGCCGCCTGTTTCAGGTGCGGAATGCAGGCTTGCGTGACCAGGAAGGTCGCGCGCATGTTCACCGACCACATCAGGTCAAGCTGCTTCGGGGTGGTTTGCAGCGTGGGCGTCAAGGCAATCGCGCTGGCGTTATTGACCAGCACATCGAGGCCGCCGAAATGCTGCACGGCCTGCTCCACCGCGGCGCCGATGGCCTGCGCATCGCGCACATCCAGTTGCAGCGCGAGTGCGCGGCCGCCGGCCTGGCGCACCTCTTCCGCCACCTCATGGATGGTTCCAGGTAGCTTCGGATGCGGCTCGGCGGTCTTGCCGGTAATCACCAGGTTGGCGCCGTCGCGCGCACAGCGCAGCGCAATCTCGCGCCCAATGCCGCGGCTCGCGCCGGTGATGAAGATGGTCTTGTTGTGCAAACCGGACATCGGTTCCCCCTTGCTGTTTGCAGCCCTGCGCGCTGTCTCAGGCGTGCAATGCCTCCGGCGCGAAATCGTCCACCATGATCACCTTGCGTCGCAGGTTGTAGTCCAGTTCCAGTTGCGCCGCCTGCTCGGCATTGATCAGCCCCATATCCCATGCCTCGGCAATCAGGCCCGGCTCATCCAGCGCCTTGAGCTTGCCTTCCTTGCGCGCACGCGCCAGCTCGGCCTGCAGCGGCTCGCACTGCAGCGTGCTCTCCAGTGCCGCTTCCAGCGCCCCGAGCGGCTCGTTTTCGTTCGCGGGGAGGTAGCATCCGGCGGTCAGGCGATCGCGCGCATCTCCCCGGCTGGAAAGCAGCGTGGCGACCTCATGACCGAGCGCATCGGAAGGCGGCTTGCGCCACTGCCCGAGCGGGAAGATCAGCGCGCGCAGCAACAGTGCTGCCAGGCGGTTCGGGAAATTCTGCAGCACGCCATCCAGGGCTTGCTGGATGCGGTACAGGCCGTCCCGCATGGCCCAGTCCAGCAGCGGCAAGTCTTCGACCGGACGGCCGTCGTCCTCGAATTTTTTCAGCACGGCGGAGCACAGATACAATTGGCTAAGTACATCGCCCAAGCGCGCCGACAGTTTCTCGCGGCGCTTCAGGCTGCCGCCCAGCACCAGCATCGACATGTCCGCCGCAATCGCAAACGAGGCCGAATAGCGCGTCAGCATCTGGTAGTAATGGTGGGTCGGCTCGCCAGTGGGAGCATGCACAATGCGGCTGCCGCTGGCCGCGAACAGCAGCGAACGCACCGCATTGCTGAGCGCAAAGCTGATATGCGCAAACAGTGCCGCATCAAAATCCATGACCGCACGCTTGCGGTCCGCGTCATGCGCGGCCTTGATTTCCTTCAGCACATACGGGTGGGCGCGCACCGCGCCCTGCCCGAAGATGATCAGGCTGCGCGTCAGGATGTTGGCACCCTCGACGGTAATGCCGATCGGGGTCTGCTGGTAAAAGCGCGCCAGGTAGTTGGACGGCCCCATGCAGATGCCCTTGCCGCCATGCACATCCATCGCGTCATTGATGACTACGCGGCCGCGCTCGGTGCAGTGGTATTTCACGATCGCGGAAATAACCGAGGGCTTCTCGCCGGCATCGACTGCCTGGGCCGTCAGTGTGCGCGCAGCTTCCATCACATACAAGTTGCCGGCGATGCGCGTCAGCGCCTCCTCCACCCCTTCGAATTTTCCTACCGGCACGTGGAACTGCTTGCGCACGCGGCCATAGGCGCCGCTGCTGCGCGCAGCCAGCCGGGCGCTGCCGGTGGCACTGGCGGGCAACGAAATCGAACGCCCCGCCGCAAGGCACTCCATCAGCATGCGCCAGCCCTGGCCGATGCGCTCGGCACCGCCAATGATGTAATCGAGCGGGATGAAAACGTCCTTGCCTTGGGTCGGCCCGTTCTGGAACGCGGAGTTGAGCGGGAAATGGCGCCGCCCGATCTGGACGCCGCGCGTGCCGGTCGGGATCAGTGCCAGCGTGATGCCGCGTTCAACCTCAGGGCTCAGCAGTTTATCCGGATCGTACAGTTTGAACGCCAGCCCCAGCAGCGTCGCCACCGGCGCCAGTGTGATGTAGCGTTTTTCCCAGGTGACGCGCACGCCCAGCACATTGGCGCGCCCTTCGAATTCGCCGTAGCACACGATGCCGGTATCCGGAATGGCCCCGGCGTCGGAGCCGGCAAACGGCCCGGTCAACGCGAAACACGGAACCTCCTCCCCGTGCGCCAGGCGGCGCAGGTATTTGTCCTTCTGTTGCTGGGTGCCATAGTGCAGCAGCAATTCGGCCGGGCCGAGCGAATTTGGCACCATCACGGTCACTGCTGCCGAACCACTGCGCGAGGCGATTTTCGCCACCACTGCTGAGTGGGCCTGAGCCGAGAATTCCAGCCCGCCATAGGCCTTCGGGATAATCATGCCGAAGAAGCCCTTGTCCTTGATGAACTGCCAGACCGCCGGCGGCAAATCCTGGCGCACATGCGTTACGTCCCAGTCATCGACCATGGCGCACAGTTCTTCCACCTCATTGTCGAGGAACGCCTGCTCCTGCGCGCTCAACACCGGCCTGGGTTGGGCCAGCAGCTTTTCCCAGTGCGGGTTGCCGCTGAACAATTCGCCATCCCACCATACGGTGCCGGCATCCAGCGCCTCTTGCTCGGTTTGCGAGACGTGAGGCAGGACGCCGCGAAACAGGCTAAGCAGCGGACGACTGACCAGCATTCGCCGCAGGAACGGAATGCCGAACACCACCACGAACAGGAACAGCAGCACGTACACCGACTTCAGCGCGGTATCCGAGATCCGGCTCTGCATGGCAACGAACGGCACGAACACCATTACGGCAATCAGCCAGCTCAGAATGGAAGCCCGGAAAAAGGCCAGCAACAAAAACGTGGCGACCACCAGCGCAAACAATAAAACTGCCATTGATTTTTCCTCTTGAACGGGATTGCTTGAATGGCACGCACTTTAACTCTTCTGGCGCATTCTTGCCATGCCCGGAACGGCTTCCAGGCCAGTGCGGCAGTCAGTCCGGGACGCTGAGGGCGGTCTCGAAGACCGGCTTCCGCGACAGGAAGCCGGACAACGCATAAGCAGCAGTTGGCTGCATGTTGATGCACACCATGGTGATATTTACGGTCTGGCATGCACGGGCCAGCGTGTCGAGCCAGTCATAGTAGGCCTGGTCGATTACCGGCAGCGTGTGCAGGTCATAATACAGGCGCTTGCCCTGTCCTTGCTGCATATGGGCAACCACCTCCTCTATGAGCTTGTTCCGCAACCGGATGTCCAGGCTGCGCAACGGCTCAAGCAGGAAGTTTCCGCGCCCGATACGCGTCAGGTGAACGCCCGGAATAGCCATCAACTGCTTTTCTGCGTGACCTGGATGCCCATGCGCAGGAAGGCCTCCTTGAGGCCGTCGGACAGGCTCGCACGCGTGGTCACGGCGCTCAGGTCAATGTTCAGACTGACCAGCGCACGCGCAATTTCCGGGTGGATGCCGGTGATGATCGCGTCCGCCCCCATCAACTGCACCGCGCGCACCATCTGGATCAGGTGGTGCGACACCTGCGAGTCGATGTTCTTCACGCCGGTCAGGTCCATCACCACGGCGCGCGAGCGATCCCTGGCGATGCGGCTGAGCAAGGCCTCCATCACCAGCATGGTGCGGCTGGAATCGAGCGTGCCGATAATGGGCAAGGTCAGCACGCCATCCCAGATTTCGGCAATCGGGGTGGAAGTCTCGCGCAACTCCTCCTCCTGCGCCTTCAGCGTGTTTTCCCGCTCGCTCAGGTAGGTGCGGAACACCGCCATGATCAGCTCGTCGAACAACTGGGCAAAGAACAGCAGCACCGAACGCGACTGGGTGAAGGCGACGCCGCTATCCTGCTCAAGCACGGCAATCAGGTTGTACTGCAACTGCTGTGCGTAGCGCACCACATCCTCGACATTGCCGCCGCGCATCAGCATGCGCTGCGCGAGGCTGGAAAAAAACGACTCCAGCGCATGAAACTGCGGGGATGTGCGTTTGTGCGGATCTTTTGAGCCCAACATGGCTGCAATCAGGTTGACGAATTCGCCGCTCAGATCGCTGACCTCATCCTCATCCATCAGCTTGTTGTCCGCGCAGAAAAACTCACGTCCGACTTCCTCCAGTTGCGAGGAAATGTTGCCGATCTTGAGCCCGAATAATGCGGTGAGCTTTTCGCTGCTTTCCTTTTTTTGCACCATATTGTTTCTCCCTTTTACCCTATCGAACATACACAAATTGATTGATCATCAGATATCCGTCCCATGATGTTGCCGAGCGTGTAGGCGATCAGTTGCGGATGCTGGTGAAACAGGCCGGAAAAATTCGCCACATCCCAGTTGCGGCGTATCCCGTCGCTTGCAGTAATGATGACATGTTTCTTGCCGAAATCGGCCTCGATTTCGGTGGTCGAGCGATGCTCACGCCCGAGGATGCCTGGTGCGAACGTAAGATGCTGCATCTGCTCCTGGTCATAAATATGCGCACTCATGTCGCCGATCCCGGACAGGCGCAACTCGCACCGGGCCAGGTCAATTTCCCCGGTGACCGCCACCGCGCCGCGCGTATGGACGAGCTGCTGGTCCACTGCCAGCAGCACCGCCTCAGGCGACTCGTAATTCAACAGGTGAGAAGACAACCCGGTCGTTGCTGCCTGCGCCTCCTCTCCATGCCCGAGCCCGTCCAGGTGCAACCAGCGCAACAGCTTTCCCTCCCTTTTCAGGTAAACGCGGTCGCCGTTGTAGCGCTCGTCGGACAACGAGCGCGAAAACAGCCCGAATCGGAAACCGGAACGCGCCTCCTTGTTTTCCTTGCCCAGATGAAAGCGAGCCATGATGACCGTACCAGTCCATTTGCGCGGTGCGTCGGGACGCAGTTGCTGGGTATAGATGTATGACTCGTCGCTGAGACGGCGGATGGCCCCCAGCCCCTTGCCCAGGGTCTGCGCAGTGGAATAACCGTCTTCTTCCGCTGCGGCAAGATTGGCGATGCCAGGGCCGAAATCCAGTGACAGCAAGTCCAGCACATTGCCGGGCTGCTTCCAGAGCTGCACCATGCCGCGGCCGCCAGCATGCTTGACGTTGTTGCTGACCAGCTCGGAGGCAACCAGCAACATGTTTTCCTGCTTCAGTTCGCTGACGCCGAGACGCTGGGTGATTGCCATCAGCTTGGAGCGCAATAAAATCAGGGCACTTTCCGTTTGCGTGGCATTGTTGAACAGCAGTTTGCAATCCGTGGCGCTATCGAAAATATCAGTCACTGAGCACCTTTTCCTTGCAATTTCCTCCACACATCCGGCTATCCAGATTGCTGCAATGCGCCACCACGGCACGGCCGCGCCCACGCCGCTTCGCCTCATACAGCGCACTGTCCGCGGCATGGATGAAATTTTCCAGCGTGAAATTATCCGGAGTGTTGCGGTCAATCGTCGCAATGCCGACGCTGGCCTTGCCGTCCATCTGTTCGATGACCTGCTTGGCCTTTTCGCACGCAGTGCTGAAATCGGCATAAATCATCATGGCAAACTCATCGCCGCCGAAACGGAACGCGGCATCCACGTCTTCGCGGATTACGCTACGCAACACATGCGCCATCCGGTTCAGGTAGGCATCGCCATACAGGTGGCCATGTTCGTCGTTGATGTTCTTGAAAAAATCCAGGTCCAGCATCACCAGTGTCAAAGGCGTCGTACGCTGACGCATGGTGTAGCGGAACGCCTGCTTCAGGCGCTCGTCGAAAGCGCGCCGGTTCAGCAGCATGGTGAGCGGGTCGGTCTCGGCCTGGCGCATCGAAACCTGCAATTCCGCCTGACGGCTTAACAGTTTCGCCTGCATATCGGCCAACTCGGACTCGGTACGTTTGCGCGTCTCTTCCAGGAAGCGCTGCATGGCGGCATTGCGCTGGGCAAGGATGTCGGTATCGATCGACTCGGTGGATTTGCTGAGGTAGTCGCGCAATTGTTCCAGCGCGCCGGCTTCGTAACAGCCAAGATCGGTCACGGTGAACACATGCTCATTCCAGTGAACGTTCAGGCGCCCCTTGTGCATTAACAGCGTGACATGGAACGGCTGCCCGCTGCAGGCTCCGGCATGGCGCAAGCGCTGGGTCAAATCAAGACAGGCGCGCGAAGCTCTGTAGGCATTCCCTTTCAGGCGCCACACACTTTCCATGAGAAAGCCGACAAAATTCTGGAGATCAGGTTCGATTGCCAGATTCAGCCGCAGAAGCTCCACTGATTCCACGGTACCCCGCCAAATTGAATTCGTGGAGCTTTATAAAGGACACCCCGTGCTTGGTCAACCCCTCCGCAAAGAATAACCCACTATGCATAAAACCAATTATTCCCGCCCATGCTGCCGCAACGCCCACGCCACATGCTCACGCACCAGCTCAGAAGCATGTCCGGCGCGGCTGTGCAAGGCCGCAATATTGGTCGCCGTGGCCGGGGCGTTGCCCAGCGCCACCGCAATATTGCGCAGCCACTGCTCATGGCCGATACGGTAAATCGCGCTGCCCGCCATTCTTTGTTGAAACTCATCCTCCTCCCAGGCAAACAGCTCGGTCAGTCCAATATCGTCGAGGCGGTTGCGGACGGCGAAATCCGGCTCCAGCGTGGTGCGGGCAAAGCGGTTCCACGGGCACACCGTCTGGCAATCGTCGCAGCCATAAATGCGGTTGCCGAGCAGCGGGCGCATTTCCACCGGGATGCCGCCCTTGTGCTCAATGGTCAGGTAGGAAATGCAACGCCGCGCATCCAGTTGGTATGGCGCAATGATCGCCCGCGTCGGACAGGCATCTAGGCAGGCATGGCACGTGCCGCAATGTCCCGGCGCACCATTGTCCGCCGGCAGCGGCAAATCGATGAAAATTTCCCCCAGGAAAAACCAGGAGCCGCGCTCGCGCGACAGCAACAACGTATGCTTGCCGCGCCAGCCCAGGCTGGCTTTCTGCGCCAACTCCACTTCCAGTACCGGCGCGCTGTCGGTGAACACACGACACTGGCAGGCGGTCTCACCGCGTATGCGCTGCGCCAGCTTTTCCAGGCGCTGGCGCAACACCTTGTGATAGTCACGGCCCAACGCATAGCGCGACACGAACGCACGATTGCCGTCCGCCAGCACCGCCTGCGCATCCACGGCCTGCTGCGGAATGTAGTCCATCGCCACTGAAATCACGCGCTGCGTTCCCGGCACCAATTGCGCCGGACGCGCACGTGTGACGCCATGTTTTGCCATATAATCCATGCTGCCGTGATACCCGTCTGCCAGCCATTGCAGCAAGCGGGTTTCAGCCGCATCGAGATGCGTATCGCTGATCCCGACTGAGTGGAATCCGAGTTCAAGCGCCCACTCCTTGATGCGCGCGGCGAGCAAGTTGTAATCCGTTTGAGGTGTTTCGTTGTGCATACGTCTGATGATAGCCGAATATTCCTGCCCGATGAGGCCGCCACGCTGGCTTTTGCTACACGGCTCGCCGCCGTACTCAAGCCGGGCCTGGTAATCCATCTGCACGGCAACCTCGGTGCTGGCAAGACCACGCTGGTACGCGGCCTGCTGGCGGCGCTGGGCCATCGTGGCCGCGTGAAAAGTCCGACCTATGCATTGATTGAGCAATACGACCTGCCTGGGTTAAACTTGCGCCACTTCGATCTTTACCGCTTCCGCGATGCCGAAGAGTGGGAAGCGGCAGGTTTCCGCGATGAATTCAATGGCCGCAATGTCTGCCTGGTGGAATGGCCCGAGCAGGCTGCCGGTTTGCTCCCGCCGGCAGACCTGGAAATTTTTTTCGAGATCCAGCCACACGGGCGCCAACTGCAAGTCCGTACTGCCAGCAAGACAGGAGAAACATGTTTAGCCGCTTTGCCAGAATAGTCCTTTTCGCCGCTCTGCTGTGGCTGCCCGGCGCACAGGCTGGCATCCAGGTCAGTGCAACACGCATCTGGCCGGCGCAGGACTACACGCGCCTGACCATCGAAACCAAGCAGCCCATCCACTACAACTTGCTCACTTTGAAAAACCCGGATCGGCTGGTCGTCGACCTTGAGGACGTGGACATCACTCCGGCGTTGAATGAACTGGCAGGCAAGATCGGCAACGACGATCCCTACATCAAGGCCGTGCGCATCGCGCGCTTCAAACCGAATGTCGTACGCATGGTGCTCGACCTGAAAACCGGGGTGAAACCGCAGTTATTCAACCTGAAACCGGTCGCCGAATATGGTCATCGCCTAGTGCTGGATGTCTATCCCGCCGTGGCGGTCGATCCGCTGATGGCGCTGCTGCAACAGGACGCCCCTCCGCAAACGGCTTCGGCTCCCGCCAGCGAGGCCCTTGCCACCGCATCGGCGCCAAGTGTGACAGCGCGTATCGAAACCATGCCCGCACCGCCTCCCGACAAGCCTGCGCGCAGCGAGTTACGCCAGCGCACACTGATCGTTGCAGTGGATGCCGGACATGGCGGCGAAGACCCCGGCGCGCACGGCCGGCGCGGCACGCATGAAAAGGATGTGACGCTGGCCATCGCGCGTTTGCTGAAAAGCAAGATTGACGAAACCCCGGGCATGCGCGCAGTCCTGATCCGCGATGGCGACTACTTCATCCCGCTCGGCGGGCGCGTGCAGAAAGCGCGCCAGGCCCACGCCGACCTGTTCGTCTCGATCCATGCCGACTCGTTCATCAAATCCAATGCGCGCGGTTCGTCGGTATTCGCCCTGTCCGAGCGCGGCGCCACCAGCGCCTCGGCGCGCTGGCTGGCAAAACGTGAAAACGAGGCCGACCTGATCGGCGGCGTCAACATCGCGGTTAACGACCCGTATCTGGCGCGCACGCTGCTCGACCTGTCGCAGACCGCCTCGATCAACGACAGCATGCGCGTCGCAAAGCAGGTGCTGCACGAACTCGGGCATATCAATACACTGCACCGGGGTTTTGTAGAGCAGGCCGGCTTTGCCGTGCTGAAAGCACCGGACATCCCCTCGATCCTGGTGGAAACCGCTTTCATCAGCAACCCTCAGGAAGAGCAACGCCTGCGCGACCCGGACTACCGCGACAAGCTTGCCACCGCCATCCTGGGCGGCATCAAGCATTACTTCGCCACCAACCCGGCTTTGTCCAAACCGCGCATCGCCGAAAACTAAGCCCGCTTTACGCAAATTTCACACACCCGATGCAGGTGCGACAAAATGTCGCACCCAAGCGCCGTGCCTGCAGGCTAAAGTGCGACGACCATAATAAATACTCAGGGAGTGAGATCACCATGCGTCAGCACCGCCAAATTTTCGCCATATTGTTAAGCCTGTCCTGCGTTACCGCCGCCCACGCCAGTTGCGGCAGCAGTGCCTGCGCCATCAACACCAACTGGGATGAGCATAGCGCCAGCAAGCCAGGCCTGAGCATGGACCTGCGCTACAGCTACAGCAAGGCCGACCAGTTGCGTTCGGGCAGTTCGAAAATCAATGCCGACACCACCTTCAACGGCGAAGTCGAAAATCTCAGCACCGTCAACCGGATCACGACCGCAACCCTCGACTACTCATTCAACGAACACTGGGGCGCGATGCTGGCCGCCCCGTTCATTTCCCGCGACCACAGCCATAACCTTGGCCCCTACACCGGCAGCACCCCGGCGGGTTCGGAAACCTTCACCGCCAATGCGCTGGGCGATGTCAAACTGGTCGGGCGCTACCGCTGGGAACTGGGCGACACGGGCTTTTCCAGTGCCGGCGTGAAACTCGGCATGAAGCTGAACACCGGCCGCCAGGACAGCCTGATCGTGGACAATCTCGGCAACAGCAAACTGCCGACCGAAGTCACATTGCAGACCGGCAGCGGCAGTACCGACCTGGTGGCCGGTGCGTTCTGGCAACTGTCCGACCCCGCCAGTTCGCTGAGCTGGTTTGCCCAGGCAATGGCGCAAAGCGCCATCAACAGCCGTGCAGATTTCCGGCCCGGCGACCAGTACAACCTGGATGCCGGCATGCGCTATGCATTCAGCAAAAGCATGAGCGGCCTGCTGCAACTCAACTCGCAATGGAACGCCGCCGACTCCGGCAGCAGCGCCGCGCTGACACCAGCCGGCGCCACCAGCAGCGGCGGCAACTCGGTGCTGCTCACCCCCGGTCTGATCTATGCCATTACCACCGGCACCAACCTGTACGGACTGGTACAAATCCCGCTTTACCATTACGTGAATGGCGAACAACTGACCGTCAGCCAGGCATTTACTGTCGGCATCAACCACCGCTTCTAAGCTGTGCACGCCGGGCCGCTCGGCCCGGCATCGGATGTGCCATCCTGGGAGTGTAGTTACTGCACCCGCACAAGACTGCGTTCAGTCCCCGCTGCGAAACGCCCCATCCCGCTCCACGCAATAATCCCCGCCGCCACGCCCATCGAACCTCGGGCCGGCGCACGGCAATTCTGGGGAATGATTGAATTACACTGCACAAGCCTGAGGCCTGATGCAATCTTGCGCTTCATTAGCGAGCAAGCAGACTCAAGAACAATAGCGCGAGGTTGTAATAGAGGTGCAAAGCCAGCGGAACACGGATGCCGTTATAGTGGTCGCGAAAGTGACCCAGCACCAGCGAAACGGCAAGATACCCGGGAACAAGCCCCAACGGATGCTGCCAAGCATGTGCACAAGCAAAAAGCAAACTGGTCACCCAGTTTGCCCGGCTGAAACCAAACAACTTTAAGTGGAATACCGCTTTCTGACGTAGCCATCCCTGAATGCCGCCGCGGAAAACCACCTCTTCCAGGACGGCAACGGAGATGCTGAAGACTAGCGCACCGGTCAGTCCCTCCCGGAAGATTACCGCACTCCAGGGAGGAACCCACCACACCAGCAGCAGCGGCGCAAGGACCGCTGCAAACAGGCGATAATCAGTCCGCACGACGTGTGTTAACTACGCGACGACGCAACCAGTAAACCGCAACCGCCAGCATTGCCAACAACAAGGAAGCATCTGGTGTGGCGCCGAGGGGCATGATTGCGCAACCGCCGCCACCGCCGCCGCCGCCACTCGCTGTAGTAGTTGTAGTTGTAGTTGTAGTTGTAGTTGTAGTTGTAGTTGTAGCTGGAGCTGGAGCTGGAGCTGGAGTCGCATAGCCACTGATCCCCACTAACGTTGAATACGAGCTTCCAGCAAAACGCAGCGAAGCGGTACCAGTATAATTTCCAGCCAAGTTTGGAGTAATAGTCACCGTCACTGTACAAGACGCACCTGCCGCCAATGTTGAATTGCTACAAGCGTCTGACGCCGCCGCCATGGTCGTTGACGGAGACACAGCGAAAGCACCTACGGAAAATGCCGTCCGGTTGGGATTGGTAAAAGTCACATTGACTGTAGTAGAGGAACCGACTTGCACCGTAGCTGCCGTTACAGCGGACGACAATGCCGTCAAAGCCGAACCGGATGACCCTGTCAGTGCCACATAGGTATTCTTTGTCCCATGGGGAGTTTTCAGGATTGCCGAATATGCACCGGCTTGGGTTGTTCCATAAACCACAGTAATCTGGCAAGTGCCTGCCGCCGCAATTATCTGACTACTACAAGTATCAGTAGATTTTGAAAAATAGCCCGTATTGAGGCCGATAATGCTAGCGGTTCCCACAGTAACAGGAGAGCCTGAACTGTTCGTAAACGTTATCGTCCGCGAAACAGAGGCACCTGGCGCCACAACTCCAAAATCTGTTGCAGCGGTCGCGGTCAAAGGGTGAGCGACACTGTCAGCTACGGCCGAGTTAGCATTCAGTCTCCCGGCCCCACAATTGGATTTCAATGAGCAATCGAAACTCGAGCTACCCGAAAAGGAAGGGAAACTTGCAGTTGTGGCCATCAAGATAGTTTTAATCTGAGCAGGAGTAAGCGCCGAATTCAAGGAAAGCATCAATGCCGCTGCGGCAGAAACGTGAGGTGTCGCCATACTGGTGCCGCTATACCAGCCATAAGTAGTCCCCGCTGATGTTTGCGTACCAGTGTCAAGAGTGGAAAGAATACCATTGTCAAAAGTGGCTGCGTAATAGCCCTTATCCCCCCCCGGAGCCGCCAAAGAAACCTGCATCGGATTGGTAAGATTAGTTGAGGGAGAGCTGTAATTGCTATAAGACGCACGACTACCATCCCGTGCAAGAGCGGCAACCGATATCACGTTGGCACAGTTTGCAGGTGTCGTATTTGCGACATCCAGATTGTCATTGCCTGCTGCCACCACAACCACAGCCCCGGCTGTAACCGCAGAGTTAATCGCATTCTGCAAAGTCGTGGAGCAAGTGCCTGTTCCGCCCAAACTCAGGTTAATGACTTTGGCCGGGTTAGGATTGGTAATCGTGGAGTGCACTCCTGCCGCCCACAAAATGCCGTTCGCGATATCGGAGGTGAAACCGCCGTTTTTACCCAACACCCGCACCGGCAATATTTTTGCGTTATATGCCCCACCAATCACGCCAATACTATTGTTGCCCAGCGCCGCAATTGTTCCTGCCACGTGCGTCCCATGCCAGGAACTGTTCGCAACGGTTGCAGTCGACCAGTTCGGATTATCGATTCTGTCCTGAGCAGTAATAAAATCACCCAAATCCGTCGCATTGGCAGAAGGGGCAACATATGCGCTGCCCGCAGCCGTAGACGCAGCACACGAGGCGCGTGTGCGACAGTCGGTAATAAAGTCATAACCTGTCGATGCCAAGTTACTCGCAGCCCCGGCAGCAACCACGCCACTTGCTCCGACAATATCCAGATTCGGAGTAATCCCGCTATCAACCACTGCGACAACCACACCGGAGCCTGCCACAGTATCCCAAGCTGTCTGAAAATCCGCGCCATAACTGCCTGACACAGAACTTGCCGGCCACATATCCCACAGCCCTGGATATGTAGTTCCTCCACTAACCGCACTGGTGTAATTCGCATCATTCGGAGTCATCTGCGCGGTTAATATCTTGTCCTCTTCAACATATTCCACATTTGGAAGACTGCGAATTCCCGCGATTGCCTTATCTATTGTCTGCCTGTTGGCGCCGCCAGTAATAGCAAGCACATGTTCGCCGGTTGACATGGCGTGAAGTTCTGTGAGGCCGGTACCCGCAGCTTTTTTCAATTCATTAATAGTCTCAGCAGCAAGCGGCTCGCTTAACTGTGAATGAATTTGAGCAACACTCAAACCCTTCGCTAAATTATTGGCCTTGTACTTGATGATTAGCCTGTCACTGACTGGTGCTGGATTAGCCGGTGCCACATAACTGGCTTTGTCCTTTATGGGTGCAGAAGCCCAAACCGGCACCGAGTTAAACACCAAGGAAATGGAAAGCGCGATGGCTATCGAACGACGCGTACTGTTTTTCATCATTACTCCTCCTAGAGTAAAAAATCCCACAATTCCCTACCCGATGCGTCTCAAGCAAGACATTGTTTTATGTTTAAAACCTAACGAATCCCTGTTACTGCCCACTATTGGTGCTGCATGACGGCATCCTGCTCCACCAGCCTGATCCCGAACCTCCCTGCTTGCGACATCAATGCTTTTGAAAAGACGGCAAAGGTGTGCGATTGCGACAAGGGAACTTCGTAAATAAGTGCATCGGCGCCATAGGCACTCAGGAAGATCGGCTGACAGGCGCAGGCTTCCGCGATCGCGGCCAAAAGCGGTTTGCTATCTTTTGTTGCCTGTTGGAAATAGATGATGACGCGGATGGGCTGCGGCACTGCGGCTTGCACAGCAGGCACTGACGGATTCATTTTATTTGGTGCTACGGGACTCATGACGCCCGGACTATCGTGGACAACTGCATTGCTTTGCAGTGAACCCCCCACCAGAAGACATAGCAATGCTGAAACCAAACCGTACCGCTTACCGCTTCCCCGCATGACCGCAACCCTTCAAAAGATATATTTTATTGTTAATTTTTGTTAATCAATGGACGCAATTATGCCTGTCGAAATTGATTCCGAAACCTATCCAACCTGATAGGTATGCCTCATTTCATTTTTCGTCCCGGCCTCTACTGAAAAAACAAATATCACATTGAAACGTAAAATTAATTCACTAATACCAGGAAAAATAAAAAGGCTATCAGCAACGCAAATGTAACAAGCTTCCGCTTGGCAACCAGGAAAAGGCTGCCAGCTCAAAACCTGAAATTAAAACTGTGCAAAAGAAAACAGGGAGAGGGAGTTAAGAACAATCTCGGCGATGTAAAACCTCAGGCCGAAGTCACGCTAAAAATCTGCAACAGCGAGCAACCCGATGTTGTTCGCCCCTGCCTCAATCACCGCACTTCTGAGTTTGTCGTCCGGGCCGCGTGGCCCGGCATCAGGCGGGGAAAACCCCGGTGGAAAGATAACGGTCACCACGATCGCACACGATGAACACGATGGTGGCGTTCTGCACCTGTTGCGAGACGCGTAGCGCCACGCTCAAGGCGCCGCCGGATGAAATGCCGCAGAAAATGCCTTCCTCGCGCGCCATGCGCCGCGTCATTTCCTCCGCGTCCTGCTGGCTCACATATTCCAGCCGGTCGACGTTCTTGCCGTCATAGATTTTCGGCAGGTATTCCGCCGGCCATTTGCGGATGCCGGGAATCTGCGCGCCGGTTTCCGGCTGCACGCCGATGATTTGGATGGCCGGGTTCTGCTCCTTGAAGAAGCGCGAGTTGCCCATGATCGTACCGGTGGTGCCCATGCTGCTGACAAAGTGCGTGATCTGCCCGTGCGTCTCGCGCCAGATCTCGGGCGCGGTACCCTCATAATGCGCGAGCGGATTATCCGGATTGGCGAACTGGTCGAGGATAATGCCGCGCCCTTCGTTGCGCAGCTTTTCCGCAGTGTCGCGCGCCAGCTCCATGCTGCCCTCTTTCGACGTCAACACCAGCTCCGCACCGAACGCGCGCATGGTCTGGCGGCGTTCCACACTCTGGTTTTCCGGCATTACGAGGATCATCTTGTAGCCGCGCATTGCCGCCGCCATCGCCAAGGCAATGCCGGTGTTGCCGCTGGTCGCCTCGATCAGGGTATCACCCGGCTTGATGGCGCCGCGCTCTTCGGCATGCCGGATCATCGACAAGGCCGGCCGGTCCTTCACCGAACCGGCGGGATTGTTGCCTTCCAGTTTTGCCAGGATCACATTCGACGTAGCGCCGGGAATGCGCTTCAAGCGCACCAGCGGCGTATTGCCGACGAAGTCCTCGATACTGCGATAGCCAGACATTACGAACAATCGCCCTGTTCGGCCACTTCGACCACCACCGGCTTCTTGTCCTGGCGCGCGGCCCACACCTTGTGCGCGGCAATGCCCACCAGCATTGCGGGCAGGAACACCCACAACTCCCAGTTCGGTGCAGCAAGCAGCGCCACCGCCGGGCCCGGACAATAGCCGCCGATGCCCCAGCCCAATCCGAACAATACCGCACCGCCGATCAACGCGCGGTCAATCTGGCTCTGCCCGGTGAAATAAAAACGAATATCCATCAGCGGCCGCTTGCGGCGCAGGATGATCGGGAACGTCACCGCAGTCACTCCCACCGCACCGCCCAGCACGAACAGCAACGTAGGGTCCCACACGCCCGCCACATCAAGGAAGCCGAGCACTTTTTCCGGATGCGTCATGCCCGCCAGCGCGAGCCCGAAACCGAATACCAGGCCCGTCAGCAAGCCGACCAGATTCCTAGACATGTCCGCCTCCCACGCTGAAAACATGGCGCACCACAGTCGTGGTCAGGATCGCCACACTCAGGAACACCACCGTCGCCACCAGCGAACGCAACGAGAAACGCCCCAGCCCGCACACCCCATGCCCGCTGGTGCAGCCCTTGCCGAGCGAAGCGCCGAATCCCACCAGCACACCGGCCACTACCAGCAGCCAAACCGGAAAATCCGCGCGTGCCACCGGCGCCGGCGCGGCACCGAGATAGCACAGCTTGGCGCCGATCACGAGCCCCAACAGGAACAGCGCGCGCCACACCCACTCATTCGAATCCTGCAACGCGAACATCACGCGTCCAACGATGCCGCTGATACCCGCCACATGGCCGGTCAGCCACAACAGCAGCGCTGCCGAAGTGCCGATCAGCACCCCACCCAACAACGCATGCACCACAGAAAAATCACTCATCATCACTCCCGATTTCTTGAACACCCCGGCCTTGCCTGACAGCGCGCAGCCGCGAAACTGCGCGATTATATCCGAGCCCCGCCTTCGGCATCTGCCGCACAAACATCAGCATTCGCTTATGCCTTGAGATATAGATAAGCAATTTTTCTTTATCTATGCCAACAGGCATATGGAATTTGATGGATTCTGACTGTATCTTGCGCCGACCGTTACCGCGGAAAGGATCACAAAATGAACAACACCTGCCAGTACGGACTGCCGAATGTCACCTTCCACCCGGCCAAGTATGTGAAATCGTATTACGGGGTCATTGAGGAAGACGGCAAGGATATCCACCACGTTGCCGACATCGACGCCTACTACAGCGTATTCGGCTACACCCGCGAAATGCGCAAATCCGGCATCCTGCCGGAAGAATTCATCTGGGAAACCTACATCCGCAAGAACTGCCTGCGTTGCCTGAAAATGCACATGATCGAATACCTGATGCGCAACTCCGAGAGTTTCCGCGAAAAATACCAGGAACAGTACCAGCAATGGCTGGAAAATTACCGCAAGGAAAAGGACACGGCAAACTGCGCGCGCAAATGCCTGGAGTGCGCCGTGCGCCCCTGCGACACAAGCTTAAGCTGACTCACTCCCCGTGCAGCGTCAACACAATCCGGCGGCTACCGCCATGATTGCGATGCTCGCACAAATAAATACCCTGCCAGGTCCCCAGCCTTAACTGGCCATTGCCGACCGGGATCGTCAGTCCCGCCCCCAGCAGGCTGGATTTGATATGCGCGGGCAAATCGTCGGAGCCCTCGTCCTGATGGCGGTAATACGGCTCATCCTCCGGCACCGCGCGATTGAAAAAACTTTCGAAGTCCTGGCGCACTGTAGGATCGGCGTTTTCATTCAGCGTCAGGGAAGCGGAGGTATGCAGGATGAACAAGTGCAGCAGCCCCACCCGGCAAGTCCGCAGTTCCGGCAGCTCGCGCAGCACCTCCTGCGTCACCAGATGAAAGCCGCGCGGATATGGCGGCAAACGAGTTTCTTTCTGCAACCACATGACCGGCCTCAGTTGCGAATGCGGACGCGCGCCTCGTCGACGTGCACCACTTCGCCCTCAAACACATTCGCATCCTGCGGCGCATTGCGCTGCGCAAAGCCCGACCCGGCGAAGCCCTGCGCTGAAAACTGCTGCTGCATCTGCGCCATCAGCTTGCGCACCTTGCGCAGCTTCCACCACACATAGATGCCACCGGCCAGCGCGGCCACCAACAGCGCCACCAGCAACACGGCGGAAAACATCAGCACCAGCGTGCCCAACAGCAACGCCGAGACAATGAACACCAGCTTGCCGAGCAGACTGGCGGGACGCGTAGATGGGGAAATGAAACGGATTTGCATGGCGCCAGTTTAGCCGAATATCCCGCCTGCTGCGCGCTTCATTTGATGCCGTATTTGGCGCGCAACTGCACGCACTCCGGGTTCAGCGAGCCGTCGTCGAGCAGCGCACGAAACTCGCGGCACACCGAAGGCCGCTGCGCGTAAATGCTGCAACGCATGTCGTCCTGCAACGCAATGCAGCGGCCGTTGCCCGCCTCGGTGCCCTTCATGCAGGCGCGGAACGGCGTGAGCTGCACCGCCAGATCGGCCGGCACGCAGCCGCCCGGCTGCGTATCCAGCTCGCCGTGATAAAACGAAATGCGGAAATAGCGGCAGCACGCGCCGCAACCGGTACAGGGACTCTCCGCCCCGCTCATGTCATAGTAAATACGCCCATCCTCGACCGGGATGGCAATCTGGGTATGTTTCATTGGGTACCGCGCCGGAATCCTTGGCCACTTGCAAAGCGGCGGCATCATACTGGTTATCGGCGCGCAGAGAAAGCCGCCGCGGCGCCCGATTGGCGCGTCCGCCCGGCTCGCGTAAGATGCCGCCCTTTCCCGCACGCACCTCCGCCATGCCGCACACCTCATCCACCCGCGCCCTGTTCCAGCTCGCCTGGCCGATGCTGGTCGCGCAACTCGCGATGATGGCCAATGCGGTGATCGACACGGCGATGGCTGGGCGGCTCTCCGCCATCGACCTCGCTGCCGTCGGCGTGGCCGCTTCGATCATGGCGACCGTGATGATGTCGCTGGTCAGCGTACTGTTCGCGTTGCCGCCGTTGATCGCGCACCTGTACGGTGCCGGCCGCGCCGATGAAATCGGACGCGAAATCCACCAGGGCGTCTGGATTTCGCTCGGGCTCGCACTGGCGACCATCCTGCTGTTGCTCTTCCCGCAGCCCTTCCTCGCCATCTCGCACCTGCAACCCGATGTCGAAACCAAGGTGCGCGCCTACCTCAGCGCCTCCGCCTGGGGCGTGCCCGCCGTGTTTGCGCTGCGCCTGTTCTTCGGGCTTTCCACCGGCATCGGCCGCCCGCACCCGGTGATGTTTTTCAACCTGCTCTCGCTCGCGCTCAAGGTGCCGCTCAATGCAGCCTTCATGTACGGCTTGCTCGGCCTGCCGGCAATGGGCGCGCCGGGCTGCGCGGTGGCCACCTCGCTGGATGCCTGGCTGATGGCCGCGCTCGCCTGGGGCTGGTGCCTGCGCCACCCGGACTACCTGCAGTTCCGCCTGCGCCAGCACTTCACCGCGCCGAACATCAGGACCATCGGCGAATTCCTCAAGCTCGGCATCCCGATCGGCCTCACCTTCATCGCCGACGTCACCGCCTTCACCTTCATGGCATTGTTCATCGCCCGGCTGGGCCCGGTGGTATCCGGCGCGCACCAGATCGCCGCCAACATCACCGCGCTGGCCTTCATGGTGCCGCTCGCGCTGGGCAATGCCACCTCGGTGCTGGTCGGGCAAGCACTCGGCGCGGGACAACCGGAACGCGCGCGCCGCATCTGCTGGGAAGGCATCCGCCTCGGCCTCGGCATCGCGCTGGTGCTGAGCCTCACCTTCTGGTTCGGCGCCACGCACATCGCCGCGCTCTACACCACCGACGCACAGGTGCAGGCCATCGCTGTGCCGCTGATCATGCTGGTGGCGGTCTACCACCTCGGTGACGCCATGCAGGCGATCACCGTCAACGCGCTGCGCGGCTACAAGAAATCGGTGATCCCGATGTTGATCTACACCGTGACGTTGTGGCTGCCGGGGCTGGGTGGCGGGGTCGTGCTCGGCCTCACCGATTATCTTGGCCCGGCACGCGGCGCGCCCGGCTTCTGGCTGGCCGGCATCGCCGGCATCTGGCTGGTGGGCGGACTGATGGCGCTATACCTCCACCACACCGCAAAACGGCACTGCGAGGCAGTCTAGCCCGCCGCCGTATCGTGCTCATGCCCGAGCGCGATATGCTGCGATGGCTCGCGGATCACCCTTGCCACCGCGAAGAACATCGCGGCGCGCAGCCGCTCCGGCGCCACCGGCTTGTGCAGCATGATGCCGCCGCTGGCATTGATCTCCTGCACCGTGGCGGCGGCGGTGTCGCCGGTCAGCACGATGGCCGGCAAATCCTCGCCCCACTGCTTGCGCATCTGGCGGATCACGTGGATCGCGGTTTCGTTATTCAGCAGCCGGTAGTCGCACACCAGCAGGTCGGGCTGGCTGTGCTGCTGCATGAACTGCAACAACACCTCGGTGGCAGACTCGCCCGCGCACACCGTGCAGCCCCAACCGCGCATCAGGTTGACCAGCATGCCGCGAATTTCCGGCTCGTCCTCCACCAGCGCCACCGCCTTGCCCGCTATGTTGTAACGCGAAAACGCGCTGCTCGTCGGCTGCGCCACCTGCTCGGCATTGCCATCCGCCACCACGAAACTGAACGTCGAGCCCGTGCCCGGCACCGAGCTCACATCGATCTTCAACCCGAGCAGGCTTTCGATCCGCCGCACGATTGCCAGCCCGAGCCCCAGCCCCTTGCGGCGGTCGCGCTGCGGATTGTGCACCTGGTAATACTCCTCGAAGATATGCGCCTGGGCCTCGGGCGTCATGCCGATGCCGCTGTCCTCAACCTGGATGCGCCAGCCCTGCTCCGCGCGCTGGCAGCTCACGCGCACAAAGCCCTGGTCGGTATAGCGGATCGCGTTCGACACCAGGTTGTTCAGGACGCGCTGCAACAGCAACGGATCGCTGTACAGCACCCAGTCGCCGCGACCAATCACCAGCGCCACACCCTTGTTGCGCGCAAGCTGGGTCATATCGCCCGCGATGTCGTCCAGCAATGGCTGCAAGCGGAACGACTTCCAGTGCGGCTCCACCACCCCGGCATCCAGCCGCGACACATCCAGCAGCTCGTCGAACATCCCCGCCAGCGCATTCACCGACTTGCCGATCTGCCCGGCCAGGCGCGGCACCTCCTGCGCTCCTGCGTCGGTCAGCGCATCGCTGAACAGCATCAGCGCCTGCATCGGCTGGCGCAAATCGTGGCTGGCCGCCGCGAAAAAGCGCGACTTCTCCAGACTGGCCGACTCGGCATCGGCACGCGCCTGGTTCACCACCGCCTGCTGCGCCACCAGTTGCTGGATCACGCGCTCCTTGCCCATGCGTTGCACCAGCGCATCGCGAAACGCTCCCGCCACCTCGCTCCCGCTTTTCAGCAGCACCGCGTAATACAGCGCGATAAACACCGCCGTCGCCTGGTACACCTCGCCGTCCATGCTGATGCAGCGGGCAATCGGCGGCACCAGCACGCCGGTGATCCACACATAAAACGAAGCCGGGTACACCGTATTCGTACTCACCGAAGCCGCAGCCAGCCCCATCAACAGCATCAGCAACACCGATTGGTAAATCAGGTCGGGCGGGAACAGCCAGAGCGCCGAACTGCCCCAGAACAGCGCCAGAAAACCGGTGAAAGAAATGAATGCGAAATGCCAGCGCGTGCAATCCTCAAGCGACTCGGTGCGATGACGCATGCGCCACCACCACAGCAGCTCAACCGACCACGCCAGCCCCCCCAGCACGTCGTACCAGAACAGCGCGGCATGTGACAACACGCTCCACATCAGCCAATTGAAAATCGCCAGCAGCGCCAACTGGCTGCTGATCATGCTCAGGTAATTTTTCAGACGCGAGCGAATCTGCTCGGAAACGATATGCAGGTTATCTGCATTAACCGGAAATCTCAGCGACTCCAGGACGGTTTTCTTCATTGCACTTGTAACCTCACAGCCGCACCTCGCAAAAGCCCGCAGACAACACAAGAAAAACCAGTGAGGCGCAGCATACCCGAGCGCAACGTATGCATCCAGAATAATTTATACAGTTATTTAACATACATCATTTGATGCGCAGAGAATGCGCAAACCGGCACTTCATTCATGCAAAATACCCAAGCCGCATAACCCGAGCAGCAAGCGATTGACAGGCATTGCGAGGCTCCCATAAAGTTGCGCCCACTTGCTACTCTGCTCCACGCACATCGCACCGCATGGACGGCGCGAGGCTCACGGCAAAGTCCCCAGAACAGGAGGCTGCGAAAGGGTGACGGCGAAGCCGTCGGGCACCCTCGGCGTACCCCTTGCGGGTGCTGGCGCAAGAAAACCCGCATAGACGGGAACGCAATTTGCCACAACACAGTTTGCAAAAGGGATCGCATTTGTCACAACCAGCCTCCGGTAACCCGCTCGCCGCCATCGAGCCCTGGAACCTCGTCGCCGATGGTTACGCCGAGACCACAATGCTGGTGTTCCAGCGCTTCGCCGAACAAGCCATCGCCGCCGTCGGCCTGCAAACTGGCGACACCGTGCTCGATGTCGCCTGCGGCCCCGGCACGCTCGGGCTCATCGCCGCAGAAACGGCGAGCAAGGTGCACGGCATCGACTTCTCCGAATCCATGCTCGCCATCTTCAAACAGAAGATGGCACAGGCCGGGCACAACCATATCGAGCTGCACTGCGGCGACGCGCAAGCGCTGCCCTATGCGGGCGCAACCTTCGACGCCGCCTTCTCGCTGTTCGGCCTGATGTTCTTCCCCGATCGCAGCAAAGGCTTCGCCGAAATCCACCGCACACTCAAACCCGGCGGCCGCATCGCCATCACCAGCTGGGCGCCGATGGATCAATCGCCCGCGATGACGACCATGTTCGGCGCACTGCGCGCCATAAACCCCGACCTGCCGCAACCGCAACGCTCCGTCACCACGCTGGAAAACCCGGAAGTGTTCCAGCGCGAAATGGAAACGGCTGGATTCAAAAACATAGAGATACGCCCCCTCACCCAAGGCTTTCCCGTCACTACCGTTCCCGAGTTCTGGGACTTCATGGTCAAGGGCAGCGCCCCGCTGGTGATGATGAAAATGAAACTGGGGGAAGAACTGTGGCGCGAAAAGGAAAAGATTGCGCTGGGGTATCTGGAGGATGTGTTGACAGGGAAACAGGGCGAGCTGACTTCGAATGCGTGGTTGGGGGTTGGCGTGAAATGACAGAACGCTAAAACACACGCGCTGACACCGGAATTGATCGCTTGCCACTCAATATAAATACTTATATATTGCCAATATGAAACCGCTCAAGTTCATCGGTTCCAGCGAAGACGATCTGGCCGCCTTCCCAAAGGAAGCAAAAGGACTGGCGGGAAACGAACTCTGGCAAATCCAGCTAGGCTTGATGCCGTCGGACTGGAAGCCGATGCTGAATGTGGGCGCAGGTGCGTATGAGATTCGTGTCCATGTATTGGGCGAGTGGCGCGTGATCTATGTGGCTAAATTTGCTGATGCGGTTTATGTGCTGCATGCCTTCCAGAAGAAAACGCAGCAAACGCGCAAGGAAGACATTGCACTGGCGGCCACCCGCTACAAGCAGATCAAGGAGATTGCGAAATGAAAAAAGAAAAACTCAAAATCACCGAATCCAGCGGCAACGTATTTATCGATCTTGGCTTTTCGCCGGAAGAAGCCACCATCCTCGCCATGCGCTCCCAACTTATGGGCGAACTGCGCATCAAAATCCGCGACGAAGGATGGACACAGGCCGAGGCCGCAGAAATACTCGGGGTCTCCCAATCCCGCGTCTCTGACCTGACTCGTGGCAAGTTCGAAAAGTTCAGCCTGGACATGCTCATCACATTGGCGACGCGGGCGGGGAAGAAGGTTGAACTCAGGCTGGCGGCGTGAAAGCGTGGCCTGTCCCCCGAATATTTCTGCGCGCCATGAACCCTGACCTGCCGCAACCGCAACGCTCCGTCACCACCGTTCCCGAGTTCTGGGATTTCATGGTCAGAGGCAGCGCCCCGCTGGTGATGATGAAAAAGAAACTGGGGGAGGAACTGTGGCGCGAGAAGGAAAAGATCGCGCTGGGTTATCTGGAGGAAGTGCTGGCGGGGAAACAGAACGAGCTGACTTCGGATGCTTGGTTGGGGGTAGGGGCGAAGTAGCGCCGAATGAGAGCAATGTCACTATGCTGGCAGAACCATACATAAGGTTGCCATCACAAATCGGTTGAAATAACTCAATACACGAGATCCACTATGATTAATTTCGTTGCGCAAAACAATCGTCGAAACGTAATTCTATTTATCCATGGATTTACGGGCGGGAAAGAGACTTGGCGAAACTCCAGCGGGGAATATTTCTATGACCTCCTGCATGAAGACCAGAACATTCAAGAAAACTGCGATATTGCGACTTTTGAATATTTCTCAAAATTAACCACTATTTTGGTAGACACAAAATCAACCACACAGAAAATATTCGCCCTCTTTGGCGCAACGCCCACAAAGGCACCAAAAAATCTTGGGGTGGAAGAAATTGCAGAACTCCTTAGAACACAAATCAAGTTTAGATTGAAGTCGTATGAACGTGTCTTTGTCATCGCTCATAGTATGGGGGGCTTAGTAGCGAAGTCCGCGATAGTTAAGGACTATAACGAAAATATTCAGAACAGAATTTCACTATTCATTTCTTTAGCGGTACCGCATCTTGGAGCTGACCTTGCCAATTTAGGGAAATATATAGTCTCGCACCCACAGGTAAAGGACCTAAGCTCGATTGGTGACTTGATACCACATCTGAACAATCAGTGGATAAAAATAGAAAATCACCCAAAGATAAAATATTTCTACGGGACTTATGACAATGTAGTCCCAAAAGCTAGCGCAATAGGAACAGATACGATTCAGCAAGACATTGTCAGCTGCGATGACGATCACACTAGCATCTGCAAACCATCCAGTGAAAACACTATAACGGTAGTCGCAGCCAAAGATTTTATTAATCAGTCGATAAAAGAGGCAAAAATTTCCGATGATTTTGAATTCCAGTCACTCGAAGACGAAAAGCAATTTGATAACGAATATTTCGTCCTAAAACTTCTAATCGCAGACGTACATCAAGCAACACTTAAAAACTCCAAAGAACATTTTCTGAATGCCGAGTACGCACGAAAGCTGTTTTCAAGTTCTTCAGATCAACAACAGCTCGTAGCTTTATATTCACGAATTCGCACGCTGTACCAAAACAGTTATGAATACTTTCTTAACAAGGACGGAAAAATAGAAAAAGGGGGGCTACTGGTAAATGACGTCTACGAAAAAATAATTCGTGAAGATGCAAACTTCCTGAAGTCGAATCTCCCCTTTATAGCAGGGCTGCATAAGATGGGAATGCTTCATCAGCTAGCAAATGACCTTGATCAGGACATTTGGTGGAGTGAGGATCACTCCATTGCTGCATTACAGGAATTGATTACAGCGAAGCATGATAATGAACACTAATAGCCTGCCTTTCTTTGACCCAACCAAGGACATCGATTTGAATGTCGGGATACTACTGATTCTGCTTAATTCCTTAGCCAGATCAAACCGCGGCACCCTTTTGATAAACAACGAAAAGCTACACGCATATTTTTATCTGGTTAGAAACCCCGTATTGCTTGACCGGCTACTGGTTCAACTGGGCAGAACTGGGGTTCCTCTAGATGAGGCGGAGTTGTATTCAGTCAATAGCATCTCAATAAATCTAGACCCACTCTTTGACTCCAGTTGGATCAAAGCGCTAATAGGTTTTGCTGCCTCAAAGAATTTAATTGCGGTGGAGTATAGAAAAACTGACGGCTTTATGTACTACCTGACTGATGAGGGAATAAGTATTGCCCAACAACTTGGAGGTGAATATTTCTCTCTCGTTGAAAAATACGTTCGCGGCATTGACCAAATAAAGTCGTTACCGACCTCAGAGCTAACTAAATCACTTAATAACTTATTTAGAGGTTAAGTTGAACATGATCAATCCTAGCATCTTGGTGCAACGCCTAATACTAGTTGGGCATCGAAAAAACTACATAGTGCCTTTTAATCGTGGCGTAAACATTATTTATGGAGATTCTACAACTGGGAAATCAAGCATCCTCGAGCTGATTAATTATCTTCTTGGGAGTTCGACATTCATATACGACAGCGAAATTGAATCCTCAGTTAACTATGCTGCCCTTGAGATCAAACTAAATGACCAACCTTATCTCATAACGAGAGATATATTCGACAGCAGCAAATTGATAGCCGTCTATCCAACAGACTTCGAAAAGCAACACTTATGCTTCCCGA
The DNA here is from genome assembly GCA_021848465.1 of Pseudomonadota bacterium. GTDB lineage: Bacteria > Pseudomonadota > Gammaproteobacteria > Burkholderiales > Gallionellaceae > JAJZUP01. The sequence continues at coordinate 303,749 of JAJZUP010000002.1, forward strand.
AGAAATATGCTCCAAGCTCAAAAGTTTCCGTGGAAAACGATGGTCTATTTTCCGATTTCCTTCTGGATGCACTAAACCTGCCAATTCTCAAGGTACGGGAGGCGCCCACAAAAGCAGACTCTCCTATGATTAGGCTTAGCTTTAGGGATGTATTTAAGTACTGCTACCTCAAACAAGATGATGTGGGCAGCAAACAAATTTTGAGTTTTGGAAATTGGGCCGTCCATTCAAAAAATATGCAAACTTTCCGCTACTTTTTCAATTTGCTTGATACCAACATCACCGATTCAGAGGCCGAACTTTCAAGACTCACATCTGAAAGAAACCATCTCGAAAATAGATACGAATCAATCTCAGACTTTTTGAGAGAGACAAAGTTTGCTTCAGCAATTGGCATCGAGGACTCTCGTCAGCAGCTTCAGGAGCGGCTTGAGATTCTTAGAAATCAGCTCTCCGACATAAGCAATAAGATTGTTGCTGACTCTGAAAGATATAACGCACTAAAAAGCATACTGACTGACATTTCAACCAAAATACTAGTGCACGAAAGTGAAAGAACCTCGGCCGAAACTGCCATTGAAAGATATTCCCGCCTTAAGAATGATTATGTAACCGATATTAATAAAATCAAGGCTGTCAGATTAGCGAAAGACATTATCGGGGTTTCAAAGGCAGAACATTTCACATGCCCAATATGCGATACAAAAATTGACCTAAAACAAACAAAAGAAAAGTTCGAGGTTAATGAGAAAGATAATTTAGGCCATGAATCAAATTTACTTGGTAGGCGGATTAGAGAGCTAGACCAGCTCATTGAGCACGAAAGAAACACCCACAGATCGTCTTCCCTAAATCTCGCGAAGCTAGCTGAGGACCAGCTTCGGGCCAGAAGAATGTTAGACGAGGAAACTGCAGAAATAGTCACTCCATACTTATCTGAGAGGGATGGCATTTCAGCCGAACTCGCGACAACACAGGAAAAGCTAAGGCAGCTGGACCAATCCTTGCGGGTGCGCAATCAACACAAGTACATTCAAGACGAAATAGCAAAGCTCCATTCAAGAATTGGTAGGCTCCAGGAAAGTTTGGAGCAACTGAAGAAGAATGCACCTTCCCTCACAGCAATTCTAGGTACCTTAGGCGATTTGCTAGATTCATATCTTGAGCGGGTGAATATTAAAGACAGACGGGATGTCAGAATTAACGATAAGAATTTTTTGCCAATTCTTAGAAACAGAGAATACTTCAACGTTACTTCTGGTGGACTTAGAACCATCCTGTCAATTGGATATTTTGCCAGCCTTCTAAAATATTCACTTTCAGAAAATACTAATCTGCCTTCTTTCTTGATGATTGATACCGTTGGGAAGTATTTAGCTAAAACACATGCACGATACAACGACACAGATATCAATGAAGATAAGAAAGAAAGTATTTCTGACCCCACCAAGTACAGCAACATTTATGAATTCTTGATTGAAATCGCGGAAACTGCGGAGGAGAACGGAAAAATTTGTCAGATTATTCTTGTTGATAATGATGTTCCGAGAAATATCCAAGAGAAATATGCTGGTTTTATTGCAGCGCACTACAGTTCAAGTGGTGAAAATGGCTTGCCATTTGGCTTAATTGACGACATCCAGCAAGCATAAGACCGCTTCGCATATTTCTGAAGTCCCATGGCCCCCCCATCCCCACCCTAGGCTCCGCCAAATTCGACGCTCGCGGCGAGCTGCGCCTCGCCGAGCGCCTAAAAGACTGCCTCGAAGACAACGCCTGGGTGTGGCACAACATTCCGGTGGGGCCGTTCGACAAGCGCGCCTTTCCGCATTCTTGAAATAAGAATATTGACTTTAACGAATTGTCGCCCGTACCATTCGCCGCATCATTCTTATTTCGAGAATAAAGAATATGGCAAAAGTCAGCAATAAGCAGATCGTGCTCAAGCCGCAGGATTTATATGTCTTGCTGGCCTTGTTGAGCCGGGGCGGCGGGAGTGTTGGTTATCCAGAGTTGGCGGAGCAAACGGGGTTGGCGGTGTCGGCCGTGCATGGGGCATTGAAGCGTGCGGCGGCGGCGCAGTTGGCGATGTTTCAGGATCGCCGCCCGGTGGTGCTGAAGACGCAATTGCGCGAATTCCTGTTGCATGGCGCGAAGTATGTTTTTCCTCCGGTCTGGGGTTCGCTGGCGCGCGGTGTGCCGACCGGATATGCGGCGGCACCTTTGAATGCTTTGATTGCGCCCTCTTCCGACCCGGTGCCGGTCTGGCCGCATCCCAAGGGAACCGTGCGAGGTGTAAGCCTGGCGCCTTTGTATCCTTCGGTTGCGGCGGCGGCGCTCAAGGATGAGAAGCTGCATGCCATCCTTGCCCTGTTCGATGCGCTGCGCTGCGGGCAGGCGCGCGAACGCAGCGCAGCGCAAAAATTGCTGGATGAGTTTTTTCAGTGAGGCCGCAATATCCGAATTTACCCAAGGTGGAGTTGATCGCGCGGGCGCTCGGAGGGTTACGTGAGCAATTGGTGTTTGTGGGCGGCTGTGCGGTGGATTTGTTGCTGACCGATGCGGCTGCCGCCCCTTCGCGGGTGACTTACGATGTAGATCTGGTGGCGCAGGTTACTGCATTGCCTGACTATCACAAGCTGGAGGAAGCGTTTGTCGAGCTGGGTTTCAAGCGCGATGTGTCGAAAGCTGCACCGATCTGCCGCTGGCGCTTCGGCAATCTGGAGGTGGACTTGATGCCCACGGATACCCGAATTCTGGGTTTTTCCAACCGCTGGTATCCGCTGGCGATGGAGTCGGCGCAAGTTATTACGCTGCCGAGCGGAACAACGATACGCCTGATCGCCGCCCCGGTGTTTGTGGCGACCAAGCTGGAGGCGTTTGCGGATCGCGGTCAAGCCGATTTTCTGGGCAGCCACGATCTGGAAGATATTGTGAATGTGCTGGATGGCAGGCCGGAGATCGTTGAGGAAATCACCGCAAGCCCGGTTGAATTGCAGCGCTATCTGGCGGACCGGTGCGAGGCACTGCGGGCAAATCCAAAATTCATGGATGCCGTCCATGGAATGATTTTCCCGGATGAATCACATGCCGAGCGTGTACGGTCATTGACTGAAAAGCTACGGCAGATTGCACAGGCCGCATAATTCTTAAATCTCCCTTACGCCCCCTGCGGCACATAAAACTTCACCGTCTTGCGCGATTTGGCATGGCGCTTGTGCGTGACCACGCCCTTGATGATCTGTAGCCCGGCGATGGCGGTGGCGGGATAAGCGGGGTTGAGCGCGTGCAGTTGCCAGCCGCCTTGTTCGTCGCGCTGTAGTTGGCGAAAGATGAAGTCTTCCTTTGCCACTTCGGCGATGACGTAATCGCCGGGCGCAGCGGGGCGGCCCATTTCGATGACGAGGATTTCGCCTTCGGCAAATTCGGGTTGCATGCTGTCGCCCAACACCATGAGGGCGACGAGTTCCTTGCCGGAGCAGTTGCTGCCCGCCTCCTCTGCGGCAGGGGCTGAGACGACGGGGATGGAAAGGGGTTTGCGCGTTTGCATGGTTCTGGCTTCCGGGTTGAAGCGCGGATGATAACGGCATTTCCGCAGGCGATGCACCCACTCATGGCAGGGGCTTGCGCCACTCCCCCGAACGGGGCATAGCAGCTCATCCGGCCTTCCGGTAGAGTCGCGCCCTGCTTTCATACCGGTAGGCTGCCATGGACACTGAAGAACTGAGCAAGGAACAACGCATCCTGCGCCTGATGCGCAAGACGCTGGGCAATGTGGTGCGCGATGTCACGCCGCTGGGCGGCCGCCCCAACCCGCTGACCGGCGACACGATCCAGGACATCAAGGATTGCTTCGCGCTGATTTCCGAACGCGAGCGGGAATTGGCCGAACAGCTCAATTTCGATTCGTCGCGCCCGTATTTCCGCGATGGCGCGCAGCCCAGCGCACAGGTGCTCAGCTTCGTGAAGCCGGGCAAGGAGTAATTCGGTCATGCCGGTGCCAGCCGGTATCCAGCGGTTTTATTATTAACTCCATCAAGGTTTGTCCTGCTGCGCAGGGCTGTTGCAATTGACTGGATACCGGCCTGCGCCGGTATGACGATATACGAGGATTACAGGATAGCCATGAGCAAGAATTTTGTAGAAATCAAAAGCGCCGCGCAGGAAGGCGGCCCCGCCGAACTCGCACAGGAACTGGCCGCCAAGTTGCAGGCCTTGCAGGCGCTGGACGACAGCGAGACGTTGGCGCGGGTGCGCTTGCAACTGGACGCTGCCGAACTGCTGACGCGGCTGGAACGCAAGAGCGATGCCTGGACACTGGCGCGCAATGCCTTCGATTCGGCGCTGGCGCAGGAAGCCTGGGCGGACGCGGTGGAAGCATGCGATGTGCTGTTCCAGTGCGGGCAGCCGGAATCCATCGCCGCGCTCGGCATGGGCGTGTGGCTGTCGGTAAGTTTCCCGGTGAACCCGGAGCTGACGCTGGCGATGCTGGCGCACATCGTGGAAGAAACGCCGCACCATGCCGACGGTGCAGCGCTGGCCGCCGTGGCCGCGCGCTATGTGATCGACCTGCGCGCCAATGACGAACAACACGAAAGCCTCGCCTTCTTCGCCAACAATCTGATCGCCCAAGTTGCGGAGCGTCACGGCCAGGTGCGCGACCAGGCCGCGCTCGACGCCTGGATGGACCGGCTGGAGCTGCGCGACCCGCAAGATTTCCTGCCGCGCCTGGGCCAGGTGGTGAATATCCTGGTCGGCAACGCCTGGTGGTTCGACCGCGACGAGCTGCGCAACAAGTTCGACTGAGGCGCAACAGCGGCGCCCCCGTTGATCTCGACATAGGGAAGCGCTGCGGCTATCCTCATGACAAACTCAACCGCCATGGAGTTCTGTCATGCCTACCATCAGCATGTTTTTCGGCATCCTCATCCGCATGTACTTCTTCGATGATAAGCAGCACCATGCGCCGCACATTCATGCCGAGTGCCAAGGGGAACAGGCTGTTTATCTGATCGAAACCGGTGAGCGCATTTCGGGTAATATGCCCGCCACCAAAGAAAAATTGATCCAGGCATGGATGGTCATTCACAAGGATGAACTTTTTGCCGACTGGGAATTGGCTGTTAAAGGTGAGGAGCCGTTCCGAATCGAGCCGTTACGTTAGAGATGCTTATGAATCCGCATGTCGCCATTGTCAAACCGCTGGAAAATTTTGAATTACTGCTGACCTTCACATCCGGTGAGCAGCGAATTTTTGATGCGAAGCCTTATCTCGATAAAGGCGTGTTCAAACGTCTGCGCGAGAAAAATTGTTTTATGGGAGCGCGCGTCGTTTCCGGTTCCGTGGAATGGCCCGGCGAAATCGACCTCAGCTACGACACCCTGTATCTGGAAAGCCAGCCCTTTAGTTCACAAATCGCCGCTTGATCCAGACAAGTCCGGATGAACACATCCGGGCCACTTGTCGCTCCACTCTATGCGCCTTTCCGACCTCCAGCTTCGCCTGCAAGACCTCGACTGCAAGCCCTGCCATATCGAGCGCCTGCTGCGCGGCTGGGTGCAGCGCCGCTCCTATGACCGCAAGAGCAGCCCGGCGGCCACTTTTTTTCCTGCTGCATTGCGCGCCGCCCTGCCCGCCATCGAGGCTGAGCTGCAAGGGCTGGCGCGGCTGAAAAGCGCGCACCCCGACACACTCACCCTCTCGCCGAGAGAGCAGGAACTGCGCCGCGACTCGGAAGTGGCGCGGCTGCTGGTGGAGCTGCACGACGGGCAGTTGACGGAAAGCGTGCTGCTGCCGCGCGGCGGCTTGTGCATTTCCACGCAAGTGGGCTGCGCGGTGGGTTGTGTGTTTTGCATGAGCGGCCGCGCCGGCCTGGTGCGCCAGCTCGACAGCGCCGAGATCGTGGCCCAGGTGGTGCTAGCGCGCAGCCTGCGCGCGGTGAGCAAAGTGGTATTCATGGGCATGGGCGAGCCGGCACACAATCTCGACAACGTGCTGGAAGCCATCGAGGTGCTGGGGATGCTGGGCAACATCGCGCACAAGAACCTGGTGCTTTCGACAGTGGGCGACCTGCGCGTGTTCGAGCGACTGCCGCAGCAAATAGTCAAACCCGCCCTCGCCCTCTCACTGCACAGCACCGACGATGCGCTGCGTGCGCAGTTGCTGCCGAAAGCGCCGCGCATCCCGGTGGCCGAGCTGGTGGCGCAGTGCGAGGCGTATGCGCGCGCCACGCACTACCCGACGCAATACCAATGGACGCTGATCGAAGGCGTGAACGACAGCGATGCCGAGCTGGAGCGCCTGATCGCATTGCTGACCGGCAAATACGCGATCATGAATTTCATCCCGTTCAACGCGGTGGACGGCCTGCCCTACCGCCGCCCCGCGCCCGAGCGCCTGGCGCGCATCGTGGGCATGCTGAAGCAGCACGGCATCGTCACCCAGTTGCGCGACTCCGCCGGGCAGGAGGTGGAAGGCGCGTGCGGCCAGTTGCGCGCGCGGGCCGTGCAGGCCAGGGATCGCACAAGCAGCTGAAATCCGCGCATCACAGGCAGTCCGCGGCACCCCACTCCCTCCAACTTAACGCGCCCTTTGCGCGTGCCGTCACGGCAATTTCCGTTTTGTAAGCAATTGACCTAGAATGCTTTGCAGCATGTAGCCTCATCCAACCACCCTCGCTCAGGAAGGATACGACCATGACGAAAGCCTGCCATGCATTGCTGTTTACCCTCTTCAGTTTGTTTATCGCTCCCGCTTGCCTTGCCGCACAAAAAGACGCAGCCAACTGCAAGGATCATCCGCTGCTCTCCCGGCTTCCCGACTACTGGATCGAATCATGTACGCTGAAGCAGTTCGATGCCTACGGCTTCATGGTCGGCAAAGGTAAACCGCTGCAGGTGGAGGGCCTGTTCACGAACATCCGTTACCAGCCTCCCGCCGGGCTGACGCCCAAGCCAAGCACGCTGCAGGTGCTGCGCAATGTCGAAAACGCCGTGAAGCAGGTGGGCGGCACTCTCGTGGCAAGCGACTCCAGCAAGGAGACGCTGAAGCTCAGCAAGGACAACAAGGAGTTGTGGATCGAAGTCTGGGCTGACTATACCGGCAAGTACATCCTGACCATCGTGGAGAAGGCCGCAATGGCGCAAGAGCTGGTGGCAAACGCCGACGCCTTTGCCAACGGCCTCAAGGCGACCGGCCACATTGCGCTGGAGGGCATTTATTTCGACACCGCAAAGACCGAGCTCAAGCCCGAGTCGGACCAGGCCATTGCCGAGGTGGCGAAGCTGTTGAAAAACGATGCCGGGCTGAAGCTGTATGTGGTCGGCCATACCGACAACACCGGCGCGCTGGACGGCAACATGAAGCTTTCCGAAGGCCGCGCCCAGTCGGTCGTGCAGGCGCTGGTCAAAACGCACGGCATTGCCGCGACGCGCCTCAAGGCCTATGGCTCCGGCCCGTATGCGCCGGTCGCCTCGAACGATAGCGAAGAAGGACGTGCAAAAAACCGCCGCGTCGAACTGGTGAAGCAATAACAATCGGAGGCACCATGGCCCGCATAACTTCCCTGCTGTTTTGTTTGCTCACCGGTACCGCGCTCCAGGCGCAGGCGGCCGATCGCCTGCCGGTTTTTGCCGGCAGGATGCACGTGTATGTGCTGGTTGAGGTCGACGGCACCGTCAAGACCTGGGGCAGCCCAAGTGACGGCGAAGGCCCCTACCTGGGCGATGGCACCGACGGCAACGTCGCCGCGCGCGATGAGCCGACGCCCATTCCCGGCGTGCATGACATCGTGGATGCGGCGGTCGGCACCCAGCATGTGCTTCTGCTGGCGCGCGACGGCACGGTTTACGCATGGGGACGCAACAACATGTGCGAAGTTGGCACCGGCAATGACAACGGCATCAAATCGCCGGTGGCCGTGGCCGGCGTGAGCGGCGTCAAACAGGTTGCCGCCTCAGAGGGAATTTCCGGCGCGGTGCTCAATGATGGCACCGTGTGGATGTGGGGCAATGCGCAAACCGGGCTGCTGGCAAACGGCGCCATCGGGTGGAAAACGGAATGCGCCTCACACCCGGTAAAGGTTGCCGGGTTGTTCGGTGTAAAGAAGATCGCCACGGATGGCTCGAACGCCATCGCGCTCAAGGAAGACGGCACGGTGTGGGGTTGGGGCATTAACAAAGGGGCACTCGGCGACGGCAGCACCGAGCCGCGCACACAACCGGTACAAATGCAGGGCATCAGCAATGCAGTGGATATTGCAATTAACGGGAACGCCGCCATCGTGCTGGCGGACGGTTCGGTGCGCATGACCGGCGGCACGCAAACCACGCCCTACAAGGTAGCGGGCGTGGCCGATGCAGTTTCGGTACGCAGTACATCACAGACGACCATTGTGCGCTTGCGCAATGGCACCTTGCTGGGCTGGGGCAACGGCTACTTTGGCGTGCTGGGAGATGGCCATGGCGACCGCGAAGATTCGAAGCCGCACCCGCCTGTCGGCCTTGGCCCGGTACTCGCCCATTACCTGATGGATAGCGAAAACTTCGCTATCCGCGCCGATGGCACGGTGATGGCATGGGGCATCTATGGCGGAGAAAAAGGCGGCTGGATCAAGAAGCCGATACCGTACATGAAGGTAAAGCTGTCTAACTGATTAACGAATCTTCAAGGGCCGAAGGGGGAAATATGAAATCAACTCTTGCAATACCGGGTGCAATTATTTTCTTGGTGTTTTCTGCAACGGCATTCGCTGACTGCGAGATGCGCCCAAGCACCGACAAAGAAGCCGAATACTTCAAGCAGACTTTTGCCGCGCTCAAAAGCACGCTGCCGACGGCCCCGTCCGGCTGGGCACAGGAAGTGCGCGACGGACATGTCGACAAATTCGTCTGCGCATCCGATCCCGAGGGAAATTTCGATGTGCGCGTGAATGCGACCTATACCTACCATATGGCGAAAGAAGAAAGCGATCGCAGGTATGCCGAGTATCGCTCGGTGGACAAGGAAATTGAAAAGCTGCGCGAGCTGCCGCCCGAGGTGGCCAAGGAACGCCAGGTCTGGCTGGACAAAATGAGCGAGGCCAACCGCGCCTCGAACAAGGCCTACAAGGATGGCGACAAAAAACAGGCCAGCCGCCTGAGCGATGAGGCCGATGGCTACAGCCGCAAGGGACGCGAGATCAGGGACCGCTACTGGGCGAGCATCCAGCCGCAAGTCGAACAACTGGAGGCGAAACAGAAATCCATCCACTACTCGGACGTGACCGAGAACGTGAGCATCATCGCCAACGAACACAACGCCGAACGTATTTTCCCGGACGAGGCCGCGGAACTGACCTTTGGCAAGATGCCTAAAGGCAATAAAACCGGCCTGAAAGTGCAGTACATCCGGGTGATTGTGAAAGGCGGCATGCCGGAACGCGATGTCATCCTGAATGCCATCGAGCGCGACAAGATCGCACAGCTTGTTCATTAGCCGTCCCCGAACGCACCAAGGAAACAGGCTCAATAAAGCTGCACTGCGCCTGGCAAAAAACAATCGTCCACGCCGGCCCCGTGTCGTCGTGGACGATTTTTTACACGCCATCACTTTGCCCGACGCCGGTATAATCCGCGCTTTGTTCATTACCGGAAAGCACCGTGTCCGATCGTTTAGCCGTATTGCCGCAATACCTGATGCCCAAGCAGTTGCTGACTGCGCTGGCCGGGAAATTCGCCAGCGCCCGCCTCGGCGGTTTTACCACAGCGGTGATCCGCCGCTTTGTTGCGCGCTACGGCGTGAACATGCAGGAGGCGGCCAATCCGGACATCGCGAGCTACGCCAGCTTCAACGAGTTTTTCACGCGCCCGCTGCGCGACGGCGCGCGCCCGCTGGCGCAGGCCGACCTGGTCTGCCCGGTGGATGGCGCGATCAGCCAGTTCGGCGCGATTGAGCGCGACAGTATTTTCCAGGCCAAGGGCCACAGCTACACTACGACGGCGCTGGTGGGCGGCGATGCCGGGCTGGCCGCGCAATTTGCCGACGGCAGTTTTGCCACGCTGTATCTGAGCCCCAGGGACTACCACCGTATCCACATGCCGTGCAGCGGCCGCCTGCGGCGCATGATCCACGTGCCGGGCGCATTGTTTTCGGTGAACCCGACCACCGCGCGCGGCGTACCCGGCCTGTTCGCGCGCAACGAGCGCGTGGTGTGCGTATTCGACGGCGAATCCGGCCCGTTCGTGCTGACGCTGGTGGGCGCCACGATTGTCGGCAGCATAGCGACCGTGTGGCATGGCGTGGTCAACCCGCCCCGCCCCGGCACGCTGCGCGAATGGCGCTACGACGACCGCGACATCACCTTGCAGAAAGGCGAGGAGATGGGGCGCTTCCTGCTCGGCTCCACGGTGGTGATGCTGTTCCCCAAGGGCGCGCTCGATTTCACCCCGGAGTGGCACCCCACCAAGCCGCTGCGCATGGGCGAGGCGATGGGCAACCGCCCGCGCTGACACACCGCAATGAAACAGGCCATTCCCGGCAAGGATGAAATCGCGCTGATGCCGCCCTTTGCCGGCCTCGCACTGGAGCATGTGCGGGTGCCTGCCAGCGCGGCGGAATTTGCCGAGGCCTGCGCCGCCATCATGAGCGCCGGCGTGGTCGGTTTCGACACCGAATCGAAACCCACCTTTGCGGTGGGCGAAATCAGCGACGGTCCGCATGTGGTGCAGTTTGCGCTGCACCATTGCGCCTACCTGTTCCAGGTGCATCGTGCGGAAGGACGGGCCTGCCTGCTGGATCTGCTGCGCTCGGAGACGCTCATCAAGGTGGGCTTCGGCCTCCAGTCCGACCGCGGCCATATCCAGCGCAAATTCGGCATCGAATTCGGCGGCGTGGCCGACCTGAACAGCGTGTTCAGCATGCGCGGCTACCAGCGCGAGCTGGGCGTCAAGAATGCGGTGGCGCTGGTTTTCGGGCAGCGCTTCAGCAAATCGAAAAAGGTCACCACCACCGACTGGTCGCGCCACGAACTGTCCGCGCAGCAAATGCTTTACGCCGCCAACGACGCCTATGCCGCACTGAAAGTATTCGAGGCGCTGGAGCTGCCGCACGTGGAGCTGCCGATCATGGGCCGCCCGCTGCCCGAACCGGGCGCAGACAAAACCTGAACATTGGAGTAGGATGGTCGCGCAGTTCTTCCCTTAATCACAAAAGGAGTTTGATCATGCCAAAGAACCATGATGCCCATCGTGACCTCAAGAAGAAACCGTTGCTGACCCTGAAAGAAAAGCGCACGGCGAAACACGCCAAGAAGCAGAACCGCAATTCCCAGTCGATGGTAATGCCTGCCACTACCCACTAACTCAAACCGTTCCAAACAGGACACCAGCCCGGCTCTGCCGGGCTGTTTGTTTGCGCAGGCCATTCATTGCATGCGCCCGGCAGCTCAGGAAGAGCAACTTACCTCAAGACTGGATGCCCAGCCCGGCGGCAGCTCGGCATAGCGCTGCATGCCGGGCTGCTCCGCATACGGCTGGCGCAGCAGCACCAGCAGCGTGTCGATTTCGGAAAATTCCCGTTCGCGCTCTGCGCGCTCGATGGCAAGCTGCGCCAGGTAGTTGCGCAGGATGTATTTCGGGTTCGCGCGATCCATGCGCTGCTTGCGCTCCGCATCGGTGCTGCCCTCCTGTTGCAAGCGCGCACGGTAATCCGCCGCCCAGACATCGAACGCGGCACGATCCCGCATCTGATCACGCAGTACGGCATTCAGTGCACTAGGCGTACTGTCGAACTGGCCGAGTGCACGGAACGTATTGGTGTAGTCGAGCCGGTTTGCGCGTAACAGTTGCAGCCAGGCGCCGATCAAAGGCACATCGGCCTGCGTGGCTGCGCGCAGCCCCAGCTTCTCGCCCATCGCCTGCATGTAACAGCTATTAAAGGTGCGTGCGTACTGCGCCAGTACCGCTTCGGCATCCTGCTCTGGAATCAACGGCGATAGCGCGCGTGCCAGGCAGGCGAGATTCCACAGGCCCACATCCGGCTGCTGATCGAATGCGTAGCGGCCATTGGGGTCGGAGTGATTGCAGATGTAGTTTGGATCGTAGGCTTCCATGAAGCCGAACGGGCCGTAGTCCAGCGTGATGCCGAGAATCGACATGTTGTCGGTGTTCATCACGCCATGCGAGAAGCCCACCGCCTGCCACTGCGCCATCAGCTTCGCTGTGTTCTGCACCGCCTGTTCGAGCAGCAACAGGTAGCGCTCGGCCTTGCCCTGCCAGTGCGGGAAATGGCGCGCGATTACATAGTCGGCCAGCGTGGCGATATGCTCGTGCTGCTTGCGGTAGAAAAACACTTCGAACGAACCGAAGCGCACATGCGACGGTGACAGGCGAGTGAGCACGGCAGCGGTTTCGATGCGCTCGCGGTACACCTCCTCGTCGCTGCCGGTGATGCACAGCGCGCGCGTGGTGGGAATGTTAAGGCCGTGCATGGCTTCGCAACACAGGTATTCGCGGATGGTGGAACGCAACACGGCGCGGCCATCACCCTGGCGCGAATACGGCGTCAGGCCCGCGCCCTTGAGTTGCACATCCCACAGCTCGCCATTGCGGTTGCGCACTTCGCCGAGCAGGATGGCGCGACCATCGCCGAGCTGCGGCACGTAGTAACCGAACTGGTGCCCGGCATACAGCATGGAGAGCGGTTGCGCGCCGGGCAGGAGCCGGTTGCCGGTGAAATATTCCACAAACTCCGGGTGCGCGCTGCTTGCCGGGTCGAGGTCGATCAGCGCTGCGGCGTGCGCGTTGAAGCTGACCAGATAAGGCGCGGGCAACGGCGTGGGAGACTGGCGGCTGTAGAAATGTTGCGGCAACTGCGCATAGCTGTTGTCAAAGTTGAGCGCATGCAGCCCACGCCATGCAGCGGGCTGTTCCGGGTCAAGCGCAAAAAATTCCGTCAATTTGTTCATGGCTGCGCGCAGAAGCGCTCAAGAGTCGAGGTCAGTTGCAGCAGTCTAGGCAGAGCGCATGCCACATTCAACCTTGATAAAAGCAGGGGCAAAAACCCGGCGCCCCTATTGATCTTGATAGATTGACACGCCTTGCGGCAGTCCCTAAAGTTCAGCGCGCTTGCTGAATTGCTGAAAGCACACCGCGCCACACGCATGGCACAGGGCCGAATGAAACGATCCCCAGACAGGAGCTGGCCGCAAGCAAGATGACCGCACAATCGGGAGCCAGTTTGCTACGACAAAGGGGAAAGCATGACCGCAACAATCGCCCAGATCGAATCGAAGGTGCTCCTCATCCGAGGGGAGCGGGTCATGCTCAGTCAGCACTTGGCCGAGCTTTACGAAGTCGAGCCGAAAATCTTGAATCAAGCCGTCAAGCGCAACATCGAACGCTTCCCGGAAGATTTCATGTTCCAACTCACAGAAGAAGAGGCCGCATCTTTAAGGTCACAAATTGTGACCTTAAAGACAGGTCGTGGACAACACGCCAAATACCTGCCCTACGCCTTCACCGAACAGGGAGTCGCCATGCTTTCCAGCGTCCTGCGCAGCGAACGTGCCATCCAGGTCAACATCGAAATCATGCGCGCCTTTGTACGCCTGCGACAGATGCTGGCCGGCAATGCCGAATTGGCGCGCAAGCTGGCTGCACTGGAAAAGAAATACGACGCGCGCTTCAAAGCCGTCTTCGAAGCCATTCATGAATTGATGACCCCGCCGGAGAACAAAAAGAAACGGCCCATCGGCTTTGCGTCATGGGAGAAGAAATGAATTTCGATGCTGACCCCATATCACCGTTGCATGAGCAGAAGTGAAGCAATTGCGATGTGTAACGTATAGCGATACAATCGACCGCCATGATAAAGAGCTTTGCGCACAAAGGCATCAAGACATTTTTCGAAACAGGCTCGAAAGCTGGAATCCAGGCCGCGCATGCTCCGAAACTGAGATTGCAACTGGCCGCGCTGAACCGCGCAAAGAGGCCTGACGACATGGCCGTGCCCAACTGGCGGCTGCATGCGCTCAAAGGCAACCTGGCTGGGCACTGGGCAATCACGGTAAATGGCAACTGGCGCATCACCTTCCGCTTTGAAAATGGCGATGCACTGTTGGTGGATTATCAGGACTATCACTGAGAGGCAACAAATGGCAACCATGCACAACCCTCCCCACCCCGGCGAAGTACTGCGCGAATGGCTGGGCGATATGAGCGTAACCGAAGCGGCCGACAGGCTCGGCATCTCACGAGTTACGCTCTCGCGAGTACTGAACGGCTCCTCCGGCATCTCCGCCGACATGGCCCTGCGCCTGCAAGCCGCGCTCGGCACCAGCCCGGAAATGTGGATGGGGCTGCAAGATGATTACGAACTGTGGCAGGCCTCAAAGGTCAAGCGGCCGCGCATTGAGCCGTTTCCGTTGGCAGCTTGAAAATCGTCGCCTGTCTAGAATTGTTGATGAGTAATGTATGATTAACAAATAAGAGCGGATATAACCATAGGAAAGAAACTAGATAATGAAAACATGGGACATGCTTAAAACTGTTTATACAGTTGGCGACTTCATCTCTTGGCAAAAAAACAAAGTATTAGAACTAAGTCCTAGCTTCCAACGAAGGCCAGTGTGGTCTGTAGGTGCAAAATCATATTTGCTGGATACAATTATCAGAGGATTGCCTATCCCAATAATCTTCCTTCGCGAGAAAAAAACAGACTTGAATAAGCTCGCGACAATTCGTGAAGTTGTGGATGGTCAACAAAGAATTCGGACGATAATTTCATTTGTAGCCCCCGAAATACTTAAAGACTTCAACGCCGATAGAGATACCTTCCAAATACAGAAAACCCACAACAATGAAGTTTGCGGCAAAAATTACGACGAACTGCCTGATGAAATTAAGCAAAAAATTCTAGACTATCAATTTAGCGTTCACGTCTTGCCGTCAAATATTGATGACAGAGAAGTCCTCCAAATATTTGCTCGAATGAATGCAACTGGAGTTAAGCTAAACGATCAAGAATTGCGCAATGCACAGTACTATGGAGAATTCAAAACATCATGTTTTAACATGGCCGCGGAACAATTACCCAGATGGCGCAAATGGGGAATATTCACTGAAAATAACTTTGCACGAATGAATGAAGTAGAGCTTACATCTGAATTTGCCTTACTTATGCTCAAAGGAATAACCGGGAAAACACAATCAGCAATCAATACCGTTTACGGCGATAAAGACGAAGAATTTAAAGAACGTGATGAAATAGAACGTAGATTTGAATTCGTGATGGAAGCTATTGATGAGAAGCTTGGAGATGAAATCAAATTTTCCCCATTTAAGAAGAAAACTCTTTTCTATTGCCTTTTCGCAGTCATTTATGACGCCGCATTCACATTAAAATCCCCACTAGATAAGAAAATAAAAGCCAATACAATATCTGATGCTCTAGTCACAAAAATTAAAGTGGCAGGGGATCGGATTCAAAACAATACTGCCCCCGATTTCGTACTCGAAGCTACCAGCAGAAGAACCACCCACCCTGGATCAAGAACAACCATTGTTAACTACCTAAAATAAATTTGTAGTAACAGATGGCCAAACAAGCTAACACCCTATCATTAGATCTCATAAGCCATCTACGAAGGCTAAATTCCACTCGAAAAAAACTAGAAAAGCTTTTTACGTCGGGGGAAATTACACGACTTGATATCGAACAGGTTTATATAGGTCTTTACTTGGATGCAATCGTATCTTTTGAAAGATTTATTGAGCAATATTTTATTAGTCTTCTTGTCGCAGGTCGATTAATTGCACCGCCAAACACCATTCCAAGAGTCACATTTGCTTCAAGTATCGTTGCAAGGGATGTGATACTAGGTGGGAAGAGTTACGTTGACTGGCTCCCATACAAATTTACGGAAAACCGGGCTGAGGCTTTTTTCCGATCAGGGCTACCATTTACGAGCCTGACAAAAGCAGAGAAGAACACCATCGAAGACTTCATGACAATTAGAAATGCGATCGCCCACAAGAGTGGTCATTCTATAAAAAAGTTTGAGACCGATATTATTGGAAACCTCACTTTGCCACGAAAAGAGCGTACCCCCTCAGGATTTTTGCGTTCAATTTTTAGAACAACACCGATGCAAACACGTTATGAAAATTTAATACTCGAAATGGCTGCCATAGCACAGAAACTTACATCTTGATTTGCGGAGGAGGCAGGACAAACCACGGCTATAAAGAAGGTCCAGCATCACTGGGCTTTTTTTCCTGATGTAATTACTACTTATTTCTCAAACCGCAGAGCGTGGCTGTTGGGGCTTTAGCCCCGTACAGCCATGGCCCACCCCTTGCGGGTGTCACCCCTTATCAAATTTCATAACGCCAGATTTGCAATCCACCTTGATGGTGTCCTTCGCCATGAAGCGCCCTTCCAGAATCGCTTTCGCCAGCGGGTTTTCGATCTGCGCCTGAATCGCGCGCTTCAATGGACGCGCGCCGTACACCGGATCGAAGCCTGCTGTTGCCACCTCGGCCAGTGCGGCATCGGTGACTTCGAGCTTCATCTCCATTGCGGCCAGGCGTTTCTCCAAGCCCTGCATCTGGATGCGGGCGATGGACTTGATGTTCTTCTCGTCCAGCGCATGGAACACCACCACTTCGTCGATGCGGTTGATGAACTCGGGGCGGAAGTAGTTCTTCACCTCGCCCATCACGGCCAGTTTCACCACCTGATAATCGTCGCCTTCCATCTGCTGGATCATCTGGCTGCCGAGGTTGGAGGTCATCACGATCACGGTGTTCTTGAAGTCCACGGTGCGGCCCTGGCCGTCGGTCATGCGGCCGTCGTCCAGCACTTGCAGCAGCACGTTGAACACGTCCGGGTGCGCCTTCTCCACTTCGTCGAGCAGGATCACGCTGTAGGGTTTACGGCGCACGGCTTCGGTGAGGTAGCCACCCTCTTCATAGCCCACATAGCCCGGTGGCGCGCCGATCAGGCGCGCGACGGAATGCTTCTCCATGAACTCGCTCATGTCGATGCGGATCAGGTGCTCTTCCGAATCGAACAGGAAAGTCGCCAAGGTCTTGCACAGCTCGGTCTTGCCCACGCCGGTGGGGCCGAGGAACAGGAACGAACCATAGGGACGGTTCGGGTCGCTCAAGCCGGAGCGTGAACGGCGAATCGCATCGGACACCAGGCGCACCGCCTCGTCCTGCCCCACCACGCGCTGGTGCATCACGTCTTCCATCTTGAGCAGCTTGTCGCGCTCGCCCTGCATCATCTTGGATACGGGGATGCCGGTCGCGCGGCTCACCACTTCGGCGATTTCTTCGCTGCCGACCTGAGTGCGCAGCAACTTGTTCTTCTGCCCTGCGCCTTCTGCTTCGCGCTGCGCGGCCTCTTTCAGTTTCTGCTCCAGTTGCGGCAGCTTGCCGTATTGCAGCTCGGCCACCTTCTCCAGCTTGCCTTCGCGCTGCAATTTGGCGATCTCGGCCTTCACGTGGTCGATCTCTTCCTTCACGCTGGCCGCGCCCTGCGCTGCGCCCTTCTCCGCCTTCCATACTTCTTCGAGGTCGGCGTATTCGCGCTCCAGTTTCTTGATCTCGTCTTCGATCAGGCCGAGGCGCTTCTGCGAAGCTTCGTCCTTCTCCTTCTTCACCGCTTCGCGCTCGATCTTGAGCTGGATCAGGCGGCGGTCGAGCTTGTCCATGACTTCCGGCTTGGAGTCGATTTCCATCTTGATGCGCGCGGCGGCCTCGTCGATCAGGTCGATGGCCTTGTCCGGCAGGAAGCGGTCGGTGATGTAGCGATGGCTCAGCTCGGCCGCGGCGACGATGGCCGGATCGGTGATCTCGACGCCGTGGTGCAGTTCATATTTCTCCTGCAAGCCGCGCAGGATGGCGATGGTGGCTTCGACGCTCGGTTCATCCACCAGCACCTTCTGGAAGCGACGCTCCAGCGCGGCATCCTTTTCGATGTACTTGCGGTATTCGTCCAGCGTGGTGGCACCGATGCAGTGCAACTCGCCGCGAGCCAGCGCGGGCTTCAACATATTGCCGGCATCCATCGCGCCCTCGGCCTTGCCCGCGCCGACCATGGTGTGGATTTCGTCGATGAAGACGATGTTCTTGCCTTCGTCCTTGGCGAGTTCGTTCAGCACCGATTTCAGCCGCTCCTCGAATTCGCCGCGATACTTGGCCCCGGCCAGCAAGGCCGCCATGTCGAGCGAGAGCACGCGCTTGCCCTTCAACGATTCCGGCACCTCGTCGTTGATGATGCGCTGCGCCAGCCCTTCCACGATGGCGGTCTTGCCGACGCCGGGCTCACCAATCAGCACCGGGTTGTTCTTGGTGCGGCGTTGCAAGACTTGTATCGCGCGGCGGATTTCGTCATCACGACCGATCACCGGGTCGAGCTTGCCGGAACGGGCGCGCTCGGTGAGGTCGAGGGTGTATTTCTTCAGCGCCTCGCGCTGGCCCTCGGCTTCCTGCGAGCCGACCGATTCGCCGCCGCGCACGGCGTTGATGGCCGTTTCCAGCGCGGCGCGGTTGATGCCATGCTGTTTGTACAGGCGGCCGCACTCGCCCTTGTCGTTGGTGAGCGCGAGCAGGAACATCTCCGAAGCGATGAACTGGTCGCCGCGTTTCTGCGCTTCCTTGTCGGTGAGGTTGAACAGGTTGCCGAGGTCGCGCCCGACCTGTACCTCGCCGCCGTGGCCCTCCACCTTGGGCAGGCGGTTCACGGCCTCATTCAGCGCAGTTTTCAGCGCATTGACGTTTCCGCCCGCCCGCGCCAGCAGCGAACCGGCTCCGCTGTCGGCATCGTTAAGCAGGGCCAGCAGCAGGTGCTGCGGCTCGATGAACTGGTTATCTGCACCGACGGCCAGGCTCTGGGCATCGGACAGGGCTTGTTGCAGCTTGGTGGTGAACTTGTCGAAACGCATGGCGTTCTCCTGTGTAATTTTGAACTGCTCCCTAAATGCGGCTGCACAATTCATATTTCAAGAGACTACAATTAACCTTGTTTATTGATATACAATTTTCCAATGTTTACCAGCAAGGGCCGCCATGTCACTTTCGCCTGAACTTTCCGCCGCCATCCGCCACAATGTCGCTGCCGCGCTGGCCGAAGACATGGGAATCGGCGACCTGACCGCCCAACTGGTACCGGAAAACACGCCGGGACGCGCCCGGGTGATCACCCGCCAGGCGGCCATCCTGTGCGGCAGCCCCTGGTTCAATGCCTGCATGAAAACCCTGGACCCGAACTGCACCATCAACTGGTTCGTGCGCGACGGGCAGCGGGTGGCGGCCAACGAAAAGCTCTGCGAGGTGCGCGGCGATGCCCGCGCCATACTCACGGCCGAACGCAGCGCGCTGAACTTCCTGCAAACGCTCTCGGCCACGGCCACGCTGACCCACGAATATGTCCATGCGGTGCAGGGCACCCGCGCCAAGATCATGGATACGCGCAAAACCATTCCCGGCCTGCGCCTGGCGCAGAAATACGCGGTGCGCACCGGCGGCGGCTTTAACCAGCGCACCGGCTTGTATGACGGCATCCTGATCAAGGAGAACCATATCATGGCGGCCGGTGGCATCCGCGAGGCGCTCAAACAGGCCTTCCTGACTGTGCCGGAAGATGCCACCGTGCAGATCGAGGTGGAAGACCTGGATCAACTGTGCGAAGCGCTGGATGCCGGGGCCAAGCTGATCCTGCTCGACAATTTCGACCTCGACGGCATGCGCGACGCCGTGAAATTCACTTCCCGCCGTGCCGAGCTGGAAGCCTCCGGCGGCGTCAGCCTGAAAACCGTGCGCGCGATTGCCGAAACCGGCATGGACCGCATTTCGATCGGGGCGTTGACCAAGGACATTAAAGCCATCGATCTGTCGATGCGTTTTGTTGGCCCTTGAAATTCCGCCCAACCCTCCATATATTAGCAAAACCTAATTTATGGAGATCATCATGAGCGAACCCCTGCATATCGTTTGTCCGCATTGCGACGCGGTAAACCGCCTGCCCGCCGAAAAGCTGGACGCGCATCCCACTTGCGGCAAATGCAAGCAGCCGCTTTTTACCGGTCATCCGCTGGAACTGAACGAACAGAATTTCATGCTGCACGTCGGCCGCAGCGACATTCCGGTGCTGGTGGATTTCTGGGCCCCCTGGTGCGGCCCCTGCCGCATGATGGCCCCGGCGTTCGAACAGGCCGCGCAACAACTGGAGCCGCATTACCGCCTCGCCAAACTGAACACCGAAGAAGCTCAACGCCTGGCGATGCAGTTCAACATCCGCAGCATCCCGACGCTGGCGCTGTTCCGCAATGGCCGCGAGGTTGCGCGCCAGCCCGGTGCAATGGACGCGCGCGGCATCGTACAATGGGCGCGCTCACATTCCTGAGGAACCCGCATGAAAATCCGCTACGCAGCACTCCTGCTCGCCGGCCTGTCCGTGTCGGCCTGCAGCGACCCTTACCGCAACGTGTACGAGGGAATCAAGGCAAACAATGACGCGCAGCGCTCGCCACAGGAGCGCGCGATGTCTCCCGCGCCGAGCTACGACACCTATAAAAAAGAGCGTGACGCCGAGTCCGGGAAATAGGCAATGAATGCTCCGATGTAGCGGCTTTTCCGAAACCTGAGCACCGATGACAACTAGCGATCACTTCACTCCGGTCGCCGATCAATACGCCGCCTTCCGCCCCACTTACCCGGAAGCGCTGTTCGACTGGCTTGCCGGAATCGCCCCCCAGCGCAATGCGGCATGGGATTGCGGGGCGGGCAGCGGCCAGGCGACCGCACCATTGTCCGCGCGCTTTGCAAGCGTCATCGCCACCGACATCAGCAGCGCACAACTGGCGTCTGCCCCACCGCACCCCAACGTGGAATACCGTGTCGCGCGCGCCGAAAGCAGCGGCCTGGCGGATCGCTCGCTTGATCTCGTCACAGTGGCCCAGGCTATGCA
The DNA here is from genome assembly GCA_021848465.1 of Pseudomonadota bacterium. Lineage (GTDB taxonomy): Bacteria > Pseudomonadota > Gammaproteobacteria > Burkholderiales > Gallionellaceae > JAJZUP01. Next base: position 324,702 of record JAJZUP010000002.1, read on the forward strand.
CTGGTTTGACTTGCCGCAGTTTTATGCCGAGGTAAAACGTGTACTCAGGGCGGACGGTGTGATCGCGGTCTGGGGTTACAACCGCATGTTGGTCGGCAATGAGGAGTTACAACAGGCGCTGGATCGGTTTTATGAAGAGACCATCGGCGCTTACTGGCCGCCGGAACGGGTGCATGTGGAAACGGGGTATCGCGATTTGCCGTTTCCGTTCGCACGGATTGAAGCTCCGCATTTCGCGCTTTATCAGGACTGGACTCTGGAACATTTGCTCGGCTATTTGCGTAGCTGGTCGGCAGTGGCGCGCTACCGGGCCGCGCATGGTCACGACCCTGTTAGCCGACTGGCGGAAGAGATTGCCCCGCTCTGGGGTGATGCCGCAGTACGGCGCATCACCTGGCCGCTGTTCCTGCACGCCGGGCGCGTGGACTGAGCGCCCCTCACACGGCAGGGAAACCGCGCGCTCTACTCGCCGTCGTTTTCCCTGAGGAAATCGAGGAGATTGCTGGCGAGGGAACCCTCGGCGCCGCCGGACTCATACTCCTCCCAGTCAAACTCGTCATGCACCGCGTGGTCGCTCAAGCGCAACTGGTCGATGTCCTGTGGTGCAACCGAATACAGCAATCCATGGGGGATGTGTTGATGTACTTGCATGATAGCCTCCTGTTTGAGTGAGTCCGGTGTCTTGCTTCCTTGTTTGCGTTATCAATATCCCTGTTGGCTAGGCCGCAATGGCGTCCATCAGGGCGGCTTTCTTGGTCTTGCCGGCGCGCGAGGGCGGACGGCAGATGCCGCAGACGTAGTCTTTGGTCAATTCGTCGGTGTGGGTGACGAAGTGCCCGCCGCATTCCTTGCATTCGGTCAGTTCCAGCATGTTGGCTTCGAAGAAACGGATCAGGAACCAGGCGCGGGTGATGCTGAGTTCGGGTTCGCCTTGCGAGATTTCGATCTGCTCCAGGTACAGGCGGTAGCTTTTGATCAGGGCTTCGACGCCGCTGACGCTGCTGTGCTTGGCCAGGTACTGGTAGATGTCCATGAACAACGATGAGTGGATGTTCGGCAGCCAGCTCATGAACCAGTCGGTGGAGTACGGGAGCATGCCCTTGGAGGGGGACTCGCCTTTGACTTCCTTGTAGAGCTTGAGCAGTCGTTCGCGACTGAGCTTGGTTTCTTCCTGCAGCACTTGCAGGCGGGCGCCGAGGTTGATCAGTTCGATGGCAAGCTGGATTTCGCGGGCTTCGGTGACGACGCTTTTGTTCTTCATGGTGTGCTCCCTGTTCCTAGGATTGTTCAGGCTGCCAGTGCTTCGACCGGGCGGCCGGCCATGAGGATGGTGGCGTGAGCCTGGCTCATCATGCGGTCCTTGTTGTAGTCGGTGAGCATGTTCAGCAGCAGGCGTTCGTCGAAGCGGAAGGCGCACAGGAGCATGTTGCTGGCGGCCATCTTGAGCAACTGGGCGGGAGTCAGTCCGGCCAGCATGTCGGCCATTTCTTCGCTGATACCCAGACGGAAGATCGCGCTGGTCTTGTCGTCGTTGATCATCTGCTTGGCCAGCATCAGGTAGGACAGGTTGGCTTCCTTGATTTCTTCGTGCAGTTGCTGTGCATTCATGACGGTCTCCTCGGTTCAATGCGTTGCGTTTTTCGATGGACGCATTGTGCGCGGGGAGGCGTGTAGGAAAAATCGGAGAATGGCTAATTCTTCTGTAGGAAGTTGTTTCCGGCATTTTGTAGGAAAATTTCCTATGCCTTCCAACCCCCATGTCGCCATTATCCCCGTCCCGCCAAAATACCATCCCGCAAATAGCACGGGTTTTGCGGCGCTTATCGGCGACATGCGCAACACCGCGCTTCGGTATAAAGCGCCTGCACACAGGCCTTTTTGTGCTACGGCTACAGGAAATTGACTACCTGATATAAAAAAGTGGCTGAAGGAATTGACCGAAACTCGCTAAACGATTAGTATGCGCGCCTCATCAATTCCCTGATAGCTCAGTCGGTAGAGCGACGGACTGTTAATCCGCAGGTCCCTGGTTCGAGTCCAGGTCGGGGAGCCAGATACCAAAAGGCCTGTAGCGATACAGGCCTTTTTACTTTGCTCCGCAATTCAGGCTCCGCTCCGCAATTATCCGCCCTTTAGTTGTTATTGGTCTTGCCATCCAGCTTTTCCTGAAGGCTGGGCTTGCCATTCAGCTTGGCTGGTTTTGTAGCGAAATCTGCATTTCCCTCCCCCTCCGTATAAAACTCCTCCATCACCGCCGGAATATCATCTTCCGATTCTTCAAAAGCCCCGTTGGCAAATCCGAGTCGCGCAGCATTATCTAGCGCTTCCTGGTCATGCCCGATTTGCTTCCGCTGTTCATGTGTCGCGCGTGCTTGGTTGATGGTGTCTTCCAGACTGCTGCCCTCCCTGACCGTCAGATCGACATAGTAGATAGGCGCACGGTGGGACTGCGTGGTGGACTTTCCGCGCAGCTTCAGCTCCAAGGGCATACACGACAGCAGATCGCCGGATACCGCCTTGTAGTAGGTCAGCCTTGCCGTCAGTGTGCGGATGGAATTAAAACCCGTGGTACGGAAGATGAAGCCCCCCAATTCATCTTCATCCCCGATCAGCACATGCAAACGACCATACGGCTTGCATAGACCGCCTTTGCCGAACTCGCAGGCATCGGGTGATGGACAAGATAGGGATTCGACCGCATTGGCCTGTATTCGCTTGCAAAGCTCGCCATTGCCGACACACACCGGGCGACCTGTAGTTTTGTTGAACATGGAATATTCGGCGCGAAGATTGAGTTCGGGGTCGTTGAACAACAGCCGGACAGGAATCGAGCGAATCTTGCCGTTATGAGCTTTTCTGATGGCTTCATCGAAGGGGTGGGTTACCCAGCCGTCGCGGTTTTGAACTTGGCTGGTGATGGTGAATTGGTCGTCTTTTTCCGGCAGACGCTTGCCGTTCTTCTCCACCACTTTGCCGATGGAGATGCGCCCCAACACCGGGGGCGTGATTGCCAAGCCTTTAATCATGATTGCCTCCTGAGTCTAAAAAAATGCCCGCCAGGTATGGGCGGGCATGAATGGGATGGATGTATCCGAACTGGCGGGAATGATTTGGACTGGTATGGAAAGTTGTCAGCTACAGCTCCGCCACCAGAAAACGTCTTCTGCCATTCTTGGGCAAGGGATAGCGCGTCAACAATTCAGGCTGGTCATTCAGTAGTCGCGCCACATCCAGCACCACGTTATCCTTGCTGCGCTTCCAAGTGACTTCCCCCTGCTCGAAGATTGCCTTGCCCGCATTCCCCATGCGTTGCTGGATGGTTTGCTTGAGCCTGGCTTCCAGTACGGTGTGTTCATTCAACACTTGCCGGACTACCAGAAGGTCAGCAAAGGCTTTGTTCATCTCCATGTCTTCCGAGTAATCCACCACCCGGCAATTGTCCTGGGGATAGAGTGCCTGCAAGGCTGTTGCCGCTGAATCAGAACCATCGGCAGGTGGAGGTGTATCGGTTTCGACGTAGTGCCAGAACTGCTGCTCCAATTCGATAAGCCGAGCGATCATTCGCTCATCCCGCTCAAGGCGATATACTCGAAAGTCGTTGCCGCAGACCAATACTCCGACATCGGCAGTGTGTTTGCCGGTGACACCCAGCTGATGTTGAACCTGTAGCTGGATGTATTCCGGTACGCCTTCGCGCCACAGCTTCTGTCCGTTCATCCCGGTGGTTTTGCATTCCAGTATCTGTACGTTCGGTGCGCCCATCACTTCCCGGTCGAGATTCGCCAGCATCCATGGATGCTCGGGATGCTGCAATACCGCATTGACCTTGCGCACCTTGTAGCCGGTGCGTTTGGTATAGGCGGCTGCGACATAGTTTTCCAGTAAGGTGCCCCAGAACAGCGGCGTGGAATCGTCGTTCGGATCGAGCTTGGGCAGGTTGCCATCTCTGCCGGTCTTGACCATCCAGAGCTCCAGTTGGGATTGATAGGGATTGAGGCCGACTGCTGCTGCGGCATCGCTGCTGCCGATACCTTGTTTTCTGACACTAAGCCAGTCATCGCGGCTCATGTCCGTGGTTTTGACGAGGCGCAATGCAGGGCGTTGCGTTGCGGGTTTATTTGGTTTGTGAAGTACGGTGGTCATTTGGTGTTCCTTCCAATGGGGCTATCTGGTTGAACAAATAAAAACGCCCCAGGATTGCTCCCGAGGCGTTTGCGTGCGGTCATGGACCAGTGTGCGACATTTCCCTGTTTATCGAGCTCCGTAACGTCGCCAAAGGCTCTTGTTGTTGTCATGCAATGCTGCTGTGTGTTGCCTAAAATTTGGACAAGGCCCCTCCTCCCAGTGTCTGACTGAGAGGGCGGCGTCTACCCACAGGGTTATCCACAGAAATTGTGGATTACGCGGTCAGGGCAATGGCTTGGTCTAACGCTTTCTGTTTGATCTGGGCACCTTGACCAAACCAGGCACTATCGAGGCGGTAGTCTTGATTGCGGGCACGGCGTAGCTGGTCGATGTATTCCGTGACGCTGTTGACCAATCCCCATGCGGTGCCAGCCGCCGAGGGCAGCTTGCTGCCGCGCCCTTCGCCCGAATAAAGGCCATACACTTGCTGGATCGCTTTCTGGTTGGGCTGGTCGTTGAGCGGTAAGGCGGGATCGCCCAGGACGTTGACCAGATAGCTCATGGCTTCGAATTTGTTGACCGAACGATTGCTCATGTCCTGGATGTTAGCCATGAAGGTATCCCATGCCGACATGCCCAAGCCCAGCTCACGTTTGACTGCAGCCGCATCAAAGGTTGTGGAGTGCGGGACTTTGACGGCGCCCCGGTTGTCGCCCACGGCCATTTGCAAGGTGTTGTTGCATACCACCCGGATGGAGGTGAATTGGGCAACGGTGGCGAGGGAGCCGTCACAACTGGTGGCAAGCAGCAGGTAGGCGGCGACTTTGTCGTTACCAGAGAGGAGCGCTTCCTGTCCGGTCTTGGCAAGAGCCCAGAGCTTTTTACCGCCTTTCAGGATACCGGCGGTTTCCAGCTCGAAGCCTCCGAGCGAGACAAGATCGCGATAGAAGCCAAGTACGTCTTTGGGTTGGACGACTTTGTAGCGTTTGGAGACGACCGAGAGCGCATCCAGCGTATCGGAGCGATAGAGTACGGTGGAATCCGGATTGCCGCGCAGGTTAAGCAAATTGCCGTCGCCGTTTGCGGCGTTGAACAACACATCGGCTTGTTTGATTTCAAAGTCCATGCCGGCAGCTTTTTGCCAGACTTCAATGGATTGGTTTTTGGGTAGCTGATTGCCTAGGCCGTGCCAGGGTGTTTCGCCGGTATAGGCCATGTCGTTTGCGGTGGCGAGTTCGTGTGCCATGTTGAAGTCCTTTCAGAATTGACATAAAAAGCCCTCGGCGTCATTTGCCGAGGGTGGAGAGGGATGCGGCGAAAGAGAAGCTGGATTACTGCGCGTCTTTTCCGAAGGTGTGGCCGCATGTCGTGCAGTGATAATTCTCCAGCAGCGTGTCATCGACGTATGAGCCCACGTTAGCACCAACACTGCCACCGGCTGCTGCCCCGACTACCCCACCGATCAGGGCGCCGATGAGGCCACCGGCCAGTACGCCGAGAGGGCCTGCAACTACGCCGATTGCAGCGCCTGTTTCTGCGCCGCCTATTGTGCCGGCCACGCCTGCGGCTGCTCCGGTTGCCGTGCCGATGACGCGGCCGGTCTTGCGGCCAAGGTTGAGCGCTTCAATATGGGGGGATTCGCACAATGGGCATTTGATGGGAGTGACTTCGCGGTCTGTCACGAATTCCTGATTGGGTTGATGCATGGTGAATCCTTTCGATAAGCGGCATACAGCCGCAATCCGGGGTGCGGATGCGGCTGGCCTTGGGTTAATTGTGTTTCAAGGGTGTTTAGAGCAGTGCAGGCACCGTTCAATTGGGTGATATATGGCCCAAATTATTTTGAATCGGCGGGTTTGTATTTGAGCTGCTGGTGCGTGCAATCATCCAGCTCCATGTCTTTACGTGGGCCTCGATATACCGGCTGGTACAGGCTTCCTTCGGGGTAAGCGTAAAGGTATTCCACTTCGACGATTTCTCCAGGAGTGGGAATGCCGAAGTTTGGCGGGATGGTGACGTTGCCAACCGATACCAGTTGAGCAAATGTCGCATCCGTAGGCTCCTCCTTCAGCAAGCCGACCCTGACACTGCGTTTGTCGCGATTGATCTCCATGACAGCGCAACTGGCTGTTTCGGTGAATTTGAACTTGCGCCAGTCTCCGCCGCTGTTTGGCCGTCCGGGCGTCACTGGAGCGTCTATCCGCTTGAAGACGATGCCCTCACCGTTTGCTTCCTTGGTTTGCAGCCAGAGCCGGTTTTTATCTTCCCGACTGACTGCGGCAGTGAGTGCATGGATATGGCAGCATGAGGCCAGCTCGATCTGGGCAAGTCGCATGCGTTGCAACCAAGGAAGCTCATGCAGTGGCTTGCCGCGATGAATATGCATATCGAATACGAATAATGACTCGCCGATGATCTCGCCGTCCATCCGGATTGTGTCATCACCAGCAATGGCTACTAGTTCGTCTGCGAGGCCCTGCGGTAAGGGGACGATCAGGCCTTTGCGATTGATTCCGATGGCGTTGCCGTTTTCTGCATGCACTGCACGTCGTTCGCCGTCCATTTTTTGTTGCGCGGCCCAGTCGTGGTTTGCGATGAGATGCATCGCGGCCTCTTCAGAAAGTGGGTTGAGCAACTGGGGCACGAAATCAGTCTTGATACCGGCTTGCTCCGTACCTTGATAGGCATTGCCAGATTCGGCTGGAGTGTAGCCTTTGGCGGTTTTGGATTTGACGAGTTGGTCGTAGATTTTTTTGGCTTGTGCGAAATCGACCGGGACAGCTGTTTTGGTGCCGGCCTTCAATGTGCTGCCGCGACGACCATAGCGAAAGTTGACGACGTTGCCGGTATCGTTGGCGACGATTTCAGCATGATATTCCTTGTCGCTATTGCCCTCGGTGTAATAGAGACGGATGGACTGGATGGTTTGCATTTGCATGGCTCCTGTATGAGTTTGATGCGCTTCAGTGAGACTGATACGCATGACGGAATAAGGCCCATGTCCGTAGGTGCGGAGCATGGGCCGGGTATGGTGGTATTCAGATGAAATGGCTGGGCGATTGCTCAGCCACAATCAGGTAATATAGGTTTGAAAATTCCTGGAATCTAGATAGGGAGTGGATCAGGGAGGTTTAGCGAAGACGAGTAGCTCGCTCAGCCAGAAAAACCGGGCAGCATCACCCTACCCTTGCCACATCTCCTGCTCAATCGAGAACTGCTCAACGATTTCAACAACGAGTGCGCGACGCGCCTCTGGAAGATTGCGGATGCGGTTAAGCAATCTCAATTCTTTCGCGGTCGGCGCGATCTGCCGTGACTCATTCGCATCCGAAGCTGATTTCGCCGATTTGGCGGGTCTGGCTTCAGCTATGCCATAGCGTAGCCATTGTGCGGACACATTCAACCATTCAGCCAGCGTATTGATTTTGTCGGGCGTTGGACGGGCCTTCCCGGACATCCACTTTTGAGCAGCCTGCGGCGTGATCGGCGTGTCTTTATGGCGCAGATTGAACTGCAATGCCAGGTCGGTTGGCGACTGAATTTTCTTCTTGCTTCGCTTCAGTGCGGCATTGAGGCGGTTGGCGAAGGCAAGTTTTTCATCGGGGGTAGTAGGCATGGACGAAGTCTGAATAAAATCTTGCGCCATAAAACAACCGTGTGGTTGTGCTGTGATACCGCGCGGTTGTAGAATCGCAAGCACATATCGGGGGCGCATTAATAACCAGCTCGTTTCGAATTGGGATGCGTGCAGACAACTTTGGACAAACGGTAAATATGAACAAGACTACAAAATTAGCAATGCTGGCCTCTCTACTAATCCTTGCGTCATGCTCTGACAGCAAGCATAAGAAAGCTTTTATAAGCGGATGCCAGTCCTCGGCTCCAAAATCTTTTTGCTCCTGTGTGTATGACGGTATCGAGCGCAATTTCAGCAAAGAGGAATTGGATGCAATGGATAGAACCGGCGTGATTCCGCAAAAATTTAATGATGTAACCGCTCAGGTCTCAATTTCTTGCTTAGGGAAGTAAGCATGCATAAATCACTTACTCTCATCAGTCGATATTTTGGTGCGTTGCTGATCGCCATCTCTATTGCCGCATGCTCTGAAAACCAATCGGCAAGCTCTGCCCCGCAAAAGTCGGGAGAAATCGACAGCTCCACAACATTGGCCGAATTCAATTCGCATATTCAACAACCAAACACGGTAGCCGAGCCACCCAAACTCACGAAGCTGTCTCCTGCCGCAGAGAAGGCAATCAGTGAGGGGATGGTTTCAATAAAAGACCCGGTAGTTCAGGCGTGCACAGACAAGAAAATTGAAGACATAAAGAAGGAAAAGAATGATCCCGACTTAATGATTTCTTTTGAGGTGTACAACGAGGCCGCTGTGCAATGCGGATATAACTTATAGGGGGATGGGAGAGCAATCATGTCTTGGAAGCAAATAATTATTGCCGGGTATTTGGGCATGGGCTTGATCGTCGGGATATATCAATCCCAATGGGGTAACGATGCCTATAAAGGAATGGCTTACAACCTGGGCAAAGGATTAGTTTGGCCCGCAGTGTTATTTCCAATTGTCGGCCAAATTGTCGGAGTAGTGCTATTGCTTGCAGTTATCGCCTGGCTGCTATTAAAAAAATAGGTCAATGACACTCGTTAACAAGAGCCACTCACTTTAATAAGATAGAAAGAATTCAAATATGAAACTGTTAGCAACCTTGATGCTCCTGCTCATATCACAGCAGGCCTATTGCTGGGGCCTTGGAGATTTAGTTCAAATTCAGGTCGAGACCAACAACAAGCCACAAAATCAGACTCAAGCTGCACAGCCGCAGGATCAGCGGCAACAGGCTAATGCGCAAGAGGCACGTAAGAAATTTGAGGAAAGTATTACAGCCGCCACTAAGGAATATCAAGATGGATTAAAGCAGGTTGACGAGGAGCATCTTGCCAAGGCATGTAACAGCAATTCAATTGAATATGCCAAAGACAATGGCGATGGAACGGTAACCGACACTCGCAGCGGATTGGTGTGGCAAAAATGTGAATTTGGGCAAACGTGGGATGGCTCATATTGTTCTGGTAGCCCAAAACAGAGTAACTGGTTTACCGCCATGATTGAGGCAAAATCAAATAAATTTCTGGGGAAAACCGACTGGCGTTTACCAACAAGCCTTGAACTCTTGTCAGTCGGGAAGAATGGTAACGAATGCAATGGCCTCATTTACAATTCAGAGAAAATAGAAACAACATATTTGGATAAGGTTCGCAGATTAACCAGCGAGTTTAGTCGCTATGCAACCGAAGCCGAGAATTCAGCGAACAATAAACAGATTTCCGAGTTACAAAATGCTTTTAGTGAAAATTCGAAAATCCGCAAAGAACAATTTGCCCAATCGAAATCGATAAGTAACTTACTGTATGAAGATAATAGCTACTGGTCGATAACACCATTTGAAAGCCCTGAAATGACCAAACTAGAAAATGATCTGGTCAAGATTTATGGGCCAGCATATGAGCAAGCCAATTTACACGGCGGTGCAAGCCAAGTTGTAAATTTCGTTGGGGTAACTCGCCCTATCCTTCGGATTAACTCAACTTTCTACGGCCGTTTAGTTCGTGCAGGGGCATTGGTAGAAGGTGAAGGGCTTCCTGAATTTGAGAAGCTCTATCCATTTGCAAGAAAATTTCAGTCGCAGTTGGATGCTCTCAAAGAGCAAGCTGTTGCGACTGAGGCAAAACAAGAGCGCGATCAGAAAATTGCGGCAGAGAAGCAAAAGAAAGAGCGCGAAGCAAATATCGCTGCGTTCAGAAAAAACCTAAAAGTGGGTGACACTGCTCTGGTTATTAATGGTCTACTAGATACCACTCGTGTATTAGTTTTAGCTTTGAATGGTAATCTGGTTAGGATTCAAGTGGGGTATAATGAAAAATGGATTAGGCGAGAGGAGTTGTATCCTGTCAGTCAGTAAATTATTGCATTAAAACTTTGGGGGATATCTGAATAAACGGTTTATCCCCCAAAGGAAATGCACTAATTTTGAAGGGCTGCTGCTCGGCCATAGCTGTCGTTCGAGCTGTGCAATTCAGATGTCCGTGATTACCTCCTAGAGCTGTCATTCAACTGACCAGTAATTGAGTTCTCATTATTCGTTCGCCACCCCGTGCGGCACATGACCGGTGGCAACATGCTGACGCGCAGACTCGCAATGCTTGGTTTGATCGTCGAAAAAAATATCCGCACCGAATGCTTTGAGGAATGCGCCCTTATCCATGCCACCGAGAAATAACGCCTCGTCGATGCGGATGCTCCATGCACGCAAGGTACGGATGACGCGCTCGTGTGCCGGGGCAGCTCGTGCGGTGATGAGCGCGGTGCGGATGGGCGAGGTATCTGCCGGATAGTCCAGTTGAATCCGGTGCAGCATGGACAGAAAATTCTTGAACGGGCCGCCGGGTAGCGGCTGCTTGGCGGCGCTGATCTCGTTATGCTCGAATGCATCCAGCCCCTGCTTCTTGTAGATGCGCTCCGCATCATCCGAAAACAACACCGCATCGCCATCGAAAGCAATGCGCAACTGCGCGGAGTCGGCCTCCGCCGCAGATGCGGCAACAGAGGGCAAAATCGTCGCGGCGGCAAAGCCCGCCTCCAATGCGCGGCGTACATCGCCGGGCTCAGCGGATAGAAACAGTTGCGCGCCGAAGGCCGAAATGTAGGGATGCGTGCTCTCGCCGCGCGTAAAGGCCGCACGGCTGATACTCAGATTATGGTGTTTGATCGAATTGAAAATGCGCAGCCCGGTATCCGCGCTGTTGCGCGACAACAGGATCACCTCCACGCGCGGATTGGCGGGGTCATGCTCATTCAGCGCTAGCAACTTCCTCACCAGACTAAACGCCACCCCCGGCTCCAGCGGAATCTCTTCGCGCTCGACCTGGTAACGGCAGTAGGCCTCCACGCCCTCCGTCTCAAACACGGAGTGGCTATCGTCCAAGTTAAACAGAGCGCGGGAGGAAATGGCGACGGTTAGTTTTTCTTGCGGTTGAGGCTTCATAAAATCGGCAAAATAAACGGCAAAATTAGCATTGATTCGCGCCAATTAATTTGATGTTGGCTTGCGTCCTTTTTGATCGCTTTCCCCCATCATCATAACCAAAGCAATACATCCAAATATCTTCTTGTCTTTACGGAGGATATTTTTTTCACGGAGGATGAATCCTGCCATGGGGATTCTATGCAGGTTTCTTGTGCGATTTTTATCGACATCACTTTTGTCAGGAAATATCTGAATATCCTTTTCTTTAAAAATAGTAGTAAAACTAATCGCGCCCCACTCATCCTTCTCATCCCAGCTTACCGGTCGAATAACAAGCGAAAGAAACAGGTGAGGATGATTTCGCCCAGCTTCATCACTGTGTGGTGATTTTGAGGAAATATAGTTTTTGCCCGCCGACTTCTGGTAGTCTCGAAACGCCCTGCTTATTAATGAATTCTTCTCACTCGTCAGTTTTGCCCCAATCGACTGAAAAGAATATGGCTTAGCCCCCTTCAAATGATTTTTTGCCCACGGAGAAGTTTTGGCTTCAAGATAGAAATTCAACCTATTTTCAAGTGAACACCATAAATCAGCATTCCCTTTTTGGGATTCATTTTTCCCCTTAGTAACTGGCAGCTCCTCAATCACCATTGCGTCAGGATATTTCTTTGCGATCGCCACCGCCAAAGAACTTACCCATGTCGGCTCATCAAACCGCTCCCAGGGAAATTCATATTTCCCAAATAACTCCCGCGATTTATCACAATAGCGCAGCAAATATTCTTGCCATGCAGCAAGAATTTCTGGAATGCTTTCAAAAAAAAGCTTGGCATTATCCACCGAATACCTTTTGCCTTCTTGTTCTTTCCAAGCCAATTGGAATTCCGCTTCATTATTAAAGTTCTTGTATTCAAATTCGATTTGCTGCTCCATATACCCCTCCATCAAAACTTCGGCTAGTAGCGGTTATTAAAAAACACTCTCCTGTCCATCGAAAAAGAAACTGCTTGCAGCTGACAGAATAGGGGAGGATCACCCCGAACTCAAAAATGAGTGAAGTTGTTTTCGCATCGACCGGACTCTAACAGGAAACTCAACGATGAATTTGCATTAACACATTACAGCCTGCATTCTCCAAGCACGGGGCAGCTCCTCCGAATGGCCATCGGGTGCCCGGCCTTCAGTTGGCACACAATTCCATCAATGATTTCAGCAATCCATGAATTCATTTTGTAGATGGCATCCGGGAGGGTATTCTCCCCGCCCATCGCCTCCTGCAATTTTGCATTCTGAAACTCTACATAAGCAGTATTAACCGACAAATTTCGAATGGCTTTTTTAGCCTGCGGAAGAAGGGGCTCTTCAAAAGCAAACGGCGTGACGCCAAGAACAATTACTTTTGCCCCAGCTAGATGCGCAAGCCGTGCAATTTCTGGAGTTGCCCCTCCCCCCGTACCACCGCCAAAAGCAGCACAAACAAAGACAACATCCGCACCTTGGACAACCTTTTCGATTTTGGCAGAATCCATCTCTGCCGCCTGGCGCCCGAGCTCTGCATTCATGCCGCAGCCATTCCCCCCGACTATAGCGTGCCCAATTAATAGGCCAGTAATTTCTTTATCCCTATCTAAAGCCGCAGCATCCGTATTGATTAGAAGACATTCAGGATTTCCAGTAAGAAATGGATAGTCGCCTCCATTCAATTTATTTAAAAACACAACGAAATTAGCGCCAAAACCGCCCACACCGATTAACCTAATTCTCATTTTCATTCCCAAGCGATAGTGAAGTTCAACCAACGCTACAGTCCGCAGCCAGTCCTCTCAGCATTTCTACAGGCAAGCCTTTTTTTCATGGCCGCCCCCCAAAGTCAAATGTGAAAATTCGACAACCAGAAGTTTAAGCATAGCAGCGACAAATAGTGACGCATAAAAGCGTTCCCTCACGCACGTCTCCTGTTTGCATGTGACATAAGCTGTCGTATCTCCCCATATGATCCCTCGTATGTCACTTTCCCCACAGGGTCATCCGATGAAGTCCAAAAAACACACCCGTCAACCTAACCAGCAGCTAACACAACGAGTCCGCAGAATCTTGCCCCCACTGCAACCGCCGGAAAACTGCAACCTCATGCCCAATGAATCGAGCGTGGAGTTTTATTCCAGAATGGAACCCTTCCGCCGCAAATGCGAAGCACGAGCTGTATTACTGTGGTTGGTAGAAGGGAAAGATATTGAGAAATATTTCAGTGAGGTTTCGCAGAAACGCAATCGACGCGCCCTCACCACACTCAGACAAGATATGTACTGCCTTTATCAAGATATTTCCAAAGCAGACTCCTCGCTGGAATTAATACTGAAGGAGAGATTAGCGCCTCTTGGGATTTTTGATGTAGCGGATGGTGCTACCGGCAATTCCTGAAAAGTAAATTCCGAGATAAATGAGCGGCGCTCTATCCCTTCCTTGAGTATCATTTTCATGACACTCAAGCGGCTCCACCGAAAAACCCATTCGGCACTCTCATCGTGCCCAATTCGGCGCGACAAAATGCATTAGCGGAAACAACGTCTGCATTTTCACCATGCGTATGTCAGCATATGTCGCATTGAAACTTACAGATTTTCCAGCGCGTCCAAAATGGCCGGATCGTCGTATTTTCCGAGTGCAGATAAAACCGTCTTTTTCCTTTGCGGATCCAATTCATCCAGCCCCCAATGGAGCAATTCGCTTGCAATGCTGATGTCCCGCTCAAACATTACTTTTAGGGTTGCCAATGCCAGCGATTTCAATGCCACCATATTTCCGGCAAGCCGTTGAACCACTTCGACACTTGCATCATGTGCGAGCCGTTCATAACTCTCGACCGACAGGTGTTCTTTTGCCGCCAATTCAATTCGGACACGGCTGGACGGATGAGAGACCAGCGTATCGAATAATTCCGCATGGGCAGAATCATCGTCGAGAAATCCGATTAAAACATCCAGCGATTTATGAGAAATTTCGATGGCAGTTTTATGGTCTACGCTGAGTGTTACTTTCATATTCGCTCCTTTGCAAAAAAGTTGCCAAGCGCAACTCGAGTCATCTTATTCAGCCAAGCGACGGCTTGTGACGCACTGCGAAACGAAGCAGATATTTGAACTTGATTGCGATCAGACGCCCCTGGATCGATGGTGCACGGCACCATCGGCTGTGAAGCTATGACAGGTTAACCGGCCTGCTGGTCTGCCTTGAGCATGAGTGTGTCTCGGTCATAAGGGATAAACAACTCGCAGGACGTATCCCCATCGCCGCGAATACAAAGAGCCGAACCATTGTCTTGCGGCACGGGTGCAGTGACCAAACTCTGTCGCAGTATTGTCTATACGATGCGGCATTGCTGGGCGCACCGCTCTCGCAAACAACGATCAGGGGAAAACCGCTGGATTCGGCAAAGCCCCGCAACTGTTCCCATAAATGCCCATCCTGTTTTGGCAAGCTACTGCCATCCAAGCTTGCTTGGAGAATCACAAAAATCGGGCTTTGAGTTCCGCTGATGCACTCACTCATGCATCGTCCGGCAAACCGGCGCATGGTCGCCTCCAGCTCTGTGGCATTATCTGGCACGCAATCCAGATAAAGCGGCGCATCCTCTATCTCGCCAAGCGCCTGGATCAGCGGATAGAAACAGTTGCGCGCCGAAGGCCGAAATGTAGGGATGCGTGCTCTCGCCGCGCGTGAAGGCCGCACGGCTGATATTCAGATTATGGTGTTTGATCGAATTGAAAATGCGCAGCCCGGTATCCGCGCTGTTGCGCGACAACAGGATCACCTCCACGCGCGGATTGGCGGGGTCATGCTCATTCAGCGCTAGCAACTTCCTCACCAGACTAAACGCCCCCCCCGGCTCCAGCGGAATCTCTTCGCGCTCGACCTGGTAACGGCAGTAGGCTTCCACGCCCTCCGTCTCAAACACGGAGTGGCTATCGTCCAAGTTAAACAGAGCGCGGGAGGAAATGGCGACGGTTAGTTTTTCTTGCGGTTGGGGTTTCATAAATATCGGCACAGGTTAATCAACCGGATGGCTGAAAAGCTCATGTTTTTGTCAGAGACATCACTTCATTACCTGGTCTTATCTAAAGCGCACTACGAATTTAGCTCCGTTTGCACCACAGTAAACACAATTACTTAAGCCTAGAGGGTTATGAGGATAGTGTCCGATCCCCTTTTTTGCACAATCTGGACACCAATTTTGACCACATTTTGTACAACGCAACATCTGACCGCTACATTTGCAATAAGAGCATTTAACCATGTTAAATTTTCCTTTTTCTTTTTAAGGTAGTTACACTCAAAACTTCATCATTTCATTAGCTCAAACTAATAGGACTTATTCCTAATTGCTAAACTGACTCAAGGTACGAAAATTACCCCATCTTTCGGCTCCAAAGTATCTGGGTAGAAATCAACATCACCTATGTAGATATTTTCAAACCACAGAGAGGTTTCTTCGCAATACCTAGGCACAACGAATACTTTTTTGTTTTCAGCTGATGACAAAAAAGTACAGGGTCCAACATTGGGAGGACTTTTCCAATGAATACTCAATCTATATCCAGCATGCCCACATAGTATGCCCAATATTTTTTCTGATGGAGGAACTCCCAAGTCCAACGACATCTCATGTTTTTGGGCAACAAGCTCCATAGCTACACTGACAGTTATCTCGTTCAGGAAAAGATTAAGCTGGTTAGTTGATTTAGCCAACTCTTTTGCGACATCGACTGAAATGTCAATTGGATATTGAAATTCCAATGAATTACCACTCCCCACCAAAATAGCTGCAATTTTTGCGTCCAGATATTCAAGGCGGGTGAACCATAGAAATGCATCGAACTGAGATAGTAGAGATGCATTCTCATTGTCCAACCTTTCCAATCCGATAATGACAAAAGCGTCATATCCTTGCGTTAATAGATACTTTAGTGCATCTGGTGTAGCACACCGATATTCCGAAATATCCAAATCCACACCATTGCGGTGAGGCGTCGGACGAAACTGCATAGCCGCAGCCAGATTTAGGATTTTGCTATCATTATCCATATGACATTAATTCTCCGTATTGAGTCGTTCGACAAGATAACTCAGACATAAGACAAGATATGTCACACAAATAAGCACTGGATGAATTAATCGCCACACCAGGACCTCGCACGCGCGAAACACAATGCCATCATATTGCTACCTGTAGAGGTAGCCCCATGCCGCTATCCGTATACAACCCTTGCCAATCATCAGCATACGTTGGCAATTTTGATCCAAGCGGCCACAAGCCCGGCCGAGGCTTCAACGATAGATATGGGAGCCTGCGTTTCTGAAAAATTGAGCCGCCTAAATAATCTCAACGTCACATGCTGCCGCATTGGTGAATAGCATTGCTGAGAGCATAGAGACATACATTTGCATACAATGACACCCAAAAACAAAATGACGACGGAGCAAGGGGATAGCCCGTATATTTTGGCTATCGGCATCGGCGCGCTAGACCAGTCTGCGCTGTGCCGGATCCAAACCATCAGCTTGGGCAATATCAGAGTCGCTTCTGTAACTGACGAAAAAATACCAGAAGCCACTCGGTCATTGATTGCAAAGGCAGACCTTCTGTTCATCATCGCCGATTTAGATTGTGTGGCTGAGTCAAACCTCGTCCCCATGATCGGAGGCATGGCCAGGCAGCGTGGCAGCCTATCCATAGGAATTGTAGTAGCTTCCACCGCAAAAAAACCGGGGGAGTCCGAACGTAGAACTAAGAGGCTTGCCGAATTCGTGGATGCCTTGATCCTGATCCCATGTCAGCCAATCGCCACTCCGCAAGAAACTGAAAATTGTGTCGATGCCATAGTCAAGACCATCGCAGACATCCATGGTGCCATCACCAACATCGGCATGGTCAATCTCGATTTTTCCGATTTGAAAATCATCCTGACCAATGCCGGCATTGTCAAAATGGGGATAGCTTGTGCATCGGGAGTAGATCGAGCCGAGCGTGCGACCCTATGCGTGTTGGAGAAGCTCAAACAGGCAGGGCTGAAAAGCCATACCGCCCGCAGGGTGCTTATCTATGTCGAGTCGACTGATTCCTTAACCTTAAGTGAAGTTTGCACAGTCCTCGATTTTTTTGACCATTTATCTCCTCAGCAGCTTGTCCTCATTGCCTCAGCGACCAACAATCAGATGGGGGAGCGTCTGTGCCTGACCATGTTCGCCACAGAGTAGCCGGAACCGGAAGTAGCGAGCAAAGTTTGAGATGGACTTCACTCGGCTTGGTAGACACCTCACGCTCCGTCAGCTATATCGAGCGGGGGAATATCTCCGATTAAAGCACTTCACGCTATTAAGGAGTTGTATCCTCCCATGCCGAGAAACCGGCATCTTGATAAAGCGCGCTGTATAGCGAAAACACACGTTGTTCAACGGCCTGCTGAAACGCGACAACTCGTTCAGAATCCCAATGCCGTTTATTCTGTTCATCCGATGGGGAACATCTTTCCCATAGCTCCCATTGCTCAGCTTGGATTTTACTATTTGACAAAATAGCCTCATCATCGCCGATTTTTTGTCTAGGGGACACATCACCATCGCTGCGATTACGGCTACTCTCCCATACCCGTACGTTGCCAATGCTATTTCCAGTCAAGCGGTAATCCTTATCCTCCCCAAGAAACCTAAGTAGGCAATCTGCATCACTGCCGCTGCCCTGCCAGTCACTCCAGTGAGAAGCAGGCAAAATATGATCGTAGTCGAAAGGCGTATCTTCTTCACGCCCCGCCACCGGACTACCAGGAAGTTCACTTACATAATCACGTTGTAACCAGAGCAAAAGTGGATGTTGGTATCTCCCACTATTCCCGTTGCTCTTCCAAAATCGACCATAAAAATTCCTCGCATTCCGAAGATCATCATCTTCATTCTCAACATAGAATCGTTTCCAGCCTACCAGAGGCATAGCGAAGTTTTCCACCTTCGCTTTAATAGCGTCCGGCACCATTTTCTCTAATACCTCTGGGGCGTACATGTCCATCGCCACTTGCTCTTCCAATAACTTGTCGTATACCCCCTTGAGCGATCTTTCTGTCCCACCCAACAGGGCAAAGGCAAGCCGGCTAGCCTTGGCAGTGTCTGTGACGCACAAGTTCCAGAAGAGCACGAAGCGGATCAAATCGGCTCGCTCTTTGACATCAATACGCGCCGCCTCACCGCCATTTTTGAGAAGCCAGTAGAGTAGCACCTGGAGTAACGGGCGATCGAGCAACCAGAGCGCGTGAGCAGGGAGGCCTTTTTTGAACTCTCCCTCCTTCTCATATTGCAGTGCCTCGCCCAAACGGGCGAACAGATGCTTCAGCCTGCCCCCCTCAATCAGTGGCAACAATGCTGCTCCCATAAATGTTGTAGTTCCCCCCATACCATCAACATAAACCCGGCTCCGCAACAGTTTCGCAAACTGCTGCTTGTCCAGCGTTTCCTGATCCGGTAATGATTTTCCATTCTCGTCGCGGCAATTGGCAGCGGCCAGGCGCACAGCAGTGATGACAATGCTGGTGGATGAAAGCATTCCGGCGAGATTGTAGTCACGCTGTTCATTACCCGGATTGCGCAGTGACTCAACCAAATCATGCGTATCCGGGCAATGGTGCTTTACAACTGAATAAATGTAATCTTCATTCGTCAGCAGGGTTGCATTAGAGCCGACGCGCTTGAACAAAATAGCCAAAGCGGGATCGCCCTTTTCATCCGTGTCATTCGCATGAATCCGACCTGAATCTACCTGTACCATCGGAAATTCAAGTGCAAGCATGCGTCCAAGTGCAGCATGCAAGGACGCCACCCGCGCTTTCAACTCTTGCGAGGACAATAGACGATCAAGCTCCTCTTGTTGCGCAGTAACAATTTCCCACTTACCGTCCTTTTCCCGTTCCTGCCAGTTCGGGATTGCCTTCAGCTTCTGGTTAAGCTGCTGCGTCCAGCCATCCAGCGATGCATCCTGGAGATACCATTTGACCATGCACACCAAATCAACGGGCAAGCTCAGCCCTGCAGAGAATGGCTGCGCCTTTCTGAAATCAGGGAATCCCCCCGCCTCTAACCGAGCAACCTCATGTTCATCTTCATCAATGTGCCTCGCAGCATGTTCATAGATGCGCCTTGCTTTTTGTCGGTCAGCAACTGACAGTCGCGTATTTGGATCTTGACGTTGAAACCCAAAGGGATGATTCTCAGTGGTGACCCGATAGCTGAACAGGTGCTCAGACTCCGGCTCATCGGCAAAATCTATCCAGATGCGCCGATCCATCTCCTGCCGCTTCCCGGGCCAGCCAACCAACATGGCGAGTGTACGTTGCTGCCCATCGAGCAATCCGAGAGCATCTTCCTCCAGTTTTTCTGATTTGCTTTCACCAGCCCGACGAACAAGCGTCCCTTTTTGAATCGGCTCCAACATAAAACAGCCAACCGGAAATCCACGCAACAAGCTATCCCACAACTCGATAAGCTGTCTCGGCTTCCAGACCGAACCTCGTTGCAGCATTGGAAGAACAATGGGGATTCCCTCTGAATTTCCCCCGCATCGGTCCAACCATTCGGTAATGCTCACTCGTCCGATCATCGAATCTTTAAATAAGATTTGTTCCAACATTGATTCCTCCATTCATCTTTCCTTCCCCCGTTGTCTTTGCACTAGCAGATGTGCGAACAAACTATCGCGGTAGACTCAACCTCGGCTGCATTGATCCGTTGGAACACCCGCTCATCTTTAGTGTGCTGAGCGGTAGTGTTTGCCTCCGCATCGCCGCAGTCCGATGGCCTGAGATAGAAGCGCAGGGAACCACATTTTTCCTTTACCTGCGAGGCCACCAGTTGAGAGTCAAGCATCTCCAGGTCTTCGGACAGCCGCCACAGCAGGTCGAACCAGGCATCAGGACAAGTGATGCCGAACTCCATCCCTGTATTTGACCGGCCCATATCCCGATAAAGAACGGGGAACCGCTGCTGCAACTTCGACTGCAACTCATTATCCACGCGCTGCCTCCTTGTTATTTTCCCAGATCAAAACCTTATGGCACTGGAATATCAAGACTGATGCCGTGCCAAATGAATTCGCCCCCGCTGTACGCAATTTTCAGGCAGAGGCGCACCTCCGTCACCAACTATCTAGCCCTTGCTTCAAAAGCACAATGACCTCATCCGGCCAATAAACACGAACCCAACCCTCCGGCGTTTCACGTTCGTTATCAAGGAAAACATGCAAGCGCGTAAGTCTGATTGAGCCGCACCCACTAATTATCACTTCGCATAGGGAGTTCATCTTGAGCAGCTGATTTACAAATATTGCTCACGGCATCGCCAAACCCTCGCAGCCACCAATCCAGCATCGCCGTATCCACCACAGTCGCGCTGATCTCATAGACATCGTCCAATTCCTGGACTTGCTGGTCTGCTGAAAGCGGTGACTCCAGCAGGTGAAAACCTGCTTCTTTTTCGATGCGGAAGGTCAGTCTGATTTTCTGCCCCTCTCCATAGCCGAAGCGCCCATCGTTATCGTATTGCTCCAGATCGAAATCCTTGGGGCGCTCGAATGTCAGGGTTGATGCCTGCGCGGCATGAATGCGGTGCAGCGCCAGGCTGCGCTCGTTGTCGTAGTCTTTGAAGCGACAAACCAGATACAGCCGCTCACCTTGTTGTGCGAGGCCTAGCGGCATTACGTCGGCTTGAGTGCGCTTACCTGCGGCATTTTCATAATCCACGAACAGCCACTGGTTGGCATACAACGTATTGCTGACTTGCTCAAAAACTCCAGGTTTTACTTTGGGCGGAAGCAGGGGCTGGTTGGTACTGACCACGCGCACCTTCATTAACCATTCGCGTTCGCGCTTGGCATTAGAATACGGCGCGAGGTTGGCTCGCGCCTGAGTAAAAAAACCGTCCATGGTTTTCATCAAGCTGGCGGGCAACAGGTTGCGCAGGTGCTGCTCGGCCAAAGAGAGCAACAGCGACTCCTGCTCGGTGAGCATGGGCAGCGCCAGACCTCGCGCGCGGTCTTTCCAGCTATAGCCGTAAGGTTTGCTGCGGTCGTCGCGCTCAATCTCAAAATGCTCACTAAGCATTTCCAGTTGACGTTGCACGGTGCGCAGATCGCGGCCGACTTCAGTATCGACCAGTTGTTCGTGCAATTCCTTGGCGGTGACTTTTCGGTTGCGCGGAATGCGGCGCATCAGTTCCAGCGCAAGCAAAACAGTTTCCTTGGTGTCGGGACGTTTGGGCATATTTCCTCAAAGTTTCAAATCATGGCGGCCTGAAAGGAATTGCCACAGCCGCACCATTGCGAAGGTGTCCAGCCCGCAATAGGCTAGCAGTTGTCGTTCAATCTCGGCCTTGCGTTCATCGCTGGTATCGGGATGGATGGCTTCGAGATAGGCTTCCATTGCCATGCCGCCATTCTGCACGCCGTCCAGCTCTTCGTAGCTCAAGTCTGGCGCTATGGCAGGCAGCACGGCCTTGATGCTCCAGCTTCCGCATTGACTGGGGTGGTAGTAGTTGGCTTTGGTAATGGGGTGCAGGTCAACTAGGCGCTCTTTGATCGCACGTAAAGCGGTGGCCAGTCTGCTGAATCGCTCGGCGAGTTCGCTGATGCGTGCGCCCTCGAATCCGGCGTTGTACACATACACCGGGCCGCTCTTGCCGCACACCTCAACCAGTGCCTCGGCAAAACATCTGGACGGGTCGTTGCCGGATAAATCAAGGAATGCCTGTGCCTCCAGCTTTCCGGTTCTACCTAACCGGTGCAGGCTGAACTGGAAAGGGATTTGCTGGTAGGGGCGCGTGCCTTTCCAAATGGGCACCGCGAATTGGATGGTTTCAAAATCCAGGAAGTACGCGGGTAACGTATGCACCTCAAGTTCGGCGACAGCGCCCTGCTCATCGAAAAAGGTTGCGCCGGAAAGGGTGTGCAGCTTGACCCGCTGTTGCAATGGATTCAGCAGGTCATCGGGCGTGTCGCGCAAATCCAACGCGGGATTGGCATCAATGTATTCTCGTAGCGCTGACGACTGGATGCGCGGCAGCCAATGCACCGGATATTTTGCTTGCGGTTCTTGCGCTTGGCAGTAGTCGAAAAATCCGCAGGCGAAAGGCGTGCCACACTGGTCGCCGGTCACGATTTTGGGTTCAGCTTTCTTTGCAGCAACTTTCTGGGCTGATGCGATTATCTCGGCCACTTCGTCAGTACGGGAAAATGCCTCGTCGGTAAGCTCGCATTCCTTAAGCAGGCCGCGATAGTCGCCCCTGCCGGGATACACCCACTCGCTGTCGATATGCGCCAATGCTATGGATGCCAGCGGCACCCCGGCCTTGCGTGCGATGTAGGCCTGAATCGCAGTGTCATCGCGGTGGTAGTCCTTGACCCCGGTAGAAGATTTTACCTCGACCATGCGCCAGACTTTTTTCCCTTTTTCCCAGACAGGCAGCATCACATCTGCAAACGCCAATGCACCCTCGATGGCATAGCCTGCCTCAAAAATGGGTTGATCCGAACTCAGCAATTCGGCGCTGCGTTTGAATACGGCATCGAATCCGTCGCGTTGCGCATCAAGCAGCACGCCTTTTCCTTGCGGGTCATAAAGCTGGCGGGCGATATTCCCTACCGTATTCCCGACCGCAAAGCTGGCTTGGGTGGCAGCAGAATCTTCGCGTAATTCTGGCCGGTGAATTTCCAACCACAGGCGCTTGGGGCATTGCCGGAAGGCAATGAGTTTGGATTTTGAGAGGTTGCGCATAACGATTGCTCCTTGAGCCTGAAGATAATTAATCATACCTCTCCAAACGTCAATATGTGTCGCAGCTGTAATAGGGCTTCGTGCTCGGCCCTGTGTCCTATATTTTTGCAGTGAATAGCAGCTTCTCTGTACAAACCGGAAATGCGCCAGCTTATTGGGCAACTACTGCTTTGGCCGAATTGGCGACTCGGCCAATGTTCGGCCATTGCTGCCGTTACTATTGAGGCCACAACTTTCGGCTCTCTTCATCAGTGGGTTCGCGCTTGTGTTTGCGACAAAATTCAAAATAGTTCTGGTCGTATATTGCCAATTCCCATGAGCTAGGATTGTGATTGACGGTAGCGCGGGAGAATGTTTTTTTGACAGGCAGGTTAGTCATTCTTGCTCGATTGGGGCGAGCACAAGCATTATATTTTCTGATTTCGTCCTGAAGTTTTTTCAAGTAATTTCGCTCAGCATCTTTTTGACTTGGATGGAATAGCCATTTCTTTGATTCAAGGTTGGTCTGCAGTTTGAGTCGTAATTCATCCCTGGAAAGAAAGGCATCTTCTTCCTTTAGCGTGATCTCGATTGCGGGCTGGTTGCTTATTCTTATAAGACGCAGCTTCTCTCTCTTGACCTTATTAGTTACGGCTATTTCAATGAATAATTTCTTGTATCCACTATGCAAGGTGACATCGGGCACAAATCCATTCTCCGCAGTCTCTAGATCAATCCTGTTAATTGTTACCTTACCGCCACGAGCGACTGATTCGACATGCTCCAATACGGGGCCATGCTTGAGTTTACGGGATTTCTCAAATATATAAGGAGGGATGGCTATCGAATTAATTTCTTGGAATATTTCTTTAGCTAGTCGGTGCAGTATGGTCTCATTCACCCCATGGCACTCACTTCCGCTTAGATGGGCAAAGTGATGCTGCCTGATTTGTCCCTTCCTAGCAATAAGAGGCTCGCCACATTTGACGCAAAGACAGCCACAGGAAGCTCCGCGCGGGACTTCGGAAATGTGAATAAGATTACCGTTGAGTTCGGCGTAAACCGCATTCTGGGATGCATGCATTGTTTAAGTATACGACCAATAGAGGCGAGTGATGGGGATTGAACCGGTCTGCAGGATGTGTCCGGAATTTTGTGTATAGCCGACAAAACTTAATCTATTACTTTCTGTCGGCTATGGCCGAGCTGCTGACCTTCATTTCAGTCATGCTGAATGACTGCTTCTGGCACACAGCAGACTAAATTTGGAACGCTAGGGACCGACCGCTATGGCCGAGCAGCCGACACTCTATTCACCTCACCTCTGCCAACTCACTCCACTTTGTCATATACCCCGGACTGACATTCCCCCGCTTCATCTGCCAGCTCTGCCCTACTCCATCGCTGGCCAGCCTGAGTGCACCCCTCCCCATCTTCAGATTCACCTGATCAAGCGTTGCCATGAGCTTTGCATGTGAACTGGATCGCAGTAGGTCAGGCGTAAACAGTTCGCCTTGCACAATTCCAGCGGGGGTAATATCCGACAGCATCACCCCTGCCTTCTGGTATCTGAAACCCTCCCGATAAATCTGTCTCAGGCCGAGCAGAACGGCCTCCACCAGCCTCATGGTGTCATCGGTAGGCTTGGGTAGCCCAATCATCAGTCCGGGGCCGTATTGGGGCTCGTTGTCCTTATGCGGGTTGGTACGGATATAGACATAGGCTGTTGCAGCGACGGATTGCTGGCGCCGGAGCTTTTCTGCGGCACGGCTCATGTAGCTGGATACGGCTTCTTCAAGTTCCGGTAGGCTGGTCACATATCGACCAAAGCTTCTGGAGCTGATGATCTGCTGCTTGGCCGGAGTGATGTCGGATAGTTCCAGACAGGACTCGCCCCTAAGTTCTCTGACGGTGCGTTCCATGACAACGCCAAATCGGTTGCGTAGGCGGTGACGATCAAAGTCTCTTAGTTGCCTGACGGTGTGAATACCACCGGCATTGAGATGTGCGCTCAGCTTGCGACCGATGCCCCAGACATCGCCGACTTCGATGTTGTCGGGTAGTGAACGTCAGCTATACTGCAAAAAGTTAATCTTCACTATTTCACAATGTCTAATCGCCCATCATCAAGCGGGGAGCGCGCAGCCGTAATCGGATACTCTGCACAGTACCGTATTGCGGCTGAGCTAATCTATTCATCTCTAGTAACCGAAGAGTTGGAGTGGGTAGCCTTAGCTGATCCAGAAGCCGGAAGATTAGATGACATCCAGATTGCTACGCCGGGTCGCCTAGATGCTTATCAGGTGAAATGGGGAGAGCAAACTGGCACTCTTTCGTTCAACGATTTATCGAGCGGCAAGGGTGATACAACACTAATATCAAGTAATGGCTTGATTGGGCAGCTTGCGGGGGGATGGCATAAATTTAGACAGGCCCATCCTACCCGCCGAGTAGTTGTCCATCTCCTAGCTCGAGACATAGCATCCGCTTCAACGAAGGCAACCATCCCTCACGATAGCAACACAGTTTCCAAGCCTAATCTTCAGGGATTTCTGACAGATTGCTGGGTAGATCGAAGTTGGTCTACCCAAGGGCTTGGCGCTTGTCCCACGGGATGGAACCCTGCGCTTACCGCACTGAAAGATGCATCCGGCATAGATGAGGCTGCTTTCTTGTCTTTCATTCGAGATTGTGAGCTAGAGTTTGGCTATTCCTTGCAAAGCGCATCATTCACTCGCGACGGATTGCGCCAAGCAGAAGACATAGAGACGCTCGCTGCCTTCCTCTTCCGCACAGTCGGGGCTGACAAGCGAGAAATTCGAATTGAACGGGACGAGTTGCTGAGACGTTTAGGTTGGGCTGAGCGGTTTTCTCAGCACTTCACTCACGATTTCAAAATAGACAAGCTTTACCAGCCCATTTCTGCCACGATCAGCGATCTGGAGAATGCTCTGAACAAGCACAAGCGCGGCTATCTGGCGTTGCTTGGCACACCGGGCTCCGGAAAATCCACAACTCTGACTCATGCCTTGCGCTATCGAAGTGGCTACCGGGTTGTGCGCTATTACTCTTATGTGCCAGACAGTTTCACCCAAGGGCGAGGCGAAGCGGCGAACTTCTTGCATGACATGGTTCTTGCCCTGAAGTCACTTGGCTTTCATGGCGGTAAGAGTCAGGCAAAAACATTTGAGGAGCTCCTTGATAAATTCAGTCATCAGTTAGCCGAACTTCATGACTCATGGCTAAGCGATGGAGTGCTTACGCTGATTCTGGTTGACGGACTCGATCATATCGAGCGAGAACAAAGAACGAAACGAAGCCTGCTGGAGATTCTGCCTCATCCCGATACGCTACCAGAGGGCGTGTTGTTTATCTTGGGCAGCCAGACTTTGGAGCTTAAGGATTTGCCACCTGCGGTCAAAGCCCAGTTACAGCCAAATTTTGCCCGTGTACTGAACATGCGCCCGCTCGCACGTTCTCAGGTTTTCGACATGATCGACGAGGCGGAGTTATCAATTCCACTTACTCCAGAGCAAAAGGAACAAGCCTATCGAATATCCGCAGGTCATCCGTTGGCAACCAGTTATCTGATAAGAATATTGGCGGATGCATCGGAATCATCGGCGATAGATACGATTCTTGCTAACGCAAATCCCTATCAAGGGCATGTTGATCAAGGTTACGACATCTATTGGCAGGGCATCCAACAAAACACCGCCTTAAGTGAATTGCTGGCATTGCTTGCCCGCACCCGCATTCCATTCAATCCGTTGGAATTGGTGAGATGGGCGGATGAGGCTACAGCACGAACCCTAGTAAGAGAAGCCAGCTTCTACTTTCAAAAGGACACACCTCACCGCTGGCGATTCTTTCACAACAGTTTTCGCCAATTCATTCTGAATCGCACTTCGCTGAATCTTTTGGACGAACGTGATGAATCCCGAGACCAGGCGTATCACCGAAGGCTGGCTAATTTAGCCTCTCAGCATCCTGCGGATAACCCTCAAAGCTGGGAAGCCCTTTATCACCTTGCCTGCGCGGAGGAGTGGGAATCAGCGTTGAAGCTCGCAACGCAGGAATATTTTCGCCGTCAATTTTATGCGCTACGCCCACTGGCAGACATCAAGGAAGATATTTCTTTTGCTCTGCGTGCCGCACGCGCAACGCAGGATGGCATCGCGATATTTCGTTATCTATTAGTCGAGCATGAGTTGGGAGAGCGGCAACAGGTGCTCGATCAAATGGATATGCCGGAGCTAATTTTTGCGCTCTACGGCACTGAAGCGGTGCTGAATTATTTGATGGATGGAAGCAACCTCCGTGTTACTGATGAAGTCGGCCTTAAATTTTGCCGCCGTCTGGTTGCCACTGGCGAAATCAAGGCAGCACGGCTGGTATTTGAAGCAGCAGAGCCACTGGAGTTTTTGAGCGGTGCACAGCCAGTTAAGCAACACGGCCCCGACCAATCATTGTTGAAACACTGGGTGCGTTGTGCGCATCACTTTCGCACGCTCCAAGAGATGGAAACTGCCGTTGCTGCACTTCGGACCGAGGCGCCTCGGCATGCGCCAGATGAGGATGAAGTTGTTGCAACGACGAATCTCCGCGCCCATTTGCGTCAGGTGCTCGCGTCTGTGGTTTCTGACTTTTCCGACACCGACAAATGGGCAAGCCTGCGAACACTCTCAATCGAACCTGATGAGCAGAAAGCGCTTTGTCAGCAATTAGATTTCAATATCTGCAATCTGCACCCATCACACCCTGAGGCGCAGGCAGCATTAGAACGCATCCTGACATGGGCGACCAAGGAGATGCTTGAAGACGTAGACAGAGTGCTGGTCGCGGAATTCCTGTTGACTATTCGAGGAGATGCAGAGGGAGCAATCCACTGGATCGAGGATTTAGTCCAACCGCCGATCTACGACGGATTATCTTCAGGATGGAAACGATTAGAGCCTTTTGCTTTGCGAATCCGCTTGAACCGCCTTCTTGCTTCACTTGGGCAAGCAGTCGATCCGGTCAAGGCTGTGCCAGATTCGGATGATCCACGCAAACATGGAAACGTACTGTTTGAGCGGCAGTTGGTCATCATTGCCTC
Source organism: Pseudomonadota bacterium (assembly GCA_021848465.1). Lineage (GTDB taxonomy): Bacteria > Pseudomonadota > Gammaproteobacteria > Burkholderiales > Gallionellaceae > JAJZUP01. The sequence goes on from JAJZUP010000002.1 coordinate 352,752, forward strand.
AATCTGGGGCCGCGCGAAAAAGGGAGAAATCATGGCTCCCGATGAAATTATTCGCGTGCTCCATCCCGCGTTACACCTCTTTAATCGAGGCCGCCGTGAAACCCAAGATTGGTCGGCCTGGTATCAATTTGCTAGCGCGGCAGAGGACTATTTTAAACTGATGATTCGATCAGTCGCCGCTCATGGGCAGGACGCAGTGCGTGAACTAAGTCGTGAGTTTGAGCAACAATGGGCACTTGAGAAAACTGCCGAGTACTGGTCTACCAACAGGCGGCGCGCTATCGCTTTGGCACTTTATCGAAATGGTGATGACCGAGACATATTCATTCGCCGATTGGAAAGGTTGGAGCAAGAAATCGGCGTATGGCATGAAGTTCACGAACAAGCAGAAGAATATGGGCAGCTCGCCTTGGCTTGGCGCGAAGCCGGGGAAATAGAACGAGGCAAATCACTCGTGCCGCTACTTCTAAAGGGCTCGTTCGGCATCTATCACCACAAAGACCGCCAATTGCAGCAGTGGGTTGATTTGCTCGCCAAAGCTGCTGCATATCAACCAGACTTAGTAAATGAAGATATTGGGCGTTTCGCTAGCGCGCTTGTCGTCTTGGAGCAAGCGGGGCGTGGGCGCGGCACGCAGGATGCCGCTACCGAGTTGTTGGCCTTGGTCATGTCTGCCTATCCCGGTTATGCGAAAACTTTATTCGATTGGCTGCTGGAACATGGGGGGCTACATTTCAGCAGTGCGGTGAGCGGGCTCCTGCTGGGCGCACTACGCCACGAAAGCCCGCCTTTAGAGGCGATCTTTACGGTTACACGCCATTTGTTGATTCCATTTGACTCCTACGTTTACGAACCACTAGCAAAGCAACTTGCCGCGCGCACCGCACAAAGTGCCAAGCTAGAGATCGTGGAACGTCTGATGTGCGAGTTGACGCAGACGATTCAGGTTAAGGCCTATCCGGGAGACCGTCCCAGATTATGGAGGGCATTGATCGCGGGTGTACGCGAGGCTGGTCAAGATAGTCTGTTTTTCGAGCAGTTGCTTGCTGAAAATCCTGGCAAGCAAGACAGCTCAAGTTCCAGCTTGCTCCTGACAGATGGCAGGAAGCTAACTGAGGAAGATGTTTTGGTCTTGGTTAACTCATTTGAGCAGTTAGTTACCTTGATCGAATCTATAGAGAAGACCGAGTACTTTCCTTGGCGAAGAGTAATAAAGCCACTGATTGGGCGATTTTCCGCTCAACAGATAAACCGTCTTCTTTCCTTGCTTTCCCCTCATGGGCTTGACAGCATGGTGCGCAATATGTGCGCATCGAGACTCCACGGCCTTGGTCTCACAAATGAAGCTTTGCACATTTTGGAAGCAGTCTTGAGCGAGACTACTGCATCAGGCTGGGACATAAGTTGGGACGGTGGCAGCCGTCAGCACGCAATCAAGGCTCTAATCTCCATTGCCCCTGACAAGTGGCGCCCGCGAGCGCTGGAAACACTCGTTGATGATTACATTTCGGAGTTTCACTACCCCTACAATCTGATCCACAATCTTGAAGAGTTGGCCGAGATACTTTTCGAGGAGGTGCCATGGGAACGGCTATGGCCGGAAATACGAGAACATATCTATCAGCTCTCGGACTTTTCTTTGGCTGAGGCGCAGGCCCCATCTCCGCATGAATCAGACCTTTCGGCCGAAGAAGTCTTGCTGCAAGCCGTAGTGTGGGCGGCGAATCTGCCTATCGACGAAGTGCGCGATCAAGTGCATTGCGCACTTTGTGATTTTGTAATTCGTAATGTAGCACCCGCGACCACCAAGGCAGTTATCTCGACACAACTGTCAGGAGAGCAGCCCAAGATAATCCAAGGGCTAGCAGTCTTGGATACGACTTGGCAATTGGGTTCACCGCTCGCACAAGCCTTTTCTGAGCAGATACTTTCATTTTTAACGGCTCAAGATTTTATCTTGCGATGTATGGCCGCCGAGCTCGTCGAAGAAATCGGCCTACGCATCGAGCCAGATCAGAATGCAGTAAAGCCTTTACCCATGATTTACAACCTGCATCTGCCATCTTTGGGGAGTGATGAGCGAGCGGTGCCATTGGATGCAATACGTGCAGACGAATTATACCCGGATTCCGATGATGCCTTGGAAATGGTACGGCCATTTGATGCGGAGTTGAGGATGCTAAGTCGCGCATCAGAAGTCCCACTGGAGAATTTGTTGCAAAGAACGGCAATACTGATGCGACAGTTAGTCCCTGAGGAACAGTGGAGCAAATCGGCGGGAGACAAATTACTGACGTTTCTGAAATCCATTGAAATGCAATTGCCGTACAACCGACTAAGACCGCAAGTTGCATTACGCGCTATTTGCCAAGTCGTTGCGGAACTTGCAGATGCTGATCGGATAGATATTGAAGCGCAGATGTTCGCCTACAGTCGGATTTACCGTTATGACTGGCGGCTTGCGGGGAAAGAGCCCGTGACTCGCCCAAATGCTGTTGCAGCCCTGAAAGGTCTTGGACTTTTTCCAAAAAAGGATGAGTGGATAGATGGGCGAGCAGCTGCATTTGAGGCTTTTTCCACCAGATTGGATACTGGGTATTTGGTGGCAGGCGAGCTGTCTCAGTTTAAGGCATGGGATTGGTCTGTGCCAACTGAGTATCGCTTCTCTATGGCATGCCATCCTGATTGGCGCCACACAAACGAATTGAGAGGTGCATTCGATTTCTTCCCGTATGAGTCAATCTGGAATGCAAGTGACTATCCTGACCTTTATGGTGTAAGAGAATATCCTGCATTGGTTGTTTATGGACATTCACAGCAAGTAGCTATCGGGGGATCGGAATGGCTAGCGTTTAACCCGGTCTTTGCGATCAGTCTGGGATGGTCACATTCTGAAGATGGCTTATTTCGATGGGTTGATGCTGCAGGCAAGACTATGGCGGAAAGTATCTGGTGGCAGGATGGCCCGATAGATCGTCAGCCTCCACGAAGTAACGAGGTAACAGGAGAAGGTTGGCTGGTGATTGTCTCACCGGAGGCTCAATTATCCATTCTGCAACATTACTCTCCGATCTCCTTCATGCGCGCGGTTAAGCGCTGCCTTAAAGATGAAGTTGATAGCTTCAATGACTTTTCTGTTGATACATTGACGTGGCCGAACTGATTTAGACTAAACTAGATTAGAGTTCGCCACAGAAACCGGTTTACTATCCAGTTCAAGAATCGGGTGTCTCAGCAGCAAAGAAATCCCGTTTTCACAAAATTCCAGACACCCTCACGCCCGAAACATTCAATTGTGCTGCGGCGCAGCCCGGGGCAAAGAGGAAGGGGGGGCCGTCCGACCTAAAGTGTTTGTTAACGAACCTTTCGATGCGACAACAAACTCACTCGCCGGAAGAACAAGCCGAACCCCTCCAACTTCAAGTACAGAATTTGTTCCTATGCCCTGAAATAGAATTGCCGCATCTTTGTAAACGGCTCCATCCTTCGTAATCGGTATTTCTGGAATAACACCATTGCTTTCGAGAAATTTTGCATACCTCTCAGAAATCTGGACGACCACCGCATCGTTTCGAACTCCAATTAATCGCATTGCTTGATCGAGTATGCTTCCCTGTGACTTCGTGGCTATCAAGGGAATGAGTATTGCTACTAATGCCAAGCTGATCTTTACCTGCCTCTCTAACCCCTTATTACCAGCAATCACCTTGGGCGGCTCTGTATGCCACAAACCGTAGATAACTCCCATCAGTAGCGCCCCTTCTAGCAAGCCAACACCTACAGCGAAATCGTCAGCCATTTTCGCAACGAAGATAAACAGCATAAGCAATCCAAACACGATTACGCCCAGCTTGTCCAAGCCGAGCTCCGGAAAACTTACGAGACATCGTAGTTTCTCTGGATTATTTTGCCTTGCGATGTTTATTACGAAAACTGCCGTTTTTTGCATATATCGCAAAACTGGGGAGAGTGTGAGTCCAGCCGAGAAGAAAGCTAGAACCACCAGTGTATAGGTAAATGAAACAGCGAGGCTGGCGGCTATGAATAGAAGACTGTCACCAATTGTAACTCCTGTCGGATAGTAATCGATTCTTCCGCAGTATACGATGATCGTTAATACCCCGATAGATATCCCGAGCTGCAAGGTCAATTTGGCGATGGCTGAGATTACTTCCACCGGCTTTTCCAAATCTTCAAGCTTCATCTCAGCCCTTTTCGCTTACGTTTAAGGTCAGGGGCGCTCCGCTTGCGGAGCGTCCCGTTTGTGCGCAGTGTTAGAGGTTACAACGTTAGTTTGGGGGCGAAGTTGCCTCTCTGTTTGAAGGAGTAACAACGCTTGAGAAACTGTAATAACAGAAAACATATATATCATCGCGAGTGGCGCGAACAGCCATGCCCTTTTCGTACCCTTGACCGGCCGGATAAGTTTTTCAACTCCGTGGTGTATGTTCCATGCGAACAGTCCAGATGCTGCTAGCAAAACCAGAACTGCGACAATCACATTGATTGTTGATCCAAGCTGCATCTCTGAGCGATATTTAAATACAGCACCTCCCGCGATAGTCAGGCTAATGCAGATAAGTAGATTACGAATGTTATCAAATACGTGTTTAATGAGTGCGTCTTGAGCCTCGGCTTTTAGCCGTTTTTCCTCTTGTGTCAAATCGTCTGGCATCAATACCCCATAGCGTATAAAACCCGTTGCTAGCTATCCCTCTCAAATATGAGGTTGTGCCTCAGGTTACAGAAAAACTCATGAACCCACGCATCATTAACAAATGAGCCATGAATCGAAGCAATACAACATTAGTCTTTATTCAATCTCGCTCCATAATGCCAGCAAATCTTGTCAAACACTCGCTGATGAAACCAATCTTTAGAAATTAGTTTTTTTAATTCTTCATCATCGATATTGTTTGCGTAGCTATATTTTTTTACCTCAATGAGTCTATCGCAAGCTGTTTTTATTTCTTGCTGTTTTTGGCTAAAGGCACTCTGCCAACAATCGTAATAACTCGCATAATTTCTTAAAGTGTTCTGACATTTTTTTTGAAGATATTCCTTCGCATATTGATCAAAAATCGGAATCCCTCCTTCATGTTCATAGAATTTCAGCCAGAGAAACTTCGATGCCGCAGATAAAGGAATAGAGCGCGTCCCATTGCGCCTATTCGAACTTATGCTACTAGCAAAATCAGGAACTAACTTTTTTATTTCTCTATTCTGTATATCCACCTTGTTGAGTTCAGATAAAACATTCGAAAATCTAACAGCCCCTTTTCCGGCGAAATTGCGAGCTACACCATAAGCTGAGGCAAATTTGTGCAATGTGTCTAATTGATCTTGTTTGTTATTGGAACTTAAACCATCCACATATTGCTTATCACCCTTTTCCCGAATCCATTCGTTTAAATAATACAAAGCGAAATAATCAAATGACAGCCGACTTTCTTCAGGTTGCTGGATCAACATAAACCACCATCAGCAGTAATATTCCACAAGTCTACCCGATTATGCAGGTTCAGGCCTGTCCTAATCTAATTAGTATCGGCAGCTTTGATTCTCACATCGTTCGGTTCAGCATGTATTCAGACACACCTATTTCTAGATTGATCAATCAATATTGTTAAATGTAATTTTTTACTCACACATATATAGTTATGAGGAGTGAATAGCTCTAGTGATATCCAATCATCTGACTATTAGGAGAGAGATAAAGGGAGGCGCACTTAACCTTTCTATATTCTCGTCTGTTTTGCCTCATTAGATCAATCCATAAATCACATTAGCATGCCTGTCTATACAGGCATCGCCTACTATCGAAACAGGAAATCATCATGGCCAGTTATCACTTAAGCATCAAGAGCGGAAAAAAAGGAACAGCTGTCGAACATGCAAATTACATTGCACGCGAAGGCAAATTTAGAAAAGGTCAGAAGCGAGAAGACTTATTGGTATTAGCGCATGGAAATTTGCCTGAATGGGCTAACAACAATCCTGCAGTCTTGTGGAAAATGGCGGACAAGCATGAGAGAAAGAATGGTGCCGCGTATCGTGAGTTTGAGATGGCTCTCCCCCATGAGCTCACGCTGGAGCAAAATCTGGAGCTTTTCAATGATTTTATTCGGCATGAAGTTGGGAACAAGCCATATCAATTCGCAATTCATGCACCTATGGCTTCTCTGGGAAAGGTGGTTCAGACTCATGGCCACCTAATGGTTTCAGATCGAATTCCTGACGATATTATCCGGCTGCCGGAGCAGCATTTCCGCCGATACAATTCGGCTCATCCTGAGCTAGGTGGATGCAAGAAAGATAGCGGGGGCAAGGATCGTGCTGCTATGCGAGAACACGCGATTTCGATTCGCTCTAGCTTCGCAGACTATCAAAATAAATACTTGGCTAAATATGGTCACGCCGCAAGAGTAGATCATCGCAGCAATCGAGATCGAGGCTTAACTTCTGAGCCTGAACAACATTTGGGTAGTTCTGCTATTAGCAAAATGACATCGGAGGAAAAAGAGCAGTACAAAGCGAAGCGGTCGAGTAAGAACCAGCATTCCTGACTGGCGGCCAATTACTATTCCTGCGATTATTTGTAGCCCTCTACAGGCCACGTCAGTGCGTGATAGGGACTAACTTAATTGACCAAAGGACTAATTTTTCATGTACATGGGGGGGGGATTTCGCATTTTTTAGTTATCAGCGATCACTCTTTCCAGCCCCGCTGGCATATCAAAGAAATGATAATGATTGCATAACTATTACTGCGTTTCCCTTCACAAAGCTAATCAGTATGAATATTATAGACTTTCTTCATTTTTTGCGGTATCAGCAGTTGTTGCAGAGTAAGCAGCCTTTATTTCAGCATCTGAGTTTATCCATCTTCTCAATAAATTGGGCAGCTCCTCGGATTTAAGCTTAATGTCCGGGTTGTCGAATAAATTTTTTTCAAGGTCTTTTGAAATTCCATTAATTGCCTCAGTAATATTTCCCCATCCAGATGCAGGGCGTTTTGATTCTAGTAGTTTTTTAACTTCATCTTTAAATGGCCCATATTGGGATGCGGCTTTCGCATGCCCACCTAATTTGGCTCTCTCTTGAAGTTTGGCAGCATCCATTTCGAGACTGCCTTTTGCAGTCTCAACATATTTCTTGGCGTTTTCAAGATGCGCCCAAGCCTTTTCTTCACGACCATATTTAAATGCGCTAAATGATTCAATGCAAAAAGCCATGGAAAGGCGGATCGGAGTAAAGAGTCGAGTTTTATTATCTCGACTTGCAAAATGAAAGAATGCTTCACTCTCTAATTCCTCAGCACTCATTCCCGTATTCATTTCGTCAAGAACCATTTTTGAAAAATCTTTGAAATTCTCGTTGGCAACCACATGATCGTTCGCTTTGGTCTTTCTTCTCGTTCCAACCTTTTTAGCTCCCAAATGATTATGATAATTATCAAAAGCTATTCTTATATCCATATTTAGAGCCTTGATGGCATCAATCAAACTTAATTCACTCCCTGATTTTGCAGTTCCCAACCCTTGATGCTCTTTTTCTGCACATTTATTGGACACATTCATTGTTCATATCCCTTTCCGTAATCATCGCCGGGAACCCCAAAAACTAATTCTCTTGCCACGTATTGCCGAAAAATACAATACGTCTGCTTTGTGTAAAAAAATGATTTTAGCAGCCCAAGTTTCACCCGATTCGCAAATCAATAGTATCCACCAGTCAATTCTGACCTAGTGGAGAAGCATATGAATCATCGTCGTAGTTTTTTAGCAATATTGGCTATATGTATCACATCAACGGCTATGGCTATGACTGCGGCGGCAGCCATAGATCGAGGCGGCACTACCATAGATCAAGCTCTTTTAGTGGCGCTTTCGCTAGTCATCTGCGCAGGCACGAATTTTATTCCTGCAATATCAAAGCATCCTCTGGCTTGGTTGATCTGGGGAGGCTGTTTGTTAGCTACGATTTTTGGACACGTGACCTTCTTTACTCACGCTGAAATGCGTGCGGGAGATGTGCGAGTACAAAGTTCTCATCTTGTGCAGGGGGCTGAACATCAGATAAAGGCCGTGAATGACGCTTTAGCATCAATAAAGTCTCGTCCAACTGCGGTTATTGCCGCTGATCTAGCGGTAACTGAAGACAATCGGCTTCGCCATGCCTTGAGGATAGAACTAGGAGAAGCAAAGCGCGCAGAGGTGCTCCATGACGAACTGCTGCGACTATCCGCGACTGTCACGACTGCAAGTGTAATGAACGCGACCGACCCCGTGACTACGTTACTTATGACAGTAATTCGTAGTAATCCTGCCAGTATTTCTCTCGGCATCAGTCTTGGATTTTCCATCTTGCTGGAATTGCTGGGGGCATTTCTATGGTTTCAGGCATTACAGCGACCAGACGGCGTTACTACTCCTGTCGCTAGCAAGTCACAAACAAATAACCAACTTACAGATATCCGCGAAGCAATCGCGTCTGGGAAATGTCTTCCTACGGTAGCAGGCATTCGCAAATATTTATCTTGCGGACAAAGCAACGCAATGAAATTACATCGCGAATTAAATAATCCACTACAGGAGAATTAACAAATGAATAGCAAATCCAGATATGCGCAGGAAGCTCTACTTGCAAACAATGTCGGCTACAGCATAGACCGCTTCGGTATGGTGAAATTACATATTACAAGTGAATACGATCTCATAGGGCAAATCAGTAATTGTGAAAAGCTAGTAAAAGATCTGGTCAAAGCGCCGGGAGATTTAGCTGTCGTTAAGGCAGACAAAATTAGGAGGCGAAAGTACATCCACACTAATCGGCTTGGAAATAATTTTCTTCAAGCCATGAGGTCGCAAGTCCAAGAAATACGGTTACATTTTGCGAGTCACAAATTCAATCCGTATTTCGAGCTATTTGTTACGCATGTAAAAGCCAGACATCTGGAAGAGGTCGTAAATTATCTGAATTTCTTACCGAATGATGAGGAAGTCTATAAGTGGTGTGACATCATCAATAGTTGCGCAAGAAGTATTGTTGATGAAGCCGAAAGCGCAGTATTTAAGAAAAAGGTGAATGAATTCCATAATTCAGCCAATAAAAATGAACGTGAATTACGTCAGCACTTTAAAAAGCTTGCAGATGGCTGCGATAGCGTTCCCCTCGAAGTTTCAAGGTTTGATGTAACTTTCCGCAAGCCAATAGATGTTCCAGCTATCGATATAAGAATGTCATACGAGGATGTAAAAAGCTACTGGGCAAATTTCATCAAATATTTAAACAAGAATCTTCCATCGGGTTGCTTTATTGGCTATGCATGGCGATTAACCTCAACTCTCGACAGTTCATTTATTTACCACTTTGTCACATTTGTTCACCCTGAGAAGGTTCCAGACAACGTGATTTTCGACCAGGCAATTAGCATCGCATGGGATGCAGTTACCACCGGCAAAGGATTGGTTTACGACTGTAGGCGGATTAACGTGCCACTCGATCACCCATCCCCATTCCGTTTTAAATCATGTGGAATCGGCATGACAAATGATCCATTGGTTCGTGAAGGGCTTGAGTATGCAGCTTTTTACATGACGCAACTCGATTACCACATGAAATACTCCCCGTCAGGAAACGGACGAGCCTTGGGGAAAAGTGTATTGCCCACGCTAAAGCAAAGCGAGCCTGATAGACCGAAACCAAAGAAAAAATTGAAGGAGACTGTCACAGGGAGCAATTCGGCATCTTTGATCTAATTGAAATATCACAGGGGATCAATATCTCTGTGGTTTTCAATAGATGTCGTGTAACAACCTATGCACACCATCTCTCTACAACCGGCAACCGCCTCCTTGAATATGTGCCTGAAGACGAGGTGCATAGCTACGTCAGCATGGGAGCGATCTGCATGAGCCTATTTCTCACGCCTACCGAAGTGCGAGAACTCACCGGCTTTGCTCTCAAATCAAAGCAGATTGAGCAGTTGCGCCGCATGGGGATCGCATTTTTTATAAATGGCAGTGGAAGACCAGTCGTCACTGTAGCCGTGGTAGAGGGAAGAAAACAAGAATCGCAAATATTGCCCACGTGGCACCCCGCAGTATTGCAAGGATCAAGGAAGGAGGCGTAGCATGTTCGGTATGGGAAGAAGGCCAAGTGTTAATCTAAATTTACCTCCACGGATGCGCGCTCGTGTTCAAAAAAGTGGGGTGACCTATTATTACTACGACACAGGTGGAAAGCCGCGCCGTGAGATTCCGCTCGGCAATGATTACATTGCGGCTGTTCGCAAGTGGTCTGAATTGGAAGCAGATAACTCTTGCAGCCCGACCAAGTTAATTACCTTCAAGGATGTATCGAATCGCTACCTTAAAGAAGTGCTTCCACTAAAAGCGCCTCGAACCCAGAAAGATAATCTGATCGAGCTGGAATGGTTGCTCAAATTTTTTAACGATCCACCAGCTCCACTTGAAGCGATTAAGCCTGAAAACATCCGAGCATATCTCGACTGGCGAGGGAAAACGGCAAAGGTTCGAGCTAACCGGGAGAAGGCGTTATTCAGTCATATTTGGAATATGGCACGAGCTTGGGGAATTACCGACAAAGCCAATCCCTGTGCAGGGATTAAAGGCTTCACTGAAACTGGCCGCGATATATACGTTGAAGATGCAATCCTGAAGGCAGTGTGGAATGCTGCCGATGTGCCATTACGTGATGCCATTGATATGGCCTATCTCACGGGACAACGTCCGTCTGACGTTCTTGGAATGCGCGTTACCGATATTAGGGATGGCCTTCTCCAAGTTCAACAGGACAAGACCAACAAGAAATTGCGAATCGAAATTAGCGGTCAGCTTGGACTATTGCTGAAACGCATCGACGAGAGAAAAAAAACCTACAAGGTACATAGTTTGTCCCTCATTTGCTCAGAGAGTGGCCGCCCGCTGGGGCGAGAGGCTTTGAAGTGCCGATTTGAAAAAGCGCGCAGTGCAGCGGCCAAGGAGCATCCAGATATTGCTGAAGCTATCAAAGCATTCCAATTTCGTGATCTTCGTGCCAAGGCTGGCACAGACAAAGCGGATGCTGAAGGAATGCGGGAAGCCCAAATGCAACTTGGTCATGGCAGCATGAAAATGACTGAGCATTATGTGCGAGGCAGGCTGGGTGACAAGGTGACGCCGACAAAATAATGCGCGCCCTAACGGCAGGTATTTTGTTTTATCCGATCAAATATACAGCACATTAAACAACCAGTTAAATAACAAATATTGCCCGCACACTTGTCTTCTATAGGCAAAGAAATTAATGCCTAAGTTGGAAGCTAATATCAACAACGTTTTTGATAACAATTGACGCTGAGTGTTGCAACTCTATTAGGGAAAGTTTATGCAGGCTTACTGCTCTTGGTGCTACAAGAAAACGAATCACAAGCTAGTCGAACACAATTATTTGCGACGAAATGTTTACAAGTGTAGCGGTTGTCAAAATTACACCTTGGAATGCAGAGCTATTGGATGCAATCACCATACTAAAGGGCATCCAAACGATGAACTTTCTAGAACTGCCGGGTCAGTAATCGATAAATTAAAACACAACTGGCATGCGGAGTTCTGTGCCGAACATGATGGAACTATCGCATCTTTTGATCGACTGAATCAGCATTTAGAGGATATTAGAAACTTCAATATTTTGTTTGAAAATCGCAAATTCAATATGGTAAAGACAACCACATCCATCGGAACGGCCATCGGTGGCGTAGCTGTATTCGCAGCAACCGCAGGGACGGCAGCTCCGGCCTTTGCAGCCGCATTAGGGAATGTAGGTCTACTTGGTGCAGCATCCACTGGTACGGCAATTTCAACCCTTAGCGGAGCCGCGCTGACAAGTGCATCCTTGGCAGCCATTGGTGGTGGTACCGTCGCTTCCGGAGTAATCTTCATTTCTGCAGCAGGGGCTGCCGTGGGGGGAGTTCTTGGTGGCGTGGTATCGAATCAGTATGTTGGAGCAATCAAGAACTTTGACATCAAGCAATACAACGAGGGAGAGGGAATTTCTGTCATCTTCGTCAATGGCTTTCTAAATGAAGACAATGACGATCTCGAAGATTGGAGGGCGGGAGCTCGGTTGATGTTTAAGGATAACCCGTGGTATTTAACCACATGGGAATCGAAGAAGAAGGCCGATATTGGTTCGCTTGTTGGGGGCAATATGTCCAAGACTGCTCTTAAGGCGTACATGAAAAAACTCGCCAGCCGAGCGACAAAGAAAGCAGGTAGCAAGATAAGTCCATTGACATGGGCTGCGTTCGCTGCGGATCTTGCTGGTAATGACTGGCATTCAGCCATGAGCAAGGCCGCTATGACGGGAATACTGTTAGCAGATATTATTGCTAGAACACCCAGTAAAAAATATATCCTAGTCGGACACTCACTTGGCGCACGAGTTATTTACTACGCTTTAGAGGTTCTTTCATCACGGACAACCAAACCACAGATTCAAGATGCAATTCTTTTGGGGGGCGCGATTGGCGCGCAAGACGAAGCCGGATGGGCTAGCGCGGCTAAGGCTGTGTCAGGAAAAATTTACAATTGCCTATCAAGCAAAGACGACGTACTCAACTATGCATATCAAGGTGCAAGTGCTCTTACAAGCATACCAATTGGAGTGACACCAATCGCAACAATTAGTCCAAAAATTGAGAATTGGGATTGCTCTGAGTTCATAGATAGTCACATGGCATGGAAACCAAAGTTCGGAGAGGTATTAACCGCAATTGACTATAAAATTCAGAAAGGCCGACGTGCTTAAGAGTCTGTGGCAATTCAACATATTTTCAACTCAATAATAACGTTGTCGCTAAACTAGATTCGTCTCTCGTAAGAACCATAATTGCTGGCTTTCCCAATGCTCCAAATTGGCAATCAATGCGCTGTTTAGAATTGGTACATTCACCTCGTGCGAACAAGCGTAATACTGTGATGTGTTGATGCCGCAATCTGGTTTCTCAGATTATCAAGAGCAGTGGCGTAAACACCCAGAGTGGAGTAGGATTGAATCCTACCATTGTATTTATGGAGATTTTTATGCGCACGACTCAACAATTCAGCATCACTTTGCCAAATGAGATGGCGAATGCGGTGAAATCAAAAGTCGAAGCTGGCGAGTATGCCACTGAGAGCGAAGTTATCCGGGATGGCCTTCGCGCTCTTATGGCTCGTGACAGGGCTGTAGAATCTTGGCTTCATGAACAAGTTGGCCCTGCATTCGATCGAATTCAATCTGACCCTTCGCGTGCCATCACAGCCAATCAAATGCGAGCAAGACTTGCTGCTGAGCACAAAACGACTACAACCAAAGCATGAATCTTTATACGGTTGTATTTACGCGAGAAGCTGAAGAGCAGATTGCAGCGCTCTACCATTACATCGCCGCCGTCTCATCACCTACAACTGCAGAGCACTACACAAGTGCAATCATCACGCACTGTGAAGAAATGCACACTGTTCCAAATCGTGGCACTAAACGTGACGATGTACGTAAAGGTCTGCGCATCACGAATTACAAACGAAGAGTCGTCATTGCCTTTTCAGTTGACGACAACGCACTTAGAGTAACGATTATTGGTATTTATTACGGCGGACAGAACTTCGAAGCCGCATTGGAAAGCGATGATGATTTCGCTCCGCAATAAATATCACCCCCACGTGTATAATGGCTCCCAAGGCAGAAATTTTGAATGAATTGCGGAGCAAAAACAGGCCGCAAACCCTTGTGGTTATAGGAAATGCATATTGGACTGTTAATCCGCAGGTCCCTGGTTCGAGTCCAGGTCGGGGAGCCAGATAGAAAGGCCTGTAGCAATACAGGCCTTTATTCTTTTGTATTGCACTGCGCACAATGTGCTTGCTCCCGGAAGCCGAGCCCTTGATATTGGTGGAGACGGAAATGCTGAAACTGCTCAGGTTTGCTTTATTGCTGGTGATCGTGATCGGCCTGGACGGCTGCGTAAAAATTACCAAGCGCCAGCAGCCCAAAAACCCGATTGCCCAGAAAACCATCATCCGGCACGCCCCTGACCAGGCCTGGCTGATGCAGGTTCAGCCGGATAACCTCACGGAAAAGCTGGTATTGACCCCCGCCACTTACCGCAACGGCGTGTATGTCTGCGCCATTGAAAACCTCTCCAAGCCCTGCCTGCCCAAACTCAGTGCGATTGTCGCAGACAAGCTGGAACAAAAAGGCATTGTGGTCGTTACCGACCAGGACAAGGCAGTTGCCACACTGTATTTTGAAACCTGGTTCGATTCTTTTTCTCGCTATGCAAACGTGGAAAAAACGGATCACGGCGTCTGGAACAACCCGGCCATCATGGGCAAGGACTTTGCCTCCAGGATCGAAAAAAGCCTGGAAACCGGCATGCCGCCGGATGTCCACAAGAAATTCCGGGATTCCTCTGATCCGTTTGCGTCAGTCACAGTCAATTCGAACGATGACCAGAAATTCATTTACGTCGCTTTTACGGCGATCGATATGGACGATGCGATTGATTACCCGGGCGAGGGCGACAATCATGTTGGCGCCAGCAGCAATCCCTGGGTCAATCCCGAACCCACCAAAAAACGCTGGAGCCGGCGCAAGTCGGGCCCGCCGACACGCACGCTTATCGGCAGCTACACAGGGGAAATCCAGACCGAGAAAGCGGTCATGCCGATGCTGAACGATGCGATTGACCTGTTGATCGCACGCGTCAGCCAAAGCCCGAAACGGCGCTAAATAGGGCTCTCCGCCCTTGGGAATGTCATCGGATTGAAATCGATGCCATGCATTATGAGTATAATTACAACCTGCAACCGCAAGTGCCAGAAGTAACCGAATGAAAAAAACTGCCCCACAAAACGAGCAGGATCTGATCAAGAGCATCCTCGACAGCCAGATCCTGATTCCCCCACAGCCGACGATTCTTCTCGAAATCGACAAGCTGCTGAACAAGCCGAGCAACTCGTTGACGGCCATCGGCAACCTGATCAACAAGGACGTGGGCCTGAGCGGCGCGATGTTCAAACTGGTCAACTCTGCGTTCTATAGCCAGCCCGGCAATATCACCAGCATCCAGAAAGCCATTACGATCCTCGGGCTCAACCAGGTCTCGAACCTGATCAAGGGACTGTCATTGCGCCGCGCCATAGGGGGGCAGGAGGTCGCCTATGAGAAATTCTGGGAGCGCTCGTTCGAGATCGCCACGCTAAGTGCCATTGTCGCGAAAAAACAGATTTCCGCCTGCAACATTGCCGTTGACCAGGCCTATATGGCAGGGTTGTTCCATGAATGCGGCGTGCCGATCCTGATGCAACGCTTCCCGGAATATTGCCAAACCTTCCGCCTGAACCAGGGTAGCAACTGGCCGGACTTTTATGAGGAAGACAAGCGCTTCAAGACCGACCACACCGTGGTTGGCTTCCTGGTCGCACGGCATTGGAACCTGCCAGAATTCATCTGCCAATCGGTACGCTTCCACCATGACTTGCTGAGCGTCGACCATGCCGCATTGACACTGGTTTCCATCCTGCAAATGGCCCGCCACCTGTACTGTGTAAGTCACCGCATTGACGACTCCGCAGAGTGGGAGCGGCTAGGCAAGCAAGTGCTGGAAGAAATCGGTGTCGGCAAGGAGGGCTCGGTGGAATTCATGGAAGACGTGCTCGACACTTTCCACCACTCTGCCTGACGGCCCGTTCAGCTCCGCGCCAGGTGCGCCAACTGCAAATAATTCGCGCTTTGCATTTCGTTCAACCGGCTGGCGACCCGCCTGAAGTCATCCCCCAGCACCGCCTGCGGATCCAGCGCCTGCGCGGCCGCTGCCGCCGCGATCACCAGCTTTACCCGCTGATCGTAAAGCACATCGATCAGCCAGACGAAGCGCCGCGCCGCAGCGGCTGTTTCCGGCGAAAATACCGGAACCCCGGAAATGAATACGGTATGAAACCGATGGGCAATTTCGAGGTAGTCCGGTTGCGCGTGCAAGCCTGCACAAATTTCCTGGAATTCAAACCATACGATGCCTTGCCCCTGGCGCAATACCGGCAGCGTCCGCCCGCCAATGCTGATGCTCAACCCGGCTTCCGGAATAAATGCGCTTAGTTGCGCGAACAGCTCCTGCATGCGCATCCGGCTGGCGGCATCGTCCGGCGTCATGAACATGGGTTCGCGCGTCAGCGCACGCAAACGGTAATCTTCCTGCCCGGCCAGCTCGATCACCTGCAATTCGCTTTTCAGCAATGCGATGGTCGGCAGGAATTTCTGGCGTTGCAGGCCATGCTCATAGAGTTGTTCGGGCGCCTGGTTGGAGGTCGTCACCAGCACCACCCCATGGGCAAACAAAGCTTCCAGCAGTCGCCCCAGGATCATCGCATCGGCGATGTCGGAAACATGCAATTCGTCCAGGCATAACAGGCGCACTTCATCGGCAAGCTGCGCAGCGAATGCCAGCAGCGGATCGCGCTCATGCCCGTGCCGGACCAGCCCCCGATGAACCGTGAGCATGAAATCGTGGAAATGAAGCCGACGCTTGCGCCGGTATGGCAGACCGGCAAAGAACGCATCCATCAACAGGCTTTTGCCGCGCCCTACGCCCCCCCACAGGTATATGCCCTGGGGACTATCCGGACTCAGCAGGGAGCGGCCGAGCAGACGATTGCGCCGCGTCTTGAACTCAAGCAACTGCCTCCACAACCCGTGCAACACCTCCACTGCCGCCTCCTGAGCCGGGTCGGGCACAAACCCCGGCCTCAAGCGGGCGGCCTCGTACCAGGCGCGCGGGCTTACTCCCTGCTCATCCTGCATGGCCCTGGCAGAAATATCGTGCAGCATGGATAACCAAAAAGCTGTGGCGCTCAGCCGTTCGTGGCGGAGGCATGATGGCGCTCGATTACACCATCAATAAACTTGCGCAAAAAAGCTTCGGTCTGGGCGCTGTGAAAACGGTCAATCTCAACCCCGCGGCTGTAGGCCACCACGGTCGGGAAGCCGCGCACCTTGTGCTTGCCGGCAATCTTCATGTTTTCATCCGCATCCACGATACCCAGCAGGAATTTGCCATCGTACTCGAATACCATCTTATGCAGCAGCGGCGCGAGTACCCGGCACGGCGCACACCATTCCGCGCTGATATCCATCAACACCGGCAACTCATGCGAACGCGCCACGACCAGATCGTCAAACGTGGCTTCCTCTACGTTATAGGAATAATCGGACATCTTTCTTCTCCAAATAATCAACTGGCCCCGCGCTTGGAAAAATCCTTGAGCCGGAAACCCAGTGCAAACAGCACGGCAAAATACACGACGACACCCGACACCACCAGCCATGCCAGATGAATGATGCGCGTCCAGCCATGAGTGTGCAGCCATTGCGCTTCACTGCCCATGCCGAACCATAGTGCCACACCCAGCGCGAGCAGCGCTACGCATAGCTTCAGGAAGAATTTTCCCCAGCCCGGCTCCGGGCGATAAATATCGTGTTTGCGCAGGAAGTAAAACAAAACCGCAGAGTTGAAACAGGCCCCTAGCCCGATCGCGAGCGCCAGCCCGGCATGATGCAGCCAGCCGACAAAAGCCAGATTCATCAATTGCGTGGCCAGCAAGGTTGCGATGCCGATCTTCACCGGCGTCTTGATGTTCTGACGCGCATAGAACCCCGGCGCCAGCACCTTGACTGCGATCAGCCCGATCAGTCCCACGCTGTAACCCACCAGGGCGTTGCGCGTCATCAGCACATCATTGGCGGCAAAGGCGCCATGCTGAAAAAAAGTTGCCAGCAACGGCACCGCAATCATACCCAGCGCCAATGCTGCCGGCAGCGTAAGCAGGAATACCAGGCGCAAGCCCCAGTCCAGCAGCCTGGAATACTCTTCCGGGCTGTTATCTGCATGGTGCTTGGAAAGCGACGGCAGCAGGATCGTGCCCAACGCCGCTCCCAGCAGACCGGATGGAAACTCCATCAGGCGGTCGGCGTAATACAGCCAGGAAACGCTGCCTGCCACCAGGAAGGAGGCGAAAATGGTGTTGATGATGAGGCTGATCTGCGCAATGGAAACGCCGAACAGCGCTGGTCCCATCTGTTTGATGATGCGCCACACCCCGGCATCCTTGAGATTGAAGCTCCATCTGGGCAACATGCCGATCTTCTTCAGGAACGGCAACTGGAAGGCAAGCTGCACCACCCCGCCCAGGAAAACCGCCCAGCCCAGGGCCAGGATGGGGGGATTGCAGTACGGCGCCAGCCACAATGCGGCCGCAATAAAACACACGTTGAGCAGGATCGGCGCCACGGCCGGCACCCAGAACCTGTTATAAGTATTGAGGATACCGGCCGCCACCGCGACCAGCGAGATAAAGAAAATGTAGGGGGAAGTGATGCGCAGGAGTTGAACCGTGAGCGCAAATTTTTCCGGCTCCTGCACGAAACCCGGCGCGCTGATGTACACCAGCACCGGCGCCGCAATCACGCCAAGCAGCGTGACCAGAAACAGGATGATGCCCAGCAGGGTCACCACGTGATCCACCAGGCGCTTGGTTTCCTCCGGAGTTTTGCGGTTTTTATACTCCCCGAAAATCGGCACGAACGCCTGGGAGAAAGCTCCCTCCGCAAACATGCGCCGCAGCAGGTTGGGCAGTTTGAACGCGACGAAAAACGCATCTGTCGCCATACCTGCCCCGAAAATGCGGGCAATCAACACGTCGCGCACAAATGCCATGATACGGGAAACCAGGGTCAGGCTGCTGACCGTTGCAAAAGCTTTTAGTAGATTCATGAATATTCACTCTGTAGCAGCCGCACTACCATCCGCCGGTGCGGGGTTTGCGCCGTTCCTTACCAAGCACCGGATATGGGCCGGTTGCCTCCCCCGCATGCCCCTCGCGCCCGGGCCGGATTTTCAGGCGATGCTCGGTTACAAACTGCCGGACGATCTCATAGGCCGCCGGGTCGACCCGCTGCAACGAGGTGCGCACCACCACGGCCGGCAGCCCCTCGATAGTCATCGGGCGCGCATAGGATGAAAAAAGCATACGCCCGTCCGGCCCGGTCGTAGCCAGCATATTGCACAATCCAACCGCCCAGCCGGATGGCTGGAACACGTCCCCTTCCAAGGTCATGCCTTGAATAACAAACTCACTAGCGCCGGGTATCATCCAGTATTCCCTTGCTCGCCCAATCCAGGCCCACAATTGACCATCATAACATTTTCACCCAAGCCGCCGCAGCACCGGCTAGAATCGGCTTTCTGCACCAGAAAATGTATGAGTTGCAAAAATCCGGCGGCCTCCCTATAATGCGCGCCTTTTAATGCAAGCCGAATTTCCAAGGAGTTACCATGGCAAACAGCGCACAAGCTAGAAAGCGTGCAAGACAGTCGATCAAACAGAACCAGCATAATTCCAGCCTGCGTTCTGAAATGCGCACTGCAATCAAAAGAGTAGCAGCTGCAATCAAGGCTGGCGACAAAGCCGCTGCACAAGCTGTGTTCCGCGAATCCACCAGCGTAGTGGACTCCATCGCTGACAAAAAGATCATTCACAAGAACAAGGCTGCACGCCACAAGAGCCGATTGTCCGCCGCTATCAAGGCGATGGCCTGATATATCGCGGAAAATAAACAGACTGCGACAAGAAGGCCGACCAGCAGTCGGCCTTTTTCGTTTTGTAACATCGCTATGTCATAACGCAGGGCAGCAATAAACCAAGGGGCGCTCCATGTCACATTTGATGAACACGTATGCACGGCAACCGGTTACCTTTAGCCACGGCGAAGGCGTCTGGCTCTGGGATACCAACGGCAAGCGCTATCTCGATGCGCTGTCCGGCATAGCGGTCAACACACTGGGACATGCCCACCCCGAGTTCACCGCCGCGCTCTCCGGCCAGATCGGCAAGCTGATCCACACTTCCAACGTCTACCAGATCAGCGAGCAGGAAAAGATCGCGGACAAACTATGCGAGCTGTCGCGCATGGACGAGGTATTCCTGTGCAATTCCGGCTGCGAGGCCAACGAGGCCGCCATCAAGCTGGCGCGAATGTTCGGGCATAACAAGGGCATCGCCGAGCCCGCCATCATCGTCATGGAAAAAGCCTTCCATGGCCGTACCCTGGCCACCCTTTCCGCCACCGGCAACCGCAAGGTACAGGCCGGTTTTGAGCCGCTGGTCAGCGGTTTCGTTCGCGTGCCGTACGATGACCTCGAAGCCATCCGCCAGGTAGCGCAGCACAACCCCAATATCGTCGCCATCCTGGTTGAGCCGATCCAGGGGGAAGGCGGCATCCGCACGCCGGATGTCGTCTACCTGCAAGGCCTGCGCGCCATGTGCGACCAGCATGACTGGCTGCTGATGCTGGACGAAGTGCAAAGCGGCATCGGCCGCACCGGAAAGTGGTTTGCCCACCAGCATGCCGCCATCCTGCCGGATGTGATGACGCTGGCGAAAGGTCTCGGTTCCGGCGTACCAGTCGGCGCCTGCCTGGCGGCCGGCAAGGCCACCGGCACCTTCAAGCCCGGCAACCATGGCTCGACCTTCGGCGGCAACCCGCTGGCTTCGACGGCTGCGCTGACCACACTGAGCATCATGGAAAAGCAGCAACTGCTGACCCACGCTGCCGCACTGGGCGCCGCGCTGAAACAGCAATTCCTGACCCGTCTGGCCAACGTCAAAGGCGTGGTCACCGTGCGCGGGCAAGGCCTGATGCTGGGCATCGAGCTGGATCGCCCCTGCGGCGCGCTGGTGGGCAAAGCACTGGAAAAAGGCCTGCTGATCAACGTCACTGCCGATAACGTGATCCGTCTGTTACCGCCGCTGATTTTCTCGCAGGTGGATGCCCAGTTGCTGCTGGACAGCCTGTGCCCGCTCATTACCGAATTCCTGGCACAGGAGCAAGCATGAGCACGATCAGGCACTTTTTGCAGTTCAAGGACTTCACCCGTGAAGAGTTCGAATACCTGTTCGAGCGCACGCGCATCATCAAGGAACGCTTCAAGCGCTATGAAAAATACTGGCCGCTGGAGGACCGCACGCTGGTGATGATTTTCGAGAAGGCCAGCACACGTACGCGCTTGTCGTTCGAAGCGGGCATGCACCAGCTCGGCGGCTCAGCCATCTACCTGAACACGCGCGACTCGCAGCTCGGCCGCGGCGAACCTGTGGAGGATGCCGGCCAGGTGATCTCGCGCATGAGCGACATCGTGATGATCCGCACTTTCGAGCAGGACATCATCGAGCGCTTCGCCGCCAACTCGCGCGTACCGGTGATCAACGGCCTGACCAACGAATACCACCCCTGCCAGGTACTGGCAGACATCCATACCTACATCGAGCATCGCGGTTCCATCAAGGGCAAAACCGTGGCCTGGATCGGCGACTCCAACAACATGTGCAATACCTGGCTGCAAGCGGCGGAAATACTGGACTTCAACGTGCACGTTTCCACCCCGCCCGGCTATGAAGTCGAACCCGAGCGCGCCGGATTGTTCGGCGAGGACCACTACGAGGAATTCAAGGACCCGATGGAAGCCGCGCGCGGCGCTGACCTGGTCACCACCGACGTGTGGACCTCGATGGGCTGGGAAGCCGAAAACGAAGAACGCCTGAAAGACTTTGCCGACTGGCAGGTGGACGGCGACATGATGCGCATTGCCGCCAAGGACGCGCTATTCATGCACTGCCTGCCCGCGCATCGCGGTGAGGAAGTTTCCGCCGAAGTCATTGACGGTCCGCAATCCGTGGTCTGGGATGAGGCGGAGAACCGCTTGCATGTGCAGAAGGCACTGATGGAGTACCTGTTGCTGGGAAAAGTTAATAACTAACTTCCGTACGCATGAAGCGTAACCTGTCCAACTACATCCTGAACATCTCGGCCACCATGGTCGGCGTATGCATGACCATGCTGTCCATCATCCAGTTGGTACCCAAGGGCGCCATTTCGCGCTGGGTGGACGATGTGTTGTCGCTGGACAGTTTGTGTTTCCTGCTGAGCACCCTGCTGTCATACTGGGCGCTGCGCCATCAGGAAGTCTCCGAAAAATTTGAAAATGTTGCCGACCTGATTTTCATGGGCAGCATGATTCTCTTGGTCGCCACCGGTTTTGGTCTTGTTTCTCTGGAATTTATTGGAAAAGGAAATGCGCTGTGAGCTCTGTTAAAAAAGTCGTCCTCGCCTACTCTGGCGGCCTCGATACCTCGGTCATCCTGAAGTGGCTGCAAGACACCTATCAATGTGAAGTGGTGACCTTCACCGCCGACCTCGGCCAGGGCGAAGAGCTGGAGCCCGCGCGCCAGAAGGCACTGAAATTCGGCATCAAGCCGGAACAGATTTTCATCGACGACCTGCGCGAAGAATTCGTGCGCGACTTCGTGTTCCCGATGTTCCGCGCCAATACCGTGTACGAAGGCGAGTACCTGCTCGGCACCTCCATCGCGCGCCCGCTGATCGCCAAACGCCTGGTGGAAATCGCCAACCAGACCGGCGCCGATGCGGTCTCGCACGGTGCCACCGGCAAGGGCAACGACCAGGTGCGTTTCGAGCTGGGCGCCTATGCGCTGAAGCCCGGCATCAAGATCATCGCCCCGTGGCGCGAATGGGATTTGCTGTCGCGCGAAAAGCTGCTGGCCTATGCCGAAAAGCACGGCATCCCCATCGACATGAAGCACAAGAACGGCGGCTCGCCGTACTCGATGGACGCCAACCTGCTGCACATCAGCTTTGAAGGCCGCCACCTGGAAGACCCCGCCGCCGAAGCCGAAGAGAGCATGTGGCGCTGGACGGTGTCGCCGGAAAAAGCACCGGATGCCGCCGAATATCTCGACCTCGAATTCAAGAACGGCGATATCGTCGCCCTGAACGGCACTCCGATGTCGCCCGCACAAGTGCTGACCAAGCTGAATGAGCTGGGCGGCAAGCACGGCATCGGCCGTCTCGATCTGGTGGAAAACCGTTACGTCGGCATGAAGTCGCGCGGCTGCTACGAAACTCCCGGCGGCACCATCATGCTGAAAGCGCACCGCGCAATCGAATCGATCACACTGGACCGCGAAGTCGCCCACCTGAAGGACGACCTGATGCCGCGCTACGCCAGCATGATCTACAACGGCTACTGGTGGAGCCCCGAGCGCATCGCGCTGCAAACGCTGATCGACCACACCCAGAAGACCGTCAACGGTTGGGTACGCGTGAAGCTGTACAAGGGCAACGTGATCGTCGTGGGCCGCGACTCCAAGACCGACTCGCTGTTCGACCCGACCATCGCCACCTTCGAAGACGACAAGGGCGCGTATGACCAGAAGGACGCGGGCGGCTTCATCAAGCTGAACGCGCTGCGCATGCGCATCGCCGCCAACCTGAGAAACCGCAAGTAAGCACGAGGGACGCATGATCCACGAGTTGAGCGGCGACATCCTGCTGAGCGGCGCCAAGGCCATCGTCCAGGGCGTAGCGCCCAATGACGATTTCCACCAGGGGCTGGCGTTGCAACTGCGCGAGCGCATGCCGGCGCTGTACAAGGACTTCCGTCATTATTGCCAGACCCGCCACCCGAAAGCCGGCGAGCTATGGACCTGGATGAGCGCGGATGGCCGCTATATCGTGAATCTGTTCACGCGTGACGGCGCCTATGCGCCCGGCAGCAAACCCGGTCACGCGACATTAAGCCACGTCAACCACAGCCTGCATGCCCTGCATGCGCTGGTGCAGAAGGAAAAGATTACCAGCATTGCCCTGCCGCGCCTGGCTTGCGGCCTGAACGGGCTGGACTGGAGCGAGGTGCGCCCGCTGATTGACAAGCAGCTCGGCGACCTCGGCATTCCGGTCTACCTTTACGCCAATTACCAGAAGGGCGTCAGGGCTACCGAACCCAAATAAACACCTAACAGAGGAAACATCATGTCTGACAAGATCGACAACATCTCGGTATTCACCAAAGCCAATGTCTATTTCGACGGCAAGTGCGTCTCGCACACCATCCAGTTTGCCGACGGCACGAAGAAATCCGTTGGCGTGATTACGCCTGCCACGCTGACCTTCAACACTGGCGTGCCGGAAATCATGGAGACCGTGGCCGGCTCCTGCCGCTACAAGATCAAGGGCGAAGACTGGAAGACCAGCGCCGTCGGACAGAGCTTCAACGTACCGGGCAACTCCAGCTTCGACATCGAGGTGAGCGGCGAGCCATACCACTACATCTGCCACTTTGGATAACAAACAGGCCATAAGCTACTGCGCCCCCCGATTGCGGCGTCGCGTGCTGGTTCCGACTAACCTGAAGGTAAGTCTCCACCGCAACTGCGTTGTCGCTCACCTTTTTTCGGGGTGCTCGCTACGCTTCTGACCTGTTTGTACAATAGTCCACAAATTATTTAGGAGCGACCATGCCATCATTTGACATAGTTTCCGAAGTAGAAAAGACCGAAGTCAAAAATGCGATTGAGCAAACCAACAAGGAAGTCAGCACGCGCTTCGACTTCAAGGGCTCGGACGCCCGCGTCGAACAGGCGGAACTGGTGCTCACGGTGTTCGCCGACAACGAGTTCCAGCTCGGCCAGGTGCAGGACATCCTGAATGGCAAGCTCGCCAAGCGCGGGGTGGATGTACGCTCGCTGGAGATCAGCGAAAAGATCGAGAAGGTCAGCGGCAACAAGGTCAAGCGCAATTGCACCGTGAAGGTCGGCGTGGAAACCGAACTGGCGAAGAAAATCGTCAAGCAGCTCAAGGACAGCAAACTCAAGGTTCAGGCCAGCATTCAGGGCGATACTGTGCGCGTCACCGGCAAGAGCCGCGACGACCTGCAGTCCGCCATCGCTTTCGTTAAAAAATCCATTACCGATTTCCCATTGCAGTACCAGAATTTCCGCGACTGACCAACGACACCATGAAACTGACAACCTATAAAAGCCTGCTGCCACGCTGCGTAGCCATCCTGCTGGCCCTGGCAACATCCCAAACCACACTGGCAGCAGAAAACCCCGGCCTGATTTCCATCACCGGCGAAGACATCAAAACCACCTTTACGGCCCCGGCCACCTGGGACTCGCAAGACTGGAAAACCGCAGGCTGGGCCACGCTGGCCGTCGTCGGCACCGCGGTTGTGGCAGATCGCCCTGTACGCGACTACATGTGCCGCCTGTCACAGATGAGCACCTGTCCTGGCGCAGGCCCGAACAGCGAAGTGACCAATGCGCCGTTGACCACGATCGAGAACTTCGGCCAGACCTATGCGCTGGGCGTCATGGGTGGCTTCTACCTGGCAGGCGCCATTACCGACAACGAGAAATCCATGACAGTTGGTCAGGACCTCGTTGCAGCAAGCGTTTCCTCCGCGCTGGTCAATCAGTCGATCAAGGTGCTGGCCAACCGCAGCCGCCCGCGCGACAACCAGGGCAACAACGATTTCATGGGCTACGTCGGACTCAACAACAACAGCTCCTTCCCCTCCGGCCACACCACCGAGGCTTTCACGCTGGCATCGGTGATCGCCTCGCACTACGATGAAACCTGGGTCAGCGTGGCGTCCTATGGCACCGCCGGCCTGGTTGGCGTCGCCCGCATGTACCACGATGCGCACTGGGCGTCGGATGTGGTAGCCTCCGCGTTCATCGGTACCTACATCGGGAAACTGGTCGTGAAGCACAATCGTGATATGCGCAATAACAGCACCAAGGTCGTCGTGCTGCCCTTGCTGGGGCCGGATATGACCGGCGTGCAACTTGTCGGCAATTTCTGATTTCCCCCATGCCCAAGGTCCTCGTCCCCCTCGCGCAAGGCTGTGAAGAAATCGAAGCGGTCACCGTTATCGACATCCTGCGCCGCGCAAAAATCGAGGTAACCAGCGCGGGGCTGGACCGTCATCCGGTCCGCGCCAGCCGTGGCGTGATGTTGCTGCCGGACACCGATCTCGACAGCGCGCTGCAACAGGAGTTCGACATGGTCGTGCTGCCCGGCGGACAGCCGGGCACCAACAACCTGAAAGCAGACCCCCGCATCATCGGCCTGCTGCACAAGATGTCCGCGCAGGGCAAGCATGTCGCCGCCATTTGCGCGGCCCCCTCGGTGCTCGCCACTGCCGGCCTGCTTGACCACAAACACGCCACCAGCTTTCCCGGCAGTCTCGACGCCTTCCCGCAAGTTCAGCAAAAAAACCTGGCCGTGGTCATTGACGGCAAGCTGGTGACCTCGCGCGGACCTGGCACCGCCATGGATTTCGCGCTGGCACTGGTGGAGCTCCTGTCCGGCAAACGAGTCCGCGACGAAGTCGAAGCCGGGTTGGTCAGAGCTTGAAGCGCCTGCTCGCAAAGTTACCCCCGTCAATCGTTGCCCTGCTGCTGCAATTCGGTGCAGCCCTGCTGCTGGTTCTGGCGCTGCCGCTGCTCGGCTTGCACGTCACCCCGCTGGTTTTTGCCGTGGCGTGCGGAGTACTGGCAGCCCTGCTCAGCGCCGCCGCCGGTCTCGCACGCTGGTGGCTCCCCATCCAGCTGGTGTTCGCGCCAGCCATGGTGCTGTTGCAAACGCTCAACATCCCCTCGGGATATTTCCTGGCAGCGTTCCTGCTCATGCTGGTTGTGTACTGGAGCACCTTCCGCACCCAGGTACCGCTCTACCTTTCCAGCCAAAAGGTGTGGCAAGCACTGGAAACCACTCTGCCCGCCACCCCATTCCGCTTCGTCGACCTGGGTAGCGGACTGGGCGGCGTGCTGACACACCTTGCCCGCACACATCCACACGGCCAGTTCCACGGCGTGGAGTCTGCCCCCCTCCCGTTCCTGTGGAGCTGGCTGCGCATCAAGCTCGGCCGCTATCGCAATTGCTCGGTTGCCTGGGGCAGCCTGTGGCAGAGCCCGCTGGCCGAATATGAGGTTGTGTTCGCTTATCTTTCGCCTGTTCCCATGCCCGACCTGTGGCAAAAGGCCCGCCGGGAAATGCGCCCGGGCACCCTGTTCATCAGCAACACATTCTCCGTACCCGGACAGTCGCCGCACAAGATTCTTGCCGTGGATGACCTGCACCATTCCGAGCTTTATGTCTGGCGTATCTGACCCTTCCGGCGTGCCGGGAATACCTCGCAAACACAATATTTCGCATAAATGACAGAGTTACAAAAATGCTTCCCAACTTCCGATTTTTTCGTTAGGATGCGCTTCAATTCAGTTTCACATCTACGCGGCGTTGGCCGTATCCGTTCCGAAAACTTAATTTCTTAACAAAGAGAGAAGAAAAACATGAGCGAACACATCCGTTATGTCACTGACGACACTTTCGCGGCTGAAGTCCTGCAGGCACCACTGCCAACACTCGTTGACTACTGGGCTGAATGGTGCGGTCCATGCCGCATGATCGCCCCGATCCTGGATGAGGTTGCCAAGGAATACGCAGGCCGCATCAATGTCGCCAAGCTGAACGTGGATGAAAACCAGCAAATGCCGCAGAAATATGGCGTACGCGGCATCCCGACGCTGATGCTGTTCAAGAACGGCAACGTCGAGGCCACCAAGGTGGGTGCATTGTCCAAATCACAACTCACCGCGTTTATTGACAGCCACATTTGAACGATTTAACCTCGCGCCTGCAACTTTCCTGTTTCGTCCAGATTACCCAATAACACCAATAAAGACACACAAGACAGTGCAGCCGCGAGGCATTCTTTAGTTTTACATTTCACCTGTATCCAGGATCAACAATTCTCAGTCCGACTTAATCCCCAGGCATATGCATTTATCCGACATAAAGACCAAACACATCACCGAACTGGTGGAAATGGCCACCGCCAACCAGATCGACAACGCCAACCGCATGCGCAAACAGGATCTGATTTTTGCGCTGCTGAAAAACCAGGCGAAAAAAGGTGAAAGCATTTATGGCGAAGGCACCCTGGAGGTTTTGCCGGACGGATTCGGTTTCCTGCGCTCACCGGACACTTCCTATCTGGCCGGCCCGGACGATATTTACGTCAGTCCCAGCCAGGTACGCCGCTTCAACCTGCATACCGGCGATTCGGTCGAAGGCGAAATCCGCACCCCCAAGGAAGGCGAACGCTATGTGGCCCTGGTCAAAGTTGACCGCGTCAACGGCGAACCGCCGGAAAACGCCAAGAACAAGATCCTGTTTGAAAACCTGACGCCGCTGTTCCCGAGCCAGCAGATTTGCCTGGAACGCGACATCCGCTCCGATGAAAACCTGACGGGCCGCGTGATCGACATCATCGCCCCGATCGGCAAGGGGCAACGCGGCCTGCTGGTCGCCTCGCCCAAGTCCGGCAAGACCGTGATGCTGCAGCACATTGCCCACTCCATCGCCTCCAACAACCCGGAAGCGGTGCTGATCGTGCTGCTGATCGACGAACGCCCCGAGGAAGTGACCGAAATGAGCCGCACCGTGCGCGGCGAAGTGGTCGCCTCGACCTTCGACGAACCGGCAACCCGCCACGTGCAGGTCGCCGAAATGGTGCTGGAAAAAGCCAAGCGCCTGGTCGAACACAAGAAAGATGTGGTGATCCTGCTCGACTCGATCACCCGTCTGGCACGCGCCTATAACACCGTGATCCCTTCCTCCGGCAAAGTGCTGACCGGCGGCGTGGACGCCAACGCACTGCAGCGCCCGAAACGCTTCTTCGGCGCCGCGCGCAACGTGGAAGAAGGCGGCTCGCTGACCATCATCGCCACCGCGCTGGTCGACACCGGCTCGCGCATGGACGATGTGATCTACGAAGAATTCAAGGGCACCGGCAACATGGAAATCCACCTGGATCGCCGCATGGCCGAGAAGCGCATCTACCCGGCCATCAACGTCAATCGTTCCGGCACGCGCAAGGAAGAGCTGCTGATCAAGCCCGACTTGCTGCAACGCATCTGGGTGCTGCGCAAGCTGCTGTACCCGATGGACGAGCTGGAAGCGATGGAATTCCTGCTGGACAAGGTCAAGGCGACCAAGAACAACGGAGAGTTCTTCGATTCCATGAAGCGCTGAAAGCCTGAAAAAGAATTTTGACGGCCGCAACGAAATATGTATAATGCGCGGCTCTGTAAAACTGAAGTTTCAGTGTAGGCATGACCATCTGGTTGTGCCGTAACTAAAACCGCACCCAAGCGAGGTTGTTATGTACGCAGTAATCAAAACCGGTGGTAAGCAATATCGCGTTACCGAAGGTGAAACCCTGAAAATTGAATCCGTTGCCGGCGATATTGGCAGCGCGATCGTGCTGGATCAAGTGCTGATGGTCGGCACCGGCGACAAGGTCAACGTAGGCAAGCCACTGTTGAGCGGCGCTTCCGTCAAGGCCACCATTGTTGCCAACGGCCGCCACGACAAGGTAAAAATCTTCAAGATGCGCCGTCGCAAGCACTACCAAAAGCATCAAGGTCATCGTCAAAACTATACTGAGATCCGCATTGACGGCATCTCTGCATAAGCAAAGGAGCTAGAACATGGCATCGAAAAAAGGCGGCGGCAGTACCAGTAACGGGCGCGACTCGCACTCGAAACGACTGGGCGTGAAGAGCTACGGCGGCGAACTGATCAACGCTGGCAGCATCATCGTGCGCCAGCGCGGCACCCAAGTCCACGCCGGTGACAACGTCGGCATGGGCAAGGATCACACCCTGTTTGCCAAGATCACCGGCAAGGTTGTGTTCGCCATCAAGGGCGCTGCAAAACGCAAGACTGTAAGCATCGTTGCAGTCTGATCTCGCTTAACAGCGAGGAACAAGCCCTATCGTAATAGATAGGGCTTTTTGTTTTAGCGGACCGGGAAATACAGATGAAATTCATCGACGAATCCAAAATCGAAGTCGTGGCAGGCAATGGCGGCAATGGCGTCGCCAGTTTCCGGCGCGAGAAATATATTGCCAAGGGCGGCCCGGACGGCGGCGACGGCGGCAATGGCGGCAGCGTCTACGCCCAGGCTGACCGCAATATCAACACCCTGGTCGATTACCGCTATGCGCGCCTGCACCGCGCCCGCAACGGCGAAGCCGGCCGCGGCTCCGACTGCTACGGCAAATGCGCGGACGACATCGTATTACGCATGCCGGTTGGCACCGTCATCACCGACCTGAATACCGGCGAAGTGATCGCCGACCTGGCGCAGGACGGGCAAAAAGCCCTGCTTGCTCAAGGTGGCAAGGGCGGGCTCGGCAACCTGCATTTCAAATCAAGCACCAACCGCACCCCTCGCCAATGCACGCCCGGCGAGGAAGGCGAGCGCCGCGAACTGCAACTCGAACTCAAGGTACTGGCCGATGTCGGCCTGCTCGGCATGCCTAATGCCGGCAAGTCCACCTTTATCCGCTCCGTCTCTGCCGCCCGCCCCAAAGTGGCGGACTATCCCTTCACCACCCTGCACCCCAACCTCGGTGTGGTGCGCGTGTCGGAAGAAAAAAGTTTCGTGATCGCCGACATTCCCGGCCTGATCGAGGGCGCGGCGGAAGGCGCCGGGCTCGGCCACCAGTTCCTGCGCCACCTGGCCCGCACGCGCCTGCTGCTGCACCTGGTAGACCTCGCCCCGCTGCATGAAGGCGTTGATCCGGTGCATGAAGCGCACGCCATCCTGAACGAGCTCCGGAAATACGACGAAGAGCTGTATAACAAGCCGCGCTGGCTGATCCTGAACAAGGTCGACCTGCTGGAACACCGCGACCAGAAGATCGCCGAATTCCTGCAGGCGTTCGGCACCGACACGCGCTGGTTTGCAATTTCCGCGATTACCGGCGAAGGCTGCAAGGAACTCACTTACGCCATCATGGAGCACCTTGAACAGATGGCTGCGCAGGAAAACGAGGCCATCGCGGAAAGCGCCCAGGAAACCGAAATCGACATCCACCAGGAATAATCCGTCCAATGAAAACCGTTCTTGCCCAAGCCAAACGCATCGTCGTCAAAGTCGGCAGCAGCCTGGTCACCAACCAGGGCGAGGGACTGGATACCCGCGCCATCAGCAACTGGGCGCAGCAGATCGCCACACTGCGCGGCCGCGGCTGCGAAGTCGTACTGGTTTCTTCCGGCGCCATCGCCGAAGGCATGCAGCGCCTGGGCTGGAAACAGCGACCGAGCGCCGTGCATGAACTGCAGGCCGCCGCTGCAGTCGGGCAAATGGGGCTGGTGCAGGTCTATGAAAGTTGCTTCAGCAAGCATGCCCTGCGTTCGGCGCAAGTGCTGCTGACACACGCCGACCTCGCGGATCGCGAACGCTACCTGAATGCGCGCTCCACGCTGCGCACCTTGCTGACGTTGGGCGTCATCCCGATCATCAACGAGAATGACACCGTTGTCACCGACGAAATCAAGTTCGGCGACAACGACACGCTCGGCGCCCTCGTCACCAACCTGATCGAAGCTGATGCGCTGATCATCCTGACCGACCAATCGGGCCTGTACAGTGCCGATCCGCGCAAAGACCCGAACGCCAAGCTGATCAGCCTGGCTCAGGCCGGAGAAGCATATCTGGAAGGCATGGCTGGCGGCGCCGGCAGCCACATCGGGCGCGGAGGCATGATCACCAAGGTGCTGGCTGCCAAGCGCGCGGCGCGTAGCGGTGCACATACCGCCATCGCCTCTGGCCACGAGCCGGACGTGCTGCCACGGCTGCTGCAAGGCGAAAGCATCGGTACCCTGCTCACCGCCTCGGCGCTGGCGCTGGATGCACGCAAGCAATGGTTGGCCGACCACCTGCAGGTCAGCGGCAAAATCCGCATTGACGCCGGGGCAATGGGGGCATTGCGCAATGAAGGAAAGAGCCTGCTGCCGATCGGCGTCATCGAAGTCACCGGCGCTTTCCAGCGCGGCGAAGTAGTAGCCATCCTCGACGAAAGCGGCGCTGACATCGCCCGCGGGCTGGTCAATTACAACGCCGACGAAGCGCGCCGCATCGCCCGCCACACCAGCAGCGAAATCGAAACCATCCTCGGTTACATCGACGAGTCCGAACTGATCCACCGGGACAATCTGGTTCTGCTGTGAAACAGCAGAACCAGATTGCGGTGCAAGCTAATTTGCGCAGCAAGTTAAGCCACAGGCGGGCTGCCCCACCCTGCAAAACACTGGAACCAGATCGCAGACCAAGCCCAGCATCAAAATTTTCCCGTCCGCCCGTTTTAATGTATATTTTGAGCATGTTTTATTGTTGCTTAGTGCCGTCATGCCCTATCCGCTTGCAAGACAACTGATCGCCGCACTCCTGATTCTGGGCTTGTCCGCCTGTGCGGCCAAGCCAAGCCCGCAGGAGCAAAGGGAACGTGAGGCACTCAGCAAAGCCTACAAGGACATCAGTGCGCGACAATCGGGGACTTCGGAAAACGGGCAGCGATGAATGGTTGCAGAGCGCTGACACTACGCTGGCTTGAATGCATGAGGCCGAATCGACAGACGGAATAGAACAAGAGAACGCCATGCTGGAACAAGCCTATCAATACGCGCAGCGTCTCAAGGCTGCACTATACCGCCGCGTGCCATTGCTGGCACCGCGCACTCGCGGAGGCCTGCACCACCAGCTATACACCCTCATCCTGATGGCATTCGCATTATGGCTGCGCCTGCTGATCGCCCCGGTGGAGGCCGGGCTGCAATACGTCACTTTCTTCCCTTCCGTCACGCTGGCTGCTTTTGTCGGCGGCCTGTACCCGGGACTGATCGCCACCTTTATCGGCATCATTTTCGCCACCTATTTCTTTACCGCACCGTTTTACGACATCTCCCTCGCCAGCTGGCAAAACGGGTTCTGGGCCAACCTGCTGTTCCTGTTGGACGGGCTGATCCTGTCGATCTCGTTCGAGGCCCTGCATCGCTATCGCAAGAAATTTTCCGATGAGCTGGAACAAACCAAACTGGCCCATGCAGAATTGCGCAAAAGCGAGGAGCAACTGCAACTCAGCATCAAGGCCGGAAACATCGGCATATGGGAGTTGAACATCCAGAACGGCACCGCCAACTATTCGGAAGAGTGGAAGCGCCAACTCGGCTACAGCACCGCCGAAATCCGAGCCAGTGCGGATGAGTGGCTCAGCAGGCTTCCGCCCGAAGACAAGGACAGCTTCCTGCAAACGCTCCGCACCTACATCGAGCATCCCTGGCCCGGTTTCAAGACCGAGTACCGCCTGCTGCACAAGGACGGCACTTACCGCTGGATGCTGTCGCAGGCAGCGCTGGCGAACCCCTCGAACAGCGCCACCCAAGGGCTGCGCGGCGCGCAGATCAACATCACCGAGCGAAAGCAAGCCGAACTGTTGATGCTTGAATACAAGGGCGCCATCGAAACCACGCACGACGGCTTCTGGGCCATTGACCGTTATGGCATCGTGCAGGAGGTCAACCAGGCCTATTGCGAGCTGAGCGGCTACGCGCGCAACGAGCTGCTGGGCATGCATGTCTCGCAACTGGACAGCCATGAGCGCTCCGATGCCGAAGTCAATGCCCACATGAGCATGATCATCGCCCGCGGCTGGGATGTGTTTGAAACACGGCATCGCCGCAAGGACGGCAGCGAAGTCGAACTTGAAGTTTCGGCGGCCTATATCGCGGATGCCGGACGGTTCATCGCATTCGTCCGCAACATCTCCGAACGCAAGCGTGCCGAAGCGGAAATCCGCATTGCTGCCACCGCCTTTGAGACGCATGAAGCGATCATGATCACCGACGCACACGCCAACATCGTTCGCGTCAACCAGGCCTTCCAGGAAATCACCGGTTATAGCGCGGAAGAAGTGATCGGCAAAAACCCCCGCATCCTCAGCTCCGGGCGCCAGGACAAGAACTTCTACCAGGCCATGTGGCAACACTTGCTCGACAGGGGTTCGTGGACCGGCGAAATCTGGGACAAACGCAAGAGCGGGCAAATCTACCCGAAATGGCTCACGATCACTGCGGTCAAGAACGAGCTGCGCCACACCACCGAATACGTGGCAATCTTCAGCGACATCACCGCGCGCAAGGAAGCCGAAGCTGAAATTTACAGCCTGGCCTACTACGACATGCTGACGAAACTGCCGAACCGGCGCTTCCTGCTGGACCGCGCCCACCAGGCGCAGGCCATCTCGGCGCGTTCACATCTCTACGGCGCCCTGCTGTTCCTCGACATGGATCGCTTCAAAACGCTCAACGACACCCTGGGCCACGACGTCGGCGACCTGTTCCTGGTCGAGGTTGCCAAGCGCATCCAGGCCAACGTGCGCGAGAGCGATACGATCGCCCGCATCGGCGGCGACGAATTCGTCGTGCTGATCGAGGAAATTGCCGAAACGGCCGAAGATACCTCGCAGCGGGTCGCACTGATTGCGGAAAAAATCCGCAGCGCGCTGAGCGCCCCCTATTTCATCAACGACCAGGAACATCATAGTTCCCCCAGCATCGGCGTCAGCCTGTACTTCGGCAACAACGAAAAGGTGGAGGCGTTGCTCAAGCACGCCGACCTGGCGATGTACCAGGCCAAGGAAGCCGGCCGCAATGCGGTACGCTTCTTCGACCCGGCCATGCAGCTTGCCGTGGAAAGCCGCGCGCATCTTGAAGCAGACCTGCGCCACGCCATCACCGCCGGGCAATTGCAGTTGTACTACCAGATCCAGCTCGACGGCGACCTGCGCCCGCTCGGCGCTGAGGCATTGATACGCTGGAAGCATCCCGCGCGCGGCATGGTGCCCCCCGCCCAGTTCATCCCGCTTGCGGAAGAAAGCTCGCTGATCCTGGATATCGGCTTGTGGGTGCTGGAAAACGCCTGCAAGCAACTCAGGCAATGGAGCCAGGACGATCGCACGCGCAACCTGATCCTGGCCGTCAATGTCAGCGCCCAGCAATTCAACCGTTACGACTTCGTCGATTCGTTGACCAGGCTGCTCAATATCCACCAGGTCAATCCGAACCACCTCAAACTGGAACTGACCGAAAGCGTGGTGCTCAGCGATGTGGCGGACGTCATCACCAAGATGCATGAACTCAAGGCGCTTGGCATCCGACTGTCGCTCGACGATTTCGGCACCGGCTATTCCTCATTGTCGTACCTGAAGCGCCTGCCCCTCGACCAGATCAAGATCGACCAGAGCTTCGTCCGCGATGTCACCACCGACCCGGGCGATGCCGTGATGGTGCGCACCATCATCACGCTGGCGCAGAATTTCCGCATCAACGTCATCGCCGAAGGCGTGGAGACGCAAAGCCAGCTCGACTTCCTGCGCAGCAACGGCTGCATGGCCTACCAGGGCTACCTGTTCA
Source organism: Pseudomonadota bacterium (assembly GCA_021848465.1). Taxonomy (GTDB): domain Bacteria; phylum Pseudomonadota; class Gammaproteobacteria; order Burkholderiales; family Gallionellaceae; genus JAJZUP01. The sequence continues at coordinate 387,981 of JAJZUP010000002.1, forward strand.
GCAAACCGGTTCCCATCGAACAGTTCAATACCCTGGTGAATTACAGTGCGCCGCCTCCGGCCTTTCACTTCGACATCTGACACCGCTGCTGGCACGGCTGCCGGTTTTTGCAATACAATCTCGCGACCTGCGCGACAGGCACACAACATTCGAAATACCTGAGGAGTTTCAAGATGGATAAGCACGATTTGCTCACCGCAGCCATCGGCGGCGTTCTGGCGCTGGGTCTGGCCGGCAACGCCTGTGCCGAGGAGAAAAAAATTGAAATGGAACGCTGCTTCGGCATCACCAAGGCCGGCAAGAACGATTGCGGCAGCCAGAAAGCCGGCCACTCCTGCGCGGGCCAGGCCAGCAAGAGCAACGACCCGAACGACTTCATCGCCGTGCCCAAGGGCACCTGCAACAAGATTGCCGGAGGCAGCCTCAGCGGCGATGCCGGCATGTCCATGAAGTAAATCCGCATGCCCGCCCGCAAACCGGCGACCTTGCCCTGCACAGCAAGCATCGGTCTGCGGGCCCCTCACTACCGCGAAGTACTGGAAACCCTGCCCGACTTGGGCTGGGTGGAAGTGCATAGCGAAAACTTCTTCGGCGGCGGCGCACCGCTGCACACCTTGCTGCAAGTGCGCGAGCACTACCTGATCAGCCTGCACGGCGTCGGCATGGGCCTTGCCTCTCCCGTGCCACTGGACGATAGCCACCTGGCTGCATTGCAGCAGCTCTGCGATGCAGTGCAGCCGGCCTCGGTATCCGAACACCTGAGCTGGAACCGCGTGGACGGAATGGTCATCAATGACCTGCTGCCCTTCCCCTATACGCGCGAGGCGCTGACGCTGGTCGTCCGGCATGTCGAACAGGTACAGGATCGCTTGGGGCGGCAGCTGCTGGTGGAGAACCTCTCCAGCTACCTGAACTTCAGCCACAGCGAAATGAGCGAAGGCGAATTCCTCGCCGAACTGGTCCGGCGCACCGGCTGCGGCATCCTGTTCGACGTGGAAAACCTGTATGTGAATACGCGCAACCTCGGCGTGGATGCTACCGATTTCATCCGGGCGCTACCGCCGGACGCGGTGCAGGAATACCACCTGGCCGGCTACAGCATGCATGACGGCTGCCTGGTGGATACGCACGATCACGCGGTCTATCCGGAGGTCTGGGCGTTATATGAAAGCGTGCTGCAACAGATCGGGCCGCGCCCCACGCTGATCGAATGGGACGCCGACATCCCGGCCCTGTCGGTCCTCACGGCCGAGGCTGCCAAGGCGCAATCGCTGATGGATAAATCCCGTGAATAGCCTGCACGCCAACCTCGCGCAATTTGCCCGCGCCATCGCGCAGCAGTCGGCGCTGCCGGCGCAGGTGGCGACTCATTATGCGCATTACCCGCAGCAAACCGGCATCGGCGTCTATCGCAACAACTATCGCGGCAACCTGCACGATGCGCTGGCGGGCGCCTTCCCGGTGGTGCAGCAACTGGTCGGCGACGAATTCTTCCGCATGCTGGCCGCGCGCTTCATCGAGCACATGCCATCGCGCAGCGCCAACCTGCACCACTACGGCGCCGGGCTGCCCGATTTTATTCGCGACTTCGCACCGGCACGCGAACTGATCTACCTCGCGGACGTTGCCGCACTGGAATGGGCCGGCCACACCGCCTATTTCGCGCCGGACACACCCGCCTTCGATTTTTCTCAACTGGCCGCCATCCCGACCGAACAGCACGCCAGACTGACCTTCGCGCTGCACCCGGCTGTGCGCGTCGTGCACTCGCCCTACCCCGTGCTCGCCATCTGGCAAGCCCACCAGCCCGGCGCAGCAAGAGATTTCAACATCGACCTCGCAAGCGGACCCAGCATCGCGCTGGTATGCCGCCCGCACCTCGACATTGCCATCATTGCGCTGGACGCAGCCGAAGCAAGCTGGCTGCAACTCACCCAAACCGGCCAGGCACTTGGCCCTGCGACCGCCGCCACGCTCGAACTGCATCCACACTTCGACCTGCAAAGCACCCTGGGCAAGCTGGTGCAGCTTGCCGCGTTGAGCGGCTTCCGCATCGCCGACTGAGGCCTATGCGGCGCGCCTAACCTTCGCCTTCATGATCTTGGGCAGGTTCACCTCGATCCAGTCCACCAGGCTATCCACCTGCGCACCGATCTGTTCGCCCAACGGCGTCAGCGAATACTCCACATGCGGCGGCACCACCGGATGCGCGACGCGCTCCACGAAACCATCGGCCTCCAGTTGCTGCAAGGTCTGCGCCAGCATTTTTTCGCTGACGCCATCGATCTTGCGCCGCAACTCGCTGAAGCGGTGCGTTCCCTCCATCAACGCCACCAGCACCAGCACGCCCCAACGGCTGGTCACATGATTGAGAATCTCGCGCGAAGGACACGCGGTGGAAAATACCTCGCCACGGCGATAGGCGAGCCTGGATTTTGGCAGTGCAGTTGCTGGCATGGTACTTACCTTTTTGTGCGTACTTACGAAAAGTTATTGTAACGGATATTCTTCGTTATACGTGAATTTCGCGTAGCGCCATACCGTACCCATCGCCCTGCGGGAGAGAGGGAACGAGGGGGAGGGAACGATCAGAATTGAATCTTGATCGTCCATCCGATAAAACAACCAGCCAAGAAAGGAAACACCATGATCGTCGTCACCGGCGCCACCGGCCAACTGGGCCACCTTGTCATCACCTCCCTGCTGAAGAAAGTGCCGGCCTCCAGCATCGTCGCCGCCGTGCGCAATCTGGACAAGGCCAAGGATCTGGCCGCACTCGGCGTACAACTGCGCCAGGCTGATTACAACCAGCCTGCGAGCTGGGATGCCGCCCTGCAGGGTGCGGAGAAGGTGCTGCTGATTTCCTCCAGCGAAATCGGCCAGCGCTTCAAGCAACACCAGTCCGTCATCGACGCCGCCAAACGCGCTGGCGTGAAGCTGCTGGCGTACACCAGCGTGCTGCGTGCCGACACCTCCGTGCTCGGCCTCGCCGCCGAACACCTGCAGACCGAAGTCGCTATCCGCGCTTCCGGCGTGCCCTACGTCTTCCTGCGCAATGGCTGGTACACCGAGAACTACGCGATGAGCATCCCCACCGCGCTGCAACTCGGCTCGGTATTCGGTTGCGCGGGCGATGGCCGCATCTCCGGCGCCGCGCGCGCCGACTATGCCGAAGCGGCCGCCGTCACTTTGACCAGCGCAAACCAGGCCGGCAAGGTGTACGAACTGGCGGGCGACAACGGCTTCACACTCAGCGAGTTTGCCGCCGAAATCGCCAAGCAAAGCGGCAAGGCCATCAACTACGTCAACCTGCCGGAAGCGGAATACAAGAAAGCGCTGCTCGGCGCGGGCCTGCCGGAATTCCTCGCCGAATTGCTGGCAAATTCCGACACCGGCGTTTCCAAGGGCGCACTGTTCGATGACGGCAAACAGTTGAGCAAGCTGATCGGCCGTCCGACTACGCCGCTGGCGGAGGTGGTGAAGCAGGCACTGTAATCCTGCGCGGCGGAGTACGCACTTTTCAGCCCGGATTGCGTGCCGCCCCTCCACGCTTTACAAAACAGGATGATCGTCCTATTATAACAGGACGATCATCCTGTTTTATTGAAAGGGGTTTTGATGTCACTGCGGATAGTGGTAACGGGGGCCAATGGTTTTGTCGGCAGCCATGTGCTCGAAGCATTGCAGCACCAGAAAGGCGTGCAGGTCATTGCAGCCTGTCGTGACCCCGGCAAGCTTCCTGTCAATTTTCACGGCGAGGTACGCACCGGCGACCTGCGCGATGCCGCCTACCGCCAAAGCCTGGTGGCCGGGGTGGATGTCGTGTGCCACGCGGCGGCGTGGAGTTCGCTGTGGGGGCATGCGCAGGAATCGCGTGAGCTGTTTCTCGATCCCAGCCTGGCGCTGATTGAGGCCGCCCGCCGCGCCAGGGTGCGCCGCTTCATCAACACCAGCACAGCCAGCGCTGCTGCACCTGAGCATTCCGCCGATCCCGACAGCCACGGCATCCCGCGTCCGCTGTGGCCGCATTTGTGCAATGTGATCGAGGTGGAGGAGGCATTGCGTGCGGCGGCGAACCCGGCATTCCAGGTGCGCAACCTGCGCCTGGGCATCTTTGCCGGGAATCGCTATGCACTGGGTCTGCTGCCCATCCTGATACCACGCCTCAAGACCCACCTCGTACCTTGGGTGGCAGGCGGACAGACCGGATTGCCCATCATCGACGGGCGCGACATCGGCCAGGCCTTTGCGCGCGCCGCCACCACGGAAGGTCTGGGCGACTACGAGGGCTTCAATATCGTTGGCCCGGTGGTGCCCAGCGTGCGGCAGGTCATCACTTTCCTGCACGATGAATTCGGTTTGCCGTTGCCGCATTTCAGCGTGCCATTTTCGATCGCCTACCCGTTTGCCTGGCTGATGGAAACACTCGACCCCATCGTTCCATGGGAGCCGCTGGTCACGCGCAGCATCATCCACCTGATGGAAGAGACGCATGCGGATAACGCGAAAGCCACGCGCCTGCTGGGTTATCATCCCGCCCATGGCTGGCAGGACGCCATTCGGGCGCAGGTGCAGGAAATGCAAGTACGGCAAACCCGCCCGATGCGCATGACCAAGCCGCTCCAGCCCTGATTTCATACACGACGAGGAAACGCCATGACCACGCTTTGCAAGTTATGCGGACAGGTTATCCCCCAGCCCGATACGGCTGCGATCACTCATGGCATCTGCACAGCCTGTTCCGCCCAGGCCACAACGACGGGCAGGCTGCTGGACGCCATCGCAGCACCGGTACTGCTGATGCAGGGCAATCCGCGTCAGGTGGTCAGCGCCAACCGGCACGCCCTGGCCGTATTCGGCAAGTCCATGTCCCAGGTTGAAAACATGCGCGGCGGGCAGGTATTCGATTGCGAGCATTCATTCTCGGCTGCAGGCTGCGGCATTGATGTGCATTGCGAGCATTGCACCATCAGGCACGCCATCGTCGAAACTTTCAATACCGGCACGGCGCATGAAGCATCGGCAACACTGCCGGTGCGGAAGACCGGGCATGCCGAAACGCGCATGCTGCAGGTATCCACTGAAAAGGTCGGCGAACTGGCGCTGGTCAGGATAGATCGCTATGAGCGCCGCGCTGAGTAAGGGAGAGCGCACACGCGCCGACATCGTCGAATGCGCGCGCCGCCTGTTTTACGAGCATGGCTACGACGGCACGTCGTTCTCCGCCATCGTGGAGGCCTCGGGGCTGGTGCGCGGCAATATCTACCACTACTTCAAGAGTAAGGACGACATCCTCAAGGCGGTAGTCGCGCAACATCTGGATGAATTCTCGGCCCTGCTTGCCCGCTGGGAGCGGGAGAGCACCGACCCGAAACAGCGCCTGCTGGCTTTCATCGACATGGTCACCGGCCGCAGGAACGACCTGGTGAAATACGGCTGCCCCATCGGCACGCTCAACTCGGAGCTGGCGAAAGACCGGCGCGACCTGCAACAAGGTGCTCGCGCGCTGTTCGACCTGTTCCGCACCTGGCTCGCGGCCCGCTTCACGGAAATGGGCCAGCCGCCTGCCGCCGCCGATGCGCTGGCGCTGCACCTGCTGGGACGCGCGCAAGGCATCGCCCTCATCGCCCATGTCTACCGCGATGCAAAACTGCTGCAACAGGAAACCGCCGTGTTGCAGGATTGGGTGAAGCAACTCTGAGACGCCAACGTTACAGGTCGGAAATTACCGCAGCATTAGGGATGGGGAATACCCAGGTTGAGCAAACTGATCGGCCGTCCGACTAGGCCGCTGGCGGAAGTGGTGAAGAAAGCACTGTAATGCGGGGAGGGCAGGCAATGTCTGCCCTCCATTGGTACTTTGACTACTTACTGGTAATCAATAGTTCTCAATGTAGAATTGCTCCTTGTAATTTCAGCAATGAATGATTGGAGCATAGGAATTGATCGTAAAAGAACTAGACCCGTTCCAAGCTAACGGCAAATATCAAAAGGCGGGAAGAGCTGCAGAAGAAAAGATGGCTTTTTACCTGCGTGTGAATTTTGACGATGACAAAGATGTCCACGTTCTGAATTCGATCAGGCTGGAGCTGGATGACGGTGCTGTGCAAATTGATCATCTCATTCTTCATCCATGGGGAATGATCATTGTCGAAAGCAAGAGCGTTACGGGGAAAGTCCAGATCAAGGAAGATGGTCAATGGATCCGTTGGTTCAACGACAAGTCCTCAGGCATGGAATCACCAGTAACTCAAGGAAATATTCAGGCAAGGCGCTTGAAAAGGAAATTGAATTCCGCAGCTAAGCCCGCAGGATTTTTTGATCAAGTTCCAATGGATGTCTTCGTTGCGATTTCCGATCAGGGAGTAATCCTTTATCCCAAAGGCGCTCCAGTGGATGGTGTGTGGAAAGCCGATCAGATAGCAGAAAAAATTTCCAGTAAGCTCGCAGCAAGCAAGAGCCAAGAACCAGTTCTTCCAAAAAAAGATATCGAAACCATCGCCAACTTCCTGCTGGCTATGCATAGGCCCATTCAGAAGGAGCGCGATGCCGGCGATGCTGAGGCTCAGGCCGAACCTCTTACGCTGAAAATCGCTGAGCCAGAACCGGCGATTCCATATGTCGCCGGTGACGTACCAAAGTGCAAGCACTGTAATGGTTCAAAGCTCGAAGGACTTTGGGGGAAATACGGATATTATTTTCGCTGTCTTGAGTGCGGCAAGAATACTGCTATGCAAAGTAGTTGCCAGGCCTGTGGGCAAGCGGAGAAGATTCACAAACGAGGGGCTGACTTCTCTGCCGAATGCGAGAGCTGCCAAACTTCTCACCACTACTTTTCGAATGGTGCCCCAGTATCTGGAAATGTGGGCTGAGTAAATTCGCCAAGCTGGAGGAGAGTGTCCCTGCCTGATATTGACCACGCTGGCGAGTGCGGCGGCGGTGTTGGGGAATACGTTGACGGTGGAATTGGCGGCGGGGTGAAAGAGCTATCGTGTTACGTCATCGATTATTCTTTAAGTGTTCGAGTTTGTTTTTTTCGATAGCAGAATGATGAGAGCGATCTATGAAGTGGGAAAACGACACATCCTGTCAGCACTTTATTCCGCAGGTGGAACAGCGTTTCAACGCCATCAATCCGCAAGCTCGAAACGACAAGCAAAAGATTTATCAATTTGAGATAGTCAATCGAGAAGCCCTTGAGCTCAGGCTGGTGAGTCTAAAAGGCAACAAAATCATAAACAATCTCGCATATCAAGATTTGTTTAGTTTTGATGTGGGACTGGATAATAAATTTCGACATAACTTCGAGGATGCTTTTCAGAATTACGAAAGCCAGATCAAAACACATACTGACAATCTCATCCATAAGCTCGAAATAGGGCAAAGTGTAAATGAAGAGGTTGTTAATCTCTTCTGCGCGAAACTTCTTAATTTCACTCGCAATCCATTTTCAATACACAAAGTACTAAATACCTTCGGTAGCCTTACGAACTTCGTGCCAGCAATGCCTGAGTATCAAAAAATATTTGAGCGAGTCTTGACGGGAAGGAAACCTCATCAGGAACATCTTTGCGCGCAGTTCGGAATTACGGATGCTGAGTATCAAAAGTGGCTGGGTATGCTGTTTATGCTGGCACTTCCATCCGGGGAGGGAGAAATGAACATGCTGGAAAGTATCGTGAAAGGCATGTTCGTATCCAAAGAGCAGGAAATTTGCGTGCTCGTGAGTTTATATTCGGAAGCATCTTGCCTATTATCTGATCGTGCATCCAGCACAAATACCGATAGAGCCGGAGTAGATGGTTTTGATTTCAATTTATGCTCTAAAGCTTTTATCCGTTATCTCTTTGCCGACATTGATGCAATTGCGCCGAAGCATGCGCCACCTGATTATCTTGAGAGCTATAAAGATGCGCTCAATCGGCAACCTTTACCACGAACAATTAAGCTATATTGTGAAAAGAACAACGAGGAGTTGCTGAAAGGGTTTAACAGGAATGTGATTTATCAGAGCCACAGTCACGTTTATTGTTCAGTTAAATCCTTTTTAGTGTGATTGGGGGTAATTCTGAGGTTTTTTCTCAGCCTGCGGAGTGTTCTAACTCTGCTCCTTAAGGAAATTCACCACCACCAGCACCCGCGACTCAGCAAGTGCGAGAGTGGCTTCATTTTCATTTTGAATGAGGGCTATTCCCCAGCGGTAATATCCTGACCCGCTCGCGAAGCTCGTCCACTACGACCAATGCGCCGGATAAAAGCTGAGGGGTAAACCGGCGCAATAACTCAATGGCGCGAGGAGATAGCATCTCTGGACTGACATCGTCAGTGCGTATCTGGAAAACGCTGGGAGCTTCAGCTTGAGTCGCATTCAGCATTGCGCCGAAATCAAGGTCGTGGGTGAAAACGATATATCCATTCGATCTTGCCCATTCGAAGAGTTCGCTATCTGGAGCGCACGGCGATCCAAGCTGAGACCAGTGCTCCGCTTCAAAACCTGCATTGCGCAGAATCTCCACCCATGCTGGGGCGAGATTCATATCGACAAGCAGGCGCAAGGTCATGCTGCAATCAGTGGTAGCTCGATCTCTTCGGCACGCCAGGCGGCATAGCGCAGGGCCTGGGTGATGTCTTCTGCTTCAAGGTAAGGATAAAGGGCCAGGATTTGCTCGGTTGTTTTTCCGCTGGCAACCAATCCGATGAGTGTGCCCACCGTCACGCGCTGCCCTCGAATGCACGGCTTGCCGCCCATGACGAGCGGGTTGCTGGTGATGCGATCCAGTTGTTGCATGGCTACACTCCAGATGAGGTTGTGATGGAAAGCATTCTAGCCCACGCCGAAACAATATCCAATGATCGAAATTTCGCTCCCGGCCCCGGCGCCCTTAACTCAGCTCCTTAAAGAAATTCACCACCGCCAGCACCCGCTGCTTCAAATCATCATGCTTCAATTCGATGCGCAGCCTGTCCTGTCCGCTCATCTTCACATAACGGCGGCTCTGGATGAGCGTGATGATCTTCATCGGGTCGATGGGCGGGTTGGGCACGAACTGGATGACGATGGCTTCTGAGGAAGCATCCACCTTGCTGATGCCGAGCGGTTTGGCGAGCAGGCGCAGGCGGTGGCAGTCGAACAGCGCTTGCGTTGCATCCGGCAGCAGGCCGAAGCGGTCGATCAGCTCCTGCTGCATCTCTTCCAGCTCTTCGCCGGTATCGCAGTTGGCGAGGCGCTTGTAGATGATCAGCCTTTGGTGGATGTCGCCGCAGTAATCGTCCGGCAGCAGCGCGGAGGTGTGCAGGTTGATCTCCGTCGTCACGCCCAAGGGATGCGCCATGTCCGGCTCCTTGCCGGATTTCAGCGATTTGATCGCGGCATTCAACATGTCGTTATACAGGCTGAAACCGATCTCCTGCATCTCGCCGCTCTGCGATTCGCCCAGCACTTCGCCTGCGCCGCGAATCTCAAGGTCATGCATGGCGAGGAAGAAGCCGCTACCCAGTTGCTCCATGGCCTGGATGGCTTCCAGGCGTTTCTTGGCCTGCGCGGTCAACCCCTCCTTGTCGTTCACCAGCAGGTAGGCGTAGGCCTGATGGTGCGATCGGCCCACGCGGCCGCGCAACTGGTGCAACTGTGCGAGGCCGAAGCGGTCGGCGCGGTTGATGAGGATGGTATTGGCCGTCGGCACATCGATGCCGGTCTCGATGATCGTGGAGCACAGCAGCACGTTGAAGCGCTGGTGGGTGAAGTCGCGCATCACCGCTTCGAGTTCGCGTTCGCCCATTTGGCCGTGCGCCATGCGGATGCGCGCTTCGGGCAGCAGGGTCTCCAGCTTCTCCAGCATGTTGGGCATGGTGTCGACTTCGTTGTGCAGGAAGTACACCTGGCCGCCGCGCTTGAGTTCGCGCAGCACGGCTTCGCGGATCACGCCTTGCGAATAGTTGCTGACGAAGGTCTTGATCGACAGGCGACGCTGCGGTGCGGTGGCGATCACCGAGAAATCGCGCAGGCCTTCCAGCGACATCGCCAGCGTGCGCGGGATCGGAGTGGCGGTGAGCGTGAGTACATCGACCTCGGCGCGCAATGCCTTCAATCGCTCTTTCTGCTGCACGCCGAAGCGGTGCTCTTCGTCGATGATGACGAGGCCGAGATTGTGGAACTGCACATCCTTCTGGATCAGCTTGTGCGTGCCGATGATGATGTCGATCTTGCCCTCAGACAGCTCCTTCAGCGCCTGCGTGGTCTCCTTGCCGGTGCGGAAGCGCGACAGCTCGGCCACCTTCACCGGGAAATCGGCGAAGCGGGTGGAGAAGTTCTGGTAGTGCTGCTCCACCAGCAGCGTGGTGGGGGCGAGCACGGCCACCTGCTTGCCTTCGTTGGCGGCGATGAAGGCGGCACGCAACGCGACTTCGGTCTTGCCGAAGCCCACGTCGCCGCAGATCAGGCGGTCCATCGGCCTGCCCGATTGCAGGTCGAGGATGACGGCCTCGATGGCGGCAGCCTGGTCGGCGGTCTCCTCGAAACCGAAGCCCGCCGCGAACGCCTCGTAGTCGTGGTAATCGAACTTGAAGGCATGGCCCTTGCGCAGCGCACGCTGGGCATACAGGTTGAGCAGCTCGGCGGCGGCATCGCGCACCTGCTTCATCGCGCGCTGCTTGGCCTTGTCCCATGCGCCGCTGCCCAGCTTGTGCAACGGCGCGGCTTCCGGCGCACCGCCGCTGTAGCGGCTGATCACATGCAGTTGCGATACCGGCACATACAGCTTGGCTTCGTCGGCGTATTCCAGCAGCAGGAATTCGTTGTCGCCGTCGCCCATGTCCAGGTTCACCAGCCCCTGATAGCGCGCGATGCCGTGCTGCTCATGCACCACCGGATCGCCCGGCTTGAGTTCCGACAGGTCGCGCAGCATGCCTTCGACATTGGTCTTCTTGGCGGCGCGCGCCACGCGGCCGCGCGACTGGCTGGCATACAGCTCGCTTTCGGTGACGATGGCGAACTGCTCTGCGCTGAGCTGGAAGCCGTTGCTGACGGTAGCCACGCCAAGCATGAACCTCTCACGGCTGGCGAGGAAGCTTGCATAGTCTTCGCACAACACCGGCTCAAGGCCGTATTCCCTGAGATAACCGGACATCACTTCGCGCCGCCCCAGACTATCGGCCAGCAGCAGCACGCGGCCTTCGTAGCGTTGCAGGAAATCGGCGAACTTCTGCGTGGGCACCTCGGCGCGGCGATCCACCGCGATGGGCGGGATCGGAGCCGTCGGGCAGGAAATTACATTTTTTGCACCCGCCGATGATGGCTCTTGCGGGAGCGAGCCTTGCTCTCGATCTGACGACTGTTCGCGAGCAAGGCTCGCTCCTGCTGCCGGCGCATTGCCGCCGAGAATATCGATGCGGTCATACTCCTTCGCCCTGACGAAAAACTGCTCCGCACTCAGGAATAATTCCCTGGTCTCCAGCAGCGGGTGCTGCGGATCGCCTCTGAGCAGGTTGTAGCGCGAGGCTGCATCCTGCGCGAACTGCTGGATCGCACCATCGACGTCGTGGTGCAGGCACAGCGTGGCGTCCGCCGGCAGGTAGTCGAACAGCGTGGCGGTCTGCTCGAAGAACAGCGGCAGGTAATACTCGATGCCCGCCGGCGCAATGCCCTTGCTCACGTCCTTGTAGATGCGCGACTTCGAGGGATCGCCCTCGAAACGTTCGCGGAAGTTCTGGCGGAACGTGGCCTGGCCTTTGTCATCGAGCGGGAATTCGCGCGCAGGCAGCATGCGGATTTCCGGCACGGGATAGAGCGTGCGCTGGGTATCGACATCGAAGGTGGCGATGGTCTCGATCTCGTCATCGAACAGGTCGATGCGATAAGGCAGCATGCTGCCCATCGGGAACAGGTCAACCAGCCCGCCCCGGATGCAGTATTCGCCGGGGGTGAGCACCTGCTGCACGTGGGTGTAGCCGGCCAGTGTCATCTGGCTGCGGAAACCATCCAGGTCGAGCGTTTCGCCCTTTTTCAGGAAGAAGGTGTAGGCCGCCATGTAGCTCACCGGCGGCAGCGGATAGAGCGCGGTGGTCACCGGCACCACCACGATGTCGCATGCCTGGGTGCGAATGTTGTGCAGCGTGGCGAGCCGCTCCGAGATCAGGTCCTGGTGCGGCGAAAAATGATCGTACGGCAGGGTTTCCCAGTCCGGCAGCAAGTGCGCCTTCACCTCCGGCGCAAAAAACGGGATTTCCTCCACCAGCCGCTGCGCTTCCAGCGCGTTGGCAGCGATCACCACCAGCAGTTGTTTCTGTTGTTGTGCAAGTTGGGCGAGCGCCAGCGCATCGGAAGAACCGTGCAGCCCACCATAGCGGGGGCGCGAATGTGTTGAAGTGAACAGCATAGGAACAGCCTGAAACAAAGGCCAATATTATACCTTCCCTGCTGCCCTCCCTCATGTATTATCATGGGAAAAACTATCGGCTGTGATGACACCCGGGGGCTGCACCGAACATGGAACAGGAACAGCAAATACTCACCATTCTCTATTCGATCACGCTGGCCATCGGCAGCGAGGTGAGCCTGAAACCCTTGCTGACGAAAACCTTGCAGCAATTGCTGTATCACACCTCATTTCCGGCCGGGTTGGTGTTTCTCGACCTGCCGCCACGAACCGATATTCCCCGCCTCGATGTACGGCTCGATGCCACCGTCGGGGATTACCAGCTGAACGAGCGTATCGGGCAATTGATGTCACTGCCCTCCGAGCTGTTGTACGGCCCGGCAGAACTGCGCGAAGCGCCGGCCCTGCTCGCCTCGTTGGCACAGGAGGGATGCATCTACACCCATTTCCTGCGCCTGCCGATCGGGCAGACCGGCGTCATCCTGCTGCTTGCCCCGAAGCCGCCCCACACCGAGCTGCCGCTCACGCGCATTTTCCTGCCGGTGCTGGCAAACCTTGAAAAATCGATCCTGCTGTGCCGCCAGCACGATGCCTACAATGCCGAGTTGATCGCCGAACGCAACATTGCCTGGGAAAGTTTGCGCCGGGTCAACCGCGCACTGAAGACACTCAGCTCGGGTAATGAAGTATTGGTGCGCGCCAGCGATGAACACAAATTGCTGCAGGAGATGTGCCGGGTGATCGTCGCGGTCGGCGGCTACCATATCGCATGGGTTGGCTTTGCCGAACAGAACGCGCAAAAAACCATACGCCCGGTGGCACAACATGGCATCCCGGCGGAATACCTCGCCAAGCTGCGTTTCTCCTGGGGCACGGACGAGTTCGGCCGCGGCCCGACCGGCACTGCGATACGCAGCGGCGAGCCCCAGATCATTGCCGACGCCTACACCGATCCGCGCTTTGCCCCATGGCAAACCGAAGCCGTGGCAAGCAAATGCGCTTCGGTTTTGGCGCTGCCATTGATCGACAACAATCACCATGTCTTTGGCGCGCTCACCATCGACACCCCGGAGCCAAATGCGTTCGACAAGGAAGAAATCCGGCTGCTGCGCGAGCTTGCCAACGACCTTTCCTACGGCATCGTTAACCTGCGCAACCGTGAGGACCAACTACACAGTGCCGCACAAATTGCCAAAGGGCTGGAAGACACTATCCAGGCGATTGCCGCCACGGTGGAAATGCGCGATCCCTACACTGCCGGTCACCAGCGCCGCGTCGCGCAACTGGCGGCCGCCATTGCCAGCGAGATGGGCATGGATGCCGAACGCGTTCATGGCATCCGGCTCGCGAGCACGGTGCATGACATCGGCAAGATCGGCGTCCCGGCGGAGATTCTCAGCAAGCCGATGCGACTATCCGAGCTTGAATACAAGATCGTGCAGGAACATGCCACGATGGGTTACAACATCATCAAGGATGTAAGTTTCCCCTGGCCCATCGCGGAAATCGCGCACCAGCATCATGAGCGCATGGACGGCTCCGGCTATCCGCTCGGCTTGCATGGCGAAAGCATCTTGCTGGAAGCGCGGATTGTCGCGGTGGCCGATGTGGTGGAGTCGATGGCGTCACACCGGCCCTACCGCGCCGGGCTCGGCATCGCCGCCGCGCTGGAGGAAATCTCGCGCAACCGTGGCAGGCTCTACGATGCCGACGCGGTCGATGCCTGCACCAGGATCATCGGCAGCGGTTTCAGTTTCAACTAGCGACCTGCTGCAACTTACATATTGCGGCTTTTCTTGACGAGGTCGTAGGCCAACTGGATTTCCTTGGCCTGCTCGGTCGCCATGGCGATCATGTCTTCCGGCACGCCCTGCCCCATCAACTTGTCCGGATGGTATTGACTCATCAACTTGCGGTAGGCGCGCTTCACCTCCGCATCGCTGCTGTCCTTGTTCACGCCCAGTGCCTGGTAGGCATCTTCCAGCGCCTTGGCCGGATCGACCTGGCCCGCACCGAAATGCACCTGGTTGCGCACCATGTTCAGGATGTGCTGGAACGCTTGCGGCCCAAAGCCCAAGCGACCGGCAACATCTGTCAGCAATGCCTCTTCCGCAGGGTGAAAATTGCCATCGGCATGCGCCATGATGATCAGGTACACCAACAACACCTGCTTGAGGTCGCGGGTGTGCCCGCATACCCGCATGAAGCGTGCATAGGTCTGCCCCAGATCGAAATCCGGATCGGCCCCCTGCTTGAACCATACAATCGCTTGCTGCCGGTGCTGCTCAGTCATGCCCAGCTTCTGCATGAATTGCTCGACATGGTCGATTTCATTCTGCGACACATGCCCGTCTGCCTTGGCAAGCTTACCCATCGAGATGAACAGCGTTTCGAGGAACACCGCCTGACGCATGGCATTCTGCAGCGGGTTCATTGCACCGCTGCCATACACCCTTACCCGATCAATGATCGAACCCAAAAAGAAGCCTAACAGGCCGCCCCAAATTCCGAGCAGCAGGAAACCCGTAATTGCACCAATAAGCTTGAACACAACGACTCCAGACAAGAGTTATAAAAATCGAGCGGGCGCCATTATACAGGCCCCGCTTTAATCATCCCTATTCCGGCACTTTCCTATCAGCCTAGATAGGTACGCAACGCTTTGTATTTTGTTAACTTACGCTCCAATTATGCATACAGGATAGTCCGCGCATCCTGCCCAGCCCCAGTCAACTCAAGCTCCGGAAAACACGCCATGCTCATTTCCGTCGTCAACCGCTCCAAACGCTACAGCGATGCCGAAGTCCTGCAAGCCATCCGGGCGATCAACCGCCAGATCAAGGAAGATTTCGAACCCTACTGGAGCCTCGGCGCCACCTTGCGTCTGGAGGGCGCGGTGGGCAACAGGGCCGACACCGCCAAGCTCAGCGACATGCGCGGCGATGCCGTGCTCTATCTGGCCGACAAGGCCGATATCGCCGATGCGTTGGGCTACCACGAAAGCAATTTCCGCGGCATCCCGTTCGGTTTCGTCTTCACCGACCTGTGCCGCCAGATGAAGGAAAGCTGGACCGTCACGCTGTCGCATGAAGCGCTGGAACTGATCGGCGATGCGCAGGGCAACCTGCTGGTGCAAGGCCCGCATCCTGCCCACCCGCAGCAACAGGTGTTCCACTGGTTCGAGATGTGCGATGCGGTGCAGTCGCTGAGCTACAAAATCGACGATGTGGAGGTTTCCGATTTCGTGCTGCCGCTGTATTTCACGCCTGGCGAACAGGAAGGCGGACGCAACGATTTCCTCGGCACCCGCGGCCTGAAATCCTTCGGCGTTGCAACAGGCGGTTATGTCGGGTTCTACGATCCCAAGACCAGTCTTCATGACACCTATGCCGCACCGGAAGACAAGCAGGCGCAACAGCGCATCGCCCTCAAGAACAAGCTCAAGGTGGGGCGCGGTTATGTGCGTAAACGCAGTGAAGCCACCACCACGCGCGAAGCGGCACACGCCCAGGCCATCGACCCAATCCGCCACATCGTAGTGCTGATGCTGGAGAACCGCTCCTTCGACCACATGCTGGGAGATGCCACAAAACTGTATTCCGATCTTGCAGGCATCCCGCAGACCGGCCCTAAATATTCCAATGCAGGCAAGGATGGCACGCCCTACTCCCAGCATGGCCGCAAACGGGGCGACAACACCCCTTACCCTGCGGACTTCGACCTGCCGCATGAATTCGACGACGTGAAAGTGCAACTCGGCACTGCGGACAACCCGATGAGCGGCTTCATCCAGGCCTTCCAGGCCTCCGCCCCAGGAAAAAAATATTCCGACATGGCCGATGAAGTGATGGTGTATTACGAAATGGGCGACACACCTGAGCAGGACAGCCTGCCCGCCCTGCATGCGCTGGCGCGCAACTTCCTGATCTGCGACCACTGGTTTTCTGCCATGCCGGGGCCAACCTGGCCTAACCGTTTCTTCATGCACAGCGGCACCTGCCTTGGGCGGGTGGACATGCCGTCGCGCGACAATCTCAAACCGCTGTGGCCGCCCTACGATCAGGACACGCTCTACGACCGGCTCAGCGATGCCGACAAGAAATGGCGCATCTATCATGATGGCGTGCCGCAAAGCATCGTGATGAAACATATGTGGCTGCAATACGGCATCAGCCTCATCACCGACCGCTACGCCGCCATGGACGATTTCGAGGAAGATGCGCAGGACGAAGCCAACTTCCCGGAATATGTTTTCATCGAGCCCAACTACGGCTTCTTCGGCGAAATCGGCAACGACCAGCATCCGCCGTCGGATGTGCTGCGCGGCGACGCCTTGATTTCACGCGTCTACAACACGCTGCGCAAGAATGAAGACCTGTGGAATTCCACCCTGCTGATCGTCACCTACGATGAGCATGGCGGTTTCTACGACCATGTGCCGCCGCCCGCCACCGTTGCGCCGGACAATAACAACCCGCAGGATTTCCTGCGCCTCGGCGTGCGCGTACCCACGCTGCTGGTTTCACCTTGGGTGGACAAGGGCGTATGCAGCACGATCTTCGACCATACCAGCGTGCTGCGCTATGCCTGCGACAAATGGAACATGCCGCAACTCAGCGCGCGCGCCCTGCCCAGCGCTGGGGACTGCCAGGCCAACAGCCTGCTACCTGAAATGGTGAAGCGCTCAAGCCCGCGCGACGACACGCCCTCCACCATCCCGATGGTCTCCGCTGCTGCCACCTCCACGCGCGGACGCATGGCCGCAAAAGCGCCGGCACTCACGCTGCCGCAAGGCAACACGCAACCCATGCAAGGCGCCAACGAAGCCATGATGAGCTTCCTCGCCAGCCTGCCCGACGCCACCGCGACAGCGCTGCACGCCGCCAAGCAGACCAAAGCGCCAGCTCCCCTGAAACTGGGCGATGCCGAGCTGCGCAAACAAGCCCAGGCGCGCTTCGGCAAGCTGTTGCCCCCCCAGCCCCATAAACGGACGCGCATTCCAGCCCGGAAAGCGCGCGGACGCAAAGCTGGAACCTGAGCACAGGAGAAAACACCATGTCCATTTCTCAACCCTGGCGCGATTTGCTGTACCCCGGAGAGGCCACGGATTTTTTCGCTCGCGCGTCATTCCCGCCGTTCGAACCCGATGCAAAAGGTTTCAGCCGCGCGAATGCCTTGTGGCTGGCCGAGTTCAGCCGCCTGATCTACCGCCACGACCTGAAAGAGGGACCGCCGTTCCAGATTCCAAGCCTGGACGATTTTCTCGTGCGCATCGGCTTTACCAAGCAATTCTTTTTCCAGTCACACAAGAAAGACACACAGGCCGTGCTCGCCTACACTGCCAAGCCGGTTGAGTTTGCGGTACTGGCATTCCGGGGAACGGAACAGACCAGCGGAGACTTCGAGACCGACCTGAAACTCTGGAAAAATTTCCTGTCCTTCGCGAAATCGCCCCTTCGCTCCCCCAGCCAGAGCCAGGCTTGGGTACATGCCGGATTTCGCGAGGCGCTCGATGCCATATGGCAAGACGTTAAAATCCAGCTTGCCCAACTCCCGCGCAGTTGTCCGGTTTTCTTCACCGGGCACAGCCTCGGGGCGGCGCTGGCCACACTGGCCGCCGCGCGCCATACCCCGCGTGCGGTGTACACGTTCGGTTCGCCGCGGGTCGGCAACCGGGCCTTTGCCGAGCAATTGTCCGGCATCCCGATTTTCCGCGTGATCGATGACAAGGACATCGTCACGCAATTGCCGCCGGAAAAAATCTGGTTCAGGAAAACCGGTTTTGTCCATGTTGGCGAAGAGTTCCACATCGGCAGCGAGCACCCTTCGCCCGATGCCCCCCTTCTGGACGCCTGGCAAATGCCGCCCAAACCTTTCCTTGACCATGCCCCGATTTGTTATGTCAGTCGACTATAAGGCCTCGTGCCGCAAGCCGCTATTCAGTTAAAATCACCCTGGCAACGGAGGCCTGTTCACTCATGTATTCAGTATTACCTGCCGGCGTATCAATCCTGTTCCTGGGCTATGGCTTTTATGCCTTATCCAGCCGCGGGCTGAACCGCATCAGCGGCAGCTTTTTCCTGTTGTGCCTGACCACATTTTTCTGGCAGGCCACGTGGGCCGTGCTGTTCCAGACCAGCACCCCGGCCACCGCATCGTTCCTGGTCAAATTCGGGTATTTTTTCATCCTGTTCCTGCCGACCAGCATGTACCATTTCCTGACGGAAATCAGCGGCAACCATTCCGAGCGCAGGTACGTCTACGCTTCATATCTTTTTTCCGGGCTGCTAGCGGTCAGCCTGATATTCACAAACTGGTTTGTGTCCGGCTACTACGAATACTTCTGGGGGCCCTACCCCAAGGCCGGTTTCCTTCACCCATTGCACTTGCTGCAAACCTTCCTCATTGTCCTGCGCGGTCTGCACATCACATACTCCGCCCAAAAGTACGCGCCCGACAAGGCGACCCAGTCGCGCCTTCGCTTCTGCATTGCTGGACTGCTAACTTTCCTGTTTGCGGCAATTGATTACCTTTGCAACTACGGCATTGAGTTCTACCCTCCCGGCATCGTCTTTATCGCAATCGCACTAGGTTTCCTCACCATTGCCATCGTCAAATATGACCTGCTGAACCCGATGTCGCTCGCCGCCACCTTCGCCCATGAAATGCGCACTCCGCTCGCCACCATCCGCAACCAGGCCAGCGGGATCGCCATCTACCTTCCCGCATTACTGGAAGGTTATATGCGGGCAATGGAGCACAAGCTGGTGCCCCCCGGCATCCCGGCCCGGCACCTGCAGTATTTCTCAGGGATTTCCGCAAAGATCATGACGGAGATCGACAAATCAAATGCGGTCATCGACATCCTGCTGGCCACCAGCGCACTGGAGACACCGGAGAATATCCAGCTTGGACGCCACATGATCGGCGCTTGCATC
This sequence comes from Pseudomonadota bacterium, assembly GCA_021848465.1. Lineage (GTDB taxonomy): Bacteria > Pseudomonadota > Gammaproteobacteria > Burkholderiales > Gallionellaceae > JAJZUP01. Next base: position 407,293 of record JAJZUP010000002.1, read on the forward strand.
GTTGAGGCGCTTGACCGTTATCCGTTCGAGGCCGACATGCGCGAGCGCACCAAAGTTTCAATCAAAAGCGATTTTGAGTTTCACGGCTCCGACACCCTGCTGGTTGCCGTACTGTTCAACCTGCTGAACAACAGCATTCATGCGCTGAATGCCGCAGGGAAAGGTGAAATCCATATCGAAACGAGGGCCACTGAAAGCTGCAACATCCTGGCTTTCACCGATACCGGCCCGGGCATCCCCAAAGAGATTCTTCCCAACATCTTCGCGCCTTATTACAGCACCAAACACAAGGCTGGGGGTTTGGGAATCGGATTGGCATTTTGCAAAAAAGTCATGGCGGTTTTTCGTGGCAACATCTCCTGCCACTCCGCCGAAGCGGAATACACGACATTCACGCTGGAATTTCCAATCCCAGCCCCTGTTTCCCAGCCCTCCTGCTGATTGTATGACGCGCAACGACCGGGTTAAGCCAGTTCCTGACTTAACGGCGGCCGCCCTGCGGCCGTCCTGTTCAATCCTTACAGGAGATTAATCATGCAAATGGAAGTCACACAATTACAGCAGTCGGCCTTGACGCAGCATGCGCTTCAACATGAACCAACCAAGACCTTCCGGCATACCATAGACATCTGCCTCAAAGACTCCAATGCCTATGGCAATACCTATTTTGCGCGCTATTTCGAATGGCAAGGCATTTGCCGGGAGCAATGGTTCTTCCAGTGCATATCCAGCGACATGCTCCAGCCACTGGGGGTATTCATCACTCAATACGCGCACCAGGACTACTCACATGAAACATTCCCGTTCCAGACGGTTGAGTGCTTGGTAAACACCTACGATATCAAGCACTGTTCGTTCAATCTGCGCTTCCGCTTCCTCGTAGGCGGGAAACTGGTTTCCAGTGGTTACCAGAAGATTGTTTTTGCCAACCATAGCAAGAAGATCACACGGCTGCCGGACAATGTTCTTCAGGACATCCGGGAATTCGAGATACCGCAGTTCAATAACTAGTTGAAAACCCCCACCATCCCTGTGATGGTGGGGTATTAAACATTACTGGAGGACCGCGTCTTCGATCAGAACCTTGTAGGCATAGCCCGCGCCAAAATCCTTGTCGGTATGCACAACCCCCTTAGCGGTGACGATATCGCCAAGCTTTGCTTCGCTCTTGCTCGTCACCAGGATGTCGTTTGTGCCCGCTTCCTCAGTTCCGGAGCCATCGCGCAAATGCAGCCAGTTGCGTCCCATGATGTCGGCGTTGTATTTGACCACCTTGCCGCGCACCACCACGACCTTGTCCTTGAAACCCGCGCCGTTGGACATGATCTCCGCCACGCTATGCGCATCCGGCCCGCTCGCCTTGCTCACCGCCGCGTCGATCGTCTCCAGTTTTTTCGGGATCAGCGGCGTCGCCATTTCCAGCTTGTGTCCGCCTGCGGCTGCCGGTTTGCCGGCCGCACCGTTCCCGATCGTGCCGAATATGATGCTGGAAAAAGTCTTGTTCAGCGCCTTGCTGGTGAAATTCTTCATCACGATCGCATTGTCGATCGTCACGTTATCGCCCTTGTTCACCGCCACCTGCAACACTGCCGCCCAGGTTTCGCCGCGCTCGGTTTTCAGGCGCAAATATGTAAAGTTCGCGACATTCTTCGTTTCCAGCACCTCGCCCTTGACGCTCACGCCGGACGGGGCTGCCGATTCCATCTCGCCGGCATATGCATAGGACGCCAGTGCCATCAGGAAAATCCACATCAGTTTTTTCATATCAACTCCTCTTTTCCAAACGTTTGTTATTCAGGCCAGAACCGCGGCACAGTAGGGGCACGTCTTCGGCTTGTAGGCAATCCCGAAACTGACCTCGTTCGGCGTGCCGTCTGCCTTGCGCGGCACCACCACCTTCTCGCAGGCCGGGCAACGGTAATAACGCTTCGCCGTCAACACGAACACGACACCGCTCAGGAACACCAGCAAGTTGGCCGTCAGGATGGCGGGATTGCTGTTCAAGGGAATCGCCCAGGCCATCAGCAGGCAGGCGGCAAGAATGAGCAGCAGCATCGGCAAAATGCCGCGCAGCGCAAATGTTTGCTTGCGCCGTGCAAATTCGGTAATCGTCAATTCAGCTTCCATCTCTCGTACTCCTTTCATACAGCGGGCAAGGTTAGCATTTTTCCGCAAGCCACAACACGTTTTGTGGAAAATTTTCCCTCCCCAATAACCCTGATGCCATGACCGTATTAATCCTGTACTTCGTTGGCGGAATATGGCTATTGCAGCAGCAGGAAGCCTTGCCGCACATGGCCTGGAGCCTGTGCCTGGCACTCGTTGTCCCCGTTGCATTCATACGACCGGCTTCTGCCTGGCTGCAAGCCGGGAAGAAAACCCTGCTGTGCTTAATGGCACTGTGCGGCGGCTTTTTCTATGCCGCCTGGTACGCACAGACCCGTCTCGCCGATGAGTTGCCGCAGGCCTGGCAAGGGCGCGATATTGCACTTACCGGTGTCGTTGCAGAACTGCCGCGCAACAATACCGCCGGCCAGAGCTTCATCTTCACAGTCGAGTCGGTCGCAACCCCGGCGGCGCACGTCCCGTCACGGATATTGCTCGTTACCTTCAACAGCGACAAAAAGCCGCCGCCCATATTCCATGCAGGCGAGCGCTGGCAACTGACGGTACGCCTGAAACAACCGCACGCCACGATCAATCCGGGCGGTTTCGATTTCGAGGCCTGGGCGCTGGAACGCAACATACGCGCCACCGGCTATGTGTATAGCGGCGGCGGCAATACGCTGCTTGACGCACAGGCCGCCTCCCTCCCTTATGTCATCGAGTCATGGCGCGAGCTGATACGCGCGCGCATCCATACCGTGCTGGGAGATAGTCCGGCCGGCGCCGTGCTGACCGCCTTGGCCATCGGCGACCAGGCCGGCATTCCCGCCGCGCAATGGCAGGTCTTCACCCGCACCGGCGTCAATCACCTGATGAGCATCTCCGGCTTGCACATCACGATGCTGGCAGGCCTCGCCTTCGCGCTGTGCTACCGGCTCTGGCTGCGCAGCCCGCGCCTCACACGACGACTGCCCGCGCGCAAGGCAGCCGCACTGGCGGGATTCCTGGCCGCATTTGCCTACGCCTTGCTCGCCGGTTATGGCGTGCCGGCGCAGCGCACCGTATACATGCTCGGCACTATCGCCATAGCGCTGTATGCCGCGCGCAATATCGCCCCGGCACAATTGCTGGCATTGGCATTGCTGGTGGTTTCGTTGCTCGATCCCTGGGCGGTGCTATCACCGGGTTTCTGGCTGTCATTTACGGCCGTTGCCCTGATCTTTTTCATCACGGCCAACCGCCTGGGGCGACGCCACTGGCTGGTCGAGTATGCGCACGTGCAATGGGCCATGAGCATCGGTCTGGTTCCCGCGCTGCTCGCACTGTTCCAGCAATTTTCCCTGATCGCGCCGCTCGCCAATGCGGTTGCCATTCCGCTTGTCAGCTTCATCGTCATCCCGCTTACCCTGCTCGGCCTGCTCCCGCCATTCGACTGGCTGCTGCAATTTGCGGCCGCAATCATGAATCTGTGCATGACATGGCTCGACTGGTTGAGCCGCCTGCCGCTGGCCGTATGGGTACAGCATGTGCCACCGGCCTGGAGCATCGTGCTCGGCATGGCCGGAGTCCTGCTGCTATTATTGCCCCGTGGCATACCTGCACGCTGGCTGGGGTTGCCGATGCTGCTGCCGATATTCATGGTGATGCCGTCGGGGCCGATGCCAGGCAATTTGCAATTAAGCATCCTCGATGTCGGGCAGGGACTAGCCGTTGCAGTGCGAACTGCCAACCATGCATTGCTCTACGATGCCGGGCCCGACTATCCCGGAGACAGTGACAGCGGCACGCGCATCATCGTCCCGGCGCTGCGTGCGCTCGGCATCGGCCAACTGGACAGCCTGATCCTGACCCACGACGACATCGACCACACCGGCGGCGCACGCTCAGTCCTGCAAGCCATCCCGGTGGCGCAGCTCAGCACCTCGTTACCGCAACAACACCCCTTGCTGCAAGAATGGCCCGCGGCTCAACGCTGCCAGGCCGGGCAACAATGGACATGGGACGGCATACAGTTCGAAATCCTGCACCCGGCTCCGGAAAGCTACGCACTCGACCATTTGCGCGACAACGATCGCGGCTGCGTGCTGCGCATCAGTGCCGGCTCACAACATTTCCTGCTCGCCAGCGATATCGAACAGGTGTCCGAACAACGCCTGCTGCGGAGCGCGCCGGAAAAACTGCCAGCCACGCTGCTGGTGGTTCCGCATCACGGCAGCAAAACCTCATCGACGGAAGCATTCGTGCGGGCAGTGCAGCCGCACTATGCGGTATTTACCGTAGGATACCGCAATCGCTTCCGGCACCCCAACCAGGAAATAGTGACGCGCTACCGCAGCAGCGGCAGCGAATTGCTGCGCTCCGACACCGACGGCGCGATCATCGTAAACGCCAACAGTACGGAAACCAGCATTGAGCGCTATCGTCTCAGCCATGCACGCTACTGGCACCAGCGCCTGCTTAATGCCCCGTAGGAGCAACTTGGTCGCGAATGCGCACTACAAATTCCTAAAACCCTTCGCGGTTGAAACCGCTCCCACAAGAACCGCTGCCCCTGTGGGAGCGGCTACAGCCGCGAATGCACCCTGCAAATTCCCAAACCCATTTGCGGTTAAAACCGCTCCCATAAAAACCGCTGCCTCCTGTAGGAGCGACTTCAGTCGCGAATGCACACCATGCATCCCACTAACCTTCGCGGTTGAAACCGCTCCCACAAAAAACCGCTGCCTCCTGTGGGAGCGGCTTTGATGAAACTACTAGCCAATCCACTAAGCACGATAAAGCCGTGCAAGTGGCTGGTTATAGCCGCGAATGCCCGTTAGAACTTCACAAACTCGGCTTCCTCATGGTGCATGCCGCCGCCTACCGCTGCCAGCTTCTTGCCGCCCTTGGCCGCTTTGATTTCGGCTTTCGGATGGAAGGCCTGTACTTTGGCGGTGGCGTTGCCGCTGCCGCTGACTGTGAAGAAGTTCATCAGCTGCTGTAGTTGCTCAGCCTGGCCGCTCATTTCTTCGGCCGTGGCAGCCAGCTCTTCCGTCGCGCTGGCGTTCTGCTGGGTGATCTGGTTGAGCTGGTTCATGGCGTTGTTGATCTGTGCAGCACCCGAGCTTTGCTCTTCGCTTGCGGCGGTGATTTCCTGCACCAGGTCGCTGGTCTTGTTGATCGCAGGAACGATGTCGTCGAGCAGTTTGCCGGCTTGTTCGGCGAGACCGACGCTGGTCTTGGCGACTTCGCCGATTTCCTGGGCGGCAACCTGGCTGCGTTCGGCCAGTTTGCGGACTTCGGCTGCCACGACCGCGAAGCCTTTGCCGTGTTCGCCGGCTCTTGCGGCTTCGATGGCGGCGTTCAGGGCCAGCAGGTTGGTCTGGTAGGCGATGTCGTCAACGATGCCGATTTTGTCGGCAATGGTTTTCATGGCTGTGACGGTTTCCTTGACGGCCTGACCGCCTTCGGTGGCTTGCTTGGCTGCCTGGCTGGCCATGTTGTCGGTGACTTTGGCGTTCTCGCTGTTCTGGTTGATGGAGGCACCCATCTGCTCAACCGAGGCACTGGTTTCTTCCACGCTGGCGGCTTGCTCGTTGGTGGCCTGGCTCATGCTCTGGGCAGTGGAGCTGACTTCTTCCGAGGCGGTAGCGATACTGCTGGCGGCGCCGTTGACTTCGCCGATGACCTGGGAGAGTTTGGCGACGGTGTTGTTGAGGCTTTGTTTGACCTGGTCGAAGGCGCCCTGGTACTCACGCGTGACGGTGAGGGTGAGGTCGCCTT
>JAJZUP010000005.1:0-21884 GCA_021848465.1 Pseudomonadota bacterium
CATAGTCCTTGGTGATCTTCTGCGACAGGTCGCCGTTGGCCAGCGCCGAGGCTACGCGCGAAACGTCGTTCAGGCCGGTTTCGGAGACGTTGGACAACTGGTTCAGCAGTTCGGATAGCTCCTTGGTATAGCCTGCCTTGCCTTCCATGTTCATCTTCACGCTGAAGTCGCCCCGTACCGCCGCTGCTTCTACAATATCCTTGATCTCGGCAACGATCTTGCGCAGGCTGTCCTGCATGACTTTGAGCGAATACACCAGGCTGGTGGTATCGCCCGGTCTGACGTCCAGATTGATCGACAGATCGCCCTGCGCAATCTTGCCTACCGCGTGTGCAGCATAATCGGGTTCGCCGCCAAGCTGTTTGAGCAGGTTGCGCACAATCAGGTAGGCAACCGTAATGCCGAAGACGAGAGCGATCACGGCGAGTACGATGATGATGGTCAGGGTGCTCTGTACCGTGTCGTTGGCCTGTTCGCCGGTATCGGTCATCAACTGGCTCTGGAAATCAATCAACTCGCCTACGCTGTTGATATAGGCCGTCTGCAGGTCGCGTACCCGTTCCAGCAGATAGATCTTGGCCTGATCCTGGTTTCCCTCTCTGACCATCTTGAGGAACATGTCCTGCGAATCAACGTAGTTTGCGCGGGCTTCGACCACCTTGGCGAGTTTTTCCTTGCCTTTTTCAGTGGTGATGGTTTTTTGCAGTTTTTCCAGGTTTTCCTTGATGCCCTTGCGCGCTTCCTGGATGCGTTCGATTTCCTTGGCCTGTTTGTCCTTGTCGCTTACCAGCAGGGTGTTGCGCATGGCCCGGGCAATGACGTTGATGTTGTCGATGATGTCGTTCGCCCAGACGGTCTTGGGGAATTTGTCATTGACCAGGTCATTCAGGCCGGACTGGATGCTGCGAATGTTGAAGATGCTGATGATGGAAATGATGATCAACATCAGAATCACGGCGGCAAAGCCGAGTCCCAGTTTGGTTCCCACTTTCATGTTTGCGGTTGACATTAGTTACCCTCCTGAAAAATTACTTGCGATACGATTCGTGCGATGCGGCGAGCGCTGCCACATCCAGGATCAGCGCGACCTTGCCGTCACCCATGATGGTGGCGCCGGAAATGCCCTGCACCTTGCGGAAGTTCGATTCCAGGCTCTTGATGACGACCTGGTGTTGTCCCAGCAGCTCGTCCACCATCAGCGCGGTCTTGCGTCCCTCGGTTTCGATGATGACGACAATGCCTTTGGTGAAATCGGTTTCCGCACCAGCGATATTGAACACTTCATGCAGCGATACCAGCGGCAGGTATTCGCCGCGCACGCGCAACAGGTGCCCCTCGCCACTGACCGACTTCAGGTCTTCCGGGTTGACCTGCAGCGATTCGACGATTGAACCCAATGGGGCGATAAAGGTCTGGCCGCCTACTGCAACCGAGAGACCATCCAGGATGGCAAGCGTCAACGGCAGGCGGATGGTGGTGCGGGTGCCGAACCCTTCAGCAGACTCGATTTCGACGCGGCCGCCGAGTTCGGCGATGTTGCGTTTGACGACATCCATGCCGACGCCGCGCCCCGAAACATCGGTGATGACTTCGGCGGTGGAAAATCCCGCTTCGTAGATCAGCAGCCACACGGCGTTGTCCGGCATGTCGTCGCTGACATTCATGCCGCGTTCGCGTGCCTTGGCGAGAATCCTCTTGCGGCTGAGGCCGGCGCCGTCATCGGCAACCTCGATCACGATGTTGCCGCCCTGGTGGAATGCATTCAGCGTGATGGTGCCGGTCGGCGATTTGCCGGCGGCAATACGTTTTTCCGGCATCTCGATACCGTGATCGAGGCTGTTGCGGATCAGGTGGGTCAACGGGTCGGCCAGCTTCTCGATCAGGCCCTTGTCCAGTTCGGTGCCTTCGCCCAGCGTCTTGAGCTCGATCTTCTTGTTGAGCTTGTTGGCCATGTCGCGCACCACGCGCGGGAAGCGGCTGAACACGAACGAGATCGGCAGCATGCGGATTGCCATCACCGCTTCCTGGATGTCGCGCGTGTTGCGCTCAAGCTGGGCCAGGCCATTGCTCAGGCTTTCCACCAGCTGCGGGTCAAGCTGCGAGGCGGACTGGTTCAGCATGGCCTGGGTGATGACCAGTTCACCAACCAGGTTGATGATCTGGTCCACCTTTTCTACGCTGACGCGGATCGATGATTCCGCCGCAGCAGGCGGCGGGGTGCGGTCGGAAGCGCGCCGGTTGGGGTGCGCATGCTCCTCGATCAGGTGCTGGCTGGCGGCCGGAGGTTGCGGGCTGGGGGCAGTGGCGGCGGCAGTTTCCTGCGGCGCGGGCGCTACTGCAGCGGCTGGTGCGGTCTCTCCCTTGGGCTCTTCGAAGAAGCCATAGCCCTGGGCGCTTTCGCGTTCGTCCTTCTGCGCCGGGGTCTCCTCGAAAAATCCATATCCCTGTTCGTTTTCGATTTGAGCCGGGCTTTCTCCTTCGGCTGGTGCGTCAAAGAACCCGTAGCCTTGTTCTGCCTCGACTTCGGCAGGGGATTTTTCAGGTGTGGCAGGCGCGGTATCGAAGAATCCATAAGCCTCTTCGCTGGCTGCAGTCGCTGTGGTGGGGGCTGCTTCCGTGGCAGGCGCAGGCGTGTCGGAAGGCTGGGTTGCGGCCAGGCGCTCCAGTGTTTCGCGGGCGGCTTTCACCGCATCCTGGTCGACTTCTGTCGCATCGCGGTGGCCGGCCAGTTGCATGGCGATGACATCCCCGGCTTCCAGGAAGGCGTTGACCATTTCGTTGGTCAGGGTGATTTCCTGCTTGCGCAATTTGTCCAGCAAGGTTTCCAGCACATGGGTCACTTCGATCATGTCGGTGAAGCCGAAGGTGCCGGCGCCGCCCTTGATGGAATGGGCTGCGCGGAATATCGCGTTCAGGTCGTCCATGCTGGGGTTGTCGATGTCGAGTCCCAGCAGCAGGCGCTCCATGTCGGAGAGGTGTTCGGCGGTTTCCTCGAAGAAAACCTGGTAAAACTGGCTAAGTTCGATAGTCATGGCACTTACCTTTTCAGGTGCGGCAGGGCGGACGTATGGTGCGATACCCGGAAGCGGCGTTCGCAATCAGTCCCTGCATGGCACGATTAACCAATCACTTTTTTCACTACTTCAAGCAATTTTTGCGGGTCGAACGGCTTTACGATCCAACCGGTCGCGCCGACAGCGCGGCCTTGGGTTTTCATTGCGTCGCTCGACTCCGTGGTCAGCATCAGGATCGGCACGGTCTTGTAGGCTGGCATCGCGCGCAGGGTCTTGATCAGCGTCAGCCCGTCCATGCGCGGCATGTTCTGGTCGGTGAGCACCAAGTTGACGGTTCTGTTTTTGGCCTTGTCCAGTCCATCCTGCCCATCCACCGCCTCGATGATGTCGTAGCCTGCGCTTTTCAGCGTGAACGACACCATCTGCCGGATGGAGCTTGAGTCGTCTACTGTCAATATTGTCTTTGCCATTTTTTGCCTCGTCTAAATAAACATGTTGCTAAAACAGGTCGATGTCGCCGGACTCCAGTTTGTCCTGACGCACCGGCGAACGTGCGCTCAGGTTGTCAGCGGCCTGGAACAGCCCGTTGATTTCCTGTTGCATCTGCACGATGCGCTCAGGTGAGATGACTTGACCTTGTTGCTCCTCGTTTGCCCATCTTCCTATGCGCTGCCATGCTTGTTCAATGCAGTCGATGCGGGTATGCGAGTGCTGGATCAGCTGTCCAACCATGTCCTGGAATTGCAGCGAAGTGACCGCCTTGCCGACGACCTCATCGACCTGATTGGAAATGGCGTGCTGCTGCTGAATGACATCACGCATTCCCTCATTCAGTTCCTTGACCTGCTTCAGGGTGAGGTCGATCTTGGTCTTTGAGTCCAAGGCAAACTGCATGTCCAGCGAGGCCATTTTGCTGACTGAGGACTCGGCATCATTGATCGCAGTATTCACCCCGGCGACACTGGTGCGGATCTGGCGGCTGAATTGCTCCGAGCGGCTGGAAAGCTTGCGCACCTCGTCGGCTACGACCGCGAAGCCGCGGCCGGATTCGCCGGCACGTGCCGCCTCGATCGCCGCATTCAGGGATAGCAGGTTGGTTTGCTTGGCGATGCCGTCGATTTCCGCCAGCACATCGAGAATTTCGCTCACCTGAGTCTTGACTGCATCCATGCGGTCGACCAGCTCCATCGCGATCTTGCTGTTGTTGACGATGCTCCCCACCATTTCCTTCAACGTGTCCGAGGTGCTGTTGATGAATTCTTCCATGCTCTCGGCATGATGGGTGCTGTTTTCCTGGTCCTGATGCCCGGTAACGATGGATAACGCGATGTCATGCTGGCTCTGGATCAATTGCTGCATGCCATTGAAGCTTTGCAGCAGTTTGCCGATGGCGTCCGTCAGCAGTGCCTGCACCTGGTCGAGATCGCCATTGGCGCCGGCAAAGTGGGTGGCAAAGCGATTATGGGTTTCGGCCAGCACGCTTTCGACCGCGCTTTGCGGTTTCGCGTTGCGGAGTTCGACTTCATGGGAGCGGTCTTCCCTTTGGCTGCTACGCAGCAGGAAAACGTAAATCGCTGCGATCATGCCAACATGCAGCAGGGTTTCGATGGTTGCCGAAATTCCGCCGCCGAGAAAGCCGTGCAGCATGATCGAGACAAGCGCGACCACGGCCATGAAGGCAAGCAGCTTCATGTTGTGTTTCTGTCTCTGTGCTTTATTCATATCAACCTCGATTCAGTCTCATTGCTTCGGGACGCTAGCGAACTTCTTCGCCCAGTAGCTCCTTGATGTCCAGGATCAGCACGATAGCGCCCTCGCTGGACATGGTGACGCCAGCTACGCCTTTGGGGCGGAAGGTGTCGAGCGATTTGATGACCACATCGTCGTGACCGGCAAAACCGTCAGCGGTCAGGATGAAGCTCTGGTTGCCGACCTGCATCAGCACGCCGACTTCGGAGCGCCCTGATTCGGGCCAGCCGATCAGCCGGGCCAGCGATTTCACCGGCAATACTTCGCCGCGCACCACCATCGTCGGGCGGCCGGAAATCAGTTGCTGTTCTTCCGGGGCGACCGACATGATTTCCCGCACCATGGAAAGTGGTACGGCAAACGGCTGGTCATTCAGGCGCAGCAGCAGTACCGGAAGAATCGCCAGAGTGAGCGGCAGCGCGATCGTGAAGGTCGAGCCGCGGCCCGGTTCCGAATCGATCGTGATTGTGCCGTTCAGCTTGGAGATATTGGTTTTCACGACATCCATGCCGACGCCGCGGCCGGACACGCTGGAAATTTCATCCTTGGTCGAGAATCCCGGCAGGAAGATCAGGTCGAGGCTGGATCTTTCATCCAGGGCGCTGGCTGCTTCCAGTGCGATCAGGCCCTTCTCGATGGCCTTGTTGCGGATGACTTCCGGGCGCATGCCCTTGCCGTCATCGGCGATGCTGATCAGGATATGGTCGCCTTCCTGGCGTGCGCTGAGGGACACCATGCTCTTGGCCGGCTTGCCTGCGGCAGCGCGCTGTTCCGGGCTTTCCACGCCATGGTCCACGGCGTTGCGCACCAGGTGCACCAGCGGATCGTTCAGGTCCTCAATCATGGTCTTGTCGATTTCGGTTTCTTCGCCCGACAACACCAGTTCAACATCTTTGCCGAGCTGGCGTGCCAGGTCGCGCGCCAGACGCGGGTATTTCTTGAACAGGCGGCCGATCGGCTGCATACGCGTGTTCATCACCGCGTTCTGCAGGCTGACCACCAGCATGTCGAGCTGGCTGACAGCCTCATCCAGAGACTTGAGGGTGTCCGGATCGGCACGCCCCTGCAGGATGTCGCTGCGCAAGTGGGTCAGGCGGTTCTTGGTCAGGCCGATCTCGCCGGAGAGATTGAGCACCTGGTCGAGGCGGTCAGTGTCGACGCGGATCGTGTTGTCCTTGGCGGCGGGCTCTTCGCGGCGGTTTGCAACCGGTGCGCGGCCCGGGATGTCTTCGGAGCGGCGGCCGAAGGCGCTCTTCTTGAGCTGTTCCTCATCAACCTGCTCGGGTGCCGGAGCGGCGGCGGGCGCTGGTGCTGCGGCGGGAGCGGCTGTGCCGCCCACGATGGTCTGGTACAGGGCGTTCCAGTCAGGGCCATTCTCGGCGGCCTGTTGCAATGCGGCGGATACTGCCGGGGCAGCAGGTGCTGCGGCGGCACTTTCCTTTTTCGCACCGTTCATCGAAACTTCCTTGCCGGCCAGTGCGGCTTCCAGCGCATCGAGCACTTCTTGCGGTGCGCGCTTGGGCTGCTGGCTGTGGGTCAGGTCATTGAACATCAGGCGAACTTCACCGGTGGCGGCCAGGATCACGTCCAACAGGGTGGGGGTGAGCTGCAACTGGTCGTTGCGCAGCTTGTCGAACAGGTTTTCGGTCAAATGGCACAAGGTCACCAGCTCGGTCGCATTCAGGAATCCCGCCCCCCCCTTGATGGTGTGGAAGCCACGGAAGATCACGTTGAGGATGGCTTTGTCACCCGGGGCTTTTTCCAGCTCCATGAGCTTGCTGTCCACATCTGCCAGCAGATCGGTTGCCTCAAGAAGGAAATCCTGTAACAGTTCTTCCATGCCAGTGAAGTCGTTCATTTTGAACCTCAGTTTTCTAGCGACCCAGGGTTCCGCACCATTGCGGAAATTGTTGCCGGGCGGCTGTTGTAATTATGTTTAGCCTTACTATCCCAAAAATCAGAAACCCAAACTTTCCAGCAATTCGTCTACCTGCTTCTGGCTGGTGACCACGTCGCTGCGGCCTTCGGCCTTGATGACGGGGCCGTTCAGCAGGCCAGTGTCGATCTTGGCCGAAGGCGGTGCATTTTCGACCAGCAAGGTGAGCAATTGCTTTTCCATTTGCTGCGTCACCTCAATAATTTTCTTGATCACCTGCCCAGTCAAATCCTGGAAGTCTTGCGCCATCATGATTTCCGTCAGGTGGCCGTTGGTGACTTTGGTTTGCTTCGGCACTTCCATCAGGTAAGCGTGCGTGCGCGTCGCCAGTTGCTTGAACTGTTCCTGGTCCAGTTGCTTGTCGAACAGTTTTTGCCATTCGCCGGAAAGGTATTTCGCCTCGCCCTCGATTTTTGCCACAACCGGCTGGGCGGCATCGGTGGCGTTCAACACCCGCTCGGCGGCCTGCTGAGTCATCGCGGCGATGTAGTTCAGGCGGTCCTGGGCATCAGGGATCGAGTTCGCGGCCTTTTCCAGGTTTTTGTCATAGCCGAGTTCGCGCAAGCTGTCGTGCAGGGCGCGCGTCATATGCCCGATTTTGTTGATCACCTCGGACTTGTCGGCGGGACCGGCTGCGGCTGGCGCAGGTGCCGGGGCGGCCTGCGCAGGGGCGGCGGCTGGAGTCGCGGCGGAAGATGTGTCGCTGCCGGCCACGATGCTGTCAAACAGGGCTTCCAGTTCGTCAGAGTCATTATTTGCTTGTGTCATGGCATTCTCACTTCTGCATAGTTAGGAATATTTTTTGCAGCTTTTCATCCAGTGTGGCTGCGGTAAACGGCTTGACTACATAGCCGGACGCGCCGGCCTGGGCGGCCTCGATGATGTTCTCGCGCTTGGCTTCCGCGGTGACCATCAACACCGGCAGGTGCTTGAGTTTTGCATCGGCGCGGATTTCCCTGAGCATGTCGATGCCGGTCATGTTCGGCATGTTCCAGTCCGATACGACAAAGGCGAAATCGCCGTCTCCGCGCAGCTTGGCCAAGCCTTGTACGCCATCCTCGGCTTCGTGAACATTGGCGAAGCCCAGTTCCTTGAGCAGGTTGCGCACGATTCTCCGCATGGTGGAGAAGTCGTCTACAACCAGAATTTTCATGTTTGGGTCAGCCACAATGTCCTCCTTATTTGGGGAAGGGTGAAGAGGGAAGGGAGAAGGGGGTATCCCCTGTGCCCTGTATTCGGAGAGATGGTTTTCCCTTCCCTCTTTACCCTTTTCCCTTCCCTTCGTTTCCCTTACAACAACGGCCGCAACGTCTCGGCCAACATAATTCCATCAAACTTCGGTACGTAATAATCCACACCGACGCGTTTGCCCATCGAGCGGTTTGCTTCCGACGACAGCGATGAGTGCATGACCACCGGGATGTTGTCGAAGCGCCGGTCTGACTTGATGTGCTGGGTCAGCACGTATCCGTCCATTTCGGGCATTTCCGCATCCACCAGGATCACCTGGATCTGGGAGTGCAAGTCAGCGCCGGAGTTGACCGCCGATTCGGCTAGCCCCTGCAGGCGTTGCCATCCTTCCAGTCCGTTATGCGCTTGCACGTGCTTCACTCCCATCTTGTCCAACAGTTCCGCTATTTTCTTACGGGCGACAGTGGAGTCATCCACGAAAAAGACGCACTTTTCATGGCCTCCTTCGACTTTCTCGACCGCGCCGACCACATCCTCGCCGAAGGCGCTGGCCATGATCTGCTCGACATCGAGGATGGATACCAGCGTGCCGTTGTCCAGCTCGGTGATGGCGGTGATCAGGTGCGAATTGCCGCTGACCATGCCTTCCGCCGCGCGCACCTTGTTCCAGTCGACACGGATGATGCGATCCACGTCCTTGACCAGGAAGCCCAGTACGTGGCGGCTGTATTCTGCGACCATCATGACGCTTTGCTCGTCTGGCTCGCCGAGTCCCATGAAGCGCGACAGGTTCAGTACCGGCATCACGTGGCCGCGCAGGCTGACGATGCCGTCCACGCCATGCGGCATGTTGGGCGTCTTGGTGATGCGCACGCCGCGCGTGACTTCCTTGACCTTGAACACGTTGATGCCGAACACCTCGTTGGAGCCGATGGAGAACAGCAGGATTTCCATCTTGTTCGACCCGGCCAGGTTGGCGCGCGCATCGACGGCATCGAATACGCTGCTGCCTTCGTTGTTTTGCGATAATTCAGTGAATGACATGATCTCTTCCTCCTAGGCCAGCAGGCGTGCCAGCGTTTGCGCCAGTTTTTGCGGTTCGAATTTGGGTACGTATTCGTCGACCCCCACGGCCTTGCCCAACTGCTGGTTGGAGTCGCTGGACAGGGATGAGTGCATCAATACCGGGATGCCGACAAAGCGGCGGTCTTCCTTGATCTTGCGCGTCAGCATGTAGCCGTCCATTTCCGGCATTTCCACGTCGGTCAGGATCACCTGGATGATGTTTTTCACCGGGATATGCGAGGCCTCTGCGTAGTCGGCGATCTTCTTCAGCTCGGTCCAGGCGCGGCTGCCGTTGATGGCGGAGATGTACTTCACATTCATCGCATTCAGCGTTTGCTCGATCTGCTTGCGCGCAACTGAAGAGTCGTCGGCGAAGAACACGGTGCGGTCCGGCAGATTCAGCGGCTGTACACTCTTGGCAATCAGGTCGTCGTCGCCAAAGTGGCCGGTTTCCGCCAGGACTTTCTCCACGTCCATCATCATGACCAGGCGCTTGTCCGGCAATTCCGTCACGGCAGTGACCAGGCCGCCGGTCTGCGAATTCAGCATTTCCGGTGGGACTCGCATCGACGACCAGTCCAGACGCAGGATCGTGTCCACCGCTTCAACCAGGAAGCCCTGGGTGTGGCCGTTGTATTCGGTCACGATCATGATGGTGGGTTTGTGCTCGGTGTCGATGCCGATGTATTTGGCCAAGTCGATGACCGGAACCAGGATGCCGCGCAGACTGACCATGCCTTCCACCGCACGCGGCATTTCGGGTGACTGGGTGATTTCCGGCACGCGCATCACTTCACGCACCTTGAATACGTTGATCCCGTAGGTTTCGCGGCGCTGGCTGCGCCTGTCGAAGCCCAGCGTGAACATCAAGATCTCCAGCTTGTTGTTTCCCGCGAGCTTGGTGCGCGCATCAATGTTTTTCAATAACTCGGACATCATGCCCTCCTGTCTGAACTGCTTGTTGCAATAGTTGGTTTCATTTCGGTTTCTTCTTTTATCTAAATCTTGAAGCGTTCTGCGGCAGTCCTCAGCCGCTGCGAGAGCGCTTCGAGCCGGGTGATATTGTCGCGCGTTGTTGCTACAGCCACATGATTTTTTTCGGCCATCTGGGCAATATCCTCGATATGATGGGCGATACTGTCGGTGGCGTTTTTCTGCTCGCGCACTGCACCGACGATGTCGCCAACCCCGGCGGAAGCCTGCTGCACCGCCTCTTCGGCCTTCAGCAGCAGGGCAGACACTTCCTGCACGTTTTTCTGGGTGACGCGGATCGATTCCACGCCCTGCTCGATGGTTTTCTCCACCTGGCTCGACTGGGCATCCAGTTCTCGTGTGATGCGATCGATCTCGTTGGCGGATTGCCCGGATTTTTCAGCCAGTTTACGTACTTCATCCGCCACCACGGCAAAGCCGCGCCCCTGTTCGCCGGCACGGGCCGCTTCGATGGCTGCGTTCAGGGCCAGCAGGTTGGTCTGGTCGGCGATTTCCTTGACTTGCTGGGTCATGCCGGTGATGTTATGGGCGCGCTCAATGAAGTCATGCACGGACTGTTCCATCTGGCGCATGACCTCTTCGATATTGTTGATTTCGGTCACCATGACCTCGGCATTGCGATTACCCTCGCGGGTGAGCGTCGCGCTTTCCTGCGCCTTGCGGCCAACCTCGGAGGCATTGTCGGCGACCTGGCCAATGCTGACGGTGACTTCCTCTACCGCCGCCGCAGTGGTGGCGGAGGATTCATTTTGGGCTTCGGAGCCGCGATTGACTTCATCTGCCGTGGCGGCGAGCGCTTTGGCAGTTTCCTGCATCTGGATCGAGCCGTGCCTGACGTCATACATGCCGGCGGCTACGTTGATGATCAGCTGGTTGAACGCCGTCGCGATTTCACCCATTTCGTCCTTGCGGTCGGTCTGCGGCGCGCGTAGGCTCAGATCGCCGTGGGCGACGGCAGTGGTCATCACGTTACGAAGATCGTAAGCGGTCTTGGTCAGGCCGCGGATCAGGCGCTGGCTGTACAGCAGCACAATGGAAATGCTGGTCAGCAAGGAGATGAACAGCAATTGGGTTGAACGGTCAGACTCGCTGTCGATTTGGCTCGATGCTTCATGTATGCCATCAAGCTCATGGTCTGCTTGGGCTTGCACTTTCGCGGCGACTTTGTCCATTAGCGGCAGCACATTCTTTACCAGCTTGCGCTCGGCCTCTTCAAAGCGGCCGTTGGCAAGGTCATCCTTGATCGGCAGTGCCGCTTCTGTGCGATACCGGTCTATCGTGCTGCGCAGATCGGCAAATGCCTGCTTGCCTTTTTCAGAACGGATGTCCTTGGCGTATTCGTCCAGTGACTTTTCGAGCTGCGCGAGGTTGCGGTCTATGGCATCCAGGTGGCGGCTGATCGGGTGATCCTGCATGGCGGCAAGGCGACCGGAGGGGTCATGCTGCAAGGCAAGCAGGATTTCCTCACGGGTGCTGGTAGCCAGGCTGCGGATCCCGAAAATACTGGTGGCCAGCACAACGCGGCGTTGTGCAACATCATGAAATGCGGTGTTGGCATGATCCAGCGCAAGATAACCTTGCGCGCCATCGAACAGCAGCGCAGCGAGCAAGACTCCAAAGGCAAGCCAGAGGCGCGGGGCGAGCCGTTGCGGGATGAGCTTTTGCCACCAAGTTGGGCGTTTGCGAGCATGCCCGTGGAAAATTTCCAGATTGCCCTGGCGCTTTTCCCGGAACAACTGGTACAGCGCATCGGCGGCAGTAACCTCTTCGCGTTTGGGCTTGGTGCGCACCGAGATATAGCCCACACATTGCCCGTTCTTGACGATCGGGCTGACATCGGCGACTACCCAGTAGTAGCTGCCATCCTTGCGGCGGTTTTTGACTACACCATGCCACGGCTCGTCGTTTTTCAGCGTACGCCACAGGTCGGCAAACGCTTCCACTGGCATGTCGGGGTGACGCAGGAGATTGTGCGGCTGGCCAACCAGCTCATCTTCACTATAGCCGCTTGCCGCAATGAAGTCCTGATTGCAGGAGACAATGATGCCGCGTGTATCTGTTTGCGAGACGATAAAGATACCGTCTGGCAACGGAAACTCGACATTGCTGACTGGCTGATTGTTTCTCACGTTACGCTCCCGATTCCGCCGCGTCAAACCTTGAACTTGCTGACCGACTGCTGCAGGTCGCGTGCCAGCGTGCTCAGGTTGATGACACCCTGCTCGGACTGCGCAACTGCGGCATGGTTTTCCTCTGCCATCTGGGCAATGCTTTCCACATGGCGTGCAATTTCATTGCTGGCCAAGGATTGCTCGGATACCGACGAGGCAATATCGTTAACGCCCAGGCTGGATTTCTCGACAGCAGCGCCAGCCTCCTCCAGCAGGACAGATACTTGGTCGACATGCTGCTGGGTCGACTCGAGCGAGCGTAATCCTTCCTGCACGGATTTTTCCACGAGGCTGGATTGCTGCTCCAGGGATTGGGTGATGCGGTCGATTTCACCGGCAGACTGGGCAGATTTCTCCGCCAGTTTGCGTACTTCATCGGCAACCACGGCAAAGCCGCGTCCCTGCTCGCCGGCACGGGCTGCTTCAATGGCCGCATTCAGCGCCAGCAGGTTCGTCTGGTCGGCAATATCCTTGACCTGTTGCGTCATGCTCGCGATGGTGCGCGCGCTATTGATGAATTCGTTGACCGAATTGGCGATGTCATTCACCGTGGTTTTGATCTGGGTGACATCCTGGATCATCTCACCAGTGCTGTGGTTGCCGGCGCGGGTTTTCTCCAGGCTTTGTTCCGAGAGTTGTTTTACTTCGTTGGTATTTTCCGAAACCGAATTGATGCTGACCGTCATTTCTTCCACGGCGGCAGCGGTGGAGGAGGCGGCCTCGCTGGTGGCCTGCGAGCTCTGGGTGATTTGCGTCGAGGCGGTGGAAAGCTGGGTGGCGGTTTCAATGACGCAATCTGCGCTGTCATGTACATGGCCGATGACCACGCGGAAGCTTTCCAGCAGCGAGTTGTAGGCCATGGCTGACTGGGCCACCTCATCGGTGCCATACACCGGCACCTTGCGCGTCAGGTTGCCGTCGGCGGCAGTTTGCGTCATGGCGTTGCGCATGTCGCCGGTGGAACGGGATACGCCGGTGATGATGGAGTAGCCCAGGCCGATGCCGACACCCACAGACAGCAGCATGCCGAAGATCAGCAACATTTCCGAGGTGTGGGCGGAAGCCATGGCATCAGCAAAGGCTTGCTTGGCTGAATCATTTTCATGTTGCGCCGATTCGTGTCCGACTGTGATGACGGTTTCGAGCGTGGGGTTAACCTTGGACAGCAGCAAATGCTCGGCATCGTCGAAACGGCCTTCCTTGAGGGCTTGTTCCGCGATCAGCAGGCCTTCCGCGCCATAGGCTTTGCGGGTTGCGATGAGTTTTGCGAGCTGTTGTTTTCCAGCGTCGCTGTGCACATTCTTTTCCATGACGGCAAACAGCTCATCCAGCTCGGCCTTGTCGGCATCGATCCTGTCGAAATGCTTGGTGATCGGGTGGTCATGCAGTTTGGACATGGGGTTGTTTGGATTGTGCTGCATCGCCAGCATCAACTGCGCGCGCTCGTCGGATAGCGCATACATGATCTTGTTGACCGAGCGGATCAATGTAATGCGGCGCTCGGCGATGTCTTGTGTGGCTGATTGCAGGTGGCTGAATCCGACGTAGGCGGAAATTACGACGCCAGCTCCAATGACCATGACCACACTTAACAGCAGGATCAGGCGCGACCGGATGGTTATATTGCTCAGCATGTTATTTCTCCTTTGTTTGACTGCGAGAACCCTTGGCGGGTCAACAGTCTACTTACCGATTAATTGGGTTTTCCCCATATTTATACAACCTTACACTTCAAATCAATTCTCTAAACAACTTGAGTTTCTTGCTTTAACTTGCTGTATAGGCGGCAGTTGCAAGCAGTTTTCAAACTTTAAACTTGCCTACGCTGTTTTCCAGCGCAGCGGCCAATTGTTCCATGTCCTGCACGGCTTGCACGGTGCGCTGTACCGCCGAGTTATTGCTTTCCGCCATGCTGGCAATTTCTTCAACATTGCGGGTGATTTCCATACTGCTGTGTTTCTGCGCATTGACCGAGGCCGTGATGTTATCGACACCGGAATTGACGCCAGTGACGGATTCGTTGGCCTGGGCCAGCACGGAAGCTACGCTTTCGATATGGGCCTGGCTGCTTTGCAGTGACTGCAGTCCGCTCTGCACGCTGCGCTCAACCTGCTCGCTCTGTTCGCCAAGCGACTTGGTGACCAGATCGATTTCGGTGGCGGATTGCGCGGACTTCTCGGCCAGTTTGCGCACTTCGTCGGCGACCACAGCAAAGCCGCGTCCCTGCTCGCCTGCTCGTGCCGCTTCAATGGCGGCATTCAATGCCAGCAGATTGGTTTGTTCGGCAATGTCGCGCACTTGCTGCGTCATGCTGGTAATGCTTTGCGAGCTTTTCACAAAGGCCTCGACGGATTCGGCCATCATGCGGACAGCGTCCTCGACGCGGTTGATTTCCGCCATCATTTGTTGCAGGTTCTGCTGACCGCTGTTGGCGCGGGCCAGACTTTCCTGGGAAAGGTGGGCGACTTCATTGGTGGCGTCCGCCACCGAGGCAATGTTGATGCTCATGGCTTCAACATTGCTGGCCGTGTTGGCGGCGGCATCGCTTTGCTTTTGCGAATTGTCGGCGACCTGTTGCGCGCTGACGCCGAGCTTGGTCGCGGATGCGCTGACCGCTTCCGCGTGCTGGTGAACTTCACGCACGATTTGCTGGAAGCTTTCGACGAGACCGTTGAATGCGCCGGCGATATGGCCGATCTCGTCGCCGCTACGGATTTGTGCGCGCTTGGACAGGTCGCCATTGGCCTTGATGGTGAGGATGGTTTGTTCGAGCTGGTGGGCCGGGGCCGTTACAGTACGGATCAAGCCGCCGATCAGGAAGAACAGTACGACTTGCAAGGCTAATTGACCGATCCACAGGATTGCATTGAGCTGTTTGAGTTCCTGCTTTTCCTTGCTCAGGTCCAGGGTCATGCTGAGCGCGCCGGTGATTGTTCCCTCGGGAACAATGTGGCATTGCAGGCAATTGGTGCCGTGGAGATTCTGGCTGGCTGGAATGGGCACGACGACGCGCAGGCTATGGCCTGCATCGTCCAGTTTGGCCTGCACGGTTTTGCTGTTGATGGCGGCCTGATCCATTGGGTCATTCGAGTTTTCCTCGGGCAGGCCGGGGCCGAAGGCGTCATTTATCGGCTTGGCACGGGTCAGGTGAAAGTCCTGCACGCCATCCTGGCTGGCCATTTTTTTAAGGAAGGTGGCGCGCGTGTCGGGTTGGCTGATGCTGCCGTTCAGCATCATGCCATTGAGCGCAAGAAAAGATTGCATTACGCTACTCTCGGCATTCTGCCGCGCGTTTTGCATCATCTTGGCGTCAAACTGGCTGGTTACCCAGAGCTGGGCGCCCGTCAAAATGACCAGTAGCGCAAGCTGCGTGGGTATCTGCAGCTTGTTGCGTAATGTCAATCCATGCCACCAGTTTTTCATGTCACGCTCCTTTGCCGTGCATTCCCTATATCTTGAAATGCTCTACGCTCTTCTTGAGTTGTTCGGCAACCTGCTCCATGGTGCCGACTGCACGCTCAGCTCCCTGTACGGAGTTATGGTTGGATTCCGCCATGTTGGCGATATGCTCGATGTGGCGGGTTATTTCTTCGCTGGCGAGCTTCTGCTCTGCAACTGAAGAGGTGATGTCGTCGACGCCGGCATTAACCTGGGTAACCGCCTCATTTGCCAGCGCAAGCACTTCTGCGACCTCGTGCATGTGGCGCTGACTGCTCTGCAGTGCTTGCAGCCCATTGTGCACATTCTGTTCGACTTGCGCGCTCTGGTCGCCGAGGTTTTTGGTCACGATGTCGATCTGGCTGGCGGACTGCGCCGATTTTTCTGCGAGCTTGCGCACTTCGTCTGCAACCACGGCAAATCCGCGTCCCTGTTCGCCGGCACGCGCAGCCTCAATTGCGGCATTCAGTGCCAGCAAATTGGTTTGCTCGGCAATGTCCCGCACCTGCTGGGTCATGCTGGTGATGGTTTGTGTGCTTTTTACAAAGGCGTTTACCGATTCGGCCAGCATGCGCACGGTATTTTCAATTTGAGATAGTTCGCTCATCATCTGGTTGAGGCTGGCTTGGCCTTTGTTGGCACGTGCCAGGCTTTCACTGGAAAGCGTGGCGACCTGCTTGGCGTTGTCCGCGACCGAAGCAATGCTGACGCTCATTTCCTCCATCGTGCTGGCGGTATTGCTGGCGGTTTCACTCTGTTCGCGCGATCCCGAGACGATGTTGGAGGTATCCTTGGCCAAGGCGTGTGCCGAGGCAACCACCTGATCGGCGTAGCTATGCATTTGGCGGACGATTTGCTGGAAGTTCTGCGTCAAGGAGTTGAATGCCTGGCCGGTCTGTCCGATCTCATCCTGGCTGTAGATCGGTACGCGCTGGGTCAGGTCACCATTGGCCTGCATCCGGATCATGCTTTGCTGCAGTTCACGGG
Source organism: Pseudomonadota bacterium (assembly GCA_021848465.1). GTDB lineage: Bacteria > Pseudomonadota > Gammaproteobacteria > Burkholderiales > Gallionellaceae > JAJZUP01. The sequence continues at coordinate 16,545 of JAJZUP010000005.1, forward strand.
TGGGGCGGATGACCCGGTCAATGATCCAGCTGATGACAAAGAACAGGAAGATCTGCAGGGCAATTTGTCCGCCCCACATCCAGATCTGGGTTTTTTCCAGGACGGCATATTCTTCATGCATGTTGAAAATGACACTGGCAGCACCATTGACGGTGCCTTCCGGAACCATGTGGCATTGCAGGCAGTTGGTGCCGCGGAATTCTTTTTTCGCAATGAACGGGACAACGACGCGCAGGGTGTCTTTGCCGTTGTCATGGCTGACTTTGACTTGGGGTTTGGCAGAGGTCAGGGCAGCGCGATCCATATCGTCTTTGGCCTGCTCTTCGGGAAGCCCGGGACCGAATTGATCTTGCACCGGTTTGTTGCGGATGACGCGCAGTTCCTCGACCTTGTCGGACGCGCCCATTTTCCGGATATACAGCTTGCGCTGTTCTACGTCGCTGATAATGCCGTTGATCATCAGCATGTTCAGGCCATTGATGACGCCATCGGCGGTTACTTTGGCTTTTTCTTCAGCCTCGGTCAGGACGCGATCTTCAAACTTGTCTTGTGCCCAATTTTGGACAAGCACCATGATCACGACCAGGATGGACTGGATCGGGATTTGAAGTTTGTTTTTTAGCGAGAGCGCACTCCACCAGTTTTTCATTGCTTGAATCTCCAAATGACTTGTTTCTGTTTCAATTTTTCTAAGCTGTCGTTACCTGTTAGCGGCAGGCTGAAAAAAATCTTTAATCTATTCAGGCCGGATAGCACTAAAAGTTTAGGCCGGGTGCTAACTTTAGCGTGTTATGCCTTGCTGCTATTCAGGGAATAGAGGGGTTTTTTGACCGGAAGCCGGGTTTTTGCCCTGCTGGTTTCCCTGTGTCAGGAGTGTGGGGTGGTGGCGGTGCTTTCCTGTGCCGCAGCAGGGGCTGAGGGCAATGCGGCAATGGGCGAAGAGGCCGCAGAAACTCCGCTTGCACCTTGGGCTTGATTGTTATCCACTTCTACTTCGCCGCCATCATGCTGTGCCGCTTCTTCGGCCTTTTTGTTCATGACGATGATGCTGATGCGGCGGTTGATCGGGTTGAGCGGGTCGGTCTTGTCAAACAGTACGGCAGAGGCCATTCCAACCACTCGCACCACCTTGTTTTCATCCATGCCGCCGGCAATGAGTTCCCGGCGCGAGGCATTGGCGCGCTCGGCGGAAAGGTCCCAGTTGCTGAAACCTTTGCGGTCGGACGCATAGGGGTGGGCATCGGTGTGACCGCTCAAGCTGACTTTGTTGGGCAGGGTGTTCAGGGTGTAGCCAATTTCGTGCAGGATGTCCTTGGTATAAGTCTCCAGTTCCGATTTGCCCAGTTTGAACATAGGGCGATTTTTCTCGTCCACGATCTGGATGCGCAAGCCCTCCGAGGTAATATCCAGCAGGATCTGGTTCTTGAAGGGTTGCAACTTCGGGTTGTTATTGATGGCCTTTTCGAGATTGGCCTTCAAGTCGCGCAGTTTGTTGAGCTCTTTTTCTTTTTCCAGGCGCAACAATTCGTCAGTAGCGGCTTTGAGCGTGATCATTTTCTTGATCTGCTCGGTCTCGCCATTCTTGACTTGTCCTGCCACGCGGGTCAGATCCTGGCCGCCCCCCTTGATGATGCTGGTGGCATCGCCGCTACCGTCCCCACCCATCATGGCAACTTTCAGCGGTGTCTTGAAATATTCCGCAATGCCGTTCAGGTCACCTTTGGTGGTGGAACCGAGCAGCCACATCAGCAGGAAGAACGCCATCATGGCGGTTACGAAGTCGGCGTACGCAATTTTCCATGCGCCGCCATGCGCTCCCCCGGTCACCTTTTTGATGCGCTTGATGACTATAGGTCGTTTTTCTTCGGTAGACATCGCTTTGTTCCGTAATCCAGGCTGGAAGGTTCAGGTTAACGCTTCTGCTTTACATGGTCTTCCAGTTCGGTGAATCCCGGACGCTCGGTTGAGAGCAGCACCTTTCGCCCGAATTCGACAGCCATCGCGGGGGCGTAGCCGTTCAGGTTGGCAAGCAGGGTAACCTTGATGGTCTGGAGCATTTTTGTGGATTCGTCCGCTTTTTGTTCGAGCAGAGAGCCCAGTGGGCCGACAAAGCCGTATGCCAGCAGGATGCCGAGGAATGTTCCGACGAGTGCGTGGGCAATCAACAGGCCTAGTTCGGCTGGCGGAATACCGACGGATTCCATGGTGTGTACCACTCCCATGACCGCCGCAACAATCCCGAATGCAGGCATGGCCTCGCCAACTTTTGTCAGTATGTGGGCGGGTACCAGTTCCTCATGGTGGTGTGTTTCGATCTCGACATCCATCAGATTTTCGATTTCCATGGCATTTAGATTGCCGCTCACCATGATGCGCAAATAATCGGTGATAAATTCGACCACATGGTGGTCGGCCAGGATTGTCGGGTATTTGGCGAAGATCGGGCTTTCATTCGGGCGCTCAACATCGTTCTCAATCGACATCAGGCCTTCTTTGCGCACCTTGCCGAGCAGTTCGTAGAGCAGGGCCATCAACTCCATGTAGCTGTCCTTGCTGTACTTGGAGCCCTTGAGTACGGACGGTAGCGCTTTCAGGGTGGCCTTGACGGCTTTGGCAGAGTTGCCAACGAAGAATGCGCCCAACGCTGCGCCACCAATCATCAGCAGCTCAATGGGCTGGAGCAGGGCTGCCAAATGTCCCCCCGCCATCAAGAAGCCGCCAAAAACACTGCCTAGAACAATTACATATCCGATAATTACAAACATAGTTCAAGCTCCATCAATCAGCTCAATCTTTAACCAGCATGCATCGTAACAGCAAATCGTTTCATGTTGGCGAAGAATAGTACGGCGAACACGGCCCATTTTCTCAGGAATGCCGGAATGTTGCAGGCCGGTTTTACCTTATTTTGCACGGAATGGATAGCGCAATTCTGTCGTCGGCAAGGCTGAACTCAAGTCCCGCGATTGTCGGAAGTCTGGAACTGGGCCAGGGTTTCGAGCATGCCTGTGGCTTTATCCAGGGTTTCCTGATATTCCTTTGCGGCATCCGAGTCGGCAACGATGCCGCCACCTACGGAAAACCGGATTTTATTGTCCGAATACATCAGGGTGCGGATCGCAATATTGGTGTCCATTTGCCCGCCCCAGCCAACGTATCCTATGGCACCGCAATACACATCGCGCGGTGTCGGTTCAAGTTGTTCAATAATTTCCATGGCACGCTTTTTGGGGGCGCCGGTAATGGAGCCGCCGGGAAAGCAGGCTTGAAGCAGCGATAATGCATCATGCTCTTCAGTCAGTTCGCCGCGAATCGTGCTGACCAGATGATGCACATTGCTATAGCTTTCAACCGCAAACAGTTGTTCAACCTTGATGGAACCGGGTTGGCAGCATCGGCCCAGATCGTTGCGCAACAAGTCGGTGATCATCAGGTTTTCAGCCTGATCCTTGGCGTTGGTGCGAAGATCGGTAATGAGTCGGCTGTCCATCTCGGGCGTAGCGCCACGCGGGCGGGTGCCCTTGATCGGGCGCGTTTCAACTTTGCGATTTTTTACTTTGAGGAAGCATTCCGGGGATGAGCTGAGTACTTGCCCCCAGGGGTAATCAAGAAATGCAGAATACGGGGCCGGCGATATTTCGCGCAACTTCAGGTAGGCGGCGAAGGCATCGCCTTGGGCGTCCGCTGTAAAGCATTGAGCCAAATTGACCTGATAGCAATCGCCAGCGGACAGATAATTCTGGATGGTCTTGAATGCTTCCAGATAGCTGTCTCGCGTAAAATTGCTGGATACTCTGGTGGTGACAAGGAATTGTCCGGGGCGACAAGGCTCCGTGTGTTCAAGCCGCTGCAGAACTTGCGGGAGCAGGCTGCTGGTTTCCGGAAAGCGTAATTCAGACAGTAACCGGGCCTCGTGTTTCTGGTGGTCGACTACAATTGCCCAGTCGTAAATCCCTATTGCCATTGCCGGCAGGTCGGTCTCGGGGGTGGGCCAGGCGTTTGCCAGACTGTAGCCCCAGTAACCAAGCGCCCCTCCGCAGAATGGGATATCCGGACGCTCGGCGGAGTGGGAGCCAAGCTGCGCTCGGACAAGACTCATAGGCGGAGCCTCGGAGATAGATTCGGCCCGTTGTGTGCGGATGTGGGTTTGGCTGTCGCGGGTGGTGAGGGTCTCGGCTGGTGCGGCGGTGAGAATGTCATAGCGCGCTAATCCGGCGCTATCCAACCAGGCAGCCCAAGGCAGGTCGCGAATGGCGGAGTAATATGTGCTCGCATCAGGAAAATAGGGAATGCGGGAGTTGTATAACATTGGTGCGTACAAAACTGGAGTTGATGATGACTACTATTGTTGCTGTAAAAAAGAATGGTGTTGCAGTTATTGCAGCGGACACATTAACGACGTTTGCGAATACTCGCCTGCATGCATCACAGGATGCATCTCACGACAAAATCATAAATGTCGGCGATAGTTTTATCGGGATTTGTGGCAGCGCGGCACATCATTTGGTGCTGGCAAACTTGCTTGGCAGAACCCCAGAGGTGCAGCTTAACAGTAAAGCGGCCATCTTTGAAACCTTCCGTAAGTTGCATCCGGTGCTCAAGGAGGAGTGCTTTCTGAATCCTAAAGAAGAGGAAGATGATCCTTATGAGTCCAGTCAAATTACCGCATTGATTGTCAATCAAACCGGGGTGTATGGAATTTATTCCATGCGCGAAGTGTTTGAATACACCCAATTCTGGGCAATCGGGTCGGGGCATGAGTTTGCGCTCGGGGCAATGCACCACGCTTATTCTTTAAACATGAGTGCTGAAGAGGTCGCCAGGGCGGGCGCGGAGGCCGGGATCGCGTATGACAAGAACAGTGCGGCCCCAATTACGATGTATACGGTCAAGCTGGCGAGTGCCTAGGCCGGCGGACTGAATTCGATAACGGACAAAATATTGTAACGGCGGGAGCTGCTTGCCCGGAAAAGGCGATCCGGTCCTCGAACAGCAGGACCGGACCACTGTTCCCCGACACCTTAGTTGGGCTTGCTGATACCTGGAGTCGGAAACGGCCAAGTTGCAGCTGGGCGCACAGGTGCTGGAGCTGAGGGCGATGGTGCTGCGGGAGCCGTTGTAACAGTTGGCTTTGCCTCAACTGCTGGCTTGGCTGCTGCTTTTTTAGCTGCTGGCTTGGCTGCTGCTTTTTTAGCTGCTGGCTTGGCTGCTGCTTTTTTAGCTGCTGGCTTGGCTGCTGCTTTTTTAGCTGCTGGCTTGGCTGCTGCTTTTTTAGCTGCTGGCTTGGCTGCTGTTTTTTTAGCTGCTGGCTTGGCTGCTGCTTTTTTAGCTGCTGGCTTG
>JAJZUP010000005.1:21984-153912 GCA_021848465.1 Pseudomonadota bacterium
TTTTTTAGCTGCTGGCTTGGCTGCTGCTTTTTTAGCTGCTGGCTTGGCTGCTGCTTTTTTAGCTGCTGGCTTGGCTGCTGTTTTTTTAGCTGCTGGCTTGGCTGCTGCTTTTTTAGCTGCTGGCTTGGCTGCTGCTTTTTTAGCTGCTGGCTTGGCTGCTGCTTTTTTAGCTGCTGGCTTGGCTGCTGCCTTAGCTGCTGGTTTTGCTTTCTTTGCTGCTACCATTTCAACCTCCTTTTTTTGTTAAGAATGAACAACACTTGCACCTTCTATTTGTCGCAAGGCGACGAGACAGAAGCCTGGAATATGGGAGGCGGCGGGCCATCCCTGAATATGAAGCAGATGCAGCGGCAATTGAGCCTGCGCATCGAAAAAAATGTAAACAGAGCGGAGTGCCGTGAATTTGTGCGGCTAGCAAAGGCTTTGAGCGAGTATGTCGGGAAGAGTATTTGCCCAATACTATTCATGATTGCCTAAGGGATGCGGTAGCAATGCCACCGACGTTCCGCAAGCCTGCGCCGCTGGGCAGCGTTTCCGGAAATTGGGGGGAGGGGGATCCCTGAGAGCTTGTCTCTTGAGGGGGTTGTGGCACTTGGCTCACAAATGATGTTTTTGATTTTTTGTGATGCAACACAGTTTCGCGCAAGCGAAGATCCCTTCCTGATCGAAAAAAGCCGCTACTAAACCTAGTGATTTTTTTTAAAAAACCTACTAAATATTGCGGTTGCAACTCTATCTGATTTGTGGTTATTGTCAATAAGGCGACTAACTTTTTTATGAAAAAAATGCAACAGGGTTCGGCGTGCGCAAATTTTGCGGCGACATTTCTACGTATGCGGTGCGTGGATGAGGTTGGTGATGAGGTGGTGCATCTTGGCGAGCGTTTTTCGAGGGAGCTTTGTGTGCATTACCCATAAATAAAAACGCCCCCAAAGGGGGCGTTTGATGTGAGGGGATCTATGTCAATCCCAAGACAATGCGCCACCAGTTTGATATTCGGTAACGCGGGTTTCGAAAAAGTTCTTTTCCTTTTTCAGATCGATCATTTCGGCCATCCATGGGAATGGGTTCGTGGCTCCGGGGTATAGCAGATCGATACCGATTTGCTGACAGCGACGGTTGGCGATGAAGCGCAGGTATTCCTTAAACATCCCGGCATTCAGGCCGAGCACTCCTCGTGGCATCGTATCCTCGGCATAGCGGTATTCCAGTTCAACCCCTTTCTGTATCAGCCCGCGGATTTCCTCGCGGAAAGCCGGAGTCCAGAGGTGTGGGTTTTCCAGTTTGATCTGGTTGATTACATCCACGCCGAAATTCAGGTGCATGGACTCGTCGCGCATGATGTACTGGTATTGCTCCGCGGCCCCGGTCATTTTGTTTTGGCGACCCAATGCCAGGATTTGCACAAAACCGACATAGAAGAACAGGCCTTCCATGATGCAGGCAAATACGATCAGGCTGCGCAAAAGTTTCTGGTCGTTTTCCGGCGTGCCGGTTTTGAATTCCGGATCGGTCAATACGTCGATGAAGGGGAGCAGGAACTCGTCCTTGTCACGAATGCTGGATACCTCGTGGTACATATTGAATACTTCGCCCTCGTCCAGGCCCAGACTTTCAACAATATATTGATAAGCGTGGGTGTGGATCGCCTCTTCAAAGGCTTGGCGCAACAGGAATTGGCGGCACTCTGGATTGGTGATATGGCGATAGGTTCCCAGCGCGATGTTGTTGGCGGCCAGGCTGTCCGCAGTAGTGAAGAAGCCAAGGTTGCGCTTGACCAGTCGGCGCTCGTCCTCGGTGAGGCCATTGGGATTTTTCCACAGGGCGATGTCGGCAGACATGTTGATTTCCTGCGGCATCCAGTGGTTGGCGCAGGCGGCGAGATATTTTTCCCAGGCCCATTTGTACTTGAAGGGTACCAGCTGATTGACATCGGCGGAGCTATTGATGATGCGCTTATCCTCAACCCGGATGCGCCCGGACGAGACGGAGGCGATGGTATACCCGTGGTTTTCTGAATGATTGCTCATTGCATTTCCTGTGCCGGCAAATCGAGCGCCGGGGGCGGCGGCGAAAGAGGCGCTATCTTCGAAATTTAGCATATTTTCTCCTTTACTACTTGGATCGAGGGGTTCGAGCCTCGATGGATTAATCACATTGTCGGCTGGCCGCACACTGTTACCAGCCGGGCAGCATTGACCTTTCGCTATTGGCAAGCCTCGCACTCTGGGTTGTCGATCGAGCAGAATTTTGGCTCTTCTGACGACTGTGCTGCTATTCCGGCATGACCGATGTCGCTGGAGACTGCATTCAGCGAACCGGCACGCGAGGTTGATTTCTCGGCGGAGGTGGCGCCCATTGTGCGCAGGTAATAAGTGGTCTTGATGCCGCGTACCCAGGCTAATTTATAGGTCTCATCCAGCTTGCGCCCGGAAACGCCCGCCATATAGATGTTCAGGGACTGCGCCTGGTCAATCCACTTCTGGCGGCGCGCTGCCGCCTCAATCAGCCATTTGGGCTCAATTTCAAATGCGGTCGCATACAATTGGCGCAGATCAGCCGGGATGCGGTCGATCTTGGCCAGGCTGCCGTCAAAATACTTCAGGTCGGCAATCATGACTTCGTCCCAAAGCCCCAGCTTCTTCAGGTCACTCACCAAGTGCTCATTGATGATGGTGAATTCGCCGGACAGGTTGGATTTGACGAAGATATTCTGGTACGTCGGCTCAATGCTGGCGGAAACGCCCACGATATTGGAGATGGTTGCCGTAGGGGCGATCGCCACGCAGTTGGAGTTGCGCATGCCAAACTGTTTGATGCGGCTGCGCAATGCGTTCCAGTCCAAGGTTGCCGAGTCGTCCAGCTCGACATAACCGCCACGCGCGCTGCGCAGCAATTCAATCGTGTCTTGTGGCAGGTAGCCTTTATCCCACAGGCTGCCGCGGTAGCTGGAATAACGGCCGCGCTCTTCGGCCAGCTCAGTGGAGGCCAGGTAGGCGTAGTAGCAGACGGCCTCCATCGAACGGTCGGCGAACTCAACGGCGGTATCGGAGGCATAAGGCAGGCGCAGTTTGTGCAGCGCGTCCTGGAAGCCCATGATCCCGAGTCCGACCGGGCGATGCTTGAGGTTGGCGTCGCGGGCTTTTTTTACAGCGTAATAGTTGATGTCAATTACGTTGTCCAGCATGCGCATTGCGGTGCGGATCGTACGCTGCAACTTGGCATGATCCAGCTGGCCGGATTTTTCATGACCCTGGGGATACAGGTGGGCGGCCAGATTGACGGAGCCCAGGTTGCACACGGCGATTTCCGATTCGGAGGTATTCAGCGTGATTTCCGTGCACAAGTTGGAGCTGTGTACCACGCCCACATGTTGCTGCGGGCTGCGGATATTGCATGGATCCTTGAATGTGATCCATGGGTGTCCTGTTTCAAACAGCATGGTCAGCATTTTGCGCCAGAGGGTCTGGGCGGGAACCTTCTTGAAGAGTTTGATTTCCCCGGCGGCAGCCTTGGCTTCGTACGCCAGGTAAGCCTGTTCGAAATCGGCACCGAACTTGTCGTGCAAGTCCGGGCAGGTGGATGGCGAAAACAGGGTCCACTCGCTGCCTTCCATGACGCGCTTCATGAATAAATCGGGAATCCAGTTGGCGGTATTCATGTCGTGCGTGCGGCGGCGATCATCGCCGGTGTTCTTGCGTAGCTCAAGGAATTCCTCGATGTCGAGGTGCCAGGTTTCCAGGTAGGCGCATACGGCGCCTTTGCGCTTGCCGCCCTGATTGACGGCAACGGCGGTGTCATTGACCACTTTCAGGAATGGAACCACACCTTGCGATTTGCCGTTGGTGCCCTTGATGTGGCTGCCCAGTGCACGCACGTTGGTCCAGTCGTTGCCCAGGCCGCCGGCAAATTTGGAGAGCAGGGCATTTTCCTTCAGCGCCTCGTAGATGCCATCCAGGTCATCGGAAACCGTTGTCAGGTAACAGGATGACAGTTGCGAACGGCGGGTGCCTGAATTGAACAGGGTCGGGGTCGAGCTCATGAAATCGAAGCTCGACAACAAGCGATAAAACTCGATGGCGCGTGCTTCACGCTCAATTTCATTGAGCGCCAGTCCCATGGCAACGCGCATGAAAAAGGCTTGGGGAAGCTCAATGCGCTCGTCGTTAATATGCAGGAAATAGCGGTCATACAGGGTTTGCAGGCCGAGATAGCCGAACTGCAAATCGCGGGCAGGATCCAGCTCCTTGGCGAGACGCGCCAAATCGAACTGCCCGAGTTGCTCGTCCAACAATTCGGCTTCAATGCCACGTTTGATGAATTTGGGGAAATATGCGGCGTAGCGCTCGGCGATTTCAGTTTGCGGAACCTCTTCCCCGAGTATTTCGCAACGAATATTGTTCAGCAGCAAGCGTGCGGTTACAAAATCATAGGCTGGGTCTTGTTCGATCAGGGTGCGCGCAGAAAGGATCGTGCATTTGCGCACTTCTTCAATGGATACGCCGTCATACAGGTCTTTCAGCGTATGCTTAAGGATTTTGTCGGGATCGGCGGCCTCACCCAAGCCGGCACACGCGGCCTGGATCTGGGCGGACAGGGCGTCAATATCCAGCGGGCGCAAGTTGCCGTTTTCGAGTACCTGCAAAGTATGGGTGGCCGCAGTTTCCTTTTTCGCCTTGCTGCGTTCGCGCGTGCGCTGCTCGCGATAAAGGACGTATGAGCGGGCGACATCGTGTTCGCCGGAGCGCATCAAGGCAAGTTCGACCTGGTCCTGGATGTCTTCGATGTGGAATGTGCCGCCATGAGGCTGACGACGTACCAGCGCATTCACAACGCTTGCGGTTAACTGCTCAACCAATTCGCGCACCCGGGCCGAAGCAGCACCTTGCCCACCATTTACGGCGAGGAATGCTTTGGTCATCGCGATGGAAATTTTGCTGGGTTCGAAAGATACAACGGAACCATTGCGGCGAATAATCTTGTATTGATCCAGCGGCAGCGGCGCTCCGGATGCAGTCGGAGTGCCCGAGTCCTGATTCAGGGGCATGGAGAAAGATGGTGAAACACTTTCAGAAGCAAGCAACATAAACCCCCCTTTATTGAATTAAACAAACGGCTTTTCAAGCACCGATCTTGAAAAGCCTTAAAAATCAAAAACCACTATATATAGTGGTCTCCCTCTTTATTTGCCCCTAATTCTAGTGCATCAAAGAATTTATGCAAGCGGTATTTGGTACTTTAGAAAGGGCTAAAATAGCTCAAAAGGAGTGCTGGAAACGTGGCCAGTCAAAATACGGTCCGGGGTCTGTTTTACGTTGCGGGGCGATGTCGGCGTGACCGGCAAAATTGTCGATCGGGTAGGTACGTTTAAGTTTGCGGCATAGCAAAGCGAGGCGGCGATACTGTATTTCAGTAAATGGCGTGTTATCGCTTCCCTCCAGTTCGATCCCGATGGAGAAGTCATTGCAGCGCGTCCGTCCGTCCCACTCCGAAGCGCCAGCATGCCAGGCGCGGTTCAGGCATGATACGTACTGCACGATTTCGCCCGTGCGGCGGATCAGGAAGTGTGCGGAAACACGCAGGCCGGCGATCTGTTCGTAATAGGGGTGCGCGGTCGGATCAAGGCGGTTGGTGAATAATTGATGTATCCCCTGCCCGCCAAACTGATCCGGGGGCAGGCTGATGCTGTGGATTACCAGTAATGAGATGGGGGTGTGCGGCGGGCGTTTGTCAAAGTTGGGCGAAGGGATGTGGCGGATACCGCTGAGCCAACCTAGTGACTTGATCTTCAATCGGAAAACTCCTTGCTGGTAATGGAAAGGCGCTCCATGCGATAGCGTAGCGCCCGGAAGGTGACGCCGAGAATTTTGGCTGCCGCAGTCCGGTTGAAGTGAGTCTGGGCCAAGGCGTCCAGAATTGCTTCGCGCTCGACGCGATCCAGATAATCCGTCAGGGGGAATTTACTGGAGGCTGTCGCGGAGATGTCCTTTTCCGGTGGGTTGGGGGGGGTGAGTTGCAAATCTTCTTTTGAGATTAAGTCGCTGCTGCGCAATGCCAGGGCGCGCTCAATAATATTCTCCAGCTCCCGGATATTTCCGGGAAAGTCATAATGGGTCAGGGCCAGCATGGCATCCGCAGAAAAGCGGATGTTCTCGTTGTTGCCGAGGCGGCGCAGGAGTTTGTCCGCAATTTCACTGATATCGCTGCGCATTTCCCGTAATGAAGGCATCTGCAGCGCAATCACATTGAGCCTGTAGTACAAATCCTGGCGGAATTTGCCTTCTTTTACGCGCGCTCCCAAATTGTGATGGGTTGCACTGATGATGCGCACATCCACCGGCTCCTCTTCAGTGGCACCGACCTTGCGCACCTTTTTTTCCTGGATGGCGCGTAATAGTTTGACTTGCATGTTAAGTGGAAGGTCGGCGACTTCGTCCAGAAACAAGGTGCCGCCATGCGCGGCCTGGAAAAAACCGTCGCGGTCGCTGTCGGCCCCGGTAAATGCGCCTTTCCGGTAACCGAAAAACTCGCTTTCCATCAGGTTTTCCGGGATGGCCCCGCAATTGACGGCGACGAAGGGTTGGTCATGCCGGGCGCTATTTTTTACAATCAGGCTGGCAGCCAGTTCTTTTCCGCTGCCGGATTCACCGTGAATGTGGACAGGTGCATGACTGCGTGCCACACGGGAAATCAGGTCGCGTACATTCTGGATTGGGGCGGAGTTCCCGATCAGTTGCGGCATGCCGGGATGTTTGACTACCTCCGGGAGTTTCAGGGCAGATTTGACCAGGGTGCGCAACTGATCCAGGGAAACCGGTTTGGATAAATAGTCAAAGGCGCCAGCTTTGAGTGCGGCTACGGCATTTTCCGTGTTGCCATGAGCCGTAATCACCGCAATGGGGATATCCAGATTGTTTGAGCTGATATGGCTGATCAATTCCAGACCCTGTCCGTCAGGCATGCGCATGTCGGTCAGGCATAGATCAAAATGCTGGCTGGCGAGATGCTGCTGTGCCTCATGCAAGCTGCCAGCGCGAACGGTTTCCAGTCCCATGCGTGTTAATGCCAGTTCGAGCAATTCGAGAATGTCGGGCTCATCATCAACCAGTAAAATTCTGGGGGTTGCGGTTGCGGGGGGCTTGCGCTCAAGGCTCATTCGGTGCTCCAAAAGTGATGCGGAAGCATGCGCCTCCTTCGGGAGGCTGGCGATATTCCAGCGACGCGCCGTTGGCCTCGCATAGTTCGCGGGCAATATATAAGCCCAGCCCGGTTCCGCCTGCGTTGGTGGTAAAGAAAGGCTCAAACAACTTTCCGGCAGTTTCCGCAGCCACGCCGGGGCCGTCATCGGAAATTTCAAGTGCCATGCGGCCGTTTCCAAGCTGGAATGCGTGAAGGCTGACGCTACCCGCCATGCTCTGAGAATATCTTAGTGCATTCTGGCACAGATTCCATAATACCTGGTCAAGGTGGCCACGATCAAAATACACCTGGCATTCCTGTGGGGCTGAAATGGCGATGATCGCCGGCGGCAGCCGTTTGGTTTGGCACAGCTCCTCAACGAAATTGGGGAGGCGCTTGGTCAAGTCAATTTGATCGGCATTAATTCGATCGCGGCGGTTTAATTGCATGACGTCCTGAACAATGCGATTCAATCGCGCAGTATTGTCCAGAATAATGCGGGAGAGCCGCTCTTGGGTCGCGTCATGCTGGTTTTCAAGCAGCAACTCGGCGGCATAACTGATGGATGATAGAGGGTTGCGCACCTCATGGGCTATGTTGGCCGTCAGCCGTCCGAGAGCCGCGAGCTTGACCTGCTGAGCCTGCTCCTGTGCGCGCTGCATATCTTCCAGAACAATTACTGCGCCCCAGAAGCTGTCACGCTGAACAGGCAGGAAGCGAACACGTACCAAGCTGTTGGTGAGTGGTAGTCGTACCACCTCATTTCCTAAAGCGTGATTTTGCCGCCAAGCCGCAAACATTGCGTCAAGCAATGCGGAGTGGTGACTGAGAAGAGGCGGCTGTCCAGAGGAAAATGTCTGGCCCAGCAATCTTGCGGCGCTGGGGTTGGACTGCCTGACGATACCGCGCTCATCTACCACCAGCACCCCATCCGGCATATCCTGAATCATGAGGCGATTGGCTTCCGCCATGCTGGATAAATCAATGCCGCGCAGTTTGGCCAGTTTTTCGCTTGCCACCGCGTATCTGGACAAGGTGTGTGCCAGCCAGGCGATGGCAAAGTAGGCGGTGCTTAATAAGCCGGCTTGCAGATATTGGGTAATGGCAGCTTCGTGAGTGAGCACCGAATAGGTGTGCTCAAGCAAAATCGAAATGCTTGCCAGTGCAGCATAGAAGTATGCAATGCGGCTTCGGGTAATCAGGCTGGCGGCGGCGAGCGAAATGAGTAGAAGCAATCCAAGATTGCTCTGGATGCCGCCGCTGAAATAGGTCAACGGTGTTATTACGGCAATATCGGAGCCGACCTGAAACGCAAGCTGCAGGGGGAAGGTGGGGTGTTGGGTTTTGACGATAATGATCGATACGGCCGCTTGCAGGATGTAAGCCAGGCAAATCAGGAAAACCCAGTTCTGCTCGAGATTATTGAGGGATAACGCATCGCCGAATACAGTGGTGAGGAATAGCAGCAAGCCGCCCAACGCCAGGCGATAAAGTGCGAACAAATACAGCAGGCGCCACGGCGGGGCGTCGGATGAAGTCGGCAATAGCTTGGGGAACAGCCCGGTCGAGGAGGTGGGGTTATCCCGCATGGGCATTATTCAGAGCGTTGTGAATGCTCATGCCGATGGGCAGCGCTGCAAAAATAATTTCCATTTGCAAGGATGCTTTCACTCTTGGGCAGATGGACTCCGCAATGCGCGCAGCGCACCATTTCTTCCGAAGGATTGGACTTGGGAGCGGGAGGGCGCTGTCTCATTGTGGATCTTAATAGCCAATAGATAATGGCGATAATGGCGATCAGTAAAATTAAACGACTCATGGTAATATGGTGGATATTTGATATTTAAAGCAGAGGGTTAGGTTGTTGGCGCATTGTAGGTTGGTTTGTCGGTTTCGTCACGCAATTGCATGTGGAGCAATTTTTTTGTGGGGGCGTTGCGGTATATAGATATTCCACTTCTGATATAGGCCATTTGGCATATTGGCAGTGCAGTTCGGGCTTCGTAGAATTGCTCCTGAGTGTTAGAGCTCCGAGTGCTTTTTGACTCGTTCTTTCTTACTCTCCTCCTATTCTGGGCGATCTAATGATCGCCCGTTTTTTTTTGGCTAAGTCAACGAAGCTCGTGCTTTCGCAATAGCGTGGGCTACCTGGGCTGGCGCAGTTCCGCCGGTGTGGTTGCGGGCGTTTAACGATCCTTCCAGCGTGAGTACCTCATAAACATCGGCAGCAATCAAGTCGGAAAATTGTTGCAACGCATCAAGCTTCAACTCGCTGAGGTCGCATTTCTGCTCAACGGCATGGCGGACTGCCAGGGCAACCGCCTCATGGGCATCGCGAAACGGCAGCCCTTTTTTAACCAGGTAGTCTGCCAAGTCTGTCGCAGTTGCATAGCCTTGCATCGCCGCTTGGCGCATCGCTTCAGGATTGACGCGGATACCGCGGATCATGTCGGCATAGATGCGCAGGGTCTGGTTGAGCGTATCAACGGTATCAAAGAGCGGTTCCTTGTCTTCCTGATTGTCCTTGTTATAGGCAAGCGGTTGTCCTTTCATCAGCGTCAATAGCGCAACCAGGTTGCCATTTACGCGCCCGGTCTTGCCCCTGACCAGCTCGGGGACGTCGGGGTTCTTTTTCTGGGGCATGATGCTGGAGCCGGTACAAAAACGGTCGGCAATGTCGATAAAGCTGAAACGCGGACTCATCCACAGGATCAACTCTTCGGAGAGGCGCGACAGGTGAGTCATGATCAGGGCTGCAGCAGCTGAAAATTCGATCGCAAAATCGCGATCGGAAACCGCGTCCAGCGAATTTTCGCAAACCCCCTCAAAGCCGAGCAGCTCAGCGACATATTCGCGCTTGATCGGGTAGCTGGTTCCGGCGAGGGCGGCGGCGCCAAGCGGCAGGCGATTAACGCGTTTGCGGCAATCAGCCAGACGCGCGTCATCACGCTTTAGCATCTCGAAATAGGCCATCAGGTGATGGGCGAAGCTGACCGGTTGTGCAACCTGCAGATGGGTAAAGCCCGGCATGATGGTGTGAATATGCGGCTCGGCAAGATCCAGCAGCGAGGTTTGCAGCGCCTTGAGCAACTGCTGCAATTCGTCAATTTCGTGACGCAGATAAAGACGGACATCCGTGGCAACCTGGTCATTGCGGGAGCGGCCGGTGTGCAGGCGCTTACCGGCATCGCCGATCAGGGTGGTCAGGCGCTTTTCGATATTCAGGTGCACATCTTCAAAATCAAGCTGCCATTCGAAGTCACCTGCCAGGATTTCGTTCTCAATCTGTGCCATGCCGCGCTGGATGTCTTTCAGATCCTGGGGGCTGATGATTTCACCGGCCGCCAGCATCTGCGCGTGGGCGAGGGAGCCCTGTATGTCAAAAAGGGCGAGGCGCTTATCGAACTCGACAGAAGCTGTATAGCGTTTTACCAATTCAGCAACGGGCTCATTAAAACGGCCCGACCAGGCGTGGGTGTCTTGCATCGTTAATCTCTCTTGTTCAGAATGTTTGGCATCTAAGGAGCAAGCATGCCAGAGCCGAACAGTATAAAGCAAGACAACATCCCGGCGGAGGGGGTGCCGGATTTCCGGAACCTGGGAGTGATATTGCGCATCGTGGTAATCGTGAATGCGCTTGCGCTTTTTATTGCACTGGCGCAGGCCTATTCTTTTCAGGATATGTGGCAACATGTCCTGCACGGATCGGCCTTCATACAGCCAACCCTGTTGGCCATCCTGTTGATTTTGAACGTGCTGAACAATCTGCTGTTGCATATGAGCTATGCGCGCGGAGCTGCGGTTGTATTGCTGGTCGCGGCAACGACCGCAGGCGTGGTAGCCAATTTCGTTGATGCGTTATATGAGCCATTTGCTGCCGATGCCCAGTTTGACATGCTGCGGCTGTCTTTTCTCGGACTGGTCGTCGCGGGACTGGTGTTATGGTATTTCAGGTTGCGCTCGCAGTCGCTGGCGCCGGCAATCTCCGGCGCGCGGCTGCAGGCGTTGCAGGCGCGCATTCGCCCCCACTTCCTGTTCAACAGTATCAATGCCGTACTGGGCATTGTCCGCAGCAATCCCAGGCAGGCGGAAGTTGCTCTTGAGGACATGGCCGACCTGTTTCGCATGGCAATGACGGATAATCGGGAGCTGGTTCCCATCATGCGCGAGGTCGATTTGTCGAAGCAGTACTTGGCGCTGGAGCAATTGCGGCTGGGCGAAAGGCTCAAGGTCGATTGGCAAATCAGCGAGCTTCCCGCAGATGCCCTGATTCCTCCGCTGATCTTGCAGCCCTTGCTGGAGAATGCGGTTTATCATGGTATCGAGCCAATGCATGATGGAGGGCTGATTGCGATCAAGCTGTATCGGCAGGGGCGAGAGATTCATATTGATGTGTTGAATCCGCGCTTGTCACAGGTGAGTCGGCACGCTGGATCTAAGCTTGCGCTTGCCAACATTCGCGAGCGCCTGGCCTTGCAGTTTGACCTGGAGGCCAGGTATGCCGTTGAGGAGGGAGAGAAGTATTACCATGTTCATATTCAGCTACCCTATGCAACCGAGGAGCGCAGATGACAACTGTTGAATTGCCGTTGGCCGTGTTTGTGGTGGATGACGAGCCGCCCGCGCGTAACCGGCTGCGGGATTTGCTTGATGACTGTGCAGACCAACTTCCGCTGGAAATAGTGGGAGAAGCGGGGAACGGCGTAGAGGCACTCGATAAATTATCCGCAGTTCATGCCGATGTGGTGCTGACCGATATCCGCATGCCGCAGATGGACGGTATCGAACTGGCGCAGCATTTGAACAAGCTGCCCCGCCCGCCAGTGATTATTTTCACTACAGCTTACGATAGCTATGCGGTGACCGCATTTGAGCAGCGTGCCATCGATTACCTGCTGAAACCGGTGCGCCTGGGGCGGCTGTTTGATGCGCTGACGCGTGCCCGCGCCGCCGTTCCGGTGCGCAGTGAGGTATTGCAGGAGCTGACACCGGAACCGCGCAAACACCTTTCCATATTCGAGCGCGGGAAAATTGTGCTGGTACCGGTGGAACAAGTGCTCTTTTTACGCGCGGAACAGAAATACGTCACGGTGCGTACCTCAGCGCATGAATACCTGCTTGAGGAGTCGCTCGTCGCGCTGGAAAAAGAGTTTGCTGCGCGTTTTGTGCGGATACACAGGAATTGCCTGGTCGCCAAGGGCGAGATTGAAGGGTTTGAAAAAGTTAACGACGAGGATATCAGTGAGGCGCATTGGGCCGTCAAGCTGAAAGGCCTGGAAGAGTTGCTGCCCATCAGCCGCCGTCAGCAGTCCATCATCAAGCAATTCAAAGGGCGTTAAAGCAGAGCCTACTACTCTTTGGGGATATAAGACTCAAGCGATGGTGAGCGGCGCGCGCGCCGCTCGTGCCATCGTACAGCGGACGACTACCAGTTTGCGGTTCCCCACAGTTTCTGGCCGTTTTCGCTGATCGAGAGGTTGCCGTCATTGGCCTGGGTGGTGCCGGCCACCGGGGTGGCGGTGATCGTGAAAGTCTGGCCCGGCGAAACGATTGAATACGTGTACTTGCTGTCAGTGCTCTTGCCGCTAGTGACACCCAGTCCTCCGGCGGAGGTGCCGTTATACGCAGCGGTGACACTTGAGGCATAGGCATTCGAGTTCAGGAAAATCTTTTCCTGCAAGCCGGCCAGTTGCAGCAACTCGGCTTGCGCTGCGCTACGCGAGCTGCGTATCACATAGTTCTGGTAGTTCGGGATGGCAATCGCCGCCAGGATGCCGATGATCACGACGGTGACCATCAGCTCAATCAGGGTAAAGCCTCGGTTCTTGTTCATTTCATGCTCCGTGATTAAGTGGCGCCATGATGCCATATATGCCGCACGCATGGCGCCCGCTAGTTATTGCCTGATCAACTCGTGCCAGGAAATCCGGCCGGTGCGTGCCTGTAGTCCACGTTCGTCACCACCGGTTTTCACCGTGCCGGAGGCATTTGCTACGACCGAGGTAGAGCTGCTTAACACGCTGCCGTCGGCGGCATAGTTGGTTGTCACCACGGTCACCGTGCCGTTGTTGTTATTGGTCTGCTGGATGACGGTCTTGGTGCCATCCGTACAGGTTGTGGTCGTGGTGGTCACATTGCCGGATACGGTCGTTGTCGACGTGCAGCCGATCGCATTGCCGAACGTGCCCAGTTTCGGGTCGGTCGAGCCGGTCGCCGGCGTGCCGTTGGCGGTGGATACCGCGATGTCCGGCGGAGGAGCCTTGGTCCAGCCGTAACCGGTCATCAGTGCCGGGGTATTCCAGGCATCGCCGTTATTGTTGGTCAGCTTCCACGCTGTGCCTGAAGTGCTGTAGCACATGTTGCGCGGGTGGTGCCAGTAGACGATGTATTCGGCCAGCACGTAGGTGTAGAAGTTGGCCTGGTTCACGCGATAACCGTATTCCGGACGCCCGGCTACGTTCTGTTCGATCGCGCTTTGCGGCGTGGTGTCCTTGATGATCTGGATGGTCATCGCTCCGCCGTGACGCGCGCCGGTGGTTGTGCCGGCGGTGCCCGGGCCGTCCACGCCATCGGCAGGCGGGATCACCGGCTGGTACATGTCTGCGCCCACGCCGCTGCCGCTCCAGGCACAGCCCGGCGAAATCGACATCACGCCGGCACGCAGGTCGCCATTACCCCACCAATCCTTGATCGAGAAGGCATCCACCGGCATGTTGATCACCAGGCTGCCTACCGTGCTGAGGTTGTAAGTGGGCACGGTGGTGATGTCCAGCGTGGCGCCGGTCTGGTAGTTTTTCACCGATACGTAGCCTGCACTGCTGGCCGGGTTGTAGGACGGGTAGTTGAGGTTGAGCTGCATCGCCGGGTTCAGGTACTGGTTCATCAACAGCACCTTGAAGTTGGTGGTGGCGGAGATTGCATTCGACAGGTTGTAGTTCGACAGGCTGGCGTTCAGCATGTTCAGGCCGGTCTTGTCGTAGGTCTTGTCGTATTCGTGCACGTGCTTCACGTAGGTGCAGCTGGTATTCGAGTCCGAGTACGGCAGGGCCGTACCGTTTGTGCCGCCGCTCAGGTTGCTGATCGAGTAGCTGAATCTGCTGCCGTTCTGGGTAATGCTGACAGTGATTGTCGCGTTGTAGGCCGTGCCCGGATTATTGGCGGTGATAATGACCGAGCTGCTGCTCCTGCTGAATGAGTAGGCGCTTGAGTTCGCATTGTTCACGACCCAGGAGGCCATGTTGCGGGCCGTCAGTCCGCCGGGGTTCCCACTCAATACCGTGGTGCCGCCAATGCTGATGCTCAGCGTACCCGGGTTAATGCTGGTGCCGCCATAGTTGAAGCTAATGGAACCGGTTGCTGTATTGCCGCCGCCGGAATTGACGTTAGAGCATTTGTTATTGGCCCCCCAGAAGTTGTCCACGTCAAAGTGGCCGCCTGCCACGCCACGGGTGTTGGCCGTAGCCGTTGGCGGAAAAATCACGTCCGGGTTCTGGTTGAACAAGGTGGTGTTCAGGGTGGTCAGTTGCACCAGGATGGGTTGCGATTGCACGCCATTCGACAGCCATTTTCCGACCGGGATGCCGGCAGTGGTGAGGATCGGGTCGCCCACCACGCTGCCGGTCGGGATCGTGTCGCCAGTGGCATAAACAATCCGGTCCAAGTTATTCAGGATCAGGTCGCTGTTCATGTCCAGGAACGGCGTGGCCGTGCTGCCCCCGGTCAGGTAGTTCAATTCCATTAACCAGTTTTCGCCGTAAATGTCCGTGGTGGTGCCCGGCACTTGGTAGGGGGTGACAGTCGGGTTGTAGCCGACAAAGTAGAAGCGCCCGTTTTCGACGAAGCTCCCTTCGCCGAGCACGCGCTCACCGGCCGGCAAGGCCACTTTCCAGTATTTGGTACCGCTGGCGACCCAGTTGGCGGTGGCCTCAGGGTATGCGATGCGTCGTACACGGGTGGTTACACCATTCAGGGAATAAGAGCGCTCCTGCAATACTTGGGTCGCCACGCCGGACCCGGTTGCCTTGGGGTCATCCCATACCCCGTAGATGTAATAAGTACTGGTGTCGCCCAAGTCTCCAGTGTTGTTGGTAGTCCATACGCCATTTGTATGGTCATAGGTACCGTAGGCGCCGGTGAAAGCTTTGCCGGTACCGAAAATCACCATATAGCCGCCATTCGGGTTGAGGCCGATGCCTGGGGTGCTGGTGATCGGCTGTGGCGTTGGCAGTGTCAGTAGCACGCTGGAGGTGGATGCAGTCGTGACGGAGTCATTGATATTGAAGCGCCACATGGTGCCGTTCAGGTCGCCGGCGTAGACACGATCCACATATCCATCAGCGTTAGTATCAAGCGCGGCGACATTGAGTATGCCGTTGGGGTTGGTCGCCCCTGTGCTGCCAGCCTGCACGGCTTCGATCAGGGCGCCGGTGGCCGCATTGATGATATACAGGTATGACTCCCCGGTGGCGGTGCTGTTATAACCATTGCCGACAATGACCACATTCATTGGGGCGCCATTGAACAGGATGGTGGCGAGAATCGGTGTGCCATAGGTGTACCCCAGTTTGCTGTAGGCGGTGGAAAGCGGACTGGTTGTGGCCGTGCCGGTCTGTTTGTTCGGAGTGGCATAATTGACGGTTGTCGGGGTGATCTCCCACAGCACTTTGGTAGCCACATCGGTGTCGGAGGCGGCGGTCAGGCCGGCGCTGTCGGTAATGTCCAGCGCATACAGCCCTTTGCCGCCGGCACCTAAGCCACCCACCAGGATGCGGTGCGTTGTGCCGCCGATCGTGACGTTGCCGATCGATATTTGCCCATCCGCGAAATAGTCATGCGCAAATGGCTGCGTCGCATCGGTCGGGTTATAGGCAAGGGTCTTCATCTTGCTGATCAGCATGGAGGGTACATACGCCCAGCGCTCCGATCCGTCGGCAGTATTGATTGCATGCAGCATGCCGTCATTGGCGCTGACGAACACGGTGGGATTGGTGGCGTCGGCAATATAGTAGGGGCGGGTGTGGATGATGTCACCCAGTGCAGTACTGCGCTGGCGCAGGGCGGACGCGCCTTCGTTGCTGCGGTCGCCGCGCAGGAAGTTCACGATCTGCGTGGCGGTGTAGGCGGTGCCGCTGATCGTGGTATTCAGCGTGGATTGCTGGGTTGCAGACAGGCTGGCGGCGCGGAATGGTATGCCGGTGCCGTTGTCCTTCATGGTTGCAATGTAGCGGCCGGTATCGAAATTCTGCAGGTCGATGTGAACGGCAGCGCCGCCGTTCCAGCGGCCGGTGCCGGTCTGCACATTGCCGGCCGCATCCACCGGGTAGGCGTACAGGTTGCCGCCCCAGTAGTCGCGTTTGTATTCGGAGCGGAACAGGGTTTCAGTGCCGCTGATCAGGCTGTAATTGGTGACCTCGTCCTGCGCCACATATCCGATGGGTTGGTTCTGCGGGGTGAATGCCGTGATTGCCAGCGATAGCCGGAGCATGGCAAGCACAATCCCGGTAAAGGAAACAATCCCGAACACATGTGCTTTTTGTAGCTTCACTGAAAATTTAGGCATGATGGTTCCCTCTCGATTAACAGCTCAATACGCTGTACAAAGACTGGACAAATTTGGTGGCACCGCGTGCGCTGGTGCCGCGCACGGTGATGCGGTAGACGTTGACCTGGTTGCAGCCGGAGCTGGAGCGGCCGCCCACCGTCTGGCTCGACCCGGACAGGCGGCTGTTGGCGGCAACCAGTTCGATCATGTAGCGTCGGGATGTGTCGCCGGCATCCGCTATGGAATTGGTGTCGTCCCAGGTCATGGTCAAAGGATCCAGCCCCAGATTGGTCAGGCACGATGCCGGCGGCGTGACATCAGTCTTGAGCGGGAACAGTTGTGGCACAGTGTGGCTGGTGGTGCAGGAGGTTGCATAGTTGAAACCGGCATTGCGGAAATTGGGCACGCCGCCGGTGGAGTTGATCAGCCAGGCTTCCGCGTTTGCCATTGAGGTTTCGGCATTGTTCATGGCCGAATCCTCGAATTGCAGGTTGCCGGTCAGTTTGAACTGGGTGTCCGAGGTGGTCATTGCCACCACACCCAGCAGCATTACCAGGATCAGGATGATCAGGGTCATGACCAAGGTGGAGCCGGACTGGTTCATACGCACATTGCGGGCAGGGAAAAAAGGCATGGCAGTCATCCTCAATTGCGCAGGCGTACGACGGCTGTGAACAATTGCCGCCGGTAGCTGTCGTTTACCGTGTAGGTCTGGTCGCCCATTACGTAACTGGTGGTATTCGTATAGCCGGTTTCCGGTTTGGCTGTGCGCGCCAGCAGCCAGATGCGTACGGCCTTGACTTCGTTCCAGGCGTAGCTTGGAAGCGATGTCGGAGTGTCGGTCGAGGTGCCGGAAATGGCGCCGGCATCCAGGTATTGTGTGTTCAGCGCGGTGTCGAAACGGCCAAATTGCACTTCCATGTGCTCAATGCCGGTGACCAGCATTTCATCGCACATGGTCACGGAGGTGACGGCGGCACCATTGCAGGTATCGCCGCTGCCCTTGAGTGAAATCTGGCGCAGGGCGGGCAAGGTTGTGTCGGTATCGTCTTTGCCGATGTAATACACCGACTCGCGTACGCGGAAATCATCCAGCAACGGCGGCTGTCCCGGAAACGAAGGGGTGCCGGTAGTGGCGGCAGTCACCCCGTCGCCACGGAAAATTTCCCCGAAGGCATAGCTGGAACGGAAGTACAACGTGTTGTTGACGGTGGTGCCGGACAATGGGGTGTTCTCAACGCGGCGGATCACCAGCACATCGCCGCGCAAGCGGTTGGCGGCAGGCAGGCAACTGGCGGTATACGGGTTGCTGTCGTTCGCGCCCCATACGCCTTGACGCAAATTGGTGACGAAGGCAGTCGCGGCCGCGCCGTTCGGCAGGCATTCATTAACGATTGGCGTGATCGTGGTGGTCGGGGCGTTGGGTTCCGCCCAGGTGTAACCGCGATAGCCGGCCTGGCGCAACTCGCCCTTGAAATAGTCGAGTGCAAAACGGCCGTTGCTTTGCAGCTCCGAAGTGCGGTCATTGCTCTTGCTGTTGCCGGACGAGGTGGTCAGCACGCCAACCAGCGCGGCCACGATGACCATGCCGATGGTGATCGAGATCATCATTTCCACCATGCTGAAACCGGAACAGCGTGTCGGCATGGTGCAGGGGTGTGGTATGCGCTTAGTCATCTGCGTTGCCTACGGTTCGGGTTGCGGTATAGCTGTCGGTGATGCCGCCGCTGGCGACATTTTTCACGTCACTGCGGTCTATCCAACTGATCACGATCTGATAAGTGGTCGGGTCACCTGCATTGGTCTGGGTAACGTTCCAGCTTGCTTGCGGCAGCAGGTTGTTGACCGATTGCTCCCACTGGCGAATATCCCAGGCGGCCAGGTTGGCGGTGCTGCAGGTGGCGGCCACGCAATCCACGGTGGAGGTGGAAACCGTGTTGCCTTGCCCTACCGCGTAAGTCCCCAGGATGGCTTCGGTCTTGTTGGCTTCCAGGCGTTCGGCAAAATCGGAAGCCAGGAAAACGGCCTGGGTGCGGAACTGGCTGCCTTTGGTCAGGCGCATCGCATTCAGTTGCAATCCTGCGGTGCCGAGCAGGGCAACGGCAACGATTACCAGCACGATGAGGATTTCCAGCATCGAGAAGCCGTGTTGTGTGGAAGCGGGGTGGTTTTTCATCTGCCGTTCCTCATGGGGTCTTGGTGATGTTGCCAGTGGCAGCGACCGATGCGGTCATGGCGGTGGCGCCCGACCAGGTGCCGTTCAGCGTCAGTGTGGCGCTGCCCCCAGCGCCTTGTGTGCCATTCGGGTTGAAACGGATGAATGCTGCGTTGCCGGTCAGGGTCAGGGTAGAACCGATGGCCGGGCGCACGGCTACCGGGTTGGGATCGGTGGCAGTTGCGGTATCGCATGCGCCATCCTGATTTGCGTCATAGCAGACCAGCCAGCCGTTTTTCCAGTCGGTGCCGGCCCCGCAAGTGGTGTCGGTCGCGCGCACGCACATCAGTACGCGCTGGTTGCGCTTGATCGCATCACTACGTGCACGGTTCAGGTCGCTGACGATCAGCGTCATGGCGGATTTCTGGCGTATGCTGTTGATCATGCCGGTCAGCGATGGCAAGGCGGCCATCGCCAGTATGCCCGCCACCGCCAGAACCACGATCAACTCGATCAGCGTTACGCCCGCTTGCTGCCGCATATTTCCTCCGGTCTTATTCCAACGGCAAACCAATGCCGATTTCAGTTATGCGCAGTGTATTAAGCGGGGGGCAATTCAGTAAAGTATCAGCCGATAGTCGGTGTCGTTGGCAAATGCAAACGGCTTCAGATGGGGCTGTTTAAGGAGTGATCGTAGCGGATTGGCCGACAGGCGGCGTTACGCCGGAAAGGCCCTCCAGGTGGGAGGGTTGGAGCTGCCCTCTGGAGGGCAGCTTAACCGCTGTTGCGCAGACCGGCCGCGATGCCGTTGATCGTCAGGTGGATAGCACGCTTGATTTTTTCGTTTTCATCGCCCGCTCGATGGCGTTGCAATAGCCCGACTTGCAGGTGGTTTAACGGGTCGATGTAAGGCGTGCGCGTGGTCAGGCTGCGCGCCAAGGTCGGATTCTCTTCCAGCAGGGCCGAGGCGCCGGTGATTGTGAACAGCACTTCAATCGTATTTTGCCATTCACGCTCAATGGCACCGAAGACGCGTTCACGCAAATCTTCGTCCTGCACCAGCTCGGCATAACGCGAGGCGATGCCCATGTCGGTTTTGGAGAGCACCATGTCCATGTTGGACAGCAAGCCGCGGAAGAAAGCCCAGTTGGCGTGCATTTCCTTGAGCTGCTGCAAGCCGGCATCGCCTTCGCGCTCGATGAATTTCTTGGCGGCGCTGCCGAATCCATACCAGCCCGGCAGGATGGCGCGGTTCAGGCTCCAGCTGAACACCCACGGGATGGCGCGCAAGTCTTCGATCTTGTTGGTGGCGCGTCGTGCGGAAGGGCGGCTGCCGATATTGAGTTCGGCGATCTCGCGTATTGGTGTCGCGGCGAAAAAGTAATCGGTGAACCCCGGGGTTTCATAGACCAGCGCGCGGTAGGCGGAGAATGCATCTTCGCTCATGGTTTCCATGATGCGCATGTAAACCGGGTTGCCGTCGCCGTTATGGGCATGGTCGAGCAGGGTTGCTTCCATGGTCGCGGCGATCAGGATCTCAAGGTTGCGGCGGCCGATTTCGGGATTGGAATATTTGCTCGAAATCACCTCGCCCTGCTCGGTAATGCGGATTTGCGCATTCACGCTGCCGGGGGGTTGTGCGAGGATGGCCTCGTAGCTCGGGCCGCCACCGCGGCCCACTGTGCCGCCGCGGCCGTGGAACAGGCGCAGTTCGATGCCGTGCTTTGCAAAAACCTTGACCAGTTCCACTTCGGCCTTGTACAGCTCCCAGTTGGCGGTGAGGTAGCCGCCGTCCTTGTTGCTATCCGAATAGCCCAGCATGACTTCCTGGGTGTTGCCCCGGCTCTTCAGCAACTCGCGGTAGAACGGTATCGAGAACAGCTCGTCCATGATGACGCCGCAGCCTTGCAGGTCGGCGATGGTTTCAAACAGCGGGATGATGTTGAGGTGCAGTTGCGGGGCTGCGCCGACTTCGAGCAAATGCGTCTGCTGCAGCATCAGCGCCACTTCGAGCAGGTCGCTGACTGCGTCGGTTTTCGAAATGATGTAATTGGGCAGCGCGGCGCGACCGAAGCGGCGATGAATTTCGGCAGCGGCCTGCATCAGGTGCAGTTCGCCCAACACGGTTTCGGAAAACTTGTCGAGCTCCAGCGCCAGCAGCTTGCCCTGCCGCAAAGTGTTGAGCAACACGGTGCGGCGATCCGCTTCGTCCAGCTTTGCATAGTCGGAGACGCCTGCATTGGCGAGCAGTTCGCTGACCACTTGCTCGTGGATCCCGCTGTGCTGACGCATGTCGAGCGGGGCGAGGTGGAAGCCGAATACTTCGGCAGCGCGGCGCAGGTCCGCCAGGCGGCCGTGCGACAGGTAGGTCGCGCGATGATGTTCCAGCGAATCAATGACGATGTTCAGCTCGGCGATGAACTCGCCGGCGTTGGCATAGGGCTGGACCGAGCGGCTGACCGGGTGCAGGTGGCTGACGTGGTGGCCGAGGCTTTCGGAAGTGGCGACCAGGCGTGCGTAGATGGCGATCAGCGCGCGGCGGTACGGCTCATCTTCTCGGCTCGGCGCGGTGTCCGGCGAATTGTTGGCAAATTCCTGGAGGGCGTCGCTGACTTTGGCCATGCGGTTGGAAATGCTCAAACGCGAGCTGAGCAGTTCGGTTTCCGCCAGGTAGTATTCCAGTGCGGTGAAGGAATGGCGCTCGGCCGCATCCAGCATCACTTTGTGGGTGACGAACGGGTTGCCGTCGCGGTCGCCGCCGATCCAGCTTCCCACGCGCAGGAACGGGGGGATGTGCAAGGCGTCGCCAAAACGCGCGGCTGTGAGTTTTTCCAGGCCCGCATACAGCTTGGGAATCTCGCGCAGGAAGGTGTAATCGTAAAACGACAGACCGTTCTTGACTTCGTCCTGCACCGACAGCTTGGTGGTGCGCAACATGCGCGTATCCCACAGGATCAGGATGAAGCGGCGCAAAGCCTCCTCGTTTTCAGCCAGCTCTTCCGGCGTCATGTCGAGGCGGTCGCGTTCGGCCAGCAATTGGGCAATGATCAGCTGGCAGTTCAGGATGCTCTTGCGCTGCACCTCGGTCGGGTGCGCGGTCAGCACCGGTGAAATCACCGCCTTGTCGAAAAAGGCCTGCAGCGACGCGGCGCCGATGTTTTTTTCCTGCACGCGGTCGAGCGCCAGTTGCACGCTGCCTTCCTGCGGCGGCGACCCCGCTTTGAGGTGCGCGCGGCGGCGGCGGTTGTGGTGCTGGTCTTCGGCGATGTTCGACAGTTGCGAGAAATAGCTGAATGCACGTACCACCAGCAGGGTTTCGTCCGGAGTCAGCGCGTCCAGGATCTGCTCCAGGATTTCGCCATCGCGCTCATCTTGTGTTTTGCGGAAACGCACGGCGGCGCGGCGCACACTCTCGATCAATTCAAAAGTGGCCTCCCCTTCCTGTTCGCGCAGGGTATCGCCCAGGATGCGCCCCAGCAGGCGAATATCGTCGCGCAGTGGCAAATCCTTGCTGGACAGGTCAGTAGGGGCAGACAGCAAATTCATAACACTCTTCTTAAGCATGGCGAACGGGCGGCTCATGTTAGAATGCACCGCAAATAAATTATCCAAACTTCAGGAAACACAATGAATCAGGTATCTCAGCAGCACACAGCTCCCGCAAGACTGGTGATCGCGTCGCGCGAAAGCGCATTGGCAATGTGGCAGGCAGAGCATATCCGAGACCGACTGCGCGCATTATACCCGCAAACTGAGGTAAGCATATTGGGCATGACGACCCAGGGCGACCAGATATTGAATGTCACACTGTCCAAGATCGGTGGCAAGGGGCTGTTCGTGAAGGAGCTCGAAACCGCGCTGGAGAACGGCAGCGCGGATATTGCCGTACATTCGTTGAAGGATGTGCCGATGCACCTGCCGCAAGGGTTTGCGCTGGCCTGCATCGGCGAACGCGAGGATCCGCGCGATGCGTTCGTCTCGAACAACTACGATAACCTGCAGGCGTTGCCGCCCGGCAGCGTGGTCGGCACATCGAGCCTGCGCCGCGAAAGCCAGTTGCGTGCGCGCTTCCCGCACCTGAAGATCGAGCCGCTGCGTGGCAATGTGCAGACCCGCCTGCGCAAACTGGACGAGGGGCAATATGCGGCGATCATCCTGGCCGCAGCCGGACTGAAACGACTCGGACTGGGCGCGCGCATCCGCAATGTGATCTCCAGTGACGACAGCCTGCCTGCGGTGGGGCAGGGCGCTCTCGGTATCGAGACGCGTGCGGATCGTCCCGATCTCCAGGCATTGCTGGCCCCGCTGCATCATGCCGATACCGCCGCGTGCGTGCTGGCCGAGCGTGCGATGAGCCGGGCGCTGGCAGGAAGTTGCCAGGTACCGTTGGGCGGGTTTGCCGAGATAATGAATGGCAAACTGCGCATGCGCGGTTTCGTTGCGACCCCGGACGGCACGCGCATGTTGCGCGCCGAGCAGACTGGCGAAATTTCCAATCCCGAAGCGCTGGGCAATACTGTTGCACAAGCCCTGCTGGCGCAAGGGGCCGGTGAAATCCTCGCTTCCCTGAATGACTGAACAGCAGCTTGCCGGACTGCGTATTGTCGTCACGCGTCCGCGCGAGCAGGCCGCTAGCCTGGCGCAAGGTATCGCCAGTCTGGGAGGGCAGCCGATCCTGTTTCCGCTGCTCGAGATCGAACCGTTAGGCGCTTCTCCAGAATTGCAGGGGCTGCTGGCTCGTCTGACCAGTTTTGACCTGGCAATTTTCATCAGTCCCAATGCGGTGCAGTACGGCATGGCGCTGCTCCGCGCGGCGGGCGGCTTGCCGCCCAACTTGCGCGTCGCGACGGTAGGCCAGGGCAGTGCACGAGCCCTGCAGGAGGCCGGGGTGGCGCAGGTCATCGCGCCAACCGCGCGTTCGGATAGCGAGGCCTTGCTGGAATTGCCGGAATTGCAGCAGGTGCGCGGCAGCCGAGTGGTGATCTTTCGCGGTGAGGAGGGGCGTGAATTGCTCGCGGATACGCTACGCGCCCGCGGCGCAGCGGTGGAGTATGCGGCCTGTTACCGGCGACGCAAACCGGATGCCGATTTTGGCGCAGTGCTGGCGCAACAGCCGCATGCCATTACCGTGAGCAGCAGCGAAGCTGTAGCCTGGCTTACCGAAATGGTGCCGCAGGAGGCATTGTCCATCCCCCTGTTTGCGTCGCATGCACGTATTGCGGAGAACGCTTCCCGGCTCGGGTGGCGGAATGTGGTCGAAGTTGCGGGCGGGGATGACGGCATCCTGTCCGGTTTGGTAGCATGGGCAGATGACAAGTCGCGGGCAGTGGACACTGGGAGCGAGGTTGGGGAGTCGGGATTCAGGACATGACAGAACAGGTAACGCCACCAGAAAACAATGACGGCAGTCCGGCACAGGTTGCGCATGGCAATCCGCTGGGGCGCTTGATCGCGCGCATGAGCCTGACACAACTGACTTTGGCGGTGCTTACCCTTGTTTTCCTGTGGCAGTGGTTTGATGCACACCAGCAGATTGAGCAGATGCAGCAGCAATTGGCACAGCGTCTGTCGGAAATGGACGGCAGCAGCAAGGCCAGCCAGGCTTTGCTGGCGCAAAACCAGGAGATGGTGCGCGAGCTGGGAGGGAAGCTGAGTGTGCTGGAAAGCAAATTTGCCGAGGCCCAGAACCAGCGCGCGGCACTGGAAGCCTTGTATCAGGAAATGTCGAGTAGCCGCGACCAGACAGCCCTTGCTGAAGTCGAGCAGACCTTGATGATTGCCGAACAGCAGTTGCAATTGGCTGCCAACGTCAAGGCTGCACTGATTGCGATGCAGCATGCCGACAGCCGTTTGCAGCATCTCGACCGCCCTGCGCTGGCGGGGCTGCGCAAGACCATAGATCACGATATAGACAAGCTGCGGTCACTGCCGAATATCGATGTGGCCGGGATCAATGCCCGCCTGGATGGGTTGGTCGCTGCGGTGAGCAACCTGCCCTTGATGCAGGACATCCATCCGCAGGAAGGTGCCCGCGCACCCGAGCCGGCTGCCGATGCGACGGCCTGGCAGCGTTTCTGGCGCGAGCTCTGGCAGGACATCCGGCACTTGGTGCGCATCGAAAACACCGAAAAACAGTACATGCCGCTGCTGTCCCCAACGCAGTCGTTTTTCTTGCGCGAAAACCTGAAGATTCGTTTGCTGTCGGCGCGCTTGGCGCTGCTTTCGCGCGACGAGGCCAGCTTCAGGCGCGATGTGGGAACCGCGCAGGAATGGATACAGGCCTATTACGATTCCCGCTCGAAAGACACGGCGCAGGCGCTGGCGGTGTTGCAGAAGCTGGCGAGTGCCAATGTCAGCATCGAGCTGCCGGACATCAGCGACAGTCTGGAGGCGGTGCGCAACTATCGCATCGCGCATGAGAAAGGCGCGCGATGAAATTCCTGGTCTGGCTGCTTGCCCTGTTTGCAGCCGCGGCCGCCCTGACCGTGGCCTCGCATAATCCCGGCTACGTGCAGATCGTCTATCCGCCCTACCGCCTGGAAATGACGCTGACCTTTTTTGTGCTGGCGCTGCTGGCCGGGTTTGCCGTCGTGTATATGCTGGTGCGGGTGGCGCTTGCCATCCTGCGGTTGCCCGCATATGTGCGTACATTCCGCGAGGAAAGCTCGCGCAGCAAGGGGCGTGCGGCGATGATGGAGGCGCTGACCGCCTTTTTCGAGGGCCGCTATACCGAGGCCGAGAGGGCCGCGGTGCGTTCCATGGAGTTGGGGGAAAAATCCGGCCTCAACCCGATTGTTGCGGCACGCGCGGCGCATGAGTTGCGCGAATTCGAAAAGCGCGACGCTTATCTTGTCGATGCCGAAAACAAGCAGATCGGCGAGGCCACAATGCGCCTGATGGCGCGCACCGAATTCCAGCTAGACCAGAAGCAGCCGCAATCCGCCTTGGGTTCGCTGAAGGAGCTGGATGCGACCGGCACACGGAAAAATGTGGGCGCGCTCACCCTGGAGCTCAAGGCGCAGCAACAGGCGCGCAACTGGGAGGCGGTGCTGGAAGTGCTGGCACAACTCGAAAAGTGCCGCGGGATCGAGATGGCGCTGGCCGGACAGATCCGCCGCCAGGCTTGGCTGGAGCGGTTGCGCGGACAGGGTGAGGACAGCGAGGGTCTGCGCAAACTGTGGAAGACCGTGCCAAACGAATTACGCCGCGATGCGCGGATAGCCGAAGCTGCCGCCCAAGCGTTCCTGAAACTCCATGAATGCGATGTCGCAGCGCGCCTGCTGGCGGAAAGCCTGGAGGCGCAATGGGACAGCGCACTGGTGGCGCTGTACGGCGATTGCCATGGCAGCGATGTGGTATCTCGGATCGAGCAGGCCGAGCGCTGGCTCAAGCAGCATGCCGACGACGCCGGGTTGCTGCTGGCGCTCGGAAAGCTGTGCCTGCACCAGGAGTTGTGGGGCAAGGCGCAAAGCTACCTGGAGGCCAGCGTCAGCCTGCAACCCAGCCGCGTTGCTTATTCGGCACTGGGCCAGCTTTGCGAAAAAACCGGCAAGCCGGAACAGGCATTTAATTATTACCACCAGGCTATGGCTGTCGACAGCGATGTATAGCGTTGCCAAGGCTTGAATATTGGCTTCCTAGCGAGATAAGGCCTGTCGGCCATGTCTTGCGTGTTTGTTATGCCAACAATTGCCGGGTAAACCCCCTCCTGTTTGCGGCTTTGCTTTGACATAGGCACTTGATAATAGCCATGACCAATGGAGTAGAAAGTCATGGCGGCAGAAGACAGTGACCTAGAAAAAACCGAACAGCCCTCGCAACGGCGCCTGGACCAGGCGCGCGAAGAGGGCCAGGTTGCGCGTTCGCGCGAGCTCTCCACGTTTGCCGTGTTGATGGCGGGCGGGGCCGGATTGTGGCTGATGGGCGATTCTCTGTCGCAGCAGTTGATCAGGTTGATCCGCACCGGGTTGACGCTCGATGCCAACCTGGTGTTCAGTCCCGACGCGTTGATGCCGCATTTGCATGAGCTGGCCTGGGCTACGCTGCTGGGATTTCTCCCTTTCCTGTTATTGATGCTTGTGGTGGCGACGTTTTCGCCGCTGCTGCTGAACGGCTGGCTGTTTACGCTGAAGCCGCTGGTTCCCGATTTTTCCAAGCTGAACCCGGTGACCGGGCTCGGGCGGATGTTTTCCACGCACAGCCTGGTGGAACTGGTGAAGGCGATTGCAAAATCGCTGGTGGTGGGCGGGATTGGTGCCTGGGTGATCTGGCATAACCGCGACAACGTGCTGGCATTAGTAGGGGAGCCTGCTGCGCTTGCCATTCCGCATCTAGGCGGGGTGATCTGGGCTTGTTTTGCCAGCATTATGGGCGGCATGTTGCTGATCGTCGGCGTGGATGTGCCGTTCCAGTTGTGGGAGCACAGCAAGAAACTGAAGATGACCAAGCAGGAAGTACGTCAGGAGGCCAAGGAAACCGAGGGCGATCCGCAGGTCAAGGCGCGTATCCGCAGCATGCAGCGCGAGATTGCCCGTCGCCGCATGATGGCCGAGATTCCGACCGCGGACGTGGTGGTGACCAACCCGACCCACTTCTCCGTGGCGTTGAAGTACAGCGAGAACGGCATGCGTGCGCCGGTGGTGGTGGCCAAGGGACGTCACCTGATGGCCGCGCGTATCCGTGAAATCGCCAAGGAGAACAATGTGCCTATCCTTGAAGCACCGCCTCTGGCGCGTGCCTTGTACAAGCACACCGATATCGGGCAGATGATTCCAGAGGCGTTGTACACCGCGGTGGCCGAAGTGCTGGCGTATGTCTACCAATTGCGGCGTTACCAGACTGCCGGGGGGAATTACCCGCAAGCACCGCGCGATTTGCCGGTACCGAAGGAGCTGGATCCGTACACTACTAATCCGGAGTTTGCCGCTTAGGGACTGACCCGGAAACGCAATTCGGAGACGGGGGGAGACCATCCCTCCGGATTGCGGCTGCCCGGATTTTCAGCAGCGAGCATGTGAAATACCGGATAAATCTCCCTCTATTCCCCCGCTCACTTTTTCCCATACTCCAGATAATAGCCATCAAGAGTGAACCGGTTTTCCGGTATGGATGCCTGGAGAGGGATGCAGCAAATGAATTTCTTAAAGACACTTCAAGATACGCTGAAACGGCTGGGTGGGCGCAGCATGGCTGGCCCTATCCTGATTGTCATGATCCTGGCGATGATGGTGTTGCCATTGCCGCCGTTCCTGCTGGACATCCTGTTTACCTTCAACATTGCGATGGCGATCATGGTGCTGCTGGTCAGCATGAACACGCTGAAGCCGCTCGACTTCGCTTCCTTCCCTACGGTATTGCTGATTTCCACCTTGCTGCGCCTGTCGCTGAATGTGGCTTCCACCCGCGTGGTGCTGATGCAGGGCCACACCGGCCCGGACGCTGCAGGCAAGGTGATCGAGTCGTTCGGCCATTTCCTGGTGGGCGGCAATTACGCGGTCGGTATCGTGGTGTTCGCGATCCTGGTGGTGATCAACTTCATGGTTATCACCAAGGGCGCCGGACGTATCGCCGAAGTGGGCGCGCGTTTCACCTTGGATGCGATGCCGGGCAAACAAATGGCGATTGACGCCGACCTGAATGCCGGACTGATTGGTGAAGATGAAGCCCGCCGCCGCCGTGCGGAAGTGGCGCAAGAGTCCGATTTCTACGGGGCGATGGACGGTGCGAGCAAATTCGTGCGCGGTGATGCGGTTGCCGGCATCATCATCCTGGCGATCAACCTGGTGGGCGGTTTTGTGGTGGGCGTGCTGCAACACAATCTCGATCTCGGCATGGCCGCAAAGACTTACACCCTGCTGGCAATTGGCGACGGTCTGGTTGCGCAAGTGCCGGCGCTGGTGATCTCAACGGCAGCAGGTCTTGTGGTGAGCCGCGTGACCAACAATGAAAATATCGGCCAGCAACTGATCAAGCAGCTGCTGACTAATCCGCAAGTGCTGTTGCTGACCGCCGGCATCATCGGCATGCTCGGGCTGATTCCTGGCATGCCGCACATTCCGTTCCTGTTGCTGGCAGGCTTGCTGGCCTGGCTCGCCTATGCGTTGTTGCTGCGTGCCAAGAAGGCTAGTGAGCAGCAGGTCGTGGAAACTGTGGCGCCGCCTGCGGTCGAGGCACCGGAGGCGACTTGGGAGGATGTTGCCCAGGTCGATGTGCTGGGACTGGAAGTCGGCTATCGCCTGATCTCGCTGGTGGACAAGGCGCAGGATGGTGACCTGTTGCGCCGCATCAAAGGCATCCGCAAGAAATTTACCCAGGAAATGGGCTTCCTGCCTCCGCCCGTGCATATCCGCGACAACCTCGATTTGCGCCCGAACGCTTACCGTATCACCTTGAAGGGGGCTGAGATCGGTACTGGCGAGGCTTATGCCAACATGTTCCTCGCCATTGATCCGGGCAATGCAAGCGGCAGCCTGCCCGGCATGCAAACGACCGATCCGGCATTCGGATTGCCGGCAATCTGGATCGAAGGCGATATGCGCGAAAATGCCCAGGCCATGGGGTATACCGTGGTGGATGCCGGCACTGTGGTGGCGACCCACATGAGTCACCTGATCCACATGCACGCGGCTGAATTGCTTGGCCGCCAGGAGTTGCAGCAACTGCTCGACCATATCGGCAAGCTGGCGCCGAAGCTTACCGAAGACCTGGTGCCGAAGCTGCTGCCGCTCGCCACCTTGCAGAAAGTATTGCAGAACCTGCTGGATGAGGGCATGCATATCCGCGATATGCGCACGATCCTGGAAACCTTGGCCGAGCATGCGACACGCACCCAGGATGCCATGGTGCTGACCGGACTGGTGCGCGTGGCGCTGGGCCCGGCCATCGTGCAGCAATTCTATCCATCATCGCCGGAGATGCAGGTAATCGGCATGGACAAGGAGTTGGAGCATGTGCTGGCGCAGGCGATCCAGGCCGGCGGCGGCAATGCAATCGAGCCTGGGCTGGCCAATACTTTGCTGCGTGAAACGCGCAATGCCGCCGAGCTGCAGGAGCAAATGGGATTGCCTACGGTGCTGCTGGTGCCGGGGCAGATACGCGATCTGCTGGCACGCTTCCTGAAGCGCTCGCTGCCGCAGCTCAAAGTGATTTCGCATGAAGAAGTTCCGGGATTCAAGACCGTCAGGGTGACATCTATGGTAGGGGGTAGAGCATGAACGCACGCAAATTTATCGCGGCCAATTCCCGCGAGGCATTGAAAATGGTACGCGCCGAACTCGGCGAGGATGCAGTGATCCTGTCCAACCGCAAGGCGCCTCAGGGCGTGGAAATCGTGGCGATGGGTAACGCCGAGCTGATGCGGCTGAGCGAAGCGCGCGAGAATCGTCCCGCTCCGGCGGCGAAGCCCTTGTCGCCCTTGCATGAAAAAGCCATGAGCCAAGCCGCGGTGCTCGGCGCCAAGGTGATTTCGACTGCCCCGGTGGCCAGCGAGACGCCGGTCGCCAAGACGCGTGCTGCTGCGCCAGCCGTTACCGCTCCGGCCCAAGTTGCAGCAGTGCCGGAAGTCGACCGCGAGCAGACGAAGATACTGAGCGAGATTAAGGTGATGCATAACATGCTGCAGGAGCAACTGGCCTGTATCGCCTGGGGCGACATGCAGCAGCGCAATCCCAAGCGCAGCGGCCTGCTGCGCGACATGATCAACTCAGGTTTCAGCCCGGCCCTGTCGCGAAAGCTGCTCGATAAGATGCCGGACGATGCCGATGCATCCTGGGTGCGTCAGGCACTGGCTCATAATGTGCCGGTTGTCGGCAAGCAGGATGACATCATCACGCGTGGCGGGGTGTATGCGCTGGTGGGCCCGACCGGGGTGGGCAAGACCACCACCACTGCCAAGCTGGCGGCACGTGCCGTGGTGCGTTACGGTGCCGACAAGGTGGCGCTGATCACCACTGACAGTTATCGTATCGGGGCGCATGAGCAGCTGAAAATATACGGCAAGATTCTGGGGGTGGCGGTGCATGCCGTGCGCGATACCGAAGACCTGAAGCTGACTTTGTCCGGCCTGAAGCACAAGCACCTGGTGCTGATCGATACCATGGGGGTGGGCCAGCGTGACAGCCGCGTGGCCGCGCAGATGGAAATGTTCAATGCAGCTGGCGTCAAGCGCCTGCTGTTGCTGAATGCCACCAGTGCTGGCAGTACGCTGGAAGATGTGGTGCGCATGTACCATGGCGCCGGAGTGGTGGGATGCATTGCCACCAAGCTGGATGAGGCTGTGGCGCTCGGTACCGTGCTGGATGTGGTGATACGCCATAAGCTGACCATGCATTACATTGCCAGTGGCCAGCGCGTGCCGGAAGATTTGCATGATGTGAACCTGGATTATTTGCTGCATCGTGCCTTCAAGATCAATTCGGCCCAGACGGCTTTCGAATTGCAGGACCTGGAGTTTCCCGCCTTTATGGCAGGCTCCGCACCGGTGAAGAGGGCTGCCCATGCGCTATGAGCCAGGCAATGACCAGGCCGAAGGCCTGCGGCGGTTGCTCGCCAGATCGGCCGCCCGTGTGGTGACCGTAGTGGGCGCGCGCGAAGGGTTGGGCGCGACTAGCGTGGTCGTCAACCTGGCGGCCCAGTGGGCCAGCGAGGGAAAGCGCGTGCTGGTGCTGGATGAGCATGTGTCGGCCAGCAATGTCCCGAACCAGCTGGGCCTGAAGCATCGTTACGACGCGCTGAATGTGGTGCGCGGCGACAAGCAGTTGTCCGAGGTCATGCTTGCCGGCGGCAATGGAGTATGTGTACTGCCTGCCGCGCGTGCGATGCAGGCATTGCCGCGTCTTGAGGCGGCTGAACGCGAACGTCTGCTGGGTGTGCTGCGCCAGGCTGCCCACGGCATGGATGTCGTGCTGGTGGACGCGGCGGCGCGCGAAGGCCATTCAGTCAGCGCCAGCCTGTCGGGTGATGAGCCGCTGCTGATGGTATTGAACGGGACGGCAAGCGGGATTACCGAAAGCTACGCCATGCTCAAACAGATGGCATTGCAAAACGGACGCAGCTCGTTCGATATTGTGGTCAACAAGGTCAAGGGCGAATCAGAAGCACGTGCCATTTTCGACAATATGGCACAATTGGCGCTGCGCAATTTGCAGGTGCGGCTGGAGTATATGGGATATATTCCGGTTGATGAAAAGCTGAAACGTGCGACACAATTATGCCAGCCGGTTGCCGAGGCGTTTCCGGGCGGACAATGCGCCGGCGCTTTTGCTGCGGTGGCGCAGAATCTGATGCAGGTGAGCGGCAGCGATGAGGAAGAGGGTGGCGGGCTGGTCGGCCTGATGCAGCGCCTGATCAGCCGGCAGCACTCGATGGGTAATGTGGTGGCGGCAATCACATGAGAAGTTTTATTAACGCTATGTATACGGCAAACGGATTAAGCGACAAAGAACAATGCCTCCGGGAATATGCGCCGCTGGTCAAGCGCATGGCGCACCATATGATGGCGAAATTGCCGAGTAGCGTTGATGTTGATGACATGATCCAGGCCGGCATGATGGGGCTGCTGGATGCCGCGAACCGTTACGACGAGTTGCGCGGGGCGCAGTTCGAGACTTATGCCGCCCAGCGCATACGCGGGGCCATGCTGGACGAGCTGCGCGGGGCGGACTGGCTGCCACGCAGCCTGCGTCGCGACATGCGCCGGATCGAGGCCGCCATACACCAGTTGCAGCAGAAGCTTGGCCGCCCGCCGCTGGAGTCGGAGATCGCGAAGCAGTTGGGGGTGACGCTGGAGCAGTACCAGCAGATGCTACAGGAAGCGCGCGGCGCGCAACTGTTCTATTACGAAGATTTTCACGGCGATGACGACGAGGATTTTTTCGATCGTCACGAAGTGGAAGGGGTGAGCGACCCTGTGGCCATCCTGCAGGACGGCCGTTTCCGTACGGCCTTGATCAAGGCAATCGATGCGCTGCCGGAGCGGGAGCGTTTGATGATGGCGCTGTTGTATGAGCAGGACCTGAATTTGCGTGAAATCGGTGAAGTGATGGGGGTCAGTGAGTCGCGCGTGTGCCAACTGCATTCGCAGGCGGTGGCGCGGTTGCGCAGCAAGCTAAAAGGACATTGATGGACAAACTCAGTCTGTTCGGGCTGCTGATCGCGCTCAGCGGCATCATAGGTGGACAAATCCTGGAAGGCGGTACCGCGTCCGTGCTGTTGCAAGGCGCGGCGTTTTTTATTGTCTTTGGCGGTACGTTGGGGGCGGTGATGTTGCAGCACCCGTTCCGGGTGTTCATCACCGGACTCAAGATGGGGCGCTGGGCATTTGTGACGCCGCAAATCGATTTGCAGCGGCTGGCCTACCAGATTACGGCTTGGAGCGGCCTGGCGCGCAAGGAAGGGCTGCTGGTGCTGGAAAACCACATCAAGGACGTGAAGGATCCGTTCGTGGCCAAAGGGCTGCAATTGCTAGTGGATGGCAATAGCGCGGAAAAGATTCGCGAGGTGCTGGCAGTCGATGTCGGCGTGTACGAGGAATCCTGCTGGCAGGGGGCGCGTGTCTGGGAAGCGGCAGCCGGTTATTCGCCGACCATCGGCATCATGGGGGCGGTGCTGGGCTTGATCCATGTGATGCAAAGCCTTGCGGATCCATCCAAGCTCGGAGCAGGTATCGCGGTGGCGTTTATTGCCACCATCTACGGGGTGGGATTTGCCAACTTGGTGTTTCTCCCGATCGCCGGCAAGCTGAAGGCCATTACCATGCGTCAGCTGGTGATGCGCGAGATGGCAATTGATGGCTTGTGCATGATTGCCAACCTGGAAAGTCCGCGCTTCATCGAGAATAAACTACAAGGCTATACCGCTTAACGTGGCGCTGCGCAGAAAAAGGGCAGACCGCGACAATCATGACCGCTGGCTGGTTTCTTACGCGGACTTCATCACGCTGCTGTTTGCATTCTTTGTCGTGATGTATGCAATTTCATCGGTAAACGAGGGCAAGTATCGCGTACTGGGCGTGGCCCTTGGCAGCGCGTTCGGAACCAGTGCCGCCAAGCCGGGTGAGAGCGGTGCGATCCGCCTGAATGAGCAGGAGCTGTACTTCAAATCGATCATAGACCGGCGCAATGCCAGGCTGGCCGAGCAGCAGCGCAAGCTGAACGAGCGCATGCAGTTGCTGATGAAAAACCTCAGCCAGGTGATGACCGGTCTGGTCAAGAACGGGCAGGTGTCCATTTCGCAAACCAGCAGGGGGGTGATGCTGGATATCAATGCCAGCGCCTTGTTTGCATTGGGCGACGCAACGCTTTCCCCGGCGGCGGAGAAGACGCTGGCGGATGTCGCGAAAGTGTTGTCCGATGGGGATATGCCGATCGAGGTGGAAGGGTATACGGATAACCTGCCGATCAGCACCTCGCTATATCCATCCAACTGGGAGTTGTCGTCTGCGCGGGCAAGCAGTGTGGTGCGCCTGTTTATTGAGCGTGGCGTGGCTTCCAGCCGCCTGACAGTGGTGGGGGCCGCCGACAACAGCCCTGTCGTGAGCAATGGAACGCCGGAAGGGCGGGCGCGCAACCGGCGCGTGACGGTCACGGTGCTGGCGTCCGATATCGAGCGGGGGGCGCAGCCTGCTTCCGCAGCAGGCGAAGCGGTGATGCCGGAGCCCGCCAATACGGCGCCGTAAAAGGCTGGCTCTAACCGCTTCCCAAGGAGCGGCCACCGATGGCAATGCTGTGCTGACCATCCTTTCCATACAGGTTGCTGGTGCTTCTGGTGGCCACCATCAAGGCATTCAGTGCCTGCTGGTTGCTGCGCAGGCGCAACTGGATGACTTCGCCGTTGGTGTGGTTAAGGTGGTCGGCGCGTGCGGCGAGGTCGCGTAATTCCTTCCATACCGGCACGGCGGGAGGGACATGCTTTGCGATCCAGGCAGCCGGGTCGGCCGTGACGCCTTGCGCAGACAGGAACTGCCTGCGGGTGCTGGCGATCAGGGAGAGCTTGTTGGCAAAGGTGGTTTTGGCTTCGGCAAGCGCCAGCAGTTTTTCGGCATCCTGGTTCAGCAGGATTTGCTGTTCCTTTTCAAGCAGAGCAACAAACTCGCGCATCGTATTGCGCTCTGCATTCAGCCGCGTGAAAAACTCCTGGAGCTGGCTATTCAACTTTGGCTCGCGTTGAGCAAATCTTCCACATCATTAATCAGCCGGTCGGCGATGGCGGCCGTATTGATCTGGAAGCGGCCCTCACTGATGGCCTGCTTGATTTCCGCCACCTTTTTCGAGTCAATCGTCGCCGGGCCGGATGGGCCGGCTTCCATGCTGCGCAACTGGCTGCTGGCGCCGAGGCTTACGCTCACCCCTTCAGGCGGTGGTGCCGTTTCGGCCATTTTAGACGGAGTGCTGTTCTCTCCGGCTTTGGCCTGGTTTTGGCGCGTTACCGCCTCACTTGCTGAGGCTTGTTGCAGGTGGTTGATACTTTTGTCAATTTTCATTTGAATCACCTTTTAACTGTCCAACTCGGATGTTTCATCGGCAACTTTTTCAAAAACTTTAGGCTGATTTGAAAATTTTTTCAAATTTTCACGAAATTTTTATAATTCATCAAGTTACTCATTGTT
Source organism: Pseudomonadota bacterium (assembly GCA_021848465.1). Lineage (GTDB taxonomy): Bacteria > Pseudomonadota > Gammaproteobacteria > Burkholderiales > Gallionellaceae > JAJZUP01. The sequence goes on from JAJZUP010000005.1 coordinate 57,463, forward strand.
GTACTTCAACAATTCCATTTGTGCGGGCGATTCCGCTAATTATTTGTCCCGAGGCAACACGTACTTGGGTAGTTTGCCCGTCTGCCGCATTGTTGAGTGCCTGCCCTTCGGTACGCAATTTGATGCCGTTTCCTTCGACGACCAGTTGAACCGTCTGCCCTTGTGTCACGGCATAAGGGGGGCGGAACATGTCTTGCCTCAGCAACTGACCGGCCCCGATGTTGTATTTCACCACCTTGCCAAGGATCTGGGTCTCATTCGTAATGATTCCGGGCTGGGTGACCTCACCGGACTGAGGCAAATAATCTCCCTGGCCGATTACCTGCCCCTGCTGCAAGGGGTGACTGGAAACCAGCATATCCATGGTGATGGTGATATTGGCCGGGATGAACAGTGACCAGCCGTTTTTGTCGTTGCAGCGTATACCGATTGTGGTTCTGCCCTGGGTTTGCGCCCCGGTGGGGAGGAATGCCTCAAGCTGGGTGCAGGCAGGGAAGGCTACCCGGGAATCAATCTCGTCGATGGCATAACTGACCTTGCCGGGCATGTTTTTCGTCAGGGCCTTTACAAATTCGGTGGCAACCTTATGAATTTCCGCATGACTTTGCATCCCGCCCGCAGCTTGGGCGCAGGGCAGGGCGGCTGTCAGAATGACGAGCAGCAAGAATAAAACAGGGGTTTCTCTCATGCCGCTATTGTGACCTGACGAGGGTTTAATTAAAAGGATGAAATAACGCATTTTCCGGCCTCTATTTTGCGGATGCTGATGTACCGGCTGAGTTTAGTATGCACGACATGGAAAACAGTCTGCCTCAGGAGGGCGACAGAAATGACCAGCCAAATCGATAGCACGTTCCAGTTCCACCAAGCCGCGCTCAATCTGCGCGCAGCCCGTCAGGAACTGATTGCTTCGAACATCGCCAATGCAGATACCCCGAACTATAAGGCGCGGGATATTGATTTTGCGAAAGCCCTGCAGGATGTGCTGGCCGGAACCGATGAGAGCCTGGACATGAGCAGGACGGCTCCCGAGCATTACAGTGGCGCTAGCGGGGATACGGTCATGGGGGCGCCGGTGATGTATCGCAATCCATTGCAGCCAAGCGCGGATGGCAATACGGTGGATATGGATGTAGAGCGGGCTCAGTTTGCCGACAACGCATTGCGCTATGAAGCGAGCGTGCGGTTCCTGAGTGATCGGGTCAAGGATGTGCTGGCCGCATTACAAGGGTAATCATCATGTCATTATTTAATATATTCAATATCTCCGGTTCGGCAATGACGGCGCAGTCCCAGCGTCTGAATGTGGTGGCCAGCAATCTCGCCAACGCGGAAAGCACCACCGGGCCGGATGGGAAGCCCTATCATGCCAAGCAGGTGGTTTTCAGCACCGCCCATTTTGATGGGCAGCCCGGTGCCGGCGTGATGGTCAAGGAGGTGGTGGAAGACTCGGCCCCGATGCGGCTGGTCTACGACCCCAAGCATCCGATGGCGAATGCGCAGGGATATGTTGAAATGCCCAATGTAAACCCGGTGGACGAGATGGTGAATATGATTTCCGCATCACGCTCGTACCAGAATAACGTGGAAGTAATGAATACCTCGAAAGCGTTGCTGCTCAAGACGCTTACGATAGGTCAATAAGGAGAGCAATCATGGCGAATAATATTCAAGGTCCGAATGGCCCCGGCATGACGTTGCCGACGCCGGTTCCCCACCCGGCACCCAGCCCCAAGCCGGCAGGTGCGCCTGCGGCCGGTGCTCCAGCGCAAGGTGCGGACAAGGCTGCGGCAGGCAAGGCTGCTGCAACAGGCGATTCGGCCAATGCCGGTGCCAATACGCAGGATCGTTTCCTGAAACTGCTGGTCACCCAGATGAAAAACCAGGATCCGCTCAACCCGATGGACAACGCCCAGGTCACGTCACAGATGGCACAGCTCAGCACCGTGAGCGGCATCGACAAGGTCAATTCAACCCTGAAGGCGCTGAGCGACAGCATGGCCGCCGGCCAGTCATTGACGGCAACCGGCATGATCGGCCATGGCGCGCTGGTTCCCGGCTCGGCAATGGAGTTGCGCAAGGGTGAGGCGGTTGCCGGCGTGAATCTGGATCAAAGCGTGGATAAACTCAAGGTGTCGATCAAGGACGGAGCCAATAACGTGGTGCGCACCTTGCAGCTCGGTGCGCAAAAGCCCGGCGTAGTGCCGATTGCCTGGGATGGCAAGGATGACCAGGGCAAGGAAATGGCGGACGGCTCATACAAGATTGCCGTTGAGGCGGATGCCGACGGGAAACCGGCCGCCGCTTCAACACTGTCGTTCGGTGTGGTGAATGGTATCGCGCCGGGTACGGCAGGCGCACAACTGGATATGGGCAAGCTGGGCATGTTCAAGCTGTCCGATATTAAGCAGGTTATGTAGGGCAGAGGCGGCGCTGTCTTCGGGCAGTGTGCAAGTCAATAACAGGAGAACATCATGAGCTTTCAACAAGGACTCAGCGGACTGAATGCGGCGGCCAAGAATCTGGACGTGATCGGCAATAACGTGGCCAACGCAAACACGGTCGGCTTCAAGGAATCTCAGGCTCAATTTGCCGACGTGTATGCAAGTACGGTGGGGGGCTCAGCGGGATCGAATGCCGGTATCGGTACCAGGCTGGCAACCATTGCCCAGCAGTTTGCCCAAGGCAACATTACCAGCAGCAACAACCCGCTGGACACCGCAATCAGCGGACAGGGCTTCTTCCAGTTAGGGCCGGCAAGCAGTACGGCGCCCCAGTATTACACCCGGAATGGACAGTTCCAGCTCGACAGCCAGGGCTTTATCGTCACCAGCGAAGGCATGCGCCTGTTTGGGGTGAACAAGGAAGGTGTGCCGGGCCCGTTGCAAATCCCGACCGAGCAGATTTCAGCGCGTGCCACCGGCACATCCAGCGACCCGAATGTGAAGGTGGGGTTGAACGTTGATGCGCGCGGCGCAATAACTGCAATGCCTGCGGATACCGGGCAATTTGCAACAGTGCCGCCGGGGCCTGCGGGGGCGTTCCGGTTTGATCCGGCCGACCCGACGACTTTCAATAACTCGACCTCGCTGACAATATACGACAGCTTGGGCAATCCGCATGTGGCCACGCTGTACTTCCAGAAATCGACACCGGTTCCGGGCAAGAACCCATGGAACGTTTATATGACGGTCGACAACCAGATACAGCCGCCGAATGCAACGCCGACCGTGCCGCCGAGTGCGACGCCGATTGGCGCCGGCTTGCCCTTCGATACCACGGGCAAGTTGCCTCCCGGCACCCTGTTGAAAATGCCGGCAGCGTTTACGCCGCCGTTGGCTCCGCCTCCAGGCGGGGGGATCGCTGCCGCAGCGGATCCAATGCAGTTGACGTTCGATTTCTCGGATTCGACCCAATACGGCTCCGCATTCGGCGTCAGCTCAATGATCCAGGACGGTTACACGACCGGCTTGCCAAGTGGTTTCAACATTGCGCCGGATGGCACGATCCTGGGACGGTATACCAACGGCCAGTCGCAGAAACTGGGGCAGGTGACGATCGCCAACTTTGCCAATCCGCAAGGTTTGCAGCCCTTGGGGAACAACCGCTGGGCCGCGACGGTGACCGCGGGTCCGCCGTTGCCGGGTACGCCGGGCACGGCCAGTCTGGGGGTGTTGCAGTCTGGCGCGGTGGAAGAGGCGAACGTGGATTTGACCGGGGAACTGGTGAGCATGATCGTTGCGCAACGCGTGTATCAGGCGAACGCGCAGTCGATCAAGACTCAGGATGCGGTGTTGCAGACCATTACCAACCTGCGTTGATATTGAACTTTGAAAGCGGTAATCGGGGGAGGCCATGGATAGGCTGATTTACACGGCGATGACGGGGGCGTCACACATACTGCAGCAGCAGGCTGCGGTATCCGAAAACCTGTCGAATACCAATACCCCCGGCTTCCGTGCGGCAATCAACACCTTCCGCGCCGTGCCGGTCGAAGGGCCCGGGTTGCCGACGCGCGTGATGGTGGTGGATTCGGTGGTGGGCGCGGATTTCACGCCCGGTTCGATGGAACCCACCGGGCGCGACCTTGATGTGGCAATTGATGGCAAGGGCTGGATCGCTGTGCAAAGCGGGGACGGCAAGGAGGCCTATACCCGCAACGGCAGCTTCCAGGTGACCACCAACGGGATATTGCAGACGCGCAGCGGGCTGAATGTGCTGGGCGACAATGGCCCGATCACGTTGCCGCCGAATGCCGAGGTTTCGATTGCCAAGGATGGCACGATCATGGCTACTCCTTCCGGCGGCAAGACCGCGGAAGCCGTGCGCGTCGGGCGTATCAAGCTGACCAATCCGCCTGAAAGCCAACTGGCCCGCGGTGAAGATGGCTTGTTCCGGATGCGTGACGGCAGCGCCGCCGCCGCAGATGGCAAGGTAAGGGTCGTTTCCGGAAATCTCGAGAGCAGCAACGTCAGCGCCGTGGAGGCGATGGTGAACATGATTTCGCTGGCGCGGCAATTCGATACCCAGATGAAAATGCTGCAAACAGCGGATAACAACTCGAAGAGCGCCAGTCAGCTGCTGAATATCAATGGATAAAGCTCAATCCTGAGCTTCCTCTTCTTATCAATGCCTTATGCGCCGAGTTGCGAGCGCGGACCGCGCCCATGTCGCTGCCGGATCGAGAATAAGGCGGTTTTTCCCCCTCTCATTGCCCGTTTGTTTTTTGCATTTCTGCGTAGGATAGGCTCATGTGCAAAGGCTCCGTCGGGGCCAGGATGAGGGAGTAGCGACATGATTCGTTCCTTGTGGATTTCAAAAACCGGACTGGATGCCCAGCAAACCCAGATGGATGTGGTGGCCAATAACCTGGCCAACGTCAGCACCAACGGTTTCAAGCGTTCCCGCGCGGTGTTCGAGGATTTGCTGTACCAGAATATCCGCCAGCCTGGCGCCCAGTCGTCGTCGCAAACGCAACTTCCCTCCGGATTGCAGATCGGTACCGGGGTGCGTCCAGTGGCGGCCGAACGCATTCACACCCAGGGTAATTTGCAGCAAACCGGGAACAAGCTGGATGCCGCGATCCAGGGCAGCGGCTTCTTCCCGGTGCTGATGCCGGATGGCTCCACTGGTTACACCCGTGACGGTTCCTTCCAGACCGACGGGCAAGGGCAATTGGTGACATCAAGCGGTTATGTCATCCAGCCGGCCCTGACAATTCCCGCCAACGCCAGCAGCGTGACCATCGGTTCGGATGGCGTGGTGTCGGTGACGCAGCCGGGCAGCGTTGCCCCGGTGCAGGTTGGACAGTTGCAGTTGGCAACTTTTGTGAATCCGGCCGGTCTGCAGAGCAATGGACAGAACCTGTACCTGGAGTCGGCCTCGTCGGGAGCGCCCAGCCTGGCGAACCCCGGGACAAACGGCAACGGCACCCTGGTGCAAGGTTATGTTGAAACTTCCAACGTGAATGTGGTTGAAGAACTGGTGAACATGATACAGACGCAACGCGCATACGAAATCAACTCGAAGGCTATCACGACCTCCGATCAGATGTTGCAGAAGCTGGCACAAATCTGAGCGGAGCTGAGGAGAACTGTCATGCGTAATCTGATGAAAATAACTGCTCTGGGAATGCTGCTGGTGATGGTCGGATGTACTCCGATCCGCACCAAGACACCGCTGACTTCCTGTCCGCTGGTGCAGCGCCCGCCCGCACAGGAAAATGGCGCAATTTTTCAGGCGACCGCCAGTCGTCCTCTGTTTGAGGATCGGCATGCGCGTAATGTCGGTGACGAGTTGACGGTGGTGCTGGGTGAAATTACTTCCCAAGCACAGAAGTCCAGCAAAAACTCGAGCAAGAGCGTGGATGTGTCGCTGCCGAGCAAGGCTGAAAAAGAGGGGGGATCGGAAGCCAGCAGCGTATTTACCGGCGAGATCATTGCAACCGTGATTGTGGTGATGGATAGCGGCAAGTTGCTGGTCTGCGGCGACAAACTGGTCAAGTACGCAAACGGCGAAACAAATTTTGAATATATCCGCTTCTCGGGCACGGTCAACCCGGATAGCATCAGTGCCAAGAATACCGTGCAATCCTCGCAGGTGGCGGATGTGCAGATCGAATACCGGAACTCCGATAACATTGATTCACCGGGTGCACCGCCTACCCTGTTCAGTCGCCTGAGCCGGTTCTTTGCTCCCAAGAAGCTGTATTTCTAGAGAGGTGTATCATGAAGACGATATTGCAATGGGCGTTCATATGCTTGCTGGCGCTGACCTCACTGGATGCTTCGGCTGACCGCATAAAAAACCTCGCCAGTGTGCTGGGGGTGCGTGAAAACCAGTTGCTCGGATATGGCCTGGTGGTCGGGCTGGATGGTACCGGCGATGCGATGGCGCAGACACCCTTTACCGTCAATAGTACGTTGACCATGCTGGCGCAGATGGGCGTGGCCCTGCCGCCGGGAACCAATCTGCAACTCAAGAATGTGGCGGCGGTGACCGTGACGGCTTCATTGCCGCCGTTTGCGCGTCCGGGGCAGACGATCGACGTGACGGTTTCTTCATTCGGCAACGCCAAGAGCCTGCGCGGCGGCACCCTGCTGATGACCCCGCTCAAGGGCGCGGACGGGCAGGTATATGCGATGGCGCAAGGCAACCTGCTGGTGGCGGCGCCGGGCGGCGGCAAGGATGCGGTGAGTCACCTGATTGTCGGACGCGTTCCGGACGGCGCAACGGTTGAGCGCTTGGTGCCGACTGCGGTCGGGCAGGGGGACTATATTTACCTGGAGTTGAATGCCGGCGATTTCACGACGGCCGCCCGCCTTGCGGCGGCGGTGAACCGCGAAATCTCCCCGGATAGTGAAATTGCGGTTGCACTGGATGCACGCACCATACAGATCAAGGCGCCAGTCGGGAGTGCCCGCGTTGCATTTATCTCGCGTGTGGAGAATCTCGAAGTGGCCGAAGCGGCGCCGGCGGCCAAGGTCATCATCAACGCCCGCACCGGCTCGGTGGTGATGAACCAGGCGGTGCAACTCGATGATTGCGCGGTGGCGCATGGCTCCTTGTCGGTGGTGATCAACGCTGCCGCCAATAACGGCCCGCGCGCCCAGGCTGCGGAGGCGACCCGTGCCAATATCGAAAGCAAGGCCGACCGGGGGAGTCTGGTAGAATTGAAGCGAGGGGTCGCCCTGGGCGATGTGGTCAATGCGCTGAATGCAATTGGAGCAACACCGCAAGACATGCTGGCGATCCTGCAGGCCATGAAATCGGCTGGCGCTTTGCATGCCGAACTGGAGATCATCTAACCGGATCGAACGAGAGTTGCAATCATGAATATTTCTGCTTCCGATGCTGGAAACCTGGCAATTGACACGCAGAGCCTGGATCGGCTCAAGCTGCAGGCCAAAGACTCCCCGGACAAGGCGCTGAAAGGCGCCGCGCAGCAGTTCGAGCAGGTATTCCTGAACATGATGCTGAAAAGCATGCGCGAGGCCAGCCCGCAGGATGGCATGTTCGATAACGAGCAGACCAAGATGTATACCGGCATGCTGGACCAGCAGTTGGCGCAAAGCATGTCGTCCGGGCACGGTGTCGGGCTCGCCGATGTCATGGTGCGCCAGTTGCGCCATTCGGCCATGGCAACAGACGGAGTTGCACCGGCAAGCGGAAACAAGCAGGCGGCGATTCCTTCCGCGTATAACGAGAATTTTCAGCAGGATTTTGTGCGCAAACTGATGCCGCATGCGCAGGAAGCCAGCAAGGCCACCGGAATCCCGGCGCACTTGATGCTGGGGCAGGCGGCACTGGAGAGCGGTTGGGGCCGGCGCGAAATCAGGATGCCGGATGGCAGCAGCAGTCACAACCTTTTCGGCGTCAAAGCCGGCCCGAACTGGAAAGGCAAGGTGGCCGAAGTTACCACTACCGAGTATCACAACGGGGTGGCCAACAAGCAGGTGGAGCGGTTTCGTGCCTATGAGTCCTATGCGGATTCGTTCAAGGATTACGCCAGCACCTTGAGCAGCAATCCGCGTTACGCCCAAGTGCTGGCTCAGGGTGACAGCGCCCAGGGGTTTGCCCATGCGCTACAGCAAGCGGGGTACGCGACCGATCCCCGCTATGAAGACAAGTTGAACAGGGTGATCAAGAGCGTCAGCACCCTGGCATGAGGAGCAATAGCGCTCAAGTTTGACGCGCTATTGCCGATATCAAGCAGAAGCCCGGTTGCGGGCAGGAGAAGATCATGGCAGTCAGTGGTGTGATGGGAATCAGTATTAGCGCCCTGAACGCGGCGCAAGTGGGGCTCCAGACCACAGGGCACAATATTGCCAATGCAAATACGCCGGGCTACTCCAGGCAGGAAGTCGAGATGAGTTCCCGCAAGCCGCAATACTCCGGAGCGGGGTATCTGGGGCAGGGCGTCGATGTCAGCACGGTCAAGCGCGCCTACAGCGAATTCATCAACGGTCAGGTGTTGTCCGAGCAGGGCCAGGCGGCCATGCTGAATACCTATTACGCGCAGATCCAGCAAATCGACAATGTGGTGGCGGACCCCAATGCGGGTATCTCTCCGGCCATCCAGGAATTCTTCAGTGCGGTCAACAATGTTTCCGCCTCCCCCGAGTCGCAGCCTGCGCGCCAGGCGATGCTGAACAGCGCAGGGGCGCTGGCGGCACGCTTCCGCTCCCTGAGCCAGCGTTTCATTGATGTCAATTCCACGGTGAACAACCAGATCGCCAACAGCATCACGCAGGTCAACAGCTATGCGAAGCAGATCGCGGCATTGAACCAGAACATCGTGATGCAAACCGCGGCCAGCGGCCAGCCGCCGAACGACCTGCTCGATCAGCGCGATCAACTGGTGGCCAAGCTGAATACCGAGGTGCGCGCAACGATCGTGCGCCAAAGCGATGGCGCCTATAACGTATTCGTCGGGACCGGACAGTCGCTGGTGGTGGGCTCGAATGCCTATTCGCTCGCGATGGTGCAGTCGCCTAGCGATCCTTCGCGCCAGGACATCGTGTATAACAATATCGACGGCTCGAAGACCGTGCTGCAACAGAGCAGTCTGCAGGGCGGGAATCTCGGCGGCTTCCTGACGTTCCGGGATACCACGCTGGCCAATGCGCAAAATTCTTTGGGTCGTGTCGCGATGGGCCTCGCCGGCCTCGTCAATTACCAGCACCAAGGCGGGCAGGATTTGAACGGCGATATGGGCGGCGCATTCTTCGGCGCGCCGCAGCCGGCGGTTTATTCGAACACCATGAACAAGGGCAGCGGAGTGGTGACGGCCACGGTCGATACGCCGGAGGATTTCGCCGCCCTGACCGGAGACGATTACCGGCTGCGTTTTGACGGCGGCACGCGTTACACCCTGGTGCGCCTGTCCGACAACAAGGAAACCATATTCGAGAACGGTTTGCCGGACACTCCGGTGGATGGTTTGCGGTTGAGCACGACACCGGGAGCGTTGCCGGGAGATACTTATGCCATACGCCCGACGATCAACGGCGCGCGCGACATGAGCGTGCAGGTTGCCGACCCCTCCAAGATCGCAGCCGGATTGCCGATACGCACCAATGCGTCGTTCAGCAACCGCGGTAATGCCAAGATTGCGGATGGTGCGGTGGTGACACCGACACATCCGGATCCCGAGCATCCGTCGGCCGATGTGAATTTGCGCAACCCCGTTACCATCAAGTTCACCAGCCCGACGACTTTTGATGTGGTTGATACGAAGGCCGGGGTGAGCTTGGCAACCGGCATGCAATATACCGAGGGGGCGGATATCAGCTTCAACGGCTGGAAGACGCAAATTACCGGGATGCCGCAGGAGGGGGACACCTTCTCGGTCGGTCCGAACTCGAATGCGACGGCCGACGGACGGAATGCCCTGGCGATTGCCGATTTACAAACCAAGAATACATTGGGGGCCAAGGAGGGCGGGCAACCCAATGCCACTTTCCAGGGTGCCTACGCGCAATGGGTCAGCGATGTCGGCAACAAGACCCGCGAGTTGCAGGTGACCAGTACGGCACAGACCAGCATGGCCGAGCAGTCCGTCGCAATCCAGCAATCCTATTCCGGGGTCAATCTGGACGAAGAGGCGGCCAACCTGATGCGTTACCAGCGCGCATACCAGGCGGCCGGCAAGGCCATGCAGATTTCCAATGTGCTGTTTGATACTTTGCTGGATATGGCAAACAGGTGATGTATGCGGATCAGTTCCGGAAGCGTATTTGATACCAATGTGTCGATGCTGAACCAGCAGCAATCTTCGCTGCTGCACACCAACCAGCAATTGGCTTCGGGGCGCCGCGTCCTGACTCCGGCGGATGACCCGGCGTCTTCCGCGAATGCGTTGCAGGTGACTCAGGCGGAGGGCACCAACAACCAGTATGAAGTCAACCGGAATGCGGTGAAGTCTTCCACCGGCATGGCCGAAGCCGTGCTGCAAAGCGTGTCCACGCTGATCGAGGATGTCAAAACCCTGGCAATACAGGCGGGCAACGGGGCCATGTCGGAGTCCGATCGCAAAACCATCGCGGATGAGGTTCAAGGGCGCTTCGATGAACTGGTGGGGTTGGCAAATTCCACCGATGGTACCGGCAATTACCTGTTTTCCGGGTTCCAGGGGCGCACTATTCCGTTCGTCAAGACGGCGCTGGGCGTGCAATACATGGGGGACGACGGGCATCGCATGGTGCAGGTGAGCAGCTCGCGCAAGATGGCGTCGAGCGATTCCGGCGCCGATATTTTCATCCGCATCAAAAGCGGCAACGGCATTTTCGTTACCGAAGCGACGCCCACCAATACCGGTACGGCTTCAATCGGCCAGGGGCTGGTGACCAACGCCAACGAAGTCACAGGCAAGACTTACAAGCTGACATTTACCGGTCCTGATACCTATGACGTTACCGACGGACAGGGCAATGCCGTTTCCACCGGCAACACCTATAACACCGGCGATGCGATCAGCCTTCCCGGCATGCAGTTTTCAATTGTCGGCACACCGGATGCGGGGGACAGTTTCACGATTTCCCCTAGCAGCAACGAAGGTTTGTTCAAGACCATGTCCGACTTGATGGCGGCACTGAGGAATCAAAGCCCGGCGGGAGATGCTGCAACCGCTGCCATCATGGCCAGCAACCTCAGCAAGGCGCTGAGCGGACTGGATCGTGGGCTGGATCAGGTGCTAACGGTGCGGGCGTCCCTGGGTTCGCGGCTGAATGAGCTGGACTCGTTGCAGGCGACCGGCGAGGACCTCAATTTGCAGTACAAGCAAACGCTTTCGACGTTGCAGGATCTCGACTTCAATCAGGCGATCAGCGACCTGAACCGCCAGACTACCAGCCTGACCGCGGCGCAAAAATCCTTCAAGCAGGTCGCCGACCTGTCCATGTTCAATTACATGTAAGCCGTTTCAGCGCGGCTCGATCTGCCACAGGTGTTGCGAGACCGAGAGCCAGGCTCCCAGCCAGCCCAGATAGGCCGAGAATACCAGCAGCGTCAGGCTGTCCCCGAACGACAGGTGGCTCAAGGAAAAGCTGCTGCCATATAACTGCGCCAGTCCGACCAGGCTGTAATTCAGCAGCGCCAGGCTGAGCGCAATAATCAGCCAGGCTGCGATGCCGCCGAGCAGGCCTTGCAGGAAGCCGTAATACAGGAATGGACGGCGGATGAAGCCGTTGGTCGCGCCAATCAGCTTGGATACCTCGATTTCCTCGCGCCGCGTCAGGATTTGCAGGCGGATGGTGTTGAAGGTGATGGCAATCAGCGCGAAGCTGAGCATGGCGGCCAGGATGCCGACGGCCAGGCGTCCGAACCTGAGGATGGATTCGAGCTTGCGCGCCCAGCTGGAATCGAGCTGTACGTGTTCGAAGTGCGGCCAGGATTTCAGGTCGTCGCGCAGCAGTTCGAGTTTTTGCACGTCCATGGCGACCGGGTAGACGATGAATGCATCCGGCAATGGGTTCCGGGCAAGCCCGCCGACCACATCCTCCAGCCCGGTGCTTTGCTGCAACTGTTTCAATGCCAGGTCGCGCGGCACGAATTCAATGCGGTCGACCGCCGCGTGCTCCTTGAGCTGCTTGCTGATGCGGTCGATTTCGGCCTGGCTGGTGTCCAGCGCGAGGAACACGCTGATCTGCGGGGGGCCGGCAACCTGCCCGGCCACGCTTTGCAGGTTTTTCAGCAAGACGTAGCCACCCATCGGCAGGCTCAGGGCGATGCCGATCACCAGGATGTTGAGCAGGCTGGCAATCGGTGTGTGCATCAGGCGCTGAAATGTCAGGCGGATGACCTGCCAGTGCTGGATGATGAGCCCCTTCATGGCTGGAGCTCCCCTTGTTTCAAATGCAGGGCGCGCGCCGGGAAGCGGCGCAGGATGCCTTCGTCATGCGTGGAGACGACCAAGGTGACACCGACCTGGTGGAACGATTTGAAGATGTGCATGATCTCTTCCGAATACTCGGCATCCAGATTGCCGGTGGGTTCATCGGCCAACAGGATGGAAGGGCGGTTGACGATGGCGCGGGCAATGCACAGGCGTTGCTGTTCGCCGCCGGATAGTGCGATCGGGTTGGCTTTTTCGCGCTTGAGCAGGCCGACCTTGTCCAGCGCGGCGCGCACGCGCTTGGCGCTCTCGCGATGGTCGTAGCCGCAGATTTGCAGCGGCAACAGCACGTTGTCGAATGCGTTGCGGTCGAACAGCAGCTTGTGATCCTGGAAAATCAGTCCGAGGTTGCGGCGCAGATAGGGCAGCGCTGCACTTTTCAGTGACTTGGTGTTCTGTCCCTTGACGATGACACTGCCGCCATTGGGACGTTCGATAGCGGCAATCAGCTTGAGCAGGGTGCTTTTGCCGGCGCCCGAGTGTCCGGTCAGGAACACCATTTCGCCCTCCGCAATCTCGAAGCTCAGGTTGCGCAGCGCCTCGTGTCCGCCGGGGTAGCGTTTATAGACCTGGTTGAATTTGATCATTTTGACAATCAGTTTTTTGTACAGAGAATGCTGCGTCCACCGGGAAATTCGTTTCAACATTCGGCGGGGCGGAAGTAAATGTAACCGCTGTCATCTCTGAGTCCTCTGTGATCTCCGTGGCCAGATGGGTTAAGCCTCAAGTCCAAGCAGCGCCGCAATAAACTCCTCCGGGACAAACGGGCGCAGGTCTTCCAGGCCTTCGCCGACGCCGATGAAGCGCACCGGGATCGGGTGCGCCTTGGCGATCGCGGCGACCACGCCGCCTTTTGCAGTGCCGTCCAGTTTGGTGAGCACCAGGCCGCTGACATCCAGCGCCTCGTCGAACGCCTTGACCTGCGACAATGCATTCTGGCCGGTGTTGGCATCCAGCACCAGCAGCACCTCATGCGGCGCCCCCGGCAGGGCCTTGTCGATCACGCGCCTGACCTTCTTGATTTCCTCCATCAGGTGCGCCTGCGTGGTGAGGCGCCCGGCGGTGTCGGCCAGCACGATGTCGATGCCGCGCGCCTGGGCTGCGTGCACGGCATCGAAAATAACGGCGGCGGCATCGCCGCTTTGCTGGGCGATCACGGTGACATTGTTGCGTGCGCCCCACTCCATCAGCTGCTCGCGCGCCGCAGCGCGGAAGGTGTCCCCCGCCGCCAGCAGCACCGACTTGCCCTGGTTCTGGAAATGCTTGGCGAGTTTGCCTATGGAGGTAGTCTTGCCGGCGCCGTTTACGCCGCACAGCATGATGATGTAGGGGCGATGCGTCCCGGTCTCGAGCGGCTGTGCCAGCGGGCGCAGCAATTTCAGCAGGGCGTGCGCCAAGGCCTCGCGCAATTGCCCGGCCTCGGTGAGTTTGTGTTCTTTGACCTGGCGGCGCACATCGGCTAGCAGCAACTGGGTGGCATCCATCCCCACATCCGAAGTGATCAGGATAGTTTCCAGCTCTTCATACAGGTCTTCGTCGATGCGTGCGCCGCTGCCGAGCAGCTCGGCGAGCTGGCTGCCGGTACGCGACAAACCGTTTTTCAGCCGGCTCAACCAGTTATCGTTGGATGGATTTTTTTTCAGGAAACTGAACATGCGATCGTAATAGCCGATAAAAATGGCGCATAATGCGCGTTCTCCGCGGCAGCCTGCCGCTGCCGTTATTCTATCCGATAGACCTGCCTGGGGCTAAACATTATGCGCTTGAGACTGCTGACAATCTTGGGGGGCCTGGCAATGCTGGCGGCTGTGCCGGCACAGGCCGAAGTATTTGAGAAAACACTGGGCAACGGCCTGAAAGTCGTAGTGAAGGAAGATCATCGTGCGCCGGTGGTGGTGCAGCAGGTCTGGTATCGCGCGGGCAGCATGGACGAACAGAGCGGCACGACCGGCGTAGCGCACGTGCTGGAGCACATGATGTTCAAGGGCACCAAACAGGTTCCCGCCGGGGCTTTTTCGCGGCTCATCGCCGCTGCCGGCGGGCGTGAAAATGCGTTTACCACCGCCGATTACACGGCCTATTTCCAGATCCTGCACCGCTCCAAGCTGCCGCTGGCGATGCGGCTGGAATCCGACCGCATGCAAAACCTGCAACTGAGCAAGCAGGAGTTCGACAAGGAGATCAAGGTGGTGATGGAGGAGCGGCGCATGCGTACGGACGATGATCCGCACGCGCTGGTCAATGAGACGCTGATGGCGACGGCCTACCAGGAGCACCCCTACCATCACCCGGTAATTGGCTGGATGGACGATTTGCTGGCGATGCGTGACAGCGATGCGCAGGAGTGGTACCAGACCTGGTATGCGCCGAATAATGCCGTGCTGGTAGTGGCGGGCGATGTGCGCGCACAGGAGGTGTTTGCGCTGGCGCAGCGTTACTACGGCAAGATTCCGCGCCACAGTCTGCCGATGCGCCGCATGTACAGCGAGCCGCCGCAGGCCGGTATCAAGCGGGTCACGGTCAAGGCGCCGGCGCGCTTGCCCTATGTCGTCATGGCCTACCATGCGCCCACGGTGCGCGACCCCGCCGGGGATGAGGTGCCGTATGTGCTGGAGGTGTTGGCCGGCATCCTGGATGGCAATGACTCGGCGCGCCTGAACAAGGCGCTGGTGCGCGAACAGCAGGTGGCCAGTGAGGTCGGCGCTGGTTACGACAGCACCGAGCGCGGGCCGGGCATGTTCGTGCTGGAAGGGACGCCGTCGGAAGGCAAGTCGGTTGGCGATGTCGAGGCGGCGCTGCGCGCACAACTGGCGACCCTGATCGAGAAGGGGGTCAGCGCCGAGGAGTTACAGCGCGTCAAGGCGCAGGTGACCGCCAACGAAGTGTACAAGCGCGATTCGGTGTTTTACCAGGCCATGCAGATCGGCCAGATGGAGGCGATCGGACTGGGCGACCAGGCAATTCCGGTCATGTTGAAGAAAATCCAGGACGTGACGCCGCAGCAGTTGCAGGCGGTGGCGCGCGATATTTTTCGGGATGACAACTTGACGGTGGCGGTGCTCGACCCGCAACCGCTCAAGGACGCCCCCAAACACAATCCGGAGATGATGAATCATGTTCGCTAGGATCATTGCGCTGTTCCTGCTGAGTACGTTTGCCGCAACCGCGTGGGCGACCCCGAAAATCCAGCACTGGCAATCTGCCAGCGGCGCCCAGGTGTATTTTGTCGAAGACCACGATCTGCCCATGCTGGATGTGGCGGTCAATTTTCCGGCGGGAAGCGGGTTCGATGCGGCGGATAAACCAGGGGTGGCTGAGCTGGCCAATGGCATGCTCGACCTGGGCACCGAGGCGTTGAGTGAGGACGAGGTCGGTCGGCGCATGGCCGATATCGGCGCGCAATACAGCAATTTTGCCGATCCGGATCGCGCCGGGATGAGTGTGCGTACGCTGAGCAGTGCGCGGGAGCGAGACGCGGCCCTCGCGGTGTTGGCGCAGATGTTGCAGCACCCGGTGTTCCCGGAGAGTGTGTTGCAGCGCGAAAAGGCGCGCGTGATTGCCGCATTGCAGGAAGCGGCGACGCGCCCGGAAAGTATTGCGGCCAAGGCGTTCGGCAAGGCCGTATTCGGGACGCATCCGTATGGCGAGTATGCCGAGGTTGCCGATATCGAAAAAATCCAGCGCAGCGACCTGGAGGCATTCTATCGCGCGCATTACGGCGCGCGCTCCGCCGTGGTGGCGCTGATGGGGGACATTACGCGGGCACAGGCGGAAGCGATCGCCCAGCAGTTGACCGCAAGCTTGCCGCCTGGAGGCGGCGCTACACAGATCGCCCCGGTGCAGATGAGCATCCAGCCAAGCGAGCAGCGCATTGCGCATCCGGCCAGCCAGAGCCACATCCTGATCGGCGCGCCCGGTATCGCACGCAATGATCCGGATTATTTCCCGCTTTACGTCGGGAATTACATCCTGGGCGGTGGCGGGTTCGTGTCGCGCCTGATGAATGAAATTCGGGAAAAGCGCGGACTGGCTTACAGCGTATACAGCTATTTCATGCCCATGCAGCAGGCCGGCGCGTTCCAGATCGGGTTGCAGACCAAGAAGGAGCAGGCCGACGAGGCGTTGCGCCTGGCACGGGAAACCTTGCGCGAGTTCGTGGAAAAGGGCGTGACGCCAGCAGAATTGCAGGCCGCCAAGGACAATATCGTGAATGGCTTTCCGTTGCGCATCGACAGCAACCGGAAAATACTCGAATACCTGAGCGTGATCGGGTTCTACGGTTTGCCGTTGACCTATCTGGATGATTTTGTCGCCAGGGTGAACGCGGTGACGGTCGCGCAGGTCAACGGTGCATTCAAGCGGCGCGTGCATCCGGAGGCGATGGCAACGATCATGGTCGGGGCGCCGGAAATGACGGGCAACGGGAGCGCGAAATAAACAAGGTGCGCATCATAGGCGGCAGCCACCGCCGCCGCCTGATTGAGTTCCCGGATGCGGAGGGGCTACGCCCGACACCGGACCGCGTGCGCGAGACCGTATTCAACTGGCTCGGGCAGACCATGTACGGATTGCGCTGTCTGGACCTGTTTGCCGGCAGCGGCGCGCTGGGCCTAGAGGCGGCATCCCGCGGTGCCGCAGAAGTGGTAATGGTCGAGCGCAACCGCGTGGTTGCGCTTGCGCTGCAGAAAAACATAAAAAACCTGGGGTTTTCCAATGTAGCCTTACACGTGGAGGATGGGCTAGAATTCATCCGTCAGCAGGGCAAACCATTCGACGTCGTCTTTCTCGACCCCCCATTCCGCAGCAAGCTGCTACCCGCGCTGCTTCCACTGCTGCCCGGCAGGCTGGCGGAAGGGGGGATGGTCTATGTGGAAAGCGGCGAGCCGTTTGAGCCGGATGCGGCGTGGCGCGTGGTCAGGCAGGCGAAAGCCGGGGCTGTGTATTATCAACTATTGGGGCGTGCAGAAGCATGATCAGGGTTGTCTATCCAGGGACGTTTGATCCCATCACACGCGGCCACGAGGATGTGGTGCGGCGTGCGGCCGGCTTGTTCGGCGAGGTGATCGTCGCTGTGGCGGAAAGCCGGACGCGAACGCTGTTTTCTCTGGTGGAGCGGGTGGAGATGGCCAGCGAAGTGTTCTCCGGTTGCCCCAATGTACGTGTGGAAGGGTTTAATGACCTGCTGATGAATTATGTGCGCAGCCGTGATGCGCGCGTTGTATTGCGCGGCCTGCGCGCGGTTTCCGACTTTGAATACGAGTTCCAGATGGCGGGCATGAACCGCAGCCTGGATCCCGAGGTCGAAACCGTGTTTCTCACCCCGGCCGAGCAATACACGTTCATTTCGGCCAGCATGGTTCGGGAGATTGCCCGCTTCGGCGGGAATGTGGGCAAGTTCGTTTCGCCGGAGGTGGCGGCACAACTTGCGCTTAAAAGCCAATTAAGAGGAGAGTAGCTATGGCATTGATGATTACCGATGAATGTATCAACTGCGATGTGTGTGAGCCGGAGTGCCCGAATGGCGCGATTTCGCAAGGCGATACGATTTATGTGATTGACCCGAAGAAATGCACCGAGTGTGTCGGCCATTACGATACGCCGCAATGCGTGGAGGTATGCCCGGTCGACTGCATCCCGCATAATCCCGATTTTGTGGAAAGCAAGGATCAGTTGATGGCCAAATATGAGAAGTTAATGGCCGAGAAGGCTTAGCCTTCGTCACGGGATGACGCCCTTCAGGACGGAACGGGTGTCGTGCACTCATAAAAGAGTATGACATCGCATGACCGTGCGGCCCCAGACCAACGAAACCATCAGGATTATCGGGCCGTTGCCTGTATTGGCGGCGGCGGTGCTGTTCTCATTGCTCGTCGGGCATTGGCTGTTCCAGGCGTTGCGCGACAGCGTCAAGCTGGACGCGCAGCGTAATATTTCAGCAATCGGGGAGATCAAGGCCAGCCAGTTGCATGACTGGCTGGACGATCGCATGTCGGATGCCGCCACACTGTCGGTGGATTCCTATTTTTCGCGCGCAACTGTGCAATGGTTTCGGCATGGCGCGCCTGACAATGCGCAACGCAAGCAGATCGTCGGGCGCATGGAGGCATTCCTGCATGAACACCATTACCGTGCCATCGTGTTGTATGACGAGGCCGGCAAAGTCGTCCTGAGCGCGGGGGAGAGGTTTCCCGATGTTGCGGCAATCGGTGCCGCGATAAGGGAAACGCATGGGGTCCAGCACTTCCAGTTTGTGGACTTGCATCGCCATCAAGATGCCCGGAAGTCGGTGGGACTGGGCTTCCTGACGCCGTTGCGTGCGGGGGCAGACTATGCCGGAACCCTTTATCTGGTTGAAGACCCCGCGCTGCATTTGTTCCCGATGCTGGATGATGAGCCGATGAGGGGTGGTTCGGTCGAGACCCAGCTGGTACGGCAGGAAAATGACCGTGTCGTCTATCTCGACCAGTTGCGCCACCATGACGAGCCGCCTTTGGGGTTCAGCCAGCCACTCAATTCAGCCGGCCTTGCCGCGGCTCTTGCGGTGCGCGGCAAAACCGGGCTGATCGATCACGCGATTGACGACGAGGGGAAGCGTGTCCTGGCATATGCGATTGCAATTGCAGGAACCCCTTGGGTGCTGTTGGCGAAAATTGATGAGCATGAGGCTTACCACCTTGTGAATGAACTGCGCAATGTGACGGTTATCCTGGCGGTCTTCCTGATTGTCCTGACTATGGCATGGGGGTGGCAGTGGTATCGCCGCCTGCGCGCCGCTACCGATGCCGAGGTGTTGCAGGAGCGCTTGCGTGCGGACACGCTCCAGCTGGAAGCTGAGCAGCGTTTCCGTGCCATCTTCGAGCATGCGGCCCTGCCTATCGCGCGCAATGCGCTGGACGGCACCTTTCTGGAGGTGAACGATGCCTGGTGTGCCATGTTCGGTTATACCCGCGAGGATGTGGCCGGGACGCGTCTGAGCTGGCAGCAGGTCACCCATCCGGATGACATGGAGCCCGGAGCCGGCATGGTGAAAAAAATGCTGGCCGGGGAGTTTGACAGCTTCAAGCTGGACAGGCGCTACATCCACAAAGATGGCCGTATTCTGTGGGGGGCGCAGCAAACTTCGCTGGTGCGCAACAAGGCCGGCGCGCCGCAGTGCATCATCAATGCAATCCAGGACATCACCGAGCAGAAACAAAGCGAACAGCAGATCAGCTTCATGGCCTATCATGACCGGCTGACCGGGTTGCCGAACCGTGCCCTGTTCTTTGATCGTTTCTCGCAGGCTATTTCACAGGCGCGACGCTCCCGCAAACAGGTGGCGTTGATGTACCTGGATATGGATGGATTCAAGCCGATCAACGATACGCATGGGCATGAGGCGGGCGATGCGGTGCTGCGCATGGCGGCGCAGCGCCTGCTGGCATGCGTGCGCGCCACCGACACCGTGGCGAGGCTCGGCGGGGACGAGTTTGCGATCATCGTCGGGCAGCTCGAATCGACGCAGGAAATCGAGCGGATCGCGCAGCAGATACTCGGGGCGTTCGCGCAGGCGATGGTCTTGCCCAATGGTTGCGAGTGCGTGGTGGGCACCAGCATAGGCATTTCTTTTTTTCCGGAACATGGCAGCGAGATGGACAGCCTGCTGGCGGCTGCCGATGCTGCCATGTATGACAGCAAGCACAAGGGCAAGAATACATACACTTGCTACGGCGGCCCCAAGGCGGGCGATACCGAGTCCTGGCTTGTGTTCGATGATGGGTACCTGCTCGGGGTTGCTGAAATGGACGAGCAGCACCGCGAGCTCGTACGCCTGGTGAACCGGCTTAATGAGGCGGTCAAGCGCAAGGCCGGTGAGGCCGTCGTGTTGCGACTGTATGAGGAATTGCTCGAATTTACTTCGTTCCACTTTGCTTCCGAACATCGCCTGATGGAGCGCTATGGTTATCCAGCGGCTCGCCAGCATGACGACGAGCACAACCACCTGGTTGCCCAGGCCGTGCAGTTCAAGGTGCGCCTGGGCGAGGGGGGCGATCTGCTGGCTTTGCAGTCCATCAAGGACTGGCTGGTCAACCATATCCTGTATGCGGACAAGCCCATGGCCGCATATTTGCGCGAAAAGGGGGTGCAATGATGGCGGGGTTGTGGAGGTGGCAGCATGAATGAGTGGACGCCAGAAGAGCTTGCCGCCATGCAGGCGCTGGCGGATCTGTTGCCGGTAGCGGTTTTCATGAAGGATGCGCAAAGTCGTTTCCTGCTGATGAACAAGACCTGCGAGGCGCAATGGGGCATGAGCTTTGCCGATCTGAAGGGCAATGATGCAGCGGTGCTTTTCCCGCCGGAACAAATGGCATGGTTTCTGGCCAAGGATCGCGAGATATTTGCCGGGGGCCAAGCAGTCGATTTTGAAGAGTCTTTCTGGAATGCCGAGCTGCATCAGAATCGCGTCGGGCATACTTTCAAGAAGCCGCTTTACGATGCTGCGGGGAAGCCGCTATACCTGATCTGCATCACGCTCGATATAACCGAAAGCCGCGATGCGTCGCGAGACCTGCAGTTGAGCGAAGAGAAGCTGCGCACCATGTTCGATATGTCGCCGTTGGGGATGGCCAGGAACACGATGGACGGGCGCTTCATTGAGGCAAATCGTGCTTTTCTCGACATTGTCGGCTATTCGCTGGAGGAGCTGAACCAGTTGAGTTACTGGGATCTGACTCCCCGGCGCTATGCCGACGAGGAGGTGGCCCAGCTTGAGTCACTGCGCAGCCAGTCACGCTATGGTCCTTATGAGAAAGAATATATTCGGCGCGATAGCAAGCACATTCCGGTGCGCCTGAACGGGGTGGCGATCACCGGCAGCGACGGCGAGAAATTCATCTGGTCGATTGTGGAGGACATCTCTGCTTACAAGCGTGCTCAGCAGGCGCTCGCGGAAAGCGAAGCGCGCTTCCGGCTTGGCTTCGAGAATGCCAATATCGGCATGTATCTGGTCGATCTGGATGGCAAGCTGCTCCAGGTCAATCGCCAGATGTGTCGCATGTTCGGCTACAGTCGTGCCGAGCTTGAGGGGATGCATGTCAACGACATTACCCATCCGGACAGTATTTCAACCAGCCCGGATTTCATGGCGCGCGCTGAAGCGGGCGATATCGAGCATGCCGAGTTCGAGAAGAAATATATACACAAATCCGGGGAACTGGTGTGGGGGCAGGTATCCAGCTCGCTGGTGCGGGATGCAGAAGGCAAGCCCATGTATTTTATCTCGCACGTGACTGACATCACCGAGCGCAAGCTTGCGACTGAAAAATTGCAACTGGCCGCTCTGGTATACGAAAAGAGCGGCGAAGGCATGATGGTGACCGACGGCGAGCACCGCATTCTGGACGTGAATCCGGCCTTTACGCGCACCACGGGTTACACCCTGGAGGAGGTGGTCGGACGGACGCCGCACTTCCTGAACTCAGGGCGTCAGGATGAAGCGTTCTACCGGGATATGCTACGGGCAATCCAGGTTACCGGGCGTTGGCAGGGGGAAATATGGAATCGGCGCAAGGATGGCAGCGTGTATGCCGAGTGGCAGTCCATCAATACGATTTTCAATCCCGACGGCTCCGTGCATCGGCACGTTGCGCTGTTTTCCGACATCACGCAGAAAAAACTCAGCGATGAACTGATCTGGCGCCAGGCCAATTTCGACAGCCTGACCAATTTGCCAAACCGCCGCATGTTCCAGGATCGCCTCGGGCAGGAGATGAAGCGGAGCATACGCTCCGGTTTGCCGCTGGCATTGATGTTTATCGATCTCGATCATTTCAAGCAGGTCAATGATACGCTCGGGCATGATCTGGGAGACCGATTGCTGGTCGAGGCAGCAGGCCGCATTGCATCTTGCGTGCGCGAGTCTGACACCGTGGCGCGCCTGGGTGGTGACGAGTTTACTGTCATTGTTCCCGCACTGGAGGATGTCGACAGTGTCGACCGCATTGCGCAGACCATCATTACCAGGCTGTCCCAGCCTTTCCGGCTGGGCGATGAAAGTGCTTATGTGTCGGCCAGTATCGGGATCACCATGTATCCGGCCGATGCACCCGATGTCGATGCGCTGCTGAAGCATGCCGACCAGGCCATGTATGTCGCGAAAAGCGCCGGTCGCAACCGCTTCAGTTACTTCACGCAGGAATTGCAGGAAGCGGCGCAGTTGCGCTTGCGCCTGACCAACGATTTACGCAACGCCCTCGCCGAGCAGCAGCTCAGCGTGTATTACCAGCCTATCGTGGAGATGGCGACCGGCGCAATCCATAAGGCAGAAGCGCTGATCCGCTGGCTGCATCCGGAGCGCGGCATGGTGAGCCCGGTGCAGTTCATCCCGCTCGCGGAAGAGTCCGGGCTGATCAACCAGATAGGCGACTGGGTGTTCCAGGAAACCGCGCGCCAGGTGAAGCACTGGCGTGCGACCCATGCGCCGTTGTTTCAGGTCAGCGTGAACAAATCCCCGGTACAGTTCCGCGAAGGTCGGCTGGAAGGGGAGAGCAACTGGCTGGCACACCTCGCGGCATTATCCCTGCATGGGCAGAGCATCTCGGTGGAGATTACCGAGGGACTGCTGCTGAACGCGGAAGAGGGCGTGCAGGATCATCTGGAGGCGTTGCGCGATGCCGGCGTGCAGGTGTCCATAGACGATTTCGGCACCGGTTACTCGGCACTTGCCTACCTGAAAAAATTTGACATCGATTACCTTAAGATCGACCAGGCGTTTGTCAGTAATCTGGAAGACGAAAGCGATGATCTCGCGTTGTGCGAGGCAATCATCGTGATGGCGCACAAGCTTGGTTTGAAGGTGATCGCCGAGGGGGTGGAGACGCAGTTGCAACACGATATTCTGCTGCGCGCAGGATGCGATTACGCGCAGGGCTTTCTGTATTCAAAGGCACTGCCCGTCGCGGAGTTCGAAGAGCTGCTTGCCCACAGCCGTGTGCACGGGGGTATAGCGAACAGGGAGTGAGTGCGCCGGCCGCATGCGTTCCGCGCGGCCGTGCTTGATCAGTTTTCCGGCGGGACCGGGAGCCCGAAATGCAATACCGCCTCGGTATTCTGGTAAATGCTTTTGGGAATGTGCTTGGCGCGATCCAGCTTTGCGCCTTTCATATATGCCCCTTTTAGTTCGGCATCCTCCAGCTCGGTTTCGGTCAGTGTAGCCTGGCACAGGCTGGCGCCGTTCAGTGTGGCCTTGGCCGCATTGGCATAAGTGAGGTTGGTGTTGTTCAGGTTGGCGCCTTCCAGCTCGGCCTTGTAGAGGGATGCGCCGCGCAGGCTGGAACCGGACAGGTCCGCCCCGTTCAATTCCGCGCCCTTGAAGTCGACATTGTCGAGATTCAGGCCGGACAGGTTGAATCCTTCCAGCTTCGCATCGCGCAGGTCGACCATGCCGTCGCTGGTCTTGGGCAGCTTGTCCTTGTAATTGGCCAGCGTGTCACGCGCGCCAACCAGGTTTTTGCCAAGCAGCACGATGAACTGGTTTTTGGTTTGCGACAGGCCGTTTTGCGGGCGCTCGGTGGCCGAATTTTTCTTCAGCTTGTCCAGCGCCTCGGTGTCAATCTTTACGGGTGACCTCCATTCGGCGCACGGCGACCCGAAGATTGCCGGATTCTCGTCGGCAAAGGCCGCGACGGCGGACACGAGCAGGGCGCATGAAATCGAAGCTGATAACATCTTTTGCATACAGGCCTCCTGGAAGTGGGATGGGATAGATATGCCCAATATAGCAGAAATATGTTTCAGCGCAGTTCAGCTTTTGGGAACGAAGGTAAAAGCGTCCGAAAAGAATTCATCCTGCGGCAGGCCGCGTTGTGCGGTGAAGTCGCGGAAAGCTGCCTCGACCACCACCGGGGCGCCGCAGGCATACACCTGGTAACCGGACAGGTCGGCGTAGTCCTCCATTACGGCCTGGTGGACGAAGCCGGTGCGGCCGCTCCAGGACTCATCGGAAACGACCGGGGTGAATTTGATGCCACGGCTCTGCCACTCCCGAATCTTGTCCAGCATATAGAGGTCGGCGGCTTTGCGTACGCCCCAGTAGATGTGCATGGGGCGCTGGAGGCCGATTTGCAGCGCATGCTCGATGATGGATTTGACCGGCGCGAAGCCGGTGCCGCTGGCGACGAAGACGATCGGTTTCGTCGAATCCTCATGCAACGTGAAGTTGCCTTGTGGCCCCTTGATGCGCAGGATGTCGCGCTCCTTCATCTCGTTAAAGACATGGTGGGTGAATGCGCCGCCGGGAATGTTGCGCACATGCAGTTCCAGCAATTCGTCATGGTGCGGCGCATTGGCCAGCGAGAAGCTGCGCGGCTTGCCGTCTTTCTGCAGGATGTCGATGTACTGTCCGGCGAAGAATTGCAGGCGTTCATTGGTGGGCAGCTTCAGGAACAACACCATGACATCCTCGGCGACCTTTTCCATTTTCTGCACGCGGCACGGCAGGGTCTTCACCTGGATTTCCGCACTGGAGGCCACTTCATGGCTTTCGATGACCACGTCGGATTTCGGCTTGGCGCAACAGAATAGCGCGATACCGTCTTTCTTCTCCGTATCGCTCAGTGCATAGGGCTGATGGTTGCCGAAATCCACATCGCCTTTCAGCACCTTGCCTTTGCATACACCGCAGGCACCGTTGCGGCAACTGTAGGGCAGGTTGTAGCCGTGCTCCAGTGCGCCTTCGAGGATGGTGGTGTCCGGGCTGATTTCAAAGCTGTGGTTGCTGGGATGGATGCTGACTTTAAAGTTCATGTTGGTAATGATGAGCAAGTACGCGAAAGGTGGAATTTTAACGCATAATTCATCCATGAAACGTATTCTCATTGTCGGCTGTGGGGATGTTGCGCGGCGTCTGGCGCCCCTGCTCACTAGCAAGTGCCGGGTGTATGGGCTGGTGCGTACGCCGCAGCACAAAGCCGCCCTGCGTCAACTCGGCATGGTTCCGCTGGAAGGGGACCTGGATCGGCCGGACACTTTGCAGCGGTTGGCCGGGCTGGCGGATACCGTCGTGCATCTGGCTCCCCCGGCGCAGACCAATTCCGGGGGGGACAGCCGCACCCGGCATTTGCTGGCAGCTTTGGCGCACGGCGTGCTGCCGCGGCGCCTGGTTTACGTCAGCACCAGCGGCGTGTATGGCGACTGCGCTGGCGCATGGATCGACGAGACGCGCACGCCGCATCCGCAGAATACGCGGGCACAGCGCCGTGTCGATGCCGAGCGGCAACTGCGCGTGTGGGGGCAGGACAATGGTGTGAGTGTCGCCATCCTGCGGGTGCCGGGAATTTATGCTGGCGACCGGTTGCCACTGGAGCGCATCCGCGCCGGAACCCCGGCCATCGTGACGGCAGAGGACGGCTATACCAACCATATCCATGCTGACGATCTTGCCCGCGTGGTCGCCGCTGCCATGCGACATGGCAAACCGAATCGCGTGTATCACGCCTGCGACGACAGCGAGTTGAAAATGGGGGATTACTTCGACATGGTGGCTGATGCGTATGCTTTACCTCGTCCACCGCGCTTGCTGCGCAGCGAAGTCCAGCGCGCCGTATCGCCCGCCCTGTGGTCGTTCATGAATGAATCGCGCCGCTTGAGCAATCGGCGCATGAAACAGGAACTGCATGTGCGGCTGCGCTATCCGCATGTGCGCGATGCGCTAGTAAAGTGACTTGCCGAAGCGTTCCGGGCGGGGAGTCCAGTTGTCGGTGATGGCGGCAGATACCAGGATGCGTTCGGCGCGACCGATCAGCAAATTGCGCGGCACCAGTCCGATGTAGCGCGAATCGGCGCTGTTGTCGCGGTTGTCGCCCAGCATCAGGTATTGCCCCGGGGGCACGGTGAGCGGGCCGTAATCATCGGCTTGATGGACTCCATCCAGCCATTGCACGACATGGTGTTCGCCGCGCTGGGATTCCTCCAGGCGTATCGCCGGCAGAATCATGCTGTCATTCACGGCTTCAAGCGTTGCGCTTTGCTCCTTGTAATGCAGGGGCTGGCCGTTGATGGTCAGGCGCTTGGCGCGCATCTCCACGCGGTCGCCGGGCAGCGCGATGACGCGCTTGATCAGGCGCATGCCGTCCTTGGGAGAAAAGAAAGTGACAATGTCGCCGCGCCTGGGGTCGCCCAGATGGGCAACGGAAATATTGGTCAGCGGCAACTTGAGGTCATAGGCCAGGCGGTTGACGAATACGACATCGCCTTCGAGCAGATTGGGATGCATGGAGCCGGATGGGATGGGGTTCCAGTCGGCAATTGCCGTGCGGAACAAGCCGAACAGCAGCAGGAAGACAATGAACCCGCGGTTTGTGCGTAACCAGTTCTGCATGGTGAACCTCCCGGTTAATAACTCTGTGCTTAGTCGGGAAATCTCTCGCGGAGTTCCCGGTGCTGTCAATTGTGGCGCGTTATGCCGCCAGGCTGCTGCTCAGGCGGGCTAACTGCGCCAGCTTGTCTTTTGCCGTGCCGCTGGCGATGACTTCCGCTGCTTTCTTGACGCCGTTTTCGAGCGTGTCCGTCAAGCCGGCGAGGTAAATCGAGGCGCCAGCATTGAGCAGTACGATGTTGAGCGCCGGTCCGGTCCGGTTATCCAGCACGTCCAGGATCATGTCGCGCGAGGCCTGCACATTGGCGGCATGCAGGTCGCCCAGCGTGGCAGTGGCGAGACCGAACTGTTCCGGGTGGATGGTGTATTCGCGCACCTCGCCGTCCTTGAGTTCGGCCACCATGGTTTCCCCTGTGAGCGTGATTTCGTCCAGACCGTCGATGCCGTGCACAACCATCACGCGCCGACTGCCGAGGCGTTGCAGCACGCGTGCCTGGATGCCGACGAGGTCGGGATGGAATACGCCCATCAGCTGCTGCCGGGCGCCGGCCGGGTTGGTCAGCGGCCCGAGGATGTTGAACAGGGTGCGCACGCCCAGCTCCTTGCGCACCGGAGCGGCATGTTTCATCGCACTGTGGTAATTCGGCGCGAACATGAAGCCGAAACCCACTTCGTTGATGCAGCGTACGGTCTGTTCCGGCGTCAGGTTGATGTTGATACCGAGCGCTTCCAGCACATCGGCGCTGCCGGATTGCGACGACACCGAGCGCCCGCCGTGCTTGGCAATACGCGCCCCTGCCGCTGCTGCTACGAAGGCCGAGGCGGTCGAGATGTTGAAGGTGTGCGCACCGTCGCCGCCGGTGCCGCAGGTATCGACCAGTGTGCCATCGTCAGCGATGTCGACCTTGGTGGAAAGCTCGCGCATCACGGTCGCGGCCCCGGCGATCTCGCCGATGGTTTCCTTTTTCACGCGCAGGCCGGTGATGATGGCGGCGATCATTACTGCCGACACTTCGCCGCTCATGATCTGGCGCATCAGCGACACCATCTCGTCGTGGAAAATTTCGCGGTGTTCGATGATGCGCTTGAGTGCGTCTTGCGGCTTCATGGCTTGCCCTCCAGGAAGTTTTTCAACATGTCGTGCCCATGCTCGGTGAGGATGGATTCCGGATGGAACTGCACGCCATGTACCGGCAGCGTCTTGTGGCGCACGCCCATGATCTCGCCGTCGTCGGTCCACGCGGTGATCTCCAGGCAATCGGGGATCGTTTCGCGCTCGATCACCAGCGAGTGGTAGCGTGTCGCGGTAAACGGCGAAGGCAGCCCGGTGAAAACGCTGGTGCTGTGGTGGTGAATGGGCGAGGTCTTGCCGTGCATCAGCGTCTTGGCGTGGATGATCTTGCCGCCGAAAGCCTGGCCGATACTCTGGTGGCCCAGACACACGCCGAGCAGCGGAATCCTGCCGGCATAGGTCTTGATTGCCGCGACCGAAATGCCCGCTTCGTTCGGCGTGCACGGGCCGGGGGAAATGACCAGGTGCTGCGGGTTCATCTTCGCGATGTCCTCCACGCTGATCTCGTCGTTGCGTTTCACCACCACCTCGGCACCCAGTTCGGCGAAGTATTGCACCAGGTTGTAGGTGAACGAGTCGTAGTTGTCGATCATCAGTAACATGTCGTTCTCCTAGCGGTGCACTTTGGCATCGAGCCCGTCGAGTACCATTTCGGCGGCGCGCAGCACGGCGCGCGCCTTGTTCTGCGTTTCCATCCATTCGCTGTCGGGCACCGAGTCGGCGACGATGCCGGCGCCGGCCTGCACATACAGCGTATCGTTCTTGACCACGGCGGTGCGCAGCGCGATGGCGACGTCCATGTCGCCATTGAAGCCGAGGTAGCCGACCGCACCGGCATAGATGCCGCGCTTGGAAGGTTCCAGCTCGTCGATGATTTCCATTGCGCGCACTTTGGCGGCGCCGCTAACCGTGCCGGCGGGGAAGGTGGCCTTCAGCACGTCCATTGCATTCAGCCCCGGTTTCAGCTTCGCCTCGACATTGGATACGATGTGCATCACATGCGAGTAGCGCTCGATCACCATTTTTTCGGTGAGTTTCACCGTACCGCGTTCCGCGACGCGGCCGATGTCGTTGCGGCCGAGGTCGATCAGCATCAGGTGTTCGGCCAGCTCTTTCGGGTCGGCCAGCAGCTCTTGTTCCAGCTCCTTGTCGTGCTGCGGCGTCTTGCCGCGCGGACGCGTGCCGGCGATGGGGCGCACGGTCACGGTATCGCCCTCCACGCGCGCGAGGATTTCGGGCGAAGCGCCGACCACGTGGTGGTCGCCCATGTCGTAATAGAACATATAAGGCGAGGGATTCACGCTGCGCAGCGCGCGATACAGGTTCAGTGGCGAGCCGGTGAAAGGCTGCACCATGCGTTGTGCCAAAACCACCTGCATGATGTCGCCGTCAAAAATGTATTGTTTGGATTTCTCCACGGCGGCCTTGAAAGCGTCCTCGCCGAATTCGGATTGCGGCGCATACTTCGGTTTGGCGGGCGCATCGGGAATGCGGATCGGCTGGCGCAGCGCGCGCAGCAGGGCGTCCAGGCGCTGCCGGGCTTGTGCATAGGCTTCCGGCTGCGTGGGGTCGGCATAGACGATGAAGCTCAGCTTGCCGGACAGGTTGTCCACTACCGCCAGTTGTTCGGTCAGCATCAGCAGGATGTCGGGGGTGCCGATCACATCCTTTTTCTGCGCATGCGCCAGCTTGGTTTCGATATAGCGCACGGTGTCGTAACCGAAGTAACCGGCCAGCCCGCCGGTGAAGCGCGGGAGGCCGGACAGCGGGGCCACCTTGAAGCGCGCCTGGTAGGCGGCAATGAAGTCCAGCGGGTTGGCAACTTCCTGCGTGGAGCTGCCTTGCGGTTCAGTCAGTGTGACCTGTTTGCCGGAGACGCTGATGCGCGTGGTGGCGGGCAGGCCGATGAAGGAATAACGCCCGAAGCGTTCGCCGCCCTGTACTGATTCCAGCAGGTAGGAGTACGGCTGGTTGGCCAGCTTGAGGTAGAGCGATAGCGGGGTGTCGAGGTCGGCAAAGGTTTCGGCGACCAGCGGGATACGGTTGTAGCCTTGCGCGGCCAGCGCCTTGAATTCTGGTTCTGTAATCGGGGACAACATGGATGCTCCTGAAAAATGGGTTCGAACGATCGGTGAGTCGCCTGGATTCACCATCGCCAGAAGGCCTTTTGCAGGAAGGCTGTATACATGTTCAGATTTTCCGGACTAATGCGGATACGCCGGAAAGGTCCGGGATGACGGCATCGACATTCAGGGTTTCCACGGGTTCGCCGTGATTATAGCCGTAGGGCACGCAGATGATCGGGCAGCCTGCCGCGCGGGCGGCCTGCATGTCGCTGAGCGAGTCGCCCACCAGCAGCAGGTTCTCGATTGCGCAGCCGAAAAATTTTGCCGAATGCTGCAGCGGTAACGGGTGCGGCTTCTTCTCCGGCAGGGTGTCGCCGGCGAGCACGATATCGAAATAACATGCGAGTCCGGAATGCCTGAGGATGGGAGCGGTATAGCGCATTACCTTGTTGGTGATGCAGCCCAAGGGGAAACCGGCGCCTTTCATGGCGTCGAGTCCCTTTATCACGTTCGGGAAGGGTTTGCTTTCGCACGCCAACGCGGTGTAGTGGCGCTCGAAAACCGGGAGCGCAGCATCGAATAATGCCGCGTCCGGCTCGGCATGCATGTCGCCGGTCAGCGCGCGTTTCACCAGCCAGTGGATTCCATTACCGATATAGCTCATCAGCAAATCCTGCGCGACCGGCGCACGCCCCATGTCGCGCAGCATGCGGTTGGCCGATTCGGCCAGCTCCGGCGCGGTGTGCAACAAGGTGCCGTCAAGGTCGATGACGATGGCGGCTACCGGTAACGGGAAATCCTTGTGGGCCATTTATCTTTTGGCCTTGGACAGTTCCGCGCGCAGTTCGCTGATGATCGAGTTGTAACGGTTCTTGTCGTTCCCGTTGCGCTTGCTGAACACGGCGGAACCTGCGACGAAAGTGTCGATGCCGGCTTCGGCAACCTGCTTGATATTGGCCGGGCCGACGCCGCCATCGATTTCCAGGCGGCACTCAAATTTGCCGTCGTCGATCATTTTGCGCACTTTGCGCGCCTTGTCCAGCACGTGGGGAATGAATTTCTGTCCGCCGAAACCGGGGTTCACCGACATCAGCAGCACCATGTCCAGCTTGGGCAGTGTGTATTCCAGCACGTCCAGCGGGGTGGCCGGATTGAATACCAGGCCGGCCTTGCAGCCACCTTCCTTGATTAGGCCGATGGTGCGGTCGATGTGCTCGGAAGCTTCCGGGTGGAACGTGATGTAGGTTGCGCCTGCCTTGATGAAATCCGGGATGATGCGGTCTACCGGCTTGACCATCAGGTGCACGTCGATGGGGGCGGTCACGCCATGCTTGCGCAGCGCTTCGCATACCAGCGGGCCGATGGTCAGGTTGGGGACGTAATGATTGTCCATCACGTCGAAGTGCACGATGTCCGCGCCGGAGGCCAGTACATCGTCAACCTCTGCGCCAAGCTTGGCGAAATCGGCGGACAGGATGGAAGGGGCGATTTGGTAATCCATGGTTTGATCCTTAAGGGTTAAATTTTAGATGCGCATTCTAACTGAAACTGGAACCCGCATGATGCTGCGGGAACGGCCCGGGTGGGCCGGAAACTGGTCGGAGTGAGAGGATTCGAACCTCCGGCCCCTGCGTCCCGAACGCAGTGCTCTACCAGGCTGAGCTACACTCCGGATGTAAAAACTTAAGCTTGGCGGGTTGCGGCAAGCTTGGCTAATTCTATCAAAGATCGTTTGTATTGAGTATCCGGCAATGCGGCAATTTGTGCGCATGCGAGATCCGCTTCGCGTTGGGCTTGCTGCCGGGTGTGGTCCAGAGCCCCGGTTTGCTTGACGATTTCCAGCACTTCCGCAAAGCGGTCGATGTCGCCCTGCTCGATCGCGGCGCGTATGACCGCGGCCTGTGCCGGGGTGCCGTGCTGCATCGCGTAAATCAGCGGCAGGGTGGGCTTGCCTTCGGCCAGGTCGTCGCCCAGGTTCTTGCCGATTTCCTGGGCATTGCCGGAATAATCGAGTACGTCGTCCACAAGCTGGAATGCGGTGCCCAGATGCATGCCGTAGCGTGCGGCAGCCTCTTCCAGCGCCGCGTCCTGGCGCGAGAGGATGGCGCCCAGGCGCATGGCAGCTTCGAACAGCTTGGCGGTCTTGCGGTGAATCACGCCCAGGTAATTCTCGACGTCCACATCGGCATCATTGCAGTTCAGCAACTGCAGCACCTCGCCTTCGGCGATCAGGTTGGTTGCGTCGGCCAGCGTCTGCATGATGCGCATGTCATTCGCGTCCACCATCATCTGGAAGGCGCGCGAATACAGGAAGTCGCCGACCAGCACGCTGGCGGCATTGCCGAACATGGCGTTGGCTGTCTCGCGTCCGCGCCGCAATTCCGATTCATCCACCACGTCGTCGTGCAGCAGGGTCGCGGTGTGGATGAATTCCACCACTGCCGCCATTTCATGGTGCAGCGAGCCCTGGTAGCTGAACGCGCGTGCGGACAGCACCACCAGCGCCGGGCGCATGCGTTTGCCGCCGCTGTTGATGATGTACTCGCCCACCTGGTTGACGAGCACCACATCGGACTGCAAACGGGAGCGGATGACCTGGTCTACGGCGGCCATGTCGGCCGCAATCAATTGGTAGAGATTCTCTGAAGACAACTCAATTATCCTGCGCTTGAAAACCGCAGCTTATGGCCGCGAACAATAAGGGGCGCGCATTGTCGCACAACCGGGATGATGGTTAAAACCCTTTGCCGGATTTTACACCAGCCCAGGAATATAGCCCAATCATGATGCCAACGATGCTCAATGCTTCTACATAGTGGGCCGGGGCGAGCTTGTCCAGCGGCAGCAGCAGGCTGACCAGCACCGGAGTCAGGCCGCCGAATACCGCATAGGCCACATTATAGGAAAACGACAAGCCGGAGAAACGCACTGCCGCCGGGAAAGCGCGTACGGCCATGCCGGGAATGATGCCGATCACGCCGACGCAGAAGCCGCAAAGCGCATACCAGGTGTTGATTTCGAGCGGTACCAGCGCAACCTGCCGGTAAAACCATGCCGAGCTCAGCCCCAGCATGATGCATCCCAGCAGCAGCATGCGTCCGGCCCCGAAGCGATCCGCTGCTGCGCCGAACAGGATGCAGCCGACGCTTAGCGACAGCGTGGCAATACTGCTGGCCTGGAGCGCGATGGCGGCCGGAATTGCGTAGAGTTTCTGCACCAGCGTCGGTGTCATCAGGATCATCACCACGATGGCGGCAGACAGCAACCAGGTCAGCAGCATGGTCAGGATGATGGAGACGCGATGTTCGCGCACGACCTTGCGCAGCGGCAGCTCCTTGGCGAGCGCTTCCTGCGCCTGCAGTTCGCGGAATACCGGCGTTTCCTGCAGCCATTGGCGCAGCCAGACTGCAAGCAGGCCGAATACGCCGCCGATAATGAACGGTACGCGCCAGCCGCTGGCGAGTACTTCCTCTGCGCTATAGTGGGCGTGCACTCCCATCGCCACCAGCGAGCCGAGCAGGATGCCGCCGGTCAGGCCGGCCGTCAGCGTGCCGCAGGCAAAGCCGATATGGCGAGGCGGCACATGCTCAGCCACGAACACCCAAGCGCCGGGTACTTCACCCCCGATCGCCGCACCTTGCAGCACGCGCAAGAATAACAAGAGCAACGGAGCCCAGATACCGATGTTCGCGTAAGTGGGCAGTAACCCGATCAGCAGCGTGGGCAGGGCCATCAGCAGGATGCTCAGCATGAACATGCGCTTGCGGCCGAACAGGTCGCCGAAGTGGGCCATGACAATGCCGCCGAGCGGGCGGGCAAGATAGCCGGCGGCAAAAATGCCATAGGCCTGCACCTGGCGCAGCCAGTCCGGCATGTCGGGCGGGAAGAACAATTGGCCGATCACGACAGCGAAAAACACGAAGATCACGAAGTCGTAGAATTCGAGCGCGCCGCCCAGTGCGGCGAGCAACAATGTCCTGTAATCCTGGCGGGTGAGGGCGCGCATATGTTTTCAGGTATGGTCGAAAAGCCGGATTGTAGCGTGAGTGGCCGGAAAAATTAGGGGGATGCGGGCTCATTTTGTCGTGCGCGGGATTAAAGCTATAATCCGCCCCCCGAATTAACCGGTTTTACGAACTGGCGTTGTATGCATCTATTTGCTTTTGGCCTTAATCACCAGACTGCACCGTTGAATGTACGCGAACAACTCGCCTTCAACGTGGACCTCATGGACGCCGCCTTGCGCGACATGGTGGGTAACGGGGCGGCCAAGGAAGCGACGATCCTGTCCACCTGCAACCGCACCGAAGTGTATTGCAGCACCAGCACACCGGAGCATGCCGTGGACTGGTTGGCCGGCTATCGCCAGCTTTCCGTCAGCGAAATCAAGCCTTATATCTATATGTTGCCGCAGGAACAGGCGGTCAAGCATGCGTTCCGCGTCGCCAGTGGCCTCGATTCCATGGTGCTGGGCGAGCCGCAAATCCTCGGGCAGATGAAGCAGGCCGTGCGCCAGGCCGAGGAGGCCGGTACGCTCGGCTTCCTGCTGCACAAGTTGTTCCAGCGCACCTTCTCGGTGGCGAAGGACGTGCGCACCCAGACCGAAATCGGCGCCAACCTGGTTTCCATGGCTGCTGCCGCCGTCAAACTGGCGGAACGCATTTTCCCCAGCATTGCAGACCAGCGCGTGTTGTTCATCGGCGCCGGTGAGATGATCGAATTGAATGCCGTGCATTTTGCCGCGCGGAACCCCAAGCACATCACGGTTGCCAACCGCACGCTGGACCGTGCCCAGGCGCTGGCGCGGCGCATCGATGGTCATGCCATCACGCTGAACGAATTGCCCGAGCAACTGGCGCAGCACGACATCATCGTCTCCTGTACCGCCAGCACGCTGCCCATCTTGGGCAAGGGCATGGTGGAGCGCGCGCTGAAACAGCGCAAACACCGTCCGTTGTTCATTGTTGACCTGGCGGTTCCACGCGATGTCGAGCGCGAGGTGGCCGAACTCGAAGACGTATTCCTGTACACCGTGGACGACTTGTCCGAAGTCGTGCGCGACGGGCTGGATGCACGTCAGGGCGCGGTCAAGGAGGCAGAGGTCATCATCGACTCCGGCGTCAACGAATTCATCCACTGGATGGAGTCGCGCGAAGTGGTGCCGACGATCCGCACCTTGCGCGACCATGCCGAGCGCCAGCGCCGTAGCGAAATGGAAAAGGCATTGCGCCTGCTGGCCAAGGGCGAAGCCCCGGAAAAAGTGCTCGAGTCATTCGGCAACGCGCTCACCAACAAATTCCTGCATGCGCCGACGCAAGCCCTGAATCAGGCGCAGGCCAACGAGCGCGTGGCCCTGCTGGATGCCGTGCACCGCATCTACCACCTGCATACCCCAGAATGAAACCGAGCATCACTGACAAGCTCGCCCAGCTTGCCGAGCGGCTGGACGAGGTGAATACGCTGCTGAGCAGCGAAGACGCGACGCGCAACATGGATGCGTTCCGCAAGCTCAACCGCGAGCGCAGCGAAATCGAGCCGGTGGTCGAGTTGTACAAGTCCTGGCAGGCGTGCATGGCGGACATCGCGGCGGCCCAGGAAATGGCGGGCGATCCCGACCTGAAGGAATTTGCCGAGGCCGAAATCAAGGACGGGCGCGAGCGCCTGGAGCAACTGGAAGTCGAGTTGCAGAAGCAACTGTTGCCGAAAGACCCCAACGACGAGCGCAACGTGTTTCTGGAAGTGCGCGCCGGCACCGGCGGCGATGAGGCTGCGATTTTCGCCGGCGACATTTTTCGCATGTACTCGCGGTTTGCCGAGCGCAACCGCTGGCAGGTCGAAATCATTTCCGAAAGCCCGGGCGAAATGGGCGGCTACAAGGAAATCATTGCGCGCATCGTCGGGCAGGGGGCTTATTCAGTGCTGAAATTCGAGTCCGGCGCGCACCGCGTGCAGCGCGTGCCGGCCACCGAGACGCAGGGGCGCATCCACACCTCCGCTTGCACTGTTGCCATCCTGCCCGAGGCGGACGAGGTGGGCGAAGTGGAACTGAACCCGGCCGACCTGCGCATCGACACCTTCCGCGCCTCCGGCGCCGGCGGCCAGCACATCAACAAAACCGACTCCGCCGTGCGCATCACCCATCTTCCGACCGGCACCGTGGTCGAGTGCCAGGACGGCCGCTCGCAGCACCAGAACAAAGCTCAGGCCATGCGCGTGCTCGCCGCGCGCATCAAGGACAAGCAGGAAAGCGAAGCGCACAGCAAAATCGCCGCCGAGCGCAAATCGCTGGTCGGCAGCGGCGACCGTTCCGAACGTATCCGCACCTACAACTTCCCGCAAGGTCGCGTCACTGACCACCGCATCAACCTCACGCTGTACAAGATGGACCAGATCATGGACGGCGACATCTCCGAGCTCACCGGCGCGTTAATGGCCGAACACCAGGCCGAGCAGCTGGCCGCGCTGGCGCAGGAAAGCTGACGGCATAGCCTGTTTGATATATTGACCCTGCATGATTAAGCGGTTAGGGTGTGCGGGTTATTGCCTCCACACGACAGGTTCTTCTTGAGCTTCCGCCCGAATTTCAACAGTATTACCACGCGCCTGATCATCATGGGGGCACTGCTTTTTACGATGGGCTTGCTCGGGCGCATCTTTTTGTTGAGCGATTATTTGCGCGGAGACCTGGTTGGCCTGAGCGCTTCGCAGTTGCAGGCGATCAGCGCCTATGTGGCGCAGGATGTGGATCGTGACGTGTTGTCGCGGCGCGAGCTGCTGGAGCATGTTGCTGTCGGGCTAACCCCGGACTTGCTGCGCAATACGGCGCGGTTGCAGGCATGGCTGGACGAGCGCCAGGACATCAACCCGCTGTTTTCTGCCGGGTTGTTTGTGTCCGATCTTGCCGGTAACGTGCTGGCGGACTCACCTAAAGTGCCGGGGCGCATCGGCATCAACATAGCGGATCGCGATTATTTCCAGCTATCCAGGCAGGGGGCTTTGGCGGTTGGCAAGCCGGTGATCGGGCGGGCGGCAAAGGTGCCGGTGCTGCCGATGTCGATCCCGTTGCGCGATGCAGCAGGCAAGGTGTATGCAGTGCTGGTGGGGATTTCCGCGTTGCACTCCGCCAATTTCCTTGAAGCACTGTATGCAACCCATGTCGGCGAGAGCGGCGGGCTGGTGCTGTTCTCGCCGCGCGACGGGCTGTTTCTCGGCGCGTCGGATGCCGATCTCGCGCTCAAGCCGACTCCGCAGCAAGGCTGGTATGCCGGTGCCGTTCCCGCCGGGAAGCAATACAGGGCGGGCATGTATGTCCGCAACGGCGGCGAGGAACTGGTCGCGGCTGCGCAAGTGCCCAGTACCGGCTGGGTTGTGGCGGCGCGTATTCCTGCCGCCGAGGTATACGCGCCGCTGGCACGCTTGCGGCGCTTTATTATTGGCAATACGGTGTACATGATCCCCCTGTTTTTCCTGATCATGGTGCTGGCGATGCGCTACCTGTTGCGCCCTTTGACCGATGCGGCCAGGCATGCCGACCGCATGACGCGCGAGGAAATTCCGCTGGAGCCTCTGCCGGTGGTGCGCGACGATGAGGTTGGCCACCTGACGCAGGCGTTCAACCGTGTGCTGTCCAAGCTGATCGAAAGCCGCAGTGAGTTGCAGCATATCGCGCACCACGACATCCTGACCGGCTTGCCAAACCGCAAATTGCTGGAGGACCGCGTGCAGCAGGCGCTACTGCACGCCCAGCGCAGCAAGGGCTCGGTGGCGTTGCTGTTCCTCGACCTGGATGGTTTCAAACCGATCAACGACTCATTCGGCCATGAGGCTGGCGATCAGGCTCTGCGCGAGGTGGCGCAGCGCTTGCAGGGCGTGGTGCGACGTGAAGACACGCTGGCGCGCGTGGGTGGCGATGAATTCGTTATCCTGCTGGCGGATTTGCAGCTGGGTGCGCATGATGTGGCTGCGCGGGTGGCGGAAAAATGCCTGGCAGTGTTTGCCGAACCATTCATGATCCGCGGACAGGCGTGCCATCTGGGCGGGTCGATCGGGATTGCGCTGGGCGGTGGAGAGTGCGAGGCGGACAAGCTGCTTATTGCCGCAGATCAGGCCATGTACCAAGCCAAGGAGCAGGGGCGCGGGCGCTTGGTCTTTTCAGCAGGGGGTGGCATCAGTACGGGGACGCGGGAGGAGGCTTAAGAAGTATGGCAGCTACGTTGCTGGATATTCAGGCGCGTGATCCGTCCCGCCTGGACACCGGACTGGGACTGGATGCCGCGACGGCTCGCATCGAGGTGCAATGCCTGCTGCAGAACGTGCTGCAGGTCGGGCGTGCCTACTTGTATGCGCATCCGGAGCGGGAGCTGAGTGCGGAAGAGCAGCATGCCTACTCCGCATTATTGCAGCGCCGCCTGGCCGGCGAGCCGATCGCGCATATCCTCGGCGAGCGCGAATTTTTCGGGCTGGATTTCAAGGTGACGCCCGCCACGCTGATCCCCCGCCCGGATACCGAATTGCTGGTAGAGCTCGCATTGCAGAAACTGCCGGCGCAACAAAGCGCGCGCGTGCTCGATCTGGGCACCGGAACGGGCGCGATTGCCTTGTCAATCGCGCATGCCCGGCCTGATGCCGATGTGGTGGCGGTGGATGCTTCGCCGCAAGCCTTGGCGGTGGCGCGGGAGAATGCGCAGCGATTCAAACTGGCGCGTGTGCAGTTGCTCGAAAGCAACTGGTTTGCCGCACTGGACAGCCAGCGCTTCGACGTGGTTGTTTCCAACCCGCCATATATTGCGGCGGACGATCCGCATCTTGCGCAAGGCGACGTGCGTTTCGAGCCGCGCAGCGCATTGGTGGCGGGACAGGATGGCCTGGATGACATCCGCCATATCATTGCCGCGGCGCACTCCTATCTGGTGCCGGGTGGCTGGCTGTTATTCGAGCACGGCTATGACCAGGCGGCACAGGTGCGCGCCTTGCTGCAGGTGGAGGGTTTCCGCGCGGTTTTTTCGACACAGGATCTGGCCGGGATCGAGCGTTGCAGCGGCGGGCAGCTATAGAATGTAGGCTAAGCCGCCAGACGTTGTAAAATACGGCATTTCCATACAGGAGATCGCCATGTCCAACAAAACCATCATCCAGACTCCCGAGGCGCCTGCCGCGATCGGTACTTATTCGCAAGCTGTGCGTGTCGATCATACCGTTTTCTTGTCCGGCCAGATCGGCCTCGATCCGGATACCATGCAAATGGTGGAGGGCATCGAGGATCAGATTCATCGTGTGTTCCAGAACCTGCGCGCGGTGGCGGATGCCGCCGGGGGTAGCCTGAACG
Organism: Pseudomonadota bacterium; assembly: GCA_021848465.1. Classification (GTDB taxonomy): domain Bacteria; phylum Pseudomonadota; class Gammaproteobacteria; order Burkholderiales; family Gallionellaceae; genus JAJZUP01. The sequence goes on from JAJZUP010000005.1 coordinate 96,673, forward strand.
ATGTGGTGAAGCTGAACATTTTCCTGACCGACCTGGCCAATTTCGCCAAGGTCAATGAAATCATGGCGACCTATTTCCATCAACCCTACCCGGCCCGTGCTGCCGTGGGAGTGGCCTCGTTGCCGCGCGGCGCGCTGGTGGAGGCGGATGGCGTGATGTACCTGCAGGACTAAGCTGGCGCTGCGCATGCAAACCGAATCCCGCGCTGCCTTGAGCAAGGTGCCGGAGGTCACCCTGGTTTTCTGGCTCATCAAAATTGCCGCCACCACGTTGGGTGAGACCGGCGGCGATGCGGTCTCCATGTCCATGGGGCTGGGCTACCTGGCGGGCACCGGCATTTTTGCGCTGGCGTTTGTCCTTGCCATTGCCGCGCAAATCCGCGCGCGAAATTTCCATCCCTTCCTGTACTGGGCCACCATCATTGCCAGCACGACAGTCGGCACCACCCTGGCGGATTTTGTGGATCGTTCGCTGGGCATCGGCTATGCGGGCGGCACCACCCTGCTTATCCTGCTGCTGGCAACCTCGCTGTTTGTCTGGCAACGCAGCCTGGGCTCGATTTCCATCCAGACCGTGTATACCCCGCGTGCCGAGCTGTTCTACTGGGTGACCATCATGTTTTCGCAAACGCTGGGCACGGCCCTGGGCGACTGGACTGCGGACAGTGCCGGGCTGGGCTATAGCGGCGGCATCCTGCTGTTCAGCATGCTGCTGTTGCTGATTGTCGCCGCGTATTTCTGGAGCAAGTTGTCCCACACCCTGCTGTTCTGGGCGGCCTTTATCCTGACACGTCCGTTGGGTGCCGTTGTTGGAGATTTTCTCGACAAGCCGCTGGCAAATGGCGGGCTGGAATTGAGCCGCTATTCCGCCACCGCAGTGTTGCTCGGTTTCATCGTTGCCTGCATCCTCATCTTCAAACAGCGGGCAGCGCAACGTGCGCATTAAGCAGGGCCTTGCATGAAAGTTCCGCCCGCCACGCTCGCCAAATTCGTCAAGCTGGGACTGCACCAGCCGTTCGACCTGGTGCTGCACCTGCCATTGCGCTATGAGGATGAAACCCGGATCACCCGCATCGGCGAGCTGTTGCCGGGCGAGACTGCGCAAGCGGAGGGCGAGATTGTGCACTGCGAGGTGATGTACCGGCCGCGCCGCTCGCTGGTGTGCCAGCTGCAGGATGAGACCGGAACGCTGACGCTGCGCTTCCTGAATTTCTATCCCAGTCAGCAAAAGCAATTGGCGGTGGGTAAGAAAATCCGCGCGCTGGGCGAAGTGCGCGGCGGCTTTTTCGGCGTGGAGATGGTGCATCCGAAGTGTCGGGCCGGCGGCGAAGAGGCACCGTTGAAGCAGGCGCTGACGCCGATTTACCCTACCACTGCGGGCTTGCCGCAAGGCACGTTGCAGAAGCATATCCAGGCGGCGCTGGCCGGGCTGGAATTGCCTGATACATTGCCCGAAGCTGTGTTGCAGCCGTTGCGTCTTCCGGATTTCGCCGCCAGTGTGCAGCAATTGCACAACCCGCCGCCGCATCTTGGCGAGCAGGAGCTGGCCTATCATCTGCGCCCCTATCTGCGCCGCATCAAATTTGACGAACTGCTGGCGCAGCAGCTTTCGATGCGCGTGCATTACCGCAAGCGCCGCAGCCGCAACGCGCCGCCGCTGGCATGCGACGGCACGCTCGCTGCGCGGCTGCTGCAGGCGTTGCCGTTCCGGCTGACCGGCGCACAGCAAAAAGTGTGGCAGGAAATTTCCGGCGACATGACGCAGTCGCATCCGATGCAGCGCCTGTTGCAGGGCGATGTCGGCAGCGGCAAGACCATCGTGGCTGCGCTGGCCGCATTGCAGGCAATCGAGAGCGGCTATCAGGTGGCCCTGATGGCGCCCACCGAAATCCTGGCTGAACAGCATTACCTGAAATTGCGCGACTGGCTTGCGCCGTTGGGCATCGCGCCGGTGTGGCTGTCCGGCAGCCTCAAGAAGAAAGACAAGACTGCCGCCGCCTCGCAGATTGCGCAGGGCGACACGCCGCTGGCGATTGGCACGCATGCGCTGTTCCAGAAAGAGGTCGAGTTTGCAAAGCTTGGGCTGGTCATTGTGGATGAGCAGCACAAGTTCGGCGTGCAGCAGCGGCTGGCCTTGCGCGGCAAGGGTGGCGAACCGCACCAGTTGATGATGAGCGCCACGCCGATTCCAAGAACATTGGCGATGAGCTATTACGCCGACCTGGATGTATCGGTGATCGACGAGTTGCCGCCGGGGCGCACGCCGGTGGTCACCAAGCTGGTCAGCGATGGGCGCCGCGAGGAAGTGTTCGAGCGGGTGCGCCAGGCTTGCTTGGCCAGCAAGCAAGCCTATTGGGTGTGCCCGCTGATCGACGAGTCCGAAGCACTGCAACTGCAAACCGCGCTGGAAACCCATGCCACGTTAACGCAAGCCTTTCCCGAGCTGAGAATTGGCCTCGTGCACGGCAAGCTGCCGAATGACGAGAAGGCGCAGACCATGGCGGCCTTCAAGCGCGGCGATCTGCACCTGCTGGTCGCCACCACCGTGATCGAGGTGGGCGTGGATGTGCCGAATGCCAGCCTGATGGTGATCGACCATGCCGAGCGCATGGGACTGGCGCAGTTGCACCAGTTGCGCGGCCGTGTCGGGCGCGGCGCGGCGGAGAGCTTGTGCGTGCTGCTGTATCAGCAGCCGTTGTCGGAGTTGGCGCGAGAACGCCTGCGCGTGATTTACGAGAACACCGACGGCTTCGAGATTGCCCGGCATGATTTAAAATTGCGCGGTCCCGGTGAACTGTTGGGTGCGCGCCAGAGTGGCGTGCCGATGTTGCGCTTTGCCGACCTGGAGGAGGATGCCGACCTGCTCGATGCGGCGCGCGACGTCGCCGAGAAATTGTTGCTTAACCATGCCGAAGCCGCGCAGGCACATCTGCAGCGTTGGATGGCAAACAAACCGGATTTTTTGCATGCATGATACTTACTGGCAGGGCCTGATGCTGGGAGCAGGCGCATATGCGCCGTGGTTGCGCGATGAAGGATCGCTGACCCTGCGTATCCAGCAACGCTGCGGGATTTTTACCGTGCGTCCGGTGCGCAGCGGTCTGGCGCGGGTGGCTTTTGACGAGGCGGCCCTGCTCGGGGTGGCGCGCGACCGTTATGCGTTTTCGCGCGAGGTCTACCTGTATGCGGATGGCCGTCCGGTCGTGTTTGCCCATAGCGCATGCGCGCCGGAGGATTTGCAGGGGAGTTGGCGCGCGCTGCGCGATCTGGGCAATCGTTCGCTGGGGTCGTTGCTGTTTACCCACCCGCTCGTCGAGCGGCATCCGTTGCGCTATAAGGCGTTGCAATTCCACCACCCTCTGTATCGCAATGCCGCGACGTTGCTTGGCGGCGCGCCGCAGCGCATGTGGGCGCGACGCTCGCTATTCACGCTGCACGGCGCGCCGTTGCTGGTGACGGAAGTTTTCCTGCCGCACATCCTGGAGCTGCGCACGGACGAGCACGCGCCGCGCCAGGGGCGGCCCCGATTTGGCTGAATCCGGATAATGCGAGATATGACTGAACGTTTGCGACTCTACTGGGAGCTGGCGCGGCTGCACCGGCCGATCGGCATCCTGCTGCTGCTATGGCCTACGCTGTGGGCGGTCTGGATTGCTGCTGCCGGTGAGCCGGCCTGGCAGATCGTGCTGATATTTGCGCTGGGCACGGTGCTGATGCGCTCGGCCGGTTGCGTGATCAACGATTACGCGGATCGCGACATCGACAAGCATGTGAAGCGAACCAGGGACCGGCCGCTGACCAGCGGCAAGGTCAGTACGCGCGAGGCATTGTTGCTGGCGGCCGGGCTGGCGTTGCTGGCGTTCCTGCTGGTGTTGCCGTTGAACCGCCTGACCCTGCTGTTATCCGTGCCGGCGGTATTCCTGGCGGCCAGCTACCCGTTCACCAAACGATTCCTTGCGATTCCTCAGGCTTATCTGGGAATCGCGTTCGGCTTCGGTATCCCGATGGCGTTTGCCGCCACGCAGGGTAGCGTGCCGGCGGTGGCCTGGGTGCTGCTGGCGGCAAATATTTTCTGGTGTATTGCTTACGATACCGAGTATGCGATGGTCGATCGCGACGATGATATTCACCTCGGCATTCATTCCTCGGCATTGTTTTTCGGGCGCTACGATGTGCTGGCGGTGATGGCGTGTTATGCGATTGCGTTGACGCTGCTGGCGGTGGCTGGCCTGATGTTGGGTTTGGGTTTGGCTTACTTTGTCGGGTTGGCTGTTGCGCAAGGCATTGCGTTTTACCACTACACCCTGATCATGGACCGGCAACGCGAGCTTTGTTTCAAGGCCTTCCTGCATAACAACTGGTTCGGAGCAGCGGTGTTCGCGGGGATTGCGGCGGAGTACCTGCTGCGCTGACAGCGCGGCAGAATGCTTACATCAACTGTGGTTTCCCGGTTTGCGTCTTGCCGGATTTCTGGCTCATGTCGAACAATACCAGTGCCTCCTTGTCGTTGCCCCACAGCGTGCTGGCGATACCCTGGGCGGACTCGATCGATTCCGCATAGACTGATCCCAGCGTCTTTCTGGAAATGTGGTTTGCGACCAGGTATGAGTTCAACATGTCTATCTCCGTGCGCCCAATGCAAGCGGTTATTCGATGGCTGTATTGTGCATGCGGTGCGGCGCAGGAGAAATCGGAAGTGCTCCAATTCTTTTGTAGGAAGAATTCCTATCGAGTGAACACAGGGACTCGCTGGCGATTGCCGTATTTGACAGCCGGCAGCAATTTGGGGGATGGCTGCGATGTGCCTAAGCAACTGGTAAGCGGATTTATCCTGATGTCAGCTCCGGGTGTTCTGCCCGCGCCAGCTTTAGGGTTTCCAATGCATCAGAGAAGCGGAAATGCCCGATTTGCTGTTCCAACTCATCTCCCAGTGCCCCAAGTGCTGCTTTCAGCAGGGGAGCATGATCTTCGATACTTAGATGGGCTTGCATGTCGGAGGTCGATAATAACTGCTCCAGGTCGGAAAGTATCTGGCGAACTTCCGGCCAGTCTACTTCATGGCCGGCTTCTGAGTTTTCCGGTAATGCAGCCGATAACGCATTTGTCAGATGGATTAGGGCGACTTCAACTGCATTGCGCTTCTTTTCGATCTCGGCGGCATTGTCGCTGCTCTTGAAGGCTGCTTCCAATTCTGCGGCCAATATCTGGACCTCTGTTGCGCCCATGTTGCCTGAAACTCCCTTCAGGTTATGTGCAATCATTTTTGCGCCTTCTTGGTCGCCTGACTCCAGGAAGGCCTTGAGCCGCGCCATGTCGTCGGCGTGATCGGTTGCGTACCGTCGCAGCATGCGCAGGTATGCGGGAACATTTCCATTGAGCACCTTGAGAATTCGTGCTGCATCCAGACCGGGGATGGCGGCGATAGTCGCGGGCAGGATGCCTCTAGGGGACGCGGGAGCAGCAGCAGCGCTTAAAGCTGCTTTCGGTAGCCATTTTATCAGGGTATTAAAAAGCAACTCCGGATCGACCGGCTTGGCGATAAAGTCATTCATGCCGGCATCAATGCAGCGCTCGTGATCTTCATCGAAGGCATTGGCGGTCATCGCCAGGATGGGGAGTGCAGCAAGGTTCGGGAGCGCCCTGATGGCGCGTGTTGCTGACAGACCATCCATGCCCGGCATTTGCACGTCCATGAGGATCAGGTCGTAATAGTTGTGTTGTGCTTTTTCCACAGCTTCGAAGCCGTCATTGGCTATGTCCACCTGTAGCCCGGCTTCCCTCAGGAGTTCAAGCGCGACTTCCTGGTTAATTTTGCTATCCTCGGCAAGCAAGACGCGACAACCAGTCGGAACGGATTGCAGGCTTTTTTCTGTGCTACTGGCGGACTCAGCCAACTCTTTCAGTGTGCGTGTGCTTTTGCCAAGACGGGCGGTAAACCAGAACGTGCTTCCTTGTCCGGGCACGCTTGATGCGCCAGCTTTCCCGCCCATCAGGTTCGCCAATCGCTTTGTGATGGCAAGACCCAGGCCGGTACCACCAAAGCGACGCGAGGTCGTATCATCCAGCTGTTCAAATGCAGCGAATAAGTTTTCAATTTTGTCGGGCGGGATGCCAATGCCGGTGTCGGAAACCGCAAAACGCACGAGGTAGTCGGTCGTGGTCTCTTCATCCAGGCTAATACGCACGGTAATTTTGCCATGCTCGGTAAATTTGACTGCATTGGCAAGATAGTTCAGCAATGCTTGGGCAAGTCGCGTGGAGTCGCCAATCAATACGGGGGGGATGGCATCCCGGTCCTCGAGAATTTTCAGTTTCTTTTCGCGCAGCTTGGGGCCGACCATCGAAATAACATTATCCAGCATACGGTCAAAAGCAAAGTCGGCCACATTGAGAGTCAGCTTTCCAGCCTCGATCTTGGAGAAATCGAGAATGTCGTTAATGATTGATAGCAAATGATTGGAGGCGTCGACAATTTTCTCGAGCTTTCCCTGTTGTCTTGGGTCGTGACTGTTTCGCCTTAGAAGATGGGTAAGCCCGATGATTGCATTCAAGGGGGTGCGTATTTCATGGCTCATGTTTGCTACAAAAGCGCTTTTGGCAATGTTCGCGGTTTCCGCGGCAGTCTTGGCCTGAGCCAACTCCACCGTTCGGCTATCGACTAGTTCCTCCAGATGGTGGCGGTACTGGTTGAGCTCATCGGCAGTTTTCTTGCGCTCGGTGATATCTTCCGCAACCGCTGCAAAGTGGGTAATACGGCCATCGTTTTGCCGGATTGGCGTAATGATGGCGAACTCAATGTATTCACTGCCATCCTTGCGCTGATTATAAAATTCTCCTTGCCAAGTGTGGCCATTGCTCACCTTTTCCCACATGGCGCTATAACTTGCAGGCGGCGTTCTGCCGGATTGCAGGAAACGCGGGTTCTTCCCGATGACTTCGTTTTTGGAAAAGCCTGATGCCTTGAGAAATGCATCGTTAACATATTCGATTTCGGCATTGAGATTGGTAATGATGATACTTTCCGGACTTTGCGCGACAACCATGGAAAGCGTGCGGAGCTGGGTTTCGGCCGCCTTGCGCAGGGTGATATCCCGAGTGATGGTCATGGTCATGGGCTCACTGCCCACCAAGGCCCCCTTGATGCTGACCTCGGCGTCGTATATCGACCCGTCTTTGCGGCGATGATGAGTTTCGATGACCACACTGACGCTCAATATGTCGGCAAAATTTTTCCTGATTTCCTGCTCGGTCATCCCGGCCTCAAAATCCCAGACGTGTAATTCGAGCATTTCATTTGGCTGATAGCCCAGCATTTCGGCAAAGCGGGTATTGGCCTCGACTATCTGGAACTCGGAATTGACGATGGCAATGCCGTCCAGGGAAACATCCATAAGCATTTTGCGGCGTTGCAACTCGCTCGCCAAGGCAGCTTCAGCACGCTTGCGTTCGGAAATGTTATCGAATACCGCTACAAAATATTCTTTTTGTGGGCTATAGGCTGTAACAGAAAACCAGATATTAAGAGCCGGCAGGTAGGTTTGAAATTTCTCAGGCTGACCGCTGCGGGCCACCCGGCCGTAGACATCGAATATCTCCGGGTTGCTGCTACGTATGCCGGGAATGAGTTCAGAAACCTTTTTACCTTTTACCTGTTTTAGCCCGGTGATATTTTCAAATGCACGATTAACATCAAGGTAGATGAAATCTATGGGCACCCCGTTTTCGAACTGCATTTTGCACAGGGCAAAGCCCTCAAGCATGTTTTCAAACAGGAAGCGATATCGTCTCTCGCTTTCTTCGATGGCGGCCAGTGCACGGGTTTTACTTTCAAGTCGGCTGGTGCGCAGCATTTGCTGCCACAACATAAGGAAGACAATGATGATCGCGGCGACAGATGCCAAGGCTATCTGGGTCATCAGGAACGCCAAATGTTTGAGCGGTGCCATGACTTCAGTTCGATCCATTTTGGCGACAATATACCAACCGGTTCCAGGAACAGGGCGGAATGCCGCCAGGACCGGCACATTCCGGTAATCATTGCCTTCGGTAGTTCCTGCGCTATTGGCTCGGATTGCTGTAGCGGCAGGGGATGATGGGATACTCCAAGGTTGCAGATGTACGGACGCAGTATTCGGGCGGTAGGGCGGACTATTATGAAACAGGACGGAGTTATCTACTTGGCGTACCAGTAGCGTTTCGCCGGAGGTGCTGGGCGCTGGCCATGTCTGGATCAGGGGGAAAAGGAAATTTTGTGCAGTGACTCGCATTACTACAATTGCTTTAAGCTGGCCGCCTTTTACACTGGGATCCAGGATGGGTACGATCCAGTCCAAGTGGACATGATCGTTCTTGTCGCGATAAATCTCGCGCATTGTTATCTGTGTGCTGTTTTGTATAGCGTGAATTATTTCCGGCGGAAGCGCATCCGATTCTTCATTGGCGCCCGTTGAAAAGACCAACTTTCCATCGGGGCTGAGCAGCGTGATTTTTGTGAAGTGGTAATAGCTTTGCAGACGTTCGAAGCGGTCTCGAACCCTCCTGGATAATTGGGCATTGTGTTTTTGCTGCGCGAGTTTTTCGGCCAGCTCCGCGAATCCAATGTCGCTTGCCAGTGCCGCACCGTTTCCATTTCGTTCATTTAGCCAGCTCTGGATTTGGTTGGCCTTGAACTGTGCAATTGCGTCAAGATTCGCGAATGCATCTCTTTTTACTTGTGGTGCAGATAGTTGGTAAATCGAAACCCCAGCCAGTGGCACTGCCAGTATCAGTGCAGTGAGTGTCAGAACATGCCATTTGGATACGGTAAATATATTTCCGGCTTTATGAGCTTTAGCTTTGGTTCTTGTGTTGAGCAGCAGGTAAACCAATAACGTGGTGATGAGCGTGAAGAGCAGGTCATGCGCCAGTTCGGTGCTTTCCTGGAGCTGCGGGGGCGTGGAGCTGTTCAGGTATCCTGCAATGCTGAACCACAGTGTCGCGCATACGGCGTAGATCAATGTCCATTTGAGGGGGATTAAATTTCTGGGGCGCGGGACTTGGGGCTTCGACATGGTGGGAGCTCCGATACAAAATATCCGGGAGTATTGCTACGGCGGAGTAATAGTGTTGTCGCGGTATTTGTTGGCGACAGTGGAGAATTCCTTAAAACTGGCGAGAAAGGCATCTACGATATCGGGGTCGAAATGGTGCCCTCGTTCGTTGGCAATAATGCCCCGAGCTTGTTCCAGCGTCATTTCTGTCTTGTATATCCTGTGTGAAACAAGGGCGTCAAAAACATCGGCCAGGGCCATGAGCCTGGCCGAGATCGGGATGGCGTCAAATTTCAGCCCTTCCGGATAGCCGCCGCCCTCCCACCTTTCATGATGGTAATGGGCAATCTGCTGAGCCAAATCTAGAAAGTCGATGCTATGGTCTGTCTGTTTCAGGGAGCGCTGTATTGCCATGGCTCCAAGCATGCAATGGGTTTTCATGATCAGCCATTCTTCGGCAGTCAATTTCCCCGGCTTGAGCAGAATTTGGTCCGGGATGCCAACCTTGCCAATATCGTGCAGGGGCGCTGACTTGGCGAGCAGTTCGACAACCTTGTCAGTCAGGTAGCCGGAGAATTTGGGGTGTCCTTGCAGTTGTCGGGCCAGAATGCGAACGTATTCCTGGGTGCGTCGGATGTGGTTTCCGGTTTCTGGGTCGCGCGTTTCAGCCAGTTCGGCCAGCGCATTGATGGTGATATCCTGTATCAGCAGGACTTCGCGCATGCGGCGTGCGACTTCAGCCTCCAGGTAGGCATTCTGGTCTTCCAGCCTGTCTCTGGCATGTTTCAGTTCCAATTGAGTGCGCACCCTGGCGAGAACAATAGGCGGGCTGTAAGGTTTGGAAATGAAATCCACCGCGCCCAGTTCGAGTCCCAGCTCTTCGTTCTCAGGCGAGTCTAGTCCGGTAATGAAAATGACGGGTATCTTGCAGGTGGAAGGGTTCTCACGTAAGTGATGGAGAACTTGATGTCCATCCATGACCGGCATCAATACATCAAGCAGAATCAGGTCAGGTTTGATCTTGCCGGCGGCAATTTCTAAAGCGAGATCCCCGGAGGGTGCAACCAGAACTTGGTAGTAAGGGTGCAGCAGGCGGCCAAGCGCACTCAAGTTTCCTGGGTCGTCATCGACAATCAGGACAATGGAGCGTGCCTTCTGATCAATGCGATTATCCATTTATTGATCAATGCGAATATGAACAATGGTGCGAAGCTACGCTTGTTGATGAATTGTGTCAATTTGGAGTCTGGTGTGTTACTCCATGTTATGGGGTAGGCATCTTTCTTCGAACTGGCATCTGGGGATTCAGACATTTTTTGGTTTCGACATCACGCGGCGATAAAGCAGCCGCATGAGTCTTCACCGCAACAACGCGTGAGCGCTGTAGTATCTTTTATTTTGGCTATTCCTCTAGCAGGCTGCGCAATATCCACGCGTTTTTTGGCTCCGGCATAACGTGGCGTAAGCGCCACATTAGCCTGTGCCGGAAAAATGCCATCAAGGTTGGGCGCAATATTCGAATTATTCTTCAAGCAGACTCCTGAGCATCCAGGCATTTTTTTGGCACCGGCATCACGCGCTTCGCGCATGAGCCTCACCGAAAGAATGCGTGAGGTCAGAATCATTCATGAGGTGGGCTACTCCTCTAACAAGCTGCGCAACATCCACGCATTCTTTTCATGCACTTCCATGCGGGCGGAGAGGAGGTCGACAGTTGGCTGGTCGCCGGCCTTCTCGGCAATGGGCAACACTTCGCGTGCAGTGCGCACCACGGCTTCCTGACCTTCAACAAGCTGGCGGATCATGTCCTTGGCCTTGGGGGCGCCGCTGCTTTCCTTGATGCTGGTGAGTGCGGCGAACTCCTTGTAGCTGCCTGGCGCAGGATAGCCCAGCGCGCGGATGCGTTCCGCCACCAGGTCCACTGCGTTCCAGGTTTCGGTGTATTGGGTCATGAACATCAAGTGCAGGGTCTGGAACATCGGGCCGGTGACGTTCCAGTGGAAGTTGTGGGTCTTGAGGTAAAGCGTGTAGGTGTCGGCCAGCATGCGCGCAAGTCCTTCCGCGATTTTCTTGCGGTCTTTCTCTGCGATGCCGATGTTGATGTTGGCGTTCTTGCTCATGATCGTTCTCCTTGTCATGTTATACGACACGCAAACTGTATACCTGTTGCGCCCTAAATTTCCACCATTTCGAAATCGCTCTTGGCGACGCCGCACTCCGGGCAGGCCCAGTCAGCGGGGATGTCCGCCCAGCGCGTGCCGGGGGCGATGCCTTCTTCCGGCAAACCGGCGGCTTCGTCATAAATGAAATTGCATACGATGCATTGCCAGACTTTCATGATGTGCTCCTCTCATTCGTTGACTTGCGCCAAGGCGGCGCGATACTGGTTGGCGTGGCGCTCTTCCACTTTCGCCAGCGCGGCAAACCGCTTGGCCGCCTTTTCCAGTGTGGCCTTGAACAGGGCGGCATGCTCTTGCGATTCCGCGATCTGCTCCCCGATTTCGGCTGCCGCAGCTGCTTGTCCCTCCTGTTGCGCCGTTTTCAGGAAGCCTGGGTACATCTCGGTGTACTCATAGGTCTCCCCCGCGATGGCGAGCTCCAGGCAGCGTTGCGTGCTCATTTCGGCCTTAGGGTACAGCAAGTCGAGGTGGCCCAGCGCGTGTTGCACTTCCTGCGCGGCGGTTTCCTCGAAAATGCGCGCGACTTCTTCGTGCCCCTCTGCGCGTGCGATGCTGGCGAAATAGCGGTACTTGGTGTGTGCCATGGATTCGCCAGCGAGCGCAGCTTCCAGGTTGGCGCGGGTCTTGATTTCCGGTCGTTGCATGATGCCCTCCTTGATTGTTGGTCGGCGTGGTCATTGTCCACGGCTGCAATGTAGATGGGTGGCGATCATTAATCCAATTGATTGTTTATCTTGATGTGATTTAATATGTAAATCACTGGGGGAATAATGACACTAAACGAACTTCGCTTCATAGTAGCTGTGGCGCAAGAGCGTAACTTTCGCCGCGCCGCCGAGAAGTCCTTCATCAGCCAGCCGGCGCTGTCGCTGGCGGTTCAGAAACTGGAGGAGGAACTGGGTATCCTGATTTTCGAGCGCAGCAAGACAGATGTTGGCATCACGCCGGTGGGCCTGGCGGTGGTGGAGCAGGCGCAGCGTGTGCTGGAAGAGGCCGAGCAAATCCGCCACCTTGCCGCACAGGGGCGCGACCAGTTGAGTGCGCCCTTGCGTGTGGGGGTGATCCATAGCATCGGACCGTACCTGTTGCCGGAGCTGATCCCGGAACTGAAAAAAGTCGCGCCCAATATGCCGCTGGAAGTGGAAGAAAATATTACCGCCAATTTGGAAACCCTTTTGCGCAACGGCAAGCTGGATGTGGTTGTGGTCGCCCTGCCATTCGGTGACAGCGGCATCGTGACGCAGGCACTGTATGACGAACCGTTCGAGGTGGTGGTCAACAGCGAGCACCGCTGGGCCAATCGGCGCAGCATCAAACCGGTGGAGCTGGCCGGCGAGAAAGTGCTGCTGCTCGATTCCGGCCATTGCTACAGCAACCAGGTTGCGGAAGCCTGTCCGGACAGCCGCAAGAGCGCCGATATCCAGCATGGCACCTCGCTGGAAACCATTCGTAACATGGTTGCGTCCGGTCTCGGCATCACGGTGTTGCCTGCCTCGGCCAACAGCTCGCGCTACCGCAGCAAATTGCTGAGCGTGCTGCCGTTCACCAAGCCAGCCCCGGCGCGGCGCATTGCGCTGGCCTGGCGCAAAACCTTCACGCGCACGCAGGCTGCGGAAGCGCTGGCGCAGGCAATCACCCAAACCAAACTCAACGGCATACAGGTGTTGTGATGACTCCCTATCGGCAAAACCCATTCCTGCGCGCAAGCTACAGCCTGATTGCTCCGTTATATGATCTGGTAATCGAGCGTGCGATGCGCGAGGCACGCCGGCGCTCCTTGCAGGTGTTGCCGACAGATGTGCCGCAACGGGTGCTGATCAGTGGGGCCGGCACCGGACTGGACTTGCCATTGCTGCCGGTTATGCATCATTACACCGCACTGGATTTCAATGCCGCCATGCTGGCCAAGGCGGTGCCGCGCAGCCAGGGGTTGCGCGCCGATTTCCTGCTCGGTGACAGCATGGCTTTGCCTTTTGCGGAAAACTCATTCGATTGCGTGGTACTGCACTTGATTGTCGCAGTGGTGCCCGAGCCTCAGCGCTGCCTGGCCGAGGCGGCGCGCGTGCTGAAGCCGGGCGGGCGCATCGTTCTGTTCGATAAATTCCTGCAGCCCGATCAGCGTGCGCCGTTGCGCAGGCTGTTGAACCCGTTGTCGCGGCGTGTCGCGACGCGCATGGATGTGGTGTTTGAGGCGGTATTGCAGGCCGCGCCGGATTTGCAGGTGGTCAGCGACCGTCCGGCCCTGGCAGGGGGCTGGTTCCGCGCAATCGAGCTGCGCAAACTCAGGAGTTGATGCGGCGGCAGTAGCAGTAAACAAACTGCTGGATTTTTCCTGCCGGCGTCTGGTGAGCCTCTTTCTGGTGTTTGATCAGCTTGAAGGCCTCACCGAATTCATCGTGCAAGTCGTCCGCGCGGTAGCGTACCACCGGCAGGCCGCTGCATTGTTCAGGTCCGTCTTCGGCAAAGGTGGACATAATGATGTGGCCGCCCGGCTTGACCGAGTAGTACACGCTGCGCACGTAGGCATCGCGCTGTTTCTGTGTGGTCAGGAAGTGGAAAACCGCACGGTCGTGCCAGATGTCGTAGCGTTTGCGCGGCAGCTCGACTTCGGTGATGTCGGCTTCAAGCCAGTGCACCTTGTCGTGCTGTGCGCCCAGGCGCTTGCGCGCCTCGCTCAGCGCGGCGGCAGAGAGGTCGAGCACGGTCAGGTCCTGGTATCCCGCTGCAAGCAGGTCGTCTACCAGCGTGGACGCGCCGCCGCCGACATCAATGATGGCGGCATCGCTGCCCATCCCGGTAGCTTTGATGAGCTCGAGCGACAGGGCAGCATGCGGCTGGAACCAGCTTACAGCATCGCTGGGTTTGTTGGTGTAAACCTGTTCCCAATGGGTTTTGGATTGCATCTTCGCCTCCCTGTGGTGGGCGCTTGTTCGAGTTATTGGTGCGCCGATTCAAGTAGGACGAAAAGATAATCCAATTTTGCAAAAATGTCCGGTTTTTTTCGCCAACTGATTCCCCGGCTCAGAATAGGGTGATGATTTTTTTGCGGTTGGCGTAGGTCATGTACCAAGCGCCGATCGTGATGGCCCAGGCGATGATCTTGACGACGATGGAATGGAAGATCAGCACATCCATTTGCAGCAGTACGGTGAATGCAGTGATATTGAAAGCGATCATCGCGTAGATGATGGAAATCGGCAGTCTGAACATGGTGTACTCCTTAATGAAATATCAGGGTTGGGCTGCGGGGGCGGACATCTCGAGCGCTTTCAGGTGGGCGTTGTTGCTGTCCACGCACTCGCGCCAGGTGGCGCTCGATGCATTGGCCGGGTCCTGCTCCAGCGAGCAGGCGCATTTGCACGCCGCAGCACGATAGCATCCCGCAATATTCTTGCCGTTGCAGGTCGCCTGCAACGGTGCGCACTGGCTGTTGCATACCCGCGCGACCTGTTGGTTCTTCAACAGTTCCTCGTGCGAAATCTGCGGCTGCGCCTCCGGCTGGGTCACGATTCCCCATACCATCATCACGCAACCCGCCAGGAACATCGCGCCAACCAGCCAGTTGAAGCGCGAAGCAATTTCGCTGAGTTTCTCGCGCCAGGTTGTCTTGCTGCCGCGCTCGCCGACCTCGAAGCGCAACAGGCCGACGGTATCCGATTTTGCATGCAGGCGGTTGCAGGCATCAATGCACTCACCACAATTGATGCAGGGATCGTACTGCTTGATCTGGGTGGGCTCGATGGAGGTGATGCAGGTGGTGGCGCAGTAGTTGCACTTGGCGCAATCGGCGGAGCGCGAGCTGTCATAGGTCACGTGCAGTGCATCCTGGGTCTTGAAGATGCGCTGGCCGATGCGGTACAGGCAGCCGTAGTCGCACAGGAAGTAACGCACTGCGGCGATGTCCACGAAAACCAGGAAGACCATGAAGAAATACAGGCGCTGCATGAATTTCGACAGCGGCTGGTCTGGACCTGCCGTCATGAACGACCACACGTCGCTCGGGGTGAAAAAGAACAGGAACGGGATAAGTGCAAGTACGAGTGAGACGGCCAGGAATGCCGCTGCCAGGATCACCCAATTGATGAACCTGTTCTTGGATGCGGCAATGACCATTTCGCCGTCGACACTCATATCGGCGCGTTT
Source organism: Pseudomonadota bacterium (assembly GCA_021848465.1). Lineage (GTDB taxonomy): Bacteria > Pseudomonadota > Gammaproteobacteria > Burkholderiales > Gallionellaceae > JAJZUP01. The sequence continues at coordinate 112,024 of JAJZUP010000005.1, forward strand.
GCCGAGCAGTTTGTGGGTAAGGTTGTTGGCCCATTCGGACAGCAGGTTTTGCGGGCAGGCCCAGCCGCACCAGATGGTGCCGATGGTCATGTAGGTGATGATCGGGGCTGTGGCGATGACCAGTCCCAGCCCGAATACGAAAGTGAAATTAGACCACCAGATCTGGTGGTTGAAGACCGTGAAGCTTGCCGTAGTCAGGTCAATGCGCAACAAGCCAATGCTGGGGATCAGCGCAATGACCAGCAGCGTGGCGATCTGGGCGGCTTTCCGTTTCAGGTGGTATTGGGAAATTTTCATTTGGCTTCCTCGCACGGGTCATGCATGTCTGCATGCAACTATATAAGCACATCCTGATAATCGCAAGAAACTTTTTACGGTTATTTGACCTGGCAGTGACCGGCTGGAGCTTAGCGCTGGCATGTCGGGCAGTAAAAGCTGGAGCGCTGGCCCTGGCGAAGTTGCCGGATCGGAGTGCCGCAACGGCGGCAAGACGCACCGGCACGGCCGTAAACCCAGTAATGTTGCTGGAAATAGCCTTGCTTGCCGTCGCTGTCGACATAATCGCGCAAGGAACTTCCGCCCAGGGAGATGGCTTCCTGAAGTGTGGCGCGGATTTCGTCCGCCAACCTGTTGCAGCGGGGGCGGCTCAATTTGCCGGCGGCAAGTTGCGGGCGAATGCCGCTGCGGAACAGGGCTTCGTTTGCGTAAATGTTGCCGACGCCGACCACAATGTGGTTGTCCATGATGAATTGCTTGATGGCGGCACTGCGCTTGCGTGACGCAACATACAGGTACTCGCCGGTGAAGCCGGATTGCAGCGGTTCCGGTCCCAATGCACTGAACAACGGATGGCTTTCCAGCGCTCCGCTGTGCCACAGCACCGCGCCAAAGCGGCGCGGATCGCGCAGGCGCATGATGCTGCCGTTCGCCAGGCAGAGGTCAAAATGCTCATGCTGCGAGGCAGGCTGGGGCGAGGTGAGTATGCGCAAGCTGCCGCTCATGCCGAGATGCAGGATCAGGGTGCCATGGGTAAATTCCACAATCAGGTATTTGGCGCGGCGTGTCAGCGTGACGATGCGTTTCCCGCGCAGCAGTTCCGGGAGGGCGGCGGGAATGGGCCAGCGCAAGCTGGCATTGCGGATGATCACATCGGACACAGTCTGTTGCACCAGATGGGGGGCGAGCCCGCGCAAGGTGGTTTCGACTTCTGGCAATTCTGGCATCGTGCGTCCTGATAAGTAGGTACGCTAATTATGGACTGGAATCGCCGGATGTGTGGAAATGCGGCAGGGAAGCAATGCAAAAAAAAGAAAGGCCCGACAGGGAGAGGCCGGGCCTAAGGGGGGGGAGGGTTGCCGTAAAGTGTTACTTCTTGATGCTGCAGGTGTTGATGCCCAGCAGGGGATAGAGGGGGCAGAAGCCGATTGCGCCGGTCAGCAGGGGAACGACACCAATCCAGCCCCACATGCCGACTGTGCCGGTAGCAGCGAGTCCGACCAGGACCAGACCAACGATTACGCGCAGAACACGATCAATACCGCCCGAGTTGCATTTCATTTCGTTTCTCCTTTGGATTGAATAGCCCGTCGTTGACGGGTGCTGCAGGGGTGTTTCGTAAATTAACAGATTCTAATATACAAGATCATTTTGAATTGATCAAGCCTATTTGTAGAAAGCCATTTTCAGGCCGATCAGCAGCAGCATGAAGGAGAGGAACAGGCGTAGCGCTTTTTCCGGCAGCTTTGAACTCAAGTGGCTGCCAATGTAGATGCCGGGGATCGAGCCGAGCAGCAGGCTGCCCAGCAATGTCAGGTTGACGGTGCCCAGCGCCAGATGTCCCATGCCAGCAAGTGCGGTCAGCGGGACTGCATGCACGATGTCGGTTCCAACAATCCGCGCGGTTGGCATGCGCGGATACAGGAACAGCAGTGCAACTGTCCCCAGTACCCCGGCACCGATCGAGGATAGCGTGACCAGCACGCCGACGACCACGCCGGTTGCAATGGTTGCGACGGGCAGATGGCGATGATGCAGCTCGAAAATAGTGCCGTCGTCGCGACGCGCGATTTTCTTGATCTGGTCTTTCAGCAACAGGGCCGTTGCCGTTGCCAGCAGGGCAAAACTCAATACGCCGGTTACCAGGCTGCGCAGCGTCTTTTCTTCCAGCGTGAGGAATTTCAGCAGCAGGATGGTGAGGGTGGCGGCGGGCAGGCTGCCAAGTGCGAGCAGGCCGAATACTTTCCAGTCCACCGTGCCGCGACGGCTATGCACCCAGCCGCCGACCGTCTTGGTGAGTGAGGCGTACAGCAGGTCGGTGCCGACTGCGGTGGCGGGGGATACCCCGAAAAACAGCACCAGCAGCGGCGTCATCAGTGAGCCGCCTCCGACCCCGGTGATGCCCACAATCAGCCCGACCAGCAGGCCGGATACCGTATACATCCAATCCATTTCAATCTGCCCAGAATGCGTTGATGCGGGCATTCTAGGGCAGGCTGCTTATGCAATTTAATACTTTATTATTTTGAACTTATATCTTTCAGGTATAAGCGTTCAGCCGCGTCGGCGCCACCACTGGATGGCGCCGACGAGCAGCAGCAGCAGCGGGAGGACGATCACCAGGCCGATGCTGAGGAAGGATAACTGGTGCGTGCTGAGGGTGACGAGGCCGTCCTTGCCGGCGCGCGGCTGGATCGTAATCAGCGATTCCTCATTCGATAGCCAGTTCACCATATTGATGCCGAGGTCCATGTTGCCGCCGTTGCCGATATAGGCGTTGGCGAGGAACGATGCCCCGCCCACCACGATGATGCGCTGTTCCTTGCCGTTGATATTGCGCTGCGCGGCGAGGGCGAGATTGAATGGGCCGGGGATATCGCGGTTGCGGTCGAAGCGCAACTTGCCGGACGGGGTGAAGGGCAGGTGGCTGACCCAGCCGTTCGGCGCGACTTCGACCAGTGGCTCCCATTGCCAGGTCGGATTGTTTTCCTCGGGTGCGATGGCGCGGGCAAAGGGAAAAGCCGTAATCAGGTTGAAATTGCGGGTGACCGGGTGCGGCGGGTAGCCGGAGCTCAGCGCCCAGTTGGCCGGGGCATTCATCTCCTGGGCTGCCGGGTCAATCAGCGTTCCGGGCGTCAGCCGCAGCCCGAGTTCGTCGGCAACCGGTTCCAGACCCTGCAACGGTTCATTGTCGATAAACCACAGCAGGTCGCCGCCGGCGCGGATGTGGCGCAGTATTTTGTCCACCTCGCCTTGCATCAGCGGCACTTGCGGGTGGGTCAGCACCAGTAGGCTGGCGTTGATCGGCACATCTTTCGCCAAGGTCAGGTTCAGGCTGCGGATTTGGTAGCCGTTCTGCTTCAGCTTGCTGCCGAAGTCACCAAGATCGTGATTGGCGCTGCCGTCGAGCTTGCGTTCGCCATGCCCATCCAGATACATCAGCAACTCTTCCTTGGCATGCGCCAATCCCAGAAGGGCGCTGGAAAGGATTTGTTCGTTCAGCGTGGTCAGGTGCACACTGCGCCCGGCGTATGCAACAACCATCTCACCGTTGTGCTGTATGGCGGCAGAGCGCACGGCGTCCGGGTCGAGTACCGGGTCGACGAACGTGAGCGTGATGTCATGCTTGTAGCGTTGGTAGATTGCGATGAATTCCCGCACCAGGCGGCGCAGGTCGCCTTGCTGGGCGTCCTGCTCATGGGCATAAACGGTGATTTTCACCTCGCCGGGCAGCAGTTTCAGGATTTCCTGGCTGCTCGGTTCCAGGCTGTTCAGCTTGGTCTGGGTCAAGTCCCATTGCATGGTATGGCGTGCCGAGGCCAAGTACAGCAGGGTTGCCGCGGCAACCAGCGCGGCCAGGTAGGCGATATTCTTGAGCAGCAGCGGGGAGGGGCGGAATGACTTCATCATGCGTACAGGCGGTTGTTATCCAGGCGGCGGATGGTCAGCAGCAGGAAGGTGGTAATGAAGACGGCAAAGTAAACGAGGTCTGAACTCAGGACCAGACCGGCATTCAGGTTTTGCGCATGCGCGGTGGGCGACAGTGCGCGCAGGTGGCCGGTGCTGTCGGCGTTGCCGATGTCGACCAGCCACAGGCCGAGCGAGAGCGCCGTTGCACTCATCGCGGCGACGATGGGTTGGCGCGTCAGTGCGGAGAGGTACAGGCCGAGTGCGGCATAGCTGGCGGCGAGCAGCAGCAGCCCGATTGCGTTGCAGGCAAGCAGGCCGTAATCCAGTTGCGTGCCTAGTCCGATCGTGGCGAGCATCAGGGTGCCGCTGCACACGACCAGCAGGATGAACCCCAGCAGGCTGAGGTATTTCCCCAGCACGATGGCGCGGCTGGAAACCGGGGCGGCGAGCAGCAGCGGCAGGGTCTGGTTGCGGCGCTCCTCGGCCAGCAGGCGCATCGTGAACAGCGGCAGCATCAGCATCAACAGCAGCACCAGCGTGCCGAACAGCGGCGAGGCGACGGACTGGGTTGCGCCGGGGGCATTGGCAATCTGCGCCAACTGGGTTTGCAATTGCAGGTAGGCATCCAGGCGGGACAGGAACAGCCAGGCAAAGATGAATTGCAGGATGCCGAAAATCAGCCAGGTGCTGGGGGCGGCGAAGAAACTGCGCAACTCCTTGCGCGCGATGGTCAATATCATGCGGACTCGCTTTCCATGATGCGGGTGTACACCTCCTCGATGCTGCCTTTAAGCGGGGTGAGTTGGCTGGCCTGCCAGCCGCGCTCGGCGGCCAGCGCCAGCAAGGTAGCACCGGGGTCCTGGCCGAGGTCGTGGGTGATGCGGAACAGATTTTCCGACACGGCTTCTACGCTCGCCACTCCGGCAATGGCTGCAAGCTCGGAGAGCGGGGGCGGTGTCAGCAAAGTGATCGTGAAGCCGGGCTGGTGCCCGAACTGCTTCATGCGTGTGCTGCTGTCGCCATAGATCAGGCGGCCGTTCTGCATGATTTCGACGCGGTCGCAGATATGTTCGACTTCGCTGAGCAGGTGGGTCGACAGGATCACGCTGTGGCTGGTGCCGAGCTCGCGGATCAGGCCGCGAATGTCGCGGATCTGGGCAGGGTCGAGGCCTACCGTGGGTTCGTCGAGGATGATGACGGTCGGGCGGTGGATAATGGCTTGCGCAATGCCGACGCGTTGCTGGTAGCCTTTCGACAGCGTGGCGATGATTTTCTTGCCGCAATCCTGCAGTCCGCAGCGCTGCTTGCAATCGTCCAGCGCGGCAGCCAGCCGGCTGGCGGGAAGCCGGTGCAGGCGCGCGGCGTAGACCAGGTAGTCATCCACGCGCATGTCGCGGTATAGCGGCGGGGTTTCCGGCAGGAAGCCGACGCAGGCTTTGGCCTGTTCCGGCTGCCGGTTCAGGTCGAAACCGCAAATTTCGATTGTTCCGGAATGGGGCGTCAGTGCGCCGGTGAGCATTTGCAGCGTGGTGCTTTTGCCGGCGCCGTTATGTCCGAGCAGGCCCAGCACTTCGCCCTGGCGCAGTTCGATGGAAACATCCTGGATGATATTGCGTGGGCCATAACGGCGAACTAGATGGCGGGCGGACAGGGTGATGGGTGCGGTCATGCTGGGAGGTATGGTTGTAGGTGGAGGGCAATATAACCTAATATGCGCGCCTGCACCAAAACCTCTCTGGACGACGGGATGAAATGAGTACTTTCCGATACAAGTTGATCTGGCTGCCGCTGCTGTTGTCAGCCTGCGCCAATGTGCCGCACGCTGCCAACAAGACAGAAGCCTCGCCGGCAAACGCGCATCCCGGGGTGGCGTCTCCGGCGCCCGCCGCGGCAGAGCCGCCCTTGCCCAATGTGGCGCTGGACGACCGCATGCTGTTTGAATTCCTGCTCGGTGATATTGCGGCGCAACGAGGCCGGCCCGAAGTTGCCGTGCAGGCCTATCTGGAGCTGGCGCGCACCACGCGCGATCCGCGTGTGGCGCGCCGTGCCGCGCAATTGGCTTTCGAGTCGCACCGCTTCGACGTTTCGCTTGAAGCATTCCAGTTGTGGCAGGAGCTGGAGCCCGATGCGCCGTTGGCGCGCCAGATGCTGGTGTCGCTGCTGTTGAGCGGCGGGCGCTTGCAGGAAGCTCGTCCGCATGTGGAGAAATTGCTGGCGGCCGGAACGGAAAGCGCGGTGTCGGTGTTCAAGATGCTGGCGACGATGCTGGTGAGGATGCCAGATCATAAAGTGGCGCAGGACTGGCTGGTCGATGTTGCGCGCCCGTACGGCGCGCTGCCGGAATCGCATTGGGCGATTGCGCAAGTCGCGGCGGCGGCAGGCAAACAGGAACTGGCGTTGAGCGAAATTCGCGTGGCGCGCAAGTCGCGTCCGGAGTGGGACTCGGCAGCGGTGCTGGAAGCGCAGTTGCTGATGGCGCCCCAGCCGCAGCAGGCGCTGGAGCTGTTGCGCCAGTACCTGCAATCCTATCCGGTCAAGAAAGACGTACGGCTGTTTTATGCGCGCGCGCTGCTGGAAAAGAAGCAATATGCCGAGTCGCGCGAGCAATTCCAGAAGCTTTTGGAGGCCAGCCCGGATAATGTTGAAATTGCATTCGCCGTAGCCCTGCTGTCGCTGCAACTGGGCGAGCTGGATCGTGCGCAGAAAGAATTGCAGGATACCTTGCAGAAAGGCAAGAAGGACGCCGATACGGTGCATTATTACCTCGGTCAGTTGAATGAGGCCAAGAAAGACGATGCCGCGGCGCTGGCGCAATATGGCGATGTAAATGCCGGAGAGTATGCCTACGCGGCGCGCTTGCGCGAAGCCTACCTGCTGAACCGGGTGGGTAAGCTGGAGCAGGCGCGTGCGGCGCTGAAGAAGGCGGTGGCGACGAACAACCAGCAGCGCGCGATGCTGGCAATGATTGAAGCGCAGATGCTGCGCGACGCCGGGCGTTTTGCGGACTCATATCGCGTGTTGCAGGATGCGCTGGCGCAGTTGCCCAACAATCCCCAGTTGCTGTTTGAGCAGGCCATGATGGCCGACAAGCTGGGAAAAACCGATGAGTTCGAGCAGACCCTGCGCAAGCTGTTGCAGGTCAGCCCCGACAATGCGCAGGCCTACAATGCTTTGGGCTACAGTTTTCTCGAACGCAATATCCGCATAGATGAAGGGATGAAGCTGGTCGAGAAAGCGTATGCCCTGGCACCGGATGATTCCGCGATCACAGACAGCATGGGCTGGGGGTATTACCGGCTCGGCAAGCTCGACAAGAGTGCCGAATTCTTGCGCCGTGCCTATAACGGGAACCCCGATCCGGAGATCGCGGCTCATCTGGGTGAAGTGCTGTGGGTGAAGGGCGACAAGCAGGAGGCTAGCAAGGTTTGGCAGGACGCACTGAAAATGCACCCGGATAGCGAACCGCTGCGCACAACCATCAAGAAGTTCACTCCCTGACGGATGCGTAACCTGCTTATCTTTGCGCTGCTGATTGCGGTGCTGGCAGGATGCGCCGGTAACGCGGTAAAAGTATTGCACCGCACAGTTCAGGTCGATGAGCCATTCGCTTTCAATGGCAGGGTGGCGATCAGGCAGGGGCATGAGCGCACGGCCTCCGGCTTGCGTTGGGTGCACGCCAAGGACGAAGACGAGATACTGATGCTGGCCCCGCTCGGACAGACTGTTGCGCGGCTGCATCGCGATGCGCAAGGCATCATGCTTGAAGCGGATGGCAAGCGCTATGTTGCTGCCGATGCTGAATCGCTCACGCAACAGGTGCTGGGATGGGAGATGCCGCTGGCGGGATTGCGCTACTGGGTGGTGGCTGCGCCGGCACCAGGAGAAGTGGCGCAGGCCAGCTACAACGACAAGGGCCAGCTTGCCAGCTTGCAGCAGGATGGCTGGGAAATCGAATACTCGCGTTATGCCGACGATGCGGCCGACAGCCTGCCATTGCGCTTTGTGATGCATCATGGCGACCTTGAAATTCTGGTGTTGATCGACGAATGGGAAAAACAATAACCACGCTGACTTGTCCGGCCCCGGCCAAGCTGAACCTGTTCCTGCATATCGTCGGGCGTCGGCCCGATGGTTATCACCTGCTGCAGACGCTGTTCCGTTTCATCGACCTCAACGATACCCTGCACTTTGCGTTGCGCGACGATAGTCAGATAAAGCGCAATACCGATGTTGCGGGGGTGCCGGCTGAGCAGGACTTGTGCGTGCGTGCGGCACGTCTGCTGCAACAGCATGCCGGCTGTACCCTTGGCGTGGAAATCGGCATTGAAAAGCGCATCCCGATGGGCGGCGGGCTGGGCGGCGGAAGCTCGGATGCTGCGACAACCTTGCTGGCCTTGAACCGCTTGTGGGGGCTGAACCTGCCGCGTGCGACCCTGATGCAACTGGGTCTGCAACTCGGCGCGGATGTGCCGGTGTTCGTGTTTGGGGACAATGCGTTTGCCGAGGGAGTGGGCGAGCAGTTGCAAGCCTACCTGTTGCCGGAGGCCTGGTATGTGGTGCTGTCGCCGCCAGTGCATGTACCGACCGCGCAGATATTTTCTCATCCGGATTTGACACGAAATACGATTTCCATCACAATTCGCGCCCTTCCAACGGGGGGCGGCTTTCGCACCGGGCTTTATGGCAATGATATGCAGCCGGTAGCGTGTGCCCTGTACCCTGAAATCGGTCGGCATCTGGAATGGTTGGCGCAGTTTGCGCAGCCCCTGATGACTGGCTCCGGGGCCTGCGTATTCGCGGAGTTTGCCACGGAGAAGGAAGCAATGGCTGTCTTGCAGAAGTTGCCGGGAAATATGCGCGGTTTTGTAGCGCGCGGCCTGCAGCAGCATCCCTTGCGGGATTTTGCCGCATAGAGTTTTTGGGGAGTCGCCAAGTGGTAAGGCACCGGATTTTGATTCCGGCATTCGTAGGTTCGATCCCTACCTCCCCAGCCAGATCCAGATATTATGGGCGCTCGCGCCCATTTTTTAAGGGGCGCACGTGTCTCACGATAGTCTGATGGTATTTACCGGCAATGCCAATCCCAAGCTGGCCGAAAACGTAGCACGTCATCTTAATATCCACTTGGGCCGCGCGACAGTCAGCCGTTTCTCGGATGGCGAAGTGATGGTCGAGATTCTCGAACATGTGCGCGGCAAGGATGTGTTCGTATTGCAGTCTACATGCGCCCCGACCAATGACAGCCTGATGGAAGTCATGGTGATGGTGGATGCACTGAAGCGCGCCTCAGCAGCCCGTATTACCGCAGCAATGCCCTATTATGGCTATGCGCGCCAGGATCGCCGCCCTCGTTCGGCGCGTGTGGCGATCACTGCCAAGGTTGTTGCCGACATGCTGACCGGCGTTGGCGTGGACCGCGTGCTGACCATGGATCTGCACGCCGACCAGATTCAGGGATTCTTCTCGATTCCGGTGGACAATATCTATGCTGCCCCGATCCTGTTGTCGGACGTGTGGAAGCAGGATTACCAGGATCTGATCGTGGTGTCGCCGGATGTGGGGGGGGTGGTGCGCGCGCGCGCGCTGGCCAAGCGCCTGGAGTCGGACCTGGCGATTATCGACAAGCGCCGTCCGAAGCCGAATGTGGCCAAGGTGATGAACATCATCGGCGAAGTCGCCGGCCGCACCTGCATCATCATGGACGACATGGTGGATACCGCCAATACCTTGTGCGAGGCGGCCAATGCGCTGAAGGAAAAAGGCGCGGCGCGGGTGATTGCGTATTGTACGCACCCGGTGTTGTCCGGTCCGGCAATCTCGCGCATCGAATCGTCTGCGCTGGATGAACTGGTGGTGACCGATACCATTCCGCTGCGCGAAGAAGCGCGCAACTGCAAGCGTATCCGCCAACTGAGTGTGGCCGAGCTGATGGCGGAGACCATTCGCCGCATCAATAATGAAGAGTCGGTCAGCTCGTTGTTCATGGATTAAGAATTTGCGCAGCTCATGGGGAGCTGTGCGTAAACCGGGGTTTCTGGTCGCGGAAACGCCCATCAAGTGGAGAAGTAAAAATGGCAATTGAAATCAGCGCAACAACGCGCAAGGCGCAAGGAACGGGTGCGAGCCGCCGTCTGCGCAAGGCAAACCGTGTTCCCGGCGTCGTATATGGCGCTGGCGAAGCAGCGATGATCGACCTCGATCACAACACATTGTATTACGCACTGCGTAACGAAGCATTCCATGCATCCATCCTGTCCATGGATCTGGATGGCAAGAAAGAGCCAGTACTGCTGCGCGACTTCCAGATGCACCCATTCCGTCAGCAAGTTCTGCATATCGACTTCCAGCGCGTAGACCCGAAGAAGAAGATTCACATGAAGGTGCCATTGCACTTCACCAATGCGGATGTTGCTCCTGGTGTGAAGGTCGGCGGCGGCATCATCAGCCACGTGCTGAATGAGCTGGATGTAGTATGTCTGCCCGCAGCCCTGCCTGCCCACATTGAGGTTGACCTGTCTGGCCTGGATCTGGGGCACTCGATTCACGTGTCCGACATCAAGCTGCCGAAGGGTGTGGAAGTTGCTACGCACCACCACGCCGGTGATGCAGTGGCAACCGTTCAGGTTCCGCGCGGCCACGTTGAAGCGGCTGCGGCAGCGGAAGCCGCTGCTGCCCCTGCAGCAGAGCCAGCCAAGAAATAAACAGGTATGTACTTGCCCGCCATGCATGAGAACGATGCATGGCGGGTTTTTCATTTATGAACACGCCAATTCGATTGATTGTCGGCCTCGGCAACCCCGGCCGCGAATACGAGGATACCCGGCACAATGCCGGATTCTGGTGGGTGGACATGCTGGCACGGGAACAGGCCGCAGGATTCAAGGCAGACGCAAAGTTTCACGGGCTGGCAGTACGCCTGAATCTGCACGGGCACGAAGTGCATCTGCTGAAACCCCAGACCTTCATGAACGTCAGCGGACGCGCCGTTGGGGCGTTGGCCCAATTCTACAAAATTGAGCCGGCGGAAATACTGGTGGTGCATGACGAACTCGACCTGCCACCAGGCAGCGCCAAACTCAAGCTTGGCGGCGGGCATGGCGGTCATAATGGGTTGAAAGACATCATCGCTCACTTGGGCAGCCGCGATTTTTGGCGCTTGCGTGTCGGCATTGGTCACCCCGGTGACAAGGCGGCAGTCAGTCAATTCGTCCTGAATGCGCCGCGCAAGGAAGAACAGGCGTTGATTGAGGATGCCCTGCAGTGCGCGCAGACAGTCCTGCCTTTGGTTGTGGAAGGCAAACTTGAGGCGGCGATGCTCAAGCTGCACAGTAGTCGCGAGGCAAAAACGAAATTGTGAGTTGGCTTTAATCCATGAAGCCGCTATAATGCGCAACTTCGTAAATGGCTCGGTAGCTCAGTCGGTAGAGCAGAGGATTGAAAATCCTTGTGTCGGTGGTTCGATTCCGCCCCGAGCCACCAGAATACAAAAGGCTTGCAGAGATGCAGGCCTTTTTTATTTTTCGCGGCCTGTTTGCAATGCAATTCCGATTTTCCAGACCGATATTTTTCCTGTTCAGCGTCGGCACGGTAGAATGTAAAAAGAACACATCACATTGTTATTGAATGCTTGATCTAAATACCCTTCGCCTGGTCTCGATGGTGAGTTTTGCCGGGTTTGCCTTTGGTGTCGTATTGCTGTCACGGTTGGTGCCGGAAGAACGCGGGCTGCAAGATTGGGCCAGGGGGGCGGTCCTGCTGGCGGCAGCCATGCTGCTGCTCGGATTGCGTGGTTTGATCCCTGATTTTTTCTCGATTGCGATAGCTAACTCCCTGGTGATGTTGGGCATCGGTTTTGGGGAGCTTGGCTCGCGCAAACTATACAGCAAAGCGGCGCAGGGACATTGGCATTGGCTGGCAGCCGGGAGTGTTTTCCTGATTTGCGTGATTTCTCAGGAATTGCAGGTTCGCGTGATGGTGACCTCGCTGCTGTATGTGCCGTTTTTTGCCAGTTGCGCCTGGCAGTTTTGGCGCGGACGCGGAGAGCCGCATTTGCGCTTGTCAGAGCGGCTTGCGGCCCTGATTTTCATTGGCGGGACAGTGCTTTTCATATTCCGTGCGGTGAATGCACCGAGAATGCAGGAGCAGGCTGCGTACCTTAAAGCGCAGAGCTGGGTGGATACGCTTCCGTATGTGTACGCGATCTTGCTCAGCATGTGGCTGTCGCTTACCTTGACGTTTATCGTCAGTGTCCGGTTGCAGCGCCAGCGGGAAAGTGCGAATCAGCAGTTGCGGGTGCTCAATGCCAGGCTCGCGACCTTGAGCATGACGGACGATCTTACCGGAATCTCAAATCGCCGACATTTCCTTGAGGTGTTGGCGGCGGAGTGGGGGCGAGCTGAGCGAGCAGGGCAGCCCCTGACGATAGCGATGATCGACATAGACTGGTTCAAGAATTACAACGATCACTATGGGCATCAGGCGGGTGATGAATGTTTGCGCAGGGTCTCTGCAGTGTTCCAGAAAAATGCCGGCAGGGGCGGCGACCTGGTTGCCCGCTATGGCGGTGAGGAGTTTGTCATTATTGCGCCGGCAACAGACGACCAGCACGCGCGTGCGTTGGCCGAGAAGATTTGTGCCGAGTTGCGTACGCTGGCAATTCCGCATGCCGCATCGGATTACGGCGTTGTGACCGCCAGCATCGGCGTTGCCACGGCAGTCCCGCAAAAAGGACTGGTGTCGGAGGATTTGCTAAAGGTGGCAGATCAGGCGCTCTACCAGGCGAAAGCGCAAGGCCGCAACCGCTGCTGTTTCATATCGCAATAGCGGAAGACTCAGCCCGGCTGATCCACATTGATTTGCAGCCACCATTCCAGTAGGGCGAGATGCCACAGCTTGCTGCCCTGGATGCGCGTCAGGTAGTCGTCCGGCGCAGACACCAGCTTGTCAATGTACGATCGCTGGTACAGCCCGCGGTTACGGCAGGCGTTCGAGTCCAGTAGCTCGCGAACCCTGGCGAGAAAATCCCCGCGCAGGTATTTCAATGCCGGCACCGGAAAGTAGCCCTTGGGGCGGTCGATGACTGCATCCGGGATGACGCCGCGCGCAATGGCCTTGAGCGGGAATTTGCCGCCCTCCTTGAGCTTGAGGGAGGGCGGCATCCTGGCGGACAGCTCCACGAGTTCGTGATCGAGGAAAGGGACGCGCGCCTCCAGTCCCCAGGCCATGGTCATGTTGTCGACGCGCTTGACCGGGTCATCCACCATCAATGTGGTGACATCGAAACGCAACACCTGGTCGAGAAACTCGTCGGCATCAGGTAACGCCAATTGTGCGGCGACCAGTTGGCCGGTCGCATCGGGCACTGCGTAAGCGGGGCTCATCATTTCCAAGTACTCGGCGTGGTCGCGGTCGAAATAGTGTTGGGAAAACCGTTCCAGTGTTGCGCCTTGTGCGTCCTGCATGCGCGGGTACCAGAAATAGCCGCCGAAAACCTCGTCGGCCCCCTGGCCTGCTAGCACGACTTTGACCTCCCGCGCGACTTTTTGCGAGAGCAGGTAAAACGCCGTGACGTCGTAGCTCGGCATTGGCTCGCTCATCTCGGCAATGGCCTCGGGCAGGTGTTGCAGCACCGCGCTGTTGGGCAGGGCGAATTTATGGTGGCGGGTCTTGAAATGTTTCGCCACCAGATCGGAGTATTCGAATTCGTCGGCCTGCTCACCGGCGGTTGCCTCGAAGCCGATCGAGAAGGTGTTGAGCTCGTCAACATGATCCGCCAGCAGGCCGACCAGCAGGCTGGAGTCCAGGCCGCCGGAGAGCAGGACGCCGACCGGCACATCGGAAGCGAGGCGATGGCGCTCGACAGCGCGCGCCAGTACGGAGCGCGTTGCCGCCAGCCAGTCGTTTTCCGAAAGCGCCATGTCCGGACGCGTGGCGTTGAGCGACCAGTAGCGGCGCAGCTCGGTTTCGCCGTTGGCCGAGAACCAGAAAGTATGGGCGGGAGGCAGTTTGCGTACGCCTTGCAATATGGTGCGCGGCGCGGGTACCACGCTGTGCAGTGTGAAGTGGTGGTGCAGCGCGACGGGGTCCAGCGTGGTGTCGATGCCGCCCCCGGCGAGCAGGGATTGCAGCGTGGAGGCGAAACGCAGGCGGGCGCCGTCCAGCGCATAGTAAAGGGGCTTGATGCCCAGGCGGTCGCGCGCAAGGAACAGCGATCGCGCCCGCAGGTCGTAAATCGCAAATGCAAACATGCCGAAGAAGCGTTCGACGCAATGCTTGCCCCAGGCGTGGTAGGCCTTGATGATGACTTCGCTATCGCCGCTGGAGCTGAACTCATAGCCCATCCCGACGAGTTCGGCGCGGAGCGCCTGGTAGTTGTAAATGGTGCCGTTGAATACCAGCGCAAGTTGCAGTGTTTCGTCCACCATCGGCTGATTGGCATGCTCGGACAGGTCGATGATGGACAGTCGGCGGTGGCCGAGCGCCAGCGGGCCGTGAATGAAACAACCCTCGTGATCCGGGCCGCGGCGCGCCAGGCGCGCGGTCATGCGCCGCAGCGCAGCCATATCCGGTGTTGCATGATCAAAACGCAGTTCGCCGCAAATGCCGCACATAAATGCTCCTTGGTGTGAGTGCGGATTATCGCCGATGCCGACCGATTCGTGGGCCGCAACAGCAGAGCGCAATGCTATTGCGCATCAGGCCTGCCTTGCAGGATACTGTGAGCTCTTTATCACCGCCGCCTGTCCCGAGTAACTATGCCGCCAATCCCCGCCCATACTACCGCCGAATTCGTTGCCTGGTTCCGTTCCGTTGCGCCGTATATCAACGCGTTTCGCGGCAAGACGTTCGTGGTTGCGTTTGGCGGGGAGGTTGTGGCCGACGGGAAATTCGTCGAGCTGACCCATGACTTCAACCTGCTGGCGAGCCTGGGCGTGCGGCTGGTGCTGGTGCACGGCGCTCGCCCGCAGATCGAGCAGCACTTGTCGCGCAACGACATCGCAGACCGCTATCACCATAACATCCGGCTGACCGACGGTGAAACCCTGCTGTGCGTCAAAGAGGCGGTCGGCAGGACGCGCCTGGAAATCGAGGCGCTGCTGTCCATGGGGCTGGTCAACTCGCCGATGGCCAATGCGGACATCCGCGTGGCCGGCGGGAACTTCATCACGGCGCAGCCAATGGGCGTAATCAACGGCGTCGACTTGATGCATACCGGCTGCGTGCGCAAGGTCGATGTGGCCGCAATCAAGGATCGTCTTGAGTTTAATGAAGTGGTGCTGTTATCGCCGCTGGGCTACTCACCCACCGGCGAGGTGTTCAACCTGACCCTGGAGGATGTGGCGACCAGCACGGCGATTGCGCTGGATGCGGACAAGCTGATCTTCCTGATGGATACCGACGGAGTGATGGACAAGCAGGGCAACCTGATGCATGAGCTAACCATCGCCTCGGCCACTGCGGTGCTGGCCGCGAAACGCAAATTGCCCGACGATGTAGGACTGTTCCTGCCGTGCGCGGTGCGCGCTTGCGCCGCAGGCGTGGCGCGCACGCACCTGATCAGCCGCCATCAGGACGGCGCCCTCTTGCAGGAACTGTTCTCCGACACCGGCATCGGCAGCATGGTGGTGGAGAGCACACTGAACACGATACGCGATGCAACCATCGACGATGTCGGCGGCATCCTCAAATTGCTGCAGCCGCTGGAAGCGGAGGGGATTCTGGTGCGGCGCTCGCGCGAGCTGCTGGAGCGGGAGATCGATCGCTTCGTGGTGGTCGAGCACGATCACCGCATCATCGGTTGCGCCGCCTTGTACCCGTTCCCGGATGAAAAGGCCGCAGAGCTGGCGTGCATGGCGGTTGATGCGGCTTACCGCCGCCACGGTTATGGCGATGCCTTGTTGAAGCACATGAGCGAAGAGGCGCTGGCCCAGCGCTTCCGGAAGCTGTTCGTGCTGACCACGCGAACCGCACACTGGTTTGTCGAGCGCGGCTTCAAGGAGGTCGATCCGGGACAGCTCCCGGCCGAAAAGAAAGCCTTGTACAACTACCAGCGCCGCTCAAAAGTTTTCGTGAAGACGTTAAAATAGTTTTTCCCGGCATGCAGCGCATGTCACAACGGCGTCACAATCGGCGCTTATCCTTAACCAGTTATGGAGTCAAAGAATGGCAAGAATGGTGCAGTGCGTAAAACTCGGTCGCGAAGCAGAAGGACTGGAGCGTCCGACCTATCCGGGGCCGCTCGGCCAGCGTATCTTCGAAAATGTGTCGAAGGAGGCGTGGCAGGGCTGGATCAAATTCCAGACGATGCTGGTCAACGAGAACCGGCTCAACCTGGCGGACGCGCGGGCGCGCAAGTACCTGGCGGAACAGATGGAGAATTATTTCTTTGGCGCAGGAGCGCAGATGCCGTCGGGCTTTACGCCACCAAAACAGTAACACGGGTTCCCAAAGTGACAAAAAAATATCCTCCGCAGAATTTCATCAACCGTGAAATGGGGTTGCTGGAATTCAACCGGCGCGTGCTGGCACAGGCCGAAAACACCTCGGTGCCGTTGCTGGAACGCCTGAAATACCTGTGCATCGTCAGCAGCAACCTGGACGAGTTCTTCGAAATCCGCGTGGCCGGTCTCAAGGAACAGATCAAGGTCGGCGCGGTATCCACCGGGCCGGACGGTATGGAGGCCGCGCAGATACTCAGGCAGGTGCGCGACCAGGCGCACCAGATCATCGAGCGCCAGTACCAGGTGTTCAACAATGAGCTGACGCCGGCGCTGGCTGAGCAGGGTATCCGTTTCCTGCGGCGCACACACTGGAATGAGGCGCAGCAGGCATGGGTCAAGGATTTTTTCCTGCGCGAAGTGATGCCGGTGCTCACCCCGATCGGGTTGGACCCTGCGCACCCGTTTCCGCGCGTGCTGAACAAGATATTGAATTTTGCGCTGGAGCTGCAAGGCAAGGACGCGTTTGGTCGCAACTCGGCCAAGGCCATCGTGCAGGCGCCGCGCGTGCTGCCGCGTGCGATCCTGATGCCGCCTGAAATTTCCGGCTGCCAGTACGGATTCGTCTTCCTGTCTTCGATCCTGCATGCGCATGTGGGTGAGCTGTTTTCCGGCATGGAGGTGCTGGGCTGCTACCAGTTCCGGGTGACGCGCAACAGCGACCTGTTCGTGGATGAAGAGGAAGTGAAAAACCTGCGCGTCAGCTTGCAGGGCGAATTGCCGCAACGCCATTTCGGCGACGCAGTGCGTCTGGAGGTGGCGGATAACTGCACGCCCGAAATAGCCGAATTCCTGATGCAGCAATTCGATCTCGGCCCCGACGACCTTTATCGCGTGCATGGCCCGGTCAACCTGGTGCGCCTGATGCGCATTCCGGATGAGGTAAACCGTCCGGACCTGAAGTTCCAGGAGTTTTTGCCGGGCATGCCGCCTGCCTTGCAGAAAAAAGGTGCGGACATGTTCAAGCTGATCCGCAAGGGCGATGTGTTGTTGCACCACCCATACCAGTCATTCCGCCCGATCATCGATTTCATCCAGCAGGCGGCGGCCGATCCGCAGGTTGTTTCGATCAAGCAGACCGTCTATCGTACCGGGGCCGACTCCGCGATCATGGAGGCGCTGATTGCAGCGGCGCAGCGCGGCAAGGAGGTCACAGTGGTGGTGGAGCTGCTGGCGCGCTTCGATGAAGAGGCGAATATCAATTGGGCCAGTCGTCTGGAGCAGGCGGGGGCTCATGTGGTGTACGGAGTGGTCGGGCACAAGACACACGCCAAGATGCTGATGGTAATCCGCCGAGAAGATGGCAAGCTGAAGCGTTATGTGCACCTGGCGACCGGCAATTACCATCCGCGTACCGCCAAGCTGTATACCGACTTTGGTTTGTTTACCAGCAACGAAGAGGTTTGCTCGGATGTGAACCAGGTGTTTGTGCAGCTCACCGGACTGGGCAAGGCCAGCAAACTGAGCCACCTGTGGCAGTCGCCGTTTACGCTGCATAGCCAGGTGTTGCGCGCGATCCAGAATGAAACCAGGTTGGCCAAGGACGGCAAGAGCGCGCAGATTATCGCCAAGATGAATGCCTTGCTTGAACCGGAAGTCATTTCCGCACTTTATGAGGCATCCAATGCGGGGGTTAAGATCGACCTGATCGTGCGCGGCGTGTGTGCGTTGCGTCCGGGTGTGCCCGGCTTGTCCGAGAATATCACCGTGCGTTCGATCATCGGGCGCTTCCTTGAACACACGCGGATTTTCTATTTCCGCAACAACCTGGCGCACGATGTCTACTTGTCAAGCGCGGACTGGATGGATCGCAATTTCTTCCGGCGTATCGAGGTGTGCTTCCCGGTGCTGGACCCCAAGCTGAAGAAGCGTGTGATTGATGAAGGCCTGAAGACCTACTTGCAGGACAATTCGCAGGCCTGGGAGATGGATGGCGATAATAACTGGCACCTGAAAGTTACACGCAGCGCCACCCCCAAATGTGCCCAGGCGCAACTGTTGCAGGATTTATCCGGCAAGATGGCCGATACGCCAGATAAAGCCTGATCTCGAGGTCAGGCTTTTTTCGGGCGTCCGGTCTTGATCTTTTCCAGGCTGGAGATGGCCAGTTTGAACTGGGTGGTGTTCAGTTTGGCCAAGGCATGCAAGCCGGCGCGCAAGATTTCGCTTTTCTTCAAATGCTGGCCATGCTCAAGTGCAGCCTGCTTCAGTTCGGCAATCAGGTCGTAGTCGGTTTGCGGCATCGTGAAGCTGTCGCGTACGACCTTTTCCTTGCTTTCGACTTTCCCTTTTTTGGGTTTCTTTTCCGCTTTTGGTGCGGGTGCGGATTTATTTTCTTTTTTTACCGCTACCGGGGTCTTTTTGCTGGCAGTTTTGCCTGCAACACTCTTCTCTTCGGTCATGTTTTTCCCTTGGTTTTATATTGGCGGAATCAGTATATACGGTATATGCTAGGAACTGAATTGTAATATGAGGGATGCATATGGAACTCATACTGTGGCGGCACGCGGAGGCGGAAGAAGGCAGCCCCGATGAGGCGCGGGCATTGACGGAAAAGGGGCATGACCAGGCCGAGCGGATGGCGCGCTTCCTGTCCGGGCAGTTGCCCAAACACACACGGATACTGGTCAGCCCGGCGTTGCGTGCGCAACAGACCGCCAAGGCGCTGGGCAAGAAATTCATTACCGAGTCGGATATCGGTGTCGGGGCCGCGCCGCATGATGTGCTGGCGGCGGCAGGCTGGCCGCAAGCGGAAGGCGCCGTTCTGCTGGTCGGCCACCAGCCCTGGATCGGCCAGGTGGCGGCCATGCTGATGACCGGTTCGGTGGATTATTGGAGCGTTAAAAAGGGGGCGGTATGGTGGTTCAGCCGCCGCGAACGGGAAGGCGATACGCAGACCATCTTGCGTCTGGCGATTGCCCCGGAGCATGTGTGAGTGTGACAGGAGGCGAAAATGTTTGAGTCGGCTGAATTAGGACACAAGATCGACAAGGCGACCTACGATGAGGAAGTGCCGAAATTGCGCGAAGCCTTGCTGGACGCGCAGCTTGAGTTGGTGGAAAAAGCCAGTTTTCCGGTCATCATCCTGATGGGCGGCCTGGACGGCGCCGGGCGCGGCGAAACCGTGAACCTGCTGAACGAGTGGATGGATCCGCGCTTTATCCAGACGCACGGCATGGGCGAGCCGTCGGATGAGGAAATGGATCGCCCGATGATGTGGCGTTTCTGGCGCGCACTGCCGCCCAAAGGAAAAATCGGGCTGTTTCTCGGCTCATGGTACACCTGGCCGATGCTGAACCGGGTGATGGGGGTGACCAAGCCCGCCGATCTTGACCAGAGCCTGGAGCGTGCCAAGCGGCTGGAGAAAATGCTGACCGATGAGGGGGCGCTGATCATCAAATTCTGGCTGCATCTGTCCAAGGAAAAGCAGAAGGCGCGTCTCGAGTTCCTGGAAAAAAATCCCAAGACGCGCTGGCGCGTGACCAAGCGCGACTGGGAGCATTACAAGCGCTACGACAGGTTCGTCGAGGTATATGAAAGCGTGTTGCGCCATACCAGCACGGCCGAGGCGCCGTGGATCATTGTGGAGGGAGCGGATGCGCGCTACCGCAGCCTGACCGTGGGCAAGGTGATCCTGGAGACCATCCGCAAGCGCCTGTCCGAGCAGGAGCAGCGCAAGCCGGCCGAAATTGCCGCGCCTCCCCTGCTGCCGGCCATCGACAAACTGGACATCCTGAAAACGCTGGATATGACCCAGAAGCTCGACAAGAAGAAATTCGACGAGGAGCTGGAAAAATACCAGGGCAAGCTGGCCATGTTGACGCGCGACCCCGGCTTCAAGGACATCAGCGTGGTGGTGGTATTCGAGGGCAACGATGCCGCTGGCAAGGGCGGCAGCATCCGCCGCATTACCGGCGCACTGGACGCGCGCCAATACCAGGTGATCCCGATTGCGGCGCCGACCGAGGAAGAGCGTGAGCAACCCTATTTGTGGCGCTTCTGGCGGCAGTTGCCGCGTAAGGGGCGGGTCGCGATATTCGATCGCTCATGGTATGGGCGCGTGCTGGTCGAACGCGTGGAAAAATTCTGTTCCGAGTCGGACTGGATGCGCGCCTATATGGAGATCAACGATTTCGAAGCGCAGTTGGTGCGCCACCGGATCGTGGTGGTCAAATTCTGGCTTTCGATTACCGAGGATGAGCAGTTGCGGCGCTTCGAGGATCGCCAGAAGACCGGCTTCAAGCGTTTCAAGATCACGGAAGAAGACTGGCGCAACCGTTCGAAATGGGAGGCCTACGAGCAGGCCGTGTGCGACATGGTCGATCGCACCAGCACCGCGGTTGCCCCTTGGACGTTGGTCGAGGCCAACGACAAGCCGTTTGCGCGGATCAAGGTACTGAAGACCCTGTGCCAGCGCATCGAGGCTGCGATGGAGAAGAAAAAAGGCGACTAGGCGCGGGCTCAGAGTCCGCGCTGGAGCGCCGCAATAAAGGCGGCGCGCTTGCTGTTGCGTATGGCCGCAGCTTCGCGCAGCTCCTGCTGCTGGGCGGGGGTAGGGAGCTGGCTTTGGGTGGCCAGCCGCTCATGCAATTTGAACCAGGCTGAATAGGCGGAAATGAATGCCTGCAATGGGGTGCCGAGGGCCGGGTCCTTTTGCATGACGGCGGCGAGCAGTTGCCCGGTTGACTCCCACTCCGCATAGGGCACTTGCAGACGCGTGGCTGCGGAAAGCGCCGCGAAATGCAGCAACTCTTCAACATCCTGATGCGTCATGAACAGGCTCATGCAGTGCTCCTCCGGTCAGTTCAGTTTCAATTCCCCCACGCCAGACATGATGTCGGTGTCACGCGAATGCTTGCTGTTGAGCTTGATGTTCAGGCGCAGGTCGTTCAGCGAATCGGCATTTTTCAATGCCTCCTCGTAACTGATTTTCTCCGTCTCATACAAGTCGAACAGCGCCTGGTCGAACGTCTGCATGCCGATTTCGCGCGACTTCGCCATGACGCCCTTGATGTTGTTGACCTCGCCCTTGAAGATCAAATCGGAAATCAGCGGCGAGTTCAGCATGATCTCGATCGCGGCGGCGCGCCCCTTGCCGTCCTTCTTTGGCACCAGGCGCTGCGAGATGAGTGCGCGCAGGTTCAGCGACAGATCCATCAGCAGTTGCGCGCGGCGCTCCTCGGGGAAGAAGTTGATGATGCGGTCGATGGCCTGGTTGGCGCTGTTGGCGTGCAGCGTTGCCAGACACATGTGGCCGGTTTCGGCGAAGGCAATTGCGTGCTCCATGGTTTCCTGGTCGCGGATCTCGCCGATCAGGATCACGTCGGGCGCCTGGCGCAGCGTGTTCTTCAGCGCATTGTGCCAGTTCTCGGTGTCCACGCCGACTTCGCGGTGGGTGATGATGCAGTTGATGTGTTCGTGCACGTATTCCACCGGGTCTTCGATCGTGATGATGTGGCCGAAACTGTTCTTGTTGCGGTGCCCGATCATCGCCGCCAGCGTGGTCGACTTGCCGGAACCGGTGCCGCCGACCAGGATGGCCAGGCCGCGCTTGGACATCACCACGTCCTTCAGCACCGGCGGCAGGCCCATTTCATCGAAGTCCGGAATCTTGGTGGTGATCGTGCGCAGCACCATGCCGACACGTTGCTGCTGCATGAACACGTTGACGCGGAAGCGGCCGATGCCCGGCGGGCTGATGGCGAAGTTGCACTCGTGCGTGGACTCGAACTCGGCCGCCTGGCGGTCGTTCATGATGGCGCGTGCCAGCTCCTGCGTGTGCACCGGGGTGAGCGCTTGCGGCGACACCGGCGTCATCTTGCCGTCCACCTTGAAGGCGGGCGGAAAGCCGGAGGTGATGAACAGGTCGGAAGCCTTCTTGCTGATCATGCCGCGTAATAAATTGTGAATCAGCTCGGTGGCCTGATCTCTTTCCATGATGAATCTCCTTGCAGCAGCGGGCGGTGTTAATTACCGGGGAACAAATCCTTGTTGGCGGCCTTGGAGCGCGCTTCGGCCGCAGAAACGATATTGCGCTTGACCAGGTCCTGCAGGCACTGGTCCAGCGTCTGCATGCCGATGTTGCCGCCGGTCTGGATGGCGGAATACATCTGCGGCACTTTCGCTTCGCGGATCAGGTTGCGGATCGCCGGGGTACAAATCATGATCTCGTGCGCCGCAGCACGGCCGGAGCCGTCCTTGGTTTTCAGCAGCGTCTGCGAAATCACCGCGCGCAGCGATTCGGACAGCATCGCGCGCACCATTTCTTTTTCATCGGCGGGGAACACGTCGATGATACGGTCGATGGTCTTGGCAGCGGAGCTGGTGTGCAAAGTACCAAAGACCAGGTGGCCGGTTTCGGCCGCAGACATCGCGAGGCGGATGGTTTCCAGGTCGCGCATTTCGCCGACCAGGATCACGTCCGGGTCTTCGCGCAGCGCCGAGCGCAGAGCGTTCTGGAACGACAGCGTGTGCGGGCCGACTTCGCGCTGGTTGATCAGACACTTCTTCGATTCGTGCACGAATTCGATCGGGTCTTCCACGGTGAGGATGTGCCCCATCTCGTTTTCGTTGCGATGGTTGATCATGGCCGCCAGCGTGGTCGATTTGCCGGAGCCGGTGGGGCCGGTCACCAGCACCATGCCGCGCGGATAGTCGGAAATGGATTCGAAAATCTTCGGCGCCTTCAAATCTTCCAGCGACAAAATTTTGGAGGGAATGGTACGCAACACCGCGCCCGCGCCGCGATTGTGCACGAAAGCATTGACGCGGAAGCGCGCCAGTCCGGGCACCTCGAACGAGAAATCCAGCTCCTTGTTTTCCTCGTAGTACTTGCGCTGCGCATCGTTCATGATGTCATAGATCATGGCGTGCACTTCCTTGTGCTCCATCGGCGGCAGGTTGATGCGGCGCACATCGCCGTGCACGCGGATCATCGGTGGCAGGCCGGCGGAAAGATGCAGGTCGGAAGCTTTATTCTTCACGCCGAAGGCGAGCAGTTCGGTGATATCCATATATAATCCCAAGCATTGAACATAGCGTTGAATCTCAACGTCCGGGCGATTATGACGGCAATCCTCTCCAACTTGCAAGCCACGCGCGGCGCTGTCCAGGCGGCGGCGTTGGCGGCCGGACGCGCCGCCGATTCGGTCATGTTGCTGGCGGTCAGCAAGACCTTTCCCGCCGAGGCGGTGCGCGCAGCGTATGCCGCCGGGCAGACTGCCTTCGGCGAAAACTACGTGCAGGAGGCAGTGCAGAAAATTGCGGAACTGCGCGATCTGCCGCTGGAATGGCATTTCATCGGCCCGATCCAGAGCAACAAGACGCGCGAGATTGCGGGTCATTTTGCCTGGGTGCATGGCGTTGACCGCCTGAAGATTGCCGAGCGGCTTGCGGCGCAACGTCCGCCGCATCTGCCGCTGCTTAACATTTGTCTGCAAGTAAACATCAGCGGCGAGGAAACCAAGAGCGGGATCATGCCGGAGGAGCTTATGGCTCTGGCGCAACAGGTTGCGGCGCTGCCCAACCTGAGATTGCGCGGCCTGATGGCGATTCCGGCGCCGCAGGATGATCCGGCTGAGCAGCGCAAGCCCTTTGCACGCATGCGCACCTTGTTTGATGAATTGAACGCACAGGGCCTGCGGCTCGACACGCTGTCGATGGGCATGTCGCACGATTTCCCCGCCGCGATTGCCGAAGGCGCGACCATCGTGCGCATCGGCACCGCAATCTTCGGTTCGCGCAGCTTCCCGCAGCCATGAGCCCCGACAAAGTCAGGCGCGACAAGCTGTGCGTGCTGGAAGATCTGCCGAATATCGGCAAGGCGATGGCGGCGGATTTGCGCCTGATCGGCATTCATACGCCGGAACAATTGCGCGGACAGGATGCGTTTGCAATGTATGACGCCCTGTGTGCAAGAACCGGCCTGCGCCAAGATCCGTGCGTGCTCGACGTGTTCCTGTCCATCGTGGACTTTATGCGAGGAGGCAGTGCCAAACCGTGGTGGGCCTATACGCAGCAACGCAAACAAGCGACTGTTCGCCGTCATGCCTGATTCGATAGGGGAGCTGCCAGTCTCTTTCCAGTCCCAATTCGGGCCGGGCATGCCGGATGCCGCGGCAAGGGTATTCTGCTTTGCCGGCAAGGAGCTGCTGGTGAAAAGCGGCGGTGAGCTTCCCGACGCAGCCGCAGTGTCCGCCCTGGGCCCGCCGATGCACTTTCACCTGATTGGCTACGACGGCGAGGTGGCGTACTGTTTGCAGGCCTGGGCGGCCGGTACGGTGCTTGCCCCGGGGCTGGTGAAAGCCGATTTCAGGAAAGTGTGGGCCAGCTTGCCGCAGGATATGCTCGCGGCGCTCAGTCGCGCGCGCCAGCTCGCCACCTGGCTGTCGGAAACGCGCTACTGCGGCGCATGCGGATGCGCAATGGAAACGGACAGTCACGCTACGCTGCGGCAATGCCGCGCATGCGGATTCGCGGCTTATCCACGGCTTTCCCCGGTCGGCATGGTGTTGATCTCCCGCGGTCCGGAAATCCTGTTGGCGCGCTCGCCGCATTTTCCACCCGGCATGTACAGCGCGCTGGCCGGGTATGTGGAGGCCGGAGAGTCGCTGGAGGCATGCATCCAGCGCGAAGTGCGCGAGGAGGTCGGGCTCTCCATCCATAACCTGCGCTGGTTCGGCAGCCAGTCATGGGCATTGTCGAATGCGATGATGCTGGGCTTCACCGCCGAGTATGACGGCGGGGAACTGGTGTTGCAGGAGAATGAAATCGAGGATGCGCAATGGTTCCGGCGCGACGCACTGCCCATCTTGCCGCATTCCTCTACGCTGGCATATCGCATGATTCGCGCCTGGCTGGATGAACCGGCTGGCTCGGGGGGGGTAGGGCGTTAACACGCTCTTGGGGCAATACCCCGCTTTTGTCCTGGCAGCGAGTGTGGATTTGACGATGCATGATGCATAAGGTACTGTCCCTGTGCGATTGCGCAGCCGCGACGGTGCTGCGGCATGCAGTTCTGGAATGCCGGCAAAACGAGGCACATGCCATGATCCGCCCGCACAAATGAACTCGGATATCGGGGGTAAGCTGCATGATTTTCTTGAGCACCGGAATAGGCCGCTTTGCCGCAATTACTTTGCGCTGGGCTGGCGGACTGCTGGCGCTTGTCGCAATTTCCAGTCAATCCGGTGCAGCCGCTTTCCCGGCCAAGGAAGTGGTGCTATCCAGAGCTGAAATGCAGCAAACGGTGGCGCATGCGCGCGATCGCGTTACGCAATGGACCGGGCCGTCAAGCGGCCCGACGGCCCGTCCCGGGATGAGTGTTGCGGTTATCTGCGAGGACTTGCGCAATGGCGGGGTGCTGGGGGTTGCGCGCGGGATAGAGGAGGCTGCCGCCGTTCTTGGATGGCACATCGAGATTATCGATGCGCACGGCAGCGCGGATGGCCGCAACGAAGCAATCTCGGCAGCGCTGGCCCTGAAGCCGGATGGCGCGGTTCTGGTCGGCAGCGATGCGGGAGTGTTGGCGGGGCAGTTGGCGCAATTTGCGTTGCGCGGCATCCCGCTGGTGGGATGGCATGTGGGTGCGCTGGCGGGGCGGATGCCGGGCAGCGTGGCAATGAATATCTCTTCGGACCCGCTGGAAGTCGCACGGGTGACGGCCATGGCCGCCATTGCCGACAGCGGCGGCAAGGCGGGGGTGGTCATTTTCACGGACAGCAACTTTGCCATTGCGATGACCAAGGCAAAGGAGATGGAGGGAGTTGTCCGTGCATGCAAGGAGTGCACCCTGCTTGATGTGCTCGATGTGCCGATTTCGCGCAGCGCGAAACTGATGCCGGAGGTGACGCAGGCCCTGCTGAAGCAATACGGCGCGCGCTGGACAGTTTCCCTGGCAATCAATGATATTTATTTCGACTATATGAGCCCCGAGCTGAGCCGGGCCGGTCAGGAGGTGCGCCTGTACTCGGCTGGGGATGGCAGCCCATCGGCGTTCCTGCGCATCCAGGCCGGCGTATTCCAGGCCGGCACGGTGGCGGAGCCGTTGAACCTGCAAGGCTGGCAACTGCTCGATGAGTTGAATCGCCTGCTGGCGCGCCAGCCAGTCAGCGGCTACATCATGCCTGTCCACCTGGTGACCCACGACAACATCGGATTCGACGGCGGCCCCCACTTGGTGTTCGATCCGGATAACGGATACCGACAGGCCTATCGCAGGATTTGGCAACGGTAAGGGGCGGTCGATGAAATTCCACCATCACATCCACTGGTTGCCGCGCTCGTTGCGGCGGCAGTTCCAGTTTGCGGTGACGGTGCTGACCTTGTTGATCCTGGCCGGGGGCAGCGTTGCGGTGTATGCATTGCGCTCCTCGTCGCAAGAGGTCCACCGCCTTGCCGAAGAGCGCCTGATGCAGATGCAGGAAGCGCAGGAATTGGTGCAGCGCACGCTGCTGATCGAGCGGGAGGCCGACTTGCTGCTCAATGCCGACTCCTTGGCCGAGATGCGCGATATTTATGCGGAGGCATCCGGTTACCTGGCGGAGTTCGATGAACTCGTTGATCGTCTTACGGCGGGCAGGGAGGAAAATGCCGTCCTGCTCGACTTGCACCAGGCCAGCCAGCTGTTCCGCAATACGGTGAACGTCGCCGCGCAGTCGCGTGAACGCGAATTGCGCAGCAAAGCCGCGGGTGGGGTGGGCAGTGTCGACGCGGAGTCGCAGCAGAAATACCAGTATGAGCTGCGCAAGCAGGCCAGGAATCTGGTGGTGGTGGCCCAGGTCCAATCCGAGGATTTTGCCCGGGGTTACCGCAAGGCGGTGCTGAGTGTGGAGAAAATCACGCAACGCAATACGCGCTGGGTGACCGTGCTGCTGGTAACCAGCCTGGTGCTGGCATGGGGCGTGTCGCAATTGTTCCTGGGGCGGCATGTGTTGCGGCGCTTGCAACGGGTTAGCCATAACCTGCGCGACGGGGGGGAAAGCGAGCCTGTATCCACGGAGCGTAGCAGCGTGGGGACACACGATGAGATCGACGAAATGGCGCAGGCGGTGTCACAGTTCCAGGAAGACCGTCGCCGTCTCGGCGTGCGCACGGAGGAGTTGCGCCTGGCGCGCGATGCGGCGGAAGCGGCCAACAAGGCCAAGAGCCTGTTCCTGGCCAACATGAGCCACGAGCTACGCACGCCACTGAATGCGATATTGGGATTCAGCAGCATGATGCGCCAGGACCCGGAATTGACTGCGGGCCAGCGCGAAAATATCGACATCATCAACCGTAGCGGCGCCCATCTGCTGGGGCTGATAAACGATGTGCTGGAAATCGCCAAGATCGAGTCCGGCAAACTGCAGCTTGAGGTCGCCCCGTTCGATCTCGGCGCCATGGTGCGGGATGTCTGCGAAATGATGCGATTGCGTGCGGAGCAGAAGGGGCTGCGGCTGGAGCTGGACCAGTCCTCGGAATTCCCGCGCTACATCAAAGGCGACGAGGCGCGCTTGCGCCAGATCCTGGTGAACCTGCTGGGCAATGCCGTGAAATTCACCGAGGAAGGCGGCGTGACCATCCGCCTGGGCGTACGCAACAATGCGCGGTACCACTTGATGGTCGAGGTGGAGGATAGCGGCATCGGGATCAGTCGCGCAGAGCAGGAAAAATTGTTCCAGCCGTTTGTCCAGCTATCCCAGGGGGCGGGCAAGGGAGGAACCGGGCTGGGGCTCAGCATTGCCCAGCAGTTTGCCCAGCTGATGGGGGGGCATATCGTTGTCGATAGTACGCCGGGCAAGGGAAGTGTGTTCAGGGTGGACTTGCCGCTGGAACTGGCCAGCGAGGCGGAGGTGATGGCGCTGAAGAAGACCGAGCATGGCGAGGTGGTCGGCCTGGTGCCGGGGCAGCCGGCTTGGCGCATCCTGATCGCGGAAGACCAGTACGAGAACCGCCTGCTGCTGGGGCGGCTGATGACGGACATTGGTCTGGAAGTGAAGATGGCGGAGGACGGCGCGCAGTGCGTGCGGCTGTTTGAGGAGTGGCAGCCGAACCTGGTCTGGATGGATCGGCGCATGCCGGTGATGGACGGGTTGGAGGCGAGCCGGCGGATACGGAAACTGCCGGGCGGCGACAAGGTGAAAATTGTCGCGGTGACCGCATCGGTGTTCAAGGAGCAGCAATCCGAGATCATGGCGGCGGGCATCGACGACCTGGTGCGCAAGCCGTACCGGTTCAGCGAAATTTATGACTGCATGACCCGGCAGCTGGGGGCGCAGTTTGTTTATGGTGATGAAGCCCCGATGGTTGCCGACCGCGTGGAGGCATTGACGCCGAAAATGCTGCAGGGATTGCCGCCCGCCGTGCGCGGCGAACTCAAGGAGGCACTCGAAAGCCTGGATAGCCGGCGCATTGCCGAAGCGCTGCGCAAGGCCACGGCGGTTGATATAAAATTGGGCCGTATCCTGGCGTCGTATGTGGAGTATTTCGATTACCCGCCGGTCTTGTCCGCGATCAGGGAAGCCGGTGTGCCGGACAAAGAGTGACAGGCCGTTATGGAGACCATCATGCACAACAAGGGATTGATCCTGGCGGTAGACGATACACCGGCCTCGCTGAAGCTGCTGACAGAAATACTGAAGGCAGAAGGCTATGACGTGCGCTCGGCAATCAACGGCGAGCTGGCCCTGCACGCCGCCGAGGTTGACCCTCCCGAATTGGTCATCCTGGATGTCAGCATGCCCGGCATCGGCGGTTTCGAGGTGTGCGCGCGCCTGAAGGAGAATGCGCGCACCAGGGATGTCCCGGTGATTTTCGTGAGCGCGATGACCGACACCCAGGATAAGTTGAAAGGTTTCGAGCTCGGTGCAGTCGATTACGTTACCAAGCCGTTCCAGCGCGAAGAGCTGCTGGCGCGGGTGCGCACCCATCTCGAATTGAATCGTTTGCGCCACCACCTGGAAGAGCTCGTCGAAGAACGCACCCGGTCCCTGCAGGAAAGCGAGGCTAGGCTTAAAACCAGCCTGCTGGAATCGATTGCGGCGATCGCTTCGACGGTCGAGATGCGCGACCCTTACACTGCCGGGCACCAGCGCCGCGTAGCGCAGATCGCCACGGCCATCGCGCATGAATTGAGTTTGTCTGAGGCGCAGATCGAGGGACTGCAGCTGGCCGCGGTCGTGCACGATGTCGGCAAGGTGAAGATCCCGGCGGAAATCCTCAGCAAGCCGGGGCGCCTGAATGAGCTGGAGTATTCGCTGATCAAGCAGCATTCCCAGGCCGGATACGACATCCTCAAGGAGATCGCTTTCCCGTGGCCGATCGCGGAATTTGTGTTGCAGCACCATGAGCGCAGCGACGGCACCGGGTATCCGCGAGGGCTGAAAGGCGACGAGATTCAGATCGAGGCGCATATCATCGGGGTGGCCGACGTGATCGAGGCGATGGCCTCGCACCGTCCGTATCGCGCGGGGCTGGGGATAGAAGCTGCCTTGGCCGAGATTGAAGACAAACGTGGCACCTTGTTCGATGCGCGCGTGGTCGATGCGGCGTGCCGGCTGTTCCGCGAAAAAGGTTTCCAGATCGGGCGCTAAGCTGTAGCGGTCTGCGTCAGCAGCCAGGAGCGGAAGGCTGCTACTTTGGGCAGGCGCAGGCGATTCGGCGGAATGACGAGATCGTAGCCCAGCGTACTCGGTGTGGACTGGTCGAGCAGGTGCGTCAGCCGTCCGTTTTTCAAATCATCCACCACCAGGCTGTGCCAGGCCAGCGCTACTCCCAGACCTGAAGTGGCGGCCTGCAGCGTGAGGCCGGCATCGCCGAAATGGCGCGTGCGCAACGCCGCATTATTGACGCCGAGCGTGGTCAGCCAGGTGGCCCAGTCCGGAAACATGCCGTTCTCGATATGCCAATCGTCTTCCAGTAAGGTGCAGCGTGCCACATCTTCCGCCGTGCGTATCGTGGCGGCCAGCGCCGGTGCGGCCACCGGCACGATGGCTTCCGCCATCAGTCGTTCCACCTGCAGGCCCGGATAGTTTCCGGCGCCGAAGCGGATCGCGAGATCGACATCCTCCACCTGGAAATTGACCGGGCGCTTGGTCGCATCCACGCGCAAGTCGATGTCTGGATACTGTGACTGGAAATTTTCCAGGCGCGGGATCAGCCAGCGCGCCGCGAAGGCCGGCGGCGAAGTGATGACAAGGATGTTGGAGACCGCGTTCGGCCGCGCTTTCAGCATGGCGAACTCGACCAGGTCGAGCGCTTCGGAAACCGGCGGCAGCATGGCCGCAGCGGCATCCGCCAGCGCCAGTTTTTTTCCGCGCAGGAACAACGGCGCACCGAGATAGTCTTCCAGCAACTTGATCTGCTGGCTGATGGCGGCCGGAGTGACATGCAACTCTTCGGCAGCGCGCGCGAACGAAAGATGGCGTGCGGCGGCTTCGAAAGCGCGCAGGGCATTCAGCGGCGGGAGCTGTCTTGGCATTAGATTTTCTAATTAATAAGTTTAGAAACTATCGTTTGTGCGGTATTAAATAGCCAAATAAACTGCATGGCAACGTAATTTTTTCTAAATAGCGACATAACGAAAGGAAGCCATGAAAATCCCGGCACGCTATAGCCACCTGGTATTTGGCGCACTGCTTTCCAGCATCATGGTCTGCATCATTTCCGGCACTGTCGTTCTGATCAATCAGGGCTACGATGCCGATTTCTTCTGGCGCTGGCTGAAAAGTTTTGCTACAGCGTGGCCTGTTGCTTTTCCCTCTGTCCTGGTTGTCGCGCCTCTGGTGCGCAAGCTGGTGGACAAGATTACCGCCTGACAATTTTCCGGATAGATGCCAGCACATTTTTTGTAGGAGCAAATCATGCAAAACAGCAATACCTACCTTCTCGTTACCATCGCCGCCTTCTTCTGGGGCGCCAATTTCCTGCTCGGCGGTTATGTGATCCATGATCTCCCTCCGTTGTGGGCGGCGGCGCTGCGCTTCCTGCTGGGGGCGGCGCTGATGTTCGCCATTGTCGGCGTGAAGCGCGAGCGCATGTTGCCGGCGCTGCGCCAGCACGGCGCGACCTATGCGCTGCTGGGCGTGGTCGGCATCGTCGGCTTCAACCTGTTTTTCTTCTACGCCTTGCGCTACACCTCGGCCAACAACGCCGCGCTGATCATGGCGACCAACCCGCTGCTCACCACCTTGCTGGCCGCTGCAATGCTGGGCGAGCGCGTCTCGCTGCGGCACTGGCTGGCGCTGCCGATCGCGCTGGCCGGCGTGGCGGTGGTGGTGACGCACGGCAAGCTGCATGACCTGCTGGCCATGCAACTGTCGCACGGCGATGTGCTGATGCTGTGCGCCGATATTTTCTGGGCGCTGTACAACGTGCTGTGCCGCCGCTACATGCCACCCGCTTCACCGCTGGTGAATACCACCGGCATCATGGCGGTGGGGGCGCTCGTGTTGTTTGCCGTGGCGCTGGGCAGCGGCGCACATCTGGATCTGGGCGCGTTGGGCATGAAAGCCGGTCTGTCGCTCACCATCATGGCCGCAGGCGGCACAGTGCTGGCCTACCTGTTCTGGAGCATCGGCATCGCCAAATTCGGCGCGGCGCGCACCGCCATCTTCCTCAACCTGGTGCCGGTGTTTGCGATGTTGCTCGGCGTGCTGGTGGACGACATCCCCACTGCTGCACAATTGATCGGCGGCCTGCTGGTATTGGCCGGGGTGACGGTGTCCATGCTCCCGTCGCGCAAGGCGGCGGTGGTCTGAGAGGTCGCCTGTAGGAGCGGCACCGCGAAGGAGAATAACTGGTGCCTGGATGATTACCACGCCATCAAGGATGGCCTCGTGATTGCGCAATTCGACGGGCAGAACTGGGAAGAGGCGATTAAGACCTTCAGCTTCAAGTAGCGGGGTGCTGGTAGCGGTATTCCTGCGTCTCGCCGCCATAGCCATACGCCGCCGCCCTGCCCGCGCCAGTGGTGCAGCGGTTGGGAGATATTATTGGAACTGAATTCAGCCTGATTGAGCAGTAAATTAATAAATCGCTTGACCCTCACGTTACGTCATTCGCCAGACTGGCGGCACGTATGAGGAAAGGAGTATCCGATGCTACTTAAAGTAGGGGAGTTATCAAAGCGCTGCGGCCTGACCGTGCGCACGTTACACCACTACGACGCCATCGGCCTGCTCAAGCCTTCTGCGCGTTCCGATGCCGGCTACCGGCTATACAACCGCAACGACATTGCCCGTCTGCATCAGATTCAGGCATTGCGTCGTTTCGGTTTGTCGCTGGCCGACATCGGGATTGTGTTGGCAAACCCCGGCTCCCATCTCGCGGCTATTGTGGATAGCCAGATTCAAATGCTGGAGCGGCAAATTTCGCAAAGCGCAGCTTTGCGCGATCGTTTGGTGCACTTGCAAACCCAATTGCAGCGGGGAGAGGAGCCGGAGCTTGCCGATTGGCTAACGACTCTGGAGATGATGACCATGTACGACAAATATTTTACGAAGGAAGAACAGCAGCGCATCCGGCTCTTCAGGGGGGTAGAGAACTCGACCGCCGATGAATGGGCGGCACTGGTGCAGTCGGTGGAAGAGGCGATGGAGATGAAGATTCCGCCGTACAGCCCCGGCGCGCAGAATCTGGCGAAACGCTGGATCACGATGGTGCTGCGCGATACGCACGGCGATGCGCGCCTGCTTGCCAAGCTGAATGCGATGCATGACAGCGAGCCCGCGGTGCAGGCGCAGACCGGCGTTACACCCAAGGTGATAAGGTTCATCCAGGAGGCGTTTGCCGAGACGAAGTTTGCAATCTACCAGAAGTACCTGTCGCCGGATGAATTCCGTTTTCTGCGCGAGAACTACCTCAAGCGCACCCATGAATATCCCGCGCTGATTGCTGCGATTCGCCAGCATATGGAAGACGGAACGCCACCTGACGATCCCCGCATTCTGCCGCTCGCGCTGCACTGGCTGGAACTGTTCCGTTCCTATGCCGGCGACAATCCCGAGACGCATGCCAAGATACGCGAGGCGAACGCCAGGGAGCCCGAGCTCTTGCTAGGCTCATTTATCGACCAGCACCTGCTCGGGTATATCAAGGAGGCGATGTTCAATTTGCAGCCGCATTAGCAGGATTTCTCGACTGCAATGCGGTGGAGGTGTGCTGCGCAGAGGATATCCGGGACTGTGCGATGTGAATGTTCATGCCGGGTGCGCGGCAATTTGCGATAATCGCGAACCGGGATTTTCCAGAAGGAATGGCATGAACATCTGTTTTATCGGCGGCGGCAATATGGCCACCGCCATCATCGGCGGTTTGCTCAGCTCGCATGCAGTTTCCAAAGAGGAAGTGCGGGTGGTGGAAATCAATGCGGAGAGCCGCGCGCGGTTGCGCGAGGAGTTCGACATCGAGGCGACGGATGATTTGGCGCAGGGTGTCAGCGGCAGTGAAGTTGTTGTGCTGGCGGTCAAGCCGCAGCAGTTGCGCGAGTTGTGCGTTGACCTGAAGCCATTGTTGCAGGGGCAACTGGTGTTGTCGATTGCGGCAGGCATCCGCGCCGGCGACTTGGCGCGCTGGCTGGATACGCAAAGCATCGTGCGTGCGATGCCGAACACGCCGGCCTTGATCCGCAAGGGCGTGACGGGGTTGTACGCCTTGCCGGGTGTAGCCCAAGCGCAACGTGACATCTCGGAAAGCATCCTGAAGGCGGTGGGTTCGACGCTGTGGCTGGAGCGGGAGGAAATGATGGATGCGGTCACCGCTGTTTCCGGCAGCGGCCCGGCCTATGTGTTCTATTTCATTGAATCCATGCAGCAGGCCGCGCGCGAACTCGGCTTCGAGGAAGCCGTTGCGCGGCACCTGGTGCTGGATACTTTTCTCGGGGCGGTGAAGCTGGCGCGCAGCAGTCCCGAAGATGCCGCCACCTTGCGCGCGCGCGTCACTTCAAAAAATGGCACCACCGAGCGCGCCTTGTTACGCATGGAGTCCGGTGAGGTCAAACAGCAGATCGTCGCAGCGTTGCATTCGGCGGCCGAGCGTTCAAAGGAAATGGGAAGCGAATTGGGGAGGGATCATGCTGACTGATGCCGGGCAATTCTTGCTCGATATGTTGTTGCAGCCGCTGGCTGCAGTGTTGCTGCTGCGTTTCCATCTGCTGTGGCTGCGTGCGCCGCTGCGCAATCCGCTGGGCGACCTGATCATGTTGCTGACCAACCCGCTGGTGTTGCGGGTGCGCCGTTTTGTACCGGCGATCGGCGGCTTCGATACCGCCAGCCTGTTGCTGGCGACACTGGTCGAAATCATTTACCTGCTGCTGACCTTGGCGCTGCATAACTATGCGCTGGGGGCGCTGCCCTTGCTCGCATGGACATTCGTCAAGTTGTGCAAGCTCAGCGTATACCTGTTGATGGCGGCGCTGTTTGCCACGGCCTTGCTGTCGTGGACCAACCCGAACACGCCGTTTGCGCCTATCCTGCATGGCATGACCGAACCGTTCCTGCGCCCGTTGCGCCGAAGGATGCCGGAAACCGGCAGTTTCGATTTTTCGGTGCTGGTGATGTTCATCATTCTCGAGCTGATCCTGAAACTGCCGCTGGCCTGGCTGGAAAGCCTGGTATTGCGTCCCTGATGAGCTGGTTCCGCGATGAGGGCGGCGTACTGGTGCTGACCCTGCATGTGCAGCCCGGCGCCAAGCGTACTGAGATAGCCGGTTTGCATGGCGAAGCCTTGAAGATACGGCTGGCCGCGCCGCCGATCGAGGGGCGCGCGAATGAGGCGCTGCTGCGTTTCATCGCCGACCGCTTCGGTGTGCCCTTGCGTAATGTCGAGCTGCGCCAGGGCGGGCAGTCGCGCCACAAACGCATCGCGATCAGCGGCAGCGCGGTGGCGCCGGAAAGCCTGTTGTCGGGCGGCGTTTGATGCAAAAAAGCCGGCTTGCGCCGGCTTTCCTGGTTTAGGGCAAACCTGATAAGTCCGCTGGCCCTGTTGTGGTCACTCTGGGAGCGAGTTCACGGTGGAAGGGGCGCTGCGCAGCATCAGGAATCATGCGATGCACACACCACCAACCTTCGCGGCTGAAGCCGCTCCCACTAACTGCCTGCCAACGGAAACTTTCTCGGTCCCTCCCGTGCTTACTCAAGCACCATGCGGGCATTGATCGGCTGGATCGGGCGGTTGTTGTGATGGTGCATCACATGCTGGAAGTGCTCGATCTGTTCTTTCGATGCGGTCACCGGGTGCTTCATCACCAGCCAGGTCACGCCCTCGGTGCAGGGAGGCGTGGTGAGAGAGCCATTGAAGCGGTAGTAGTCGCGGCTCTTCGGCAGGATTGCGCTGGCCAGTACTTCCTCTTTCAGGTCGACTTTTTCGTCGGCGTTCTGCGGCATCAGTTTCCAGGCTTTTTCCAGTTCCGGATTAGCCTTGCCTTCTTCAAACATGACGGCGATCACCGCCAGGTTGCCGTTGGCGTCGGCATGCACGAAGTGGGCTTCCATCGGGAAGGTCTTGCCGTTGATCTGGTTTTCGCTGGGCGAGTGCACGTGGAATTGCTTCAGGCCGTATTGATGGCCGTGCAGCGACATGTTGCTGCCTTCGTGGAAGTTCACCTGCACAGTATGGCCGTTGTTGATGAACTGGTTGCCGTCGGCCTTGTAGTCGAACTTGATCGGTTCCAGTTTGGCCTTGATGAAATCGGTCAGGTTGATAGGGGACTGGTTTTTGCCGGTCGAGCAGGTGCTGTATTTGGATTCCAGCTCGCTCCAGTGGTCGGGGCCTTCGGCGCCGTCATAAGACCAGTGCGGATGCGCGGCGGCAGGCGCGGCTGCCGCGGGGGCGTCTTCAGCATAAGCCATATTCGAAATGAGGGCGGCCGCAAGCGCAGCCAGAAGCTGTTTTTGATACATGGTGAATCTCCCTGATGTTATTTATTGATATTTTTCACGCATTTTTTATGCGCGCAGGGATTCTAGCATGGAAAATTTTCAGGGGAATTACATCAGGATGACGTCGTATTGCTCTTGCGAATAGAGTGTTTCCACCTGCAGTGAGACGGGCTTGCCGATGAAGTCGGAAAGCTGCGCGAGGCTTTGCGATTCCTCGTCGAGGAACAGGTCGATCACCGGCTGCGATGCCAGGATGCGGAACTCGCGTGCGTTGAACTGGCGCGCTTCGCGTACGATCTCGCGCAGGATGTCGTAGCACACGGTCTGCGCGGTCTTGATCTCGCCGCGCCCCTGGCAGGTTGGGCAGGGCTCGCACAATACATGCGCCAGACTTTCGCGCGTGCGCTTGCGGGTCATCTCGATCAGGCCCAGTTGCGAGAAGCCATTCACCGTGATGCGGGTGCGGTCGAGCGCGAGCATGCGCTTGAACTCCTCCAGTACGGTGTCGCGATGCTCGGCGTTATCCATGTCGATGAAGTCGCAGATGATGATGCCGCCGAGGTTGCGCAGACGCAATTGGCGTGCGATCACCTGCGCGGCCTCCAGGTTGGTCTTGAAAATGGTGTCGTCGAAGGTGCGGCCGCCGACGAAGCCGCCGGTGTTGACGTCGATGGTGGTCAGCGCTTCGGTCTGGTCGATGATCAGGTAGCCGCCGGATTTCAGGTCGACGCGGCGCGACAGCGCGCGTTCGATTTCTTCTTCGATGCCGTACAGGTCGAACAGCGGGCGCTGGCCGATGTAGTGGTTCAGCTTTCCGATGGCGGGGGAAATGAAATCCCCGGCAAAGTTTGCCATGCGCTCATAGGTTTCGCGCGAGTCCACCAGGATGCGCGTGGTGTTTTCGCTGACGAAATCGCGCAGCACGCGCAGGCTGATATTGAGGTCCTGATACAGCTGGGCTGGCGCGGCGACCTTCAGCATACGCTCGCGCAGGTTGCTCCAGAGCTTGTCGAGGTAGTCGATGTCGGCGCGGAAGTCGATGTCGGAAGCGTTTTCCGCAAACGTGCGGATGATGTAGCCGCCGCGATGGTTTTCCGGCAGCGCCTGCATCAGCTTGGCGCGCAACTGCTCACGCTCCTCCTCGCTTTCGATGCGCTGGGATACGCCGATGTGCGACTCCTGCGGCAGGTACACAAGGAAGCGACCGGCGATGCTGATCTGCGTGGAGAGGCGTGCGCCCTTGGTGCCGATCGGATCCTTGATGACCTGTACCAGCAGGGTCTGGCCTTCGGACAATACTTTTTCGATTGGTTTGGGCGGCTGGCCGTTGTTGCTGTTTTCCCAGATGTCTGCAACATGCAGGAAGGCCGAGCGATCCCAGCCGATGTCGATAAAAGCCGACTGCATGCCGGGCAGGACGCGCATCACCTTGCCGACATAGATGTCGCTGACCATGCCGCGATGGCTGCCGCGCTCGATGTGCAGTTCCTGCACCGCCCCCTGCTGCATGATGGCGACCCGCGTTTCCTGCGGGGTGACGTTGATCAGTATTTCGTCGCTCATGAAATTCCTCGTTGCATGCGGGCCGATGTGAGTGCGTCAGGGCACCGGGCAGCCGAACGCTTTCAGCAATTCGACCGTTTCGAATAGCGGCAGGCCCATCACGCCGGTGTAGCTGCCCTCGATGCGCTCGACGAAAGCGCCGGCGTAGCCCTGTATGCCATAGGCTCCAGCCTTGTCGTGGGCTTCGTGGGTGAGCAGGTAGCGGCGGATGCGGTCCTCATCCAGTTGTGCGAATGTCACCGTCGTGGTCGACAGGCGCATCTCGGTGCGTTCCTGGAAAGACATCGCGACCGCGGTCAACACCTGGTGCTGGCGTCCGGACAGGCTGCGTAGGATTTCGGCTGCGTGATGGTTGTCGTCCGGTTTGCCGATGATCTGGCCGTCGATTGTCACCGTGGTGTCGGCGGCGAGCACCGGGAACGGCGGCAGGTTGCGATACAGCAAGGCATCCCAGCCGGCGCTAGCCTTGGCCTGGCAGACGCGCTGCACATAGGCGACGGGGTCCTCATTGGCAAACGGGGTTTCATCAACGCTGACTTGGCGGCGCGGGTCGCTGCGCAGCAGCAACATTTCGTAATTGACGCCGATCTGCTTCAGTAACTCGC
Organism: Pseudomonadota bacterium; assembly: GCA_021848465.1. Lineage (GTDB taxonomy): Bacteria > Pseudomonadota > Gammaproteobacteria > Burkholderiales > Gallionellaceae > JAJZUP01. Next base: position 150,451 of record JAJZUP010000005.1, read on the forward strand.
GCCGGCGCGGACTCTGCGAACAAAGGTAGATACGGGGTTGCTTGATTGCCATTGTCATTCCCTGTGATAGGGGTGATTGTGCAACAAGCTGTAGGCCCTGTACAACTGTTCCGCCAGCAGCACGCGCACCATGCCGTGCGGCAACGTGAAGGCCGAGAGCGCCAGCAGTTGCTGGGCGGTCTGCTTGACCGATTTGTGCAGGCCGTCAGCACCGCCGATGATGAAGGCGACATCGCGGCCGTCGCCGAGCCATTGTTGCATGCTCTGGGACAGTTGTTTCGTGGTGGGGGTGGCGCCGTGCTCGTCGAGCGCGATGCGCAGGGTGTTGGACGGCAGCGCCGCGAGGATGCGCTGGGCTTCCGCCTCCATGATCTGCTCGGCGGTCTTGCCACTGTTGCGCGGTTCGGGTTTGAGCTCGATCAACTCGATGCGCGCTTCGCGCGGCATGCGCTTGGTATATTCATTGAAGCCGGCCGTGATCCAGTCCGGCATCTTGTTGCCGACGGCGATCACGAACAGCTTCATTGCTTGGGATGGGTCGTGGGGCGCGGCAGGTGTTGCGCGTCCCAAAGTTCTTCGAGGTTGTAGTACGCGCGCACGGCGGGCTGCATGATGTGCACCAGCACCTCGCCGAAATCGACCAGGATCCACTCGCCGCTTTGCTGGCCTTCCGTGCTGAGCGGCGACTCGCCGAGCTCCTTGAGCTTCTCTTCCACCTTGTCGGCCAGCGCCTTGGTCTGGCGCGTGGATTGCGCGCTGGCAATGATCATGCGTTCGAACAGCGAGCTGCGTTTGCTGGTATTGACGACCATGATGTCGTTGGCTTTCACGTCCTCCAGTGCGGAAACGATGGCTTGGGTTTTTTCTTCAGTACTTAACATGTGCGATAGAGTTGGTGCGTGTTGATGTAATTGTCTACGGCATCCGGCAACAGGTAGCGGATGCTGCGGTTTTCTGCGATGCGGCGGCGAATATCGGTGGAGGAAATATCCAGCCCGGGCATGTCCAGCGCCAGGATGCGACCGCCACTGGTTTCCTGCAGGGCTAGCGGCGCGGGAGCCAGCCGTGCGCGATATTCCGCCTGCAATTCGGGATTGGCTTGTGCGATTGCATTGCCCAGCGGCTGGCCGGGGCGTTGCATTACCACGATGTGCGCCAGCTCGAACAACTGCTTCCAGTCATGCCAGGTATGCAGTTGCAGGAAGGCATCGCTGCCGAGGATCAGGCATAGCGGCTGCTGCTGGCCCAGTTCGGTGCGCAGGCCGGTCAGCGTATCCACCGTGTAGCAAGGGTCGGTGCGGAACACTTCGCGCACATCCACCAGGAAATCCGCATGCCCGGCCACGGCCAGGCGCACCATTTCCCAGCGAGCCTGTGCCGAGGCCAATGGGGCCGCGCGGTGCGGCGGCATGCCGGTGGGGATGATGCGCACCTGCCCCATGCCGCACTGCTCGATGGCCTCCTGCGCCATGCGCAGGTGGCCATGATGGATGGGGTCGAACGTCCCGCCGAGGATGCCGAGCGGCCGGTTCACCGGTTACAGCGCCATGCGGCGCACGTCGGAGAGCACGTGCGACAGGTAGGTGGTGAAACGCGCACCCGCCGCGCCGTCGATCACGCGGTGATCGTAAGACAGCGACAGCGGCAGCATCAGGCGCGGCACGAATTCGCCGTCCTTCCACACCGGTTTCATGCTGGAGCGCGACACGCCGAGGATGGCGACTTCCGGTGCGTTGATGATCGGCGTGAACGCAGTGCCGCCGATGCCGCCCAGGCTGGAAATGGTGAAACAGCCGCCTTGCATGTCGGCCGCGCTGAGTTTTTTGTCGCGCGCCTTGGCGCTAATTTCCATCAGCTCCTTGGCGAGCTGCACGATGCCTTTCTGGTCGGCATCGCGGATCACCGGCACTACCAGTCCGTCCGGGGTGTCCACCGCGACGCCGATGTGGATGTACTTCTTCACGATCAGGGTTTCACCACTTGCATCCAGCGAGGCGCAGAAATCCGGGAAATGGCGCAGCGTGGCCGCCACTGCCTTGATCATGAAGGCTAGCGGCGTGATCTTGATGCCGGACTTGGCGTGCTCGTCGTTCAATTGCTTGCGGAAAGCTTCCAGCTCGCTGATGTCGGCTTCCTCGAACTGCGTCACGTGCGGGATCATCACCCAGTTGCGGTGCAGGTTGGCGCCGGAAATTTTCTTGATGCGCGATAGCGGCTTGCTTTCGATTGCGCCGAACTTGGCGAAATCCACATCCGGCCATGGCAACAAGCCGGGCAGACCGGCACCCGCTGCTGCGGCACCGCGCGGCTGGGCCAGCGCCTGCTTCACGAAATTCTGTACGTCTTCCTTGGTAACGCGGCTTTTAGGTGCGCTACCCTTCACCTGCGCCAGGTCGACGCCCAGTTCACGTGCAAAACGGCGGATCGAGGGGCTGGCGTGCGATTTGCTACCTGTCGTGGCAACGGCGGCCGGAGCGGCTGCCGCAGGGGCGGCTGCAACCACTGGTGCCGGAGCAGCCGCAACCGGTGCCGGGGCGGGAGTCGGTGCGGTAGCGGGGGGTGCGGCCTTGGCCGGGGCTGCGCCCGCGCCGCTGGCTTCCATCAGGGCAATCAGCGCGCCTTCCGAAACCTTGTCGCCGACCTTGACCTTCAATTCCTTGACGATGCCGGCAAACGGCGCGGGCACGTCCATCGTCGCCTTGTCGGTTTCCAGCGTGATCAGGGTCTGTTCGGCCTGCACGCTGTCGCCCGCCTGTACGGCGACTTCAATAATTTCGACATCCTTGAAATTGCCGATGTCGGGAACGAGTACTTTTTCCATGCTCTCTCCTGAATCCAGAAATTAAACTGTGACTGGATTGGGTTTGTCGGGGTTGATCTGGTATTGCTTGATCGCCTTGCTGACCACGCTCGCTTCGATGGCGCCGGCATCGGCCAGCGATTTCAGCGCGGCGATGGCGACGTAGTAGCGATCCACCTCGAAGAACTGGCGCAGCTTCTTGCGGAAGTCGGAGCGGCCGAAACCGTCGGTGCCCAGCGTCTTGTACGGCGCTTTCACATAGGAGCGGATCTGGTCCGGATAGGCGCGGATGTAGTCGGTCGCGGCCACCACCGGCGTCGTGGCGTCCAGGCATTGCTCGACGTAGCTGGTGCGCGCCTTGGCTTCAGGATGCAGCATGTTCCAGCGCTCGCAGTCGATGCCTTCGCGGCGCAGCTCGTTGAAGCTGGTAACGCTCCACACGTCGGACGAGATGTCGAAATCGCGCGCCAGCAACTCGGCGGCGGCGATGACTTCGCGCAGGATAGTGCCGCTGCCCAGCAGTTGCACCTTGGCCTTGGATTTGCCCTTGGTGCTGCTGAACTTGTACATGCCCTTGATGATGCCTTCTTCGGCGCCCTTGGGCATGGCGGGATGCGTGTAGTTCTCGTTCATCACCGTGAGGTAATAGAACACGTCTTCCT
>JAJZUP010000003.1 GCA_021848465.1 Pseudomonadota bacterium
GCTCGCCCACTGCGGCGCCCTGAATCAATACGTCGGTTTCTTTCAGCAGCTTCTGGATGGTGTCTTGCATGCTCTTCATGGCGACCATCAGGCTGCTGGTGTCGCCGGCCTTGAGTTCAATCTTGCTGCTCAGGTCTCCCGAGGCGATTTTGTTGGCGATCTCTGCCGCTTGTGCGGGTTCGCCGCCTAGTTGGCGCATCAGGGCGCGAAAAACAATATATGAAATACTCATTGCTGCAATTACCGCAAATATGCAAATGAGGATTGAAACGACGCCAAGTAATGTAGCGCGGTGATCAGCGGCTACTGTTGCAGCAACTGCAGATTTCTCTTGCTTGTCCAGCATGGCAAGCAAATTACGGTCGATTTCGATAAAGCGTTTATCGGCAGCCTGCATCATGCCTGCGCCTGTAGCCATATCCGACTGCGCCATATCAATGGCCTGGCGGATGCTCTTGCGGAATTTGTGGATCGGCTCGTCCAGCTCTTTCAGACTCTTTATGTCCTCCTCATCATTGCTGCCCATTTCCTGCCACTGCTTCAGGTGCTCAGATGCGCCATCGACTTTTGCACTAATGGCATCGGTCTCCTGCTTGATGCGTGCCTCATCCAGATTGGCAATCCAGGAAAAAAGCCGGTAAGCCGAATTGTTTGCCTCTAGCAGGTCTGTCCTGATTTCCTGCGCCAGCATTACCTTGCGCATATTTTGCCCGGACAAGTCATCCAAGTCGTTGCGCATCTCGTGCATTCCCCAGCCCCCCAAAGCGCCGATTATGATCATCAGGAATACAGCAGCAATCGACGGCAGCAGCATTTTCAACTTGAATGAAATAGCAAATTTCACAGGACTTCCCCCTTATTAAACTGAATGCCGGCCCAAGGCCGGCAGACTCTCAGCGTTTGTATACCCCGGCGCACACCACAACATCCGATGCCACTTCGCAGTAGGCGGACTTGGGCAGAATCTTCTTGGTTTCTGGATCGGTAAATTTGTAGTCCTGCCAGAACTTCCCCTTGGATTTCGCCAACTCGACGCGCTCCTTGACGAACTCCTTGCCATCCGCGTCCACGATATCGATCAGGTCCTTGCCAACCTGCTTTGCATTCTGGCCGTGCGCCAAACATTTACCTTGCATGTCGTACACCATGGGGTATAAATCTCCGTGCACCCACTGTGCGTCCTTGTCGGTTATTGATTTGAGGGTGGCATCACGATTTGCTGTTAAAGCCTTGGCGGCTTTGCCAACCATAGCTTCTGCCTCCTTGGCAGTGGCATGCTCGCCCGCAGACGCTTGTTGCCCGAATATCAGGAAGGCCGCAACAGACAGGGTTAATCGTTTCATCATTTCATTCCTTTCAAACTTGGGTTTAAAGATTTCTATGTATGCCGCATGCTGTTGAAAACCATGTTTTCGGCAGGCGTAAATGTTTATCAATTTCATAACCGCCGCTATCAGGAAATCTTGATTTTTTTGTAGTCAAATGCAAGGGGGGTCAGGAAAACCTGACAGAAGGTGCATGAGTTGTAGGAGTTTGACGACACCGGGGCGTGCAGTCGCGGCCAAAGCCGCTCCCACGAAAACCGCCCGACGAAATCAGGGAAGCTTGGGGACTGCGCTGAGGAAGCGAACCAACTCGGCGGGGGGAAGCGGCTTGCTGAACAGGTAGCCCTGCATCTGGTCGCAGCCGCGAATGCGCAGGAAGTCGAGCTGCTCTGCCGTCTCGACCCCCTCGGCAATCACCTCCAGGTCAAGGCGGTGCCCGAGGCTGATGATCGAGCGCACAATCGCCGCATCGCTTTCATCGGTCTCGATATCGCGCACGAACGACTGGTCGATCTTCAGCTTGTGTACGCGCAGGTTTTTCAGATAGCTCAGGCTGGAGAATCCGGTACCGAAGTCGTCGATGGCCATTTTCACGCCGATCTCATGCATGCGCTGCATGAATGCCATCGCGACCTTGGTATCGCCCATCATGATGCCTTCGGTGATTTCCAGCTCCAGCCATTCCGGGGCGAGGCCGGTTTCCCGCAATATCGATTCGACCATCTCCGCCAGGTTCGGCTGGTTCAACTGGCGTATCGACATATTCACTGCCACCGGGAACTGCGCCATTCCCTGGCGCTGCCACGCAGCGAAAGTGGCGCATGCGGTACGCAACACCCACTCGCCGATCGCGACGATCTGCCCGGTTTCCTCCGCCACCGGGATGAATTCGCCGGGTGAAATAAAACCTTTTTCCGGGTGATGCCAGCGGATCAACGCCTCAGCGCCGCACACGTGCCCGCCGGCCAAATCCACCTGAGGCTGGTACACCAGCACGAACTGCTCCTGCGCCAGGGCGACATGCAAATCCTTTTCCATCTGGAACACCTGGTTGGCGCGGAAATGCATTTCCGGGGTGAAGAATTTGTAGTTGTTGCGGCCGCTTTCCTTGGCGCTGTACATCGCCGCATCGGCATTCTTCATCAGCATGTCGATATCGCCCGCATGCTCGGGAAACAGCGCGATCCCGATACTGCCGTAGGTCGAAATCGCCTGCCCGTTCAAGTCGAACGGCGCTGACAGCGTCTTCAGCAGTTTGTCCGCCACCACTTCGACATCCGCCCTCCCCACATCCGGCAACAACACAATGAACTCATCCCCGCCGATGCGCGACACCGTATCGCCATCGCGCACGCAGCCCTGCAGCCGCTGCGCGACCGATTGCAGCAGCTTGTCGCCCACCGAGTGCCCCATCGAGTCGTTGATGTACTTGAAACGATCCAGGTCGAGGAACATCAAGGCAAACTGGCGGCTGTCACGCGCCGCAGCCGCGATCAACTGGCCGAGGCGGTCGCGCAGCAGCGAGCGATTCGGCAGCCCGGTAAGTACATCGTAGTACGCCAGGAAGTGGATGTTGCGGTCATACTCCTTGCGTTCCGAGATGTCGGTGGAAATCGAGATGTAATGAGTGACGATGCCTTGCTCGTCTTTCACCACGTTGATCGACATGTGCTTGTAAAAAAGCTTGCCCGATTTTGTCTTGTCGGCGATTTCACCTTGCCAGAAACCGCACTCATTGATCGATTTCCACATCTCGCGGTAGAACGCTTCATCGTGCTGGCCGGAAGAAAAGATGCGCGGGTTACGCCCGCGGATTTCCTGCAGGGTAAAGCCGGTCATCTGGACGAAGGCCTCATTCACAGCAACGATGTTGTTGTTGATGTCGCTGATCAGGATGGCCTCGCTGGTGCTCTCGAACACCTTGGCCGCGAGGCGCAACTGCTCCTCTTCGCGCTTGCGCTGGCTGACATCGCGGATGAAGGCGCTGAATTCCAATTGATCGCTGATCTTGATCCGGGTGATGGCAAGCTCGATAAACAGTTTGTGGCCGTCGCGATGCAACGCCTCGACTTCGATGCGCGAATTCAGCACATGCGAATCCCCGCCCTCCAGGATACGCGCCAGGCCGAGCTGATGCGCCGCGCGGTAATGCTCAGGAATGATCGTATCGGCCAGCGAGCACCCCAATACTTCTTCGTTCGCCCAGCCGAAAACATGCTCCGCTTGCTGATTCCAGCCGGTAATATTGCCATCGCGATTCATCTGGATCACCGCGTCCAGCGCCGTGTCGATAATGGCCTGCTGCATCAGCTGGCTCTCACGCAGGCTGATTTCCGCCAGCTTGCTGTCGCTGATGTCGGTCACGGTCCCGATCCCGGTCTGAGCCGTGCCCTGCGCATCGAAATCCAATTCGGCCTGCTCGCGCACCCATTTGATTTCTCCATTCACGACAATGCGGTGCTCGACATCATAGTCGGCGCCGTGCAGCGCATCGTTCCATGCCGCCATCACGCTCGCCAAATCGTCCGGGTGCACTAAGCCGATGAATGCTTCCAGCGTCATCGGCGTGCCTTTTTTAACCCCGAATATGCGGTAGGTTTCTTCCGACCACTCCAGCCGGCTTTCCGCAATATCCAGCTCCCAACTGCCGACCTTGGCCACATGCTGGGCGCGACGCAAGGTGCGCTCGCTGCGCTCCACGCGCTGCCGGATGCGGTTGCGCTGGTAATTCACCGACGAAAGGGTGACGCCCAGCACCGTCAGGATCATGATGAATCCCCAGACATCCACCAGGGTCGAGGTCGAGTATTTCGCAAAGAACCCCACTCCGTTGGCGGCACTGAACAAAGCACCCAGTGAAATCAGCAACAACGCAGCGCTGACGACGCGCAGGTTGAAACTGAGCGCGGCCCACACCACCATCGGCAACAGCATGAATACGCGGAACTGGCGCCCGAATAGCTCCTGGCTGATGTCGGTAAAGACCAGCAAACACATCAGCCCGAGCACGCCGAACATCACGATCGCCTGTTTACGGTAGCCGGGCGTCCAGTCAAACGGGCGATGGCGCAGCAAGGAAATCAGCGCCGGGACAAACAGCACGACACCGAGGGTGTCGCCCATCCACCAGAAAGCCATGGTTGGCCAATACTGCGCCCAGGCAATGGCGCCGGCCGCAGCCAAGCTCAATGCGCCGAGCAGCGCGCTCAACACAGTACTCAGGGTGCCGCCGCACCAGGCCAGGCGGAAAATGTCGCGCACCTCGCGCAGCTCGATGGAAAAGCGCGTACTGCGCTTCAGCAGGTAGGTGCCGAGCAGCGCCTCCAGCGTACTGCCTAGCGCCATGACGAAAACCGCATACAGCGGCAAGCCGGAAACCATATTGGCAAAAAACGAACCGACGAGAACCGCCGGCCACAGGCGGTAGCCATATAGAAACAAGGCCACCAGGGAAATGCCCGACGGCGGCCAGAACACGGTAACCGAGTGATCCAGCAGTGACAGCGCAAGGCCGACCTGGGCGGACAGGAAATAGATCAGGGCCAGCACTACGCCCCTGCCCCAATCAGTCTTCAGGAAACGAATGCTGTCCATGTGCCGCTAAGCCTTGCTCAGCACTTGGCTAGAAGGATGTGCGGAGGCTGTCGCTCCGGCAGGACGCGCATGCTCACCCCTGCAGGGACTTGCTGATATCCTCGATGACCTTCTTGGCATCGCCAAACACCATCATGGTCTTGTCGAGGTAGAACAGGTCGTTATCCAGGCCGGCATAACCGGTCGCCATGCTGCGCTTGACCACCAGCACGGTGCGCGCCTTGTGCGCTTCCAGGATCGGCATGCCGTAAATCGGGCTGGCCGGATCGGTCTTGGCGGCGGGGTTGACCACATCGTTCGCGCCGATCACCAGCACCACATCGGTATCGGCAAAGTCGCTGTTGATCTCGTCCATCTCGACTACCTGGTCGTACGGCACCTCGGCCTCGGCCAGCAACACGTTCATATGCCCCGGCATGCGTCCGGCCACCGGATGGATGCCGTAACGCACGCGCACGCCGCGCTCGGTCAGCAGTTTCGACATTTCATTGATCGCATGCTGGGCACGGGCAACCGCCAGGCCATAACCCGGCACGATGATCACCGAGTCGGCATTACCCATCATGAAAGCCGCGTCGTCGGCGCTGCCGCTGCGGTAGGTGCGCTGCACCGCCTCGCCGCCGGCCACTTCGCTTTCGCCGCCGAAGCCGCCCAGGATCACGTTCAGGAAGGCGCGATTCATCGCCTTGCACATGATGTAGGACAGGATCGCGCCGGAGCTGCCCACCAGCGAGCCGGCGATGATCAGCATGTTGTTGTTCAAGGTGAAACCGATGCCCGCCGCTGCCCAGCCGGAATACGAGTTCAGCATCGACACCACCACCGGCATGTCAGCCCCGCCGATCGGGATGATGATCAGCACGCCCAGCAGCAGCGCAATCGCCGTCATGGCCAGGAACGGCGTCCAGCTCGGCGACAGGAAAAACGCCACGCACAAGCCCACTGCCACCAGACCCAGCACCAGGTTCAGCCAGTGCTGCCCGGCAAAGCGCACCGGCCGGCCGGAAATCTTGCCGGACAGCTTGCCGAACGCAATGATGGAACCGGTGAAGGTGATCGCACCGACAAACGTACCGATGAACAATTCGATGCGGTTGCTCGCGTGCAGCATCTCGCCGGGCAGCGCGATGCCATAGGCAACCGGGTTGTTGAACGCCGACATCGCGATCAACACCGCCGCCAGGCCCACCAGCGAGTGCATCGCAGCCACCAGCTCCGGCATCGCTGTCATCTCGATGCGTTTTGCCACCACCGCGCCGACGCTGCCACCAATTGCAATCGCGATCAGGATGTACATCCAGTTATGGGTCAGGCTCAATGTGGTCAGGACGGCAATCGTCATGCCGATCATGCCGAACAGGTTGCCTCGCCGCGATGACACAGGTGAACTCAGCCCCTTCAGAGTGAGGATGAACAGGACAGCGGCAGCGAGATAGGCGAGTGCTACAGAATTAGCGGACATTTCGATTCCTTTACTTGGGGAAGGGTAATGAGGGGGGAGACAAGCCTGAAATCCTCTCCCTGAATAAGGAGGCCGGCTTTACCCTTCCCCCTTCCTTACCCTTCCCGCCTTTTTACTTACTCTTCTTTTTAAACATTTCCAGCATGCGCTGGGTCACCAGGAAACCGCCGAACACGTTGACCGCGGCCAATGTCACGGCCAGCAGGCCCAGCACGGTGCCGATATCCAGTTGTTCCGGGCCGGCGGCGAGCATCGCGCCCACGATGATGATGCCGGACACCGCATTGGTCACCGCCATCAGCGGGGTATGCAGCGCGGGCGTCACATTCCACACCACGTGATAGCCGACGAAGATCGCCAGCACGAACACGGTCAGATTCAGGATAAAAGGATCCACTCCACTCATCTCATTTGCTCCTTATTTGGCCACAACGGCACCGTCGATCGCGATCAGCGAACCGGCGATGATGTCGTCTTCACGATTGATATTGATCGCGCCGCCCTGCTTGGGGTCGCACAGCAGGTTGATGAAGTTCAGCAGGTTGCGCGCATACAATGCGCTGGCATCGGCCGCCACCAGCGCCGCCAGGTTTTCCTCGCCGCAGATCGTGACTTCGTGCTTGACCACGGTCTTGCCGCGCTCGGACAACGGGCAGTTGCCGCCCGCTTCGACCGCCATATCCACGATCACCGAGCCCGGCTTCATGGATTTGACCATCTCCTCGGTGATCAGCACCGGCGCCGGGCGTCCCGGAATCAGCGCGGTGCTGATCACGATATCCGCCTGCGCCACGCGCTTGGCCACCTCGACCTTCTGGCGCTCCATCCAGCTTTGCGGCATCGGCCGCGCATAGCCGCCGACGCCCTGCGCGCATTCGCGCTCCTCGTCGGTTTCATACGGCACATCGATAAACTTCGCGCCCAGCGACTCGACCTGTTCCTTCACGGCCGGACGCACATCGCTGGCTTCGATCACCGCGCCCAGGCGCTTGGCCGTCGCAATCGCCTGCAAGCCGGCTACGCCGACGCCCAGGATCACCACGCGCGCGGCTTTTACCGTGCCCGCTGCGGTCATCAGCATCGGCATGAAACGCTTGTACAGGTTCGCGCCAATCATTACCGCCTTGTAACCGGCAATGTTGGCCTGCGAGGACAGCACGTCCATGGCTTGCGCGCGCGACGTGCGCGGCAATTTTTCCATCGCAAAGGCGGTCACGCCCTGCTTCGCATAAGCGGCCACCAGGTCGGCCTGGTAGGGTGACAGCAAGCCCACCAACACGGTCTTGGCCGGCATTTTTGCCAGCTCGTCCGCAGTCGGAGCCTTTACTTTCAGGACAATCTCGGACTGTGCATACAGCTCATCGGCTGCCAGCATGGTTGCCCCGGCTGCCTGGAATTCGGCATCGGGAATGCTGGCGCCCGCGCCAGCACCATTCTGGACCAGTACCTGATGCCCGGTCGCCAGCAGCTTCTTCACCGTTTCCGGTGTGGCGGCTACACGGGTCTCGCCTGCGCGTGTTTCCGCAGGAATGCCTATACGCATGGGGCTTCTCCTCTAGATTACAACCTTGAAAAACGCCCGGGGTGGCCGGGCGCTCTCTGTGTCAATTTCCCGTAATTATATACGAGCTTTCAAAGATGGGTGCCCCTACTGGAAGTGCGGCTTCACACCTCCAGATTCCGAGGAACTCCGCTGGGTCAGGCCGTCAAACGCGCCATGGCAGCAGCAAACTCGGCCACCGGCACCGGCTTGCCAAACAAGTAACCCTGGAACGCATGGCAGCCATGCTTGTTGAGGAAGGCACGCTGGTCATCGGTTTCCACCCCCTCGGCAATCACGTTCAACCCCAGCGCCGCGCTCATCGCGATAATGGCCTGGACGATGGCCGCATCATTCACATCCGTCACAATGTCATTCACAAACGAGCGGTCTATCTTGACCTGGTCGAGCGGCAATTGCTTCAGGTATTGCAGCGAGGAATAGCCGGTGCCGAAATCGTCCATCGAGAAGCTCACCCCCATCAGCTTCAGCTCACGCATTTTCGCGATCGTGGCGTCGATGTTCTCCAGGATCACGCTCTCGGTCAGCTCCAGCTTGAGGCGCGAAGGTTTGGCGCCGCTCTCATGCAGCGCTCGCTGGACGCGCGCCACAAAGTCCCGCTGGCGGAACTGCTTGGCGCTGACATTGATCGCCAGCACCAGGTCGCATGTGACAGGATTGGCCTGCCAGGCACGCAATTGTTCGCAAGCTGTCTGCAACACCCACAAGCCCACCGGCACAATTTGTCCGCTATCTTCCAGCAACGGGATGAACTGGCTGGGCGGAACGGTACCGCGCACTGGATGGTTCCAGCGCAGCAACGCCTCTGCTCCCAGGGGACGGTTCAGGCTATCCACCTGCACCTGGTAATACAGCTCGAACTGGTGATCCTGCAAGGCCACGCGCAATTCGGTTTCCAGGTCGGCGCGCATTTCGATGGTCGACTGCATGACCGGATCGTAAAAGCGGATCGCATTGCGCCCGGCCGCCTTGGCCTGGTACATCGCAATATCGGCATGCTTGAGCAATTCGTCCACCCCATGCTCGCTCCCCTTGAACATCGCGATTCCGATACTGGGGGAAATATGATGAGTCATGCCATTGATCGGATAAGGCTGGTTCAGCGCGGTTTGCATCTTCTCGGCCACCCGCTCGGCCTGGGCCGCCGCCTTGTGCATATCCATGCTCAGCGTTTCCAGCACCACCACGAATTCATCCCCGCCCAGTCGCGCCACGGTATCGCCGTCGCGCACGCTGGATGCGAGCCGCGCGGCGACCTCGACCAGCAGCAGGTCGCCCACTTCATGGCCGCGCGTGTCGTTCAGCGTCTTGAAATGATCCAGGTCGAGAAACATCAGGGCGCCGTGTTGCTCGTTGCGGTCGCTCACCGCAAACGCCTGGTGCAAGCGGTCCATCAGCAGGCGCCGGTTCGGCATATGCGTCAGCGCATCGTAAAAAGCCAATTGATGTATCTGCTGCTCGTTGAATTTGCGCTCGGAAATATCGCGCACGGTCATCTGCAGCGCGCGCCGCCCGTCCATTTCCATCGCACTCAGCAATACTTCGGTATGGAACTCCACACCGTTATCCACGCGCCGGTGCAGCCACTCGAAGTGGTCGCTGCCCTCCTTCAGCGCGCGCTGGACATGCATTTTCGCCAGCGTCACGGAATCGGTTCCGCACGGCTGCCGGGCCGGGGACAACTCCCCGAGATAGCGCCAGTTCACATCCTCCTTGCTGGAGAGTCCGAACATTTTCAGGGCCGATTTATTGCAGTCGAAGAATCCCCTCTCATCCAGCAGCAGCAACGCGTCGCTGGTGGAATCATACAACTGCCGGTATTTGTTCTCGGAATGCTGCAGAGCGCGCGTATGCCCCAGCGCGCGTTCCAGTTCGCGCTGGTTGGCATAGTTCAACAAACCTATGGCTACTGTAGCGACGATGAACGAAGTGATCAGCCCGGTGATCAGGTAATCGCCGGCAATATGTCCACGAAAGAACAGGCTGCATACCGAGACGATCACCAGCGAACCGGCGATGCTGGCCAGCACGATCCAGCCCGGACGCAGAAAGCTTGCGCCTCTCATCGGCACGCACGAAACCTGGGGCAAGCCCGGGCCTGCTGTATTACCACTTGCGGCATACTTTACCTCCCTAAAACCGCCAGGTCATGGCGGGGCACGGCTTGTTATTCTAGCGATTATAAACAGGTTAAGTTTACCTGCCTGTTACATGACAAGGGCACGCCAGGCGTGCCCTTGTCCTCCAGCCGCCATCCGGTACGTCAGGCCGCGATCTTCTGGCACTCCTTGTAACAGGCGACGCACGCATCCATGCATGCCTTGCACTCCGGATGCTTTTGCGTCTTCTTGCATTCCTCCTCGCAGTCCTTGCATACCGACATCGCCACCTTGGCCAACTGCGGCAGGTACTTGGACTGGGCCGCAGCCATCTGCTGCAGTGCTGCGCACATCGCAATCACCTGACTGGCGGATTGCGCACAGGCGGCCAACTCCTTTTCTCCCTGCCCGAGCGAAACGATGCAATGCTGCAAACAGATACTGGCCTTCAACTGGCAATCCGTCGCCGCATCAATCAGGCTGTCATTACGCATCGACATCCCGTGATGGTGCTCATGCCCGGCATGCACCTCGTCTGCGAATACCGAACCCGCGGTAGCCGCCGCAGCCAGTCCTGCTACTCCCAACAACAATTCCCTGCGATTCATATATGCTCCTTGCGTATCAACTCATCAACCCGATTTACTTTGCCGGAGCAGGCGCCGGAGCCGGAGCTGTCTGGGTAGCTGCACCCGCCCCGCTCTTGGCCTTGGCGTGATTGCTGCCTTCGCATGCCATTGCGCCGGCAGAAACGGAAATGCCCACCATCACCAATACTGTTGCCATCATCTTTTTCATCTGCACGCTCCTTTACAAGTTACACATCAAGCAGCCCTTGCGGGCCGCGCCATTCTGCCCTACTTCCCGCCGATTGTCAGGAAGGAAAGCTTGGACACTCCCGCTTTTTGCGCAAGCGCCATGACCTGTGCGACGCGACCGTAGTTCACCGCCTCATCCGCCTGGATTTGCAACTGGAATTGCGGGTCTGCCGCACGCTGACTCAGGAACTCGGCCAATTTCGCATCGCTGATCGGAGCGGTATCCAACGCCACCTCGCCGTTCGCACTGATCGCCAGGCTCACCTTTTGCAGCTTGTCATTCTTCGCCACCGCCTCGGTCTTCGGCAGGTTGATCTTCAGCGCCTGCGGCGCCAGCAACGGCGCAGTGACGATGAACACCACCAGCAGCACCAGCATCACATCCACCAGCGGCGTGACGTTGATTTCGCCCATCATCCCGTCCTGACCGGAAGGACTGCCCATCGCCATGACTAATCCTCCTTGTAGTTATGCTTCGCCGCCAGGCGCATGAAGTCGTGCATGAAGTTCTCCAGGTCGGTCACATGCAGGCGCAGGCGGCGCAGCAGCAGATTGTAGAACAGCACGGCCGGCAAGGCCGTGGCAATGCCGATGGCGGTGGTCACCAGCGCCTCGCCGATCGGCCCGGCCACCACGTCCAGCGAAGCCGATCCCGCCTTGCCGATCTCCTGCAAGGCATGCATGATGCCCCAGACCGTACCGAACAGCCCGATAAACGGGGAAGTGGAACCGATAGTCGCCAGCTCGGCCAGCCCGCGCTCGTGGTAGCGCTGGATATTCTGCATCTGCTGGCGCAACTGGCGCTCCAGACCGTCGTGCGGCGAATCGAGGTGGCGCATGTCGTTTTGCACCTCGCCCAGCGCCTTCAGCTCGGCAAAGCCGGCCTGCCCCAGATGGGCAAAATCGCCGCTTCCCTGACGCACAACATCCCCGGCGCTCTTCCAGTCGGCGGCAGACCAGAACCGCTCCGTAAAGGCCTTGTTTTCCTTGCGCTGCTGACGCTGGCTCCACAGCTTGAACAGGGCAATCGACCAGGTCGCCACCGACAGCCCCAACAACAATACCAGGGTCAGGATAACCACCCAGGAATCCGAAGAAAAAATATTGCTCATGCACTGCCATCCTCTAATGAAAAAACAATCGGCACCAGGAACCACTCGGTCACAGGCTGTCCCAACCTGCGGGCCGGATTAAAACGCCAGCCTTTTACCGTCTGCAAGGCAGAGCTATCCAACACTTCGTGCCCGCTGCTGGTGCGCAGCACAACCTGTCCGGCGCGCCCCTCGGCCAGCACCTCAACATTCAGCACCACCTTGCCATGATAGCCCATACGGCGCGCCACCAGCGGATAAGGCGGACGCGCGTTGTTCAAATACTCCGCCTGGAAATCCGGATGGCTGTCCGGGATCACCGGCTCATCCCGGGTATTCTCCACAGGGGGAGCAGCGGATGGCAACGTGGCCGGCGGCTCGGCGGGGGCGGCCTCCTGCGGCACTGGCGGCTCACGCCGGGGCGGCTGAGCTTCGGGTTGCCGCGGCTGCGGCGCCTGCAGCACGGACGGCTGCACCGACTCCTGAGCCAATGCCACCATCATCTCGTCAGGCAGCACCTGTGGAACATCCGGCTGCATGTTCGCAGCCCCGAGCACAACCGCATGCAACAGCACTATCGCCGCAACCAGGCTCAACCGCTCCCATTGCCGACAGCCTTGAGCGCGCACCCGCCATGTTTGCATCCGGACAACTTTATCCATCTTACCAGCGCCCTTCCAGGGTCAGGCTCACGGTGCGATAACCCGCATCAACCGTATGCAGCAACCAACTGTTCGCACCGGCAACATACTGCATGTCGCGCACTGTACTGGACGCGAACAGGTTCTGCCCGCTCAGGCGCAAATTGATTTGCGGGTTCCATCTGTACAGCCAGAAGGCATCCACCGTCGTGCGCGCCTGCGTAAAGCCGTACTGCTCGCCGGGAATACTCGTCTCGCTGCTCCCGGAAACCTGCATCGAAATTCCGTAGCCGGATTTCAGGTTCGGCAGGCTCGCATCCAGCCCGGCGGAAAAAACATACTGCGGCGTATCGCGCGCCATGCGGGTGATGCCCCGGCGCGCATCCTCGACTTGCGCGTGCGGCAGAGTCAGGTGCGCCTTCACCGTCGCCCCGCGCCAGCCGAAATTGTCGGTGCGCACCTTGCCGTCCAGCTCCCATCCCCAATGCTGGGCGCGGCCTTCGTTGTAAGGCCGGTCCACCCAGCGCACGCCCTCCATCTGTACGCGGCGCTCGGTGAAATCCTGCGTGGAACGCACATACAGGTTGGCGCCCAGCACGCCGGCCTCGCCATCCAGGTAGCGCTCGACCGCAGCCTCGTAATTGAGGCTGCTCTCCGGTTTCAGGCCGGGATTGCCGCGCCGGTCCGCCGTCACTGGCGTGTTGGCCGCAATGCTGGGCAAAACGACATCGGCAATCTCGTCGATGCGCGGCATTTTCAGCCCCGCACCAAGCGAGGTCCGCACCACCCACCTCTCCACCGGCTCCCAACGCACGGCAAGCGATGGCAGCAGCCCCGAGCGCTGTTGCGCAAATGCATCCGCCTCCAGCTGCATGCTTTCGCCGCGCAGCCCCGCGGTCAAAGTCAGGATCGGCTGCACTTTCCAGTCATCCTGGAGCCAGACGACGCTTTGCCGCTCACTCGCCGTATGCACGGCATGGACGACAAAGCTCCCGCCCATATCCTGATTGTCCACGCGCTGCAAATTGATGTGCTCCAGCCCGAGCGCCAGCAAATGATCGTCGACCGGTTTATCCAGACGCAACGCCAGGTTCAGTTCCCGTTCGGAGTTGTTCGAATTGTCAGTCGCCACACTCGGCACATTGGCCGCGTTATACGACTGGCGCACCATATCCGTGGTATTGCTGCCGTTGTTCAACGAGCCCTTGCCCGACAATTTTGCCCCTCCAACCAGCATTTCCCCTTCTGCACGCAAGCGCAACATCCGCCGCTGACTGGTATCGCTGCTTGTCCGGCTGCCGTTAAAGGCCTCCCCGCTCCCCGCCGCCGGATTGGCAAACTCGGTCAGCGCGGTATCGCTGCTGTTCTTCCTCAGACCGTCAAACAGCAAGGGCGAAATCGTGAAGGAGTCGACACCGTCTTTCCAGGTCAGTTTGGGCTGCAGGACAAACTCGCGGAAAGTCGACAATCCATCCGAATTTTCTTTCTGCCACAACGCGCGCGTTCCCGCGCTCGTGTTTTGCCGGTCGACCTCCCCATGCGTCGGATTGCGCTGCAGGTTCAGCGTGACCGGTAACGACCAGCCCCAGTGCCCCGCACCGCCGTTCTCGGTCCACGACATCTGCGCATTGGGCTCGCTCCCGCGCATCCCCACACCGGCTTTCAGGGCCGTAGAGCGTTTTGGTAGCGCCCGCTTCATAATCAGGTTGACGGTGACAAAGGCCGCGCCGCCGAACTCCGCCGAAGAGCCGCGCAATATCTCAACGCGGTCAAGCTCCCCGACGGGAAGACGCCCGACCACCCCCGCCATGATCGCCGAGCCCCCGGCAGAGCTCTCGCCATCGACCAGTATCTTCACGGAATCCCTGCTCATCCCCCGCGTCCGCTGCCCGCCTTCCGGCCCGGCAGGCATTTCGACACCCGGCAATTTCCCCAGCACCTCGCCGATGGTCATCACCCCGAGGTTTTCAATATCCTTGCTGGTCACAACAACCTTCTGCGTGGAAGCCTCGCGACGCTCGGCCTCGGCACCATTCCTGGCCGACACCACAACCTCGCGCAAGACTTGCGCTTCTTCTCCCCAGACGGGGGTGCCCAGTACACTGGCCCCGGCCGCAACCACTCCAACCACCCTTCTCATAGCACGCCCATATCCATCCATTTTTTCCGCATCACCAGCGCACCAGGTTGCTGACACCCACGACAACCAGCAGTCCCGCGCTCACGCGCTCGAGGCGCGGCTGCCACTCACGCAATTGATCACGCAGCCGGGCGCCGACATACGCCACGCCCCAACCGTAAAACAGCGCCGGAACCAGCGCCGCCCCCAGGCCGAAGCCCAAGCCCAACTCGGCACCGGACCAGCCGCTGCCGCTCATCGCAGCCGAAAACAGCACAATGCCCAAGGGCGCGCACGGGCTCAGCGTCATCGCGACTCCCATCAGGAACAAGCCGCCCGGAAGCAGCCGCTGCGCGGAGCCATGCCGGTCCATGCGTCGCAATGGCTGGCTGCCGGTTGCCGCCGCTGCGCAGGTTGTCGCCGGCTTGCGCAACAATAGCGCCAGCCCCATCGCCAGAACTGCCGCGCCCAGCACCAGATGCAACGCCGGAACCAGCACCATCCCCTTCACGTAATAGCTGAAGCTGCCCACCAGCGCGCCGAACCCGGTGTAGGCGCCAATCCGCCCCAGCGACAGCGGCAGGACGATGCGCCAGGACTGGCACACGCCGCCCTCGCTGGCGAGGAACACCGGCCCCAGGAACGGCGCGCAACTGATGAGGCACGGCCCCATGCCATAGGCAAAACCGAGAGCTACCGCCATCGGCACTCCCACCACCATATCGACCGGGATCACGCGATCTCCAGACTTTGTCCGGCGAAGAATTCACTGCGCGCCAGCATTGCTGCCCCGAATGCAGTAGTGGTCTGCGGGTGCGCGGGAATCACCAGCTCGCGCCCCAGCTCATCCTGGATCGCCGCGACCAACCCCTTGTTCAGCGCCGGGCCGCCGTCGAAATACACACGCCCTTCGATGCCGACACGCTTGGCCAGGCGCACCGTGCGCGACGCGATGGAGTAGTGGATGCCCGCGATGATCTCGGATTTGCCATGGCCCTTCGCCAACAGGCCGATGATTTCCGACTCGGCAAACACCGTGCAGGTGCTGTTGATATTGAGCGGCGCTTGGCTGCCCATGAAGTGGAAGTCACCCAGTTCTTCCAGGTCGAGCTCAAGATTGCGCGCCGCCACATCGAGGAAGCGCCCGGTGCCAGCCGCGCATTTGTCGTTCATCACGAAATTGGTGACATTGCCGCTATCGTCGATCTGGATCGCCTTGGAATCCTGTCCGCCGATGTTGATGATGGTGCGCACGCCGCCGAATGCCTTGCCGGCCTCGAAGGCGCCGATGGCGTTGGCCGTGATCTCGCTGATGGAGTCGTCCGCCTCCTTGAACAGCTTGCGCCCGTAACCAGTGGCGATCAGGTAAGACACCTGCTCGCGCTGCAAACCCAGCTTTCCCAGCAGCGCGTTCAGCGCCTCCAGCGAATTGCGATGGAACAGGCTGCCGGAGGGAGTGACATGCACCCCGGCGACCTGCCCGTCTTCATTCACCATCGCCACCTTGATGGCGGTGGAGCCCACGTCTATGCCTGCAAAATATTTCATGCTCTTTGTTTTTTCCTGTTCTTTAACGATTCCAAAAACGCCTCGATGCGCGTGGATAATTGCCCCTTGTCGTCCGGGCTGTAGTCGGTTTCCACATACAGCATGGGAATGCCCATCCGGTTGAACTCCTCGGCCACGCTGCGATACTCCATCTCGTATACCTGGCAACCGGCAAAGGCCTGGTACACCACGCCGTCCGCGTTGAAGTCGCGCATCAGTGCAAGCAGGCGCCGCTTGCGGTCTTCATTTTTCGTGAAGATGGGACAGGTGCAGGGTTTCAGGTATTTGTCCGCCAGCGAGTCCACCATGTCGTTCACCAGCCACTCGTCCACCGCCGTCATGTCGTACAGCATGCGGTTGGCCGAACAGGTCTCGTCCGCCACCACCACACCGCCCGCCTCTTCGATCAGCAGCGGCAACTTCAGGTTGGGGAAGATCGGCGGCGAGCCAGTGAACAGCACGCGCGGCGCCTTGCTTTGCACCGCCTTGAATCCGGCTTTTTCGCGTTGCGCCAACTCCTCGTTCAACTTTTCCACCGCCAGCGTCCAGCGTTCGATGTCGTCGAAGAAGTAGGCATTGGTGACCAGGAACGCATCCTTTCCCAGCAACAGCGAGGGAGATTTGCGGCGAAAGTTGTGCAGGGTGCGGAATGCGGCCTGCGCACGACCGGTCTTTTCCATCGCCGCCTTCAGGTTCTTGCGGGTCAGCTTCCGTCCGGTCAGCGTGCGCAACTCGGCGGCGAACTGGCGCACCGAGCGCTGCCAGTAGACGCGTGAAGCCTCGCTTTCCTTGACGTTGGGAAACTCCAGGTCGTACACCTTGTAGCCCATGCCCCCGATCATCGCGCTGGATTTTTTCTTCTGGTCGCAGGTGGTCGGATTGACGATCATGTCCGGCTTGCCCACCTTGGGGATCTGCGTCTCGGCGCTCAGCATGCCCAGCGTGGCCTTCACCAGCGAACAGGATTTGGACGGCATGAAGTCCGCGCCCTTCTGGTCGTAATGGTAGGAGCCGTTGCACAGGCGCATCGGCGTCGCGCCGAAAGCATAAATCAGCTCCTCGGGCGCCTGGATGCAGGTGGTACCGACCAGCATGCCGCGATGCGGCACCTCTTCACCATGGCAGTACACGCGCCGGAACAGGTCGTAGAAATACTGCATGGACGCCGGGTTATCCTCGAAATCCTCCACCAGATGCGAAAGCACATCCTGCGCTTCGCCCGCCTGGCGCGAGCGCCCATACGGCTCTGCATGGATCGGGATGACCTTGCCGTTATTTTCCATGATGCGCTCCTTTCCCCATGCGCTTGATGAACCCTTCCTCGGTGGACACGAAAATCGGGATACCGGCAAAACTGGCCTGCAACGCGCCCTTCTCCGGACAGGAGGCCACGCATTTGAGGCACAGGGTGCAATCGTCGGTCATGATGTTTGCGGTCCTCACGTCGTCCGCGATTTCCTTGATCTCCATGTCGCACACGTTGTAGCAATCGCCGCAGCGCGTGCACTTGCTGCCGTCCTTTTTCAGTTTCAGCAGGGCAGGCTTCGACAACAGGTAGTGCAATGCGCTCATCGGGCAGAAGAAGCAGAAGAAGCGCTTCTTGACGAATGAGCCAACCAGGAACAGCGACATTACGGAAACGCCGGTCGCGGTCATGATCATTGAAGTCTTGCTGGAGAAATCCACGGTGAACTGCGAGAAGTCGCCGGTAAACATCGGCAGGATCATGCGCGCCGGACAAATCAGGCAGAACGGCGGGCTCATGTTGTGCGAGAACAGCCCACCGCCGATACCCAGCGGGATCAGCACCAGCAAGGCCAGCAGCAGGTATTTCACCCGCGTCAGCTGGGCGAATTGACCCTGGCTATAGGTCGAATAGCGGATACCGATACGGCGGCGCAACGCAGTGAGCCAGTCCTGCAAGGTGCCGAGCGGACAGACAAACCCGCACCAGCCCTTATTCAGTACGATGAACCACAGCGCGAACATCAGGAAGCCGGTCAGGACTGCAATGCCCGCCATGCCGAACAGGCGCGGCCAGGGTTGGCCGAGCTGATGCTGCAAGGGAAGCAGGTAGCACACACCGGCACGCCCCTCCTGGTTGTAACCGCAGGAGAAGAACGGCATATGCGACCCGAGATTGATCGAGATATACCCGCCGTAGACGAACAGGACAAAGGCGGCAAACTGGAACCAGAAGCGGAAGCGGTTGAACTGGACGTGATTCACTGCGTCGCGCAGCGCCTGCAAACGCGGCTTAGTGCTGTTCATCGAAATGCTCCTCGCGGTAAGGTTTGACCCGGCGGCGGCGATACAGGTAGACCGCCACGCCGCAGAACATCAGCATGCCCATGCCTATGCCCAGCCCCCATGCGTAGGACTGGTAATCGTCCGGCGAGGGGTAATAGTTCCCGGACAGCGTGGACTGGTAGCGCACCCCGCTGTATGGCTGCCCGTTGAAGCTGCCGGACTCGACGCTGCCAGTTTCGGCAATCACCAGATAAGTGGCTTTGAAGCGTTTCTGGAACTCATCCCAGGGCGGGTAGTAATCGCGAACAAGCTGGAATGAGACGCGCCCCATCTCATCGCTGACGCCCTCCTTGACCCAGCCCTGGTGGCTGACGAAACGCACGCGTGCGCCCTGTAGCGGCAAGCCTTTTTGCAGCACGAAAAACGCCTGCTCGTCGCCGGATTTCAACTGGAAGAATTTCTTTTCATCCTGCTTGCGCTCGCGCACAATTTCCAGCGGTGCAGAATCGAGCGCACGCGGTGCCTGCAACGCCGCGGCGACCTCGTCTTCATCGCCGTCATGGGTAAAGTTGCCGACCTCCATCTTGGCCACCGCCACCGCCAGCGTATCGCCCTGCAATTTGCGGCTGGTGAGATACAAACGGTAAAAGCCCTGCGCGGGCATCTCGAAAGAAAGCCCTTTATGCCCATCCGCCGCAGGCAATGGCTCACCTTCCGGCTTGCTGCGCGGCGTGACCAGCACCGATTCGACCGCAGCTTCGGCATCGTCATGCGCAAACCCGGATTTCAATGGATCGTTGCCGGAGCGCAGCCACACCCGTTTGGTCACGGGAGCGCCGTGTCCGCCGCCCATCTCCATGCCGGCCATGCCACTGGCACGCATGCCGCCGCGCCCGCCCTCGCCGCGCATCGGCGGCGTATCCGACAGCCACAGCGCGCCACCGCGCATACCCAGCGCCATGCCGCCGGGCCACACCGGCCCATGCCCGGCCTCTTCCGGCTTGCCTGCGGGAGCGGCGGCAGGCATGTCGTCGTGCCGATGCGGCATTGCTGCCGCAGCTGCCGGTGCAGATTCACTGCCATTTTGCGCAGCACGTCTGGTGCGCCATTCGGCGATCTGCGCTTCGCTGGGCTTGCCCCCCTGACCGAAGCGCCGCGCCCCGTCGGGGGCTTCTTCGCCATAGCTGCTGGCGGACAGCGCCGCCAGCATGGCCAGCACGCACAATTTCAATCTCAGCATCGCAACTCCCCGTTAGAACTTGTATGAAGCGCCGATGCGCAGCGTCAACGGAATATAGCTGCCGGAGTTGCCCTGCCCAGCCGATGCCGCCAGCGTGCTGATTCCGGCAATGGTGGAGTAGCCGACGCGGGTGGCGTATTCCTGATTGGTCAGGTTCAGCACGTGCAACCAGAGCGACAAATCCTTTTTCTGGCGATAGCTGGCGCGCAGGTTGTACAAATCCGGACGGGTGTACGTGCCGCTGTTTGCGGTATCCACGTAATAGTCGGAGATGTGATCGCCCTCCAGCTCGACTTGCCAATTTGCCGCCGGCTTGAAGGAAGCGCGCACGTTCAGGCGCTGATTCGGCATCGCCTGGTACGAGTTGCCGCTGTAATTGACGGTCGCGGTTTTGTAGGTGTTGTAATAGGCGCGCGCATTGGTATAAGTCGCGCCGACATCGAACCATGAATTGACCGCCCAGGAAAACATGGTTTCAAGACCGCGCGCAGTCAATTGCCCGGCGTTTTCATTAATGTTGCAGGTTGCGCCATTGTTCAGGGCTGCCGCTTCGGCGGCGGTACAAACCCGCGTGACGTTGAAGCCGTCATTCACGGTGTTATACAGCGTCACATCGTACTGGAAGGCGCTCGCATCGAAACGGCCGCGAAAACCGATTTCGGTGGTCAGGGCTTTTTCCGGTGCCAGGTTGGCACCGATGGTGTTGCCCGCAGTTCCCACGGCGGCACTGTTCACCAGCGTGGTTGTGGCAGGCGGATTGAAAGTCTGCGCGACATTTCCCCAGACCAGGTGATCGGCGGTGAATTCATAGGTTACGCCACTGCGCAGCACATTGCCGCGGTGCGACATCTGCACATCCTTGTTCGCGGCGGTGCGATCGTCCACTGTGTCGTTGACCGTGGCGAACCGCTCGCCCATATGGATCCGCCATTTTTCAGCTGGCGAAAACTCGTAATGCACGTAGGGCGTATTTTCGCGGCGCGTAGTCACCGACCCCTGCCCGGTCGCAGTCATCGCGCCGCGCGCCCACAAGCCACTCTGCGCCTGGGATGCCGTGTATGCATTGCTGTAGGTGGCCGTGTCGGCAATGGTTTCGTAAATATCCGTACCCACGTACAGCGTCGACTGCATGGCATCGAACTCGTGGCGATACTGCGCCGTCGTCGTCGTGGCGGTGTTAGTGCCGTACTTGAGGGTATTGGTAACGGCCGTGCCGCCGGTCCATTTTTTGGTCGTGGCATTGTACGTACCGCCGTTGACGGATGAGCACTTCACCGTGGTGCCGGTGGCCAGCGCAGCGCCGGTGCTGGAGTCGTCGCAAATCACATTGCTGGCCCCGCCCGAGCCTGCGCCGCCATAAGCGGTCGAATCATCGTCGATACGGCCATAAGCAAGCGTCAGCTCGCCGCGATCGCCGACCATTTGCTGCAAGCGCAAGGTTTTCGTGCCGTAGTAGTCGATGGACTCGCCGTAGGTTCCGGCCGTGGTCTGCCGCCAGTCCTGTTTGAATTTCGTCATCGCCAGATAACCGGCCCAGCGGTAGTCATACATCAAATAGTCGTAGCCGGCGGAAATCCGCGTGGTTTCGGTGGGATTGAAGAACGCCTTCACACCCGCACCGGTTTTCTTCTCGGCAGCGGCATTGCCATCCGCAATCGTCGAACTGGCGCGCCAGCCGTCATAATTCATCGTACTGCCTGTAATCAGGAAACCGTAGCGGCCATCCGCCGACGAAACGCCGACATCCCCCTGGGTACGGCGGAATCCCCAGCTACCCGCTTCCTGCGAAAGCCTGGCGCCGAATTCCTGCGGCGGCTTGCGGCTGGTCACGCTGATCGTGCCGCCCAATGCGCCGGTGCCGTACAAGGCCGAAGCCGGGCCGGTAATCACATCCACCCGCTCGACACTGCTCAGGTCGATGGCATCCAGCGCCGAGGTATTGCGCGCCAGCGTACGCATACCGTCCTGGCGGCTCTCGGTGTAATCCTTGCCGCCATCGGGGATGCGCATGTTGCGCACCATGCTGATACCGGGTACGCGTTTGCCCAGCTCCAGCAAAGGATTCACGATTTGCAAATGCTCGATTTCTTCCTGGCTCACCACCGCACCGGAAACCGGCGTATACACCGTCACCTTGCCCAGCTCGGTGCGCTGCTGCACCGGTTTGTCCTTGGCCGCCGATACCACCATTTCCTTGAGCAGGCGGTTGTCCTGCCCATCCGCCTTGCCCGGCCCGGAACGCGCAACCGGTTTACCACCGGACTGCGTTGCACCCGCCGCATCCGGATGCGCCGCAGGAGATACCGTATCTTCGGATGGCACTTCTGCAGCTTGCACGATTGCCGGAAAATTTGCCGACAGCACAAATGACAGCGCGCCCGCAGCAGCGAACTTGTTTCTCATACTCACTCCCTGGAGAAGGTTATTAAAAATTTCCAGGATGTTAAGAAACCGTCACAAGTCTGTGAATGTGACATATTGCCGCGCGACAAAATGCCACATGTGGAAGCGACAATTTGTCGCAGTGGAAAAGGATAAGCCGCGGTTAGACTCTGTCCGCGCCCCGTCCCGGGAAGCGGGGCCTCATCCTGCCCCATTGGCCGCTGTGCCGCATGCGCTAAAGTCACGCCGCAATCTGCCGCTATACAGCCATATCAGGCAGAAATGGAATGGCGAAAAAATGAAGGCGTTCTTGACACTCATCGCAGCATTACTGTTGGCCGGTTGCGCGCAACTGCACCAGGGCGGAGTGGACAAGCAGAACTACGTCATCCCGATCTACCACAAGGATTTCTAAGCGGCTTGCCGCACGCCGGATTGCACGCTAGACCGGGATGGCATCACCGGACGGCAAACGCCGGTGCGGATGGTCCAGGCCGGCATGACGCGCGTAGTCCTTGAGCTCGCCGATCAATGCGGCAATCACCTGCTCGCGCTGCTCGTGCGGCATCACGGCAATGCGCTCGATGCAGCCTTGCGGGGTGATACGGGCACAGCCGATCGCACGACCGCCCTTGGTTACTGCCAGCGCATGGCGCGATAGCGGATCGACCTCGTCTGCCGGCATTTCTTCGGCACTCAGCAGACCGATGGCGCACACCGCCACCCGCACGTCCTGCAACAAGGTTGCGGCGTCACTCCAGGCTATACAATGCAAGGTCACCACAGATTGCATGCTTTAACTCCGCAGGGAAAACCAACCGAAAAAAACGGGACGGCAAAAAAAGTGCGGGAGAAACACCTGAATCGCGAGAGAGTCATTACCCTGCCGCCCCGGAGATGGGAATTTAACCGGATGAACGGCAAACGAGAATGCGGCAAATTGTCGCAGGGAACTTACTGGTAACGCAGCGATTCGATCGGGTCGAGCCGCGCCGCCTTGCGTGCCGGGTAAAACCCGAAAAACACCCCGGTCGCGGCCGCCACGCCGAAGGCGATCACGATGGACATCCAGGAAATAATCACGGTGGTGTTGCTCAATGCATTCACCAGCAGCGCCCCGCCGATGCCGACCAGCACCCCGATGCAACAGCCCACCACGGAAATGATGATGGCCTCGAGCAGGAATTGCAGCAGGATGTCGCGCTCGCGCGCGCCGATGGCGAGGCGGATGCCGATTTCACGCGTGCGTTCGGTCACCGACACCAGCATGATGTTCATGATGCCGATCCCGCCCACCAGCAGCGAGATCGAGGCAATGGCGCCAAGCAGCAAGGACATGATGCGCGTGCTCTCGGCAGCGGAATCGGCGGCGGCAGTCAGGTTGCGCAGGAAGAAATCGTTGTCCATGCCCTCGCGGATGCGGTGACGCTGGCGCAGCAGATCGGTCATGGATTTTTCCACGGCGGGCATGATGTCCTGCGTGGTCGACTGCACCATCATCATGCGCACCGAGCCGGGGAACTGGGTGCCGAACACCTGGCGCTGCGCCGTGGTGATCGGGATGATGATGGTGTCGTCCTGATCGCGCCCGTCCATTCCCTGCCCCTTTACCGCCAGCACCCCGAGGATCACGAACGGGCTCTGGCGGATGCGGATCGTCTTGCCCACCGGGTCGTCATCGCCGAACAGGTTCTGCGCCGTGGTGCGCCCGATCAGCGCCACGCGTGTGGCCGAACGCACATCCGAGCGGGTGAAGCCGGCGCCTTCCACCACCGGCCAGGAACGCGCCACCAAGTAATCCGGCGTGGTGCCGATCACCGAGGTGTTCCAGTTGTTGGGACCGTAAACGATCTGCGCGCTGCCCGGGTGGATCGGCGCCGCGACCTGCACGCCGGACAATTCGGCGATGGCGTCGGCATCGGCAATCGTCAAGGTATAGCCGCCGCCGCTGCCGGAGCGCACCCCGCCGCTGGAGGTGCTGCCGGACAGCAGGATGAAAAGGTTGCTGCCCATTGCGCTGATGCTCTGCTGGATCGCGTATTGCGCGCCCTGCCCGATCGACATCATCAGCACTACCGCGCCGACGCCGATCACCATGCCGAGCATGGTCAGCAGCGTGCGCAGCCGGTTGGCCCCCATCGCGCGCCACGATTCGCCGAGCA
The DNA here is from genome assembly GCA_021848465.1 of Pseudomonadota bacterium. Lineage (GTDB taxonomy): Bacteria > Pseudomonadota > Gammaproteobacteria > Burkholderiales > Gallionellaceae > JAJZUP01. The sequence goes on from JAJZUP010000003.1 coordinate 24,293, forward strand.
TCGCCCAGATCATGCCGCTCCCCTAGAAGCCTGAACCATCACCTCCGCACTTGCAGCGTTTGCCTCGCGTGTCGCCTGGTCGCTGACGATGCGGCCGTCGAAAAAGCGCACCTGGCGCTTGGCATGACGCGCGATGTCCGGCTCGTGCGTCACCAGCACAATCGTGATGCCTTCGGCATTCAGCGACTCGAACAACACCATCACTTCCTCGCTGGTGTGGCTGTCGAGGTTGCCGGTCGGCTCATCGGCCAGCAACAGGCGCGGCATGTTGACCAGCGCACGCGCAATCGCCACGCGCTGCTGCTGCCCGCCGGAAATCTGGTTCGGCATCGAATCGCGGTATTGCGCCAACCCCACCTTGTCCAGCAGTTCGGCCGCCCGCCGCCTGCGCTCCTCGCGTCCCACGCCGCAATAGATCAGCGGCAAGGCCACGTTCTCCAGCAGCGACATGCGCGGCAACAGGTTGAATCCTTGGAACACGAAGCCGATGGTGCGGTTGCGCAAAAGGGCCAGCTCATCCTTGTCCAGCGTTGCCACTGCCCGTCCGTCCAGCACATAGCGCCCGGCACTGGGCACATCCAGGCAACCGAGAATATTCATGAACGTGGATTTGCCGGAGCCCGACGGCCCCATGATGGCAACGAACTCGCCCGCCCCGATTTGCAGCGCCACATCCTTCAGCACCGGGAATTCCCCGGCCGTGGTCTGGTAGGATTTGTACAGCCCTGCGATCTGGATGACGGACGCAGGGCTGTCATTCGCACGCGCGCCATCGTGAGACTCGGCCTGCAGACGAATATCGTTCGCGGCTGAAGCCGCTCCTACGACATGATCGCTGCTTACCTGGCCATCGCTCATCAGAACAACCTCATCGGCGGACGTGCGCTGCTGCTCGACTGCGCCTTGCTTTCCTGCATGTCGCCCACCACCACCTGCTCGCCCGGCTTGAGGTCGCCGTCCACGATCTCGGTATTGCGGTTGTCGGTGATGCCCAGCGTCACGCGCACCGGCGTCAGCGCACCGCCGCGCAGCGCGTAAACCGTCCCGGCGAACATCCCGGGCTTGGGCCTCGCCGCTTTTTCGCCGCCCGTCTCCTTGCCCTGCCTCATCTGCGGCGCATTGGCCGGCTTGTAGCGTAATGCCGCATTCGGCACCAGCAGCGCGTCCTTGCGCTCCTCCACCGCAATGCTCACGTAGGCGGTCATGCCGGGCATCAGGATTTGCTCGGGGTTGTCCACATTCACCACCACGTCGTAGGTCACCACGTTCGACTGGATGGTCGGGCTCAGGCGGATCTGGCGCACCTCGCCGCGGAATTCGCGCCCGGAAAATGCATCCACCGTGAAGTGCACTTTCTGCCCGACGCGGATGTTGCCGATATCGGCCTCGGCAAAATTCGCATCGATCTGCATCTTGGAAAGGTCCTGCGCGATCTTGAACAGCGTCGGCGCCTGCAGGCTGGCCGCCACGGTCTGCCCGACATCCACCGAGCGGTCCACCACCACGCCATCCACCGGCGAACGGATCACGGTATAGGAAAGGTTGGCACGATCCTTCTCCACCGCCGCACGCGTCAACTGCACCTGGGCCTCGGCCGCTTTCAGGCCTTGCACCGCGGCATCCAGGTCCTGGCGCGACGCATAAGCCTGCTCGAACAGGCTGCGCACGCGCTTCTCGTTTGCGGTAGCCAGCTCCAGCGATGCGAGCGCACTTTTCACGTTGGCCGAATCCTGCTTTTCCTGCGCCGCGATCAGCGAGTCATCCAGTTCCAGCAGCAGCTGCCCCTTGCTGACCTTGCTGTTGTAATCGACATACAGTTTACGGACAGTGCCGGACACCTGCGTGCCGACGCTCACCAGCGTCACCGGGTTGATCGTGCCGTTGGCCGATACCACCTGCCGCACCTCGCCGCGCTCGACCGCCTGCATGCGGTACTGCGGCACGGAGGAGCCCGTAGAAAAATGCCGGTACGCGCCGACTCCGCCGCCCGCGGCGGCAATCAGCACAACAGTTGCAATCAGGGTACGCGAAGGTTTCTTCATGGCAGACTCTTTTCCTTGGGTTGCGCGACAGTGCCCGCGCCCAGCAATCCGGCATCCAGCATGCCCATCGCCTGCGCCAGCGTCGCACGGTAGATGTTCCAGTTGTACGAAGACTGCACGCGCTGCTGGCGTGCGCTCGCCAGGTTGCTTTGCGCCACCAGCACATCCAGCAGGCTGCCCAGCCCGGCCTGGTAACGCGCGGATGCCACGCGCTCGGCCTGCTCGGCGCTGTTCACCAGGTCGGCGCTGCTGCGCAGGCTTTGCGAGGCGGATTGCAGGTTCTGGTAGGCGTTCCACACATCCAGCGCAATCTGGTGCTGCAACTTGTCGCGCTGCGCCTGCGAACTCTCCACCTGCGCTTCGGCGGCATAAATGCGGTTGCTCGCCGCACCGCCCGAATACAGCGGCACATTCAGGCTCAGCGACAACGCATACGCGTTGCCCGCCGTCAGCACATCGCTGCGCGAATTGGTCGCCGTCGCACCGAAATTCAGGGTCGGCAAATCGGCCGCGCGCGCCACGTCCACATTGGCGCGCGCGGCATTGACCTGCGCCTGCGCCGCAGCGAGGTCGGGGCGGCGCTGGCGCGCCTGCGCGATCAGGTCGGCGACATTGCGCTCGAAATCCATCGGCAACTCGATGCTGCTGGCCGCCAGCAGGTTCACCGCATGATCGGCATCCCAGCCCAGCACATTGGCCAGGTTTCCTTGTGCCGTGCGCAGTGCACCCTCGGCCTGGATGCGGTTATAGCTGGCTTGCGAATAGGCGGTCTGCGCCTGCAACTTGTCGGCCGGTGCGCCGCTGCCGACGCTGAAGCGCAAGGTCGCGGCTTTCAGGCTTTCCTGGCTGGAACGTTCCGCCTCCTTCGCGGAGGCCAGCGTCGCTTCTGCCGCCTGCACCTGGTAAAACGCCTGCACGGCGGACAGGAACAGCGACTGCACCGTACTGTCCTGGGTCGCCACCGCAGCGGCCAGCAACTGGCGCGCGTTTTCCAGCGTGGCGCTGCGCCCGCCGAAATCGAACAGCAGGTAGGAAAGGCTCAAGCCCACCGACTTGCTGTCGAGCGGCGACACCGTGCCAGCGCGATCGCTCCAGGTGCGCGAGGCGCTCGCCGATCCGCTCACGTTCGGCAGGTAAGCGGCGCGCGCAATCGCCACCTGTGCTTCCTGGTAACGTGCACTGGCCCAGACCTGGCGGGTTTGCGGATTGCCGCACAGCGCCAGCTCGACCACATCCGGCAAGCCCAATGCCTTGTTTTCATCCACCGGCTGGCATGGCTGCGGCGCTTCCACCGCAGCCGCTTCGACGGCGGTGAGCAGGCACATCAGCAAGAGCGCATGGATGGTTTTCATTGATTATCTGCCCCAACTATTGACCGAGTGGCAGTAGTCGCACGGCGTATCGTTATGGTGATACGCATGACAGGCATTGCAGGTATGCTGGCCTTGCTGCAGGGCATGATTAAAAGTCCAGGTGGCGGTGGTATGGCAATTATCGCAGGAAGCAGTATAACCGCGCGCGGCATGCGCCGAGGGACGATCCGGAACATGACAATTCAGGCAGGTGCCGCGCGCAACGCCGCTGTGGTTATAGGCCGCCGGCAGCCAGGCGGCCGTACCGTGACACTGGTCGCAGGTCATGGTCGCCTTGGCCCCGGTATGGCTGGAGGGTTTGCCGGTGGCGCTCGAACCGTTATGGCAGTTTGCACAGCTCCCGGCAGCCACGCCGACGTGGTTGTACGTTGCCGGCAGCCAGGCATAGGTGTTATGGCACTGGTCGCAGGCCAGCGTGGCCTTCATGCCGCTATGTCCGGACGGGCGATTGGTCGCCTCGGTACCGTTGTGGCAATTGGCGCAACTGCCGCTAGCCACGCCGGAATGGTCGTAAAACGTCGGATACCAGGCGGTAAAGCGATGGCACAGGTCGCAGGACGAAGTGGATTTCAGCACCGTGGTATGGCTGCCGGGACGCCCGGTCGCCAACTGGCCGTTATGGCACTGCGTGGCGCACGAGCGCGGCATCACGCCGGTGTGGTTGAAGCCGTTCACAACCCAGGAAAAAGTGCGGTGACAGCGGTCGCATGCCTGCCCGAGACGCAAGCCGCTGTTATGGTTGGCCGGCCTGCCGGTGGCAACGATGCCGTTGTGGCAGCTCGCGCAGCCGCCGACCGCCACCCGGGAGTGGTCAAAGCGCGCGCCCTGGAACGTCACGGTATTGGTATGACATTTGTCGCACGGGTCGCTGGTCGGCACATGGTTATTCGGCATGGCGGTTGCCGTCACGCGCTGGCCCTTGGTATGGCAGCCCACACAATTGCGCGGCGTCCCCTTGAAAATCCCGCCCACGTGGCACGAGGCGCACTCGGTGACCTGGTGCATGCCGGTCAACGGAAAACCGGTCTGCATATGGGAAAACTCCTGCGGCGCAGTCTGCGTGGTCGTATCCATGAACATGTCCGCAAACACGCCGGACGACAAAGCGATCCCCGCTGTCACCGCGCTCAGCCAAACAGCGACACGCACCAACCACCTTGCTTTCAAGCCAAACAAACGCATTTCCATCACTCATTCACATTATTTTTCGGGCTGCGCAACAGACAGTCCGCCCGCCGACAGGTTCCAAGTTTATTCCGGTGGAAATCGCCGGACGGCATGCTTTTACACAACTTTACAAACCATAACGCAATCTTGCAGTTGGCAGCCGCGACGGTGCAATCCGCTATAATCCGCAGATGCCTACCATCCAATTATTACCCGACCTGCTCATCAACCAGATCGCCGCCGGCGAAGTGATCGAGCGCCCCGCCTCGGCCCTGAAAGAGCTGCTGGAAAACAGCCTGGATGCGGGGGCCACCGACATCGCCGTGCAGCTCGACGGCGGCGGCATCAAGCGCCTCGTCGTGCGCGACAACGGCAAGGGCATCGCACAGGCCGAACTGCCGCTGGCGCTGATGCGCCACGCCACCAGCAAGATTGCCTCGCTGGAAGATTTGCAGAAGGTCGCCAGCATGGGCTTCCGTGGCGAGGCATTGGCCAGCATGGCCGCCGTGGCACAGCTTGCGTTGACCAGCCGCACGCCGGACGCCGCGCACGCCTGGAAGGTGGAAGCCATCGACGGCGCACAGAGCGCCGCCGCGCCGGCCGCCCACCCACACGGCACCAGCATCGAAATGCGCGAGCTGTATTTCAACACCCCGGCGCGCAGAAAATTCCTCAAGAGCGAATCCACCGAATACGCCTGGTGCGAAGAAGTGTTCAAACGCATCGGACTGTCGCGCCCCGACGTGGCGTTCTCGCTGCAACGTGACGGCAAGAGCGTGTGGCAATTCCCGAAACAGGAGCTGGCGCAGCGCATCAACGCCATCCTGGGCAGCGAATTCGGCCAATATGCGGTCAATGTCGAACGCGAAATCGGCCCGCTGCACCTGTATGGCATCGCCGCGCTGCCAGCCTATTCGCGCTCCACGCGCGACGAGCAATATTTCTTCGTCAACGGCCGCTTCGTGCGCGACAAGGTGCTGATGCACGCGGTACGCCAGGCCTACCAGGACATCCTGCACCACCAGCGCCACCCCGCTTTCGTGCTGTTCCTCGACATGCCGCCCGAGCAGGTGGACGTGAACGTGCATCCGGCCAAGAGCGAAGTGCGCTTCCGCGAAAGCCAGGGCATCCACCAGTTCGTGTTCCATGCCTTGCAGGACGCGCTGGGCGCGACGATGACCGAAGTGCCATCTGTTGCTACCTCCGTAGGAGCGGCTTCAGCCGCGAATGCTCATCGCCAGCAAACTGGCGCTTACACCTCCACACCTTTCATCCAGCAGCAAACGATGAGCTTCAACGCTGCCCAGCCGCAGGCCGCCTACAAGCTATGGGAATTCCAAACCGGGAAGGAAATGAATGAGAAGGGAGAAGGGGGACGGGGAAAGGGTAACAGCGACTCCCCTCCTGATACCGCCCTTCCCTCTACACCCTTCACCCTTCCCACCCAAGAGCATCCGCTCGGCTTCGCGCTCGGCCAACTCTCCGGCATCTACATCCTCGCCCAGAACCAGCAAGGCCTCGTGGTGGTGGACATGCACGCCGCACACGAGCGCATCGTCTACGAACGATTGAAAGCCGCCTTCGATGCGCAGCAGATGCCGACACAGCAACTGCTGGTGCCGGTCACCTTCGCCGCCGAGCCGCTCGATATCGCCACCGTGGAAGAGGAACAGCAAGCGTTGCAACAGCTCGGCTTCGACATCGCGCCGATCTCCACCCACACCCTCGCCGTGCGCGCCATGCCCGCCCTGCTCAAGCAATCGCACGCCGAAACCGCCGCGCGCGAAGTGCTGCACGAACTGCGCGACTTCGGCGCCAGCCGCGCCCTCACCGAACGCCGCAACGAACTGCTCGCCACCCTCGCCTGCCACTCCGCCGTGCGCGCCAACCAGCAACTATCATTGCCCGAGATGAACGCCATCCTGCGCGAGATGGAACAGACCGAACGCGCCGACCAGTGCAACCACGGCCGGCCGACCTGGTTCCAGGTGACGTTGGCGGAGCTGGATGCGATGTTCATGCGCGGGAAATAACGCGCAACGCCGGACTACCTAAACTGGGAAGGCTCATGCCCAATTAGGGTATGCCATGTCCACCATTGCCCAATATCCCCATATGGGTATAATCCAGCCATGAGCACACAGCCAGTCAAGCCTCTGGAGTGGGTAGGCTCCTCAAAAAAGGATTTGTTATCCATGCCGTCTGAATTCATTGACGTATTTGGGTATGCACTCCACTTGGCGCAACATGGCGGAAAGCATCAGCAGGCCAAGCCGCTCAAGGGCTTCGGTTCTGCTGGCGTGCTGGAAGTTGTCGAAGACGATGACGGCAGTACTTACCGGGCGGTTTATACGGTGCGCTTTGGCAATGCCGTTTATGTGTTGCACTGCTTTCAGAAAAAGTCGCACAAAGGCATTGCGACACCGAAACAGGATATGGACTTGATACACGCCCGCCTGAAGCTGGCGCAACAACATGCAGAAGGAGAGTCGAAATGAAAACCATCGAACACGGCAGCACCAATGTTTACGCCGACCTTGGTCTGGACAACGCCGAAGAAATGCTGGTCAAAGCGCAACTCGCCACCGAGATCAACGACATCATCAAACGCCGCAAATTGACCCAAGTGCAAGCCGCCGAACTGCTCGGCATCACCCAGCCCAAACTTTCCGGTTTGCTGCGCGGGCAATTTCGCGGCATCTCCGAATCCAAGATGCTGGAATGCCTTACCCGCCTGGGCCGCGACATCGAAATCGTCGTCAAGTCCACCCCACGCTCACGCTCGGAAGGGCATGTGAAGGTGGTTTTTGCTTGAACGCCATCCTGCGTGAGATGGAAAGACGCGCCGACCAGTGCAACCACGGCCGACCGACCTGGTTTCAGGTGACGTTACAGGAGCTGGATGCGATGTTTATGCGCGGGAAATAAAGCGTTCAGGATACGGGATACAGGAATCAGCCAATATCCAGAAACTTATCGCTATAATCATCCCCACCGTTCAACAAACAAACTGGATATGCGCCCATCACACGCCCTGCAAGCACACCGCAATGCGATCCGAGAGATTGCCGCGCGTCATCGTGTACGCAACGTGCGCGTGTTCGGCTCTGCCCTGCATGGCAGCGATACCGAAGACAGCGACCTTGACCTGCTGGTTGAGCCGACGTCGGAAACCACGCTGATGGACATCGCGAGAATCCAGCTTGAGCTTGCGCAACTGCTCCACGTCAGCGTGGATGTACTGACCCCCAACGCCCTGCCCGAAAAATTCCGCGCGCAGGTAATGGCCGAAGCCGTTGCCGTATGAGCAAGGCAGATGTCCTGCGCATCCCGGATTACCTCGGCCACATCATCGAGGCCATAGAACGCATCCACGAATACGTCTCGGATATGGAAGAGGTTGCCTTCCTCGCCGACCGCAAGACACAGGACGCCGTCATCCGCAACTTCGAGATCATCGGCGAGGCCGCCCGCAACATCGAACGCCATCACCCACAATTTGCCGCATCCCACCCGGAAGTACCCTGGTCTGTCGTTTACACCATGCGTAACCGCGTGGCACACGGTTACTTCAAGGTCGATCTGGAACTCGTATGGAAAACCATACACACCGACTTGAACGAGCTGCACACGCAAATCCGCGAACTGCTCAAGCTGGTTAATTGAAGGTTCGTCAGCTGGATGCGATGTTCATGCGCAGAAAGTAGCGACACCGCTTGCGGACAGCAGTAAATACCCGTAATTGCCCCACCCTCGCATTTGTACTATTATTTGTACAATAAACTCCAAGGAGCGCAGCATGGAAGCCCTCAGCTACAGCCATACCCGCCAGCATCTGGCCGACGTTATGAACAAGGTGACGGAAGACCGCGCACCTGTGCTCATTACCCGTCAGAACGGCAACCCGGTCGTGATGATGTCGTTACAGGATTTCAACGCGCTGGAAGAAACCGCCTACCTGCTGCGCAGCCCGAAGAACGCCAAACGCCTGATCGCCTCCATCGAGCAACTGGTCAGCCAAGGCGGCACGCAACGGGAATTGGCGAACGATGCCGATTAAGTTTTCCGATCAGGCCTGGGAAGATTATCTGTACTGGCAAGGCCACGACAAAACCACCCTCAAACGCATCAACACCCTGCTGCGCGACATCCAGCGTTCGCCTTTTGAAGGCATAGGCAAACCGGAACCGCTCAAACACAACCTCGCCGGATTCTGGTCGCGGCGCATTGATGAAGAACACCGGCTGGTGTATGCCGTGCAGGACAACACCGTGCTGGTGGCACAATGCCGGTATCACTATTGAGCAGGCGGAGTTGGATGCGATGTTTATGCGGGGAAAATAGAGCTAGATATCCAACTTAATTCTTTATAGGAGTTCATATGACCGATGAAAGCTCATTGAAGACTGCCAAAGATGGAGTTTCTTTAGTTACAGAAATTATCAAGGCTGCAGGTGATAACCCGCAAGTTAAAGAAGCCGCAGGAAACCTAGGACATAGTGCAGTAACAATAACTAAGGCAATAAATAATGCCCTACTCCCCCTCGCAGCCGTCAACTTTGCTTTTGACAAGGCAAGAGAGTACTTCTCCAACAAATTTCAAAAAGATATTTCAGAAAAAGTTGCCCATATCCCACCTGAAAATCTTATCGAGCCCAAAGCTTCAGTAGCAGGTCCGACCTTACAAGGGCTGGCATTTACTCATGAAGAACCAAATTTGAAGGAAATGTATCTCAGCCTTTTAGCAACAGCAATGGACAATCGCGTTTCGACAAACGCACACCCTGCATTTGTCGAAATTATTAAACAATTAAATAGCGAAGATGCTCAACATGTAAAAGAAGTTCTTGAGTCAGTGGGAGCAATACCAATCGTACAGATTCGTAGGGTATTGAAAAACAATAGGGGATACCACGTACTACTTACACATCTAGTCCATCTAACAGATGACCAGTCAGGTGAAATTATTGAAAACCCTCAATTTCCAGCAATGATTGATAATTGGATTCGATTAGGACTGGTTGAGGTGGATTACGAAACATACCTCACCGACCAAACAAGTTATTCATGGGTCGAACAGCGTCCAGAGTATATTAGGCTTAGCCAATCTATTAGTCAGGACGAAGCAAAAGTAGAATTCAAAAAAGGTATCCTCGCTCGAACCAACCTTGGGAAACAGTTTGCTCAGGCAATTGGACTGAAGTAATGTGCAGTTCCACCACCCGCATCGCCTTCGCCTCCTTCATCGGCACCGCCATCGAGTTCTACGATTTCTACATCTACGGCCTCGCGGTGGCGATGGTGATCGGCCCGATCTTCTTCCCGAGCAGCGATGCCACGGCGCAATCGCTGAACGCCTTCCTCACCTTCGGCATCGCTTTCCTCGCGCGTCCGTTCGGTGCACTACTGTTCGGGCATTTCGGCGACCGCATCGGGCGCAAGACGACGCTGGTGGCATCGCTGCTGGTGATGGGTATTTCCACCACCTTGATCGGTGTGCTACCGAGTTACGAGATGGTCGGCTGGGTAGCACCGTTGCTGCTGTGCTTGCTGCGCTTCGGCCAGGGCATCGGCCTCGGCGGCGAATGGGGCGGCGCGGCTTTGCTGGCGACGGAATATGCGCCTAAGGGCCGTCGCGGCTGGTTCGGCATGTTCCCGCAAATGGGGCCGCCGGTGGGCTTTTTGTTTGCGGTGGGCGGCTTCCTGTTGCTGTCGCAGGTGCTGGACGATGCGGCGTTCCGCGCCTGGGGTTGGCGCATCCCGTTTCTCGCCAGCGCGGTGCTAGTGATGGTGGGGCTGTATGTGCGCATGAAGCTGACCGAGACGCCGGTGTTCGCCAAGGCGCTGGCCGCGCACCAACCGCTGCGCCTGCCGCTCGTCGAGCTGTTTACCCAACACGCAAAGCCGCTCATCCTCGGCGCGCTGCTGATGGTGGTGTGCTATGCGCTGTTCTATCTCAGCACGGTGTTTTCGCTGTCCTACGGCGTCGCCACGCTGAAAATCCCCAAGGCGCAGTTCCTCGGCATGTTGTGCATCGCGATCATCTTCATGGCGGCGGCAACGCCGCTGGCCGCCTGGGCGGGCGACCGCTATGGGCGCAGGCCGGTATTGCTGGCGGCGAGCACGCTGGCGCTGCTGTCCGGCTTCCTGATGCAGCCGTTGCTGGGCAGCGGCAATCCGGTGCTCATCACCGTGTTCCTGTCCATCGAGCTGTTCCTGATGGGGGCAACCTTTGCGCCGATGGGCGCGCTGCTGCCGGAACTCTTCCCCACCCGCGTGCGCTACACCGGCGCCGGGGCGGCCTATAATCTCGGCGGCATCCTCGGCGCCTCGCTGGCGCCTTACATCGCGCAGCAACTGGTGCAGCACGGCGGACTAAGTTGGGTGGGCGGCTATATCTCGGTGGCAGCGTTTATCAGCGTAGTAGCAGCGCTGCTGATCCATGAGACACGCGACAAGGAATTGGCATGAAGAGAAACCGTCATTCCGGCGCAGGCCGGAATCCAGTCAATAAAATAATTCACCCGAGGCGTGACAGCACGTTTGGTTTTGTCTGCTTCGCAGGCTGTCTCTTGCAACTGGATTCCGGCCTACGCCGGAATGACGGCATATTGAAATGAACAATCATCCTCCCGCCATTTTCCTGATGGGCCCCACCGCCTCCGGCAAGACCGGCGTGGCGGTGGAACTCGCGCAGAAGCTGCCGGTGGAGCTGATCAGCGTGGATTCGGCGCTGGTGTTCCGCGACATGGACATCGGCACGGCCAAGCCGGATGCTGCGACGCTGGCGAAAGCGCCGCATCACCTGATCGACATCATCAGCCCCACCGAGGCCTATTCCGCAGCCGCGTTCCGCCACGATGCGCTGCGGCTGATGGCGGAAATCACCGCGCGCGGCAAGGTGCCGCTGCTGGTGGGCGGCACGATGCTGTATTTCAAGGCGCTGCGTGAGGGACTGAGCCCGTTGCCGCAGGCCAATGCGCAGGTGCGCGCCGAACTGGACGAACTGATCGCGCAGCACGGCATCGAGCACCTGCATGCCGAACTGGCCAAGGTGGATGCCGAAACCGCCGCGCGTCTGCACAGCACCGACACGCAACGCATCCAGCGTGCGATGGAGATTTACCTGATCTCGGGCAAGCCGATGGCGGAGCTGATCCGGCAGCAGGCGCAGGACGACCTGCCGTACAACGTGCTGCCGATTGCGTTGCTGCCTTCCGATCGCGCGGTGCTGCACCAGCGCATCGCGGCGCGCTTCGGGCAGATGCTGCAGGACGGACTGGTGGACGAACTGCGCGGGCTGCGCGCAAAATATGCGCTGCACCGCGACATGACTTCGATGCGCTGCGTCGGCTACCGTCAGGCTTGGGAATATCTGGAGGGCGAGATCACGCAGGCGGAGCTGCTGGATAAAGGGATTGCCGCCACGCGGCAACTGGCGAAACGTCAACTCACCTGGCTGCGCGGCATGCCGGACAATATCGAACTGGATTGCCTGGGCGCAGGATTGTTGGCGCAGGTAGCCGACCTGGTGCACGAAACGATACTGGGGTACCGGACATGAAAAAATTTCGCTTACTGCTTGCCTGCCTGTCCATCCTGATGCTGAGCATCACCGCCACGGGCGAGGCCGCCACTCAAGGAGCCGCCATGAATACCACCACACAAACTGCCTATCTCGCCGGGGGATGCTTCTGGGGCATGGAAGAACTCGTGCGCGAGATTCCCGGCGTGCTTGCCACCGAAGTGGGGTATACCGGCGGCTCCGTGCCGAATGCCACATACGACAAGGTAAAGACCGGGCAAAGCGGCCACGCGGAATCGCTGAAGATCGTGTTTGACCCGCAACAGCTCAGCTACCGGCACCTGCTATTCGAATTCTTCCGCATGCACAACCCGACCACGGCCAACCGCCAGGGCAATGACATCGGCACGCAATACCGCTCGGCGATTTTTTACATGGATGAGGCGCAGCGGCAAACTGCGCTGGCAGTCATCAAAACGGTGGATGATTCAGGCGAGTGGCACGCGAAGGTGGTGACCGAGGTGGTGCCGTTCAAGGAGTTCTACCGCGCCGAGGAGTATCACCAGAAATACCTGGTCAAGCATCCCAACGGCTACACCTGCCACTTCCGGCGCGATTACCGGCTGGGAGAATAGGCGCGATGATCAGGGGTGCGGCTTGCTGATGTCGCAAGCGGTGCCTTCGTTTACGCCGAGCATCGCCATCACCTGCTCGGGCGTCATGCGCAGCAGTTCGGCAATGTCCTTGTAGTCGTCCGGCAGCGCGGCGTTGTCCCAGCCGTGGGCCGAATGACGCGCCAGGTTCACCGCCAGGATCACGTTGCGCACGCGCTGATGGTTGACGCAGGCATCGTCCATCAGCGTCAGCAGCAGTTCCGGCAAATGCCATTCCTTGACCAGTTGTTTCTGCATGTCCAGCAGGTTGAAACCCAACACATGCTCCTGTGCAGCACGGGTGCGCAGGGTGCTGTCCTTGCGCTGCATCTCGCGAATGGTGAGCATTTCCTGCGGCGCGAAACACCACATCAGGATTTCGGCCAGGTCGTGCAGCAGCGCGGCAATTCGCACCTCCTCGTAATGCAGGTCGCTCATGCGCACGGCCCAGTCGAACGCATATTCGGAAGCGCGATGCGCGCGATGCAGCACATGCAGCAGGTGCACCAGCGCATCCAGGTTGTCTTTCATGACATCCTGCAGCAACGGCTGAGCCGGGACTTTATTGAAGAAGGCTTCGACGCCGAGCATGATGAGGGCCTGCTCGACCAGCATGACTTCGTGCTCCTGCGAACGGCGCTTGTGCTCCTGCAGGTAGCGCAGCAGCTTGACCGTCATCATCGGGTCGGCCGCAATCACGTGGGCGACGCTGCGCGCGCTGAGGCGGGCCTCATCGGCATGCACCTCTTCGAGCTTGCGCGCGGTCTGCTTGAGCACCGGAATTTCGGCCTGGCTCAGAAAGCTGACCCACTGGTTCAGTCCTTGTATTTCGTGCTGCATAACACCTCCGCCCCTTTGTTACGCCTTATGCAACTCACACCTGGGTGGCGAACTCCCCTGCCCGCCCGTCCAGGCCCCGCATTTTAATCTCATGCCGCGGCAAAGTTCCGTCAAGACTTTCCAAATATTCGCGTAAAGATAACATATTACAGCCTTGCCGCTGCCATCCTTCCAGCAGTTGCTCGAACAAGGGCAGCCATTTCCCGCCCTCGATCTCGGCGCGCAGCGTGAACACATGTCCGCTGGCCGGCGGATTCATGCTCAGCGCCAGCAGGTGCGCCACTGCGTTTTCCCGCGTGTGACCGTTGCGGCCGATCAGCTCATCCAGCGTCGGCAAGGTGGTCGGCAGTTGCGGGCAGGCAACGATTTCGGCATCCCAGGTCGGGGTGAAGGGGTGGGAGCCGCGCGTGTCCGACGCATAATCAAAGCCAAGGCGCTGCGTCAGTCGCAGCGCATCGCGGTTGATCTGCCACTCGGCGGCCGAGTGCGCCTTGGGCGCTTCGCCGAACACCTCGGTGAATTGCGCGACGGTGTGCTGCATGGCCTGTTGTGTCCAGGCCGCGTCGCGTCGCGCCACGTGCTTGCGCCAGGCGATGTTTTCCCGGCAGCCGACCTCAAACCCCTCGTCGCGTACCCGCTTCATGATGTCCGCGCAATTCGCGGTGATGTCCGGCGCCGGCAGCAGCGTGCCATACAGCAACGGCGCGAAGCCGTAATGCTCGATGAACGAGACGCGCGGCCGCCGGCAGAACACGCCGCGACCACTGCGATCCGGCCCGAAGGTGAAGAAAAAAGTGGCATGCGCATCGTAACGCTTGAGCAATTCCAGCAGGCGCGGCACGCCGTCGCGTGTCCCGCGGTAAGTTTCCACATCGATTTTGAGTGCGATTTTCATATCAACGAGCAATCCCGAATAAACGCGCCAGGCCCTTCAGCGAAGCAGCCAGGCAGAGCAGGCAAAAAACGGTCTGGAACAGCCAGGTTCCCGGCAGTCCGTTGTCATAGGAAAACAATGTCCACAGCGCGGTTGCCAGCAGGATGAGCGCCAGCACCTGCTGGAAGCGCACATTCAGCCCGGCACGCCAATGCCGGGCCAGCAGTACGCCTGCCACGGCGGACAGCCAGCCGCCGAACATGCCGCCCAGCACGTCCAGCGGCCAATGCACGCCGCAGGCAATGCGCGACAATCCGATCAGCGCCGCCAGCAGCAGCATTGCCAGCTTGATGTGCCGCTCCCACGCTTGCATCGCAACCAGCCCCGCCAACACAAATGCGGTGGTGGTATGCCCGGACGGAAAGGAGTTGTGCTCCAGCAGCGGACCGATCAGCCGGAAGCTGTCGGCCGGCAGCACCGCGGGCGGCCGCAATGAGGAAAAGATTTCTTTCATGCCGTGCGACCAGAGCGTCGCAAAAAGGGCGGCCAGCAGGAATTGCCAGGCCAGCTCCGGACGGCGCCCGAGCAGCGGCAGCATCAGCAGCAGCCCGAGCGACGCGTCGCCGAGGATGGTCAGGTGACTCCACCACAATGCCGGAAGTATTTGAGCCGCGTGATTCAGCCACAGGAAGACCGCGCTGTTCGCGCCGCTTGCCAGCACGACTGCCAGCATGCCGGCGGCGGCCAGCGGCACGCCCCACGACCAGGCCGACGTGAGCGCAAGCGCCTGTGCGGCAGACGGGACGGATTTAATTTCGGTATCCATGGCAGGCAAAATAGGAGAAGGTCGCGACGGTCTGCCCATGCAGGCGGACCGGGAGCCTATCACGCAGCGCACAGGCGGTAAACTCGCTGGGGCCGCCGGTAAAAGGCTGCGCATCCGCATCCGGCCACATGACCAGCAGGCCGTCGGCGCCGTTCTTTGGGGTGCCGAACCAGACATCGAACTGATCATAGCGACTGTCGGTAATTTGCACCGGGGCGGGACGCGCATACCAGGCCAGGCGGCTGCCGTAGGTCCAGTTGTCGGTATACAGCCCCACCGGGACGCCCGGCTCTTCCGCCTGCATCTGCTGCTGCAATTGCAGCGCATGTTGCGCCCCTAGCGGCCAGCCATACAACTCGCGCATCGGGGTTACCCCCTGGTACGACAGCCAGGGGAAGACAAACAGGCTGAACAGCGCCGCCATCATCAGCAATGAGGCTGCCATCGAAAAACCAAAAGCCACGCGCACCCAGCGCACGCCCCAGTTCCGGTGCAGCCAGTGTGCGGCTAACGGCGCCAGTCCGGCCCAAGCCAGCGCGGTCCAGTGCGGCAGGGTCATTTCAAAGCCGCCGCCCCAGCCGAACAGCAGCAGTATCGGCAACGCCAGCGCCAGGCTCATCCAGACCCCGCTCGTGCGCCAGTGGCGCAGGCTGGCGACCAGGGCGATCAGCCCGAACAGGAACAATGCCGGCCCGTATGCCAGGAATTGTGCAAGCTGGGACAGCAGGAAGCGCCGCACCTCCCAGTCCGGTTTGCCGGCACCATGATGCAATTGGTACAGGAACGAAATCCAGTCATGCTGCTGGTTCCAGTACAGGATCGGCAGAATCAGCAATAGCGCCACCAGCACGGCCAGCCACGGCCACGGCGTGCGCAGCTGGCGCCATTGCCTGCCGAACGCCAGTGCGAGCAGCACCGTCGCCACCAGGGTTACCGCCGTATATTTCGACAAAGCCGCAAGGCCGAGCAGCGCGCCCAGCCACAGCCAGTGACGCACGCGCCCCGCAACTACAATGCCGTGCAACACCCACAGCACGGCCAATCCGAACAATAGCAAGGGAGTGTCCGGCAACATGGCGAGGCCGAGCAACTGCAGGATCGCAGCCGATTGCAGCAGCCCCACGCTGGTAAATCCGAGCCACGGCGTCTGCTGCGGGAACAACCGCAGTGTGATTCGAAACATCATCCAGCTTGCGCCGGCAAACAGCACGACCGGCCACAGGCGCAACGCCAGGTCGGAGGTGGCGAACGGCAGCACCAGCGCCTGCAGCCAGCCGATCAGCGGCGGATGGTCGAAGTAGCTCCAGTCCGGATGCAGGCCATACAGCGCGTAATGGGCTTCGTCCACGCTCAGCCCTGCCGTCCCGGCAAGCGCAAGGCGCACCAGCGCCATCGCTGCGATCAGCAGCAGGGTTGCCTGCGCCGGGTTCAGTCTGTTAAACGGTGCGAACATGGATTCATTTCAGGTTTGCAAAAATGGCGCGGATTCTAGCGCAAAACGTCCGTTTTATTCTTCCCGGCCTCAGTCACCTCGGCGCGTGCCCAGCCCTGTGCGAGGGTCAACTCCAGCGCCATCCCGGCAGCCAGTTGCGCGCTATCGCGGACGATCTGCCCCTGCCCGTCCCGCACCAGGCTGTAGCCACGCTGCAACACGCGCTGCGGATCGAGATGCTGCAAATGCAATTGCAGCGCATCCAGATCGCGCGCCGTGTGCTGCAACCGATAGCTCATCTGTGCGTCCAGCCGCTGCGCCAAGGTAGCCAATCTGTTGCGCAACGGTGCTACTGCGGGCTGGCGCACCCGCAATTTCTGGTGCAAACCCTGCCAGCGCCAGCGCTGCTGCTCCAGATTGCGGCCTTGCGCCTGCCCCAGTCGCTGCTGCAATTGCGCCAGATGCTGGCGTTGCTGGCGGATGCGCTGCGCCGGATGCACCAGCCGCCGCTGCAAATAGTCGAGACGCTGGGCCTGCTGCTCATAATGGCGCAAGGTTGCATAGGACATGCGCCGCCCGTCCTGCCGCAGGCGCTGACGCAGCTCAGCGCAATCCGGTACGGCGGCCTGCGCGGCAGCCGTGGGAGTAGCGGCGCGCAAATCGGCGGCAAAGTCGGCAATCGTGAAGTCGGTTTCATGACCGACCCCGCTGATTACCGGGATTGCGCTGGCGGCCAGCGCACGAGCCACAACCTCTTCATTGAATGCCCACAAGTCCTCCATGCTGCCGCCGCCGCGGCAGAGGATCAGCACATCGCACTCGGCGCGCTGGTTGGCAAGCTGAAGTGCGGCGGCAATCTTCTGTGCCGCCTCCTCCCCCTGTACCGGCACCGGGTACAGCACCACCGGGATGCCCGGCATCCGTTTTGCCAGCGTGCGCAGCACATCGCGCAACGCCGCCGCCTGCGGCGACGTCACGACCCCGACCTGGTGCGGAAAAAACGGCAGGCCGCGCTTGCGCTCCACGGCAAACAAGCCTTCCTGTTCCAGCTTGCGCTTGAGCTTTTCGAACGCTTCATACAATGCGCCAAGTCCGGCCGGCCGCATACGCTCCAGGGTAAGCTGGAAATCGCCGCGTGCCTCATACAGTGTAGGCAAGGCCAGCACTTCGACACTCATGCCGTTGGCCGGTTTGAAGTCCAGGTACTGGCTCTTGTGCCGAAACATGACACAGCGCACCTGAGCCTGTTCATCCTTCAGTGAAAAATACCAATGCCCGGAGGCGGCACTAACGAAATTGGAAATTTCGCCGCGCACCCAAAGCAAAGGCAGCGCAGACTCGATCACCTGGCGTGCGGCCGCGTTGAATTCGCCCACGCTCAGCACCCTGTTTCTATCTACCGTCATTTGCAAAAACCATCCCGATTTTCAAAAAATCCCTAAAAACAAGCCTCAATCCCGCGCCCTGTTTTTTCCCAAAAAATTGACAAAATTGATATTGACAATTGCAAAGAACTCACAACCCCAGCATTGGCGCGCCTTTGCACGCAACTTCCCGCCGCAGCGCACTGCAACTTACAGTATCACCATGTTTTTAAATGCATTTTTACCAGCTCAAAAAATGAGCAAAGACATAAAAACCTATATTCCATCAAGGGGTAAAGCAGCTCTTGCGACATTCATCCACAAAGTTATCCACAGATTTTGTGAATAAATCAAAAACAGCTTTGCGCATGCCTATTTAGCCAAAACCGTATATCCCGTTCAAGAATGAATCTTGCCCAATCCGGGATGACACGATACAGTTCCAGCTTCGGAATTTAAGCATATCTGGAGACGTTGCGTGTTCACTATCGTAGAAGCAGCAGGTTGGCCCATCTGGTTTTTGATCATCGCATCCATCGTCGCAGTTGCATTGATCGTTGAGCGCCTGATATTCCTGCGCGCCAGCAACATTGTCCCCGCAGGTCTGCTGGATGAAACCCTGAAAGAGCTCAAGCACAGCGGCGCGAACCCGCAGATGCTGAAGAAACTGGGCGACGGCTCGCCGCTTGGTCGCGTGCTGGCTGCCGGGCTGCGCAACATCAAGAGCACACCGGACATCATGAAAGAGTCCATCGAGGAAGCGGGACGTGCCACCACCCATGAAATGGAACGGTTCCTCACCACGCTCGGCACCATTGCCTCAATCAGCCCGCTGCTGGGCCTGTTTGGCACGGTGGTCGGCATGATCGAAATCTTCGGCGCGCAAAATGCCGGCGGCAGCAACCCGGCCGAGCTGGCGCACGGCATTTCCGTCGCGTTGTACAACACGGCATTCGGCCTGATCGTCGCGGTACCCAGCATGATTTTCTACCGCCACTTCCGCGCCAAGGTGGACAGCCTGACCTTTGAAATGGAGCAACAGGCCATCAAGCTCGTCGAAGTCGTCCATGGCGAACGGAAATAGGAAGAAACCATGAATTTCCAACGTGGCCGCACCCGCGACGAGCCCGAGATCAATCTGATCCCGATGATCGATGTATTGCTGGTCATCCTGATCTTCCTGATGGTGACCACCAGTTACGCCAAGCTGGCCGAGTTGCAGATCAACCTGCCCCAGGCTGCCGGCGAGCAGGGCAGCGCCACCCCGAACAAGCAAATCCATGTGGCGGTTGACGCTTCCGAGCACTATGCGATCAACAATGCGCGCACCCCGTATTCCGGCATCGACAATCTTGCCGCGGCGCTGCGCAAGGCTGCGGCCGGAGAAGCCGAGCCGACGATCATCATCAGCGCCGATGCCAAGGCCCCGCACCAATCCGTGATCAATATCATGGAAGCAGCGCGTGTTGCCGGATACGGCCGCATCACGTTCACCACACAGAACCCGGCCAAATAACGCGTCGGACAGGATGAACTGGCTGGAGCGACACTGGTACCGGATCACCCCGCTGCACCTGCTGCTCTGGCCGCTCAGCCTGCTGTTTGCGCTGCTTGCCGGTCTCCGGTGCGCGCTCTACCGCAGCGGAGTGCTGTCCAGCTCCCGGCTCCCGGTCCCGGTGATCGTTATCGGCAACATCAGCGTCGGCGGGACCGGTAAAACCCCCGTCACCCTCTGGCTGGCGCAGCAACTGCAATCCGCCGGCTGGCATCCGGCGATCATCAGCCGCGGTTACAACAAATCCCGCTCCGGGCAAACTCCAAGTACACCGCGTGCCGTCTCGCCCCACGATTCCGCCGACATCACCGGCGATGAGCCGCTGCTGATGGCGCAACGCCGGATTTGCCCGGTCTGGATCGGCCGAGACCGCGCCGCGACCGCGCAAGCCTTGTTGCAGGCGCACCCCGAATGCAATGTGATCCTGAGCGATGACGGTTTGCAGCATTACCGTCTGCAGCGCGATGTTGAAATCGCGGTCGTGGACGGCAATCGCAAATTCGGCAACGGCCTGCGCCTGCCTGCCGGCCCGTTGCGCGAACCCGTGGCACGCCTGAAACAGGTGGATGCCATCGTCGTGAACGGCGCGGCGCAAATCAGCACAGCCGCTGCCACGCCGGTTTTCGCGATGCACCTGGAGGGGAACCAGTTTTACAACCTGCTCAACCCTGCCACGACGCGCGCCGCCGGCGCTTTTGCCGGACAACGCCTGCACGCACTTGCCGGCATCGGGCATCCCCAGCGCTTTTTCGCGCATCTGGAGCAGATGGGGCTGTCCGTCGAGCCGCATGCTTTTCCCGACCACCACGCCTACCGGCCTGAAGATATCCGCTTCGACGCTGCCGATGCGATTCTCATGACCGAAAAAGATGCGGTAAAATGCGCCGCCTTCGCCAGCGCAAACTGCTGGGTGCTGCGTGTGGATGCCCGGCTCGCCCCGGCTGCCGCCCAACTCATTATGGAAAAGATCAAACGATAATGGATCCCAAACTACTCGAAATCCTGGTGTGCCCGTTGTGCAAGTCCCCTCTGGTTTACCGCAAGGCGGAACAGGAGCTGGTTTGCAAAGCCGACAAACTGGCCTACGCCATCAAGGACGGCATCCCGGTGATGCTTGCCGATGAAGCGCGCAAGCTGAACGACGAAGAAATCGCCAAACTGTGACCCCGTTCCACGTCGTCATTCCGGCCCGTTTCGCCTCCACGCGCCTGCCGGGGAAACCCTTGCTCGACATCGGCGGCAAGCCGATGGTAATCCGGGTGGCCGAGCAGGCTGCCCGCAGCGGCGCACAACAGGTGGTGATCGCCACCGACCACGAACCGATACTTGCCGCCGCCAAAGCGCACAGCTTTGCCGCGTGCATGACGCGCACCGACCACAGCAGCGGCACCGACCGCATCGCCGAAGTGGTTGCCCAGTACGGCTGGAGCGACGACACCATCGTCGTCAATGTGCAGGGCGACGAGCCGCTGATACCGCCGGCGCTGGTGCATGCGGTTGCCCAACACCTGCACGACCATCCGGAATGTGCTATCGCCACCGCCTGTCACCCGATACACGACGAAGCCGGCATGCGCAATCCGAATATCGTCAAGGCGATTGCCGACAAGCATGGCAATGCGCTGTATTTCAGCCGTGCGCCGATTCCCTGGCCGCGCGATGCCTTTGCCGCCGGCGCGGGCCTGCCTGCCGGGCTGCCTGTGTTGCGCCATATCGGGATTTACGCCTATCGCGCTTCGTTCCTGCGCGCCTTCGGCCAGCTCGCGCCGGCCGCGATTGAACAGTTCGAGGCGCTGGAGCAGTTGCGGGCGCTCTGGCATGGCTACAAGATCGGCATCAGCATCACGCAGGATGCGCCACCCAGCGGCGTCGACACCGAGGCCGACCTGATCGCCGCGCGGTCGCTTTTCAATACTTTATCTGAACAACAGGGAGCAACGACATGAGACTCATCCTTCTGGGCGCACCGGGCGCAGGCAAAGGCACACAGGCCAACCTGATCAAGGAAAAATACGGCATCCCGCAAATTTCCACCGGCGACATGCTGCGCGCCGCGGTCAAGGCCGGCACCCCGCTCGGCCTGGCCGCCAAGAAGATCATGGATGAGGGCAAGCTCGTGTCCGATGAAATCATCATCAACCTGGTGAAGGAGCGCATCAAGGAAGCGGATTGCGCCAACGGCTTCCTGTTTGACGGTTTCCCGCGCACGATCCCTCAGGCACAAGCCATGAAGGACGCCGGCATCCGCATCGACCATGTCGTTGAAATCGACGTTGCCGACAGCGAGATCATCCAGCGCATGAGCGGCCGCCGCGTCCACCTGGCGTCGGGCAGGACGTACCATGTGGTGTTCAACCCGCCCAAGGTGGCAGGCAAGGACGATGTCACCGGCGAAGAACTGGTGCAGCGCCCGGACGACGCCGAAGAAACGGTCATCAAGCGCCTCAATGTCTACCACGAGCAGACCAAACCGCTGGTGGATTACTACACAGCCTGGGCCAAAACCGGCGACCAGAATGCCCCGAAAATCTCGCACGTTCCCGGCATCGGTTCGGTCGAAGCGATTCGCGACAAGGTATTTGCCGCACTGGAAGCCCACTGACATGGCCAGCAAACCGGTGCTCACACTTGAGGACGCAAAACGCGTCGCCGCCGCCGCCGATGCCGAGGCACGCGCCAATGGCTGGAAAGTGTCCATCGTGATTGTGGACGATGGCGGCCACATGCTCTACATGCAGCGCGACCATGACACGCGCTTCGGCAGCGTCGAGACCGCGACTGCCAAGGCGCACATGGCGGCCGCACTGCATATGCCCACCAAGGCCTCCGAGGATGCAGTCATGGGCGGCCGCCTGATCCACCTGGCACTGCCCGGCGTCATCCCCGCCGAAGGCGGCGTCCCGCTGGTGCGCGATGGCGTGGTAGTTGGAGGAATCGGCATCAGCGGCGTGCGCTCGGCCCAGGACGGGCAGATTGCTGCGGCTGGAGCCGCGGCAATCTGACATAACCTATGAAGCTCCACGCGGCCAGCACACCGGACCTGTCTCACCTGCTCAAGGAGCTGGGCAACATGACTGCGTTGCGCGACACCTTCCTGGTCGAACAAAGCCTGTTGCGCACACTGTGCCCGCTGCTGGGCATCACGAAATCCTGCCTGTACCGGGTGGACAACAAGGGCGCCATCATGCGCATCCTGCACCACGCCCGCGCCCCCGGACATGACCATGCCCCGCACAGCCTTGATCATGTCGAGGAATTCCCGCAGGAGCAGGACATCCCCGCGCTCACGCGCGAACTGCTGGACAGCATCCGGGTGCTGGGACAGCATTGCGTCCGCGCGCTTGACGGGAATTTCCTGATCGGATTCCCGCTCTATGGCAACGGCGAACTGCGCGGTTATTTTGTGTTCCAGCGCGACCATAAAACCAGTGCCAGCGAAAATGCCATCGTGCGCGGGATTCTGGATGTGTTCACCAATTACTATGATCTGCTCGACAACAGCCAGCGCGACCAGTTAACCGGCCTGCTGAACCGCTACTCGCTGGAGACCAATCTGGATCGCATCTGGAGCCTGCTGGCACAACGCCTGCAGGACAACAGCGGAAAAGACAGCCGCCGCACCGCCCTGCCGCATACTTACTGGCTCGGCGTGCTCGACATCGATTTTTTCAAGAAGATCAACGACACCCACGGCCATATCATCGGCGATGAAGTCCTGATCATGACGGCGCGCCTGCTCGAACAGTCATTCCGCCAGTCCGACCTGCTCTACCGCTTCGGCGGCGAAGAGTTCATCGCTATCATTGCCGCCAACGATCTGGAATCCGCCACGCGTTCGTTCGAGCGCGCCCGCAAAACGGTCGAAGAATTCCTGTTTCCGCAAATCGGCCATGTCACCATCAGCGGCGGCTTTTGCGGCGCGGACACGCTGGTGCCGCCCCAGGAAGTCATCCACCGCGCTGACAGCGCACTGTATGCGGCCAAGGCCGCCGGGCGTAACCGCATCTACCATTACGACACGCTGGTTCACACCGGTGTATTGAAAGAAGTTCAGTCCGGCGCTATCGACCTTTTCTGAGGCGTGTTAGCTCGCCCTGGGCCGGCCTGCCCGGCACCCGCCCGCGCCGTCCGGGCCGGAAATAGTCCCGGTTTTCATAATAGGTCTCCAACTCATTTTCTGGCGTCCATCCCGGCACGCCCAGCAAGGGTACCGGCGTCAGCTCGCGGGTTTCGCGGCAATGTGCCGCATCGCTGAAATAGGCCGCAACCTGCTCATCCAGATGTTGCAATCTGTCCGCCAACGGCCAGGAAAAAAAGGCCGTGTCGACTTGCACCACCAGCCCCTGCCCGGTCATGCCGAGATAGGGATGCATGGCCTTTTCATACAGGCCATGCCCGAAAATATAAAACCCCATGTTCGCCCTGACTCGTTCGCGGGCATGCCAGAACAGCTCCTTCCACCTGAAGTCGGCCAGCAAACCTGACAGCTCGCTCTCGGCGCTGGCGACAATAACCCCGGATTCGTCAAACAGCGTCGCCATGTCCCGCACTTGCCCGCGCCCGCCGTCAGGCGGCTGCCCGGTCTGGCTCAGCGCCTGGTAATGCCGGGCATTGAGTGCAGCCTTGCTGCCGGGAAACGCGCGCCACACCAAGGCGTTGAACAGGTCATGCAGGTTGTTGCTCCGCGTTTGCACCTCCCCCGTCAGGTAACAGCGCGGCTCATATTGGGCTGCAAATTCCTGTCGCCCCGTCTGCTGCGCGACAAACCGCACCGGCAAACCTCGCTGCGTGGCAACTGCCGGCCCCGCAGCGAGCAACGCATTCAATTCCGGCAAGTCTGGAAAGCGCGCAGGATCGATGCGCTCAAGCCAGTAACGTAGTGGCTCGAACAACGGGGAATGCAGTGTTTCGTCGACAATCCATGGGCTGGCGTTAATCATGCGCCAAGTTTAACCGACACATACTGGATATAGATATTCAGGGGTATTTCTCCCGCATAAAAAAGGCGTAAGATAAACGCAGTAGACTGAACGCGGTTAATACGTCAAACATCAACAGGGAGTTCAGGATGGCCAAGAAGAAAAATGCGTTTTATGCTCAATCCGGCGGCGTGACTGCCGTCATCAATGCTTCGGCAGCGGGTGTCATCGAAACCGCGCGCAAACACAAAGACAAAATCGGCAAGGTCTATGCGGGACGCAACGGCATCATCGGCGCATTGAGCGAAGACCTGATCGACACCAGCAAGGAATCCGCCAAGGATATTGCGGCACTCTGCGACACGCCTTCCGGCGCTTTCGGTTCCTGCCGCTACAAGCTCAAGGGCCTCGCAGAAAACCAGCGCGAATATGAGCGCCTGATCGAGGTATTCAAGGCGCACGACATCGGTTATTTTTTCTACAACGGCGGCGGCGACTCTGCCGACACCTGCTACAAGGTTTCGCAGCTCTCGGAAAAAATGGGCTACCCGGTGCAGGCCATCCACGTGCCGAAGACCGTCGACAACGATCTCCCGATCACTGACTGCTGTCCTGGCTTTGGCTCGGTTGCCAAGTATGTGGCAGTGTCGGTGCGCGAAGCCAGCTTCGACGTTGCCTCCATGGCGAAAACCTCGACCAAGGTATTCGTGCTCGAGGTGATGGGGCGCCATGCCGGCTGGATTGCCGCTGCAGGCGGGCTGGCTTCGGACAAAAAATGCGAACTACCCATCGTCATCCTGTTCCCGGAAGTGGCCTTCAACAAGGAGCGCTTCCTCGCCAAGGTCGACGAAATGGTCAAGAAACACGGCTACTGCTCGGTTGTCGTGTCCGAAGGAGTGAAAGGCGAAGACGGCAAGTTCCTCTCCGACCAGGGCGCGCGTGATGCGTTTGGCCACGCCCAGCTCGGCGGCGCAGCCCCGGTCATCGCCAACATGGTCAAGGAGGCGCTGGGTTATAAATTCCACTGGGCGGTTGCCGATTACCTACAACGCGCAGCGCGCCATATCGCATCGAAAACCGATGTCGAACAGGCTTATGCGCTGGGCAAGAAAGCTGTCGAACTGGCACTGAAAGGCGAAAACGCAGTCATGCCCGCTATCCTGCGCACCTCGGACAAACCGTACAAATGGAAGATCGCCACTGCACCGCTGGACAAGGTCGCCAATGTGGAAAAAATGATGCCGCCGGAATTCATCAGCGCAGACGGCTTCGGCATCACCGATGCCTGCCGCACCTATCTGGCGCCGCTGATCATGGGTGAGGCGTACCCGCCGTTCAAGAACGGCTTGCCGCAGTATGTCCAGCTGAAGAATATTGCGGTCGAAAAGAAATTGCCGCCGTTCGAGGTTTAGCCCGATTCCGCAGTCGTCATCACAGCAACCGCTTCAACCGCACAGGAGAAAAACAACATGTCAGCCGGACTACTCTTAGCGTTATGCTGCGCTTTCGCAGCCATCGTATATGGAGCAATCTCGATCCGCTGGATCGTTGCATTACCGGTGGGTAACGACAAGATGCGCAGCATCGCGGCCGCCATCCAGGAAGGCGCCACAGCCTACCTGAACCGCCAGTACCGCACCATCAGTCTGGTCGGAATTGTCCTGTTCCTGGCCATCGGGTTCGCGCTCTCCTGGAAAACCGCAATCGGCTTCGTGATCGGCGCCATACTGTCCGGCGCTGCCGGCTACATCGGCATGAACGTTTCGGTGCGCGCCAATGTGCGCACCGCCCAGGCAGCGCATGACGGCCTGAACAGTGCATTGAATGTGGCGTTCCGCGGCGGCGCAATCACCGGCATGCTGGTGGTCGGCATGGGCCTGCTCGGGGTGGCCGGGTATTACGCGATACTGGCCGCCACGGCGACGGAAGGCAGCAGCACGATGCAGATTGTCGAGCCGCTGGTAGGTTTGGGTTTCGGCGGATCGCTGATTTCGATTTTCGCGCGTCTGGGCGGCGGTATCTTCACCAAGGGTGCGGACGTCGGCGCGGACCTGGTCGGCAAGGTTGAAGCCGGCATCCCCGAGGACGATCCGCGCAACCCGGCCGTTATTGCCGATAACGTCGGCGATAACGTTGGCGATTGTGCCGGCATGGCGGCCGACCTGTTTGAAACTTACGCGGTCACCATCATCGCCACGATGCTGTTGGGCGGCATGCTGATGGGGCACGCCGGCAGCAATGCGGTGATCTATCCACTGGCGCTGGGCGGCTTCTCGATCATCGCCTCGATCATCGGCAGCTTCTTTGTGTCCGCGCGGCCGGGCGGCAAAATCATGAACGCACTGTATCGCGGGCTGGCCGTTGCCGGCGGTCTCTCGCTCGTTGCGTTCTACCCGATCACCTCCTGGCTGATGGGCGACAACGGCTCCTATTCGGTACTGGCGCTGTACGGCGCTGCCATCATCGGGCTGCTGCTCACCGCGGCGATGGTGATCATCACCGAATACTACACCGCCACTGAACATGATCCGGTGCACCATATCGCGATGGCCTCCACCACCGGCAGCGGCACCAACATCATTGCCGGCCTGGGCGTTTCCATGCGCTCCACGGCCGCTCCGGTCATCGCCGTGTGTGCCAGCATTTACGCGGCTTATGAGCTGGCTGGCCTGTATGGCATCGCCATTGCCGCCACCTCGATGCTGTCGATGACCGGCATCATTGTAGCCATCGATGCCTACGGTCCGGTTACCGACAATGCCGGCGGCATCGCCGAGATGTCCGGCCTGCCCGAAGAAATCCGCAACATCACCGACCCGCTCGACGCGGTCGGCAACACGACCAAGGCCGTCACCAAAGGCTATGCGATCGGCTCTGCCGGCCTCGCCGCGCTGGTGCTGTTCGCCGACTACACTCATGCGCTTGAAGCGCATCTGGGGCAGCCCACGCTGTTCGACCTGTCCGACCATATGGTCATCATCGGCCTGTTCATCGGCGGCCTGGTGCCTTACCTGTTTGCCGCAATGGGAATGGAAGCCGTCGGGCGCGCCGCTGGAGCAGTCGTGGAAGAGGTGCGGCGCCAGTTCCGCGAAATCCCCGGCATCATGGCCGGCACCGGGAAACCCGATTATTCAAAGGCGGTCGACATGCTAACCAAGGCCGCTATCCGGGAGATGCTGGTTCCATCCCTGCTGCCGGTTGCGGTCCCGATCATCGTCGGACTTACGCTGGGTCCCAAGGCGCTGGGCGGGGTGCTGGTCGGCGCGATCATTACCGGCATTTTCGTGGCTATCTCGATGACCACCGGCGGCGGCGCCTGGGACAATGCCAAGAAGTATATCGAGGAAGGGCACTATGGCGGCAAAGGCTCTGACGCCCACAAGGCTTCAGTCACCGGGGATACGGTAGGCGACCCCTACAAGGACACGGCCGGCCCCGCGGTCAACCCGCTGATCAAGATCATCAACATCGTAGCTTTACTGATTGTGCCTTTGCTGTAGTTGTCCGGAACATCATGTCAGGAGGCGGTATGAACAAGTTACTTCTGGTGGACGATGAACAACACATACTGGATGCCCTGCAGCGCGAGCTGCACGGCCTGTTCGGTTTCGCCTCCTTTACCAGCCCGGAATCCGCACTCGAATTCAGCAAACGCAATCCGGTTGAACTGGTAATTGCCGATTACAAGATGCCGGGGCTGAACGGCCTGGATTTCCTCAAGCAGTTCGGCCAGTTACAGCCGGATGCCGCGCGCATCGTGCTGAGCGGCGAGGCAGACATAGACGTTTTGCTGCGCACCATCAACGAGTCGCACATCTACCGCTTCATCTCCAAACCCTGGGAACGCAGCGAGCTGCTGAGCAACATCCAGCAGGCACTGTCCTACCGCCACACATTACTGGAAAGTCGCCAGCTCGCGGCAACGCAGTCAGCCCAAGGCGCGGAAGACTCCCCATACTGCATCGCGCTGGTTGAAAGCGACCCGCACTTGCTGGCAATGATGGCCCGCGGCCTGGACGATGAAAGCGGTCGCGACAGCCTGTATGGCGCGATGCAGCAGGAGCTCCAGCAAAGTGGCCGCCCAGCCCGGTTTTGCTGCTATGTCGCCACATTCCGGAACGGGCACGATGCCATCGACTACATCAGCCGCAACCGTTGCGACCTGATGATCACTTCGCAAAACCTGTCCGACATGAGCGGCACCGAGTTACTGAGCGCACTGCGCAAAACGGCCCCGCATGTTGCACGCATCCTGGTCGATGCTTCGCCCAACAAGGCGACCGTGTCTCAAGCCATCAATGATGCGGAGGTGCAAAACCTGCTGCTGCTGCATTGGGATCAGCATGAGCCGCGTGTCGATTTGCGGCGGCAGTCCTGGAACCTGTACCAGCTCAAGCGCGCCGCCATGCAGGCGCTGGCCGAACGCGAATTGCAACACCCCGGCATCAGGCAGATGGCATTGTTTCCAGCGCCTTGACCGGCAGCCAGATACGCATGCGGGTTCCCTTGCCGATCTCGCTATGCACCTCGAAGCGACCGTGATGCTTCTTCACGATCCCGTACGATAACGACAGTCCCAGCCCGGTCCCCTGCCCCACCGGCTTGGTTGTATAGAATGGCTCGAATATACGATTGACATTCTCCGGCGCAATGCCCTTGCCGGTATCTTCGATTTCCACCCAGACCTCTTCGTTTTCCGCGCCGGTGCGGATGGTGATCACGCCCTTGTCCTCGATCGCCTGCGCCGCGTTCATCAGCAGGTTCATGAACACCTGATTGAGCTGCGAAGCCATGCAATAAACCTGCGGCAACTCGCCAAATTCCTTGATGACCTGGCATTTGTACTTCAGCTCATTCCAGACGATATTCAGGGTGGACTCCAGCCCCCGGTGCAGGTCGGCCCATTTCCAGCCATCCTCCCCGACATGGGAAAAGTCCTTCAGGTCCTGCACGATCTTGCGCATGCGCATCAGCCCATCCCTGGACTGCGCCATCAACTGGAAAATATCCTGCTTGATATAGTCGTAATCCTTTTCCTTTTTGAGCCGCCCTACCTGCACCAGCTCCTGGTTCGCGCATGCTTTCTGCTCAAGCGCATCATAAGCCGCCATAATCGAAAAAATGTCATGCAGGTAGCTTTCCAGCGTCCCCATGTTGGAGTAGACGAAGCCGATCGGATTGTTCAACTCATGCGCAACCCCCGCAGCCAATTGCCCCAGCGAGGCCATCTTTTCCGATTGCACAAGCTGGTTCTGGGTCTCCTCCAACCGGTGGTTCAGGGCTTTCTGTTGCTCAAGGTTCTGCGCCAGCTCGGTTTCGACGCGCTGGCGGCGAATGATGCGCCACATATCATTGCCGAATAACTGCGCAATCTCGACATCCGCATCCTCGTAGTTGCTCTCTTTATTGCCGACGCCGAGGATAACCCGCACCTTGTCGCCCTCGATCACCGGGACGCTGATCAGCCGTACCAGCACCGAATGTCCTTCCGGCAAGCCGTGCTTACTCGGATAAGCCGCGTAATCGTTGAAAATCACCGGCCTGCGCTGACGCATGCAATCAGCCCATATCCCTGCCTCTGCCAGCGGGTAATGGGTGTCGTAACCGGCTTTGCAAAATTTCTCCCGGGTCGCGGCTGACCAGGCCACCAGCTCGATGGTCTGCTGGTCATCGTTGACGAAATGGATGAATGCGATCTGGCTGCTGGTCAACCGCTCCACCCATTCGAGACCGAACTGCATGAACTCCTTTTCAGTCAGTAACGCAGCCTGTTCGTGCAACTTGAGCAAGCCCTCGATACGCCTGGCGTTCTGCTCCAACCCTGTGCGCATCAGGTAACGCTGGGAAATGTCGCGCACGATGCTCTGCAAGTAGCGCCGGCCGCCGTACTCGAATGCGCGCGAGCTCACCTCCACCGGAAAAATGCTGCCATCACGCCTGCGGTGCCGGGTCTCAAAAATCGCGCCGGACTTCAGCACCATTTCCAGCTGCTTGGGCGCATCCTCCAGCGTCGACGGGTCACGCAGGTCGCGCACATTGCGCGTCAGCAACTCGTCCTGGCTCCAGCCATAAGTGCGCTCCGCCACGTCATTGATTGCAAGAATATTCCCCTGCAAATCCAGCAACACAATAATGTCATTGGCCATGCGCGGCCAAAATCCAAACTGCTCCCGCAATCGTGCCAGGCTGTCATCTGGATTACTCATGCGCCCCTCCCGCTGAATGTTTGACCGGCAGATAGACGCGCACCACGGTTCCCTTGCCCGGCTCGCTCTTTACCTCAATGCGCCCATTGTGTTTCTGCACAATCGCGTAAGACACGGACAAGCCCAGCCCCGTCCCCTGCCCGACCGGCCTGGTGGTGAAAAATGGCTCGAATATCCTCGGCAAATGCTCGGGTGCAATTCCCCTTCCGGTGTCTGCCACCTCGACCCAAACCCGATCACCATCAAGCCCGGTACTGATGGCGATACTGCCACGCCCCTCAATCGACTGCGCCGCATTCAGCAGGATGTTCAGCAGCACCTGCCGGATTTGCTGCGGCACACATTCGATTTCCGGCAGCCCCGCGTATTGCCTGCTGACCCCGGCCTTATACTTGATCTCGCCATCCAGCACATTGAGCGTGCCATCCAGGCATTGCTCAAGGCTCGTCTTTTGCCATTCCGTCACCTCGGGCTGGGCGGCGCCTTGCAAGTCGAGCACGATCCGCTTCACGCGATCGAGTCCGTCGCGAGACTCAACGATCAGTTTGGAAATGTCCTCGTACAGGTAATCCAGGTCAACCGCCTCCTTGATCTCCTGCACTTGTGCGCGCGCGTCATTTTCCAGGCGCGCCTCTATTCCCGCATACACGCCCAAAACTTTGCGAATATCGGCGACATACCGCTCCAGGGTTGCCATATTCGACAACACGAAACCCAGGGGATTATTGATTTCATGGGCCACTCCGGCAGCCAGCTGACCGACCGCCGCCATCTTTTCGGAATGCAGCAACTGCCCCTGCGCAATCTCCAGCCGCTGGTTGGCCTGTTTCAATTCGAGATTGCTTTGCGCCAACTGGCGGTTGCTGCCCTCCAGTTCTTGCGTGCGCCGGGCCACCCGTTGCTCAAGCTGCTCATTCAACTCACGCAAAGCCGCCCGTTCCTGTTCCAGCGCCCGGTTGACCTGCATCACCTCGACGGTTTTTTCGCCAATCTTGCCGTACAGCGCATTCAGCGCCTCCATCAGAACTTCGCCGCCATGGGACACGGTGGCCGCCGCCTCGCGCTCTGCCTCCTCGTGACTCCTGCCGGCCTGCAGCGCCAACAACTCGCGCCCCAACCGCTGGTCAACCACCATGATGTGCTGCAACAGCCAGCGCGTCAGGTAGTCGAGCAACTGCGGCAGCATGCTGGCCGCACTCCCTTCCGAATTCCGGATCATCCCGACAGCCAGCGCCGCCTGCTTGCGGAAGGCATCGTGCGCCTTGAAATGAACCTCCTGATGGTGCGCGCTGACGGCATATTGGCGCATCATCTGCTCCTCAGTACCGAAATGGTAAACCGTGTATTCAAGCAGTTCGTCCAGCACCGCCTTGATGGCTGAAACATCGGCACCCGGCATGCACAAATCGCCGACACGGTTGATCAGCCCGATCAAGTGACGATGCTGCTCATCGACATCCGTGATCCCGGTTGCCAGGCGGTCGCTCCAGACAAATGCACTGAAACCCGATGCGGAACTGTCCATTGCCTACCCCTGCGCTTTCACCCAGAAACTCAGCGCATACTGTTCCAGACGCTCGAACTCAACCATCTGGTCGATCAGCTTCTGGTTCAGCTCGCAATCCTTGAACAGCAGCAGCAGACCTTCGCGGGTATACACCCCTCGCGTCAGCACCATGCCCGATTTCAGATCGGCAGACTTTACCTCCCGCCCCCCTTCCTCATGGGGCTGAGTGCCGCCAACCAGCTCCTTGAATGCCTCCACCACCGCCGGGTCATAGCTCTTGCCCCGCCCCTCGATGATGTAGTCATAGGCCTTTACCTGGCTGAGCGGAGTATTCAACACATTGCCGTACTGCACCGCATCATAATCGTTGGCCACCGCGAGGATGCGCGCACCCAACGGTATGGCATAGCCGGACAAGCCATCCGGATAGCCGTCGCCATCGAAGCGCTCGTGGTGTGCGCGGATGATGGCCGCCGCGCCCTTCATCTGCTCCAGCGGCAGCAAGGCGGTCTGGGCAATCCTCGGGTGGCGTTTTAACTGGCTCTTCTCATCCATATTCAAGGCAGGCACCGGTTTGTACAGCAGCTCGTCCGACAAGCCGATCTTGCCAATATCGTGCAGCAAACCGGCCAGGACAACATCCTGTATCTCCTCGCCCCCGAGCCCCATGCGTACCGCCAGCTTGCGGGCGAGATCGGCCACGCGCCGGGAATGACCGCTCAGACTCCCCGCACGCAACTCCAGCAAGTTGGAAAAGATGCTTACCGACGTCAGGAAGTTTTTACGCAGTTGCTCGTTGCTTTTCTCCAGCTCATGGAATGCCTGCTGCAACGCCCGGGTACGCTCCATCACCTTGGTTTCCAGGCTGGCATTCAGCACGCGCAACTCGTCATTCTGTTTGCGGGTCAATGCCTCAAGGCGGCGCTTTTCCTGCTCCAGCGCCTTGCGCTCCATGGCGTCCTTGACCAGCAGCAGCACATCGTGGTCATCCCAGGGTTTGGCAATGTAGCGGTAGATTTCGCCCTTGTTGATCGCCGCGACGGTCGACTCCACATCGGCATAGCCGGTCAGCAGGACGCGTATGGTTTCCGGCCAGCGCTGGCGCACCTGCTCCAGGAAACGCGCGCCGTCCATTTCCGGCATACGCATATCGGAAATGACCATATCAACGCGATTCTGCGTCAGCACCTGCAACCCCTCGGCGGCGCTTTGCGCAACCAGCACCTTGCCGACCTGGCGCCGCAGCAGCCGCTGCAACGCACTCAGCACATTCGGCTCGTCATCCACACACAGAATGACCGCCGGAATTACGCCAGTCGCAGATGTGGTATCCATCAGGTGCAGGCCTATTAACGGGATGCGGCATTGTGCAGCCAAACAATCCCCCCGGCAACCTGAAAATTATCAGGTAGTATATTGGCTTAGAAGCCAGTTTCAGCTTTTTCCGGGAGTGCGAGGGAGGGAAATGGAACACACGATACCGCACGACACTGCCATGCTGCTAGGCAACCAGATTCTGCATAACTCGCCAGCGCTGCTGTGGATTTTCATGGTCACGGAATTCATCATCCTGGCCGCCTACCTGGCCATCCCGTTCATCCTGCTGCATTTCATCCCGCAATTCAGGGAACCGACATTCAAGCGCTCGTTCCGCCTGTTTTCGGCCTTCATCATCGCGTGCAGCTTTACCCAATACCTTGACATCTGGCTGCTCTGGCATCCTGACTACTGGTTTGCCGCTCTGGCTCATATCGTCACCGCATCATTGGCCCTGGCTTCAGCCTATTTGCTTTGGCGCATTGTTCCACGCGCCCTCGGACATCCCACCAACAAGGATCTGAAGAATACCGTCCTTGAGCGCACCGACTCGCTGAACCGCATGACCAGCTTCTACGCGGTATTAAGCCAGGGAAATTCGGCGATGGTCCACGCCCAGGACCGGCAAAGCCTGCTGGAAAATATTTGCGAAGCGATACTCGGATTTGCGGGATTCAAACTGGCCTGGATCGGCCAGGAAGCTGTCGACCAAAGCGTCATGCCGATCGTTATCCGAGGTTCGGCCAGCGACTACATCGCTGCGATTCGGCTTTCGACACGCTCCGACCTGCCGGAAGGCCTTGGGCCTACCGGTACGGCCATCCGCGAAAACCGCATTATCGTCGTAAATAACTTCCAGACCTCCGGCCTGACCCGGCTCTGGCATGACGCAGCCTTGCGCCATGGTGTGTTCAGCAGTATTTCCCTCCCGATCACCGCGCCCGATTTTCGTGGTGCGTTGATGGTGTATGCCGACACGGAAAATTTTTTCGAAGCGGAAATAGTCGGCCTGCTGAAAGGTCTCGGCGACAACATTTCCTATGCACTGGAGCGCTTGCACCTGACTGAGCTGAAAGAGCGGCAGGAAATGGAACTCAGGCTGGCGGACCGGGTGTTTGCTTCCAGTTCGGAAGCCATGATGATTACCGACATGAACAACAACATCATTCGCGTCAACCAGGCATTTTGCGACATCACCGGCTTCTGGGAGGAGGAGGTTCTGGGGAAAAACCCGCGCATCCTGAAATCCGGCAAGCATGACGCGACGTTCTACCGCATCATCTGGCTGCACCTGCTGCTGCAAGGTAGTTGGCAAGGCGAAATATGGAATCGGCGAAAAAATGGTGAAGTGTTTCCGGAGTGGGTCAGCATCAACCAGATCAAGAATGCCAATGGCAAGGTTACCCATCACTTTGCGATTTTTTCCGACCTGCTGCAGAAAAAAGCCATCGAGGAATTGAATCACCTGAAGCACTACGATCCGCTGACTGACCTGCCCAACCGCACATTGCTGGAAGACCGCATTGAGCGCGCCATCGCCCATGCCCAGCAGTATGACCGCTTCGTCGGCCTGATGTTCATGAACCTGGATCACTTCCATACCGTCAACGATACGTTTGGGCATATGGCTGGCGACAAGATGCTGATCGTCACCGCGCAGCGCCTGGTCAAGGCTATCCCGGCCAACGCTTCGGTAACCCGACTCTCGGCCGATACCTTTGTCATTGTCCTGCCCGACCTGAACACCAGCGCCGAGATCAACCGCATTGCCGAAATCATCAACCAGCAGGTGTACCTGCCCTTCATGCTGGATAACCAGCAAGTACAGCTCTCTGCCTGCATGGGCATTTCGGTTTACCCACTGGATGGCAAAGACGTCAATGCACTGATGCAGCATGCCGACGTTGCGCTGAGCGATGCAAAAAAGTCCGGCAGCAGGAACAATTACCATTTCTACTCCTCCAGCATGAATGAGCATGCGCGCAAGCTGGTCACCATGAGCAGCGAGTTGCGCAACGCCATCGAACACGGCGGGCTGGTGCTCCATTACCAGCCGCAGGTCGACATCGTATCCGGCGAAATCGTCGGCGCCGAAGCACTCATCCGCCTCAAGGATGCCCGCGGCGAGCTTACCTCCCCGGTGGAGTTCATCTCCGTGGCAGAAGAAACCGGACTGATCCTGCCGATGGGCGAATGGGTACTGCGCGAAGCCTGCCGGCAGATGAAGCAATGGCACGATACGGCGCATTCCGTGCTGGTGATTGCCGTCAACCTCTCGCCGCTGCAGTTCCACCAGAGCAGCCTGATGCACATGGTCAAGGACGCGCTGGAACAGTCCGGCCTTCCTCCGCAGTACCTTGAGCTTGAATTCACCGAAAGCGCGATCATCCGCAACGTGGGCGACACCATCCCGATTATGGAGAGCCTGCGCGAAATGGGCATCCACCTGTCGATCGATGACTTCGGCACCGGCTATTCCAGCCTCGCCTACCTGAAGCGCTTCCCGGTCGACAAGCTGAAGATCGACCAGTCCTTCATCGCCAATATCAGCCAGAGCCCCAGCGATGCGGCAATCGTCCAGGCCATTATTGCGCTCGGTCGCACGCTTGGCATGACCACCATCGCCGAAGGCGTTGAAACCGAGGCCCAACTGGGATACCTGCGCTCGGTGCATTGCAAGGAAATCCAGGGCTACCTGTACAGCCCGCCACTTCCCGCCGATGAGTTCGCCAAACTGCTGCTGCGCGGCAAGAAATTAAGCAATAACGAATCGGGGAAAACCCTGTTGCTGGTGGACGATGAGGAAAACGTGCAAATGTCGCTCAAGCGCATCCTGCGCCGCGAAGGCTACAGTATCCTGACCGCATCGAGCGCCGAAGAGGCGCTCGAGCTGCTTGCCGAGAACCCGGTGCAGGTCGTGCTCAGCGACCAGCGCATGCCCGGCATGAGCGGCGTCGAGCTGCTGCGCCGCGTCAAGAGCATGTACCCGAACGTCGTGCGCATCATCCTGAGCGGGTATACCGAGGTCGGCACGCTCACCGACGCCATCAATAAAGGCGAAATCTACCAGTTCATCACCAAGCCCTGGGAGAATGAGGCGCTGATCGCGCTGCTGCGCGAAGCCTTCATCCGCCATGAGATGCTGACCCGCAGCCCGCAGTAGCGCGGTGCTGCCTTTCGCCGCGCGCAATGCTACAATTCCGGCCTTTCATTTACACGCAAGGGCCTGCATCATGAGTTTGAACAAAGTTCCGTCCGGCAAAGACCTCCCCAACGATTTCAACGTTGTCATCGAGATCCCGATGCACGGCGAGCCGATCAAGTATGAAGTGGACAAGGATTCCGGCGCGATCTTCGTCGATCGCTTCATGAGCACCGCGATGCACTACCCCTGCAACTACGGCTATATCCCGCACACCCTGTCCGACGACGGCGATCCGGTGGACGTGCTGGTAGTCACTCCCATCCCTCTGCAAATCGGCGTTGTCGTGCGCTGCCGCCCGCTGGCGGTGCTGAAGATGGAAGATGAGTCCGGCGTTGATGCCAAGCTGCTGGCCGTTCCCGTGGACAAACTGACCACCGTTTACCGCAATGTCAAATCCCAAGCCGAGCTGCCGGAAATCCTGCTGAAGCAGATTGAACACTTCTTTGCCCATTACAAGGACCTCGAGCCGAACAAGTGGGTAAAGATCACCGGCTGGGACGGTATTGACGCGGCTCGCCAGGAAATCATGGCTGGCGTGGCAAACTATCAGAAGGCTGCGATCAAACCCGAGTTCTAATCCCAAGGAGACGATGATGAGCGCTCGCATCATAGATGGTAAGGCCATAGCGCAAGAGGTGCGCGCCGAATGGAAAGTCCGTGCCGACATCCTCAAGTCCAAGGGGGTCACGCCCGGGCTGGCGGTCATCATCGTCGGCGAAGACCCTGCCTCCAAGGTCTACGTCGCCAACAAAGTGAAGGCCTGCGCCGAGCTGGGCCTGCACTCCGAACACATCGCACTACCCGCTGACACCAGCGAAGCAGAGCTGCTGGCAAGGATCGACGCCCTCAACAAGGACCCGAAAATCCACGGCCTGCTGGTGCAACTGCCCGTGCCCAAGCACATCGACAGCGACAAGGTACTGAACGCCATCAACCCTGAAAAGGACGTCGACGGCTTCCACCCGATCAACGTCGGCGCGCTCGCCACCGGCAACATGCGCTTCGCGCCCTGCACGCCCTACGGTTCGCTGGTGCTGCTGCAAAAGAGCGGCGTCAGCATCGAAGGCAAGCACGCTGTTGTGGTGGGCCGCAGCAACATTGTCGGCAAACCGATGGCGCTGCTGCTGTTGCAGAACAACGCCACTGTCACCATTTGCACCTCCCGCACCCAGGACCTCGCCAAGCACACCCGCGATGCGGACATCCTCGTGGTGGCGACCGGCAAGCCGAAGATGATTACCGGCGACATGATCAAACCCGGCGCCGCCGTCATCGACGTCGGCATCAACCGCATGGCAGACGGCAAACTGTGCGGCGACGTGGATTTTGAAAGCGCTAAGGAAGTCGCCGGCTACATCACCCCCGTCCCCGGCGGCGTCGGCCCCATGACCATCACCATGCTGGTCGCCAATACGGTGCAATCCGCAGAACGCGCCGCAGGAAAATAACCGGCTTAATGAGTTGCGGCTTTGCCCGCAACGACTGAAGAGGCGGGCAGCGCAGGCTGCCCGACTATCTGGAAGAACACCTCATCGCGTTTGATCATACCGAGGTCGCTGCGTGCCCGCTCCTCGATTGCTTCCGTGCCATTCTTCAAATCACGCACTTCGGCATCCAGCGAAGCGTTGCGCAGTTGCGTCTGCTGATTCAACTGCTTTTGCGCCTCGACCTGGCGGTCGATGTCCCACACCTTGAGCCAACTGCCCTTACCCAGCCATAGCGGATATTGCAATAGCAGGATAACGGCAATCAGTATCAGGGTGACAGGACGCAGCAGCATCAACCCAACTGGTAATAGGCGTTGCGGCCGGGATAGGAAGCGCTATCGCCGAGATCTTCCTCGATGCGCAGCAACTGGTTGTATTTCGCCATGCGGTCGGAACGCGACAGGGAGCCGGTCTTGATCTGCAACGAGTTGGTCGCCACAGCCAGGTCGGCAATCGTGGAGTCCTCGGTTTCGCCGGAGCGGTGCGAGATCACGGCGGTGTAACCGGCGCGCTTGGCCATCTCGATCGCAGCAAACGTTTCGGTCAGCGTACCGATCTGGTTCACCTTGATCAGGATGGAGTTGGCGATGCCGCGCTTGATGCCTTCCTTCAGGATTTTTGTGTTGGTTACGAACACGTCGTCACCCACCAGCTGGATTTGCTTGCCGAGGCGGTCGGTCAGGGCTTTCCAGCCGTCCCAGTCATGCTCGCTCATGCCGTCTTCCAGCGTAACGATGGGGTACTTGTCCACCCAGGAGGCATACAGGTCGACCATCTGTGCGGAATTCAAGGTCAGGCCGTCCGCCTTCAGGTGGTAGCGGCCGTCCTTGTAGAACTCGGACGCGGCCGCATCAATACCGATGGCCACATCGGCACCGGGCACATAACCCGCAGCTTCGATAGCCTCGACGATCACTTTCAGCGCGCCCTCGTTCGAGCCCAGCGCTGGCGCAAAACCGCCCTCGTCGCCGACCGTCGTGGTCAGGCCGCGGTCATGCAGGATTTTTTTCAAGGCGTGGAATACTTCGGCACCGCAACGCAGCGCCTCGCGGAAGCTTTGCGCGCCCACCGGAATCACCATGAATTCCTGGATGTCTGCGCCGCCTTCGGCATGTGCGCCGCCATTGATGATGTTCATCATCGGCACCGGCATTTCCATGCGCGCAGCGCCGCCGAAATAACGGTACAGCGGCAAGCCGGACTCTTCGGCGGCAGCCTTTGCCACTGCGATGGAAACCGCCAGGATTGCGTTGGCGCCCAGGCGTGATTTGTTCTCGGTGCCATCCAGCTCGATCATGGTCTTGTCGATGAATGCCTGTTCTGCGGCATCCAGGCCGATGATCGCTTCGGCGATCTCGGTATTGACGTTCTCCACAGCCTTCAGCACGCCCTTGCCCAGATAGCGCTTCTTGTCGCCGTCGCGCAGCTCCACTGCCTCCTTGGTTCCGGTGGACGCGCCAGAAGGGACCGCCGCACGGCCCATCACGCCAGATTCCAGCAACACATCCGCCTCGACCGTGGGGTTGCCACGGGAGTCCAGTATTTCACGCGCTACGACATCAACAATTGCACTCATCTCATTTTCCTCAGTTCTCAATAACCACTAAACGTTACGCAAATCGATCTTCTCTTCAATCAAACCCTGCTTTTTGACGGCCTCGTCAAGGACACGCAGCGTCCCCAGGAGTTCCTTCAAATGCCCCAGCGGAAACGCATTCGGCCCATCCGACAACGCCTGTGCCGGATTCGGGTGCGTTTCCATGAATACGCCGGCGATGCCCGCAGCAATCGCCGCGCGCGCCAGCACCGGCACGAATTCACGCTGGCCGCCGCTCGCCGTGCCTTGTCCTCCGGGCAACTGCACCGAATGGGTTGCGTCGAACACCACCGGGCAGCCGGTATTGCGCATCACAGCCAGCGAGCGCATATCCGAAACCAGGTTGTTGTAGCCGAACGAAGCGCCACGCTCGCACACCATGATGTTGTCAGCGCCGCTGACCTCGCGCGCCTTGTCCACCACGTTCTTCATGTCCCAGGGCGACAGGAACTGCCCCTTCTTGATATTCACCGGCTTGCCGGCCCGCGCCACCGCATGGATGAAGTCGGTCTGGCGACACAGGAACGCCGGTGTCTGCAGCACATCCACCACCGCCGCAACCGGGGCGATCTCATCCTCGGTATGCACATCGGTCAGCACCGGCACACCGATCTGCCCCTTCACTTTTTCCAGGATCTTCAATCCGGCTTCCAGGCCAAAACCACGGAAGGATTTTCCCGAACTGCGGTTGGCCTTGTCATAAGAGGACTTGTAGATGAAGTTTATCTGCAGTGCATTGCAGATTTCTTTCAATTGCCCTGCCGTATCCAGCGCCATCTGCTCGGACTCGATTACGCATGGCCCGGCAATCAGGAAGAAAGGTTGATTCAATCCGGCTTCGAAACCACACAGCTTCATGCTTTTTCCTTATGGGCGACAGCGGCTTCGACATACGCCTTGAACAGCGGATGCCCATCGCGCGGCGTGGAAGTAAATTCCGGGTGGAACTGCACGCCGACAAACCACGGATGCATGCTCAGCGGCAACTCCATCATTTCGGGCAAATCCTCGGAAGGAGTACGCGCGGAAATGATCAGGCCGGCCTGCTCCAGCGCGGGCACGTAATGATTATTTACCTCGTAGCGATGGCGATGGCGCTCGTTTACCTCGTCACCATAGATCTGCTGGGCCTTGGTGCCGGACTTGATCGGACAGCGCTGCGATCCCAGCCGCATGGTTCCGCCCAAATCGGAGTCGGCACTGCGCTTGGCAACCTTGCCGTCGCGATCCAGCCACTCGGTAATCAGCGCGACCACCGGATGCTCGGTTTCCAGGTTGAATTCGGTGCTGTTCGCATCCGCCATGCCGGCCACGTGGCGCGCATATTCGATTACTGCCAGTTGCATACCCAGGCAAATGCCAAGATAGGGCACCTTGTGCTCTCGCGCATAGCGAATGGCGGCAATCTTGCCCTCGGTGCCGCGCTTGCCGAAACCTCCCGGCACCAGGATCGCGTCCAGCTTTGCGAGGCAACCGGTACCGTCGGTTTCGATGACTTCCGAATCCAGATATTCGATATTGACGCGCGTGGATGTATGGATGCCGGCATGGCGCAATGCTTCGATCAGGGATTTGTACGACTCGGTCAGCTCGACATACTTGCCGACCATGCCGATGGTAACCTCATGCGTCGGGTTCTCCTGCGCCTTGATCAGGTTGTTCCACACCGACAGGTCTGCGGGCGGAGCATTCAGCGCCAACTCCTCGCAAATC
The DNA here is from genome assembly GCA_021848465.1 of Pseudomonadota bacterium. GTDB lineage: Bacteria > Pseudomonadota > Gammaproteobacteria > Burkholderiales > Gallionellaceae > JAJZUP01. Next base: position 65,895 of record JAJZUP010000003.1, read on the forward strand.
AGGCGGTCCAGCCCCTGCTCGTGCAGCACTTGCGGCACCTTGTAGATGCTGTCCACATCCCACATCGAGATCACGCCCTCTTCGCGCACATTGGCAAACAAGGAAATCTTGGCACGCTCGTCGTCCGGGATTGGCCGGTCGGCGCGACACAGCAACGCGGTCGGCAAGATGCCGATCTCGCGCAATTTCTGCACGCTATGCTGGGTAGGCTTGGTTTTCAACTCTCCTGCGGTGGCGATATAAGGCACCAGCGTCAGGTGGACATAAGCCACCTGGTTGCGCGCCAGGCGCAAGCCCATCTGGCGTGCCGCTTCCAGGAACGGCAGCGACTCGATATCCCCGACCGTTCCGCCGATTTCGACGATGGCCACATCCGCCTTGCCGTCATGCGATGCGGCCGCGCCGCGCTCGACAAACGCCTGGATTTCATTCGTGATATGCGGAATCACCTGCACGGTCTTGCCGAGATACTCACCGCGACGCTCCTTGCGGATCACGCTTTCATAAATCTGCCCGGTGGTGAAATTGTTGGCCTTGCGCATCTTGGCCGAAATAAAGCGCTCGTAATGCCCCAAATCCAGGTCGGTCTCGGCCCCGTCTTCGGTGACGAAAACCTCACCGTGCTGGAATGGGCTCATGGTTCCCGGATCGACGTTGATGTACGGATCCAGCTTGAGCATGGTGACCTTGAGTTTGCGGGATTCGAGGATGGCTGCGAGGGAGGCGGCGGCAATGCCTTTGCCCAATGAGGACACCACGCCACCGGTAATGAAGATATATTTGGTCATGGGGCGCCATGATACCGTAAAACGGCCTCCTCTCCAAACTGGAGTCTGCCGCATACGCACGCCTCGCAGCCGGGGAAAACCCTCTTAAAACAACAAGCCCCGCCGTTGCGGGCGGGGCTTGTCGGGTGCAGCACAAAATCAGCGCACTTGTTCCAGATCGACCGAGTTTGAGTGAATATCGACCTTGTGGGTTTCCTTGACGAAGATCATGCCGATCACAAACGTCATCAGCGCAAAGCTGACCGGATACCACAGACCGTAGTAAATATCCCCTTTCCAGGCCACCAGCGCAAATGCCACCGTGGGCAGGAAGCCGCCGAACCAGCCGTTACCGATATGGTAAGGCAGCGACATCGAGGTATAACGGATACGCGTCGGGAACAGCTCCACCAGCGTCGCGGCAATCGGGCCATACACCATGGTCACATAGATCACCAGGATGGTCAGCAACAGCAGCACCATGGCATGGTCGATGTGGTTCGGGTCGGCCTTGGCCGGATAGCCGGCATCCTTGATTGCCGCCGTCAGCGCGTCAGCAAACTCCTTGGTCTTGGCATTCAGGGCATCCTTGTCCAGCCCGGTCCCCTCGAAGCCGGGGATTACCTTCTCGCCAACCTTGACGGTCGCCACGCTGCCGGCCGGCGCTTCCTCATTCTCATAGGAAAGGCCTGATTTCACCAACGCGCTCTTGGCAATGTCACAGGAACTCAGGAATTTCGCCTTGCCTACCGGGTCGAACTGGAAAGTACAGGTGGCCGGGTCGGCGATCACATGGATAGGCGCCTTCTGCCGCGCCTCTTCCAAAGCCGGGTTGGCATAATGCGTCAGCCCCTTGAAGATCGGAAAGTAGGTCAATGCGGCAATCAGGCACCCGGCCATGATCACCGGCTTGCGACCGATCCGGTCCGACAGGCTGCCGAACACCACGAAGAACGGCGTGGCAATAATCAGCGACGCCGCGATCAACAAGCTTGCGGTCTGGGCATCCACCTTCAGTGTCTGAGTCAGGAAGAACAGCGCATAGAACTGGCCGGTGTACCACACCACCGCCTGGCCGACGACAAGCCCCAGCAGCGCGATAATCACGAACTTGAGGTTCTTCCACTGGCCGAACGACTCATGAATCGGCGCCTTGGAATGCGTCCCTTCGGCCTTCATCTTCACGAACGCAGGAGACTCGTTCAACGACAGGCGAATCCACAACGAAACGCCAAGCAGGAAGATGGAAACCAGGAATGGAACGCGCCAACCCCAAGTGTCGAAATCCGGGCCGGTAAAGTTGCGGGTCAGCATGATGACGATCAGCGACAGGAACAGCCCGAGCGTTGCCGTGGTCTGTATCCAGGCGGTAAATGCCCCGCGCTTGTTGCGCGGGGCATGCTCTGCCACATAGGTGGCCGCACCGCCGTATTCGCCACCAAGCGCCAAGCCTTGCAGCAAGCGCAGGCTGATCAGCACGATCGGCGCAGTGATGCCGATGCTCGCGTAGCTGGGCAACAAGCCCACCACAAACGTCGACAAGCCCATGATCAGAATGGTCACCAGGAAGGTGTATTTACGCCCCACCAGGTCACCCAAGCGACCGAACACCAGCGCACCGAACGGACGCACGGCAAAACCTGCGGCAAACGCCATCAGGGCAAAAATAAAGGCCGTGGTTTCATTCACGCCAGAAAAAAACTGCTTGCCGATAATGGCCGCGAGCGAACCGTACAGGTAAAAATCGTACCACTCGAACACCGTGCCTAAAGAGGACGCGAAAATAACCTTGCGCTCCTCCTTCGTCATCACATGCTTTCTTGCCACATCCGTCATAAACCCTCCGATAATTTGTTATTGCGATTCTTCTACTTGACCGCTGATTCTGCTACTGATTTGTGCTGCGAAGAAAGCGTAGCACAGCTGACAGTCAACAGAAACATGTATAAACAATAAGGGTTTAATATTATGCAGCAAGCTGCACAGCCACCCCCAATTCGCGGATGCGCGCCGCAAATGCGGCCAGCTGCTCATGCGCAAGCGCCCCCAAGCGCGGCGCCTCTGGTTGCATCGGCGCGCGCGCCAGTGTGTACAGCAGCACCCCGCGCGGCGCCCGTCCGGCTTTCTGCATCGTGCCCAGCAACTCCAGGTAGTCGTCCTCATCGGCCCGAGAGGGGGCCGCCCCGTCCAGCGCAAACCAGCAGGTTTGCAGCCAGGTGTTCGGGCAGCACTCAATTGCCAGCGCAAGGTTCTCATGCACCCGCTGCGGCGTACTGCGCGTATCGTTGATGAGCAACATGCCCTCGCTGCTGGCGCGATCCAGCTTGAACCACACCTCGCCGTTCAAATTGGCCATCTTGCGCAATCCCTGTTGCACACTGGCACGCTGCAGCAGACTGCCGTTCGTGATCAACACCAGCTTGACCTCCGTCGGCACAGCCAGTTCACGCATCAGCCTGCCGACCAGCTCGACCACATCGGCAAACTCCTGCGCGCTGGTTGGCTCGCCATTGCCCGACAACGCGATATCGTTGATGCGGCGCAACTCCTCCGGCACCCGCTGCCGCATGAACTCACCGTGCAGCAACTCCTGCAAGAAAGTGCGCAACTCGTGTTCAAGCAAAGCCATGTCCACCGGCGGCGCAGCACCGGGCACCAGCCCCGGCACCTGGCAATAGATGCAGCGCCAGTTACAGGCATTGTTGGTATTCAGGTTGATGCCGACGGAAACGCCGCCGGCGCGCCGCGACACCACCGGGTAGACATACTTCAGACCGGCGATATCGCGGCTGTGGTCGCTAACCTTGAGTGTGCCGTCCGCCACGGTCAGGATTTAAGCAAAGGCAGGTACTGGGCCGGATCGACCGGCTTGCCGAATTTGCGAATCTCGAAATGCAGCTCGACCTGATTGGAGTCGGTATTGCCCATTTCGGCGATTTTCTGCCCCTTGCTCACGCTTTGCCCTTCCTTGACCAGGATCTGGTCATTGTGTGCATAAGCGCTCAAGAAGGTCTTGTTGTGCTTAATGATCACCAGTTTGCCGTAACCACGCAGACCGCTGCCGCTGTAGACCACCTTGCCGTCGGCACTGGCAACCACCGGTTGGCCGCGTTTGCCGACAATGTCGATCCCCTTGCGGTTCTCGCTTTCGGAAAATCCGGCGGCGACCTTGCCACTGGTTGGCATGCCCCACTCCAGCGCCTCTTCGTCGCCATCCTTGGCCGGCGCCGCAGGCGTTTCATCCTGCATTTTCTCGGCTTGCGCCAGCGCAGTCCCGGAATATGGAATCTTGGCCGCCTTGGGTTGTGCCTTGATACCGCCCGGCGCAGTCACCGGATAAACCTTGGCCTTACGCTCTACCGGCACTTCGGGAGCCGGCACCGGGACGCGCAACTCCTGTCCTATTTTTATCTCGGCAGGATTTTCGATATTGTTCAGGTCAGCCACTTCCTTCACATCGACCCCGGCCTCAAACGAAATCCCGTACAGTGTATCGCCCTTCTGAACCACATAGATGCGCGTCGGCACCTCTGGCGCAACTGGCTTGCGCGCCGCCACCGGGCTGATTTCAACGCTTCGCTCCACCACCGGAGCATGCCGGACCCGATGCGTAGAACAAGCGCTCAACATGACCAGCGCCGTCAGCAGCGCAATTCCGGATGTGCCTTTGGTCAACATTCTGCCGCTTTCGTTACTCATGCTTTTCCCATCAAGATCGGAACAAATTTCACCGCCTCCAGGCGGGTCTCGCGATAGCCGCCCGCATCGCGCTCGATCAAGGTAAGCACCTGCTCTTGCGCGCCCAACGGCAGAACCATTCTACCGCCTACTGCCAGCTGCTCCAATAAAGCCTGCGGCACGTGGGTGGCCGCCGCCGCCATGATGATACCGTCGAACGGGCCGCGCTCCGGCCGCCCCATCGTGCCGTCGGCATGGCTCAAGACCACATTGCGCGCTTGCAGTTCCTTCAAGGCAAGCGCCGCCCGCTTGTGCAACGCCATGATGCGCTCCACTGAATACACCTCGCGTGCCACCTGCCCCAGCACGGCCGCCTGGTAGCCGCAACCGGTGCCGATCTCCAGCACGCGGCTTAATTGCCCGCCATTGCGCAATACCTCGATCATGCGCGCCACGATATAGGGCTGCGAAATGGTCTGGGCATGGCCGATCGGCAGGGACACGTCATCGTAGGCGCGTGTCGACAAGGCCTCATCGACAAAAATATGGCGCGGTACCGAATTCATCGCCGCCAGCACCACCTCATCGGTTACCCCCTGGCTGCGCAAGCGCTCGATCATGCGCCCGCGCGTGCGCTGCGAAGTCATCCCGATCCCGGCGTGACGGATGTTCATGCTTCCCGTCCCATCCAGGCGCGCACCGCGTCCAGTTGCGCATACTGCGTCAAATCGATCTGCAACGGCGTGACCGACACCCGCTTGCCCGCCACCGCGTGGAAATCCGTACCGGCTCCGGCATCCTGCGCCTTGCCGGCAGGCCCCACCCAATACACCGTCTGCCCATGCGGGTTCTGCGCCTTGACCACCGGCTCCGCCTTATGACGTTTTCCCAGCCGCGTCACTTCAACGCCCTGCAACTCATCGTAAGGAACATCCGGCACATTCACATTCAGCAGCCACGGCGCGGTATGCGTACCATCGGCAAAGCGCCGCACCAGGTCGCATGCCACGCGCCCCGCCGTGGCGTAATTCGCCAGCCCGTGCCCGGCCAGGGACACCGCAATGGCCGGAATCCCCAACAGGAAACCTTCCGTTGCCGCGGCCACCGTCCCGGAATAGATCGTGTCATCCCCCATGTTGGCGCCGGAATTAATGCCGGAAATCACCATGTCCGGCTGGTAATCGAGCATGCCGGTCACCGCCAGGTGCACGCAATCGGTGGGCGTACCGTTCACATAGTAAAACCCACTGGCCGCGCGACGCAGGTTCAACGGACGATCCAGCGTCAACGAATTGCTCGCCCCGCTGCGATCCTGTTCCGGTGCGACCACCACGACATCGGCGACCGCCGCGAGGTGTTCCGCCAGGCAAGCCAGCCCCGGCGCAAAATAACCATCATCATTGCTCAACAGGATACGCATCTATAGCTGTAGGAAATCAGGAATTCTCGGGAAGGCGCGGAAAAACAGGCGGCATTTGTATAAATATCGTTAATGCGGCGTAGGTTAGCATAGTCGCCTCGCGCCCGCCACTTCCGCCACTAGCTGTGGCCTTGCTGCGCAGCGTCGTCAAACAGGCCGGACACCGGCAGGCTGCGCTGCGCTTCCAGTTGCAGCATGGCTTGGGAAAACCAGGCATGGATTCGGCTATCCCCCGGCTGCGAGGGCAGCGTATCCAGCTCGATCAGAAACAGGTCCGACAACTGGCGCAGCGCAATATATTCCGGGCTGCGCACCAGCGCCCAGCCTTTTTCCGCCAGCTTGCTCACAATTTCAGCCTGCCGCAATGCTTCCAGCAAGCGCTCAGTCTCCTCAAACGCCAGACGCAAATGCTGCGACAGCGAAGCGACTGTATGCACCTCCCCCGTCGCCAGGCCGCGCTGCATCGCCTCGATAATGCGCACCGCAAAATAAAAACGTGCCGCCGCGCTCAATTGCTGCAAGCCATGATGGCGCCAGCGTGGCAACGAAGCGGCGATGATCGCCCCGGACAGGATGCTGTACCACGACAGGTAGATCCACAGCAGGAAGATCGGAATACTCGCAAACGCGCCGTACACCAGCTTATAGGCGGGGAAATGTGCAATGAAAAAACCGAATGCGCGATTCATGCTCTCGAATGCCACGGCAGCAACCACCCCGCCGATCACGGCATGCATCGTTGCCACCCGGCGATTCGGCACCACCTTGAACAGCAGCGCGAATGCCGCCGTGGTCAGCAGTACCGGCACCACCTTCAGCGTGATTTCGCCGAATACCGGCGTATGCTTGGCATAGCCAATGGAAAGTCCGACCAGCCAGGAGGTCAGCGACAGACTGCCGCCAATCAGCAGCGGCGCCAGCGTTAGCACCGCCCAGTAAACCAGGATGCGTTTCAACAGTGGCCGCGGCTTGGAAATTTGCCAGATGGTATTGAAGGCCTTGTCGATGGTGATCATCATCAGCATCGCCGTCAAGGAAAGAAACGTCAGGCCAACCGCGGTCAGGCGCGAAGCGCTCTCGGCAAACTGCTCGACATACCTGGAAATCATCTTGCCGCCGGTTTCCGGCAACATGTTGGACAGCAGGAAGTGTTTGATCTCTTCCGAAAAATCGGCGAATACCGGAAATGCCGAGAACAGCGTCAGCGCGATCGTGATCAGCGGCACCAGTGAAAGCAGCGTATCGAAAGTCAGGCTGGCCGCCATTTGCGAGCAGCGGTCCTGCTTGAATTTATCCGCCACGTAGCGCACAAACTGGAAAAGATCGAGGACTGCGGTTTTCATACTGGATTCAAGTTTCATACAATGCGCGCATGATACCCGATAACACTCCCCCCATTGATTCCGCCTGCGCCGCCCGCCTGCTGCTGCGCGCCCACCGCTACGGCGCGCTCAGCACGCTGTCGAGAAAATTCGACGGCCATCCGTTCGGCTCCATCACGCCCTACCTGACCGATCACGACGGCAGCCTGCTCATCCTGATCAGCGACCTGGCCGAACACACGAAAAACATCAAGGCCGATCCGCGCGTCAGCCTGATCACCCATAACCAGGAAGATACCCACATCCAGGCCCAGGGGCGCGTCACCGTCGTCGGCACCGCCGCCCATATCGCCGACCGCGACGGCGCAGGCAAGCGCTACCTGCGCTATTTCCCGGAAGCCCGTACTTACTTTGCCATGCACGACTTCCAGTTTTACCGCATCGTCCCGCAGGCCATCCGTTACATCGGCGGCTTCGGCGACATCCACTGGGTCAATTGCGAGCGCTACCTCCTCCCGACCTACCCGCTGCAACAGGAGGAAGAAGGTCTGCTGGAGGAATTGAATGCCAGCCGCACCGAAGCGCAAGGACTCCTCATAGGTATCGATTGCGACGGCTACGACGTCAAGGAAACAGCCGGCTTGCGGCGTTGGAATTTCGAGCAAGCACTAACCGACTCCGCCGAGGTGCGCCCCCGCCTGCTTATGGGGAAGTAGCGCACAAAGGCGAGCAGTCTTACACCTGCGGATGCGCGCGTTCGGTGCCGGCGTGCAGCTTGTTCAGCGCATTCAGGTAGGCCTTGGCCGAGGCGACGACGATGTCGGTGTCGGCCCCCTGACCATTGACCACGCGCCCGCCCTTGGACACGCGCACAGTCACCTCGCCCTGCGCATCGGTGCCGCTGGTGATGTTGTTGACCGAGTACAGCAGCAGCTCGGTGCCGCTCTGCACGATCTGCTCGATGGCCTTGAAGGTGGCATCCACCGGGCCGCCGCCCTGCGCGTCAGCCTGCTGCTCCTTGCCGCCCACGCTCAGCACGATGCGCGCCTGCGGCAGCTCGCCGGTCTCGGAATGCGCACGCATCGACACCAGCCGGTAATGCTCGCTGACCTGCTGCACGCCCTCGTCGCTGACCAGCGCCTGCAAGTCCTCGTCAAAGATTTCGCTCTTGCGGTCCGCCAGGTCCTTGAAGCGTGCGAAGGCCGCGTTCAGCGCCTCCTCGCTGTCGAGCACGATGCCGAGTTCCTGCAGGCGCGTACGGAACGCGTTGCGTCCGGACAGCTTGCCGAGCGTCAACTTGTTCGTGCTCCAGCCGACATCTTCGGCACGCATGATCTCGTAGGTTTCGCGGTGCTTCAGCACGCCGTCCTGGTGGATGCCGGACTCATGCGCGAACGCATTCGCGCCGACGATGGCCTTGTTCGGCTGCACCGGGTAGCCGGTGATGCTGGAAACGAGTTTGGAAGTCGGCACGATCTGCGTGGCGTCGATGCGGCAGTCGCACTGGAACACATCGCGACGCGTGCGCACCGCCATCACCACCTCCTCCAATGAGGCATTGCCGGCACGTTCGCCGAGACCGTTGATGGTGCACTCCACCTGGCGCGCGCCGTTCATCACCGCCGCCAGCGAATTCGCCGAGGCCATGCCGAGGTCGTTGTGGCAATGTGTGGACCAGATCACCCGATCCGCGCCGGGCACGCGCTCCAGCAACTGCTTGAAACGCTCGCCCCACAGCACCGGAATGCTGTAGCCCACGGTGTCCGGCACATTGATGGTTTTCGCCCCGGCCTTGATCACGGCATCGAAAATGCGCACGAGGAAATCCATCTCGGAGCGCACCGCATCTTCGGCGGAAAATTCCACATCGTCGGTATATTCGCGCGCCAGCTTCACGGCGGCCACTGCACGCTCGACCACTTCGTCCGGCGTCATGCGCAGCTTCTTTTCCATGTGGATCGGCGAAGTGGCGATAAAGGTATGGATGCGCCCTCTCCTGGCCGGTTTGATCGCCTCGCCCGCCGCACGCACATCCTTCTCATTGGCGCGCGCCAGCGAACAGATTGTGGAGTGCTCGATCACCTTGGCGATGCTGTGGATCGCATCGGCATCGCCGGGGCTGGCGGCGGCAAAACCCGCTTCGATCACATCCACGCCGAGCTTTTCGAGCTGGCGCGCAATGCGCAGCTTTTCCTCCTTGGTCATGGATGCGCCGGGGCTCTGCTCGCCGTCGCGCAAGGTGGTGTCGAATATCACTAACTTGTCATTCATCGAAAACTCCGTTGCCATTCATTGGGTAGGGCGTAACAAACTACTCGCCGCAATTCACCTGTTTAAGTTCTTCGTCCGGGAAAGTCTTGCCCAGTTCGGAAATCCGCGCTGCGGTAGCGCTGTCCAGCTTGCTGAACTCGAATACGGTGACCTTCAGCTTGTTGCTGCGCTTGCCCAGTTTGGCGCTCTTCACCCCCTTGCCGCGCACACTGGCCAGGTAACCCTGGGCCGCGTCCTTGCTCTTGAACACCCCGAGGGAGATCGCGTTTTGCCAGGGCCCGGCTTCCTGCACGATGAAATGATCCTGCACGCCGAGCGTTTTGAGCTGCTCCACTTTTTTCATCAAATTTGCGTGGTTCTTGATCGGCGGGATGTACACCCAGAACGCGGTGCCATGCTCCGAGGTACGCGCTTTCACATGCTTGTCCAAGTGCAACGGTTCCAGCGCCTTTTCCGCCTGCGCCAACGAATTGCCGGCAAACTCGCCCCATTCCAGGCAAACCGTTTTCACCGACGCAACTGGCGCTACAGGCTTTGCCTGCGGTGCGGATTTCGGGGCAGCAGGTGTCACAGGATGAGCCGGGGCCGCTGCCACGGCAGGAGCAGGAGTTCGTGGCGGAGCAACGGCTGCGGGAGGGGTGACGGCAGGCGCCAGCACTGCCGGTGCAGGAGCTACGGGTGCCGCTACGGGCTGGGAAGCCGGCTGCACTTCCGCTACCGCCACTGCGCTTGCCGCCAGAACGGCCGAGGCCGGCACATCGAGCGCCAGCAATTTAACCTTGTCCGGATTGAGTTCCGGTTGCACTGGCGGGTTGCCGGCGTCGGCCATCAGGGCGCCGCCCCAATGCATCAGCGCAAAGAACAATATATTCACCAGCAACAACAACCCGAAAATCCATTTCAACATGCGCGTGTTTCCCCGATCACCTGCAAACCTTGCAATACCAGATTATCTATTCGTTCCACCCTGATGCCAAGCATATCCGGCAATTGTAGCGCCGCCCCGCCGCTCAGCAGGCAGGGAGCTGCCGCATCGGCCAGCAACGCATGCTGACGCCAGACTGCCCCCTGCGTTGCCGCCACCGCGCCGCTGTATATCGCATCCGCGGTATTGCGCGGGAAATCGCACGCCCTGCCGGCGTCGTCGCGCAACTGCGCGGTGCCGCGCAGCAACGCCTCGCGCATCATCTGCATCCCCGGCAGGATCAGCCCGCCGAGAAACTCCCCGCGCGCGGACAATGCATCCACCGTGGTCGCGGTTCCGCAATTCACCACCAGGCATGCCGCGCGACAATGCTGCCAGGCGGCAATCAATGCAGCCCAGCGGTCGCTGCCAAGGCGTTCGGGTAGTTCGTAGCCATTGATTACCCCGCACTGCGCGCGGCACGCCTGCACAAACTCCGGCTCCAGTCCCCAGCCCTGGCACAGGCCGCGCACCTTCGCGGCCGCCAGCTCGCCGGCCACATTCGAAACGAGCACCCGTCCGGGCGCGGGCAACGCGGCAAGCGTGCGGCATAAACCGTCCAGGTCGACCGTCTCGTGCGCCCCGCTACGCTGCCAGGCGCCGTGCTCGACCCAAGCCCATTTGCTGCGACTGTTGCCGATATCAAGCAGTAACACGCTGCCCCCGCAAACTGATTTCGCCCGCATTGAACACCTGCTCACCCGCAGCCGTGCGCACACGCAATGCCCCCGCCTCCGTCACCCCCAGCACTGTCCCTTCGCTGCGACTGCCGTCCGGCAACAACATCGCCACCGCACGTCCCTGGTACAGGTGCGCCTGTTCCCATTCTGCGCGCAGCCCGGCAAACCCCGCGGCAGCAAACACATCCAGTACATCGGCCAGCTCCTGCAACAAATGGGCGAGCAACTGGTTGCGCTCCGGCAAATCCGGCAGGCTCTGCGCCAGGTCGCTCACCGGTTGGTCGACCTGGCGCACCACCGCGTCCGGCAAGCGCAGGTTGAGACCGACCCCGACCACCACGGCGCTCGGCCCGAGCATGTCACCCTGGGCCTCGATCAATATGCCGGCCAGCTTGCCGCGTTCATCCACCACGTCGTTCGGCCATTTCAGCCCCACCCCATCGGCCCCCAGCCGGCGCAGCACGCGCACCAGCGCCAGACCGACCGCGAGGCTCAAGCCGGACAAGGCCGCGACCCCGGTATTGAAACGCCACAACAACGAAAACATCAGGCTGCCGCCCAAGCCGGCATGCCAACTGCGCCCCATGCGGCCGCGCCCGGCGCTCTGCCATTCCAGCGCCAGCACTGTCCCGCCCGGCGCGCCCTGCACGGCGCGGCGCAACAATTCGCTGTTGCTGGAAGCCGCGCTGTCGGCCACCTCGATCAGGAACCGTCCCGGCGCGCGCAATGCCGCGCGCACCTGCGCAACATCCAGCCACTGCACCGGCTGCGCCAGACGATAGCCGCGCCCCTTCACGCTGTAGAGCGTCACCCCGTATTGCGCGACATCCTGCAAGGCATTGTGCACGCTGGTGCGCGACACCGCGAACTGCTGCGCCAGCGCCGCGCCGGAATGGAATTCGCCATCGGCCAGCATGCGCAGCAGCGCAAAAGTCAACGGGCGCGGCGAAACGGACGGGGTACTCATTGCGGCAGGATCGGTGAAATCTCGGTGCCGTCTTGCGGATTCAGGAACGCCATGATTTCCGCCTGCCGCGCCACCGCATCGCGGTAGCCCAGGTCGATCAACGCCCGGCAATACGCTTTGTCGAACAGCAGGTAGCTGACCAGGTTGGCGCCGCGCCGCCGCATCACGCCCACCATGCGCAACAGGATGCGGATCGTCCAGGGCAAACCGTCCAGATGGCGCTCGGCAACTTTCTCCAGCGGTTGGCTCGGAGAAATCACCAGCACATCGACATGGCGCAACGCGATGCCGCTGCGCAGCTCCTCCGGAATCTTGCTCACGGTCTGGTTGATGCGCAGCAGCCGCTCCAGGTCCGCCTCGATACTGTCGAGGAAGATGCTGTCCAGCGCATGGCCGGCTATCTGCGCCAGCGAAGGATAGGCGTCGATGCGGCTACGCCGCGTTTCATCCTCCTCGCCGCTGTGCCCCATGCCCACCACCAGCACCCGGTCGGCCCCAAGATGCAGTGCCGAACTGATCGGAGAAAGCTGGCGCATCGAGCCATCGCCAAAATACTCGCGATGGATATGCACGGCCGGAAAAATGAACGGGATTGCCGAAGAAGCCAGCAAGTGCGGCACCTCGATTTGCGTCGGCACACCAACGCGGCGCGCGCGCTTCCACGGCTGAATACCCTCAGCGCCCTGATAAAACGTAACCGACTGCCCGGAGCCGTAACCCGAAGCCGTGATGCTCAACGCATGCAGCGCACCGCTATCGATACTATCCTGTATCCGCTCGCACGGCAGCGTACGCTGCAGCAATTCGACGAGCGGCGCATTGTCCAGCAGGGAAACGTGATTCAGCTTGTCACTCCCGACGCTGCTCAGCACCAGCCCGGCCAGCCAGCGCAGGCTGTTGTACAGCACGCCGACAACATCGGTGCGGTACACGTCGCTTACCTGGAAGTTCCGCCACACCCCGACCAGGTAATTCACGCCGCGCCGGAAATGCCGCGCGTTCACCGCCAGCGTGGCCGCATTCAAGGCACCCGCCGAAGTGCCGCAAATGATCGGGAACGGCGTACGCGCAGCGGGCGGCATGCATTCGGCGATCGACTTCAGAACCCCCACCTGATATGCCGCGCGCGAGCCGCCGCCGGTCAGGATCAGGCCGACTTTTTGCGCTTGCATGACGGGAAGACGCGGCGGTGAAAATCAGGAAGCCGCGACGAAGGCATGCACCGCATCCAGTGCATCCTTCAGGGTTTCTTCCGGCAGGTCGTTCACGAATTTCGACAGCAACTCGGCTGATTCCGCAGCCTCCTGCGGCAGGCTCTTCGCATCGGTGTTGGCAACCAGCCCGGCGGCGGCACCCGCCACTTTCAGCAAACGCGCGCGTTCGCCCATCAGCATTTCAATTTCCTTGCTGAGCAACTCAGCTTCCTGCTTGTTCATTTTCACTCCTTGCCGGCATCCATTCGCCGCGTTAAATATTGGTTACGGCATTATAGCCTCATCCGGCGCTGCGTCCGTCCAGCCCCAGCGTCGCCAGCGTGCGGCGACGCACTTCATGCAGCAATTCCACATCGTCATCCAGCGACTTGCCGTAGGACGGGATCATCTCTCGCATCGCGTGCTGCCATTCCGCGCTCTCCATGCGCGCGCGGAAGCAGCGCTCGATCACCTCCACCATGGCCTGCACCGCAGTCGAGGCGCCCGGCGAAGCCCCCAGCAAGGCAGCCAGCGATCCGTCCTTGGCCGACACGATCTCGGTGCCGAACTCCAGCTTGCCGCCGCGCTTTTCGCAGCCCTTGATGATCTGCACGCGCTGGCCGGCGGAAGCCAGCACCCATTCGTCGTCCCTGGCGTCGGCATAAAACCCGCGCAGCGCGTCCATGCGCTCCTTGTGGGTTCGGAACGCCTCGCCCACCAGGTAGCGCGTCAGGTCCAGGTTGTCGCGCGCCACTGCCAGCAACGGTTTCAGGTTGTCGGTCTTCAACGAGGCAAACAGGTCCAGCGCGGAGCCTTGCTTGAGGAAGCGGGTAGTGATGCTGGCGAACGGTCCGAACAGCAGGGCCGGCTCACCGTCGATGATGCGCGCATCCAGGTGCGGCACCGACATCGGCGGCGCACCGACTTCCGCCTTGCCATACACCTTGCTGGCATGGCGTTTGACCACCTCGGGATTCTTGCAGATCAGCCACTGGCCGCTGACCGGGAAGCCGCCATAGCCGCGCACCTCGGGAATGCCGGACTTCTGCAATAACGGCAATGCCCCGCCCCCAGCGCCGAGGAACACGAAACCGGCGTCGATGGTGCGGGTGCGCTGGGTATGGTTGTCCCTGACGCGCACATGCCAGCGCCCGTCGGCATGCTGCTTGAGGCTGACAATGGTATGGCTCAACTGCAATTCGAAGGCGGGATGCTGTTTCAACGCCCGCACCATCTTGCGCGTCAGCATGCCGAAATCCACATCGGTACCGTGCTTGACCTGGGTTGCCGCCACCGGTTGCGCCGGGTCGCGCTGCTGCATCACCAGCGGCATCCACGCGCGCAATTGCGCGTGATCCTCGCTGTACTCCATCCCTTCAAACAGGTGATGCTTGTGCAACGCCTCGTAGCGCTTGCGCAGGAAGGCCACATTGTCCTTGCCCCAGACAAAACTCTGGTGGCAAACCGGGTTGATGAAATGCTGCGCGGCGGACAGCACGCCCTGATCGACCAGCCAGGACCAGAATTGCAGCGACACCTCAAAGGCCGCATTGATCTCCAGCGCGCGCTTGATCTGCACCGAACCATCGGGCTGCTGCGGCGTATAGTTCAACTCGCAATAGCCGGCATGGCCGGTACCGGCATTGTTCAGGCTATGCGAGCTTTCCTCCGCCACGCGGCTCAAGCGCTCCACCATCACGATGCGCAATGAAGGATCAAGCCGGGAAAGCAAGGTGCCCAGCGTCGCACTCATTACGCCAGCCCCGACCAGCAGCACATCCACTTTCCTGTGTGTCATCCTTCCGTTCTCTTCCTGTCCATTGCGCAGATATGCGGCGCAGTCCGTCCGCCAACCCGCCAATTATAGCTTAGCAACGGCAGCGCTCGTGAGGCACGAGGCCCCCATTCACACACATTTACCTTTACTCTACAATCGAGCTGCCCACCCAGCGGAGGCCGCCTTACCCACAACGGAAACCTGCCATGATCCAACGCGAGTCGAGCCCTCCCCGAATATTGCTGGTTTACATTGCCGCCACCGCCGCCTGGGTTGCCCTGTCCAGTGTAATGCTGCATGAATGGCCGCTCATGCAGCAATCCGGCTATGTACTGTTCCCGGCCCTGCTGTTTTACCTGCTGCTGCACTCCCGCCGCCCTGCACCGCAAAGCTCCGCGGGCCGGCTTGATGAGCCGCACACCTGGTCGGCGGAACTGTTTGAAAACAACCCACTGCCGATGTGGATATATGACAGCGAAACACTCGGCTTCCTGGCGGTCAATCACGCTGCCTGCGTGCATTACGGATATACGCGCGAAGAATTCAGCCGCATGACCATCCTGGACCTGCGCGATACCGCCGACATCCCCAAACTGCGCGCCTATATCAGCCAAGCGGGCCCCACCCTGAGGCACAGTGACCTATGGCATCACCGACGCAAGGACGGCAGCCAGATCAACGTTGAGGTCGCCAGCCATTCGATTGATTACCAGGGGCGCGCCGCTCGCTTCATCGCGGTCTACGATGTAACGGAACGGGAAAAATTCAATACCGCGTTGCAGGAAAGCGAACACAAGCTGGCAGAGATCCTGGCAAACGTCGATGCGCAGATTTTCATCAAGGACAAGGAAGGCCGCTTCCTGTTCATGAACCGTCCCGCCTGCGAATTGCTGGGCGTCAGTCTGGAGCAGATCATAGGCAAAACCGATGCGGACTTTTTTGCCCCGGAAACGGTCGAGCAAATCCGCAAGCATGATCAAAGGGTGCTGGAATTGGGCGAAATTTCGCGGCGCGAGGAAACCCTGCACAACATCCAGGGCGGGCGCACCCTGACATTCATCAGCCAGAAAATTCCGTTGCGCGACAAGTCCGGGAATATCTACGGCTTGTGCGGCGTCTCGACCGACATTACCGAACGCAAACAGACTGAAGCCATGTTGCTGGAGTCCCTGCGCAAGCTGGAACAAAAAGAACAGGCAAAAACCCGCTTCCTCGCAGCGGCAGGGCATGATTTGCGCCAGCCTATTGCTGCCGCCAACCTGTTCGTCGAGGCGCTGAAAGATTCAGATCCGACCGCGCGCCAGTCAGAGCTGATTGCACGCCTGGATCAGTCCATGGTCATTTTCTCCAACATGCTCGAACGTCTGCTGGATATTTCCAGATTTGACGCCGGGCTGGTCAAACCGGAGTTTTCGCCCCTGGATCTGGCCGAGCTGCAAGGCTGGCTCGAACACAATTTCCTGAACTGCGCCGCGGACAAGAAACTGGCGCTGCGCATCGCATTCACACAACAGCCGGACTGTCCAACCAACACCGATATCGCCCTGCTGCACTCGATCCTGCTGAACCTGGTTTCAAACGCAATCAAATTTACCGATCACGGCCACATCCTGATCCGCAACCGTTACCGGCATGGCAGGCTGGTATTGCAAGTATGGGATACCGGCATCGGCATCGAGCGCACGATACTGCCGCGCATCTATGACGAATTTTTCCAGGCCGGCAACCCGCAACGCAACCGCGAACGCGGATTGGGACTGGGGCTATCCATTGCCAAACGCGCGGTCAAGCTGCTCGGCGGCAAGCTGATATGCCATTCGCGCCCGGGGCGCGGCACCGTCTTCGAAGTCTGCCTGCCACCCGGCATACGGACCGTACAAGAAAACGCCGCCCCCTACGATAGTCCAGCCATCGTGGAGCCCGACTTCAAGGGCAGCAAAACCATCCTGATTGAAGATGACGCACTGGTCGCGCAGGGCATGCGCGATTTACTGGAAGGCATGGGCAGCCGGGTAATCCTCTACACGAACGCAGAAAATGCGTTGTTTGGCCACGACGTCAACGACGCCGACTATTTCATCGTCGATTACATGCTGGAAGGCCAGATGAACGGCGTGCAATTCCTCAGACTGATGCGCGAAAAACTGGGCCGGCCGATGCGTGCCGTACTGATCACCGGCGACACCACATCCGCTACGCTGCAGATGGCCAACAATTTCAGTTGGCCGGTATTGAGCAAACCGCTGAATAAGACCAAGCTGATGGCAGCACTGGGCAGCACCTATTCCGACTACCGCTCCGGCTTGCAGTAGCCTGTAGCAGGACGTGCTGACACACCCTAGAGCCCTTCAAGTATTTTCTGCAAACGCTTCACCGACACGATCACCGGCGTCTTCAGCTCCTGCGCGAACAATGACACGCGCAACTCCTGCAACATCCAGCCAAAATCCTCCAGCCGCGCATCCGCCCCCTGCTGTGCCTGCAAGCGACGCTGCCACTGCTGCACCAGCGGGGCCATCTGCGCCATATTCTGCGCATCGCGTGCTGGATTAGCACGCAGCTTTTCCAGCCGCACATTGATGGCCTTCAGGTAGCGCGGCAGGTGCTGCATACGCTCATAGGGCGTGGCCGCGATCCACTCCTTGTGCAGCAAGCGTTCGCACTGGCTGCGAATATCCTGTGTGGCCGGCCCATGCGCCTTGAAGCCCGGCAATGCTTTCTGCAAGGCTTGATATTCGGTCAGCACTGCACCCGCGAGCCGGGCGATCTCCTGCCCGACCAGGTTGAGCCGCGCCTTGGCCTCTTTGCTGCGCGTGGCGAACTCTTTCTCAGTTTCCGGCCAAGGCTCATTCAGGCAGCAGCGATCAAAAGTCACCGCCAGAACTTGCCGCTGCAAATCCTGTTGCGAGCCGAAGGGCATGAACAACATGGCCAGCTTCTGCATATCCGGCAAATTCTTCTCCAGATATTTGACCTGTTCCTTCAGCGCCAGCATGAACAGGCGGCGCAGGCCCGCGCGATGCGCGGCCTTCGCTTCCTCTTGGGTATCGAAAGTCTGCAAGCTCACCGCATCGCCTGCATCCACCAGTGCGTTGAACACGGTGATGGTCTGCCCGGCACGGGATTCGGTGGAAGTAGGTTTGAAATCCCCGAAATCCCAGGTGGTGGATTTGGCAGCCTCACTGGAGGAAGTCTCCCGCCCCCCTCTCCCGGAGGACGCCGGACTTGATACAGCTCGCCGCTCTGACTCCCCTCGGGAAAGGGGTGGAATGACGGAGTTCCCTTGTTGCTTCGCAGCCCATTCCCCGCGCAACGCTGCAAAATTCCTGCCCATCCCCAACTGGCGGCCATGCTCGTCGATGACGCGGAAATTCATCAATAGGTGTTGCGGCAATTGCTCCAACCGGAAAGCATCCAGCGGCACATCCACCTGTTTCTGCTCGCGGATATAGCGCGCGATCGCTTGCAACAACGGCGTATCCGAAGGCGGCATCGCCGTGCAGAACGCGGCCGCAAACTCCGGCACCGGCACGCAATGGCGGCGCAGTTTCTGCGGCAGCGATTTCACCAGTTGCGCCACCTTGTCCGCCAGCAGTCCGGGCACCAGCCATTCGCAACGCGCGGCCGCCACCTGGTTGATCAACGCCTGCGGCACGCTCAGCGTCACGCCGTCGTCGTTCTTGCCCGGAGCGAAGTTGTAGGCCAGTGCATAGCTGACACCATTCATCTCCAGTTGCGGCGGAAAATGCTCGGTGGTGATGCCCGCCGCCTCGTGGCGCATCAGGTCGTCCTTCTTCAGGAACAGCAGTTTCGGCTGATCGCGCTCGGCTTCCTTGCGCCACTTCTCGAAATCCGCACCGTTGTGGATGCCTGCCGGGATGCGCGCGTCATAGAAAGCAAAAATGAGCTCGTCATCCACCAGCACGTCGGGGCGGCGCGACTTGTGCTCCAATGCCTCGATATCGGCGATCAGCTTGCGGTTGTGCGCAAAAAACGGCGCCTGCGTATTGAACTCGCCTTCCACCAGCGCGGTGCGGATGAGCACCTTGCGCGACTCATCCGGATCCATCGGCCCGTAGTGCACGCGCTTCTTCGGATTGATCAACAGGCCGAACAGCGTGCTGCGCTCCCACGCCGCCACCTGCGCCGCCTTCTTCTCCCAGTGCGGGTCGTAATAACTGCGCTTGATCAGGTGCGCGCCGACTTCCTCCAGCCACTCCGGCTCGATGCGCGCCACGCAGCGCGCATACAGGCGCGTGGTCTCCACCAGCTCGGCGGCCAGCACCCACTTGGCGCCCTTCTTTGCCAGCACCGAATTCGGCGCAATGAAAAACTTGGTCTCGCGCGCGCCGAGGTAATGCGGCTCATTCACCGCGCGCATGCCGATGTTGCCGATCAGGCCGCACAGCAACGCTTTGTGGATCTGCTCGTAACTCGCGGGCTGCTCGTTGAAACGCATGCCCATCTCGGCGAGTTGCGCATGCAGTTGCTGGTGCAATTCGTGCCATTCGCGCAGTCGCAGCGGCGACAGGAAGTGGTTGCGGCATTCGGTCGCCCACTGCTTGTTGCTCTTCTTGTGCTGCACACTCTTCTGAAACCACGCCCACAGCTTCGGATAAGCGAGAAAATCGGAGCGTTCATCGCTGAAACGCTGGTGCGCGGCATCGGCCGCTTCGCGCCGCTCCGCCGGGCGGTCGCGCGGGTCTTGCAGCGACAACGCGCTGGCGATGATGACAATCTCGGTGAGGCACTGGTACTGCTTGCCGGCCAGCAGCAGGCGCGCGATCTTGGGATCGAGCGGCAGCTTCGCCAGTTCGTGCCCCAGTTTGGTGAGCCGCCGCTGCTCGTCGATGGCGTTCAGTTCGTGCAACAGCTGGTAGCCGTCCGCGATGGCGCGCGAACCCGGCGGCTCAATGAACGGAAACTCAGCGACATCGCCGAGACCAAGCGCATTCATGCGCAGGATCACGGTCGCCAATGAGACTCTGAATATCTCGGGATCGGTAAACTCCGCGCGTTGCAGGAACTCCTGCTCATCGTACAGGCGGATGCAGACACCGCTCATCACGCGGCCGCAACGACCGGCGCGCTGGTTGGCCGCCGCACGCGAGATCTTTTCAATATGCAATTGCTCCACCTTCTGGCGCAAGCTGTAGCGGTTGATGCGCGCCAGGCCGGTGTCGATCACGTAGCCGATATTGGGCACGGTCAGCGAGGTTTCAGCCACGTTGGTCGCCAGCACCACGCGGCGCTGCTGGCCGGGCTTGAACACGCGATCCTGCTCGGCGGTGGACAGGCGCGAGAACAACGGCAATATCTCGATGCCCTTGTGCTGGTGCTTGCGCAGCGCCTCGGCGGCTTCGCGGATCTCGCGCTCGCCGGGCAGGAACACCAGCACATCGCCCCTGAGGCCACCGATGGAGAGTTCGTCCAATGCCGAGCAGATCGCCTGCGGCACATCCTCGACCTCCCCCTCCTCGTCCTGCTGTGGCGGCCGGTAACGCACCTCTACCGGATAGCTGCGACCGGAGACTTGCAACACCGGCGCAGGTTTTAGCCCCTCGCCCTCCGGGAGAGGGGGTGGAGTGAGGGCCCCCCCTATCGACACAGCGCCACCCGCGAAGTGCTTCGCAAACCGCTCTGCATCCAGCGTGGCCGAGGTGATGATGAGCTTGAGGTCAGGGCGCTTCGGCAGCAATTGCTTGAAGTAGCCCAGCAGGAAATCGATATTCAGCGAGCGCTCGTGCGCCTCATCGATAATCAGCGTGTCGTATTGCTTCAGCAGCGGATCGCTATGGATTTCGGCCAGCAGGATGCCGTCGGTCATCAGCTTGACGGCGCTGTCCGGCGAAGCCTGGTCGGTGAAGCGCACCTTGTAGCCGACCAGCCCGCCAGGCTCGGTTTTCAGTTCATGCGCAATGCGCGCCGCCACCGAACGCGCGGCGACGCGGCGCGGCTGGGTGTGGCCGATCATGCCGCGCACACCGCGGCCGATGGCCAGGCAAATCTTCGGCAACTGCGTGGTCTTGCCGGAACCGGTCTCGCCGCACACGATGACGACCTGGTGTTTTTCAATTGCCTGCGCAATATCCTCCCGCCGTGCAACTACCGGCAGGTCGGCAGGGTACTCAATCGGGGATGCGGCGGCGATGCGCGCCTGACGGCGCAAGGCAATAGTGGAAAGCTCGGAACTCATGGCGCAGGATTTTACCTGCTGACAGCCTCGCGCGCATCAGACTGATTGAAACTCAGGCCAGAAGATTCGTATGCGACACCATCTCAAGCACAGCGACAACCACATACAGGCCGAGTATGCCCCACAGGAAGACGAAGTCATTGTGCCCCACCGCGCGCGCCAGTGATTTGAGTTTGCTATCGGAATACCCGGTATTGACCTGCTCGCCCGGCCGGATCGCGGTGTTTTCCTGCTTGAAATACTCGCTTTTCATCAGCGCCTGCTTTTCGTCGGGGCTGAAAAAGTTGTCAGAGAAAAAGCGCATGATCAATCCCCCATCCAAGTTGAATGGGAGACACAATAGCGCCGTTGTGTAACAGAGAAATTAATTATTTATTTCAGATTGTTATCCGCCACATAAATATGCGGACTGGGTTGCGCCGGCCGTCAGGGAGCAATCATAAAATAGCGTCAGTCTTGCGCAGGCGCTCCGCCATCACGCGCATCACATGCAATGCAAAGTTCGGTGTCTGCTGCACCATGAAGCTGAAGCGCTTGCGTTCGATCTGCACCAGCGCACAGTCAGTTTTTGCAGTCACGGTGGCAGAACGCGGCTCATCGTCGATCATCGCCATTTCCCCGAGGATCGCGCCGGCTTCTGCAGTTTCCACAACACGTCCGTGCACGCTGATCTCGGCAGTGCCGCTCATCAGCACATACATCAGGTCGCCCGGTTCCCCTTCCTTGAACAACACTTGTCCTGCGGGAAGTTGTTTCAAATCGGTCGCGTGATGGAACAGCTCTGCCAGATTCATTTTCTGCATCCTTTTTTTGACGGTAAGCGCATTCTAGCCCGAAACCGGCATACTGTTGTTACAGCCATGCATCCGCAAATGCAGGCACAAACCAGCTACACTGTCTCCCTCAGCACACCACCGGGAGACTCATATGCCAAACTCTGCCTTGCCCTCAGCCGCACTCGACCAGCTTTTCTGCGGTGCCCGCACGCACAATGCCTGGCTGGACCAAGCGGTGCCGGACGAATTGCTGCACCGCCTGTACAACATGTTCCGCATGGGCCCCACGTCCGCCAACTCCTGCCCGGCGCGGGTCGTATTCGTCAAATCCCGCGAAGCCAAGGAAAAGCTTGCGCCGGCACTGGCCGAAGGCAACCGCGCGAAGACCATGGCTGCGCCGGTGACGGCAATCATCGGCTACGACCTGCATTTCTATGAAAAACTCGACACGCTGTTCCCGAATGCGCCGGGCGCGCGCAGCTGGTTTGACTATGACGAACAAGTGGCCTTCACCAACGCGTTCCGCGGCGGCACATTGCAGGGCGCCTACCTGATCATCGCCGCGCGTGCGCTGGGCATGGACTGCGGCCCGATGGGGGGGTTCGACAATGCCAAGGTGGACGAGCTGTTTTTTGCGGGCACGCACATCAAATCCAACTTCCTGTGCAACCTCGGCTACGGCGACCCCAAGGGCGTCTACCCGCGCAACCCGCGCCTGTCGTTCGAGGAAGCCTGCCGCATCGCCTGATGCGCTAACCGGGCAATAACGCGACGGTCGCGCGGCCGTCTGCACGCTCTATGTCGATGAGCAGTTCGCAATATTCCGGCTGCTCATCGACGGGAGTCGGGTCATCCGCGCAACTGCATCCCGCGATCACGCTGCTGTAGAAAATCCCGACGCGCAGGCGCAACACCGTGGCCATCTCTTCGGCCGCAATCAGGCGAACGGCGATTGCGGCCGCCAAGGCATGACTGCCGACACTGAGCGCCTGCTGCAACGGCAGCGCATCAGCCTGTTCTTGCAACGCGCATTGCAGTTCCGGCATGAAATCCGGCCGCCCCCAGGCTTGCACCGCGCGCGCTAGCTGCATCGCGGCGCGCCTCAGCGCGGCTCCTGCGCCAATGCCCGCAGCACCGCCTGCAACAACCGCCAGCAGCGCGCCACCGAGGCAATCTCGACCCGCTCTCCGGGGGCGTGCGCACCACGAATGTCGGGCCCGAAGGAAATCATGTCCAGGTGCGGATGGCTGGCCGCGAGCAGCCCGCACTCCAGCCCGGCATGGATCACCTGCAAGCTTGCCGGCGCACCGAACTCGCGCGCATACACCTGCTGGCACAACGCCAGCAAGGATGAAGACGGATTCGGCGTCCAGCCCGGATAAGCGCCATCCGTCCACGCCTGCAAACCATAGCCCTGCGCATGAAGCACCAACTTGTCCGCCAGCGCGGCGGCACGCGCATCCTGCAGCGAGCGCACCTTGCAGGTGGATTTAAATACGCCCAGCAACAACGACACCACGCCGAGATTGCTGGAGGTATCGGTCACCCCGGAAAAATCCGCGGTCACCTGCGTCACGCCGTTGACCGCATTGTCGAGCCAGGCCAGCATGCGGTCGCGCTCGGCCTGCGTCACTGCCTGCCCGGCAGGCAGTTCGTCCAGCTCGTAACGGAACGCGACATTCGCATCCGAGGCAGCGAAGCGCTGCTGCCAAGCCGCCAGCCGGTGTTCGGCCCAGGCATGCAAACCGGGCACCGCTGCTGCCGGCACGGCGCACAGCGCATAGGCTTCGCGCGGGATCGCGTTGCGTGCGCTGCCGCCCTGCATCTCCACCAGCCGCACATCGGTATGCGCCGCCAGGTCGCGCAACGCCTCGGCCAGCAATTTAATCGCGTTGCCGCGCCCGAGATGGATGTCGATGCCGGAATGGCCTCCGCGCAAACCGGACACATCGAAGCGCAGCAACACATAGCCCGACGGCAGCGCTTCCCGGGTGCAATCGTACCGGGTCTCGACGTCAACCCCGCCCGCGCAGCCCAGGTAGAAATGCCCCCACTCCTCGGTGTCGAGATTGATCAGTGTCCTGCCGCGCAACGTGCCCGGCAGCAGCCCGCGCGCACCGTCCATGCCGGACTCTTCATTGACGGTCAGCAACACCTCCAGTGCCGGATGCCGCAATCCCGGCTGCTCCAGCGCCGCCAGCGCAAGCGCCACGCCGATGCCGTTATCCGCGCCCAAGGTGGTGTGCTCCGCCACCACCCAGCCGTCGCGCACCACGGCGTGAATGGCATCGCGCTCAAAATCGTGCGGCGTACCGGCATTGGCCTGGCACACCATGTCGAGGTGCCCCTGCAAGATCACGCCCGCCGCCGCCTCGCATCCCGGGCTCGCCGGCTTGCGCAAAATCAGGTTGCCCGCGCCATCCTCGGCATGGGCAATGCCGTGCACATCGGCCCATTCACACAGGTGCCGTTTCAGCGCCGCCTCGCGGTACGAAGCGTGCGGGATCGCGCACAGGGCAGCGAAATGCGCCCACACCGGGCGCGGCGAAAGTTGTTCCATACTGTCCGACATCATCCAATTCCATAAAGGCACACGACGTCAGTATAAAGCCTTGCACAAGCATCACGCAGCCACAATGAAAACTGCTACGATGCCTGCATGCGATGACGCGCGCCTGCGCTGCCGTTATTTCCGGATTCGACATTTTTCGAGGGAGACATCATGAGCCAGAAAAAATTCGTCTATGCATTTGCCGAAGGCGACGGGAAAAACAAGAAACTGCTGGGCGGCAAGGGCGCCAACCTGTGCGAAATGACGCAGATCGGGCTGAATGTCCCGCCCGGATTCACGATCACCACCGAAGCCTGCCTCGAATATCTGGATGCCGGACACAAGCTGCCGGCCGGCGTGATGGGCGAAGTGCGCACGCACATGGCACAGCTTGAAAAAGCCACCGGCAAGGGCTTCGGCAATGCCGACAATCCGTTGCTGGTGTCGGTGCGCTCCGGCTCGGCCATGTCGATGCCCGGCATGATGGACACCATCCTCAACCTCGGGCTGAACAGCGCCACGCTGCAAGGCCTGATCCGCCAGACCGGCGACGAGCGTTTCGCCTACGACGCCTACCGCCGCTTTGTGCAGTTGTTCGGCAAGGTGGCATTGGGCATGCCGGATGCGCTGTTCGACGAACCGTTCGAAACCATCAAGCAGCGCGAAGGCGCCAAGGAGGACATCGCGCTCTCGGCGGCCAACCTGCGCGAAGTGACCGAACTGTTCCTTGCCGCCGTGCAGAAGCACACCGGCAAGCCCTTCCCGCAAGACCCGTTCGAACAGCTCGAAATCGCCATCCAGGCGGTGTTCAATTCGTGGATGGGCAAACGCGCGGTGGACTACCGGCGCGAATTCAAGATCACGCCGGAGATGGCCAACGGCACCGCGGTCAACGTCTGCACCATGGTGTTCGGCAACCGCGGCTTCGACTCCGCCACCGGCGTGGGCTTCACGCGCAACCCGGCCACCGGAGAAAACCAGATGTTCGGCGAATACCTCGTCAATGCGCAGGGCGAAGACGTGGTCGCCGGCATCCGCACACCGAAACCGATCGCGCGCATGGCCGAGGAGATGCCCGACCTGTACCGGCAACTGATCGAACTGCGCGACAAGCTGGAAGCGCACTACCACGAGGTGCAGGATTTCGAATTCACGATCGAGCGCGGCACGCTGTACTGCCTGCAAACGCGCAACGGCAAGATGAACGCACCGGCGATGGTGCGCACCTCGGTGGAAATGATGCAATCCGGCCTCATCAACAAGGAGCAGGCGCTGCTGCGTATCGCGCCGGAAAGCCTGCAGCAGATGCTGTTCCCGCGCCTCGATCCGCAACATCAGGCCACTGCGCTCGCCAAGGGCCTGCCCGCCTCGCCGGGCGCGGCCTGCGGCCACGCGATCTTCGATGCGGACCGCGCCGAGCAGCAGGGCCGCAGCGGCCTGACGGTGATCCTGGTGCGCGAGGAAACCAAGCCGGAAGACATCCACGGCTTCTTTGCCTCTCAGGGCATCCTCACCAGCCGCGGCGGCAAAACCTCGCATGCGGCGGTAGTGGCGCGTGGCATGGGCAAGCCCTGCGTTGCCGGCGCCGAAGGCATCCACGTGGATACGCAGGCGCGCAAAGCGACGATCGGCGACACCGTCATCAAGGAAGGCGACCTGATCACCATCGACGGTACCACCGGCAACATCTACCTCGGCGCCGTGCCGACCGTGGAAGCCGAATTCACCGAAGACCTGCGCACGCTGCTGTCCTGGGCGGATGAGGCTGCAAAACTGAAGGTCATGGCCAATGCCGACAGCGCGCACGATGCACAGCGCGCGCTGAACTACGGCGCCACCGGCATCGGCCTGTGCCGCACCGAGCGCATGTTCAACGCCGTCGAGCGCCTGCCCATCGTGCTGGAAATGATCGTCTCCGACTCTGCCGAGCAGCGCCAGGAAGCTCTCGACAAACTGCTGCCGATCCAGCGCGGCGATTTCGAGGCGCTGTTCGAAGTGATGTCGCCGCGCCCGGTCACCATCCGCCTGCTCGACCCGCCGATCCACGAATTCCTGCCGAGCGAGTCGCAACTGGTGGCCGACCTCGAATACCTGCGCCGCATGCGCGACACAGCGCGCGGCGTGGAGGTGCTGTCCGACACGCTGCGCCTGCTGGCGCCAAACGAGGCCGCCGCCCAGCAGGTGCGCGCGTTGGCCGACTCGAACCTGGTGGAAGCGGCCATCGCGAAGAAGGAGGCCATCCTGCGCAAGGTGCGCGTGCTGCATGAGGTGAACCCGATGCTCGGCCATCGCGGCGTGCGCCTCGGCATCACCTTCCCGGAAATCTATGCGATGCAGATCCGCGCCATCCTCGAAGCCGCAGCCGCCTGCAACAAGCGCGGCATCGCCAACCACCCGGAAATCATGGTGCCGCAGGTTTGCACCCCGGAAGAACTGAAAGCCGTGCGCCGCATCGTCGACGACATCCGCGAGGAGGTGGAAGCCGCCTCGGGGCAGAAGCTCAGCTTCAAGTTCGGCAGCATGATCGAGGTGGTACGCGCCTGCGTGCGTGCCGACAAGATCGCCGAGGAAGCGGAGTTCTTCAGCTTCGGCACCAACGACCTGACCCAGGCCACGTTCTCGTTCTCGCGCGAGGACGCCGAAAACAAATTCCTGCCGCTGTACACCGGGATGAGGATCCTCGCCGACAATCCATTCGAGGTGCTGGATGTGAATGGCGTCGGCAAGCTGATGGAGATTGCGGTATCCGGCGGACGCCAGACGCGGCCGGACCTGAAGATCGGCATCTGCGGCGAGCATGGCGGTCATCCGGCCTCGATTGCATTCTGCCACCGCATTGGCCTCAGCTACGTTTCGTGCTCGGCCCCGCGGGTGCCGATTGCGCGGCTCGCCGCCGCACATGCGGCGCTAAAGCACTAGCCAGGCAGCGCGCGGCAGCCTGGCTACCGCGCTGCACGCTTTACTCCGCAAACATATACCTTCCTTTGCCGGAGTGCTTGGCCTGATACATTGCCGCGTCCGCACGCCGCACCAAGTCCTGCGAATCCTGCATGTTGCCAGACAGAAATGCGATGCCAACACTGGCCCCCAACTGCAGCGAGCACCCGACCGCATCGTATGGACACGACAGGCGGGCAATCATATCCTCGGCCAGCTTTCCTGCATCCTTGCGGAGCGCCATGCCTGGCAGAATCACCGCGAACTCATCGCCGCCAATTCGGCAGACAATATCGTTCTGGCGCAACCCGTTGCGCAAACGCAATGCAACCTGGCACAGCACACGATCCCCGGTCTCGTGACCGTATTGGTCATTAACCGGCTTGAACCCGTCCAGGTCGACATAAAACAAGGCGAGCGCAGTCCTCTCATGTCGCGCACGGCTAAAGTCCTCCGTCAGGCGTTTCTCGAAATAACTGCGGTTATGCAACTCCGTCAGTACATCTCGATGCGCCAAATTTTCGAGCATGTGCTTTTCTTGGCGCTGTTCGGTGACATCCATACCTGCCGCAAGCAGATAAGCAACGCTGCCATCCGCGTTCAGCTTCGGCACAGTAGACCAATACATCAGGCGCCGCGAGCCATCCTTGTGCAACGCCCAATTCTCAATGCGCTCGGGAATCCCCCGCTCCAGTACACGCACAGTATGGTCTATTACCCGCTGCATATCTTCGTCGGGAACAGTTTGATGTTTTGGCAATGACATGCCGATCACAATATGCTGCGGCACACCCATGATGCGGTCGCACACGTACTGGTTGGCATACAGGACTTCAAACTCATGGTTAATGACCAGCACGGCCATATCGAGCAGTTCGAAGGTATTGCGAAAAAAATCGGCATCCCACTCGGGATGAGCTACCCGGTCCATGCTTCCCCCTAATTGTGCCCCCTCCCGCCAGCTCCATGCAGCCAGGCATTAGCAACTGGAAGCATGTTTTATTT
Organism: Pseudomonadota bacterium; assembly: GCA_021848465.1. Lineage (GTDB taxonomy): Bacteria > Pseudomonadota > Gammaproteobacteria > Burkholderiales > Gallionellaceae > JAJZUP01. The sequence continues at coordinate 94,399 of JAJZUP010000003.1, forward strand.
TATGTATAAAGAATAAAACAAATTCGAAAATAAATTGCAAGATTAGGGCGTGTTAACGCTAATTTCACGCCCTAATAAATAGAAACCAGCCTGCTCAGGCTGTCTCGGGTTGCCGCGACGGATGCAGCTCATGCGCCAGCCACTGTTCGTGGGCTGAATGCATGTCGAACAGGCCCTCGTTCTCGAGTTCCTGCAGCTTGTTCAGCACTTGCATTGAATGCCCGGACAGCTCGCGCAGATAGGGAGTCAATTCGTCCAGATTCGCGCCCAAAGCCACCATTTCCATCAGCCGTTTGCCGACCTCATGAAAATCGCAATGCGGCTGTTCCAATTCCTGGAATGCGCGCCGCGAACGGAAAAATTGCCCTTGCCCCCGATACCATAAGCCCAGCCGGCATTCGTCGCAGGAAAGCGGCGGGGCGGCGGGAAACTGGCGCTGCGGCGCGTCCTTTGGCATCACTGCCAGCTTGGCCGCCTCGCTCACCAATTGCTTGCGCCACTGCACATGGTCGATGATCGCCATGTGGATCAAGCCGATCGGCATGCCAGACCAGCGGATATCTTCCTTGACGAATGCCATGAAGCGCTCCAGCGGCAACGGCCTGCTGATCCAGAACCCTTGCACCTTGGTGCAGCCGGACTCCAGCAGACGCTGGTATTGCGCATTGTTTTCCACTCCCTCCGCAACGACATTAATGCCAAGTTCGTGAGCCATGCGCACCGATGACTCGACAATCGTGGCGTTTTTCTCGGAATCCAGCATGCGCCCGACGATACCCTTGTCCAGCTTGATCGTGGTAAACGGCCATTTGCTCAAGGTATCCAGCGAAGAGTAGCCAATGCCGAAGTCATCCATCGCGAGGCTGATCCCCGCTTCATGCAGGGGCTGGATGTGGCTGCGGATGGTATCGCCGGATTCCAGCGTCACCGTTTCGGTCAACTCCACCTGCAGGCTGCCGACCGGCAATTGTGCATCCGCCATCTGCTCAATCACCGTCCGGGCAAAGAATGCATTATGAAAATCCCGCGCCGACGCATTGAAGGACACTGTGAGCGAGCCATCGATATCAAGCAGCACCAGAAGGTCTTTGAGCAGCTTCGGAAACATGTGGCGCGTAATGTCGCAAACCAGGGTGGATCGCTCCGCCAGCGGGATGAACTCATCCGGCATCACAACCACGCCATCCGGCCGGTGCCAGCGCAACAGTGCCTCGGCCCCGATCACCTTGCCGGTGATCAGCGAAACTTTCGGCTGGTAATAAAAAACCAGTTCGTTTTTGTTTATCGCCGCTACGATGTCCGCCTCGTTCATGATCCCCCCCTTTTTTATTTGGGCGTCAGTGTAACGAATTTATCACACTGCAGAGGCCAACTCTTCCAGTTCGGCCGCGCTAAAGCCAGCCGCGCGCCGCGCCGCCAGATTAAGCGGGCCGCGATACTGCGGCACATGATACTCCGCAGCCAGAACCCGGTATGCATCGATCGGCTCCAGCCCGCGCTGCGCACAAAGCCAGCCGAACCAGCGATTGCCGATCGCAACATGCCCGATCTCGTCACGCAGGATCACGTCCATGATCGCGCCCACCGCAACATCACCGGCCTGCTCCAGCCGCGCTTTCATGCCCGGCGTCACATCGAGGCCGCGCGCTTCCATGGTGCGCGGCAGCAGCGCCATGCGCGCGAGCACGTCATGCTCGGTGCGCGCGGCCCACTCCCACAGGCTGTTATGCGCCGGGAAGTCGCCGTAGGCATAACCGAGCGAATGCAAATGTGCGGACAGTAAATCGAAGTGCAGCGCTTCCTCATCGGCCACTTGCAGCCAGTCGGCGTAATACTGCGGCGGCATGCCGGGAAAGCGCCACAGCGCATCCAGCGCGAGGTTGATTGCGTTGAACTCGATATGGGTCATCGCATGGATCATCGCGGCGCGGCCTTGCGGCGTATGCATTGAGCGGCGCGGCACGGTACGCGGCGGCACCAGCTCGGGCCGCTCCGGATAGCCGGGCAGCATGCAAGTCGCCGGTAGTTGCGCGCTGGCGTCGAGCGCAAGTTTTCCCGCCGCCCAATCGCGCGCGAGCCGGCGTACCCCGTCAGACTTTTTCCCGGCGTGCGTGCAGGTCAGCCAGTGCAGGGCTGCCTGCCGCAGTTCGCCGGGCAGCGGCGAATCAGGTGCCCCCGTCTTAATAGCGCCCCTGCGTTTTGGAGATGTAGTTGGAAAGTTCGCGCGTTTCCTGGTTCATGCGCGCCAGGTTGGCGTGGGTCACGCGGAACAGCGCGCGCATCACCTTGAAGGCCAGGCGCGGATTGACGTCCAGCAGACCTTCGAAGTCAGTCGGGGTCAGGGTGTACACAACCGAAGTGCCGATGGAGCGCAGTGTCGCCCGCCGCGGGGTCTGCTCCACGAAGGCGCGAGTACCGGCGCACTCCCCCTCCTTCATCAGGTATACCTCCTGGTCGGCACCTTCCGCGTCCCGGCTCGACACAGCAAGCTTGCCGGTGGCGAGAATGAACAGGGTCTGGTCGGCCTCGCCTTCCTTGACGAGATATTCGCCGTCTTTCAGGCGGCGCACGCCCAGCTTCTCCGCCAGTATCCTGGCCTTTTCCTCCCCCAACTCATAGCCGACCGATGAATTGCGGACCAGCTTGTAATCTGCCTTTTCACTCATTATTCACAGCCTCCAGTTTAAGAAAATGCTTATGAAACGAATGGTAACGCGAAACGGATGACACGCCCGGAAAATTAGTGTTAAAACGCCCTAATCCGACAGCGCCTTCCCGATCGCATAAAACTGCCCGCCCGCCACGTAGTGCAGGCTGCGCAGCGACGCATCGGCGTCCTCGAAATGCCAGTGCCCGTCACGGAACACGCGCGTATCCGACCAGGCTCCCACCACCTCGCCGATGAACAAATCGTATGCCAGCTGGTTATGCATTTCGGGAATCAGCCTGCACGCCAGCCAAGCGGAGCACCCAGCGACAAAAGGCTGCTCCTGGCCGGGTATCGAGAACAACTCCACGCCGCATTTCTGCAGCTTGTCGGGGTCGTCGTTCAGACTCAGGTTGCCGACCGCGTGGGTCAACTGCAGCTGCGCCACCGTCGGCACCTGCACCACGAAGGTGCCGCCCTGCTCGATCAGCGCACGCGTGCGCGACGACTTGTCCAGCACCACGGTCAGCTTGGGCGGCGCAAAGTCCAGCGCACAACACCAGGCCGCGGCCATCACGTTGGCCACGCCGTTGTGGCGCGCCGACACCAGCACCGTGGGGCCGTGGTTGATCATGCGGGAAGATTTTTCAAGCGGGACTGGTGCAATGTGGCTCAGCATAAAACGAACTCGAATCCGGATGGAAAAACGCGCGTATTTTATCCGCCAACCTGAACCCGGCGCAGCAATTTTCTACCCGGCCTCACAATTTCAAGCGCTCCGGCATCGCCTCGGCCAGCCGACGTACCAGCGGTAGCAAATCCAGTCCGCTGCGTTGGTGCAAATCCGCGGCGCGTTGCGCCAACTGTGCTATCTCAAGGTCGATGGGCGCGCCGGTTGCACCGACGGCGATGGTGTTGCCGCTCTTGCAGCGCGGCAGCATCAGCCCGCGCTGCGCGAAAGCCGTCTCGATATAGGCGAAGCCGCCCTTGCTGCCGTGGCTGATGCCCACCAGGTTTGCCACCAGCAGGCCCTGGTCATCCAGGCGCGTGCGGCACAACTCATAGAACGGCTGCGTGTTCAGCTCGCCGGTGTAGCCGCGCTCGTTGAAACCGTCCACCATGATCAGGTCGAATTTCTGCTGCGTGTTGCGCACATAATCCGCCCCCTCTCCGATCACGACCCGCAGCCGCGCATCGTCCGGCGGCAGCTGAAATGAGGTGCGCGCCACTTCCACCACCTCCGGTTCCAGCTCGACCACGGTCAGGTGCGCATCGGGACAATGGCGATACAGGAACTTCGTCAGCGCCCCAGCCCCCAGACCGATCAGCAACACGCGCCGGGGGAAATGCTGCGCCTCGCGCAGCAGCAGGCACGCCATCATCGTGCGCGTGTATTCCAGCGCCAGCGCCCACGGCGCATCCACCTGCATCGCGCCCTGTATCCACGCCGAGCCGAAGTGCAAGGTGCGCAGGCCGTCCTTTTCTTTTACGTCGATTGTGCAATCCATGCTTAAAAAACGGGAGTTGTTACGGATGAGCCGGCCCGACCGCATGATCGCTGCCGGACACTTCCGCGGCTTGCCTCATTTCACGCAGTTCGGACAGGCACAGGTGGATGAATGCCAGCGCCACGAACACCGGCGCAAACAGGTTGAGCACCGGCACGAATTGCACCAGCCCAAGCAGCGCACCCAACAGGTAAAGGCGAAGCGAAGCGCGCTCCACCACCAGCGCATACTCCTCGCGCGTGGCATGCTCGGCGAGCGCGTCATAGCGGAACAGGCGCTGGTTCAGGTACGCCATCAGCAAGATCGGCAACACCAGCGCAAACGGCGCGAACAGCCACAATGGCAAACTCATCACCCAGCCCACCAGGTACACCGCGATCGCGACAATCGCATTCACGATGCTGCCTGCCGTACTGCCGCCGCGCTTGCGTTCCAGATCGGGATAGTCCTGCGCAGCCACATGATTCACCATGAGCGGCATCGCGAATACCGCAGTGATCAGCAACGCCGTTACGTATATCGCGGGCAACAACAGCAGCAGCAGTACGATGCTCACCAGATAATGCGCCGCCAGCGCCCACATGCCCTGCGCCACCCATTGCTCGACCGGTGTCGCCTGCAGCAGGCTGTTCATACTGTCCACCCAACTGCCCCAGAACAGCAGCGCAGCCCCAACCCACAGCGCCAACGCCAGCAGCATCGGCCACAACAGCAACGCCAGCATCCTGGGATGGAACAACGATTTGAAAGCAGCTAACAGCGCGGAGAATACATTACTCATCAAGGTAAATTTTCAGGTCAATCATGGCCGGGTGAAGTGCCCGCTTCCTGTCGGCACAACACCTTCCCGGTACGAATGGATTTTAGAGGATTATCGCGCACACCGCTGCCGGTCTGGCTACTGCCCCTTGTCCGGCACGAATTTCAGTACATTGCCGTTGATGCAGTAACGCTTGTGGGTAGGCGGCGGACCGTCGTCGAACACATGCCCCAGGTGGATGCCCGAACTGGCGCTGCGCACCTCGACACGATGCATACCATAAGTGTCGTCCGCATGCAGCGTCACCGCGCCCGGCAGCGGCTCGAAAAAACTGGGCCAGCCGGTGCCGCTCTCGAACTTGGTGTTGCTGCGAAATAACGGCACTCCGCTCACCGGGTCGACAAACACCCCGGCACGCTTCTCATCGAGATTGGAGCCGGTGAAAGGCCGCTCGGTGCCCTGCTCGAATGCAATGCGGCGCTGTTCCGGCGTCAGCAGGCGATAGCCAAGCCATTGCCAGAAACGTTGCTGCTCACCGCTGTAGCCGGTGTAGCGCGACACTTCGCGCCCCTGCTCGAACAACACGATGGTCGGCGTGGCGAACAACGGCTGTTCCAGCGTCCAGCCTGGCGGCGGCACGGTGGAGAGCGTGCGCACCACCGCCACCGGTGCCGTCCAGTGATCCAGCACCTCCGCCTTGAACTGGCGGCAGTAGCCGCAGTCCTTGCCCTCAAAGATGATCAACTGGCGCGCCAAGTCGAGTTGCTTCAAATCGAATTCATTCATGGTGACGATTGCCTTGGGTGATGAGGCCGGTGCCGCTTGCGCCAGTGTAGCGCAGGGCACCAGCCCAAAGACCAGGACGAGAGAAGGGATCAGGTGTTTCATATGCGCCTCCGCTTCATGCCAATGGGTATGACAAAGACACCGCAAGCGCGCAGAAGTTCTGTCCGCCCCTCAGTCGGGAATCTCCGGCTCGACCAGGTGCGCCAATTGCGCCAGCGACTCCTGCCAGCCCAGGTAGCACATCTCCACCGGAATCATCGCCGGGATGCCCTCCTGCACGATATGAATCTCGGTGCCGCACAACACTGGCGTCAGCGTCACCGTCGTCTTCATTTCGCCGGGCATATTCGGATCATCGAACTTGTCGGAATAGCTGATCTTCTGCGACGAAACCAGCTCAAGATAAGTGCCGCCAAAGGAATGGCCGTTGCCGGTGGTGAAATTGGTGAACGCCATCCTGAAGCTGCCGCCCACCCTGGCCTCCAGATGGTGCACGGTGCAAGTAAAACCGTAAGGCGGCAGCCACTTCGCCAGCGCCTCCGCATTCAAAAACGCTTTATAGACACGCTCCGGCTTGGTGCGGAGCACGCGCTGCAAACGAACAGTCCCTGTAGTCATGATCGACCTCCTGTCAGTCAGCCATCAAAATGGAAAACACCATAAGCGGGATGGGAATCCCGCGTCCTGCGCACCCATTATGCAACAACCGACAAGGCAACGCGCAGGCTCTGGGGCGAGCCTGGCAACAACACTGGTACGGCGCGTTAAAAGCGGCGCCGCTGCTGAGGCGCAACAGGACTGCGCCCCTCGATATGACGGAACGTGATGCGTCCCTTGCTCAAATCGTAAGGCGACAGTTCCAGCGACACCCTGTCGCCGGTGATGATACGGATATGGTTCTTGCGCATCTTGCCTCCGCTGTAGGCCATGAGCCGATGACCATTATCCAGTGTCACGCGATACCGCGAATCAGGCAGCACTTCATCCACTACCCCATTCATTTCCAGCAGTTCTTCCTTAGCCATGTTTGCGTCTCCAGAAATTGCAAATAAAAAAGCCCGGCATAGCCGGGCTTTTCCGGTGAGGACTGCGGCAAGGCATGCCTTGCCAGCCAGTCTATTACTCCCCGCGGATGTTCGCCGCTTGCAGCCCCTTGGGACCGCTGACCACGTCAAAGCTGACGCGCTGGCCTTCGCTCAGGCTCTTGAAGCCCGAATTCTGGATTGCGGAAAAATGGGCGAAAAGATCAGCACTCCCGTCAGACGGGGTGATGAAGCCGAAGCCCTTGGAATCGTTGAACCACTTTACAGTACCTGTTGCCATATCTTGAAACTCCTAAAAATTAAAAGGGGAAATCTCCCCGAATGGGGCGAAGGTCAAGAAAGCAAGAGGGAGGAAGAGAACCGCGAAGGCGGGAACAGAACCAGACTGCAAAGACATACTTGAAAATCGCTGGCGCGCACTATGCACGAGACCTTTTGCAATAGCAAGGATTATTTCAAGATTATTTTTCCGGCGGTCGCCGTTGCGAAAAGCGGCGGCAAGCGCGGGATCACCGCCCCTTCAATACCGACTTCACCATCTTGCCGAATGCCTTGTCCTTCTTGCGCTTGTCCAGGTAGGACATCTCGTTGAAATCCGACTCGGCCTTGAGCTTGAGGTAGCTCTGGTAATGCGCGACATCCAGCTCGCCGCTTTCGATAGCTTTGCGGATCGCACAGCCCGGCTCGTTGTTGTGGCGGCAATCGGCGAAACGGCAACTCGCAGCCAGCGCCGCGATGTCGGCGAAGCTGTCTTCCAACCCCTCGCCTGCGCTCATCACGCCCAACTCGCGCATGCCCGGCATGTCGATCAGCAGCGCGCCGTTGTTGAGCCGCACCAGATGGCGGCGCGTGGTGGTGTGCCTGCCCTCGCCCGTGCCGCTAACCGCGCCGGTCGCCAGCTCGTCGTGGCCCAGCAACTGGTTGATCAGCGTGGTCTTGCCCACGCCCGAAGAACCGAGCAGGCAATAGGTCTTGCCCGCTTGCATCAGTGCCTGCACCTGGGCCACGCCCGCGCCCGTGATGTTGCTGAGCGGAATGATGTCGGCGGTGATACCCGCCGCGCGGATGGCCTCCTGCATGCGTTCCAATTCCGCCGGAGTCACCAGGTCCGTCTTGGTCAGCAGCAGCACCGGGGCGATCTGTCCCTCGTTCACCATCACCAGGTAACGCTCGAGCCGACGCACGTTGAAATCGAACTGGCACGACTGCACGATGAACGCCACATCGATGTTCGCCGCGATCATCTGGAAATCGATGTTCCTGCCGGGAGACTTGCGCCGCAGGAAAGAACGCCGCGGCACCAATTCATGGATGGTCGCGTGCGAATCGGCATCGTGATACTGCACGCACACCCAATCGCCCACACAGGGCATATCCACAGAGGAAACTGCCGTGTGCAGAAACTTGCCGGTCAGCTCGGCCGGCACCTCGCCCGCTTCGTTGCGCACCACATAGCGACCGCGATCCACCGCCGTCACGCGCGCGAGGCGCTGGCCGGGGCCGCACGTTGCCTGCCCTGCCAGCACGCTATCGAAACCGAGTTCGGTTAATTCCATGACGAACATCCCTGTGATTCTGAAATGAACATCGCCCTGGCGGGCGATGTATGAAAAGCTATTGCAATGACACGCCCGTCAGTTGCCACCGTCTTGCTCGACAAAAATCAGCTTGCTGGTGTCATACCCCAATTGAGCTGCTTTTTCGACCAGTCGCTTTTGCATCTCCGGATTCATTTGTGGTGTGCGCGACAATATCCACAAATAAGATCGGTCCGGGCCGCTGACGAGTGAGTATTGGTAATTCTCTTGGTCCAGCTCAAGCACGACATACGCGCCATAAAACGGGCCGAAGAAAGACACCTTCAGATACCCCAGGTCTTTGCCATCAACGAAATAGGCCTTGCCCTCGGCTTGCTGCCACTGCTGCTTTTTCGCATCGAAACCGCGGTTGATCACCCGTATGCCGCCGTCATCTCGCAGGCCGTAACTGGCGCTCACCTTGGTGAGCCCGCGCTCAAACGAATGATCCAGCCTGGCGATCTCAAACCATTTGCCGAGGTATCTATCCGAATTGAAGTGATCGACAGGCTTAACGTTCTCGGGCAACCCGACACAACCTGTCAGCAACAACGTAAAGGACATCAGGAGCTTCTTCATCATTCCTCCTTCGCCGAGCTCCGCAGTTAAAAGGGGCCGAGCTCGAATCGGCGCTGTAGTCTCTCTCTATTGCGACACGAACACCAGCCCGCGCGCCTTGTTGCTGGTAGTGTCCAGCGTGTCGATCGCCTTGCGCAGCGTACGGATAGTGACCCACTCAGGGGCGTACATATACTTCGACACATCGAGGATCAGCGCGCGGTCCGATTGCGCATCATAGGCCGCCAGCACCGACCAATGTCCGCCGCCGCCCTGGCCCAGCGCCTCGCGCGCAAAGTTGACCAGCACAAACTGCCCATCATCGCCCATCGCCTTCTGCACCAGCGCACGCAGCGCCGTTTCATCCACGCTGTCGCCCGCCACCGTCGTCGCCTTGACGCCATGCCGCACCAACGTCTGCACCATCTCGTCGCGGGTCATGCCCTGATTGCGCACCGTCTGCGGACTGATGACCTTCACCACCTGCGGCGTAAAGAAATTGCGTTGCGTGAAATAGGCATACGGCGCATAGATGGGATCGACCGGCTTCTTGATCGGCATCGCATTCAACACTGTCACCGCGCTGGCCACGCCGCAATAGGTCTGGTTCTCCTGATTCGTGAACCAGGGGATGAGCTGCCAGTAATCCTCATCGGGCGCGATGCGGGCGCGCAACGCCTTGCCCGCATCCGAGTTCCAGTAGATCACCTCGGGCTCTGCCGCAGCGGCGGTGAGCGGGAGTGCGGCAAACAACATCAAAAAAAGAACGGGGATAGAGAGTTTCATTCTGGTTCCTTAAAAAATTATTGCGACGCTGCCATCATTAGCCGGGGAAGAACCGTTAACTCAAAGCTTCCGCCCTTCACCCCGATATGCAGGATCGAGCGTCCCCATCAATCTGTCCCAGAACAGGGAGTAAAAGCTGTAGTTGTAGCGCCCATGGGAATGGTGCAGAGCATGCGCGCTTGAGGTATTAATCCATCGCCCCAGCCAGTGCGTAGCCATTCCCGCCGGATAGAATTCGCGCCCGCAATGACCATACACGTTGTACGCAGTGGAGATCGTCTGGAATATCAGAAAGGCCAGCGGATGCACAGGGATGATGTAGATGATGGCAACGACAATCAGAGCCTCGCCAATGGCCTCGCTCGGATGGAAGCTGTATGCGGCGAATGCGGTAGGATGCACGGAATCGTGGTGCACACTATGCATCACACCATATAGCCAGCGCGTATGCATGGCGCGATGCAGCCAGTAGAAGAGCGTATCATGCAGCAACAGCATCGCCGGAATGCTGAGCCATAACCACCAACCGGGATAAGCGGCGAAGTCAAAATACATCCGGGAATGCTCAAACCACTCCCATCCGAATAGTGCGGCATTGACCAGCCCAAAAACAATCACCGTCAGGAACGAGTACCACAGTTCCCGGCGAGCATTGCGCCAGGTATCAAATACCGTCGGCGCATCCGCGTGAACCCTTCCCCAGCCTCCGCCCGCCACAGGACGAGCGATCAGGAATGCCACCGAGGCCATCACCAGGTAGCGCACGCCATACAGTTCCGCCGCATATATGAATGGTTCCCAGAGCGGGCCGGTGGGTGCAAGAGCCTCAAATATGTTCATGTTCAGGAAACCGTTCTAACTCAATCCCCGTCCCTCAAACTCCGGCGCAAAGGTCGTCTTCCCCGCGCCATTCGGCCCGGCGATGATGACGATGCGTTTATTGAGAGCCGATGAGCTCATGATCTTCTTCTAGCGCAAAACTATTGCGGAGCTGCCCCCTTTAATACTGGCACAGCGCATGCATCTCGCCCAAGGCCCGGTGCAACGCAGCGGCATCCTCCGGTGTGCTCATCAGGAACAGCAAGCGCACCTTGTCGGTCGCCATGCCGGAGCCCGCCCTGTCTTTGGGATAGCCATACTCATCCACCATCCACAGGTCGTCGTTCGGCGCATCCCAAAAGACCCCCGAAGCAATTTCCGAGAACTTGCTCAGGCCGCTCTCGCGCTGCAACTGCATCGAGATCGAAATATTGTTCGCCCCACGGCGCAGCGGCTCTTCCAGATATTCGGCATAGGCCTCCATGCCGCCGCCATAAGAGCGCACCTTGCCCAACTCGCCGAAGGCAGCGCCGCCGAGCTTGTGCATATCCACCTCCGAACCGACCTTGAGATGCTTGCGCGAAGAGAATGCATTGCCATACTCAATCTCCATCTCCTCATCCACCCGCAAACGGCAGCCATCGAACTTCACCGTACGTGTAATCCACTCCGGCATGCGCTTGCTCACACGACTATCCGTCACCGGCTTCATCAACAACGCCGCCAAGCTTTGCTGCGCAGCAGCCAGCTTGGGATCGGCGGAGACCTGCAACGGCGTAGCAGACTTGCTGACGACCGTCCCGCCCTCCATCACACACGCCACAGCCTCAAGGAACACCATCGAACCATGCTGGAGCCGGCAATTGTTCATCGGCTCATCCGCCACCGCAAACGGCGCAACGGCAAGCAATAAAACTGCAGGGAACAACGATCTTTTCAGCATGCAAGAACTCCGTGGAAAATCATTTCAAGGAAAAGTACATCTTGTGATTCATAAAGCAGGAAAGCAATTCAACTCAGGCACCTTTGGTAGTCTTCGCCTTAGTTGCGATACCGCCCTCATTAGCTGGGTGCAACAGGCGTATTGCGCTTTATTCAGCGCAATATGGATTGCGCCCTACGCGAGCTCGTTCTTTATCGGACATCAACGATCAGCAGCAACGTAGAGGTTATAAATCATCAACTGGACAGTAATTACGCGGCCTTCGTCCCCCGGCACACTAAATGTCATCCGCCATTCACCAGGCTCCGCTTGGGCAACCTCTCCCTTAAAAAGATCATTGCACTCTCGCAGGGCAGCGGGGCCTTTCTCCAGAATTTCGCTAAACCTGCTGCGCTCTTTATTAAAAACAACTAAAGCAGCTTTGCAGTCACGCCACGTCAAGTACCCGAGCAACTGCCGCAATCCATCAGCCAGTTCCTTAGGTCCTCGCCAAATCTTGCACTCGCCGACAAATGCAGCACGGTTGTCTTGCTCAATGCATATATCTGTTTTACCTTTTGCGCGGAACGTCTCTCCCGTGGCTTGCCCTTGAAAATGTGTATTCAGGTTACCAAGGATGACGTCACGAAGTTCTTCCTCGTGAAACTTGGAGAAAGTTGCAGGTGCCTTCTCAAAAGTTCGCCCTTGAGCACGAATAGCTGAGAGAATATTCTCGTAAGCTTGATCAGTAATTGAGAAGCCACTCAACTGCTTAGCATCCGCCACAGGTGGCAATTCACGTATCACTTTCTTCGCAACAGGAATGGGGATTAGTGAAGGCATCCCTGGTTTAGCAGAAACTGGAATATCGAGTGCCTTAGCTAGATCACGAATACCACCCAATCTCGAACGACGATTTGCCACAGCGGACTGGAGTACGTGCTGGAGCTCACGCTCATACTGGTTGAGCTGGTTAAGCTGATTCCTGACGGTATCTACAGTGAAGTTGATTGCTGAATCTATTTCACGCTGAATACTCTCAGCAGTCGCATTGTGCTGATTGAATTTGAATTTGTATGTAAGCCAACCAATCCCGTCAGTGTTTGGTTTGGTAATATCGGCGTATACAGAGCTGAGAATCATAGTACTAGGCGTGAAGTGCAGAAGTTCTGATTCACCGGTAAATGGCATGCGCACGGCAACGGAAATTCCGGGCACTTGAATGCTTCCGCCATGCCGAATATCGTACGTAAAGCTATCACGAGTTTCGAATTGGCATTCGCTCATGGACTTCTCTGCACGCTCCGGATATAGCGTCAAAGGTGCAATGGAGAACTTATCCTGAAAATGCGCAATTAGCTGCTCATCGGTACTCGAATGGATCTGTCCCGATGGAACCTCTGCTACCGCCTTTACTGCTTCCCTTTTTTGATGATCTAGAACACTGTAAAGATCACCCTTCGCAAACAACCGATTTTCTCTATCTCGCATAGCTACGTTTCCCTATGACCTTAACGGGACAGACCACGGTTTCCGCAATCACTTTTCCAACTCCCAATCTTCCAGCTTTAGCCCTGCGATGCGCGAGAACTCTCTTGTGTTATGTGACACCAGCACACAATCATTCGCCAACGCTATGGCCGCAATCTGCAAATCGTAGGGGCCGATGGGTGAACCTTTTCTTGCAAGGTCGGCGCGGATTTCACCGCACAGCCGGGCAGGCTCTCCAGAGAACGGCAGACTGGGCAGCCATTCCAGCAGGGTTTGCAAAAGGCGGCGATTTTCTTCTATCCGTAGGCTCTTGCTCGCACCGAACCAAAGCTCCGCCTCAACCGGAGCACAGATGACAAGCTCACTCCGTCCAATGCGGCGCACATGTTCCACCACGCAAGCGTGATTTTTCATCATGGCAATCACCGCGTTGGTATCGAGCAGGTAAGTCATCAGTCAAGTTCGCGGCGTGGCACATCGGTGCCGAGATCGTCGTCAGTGATGTCGTCTGGAAAATCATTACTGAGCTTGCCTGTGACAGCGGCAAGAAATTTTTCTGTATCAGCAGCCGACTGATTGGGTTTCACGGAATAGCGCCGCTCGAGGAGCTCGATAAAGTCGAGTGCCTCGCGTGCAGCTTGCTCCGGAAGTTTGCGGCTGTGTTCGTAGATTTGCTCGGCTAATGTCATGACATTGCTCCTTGTTTCTCGCAGCATACAGGCAATTCCAGACGCGGGGCAGGCGGCATTCTAGTCCGGAAATACTTGCCGACAAAACTCCTTCACCCTAGCCCCCTCCAAGGGTAAGAAGGATGCCCCCTCACCCTGGCCCTCTCCCGGAGGGAGCGGGAATTAACGGCGTTAGCGGCTAATCGGCTTATACCGAATCCGCTTAGGCTTCGCTCCCTCTTCACCCAAGCGCTTCTTCTTGTCCGCCTCATATTCCTGATAGTTGCCGTCGAAGAACGTCCACTTGGAATCGCCTTCGCAGGCGAGGATGTGGGTGGCGATGCGATCGAGGAACCAGCGGTCGTGGGAGATGACCATCACGCAGCCGGCGAATTCGAGCAGTGCGTCTTCCAGCGCACGCAGGGTTTCCACGTCGAGGTCGTTGGAGGGCTCGTCGAGCAGCAGCACGTTGCCGCCGGAGATCAGCGTTTGCGCCAGGTGCAAACGGCCGCGCTCACCGCCGGAGAGTTGGCCGACGATCTTGCCCTGGTCGGCGCCCTTGAAGTTGAAGCGGCCGATGTAGGCGCGTGCCGGGGTTTCGTATTTGCCCACGGTCAGGATGTCGTTGCCGCCGGAGATGGCGTCGAACACGGTCTTGTTGTTGTCCAGCCCTTCGCGCGACTGGTCGACGAAGGCGATCTTCACGGTGGAGCCGATCTTCACGCTGCCGCTGTCCGGCGTTTCCTTGCCGGTGATCATGCGGAACAGCGTGGATTTACCGGCGCCGTTGGGGCCGATGATGCCGACGATGGCGCCGGGCGGCACCTTGAAGCTGAGGTTGTCGATCAGCAGGCGGTCGCCATAGGCTTTGCTCACGCCGTCGAACTCGATCACTTCATTGCCCAGACGCTCGCCTGCAGGAATAAAGATTTCCTGCGTTTCGTTGCGCTTCTGGTATTCCACATTCGACAGCTCTTCAAAGCGCTGCAAACGCGCCTTGGATTTGGCCTGGCGCGCTTTCGGGTTCTGGCGCACCCATTCCAGTTCCTGCTTCATGGCTTTCATGTGCGCGTCGATCTGTTTGTTCTCCTGCTCCAGACGCGCTTCTTTCTGTTCCAGCCATTCGGAATAGTTGCCCTTCCAGGGGATGCCTTGGCCGCGGTCGAGTTCGAGAATCCATTCGGCGGCGTTGTCGAGGAAGTAGCGGTCGTGCGTCACGGCCACCACGGTGCCGGGGAAGCGCACGAGGAATTGCTCCAACCATTCCACGGATTCGGCGTCGAGGTGGTTGGTCGGCTCGTCCAGCAACAGCATGTCGGGTTTTTCCAGCAGCAGCTTGCACAACGCTACGCGGCGCTTCTCACCGCCGGAGAGATTGCCGATGATGGCGTCCCACTCGGGCAGGCGCAGCGCATCGGCGGCGATTTCCATCTGGTGCGAGGCATCGCTGCCGCTGGCGGCGATGATGTTTTCCAGGCGCGCCTGCTCGGCGGCCAGCGCGTCGAAGTCGGCATCCGGCTCGGCATAGGCGGCGTATACCGCATCGAGCTTGGTTTGCGCCTCCATCACTTCACCCAAGGCCGCTTCCACTTCCTGGCGCACGGTCTTGCTGGGGTCGAGCTGCGGCTCTTGCGGCAGGTAGCCGATCTTGATGTTGGGCAAGTGCTGCACTTCGCCGTCGTATTCGGTGTCCTGCTTCGCCATGATGCGCAGCACGGTGGACTTACCCGAGCCGTTCAAGCCCAGCAGGCCGATCTTGGCGCCGGGGAAGAAGCTGAGGGAAATATCCTTGATGATCTGACGCTTGGGGGGAACAATCTTGCTCACGCGGAGCATGGACATTACGTATTGGCCTTGTACCATTTGGATTTCGATGACTGAGTTAAAAAGATGCGTAAGTTTACCGCATCCCTGCCCAGGCTACGAATATGCGGGTAGAATTCCACCGGAACCTAGCAACTTTGACAGGGATCAACCGGGGATACCGATAACAACACCGGTGCAACTTAGGAGAGCGGGATGAGCCAGATAGAAAACCACTGGGGCGAAGTCACCCAGATCGAAAATGAAATGAAGCGCCACCTGATGGCACTGGGCATCGACTGGCACGATGATGCCGCCATGAAAAAACTCGCCACCGAATGCAAAGCCTTCGGCCCGACCCAGGCCAACGCCGCCTACGCCTCACACGACCGCGAAGCCAAGGCCAAGGCCGAACTGTTTGCGCTGGCCTCGCTGATGCTGCGCACAATGGAAAACGCCGCCGGCGAAAACCGCGATGTGCACGCCGGCGAAGTGTGGAAGGCGTTCGGCAAGCACCTGTACTGACTCCTCAACGGCGGCGCTGCGCCGCCGCCTGCCCACCGGAACTAAAAACGACACCGAGAGTGGCGCACGGCCGGAAGACTTATTGCGGCCGCTACAACGCAAACCGATCAGGCCAGCCGCTCACCCACTTGGGCTCGAGCATACCAGCCAGTCAGCTTTGCAGCGTCCACCCCCTTGCTCCACTCCATCACATCGGCCTCGCCAAGCGGAGTGTATGGCCCCAGCTTCAGCTCGAATAGCACGCCGCCCGCATCGCACGAGTGCACGGCATGCCAAGTACCAGCCGGAAACTCCACTGCGCTGCTGCCCTGCCCCAGTACAACTCGCTCGCTTACCGCCCCCGCATCGTTGAACAGCAGCACAACAAACCGCCCGCGCAGCGGCAGCAGCAACTCCCACGAATGGTGGTGGCGATGTGGCACAATCAACGTGCCTGGCTCCATGGCAATAGCAAGACGATGCACCCCTTCGCCCAGGTCTTCATGCAAATTATGATGCGCGCGCAGACGCGGTGACTGCCGCGCCTGAATCGTGAGTTCATCCAGCAAGGTATCGCTCAGTTGTTTCAAATCCCGCTCCCATAAAAAGCCGCGATTATCCCTACTCTGCGCCGCTGATGACAACTTGCATCACACGCGCCGACGCAGCAGCGCCTTGCGCGCCTCCTCCAGCAGCAGCATGCCGAGCATGAACGGCACGATGTACAGCCACACTGCCAGCGGCAGTGCCGCCGTGCCGAACAGCGCATTGCCCCACGGCGTGTAATCGATCAGCACCAGCAGCAGCAACTCGAACGCAATGCCCAGCCAGACCAGCCGGTTCGGCGGCAGGCTGCGGTCGAACACCGACAATTGCGGATGGCGGCACAGCCAGACATTGACCACCTGCATCGCGATGATCGCGGAAAGACAGGCGGTGGTGGCCTGCACGTAGGTCAGCGCGTGCGCGTCCGGCATGACGCCGTATTGCCAATGTCCGTCCAGCACGAAGAAAAACGCCGCCATGCCCGCCAGCGCTTCCAGCGGGCCGAGGAAAAAATACGCGCGCAGCAGCAGCGGCCAGTTCAGCATGCGTTCGTTGCGCGCACGCGGCGGGCGGCGCATCACATGCGGGCCGGGTTTTTCGGCCCCGAGTGCCAGCGCGGGCAGCATGTCGGTGCCGAGGTCCACCGCCAGGATCTGCACCACCGTGAGCGGCAGCGGGATGCGGAACAGCACGAACGCCAGGTACGGCACGATCTCCGGAATGTTCGAGGTGAGGATGTAGGTAAGGAATTTGCGCACGTTGTCGTACACCGCGCGCCCTTCCTCGATGGCACTGACAATCGTGGCGAAGTTGTCGTCGAGCAGCACGATGTCGGCGGCGGCGCGCGCCACGTCGGTGCCGGCGACGCCCATTGCGATACCGATGTCGGCGCATTTGAGCGCAGGCGCATCGTTCACGCCATCGCCGGTGACCGCGACGATCTCGCCGCGCCGTTGCAGCGCCTGCACGATGCGCATCTTCTGCTCGGGCGTGGTGCGCGCAAACACCAGGCCGGGCTCTTCGAGCAGCAGTTGCAGATCGGTGTCCGACATGCTGTGCAGTCGCTCGCCCTCGATGGCCTGCGGGACTTGCGTCAGGCCGATTTCGCGCGCCAGCGCCGCCGCCGTGTGCGGGTGGTCGCCGGTGACCATGATGATGCGCACGCCGGCCGCATGGCAGGTGGCCACGGCCTCGGTCACGCCGGGGCGCGGCGGGTCGGCCAGGCCGACCAGGCCGGCACACACCAGCCCGTTTTCCTGCAACCCTTCCGCCGCCGTTACCGGGCGATAGGCCAGCGCCAGCACGCGCAGCCCGCTGCTTGCCATCTGCTCCTGGCGGGCGAGCAGTTGCGCGCGCGCCGCTTCGTCCAGTGCCACGACCGCACCGTGCTGCAACAGGCCGCTGCACAACGGCAACACTTTTTCCGCCGCGCCCTTGCAATACAGCACCGCCCCTTGCGGCGTGGCGCACAGCACCGACATGCGCTTGCGCTCGGCATCGAACGGCAACTCGTCGAGGCGCGCATGGGTTGCGCCGTCCGGGCAGGCCTGCAACAGCGCCAGCTCCATCGGGTCGCCCTGCCAGGCGGATTGCCCGTCTTGCTCGACGCGCTGCAAATCATGGCAATGGCGCATGATCGCAAACAGGATTGCGGCGCTGGCGCCCTGCGGCGCGCTGCACAGCGCGGCATCGCAGTAATACTGGCGCACGCTCATGCGGTTTTGCGTCAGCGTGCCGGTCTTGTCGCTGCAGATCACGGTGGTGGCACCCAGCGTCTCTACGGCTGGCAGGTGGCGGATCAGCGCATTTTTCCGGGCCATGCGCTGGGTTGCCATCGCCAGCGCCAGCGTCACGGTGGGCAGCAAGCCTTCCGGCACGTTGGCGATGATGATGCCGACCGCGAACACCAGGTTGGCCCAGAACGACAGGCCGATGAATTGGCCAACGACAAAGAATGCCACGCCGAGCAGCAGCGCGAACAGCGCGATCAGGCGCGACAGGTAGGCGATTTCCTTTTGCAGCGGCGACAGCGGTTCGCGCGTGCTTTGCGTGAGCCGCGCGATATTGCCGAACTCGGTATGCATGCCGGTGGCGTACACCATCGCCCGCGCCTTGCCGGAAATCAGCGCGGTGCCGGCATGCAGGATGTCGCGCCGCAGCGCCACCTGCGCCTCCCCGGCAGTCTCGGCGGCGCGCGCCTTGGGGCGTGATTCGCCGGTCAGCGTGGCGGTATTCACGCGCACGCCGAGCGCCTCGATCAGGCGGCAATCGGCTGGCACGTCGTTGCCGGCTTCGAGCAGCACCACGTCGCCCGGCACCAGCTCTTCCACGACCACCTGCACCGCCTTGCCGTCGCGCAACGCAGTGGCATGGCGCGGCAGCAGTTCGCGCAGCGCGGCCAGCGCTTTTTCCGCGCGATACTCCTGCCAGAACGAGAACAGGCCGTTGACCAGGATCACGCCGAGCACCGCATAGCCGAGCGTCGCCATGCCCTGCCCCGGCTCGCGATACTCGGCAAAAAATGCCAGGCCCGCCGCCAGCCACAGGATCAACGCAAAAAAGTGGGTGAACTCCTTGACCAGCCGCACGACGACGGGCTGGCCGGGGATTGCCTCAAGGCGGTTCGGCCCGTGCCGCGCCAGCCGCCGCGCGGCTTCCGCCTGCGTCAGGCCGCCGGCATTGCTGTGCAGGTGGGCGTACAGCGCATCGATTTCGCGATGGTGCGGATTCATCGCAATTTGATCTCGGTCCAGATACGCGACAGCACGCGGCGCTGGCGGCGATCGAGATCGCGCAGCATTTCCAGATGCGTGAGCTGCGCCGCGCCGGGAAAGACCGCCGCACTCGCCGCGATTTCCGGACGGATGTAGGCACGCGCGGCGCGGTTGGGATTGCCGGAGCCGATCAGGTTGGTCAGCTCGGCGGCGTTGCGCCCTTCCAGCATGAAGTTGATGAAGCGGTGCGCGAGGTCGGGACGCGGCCCGCTCTTATGCAGCACCAGCGAGTCGAGCGCCAGCACCGCGCCTTCCTTCGGGATGCTGGCGAGGATGCGGAAGCCGCGCTGCGCCTTTTGCGCATCGAGATCGGCCTGGAAGATGTCGTTGGAGTAGCCATGCACGAGCCAGATGTTGCCGACCGTGAGCTCCTTGATGTAACTCGATGCATTGAATGCGGCCCAGTAGGGCTTGGCGCGGATGATGAGGTCGCGCGCCTGCTTCCAGTGCGCCTCGTCGGTATCGTTGGCAGAGTAGCCGAGATACTTCAGCCCCGCCGCCAGCAGCTCGCGCTGGCTGTCGAGCACGGTGACGCGCCCCTTGAGTTTTTCCAGGTAGCGCGGTTCGAAGATCACCGCCCAGCTATCGACGGGAAACTGCAACGCGCGCTGCTTCTCGCTGTTGTAGCCGATCAGCGTGATCGTGTAGGCATACGGCACCGAGTAGCGGTTGCCGGGATCGAATGGGGTGTTGAGCCAGGCGGGATCGATGTTTCCGAGGTTGGGAAGGCGCGTCTTGTCGAGCGGACGCAACACTTGCTGGCGGATCAGCGCTTCGACCGCATTGCCGGTCGGCACAATCAGGTCGTAGCCGGTGGCCCCGGCCGCGAGCTTGGCCAGCATTTCCTCGTTGTCGGAATAATAATCCTGCACCACGCGGCAACCGCACTCGGCCTCGAAGCGCGCGATGGTGGCATCGGAGATGTAGTTGTTCCAGTTGTAAAGGTGCAGCACGTCTTCGGCATGGGCCGGGGTGAAGGACAAGAGGAACCACAAGCCAGCGAGGACACCGAGAGTGCGGCAGAGACCCGCAGTGCAGCAGTCTTGTCTGAGGCTAATTTGTTTCTTTGATTTCATGCCTTCCCTTTCAGCGCATCCGGCGCAAACCGGGAGGCGAGCACAATCAGGGTGAGCGTGAGCAGCATCAGCAGCGTGGACACCGCGTTCACTTCCGGCGTCACCGCGATCTTGATCATCGAGTAGATGCGCAGCGGCAGTGTCTGCACGCCGACCCCGGCGGTGAAAAACGTGATGACGAAGTCGTCGATGGAAAGGGTGAATGCCATCAGCCCGCCCGCGACGACGGCAGGCAATATCAGCGGAAGCGTGATATGGCGGAAGGTCTGCCACTGCGAAGCGCCGCAGTCGCGTGCCGCTTCGAACAGGCTCTCCTCGACACCGGCAAGGCGCGCGCGCACGATGACCGCGACAAACCCGATGGAGAAGGTGATATGTGCCAACACGATGGACAACATGCCCAGCGTGAGGTTGAGCACCTGGATGAAGAACAGCAGCAGCGAAACGCCGAGCAGGATTTCCGGCATCGCCACCGGAGTCAGCACCATGAAGGCCAGCATCCTGATGCGGTAGCGGTGCATTGCCATCCCGGCCATGGTGCCCAGCAGGGTTGCCGCAAGACTGGAAACGAGCGCGATGAACAGCGAGTTTCCGGCGGCGAGCAGCATTTCGCGATCGTGCAGCAGCACTTCGTACCAGCGCAGCGTGAAGCCGATCCATTCGGCATTCAAGCGCGAATCGTTGAACGAATAGACCACGACTACCGCCAGCGGCAAATACAGGAAGGCGTAAACGGACAGCGCCGCCGCCCACAACCGCCAGCCTCTACGCATAGTATTTCCCTCCGCGTCCCAGCCGCGCGGCCAGCCAGGCTACTGCAAGCACCGCAAGCGTCAGCATGATCGACAGGGTGGAGCCGAATGGCCAGTCGCGCGTGCCGAGAAACTGCTCCTTGATCAGGTTGCCGATCAGCATGTCGCCGGTGCCGCCGAGAATATCCGGAATCGCGAACATGCCGAGCACAGGAATGAATACCAGTGCCGCACCGGAGAGGATGCCGGGCATGGACAGCGGGAACGTGATGCGCCAGAAGCGCTGCCAGGCGTTGGCGCCGCAATCCTGCGCGGCATCGAGCAGCATGGGATCGTGCTTTTCGAGGTTGGTGTACAGCGGCAGCACCATGAACGGCAGGTGCACATATACCATGCCGACCAGCACGGCGAATGGCGAGAACAGCAGGTGTACCGGTGTCAGGCCGAACAGGGCAAGCACGGCGTTGATGGCCTGGCTCAACGCGGCTTGCGGCCCGAGCAAAATCATCCAGGCATAGACCCGCACCAGGAAGTTGCTGGCAAACGGCAGGATCACCAGCAACACCATCAGGTCGCGACTTTTCTTCGGGCTGCGCGCGATCAGCAAGGCCAGCGGGTAAGCCAGCAGCAGGCAGATCAGCGTGGTTGCTAGCGCAACCAGGAACGACTTGAGGAACACCTGCACATAAATGATGTCGCTGAAAAAGAACTGGTAGGTTTCGAACGTGAGCCCATGCAATACCCCGGGGACAGTGGAAAATAACGGCGCCAGCCCGCCGAATTCGCCGGGATAACGAAACGAAGCCAGCACCATGATGGCGCTTGGCAGCAGGAAGAACACGGCCAGGAAAAGCAGCGGTGGCCCGCTTACCAGCCAGCGGGCAAGGCGTGTTGCACGCGACGATTGAGTTTTCTCACTCATTTCCGGTGCCATCTGTGCGTTACGCGACCAGGAACACGCCGGCATCGTGCCGCCAGCCGACACTGACCGTATCTCCGACCTCGAACAGCCGGGCGCGCCCCGGCGCAGCATTCGGCAGCAGCGCCTCAAGCACCATGCCGTTATCGAGCCGGACCTTGTATACCGTGACATCGCCGCGATACAGGAATTGCTGCACCGTGGCAGAAAAATGGTTCTTCAATTCGCGCACTTCCTCGTGGACGCCGATACGCACCTGCTCCGGTCGAATCGCGAAATACCCCTTGCCGCCGGATGCCAGGCCGACATGCGGAGGGGCCAGCACTTCGCCGAGTCCGGCAATATCGAGATGCACATGATGTCCGTGCGCGGCTTGCAACACGCTGGCGTCAAGCAGGTTGATGTGGCCGATGAAGTCGGCCACGAAGCGGTTGCATGGCGCGCTGTACAGGCGCGACGGTTCGTCCACCTGTTCAACCTTGCCAGCGCGCATCACCGCGATGCGGTGCGACAAGGCCAGCGCCTCGACCTGGGCGTGGGTGACAAATACGAAGGTGATGCCGACATCGCGCTGCAGGTTGATCAGGTCCACCTGCATCTCTTCGCGCAGCTTGGCATCCAGCGCACCGAGCGGCTCATCCAGCAGCAACAGGCGCGGCCGGCTCACCAGTCCGCGCGCCAATGCCACGCGCTGCTTCTGTCCGCCGGACAGTTCGTGAGGATAGGCAGCAGCCTTGTCAGTGAGATGAACCTGCTCAAGCGCTTCCTGCAATTGCTTGCGCTGCACCGCCGCCGGAATGCGTGCCATCTTCAACGGGAAGGCGACGTTTTGTGCCACGGTCATATGCGGAAACAGCGCGTAATTCTGGAACACGGTGCGCACCGGCCGTTTTTCCGGCGGGGTGTCGACCATGTCTTTGCCATCCAGCAATATCTGCCCGGCGTCCGGCAGATCGAAACCGGCCAGCATGCGCAGGATGGTGGTCTTGCCGCAACCAGACGGCCCGAGCAGCGTGAAAAATTCGCCGGACTCGATGCTGAGGCTGACGTTCTCGACGGCGGAAAAATCGCCGAAGCGGCGCGTGACGTTTTTAATCTCGAGCATTGCCATGCGCTACTCCATCACCAGCACGGCGGCGCCGCGCACCTGGCCGGAACGCAGGCAGGCCATTGCCTGGTTTGCTTCGGCGAGCGGGAAGGTCTGCACCGTGGTCTGCACGCCTGCCTGCGGTGCAATGGCAAAAAATTCTTCGCCGTCGCGACGCGTGAGATTCGCAATCGAGCGAACGCTGCGCTCGCCCCACAGCAAGGCATAGGGGAAGGATGGGATGTCGCTCATGTGGATGCCGGCGCACACGACCGTGCCGCCCTTCGCGGTGTGGCGCAACGCATGCGGCAGCAGGCTGCCGTCCGGCGCGAAGATGATGGCGGCATCCATTGCGGTGGGCGGGGCGGACAGCGAATCGCCCGCCCAGCTCGCGCCAAGTTCGTGTGCGAACTGTTGCCCCGCCATATCGCCGGGCTTGGTGTAGGCGTAGATGCGGCGCCCCTGCCAATGCGCGATCTGGGCGATGATGTGGGCAGCCGCGCCGAAGCCGTAGATGCCGAGGGTTTTCGCATCGCCAGCGGCACTCAGCGCGCGGTAGCCGATCAAGCCGGCGCACAGCAGCGGAGCGGCCTCGGCGTCACCATAGGCGTGCGGTAACGCAAAGCAGTAACACTGGTCTGCAACGACATATTCGGCATAGCCGCCGTTCAGCGTGTAGCCGGTGAATTGCGCGGTATCGCAGAGGTTTTCGCGGCCGCCGGTGCAGTAATGGCAATGCCCGCAGGTATGCCCCAGCCAGGGCACCCCGACGCGCTGGCCGACATGAAAGCGCGCCACGCCGGGGCCGGTTGCGACCACCTCGCCGACGATTTCGTGCCCGAGGATCAGCGGCAGTTTCGGATTCGGCAACTCGCCGTCGGCCACGTGCAGGTCGGTGCGGCAGACGCCGCAGGCACGCACCCTGACCAGCAACTCCCCTGCTCCCGGCTGCGGCACCGGAATTTGCGCAAGACGCAACGGTTGCCCCGCCGCGTCAAGCAGCATGGCCCGCATCATCATGCGTCACCTCCGGTCAGCGGCACGAAGCGCACCGGGATGATGGCCTCGTTGTGCATGACGCCATCCCGATCCTTGGTCAGCAGCATCAGTTGCTGGGCATACGACCAGCCACCCAGCGGGATGACCAGACGCCCGCCCGGCTTGAGCTGGGCCAGCAAGGCCGGCGGCACGTGCGGAGTGGCGGCTGCGACAGTGATGCAATCGAACGGCGCATGCTGCGGCCAGCCCTGGGTGCCGTCGCCGTGACGGACGGCGATATTGTCGTAGCCGAGGCTGCGCAATAATTTTTCCGCGCTGACTGCGAGCGGCGCGACGATTTCGACGCTGTATACCTGCCCGGCCAGCTCGGCCAGCACCGCCGCCTGGTAACCGGAGCCGGTGCCGATTTCCAGCACGGTATCGTGCTTGCCGGGCTGCAACAGCTCGGCGACAAGCGCCACGATATAAGGCTGGGAGATGGTCTGGTCATGGCCGATCGGGAGCGCCTGGTTGAAGTAGGCGCTGGACAACTGGTCAGCAGGAACAAAACGGTGGCGCGGCACTCTCTGCATGACCGCGAGCACGTTTTCGGAAACGCCGCCACGCGCATAGTCATCGGTTTCCTGCGCCATTTCGCGGATGGTTTCGACCATGGAGCGGCGTGATGCGGCATATGTCTCAGCATCGCTCTGTTCGTCATCCTGCCGTGCCTGATGGAATTCCATACGCCACCACCCTTTGTATTGACCTGTCTGCTCATACAGTTCGAAGTGCGCCCCAACACAACTGCATAATTGCACCTCCAGAAACTGTGGGCAATATGTAATTCAAGGGCATCTAATAATCACAAAAAATAATGTCTCCCCTGCACCAATTTTTCAATCAAATTAAATATTTCACTGATCTGCATCTTAAACTATTCAGGAGTCGCACGATCTGGCACTCAATAACGCAACCAACATTCATCACAAGGGAGAACAATATGAGCAACAGCACACCTGCAAACTATCAAAACAAGCCTTTCACATCCCCTCGCGATCCGGAATTTCTATCCCGCAGGATAAACCGCTATTACCGCGACAGAGTCATGAGCACTTGGAGTGGCGGACACATCATGCGCGGACTAACCCCGAGCAGCGACGCCATTCATTTAAGCAGCAACGACTACCTGTCCATCGCCCAACACCCGCGGATTCTCCAAGCTGCGGCAAACAGTCTGCTGAGCGAAGGAAACGGCCTGCTTATGTCCGGAATCTTTTTACATGGTGCAAACCCCCAATTGGAATTGGAACAGAGAATCGCCCACTTCATGCAGGCTGAAGCCGGAATCCTCTGCCAATCCGGATGGTGTGCCAATACCGGGCTGATCCAGTCTATCGCGGATGAGCAAACTCCAGTCTATATCGACATGCTTGCGCACATGTCCTTGTGGGAGGGTATCCGCAGTGCCGGCGCGAGACCCATTTCTTTTTACCACAATGCCCCAGAACACCTTGAGAGACAGATACTCAAACAAGGACCTGGCGTCATCATTGTGGATTCGGTCTACAGCACAAACGGAAGCATCTGCCCCCTTCAGGAAGTTGTTGAAATTGGGACAAAGCATGGTTGTGTAATTGTGGTTGATGAATCCCACTCGTTAGGGACGCACGGTGCTCAAGGTGAGGGTATGGTTGCCATGCTAGGCCTATCCAACAAAGTACATTTTCGCACCGCAAGTTTGGCCAAGGCATTTGCTGGGCGGGCAGGATTTATTACCTGCTCCCGGCACTTTTCCGACTATTTCAAATTTGAATCCAATCCAGCGATATTTAGTTCGACCCTGCTACCTCACGAGGTCGCCAGCCTCAATGCGACACTATCAGTCATTCAGGAAGAGGGCTGGCGTCGCACCAAACTGCACAGCAATGCGGCCCAACTTCGGCGACACCTATCGGATTTGGGTTACAACCTGAACGACAGCCAGTCCCAGATCATTGCCCTGGAGTCCGGCACCGAGCAACAAACCATCGTGCTCAGGGATGCACTGGAAAAACGGGGAATTTTCGGTTCAGTATTTTGCGCCCCCGCTACGCCCAAAAACCGAGCCATGGTCAGGCTGTCGATCAATGCATCACTAGACTCGGGTGAGTTGGAGCGAATCGCCGCTGTTTGCGCAGAAATTCGCGATGAAGCTGATATGTGGAGTTGGTCCTCCACTCAGCGCAGCCTGGCAAATAAAATGCTTCGAGTATCGAGCCTGCCTGAAACTGCGCCGATTTGAAATCCAGCCCCCCCTTGGCGTTGTGCAAGGGGAAAACAAAAAACTAGACCCCGCCCCATTTCACCTGATCCAGTTCGTTGAGGAAGCTGCGATATGGCAATGCCTTACCCAGTCTGTGCAAGGGCGGACTCGGTATTATCGTATAGGCATACCAGCGACTCTCCCCCTTAAATTCAGTCGCCGGATATAGAAATTTCCGCCAGTCCGTACAATCAGGAGCCCAATGCCCCCCCGTTTGCCAGAAGTACGGAATCACGCGACCACTTTTCAGCACATCCAGCAACTCGTCCGGCGCCCCTTGCTCAAATGCAATCTCATATTCGCCTTGTAGCTCATCATCGTTTGGGATAAGTAGCAGAAAGCTTCCCCCTCTCTCATCAACCATCAACATCCCTTCCGGGTCGCAGCATAAATAAAACTCAACGATTTTCTGCTCGGCACAGATTTCCCTGAATTTTTCGACAAATGCAGAGTCGCGCAAGAATGCGTGCTTTCCGATAGACAAGGCATCAGCCAATACTCTCTCGACCTGGCGAAAATAAAGATGTTGAAGCTCAACAATGCTCTGATTCAGGATGGTACTGACATTGCTTTCCTGTTTCAGGATAAAGCGATCTATCAACCCCTGGTTAAATGCTTGCACCGCAATTTTTTCATCTGCTTTTCCCGTAAGCAGGATTTTCTTGATCGCGGGATTTTTAATGCGACGGCAAAACTCCAGCCCGTTAATGCTCGGCATGTCATAGTCTACAACCACAACGGAGACCTGCTCAAAACGTGCGTCGTTGTATACCTCGCGATGCACCTTATCCAGGTTGATGTCAATCACATGATGTGACTGTGTCAAATAATCCGCATGCATGTAACGCGAAAAAAAACTTTCAACCGGCGACGATGAGTTGCTTTCCCCATTCAAAATTTGCAATGCGGTTTCTGGCAAATCGTATAACTGGAATGCCAGATTGGAATCCAGCCTCAAACTGAGATTGGCAAGGAAATCTATACTGTCATCGACAAAAAATACTGTAGTAGGAAAGTAGAATGGAGGAATCGTGCCATTATTCATGGTGTCAGTTCTTTCAGCTCCGGAAAAGTTAAAACAAACTCGGTGTATTCGCCATAAACTGATCTGCAACTGATGCTCCCGCCCAAAGAGCTCATCACACTGCGGCAGAAAGCCAGCCCGACACCTGTCCCCACCTTACTTTCCCGCTCTGGAACCCATGTATAGAAACGGGTAAAAATATGTGGCAGAACATCCTGGGGTATTCCGGTCCCAGTATCCCTGAATATCAACACACTTCCTTTTTCTGAGCCTGTAAGCCGGATAGTAATTTCGCCCTTACCTGCTTTAGCGATGTAGTAAAGCGCATTCTTCAGCAAGTTAAATAGAACATGTACCATCAGGATCTCTGCCCCATGAAAATTAAAATCGGCACCCTCCACCTTTATCTGCTGACGCTCCCGCTCCGAAGCGAATGGATAGCGGAGAATGGCTGTTTCAATACATTTCTTCATGGAGCACAACGCAGGCTCTTCGACTTCGGTGCGATCCATGCGTGCATTCATCAGCAACATGTCAATAATCGTATTAGAGTGATCCGCCTCACTTTTTATACGCTCAAGCACCCCGTCCATAAGATTTAAATGTGCTTTCCGGATTTGCTCAATAGGCAATCCATGTTCCTTTGCCAGCTTGTACGCCTCCAGAAGAGCTGGCAAATATTGCTGCAAACCCGCCGCCCCACTGCGAATGCCTAACAAAGGAGTGCGCAGTTCATGAGCGATATTTCCCGCTGTCTCAAACATTGCACGCAATCTGGCTTTTTGCAGGCTCTCAGCGCTGTAATTGGCAATGCTCCCCAAAAGTACTGCAAACAGGAAAATTGGGATGGCCTCCAACGTAATGCCATGGACACTGGTTACATCTGTTGTCATTGTAAAAGCCAGCCAAGCTAAGCTAATCCCTATGGTGAACTGAGCCAAAAGGCTGATCCAGTCCAGCAATAAGATCATCAGGAATATCGCAA
Source organism: Pseudomonadota bacterium (assembly GCA_021848465.1). Taxonomy (GTDB): domain Bacteria; phylum Pseudomonadota; class Gammaproteobacteria; order Burkholderiales; family Gallionellaceae; genus JAJZUP01. Next base: position 122,717 of record JAJZUP010000003.1, read on the forward strand.
CAAGCGTAGAAAGCAGCCATACAGTATTAGTGCCGTTTTTCAACAACATGAAGGTAAAGAAAAATGGCAATCCAAAAAGCATTGCGCCAAACAAATAGGACTTTCTAAAACGCTTCAGCCCTTCCGGCCATCTTGCATAAAACACAAGCGGAAAGAATATTGCACTGCCCGCAAACCTGAGCCTGATATTTTCATACGGCTGAGGAAAAAGGTCATGCCAGATAAAATAATAAAGCGGGAAGGCAACAACTGCGACAGCGCTGAAAATAACAATGCGCTGCTCGGATAAACCGAATCTTTTTTCAGCGCCAACAATCAACGCTTTGATATAAGCCAATGCTTTCATGACCCGCCCCCCTCCCGCGTTACTACTTTTGTGTTGTACTGCTATTTAACCAGTTGCAGCCATTCCCCGCCAGCCGGAATTACGCCCGTTATGCAGCCTGGCTATCCCCCCGCCACGAATCAACATCGCAATAACTCCGCGTTGACTACTGCACCAATGATTCACCAGGTTGATAGCGACTGCCGAAATCAGCATTTGAACTCGCGGACAGCGGCGCATGCATAGCCGCAGTCCGCGAGAATGGGAGGCTGTTCAGAACGACCAGGTCAGTTGCAGGCTGATGCGGTTGCCGAGATTGCCGGCGATCGCCAGGGTATTGGTGCGCGTTGCACCGGCTGCGATTGCCAGTGGATTGGTCACTTTCATGGCGCGCCACTCATAATTGAAAATCACGTGTGTGGCCGGGTTGATGAAGTACTGCACGCCGGCGGTCGTCGTGGCGAGCTCGCGCTCATTGGCGGCAGTCTGGGTCATGAAGTCGAGGTAGTCGTAGCGCAGGTCCGCTTCCCACTGCGGCATGAAGCGCCAACCGCCTTCGAGATACCAGCCTGCCGCTTTTTCGTTGACTCCGGCGGCAAATGCTTGCCCGACAAAGGGAGGTGTTTGTCCGCCGACGATCATGCCGTCGCCGCGCAGGTATTCACCGGTGACGCGGTACGCCCCCTGCAAATATTTCGCGCCCACGCCCTGCCGTACCATGCTGAAACTTTGTCCGCCGAATGTCCGCGCACCGGACTGCTGCCAGGCAAACATGCTGAGGTCTTCGCGGTTTGGCCCCTGCCCGCCGAATATCCTTGAGGACTGTACGCGCAGTGTCAGGTCTTTGTTGTTGTCGGTATCGTTGATGCTTTCGATTGGTGCGCCATTGGAAACCATCGCGGCATAGGAATACTCCCATGCCCCGAAATTAAACCAGTCATACGCTTGCACCCCCCAGTCGCGGAAGCCGGAAAATCCACTGGCAAGCTTGGCGCTGGAAGCCCCACTGACACTCACTGTGCCATTCGCCTCAACCGGCAGCCCCACCAGCATGTACAGCACCGCGTTGGAGTTATACACGTAAGGGAACGCGCTATTCACCGCCAGCAGCGCCTCATCGCTGGTCGGCAGCTTGAACAGCCCGGCACGGATGCGTGCGCCGGGTATGTAATTGAAGGTCAGGGAGGCATCCGTCAGCATCACGTCGCGATAGTAGTTCACGCCGTTCTGCCCGGCATCCAGCGCCAGGGAATAATTGATGTCGTCATTCAGCTTGCCGCGCGCGCCAAGCCCGGCGCGAATCACCTGGAATTGTTGCGCCTGTTGCAGCTCGGGCCAGTTCAGGTTCAGGGTCGAGTAGCGCCCATTGAATGCCGCGCTGGCACCTTGCAGCCCGCTCACCGGACCGGCATCGATATAGGTGTAGCTGGGCTGAACAAAGCCGAAGGTGCGGAACATCGGGGCCGACGGTGTCTCATTGCCTTGCAGTTGCAGCCAGTTGGCGGCGCTGGCTGGCTGGCCGGGCAACAGCAGCAGTACGAACAGAGCGACCCCGCCCAGGAATGGCTGCGGATGTCCGGCTGCGTCACCCTCGCGAAGGAGAGGCAAGCAGAGTTGAGAGAAGTGTGAATTGCCCATTATGAAACTCCGTTTGTCCGGAAAAAGACTTTCGCGGCTGAAGCCGCTCCCACGAAAACCGCATCCCCAGTGAGAGCGAATTTACTGCGGCAGGGGCGCGGCGCAGCTGCGGGAACCCGCCGGCGTCTCATTTACGGGGATTCGCGAAAGCGCTCTGTGCACACTGCCACGCTGCGCGAGTAGAAAAACTTATTCGGGTTTCGCTTCAAATGCGTTTCCGTTTCCCAGAAGTTTCACGAACTCCCCTGCCGACACCGGACGGCTGTACCAATAGCCCTGCGCCTCGTTGCAGCCGTTTTCACGCAGGAACGCCAGTTGGCTCTCGGTCTCGACACCTTCGGCAATCACGGTCAGTTGCAATGTGCGCGCGAGCTGGATGATTGCCCGGATAATCGTCGCCGAATCATTTCCCTCCGCGAGATCGCGCACAAATGACTGGTCGATTTTAAGCTTGTTCACTGCAAGCCGTTTCAGGTAGGAGAGGCTGGAATACCCCGTGCCGAAATCATCAATTGAAAGCTTCACGCCCATCTCACGCAGGCTGTGCAAAGTCCGGATTGCGGTATCGATATCCTGCAACAGGATGGACTCGGTCAGCTCCAACTCCAGCAACTCGGCAGGCAAGCCGCTGTGTTTCAGCACGTTCGCCACCGTCTCCAGCAGGTTGCCGCGCCTGAATTGCAAGGCGGAGAGATTGACCGCCATCACCAGGGGATGCCCCTGCTCATGCCATTGGCGCGCCTGTCTGCACGCCTCATACAGCACCCACTCACCCATCTGGATAATGAGGCCGCTGCGCTCGGCCAAGGGAATGAAGCGTCCGGGCGAAACCAGCCCGAGCTCCGGATGCTGCCAACGGATCAGCGCCTCGGCACCGATAATGCGTCCCGAGGGGATGTCGATCTGCGGCTGGAAGTGCAGCAGGAATTCCTGCTCGCTCAGCGCACTGCGCAACTGGCCTTGCAGGTTGAGTTGCTCCTGCGCATCGGCATTCATTTTCTCGGAGAAGAAGCGGTGCGTATCGCGGCCGCTATCCTTGGCCTGGTACAGTGCGGTATCCGCATTCCGCAACAGGGTGTCGAATTCGGCACCGTGATCGGGATAGAGGCTGATCCCGATACTGAACGAAGTGTTGATCGAATAGCTGTCGATTTCAAACGGTTCATTGAACGCGTGAATGATGTGTTTCGCGACGCTGTCTATCGCCTTGATGTCGTGCATGCGCGGCAGCAGCACGATGAACTCGTCGCCGCCCTGACGGCTGATTGTATCCGTGTCGCGCAGGCAAGACTGCAGGCGCTCCACCACCTTGACCAGCAGCTTGTCGCCATAGTTATGGCCCAGCGAGTCATTCACCTGCTTGAAGTTGTCAAGATCCAGGAACATCACCGCGATGCCGGACTTCTCGGACTCTGCATGCGCCCTGGCAGCCTCGAAGCGCATGCGCAACAGCAAGCGGTTGGGCAAACTGGTGAGCATATCGTGGTGCGCAAGGAAATTCAGCTGCTGCTCCGCCTGCTGATGCTCGATGCGTGTGCGCAGGGTTTCGATACCGTAAGCCAGGTCATTGGCCAATTCCTCGAGCAACAACACCTCTTCGGCGGGAAAGTCTCCCTTGCTTCCGGAATATATGGTCAGCGCACCCAGTGTTCCATGCTTGCCCGCCAACGGTAATGCGATGCTGGCACGGAAGCCGCTGCTGAAAGCGGCATCACGCCATAATGCCATACGAGAACTGCTTTCAAAATCGCGGTTTGCGTCCGCGACGCCGGTTCGGATCGCAACTCCAGTCGGTCCTCGACCATGCGGCACATCCGCCCAGGAGATACGGACTTTTCCGAGGTAATCGTGGCCGTCCCCATAACGCGCAACCACGCGCACGGTTTTGTCTTCATCATGTTCGGCATAGCCAACCCAGGCCATGCGGTAGCCGCCCTGCTCCACGATCAGACGGCAAATATCCGCCAGCAATTGCGACTCTTCGCGCGCATGCACCAGTGCGGTATTGCAGTCACTCAGCAGTCGCAGCGAGCGATTCAGCCGCACCTGGTTGATCTCCGCTTCCTTGCGCTCGGTGATATCCTGGCTGGTGCCGAGCAGGCGGCTCACACGCCCCTGGTCGTCCACTTCGACCTTGAAGCGCAACTGCACCCAGCGAACCGCGCCATCGGCACATGCGATCCGCACCTCGGTGCGCCCCAGGCCTCCGCTCATATGCAATCCGGCCTTGAGGTGTTCCATGAATTTCTCGGCATCCTCGCGGTAGATCAGCTTGCGCACATAGTCTGCTGCATGCACGCGATAGCCGCCGATCTGCATGGCAGTTGTACGATGCAGAAGGTAATACTGGTCGTTCAGGATGAATTCGTCGCTGGCCGCTTCATACTCCCAGTGTCCCAGGCTGGTGATAATCAGCGCCTCGGCCAGCCGCGCTTCGCTCTCGCGCAATGCCGCCTCGGACTGCATGCGCACATTCAGCATGGCGTTGAATTCTCGCGCCACCTCGACAATCTCGGGCGGGCCGTCCTCTTCGGCGCGCACTTCCTTTTGTCCTTTCCGTACCGCGCGCGATGCCGATGCCAGCGCGCCGATCGGCCGCGAAATCTGCCGCGCAATGGCCCAGGCCACCATCAGGATCAGCACCAGGATGACCGATCCGATCATTGCATTGCGAAGCAGTGACTGGCGCAATTGCGCCCGGATAAATTCGGTCGGAATGCCGACATAGACTTTCCAGTCAACGTCGTTCACGTTATCGACATGGTAGAGCCGGTGTACCGAATCAACCCCGATCATTTCCCCTTCGGTGCCCCGCAGGATCTTCTGGATTGCGATGTTTTCTTCCAGCCTCTTCCCCACCCATTTCTCGGTCTCCAGGTTACGCCAGACAAAGGTTCCTTTCGAATCCAGTATCCCGATGTCCGTCCCCGGAATCAGCGGCACACTGGACAAGTTGGGTACATACAAAGCGAGATCGAGCGGCAAGCCGAGAAAGCCGATTTTTCGCCCCAGTGCATCGTGGATCGGGAAAGTCAGCACGGTTACCCAGCGCCCGGTGATCGGGCCAAAAAACGGATCGCTCACGACAAACCCATCATGCGCGAGCGACTTCTTGAACCAAGGGGCATTGGCCACCGACACCGGCTTGCCGCCCGGCTGCGGCACCGCGGAGCAGATTGCCGTGCCGCTGATGTCGATCACAGTCATATTGGCCGACTTGGGGAACAACTGGTGAAAGTCCCACAACACGTTATCGCAGTTTTTCGGATCCAGCTTGCGAATTTGCGGACGCATCGACATCTGCACCAGCAGGTCGTGGTTTGAGATCAGCACGCGCTCTATGTCGGACGCCGCTGTCATCGCCAGCATCTGTGCCGTAGACTGGGCTTCCACCACCCGCTGCTGCGCATTCTCGTAGATGGTATAGACCAGCACCCCGACCATGGGCAGGGAGATTGCCATCACCAGCAAGATCAATTGCGCGCGGATTGTCAGAAACGATTTCATTGAGCAGGCGGTGAAACCAGAAAGATTCCTATGGCATAAATAATAACGCAATACCCTAACGCTTTCCGCAACTATTGCATTCAATGTAACTTGTTTGCATTATTGCCCGGCTACGATGCCGAACCGTCGGGCTGACAGGCTGTCCGTGATGCTATGATGCAACAGAACTGGCCCAACAACTTGAAGAAAAAACCATGAAGATACTTACAGTTGACACCTGCCCTTTCCCGGACCAGAAACCAGGCACCTCCGGGTTACGCAAGAAAGTCCCGGTATTCCAGCAGCCGCATTACCTGGAAAATTTTGTCCAGTCCATCTTCGACAGCATCCAGGCCCCGCCGGGCGCCACACTGGTGCTGGGCGGCGATGGCCGCTACTACAATCGCCACGCCATCCAGATCATCCTGAAAATGGCGGCTGCCAATGGTTTCGGCAAGGTGCTGGCAGGACGCGGCGGCATCCTTTCCACCCCAGCGGCTTCGTGCGTGATCCGCAAATACCAGACCTTTGGCGGCATCATCCTGTCGGCCAGCCATAACCCCGGCGGCCCCACCGAAGACTTCGGCATCAAGTTCAACAGCAGCAACGGCGGCCCGGCAACCGAGACTGTGACGGAGGCGATCTTTGCCCGCAGCAAGAACATCAGCGCTTACCGCATCCTAGAAGCCGACGATGTCGCGCTGGATCAGGCGGGGACGACCATGCTCGGTAATATGCAAGTCGAGGTTATCGACCCGGTGGCCGATTACGCCGACCTGATGGAATCATTGTTCGATTTTGGCGCAATACGCGCGCTGCTCGGCAGCGGCTTCCGCATCAGATTTGATGCCATGCACGCGGTCAACGGCCCGTATGCCTGGGAAATCCTTGAGCAGCGCCTCGGCGCGCCTGCTGGCAGTGTTCTGAATGCGGTGCCGCTTGAAGATTTTGGCGGCGGGCACCCGGATCCGAACCTGACTTACGCGCACGATCTGGTGGAAATCATGTATGGCGCAGACGCGCCCGATTTTGGCGCAGCGTCAGACGGCGACGGCGACCGCAACATGATTCTGGGCAAACGTTTTTTTGTGACGCCTTCCGACAGTCTGGCCGTATTGGCCGCTAATGCCACGCTTGCGCCGGGATATCGCAGCGGACTTGCCGGCATCGCGCGCTCAATGCCTACCAGCGCGGCCGCCGACCGCGTGGCGCGGGCACTGAATATTCCCTGCTACGAAACGCCGACCGGCTGGAAATTTTTCGGCAACCTGATGGATGCCGGCAAGGTCACGCTGTGCGGTGAAGAGAGCTTCGGCACCGGCTCCAGTCATGTACGGGAAAAAGATGGGCTGTGGGCGGTGCTGTTCTGGCTCAACATCCTCGCTGCCAGGAAACAGCCGGTAGAGTCAATTGTGCGTGAGCACTGGGCAAAGTTCGGCCGCAATTTCTATTCGCGCTATGACTACGAGGCATTACCAAGTGATGCGGCCAATGGCTTGATGCAGCACTTGCGCGACAGCTTTACCAGCCTTGCTGGCCGGCAATTTGGCCGCTATGCGATCCAGACTTGCGATGATTTCAGCTATACCGACCCGGTGGACGGCAGCATCAGCAAAAACCAGGGCGTGCGCCTGCTGTTCAGTGATGGCTCGCGCATCATCTTCCGCCTTTCCGGAACCGGCACCGACGGAGCGACGCTACGGGTTTATCTGGAGGCCTATGAGGCCGATGCATCGATGCATCACCTCGATGCGCAACAAGCGCTGCAGGAGCTGATCGCGATTGCGCTACAGGTTTCCGAGCTGGAACTGCGCACCGGACGCAACAAGCCCACGGTCATTACTTGAAACGCTCAACGCAGCAAGCTGACCACCTCCTGCGGCGAGCGGTTGGCCTGGGTTGCCATCGCGGTCCCGGCCTGCTGCAGCACTTGGGCGCGCGTCAATGACGCCGTCTCTGCTGCGTAATCGGCATCCATGATGCGGCTGCGCGAAGCAGTCTGATTTTCGGCGGCGACCTGCAAGGTCGAGATGATGGATTCGAAGCGGCTTTGCGCCGCCCCAAAGTTCGTGCGCAAATTGTTTGCTGTGGCGATGTCCGCATCCAGCTTCGGTATCTCGGCCATCGCGCTGGCGGTTGTCTCCCCCAGTGTCGTGGAAGTCGGGTTAAACCCTGTGGGGGTGTCGATGGTAATGTCGTCCACGCCATGCTCGCTGTTGGCGCCCACCTGGAAGGTCTGGTGCACCGGCCCGGTAAGCAGCGCAATGCCGTTAAAACGCGTGGACTGGATGACACGCATGTTTTCCGCATTGAGCTGGGTAAACTCTGAATTGATTTCGGCTACATTGGCGCTGGATGTGGCGTTGGCCCCCTGCACCGCGAGCTCGCGCATGCGCGCGAGGTTCCGCTGGATATTGCCAAGCGCGCCTTCGGCTGTCTGGGCCAGCGAAATGCCATCATTCGCGTTGCGCACTGCCTGGTTGGCGCCACGTATCTGGCTCTCCATGCGCGAAGCAATCGCAAGCCCGGACGCGTCGTCCTTGGAACTGTTCACACGCAAGCCGGAAGACAGTCGCTGCATGGAAGTCGCCAGCGCCCCTTGTGATGAATTAAGGTTGCGCTGCGTGTTAACTGACTCAATATTCGTGTTGATGAATGAGGGCATGTTTTTCCTCCTGGCTGCCTATGGCGTACGCCGGCCAAGTCGGTTCCAGTATAGTCTCCCCATGCCCCGTCAATTCATCAAACAGAGGGGGAATCCTCCCTCATTTCGCACGTTCAGGCTGCAGCCGCACGCACGGCGGCTGCAATCTGCTCCGCCCAGTGCTTGACTGCAACGGCATCTTCGCCTTCCACCATGACGCGCAACAATGGCTCGGTTCCCGATGGGCGCAGCAGCACTCGCCCCTTTCCATCCAGAGCCTGCTCGGCTGCGGCAACTGCATTCCTGACCTCGGCTTGCTCCAGCAGCGCAGCCGCTTTTCCGCTCACCCTCACGTTAATGAGCACTTGCGGATACATCACCAGCCCTTGGGCGGCCTGTGCCAGCGTCTGCTTGCTGGCACGCAATGCCTGCAAAACCTGTAAAGCCGAAACAATGCCATCGCCAGTGCTGTGCTTGTCCAAACAGATGATGTGGCCGGAATTTTCCCCGCCAAGCATCCAATTCTTTTCCTGGAGCATTTCCATCACGTAGCGATCGCCCACCTTGGCGCGGGCAAAAGGCACTCCCAGCTTTCCCATGGCATGCTCAAACGCCAGGTTGGTCATCAGTGTGCCCACGACCCCGCCTTTCATCGCGCCCTGTGCCTGACGATGGCACACAATCACATACAGCAACTGATCACCATCGTAGAGGCGGCCTTCCGCATCCACCATGACCAAGCGGTCGCCATCGCCGTCCAGCGCGACGCCGACATCCGCCTTGTGCTCGACCACGGCCTTCTGCAGGTTGGCCGGCTTGGTCGCCCCATAACCATCATTGATGTTCCTGCCGTCCGGCTGGGCGCCGATCGCCACCACGTCCGCGCCCAATTCATGAAACACGCTGCCCGCGATGTGGTAGGTCGCGCCGTGCGCGCAATCGACCACGATTTTCATGCCGCGCAGATTCATGTCGGCCGGGAACGTGCTCTTGCAAAACTCGATGTAGCGGCCGGCCGCGTCGTCCAGCCGCCTGGCCTTGCCAAGACGATCCGAGGCGTTGGTGTGCATCTCGTTATCCAGCTCCGTCTCGATCGCATGCTCTACCTCATCCGGCAGCTTCATGCCGGCGCCGGAAAAGAACTTGATGCCGTTATCATCATAGGGATTGTGCGATGCCGAGATCACCACCCCGGCCTGCAAGCGCAATGCGCGCGTAAGGTAGGCAACCGCCGGGGTCGGGATGGGACCGCCCAGGTACACATCGATTCCGGCCGCAATCAATCCTGCTTCCAGCGCCGACTCCAGCATATAGCCGGATATGCGGGTATCCTTTCCGATCAGCACCGCCGGATTTTCGCCCCGGGTGTGTTCAGCGCTGGCCAGCACCTTGCCGGCCGCGTAACCGAGCTGCATCACGAATTGCGGCGTAATCGGATATTCGCCTACCTTGCCGCGCACGCCATCTGTTCCGAAATATTTCCTGCTCATTATTTTTTTCCTCAAAAATCTTTCACCACAGAGACGCAGAGAAAAACAAACAACTGCATCCAGATTCAGCCACCGGAGACTGTTTCCCCGGGTTTACTCTGTGTCTCTATGGTGATGGTTTTGTTTCTCGATTCACTGCCAGCCAAACCTTCAACGCATCCACCGTCTCGCGTACATCGTGTACGCGCACGATACCAGCCCCCCGCTGTACCGCCAATAATGCTGCCGCAACGCTGGCGCTTTGCCGCTCGTCCACGCCACGCCCGGTAATCTGCCCCAGCATTGATTTGCGCGACATGCCAGCGAGCACCGGCACCCCGATCCTGGCCAGTTCCGGTAGCCCGCGCAACAACGCAAGGTTGTGCTCAAGCGTCTTGCCGAAACCGAAACCGGGATCAATGACAATGCGTTCGCGCGCAATCCCAGCCCGCTCTGCCGCCGCAACACGTTGGTGCAAGTAATCTGTCACTTCGCCCACGACATTGTCGTATTGCGGTTGCTGCTGCATGGTCGCAGGCATCCCCTGCTTGTGCATCAGGCACACCGCAACGGTGCCAGCCGCTGCAACAGCCAGCGCGCCTTCGGCCTGCAGCGCATTCACATCATTGATCATGCTCGCACCCTCCGCCATCGCGGCTTGCATGACAGCTGGCTTCCAGGTGTCTATCGAGACCGGCACCGGCACATCACGCAAACCGCGCAGCACCGGGATCACGCGCTCCAGCTCCTCCCGTTCGCTCACCATGGCCGCGCCGGGACGCGTGGACTCTCCGCCGACATCAAGGATATCGGCACCGTCTTCAACAAGTTTAAGCGCGTGTGCTATCGCCGCTGCGGTAGTGCCATGCGCGCCGCCATCAAAAAAAGAATCCGGCGTGACATTGACAATGCCCATGACCAGCGGGCGCCCAAATGTAAAATGGAATTTACCGCAGCGTAACAACATGGAATAAAAGACAGAAGCATCGGGGACAGGCAAGCCTGCCCCCGCACAAGTCAGGCTTCTGGAGCGTGTTCGGCGGGCGGTGCAGCAGGTGCTGTTGGAGCGGCATCCTGCGGCGGCGGAGAAGGAGGCGCTGAGTAGGAAGGCTTGGGCGGACGCGGCGGCTTGCCCGACATAATGTCGTCAATCTGCTCGGCATCAATGGTTTCCCATTCCAGCAAGGCCTTGGCCATCGCCTCCATCTTGTCGCGATTGGACTCGATCAATTGCCTTGCGAGCGCATACTGCTGGTCTATGATGCGCCTGATTTCGGCGTCGACCTGCTGCATGGTTGCCTCGGATATATTCTTGTGTGTGGTCACCGAGCGGCCAAGGAAGACCTCGCCGTCGTTTTCCGCATACACCATGGTGCCCAGGGCCTCGGACATCCCCCACTGCGTCACCATCTTGCGCGCCATATCGGTCGCGCGCTCAAAGTCGTTGGACGCACCCGTCGTCATCTGGTGCATGAACACCTCTTCCGCAATACGTCCGCCGAACAGCACCGCAATCGTCGACAGGATGCGATCCCTGTCCATGCTGTAGCGATCCTCGGCAGGCAACTGCATGGTGACGCCCAGTGCCCGTCCACGCGGAATGATGGTGACTTTATGCACCGGGTCAGTCTTCGGCAACAAGCGTGCAACCACGGCATGACCCGCCTCATGGTAGGCAGTATTGCGGCGCTCTTCTTCCGGCATGATCATGGTGCGGCGCTCCGCGCCCATCATGATCTTGTCCTTGGCCGCCTCGAAGTCGCTCATTTCGACAAAACGCTTGCTGCGACGGGCGGCGAACAAGGCCGCCTCATTCACCAGGTTGGCCAGATCGGCCCCGGACATGCCGGGCGTGCCACGTGCCAGGATGTCGGCCTTCACATCCTGCGCTACCGGCACCTTGCGCATATGTACACTCAGGATTTGCTCGCGCCCGCGAATATCCGGCAACGGCACCACCACCTGGCGGTCGAAGCGTCCGGGGCGCATCAGCGCAGAGTCGAGCACATCCGGACGGTTGGTTGCCGCGATGACGATCACGCCTGAAGCCCCTTCAAAGCCATCCATCTCGACCAGCAGTGCATTGAGTGTCTGCTCACGTTCGTCGTTGCCACCGCCCAGGCCGGCGCCGCGCTGACGACCAACCGCGTCAATTTCATCAATGAAAATGATGCAGGGAGAGTTTTTCTTGGCCTGCTCGAACATGTCGCGTACGCGCGCCGCACCGACACCGACAAACATTTCCACAAAGTCTGAACCGGAAATCGAGAAGAACGGCACTTTGGCCTCACCGGCGATTGCTTTGGCCAGCAAGGTCTTACCGGTGCCCGGGCTCCCCACCATCAGCACGCCACGCGGAATGCGTCCGCCAAGATTCTGGAATTTGGAAGGGTCGCGCAGGAAATCCACCAGTTCGGAGACCTCCTCTTTTGCCTCATCGCAGCCGGCCACATCGGCAAAGGTTACGCGCTCCTTGGCGTCATCAAGCAAGCGCGCCTTGCTCTTGCCAAATGAAAACGCCCCGCCCTTGCCACCGCCCTGCATCTGACGCATGAAAAACATCCACACGCCGATCAGCAACAGCATCGGGAACCATGAGATAAATACCTGGGTAAAGAAGCCTTGCTCCTCTTCCGGCTTGGCCTCGATCTTCACGCCATTCTTGAGCAGGTCGGAAACCATCCACAGATCGCTCGGCGCATAACAAGTAATACGCTTGCCATCCATTGTTGTGGCACGTAGCGTACGCCCCTCAATGACCACCTTGACGATGTGTCCCTGTTTGACCTCATCGAGAAACTGGGAGTAATCCATCTGCGACTGCGATGGGGACATCTGGCGCGAATTGAATTGGTTAAATACAGTCATCAGCACCAAAGCCACGACCATCCAGATTCCGATACTTTTTAGCAGGTTATTCACTCTCGTTCCTTTTTACCGCGCATACTGTTTGCGCATTAAACACTTTCCGGCCTGATTACTCAAGCGCCACTCCGCTTCCCGATCCCGAGCAGATACTGCTCGCTGCTGCGATCACGGGATGCCTTGGGCTTGCGCACAACCACTTTACTGAAATGTCCACGCATTGACTTCAGATAATCCTCAAATCCGCTTCCCTGAAACACCTTGACCAGGAAGGCTCCTCCCGGGGCCAGGTGTTGCACAGCAAAATCCATTGCCAGTTCAGCCAGATACATCGCGCGAGCCTGATCGGCGGAGTCTATGCCGCTAATATTGGGGGCCATATCGGAAATTACAAGCCCGATCAGCTGCCCTTGCAGCTTTTCCTCCAACTGCCGCAAAACCTCATCTTCGCGAAAATCACCCTGGATGAACTCCACGTGAGCCAAGGGCTGCAATGGCAACAGGTCAAGCGCAATAATCCTGCCGGTACCGCCCAATTTCTGGGCTACCACCTGGCACCATCCCCCCGGTGTTGCGCCGAGGTCCACCACCACCATACCCGGCCTGATCAGATGATCACGCTCGTCAATTTCCAGCAGCTTGTATGCCGCACGCGAGCGGTACCCCTCCTTCTGCGCGCGTTGCACAAAAGGGTCGCTTACATGCTCCATCATCCATTGTTTGCTGGTTTTGGATGGTTTCATCGTTTAGAATCCGCGCTCACTTATAAGGAAACTCATGTTGAATCTAACTGTAGCCCAGCGGCTTGAGCTCAAAGCACGCGCCCACGCACTCAACCCCGTTGTCATCATTGGCAATGCCGGGCTGACGCCTTCGGTATTGAATGAAATCGAGCGCAGCCTGAAAAGCCATGATTTGCTGAAAATACGCGTGATGAACAATGACCGCGAAGCAAGGGATGCCATGATGCAGGAAATCTGTGCTGCGGTTGCGGCTGCCCCGGTTCAGCATATCGGCAAAATACTGATCGTTTACCGGCCACTGGAAATCCAGATCGCCAAAGTCCCAAAACGCCACAAAGGCAAACCGCTCACCAAGAAACAGCTCGCCAGCAAAAGCTAAAACCCTAGCGAAGGGTAAAGGGAGAAGGGTAAAACCGCCGCTCCGGACGGGGACGCGAGGTTCTCACCCTTCCCCCTTCCCGGCTTCTCCGCCATCAGATGTACTGAACCTCAACGATCTCGTACTCGCGCACCCCGCCAGGCGCCTGCACCTCGGCAATGTCACCTGCAGACTTGCTGATCAATGCGCGCGCAATCGGGGAGCTGATGGAAATTTTGCGCTGGCGGATATCCGCCTCGTCTTCCCCGACAATCTGGTAGGTCACCACATCGCCGGTGCTCACATCTTCCATGATCACGGTCGCACCGAACACGCAGCGCCCGTCAGCATTAATGGTTTTCGGATCTATCACTTGCGCGCTGCCCAGCTTGAACTCCAACTCGACAATACGTCCTTCAATAAAAGACTGCTTTTCCTTCGCAGCGTCATACTCGGCATTTTCGGACAGATCGCCTTGCGCACGCGCCTCGGCGATCGCGTTGATCACTGCTGGACGCTCCACCGTTTTGAGGCGATGCAATTCCTGGCGCAATAATTCGGCCCCATTAACGGTTAATGGAATCTTGCTCATGATGTTTCCCTTAATTCAAACGACGATGCAGCGACTGCACATCATAGACTTGCAGTTCGGCCAGGTGTTGCATGCCAATACATGCGGCACGCGCGCCGGCCAGCGTGGTGTAATACGTCACCCGGCCCTGCAAAGCCGCATGGCGGATCGAGTAGGAGTCGCGCATCGCCGAGGGCTTGTTATCCACCGTGTTCACGATCAGGCCTATCTCGCCGTTCTTGATCATATCCACGATATGTGGCCGCCCCTCCTGCACCTTATTCACCACGGCCACCTCCACGCCCGCCGCAGCGATCACTGCCGCTGTACCGCGAGTCGCCACGACTGAAAACCCTAGTTGCACCAGCGAGCGTGCGACATCAACCGCACCCGGCTTATCCTCCTCGCGCACGCTGACAAACACCCGCCCGGCCTTGGGCAGCTTCACGCTGGCCGCGAGTTGCGACTTGACGAAAGCTTCGGCGAAGGTATCACCCACGCCCATCACTTCGCCGGTGGATTTCATCTCCGGCCCGAGGATCACGTCCACGCCCGGGAACTTGATGAAAGGGAACACCGCTTCCTTCACAGAGTAATACGGCGGGATCACTTCCTTGGTCACGCCCTGCGAAGCCAGTGTCTGGCCGGCCATGCAGCGCGCGGCGACCTTGGCCAGCGGTACGCCGGTGGCCTTGGATACATAGGGCACGGTGCGCGAAGCGCGCGGATTCACTTCCAGCACGTATACGGTCTCGCCCTGGATCGCGAACTGCACGTTCATCAGGCCGACCACATTGAGTTCCTTGGCCATCGCCACGGTCTGGCGGCGCAATTCATCCTGCATCGCAGCCGACAGGGAATACGGTGGCAGTGAACAAGCCGAGTCGCCCGAGTGTACGCCAGCCTGTTCGATGTGCTCCATGATGCCGCCGATGACGACTTCCTTGCCGTCGGACACCGCATCCACATCCACCTCGATCGCGTCATTCAAAAAACGGTCAAGCAGGATAGGCATGCGTTCCGGCCAATCCTTGGCCATCTCTTCCGCATCGCGCATGTAGCGCTCCAGGTCCGGCTGCGCATGGATGATCTCCATCGCGCGACCGCCCAGCACGTTGGAAGGACGCATCACCAGCGGATAGCCGATCTCGTTCGCACCCGCGACAGCTTCAGCCACATGGCTGGCGGTACGGTTGGGCGGCTGCTTCAGGTTGAGCTTCTTCAGCATGGTCTGGAAACGCGCGCGATCCTCGGCCATGTCGATCATGTCCACGCTGGTACCGATGATGGGCACGCCGTTCTTGGCCAAGCCATGTGCCAGCTTGAGCGGGGTCTGTCCGCCGTATTGCACAATCACGCCAACAGGCTTCTCCACCGCTACGACTTCCAGCACATCTTCCAGCGTCAGCGGCTCGAAGTACAACCGATCGGAAGTGTCATAGTCGGTGGAAACAGTCTCCGGGTTGCAGTTGACCATGATGGTCTCGTAGCCGTCCTCGCGCATCGCCAGCGCGGCATGCACACAGCAGTAGTCGAACTCGATGCCCTGGCCGATACGGTTCGGACCGCCGCCCAGCACCATGATCTTCTTCTTGTCGGTCGGCTGCGATTCGCACTCTTCCTCGTAGGTCGAGTACATGTAAGCGGTATTGGTGGCGAACTCGGCGGCGCAGGTATCCACGCGCTTGAATACCGGGCGCACATTCAGTGCATGACGGTAAGCGCGCACCGCAGCGGCATCGGTTTCGAGCAGCACGGCCAGGCGCGCATCGGCAAAGCCGCTGCGCTTCAAAGCGCGGAAATGATTCGCATCCAGACTTTCCAGCGTACGGCCTTGCAGCTCACCTTCCTGACGGATGATGTCGGCAATCTGCACCAGGAACCACGGATCGATCTTGCTGATGTTGAATACTTCTTCGACGCCCATCCCCATGCGGAAGGCATCGCCCACTGCCCAGATGCGATCCGGCCCCGGGTTACCGAGCTCGGATACCACGGCATCGCGGTCGGTATATTTGCGATCCAGACCGTTCACGCCAACTTCTAGGCCGCGCAGCGCCTTCTGGAACGACTCCTGGAAGGTGCGGCCTATCGCCATCACCTCGCCCACCGACTTCATCTGCGTAGTCAGGCGGTCGTTGGCCTGCGGGAATTTCTCGAATGCGAAGCGCGGGATCTTGGTCACCACGTAGTCGATGGTCGGCTCGAACGAGGCCGGGGTCGCGCCGCCGGTGATGTCGTTCTTCAACTCATCCAGCGTGTAACCGACTGCCAGCTTGGCCGCGACCTTGGCGATGGGGAAACCGGTGGCTTTGGAAGCCAGCGCAGACGAACGCGACACGCGCGGATTCATCTCGATCACCACCATGCGCCCATCCTTCGGGTTGATGGAGAACTGCACGTTGGAGCCGCCCGTTTCCACGCCGATCTCGCGCAGCACCGCCAGCGAGGCGTCGCGCATGATCTGGTATTCCTTGTCGGTCAGCGTCTGCGCCGGGGCCACTGTGATGGAATCGCCGGTATGCACGCCCATCGGGTCCAGGTTTTCGATGGAACAGATGATGATGCAGTTGTCATTGCGGTCGCGCACGACCTCCATCTCGTATTCCTTCCAGCCCAGCAGCGATTCCTCGATCAGCAGTTCACGTGTGGGCGAGGCCTCCAGGCCGCGTTCGCAGATCTCGACGAATTCTTCGCGATTGTAGGCAATGCCGCCGCCGCTACCGCCCATAGTAAAGGACGGACGGATGATGGTCGGATAGCCCATCGCCTGCTGCACTTGCAAAGCCTCCTCCATTGAGTGCGCAATCGCGGAGCGCGCTGAAGACAGGCCGATCCTGGTCATTGCCTGCTTGAATTTTTCGCGGTCTTCCGCCATGTCGATGGCCTCGCGTGTCGCACCGATCATTTCGACATTGTATTTTTCCAGCACGCCGTGCTTGGCCAGGTCCAGCGCACAGTTCAGTGCAGTCTGTCCGCCCATCGTAGGCAGGATCGCATCCGGTTTCTCCTTGGCGATGATCTTCTCCACCATCTTCCAGGTGATCGGCTCGATGTAGGTGGCATCGGCCATGTTAGGGTCGGTCATGATGGTGGCCGGATTGGAGTTCACCAAGATGACGCGATAGCCCTCTTCGCGCAGCGCCTTGCAGGCCTGCGCGCCGGAGTAGTCGAATTCACACGCCTGCCCGATGACAATCGGGCCTGCGCCGATGATGAGGATTGATTTGATGTCAGTACGCTTCGGCATTTACTTCTTCTCCATAGCCGCGACGAAGCGGTCGAACAACGGGGACACATCGTGCGGGCCGGGGCTCGCCTCGGGGTGGCCCTGGAAACAGAACGCCGGCTTGTCGGTCAGCTCGAACCCTTGCAGCGTGCCGTCGAACAGCGAGACATGCGTCACGCGTGCGTTCTTCGGCAGCGTCGCCGCATCCACCGCAAAACCGTGGTTCTGGCTGGTAATCATCACGCGCTTGCTCTGCGTGTCCTGCACTGGATGGTTCGCACCGCGGTGGCCAAACTTCATCTTCACGGTCTTGGCCCCTGCGGCCAGCCCCATGATCTGGTGGCCGAGGCAGATGCCATACAGTGGGATACCGACTTCGAGGAACTTCTGGGTCGCCGCGATGGCATAATCGCACGGCTCCGGATCGCCGGGTCCGTTGGACAGGAACACGCCATCCGGCTTCATCTTCAGCACTTCGTCGGCGCCGGTCTTGGCCGGCACCACGGTGATGCGGCAACCGCGCTCGGCCAGCATGCGCAGGATGTTGCGCTTCACACCGAAGTCATAGGCCACCACATGAAATTTGGCAGTCGCTTGGTCAGCATAGCCCTCGCCCAGCTTCCACTCGCGTTGCTTCCATTCATAAGGCTTGTCGCAAGTGACCACCTTGGCCAGATCCATGCCGGCCAGACCGGCGAATGCCTTGGCTGCTTTCAGCGCCGCTTCAACATCCTCACCACTGGCGATACAACCATTCTGCGCGCCCTTGGTACGCAGGATGCGCGTCAGCTTGCGGGTATCGATCCCGGCGATGGCGACGACGTTATTTGCCTTGAGGTATTCGGGCAGGGATTGTGTTGCGCGGAAATTGCTTACTGTCTGCGACAAGTCGCGGATGATGAGGCCGCTGGCGAACACCTGGCGCGACTCGACATCCTCCGGGTTGCATCCGACATTGCCGATATGCGGATAAGTCAGCGTGACGATCTGCTTGCAATAGGACGGATCAGTCAGAATCTCCTGATAGCCGGTGATGGAAGTATTAAACACCACCTCGCCAACGCTGCTGCCCTCCGCCCCGATGGAAATACCGCGAAACACCGTTCCATCGGCTAAAACAAGGATGGCTGGCTTTGTTTGCGACACTTGAAGCTCCTGAGATTGAGTGGTACCGGAATCACCTGCAACCTTGCCCTGCGCAAGCCTCCCTCGGAAGACCTTATGCACACAGAGTCCCATGAATTTACAGGCTTATCCGTAAAGAAGCGGGACGAACTGCTGGTTCATCCCGCCCTGAATTGGTGCGTATTATAGCCGAAGCGGAGGTGCCTATCAAACCGGCAAAAATCAGGCATGCCACATGGTCCAGGCGCCGATCGCAACGAAGCCGAGCCCCGCCAGGTAATGCAATTGTTTTTCACCGATCAGGCTGGAAATCATGCCCCCGAACAGAACCCCTATTGCCGATGTAGCCACCAGCGCCAGCGCAGCCCCGCAAAAGACCACCCACTTGCTGACCTCCTTATCCGCAGCGAACAGCATCGTTGCGAGCTGCGTCTTGTCGCCAATTTCCGCAACAAAAACTGCAATGAATACGGCCGAAAAAACTTTCCAGTCCATTGGACTATCCCAGCTTTTGCCGCGGCACCCCAAGATGGAAGCCTTGGGCATAATCAACGCCCATCGCGCGCAACGCATCCATAATCTCTTCAGACTCGACAAACTCCGCCACCATCAGCATCCCCAGATCCTGGCACAAGTGACTGAGGTTTTTTACCAGAGCGTAATCAATCTTGGAAACCAGGATATTGCGCACGAACTCTCCGTCCAGTTTGACGTATTCGAAGCGCAGCTCGCGCAAATAATGGAACGAGTTGTAACCGCTGCCGAAATCATCCAGCGCAAATGAAAAGCCGCTGCGGCGCATTTCGGTCAGGAATTTGCGCATGCGCGTCATGTCGCCGATCGCATCGCGCTCAAGCAGCTCAAACACCATGCTCTGCGGCGGTATGCCAAGTTCCGCGCACATCTGCTCGGCATAGCCAAGCACGCCACGGCCCTGGATTTCCTGGGCCGACAGGTTGATGAACAGCTTGCTGGGCGCAGCGCCTGCCGCAAAGTGCTCCTTCAGAACGCGCAACGATTTCTGGATCATCACGCGATCCAGCTCGCGCCCCAAGCCGTATTTCTCAATGGTCTCGATGAACGCTCCGGCCGACACCGCCCTGCCATCCGCATCCACCAGCCGCGCCAGCGTCTCATGGGCAAAAACCTTGCCCGTTGCGCACTCGATGATGGGCTGGAAGTACGGCACGATCGCATCGCTGCGCAAGGCATGGCGCAGCGTTTCGGCATGATCGCGCGCCAGGCGGTTCGACTGTATTTTGTCTTCCACCTGCTCCACCGAGCACACGCTGTCCTTGCCAATGGATTTGGCGCGATACAGCCCGATATCAACACCGGACATCAGGTCGGACATGTTCTGCGCGTCATGCGGATAGGCAATCAGGCCGATCGAAGTAGTAATGTGGAAGGTTTTTCCATCTGGCGCCTCGAAGGTGTGTGCTCGCAATTCGTTGCGCAGCTTCTCGGCCACATCATGCGCGCCCAGTTGCGGCGTTTCCGTCAGGATGATGGCGAATTCGTCGCCGCCGATGCGGGTGCACAAATCCCCCTTGCGCGTATTCTTGCGCAAGATCTCCGCCACTCCGCACAAGGTGGCATCGCCGCAGGGATGCCCGTATGTATCGTTGATATCCTTGAAGTCGTCCAGGTCGAGCATCAGGATCGAGAATTCATGCTTGTGCCGCTCCGAGCGATCGATCTCGTATTCGAGCATTTCGTTGAAATGCCGGCGGTTATGCAGCCCGGTCAGCGGATCATGTGCCGAATAATACTCAAGCTCAGCCAGGGTCTTGCTCAAGGCCTTGCTGGAGCCCACCACCATCACCATCACAGCCAGGATGGAGCGGATCACACTGGCTTCCTGCGCGTTCAGTTTCTGCATCGAGCCGTACGCCACGCCCAGCACGCCCGCCAGGTTCAGGTTGTCGAGTTCGGGCACGCGCACGGTAATCAGGTCGATGTTGTCGCCTGCCTCGCCGCTGACCTTGGCCGGGATGTCGAACTCCTCAATATCGATCAGGGTGTCGGACGGCAACTCAAGCTTGACCAGCATTTCACTGACCAGCTTGCTGCGCACCGACACCTTGATTTCCTCCGGGTAATCGCCGAGAAAATACAGATACAGTCCAAGGCCGTGTTCCTCGGCAAACGCAATGAAGAAAAAGTTGAATGGGAAGATGGCGTGGAAATTGGACAGGATTTGCTGCACAAACACGCGCCACTGCGAAACCTTTTCATGCGAGATGATGATGTTTTCCAGCACATGGCTCTGGCGCTCAAGCAGGTCCTTTTCAATCAGCGTACCCGCAAGGTTGCCGGCCATCGTATTGAAGTCGAGCATCACCCGGCGCAGATGCGCATCGCCGATCTCCCATTGCCGCTTGCGCTCCCCGAGCAGCAGCTCCAATGTCTTTTCCAGCCTGCCCGACAGCGCCATGTCGTTTTGCAGCCGCTGGCGGATTTCATCGCGCTCGGTTGGACTGATATTGATCTTGTCCAGCAACTGGATGGTCTTCTCGTGCCCATCGGCAATCTCGGCATTGATCTCGTGCACCAGCGCACCGATGTTGGAGGCAAACAGTTGCGTGCGGGTCTGGTTCTCGATCAGCGAAGCAAAACGCTCCAGCACCTGCTGGCGCATTTGCTCAAGATTTTGCGGTGCGACTGAAAAGATCGATGGCATGCTATGACGCTCCCTACGCCATCAGGTCAATGCCGCATTGCAGCTCGCGGAACCAGGCCAGGAAGTCCTGCACTGCCTTGCCGCGATAAATCGGGCCGTGCTGCGGCGCGATCATCTGCACATCCAGTTTGGCGACACGATCCGCCCAGATGCGCGCGGCCCGGTTGGAGCACATGTAGCGGCGGTGGAACCCCTCGATGTATTTCAGGTGATCGGCAAAGTCGTCCACGAATACATAGTCCTTGTCCGTCGGCAGCATGGCGGCCCCGATATCGCCGCTGAACAATATTTTTGCCTCAGGATCGTAGACATTGATCTGCCCTTCGGAATGCAGGAAATGCGCCGGCACCAGCTTCAGGTCAAAGCCCGGCGCCACCGGCCAATCCATGCCCTGGTCGGGCACCCCGACAAAGCGGTTCATACCCTTGATGCCGTAGTGCGGCAGGAAGCGCATCCAGATTTCGGAAACATATACCGGCGCACCGGTCAGCTCGAGCCAGGTAGCCAGACCGCCGACAATGTCGGGGTCCTGGTGGGACAAGACGATGCCTTGCAGTTGTTGCGGGGAAAGGTAACGCAGCAATTCTGCCAGCACGCGCGGCATCACGCCGAAGCCGCCCGGATCGAGCAGCACGCCGGCATCCGCATGCTGGATCAGGTACTGATTGGAGCGCACGCCATCCTCTTCGCCCGGATCGCTCTCGTTCAGCAAAACAAATTTATGCTTGCCCTCCCCGAACAACACGATGTTGCGCATAGCTCCCCCTCTCCAGAATCGCCCGCAGCGGGCGATACGGTTATTTCAGATTCAGCACGTCCTGCATATCGTACAGCCCGGCCTTGTTGGCTTTCAGAAAACGCGCGGCACGCAAGGCCCCCAGCGCGAATGTCGCACGGCTACTGGCCTTGTGGGTGATCTCGACACGTTCGCCGATGCCGGCAAACAGCACCGTATGGTCACCGACGATGTCGCCGCCGCGCACGGTAGCAAAGCCTATCGTGGACGGATCGCGCTCTCCGGTATGTCCTTCGCGGCCGTATACCGCACACTTTTCAAGGTCGCGCCCCAGTGTGCGCGCAATCACCTCGCCCATGCCCAGCGCGGTGCCGGACGGCGCATCCACCTTGTGGCGGTGGTGCGCCTCGACGATCTCGATGTCATAGCCTTCGGCAAGCACGCGCGAGGCAGTCTCCAGCAGCTTGAACACCAGGTTCACGCCCACGCTCATGTTGGGGGCGAACACGATGCCGATCTTTTGCGCAGCCGACCCCAGCGCAGCCTTCTGCTGGGCATTCAGCCCGGTGGTTCCCACCACCATCGCCACCCCGAGGCGCTGGCACACGTCGAGGTGCAGCATGGTTCCTTCCGGACGCGTGAAGTCGATCAGCACGTCGGCACCGCGCAATGCCGCCTCGACGTCTGCACTGACCAGAACCCCCTCGGCTCCGCCATAGGCGCTGCTATCCTGCCCGATGCACTTGCTGCTGCCGTGATCCAGTGCCGCATGCAGCACCAGATCGTCTGATTGCGCAATACATTCCAGCAGATTCCTGCCCATGCGTCCGGTACACCCGGCCACCGCTACTTTAATTTTGCTCATGGTTCACCTGTTCGCTGCTCGCCGGCGAGTCATCGACGATGCGCGACACGCTGTCCTTGTCGAAATACAGGATCAGGTGGTGCGATTCGACCAGTTCGCCTTCCTGCGTGAAGCGGTAGACATAATCCCAGCGATTGGGATGAAACGGATCGCTGACCATTGGCGTGCCCAGCACCGCCTTGACCTGCTGCTGCGTCATGCCGACCTTGATGCGCGCGCGCATCTCAGGGCTGATCAGGTTGCCCTGCCGGATTTCGACCTTGTGCGGCATGAGCCAACTGCACGAAGCCAGCAATAATGAAACAAGAATGATACCGATACGCATGGAATTTCCGCCCTTACCAAAACGGTAGGCATGATACATCAAACATCGCGGGCAATTCAGCCGCAGATGAGCACGAAGCGCGGACAGCCCGTTGCGCCGGTTAACGGCGCAAGATCGTGTCGAAATCCAACTTCCCGCCACTCCGCTCCAGAACGGCGACTGCCGCAACCGCCGGGATCAGGTTTGCTTCCAGCGCTTCAAGCAACCGCGGGAGATCGTCCATCCGGTCTTCGCGGAAGGCAAGCTCAACGGCGGCGGCGGCTTTGTGCAGCGCTCCCGCCTCCAGGGTCCCGGCATCGCCTTTAAGCGAATGCGCCAGGCGCCGGGCTTCAGCATGAGCACCGTCGGCGATCAGCCCGCGCAATTCCGGCATGGCATGCTCATAGGTGTCATGGAAGTACAACAGTAGCTTGCGCAGGAGTTTGGCTTTGCCGCTGACCCGCGCCAAAGCCGCCGGAATATCAAATGGCGGAAGCGCATCCGGCAGGCTATCGGCATCGACCCGCATCGGCTGCGCAGCCGTTTGCCCCGGCACGGGTGACTGCGCGGGCCGCTCTGCGATCCAGCGGCTCAGTGCCGCGGTAAGTTTTTCCGGATCTATCGGCTTGGTGATATGGTCGTTCATACCGGCATCGAGACTCTTTTCCCGGTCTCCGCTCATGGCATGGGCCGTCATGGCGATGATGGGCAAATCGCGCAAGCGCTCATCGGCGCGGATCTGGCGAGTCGCAGTCAGTCCGTCCATCACGGGCATCTGGATATCCATCAGCACAAGGTCGAATGCTTCCTCCGTGGCGCGCGCCACGCCCTCGTGGCCATTTACCGCAACCTCTACGGAGATGCCGAGGTCGGCCAGCAATTCGCTCGCCAGCTCCCGGTTGATAATATTGTCCTCGACCAGCAGGACGCGCTTTCCCGACAGGTGAGCCGGAACGCGCCCCTTTTCCCGGCGCGCATGGATACCGGCCTGCCCGCCGAACAGGTTGGCAATCGAATCGATCAGGGTCGATTCGCTGACAGGCTTGATGAGGAAACCGTCCAACCCGGCATCATCGGCGAGATGCATGACCTCATCCCGTCCGAGCGCCGTAATCATCAGGATCGCAGGTATACGGGAAAGCCGGCTGTCGGCCCTGATGCGGCGGGAAGCCTCTATCCCGTCCATCCCCGGCATACGCCAGTCCATCAACACCAGGTCGAAAGGCGTTCCGCCTCGGGAGGCGGCTTCAAGCACCGACAGCGCATCCTCGCCGGAGGCAACCGCTTGCACGGAAAAACCATGGGAACACAGCATGGCGGAAAGCACCTCCCGCGCATTGTCGCTGTCGTCGACGACCAGCATCCGTTTGCCGCGCAATTCGTCAAGCCTGGTGCGCGCGTCCGGCACCGGCACCTCCCTGGCGATCCCCAGCGTTGCCGTAAAGGTGAAAGTGCTGCCCTTGCCCGGTTCGCTTTCAGCCCAGATGCGTCCGCCCATCATCTCCACAAGCTGTTTGCTGATGGCAAGCCCCAGACCGGTGCCGCCATACTTGCGGGTTATCGACGTGTCGGCCTGCGAAAACGACTGGAACAAGGTGGCAAGCTGCTGCGGGGTCATGCCCATGCCGGTATCCTGTACCGAGAAGCGCAGCCGCGCCTGCTGCGCATCCTCATCTTCCAGGATCACCGTAACCAGGATTTCGCCCTGCTCGGTGAATTTGACCGCATTGTTGACCAGGTTGATGAGTATCTGGCTCAAGCGCAAGGAGTCGCCAACCAGGTACCTGGGTGTTTTTCCAGCCACCGAAAATACGATCTCGATGCCTTTTTGCTCGGCTTTCAAACCGACGATGTCGGCGAGGCTGCCCAGCATTTCGTCCAGCGAAAACATCGCATGCTCCAGCGTCAGCTTGCCGGCCTCGATCTTGGAAAAATCCAGGATGTCATTGACGATGCCGAGCAGTGCCTTGGCTGCGTTATCGATCTTGACCAGATACCCCTGCTGCTTCGGGCTCATGTCGGTGCGCAGGGCCAGATGCGTCATGCCAATGATGGCATTCATCGGCGTGCGGATTTCATGGCTCATGTTGGCGAGGAAGTCGCTCTTGGTGCGGCTGGCCTCTTCGGCAACCTGCTGTGCACGATTGGCCTTGTCTATCATGCACAGCAATTCGGCATTGACGCTTTCCAGCTCACGGGTGCGCGCATCTACACTTTTTTGCAAGGTGATATTGCGCTCGAAAAGCGAGTAGGAACTACCGGTATCGTTCACGCTGCGCTCCACCCGGTCCATCAGCACTTTGTTGATTTTGGACTGGGCAGCGAGTTGCCTTTCAAGTCGGGCGATACGCTCTTCCTGGGTAAGGGAACCGTTATCCATCCTTACTCCCCGATGGCAATCCCGGTCAGCGTCTGGTTGACGTGGATACCGTTGAATTGTTCCCCGTATGTCGAAAAGCCGAAGAAATCGACATCCTTGAGCACTTTCCCGGCCTGCTCCGTCAAGCCTTTTTGCTGGAGCTCCAGGCGCCGGAGGATGCAATCGCAACCGAGAATGATTTTAAGCGTGGGCAACTCCTTGCGCAGTCCGGCAAGATTCTCGGCCAGATTTTCCACCAGATCCTTGCCTCGCCCCACCGTGAGCACCAGCCCATCGTCGATTGCGCAAAAGAACGTCAGGCTGCCATCCGGATTCACTTTCTGGATCGAACGCACATGATATTCCCCGCCGATCTTCAGCATGACCGGATGTGCGGCAAAAATCTGGGGATTCAATTCGGTGATGCGCAACCCCACCGCGTTGGCATATTCCTCCGCAGCGGGGCCACCATTGATCTCGGTGACGGTACGCGAGGCACAATCACTCGCGGTAATAACCAGGCGAATACCCGTCGGTTCGAAGTGCTGTATCTGGAATGACCTGAACGGCAGCGTTGTCTCAAACAAGGCAAGCACCGCAGCATCCGTGTAAAACCTGCCGTCGCAATAAACGTGCGTCTCCTTGAATGCGAGATCGTCGCCCGCCGACCCGCCAAACAGGGTCACCCCGCAAAGCATATTGTGCAGCGTAGCCACCACTTGCTCTTCAAGCATGGAGAGACCATCGACCAGCAACAGACTGAACATTCTGGCAGGATCGAAATCCGCACTCAGCTTCAACCCCGAGCGCAAATCCTGCGCAAGGCTTTTTCCCTCTGCGACACCGAACCGGCTCAGGGAATCAATCAGTTTTGGATGTACGACAAGCTGCGCTGAACTCAAACTGATCCCGACCATGCCGCCTTCCATGTAACCGGCACTTGAAGTGATCTCCCCCGCGGTCGTACACCCGATCACCGGACAGGCGAACACGCCTTGCAGCGCCCGTTCCAGTGCGACCAGATCATATTTCGAAGAGGCATAAAAAATAACGATGGCAGCATCCGGTTGCCGGATGGCATCGGCTATTTCGCGAACAGCATGCTCTGGATCGGAGGAAAAAGATTCGCCTTTTCTCACGCTCAAATTCGACATAAATCACATATCCCTATCGCTGGACTTTCCAGTGTTGCGAAGGGTGACATAACCGGTAAATAAAAAATGTCAGGAAAGCCTGATTTTCAGGAAAAATGTAGGGAAATTCTGACAGCCGGATACGCGGCCAATCAAAATTGTCGGCCCCATAAGCCAGGATTATCCATCAGGCAACAAACGGAATTTTCAGGAACATTTCGCCAGCAAGCTGCCCCTGCAATAAGCGGGCGGTACAGGAGCGGCTTCAGGACAGGCTCACACGCCCAGCATCTCGGCAGCATGTTTGCGGGTGGTTTCGGTCAGCGTGACCCCGCCCAGCATGCGCGCGATTTCCTCGATGCGCTCCGGCACGGACAGCACGCGTATGCTGCTCAGCGTGATGCCGTCCTGCGCCGCCTTGCTGACTTGCCACTGCTGGTCGGCCTGTGCCGCCACCTGCGGCAGGTGCGTAACGCACATCACCTGGTGGCGCTTGCCCAACTGCTTGAGCAGGCTGCCGACAATCTCCGCAACGCGCCCGCCGATACCGCTGTCCACCTCATCGAAAATCAGCGTCGGCACAGTGGCAGCACGGCTGGCCGCCACCTGGATGGCCAGGCTGATGCGCGACAACTCGCCGCCCGAAGCCACCTTGGCCAGGCTGCGCAACGGCGTGCCCTGATTGGCGGCCACCTGGAATTCGACGCTCTCCAGCCCATGGGCATTGCCCTCGGCCAGCGGCAGCAGCGCCACGGCAAACTGCCCGCCCTGCATTGCCAGCGTCTGCATGGCAGTTGTAATCTCGTCACCCAGCGCCTTGGCCGCGCCGGCCCGCGCCGCGCTTAACCGTTCTGCCGCTGCGCGATAGCTGGCGTACGCCGCTGCATCCTCGCGCGCCAAATCCGCCAGGTCGCCCGTGCCGCCCAACTCATCCAGCCGGGTCACCACCCGCGCCAGCACCTCCGGAAGCTGCGGCGGAGACACGCGGAACTTGCGCGCCGCCTCCATCACATCGGCAATGCGCTGCTCCATATGCAACAGCTGCTGCGGATCGGCATCCAGCTTCTGCTGGTAGTGCCGCAGCGCATACACCGCCTCCTGCAACTCGTTCTGGGCGCTTTCAAGCAAGGTCAGCGTATCCTGCAAAGCGCCGTCGAATTCCAGTCCGGCACGCAGCCGCGCCGTCAACGCCCCCAATTGGGCAAGGCATGCGCTATCCGACTCGCTCAGGATTTCCAGGCCGAACTGCGACGTTTCCAGCAGGCTGGCAGCATGCGACAGCCGTGCATGATCGGCTTGCAGCGATTCCCACTCTGCGACAACAAAATTCAGTGCTTCCAGTTCGCGGCGCTGGAACACCAGCAACTCGCGCTCGGCCGCCATCGCCCCGGCATCCTGCTCAAGCTGCAGGCGACGGCGGTGCAGCGTCTGCCAGGCCTTGAAGCGCGCCACCACATCCTCCGCCTGCTGCACCAGCCCCGCGTGCCCATCGAGCAACTCACGCTGCGCATCTGCGCGAAGCAATGACTGGTGCGCATGCTGTCCGTGAATATCCAGCAGCGCCTCGCCCACCTCGCGCATCTGCTGCAAGGTCGCACTGCGGCCATTGATGAAACCGCGCGAGCGCCCGCCGGCATCCAGTGTGCGGCGCAGCAGGCAAACGCCCTCGTCCCCGTCCAGTTCCTGTTCGCGCAGCCAGGCTGCCACACCGGGGAGACCGGCAATATCGAACTCGGCGCTGATGTCGGCTCGTTCGCACCCCGCGCGCACCATGGTGCCGTCGCCGCGCCCACCGAGCGCCAGTGTCAGAGCGTCAATCAGGATGGATTTCCCAGCGCCGGTCTCGCCGGTCAGCGCGGTAAATCCGGCGGAGAAGTCGAGCTCAAGGGATGAGACGATAACGAAATCGCGGATAGCGAGAAATTTCAACATCAGGCAAACTTATTCCACAACAGTTTTTCGCGTAGCGTATGGTAGTAGCTGTGCCCGGCCGGGTGCAGCAACTGCACCATGTCGGCATGCCGCGCCACCACCAGCCGGTCGTTCAGCTGCAAATCGAAATGCGAGTGGCTGTCGAAACGCACATGTACCTCGCCGGTGCGGTGCATCAGAATTTCTATGCGCGAACCGCCGCTCACCACAATCGGACGGTTGCTCAGCGTGTGCGGACACACCGGCACCAGTGCAATCACGTCCAGCGCCGGGTGGATGATCGGCCCGCCAGCGGACAAGGCATAGGCCGTGGAGCCGGTCGGCGTGGAAACAATCAGGCCGTCGGCACGCTGGGTATACAGGTAATCGCCGTCGATGCGCACCTCGCATTCGATCATGCTGTCGATATTGCTGCGGTGCACCACCATTTCGTTGAACGCCAGCGCGCGGCAGACCTCGGTGCCGTTACGCACCACATGCACCGACAGCAGCATGCGCTGTTCGGTGACAAACTCGCCGCGCAGCATGTCGGTCAGGCTCCGCTTCATCGATTCCAGCGACAAATCGGTCAGGAATCCGAGCCGCCCCTGGTTTACGCCCACCAGCGGGATGCCGAACGGTGCCAGTGTGCGGGCGATATTCAGCATCGTGCCATCGCCTCCCATCACCACGGCAAGATCGACCTCGCCTTGCATTTGTTCGAGTGACAGCACGCGATAGGGATGCTGGCCAAGGTGCTCCGCAGTCAGGGAATCGACCACGACCGCCACGCCCTTTTCCGCCAGGAAGGCTGCAAGACGCAGCAACGGCTCTGCAATGGCCGGGGTCTTGTATTTGCCGATCAGGGCGACTGTCTTGAAGGATAAATTCATGGGGCGGCATTAAACCATAACGCGCCATTGGCCGCCATGTGTGCCGCCCCCGGGAATCAGCGCACTTCCTTCACCCGGTACCAGGCTGCATACATCGCCGGCAGGAACAGGCAGGTCAGCAGCGTCGCCACGATCAGCCCGCCCATGATCGTCACCGCCATTGGCCCCCAGAACACCTGGCGCGATAGCGGAATCATCGCCAGGATGGCGGCCGCAGCGGTCAGCACGATGGGGCGGAAGCGGCGCACGGTGGAATCGACAATCGCGTTCCAGAGCGGCTTGCCGCCTTCCTCATCCTGGCGGATCTGGTCCACCAGAATCACCGAGTTGCGCATGATCATGCCAGCCAGGGCAATAAAGCCCAGGTTAGCCACGAATCCGAATGGCGCATGGAACAACAGCAGCCCCAATGCCACCCCGATCAGTCCGAGCGGCGCAGTCAGCAACACCATGGCGGCTCGGCCGATGTTCTGCAACTGCATCATCAGCAGGGTAATCACTCCGACCAGCATTAGCGGCATCACGGCAGCAATCGCAGACGAGCCTTTGCCGGCCTCCTCGATACTGCCCCCCATCTCGATGTAATAACCGGGCGGCAATTTGGCACGCAACGCATCCAGTTGCTTGTCCAGGCGCGTGGAAGCCGTCGCCGGCTGCGTGCCATCCAGCATATCGGCGCGCACGGTCATGCACGGCAGGCGATTGCGGCGCCAGATGATGCCTTCCTCCTGCACCGGCACCAGCTTGGCCAGCTGCGCCAGCGGCACATGTTTGCCGCCCGGCAATGGAATGTCGATGTCCGGCAGGCGGTCCAGCGAGCGAATATCCTTGCCGGAACCGCCGCGCCAAACCACGTCGATCAACTGGTCATCCTCGCGATATTGGGTCAGGGCGATGCCGTTCAGGAACGCCTGCAACGCCATCGAGATCTCCTGGGTTGAGGTGCCAAGCTGGCGTGCCTTGTCCTGGTCGACCTCCACGCGCACGCTCTTGACCTTTTCGTTCCAGTCGAAATTCACATTCATCAGGCTGGGATCGGCACGCAGGGTGCGCGCCACATCGGCGGCAATCTTGCGCAACTGCGTCAGGTCGTCCCCGAGTACCCGGAATTGCACCGGATAGCCCACCGGAGGCCCGTTTTCCATGCGCGCAATGCGCAGCCGGATGCCTGAAAATTCCGGCCCCGCCAACCGCGCGCCAAGCCGCCGCACCAGTTCCTCGCGCGCTTGCAGGCTCTTCGTCACAATCACGAATTGCCCGAAATTATTCGAGTACAACTGCTGGTCCAGCGACAGTACGAAACGCGGCGCCCCGTTGCCGATGTATGCTGCATAGCTGTCGATCGCGGGATCGCCTTGCAGCAATTTCTCAATGCGCCTGACTTCGTCGCCGGTAGCCTTGATCGAGGCCCCCTGCGGCAACCACACATCCACCATCACCTCCAGGCGGCTGGCAGGCGGGAAGAACTGTTTCTGTACGAATTTCCCGAACACCGCCATAGCCAGCACAAACACCAGGATGGTCGCGCCGATGACCTTCCAGCGATTGCGCAAGCACCACGTTACCAGCCTGCGCAGGCGCCGGTAAAACGGCGTATCGTAGATATCCGCGCCATGCTTCTGCGCTTTTGCCATCAGCGCCTGCGGATCGAGCAGCTTGTAGCCGATGAACGGCGTGAACACCACCGCGACAATCCAGGAGGTCAGCAGGGCCACCGTCACCACCTGGAAAATCGATACCGTATATTCGCTCGCCGCCGATTTGGAAAAGCCAACC
Organism: Pseudomonadota bacterium; assembly: GCA_021848465.1. Taxonomy (GTDB): domain Bacteria; phylum Pseudomonadota; class Gammaproteobacteria; order Burkholderiales; family Gallionellaceae; genus JAJZUP01. The sequence continues at coordinate 153,830 of JAJZUP010000003.1, forward strand.
GGGGTAAACGCTGCTGCTGTAATCAGGGTTCCGGTCAGCATCGGGAAAGCTGTCGACGTATATGCAAAAGTCGCGGCCTTGTAGCGATCCCACCCCTGCTCCATCTTCACGACCATCATTTCCACGGCAATGATCGCATCATCCACCAGCAGCCCCAGCGCAATGACCAGCGCGCCCAACGAGATTCGCTGCAAGTCGATCCCCAAGATTTTCATGACAAAGAAGGTGATCGCCAGTACCAGCGGGATGGACAGCGCTACTACCAGGCCGGTGCGCAATCCCAGGCTCAGGAACGAAACCACCAGCACGATGGCGACGGCTTCAGTCAGCGAATGCTCGAACAGATTGATCGAGCCTTCCACCACCTTGGGCTGGTCCGCGACTTCATGCACGTCGATTCCCACTGGAAGCTCGCCGGCGATGCGCTGCATCGCCTGGTGCAGGTGCGTGCCCAGTTCGATCACGTTGCCGCCCTTGTCCATGATGATGCCGATTCCGATCGCGGGCTGCCCGCCCACGCGCATCTGCGGTCCTGGAGGATCTGACAGGCTGCGACTTACATTGCCGATGTCCGCCAGACGGAAATGCTGGCCGTTGATCAGCAGGTCGGTGTTGCGTACCCGCTCAACGCTGTCGTAGGCCCCGCTGACGCGGATGTGTATGCGGTCATTGCTGGTTTCGATAAAGCCAGCCGGATTGATGGAGTTCTGCTTCTGCAATGCATCCGCCAGTTGCAATGGCGAAATGCCGAGCGATACCAAGCGCGTGGGCAGGACATCAATGTAGATTTTTTCGTCCTGCACTCCGATCAGCTCGACGCGCTTGACATCCTTGACCCTGCGCAACTCCAGCGCGACCTTGTCCGCATAGCGATGCAGGTCAGCCAGGCCATAGCCGTCACCGGTCAGCGCAAAAATACTTACCTGTACATCGCCAAACTCGTCGTTCGGATAGGGCCCCTGCACCCCGGGTGGCAAAGTGTCGCGAATGTCATCGAGCTTCTTGCGCACCTGACGCCAGGATTCCGGCACTTCTGCCTTGGGCGTGTAGTCCTTCAGGTTGATGAACACCATCGATTCGCCCGGCTTGGATACCGATTTCAGCACATCCACCCACGGTGTCTCCTGCAACTTCTTTTCGATGCGCTCGGTCAACTCCCGCTCTACCACCTCCGCCGTTGCTCCCGGCCACAGTGTTCGCACCACCATGACCTTGAACGTGAAGTTTGGATCTTCGGCGCGGCCAAGATTTAGAAACGATATGACGCCAGCCACCGACAGCACGATAATCAGGTACACCACCATCTGCTGGTGCTTCAACGCCCATTCGGAAAGGTTCGGCAGCTTCATGATGCGTTACCATTTTCGATGGCGCGGATTTTTTCGCCTTCGCTCAGCTTGTGCACGCCAGCCTTTACAATGCGCTGCCCCGCCTGCAAACCGCTGGTAACCAGCGCCCCTTCGTCACGGTAGGCAGCCACAGTAACCGGATGCAGCGATACGCTGCCGTCGGCGGCCACGACCCAGACCGCGGCCTTGTCCCCCTGCTGGAACAAGGCAGTCATCGGGATGACATAGCTGCCTGATGCCTGGGTTTTCTTCGCGCCGTCACCCAACAGCCTGACGCTCGCCGTCATGCCCAGCGCAACCTTGGTATTGCTGGCGTCGAATGCGACCCGCGCCGGATAGGTGCGGCTCGCCGGATCGGCTGCCGGTGAAATCTCCCGCACGTGCCCGTGCAACACCTGCCCGCCGCTGCTCGCCGCCATATCAACCTCCGCCTGCATGCCGACACGGACCGACGGGAAGCGCGACTCCGGGATGGCAATCGCGACTTCACGCTCGCCGTTCTGGGCTATTCTCACAACCGGCTGCCCAGCACTGATGACTTGCCCAACCTCGGCATAGGTGGCAGAGATGACACCATCGCGGTCTGCCAGCAATGTGGTGTAGGCGGCCTGGTTGCGCGCCAACCCTGCCTGCGCCTCCGCCGCTTTGAGTGCGGTTTCCTTCGCATCCAGCGCCGACTGGCTGACGAATCCCTGCGCACGCAGTTCGCGGTAGCGCTTGAGTTCATCCTGCGCCAGTTGCAATTGGGCGCTGGCAGCACTTTCCTGCAAGCCGGTATCCGAACTATCCAGCTTCGCCAGCACCTGACCTTTGCGTACCTGCGCACCGGCGTCCACCAAACGCTCTATGATCTTGCCTCCTATGCGAAAGCCGAGGATGGCCTCATAGCGGGCATGAACCTCGCCGCTGTACAAGTTGCCGATGTCAGTCGCCTGGGCACCCACCACGAATGTTTCCGCCGGCCGCTCTGCAGGCATGGGCACCGACGCTTCCTTGCTGCACGCAGCCAGTACAACGGCCGACATCAGAAACCAGATCGTTTTATTCATGTGACCTCTCCTTGACCAGCAAACCATTCAACAGCATGTCTATGTAGGTATCCAGATATATCTCGGGATCCTTTGCTCCGCCACAGCCAAACGGTGCCATCGAGTATTGCCAGATTGTGCGCATCAAAATTGGCGCAGAAATCAGGTCAATGGCTGAAGCAATATCAACCGGGCGAAACTCGCCGCACTCGATCCCGCGACGCAGCACCGCACCAAGCAAATCTTCCACTCGCTTGCTCACGTTTTCGTAAAAAAAACGAGCCACATCGGGGAAATTCCCGGATTCGGAGATAATCAGCTTGGGAATCGCCGCCAGTCTCGCGTCGTCCACCAGTTCATCCCACCAGCGATAAATCAACTCACACAACAGGCTGCGCATATCGCCACTATGCTGTGCCAGCATTTCCTCCCCCTGGCTGACCACCGGCATGATGCCCTGCTGGATGACCGCCTTGAACAACTCCTCCTTGCTGGCAAAATATAAATACAGCGTTCCTTTCGACACCCCGGCGCGCGCTGCAATGTCATCCAGCTTGGTGGCGGCAAAGCCGCGCTCGACAAACAAATCCAGTGCAGCGGCGATCAACTCGGAGGGGCGAGCCTCCTTCCGTCGCTGCCGAGGGGCTGCGCTTTTCTCTTGCCGCTTGATCATTCTTCATTCGCTAATAACTAACCAGTCAGTAATTTAATTGAGCAGGATTGTCCGTGTCAACCTGATTGATGATCCCGACCATTCCAAGTCGCAGATTTACAAACTTACCGGGTTTGCCGAACCAGGGCCAGCAGGTCGCTGGTGTCCGTTGTTGCAAGAATGAATGGTGCCGACCATTTACAAGCCAAGAGCAGACTGGGGGAACCAACTCCGCAATCGAAAGTACAGTGGCGCGAGAACAACCACTCATCAAGAAAGCGTTAATCAAACCCCTGTAAAAATTCCTGAAACTGCGCTTAGCACTTGCTTCGCCGATCGAGGCGGCGCTTGCCAATCAGTCTATTTCCCACACCCCAATCATTGTGTGGCAAACTAACATATAAATCAGTTGAACCTTTAATTTGATGAACGACAGTAACCAGCCTGCGTCTCCGCACTACTTGCCTCCCGAGCAGCTTCGCGTAGGGATATTCATAGAACTTGAACTTACCTGGTTCAAACATAACTTCGCTCGCAGTGCCTTTAAGATCAAAAACGAAGCGCAACTACAGGAGGTACTGGCCCTGCGCCTGCCTCGCTATCGCTATGACCCGGATCGCAGCGATGCGGCGATGGCCGAACCGTCTGGACACCAAACCGCTGAGTTGACGCCGCAGCCGCAAGATTCGGGATTTGATGGCGAAGAGCCCGCAGTAACGGGGGAACAGAATCGGCAGCTCATCCTGGCGCAACGCGAGCAAAAGATCCTTGAGACTGAAAAGGCATTTATCAAAGCGGCATCCCTGATGAAGAATTTCAACCGCACACTGGTTTCCAAGCCCAAAGAGGCATTGGAAGATATGGATGTGCTGGTACAGCAAATTGTCTCTTCATTCCTGGACAGCCCGGAAATCACTCTGCAAGTCATTGGCGAACGAGCCGGAGGGGAGGATGTTTACTATCATGCGCTGAATGTCACGATTCTTGCGATGATGCTGGCCAAAGAGCTGGAGCTGTCATCCGAAGTCGCTCACGAACTTTGCATTGGCGCAATCACTCACGACATCGGCTTGATGAAAATTCCGGATCGCATAACCAGAAAGGATGCCAGCGAATACACCAGCGCAGAAAGAAATTTGCGTGCCATGCACGTAGATTACGGCATCGAAATTGGCCAGCACGCGGGGCTCTCGCCAGGCGCCTTGGCAATTATCGCCCAGCACCATGAGTTTGCTGACGGAAGCGGATACCCGAAAGGAATCAGGGATACTGAAATGACTCCTGCGGCACGCATCGTTTCCCTCGTCAACTATTACGACAATTTATGCAATCCGGTTGATATTTCCAAAGCAATGACACCGCATGATGCCCTGTCGCTCATGTTTGCCCAACGCCGGGGAAAATTTGAATCACGAACACTTGCATTGCTTATCCGGAGTCTTGGAGTATACCCACCGGGGACAATCGTGCAGCTATCGAATGAAGCGGTTGCCGTGGTGATTTCTGTTAACCCCCAAAGGTCATTACGCCCGTGCGTGCTGGTTTATTCCCCGCAAATACCGAAAGACCAAGCGACCTTGCTCGATCTCGAAAATGAGCCAGCGATCAGTATCAGCAAAGCAATTAAACCGGCCTCTCTGCCGCAAAACATTATCACTTACCTCTGCCCCCGCAAACGCGTGACGTATTTTTTCGATAGTAGTTCTGCGGAGAAAGTACAAAAGTGAATACCACTCGTCTATTGCTGGATGCATCCGCAGAAATCCTGATCCTCGTCGATGCGACTACGCTGAAAATTCTTGATGTCAATCACGCCACAATCGCCTTGCTAGGCTATAGCAGGGAGGCACTAATCGGTCTTTCAGTGGGTGAAATCGAATGTGCGCTCTCGGATATGTTTTTCTGGGACGAGGTCAGCACCTTGAACGGGAGTTCGGAGACCGAAGGCGCTTATCGGTGCGCGGACGGCACGATTCTGGAGGTAACCAAGACCGCGCGCAAAGCTCCCGGCACAGATAGTCTTTTCGTTGTCAGGGCCAACCCGGTCGGACAACGAAAACACGTTGAAGAAAAGCTGGAAGAAATGACCTCCCGCCTGAGTGCCACGCTTGAAGCTACCGCCGACGCCATTCTCCTCGTGGACTGCGATGGCGGAATACTCAATATGAATCGCCGTTTTTCCAACCTGTGGGACCTGCCCAAAGAGCTTCTGGATAATCGCGACGATGCCGGCATCATAAAATACATCACTCAGCAAATCCGGCCTGATGCTGCAGGAAAGCTCATTTCCCCAATCCATACCCGTGATATGGCTGCTGATGCCTTTGAAACACTTCACCTGCTGGATGGACGCATCCTTGAAATAACGTCGCAACCTGCTCGCTCGGGAGCGCAGATTATCGGGCGCGTGCACTCTTACCGGGACGTTACTGAGCGCAAGCGTGTAGAAGAAAAGCTTCGTATCGCGGCTACCGTCTTTGAGTCCAAGGAAGGGATGCTGATTACCGATGCGGATCGCGTAATTCTTCAGGCGAATCACGCGTTCACGTTGATCACAGGATACTCATCAGCCGAGGTAGTCGGTAAAACGCCGAAAGTGCTCAGTTCAGGACTTCATAATGCCGAATTCTACGCAGAAATGTGGAGCAAGATCGGCACTACTGGCGCGTGGGAGGGGGAAATATCTAACCGCCGCAAGAACGGGGACATTTTCCCGGAACACCTTACGATCACGGCAGTAAAAGACCAACATGACTGCATTACCAATTATGTAGCTACATTTCACGACATTACCAAGAGCAAGAAAGCTGAAGAGGAAATCAAATATTTAGCCTACAACGACTCTCTGACCAGATTGCCAAACCGGCGCCTGTTGTCGGATCGTCTTCAGCATGCATTCTCTTCCTGCTCTCGTTCCGGCAAACACGGCGCCTTATTGTTCATTGACCTGGACAACTTTAAAACGCTGAACGACACACTGGGACATGATATTGGCGACCTGCTGCTGCAACAGGTCGCCACGCGATTGCAAACCTGCGTGCGCGAGGGTGATACGGTTGCCAGATTCGGCGGCGATGAGTTTGTCGTCATGCTGGAGGGCCTGAGTGAGGACGCAGTTGAGGCCGCGGCCCAGATCGAAACCGTTGGGGAGAAAATCCTGGCCTCCCTCAACCAGCTCTACCTGCTGGGAACACACGAATACCACAGCACGCCGAGCATCGGCGCAACCCTGTTCAACGGCAAACACGACACATTGGAAGAGTTGTTCAAACAGGCAGACATCGCCATGTATCAGGCAAAAAGAACCGGCCGGAACAACCTCCGCTTCTTCGACCCGCAAATGCAGGAGTTCATCAATACCCGAGTTTTACTCGAGAAAGAACTGACTCAGGCGCTGACACACGATCAGTTCCGCCTGTTTTACCAGATTCAGATTGACAGCATGCGCCGCCCGCTGGGGGCGGAAGCGCTTATTCGCTGGGTACACCCGGAGCGCGGGTTGGTGCTTCCCTCACACTTTATTCCACTTGCCGAGGAATCCGACCTGATACTGCCTATCGGGCAATGGGTGCTGGATACGGCTTGCGCGCAGCTTGCACAATGGCAACAGGATGAGCGTACCAATGCGCTTTCCCTCTCGGTCAACGTGAGCGCCAAACAATTCCATCAACACGACTTTGTCAGTCAGGTCCACTCCACGCTGAAAAAGCATAATGCAAACCCCAACCTGCTCAAGCTCGAGTTAACTGAGAGCATGTTATTAGATGATGTCGAGGAAACGATTTCCACCATGAATGCTTTGCATGAAATCGGGGTCAAGTTTTCCCTGGATGACTTTGGCACCGGCTACTCCTCGTTGCAGTACCTCAAACGCCTGCCTCTCGACCAATTGAAAATTGACTACTCGTTTGTACGCGACATTACCTTTGACAGCAGCGATCAGGCGATTGTCCGCACAATCATCGTGATGGCAGAAAGCCTTAATCTTTCCATCATCGCCGAAGGAGTGGAAACCGAGGAGCAGCGGGTGCTTCTGCTGGACAAGGGATGCAGTCAATTTCAGGGATACCTGTTTGGCAGGCCTGTTTCAATCGATGAATTTGAACTGCAGCTGACCCGGAATTTGTACTGACGCTCATTGGTTGCGCGCTTCGGGTAACCGGTCCATGGCGAAAAACTCATCTCACATCCCGATCTTCCCGACCTGATTTCAAAATAGCTGCCACCAGCGCCTGCGGCTGGCTGGTACTGGCACTTGGGTTTCGATCAGCGCGGGAGAAGCCGTGCTGAGTACCCAGCCTGGCAATACCGGGGCCGCCCCAACGCTACATGATGAACCCAAATTGTTCGGGTCGTAAACCTTGATCAGGGTCGGATGCTCAATATTGTCCGCATAAACAATACCGCAATAGTGATAGTCATGCTCTCGTCGCAGCAACGCATTCAGCTCATCTGCACGCCGGGCCAATTCATCGCCCTGCAATGCCAAGGCCGGTAAGGATTCACCGATTTGGTAGAAGTACCACGCACCGCTTTTGACGCGCGCAAACAGCTCATCAAGTTCGTGCCATTGCATAACCCCGTCAAATCGGCCATTTAAACGTGCATGAAATTCTGCGGCAGCAGTGTTGTCAGTCATGATCTATCCATTCGTCAACTTTGGCGCGGCCATGCAGGCAACTCATACCGCGAGGAGCCGTATTCTACACCGCGACTTCTGGGCAGAATTTACGACTTTTAACCATAGAAGCCCGCAGGAGAACCCAAGTTAACACATTGAATTCAGATGCATAGAATATTGCGACTCATTTCCCGGAAAAAGCGGGCCAGCTCAGCGCAGCCCGAGGACATATTGTCGCGCAGACAGGCGGCCGGCTTGAGGTAAAATCCGGACATGCTTAACGAACGCGCGCAAATCCTGCTCAAGACTTTGGTGGAACGCTACATCAGCGACGGCCAGCCCGTCGGTTCGCGCGCCCTGCAACAGTTCTCCGGCCTGGATGTCAGCTCCGCCACCATCCGCAATGTGATGGCCGACCTCGAAGAAGTCGGCCTTGTCAGCAGCCCGCACACCTCGGCCGGGCGTGTACCGACCGCCCAGGCCTACCGCCTGTTCATCGACACCATGCTGGTCACCCAGCCGCTCGACAATGTGCGCGTGCAGCAGATGGAGCACCAGTTGCAGCCGGACAATCCCTCGCGCCTGATCACACAAGCTTCCAACATGCTGGCGGAACTGACCCAGTTCGCGGGCGTAGTGGCGTCGCCGCGCCGCGAAAGCGTGACCGTACGCCAGGTCGAATTCCTGCGACTGGGCGACAAGCGCGTTTTGCTGATCATCGTCATGCCGGACGGCGAAGTGGAAAACCGCGTGCTGTTGATGGAAAAAGACTATAGCCAATCACAACTTACCGAGGCCGGCAATTTCCTGACCCAGCATTACGCCGGTTGCAGCTTCAGCCAGATCCGCGAAAAACTGCGCGGCGAATTGCGCCAGTTGCACCAGGATATGAGCACGCTGATGGCGGCGGCGCTGGCCGCCGGGGACGAGGCCGCCGCCAAGAAATCCGAAGACTATGTTATCAGTGGAGAACACAAGCTGCTGCATGTAGACGACCTTTCCACCGACATGAACCGATTGCGCGGCCTGTTCAACCTGTTCGAGCAGAAAACCGACCTGCTGCAACTCATGGACGCCGGGCGCCGCGGCCAGGGAATCCACATTTTCGTTGGCGCGGAATCAGGTCTGGCTTCGCTGGAAGAGTGCAGCGTCATTACCGCGCCGTATGCCGCCCACGGCCAGATGCTCGGCACGCTGGCCGTGATCGGCCCCAAGCGCATGAATTATGAACGCGTGATCCCGATAGTCGATCTCACCGCCAAACTTCTGGGCAACGCCCTCTCGCACACCTGAAGCACATGACCTACCTGATCGAACCTCATTACACCCATGGCACGCCGGAAAAAACCGCCGTGCTGCTCGTCAACCTCGGCACCCCGGATGCGCCCACACCAGCTGCCGTGCGGCGCTACCTGAAAGAGTTTCTCGGCGACCCGCGCGTGGTGGAAATCCCCCGACCGATCTGGTGGCTGATCCTGAACGGCATCATCCTCAACACACGTCCGAAAAAATCCGCGGCCAAATATGCCAGTATCTGGCAGCCGGAAGGCTCACCGCTCAAGGTCTATACCGAACAACAGACCCACCTGCTGCGCAGCGCCTTGCAACAACTGACCGATGCTCCACTGGTAGTGGACTATGCGATGCGCTACGGCACGCCCTCCATTCCGGACGTGCTGGAAAAACTGAAAGCGCAAAACTGCCAGCGCATCCTGCTGCTGCCTCTGTATCCGCAATATGCCGCCAGCACCACGGCTACCGCCACCGACGCCGTATACGCCTGCATGCAGAAAATGCGCAACACTCCGGCCCTGCGCGTCGTCAAGCACTTCCACGACACCCCCGGCTATATCGCCGCCTCGGTACAGAACATCCGCGCCTACTGGACCTTGCACGGCCGCCCTGAGGTACTGATAATGAGCTTCCATGGCCTGCCGCGCTACACGCTGGACAAGGGTGATCCTTACCACTGCGAATGCCAGAAAACCGGGCGCTTGATTGCGGAAGGCTTGGGCCTGACGCCAGAGCAATACCGCATCACTTTCCAATCGCGCTTCGGCCGCGCCGAATGGCTGCAGCCTTACACCACAGCCACCTTACAGGAGCTGGGCAAACGGAAAACCCGGCGCGTGGACGTAGTATGTCCAGGCTTCGTGGCCGACTGTCTGGAAACACTGGAAGAAATTGCGCAGGAGGGCCGCGAGGACTTCCTGCATGCAGGCGGCGCGGAATACCACTACATTCCGTGCCTGAATGCGCGGCCGGACTGGGTCGCCGCACTGGCGCAGCTGGTACTGGATAATTTGCATGGCTGGCTGGGAAAAACGGATGCGGCGGCGCTGGAACAAACACGTCTGCGCGCGCTGGCGCTACAGGAAAAACCGCAACTCAGGCGAGGCTGATGCGCTCGCTTTCAAGCTGGATCATGTAGCGCTGGATCACATTCCCGGCGCCGCGGCTGAGGTTTACGAATTGCATGCCGACATGGTGGATCTCCTCGCCGCTGCGGGTTTTTGAGGAAGAAAACACACCGCACACCTTCAAGTTCAAAGGCACCGGTCCAATACCGGGAAAATCGATGCTGCACCGCTCCAGGATCGCCCCTTGGGAAAACTGCGCAGGAACCTTGCCGCGATAGGACAGGCCAATCCCGCCCACGCTCATATCCACCACGGTCACATCGACGAACTCCTCTTCCGCAAGCGGTATCTTGCAAATCAGCGCCTTGCTGCCTTGCGGGGTGTTCAGGCGGAAATATTCGCGGCGCTGGATGCGCTCAATGACTTTTGGAAATTCAACGATGAAAGCATCGCCGTCCGCCAGCTTCACAGTGTCGATACCATCCGCATGCCAGCGCACGCGCACCCCGGTCTGGGTGGACAACGTGATATTTTCGCTTTCCAGGACACGTTCATTGACGCGATTGTCACCGCTGACATCCAGAAAGACGTAGTTTTCGTCCGGATTGACCTCCAGCACGGCGGTCAGCAGGGTGGCGCCATTATGCGCGTCCAGATTCAACGCTGGACGCGTCTTCGCAAGATCCTCCAGGATGAAGGCTATTTCCTTGCGGTTGTGAATGGCGAAATCGGAATCTTCTATGCTCGGCATCGTAATTTTATGGCGCTTATGATCCAGTCCGGGTTCCATTGCTCCCGTATCGGACGCGGCAGACAATGGGCTCGGATTCTACTTTTTTTGCCGCACAAAATCTAGGCAGATCGGCTAGTTCGCACATAATCTCCTAAATATCATCCAGCTTGTTCGCATAACCTACCATATCCGCCAGCAAGCGGATCAGGGAATAGCTGACACGCATCACCAGCCGGCTCCAGAGCCCGCGGCGTTTCCACTCTTCCGGCATGACCTGACGCCCGCCGGATTGCATTTCCTGCAACAGCCTTGTTCGCAGCAGCCCTGCAAAACCCGCATCGTGCACCACGAGATTGGCTTCCCGCGCCAGCCACAGGCTGAACGGGTCGATATTCGATGACCCTACCGTCGCCCAGGTACCGTCCACGACCGCCACCTTGGCATGCAGGAAGCTCCGCGAATATTCATGGATTTCTATTCCCGCCTGCAACAGTTCCTCGTACATGGCCAAGGTTGCATAATGCTGCACGCGGTATTCCACGCGGCCCTGCAATAGCAATACCACGCGCACTCCGCGGTGCGCTGCCTTGATCAGGAAATGACGGAAACGGTGCCCCGGCAGGAAATAGGCATTGGCAATAATGATTTCCTCGCGTGCATGGCTGAGCGCCCACAGGTAGGCATGTTCGATTTCACGACGATGCCGCAAATTATCCCGGATCAGGAATGACACCTTCTGTCCATCGGCAGGCTCTGGCGCCCGCCCGACATGACGATCCACGCGGCGAAAATTGGTCCATGACACCAGCCGCCATAACTTGCGCATCGAGTATGCGACGTGGGCAACTACCGCTCCCTCCACCTCAACCGCGTAATCCAGGCGCGGCGACTGCATCTGCGGCGGCAGATCGTTGATGATATTGATACCACCGATAAAAGCGATGCGCTCGTCCACCAGCGCCAGCTTGCGATGCAGGCGCCGCAAGCGTTGCCGGCGCAGACTGAGGCGCGCAAGTTCCGGGCGGAACCATTGTATCTTCACGCCGTGACTGCGCATCTCCTCAAGCCATTTTCCGGGAAAGTCCGCCGAACCATAGCCGTCCAGCAGCACGTGCACCGAAACCAGTCGGCGCGCGGCATTTTCCAGACAAGCCTTCAACAGCCGTCCGGTTTCATCCGCTGCAAAAATATAGGTCTCCAGATAGATGGAGTGCTGCGCCCGTTCGATCGCCGCAATCAGCCGCGGAAAATATTCACTGCCGTTCTGCAGCAACGCCAGCCGGTGCCCGTCAATTTCATGCGCACTGTTCACGGAACGTTCAGGTACGCAGAAAGCGCGGCATGGTCGGAAATGCGGTTCCAGGGATACAGGTCATGCTGCACGGCATGCCTGATGGAAAGGCCGCGGATATAGATGCGATCCAGCCGCAGCATCGGAAAGCCGACCGGGAAGCTGCGTGCCAACGCGCCGTGCCCGGACTCGAACACCTCATGCAGGCCCAGTTCGTGGGCCAACAGGTAACGTGCGCGATTGGTCCAGTCATTGAAATCCCCGGCAATAATCAGCGGCGCCTGCTCCGGAATATTGCGACGGATATAGTCGACCAGCGTACGCATCTGGAATTTGCGTCCGCGGCTGAACAGGCCCAGATGCACGCACAGGCAGTACAGCGCCCCCTTCGCGCCGGGCAGCTCCAGTTCGCAACATAGCAGCCCGCGATTCTCAAAGCGGTGGGCCGAGATGTCGAGGTTATCCCAAGTCAGGATGGGAAACCGGCTCAGGATGGCATTGCCGTGATGACCCGCCTCATAAACAGCATTCTTGCCGTATGCAAAGTGCGGCCAGATTTCCTGCGCCAGGAACTCGTATTGCGCTTGCTGGGCGACGCCGCCCACGTGGCGCGCGTGCGCGCCGCGCACCTCTTGCAGGAAAACAATATCGACATCCAGTTCACGCAAGCGCTCGCGCAACTCATGCAGCACAAAACGCCGGTTGAACTGGGAAAAGCCTTTATGGATGTTGTAGGTTGCCGCCGAGATTTCAAGCATGCCGCATCAACCCCTGTGCGCTACAGACCACACCGCGGTTGCACTCTCAGTTCGAGGCGAAACCGATGATTGCCGTACGCAGTTCGCGCTTGAACAGCTTTTCAACCTCCATCAGCGCACGCGCTTTCGCGGTAGCGGCATCCTGGGCGGATGCCTTCACCGGCCAGGTCTTGCTGCCACGCACGCGACCGCTATCCCTCTCCACCAGCGACACCTCGACCGTGGCTCGTACCCAATTCCAGTTTGCTTGGCGCCCCAGGTCGCTCAGCGCCAGTTTCCCCACCAGCAGCAAATCCGCTTCCGCCTTGCTGTTCGCCAGGAAGCCAGCCGCCGCCACCCCGCCCTTCAACAATGCGGCGAAAGCGGCCTCGCCGCCATCGTCGGCCACTTCCGGAGCGATATGGACGCGCTTCAGCGCCGCGCCGAGACTGTCCTGCACGACGGACTGTGCAATTGGTGGATCAATTCCATGCCCGGATGGATTGACCACCTTTAGGGAGGCTTCGAACGCATCGCGTTTCGTGAAAGCGGACTGCGCCTGCGCCAACGCGGCAATGCCCAGCAGCGGATCGGTCGCCGCCTTGGCCTTGTCCACCTGTTGCTGCACCTCGTCATCGATGCGCCCGATTTCGTCACGCAATCCGGCTGCGGCCTGCGCACGAGACAGGATCGCCAGCGCATGGAAATCCTTGGTCACGGGATCGCGCCAGGTTAGCGGCACACTGACGCCGCTGATCACCTTGTCGCTGCGCGCCGATACTCGCTGCGTCGCCATCTGGTTAACCTGCTCCTGCTTGCCGGAGCGGGCCACCGAAGTGGTATTCTCGGTCTGCACCTGGATACGCACTTCGAAAATCGTCGCCAGATCGCCGCGCGCGCGGTTCTTGGCCTCATCCTCGGTGGAGCCGACGCCGCGCCCGGTCAGGTAATTGGCGCTCGGGTAATCTGCCGACTCGCCCGCCACCCAGTCCGGCTGCCCTGCCAACGCAGGCAGGGCCAGCATGCTCCAACACACCATCATCACCAGGCTCAAATATTTAAGCGTTTTTTGCATGTAAACCTCCATTGATCTTTATTCCCGCAATCGCCGGATAGAGCGTCCTAATTCGGAGCTTTCGGCGCTGCGGGAGGATTGAAGTAATAATCCATGACAAACGATTTACGTCCGCCCCTGACTTCAACCCCCTTGAACAGATGAGTCCCGACGACGTTGCCATAGGGATCATAATAGGTTGCTGTCAAATCATAGCGGCCCGGCGCCAGAGGCAAACGCGCCATCTGGATATTGCCCGGCAACAACGACCATGAGCGGGTATCCGCCCGCTCGGAAACATTGGTCGCTATATCTGCGACGAAGTTGAACAGCGGGTTGTCGCCGACCTTGTCCTTGGCCGCCTTGGCAGCCACATTTTTCGCCACCATACGCGCAACCCCGCGAGCAATGATCGCCGGCAAACGGTCATTGAAGCTTTTTTCGGCGATGTCATTCACATCTTCGACCACCTCAGAAGTAGCCGAACTCGCCCCTGCACTCAGCACCACATGATCCACCGGCAACGAACGCCGCACGAATTTCGGCACCGCCAGACTCAGCATCATCAGGTCCTTGCTCTCATTCGGGTTGTATGACGGGTTCGCCACGCGAATGTTGTTTTCGTCGACCGACGCGCCCAATCCGTTGTGGAATATCATCACCACCTCACTGGGGGCCGGACGCCCGGCCTTGATGCGCGCCAAGTCATCACGCAACCCCTGCGGGATCGGGAATGGGGAGTCCTGCTTTTTATATCCCTGCATCGCCTTCTGCATCTCGATGCGGGCATCGTCGCGCTCCCCCTGCGCTTCGAACACCATGCTGTTCAGGTAACGCACGAACGCGCCGGACAAATAGTCCGCGTCTTTGTTATCTGCGGCAATCAGCCCCTGCTTCACATCGAACTGGCGCGCTTCGACTGCCGCATCATCCAGGTTGCCCATCTGTAAATAATTCAAGGCTTCGTAGGAGTACACGAACAACTGCTCGGCCGGGGTTCCTTCATAGGCTTTCAGGGTGTCATTGACCATCAGCGAAGCTGCCTGCTCCGTCACGCTGATTGCACGAAGGTGCTCCATTTCGCGCTTGGCTTCCTCGAAATGCCGGTTTGATTCCGCATAATTGCCCTGCAGGCTCAACAAGGTTCCCTTGTTAAGGTGGTGCAGCAACTCATCCGGCCCCTTCAGATTGAGATCGTCCAGCGACTTGATGGCGGAATCGAGATTGCGGTGAGCGGCATCGTCCTCCACCCTGGAAAAGCTGGCGCTGTATGTCGCACATCCGGACAGCACTGCAACCGGCAGCACGAGCAGCAGGAAAGAAAATGCCCGCAGCCGTGTTGCAAAACCTTGCAGCGCGGTTGCGGGGTCGATATTCGTGTTCATTTGCACGTTCCCGATCATGGAGGCGACACAGCCCGGCGGGGCTGTGCCGGTTAACGGAAGCTGGCCTCTTTAATGTCTTTCTTGAGCTTCTTCTGCCCGGTCCACACCTTGCGGTTGTCGGACATGCTGACGAGCGTGAGGTCCACCTGGTAGAAGCGGATCTGCTCGCCGCTGGACGCATCGATGATGCTGTTGATCGTGCCGATCAGCATGTAGTCGGCCCCGACCTCCTTGCCCATTTCCTTGCGGGTATCTTCTGCGGAATTCAGGTCCATATCGGCGCGCTCATCGCGGATGTCCTCGCGCTCGGTCTTTGACGCCACGACATCCACACGCCCGGAGTTGACGAAAGCACGTTCCAGATCGGCCACAAAAGTGCGGGTATTGATGTGCTCATGCGACAGGTTGCGGATCGAACCGACAATCACGGCTGGCGCCTTGTTGGATTGCTGCTCATGGCGCGACAGCCATCCGCCGGACAGGGAATCCCGGATCATCTCCTCCGACACCAGGCGCGAGTCGGTGTCATTCCAGTTTCCGGACAGGTCCTTGACCTCTTCTACGCCCATGCGCTTGACCTGTGTGGCACAGCCGCCCAGAGCCAGTGCACACACCACTGCCGTCATTCCCAACCAGAATTTGCTGCCCTTCATACTCGCTCTCCTTCCGAAATAATCCCGTCCAAAAGCCGACCCAAAATTGGCACACCCCAGGCTGCGCAATCTACCTCATGACAGGCTCGCCCACAACCGGGGCATGTTAACGCCAATTTCGCGTCGGTGACGAAATTAGCGTTAACGCGCCCTGGCTCAAGCATTCCCGATCCCGCGTGTCGGCACATTGATCTGTCGTGCAAAGTCCAGCATGCGTTTGATCGGCTGCACCGCACGCGGAATGATGGCCGGGTCGACCAGAATTTCGTTGCTGCCCTGTTCCAGCACGTCGGCCAGATTCTGCAAACCGTTCATCGCCATCCACGGACAATGACTGCAACTGGTGCAGTTTGCGCCATGCCCCGCGGTGGGCGCTTCGAGGAAAACCTTGTCCGGACACAGCGTGCGCATCTTGTGCAGGATGCCGTTGTCGGTGGCGACGATGAACTCCTTGTTTGGAGCACTCTGCGCGGCCTTGATGAGCTGCGTGGTGGAACCGACCACGTCGGCCTGCTGCACCACAGCGCGCGGCGACTCGGGATGCACCAGCACCAGCGCGCCGGGATGCTGCGCCTTGAGCTCCTGCAATTCAGTCGCCTTGTATTCGTCGTGCACAATGCACGAGCCCTGCCACAGCAGCATGTCGGCGCCGGTCTGTTCCTGCACGTAGCTGCCGAGATGGCGGTCGGGAGCCCACAGGATTTTCTTGCCCTGTTCGTGAAGGTGCTTCACCACCGGCAGCGCGATAGAGCTGGTCACCATCCAGTCGGCGCGAGCCTTCACGGCGGCACTGGTGTTGGCATACACCACCACGGTGCGGTCGGGGTGTGCATCGCAAAAGGCGGCGAATTCATCCGCCGGGCAACCCAGGTCAAGCGAACATTCCGCATCCAGGTCTGGCATCAGCACGCGCTTTTCCGGATTGAGTATCTTGGCGGTCTCGCCCATGAAACGCACGCCCGCCACGACAATGGTCGTGGCCGGATGCTGGTGGCCGTAGTTGGCCATGTCGAGCGAGTCGGAAACAATGCCGCCAGTCTGCTCGGCCAGATCCTGCAGGTCGGGATGCACGTAGTAATGCGCCAGCAATACCGCATCCTGCTCTTTCAGCATGCGCTTGATGCGCGCGACCAGCTCCGCTTTTTCTTCCGGCTCCGGCTCTCGCGGCTTCTTCGCCCAGGCATGCGCCGTGCTGCACACGTTGTGCACCGCATCGGGATGTTCGTAGGCAATCGAAATTTTCAAATCGGGCATCTTCAGTTTCGTTCCGGTAATTGCAGGATCGCCGCGCGATTGCTGGGCGAAAACACCTTCACTGCCGCCTCTTGCCAGGGGAGCCACACATAGCTGACGTGCTCGCGCGGCGCAAGTTTGACCGCAACGCGCTGCGGCAGTTTCAGGCCAAACACATGCTCGGTATTGTGCGTAGTGCCGGGCGGATAGCGATGCACCCACTTCGCATAGATGTCATACACATTCTGCTGCTGCCAGTCCGTCAGCGCATACTGTGTCGCATCGATGCCGGTTTCCTCCGCCACTTCGCGGATCGCTGTTTCGCGCAGGCTCTCCGCGCCATCGCGGCTGCCGGTTACCGATTGCCAGGCGTCCGGATAGTCTGCGCGCTCCAATAGCAGCACATCAAGCGCTGCGGTGTAAATCACGACCAGGGCGGATATCGGCTGCTTATACTGCATCGGCCAGGAAGACCCAGAACGGTTTGTGCTGCGACTTCCAGTATTCCGCCGCTTCACTGAATATTTCCCGCACCGCAGCATACTCGCTTTCGGATAGCCCCAGCCGCTCGCCGCCGCCCTGCAGGAGCAACACATATCCCGAAGCTTCGGGCTCAAGCCAGGACAAGTCGCACAAGGCATCGCTCAGTGCATCCAGGTTATGACCGAACCAGTCCGGCGCCTGGATCACCTTCGCAATCGCAGCCAGGAACTCCCCCTTGTTGTGCCGCCCCGCCAAATCCACGTCAAACATCTGCAGGCCGGAAAGTGCGACATTTCCAAACAGTATCTCGACCGGGCAATTCAATTCGAAAACCCCGGCTTCATCGACATCCTGCAAGCGCTCACACAAGTCACTCATGGCTCACTCCTGGATACGTCGGAAAGATTGATAATGATCGTCCGAATAGTAGCACTCAGACACCATGCCGCACACAATGCGCCGGGCACCGCGATTGCGCACGCCCGGGGTCTTCACGGTGTATTCATGATAGTAACCGCGCGGATGATACGGCAGCTGGCGCTCGCGATTGCTGAACACCACGCCGTCGCGCGGATAAGGAAACGGGCCGCCCTGCCTGATCAACTGCAAGGTCTCGCGCGCTTCGCGCGGCAGTTCGGCTACCCGGACTTCGATCTGTGGCGCGGCATCCGCAAACCAGCCTGCCTGCGCTCCGGGATGCCAGCACAGCAGCCCGGCCAGAACCAGCCACAGCGTCCAGGCGCCGCGCAACATGCCTACTCCTTGCTAACCTCAACCGTGGTCTGCACCTGCTGGCGCAAACGGATATGCAGTTCGCGCAGTTGCTTCTCGTCCACGGCGGATGGCGCTTGCGTCAACAGGCATTGCGCGCGCTGGGTCTTGGGGAAGGCGATCACGTCGCGGATGGATTCGGCGCCGGTCATCATGGTGACGATGCGGTCCAGGCCGAAGGCCAGGCCGCCGTGCGGTGGCGCGCCGTATTGCAGCGCGTCGAGCAGGAAGCCGAACTTGAGTTGAGCTTCTTCCGCGCCGATGTTGAGCGCGCGGAACACTTTGCTCTGCACTTCTTCCTTGTGGATACGCACCGAGCCGCCGCCGATTTCCCAGCCGTTCAGCGCCAGGTCATAGGCCTTGGCCAGGCACTTGCCGGGGTCGCTTTCGAGGAACTGCACATGCTCGTCCTTGGGCGAAGTAAAGGGGTGGTGGCAGGCCGTCCAGCGCTTGTCTTCCTCGTCGTATTCGAACATCGGAAAGTCCACCACCCACAGCGGCTCCCATGCCTTGCCATTGGTGTAACCCTTCTCGTGGCCGATCTTGGTACGCAATGCACCCAGCGCGTCATTGACCACCTTGGTCTTGTCGGCGCCGAAGAAGATCAGGTCGCCGTTCTGCGCACCAGTGCGCTCCATGATGAGCTTGAGTGCAGCCTCGTTGAGGTTCTTCACAATCGGCGATTGCAGCCCCTCTTCGTTCAGCTTGGTCATGTCGTTGACCTTGATGTAGGCCAGTCCCTTGGCACCGTAGATACCGACGAACTTGGTGTATTCGTCGATTTCGCCGCGTGTCAGAGCCGCACCGCCGGGGATGCGTAGCGCACCCACGCGGCCGCCGCTGTTGGCCGGACCGCTGAACACCTTGAACGCCACATCCTTCACCGCATCGGTGACTTCGGAAATTTCCAGCGTTACACGCATATCGGGTTTGTCGGAACCGAAACGCGACATGGCCTCGCCGTAAGTCATGCGCGGGAAGGGATTGGGCAAAGTCACGTCCAGCACCTCCTTGAACACGGTGCGGATCATTTCTTCCATCAGCGCCATGATCTGCTCCTCGCTGAGGAACGAGGTTTCAATATCCACCTGGGTGAACTCGGGCTGGCGGTCGGCACGCAAATCCTCGTCGCGGAAACACTTGGTGATCTGGTAGTAGCGGTCGAAACCGGCCACCATCAGCATCTGCTTGAACAATTGCGGCGACTGCGGCAACGCGAAGAATTCTCCGGCATGCACGCGCGACGGCACCAAATAGTCGCGCGCGCCCTCGGGAGTGGATTTGGTCAGCATCGGCGTCTCGATGTCGATAAAGCCTTTGTCGTCGAGGAAGCGGCGGAAGGCGCGCGCGGTCTTGTAGCGCAGCATCATGTTCTGCTGCATCTGCGGTCGGCGCAGGTCGATCACGCGATGGGTCAGGCGCACGTTCTCAGACAGGTTTTCGTCGTCGAGCTGGAACGGTGGCGTGACCGAGGCATTCAGCACTTCGATCTCGTGACACAGGATCTCAACCTCGCCGCTGGTGATGTTGGCATTGGTGGTGCCTGCCGGACGGCGACGCACCTTGCCGGTGATCTTCAGCACGAATTCATTGCGCACCGATTCGGCGATCTTGAACATATCCGGGCGATCCGGATCGCACACCACCTGCGCCAGGCCTTCGCGGTCGCGCAGGTCGATGAAGATCACCCCGCCGTGGTCGCGGCGGCGATGAGCCCAGCCGCACAGGGTAACGATTTGATCCAGGTTGGAAGCATTCAGGCTGCCGCAGTAATGAGTACGCATAATTCAGTTCAAAAATTTACAAAAATAGTTCTAATAATCCGTTGTTAACCTTGGCTCTCGAGCTTGCGCGCCACCTCTTCGGGCGTGGTCACCACCCCCATCGAGACAATCGCCTTGAAAGCCACATCGACCTTGATATCCAGCTCTATCGTATCGGCCTTGCGCACAAAGAAATAAAAG
Organism: Pseudomonadota bacterium; assembly: GCA_021848465.1. Classification (GTDB taxonomy): domain Bacteria; phylum Pseudomonadota; class Gammaproteobacteria; order Burkholderiales; family Gallionellaceae; genus JAJZUP01. Next base: position 174,144 of record JAJZUP010000003.1, read on the forward strand.
CCGTTCACCGGGCTGGGAGTCGTCGGGATGAAGACCGCGACATATTCATCATCGCCCAGCTCGCGCTGCACCTCGCCGGGAACCGTCGTCTGGAATGCCAGCGACCATGCCTGAGGATGCGGGTAACGCACCAGCAATACCTTGCCGAAACCGTTGCTCTTTTCCGATAGCAGCGTATCGCTGACCTGCTTGACGCTGTTGTATATGCCATTGACCACCGGAATGCGCTGCAACAACGCCTCCCACATGTCGAGCAAGCGCTGCCCGAACATATTGCGCGTCAACAGCCCGGTAACCAGCACAATCGCCGCGGTCAGCACTACCCCCATACCGGGAACGCGCCAATCCTGGGGCAACAGCAACAATGATTGATCCATCGTGCCCAGAATCAGCTTCAGCACCCACAGCGTGATGGCCAGCGGCACCCAGACCAGCAGTCCGGTAAACAGGTATTTCTTCATGCCTCGCCGCTCATGGCCGGACAGGATGCACAAGCGGACGGCTCACACTTCGGCGCGGGCGGATTTTTGAAATCCGTCACATAGTAGCCGCTCCCCTTCAACTGGAAACCGGCTGCAGTGAGCTGTTTGCTGAAAGTTTCCTGTTTGCATTCCGGGCATGTCGTCAGCACAGGATCGCTGAATTTCTGCATGACATCCTTCTGTGTGCCGCAGTTGCTGCAGCGGTATTCGTATATGGGCATGATTTCCTCCTGATACGGTCATTACCAAAGAGGCCATTATACCCCAGAGCCTTTGCAGCTGGATGACGGCCACACGACCTCAGCCATGCGGACGTCATGCTAGCCTCCTGCCGCCCTCGTCGCAGACGCGAAACAGGGTTGACGACTCCTAGTGCAACTGGCTAGCGATGCGAGAAAACGCCGGCGGCACTCCCTCTTTGTGCACAACCTCATCCCCCAACTGCCAGGAACCAGGCAAGGACAGGTGTGCCGCATCGAAATAGAGCGGGAAGCCCTGGGCATCAAATGCCGAACAAACCCCACCCGGACACAGGTAGGAAGTCACATCGAAGAAACCCACATTGCGGCTCTTTTCGGCAAACGCCTTCAGGCGGTCGTTGGCCTCCAGGACGTACAGTTCGGGCGCGGATAGGTACGGACAAGCTCCCGGCGCGGCGACCCCGGCCTGCTTCTCCACGCACTCCCACTCATAGCCCTTGATTTCGGGAGCCTTGCCGAGGATAAGCACATACTTTCCGGCATCGGTCAGTTCTTTTACGGTCGCAAAAAACTGGTCGAAGAAACGCTCCGAGCGGCTGGAGTAATCTGACCACGAGGCCGCGATGATCACCACCTCGGCACGCCGCACATCCGGCAGCACCTGTTCGGCAGAAGCACGGCAATCAGCCAGGCGACGCGCCGCGACGAAGGGCTCGGGGTCTCCGGCCAGCGGCGGACAGGACTCGACCTCGATATTGCGGAAACGGAAACCGGCCTTGCGGGCAATCGCCCCGACCAAACCCACATAGTGTCCGGCATTCGAATCTCCCCACAGGATCGTCTTGACCTCATGACTATCCCCGCCCCCCAATATGCAGTTCGGATTGTGCAGATCGACGAACGACGCCCGTTCCCGCTGGCAGACATAGTCGAATTGATAGGCTGCTTTGGGCTTGCGGTATTGCAATGTCACGCGCGGGTCAATCGCGCTGGCCGTGGCGTTTTCCGGCGCCTGCAGGGCGGCGGTTTCCGCCGACTCCTCAGCGTACTCCTCTGCCACAAAACTGTCGCGCATCGTTTCCCAGCGTATGCCGAAGCCGTCGAAATAAATGACGGCCAGCGCGCTGCAGGCCACCAGATACGCCGGGATCGCATACTGCATGACCATGACCTTTAGCGCCGGGGCAACCGAAGCGCGCGCCGGGCGCTCGACCAGGCGGTAACTCAACGCCGCCAGCACAAAGGTCAGGCCCAGGATCGCCCATGCCGCGACCTGCGAAATTTCAGCATGTTCATAGCGGTAAAATGCCAGCAGCGGCCAATGCCACAGGTAGGCTGAATACGACAGCAATCCGATCGCAACCAGCGGCTTGAACGCCAGCAGGTCAGACACCCGGTTCCGCGCGCAATGGCCGACCAGGATCAGCACCGCCGCGGCCGCAGCCGGAACCAGCGCCCACAAGCCGGGGAAAACCATCTCGTCATTCAGGAAAAACATTGAACCCAGCAGCAACAGCAACGCCGTCACCGCCATCGGCAATACGGCCTGCGCCGGCACCCTGCGCTCGACGCCATGCAGCACGCCGACCGCAACCAGCGCCCCGGCCAGCAATTCACCCGCGCGGGCCGGCAGCATGTAGTAGGTAAACGAGGCGTCGTGGGAAAACCAGACTTGTGCAAACACGAACGAGGCCAGCGCCAACGCCGTCGCGACGGTCAGGAAGGACCTGACGCGTGTGACGCGATAGCCGAGCAACAGCAGCAGCGGCCACAGGATATAGAACTGTTCCTCGACCCCCAGCGTCCATAAATGCAGCAGCGGGATCTGCGCGCTATCTGCGGCAAAATACCCGGTGTCCTGGAACAGCCAGAAATACACGTTGGCCAGCGACATCACCGAATAGATCGCTGCGTCCGCCACATGCTGCGCGTCCTCCGGCAGCATCAGCAACTGCGCCGCCAGCACCGTGGCACCCACCACCAGCAACAGCGGCAAGGCAATCCGCTTGACGCGGCGGCGGTAAAACTCCACCAGCGAGAATCGCCCCAGATCCATGTCGCGCAGGATATGCAAGCTGATCAGGAACCCGGAAATCACGAAAAATATATCCACCCCGACAAAACCGCCGGGGACCAGGTGCTTGTCGATATGGAACACGATGACCGACAGCACGGCCAGCGCGCGCATGCCGTCAATATCCGGCCGGTAGTCTTTTCTCGATGTGTCGACTGCTGCTTCCTGCACTTGTCTTTACCTCAAAGCAAAGTGGCTACAATGCGCTGGCTTGCCGTGCCGTCGCCATACGGATTGTCCCGCCCGGAAAATGACCGGTAATACCCGGCATCCCCCAGCAGCCGCTCACATTCCGCAATAATGCGTTGCGTATCGGTGCCCACCAGCTTCACCGTGCCGGCCGCCACGGCCTCCGGGCGCTCGGTCACCTCGCGCAATACCAGCACCGGTTTGCCCAATGACGGCGCCTCTTCCTGGATGCCGCCCGAATCGGTGAGGATGATGTGAGCCGCCTGCATCAGGAATACGAAATGCAGGTAGTCCTGCGGCTCGATCAGGTGGATGCCGGGGCTGTCGCCGAATACCGCATCAACAGCCTGGCGCACATTCGGGTTCGGGTGCACCGGGTATACGACCTCCACATCCGGTTGCTGCGCCAGATGCTTCAGCGCGCGACACACATTCATCAGCGGCTCGCCATGATTCTCGCGCCGGTGCCCGGTCACCAGGATCAGCCGTTTCCCGGCTGCGGCAAAGGGGAAAGCCGCGCGCACGCGCTGTGCCAGTTGCACATCCTGCTGCAGGCGCGCCGTCGTATGCAACAGCGCATCGATCACCGTGTTGCCGGTGACGAAAACCCGCTCCGGCGCCACGCCCTCCTTGAGCAGGTTGTCGCGCGACACCGTGGTCGGCGCGTAGCAGTAGCCGGCCACCAGGTCGATGGCACGGCGGTTCATTTCTTCCGGGAACGGGTGCCGCATATCGTAAGTACGTAATCCCGCCTCGACATGCCCGACCGGGATATGGCGGTAAAACGCGGCCATCGCTGCCGCCATCGCCGTGGTAGTGTCGCCGTGCACCAGCACGCAGTCAGGCTGGTGCTGCGCCAGCACTTCGTCCATCGCATGCAGCACCCTGCCGTTCAGTTGCGCCAGCCCCTGCCCCGGTTTCATCAGGTCCAGATCGATATCCGCCCGGATGCCGAACACCTCCAGCACCTGGTCGAGCATCTGCCGGTGCTGCGCGGTCAGGCAAACCAATGTCTGCAAGCGCGGCTCTGCACGCAATGCATGAACCAGCGGCGCCATCTTGATCGCCTCCGGGCGCGTGCCAATCACAACAAGTATCTTGCGCAAAAATAAACTCCTTAATTAGGGCGTGTTAACACTAATTTCGCGTCTGCGACGAGGGCGACTGGGGATGTCCTCCGCGAAGCAGGACGCGCCGTAGTGCAAGCCACTACAAGCGGCTTGCGACAAAGGAGGGCGCCCCAGTCGCCCCGTCCCGAAGGGTTGCCGCGAGAAGGTCGCGTCTGCGGCGTTGCAACCCTTGCGAATGGAACAACCATTCGCAGCGGCTTGCGCCTTGCATCCACAACCTTCTCGCGGCAACGCAGGCGTGAAATTAGTGTTAGCACGCCCTAGTACCACAGGATTGCGCGCACGCCGAGGCCGTGGGCGCGATTGGTCGGGGTGGACTCGTAACGGTATTGCACCGTCAGGTCAAAAAAACTGGCCGGAGCATGATAGGCATCCTCGCGGAACCAGTAGCGCATGCTGATGCCCGGGCCATACCCGGTGGCGCTTTGCTGCAACGCCAGGCTGTCGTAATCTCCCGACAACACCAGATGCGGCGTAATGGCCAGGCGCGGACTGAGTTTGTCCCAGCGCCAGCTATGTCCGTAGCGCGCCTCATAGGTCTGGATGTAGCGCGGCGTCGTCGTGAAATAGGAGCCATCGGTGTAGAACGACCACATCCACCAATGCGGCTGCACCACATTCAGGTCGCCGCCGGCGCCATCCGAGTAGGCCCAGCGGGCCACCCAGTCGTTGCTGGAAAGGTCGCCGATCTTGAACATCCGGTCGGCAAGCAGGATCAGGTTCGCGCTGGCGAAAGGCTTGTAGCGTACGCCCGCATCCCCTTGCAGGGTCGGCGCGCCGATTGCCCCGCCCGCACCATCCCACACATTCTCGAAGCCGCGCACGAAGAAATTCAACAAATGCCCGTTGCGGTTGCCATCCCCCTCGGGACGCCAATACGCCTCGAAACCACTCTGTACCACATTGAAGTTGTTCATCGGCCCGAAGCCGTTCCCCTGGTACACCACGCTGGCCACCGCACCGAAACGGCGCTCGACTTCCTGGTTGTTGCGCCGGTAATTGAAGCGCTGCTGCGCATCGAAAATCGGCTTGTCCGATTTCTGGTCGACGTCCAGCGCACGCGAAAACCATTCGACTTCGCTGGCGTTATCGTTGATGCGCTTGGCGGCGTATCCCGCATCGACATACTGGTAAACATTGCCCGGCTTCTTTGCAAAAGCGCTTTTGAAATTTGCCACTGCAGCGGCATCGTCGTTTTCGCGCAACTTTGCATAAGCCCGATCCAGTTCGACAGGCGCTGCCAGCGCACTCATCTCCGCCAGCTGATGGGCAATCTTGCGCTCCTCATCGTTCGCCGCCGACTGCTCAGCCAGGACTGCGGCACGGTGGGTCGCCTCATGCTCTCCCAACACCCAGTAGGCATTCGCCAGCCGCACCTGTACTGCATAGTCAGCCTGTTTCGCATAAAACGCCAGCGCGTCCGGCACTACCTTGGGCTGGTGCGACAGCAAGGCGCAGTCAGCCCAGGCCAGCCGCACCTGGCGCTGCTGCTCAGGATTGGAAATTCCGGCTGGCAGGCTAAGCGCGGCATAAAAATCATTCATTGCTTCCTGATATGACTTGCGACGCTGCTCGACATACCCGCGCTGCACCAGCACAAACGCATTGCCGGGAAACTTGGCTACCACCGCATCGGCCTGTTTCTGCGCTTCATCAAGTTCCCCTTTGCGCATGAAGATGTCCAGCCGCAACAGCAGCAACTGCTGGCTGTCCGGCTGTTCGCGCAGCGCAGCATCGGTGGCGCTCGCCGCCGCATCGACATCCCCCTTGGACAATGCCGCATAGGCCTGCTCCGCCAGGGCATAGGCCTTTGCCCCCAGCACCTGCTCTTCAGCCCAGGCAGGAAAGCAGAAGCAGAAGCAGGATGCCAGTACGACGAACATACGCGCTATTTTTCCCATGCCGCCTCCTGCATGCGCATGAAGCGGCCAGTCAGTTCGACCTGTTGCGACAATGCATCCTCCAATTGCTGCTGGTTGATAATGCCGTGCTGGACCAAATACGCCCCGACGCGGCCATCGCGTTTGGCGTCGTAATCCCTCAGGGCCGACTCCAGGGCCTGCAATGAAACCGCCCCCAACTCCACCAGCAAGTCGCCCAGCTCCAGATGCGTCTTGCGCACCGGGCGCTTGAGGGTCTGTTCGCCGGTGTAGTACCACTCCAGCGCTTTTTCCACTTCATGCTCGCAGACAATGAAATATGAAAGCTTGTCACGCACCTGTTCCTCAATGGCAGCCCGGGCCTCGTCAGACAATGGTTCGCTGGTCGCAAGATTCAGGGCGCCGCCCTCGCCGAGGGCAAACGGGATCACACGATACTGCACAACCAGCCGCCGCGGAATGCGCCCGGAGAACTCGACCAGCGCTGCGTGCGTCAGGATCGCCCGCGGCAACCCCGCCTGCTCGGCAATTGCATCCGCCAGCGTCTCCGGGTTCACCAGCCCCGATTCCAGCAACAGCTGCCCCAGCTTCTTGCCGCTGTGCTGCTGCTGCGACAGTGCCGCCTCCAGATGCTCGCGACTGACCGCATCCCAATCCAGCAGCAGATCGCCGATCCGGGTGCGCTGTTTCTTCAGCTCATCCATGGACGGATAGGAGTGCTGGGTCTTGTCCCAGGATATCCGTTTGCCTGTCACGAAATAGAGCAGGAACACTTTCCAGGCCCGGCTTACCGCAAAGAAATTGATCACATTGCTCACCGCCATGCGCGGAATCGCCAGCAGCCCCTGCTCCACCCCATTCAGCTTGAACACGAAATAGACGCGTTGCACGATGCGATTCATGAACAGCCAGAAATTGATGACGAACACCTGGTATGTCAGGCTCTCCGGCTGAATGAACTCGGGATAGCGCACCACCCCGATCCCGGCCGCATGCAGCAGCCAGATGCCGCCCAGGTTAGCTGCGATGAAATAGGCCAGCAGGCCGACAAACGAAGTGAAGATGCCCTTGCGGTCACGCAGATAAAAATAATTGCTGAGCAGGCCGCCCTGCCACCCCATCTGCTCCCAGCCCTGGAAAGCGACCCCGATGATCCAGCGCGCACGCTGCCGGTACGCCGCCTTGAAACTGCTCGGGAAATACTCGCGCGTGGCGATCACGCTTTCAACCTCGATGTCCTTTTCCTTGCGGGTAATGAAATTGCGGCGTTTGGCGTGATACACCACCGGAAACCGCACAAACACCTGGCGCGCGCCGAGCTTGCTCAGGCGGTGGCTCATTTCATAGTCCTCGGTCAGCGTGTCGGTATTGAACGGCATGTTGTTGTTCTGCTGCGCCAGCAGATCGATCATGTGCCGGCTGTAGCAGGTCGCCACCCCCGACCCCGGCACCAGTCCGGTCAGACTTTCCCGCACCACCATTTCCTTGCTGCACCATTCGCTGAAGTCGTCCAGGTACGTACCGGCCACAAACTCATACCATTCGCGCTCCAGCGACAGCACCGGCAACTGGATCAGGTCCTTGCGATCGATCAGGTAGTTGTACAGGTACAACTCCAGCGGATGGATCACATCCTCGCAGTCATGCATGATGAGGCCGGCAAAGCGCATCCCGTTGCGCTCCTCATACAGGCTGATGGATTGCACAATCCAGTTCAGGCAATCCGCCTTGCAGGTGGGACCGTCATTCATCACCGTGGCCCGCTGTACCATATGCGGATAGCGGCGCGCCATCCGATCTGCCTCGGCGGTCGTTTCCGCATCATTCTGGTAAGTCCCGATGAAGATCACGTATTTTTCGTAATCCAGCGTCGCCAGGGTGTTTTCCACCATCTTGGCGATCACATCGTATTCCTTCCACGCCGGCACCATGATGGCGAACGGCTGCAGCGGTTTCTGCTTCAGCTGTTCGATATGCAGCGATTGATGCTGCGTCTCGACGAATACCCAGCGATATGCTTCGCGCGCCCAGTAGCACACATCGATAAAGAAATCGTCCAGCGAACTCGCCAGGATGAGGATGGCGGTCACGCCAGCCAGCACATCCAGTGCATACAGGTAGTCCGCCAGTACGAACGTATCCAAGATACGACCTTAGGCCTGCAAGTTGCGGCGCCGGTAATAAAGCCTCAAGCCCAGCATCGCCAGCACCGGCAGCATCAGCACGCCTAACACGATGAGCCAGATGCGGTAATGGTGGAAAAACAATTTGATGCCACGATTCTGCTCGTCCAGCTCAAGATTGTTGTCAGGATCGCTAACATTCACCACCAGCCGCACGCCCTGCGCGTCGGCGACCGCCAGATTGCCCATCGCCACTTCAAAAGGCTTCTGGAAGACCGGCAACCGCCCGGACACTGGCAGCACATACACACCGTACTGGCGATGGGACTCCACCAGTTGCATCACTGCCATTTCCTTCATGCCGGTGCTGTCGAATACGGCTTCGCCATTTGAATTGCGGATCACCAGACGCCCGGTTTGTGTGGTCACCAGCTCCGACGCCTCCTGCGGTGCGGTTTCGAATGCGACAAATACATTTTCGGGGACGAACTCCTTCCCCGCATTCACTTTCAGGTCGAATCCCTCCCCGCCCACTGCCATGCCATTCAGGATGGCACTGACCGCCGGCAAGCTGTCTGTCACATCCTGCAAATAGCGCTGCGGCACAATGACGTCGCCATGCCTGGACAGCATGGAGTCCAGCATGAAGAATTGCGAGGGTTCGGGTGCGCGCTTCAGGCTCAGGAAGCTGGTGGGCAATAACTGCACCGGCATCGCTTGCGATACGCCGCTGCACAACCCGGACTCCACCCGATGGCTGACCCGTATCTTCAACACATTGCTGGAACGTACCGCATACAACGGAATATGGACCGTGATCCGCGTCAATTGCCCGTTCGTGTTCAACAACGCTGCCGTCAACAGGTTGTCATTCAGCAACACCGCCGCAACCGGCGATTTCCCGTCACTGCCGGGGGATGCCATGACATTGAGTTCAAACGCATCCGGCCAGCGTCCGGGCGGAATATCCCTCAGGTTGAATGGAATCTGCCATTCGCCATCCCCGTTCAGGACCCGTAACGGGAAATCCCGTGCGATATGCATCGCAGCCTTGCTTTGTTTTGATTTGCGCAGGTCGGCGGCAGACATCACCGTTAATGCCGCCCCCTTGGCGATCCGCTTCCAGTCGGCCCCGATCAGCTTCACCGCCTGCTCGACATTATCCTTGCCGATGGCTAGTACCGGATACCCAGCCAGCGCCATCAATTCGATGTTGCTCTTGTCCTGTACTGCGGAATCCAGCCATGCGTCGACTGCTCCCTGCATCCGGCTCGCCGCATATGCGTCACGCAGTGCCTGCCGCGTTGCGGCTGCGTCGAACACCACTTGCGCCAGACCATTCTCGGCCTCCAGTCTGGCGCGCAGCCAGGCGCCAAGATCGTCGGCATCGCGGATTGCAAAGCGTGTACCGCTCTCGATCGCCTGGCGCAGCGCCGGAAGCATCTGGCCGCTCGCGTCGAGCCCCGCAACCGACGCGCTTTCACCGATTTTCGGCACAGCCACCAACTCCGGCTGCAACCCGATACCGGATAAGGCCTGCACGATACGCAGCACCGCCTGGTACTGGGGCGCATCGAGCGTATTGGATGGAATCAGGACAACCGGGTGATGTGGCAATGTTGCCAGCATCTTGTCGACGCCGTCTATTTCGCTATTGGCATAGGCATATACCAGACGTGTCTTGTGCGTATCCACAGCCAGCTCAATCCCTTTGCCGCGCTGGTCGTAACAATGACTTGCATCCATCCGGGTACTCAGGGCAATGCCGACATCGAGCACCCCGGCCTTGGGCTCGGCGTCATTGATGGGCAGGACAAGCTCAATCGGGACACCCGAACTTTTTAGCGGCTGGATCAACTTCGCCAGCCCGTTGATCGATACGGTCAGCACCGCATCTCCGGGGAACGGCTGCGAATAGGTTGCCGACAACTCGAAACGTGCACGGGCAAAGCGTACGCCCTGCGGCATCGGCAAATAGAAGTGTTGCTCGCTATTGCGCTCTCCCAGCAGCACGGTTTCGGTCAGCCCCATATCGCTCAACGTAACCGAGCGACTGGATGATGTGTCGTGTGCCACCGGCGTATCGGCAGCAAACACCCCGAATGAAAAAACCGCCAGGACAAGCAGCAGAGCCAATCCGGTTTTCTTCATAACTGCACCTCCTAAATGTGCATATCGTCATGCGTCGGCAAGACTTCCCGTCCAACTCAAACCATGCTGCGACACTTTGAAATTTATATTTTTTTAAATCCGTGGGAAATTATACCACTCGAGTTATCGTGCAACGCCGCTTAACAATATTTTACCGATGCTCGCGCCACTCTCCTGCCTGCAAATCGCCCAAAACCCAATCGCCTATCGAGTAGCGTATCAAGCGCAAGGTCGGGCACCCCACCGCTGCGGTCATGCGCCGTACCTGGCGGTTGCGCCCTTCGCGTATCGATAGTTCCAGCCAACTGGTCGGGATGGCTTTGCGTTCACGTATCGGTGGGTTGCGTGGCCACAGTTTGGCCGGCTCTGGCATCAGGCGTGCCTGGGCCGGCAAGGTCAGGCCATCGTTCAGCGCCACTCCGCGCCGCAATTGCGCCAAGGCCGCCTCATCGGGAACCCCCTCCACCTGCACCCAATAGGTTTTGGGCAGCTTATGCTTGGGATCGGTGATGCGATGCTGCAACTTGCCGTCATCCGTCAGTAACAACAATCCTTCACTATCCGTATCCAAGCGCCCGGCAGGATAAACATCGGGAACGGCGATATAATCCGCCAGTGTCGGGTGCATCCCGTCGCGGCTGAATTGGCAGATCACGCCATAAGGCTTGTTGAATAACAGGATGCGGCTCATTCTTTCACCACCAGAAAATCCGGATTTTAAAGGCAATCATGACAACCCCGAAAATCATTTATACCCTGACCGATGAAGCGCCAAGACTGGCAACCTATTCGCTGCTGCCCATCATCCAGGCCTACACCAAGGCTGCGGGCGTCGCCGTCGAAACCAGCGACATCTCGCTGGCCGGGCGCATCCTGGCCAACTTCCCCGAACACCTCAGCGCAGCGCAGCAGGTGCCGGACTGCCTGAGCGAACTGGGCGCACTGACGCTGAAACCGGAAGCCAACATCATCAAACTGCCGAATATCAGCGCATCGGTCCCGCAACTGAAGGCCGCGATCAAGGAATTGCTGGCGCAGGGCTACAAGCTGCCGGACTATCCGGAAAATCCGCAGAGCGAAACCGAGAAGGAGATCAAGGCGCGCTACGGCAAAGTACTCGGCAGCGCCGTGAACCCGGTACTGCGCGAAGGCAACTCTGACCGCCGCGCCGCCGCCTCGGTGAAGAACTATGCGAAGAAACATCCGCACCGCATGGGCAAGTGGGAGAAGACCTCGAAGACCCGCGTGGCGCACATGACCAGCGGCGATTTCTACGGCAGCGAAAAATCCGTCACCGTGCCGGACGCCGTCAGCACGCGCATCGAGTTCATCGGCAAGGATGGCAAGACCACCGTGCTCAAGGACAAGCTCAACCTCAAGGCTGGCGAGATCATCGATGCCGCCGTGATGTCGCGCGGTGCACTGCGCGCCTTCTACGCCGAGCAGATTGCGGCAGCAAAGAAGGAAGACGTGCTGCTCTCGCTGCACCTGAAGGCCACCATGATGAAAGTGTCCGACCCCATCATGTTCGGCCATGCCGTCAGCGTGTTCTTCCAGAAGGTGTTCGATAAGCACGGCGCACAACTGAAAGAGATGGGCGTGAACGTGAACAACGGTTTCGGCGATATGGAAGCCAAGGTGTTCGCCCTGCCGGAGGCCAAACGTGCCACGCTGGTGGCTGACATCGCCGACTGCTTCCGCCACGGCCCCGCGCTGGCGATGGTGAACTCCGACAAGGGCATCTGCAACCTGCATGTACCTTCGGACGTCATCATCGACGCCTCGATGCCGCCGATGATCCGCGACGGCGGCAAGATGTGGGGCGCCGACGGCAAGCCCTACGACACGCTGGCAATGATCCCCGACCGCTGCTACGCCACGATCTATGTCGCCGCAGTGGAAGACTGCAAGCAGAACGGGGCACTCGACCCCGCCACCATGGGCAGCGTGCCCAATGTGGGCCTGATGGCGCAGAAGGCCGAAGAGTACGGCTCGCACGACAAGACCTTCGAGATGGCTGCCGACGGTGTGGTGCGCATCGTTGATACGAACGGGAAAGTACTGCTGGAGCAAGCCGTCGAACAGGGCGACATCTTCCGCGCCTGCCAGACCAAGGATGCGCCGATCCAGGACTGGGTGAAGCTCGCAGTGACGCGTGCGCGCCTCTCCAACACCCCGGCCATCTTCTGGCTGGACAAGAACCGTGCGCACGATGCGCAGATCATCGCCAAGGTGGAGCGCTACCTGAAGGACCACGACACCAAGGGCCTGGATATCCAGATTATGGAACCCTCCGTAGCCTGCCGCGCATCACTGACCCGCGCACGCAAGGGACTGGACACCATCTCCGTCACCGGCAACGTGCTGCGCGATTACCTCACCGACCTGTTCCCCATCCTGGAACTCAACACCAGCGCAAAGATGCTCTCCATCGTGCCGCTGATGAACGGTGGCGGCATGTTCGAGACCGGCGCAGGCGGTTCCGCGCCGAAACACGTACAGCAGTTCCAGGAAGAGAACTATCTGCGCTGGGATTCACTGGGCGAGTTCCTTGCACTGGGCGTGTCGCTGGAGCATCTGGCGCAAACGTTCAAGAACCCCAAGGCACAGGTACTGGCCGACACGCTGGATCAGGCTATCGGCAAGATCCTCGACAATGACAAGTCGCCCTCACGCAAGGTAGGCGAGATCGACAACCGCGGTAGCCACTTCTACCTCGCGCTGTATTGGGCGCAGGCGCTGGCCGCGCAAAACAAGGATGCCGCATTGCAAACCAAGTTCGCCCCGTTGGCGAAGGTGCTGACCGACAACGAAGCCAGAATCGCCGGAGAGTTGATCGCAGCCCAAGGCAAGCCGGTAGACATGGGCGGCTATTACCATGCTGACTTCGCCAAGACTTCGGCGGCCATGCGCCCAAGCAAGACATTCAATGCAGCACTGAATGTCATTTAGACTGGAGCAACCGTTCCAGGACAAAAGCCCGGTGCCGCAACACCGGGCTTTTTTCATGCATCATGCCCGCCCAAATACCGATCTATATATCGGCAAGAGCGTTATATACCCATGCCTATATATTTCCGAACGCCAGAATGCGAAAGGCCTGATGCTTTCGCACCAGGCCTTTCTATACAACAAAAAAACCGCTAATTAGGCGGCTTGAATGTTGGAAGCTTGCTTACCCTTAGGGCCTTGCACAACTTCGAAGGAAACCTTCTGGCCTTCCTTCAGGGTCTTGAAACCGCTCATGTTGATCGCGGAGAAATGCGCGAACAAATCTTCGCTGCCATCATCAGGGGTAATGAAACCGAAACCCTTAGCGTCGTTGAACCACTTTACTGTACCGTTTGCCATGCTTTACTTCCTTACAAAAAACAGCGGATGGAATACCGCCAAACTGTTTGAATTCCAAGACCGCGTGGGACCGCACATGGCAAAACCAGCACTGCAGATACTCTAATTCAAACACCCACGCGCTTTTTACTGTGTAAATTCCACGACGTCAAGCACTTAATACAAGTTTTTTTAATACGCTTGAAAAAACCACGCTAATCGTCAAATATGGAGGTGGATAAAATGCAACAATGGCTTCGATGGCAACTCAATACGAAAACGCATCTGTTACCGAGCTGGAACGTAATCAAACCAAGCCACCCAGGCAATACAAGGTGCTGCTGCTGAATGATGATTTCACGACCATGGATTTCGTAATTGAAGTGTTGAAAAAGTTTTTTGCAAAAACGCAGGAACAAGCAACGCAGATCATGCTCAAAATACATAATGAAGGCTCTGCGGTGTGCGGTGTATACAGCAAGGACATCGCCGAAACGAAAGTCATGCAGGTAATGGAATTTGCGGCGCAGCATGGGCACCCACTGCGCTGCCATATGGAGGAGAACTAAATGATCGCCCAGGAACTCGAAGTCAGCCTTCATCTCGCTTTTGTCGAAGCCCGCCAGAAGCGTCACGAATTCATTACCGTCGAGCATTTGTTGCTGGCAATGCTGGACAACCCGTCGGCTGCGCACGTTTTGCGTGCATGCGGTGCAGATATTGAAGAGCTACGTGGCGTCCTGAATCAGCACATCGACACCCACACCCCAAAACTGCCGGGCACCGGCGAAGTCGACACCCAGCCGACCGTGGGCTTCCAGCGTGTTATCCAGCGCGCGATCCTGCATGTGCAGTCCACTAACAAGAAAGAAGTCACCGGCGCCAACATCCTGGTCGCCCTGTTTGGTGAGAAAGAGTCTCACGCCGTTTATTTCCTGAACCAGCGCGGCATCGCCCGCCTGGACGTAGTCAACTACATCGCGCACGGCATCAACAAGGCCCCGGAACAACCCGCCCCGCAGAAAGCAACCAGCGAAGGCGAGGCCGAGCAAGAGAATGCCCAGGACGGCGCACTGAAAAACTATACAGTGGATCTGAATGCACAGGCGCAAGCCGGCAAGATCGATCCGCTGATCGGGCGCGACCTGGAACTGGAGCGCGTCATCCAGACCCTGTGCCGTCGCCGTAAAAACAATCCGCTGCTGGTCGGCGAGGCTGGCGTGGGCAAGACCGCCATCGCGGAAGGCCTGGCCCGTCGCATCGTTGAAGGCGAAGTGCCGGAAATCCTCAAGGACGCGCACGTATATTCGCTCGACATGGGCTCGCTGCTGGCCGGCACCAAATACCGCGGCGACTTCGAACAGCGCCTGAAGGCTGTGCTGAAGGAACTGAAAGCGGCCCCCAATGCCGTGCTGTTCATCGACGAAATCCACACCCTGATCGGCGCCGGCTCGGCGTCGGGCGGCACCATGGATGCTTCCAACCTGCTGAAGCCCGCCTTATCCAGCGGTCAATTGAAATGCATCGGTGCGACCACCTACCAGGAATACCGCGGCATCTTCGAAAAGGATTCGGCGCTCTCCCGCCGCTTCCAGAAGATCGACGTTTCCGAGCCCTCGGTTGAGCAGACCATCGAAATCCTGAAGGGACTGAAAACCAAGTTCGAGGAACACCATAGCATCAAGTTCAGCGCCGCCGCCATCACCAGCGCCGCCGAACTCTCGGCGCGTTTCATCAACGACCGCCATCTGCCCGACAAGGCGATTGACGTGCTGGATGAAGCCGGCGCCGCACAACGCATCCTGCCCAAGTCCAAGCAGAAAAAAACCATCGGCAAGCATGAAATCGAAGAGATCATTTCCAAGATCGCGCGCATCCCGGCACGCACGGTCTCACATGACGACCGCAATGCGCTGAAAAACCTGGATCGCGACCTCAAGGCCACCGTGTTCGGCCAAGACAAAGCCATCGATGTGCTGGCGCGCGCCATCAAGATGTCGCGCAGCGGCCTCGGCAATCCGCAAAAGCCTATCGGCAGCTTCCTGTTCTCCGGACCCACCGGGGTCGGCAAGACCGAAGTCGCACGCCAGCTTGCCTACAGCATGGGCATGCCCATCCACCGTTTCGACATGTCAGAATACATGGAGCGTCACGCCGTCAGCCGCCTGATCGGTGCGCCACCCGGTTATGTCGGCTTCGAACAAGGCGGCCTGCTCACCGAAGCCATCACCAAGCAGCCGCATTGCGTGCTGCTGCTGGACGAGATCGAGAAGGCCCATCCGGACATCTTCAACATCCTGTTGCAGGTGATGGATCACGGCACGCTCACCGACAACAACGGACGCAAGGCCGACTTCCGCAACGTAGTCATCATCATGACCACCAATGCAGGCGCAGAAGCGCTGAACAAGGTGCAGATCGGCTTTACCAAAACCGCCGCTTCCGGTGACGAAATGGCCGACATCAAGCGCCTGTTCACGCCCGAATTCCGCAACCGCCTGGATGCGATCGTTTCCTTCGCCCCGCTCTCCAAGGAGGTCATCCTGCGCGTCGTGGACAAATTCCTCATGCAACTGGAAGAGCAACTGCACGAGAAAAAGGTGGAAGCCGAGTTCACTCCCGCCCTCAAGGATTACCTCGCCGAAAATGGCTTTGACCCGCAAATGGGCGCACGCCCGATGGCACGCCTGATCCAGGACACCATCCGTTCCGCGCTCGCCGACGAACTGTTGTTCGGCAAGCTGGCGAACGGCGGCAAGGTGACCGTGGATGTGAAGGATGGCAAGGTCGAGCTGGAGTTCGACGAAGAAGAAGTTGCCACTGCCTGATCCTGGCTATCGGGGAAGGTTCGCCCCTTCCCCCACCGGCCCGCTCCACTTCGGCTCTCTCGTCGCCGCCGTCGGGAGTTACCTCGACGCAAAACATCACAACGGCACTTGGCTGATACGCATCGAAGACCTCGACACGCCACGCTGCGTGCCGGGCGCTGCCGACCATATCCTGCGCACGCTGGAAGCCTTTGGGCTGGTCAGCGACGAACCGGTGCTCTACCAATGCCTGCGCGCTGAAGCTTATGAGGAAGCACTGCAACGGCTTAAGAACAGCGGTATCGCCTATCCGTGCTGCTGCACGCGCAAGGAAATCGCCGATTCGGCATTGCACGGCATCGAAGGCTTGGTGTATCCCGGTACGTGTCGTGATGGCATTCCGGCTGGACGCGAAGGACGGGCTTGGCGAGTACGCACCGACCTACCCACGAAAAATAGCCTCGTCGAATTTGATGACGCACTGCAAGGCCGCATCACCCAGCAACTGGAAACCGAAATTGGCGACTTTGTAGTGAAGCGCGCCGACGGTTTATTCGCTTATCAGCTTGCGGTGGTAGTCGATGATGCGGCACAAGGCATCACGCATGTCGTACGCGGGGCAGACCTGCTGGCTTCGACCGCACGCCAAATTTATCTGCAGAAACTGCTCGGCCTGCCCACCCCGCACTATATGCACCTGCCGGTTGCCGTGAATGCGGCTGGAGAAAAGCTCAGCAAACAAATCCTGGCAAGCGCGGTGGACAGCCGCCGCCCGGTTGCCGCGCTGTTGCAGGCGCTGCGCTTCCTGCGACAACAGCCCCCTGCCGCACTGGCGCAGGAAAGCCTGGATAACGTCTGGGAGTGGGCCATCCGGCACTGGCAGCCGGAGCGTTTATGCGGAGTGCTTGCGCTCCCGGCGGTGGCGGAGGAATTCGCGGATCGCCGGGATAAATGAGATCACGATGATGGCAACGATCATCAAGGTCAGGTTGTTCTTGATGATCGGGATATTGCCGAAGAAAAATCCGGCCAGCGTCAGCCCGCCAATCCAGGCCATGCTACCGAGGGCACTGAACATCAGGAACTGGCGATAGCGCATCGAACCGATGCCGGCGACAAACGGGGCAAAGGTGCGGATGATGGGCAGGAAACGCGCAAAGATGATGGTCTTGCCGCCATGCCTGGCATAAAAGGCCTGGGTCTTTTCCACGTGCTGCAGCTTGAAGAAGCGCGAATCGTGCTTGAACAGCCGGATGCCGAAACGCCGCCCGATCCAGTAGTTGGTGTTGTCGCCGCCAAACGCGGCCAGCACCAGCAGCGGAATCAGTATATGCAGCTCCAGCAAATCCATGCCGCACATTGCCCCGGTGACGAACAGCAGCGAATCGCCGGGCAGGAACGGCGCCACCACCAGGCCCGTTTCGCAAAAGATAATCACGAACAGGATGGCATACACCAGCGTGCCGTACTCGCGCACCAGCGCCAGCAAATGGGCGTCCAGGTGCACGACGAAATCCAGCAGAATCATGCTAATCAAGGCAGCACTTCTTCCGCTTCGGTTTTTTCGGGCTTGATGAAATCTTCGCGCGACACGCCGAACATCATCAACAGCGGGCTCGCCACCAGCACCGACGAGTAGATGCTGAACAGGATGCCGATGGTCAACGCCAGCGCGAAGTAATGCAGCGTCTCGCCGCCGAGAAACAGCATCGAAGTCACCATCATCTGGGTACAGGCGTGGGTGATGATGGTGCGCGACATCGTGCGGGTGATTGCGTTGTCGATAATCTCGTTCACCTCGGTCTTGCGCATCTTGCGGAAGTTTTCGCGGATACGGTCAAACACCACCACCGACTCGTTCACCGAATAGCCCAGCACGGCCAGCACCGCCGCCAGCACCGACAGCGAGAACTCCCACTGGAAGAACGCGAAGAAACCCAGGATGATCACCACGTCGTGCAGGTTGGCGAGGATCGCGGCCAGGCCGAACTTCCATTCGAAGCGCAGCCACAGATAGCCGACGATGCCCAAGCTGACCAGCAGCAGCGCCATCGCGCCGTTGTCCACCAAGTCCTTGCCCACTTGCGGGCCGACGAACTCGACGCGTCGCTTCTCGGCGGAAGCGTCCTGCTGTTGCAGCGCCTTCATCACCTGCTCGGGCAAATCCGCCCCCAGTTTGTTCTGTTTCAGCGGCACCTGGATCAGCACATCCTTGCTGGTGCCGAAATTCTGCACCAGCGCATCGTGCAGCCCGATGCTGCCGAGTTGATCGCGCACCTTGTTCAGGTCGGCAGGCTGGGCGTAGTGCACTTCAATCACCGTGCCGCCGGTGAAATCCACTCCGAAGTTCAGCCCCTTGGTCGCCAGGAAAAATACCGCCAGGATGAAGGTCACCAGCGAAACGCTGGTCGTGAATTTCCCGTAGCTCATGAACGGGATGTCTTTTTTGATCTTGAAAAATTCCATTACCGTTTCCCCTTAGCCTATCGCGACCTTGCTCAGGCGCGCCTTGCGGCCGTAGATCAGGTTCACCAGTGCACGCGACACCAGCACCGCGCTGAAAATCGAAGTCAGGATGCCGAGGCACAGCACCACCGCGAATCCGCGCACCGGGCCGGAGCCGAACATGAACAGCGCGATACCGGCGATCAGGTTGGTGATGTTGGAGTCCAGGATCGTGGCAAACGCATTTTCATAACCGGCATGGATCGCCGCCTGCGGCGGCACACCGTTGCGCAACTCTTCGCGGATACGCTCGTTGATCAGCACGTTCGCGTCGATCGCCATACCCAGCGTCAGCGCGATACCGGCCATACCGGGCAGCGTTAGCGTGGCCTGCAGCATCGACAGCAGCGCCACCAGCAGCAACAGGTTCACCCCCAGCGCCAGCACCGACACCGTACCGAACATCAGGTAATAGATGACCATGAAGATCGCAATCGCGATAAAGCCGATCTTGGTGGAATCGAAGCCGCGCTTGATGTTGTCTGCACCGAGACTGGGGCCGACCGTACGCTCCTCGACAATCTCCATCGGCGCGGCCAGCGCACCGGCGCGCAACAGCAGCGCGGTATCCTTGGCTTCTTCGGTGCTCATCTTGCCGCTGATCTGCACGCGCCCGCCGCCGATTTCCTCGCGGATCACCGGCGCCGTAATAACCTCGCCCTTGCCCTTTTCAAACAGGATGATGGCCATGCGCTTGCCGACGTTTTCGCGCGTTGCTTCCTTGAATTTGCGTGCGCCCACGGCATCCAGATTGATATGCACGGCCGGCTCATTGGTATGGCTGTCAAAGCCGGGCTGCGCATCGCTGATGCGCTCGCCGGTCAGAATCACGGTTTTCTTCACCGCCAGCACCTCGCCGTCACGGTCACGGAACAGCTCGGTGCCGAACGGCGCTGCCGATGCGGAGGTCAGTTGATGCTGGTCATCCACCATGCGCACTTCCAGCGTGGCGGTACGCCCTAAAATGTCCTTGGCTCGCGCGGTATCCTGCACGCCCGGCAACTGTACCACGATGCGGTCCTGTCCCTGTTGCTGGATCACCGGCTCGGCGACACCCAGTTCATTCACACGGTTGCGCAAGGTCACCAGGTTTTGCTGCACTGCGCTTTCCTGAATGCGGGTTGCCTCGGTCGGCTTGAGGCGCGCATCCAGCAGGAAGTCGCCGGCATCTTCGCGTGAAGCGAAATCCAGCCCGGCAAAGCGCTGGCGCAATTCGGCCTCGCCTTTGCTGCGCGCTGCCGCATCGCGGAATTTCACCGTAATCGTTGCGGCATCGCGACCCACCCCGGCATACGGAATATTCGCCTCGCGCAACGTGCTGCGGAAATCGCTGGCAGCGGCCTCAAGCGACTTGTCGAGCGCGCTCTTCATGTCGATCTGCAACAGGAAGTGCACACCGCCGCGCAAGTCGAGACCAAGGTACATCGGCAAAGCATTCAGGTCGGTCAGCCACTGCGGCGAGCGCGACAGCAAGTTCAGCGCCACCACGTAATCCTCGCCCAGTTGCGCCACCAGCACATCCTTGGCCTTCAACTGTGAATCGGTATCGGCAAACCGCGCACGCACGCTGGTTGCATCCAGCGACAAGGCTTCCGGGTTCAGGTGCTCTGCCTGCAATACCGTATCCACCTGTTTCAGCAAGGCAGCATCCGCCTTCAGGTTGGCGCGTAACGGCAGCACCTGCACTGCAGGCGCCTCGCCATAGAAATTCGGCAGGGTGTAAACCAGGCCGGTCACGATCACAACAGCGATCAACAGGTATTTCCACAGTGGGTAACGGTTCATTGCAGCGCCCCGGTTAACTTGAATGACTTAGATGGACTTGAGGGTACCCTTGGGCAGGATGGTCTGGACTGCGCTCTTCTGCACATTCAGCGTCATGCCTTCGGCCACTTCCAGTGCAATATAGGTATCGCCCACCTTGGTGACACGTCCCAGCACGCCGCCGGAAGTTGCCACTTCGTCGCCTTTTTGCAGTGCTTCCAACATGTTCTTCACTTCCTTCGCACGCTTCTGCTGCGGACGCAGGATCAGGAAGTAGAACACCACGATCAAGGCAAACAGCGGCAGGAAATCCAGGATGCCGCCGCCTTGCGGGGCAGCCGCGCCTTCGGCGTAAGCGTTGCTGATAAACAGGTTGCTGACAGAAATCATCCTAATTCACTCCAGAAAAAATAAACATAAAGGCACATTCTACCACGGATGACATGACCGTTTTGCTACGCGCCACCGGCCTGTCCGCTTGCGCGCGCCAGCTTGAAGCCCGCCACAAACTCGGCGAACTGCCCGCGTTCGATGGCAGCGCGCATGCTCGCCATCAGCTCCTGGTAATAGTGCAGGTTGTGGATCGAATTCAGGCGCGCGCCGAGGATTTCGTTGATGCGGTGCAGGTGGTGCAGGTAGGCGCGGGTGAAATTCTTGCAGGTGTAGCAGGTGCAATGCGGATCGAGCGGACGGGTGTCCATGCGGTATTGCGCGTTCTTGATGCGCACATCGCCGAAGCGGGTGAACAGGTGGCCGTTGCGCGCGTTGCGCGTCGGCATTACGCAGTCGAACATGTCGATGCCGTGGCTCACTGCCTCCACCAGGTCTTCCGGCGTACCCACGCCCATCAGGTAGCGCGGCTTGTCCTGCGGCAGTTGCGGCGCGGTGTGGCTGAGGATGCGCAGCATGTCTTCCTTGGGTTCGCCCACCGACAGGCCGCCGATGGCGAAACCGTCGAAGTCGATCTTTTTCAGTTCGCGCAACGACTCGTCGCGCAGGTGCTCATGCATGCCGCCCTGAACGATGCCGAACAGCGCATTCGAATTGCCCTCGTGCGCCTTTTTGCTGCGCTCGGCCCAGCCCAGGGAAAGGCGCATCGACACCGCCGCTGTCTGCTCATCCGCCGGGTACGGCGTGCACTCGTCGAAGATCATCACGATGTCGGAATTCAGCACCTTCTGGATGCGCATCGATTCTTCCGGCGAAAGGAAACACTTGTCGCCATTCACCGGCGACTTGAACTCCACGCCGCCGCCGGTGATCTTGCGTAGCGGCCCGAGGCTGAACACCTGGAAGCCGCCCGAGTCGGTGAGGATCGGGCCATCCCATCCCATGAAGCGGTGCAGGCCGCCGTGTGCGCCGATCACCTCCAGCCCCGGCCGCAGCCATAGGTGGAAGGTGTTGCCGAGCACGATCTGCGCGCCCATGTCTTTCAGTTCGAGCGGCGACATGGCCTTCACCGTGCCGTAAGTACCCACCGGCATGAAGGCCGGGGTTTCCAGCTTGCCGTGGGCCAGGTCAAGCGTGCCACGGCGCGCCGCGCCGGACGTGTTATGCAGCGTAAATTTCATTGCGGTCGGGCAGCGCCGGGGCGCTGCAAAAATCAGAAAGGCGCAATTCTACCTGAACGCTCCGCCTGCCACTGCATGCTGTAGGCCTGCGCGTCGGCCAGCCAGTGGGCGAAGTCCTGCGCGTAGCCGTCCGCCGCGGCCAGCAACTCCTGCTCCCCTCCCAACAGCGGGTTGGGCTGGCGCGCCCGCCGCGACATGCGCGCCAGCACATCGGCCAGCCCCGGCACCTCGGCATAACTGGACAGCCAGTCCTCGCGCGCCATCATGCGCAACGCACCATGCGCAGACGCGGGAAAATCCGGCAGGCGCAGCTCGACCAGGCGGTACACCTCGGCGCAAAACTCCCGCAACGGCAGGCGATGCTGCCCCGCCCATTCGCGCGCCAACAGATGGTCGTAAAACATATCCACCAGCACCCCGGCATAACGGCGGCGCGGCGCCGACACCCGCGTGCGGCTCAACTGGAAAGCGGGATGCGCATCGGCATGGCAGTCAATCGCGCGGTGCAGCGCCACCCCACGCGCCAGGTCGTCAGGCAGACCGGCCGGTAGCGTGCCCTTGATCCAATCACCGACCACCCCGCCGACAATCAGCGCGGGTTCGTCACCGGCAAGCAGGGCGTGTGCAAGGAAGTTCACAGGCTGTCCAAATGGTTGTTGTTTGCAATGAGCTTAATCGGGCTTGTAACGGGCATTCAATCCTTGCCGTCGGCAAGCCCCAGACAAACCTCCGCTCTGATGCGCCAACCAGTCACTCTCAATCCCCCTGCTCCGATAAGTCGTAACTTTTTTCAGGCTCGACCATTATCATCGTCAGGTTTGTGTTCAACCTCAAGCTGCTTGATCGCCCGATCGAAATCGCTCTCGAACAGCCGATCCTGAACGATGCGGTATCTTTCGAACTCGCTTTCGGCATGCGCCTTGGCCATTTCTGCGGAAACCTTGCCGGCATCCTGCAAAATTTCCCGGTCTGTGGCTTCGATAAATTTATTCAGCCGTGCTTCCCAATCCTGCATCGTCATCGGGATCTGCCGTAACGCCATGTCCTCGGCCACATCCAGATAAGCCGAAACCAATCGCTGCAACTGCGCCATTTCGGGTTCGGTCAGATAATTCTTGGCGACGATCACATCGAATTTTTGAATTTTCCCTCTGGGCGCATCCTTCCATGAGGACAACCCCATGTTGTCTTTCCCGGCATCGGCGCGCTGATAGATAACCTCTGCTGCCGTCTGTCCGTGGATAGCCCAATGCAGCTTGTTCTGTACGGTAGTAAAAAAACGTTTGGTGGCCTGCGCCGTGACATCGTAGTCAATTGACGTAGCGTAAATGTCGGTAATCTTTTGGTAGAACTTGCGCTCCGAGAGGCGGATTTCCCGAATGCGTTGCAACTGCTCTTCAAAATACCGCTTGGTGAGCACCGAGCCATCATTCTTCAGGCGCTCATCATCCATCGCATAGCCCTTGATGGTGAACTCCTCAATGATGTTGTTCGCCCACTTGCGGAACTGCACGGCGCGTTCTGAGTTGACCTTGTAGCCGACGGAAATGATCGCGGCAAGATTATAGTGCTTGGTGTTATAGCTTTTGCCGTCAGCGGCAGTTATTCGAAAATTTCGAATAACTGCCGCTTCTTCCAGCTCGCTGTCTGAAAAAACCTTTTTCAGGTGATAGTTGATGGTGTGGGTTTCCACGTCATAGAGCTGCCCCATCATCTTCTGGGTAAGCCAAACATTCTCATCGGCATACACTGCCTCAACTCCACTTTGTCCGCTGGCCGCGATAAAGGTCAGATATTCGGCAGCCGATGAACGGACGATGGTTACTTCATTCTTCTTGGGAGGTTGTGATTGTTTATTTTTGCTCATTCAAGCCCCCATTTAACGGCAAATGAACATGGCTTTCGTTCTCATATCGCGCCTCGATGCTCTGCTCCACAGCCTGAGCGGTGAAAATCAGGAACTCGGCAGCGCAGTTTCGAATGATTTTTTTGTTGCCGTCAGTCAAGTCTCCATCCCCATGAAAATGCAACGTCAAGCTGCTCAACCAGACCATGCCCCTCAACGCAAAATGCCCTTGCTCCAGCCGCCAACAATCAACGCTGGCTCGTCACCGGCGAACAGAACGTGGGGGAGAGGTTCAAACTTACAACGCCTCGCTCAATATCTGCTTCACAAACGACTCATTAAAACGATAAATCCGAGGTTCACTACTAAGTTTCTGAATGCAACCCTCTGCTGCCAATAAATCAGCTTGATTACATACATTAGGATGATCTGATTCATAGTAGACAAATCGATTTCGATCTGATTGAAAGCACGTCACCTGACTTGAAAGGATAACGAACTCACGCATCAGCGAATCTTCATTCTTTTTCAAATCCTGCCTCATCTCAGCAAAAAGCTTTGGCATTTGAGCCTGGAGGCGCGCGAAACGATTTCTTTCGCTTTCCCTCAGATATTTTGCTTTACGTCTATCTGTAAATAAATCAGCGAAATATGTGCCTGCGGCTCCGACTGCTGTGCCTCCGAGGAATGTCAACAAATATGAAACATCAAACGCTGTCTGCAACCCCATTTATTTCTGCGCCTTCACCACGCTCATTGCCGCAGCGACCAGACTGCCCATGTCGGCGAGGTTGCCGGGAAGGATGAGGGTGTTGCCTTCCTTGGCGACGTTGCCGAAGGCTTCGACGTATTTTTCAGCGACCTTGAGGTTGACGGCGTTCATGCCGCCGGGAGCTTCGATGGCAGCGGCGACGGTGCGGATGGCTTGCGCGGTGGCGTCGGCGACGGCCTTGATGGCTTCGGCCTGGCCTTGGGCGTTGTTGATGGCAGCTTGTTTCTCGCCTTCGGATTTCGCGATGGCGGCTTGGCGCGCGCCGTTGGCGAGATTAACCTGCTCTTGCTGCTTGCCTTCGGAGGTGGCGATCACGGCGCGCTTTTCACGCTCGGCGGTGATCTGCGCCTGCATCGCGTGCAGGATTTCCTTGGGCGGGGTGAGGTCCTTGATTTCGTAGCGCAGCACTTTGACGCCCCAGCTCAGCGCGGCTTCGTCCAGCGCATCGACGACGGCGCGGTTGATGTCGTCGCGCTCTTCAAAGGTCTTGTCCAGCTCCATCTTGCCGATGACCGAGCGCAGCGTGGTCTGCGCGAGCTGGGTGATGGCAAACACATAATCGCTAGTGCCGTAGGAGGCGAGCTTGGGATCGGTGACCTGAAAATACAAAATGCCGTCCACCTGCAACTGGGTGTTGTCCTTGGTGATGCAAATCTGGCTCGGCACGTCCATCGGCACTTCTTTGAGCAGGTGGCGATAGGCAATGCGGTCGATGAACGGCACGACGATGTTCAGCCCCGGCGACAGCACGCTATGGAATTTACCCAGGCGCTCGACCACCCAGGCGCTTTGCTGCGGCACAACCTTGAGGGCCTTGGCAATGAAGATGACAACGGCGATAAGAATCAGCAGTGCAATTTCCATGATGGCCTCCTCGAAAAATTCAGTTGGGCTTCTGCGCAGTCAGGATCAGCGTTGAGCCGCGCATGGCCTTGATGTACAGCGCGACTTCGTGCGAGGTGTCGGGCGTTTCAAGCTCGGCATTCCATTCCGCTCCGCGGTAGCGCACGCGCAGCGAGCCGTCTTCGCGCCACAGGCTGACCTGCACCATCTGGCCGATGTCGGTGCGCACGCGGTCCGGCACGGCCGCGCGCTTTTTCTTCCAGTTGGATAGCCCGATGATGCCGAAGATGCCGGCGAGCGCGGTCAAGGTGAGTTGCTGCACCTCGTTCATACCGAGCAGCGCGGACAGGCTGCCGACGCACATCGCCAGTGACAGCACCAGCATGTAAAACGTGCCGGTAAACATTTCCGCCACCATCAGGCCGGCGGCCACCACAAACCAGAAGACGTAGGGTTGCATATCTTGTTCCTCGCGAATTTAAGCAAGGCTATGCTATCAGAATGAGCCTTAGTCCGCGCTGCGGTCTATCAGCATTGCGTCGCCATAGCTGAAGAAACGGTATTCGTGCTGCACCGCGTGGCGGTATGCCGCCAGCATGCGCTGCATGCCGCCGAACGCGCACACCAGCATCAGCAGGGTGGACTTTGGCAAATGGAAATTGGTGAGCAGCACATCCACGACATTGAAGCGGTAACCGGGAGTAATGAAGATGTTGGTCTCCCCGCTCCCGGCGCGCAACGTGCCGTCGCGTGCCGCGCTTTCCAACGCACGCAGGCTGGTGGTGCCCACCGCAATCACGCGCCCGCCATTGGCCCTGGCTTGCGCGATGGCTTCCACCGTAGCGGGCGGAATGCTGAAGCGCTCGCTGTGCATCACGTGTTCGGCAATGTTTTCCGCACGCACCGGCTTGAAGGTGCCGGCCCCGACGTGCAGCGTGACATAGGCATGCCCCACCCCGCGCTCGCGCAAGGTTTGCAGCATGGCATCATCAAAATGCAACCCTGCTGTCGGCGCTGCCACCGCGCCCGGCTCGCGTGCAAACACGGTCTGGTAACGCTCGTCGTCTGCGGCATCTGCGGCGTGGGTAATGTAAGGCGGTAACGGCAAGTGACCGTAACGCTCCAGGAATTCATATATGTCAGTGCTTGCTTGCAGCCGTAAATGAAAAAACTCCCCTTGCCGACCAAGTACCTGCACGCGCCCTTCGGCCAGCCGAAACTCACTGCCGGGCTTGGGCGTTTTGCTGGCGCGCACCTGGGCCAGCATTTCCTGCCCCGGCAAAACCCGCTCAACCAGCACTTCAACCTTGCCGCCACTGTCTTTTTCCCCGAACAGGCGCGCTTTCAGCACCCGGGTGTCGTTCATGACCAGCACATCGCCTGCCCGCAGCCAGTTGGGCAGGTCGGCAAACCGGGCATCCAGCAGACCATCCGACGACACCCGCAGCAGACGGCTGCCGCCACGTTGTGCAGGAGGATGCTGGGCAATCAGCCGCTCGGGCAGGTCAAAATCAAACTCTTCGGTACGCATCGGCAAGCAAATTCACAAAAGTCGCACATTGTAGCTTGATGCCTCCCGTGCTTTCATGGATAATGCGCGCCTTCCTGCGCTGGGGGCGTTATCCCGGCGTAATATCAAGCACTTCCCCTGCCGGGGTGATGGAACTGGTAGACGTGCCGGACTCAAAATCCGGTGCCAGAGATGGCGTGAGGGTTCGAGTCCCTCCCCCGGCACCAAAAAATTACATTTAGTATGTCAACGCAGTGTGAAATGGAAACGTTAATGTTTCCGACACTGGTAGTGTCATAAACGTTTATCAACTACTGAATGGAGTGCTACATGAAACTGCTGTCCACCCTGATCGCTGCTGTTTTCGCTGTTGTTTCGTTCTCCGCTGCCGCTGCTGACGCTGCTCCTGCTGCTGCCCCTGCTGCCAAGGCAGAAGCTGCTGCTCCTGCTGCTGAAAAGGCAGAAGCAAAGCCAGTCAAGAAGCACAAGAAGGCACACAAGGCCAAGAAGGCTAAGAAAGCAGAAGCAGCAGCTGACGCTCCAGCAGCCAAGTAATTCTGCTGTTGTGCATAAAAAGGCAGGGGCAACCCTGCCTTTTTTGTTTTTCGTTTAAAATACTGCCATGATCTGGAAACCTAATACCACCGTTGCCGCAGTCCTCGAACAAGATGGAAAATTCCTGCTGGTAGAAGAACATACCACCCAAGGCCTGCGTTTCAATCAGCCCGCCGGGCACTGGGAGCCGAACGAAACCTTGCCTGCCGGCGCAGTACGCGAAGCCCTGGAGGAGTCGGCCTATACCTTCGAACCGCAATTCCTGCTCGGCGTGTACCGCTGGCATTCGACCGCGTCCGATGTCACCTACCTGCGCTTTGCCTTTGGCGGAAAAATTCTGGCCCATGACCCGGAGCGCAAGCTGGACGAGGGAATCGTGCGCGCCGTGTGGATGACGCCGGACGAAATCCGCGCCACGCAGGAGCGCCACCGCAGTCCGCTGATCCTGCGCTGCGTGGAGGACTATCTGGCCGGCAAGCGTTACCCGTTGGACCTGATCACCCATTATGAGTAGTCTAACCGACACCCAGCCCCTTCCCCTGCAAGGGGGAGGGAATAACTCTCTAGCGCCTCGCCATGTCCGTTAAACCCTGTGTCGTCGTCGGCATGTCCGGCGGCGTCGATTCTTCCGTCACCGCGCTGCTGCTCAAGGAACAGGGCTATGAGGTCATCGGCCTGTTCATGAAGAACTGGGAAGACGATGACGACAGCGAATACTGCTCTTCGCGCGAGGATTTGAACGATGCAGTCTCGGTGGCCGACACCATCGGCATCCCCATCGAGGCGGTGAACTTCGCCAAAGAGTACAAGGATCGCGTGTTCAGCTACTTCCTGCGCGAATACGAGGCGGGCCGCACGCCGAACCCGGACATCCTGTGCAACTCGGAGATCAAGTTCAAGGCCTTCCTCGACCACGCCATGCGACTCGGCGCGGAAAAGATCGCTACCGGCCATTACGCCAAGGTGCGCGAGCAGGACGGCTTGTTCCAACTGCTGAAAGCCGACGACGCCAGCAAGGACCAGAGCTATTTCCTGCATCGCCTGAACCAGCACCAATTGTCGAAATCGATGTTCCCGTTGGGCGGTATCCCGAAGAGCAAGGTGCGCGAAATCGCGCGCCAGCACAACCTGTCCAATGCTGCCAAGAAGGACAGCACCGGCATCTGTTTCATCGGCGAGCGCCCGTTCCGCGAATTCCTCAACCGCTACCTGCCAACCAAACCGGGCGAGATGGTGACACCGGAAGGCAAGGTGATGGGGCAACACATGGGGCTGTCGTTTTACACCTACGGCCAGCGCCAGGGGCTGGGCATCGGCGGCGGTAAAGACGGCAGCGGCGAGCCCTGGTTCGTCGCTGGCAAGGACATGGCGAACAACCGCCTGATCGTGGTGCAGGGGCACGACCACCAAGCCCTGCTCAAGCCGGAACTGGATGCGCTGGACATGCACTGGATTGCGGGCCACGCGCCCGACACTTCGCGCGGCTATGCCGCCAAGACGCGCTACCGCCAGCAGGATGCCGCCTGCCGCATCACCTTGCAGTATGACCGCACGCATTTCAATTTCGACTCGCCCCAGTGGGCGGTCACTCCCGGCCAGTCGGTCGTTCCCTACGACGGAGACGTGTGCCTTGGCGGCGGCATCATCGCCAACTGATTAAAGCGCAACACGGAGAATGGATATGCCTGCTAACCTGCTACACGATATACCGGCTGAGTGGATGCGCATGCTGCTGGTTGTTGCCGGAACCGCCACCGTACATCTGGTGGCACATTTGATCCTGGCGCATGCCTCGCGCATTGCCGAACGCACAATCAACGTCTGGGACGATGCCCTGATCGATTCCGCGCGCCGCCCGCTGCCGGTACTGATCTGGCTGACCGGCCTCTTCATCATCCTGCACCTGATCCACCAGAAAACCGGCGAACAATTGCTCGAGTACGTCGTCCACATTCAGCATATCAGCGTCATCGGCTGTATCGCCTGGTTCCTGCTTTCCCTGATCCGCAACGTCAGCGAGAACATGGTCACCTTGCGCACCCAGAACGGCGAATCGTTCGACCGCTCGACGCTGGACGGCATCAGTAAATTGCTGCGCCTGAGCACGCTGATCATCGCCGTGCTGGTCAGCTTGCAAACTCTCGGCTTCAGCATTTCCGGCGTCCTCGCTTTCGGCGGCGTCGGCGGCATCGCGGTGGGTTTTGCGGCAAAGGATTTGCTCGCCAACTTCTTCGGCGGCCTGACCATCCACCTTGATCGCCCGTTCCATGTAGAGGACTTCATCCGCCTGTCCGACCCGCAAATCGAGGGCTCTGTCGAATACATCGGCTGGCGCCACACGCGCATCCGCTCCCCGGAAAAAACTGCGGTCTATATCCCCAATGCGGTATTCACTTCCGTCGTGGTCGAAAACCTGACGCGGCGTTCACATCGCCGCCTCGAGCTGACGATCAGCCTGCGCTATCAGGATATCGACAAGGTGGACGCCGTCAGCGCCGACATCCGCGCCCTGCTGGAAACCCATCCGGATATTGACCACAACCTGGCTGTTGCCACCGGACTCGACCAGCTTGCCGAGTCCTCGCTCGACATCAAGGTGCAGGCGTTCACCACGGTTACCGAACTACTCCCTTTCCGCCGCCTCAAACAAAGCCTGTTGCTGCAAATAGCCGGAATTGTCAGTGCACACGGCGCGGACATGCCGTTCCCGACCCGGACGCTGCATATCGTGCCGGACGGTGCCTCTGCATGAAGCACGGGCTTTCGCGTAAAATACCCACCTTTGTTACCTCACTGGCACCGAAAAATGACGTTGACCGCACTTACCGCCCTCTCCCCGCTCGATGGCCGCTATGCCGGCAAGGTTGAGCCACTGCGCCTGCACTTCAGCGAGTATGGACTGATCCGCAACCGTGTACTGATCGAAATCGAATGGTTCAAGGCGCTCGCCGCAGAAGCCGGCATCAAGGAATTGCCGCCGCTTTCGACCGGCACAATCGCCCAGCTTGACCAGCTTGCCGCGCAATTCAGCGAGGCCGATGCCGAAGCGATCAAAACCATTGAGAAGCGCACCAACCATGACGTGAAAGCCATCGAATACTGGTTACGTGAAAAATTCTCGGCCAACCCGGAAATTGCCAAAGCGCTGGAATTCATCCATTTCGCCTGCACCTCGGAAGACATCAACAACCTGTCGCATGCTCTGATGCTGAGCCAGTCACGCCGCGAAGTGATGCTGCCAGCGCTACAGAGCGTGATCGACAAGCTCACCGCGCTGGCGCACCAGCACGCCGACCTGCCCATGCTGTGCCGCACCCACGGCCAGACCGCCACCCCGAGCACGCTGGGCAAAGAGATGGCGAACGTGGTGTACCGCCTGCGCCGCGCGCAACAGCGTATCGCCAGCGTGGAAATCCTGGGCAAGATCAACGGCGCAGTGGGCAACTACAACGCTCACCTGTCTGCCTACCCCGACGTAGATTGGGAAGGTTTCGCCAAGCGCTTCGTTGAAGCGCGCGGCCTGGTGTTCAACCCCTACACCATCCAGATCGAACCGCACGATTGCATGGCCGAACTGTATGACGCCTTCGCGCGCGCCAACACCATCCTGATCGACATCGACCGCGACATCTGGGGCTACATCTCGCTGGGCTACTTCAAGCAGAAGGTGGTGGCGGGCGAAGTGGGCTCATCTACCATGCCGCACAAGGTCAACCCGATCGACTTCGAAAACTCCGAAGGCAACCTTGGCATGGCCAACGCGATGCTCAAGCACCTGTCCGAAAAGCTGCCGATCTCGCGCTGGCAGCGTGACCTCACCGATTCCACCGTGCTGCGCAACATGGGCGTGGCACTGGGCTACACGCTGCTCGGCTATGAGTCTTGCCTGAAGGGCTTGGGCAAGCTGGAAGCCAACCCGCAACGTCTGGCGGACGATTTGAACAGCAGCTGGGAAGTGCTGGCCGAACCGATCCAGACCGTGATGCGCCGCTACAACATTGACAACGCCTACGACAAGTTGAAGGAGCTCACGCGCGGCAAGGGCGGCATCAACAAGGACAGCCTCGCCGCCTTCATCCAGACGCTGGACATCCCGGCCAGCGAGAAGCAACGTTTGCAGGCACTGAGCCCGCAGACCTATATCGGCAAGGCCGCCGAGCTGGCCAAGCGAATTTAATCGCTTCAGGCAAATAAAAACGGGGCTGCGTTGCAGCCCCGTTTTTATTGGATAAGAGCTTTATTTTGCGGGTTGCAGCGCCGCCAGCGCCTGATCCGCATCCTTGCGCAGGGTACTATCCGGATAGGTGGTCACAAATTCGCTGAATGCCGCCTGTGCCTGGCTGGTCTCCCCGGCTGCCGCCAGATCGGTCGCTTTCTTGAAAGCCGCCAGCTCATCGGCATCAATCTCGGTGCGGTGGGCTTCGCCCTTCCAGTAGATGTCATTCGCATCCGAAGGCGCACCGCGTACACCACCGACAGCATTCGTCACCCCGATTTTTTTCTGGGGCACAAAGCCTTCAATCTTCTTGCGCAGCATTTCCCAGAAACTCATGTTGCCGGAACCCGCATCCGCCGCATACAGCGCCGGAGCGGAAAGCATCGATACCGCAAAAAACAATAAGACGATTTTTTTCATGGCATTCTCCTCGCGTAAATACATCACAATGTATTGCTCAATTCCAGCCCAAGCGCCTTGTATTTCTTCTTGATACCGGGATCCAGGTTTTGTGCCTTCATATAGGCGTCCTTGGCTTCCTTGAACTGCTTAAGCGCTTTATTTGCCTTGGCCAGGTTGATCCAGATGTAGGGATCATCCGGGCTGGCACGGGACGCTTCCAGATACGCCTTCTGCGCCTCGCTGTACTGGTCGTCAATCATGTAGAGATTGCCGCGGTTGTTCATTGCAGCCGCATTGTTCGGCTGCAATGAAAGCACCTTGTCGAAATATTTCATAGCCTCGACGCGATCGGCCATTTTGGCCAGCGTAATGCCGATCTGCAGGTAGGCATCGGCATCGGAAGGATTCTTCTCGATACGCTGATGGTAGTAACGCGTCCTGGTCTGCGAGCTGATTTTCAGCATGGCGGTAAACTCGCCGGGGAACTGTTTTTCGACTTCATCCTTGTTCACCTCGGCCGGCTTCCACTTTGCCTCCTGCAGGCTGGCGGGCTTGTAGGTTTCCCATGCCTGTTGCACATCCAGCAGGGTCAGCCCCTTGTCTTTCCATTTATAGTAAGCAGCCGCGCCAAGCTCCCAGGCTTTGACGAACGACTTGCCAACCGCTGTCGTTTCTACCGGTATCCACAGCTTGCCCTGGTAGATGACGTACATGTCGTCCATGGTATAGCCATCCGCATCGGCGTCCACGCCGGTGGAGAACATCATGAACATATGGCCCGGCACTTCGATCACGCGCGTGGCGATCCCCATGCTTTCCAGCGCCGAGGTATAGAACGCCACCAGGTCGTCGCAGT
Source organism: Pseudomonadota bacterium (assembly GCA_021848465.1). GTDB lineage: Bacteria > Pseudomonadota > Gammaproteobacteria > Burkholderiales > Gallionellaceae > JAJZUP01. Next base: position 207,350 of record JAJZUP010000003.1, read on the forward strand.
CGCCGGATTTACGCTCCAGCGTTTCGCGCGGGAACTGGATGTAGTCCACGGTATCGACCTTGCCGGAGGTAACCTGATACGGATTGGCCGGGTCGGGGATATAGGTCAGGCCATACACACCCAACGCATTGAACACGATAGCTGCCAGTTGCGACTCGTCCTTCACCTCTTTGTACTGGGTCGCCACCGAGCGGACGAACGCCAGCACCGGCGTATCCTTCGGCGTAATGAACGAGGCATAGCGTCCGCCTTCGTCCCACAGCAGTTTGTGCTTTTCATATACGTTGACGGTCAGGGTCTTGCTGTACGACTCGCGCTTGCCGTTGTCGAAGTAGCTGGCCTCCAGCATGGTCTGCACCGCAGTGTCTTCGGTCACGTTAAGAATATTGTTGTTGAACACCGCCTTGAGCTTGATGTCTGCGCTCTGTCCGGGCGCCAGCTTGTCGAGCTTGCTCTCGGTGGCGAAATCCATGAACTCGTTCACCTTGAACGAGAAGGTCACGCCTTCCATCATCTTGTTGGTGTTGTTGGTCAGACGTACCATGCCCAGACCATCATCCTGATACAGCTTGTAGGTATTGGAAAAAATGGGGCGCACCTTCAGGACTTCGATTTCCAGCGGCGCCTTGCTGAATGCCGGCGTGGTCACGTCCACCTGGTATTTTTCGCCCTCGGTACCGTCCGAGCTGTGCGCCGCCACGTAGTAGGTGTACTTCGTATTGGGAGTCAGCCCCTCACGCGTATATTCCGGGGTCAGCACTTCCCCGATTTTCGCAGCTGTGCCGTTGGCGTCCTGCTGGTAGATATAATACGAGTTGACGAACTCGGACTGGATTGGTTTCCAGCTCAGCTTGAGCTGCCATGAGGACACATCCACCTGCACACTATCCAGCTTGGGCGGGGTATAACGCCGCGAAACGGCAGACACCGCCGCGCTGGTTGCCCCCTCGTAGCCGGAGCGTGTTTCCGCAGCAATGCGGTAGAAATACTTGCCTTCCGCCTCCAGTCCGCGATCCACATACTGGTTCGCGGCCAGTGTCGCCACATGGGTATAGCCGCTGTTTTCGTCCTTGGAGCGATATACCTGATATTGCTTGATGTACGACCTGGATATGGGCGCCCAATTCAGCGTGATGCTATGCAGGCCGTCCGTAGCCGCCAGGTTTTGCGGGGCAGCGGGCTTGTATTCGGTCTCGAACGATTGCACGCGCTTGTTGCCACGCTCGGCAACAAGGAACGAGGCATCATCGACCAAAGCGATCGCCACGGGCTCGCTGAGCTCGCCCAGTTCGCTCCCCTTGGCCCCAAAGCTGCGCAGGAATTCACCGCCATGGGTATACACCTTTATCTGGTTGCCATCCGCAACCATCAGCTCATCCGCATTGGCTGTCAGGGCAACCGGACTGTCCAGCGAACCGGGCCGCCCCTCTTTTCCTTCACCAACTTTGCCAACCAATGCCCCCTGGTCGGAATAGATCGCCACATAATTCGCCCCTTTGCCGAGCACAAACACATTATCCTGGTCATCCACGGCAATCGACATGGGATTGTCCAGTTTGCGCACAGCGCGCAAGAACTTGCCGTCACCATCGAAAACCTGGACGGAATCATTGCCACGATCGGCAACAAAGATTTTTCCCGATGAGGCAATCACCAGGTCGGTAGGCTCGTCAAATTGCCCATCTCCGGACCCGGCGCTGCCGAAACTGCCCACCATTTTGCCTGCGGCGTCCAGCTTGATTACACGCCCGCCCTTGTCCAGCACCCAGGCCGCCCCATTCTTGTCGAACGCAACGCTGACCGGCACCACGTCCTTGATGCGGATCTGCCCTTCGACCTTGCCATGCTGAACAATGACCAGGGCTTTCTGCTCCGGGTCCACACCATAAAAGCCATCCTTGCCATTCCATGCCAGCTTGCTGGCCAGTATCTGGTATTGCCCTGTGCTTTTCGCAAAAGGGCGCGATGCGGCATGAGGAACCGGCTCCAGTGCCACGCCCTGATCCGCCGCAAAATAATCGACCACGCCCTTGCGCACATCCGCTACGAGCACCTGCTTGTCCTGCAGCGCAACCATGCCCGACCATGAACTGAACTGTCCTTCCGCATCGCCGCCCATGCCAAAGCGATACATCAGGTGATTGTTGAAATCATATTTGTGGATCGACAGGTCGGAATTCTTCGCGAGATACACCCCGTCCCGCGCAATGGCAAACCCCAGTAATGCCCCTTCGTCCGGCAAGGCGCGGACAAACACACCATCGGGGGTATACACCTTGACCAGGAAATCGTCCTTGTCCAGCACGTAAATACGCCCCGCGGCATCCAGCTTGATGTCGACCGGGGTACGCAACTTGTATACCTCAGACGATTTATTGGGGGCCGGTTTCAGCTCCAGCGCCCCGGCAAACACGCCATTCACGCCAAACATCATGATGCGCCTGGAGCCCCCATCCAGGACATACACCACACCCTCGCGCACCGCGACCCCAAGCGGCTTATCCAGCTCGGCTGCCGAACTGCCGCCGAACAGCCCGCCCTTTTTCGCGCCCAGCTTGCCCAGGAATTTGCCGGCAGTCGTAAACATCAACACCTGGTTCAAGTCGCTGTCCGCCACGTATACCACGCCAGCTTCTTCGGTCACCGCCTCCGGGCGGCGCAATGACACATCACCCTTGGCAGGGAAGGTATGCTGCAACTTCCCGTCCAGGCCGGTTACGGCAATGACCGGATCAACACCGGAAATCGCCGCGAAATACAGGTGATCGCCATATCCGGCAAGCAGTTTCTGCCCGCCCCGAATCATGGATGCTGCTTTCACAAACTGGGCCTTTGCCCCTGCCGCATCTTCTGCCGCGGCAATACCGGAGCCTAACAATCCCAGGCTGCATAGCGCCAGCGCCAGGATGCGCATCGTTTTTCCCGTCAATCCGTCCATTCTGAAATCCATTCTGCTATCAATTTGCATCAATTATAAAACCAATCATTTTTCACGGCGATTGAAGACGCCGTCCCAATCGTCAGGCGGCGGTGAATTCTTGAAATGCTCGCAGCGCTCGATATATATCTTGCATGGCTTATCCTCCGGCACCTCGGCCAAAATCGCAGCAAACTGCTCTTGCGCCTGCTGCCACTGCCGCTCACGATACGTCTCCAGAGCTGCATTGAAGCGATCAACCATGGCATCATCCATCCCGATCGAAAAACCGGAGGGCTCATAGATGCGTACCGGCATCTGCTTGCCCACCACGCGAATCCGGTCCAGCTCACGATAATGGCATGAGCCTGCCGTCAAGTCATGCGTGCTGTCGCCCACCAGGAAACTGACCCCGTAAAATTTTGCGGTACTCTCCAGACGTGCAGCCTGGTTCACCGTATCTCCGATCACGGTGTATTCCATTTTCTTGCCTTCGAAGCCGATGTTGCCGGCCACCACATCGCCCGATTGCAAGCCACCGCGAATATAGAACGGTTCCTGGCCGGCCTGCGCCCACTTGACGCGCAACTCGGCCATTCTGATGTGCATGGCATGAATACAGGCCAGCGCCAGGTCGGCATGATGCTCCTGTTTCAGCGGCGCCCCCCAGAATGCCATCAGGCCATCTCCGATGAATTTATCCACCGTGCCATCGAACTGTTCGATGACCTGCACCATCTCGCCGAAATACTCATTGAGCCGCGCAACCACTTCCTGCGGCGCACGTCCTTCGCTAAAGGATGTGAAGCCCTTGATGTCGGTGAACAGTACAGTCACTTGCCGGTTGTCGCCGCCCAGCTTGGCCGCATCCGGATCTTTCTCGAGCCGCGCCACCTGTTTGTCCGACACATAGCTGGAGAATATCTGGCGCATTTGCCGCGCGTTGCGTTCCAGCACCAGGAAACGGAAGCTCCCGCCCACCAGCAGTGCGATAAATGCGGCCAACGGCGGGAAGATCATGCTGACCCAATGGCCCTTGAGGAACAGCGCGTAACTGAACCAGACATAGCCGAGCGACACCATCAGCGTAGCAGGCAGCGCCGTATACAGATGCAAGCGCGTGGTCAGGAAATAGGCGGTCGCTCCGAGCAGCACGATAAACAGAACGTCGAGTGCGGATTCCAGCCCGGTTTGCTGCACAAAACGCCCGCTCAGGATATCGTCGGCCACCGCTGCATGCACTTCCACCCCCGGAGTATTGCCGTCAAACGGCGTAACGCGCATGTCGTAAATACCCATCGCAGTTGCGCCCACGAACAATATCTTGTCTTTCAGCAATGCCGGGTCAATGCGCCCTTTGACAATATCGGCAAAGGAATAACGCGGATAGGCGCCGGGCGGCCCGGTAAAATTGATCCACATCGAATAATCGTCACTGACGGGTATGTGCCGATCGCCCACCGCAACCTCGTAATTCCCCGGCGTAAAATCCTTTGCGCCAAGAGCCGCCATCGCCCCGACCAGCCCCAATGATGGCTTGAACTTGCCATGGTCGTCGATCAGCAGCAACGTGCGCCGGTTGACCCCGTCGCTCTCCGGGAAGAAATTGATATGGCCGACACCGCGCACCGCCCCCTCGATTTCCGGGATGGAGCCAATCCTCCCGGCAACCCGGAACGAGGTATCAAAATTAAAGGAGGTTGCCAGAAACACATTACCCGCGCGCCGGGCGGCGGCGGCAAACTCCCGGTCCGCTTTGCTGCTCTCCGGTTCCGGGAAAAACGCATCGAACAAAACCGCCTTTGCCCCATCTCCGGACAACCGATCCAGCAATTGCGCATACACACTGCGCGTCCAGGGAAAGCGTCCCAGTTCGGCAATGCTTTTATCGTCGATCGCAATAATGGCAATCTGCGGGTTGGGCGCAATCGCCCCACGCAGCTTTTTGAAACGCAGGTCATAGGTGCGTGACTCAAAAGCCTCCAGGAACGGATTCTGGGTGTAATACAGCAGCGCCACCGAAAAAATCGAGACGGCAGCCAACAGCACCGATATGACTTTCGTTCCCTGCCGGGACGACATCCGCTTCAAGACCGAGAATTCCATGAATCAACCGCCCGTGGTTTGCATGCGGCCTATTTTAGCCGCTTGCAAACAAATCCGTGCGGGGAAAATCAGGCTGCCTGGACGGGGATCTGCTCGCGTTGCGCGATGATGCGGTTATGCTCGTCCACATAGACCAGCACGGGGTGATACTTTTGCATTTCCATTTCAGAGTAAATGGAATATGCCGCAATGATCAGGATGTCGCCTGGCCCCGCCTTGTGCGCGGCGGCACCGTTTACCGAGATGGTGCGCGAACCGCGCTGGGCGCGTATCGCATAGGTGGTAAAGCGTTCGCCGTTGCTGACGTTGTAAATGTCAATCTGCTGATATTCCTTGATCCCGGAAGCATCCAGCAAATCATCATCAATGGCGCACGAACCCTCGTAATGCAGTTCGGACTGCGTTACGCGCACGCGGTGCAATTTGGCTTGTAGCATGGTTCGTTGCATGGTTACCTCCAGCCCTCCGGAATCGAGGGGCGCGCATTATAAACGCTTGAACCTCAAAGACCAACCTCCAGGTTATCGATCAGCCGGGTCGCCCCAAGCCGGGCTGCCGCCAGGATTACCAGCCTGCGCTCGCCCGCCTGTGGTATTGCGAGTCCGTCCTGGGCTCGGATGGCCACATATTCGACCTGCCAGCCTTGCGACGCAAGCGCCTCCATGGCGTTGCGCTCCAGTCCGGCCAGCTCTTTACTGCCCGCCGACAGGGCGCTCCTGACATCAGCGAGGGTTTGATACAGGAAAGCCGATTTAGTTCGCTCCTGCGGGGTCAGGTATTGATTACGTGATGAAAGTGCCAGGCCATCTTCCGCCCGCACGGTCTCGCCGCCGACAATCCGGATCGGCAAATTGAACTGCCGCACCATTTGCCGGATGATCGCCAGTTGCTGGTAGTCCTTTTTGCCGAATAGCGCCACATGCGGCTGCACCAGGTTGAACAGCTTCAGCACCACCGTCGCCATGCCGCGAAAATGGCCGGGACGGAAAGCACCACATAATTCAGCAGCCATCGGGGGCGGCTCCACGAACAGCGTCTGCGTTTCCGGATACATTTCGCCTACTGCGGGAGCAAACACCACGTCGGCATAGCCATGCAATTTTGCGCAGTCCGCCTCAAGTGTGCGCGGATACTTGTCAAAATCCTCATGCGGCCCGAACTGCAGCGGGTTCACGAAAATACTGACGACGACACAGCTACCCTCGCTGCGCGCCTGTTTGACAAGCGCGATATGCCCCTCATGCAGGTTGCCCATGGTTGGCACGAATGCAATTGTGCGCTCACCCTGAAGCCGTGCGCGCAAATCGGTGGAGGTATGTACAAGCTGCATCAGAAGCTGTGCTCCGGAGCGGGAAACGTACCGGCCTTGACTTCGGCAACATAGCGCGCCAAGGCCTCGGCGATGGATGCCGCACCTTGCATGAAGTCCTTCACAAAGCGCGCCTTCCTGCCGGGGTATATGTTCAGCATGTCATACACCACCAGCACCTGCCCCGAACATCCTGCGCCGGCCCCGATGCCGATTGTCGGAACATGCAATTGTGCAGTCACCTCCGCAGCAAGCTTCGCCGGAATCGCCTCCATCAACACCATACCAGCACCTGCCCGCTCCAACGCCTGTGCGTCCTGCCGCAATTTTGCCGCCGCCGCATCATCCTTGCCCTGCACCTTGTAACCGCCAAGCTGGTGCACCGACTGCGGTGTCAGGCCGATATGCGCACACACCGGTATGCCGCGTGAGGTCAGGAACTGGACTGTTTCGGCCATTTCGGCGCCCCCCTCCAGCTTGACCATATGCGCGCCGGCCGCCATCAACTGCACCGCATAGGCGAAGGTTTCGCGCGGGCTGGCTTGCGACGTGCCGAACGGCATATCAGCCATGATGAAGGCCTGTTGCGACCCGCTCGCCACACAGGCGGTATGGTATGCCATCTGCTCGATGGTAACCGCCAGCGTGCTCTCGCGGCCCTGGACCACCATGCCCAGCGAATCGCCCACCAGCAACACATCCACGCCACTACTTTCCATCAGGGTGGCAAAACTGGCGTCGTAACACGTCAGCACAACGATTTTCTCGCCCTTGTCTCGCATAGCCTGCAATTTGCTCAGCGTTACTCTCACCCATGTTCTCCCGCGTTATGGCTTTCCAAGCATGAGGGAGCGTGAAAACCCTCCCTCACCTCAATCCTCTCCCGGCAGGAGAGGATGCAACCGCGAACAGCAATTTTCAATCCCTGCCCACGTTGAAATACTCGCGCGCACCTTTCATCTTGCCGATCTTCTCCAGCAACAACTCGAAATCCTCGGCCTGGTCAACGAAATTCAGGTTGTCGCTATTCACCACCAATAACGGCGCAGCATCAAAGTGATGAAAGAACTCCCCGTAAATGCCCGACAATTTTGCCAGATAGTCGGCGGTGATGGTGCGCTCATATTTCAGACCGCGACGCTGGATACGCTCCAGCAACACATCGGTTGATGCCTGCAGGTATATCACCAGATCCGGCTGCGGCGCCTGCAGCGCCAGGCTTTGGAAAATCGACTGGTAGAGCTTGAATTCCTCTTCATCGAGGGTCAGTTTGGCAAACAGCCGATCTTTCTCGAACAGGTAATCCGATACCGTACGTGCGTTGAACATATCCAGTTGCGCCAGGTCGCGCACCTCATTGATGCGCTGGAACAGGAAAAACAACTGGGTCGGCAACGCATAGCGCGCCTGATCCTTGTAAAACCGCTCCAGAAACGGGTTGTCCTGCGGTTTCTCCAACAGGAGCTGCGCCCCGATCTGCCCGGCCAAACGCTGAGCCAGGCTGGTTTTCCCAACCCCGATCGGCCCCTCCACCACGACATACCGGTACTTGCTCAAAGACATGGCTGCAACCGTTCCAGCCTCTGGTCGGCGCACTGCAGGAACGCCTGTTGTGCTTTGCCGATATTCGGGATCACGCAGTCCGGCATGATTTCCAGCAGTGGCTGCAATACGAAAGCGCGCCGGTGCATTTGCGGATGCGGGATGGTCAGCCCATGCTCATGATGCACCAGGTCGTCATACATCAGCACATCCAGGTCCAGCGTACGTGGCGCATTCAGGAAGGTGCGCCTGCGCCCCTGCTGCGCCTCCAGCGTCAATAGCACGTCCAGTACGGCGCGCGGCGCCAGCGAGGTTTCCAGCAACACCACGGCATTGATGAAATCCGGCTGTTCCAGGTAGCCCACCGGCGCGCTGCGATAGAGGGATGAACGCAAACCGACGCGCATATGCGGTTGCACATCCAGCAACTCGATTGCATGCAGCACCTGGACATGGGGCTCGTCCAGATTACTCCCCAGCCCGACCAAAACTTTATGCAATATCATTCCGGCACTCAATCTATCGGCAGTTCGGCCTGGGTAGCCGCATTGGATTTCTTCCTGCGCCTGCGTTTTTGCCTGGGCTCAGTCTCCGGCATCAGCATTTCGGCGCGGCGCTCGTCGCTGGCGTCCTGAAATTCCGTCCACCAGTCGCCAACTTCCTTTGCCACCTCCTGGCTTTCACAGCGCAGCAACAGGAAATCATACGCGGCGCGGAAGCGCGGCATGCCCAGCAGGCGTACGGGACGGCTTCCAGAGCGCTGCTCAAACCGCGGTTGCAGCAGCCAGATTTCCTTCATGATCGTGTCATAACGGCGCGGAATCGCAAGCTGCTCGCGCTGCCGCTCCAGCACGGCCTCCATGGCCTCATGCAACGCCGGAACGGGCTTCTCGCCGGCACGCTGACGCTTGTCCCAGTCTGCCAGCACTTCATGCCACAGCAATGCCGCGAACAGGAAGGCGGGCGAAGCCGGCTTGTCGTCCCGGATGCGCTGATCCGTATTGTGCAAGGCATTGATGATAAAACGCTCGCCCTGCGGCTGCTCAAGAATGACGTCCAGCATCGGCAGCATGCCGTGGTGCAAGCCCATTGAGCGCAATTTCTTGACGCATTCCCAGGCATGTCCGGACAACAGCAATTTCAACATCTCATCGAACATGCGCGCCTGCGGAACATTGGCCAGCAGGTTTTTCATGCGCGCAATCGGTTCCGCCGTTGCCGCATCCAGATGCATGCCCAGTTTCGCCGATAGACGCACAGCGCGCAGCATGCGCACCGGATCCTCGCGGTAACGCACCTCAGGCTCACCGATCATGCGCAGGGATTTTGCGCAGATATCCTCATAACCGTGGTGGTAATCGAAGATTTCCCCAGTTGCCGGATCATAGAACAGCGCGTTGGCGGTAAAGTCGCGCCGCGCCGCGTCCTGCTCCTGATCGCCGAATTCGTTGTCGCGCAATATGCGCCCATGCGCGTCCGTTTCCGCCTCATCGGCTTCAACCGCGCGCCGGAAGGTGGACACCTCCACCGTTTCCTCGCCGAACATCACATGCACGAGCCGGAAACGCCGCCCGATGATGCGTGCGCGACGGAACACGCGCTTGACCTCTTCGGGCGTCGCGTCGGTAGCCACATCGAAATCTTTGGGCTGACGGCCCAGCAGCAGGTCCCGCACCGCACCGCCAACGACGAACGCCTTGAACCCGGCCGCCTGCAATCCCTCGGTCACGCGTAATGCGCCGTGGCTCACCAGGTCGCGGTTGATCTTATGCACCGCAAACGGAATAACGTTTTCTCGGTTACGCGACAAGGGCCTGGATTTTCTGCCAAACACTTTTCCGAACAATTTTTTTATCATCGCAAATACATTCCGGGGCTAGCGACCCGCGGCCGCCTGGAGCATGTGATTATACCCCAGCCCCCGTGCAAGCCCGGAAAACCCTGACGGGCCGGCGATTTCCCAGCCTCTCCTACTATCAGGGCAGATAGGACAAATCTTACTGGAACTACGATCAATATAGGACAAGTCCTATTGACGCCCCTGCAAAATCAAGATTGTCTGATGGATGTTGCATGTGCATTTTGAGACCATCCCGAAAATTATTACAAGCATGGGAGAGCCGGCAAGGCATAGGCAAGATGTTACATATTTTGATAGCAGATGATCACAGCGTTGTCCGGGTCGGTTTGAAGCAGCTCTTTTCCCTGATGGGGGATATTACCGTAACCGGCGAAGCCGCAAACGGGGAGGAGGTCTTGGGCATACTTGCACATAATCACAACTGCGACCTGCTGCTGCTCGACCTGAACATGCCCGGGATCAGCGGCATCGAGCTAATCGCCCGAATCCGCAAAGAACACCCGCCCCTGCCCATCCTGGTTTTCAGCATGCAAAACGAACCGATGATCGCCAAGCGTATTTTCCAGATCGGCGCTTCCGGCTTCATCACCAAGGGATGTTCGCAGGAAACCCTGGTTGAAGCCATCCGCAAAGTAGCCGCCGGCGGCCGCTTCATTGATCCGGCCCTCGCGGAATTGATGATCTTTGATCAGCCGCAAGTCGAAAAAGCAGCACCGCACCACAAACTCTCCGATCGTGAATTGATGATAATGAAACTCTTTGCCCAAGGACAGACCGGGAATGAAATTGCCAAAAAGCTCTCCATCAGCAAAAAAACTGTCAGTACGCATAAAGCCAACCTGATGCACAAGATGAATTTTCACAGCATTGCCGAGCTTGTACTGTATGCGGCCGATTATGCGTTGCTGGATTGACCCACCGCCACGGATAGACCTGACAAGCAGGCCACGCCGGAGTCTTTCGAGTCACCAAAATTAACAAAATATTCACGAACGCATTGTGGTAAATTAATTAACATACAATCCATGTCAACCACCCCCGCGCCAGCGCCGTTAATGCGAACGCGTTAGTTGATTCCAACTTGACCACACACGGAGAATAGTTATGAAGAAATATGCAGTACTGTTGTTGTCGCTCGCCATCACCGCCTGCGCCTCCACCCCCAAGAACAACCCTGCGCCAGCCGCAGCCGCAGCGCCTGCGTCGACCGCATCCACAGAGTCGGCTGAAACCGCCGCTGCCAAGGAAGCCCAAGTGAAGGCCGCCGAAATGGTTGCCCAGGAAACGGCTGCCGCTGTAAAACTGGAAAAACACAGCGTGTATTTCGACTTCGACAAATCGAATGTGAAAAAGCAATTCCAGAACGACATCCAGCAGGAAGCCGACTTCCTGAAGGCCAACAAAAATGACGTTGTGACTTTGGAAGGGAACTGTGACGACCGCGGCAGCAGCGAGTACAACCTCGGGCTGGGCAGCGAACGCGCCAAAGCAGTGCAAAAGGATCTCGAGCTGCTGGGCGTGCCTGCCGACCAGTTAAAGGTTGTCAGCTATGGCGAAGAAAAGCCACGTCTAAACTGCGAAGCCGAGCGCTGCTGGAAAGAAAACCGCCGCGTCGACTTCGAGCACAAGATCAACTGATCAGAGTCTCAGGGAGAGAACCCGCCAACCCTGCTGCCGCGCATGCTCCAGCAGGGTTGGATCCGGGTCCACCGCCACCGGGGTCCTGACTTTCGACAGCAACGGCAAATCATTCAGCGAATCGCTGTAAAACGTCGTATCCGCAAAACTGTCCCAGCCCCAGCCGCGTTCGGCCATCCAGGCCTCCAGCCTTGCCACTTTACCCTCACGAAAACTCGGAATTCCCGACACGTTGCCGGTAAATTCACCATTAATCTGCTCCGGATCCGTCCCGATCAGATGCGGCACACCAAACTCGCGCGCAATAGGCGTGGTCACAAAGCTGTTGGTTGCCGTAATGATCACACAAACATCTCCCGCCTCACGGTGCCTGGCAACCAGTTCGCGCGCCGGCTGCCCCATCATCGGGCGCACCTTGCTCCTCATGAACTCCTCGTGCCACCCATCCAGCACCTTGCGCGCATGCCGAGCCAAGGGCTTTAACTGGAAATCCAGAAACTCATGAATATCCAGTGTTCCCGCCTTGTACTGCTCATAGAATGCATGGTTCCTGGCTTCGAATAACTCCCGATCCAGCACTCCCTGCTCAATCAGGAATTGCGACCACTCAAAATCGCTATCGCCGCTTAACAGGGTATTGTCCAGGTCAAATAACGCCAGCTTCACTTCGCTACACTCCTCTATAAAAAACGTCCCGCCTTCACTCCAGACGCATCACTTCCTTCAACAGCGGCACCGTCGCAGCACGCTTCTTCATCCGCAAGCAATGTGCATCCAGCGCCTCAAGCACACCCAGCAAATAAGGCAGGTCGCGACGGCCATGCCGCAACAGGTACTGAGTTACATCGGCGGGCAGCTCGAAACCGCGCGCCAAGGCATGTTGCAGCAAGGCCTGCGACTTCTCTTCATCATTCAGGGCATGCACCTGGTAAACCAGCCCCCAGGCCAGCCGCGTGCGCAGATCGTCGCGCAACTGCATTTGTGCCGGGGCCGCATTGCCGGCCACCAGCAGCATCGCACCGCGCTCCTGCAAGCGGTTGTACAAGGCGAACAGGGCGACCTGCGCCTCATCCGCCAACTCCTGCACTGCATCGACTGCCACCACTTGCGCCTCATCAGGCACCGCTCCGCAAGCATAGACCGCAGTTTGTCCATGCACTCGAGCCCGCTCTACCGCAGCTTGCAGCAAATGGCTCTTGCCTGCGCCGGTCTCTCCCCACAAGTACACGCTGCGCGCGCTCCCCTGACTCGCCACACCGTGGCGAATCGCCGTATGCAACTCAAGATTCCGTCCAATCACGAAATTCTCCAGTGTCGGCACCCATGGCGGTGCAATATCCAATAGCAGTTGAGTCATAGTGATCCGAATTCATGTGCAAGAAATACCTGCTCCGCAGGCGGCACAGACGCGCAGCAAAGCGAGCTTGAGTCATTTCAGGTAAAATCCGGGCATCGAAAATCGCCGGCCCGGAACGGGCGGCACTTTACCTTCTAGAAAGCGAGAACTCAACTTGAGCACCCCGTCCAATTCCCTTTCCTATCGTGATGCCGGTGTCGACATCGACGCCGGTGACCAGTTGGTCGAGAACATCAAACCCTTTGCCAAGCGCACCATGCGCCCCGAGGTTTTGTCCGGCATCGGCGGGTTCGGGGGACTGGTGGAAATCTCGAAAAAGTACAAGGAGCCCGTGCTGGTCTCCGGCACCGACGGCGTGGGCACCAAACTCAAGCTGGCGTTTGAACTGAACCGCCACGACACCGTCGGCATCGACCTCGTTGCCATGAGCGTGAACGACATCCTCGTGCAGGGCGCCGAGCCGCTGTTTTTCCTCGACTACTTTGCCTGCGGCAAACTCGACGTACCGGCCGCCACCGAAGTCATCAAGGGGATCGCCAAGGGCTGCGAAGATTCCGGCTGCGCCCTGATCGGCGGCGAGACCGCCGAGATGCCGGGCATGTACCCGGTCGGTGAATACGACCTCGCCGGTTTCGCGGTCGGCGTAGTGGAGAAATCCAAGATCATCACCGGCGAACATATCGTCGCGGGCGACGTGGTGCTGGGCCTGGCCTCCAATGGCGCGCACTCCAACGGCTACTCGCTGGTGCGCAAGATTCTTGAACGGAGTAAACCCGACCTCAACGCCAAATTCGACGGTGAGCGCACGCTGGCCGACTGCATCATGGCCCCCACCCGCCTGTACGTAAAGCCGCTGCTAAGCCTGATGCAGCAAGTCACCGTAAAGGGCATGGCGCACATCACCGGCGGTGGCATCACCGAAAACGTGCCGCGCGTACTGCCCGCCAATGTCGTCGCCGACATCGACAGCAAGAGCTGGCAGATGCCCAAGCTGTTCCACTGGCTGCAACAGGGCGGCAACGTCGCGCAACAGGAGATGTACCGCACCTTCAACTGCGGCATCGGCATGGTGGTGGTGGTCTCCGCGCAAGACGCGGATGCCGCGATCAGGCACCTGCAATCCGTCGGCGAAACCGTCGCGCGCATCGGCACCATCCGCACGCGCAACGGCGACGAGCATCAAACGCAAGTCCGCTAAGCAGTGAAGAAAATCGTCATCCTCATCTCCGGCCGCGGCAGCAATATGCAGGCGCTGCTGGAAGCCGACCTGCCCTGCACGATTGCCGCCGTCATCAGCAACCGCGCGGATGCGGCGGGACTTGATGTCGCCAAGGCACGCGGCATCGCCACGGCTGTCGTTGCGCACAAGGACTATCCGGATCGCGCCAGCTTTGATGCCGCATTGCAACGCGAGATCGACACCTTCACCCCGGATTTTGTCGTGCTGGCAGGTTTCATGCGCATCCTCACCGACGCCTTCGTCATCCATTATCTCGGCAGGCTGGTCAACATCCACCCCTCACTGCTGCCTGCCTACACCGGCACGCACACCCACGAGCGCGCGCTTGCAGACGGTGTGAAGATCCATGGCTGCTCGGTGCATTTCGTCACGCCGGAACTGGACGGCGGCCCGATCATTATCCAGGCCGCAGTGCCGGTCATGCGCAACGACACGGCTGCGACCCTTTCCGCCCGCGTGCTGCACGAGGAGCACCGTATTTACCCCCAGGCGTTGCGTTGGCTCTGCCGGAAACAGGTCTGGCTGGATGAGCACGGCAAAGTCGCCAGCGACCGCCTGGAGCAACCCGGCGCGGCGCTGGTCAGCCCCGGCCTGAGTTGAGCATGCGGTCACGCTGACAGACTCCAAGGTTGCAGGCGCACTGTGATGGACCGTATCGCAAAACCGACCCAGCGCATTGCTCTCGCCGTCGCCCTGTCCCTGCTGCTGCACGGGCTGGCACTCTGGCTGCCGGAAGTCAGCCTGCCGACTTTCGAAAAAGAGCTGCCGCCATTGCAGGCCAAACTGATCCCGCTGCCAAAAACCAGCGCAAAACTGCTGCACAAGCAGCGCAAGCCCCTCAAGCCCAAACCGCTTCCGCCGCCGTTGCCCGCGCTCGCCGCCAGTGCGCCAGTTCCCGCCAGCGAAGTCGTCGCGGCGAGTGAGCCGGTTGCCGCCAGTGCGGTCGCGGCGGCAAGCACTCCGATCGCAGCCAGCGCAGTCGCGGCTGCAAGCAGCCCGTTCCCCGCCAGTGCGGTCACCGCGGCCAGCGCCCCCATCGATACGACACTGGACGACATCCCGATCGAACACCCCCCCTTGCCGATGCATGCGCGCTTGCGCTTCAATGTCTACCAGGGAGCGCAGAACTTCAAAGTGGGCGAATCCGTGCATGAACTGGATATCGAGGATGGCCGCTACACCCTCAAGGCCAGCGTGCAGACCACCGGCGTTGCCAGCATGTTCAAGAATTACCGCATGGTGCAGACCAGTTCCGGCCGCTCAAACCGGCAAATCCTGCGCCCGGAAAAATTCACCGAACAGGTCGACAACAGTGGCGTAAAAAGCACCAGCGAGGCGGATTTCGACTGGGCCAGCCACACCCTCCACTTTGCCAATGGCCGCCAGGCAAAACTCCCGGCCCAGGCCCAGGACATCCTCAGCATCCTTTACCAGTTCCCGGCCCTGCATGAACTGGAAGACAACATCGACATCAATGTCGGCACCGGCAAGAAATTCGAAACTTACCACTTCCGCGTCGTGTACGAGGAAGCCATCCAGACCCCGCTGGGAACCTTGCAGACCGTGCATTTCCGCAAACTGCACGGACCGCACGAAGAAGGGCTGGAAATCTGGTTCGGCCAGGAATACCGGCTGCTGCCGGTCAAGGTGCGCTACCTCGACCGCGACGGCAACGTCGCCGCTGAAGCCGTGATCACTGACATTCGCGTATCGGACGAATAAGCCTGCGCGCATTCTGGTAAAATCCGCCCCCCGCCGGACTGATGCCTCCTGCGGCTCGCGTCGGCGCACCTTTCCACCTTGCCGCGCATTGCAACCGATTACAACCAGGGCCCACCATGCTTCTTACCGAATACCGTCTCGACCTCGTCCTGCAAGCCCTGCGCGCCATCCTGCCGTTGAAGCAGCCCGCCGATGTCGCGCTGAGCTATTTCTTCAAGGCCGAGCGCGTCGGTTCGAACGAACGCGCGCTGGTCGCCGAGACCGTATTCGGCATCCTGCGCCACCGCCTGTTGCTTGAGCATGCCTGCACCACCCCGGTAAATACCGTCAACAAGGCCACGCCGCGCCGCATGGCGCTGGCCTACTGGGTACGCTTTGGCGGCTACAACGTGCGTGAGCTTGAACCGCTGCTGAAAGCCACCGAAGCGGACTGGCTGGGCCAGGTAAAAGGCCTGCGCAGTGAGGATTTGCCACTTGCCATCCAGGCCGAACTCCCCGACTGGATTATCGAAAAACTGCGCGCGCAGCATGACGACGCCGCGATCCGCCGCCTTGGCCAATCAATGCAAACCGCCGCACCGCTGGACTTGCGCGTCAATTCGCTCAAGGCAAACCGCGAAGAATTGCTGTCCGGGCTGGCCGCGGAAAAAGTGCAAGCCTCCCCCACACCGTATTCACCGCTGGGCATCCGCGTATCCGGCAAGCCGGCGCTGAACAAGAGCCCGTTGTTCCTGGGCGGACGCTTCGAGGTGCAGGATGAAGGCAGCCAGCTGCTGTGCTACCTGCTCGCGCCGCGCCGCAACGAAATGGTGGTGGATTTCTGCGCGGGTGCCGGCGGCAAAACGCTGATGCTCGGTGCCATGATGAATTCGCAAGGTCGGCTGTATGCCTGGGACGTGTCGGAAAAACGCCTGGCCAACCTGAAGCCGCGTCTTGCGCGCTCGGGACTTTCCAACGTGCAGCCGCAACTGATTGCACACGAGAACGACAACAAGATCAAACGCCTGGCCGGCAAGATCGACCGCGTTCTGGTGGATGCCCCGTGCAGCGGGCTCGGAACCCTGCGCCGCAATCCCGACCTGAAATTCCGCCAGTCCGCACAAAGCCTCGCAGAACTCACCCAGAAACAGGCCGGCATCCTGGCTGCGGCCAGCCGCCTGCTGAAACCGGGTGGCCGGCTGGTGTATGCCACCTGCAGCATCCTGCATGAAGAAAACCAGGCCATCGTGGAAAGCTTCCTGGCCCAACACCCCGGCTTCCTGCTGCGCCCGGCAAGCGAGGTCCTGACGCAGCAGGGAATCGCGCTGGAAATGGCTGACTACCTGCAATTGCTGCCGCAATTGCACGGCACGGACGCTTTCTTTGCGGCGGTAATCGAGCGCGCCAACTGAGCGACGACGCGCCCGGTTCCGGCAGTTATTCCTGCTGTTATACTGCCGCCATTCCAGCTAACCGGGCACCATCATGGATTTGAACACATTCCTGCGCGCTTTCCGTCCGCACATCCTGCAAGTTCCTTTCAGCGAAAAATTGCGCAGCGGCCTGATCGCCGGCATCGCCATCCTGCTGCTAGCACTGGCGCTGCCGCTGTTCCCGTCCAATATCGCCACCTTCCTGATGCTGGGGTCGATGGCAGCGTCGGCAACCTTGCTGTTTGCGGTGCCGCACAGCCCGATGGCGCAACCCTGGAACCTGGTCGGCGGGCACCTGATCTCTGCACTGATCGGCTGGCTTTGCATCGTCTTCATCCATAGCCCGGTATTAGCGGCAGCGTGCGCCGTCGGCACTGCGATCTTCCTGATGTACTACCTGAACTGCCTGCATCCGCCCGGCGCCGCAACCGCGCTTTCACTGGTGCTCGGCAGCAGCGTGTTCCTGCAACACGGCTGGGCCTGGACCATGCTCATGGTCGGCGCCAATGCCCTCATCTTCCTGGTTCTCGGCCTGGTATTGAACAACCTGCTGCCCGGCCGGCGTTACCCCATGCCGCAACAGCCGGCAGCCCCGCACAAACCGGTTGCCCCGGTCGCGATTTCGGAACAGGACATCGACTGGGCTGTGGAGCACATGGGCGGCATGATCGACGTCAGCACCGAAGACCTGATCCAGATCTTCGAGCTGGCCCAGCAACACGCCCTGCAACCCGGCAGCCGCACCCCGCCCGCCAAATAACCATGACTCCGGCGTCGCGCACCGGCCGAGGATACGCCCGCCAGCAACAACTGATAGCAGCATTGCGCTTGCCGTCCCGCTATCCCCACCCTGCCCGCACGGTGCGTCTGCTGGAAACCCACATTTCCTGGATCCTGCTGGCCGGCCGCTTTGCCTACAAGATCAAGAAAGCCGTCAACCTCGGTTTCCTTGACGCGCGCAAACTCTCTGCACGGCACGCGTACTGCCAGGAAGAGATGCGCCTGAACCGGCGCCTTGCCCCGCAGTTGTACCTGGACGCCGTCGCCATCGGCGGCACACCCGCCCAGCCGCGCTTCGGCGTGCGTCCCGCCATCGAGTATGCAGTCAAGATGCGCCGCTTCAACCCTGCCCGCACGCTGGACCGGCTGGCAGACAGCAACCTGTTGCAGGTAAGCCATATCGATGCGCTGGCACATACCGTCGCCGCCTTCCACCTTGGTCTGGATGGGCTCCCCCCTGGCACCGCCGCAGAATATTCCGGCCATTTCCGCGCCGCCATGCTGCAGAATTTTGCCCAACTGGCCCCGCTGCTTGAGCCAGCCGCCGCGCCAGCCCTGCTCGACACGTTGCAGCAGACCGCACTGTCGGCATTCCAGGCACAGCATGCTTTGCTGCAACGACGCTGGCATGACGGTTATGTGCGCGAGTGCCACGGCGACTTGCACCTTGGCAACATCGTGCTGAGCGGGCAGCAACCGGTTCCTTTTGACGGCATCGATTTTTCCCCGGCGCTGCGCTGGGTCGACATCATCGACGAGGTCGCCTTCACTTTCATGGACCTGCTGTTCCACCGCCGTCCCGAGCTGGCCTACCGCTACCTCAATGCCTGGCTGGAGCATAGCGGCGACTACACAGGCTGCGTCCTGCTGCCGCTGTTTGCCTCCTATCGGGCCACGGTGCGCGCAAAAATCAACGCCATCCGCTCCGCTCAGCCCGGTTTGTCCGCACGCCAGCGCAGCCAGGCCGGGGAGGCCGCTAAGCGCTACCTGCAGCTTGCCCTTGAGTGCCTGCATGCCCGGTCGCCACGCCTGCTGATCACACACGGTTTGCCCGGCTCCGGGAAGAGCCGCTTGGCCTTGGCGGCAGCGGAACGTCTTGGCGCAATCCGCTTGCGCTCCGATGTCGAACGCAAGCGACTGTTCGGTTTATCCGCACTCGAGCGCAGCCAGCCAGCACAGGACATCTACAGCCTATCCGCCACCCGGCGCACTTACCAGCACCTGCTGGACACCGCCCGTGCACTGCTGCAAGCAGGCCACATCGTCATTGTGGACGCGGCTTTCCTGCAACTCGGCGAGCGCGCGATGTTCCGGCATCTGGCTGCCGAAGCAAATGCTGGCTTTGCCATCGTTTCGCTGCAGCCCACCTCCGCCATCCTGCGCGAACGTGTCCTGCACCGTGCCGCGCACGGCAACGATGCTTCGGAGGCCGGCATCGAGGTGCTGGAAAAATTGTCCCGCACGCAGGAGCCGCTGACCTCGGCAGAGTTGGCGCATACCCTGGTCGTCGCGGCGCCGCTTTTCGACACGGCACGCCCTGACATCTGGCAACAATTGCAGGAGCGGCTTGCACTGACCGCTCGCGGTCATAACTGCTAAAATCTGCGCTTTGTCGCACCTTTCAGCCATGCCAACGCCCGCCCCCCCTTCACGCATTGCCATCATCGGCGCCGGCCCCGCCGGGCTGATGGCAGCCGACGCGCTGACACAAGCCGGGCTGGCCGTGGACATCTACGATGCCATGCCGAGCGCGGGCCGCAAGTTCCTCATGGCCGGCAAGGGCGGCATGAACATCACCCACGCCGAGCCCCTGCCCGATTTCCTCGCGCGCTACGGCTCATCCCGCTCCCGCCTGCAACCCGTGCTTGAAGCATTCCCCCCGGATGCCTTGCGCGCATGGATACACGAACTGGGCATTGCCACCTTCGTCGGCACCTCCGGGCGCGTGTTTCCGGTGGACATGAAGGCTGCGCCGTTGCTGCGGGCATGGCTGCATCGCTTGCGCGAGCGCGGCGCGTATTTCCACATGCGCCATCGCTGGCAAGGCTGGGATGGAAACGGCGCCCTGCTTTTTTCCACGCCATCCGGCATGCAGCCTGTCCGCGCCGATGCCGTTGTACTGGCGCTTGGCGGCGCCAGCTGGCCGCAGCTTGGCGCGGACGGCAGCTGGGTGCCCCTGCTTGCGCAGCAGGGCATCCATATCGCGCCGCTGCGGCCGTCCAACTGCGGCTTCGAGGTCTCCTGGAGCAGCCACTTGCGCGAACGCCAGGCCGGCCAGCCACTGAAAGGAATCGCCGCCACCTTCAACGGCGTGCGCAAACGCGGCGAATGCGTGATCACGGAGTACGGCATTGAAGGAAGTCTGGTCTATGCGTTCTCGCCGGATTTGCGCGACGCAATCGAGCGTGACGGCAGCGCAACGCTGTTGCTCGATCTGCTGCCGGACCTGGATATGCAACGCATTCGCAACGAGGCAGCTCATCCGCGCGGTTCGCGCTCGTTATCCAGCCACCTGCAAAGCAGGCTCGGCCTGTCCGGCGCCAAGGCAATGCTGCCGCGCGAAATCCTGGACAGCGCGCAGATGGCCGATCCGTTATCGCTGGCGCAAACGCTGAAAGCTTTCCCGCTCGTTCTGCGCGCGCCTCGCCCGCTGGCCGAAGCCATCAGCAGCGCGGGAGGCGTCCTGCTGGAAATGCTGGATGAACGGCTGATGCTGCGCGCCATGCCGGGCATATTTTGCGCCGGGGAAATGCTGGACTGGGAAGCCCCTACCGGCGGCTACCTGCTCACGGCATGCTTCGCGACCGGACAGGCCGCCGGCAATGGCGTCCTGTCCTGGCTTGAACAGCACTGATGCCGCGGCCGATACGCTACAATGCGCGCCGTCTCCTCCCCTACGAAAGAACCTGCCATGAAACAATTCAGCAAACGCATTGCCGTGATGCACTGGCTCATTGTCCTGCTCTTCATCATCGCGCTGTACCTTGGTCACCAACTGGCGGACACGCCCAACAGCGCCGACAAGCTCTCCCTGTTTCCAATCCACTTCCTGATTGGCGACCTGATCCTCTTGCTGACTTTGCTGCGCATCTATTTCCGCAAGCGGGATGGTGAACCTGCCGCAGCCAACGCCAACCCGTTGCTCAACAAACTGGCTGGCATAACCCACGTACTGCTGAACCTGGTCGCCATTGCGGTCGCGGTTTCCGGCGCAGTTACGGCACTCAGCTCCGGCGTCATCAATGCGGTCAAGGCAGGCGACCCGGCCCTGATTCCGGATTTCGAAAAAGTCGCCGCCCACGAGTTTCATGAGCTGTTTATCGGCGTATTCGTGGCATTAGTAGTTTTCCATGTCGCTGCCGCGCTTTATCACCAATTCATCGTCAAGGATCAGTTGCTGCGGCGCATCATGATCAAGCGCTTTCCGGATTAAACCTATGCAGGGCTGATCGTTGCCCTGCATACTTTCCCCGCCCTCGTTTCATCAGACGTCCGCAAAAAAACTCCTTGCGCTATCCCGAGTAAATTGCTAGGTTATGGCTTGAGGAGTTTATTTACCGTTGCGCCCCCAAAAAACGCGGCCAGTAAGGCTGAAAATCACATGGCGCATTTTGATGCGGTTACAAGGGAGTGTAGATGGTTCAGCCTGCGAACCGAGGAAATTCAGGTAGTCCTGCCATTGAACAATACGCGCGCTTCCCGTTACTGAAAAAACTCGCAACCTACAGCCTGCTGACCATGACGGCCATCGCGGCCCTGCTGATCGTCCTGTTTCGCAACGACCAGATTTCAGAACACGAACAGCTTGCCGCACAAGACAACCGGGAACGGGCGGCCCACCTGTTGCGCCTGCTGGACGACAAGCTGATACGATTGATCGCCTCCAGTTCAACCCTCACCCCGCGAGAATTCCCGGACAATCCGGAAATCCTGCCGTTCCAGAATGAGCTGCAACGCCTGATCGGCCCCAACATCCTCAAGGTCAAAATCTATAATCAGGCGGGAGTCGCCATTTACTCATCGGCCAGCAAGGAGATCGGCGGCGGCAGCACACACCAGGACTGGCTGAAAAAAGCCCTGAATGGCACTGCGGTCAGCCAAACCGAAGCGCGTGAAACTTTCGCCGGCAGGCTTGGCGAGATGCACAATATTCATGTCTCGCTGTTGTACACCCCCATCCAGCATGACGACAAAGTCATCGGCGTGCTGGAAATATATGCCGATGCAACTCCGTTTTTTGCGCGCATCAATGCCAACTCGGTGCGCATTGTGGAAATTGTTTTTGCCTGCTTCGCAATCCTGTTTGGCCTGCATTTCCTTGCCGTGTTCCGCACCGACCGCAACCTGCGCGCATGGCAGCAAGCCATACACAACAGCGAGCAAGCCCTCAAGGAGTCGCAGCGGATTGCGCGGCTCGGCAACTATGAACTCGATTTGTCGAGCGGGAAATTCACCGCCTCCGACGCACTGGACGAAATACTCGGGATAGACAAGAACTACCCGCATACGCTGGATGGCTGGAGAGCCTTGCTGCATCCCGATGAGCGCCAAGCTGTACAGGACTACCTGTATCAGGACGTGCTCCCCAAACAAGGCCGGTTCGACCTTGAATACCGCATCATTCGCCACACGGACGGCCAGGAACGCTGGGTGCATGGGCTTGGAAAGATCGAAACCGATCATTTCGGCGTGCCCACCCTGATGCGCGGGACGTTACAGGATATTACCTCCAGCAAACATTCCCAGTTGCGCATCCAGAATGCCGAGGCACGCTACCGGACCCTCATGACCAACTCGGTAGATGCGCTATATGTGTGCGACCTGCACGGCAATTTCGTGGAAGTCAGCCAGCAAGCCTGCAGCCAGGTGGGCTACAGCCAGAATGAGTTGCTGCAACTGAATGTAAAAGACATCCTACCGGAGTTGGACCTGGCGAGCCGCGCCCCTGCCTGGCGCGCACTGGAACCTGGCAAACCCTACAGCATCACCGGACAGTTCCGCCGCAAGGATGGCAGCCTGTTTCCGGTCGAAGTGCATTTGGCAGCCCTGATGATCAATGATGAAAAATTCATGATGGGACTGGCTTGCGACATCAGCGAACGCAAACAGGCGGAAGATCTGGCCAGACTCAGCCAGACCATCATCGAGCAATCGTGCGACGGCTTTTACCGGCATGACCTGAGCGGCGTCCTGGTTGATGTCAACCAGGCGTATGCGGATATGCTGGGCTACACCCGCGATGAGTTGATAGGAAAACATATTTCCCAGATTTCGCTGCTGGCAACCACGCCCGAGTTGGTCTGGGAACGTATCCACATGATCATGCGCAAAGGCACGCTGAAATTCGAATCGCGCCATCGCGCCAAAAATGGCAGTGCCGTTGACCTTGAAATTTCCGCCATCGCCCTGCCTGCGGCCAGATGCATCTATGCATTCCTGCGCGACATCACTGAACAGCGAAAGGCCGAGGAAGCCTTGCGCATTGCCGCCGTGACATTCGAAACCCATGAAGGCATCCTGATTACCGATGCCAGATCGAACATCATCCGGGTAAACCGTGCGTTTTGCGACATTACCGGCTATAGCGCCATTGAGGTACTTGGAAAGAATCCGCGCATCATGAGTTCGGGGCTGCACGATAAGGCGTTCTATATCGAAATGTGGCAGCAACTGCTGCACGAGGGTACCTGGTCTGGCGAAATCCTGGACAAGCGCAAAAGCGGGCAGATCTATCCGAAGTGGCTCAACATCACCGCGGTCAGGAATGGGAATAACGAGGTTACCCATTACGTCGCCATATTCAGCGACATCACCGACCGCAAAAAGGCCGAAGAGCAAATTCGCCAGATGGCCTTCTACGACCCGCTCACCCGCTTGCCCAACCGGCGCCTGCTCATGGACCGGCTGCAGGTTGCGCTTTCCGTCTCGGCGCGCCGCGACGACTATGGCGCGATCCTGTTCATCGATCTCGACCGTTTCAAAATCCTGAACGATACACTGGGCCACGAATACGGCGACCTGCTGCTGAAAGAGGTTGCCGAAAGACTGCGCGCCAGCGTACGCGAGATGGACACAGTAGCGCGGTTTGGCGGCGACGAGTTTGTCGTTCTGCTGGAGGGCGTCAGCACCGTACGTGATGAGGCCCTGCACAAGGTTTCCACCGTCGCAGAAAAAATCCGTACTGCGCTGGCATCCACATACTGCCTGAGGGAGCACGAGCACCATTGCTCGCCCAGTATCGGCGTCAGCATGTACCACGGCAACGATGCCACATTGGAAATATTGCTCGAGCATGCAGACATGGCGATGTACCAGGCCAAGGGCAGTGGCCGCAATGCGGTGTGTTTCTTCGACCCCGAGATGCAGCGTAACGTCGCCTTGCGTGAATCACTGGAAAGCGACCTCGGCCGCGCCATTGAATTGCAGCAATTCGTTTTGCATTACCAGATACAGGTTGACCAGCATAACCAACCGGTTGGCGCTGAGGCATTCCTGCGCTGGATGCATCCCACGCACGGAACCCTCATGCCGGGACAATTCCTGCCTTTGGCTGAGGCCAGTTCGCTAATCTTCAGTATCGGTCGCTGGGTCCTCGATACGGCCTGCAGGCAATTGTCGTCCTGGCACAGCAACCCTAAAACCAGCATGCTGATTTTGACAATCAATATCAGCGCAAAACATTTTGAACGAGCCGACTTCGTAAGCGATGTTTCTGCTGCCCTCCTGCGCTATGCGATTACACCAGCCAGCCTGAAACTGGAACTCTCCGAAAAAATCGTGCTGGGCAATTCAGATGAGTCCCTCAAGAAAATTGAAGCCCTCAAAGCGCTGGGAGTAAAGCTGTCGATGGATAATTTTTCCACCATGTACTCATCCCTTTCCTACCTTAAGCAGTTATCGCAAGACCAACTCAAGATCCATCAGGAATTTGTGCACGGCATCTCATCAGATGGCAACGATGAACAGTTGATCCGCACCGTGGTCAGCCTGGCAAGATCAATGGATCTCAACGTCTTTGCCGAAGGCGTGGAGACCCGCGAGCAATTCAACTTCCTGAGGGCGCAGGAATGTGACACGTACCAGGGCTACCTGATCGGCAAGCCGGTAGCAATTGATGAGTTCGACGAGTTGCTGAAAAAACTGTAAGCCCACACCACTACGGTTTGGGAATAATGATCGGTTTCTTGTACTGCCAATCATTGTTGTACATGGAAGCTTCGCTTTCCTTGACGATCTTGTTGCGGAAAGCGCCGTCGATGCGCAGCCAACGCTCGCGCAATTCATCAGCCACCCCTGACTCGCGTAACGCCTCGTCGAGCAGTCCCTCTCGAATATCGAACAGCTCCGGGGTGATATACATCGTTTCATGGACCAAGCGGATTTCCTTGCCCGGATAAGATTCCGGGCTCCCCATCTTGTCCGCCATGAAACTGGTCTGCCGGTCCTCGATCACCTGCTGGTCATGCCCGGCAAAAAATTTTCCCAGCCAAGGATGCGCGTAAACCTTGTCATAAAAGATTTTATGAACCTGCTGCAATGTCGGCCATCCGCCGACCTGTTCAAACAATGTCGTGCTCATACCACCTCCCACATAAAACCACCCACCACCTCAATAACCTGAAATTGCGCACCTGCATTGAATTTCAGTCCGCACATAAACATTTATTTCTCCTGTACCATAAACAAAATATGTTTTCAATATATATGTTTTGTAAAATCTGCTCTATCATGCGCCTCAGCCAGCGTGATAGGAATCACTCAATGGCGGCTTAATCAAACAACTCAAGGAGGAATCGGTATGGTTTTATTATTTGTTTTGTCGCCCCTCGTAATTCTGGGACTCATGATCTTGTTCGGCGGCAAAGGCGAGCCTCCCAAATCTCTGTATGAAAAGCTCGGTGGCGAAGCTGCCGTCAACGCTGCCGTGGATATTTTCTACCGCAAGGTACTGAAGGATAACCGTATCAAGCACTTCTTCGACGGCGTGGACATGGCCCGTCAGGCAGCCAAGCAGAAGGCCTTCCTGACCATGGCATTCGGCGGCCCGAACAGCTACACCGGCGAAGACATGCGCAAAGGCCATGCACACCTGGTGGCACGCGGCCTGAACGACTCCCACTTCGACGCCGTGATGGAAAACCTCGGTGCCACATTGAAAGAGCTGAATGTTCCCGGCCACCTGATCGAGCAATGCGCTGCCATCGCTGAAAGCGTTCGCAACGACGTGCTCGGCCGCCCAGCCGGCAGCAAGGCTCCGCAGTCCCTGTATGACAAACTGGGTGGCGAAGCTGCCGTCAACGCTGCCGTGGATATTTTCTACCGCAAGGTGTTGAAGGACGACCGCATCAAGCATTTCTTCGACGGCGTGGACATGGCCCGTCAGGCAGCCAAGCAGAAGGCCTTCCTGACCGTGGCATTCGGCGGCCCGAACAATTACAGCGGCGAAGACATGCGTAAAGGCCACGCACACCTGGTGGCACGCGGCCTGAACGACTCCCACTTCGACGCCGTGATGGAAAACCTCGGCGCCACACTGAAGGAACTGAATGTCCCCGGCGACCTGATCGCCCAGTGCGCCGCGATTGCCGAGAGCACCCGCAAAGACGTGCTCGGCAAATAAGTTTCGCAGTTCGCAGCAGCAATCCCTCTCCATCCCGCTCGGAGAGGGATTTTTTTATCTGCACTGCTGTGCCAGAAACTCGAATATCAGTTCATCGTCGCAATGTGCGACATTGAAGCGCATCCATGGTGATGCTTCCTGATGTGGCCGGAAAATATTCCCGGGCGCAAGCATGATGCCCTGGCGCGCAGCCCGGCTTGCCAATTCGGCAGTGTCTTCGAGCCCCGGAAAACGGGCCCAGACAAACATCCCGCCTTGCGGCTCGCAATGCAATTCAAAACCCAGCTGTTCCAGCCTCCCGATGGTGCGTTCGCGTGCTGCCTGTAATCTGCCGCGCAGTCGTTCAAGATGCTTGCGGTAATGACCATCGGTAAGCAGCTGGTACATCAGGCGCTCGCTGACTTCCGAGGTGGTCAGTCCGGTCAGCAGTTTGACGTCGGACAGGTGAGCCACCAAATCGCGCTTGCATGTCAGATAGCCGACCCGCAGGCTGGCGGACACCGTCTTTGAAAAACTGCTGACGTAAATTACGCGGTTCAATTGATCCAGCGTCGCGAGCCGCGTGACCGGCGCAGGATGAAAGTCTCCATAAATATCATCCTCCACCAGCATCAGGTCGTATTTCTCGGCCAGTTGCAGCATGCGGTACGCCACCGGTTGGCTGATGCTGGCTCCGGTAGGGTTATGCAAAATGGAATTGGTGAAAAACAGTTTTGGCCGATGCTGCTGGAGCAGTTGCTCCATGATCTGCACATCGGGACCATCCGCATTCCACGGCACGCCGACGATTTTTGCCCCGAATGATTTGAGCCCGCCAAACAGGATCAGGTAACCCGGATCATCCACCAGCACGGCATCGCCGGGGCGCACAAAATAACGGGTGACCAAATCCAGCGCATGGGTAACGCCGGCCGTCAGGATGATCTGGCCGGTTTCGGCCGTGATCCCTATCCCGCCCAGTTTGCTTTGCAGCAGATCGCGCAATGGACGATAGCCATCAGGGGTGCCATAAGCGGTCAGGAACTCGCCGTCCTTCAACGCCAGGGTGCGCAGGCTCTTCTTGATCCCGGCGGACTCCATCCAGGCTGCCGGCAGCCACCACGCCCCCGGCATTGTTTTGCTGGCGCGATCCTCCAGCGAATTGCGCAGCAGCCAGACCACATCCACGGCGCTATCCAGACGCACCGAGCTGTCGCCCTCGCCAAGTAATTTAGGGCGCGATGAAACGTAAAAACCCGATCCCTGCCGCGATTGCAGGTAGCCCATCGCCACCAACCGATCGTACGCCCCCACCACGGTAAACCGGCTTACCCCATGACTCAGCGCAAACGAGCGGATCGAGGGCATGCGCGTCCCGGCACGAATCGCGCGATCATCAATCAACTTTTTGATTGCGCGCGCGATCTGTTCGACCAGCGGCACGCTGTCATGTGCATCCAGGCTAATTATTGTCATGGCATCAGAACCAGTACAGTATAAAAATCATTTGATCGAACTGTACATGTATTGTCCGGAACTTGTCATGTAATGTAAGCGCAAATTCCAAAACAGACGGGAGGGGAGCATTATGAATCAGCGCGTTGCAAGCGGAACACTCGCGGTTCTGCTCAGCATGGCAGTTAACTTTGCCGGTGATTGGCTGCTAGGTGTCAGGATTGAAGTCTTCAAGGGAATTGCCACCTTTACCTTTCCCTGGATGATCGACATATTTCTGGTGCCATTCATCGTGGGGCTGCTGGTCGCCTGGATTTTCGGCAAACACGCGAAATGGCTGGCATGCCTGCCGCCTTTGTTTGTGCGTGGCCTCAGCTACCTGTATTTGTATCTCTACGACTCGGCGCCCGGCAAGGACTTTTTCTATGACCTTCATCTCCACTATTGGGGACTGTGCGTCATTCTCGCGGTAGAAAGCGCAAATATTGGCGGCATCCTCGGCGAGGTCGTGTTCGGTTCCTACCACCGGCGCAAAACCGATGGGTCACGCATCACCGCAGCACGAAAAAATGAAGAGCCCTCCTCACGCCAGGCAGAAGTGCGTCCATGAACTCGCTTCCCTTGGCCTTCAATATCGGGATGGCACTGGGGGTAGGGCTGTTTGCAACCTGTGCGCACCGAGGCTGCATCGACGAACTAGGGCGTGTTAACACTAATTTCGCGTCTGCGACGAGGGCAACTGGGGATGTCCTCCGCGAAGCAGGACGCGCCGTAGTGCTAGCCACAACAAGCGGCTTGCGACAAAGGAGGGCGCCCCAGTCGCCCCGTCCCGAAGGGTTGCTGCGAGAAGGTCGCGTCTGCGGCGTTGCAACCCTTGCGAATGGAACAACCATTCGCTGCGGCTTGCGCCTTGCATCCACAACCTTCTCGTAGCAACGCAGGCGTGAAATTAGTGTTAACACGCCCTAATGTACAAACTTGAATCCTGGTTGCGCCGGCTGCGCAACTAGGTGGCTGCCAAAAACCTATTTGCGGCTTTGGGCAATCAGGACAGCCCACACCCCAAGCAGCATATACCAGACCAGCGACCACTCGGGAATGCCGAGTGTCAGGAAGCTCCAGCCTTTTTCCGCGCATTCGCCGGAACCGTGCATCAACTCCTGCAACACATCCGACATCGGAAAATTCTCCAGCATGTAGTCCAGGCCCGGGCCGCAAGCCGGCACCTGGTCCTTGGGCAAATGCTGGATCCAGATGTGGCGACCGGCAACCGCTACCCCGGACAGTGCAAACAATGCAATGAGGCTGCTGTAAATGCGTACCCCCCAGCGCTTGGGATTATGCAGCGCGGCGATCAGGAACAGGATGCCGATCACGATGAACACCACGCGCTGCAGCATGCATAGCGGACAGGGCTCCTGATGCAGGACGTATTGCAGGTACAAGGCTGCGCCAAACAGCGCCACCACCACCAGCGCGCCCAGCAGAAACAGCCAGCGCGGTGCAACCTTCTTCAGGATTTTCAGCATGTCATTCTGCCTCTTCTATCCAGGCAGCCTGGATCGCCTCAAGCACGCGCTCGCCGCCACGCTGGTGATCATCGTCAAAGCCGTCTAAGTCAACCACATAGTTATGCAGTTCCACGAAACGCACGGCTTTGGGATCTACATCGGGGAATTTCTCGGACAAGGCAATGGCAATCTCCTGTACATCAATCCATTTCATTTTTTGCCCCCCTCTTTTGCCATGTTTATGGTGTATTTCGGAATTTCGATCACCAGCTCGCGCGCGCCGACCACCGCCTGGCAACTCAGGCGCGAATTGGCCTCCAGCCCCCAGGCCTTGTCCAGCAAATCCTCTTCTTCCTCGCTCGCCTCGGGCAGGCTATTGAAGCCCTCGCGCACGATGACATGGCATGTCGTGCAGGCACACGATTTTTCGCATGCATGCTCGATTTCGATGTCATGCTGCAACAGGGCATCGCATATCGACGTCCCCGGCTCGGCATCGAACAGCGCCCCCTTCGGGCACAGCTCCTCATGCGGCAATACGATGATCTGGGTCATAAAACTGTTTCCAAAATAGACTGGCATTCACGGCCACGGCCAAACTCGGCCCCGGCTCTCAACGATCCAGGTCGGCAATCCGGTGCCCGGTCAGTGCCCGCGCAACATTGCGATCCATGCGCGCCTGCGCAAATTGCACGGTCGCTTCGTTCAACTGCGTTACAGCTTTCTTGATGGCCTGATGGTCGCTCCCCTGCATGGCCTCGCGTACCCTGTGCATCACGGTGGCGATACGCGCACGCTCGTCTTCGCCCAGCAAGTCCGCGCCATCCTGATCCAGCGCGCTTTGCACTGCCTCCAGCAATTGACCTGCCTCCACCTGCTGCTCGCGCAGGGCGCGCGCCAGCATATCATCGCGGGCATACTGAGTGGAATCCTGCAGCATCTGGGTGATCTCCGCATCGCTCAGCCCATACGACGGTTTCACCACAATATGCGACTCAACCCCGCTGGTCTGCTCACGCGCGGAAACGCTCAATAAACCATCCGCATCAATCTGGTAAGTCACGCGGATGCGCGCTGCGCCAGCCACCATCGGCGGGATGCCGCGCAATTCGAAACGCGCCAGCGAGCGGCAGTCGCTGACCAGCTCGCGCTCGCCCTGCACCACATGGATGCTCATCGCGGTCTGGCCATCCTTGAAGGTGGTGAAATCCTGAGCACGCGCGGTCGGGATCGTGCTGTTGCGAGGAATGATCTTTTCGGTCAGTCCGCCCATGGTTTCAATGCCCAGACTCAACGGGCACACGTCCAGCAGCAGCCACTCATCGCCGCCGCGATTGCCGGCCAGCACGTTGGCCTGGATCGCCGCGCCCAGCGCCACCACTTTGTCCGGGTCGAGATTGGTCAACGGCGTCTGCTTGAAAAAGTCCGCCACCGCGCGCTGCACCTGCGGCATGCGCGTGGCGCCGCCCACCATCACCACCCCCTTGACCTCATCCACGGTCAGCCCGGCATCGCGCAAAGCCCGGCGCAACGGCTGGATGGTGCGCGCCACCAGGTTCTGCGTCATCTCCTGGAAATCCTGCCGGGTCAGCACCGTGTCGATCACCTCGCCGCTTCCGAGCACTGCGGCAATGCGGGTTTCGCTGCGATCCGTCAATTCTTCCTTGGCCGCGCGCGCGCGCGTCAGCAGCAGGCGCGTATCCTGTGCGCCCAGCGCAGACAGACCATTCTTTTCAAGCAGCCAGCAATAAATTCGGTGGTCGAAATCGTCCCCGCCTAGCGCCGAATCACCGTTGGCCGCGAGCACCTCGAACACGCCGCGCGACAAGCGCAGGATCGAAATATCAAAAGTACCGCCGCCGAGGTCGTACACCGCATAGATGCCTTCAGCCGCGTTATCGAGGCCGTAGGCAATCGCCGCCGCAGTCGGTTCGTTCAGCAGGCGCAACACATTCAGCCCGGCCAGGCGTGCCGCATCCTTGGTCGCCTGGCGCTGGGCATCGTCAAAGTAAGCGGGGACGGTAATCACCGCTCCCACCAGCTCGCCGCCCAAGGCCTGCTCGGCACGCTCCCGCAGCGACTTGAGGATTTCCGCGGAAATCTCCACCGGGCTCTTCACGCCGGCCACCGTGCGCAGCTTCAGCATGCCTGGCTCGTCCACAAAACGATAGGGCAGGCTCATCACGTCCGCCACATCCTTCAACCCGCGCCCCATGAAACGTTTGACCGACACGATGGTATTCACCGGATCTTCGCTCTGCGCGCTTTGTGCAGCATCCCCCACCTGCACGCCGCCGTCCGCGTGATAACGCACGACTGACGGCAGCAACGCCCGCCCTTCGCTGTCGTTCAGCACGGCGCTGATGCCGTTGCGCACGGTGGCCACCAGTGAATTGGTGGTCCCCAGGTCGATGCCGATTGCCAGACGGTGCTGATGAGGCGCGGTGCTCAGCCCAGGTTCAGAAATCTGTAGAAGTGCCATACCTAATGATCGAGTTCGTCGTAAGCCGACGCAACCTCTTCCGAAAGTTTTTCAAAGAATCTCAATTTGCGCACCACCCCGGCCGCAGCCGGATAGTCGTGCGCCTGATCCAGGCTCGCTTCGAGCTGCTGGAGTAAAGCCTTCGCTTCGTGCTGCACACGCGCTTCCAGCGCGTCCAGGTCATCCAGGCTGCCGGCATGGCGCGCCTCATCAATGGCCTCACGCCATTCCATCTGTTGCATCAGGAAGTCGGCCGGCATGGCGGTATTGGTTTCCTCCTGCGTATCTACATCGCGCAGTTTCAACAGGTAGCGTGCACGATCAACCGGCTTGCGCAGAGTCTGGTAAGCCTCGTTTACGCGGGTTGCCCATTGCAACGAAAGGCGGCGCTCGCTTTCCGGCAGGTGGGCAAACTTATCAGGATGGACCTGCGACTGCAGGGTCAGGAAATTCTGCTCCAGCACGGTGCCATCCAGCTTGAAGCATTCCGGCAAACCGAACATCTGGAAAAAATTCTGCTGAAAATCGAATTGCATTATCCGGCTTTCAACTCAGCAAACGGGCGGTACTGGAACCGCGCACACGCCGCACGAAGTACCCTGGAACTCGCCCACGATGTCGACTAGTAAAGACCGCATCAAACCGAGAAGCTCTCCCCGCACCCGCACTGGTTCGTCACATTGGGGTTGTTGAACTTGAACCCCTCGTTCAAGCCTTCGCGCGTATAGTCCAGCTCCATGCCGTCGATATAAGGCAGGCTCTGCGGATCGACCAGCAGCGTGATACCGCCACTCTCGAAGCGCACATCGCTGTCGGTCGCTTCATCGGCAAACTCCAGCTTGTACGCCATGCCGGAGCAGCCGCTGGTACGCACCCCAAGGCGCAGGCCGATGCCCTTGCCGCGCTTGGTCAGGAAATTCCGCACATGCTGCGCAGCGGTTTCAGTCAGGGTGATTGCCATGATGAACTCCTTATTTTGCACCGTGGCAGGCATCCGCCTCGACCACCGCGCCATGCTTGGCCTTGTAGTCGGCCACTGCCGCCTTGATCGCATCTTCGGCGAGAATCGAGCAGTGGATCTTCACCGGCGGCAAGGCCAACTCTTCGGCAATCTGGGTGTTCTTGATCGCCAGCGCCTCATCCACGGTCTTGCCTTTGACCCACTCGGTCACCAGCGAGCTTGAAGCGATCGCCGAGCCGCAACCGTAAGTCTTGAACTTGGCATCCTCAATCACGCCGTCCTTGCCCACCTTGATCTGCAACTTCATCACGTCGCCGCACGCAGGCGCGCCGACCATGCCGGTGCCGACCATGGTGTCATCCTTGTTCAGAGAACCGACATTGCGCGGGTTCTCATAATGATCCAGTACTTTTTCGCTGTATGCCATTTCTTGCTCCTTCGTCGCGGAGAAGGGTAAAGAGGGAAGGGGGAAGGGAAAAACCGCATTCCGCTTTTGACTTTACCCTTCTCCCTTCCCCGCTGTTAATGTGCCGCCCATTGTATCGAGTTCAGGTCGACACCATCCTTGTACATCTCCCACAAGGGAGACAGTTCACGCAATTTGGCGATCTTGTCATGCAGCAGCTTGACCGCGTAATCCACCTCTTCAACCGTCGTGAAGCGACCGATCGTAAAACGAATCGAACTATGCGCCAGCTCATCGTTGCGCCCGAGTGCACGCAACACGTAGGACGGCTCCAGGCTTGCCGAAGTACATGCCGAACCGCTGGATACCGCAATATCTTTCACCGCCATGATCAGCGATTCGCCTTCGACAAAGTTGAAGCTCACGTTCAGGTTGTGCGGCACGCGCTGATCCATGTCGCCGTTCAGGTATACCTCTTCCATCTGCGAAATCCCGGCCCACAGACGGTCGCGCAGCATACGGATGCGCTCGTTCTCGGAGGCCATTTCCTCTTTCGCAATGCGGAAGGCTTCGCCCATGCCCACAATCTGGTGCGTTGCCAGCGTACCGGAGCGGAAACCGCGCTCATGCCCGCCGCCATGCATCTGCGCCTCCAGCCGCACGCGCGGTTTGCGTCGCACGTACAGCGCGCCAATGCCTTTGGGGCCATAAGTCTTGTGCGCGGAAAAACTCATCAGGTCGACCTTGAGCTGCTGCAGGTCGATCGCAACCTTGCCGGTCGCCTGTGCCGCATCCACATGAAACAGGACGCCCTTGTCGCGGCAGATCTCACCGATCGCGGCAATGTCCTGGATCACGCCGATTTCGTTATTGACCAGCATCACCGACACCAGTGTCGTGTCCGGACGAATCGCCGCCGTCAACTCTTCCAGGTCGAGCAAGCCGCTCGGCAGGGGGGCCAGGTAGGTCGCAGCAAACCCTTCCCGCTCGAGCTCGCGCACGGTATCCAGAATGGCTTTGTGCTCGGTCTGCACCGTAATGATGTGCTTACCCTTGCTGGCATAAAAATGCGCCGCGCCTTTCAGCGCCAGATTGTTGGACTCGGTCGCCCCTGATGTCCAGACAATCTCCTTCGGATCACAATTCACCAGTGCCGCCACCTGCTCACGCGCTTTTTCCACCGCCTCTTCAGCCGCCCAGCCGAACGCATGCGAACGCGAGGCCGGGTTGCCAAACTTCTCGGTCAGGTAAGGAATCATCGCTTCGGCCACGCGCGGATCAACCGGCGTGGTCGCGGAGTAATCCAGGTAAATCGGAAGATGCAAAGTCATGGCTCAAATAATCCTTAAAATGCCGCGTGAACAGCCTTGCCCGCATCACGCTTCAAAGTCACGCGTGCCGCCTCGCTTTCGCCCTTGGCCTGCCCGTCCACCAATTGCTGCAAATTGACGCCGGCGAGATATTCGTGAATCTTCTGATTCAAGCCGAACCACAAATCATGCGTCAGGCAGGGCTTGCCGTCCTGGCAATTTCCCTGCGCATTGCAGTTGGTCGTATCCAGCGGCTCGTCCACCGCCGTAATGATGTCGACAATGCAGATCTCGTTGGCCGGACGCGCCAGGCAATAACCGCCACCCGGGCCACGCACGCTGGAAACCACATTGCTCTTGCGCAGTTTCCCGAACAACTGTTCCAGATACGACAGGGAAATCTTCTGGCGCTCGCTGATACCCGCCAGCGTCACCGGCCCCTGCCCGCTCCGTATTGCCAAATCAACCATTGCCGTAACGGCAAACCGTCCTTTTGTAGTTAAACGCATATTACCTCCTGTAGCACTTCGTTCCCCAGACGCCCTCGCGCCCACTCTTGCAACAGGGATAATAGAATACCCGATTTATTTAATCAACAATTTTATTGAGGTAGTTCGGATCGAATTTGTCGGCAGTCGCACGCTCCTCTTCGACGCGCACGCCCATTTTCTCAAGTTGCTGCAAAATCAATTCGATACGCTGATCCACCGCCACCGTATGACCAATCAACCCATGCAATGCTTTGGACACCGGGTCGTTCTGGTCGCCACTCAAGCCGTAGGCACTGAAAGCATGGCTGGCCGCCTTGCTGCTGTCGTCCAGCACGCGCGCAGGGATGCCCACCGCCGTCGCATTGGCAGGGACATCCTTCACCACCACCGCATTCGAACCCACCTTGGCAAAGTCGCCTATCGTGATCGGCCCTAGGATTTTTGCTCCAGCCCCGACTACCACGCCGTTGCCCAGCGTGGGATGGCGCTTGCCTTCCTTCCACGATGTGCCACCCAGCGTCACACCGTGATACAGCGTAACGTCGTCGCCGATTTCAGCCGTTTCCCCGATCACCACCCCCATACCGTGGTCGATGAAAAACCGCCGCCCGATGCGTGCGCCAGGATGGATCTCGATGCCGGTCATCCAGCGCGCGATATGCGAAACAAAGCGCGCCAGCCATTTGAAATTCCATTTCCACAGACCGTGCGACAACCGGTGCAGCAGGCGCGCATGCACGCCGGGATAGCAGGTCAGCACCTCCAGCGTGCTGCGCGCCGCCGGATCTCGTTCGAAAACGCTCTTGATGTCTTCCCTAATCGCCTTGAACATGAGCTTTCACTTCCTGCCTGAGTTTTCCATGGTATTGCGTGGTCAGCGTGAGGATACCACGCAGGATGTTGACCTCCTCCTCCTCCAGTTGCGCGCGTGCATACAGGCGGCGCAGACGGCGCATCAGTTTAGCGTGATGCTGCCCGTGCAGGAATTCGATTTCCACCAGCGTGGCTTCCAGTTGCCGGAAAAATCCCTCCACATGCTCGGCCGGCGCAGGCTGTACCGCAGGTGCTTCGATCTCGCCCTGCCCGGCCGCCAGGCGCAATTCGTACGCGATCAGCTGGACCGCCGCAGCCAGGTTCAACGAGGAATACTCCGGGTTCACCGGGATACGCACCATCAAGTGGCAGCGCGCCAGCTCCTCATTCGTCAGCCCCGACATCTCGGTGCCGAACAGCAAGGCCACCGGCTGCTGCGCATGCTGCAGCAATTGCGGCATGGCCGCACGCGGCGGCAGCACCTGCTGCGAAATGTCGCGCACGCGCGCCGACATGCCCACCGTGTACACCACGCCGTGCAACGCCTCCTCGATGGAAGCGCACACTACAGCCTGCTCCAGGATGTCATCGGCGCCGGCCGCCATCGCGGTCGCCTGCGCATCGGGGAAGAATTTCGGGTTAACCAGGTACAGGCGAGACAACCCCATGGTCTTCATCGCACGCGCCGCCGCCCCAATGTTTCCGGGATGCGACGTGTGGCTCAGCACGACCCGAACCTGATCCAGAATGCCGTGTTGCGAAGGTTGTTGTTTATTCAAAGCGCAATACCAACTAAAATACGAACCGAATTTGCTCATTACCCAAGGTACTTTATGCATCCCATGCTCAACATCGCGGTGAAAGCCGCGCGCCGCGCCGGCAACCTGATCCACCGCGCCTCCGACAGCATCGACCACCTCACTGTCACCAAGAAGACCCATGCCGACTATGTCAGCGAGGTCGACCGGGCGGCCGAAAAAACCATTATTGAGACCATCCTGGATGCTTACCCCAGCCATGCGATTCTAGCAGAAGAGAGCGGCACCCAAGGCGACTCGGAATTCGTCTGGATCATCGATCCGCTCGACGGCACCACGAATTTCCTGCACGGTGTACCGCAATATGCCGTCTCGATCGCGCTGCAGCAAAACGGAGTGCTGACCCAGGCCGTGGTATACGACCCGACCAAGAACGACCTGTTCACCGCCACGCGCGGCCGCGGCGCCTTCCTGAACGACAAGCGCATCCGCGTCAGCAAGCGCGACCAGCTCGCCGACAGCCTGATCGGCACCGGTTTCCCGTATTCCAAAATGGACCACCTGGACGCCTACATGAGCATCCTGCGCGACGTGATCCAGAAAACCGCCGGGCTGCGCCGCCCCGGCGCCGCTTCGCTGGACCTGGCCTGGACCGCCGCCGGCCGCTACGACGCCTTTTTCGAAACCGGCCTGAAACCGTGGGACATCGCGGCGGGCTGCCTGCTGATCACCGAAGCCGGCGGCATGGTCGGGGATCTGCAGGGCAATGAGGGCTACCTGAAAAGCGGCCATGTATGCGCCGGCAATCCGAAAATCTTTGCGCAAATGCTGCAAGTCATCGCGCCGCACCTGACACCCGAACTCAAAGCCTGACCGACTGCGGGGAGATATGGACACCCTGCTCATCCTCGCGATTGTCGCGATCGTCATCGTACTGGTGTTCGAATTCACCAATGGCTTCCATGACGCGGCCAACATCATTGCCACGGTGATCGCATCGCGTGCAATGACGCCGGTACAGGCCGTGGTCATGGTGGCCTTCTTCGAATTCCTCGGCCCGCTGCTGGGCGGCACCGCCGTGGCGGACACCATAGGCAAGTTCATTACGCTCGACGATCTCGACCATGTCACCGCCGTCACCATTGTATTGTGCGGCTTGTTCGGTGCGATCTCCTGGAACCTGCTGACCTGGTGGCGCGGCATTCCCTCCTCTTCGTCGCATGCACTGGTCGGCGGCCTGGCCGGGGTCGTCGTCGTCGCGGCCGGCAGCAACCATGTTGCCTGGGGTTTCGCGGAACTGCAGCACGGCCACCTGACCGGCGTCGCCAAAGTCATCGCGGCGCTGATCCTGTCGCCGATCATCGGTTTCGGCGTCGGATTCCTGCTGCACCGTACCGCCATGCTGCTGCTGCGCGGCGCGCATCCTGCCATCAACCGCGATCTGCGCCGCCTGCAATTCGTCACTTCGGCCGGCCTCGCCTTCTCGCACGGCGCCAACGACGCGCAGAAAAGCATGGGCATCCTCACGCTGGTCCTGCTGCTGGGCGGCTTCATCCCGAAATTCGAAGTACCGTTCTGGGTGATGCTGGCCTGCTCGCTGACCATTACGCTGGGCATCCTGTCCGGCGGCTGGCAGATCGTACGCACGCTGGGCTTTTCGATTTATAAAATCCGCCCGATCCATGCGCTGGATTCGCAAGTCACCGCAGCCAGCGTCATCTTCGGCGCCTCGGTCTTTGGCGCACCGGTTTCCACCACGCACGTGGTCGCCTCCTCGATCATGGGCATCGGCGCGTCCGAGCGCCCCAAGGCCGTGCGCTGGAGCAAGGCCGGCGAAATCGTCACCACCTGGGTAGTCACCATCCCCGGCGCGGCGCTGATGGCGATCAGTTGCTATCTTGTTGTCCAACTATTCATTTGAGGCCCACATGAACCAGGTATCCAAATCCTCCATGCTCGCCATCATCCTCGACCGCGTTTTCCCCAAGGTTCCGGATTTCTACGCGCGCCTCACCGAACAGAACATCAAGGTGGCCGAAACCGCCAACCTGCTGGTTGAGTACATGGAGCACTGCGATCCCGCGATTGCCGTATCGCTCAAGGAGGATGTGCACAGGGCTGACCTGATCAAGGTGCGCAACCTGCACGAACTGAACGATGCATTCTCCACTCCGATCGACCGCGAGGACATCTACCGCGCCATCATGGCACTGGACGACATCGTGATGTACTGCAAGACCACCGTGCATGAAATGGATGTGCTGCATGTCGCGCCGGACGCCTTCATGCGCGACATTTCGCAAAACATCAAGGAGGGCGTAGATGCCCTCGCCAAAGGCTTTGCGTTGCTCGGCACCACGCCCGCCAATGCCGCGCAATATGCCGATGCTGCGCGCAAGGCCGAGCGACATGCCGAAAAGCAGTACCGCATCGCGCTCTCCACGCTGTTCGAGGGAACCGACTACGTCAACATGTTCAAGCGCCGCGAAATCTACCGTCACCTGACCAACGCCGCGCACCACATGGCGCAATGCGCCAACACGCTGCACGACATCGTGGTGAAGATCAGTTGAGGGCGGAGGAAGAATTGCTCACGCTCCTTATCATGGTGAAGGGATAAGAGAGAAGGGGGAAGGGTAAAACCGTTTTTCCCTCAACCGCCACGAGAGAACAACGCACATGACACCCGCACAACAGCTCGAACAAACGCTGCACCGCGAAATCCCGATGGCACAGGCAATGGGCATCCGCGCTGAGAGCTACGACGGCAACCGGCTATGCCTCGCGGCCCCGCTCGCCCCCAACATCAACCACAAATGCACCGCCTTCGGCGGCAGCCTGTACGCACTGGCCGTGCTGTGCGGCTGGGGCCTGCTGCACCTGAAACTGGAAGAAGCCGGGCTGCATCGCCATATCGTCATCCAGCATGCCGACATCGACTACCTGCTTCCGGTCGCCGAGGACATGCAGGCCGAATGCAGCGTTGACGAAGCCGCACTGGGCCGCTTCATGGCAACGCTACAAAAGCATGGCCGCGCACGGCTCGCACTCGAAGTCGTCATCGGCCGCAACAACCAGCCCGCGGTGAGATTCTCCGGCCGCTATGTCGTGCACAACTAGCCGGGGTCTGGTTAGTGCCCGACCAGCCCGCTCTCGATTGCATAACAATATAAATCCGCATGGCTGCGGAAATTCATCTTTTGCATCACCCGCGCCTTATGGGTGCTGACCGTGCGGTTGCTGATCTGCAACGCAGCCGCGATCGCATTCACGCTCATCCCCTGGCTGAATAACTGCATCACCTGCAACTCGCGCTTGGTGATGCGCTCCTTCATGACGGCTCCCCGGTCAACCTGCTTGTCGAACACCATCTTCTCCACGATGTCGGGAGACACGAAACGCTCTCCCTGCCCGACCTTGCGGATAGCCAACGCAAGGGTTTCCCGCTCGCATCCCTTGCTCAGGTAGCCAGTCGCCCCCTGATGCAGGATTTGCTTTGCCGTATACGGATCATCGTGTATCGAAAACACCAGGGTCCGCACCCCCGCATAACGGTCAGTGATTTTGCGCACCAGCCCTTCACTGCTGTCCGCACGTGCGTCCGGCTCGTCCTCAGCCATATCCGGGTCTAGCACCAGCACATCGAATGCATCCGCATCCAGAGCCGCGAACAGCTCTTTTACCGATGCCGCCTCCGCTGTCGCCACATACCCTTCAACTTCCCGGCATAACTGCCTGATACCCATTCGTACAATGCACTGTGCATCTGCAACCAGCAACCTGACCATAGTTTTCCTCGACATTATTGGACATGGCCCATTTTGCGGAAAACCAAAATAAAAACTATCAGGAATTGCTTATTTTTTTGTACGGAAAATATGACATGTAGTGATTTCCTGTCATGACATTGCAACATGTAAGGTTTTGCCTACATGAATAACCCTTCAGATCAACCCGGATTCCGAGGCATACAGGATCAGCTCGGCGTTGTTCCTGAAATTCATTTTCTGCATCAACCGGGTCTTGTAGGTGCTGACCGTGCGGCTGCTCAGCAGCAGCTCATCTGCGATTTCATTGACCCCCTTGCCCTGCCCGAGCAGCTTCAGTATCTGCAATTCCCGCGCGGAGAGGCGTGTCTGACGGGCGGCTCCCTGCGATTCCGGCCGCTCGAATACCAGGTACTCGGCAACCAGCGGGTCAATGTAGCGCCCGCCCGCTAGCACCGTATGCATGGCGCCAAGCAATGTCGCGTCACTGCTGCCTTTGGTGATATATCCTTGCGCCCCGAGCTTGAGTATGCGTTTGACCACCTGCGGCTCGTTGCGCATGCTGAAAACCAGAATCGGCAGGGACGGATACAAACCATGCAGTTTTTCCAGCAATTCCGCCCCGCTCGTGCCCGGCATGGTCAAGTCCAGCAACAGCAGGTCAAAGCTCTCGCCCTGCAAGGCTTCCAGCACCGCCTCGCCGCAATCCGCCTCGCCGGCAACGACCATATCCGGCGTCGATTCGCAGAGATGGCGCAACCCTTTGCGCACGATGGCATGATCGTCCGCCACCAATACCCTAGCCATGGCAGACCTCCATCGGCAGTCGCACAACGACCTCTGTCCCCTGCTCCTTGCGGCTGTTGATATCAAGCTGCCCGCCAAGCATCAGGACGCGCTCACGAATGCCCGCCAGACCATACGAATCCGCCCCCACTGCAGCCGGGTCGAATCCCTGCCCGTTGTCACGCACCCGCACCACATAATCAGCTCCATCGCTGCGCATCGAAATATTCACCTCGCTGGCTTGCGCGTGCCGTGCCACGTTGGTCAGCAGCTCCTGCACAATGCGGTAAATCGCGGTTGTACACAATTCATTCAACGCCAAGGTTTCCTCCGGTAACGCACAGGCGCAACGAATCCCCGTCACCGTGCTGAAGCGGCTGGCCTGCAGCTCCAGCGCCGGCACGATACCGACATCAGCCTGGACCGGCCGCAACACGGCGGCAATGTTGTGGGCCACTCCCACCGCCTGGCCGACCATCGCGTCAATCTCTTGCAAGCCCTCACAAAACGGCGAGCGGCTGGCGCGGCAGCGCCGTAGCAGGTTGGATACCTGCAGGCGCAACCCGGTCAGCACCTGGCCGAGTTCGTCATGGATTTCCCGTGCCATGCGTTTGCGCTCCTCTGCCCGCAACTCCTCACGCTGGGCAATAGTCCGGCGCAACTGCGCACGCGATGCTTCCAGCTCCAGCTCCGCCTGCTTGCGTGCAGTAATATCCAGCATGATCCCGTGCCACTCGGTAGCACCGTCCGGCAAACGCCGCGGCTGGGAGCGGATTTCCGTCCAGACATAGTTGCCATCCCGGTTGGCGATGCGTATCTCGATGCGGAACTGCTTCAGTGTCTGCTGCGTTTCGGCCATGAGCGATAGTACGCGCGGCAGGTCATCCGGATGGTACCGGGCGCGCAACGCCATCGCATCCTTACGGAGCTCCGCCAGGCTGACCCCGAACAAATGCTCCACCCCGGGGCTGGCAAATGGAAAAGTGGTATGGCCATCCGGCTCAACATGCACCGTGAAAATGAATCCCGGAATATTTTCCGCCACCGCAGACAACCGCTCTTCAAATACCCGCCGCTCATCCATCTCCGCATGCAACTGCTGCGTACTGACGGCCAGTGCTTCGGTCTGCTCCGCAACGCGCACTTCCAGCCGCTCCTTGTACGCCTGCAGCTCGGCATTGCGCTCCCGCAGCAGGCTCTTGGTCCGTTTCAGTTCCTCCTCATTGCGCTTGCGTTCGCTGATGTCGCGCCCGATGGCCAGCACGCTTTCAATTTTTCCCTGCGCATCAAACTCCGGGATCAGGCGAATATGGCTGCATATCTCCTTGCCACCCCCGGCCCAGATCAACTCAAAGTCCGTCTCACTGCCGGTCTCCCACACGCCGGCAATTTTTTCCTCATACACTGCGGCAGTGGGCCCGCCCGGGCTCTCGGAAGGCTTCTTGCCCAGCAAGGCTGCGGCGCCGCCTGGCACTGTTGCGGCAAATGCCTGGTTAACGAAAGTGCGCCGGCAGTTGCGATCGTAGCGGGCAATCGTATCCGGCGTATGCTCGATCAGCGTGCGCGCTTCCATTTCCCGCTGTCGCAACTCGTCCTCCATATGCTTGCGTCCGGTAATATCCTCAACCAGAGCCAGCACGTAATCCATCGAGCCATCCGCCCGGCGCACGCAACCGATGGAAAGGGCTGCATGCACAATGCCGCCATCCTTGCGGATATAGCGTTTCTCGACCGTGTAGCTGTCTATCGCCCCTTTCAGCATCAGTTCGAATTGCGCCACATCCGGGGCCAAATCATCAGGGTGCGTCAATTCGGCCCAGGTTTTCTGCATCAGCTCTTCCGCCGTATAGCCGAGCATGTCGCACATCTTCCGGTTGACGCGCAGCCAGCCTTTTTCCGGAGAAGTGATCGCCATCCCGACCAGTTGCCGCTCGAAAAACAGCCGCATGCGCTCCTCGCTGACGCGCAATGCCTCTTCGGTGGCCTTGCGCTCGCTGATGTCATGCGCCAGCGCCACGCCTATGCTCTGGCCGTGGAAGTCGAATCCTGATGAGTGAATCTCCACCGGAAAGGTCGTGCCGTCACGGCGGCGATGCCGGGTTTCAAACTGCGTCCCGCCGGCCTCCTTGCTCATTTTTTCAATATCGGCAAGCTGCACAGCCGAAAGCCCGGCATCGATATCGGTAGCCGCCATGCGCTGCAGTTCGTCGCGGCTATAACCCAACGCGCGTGCCGCGGCGGCATTGGCGTAAACAATCTGCCCCTGGGCATCAATCAGGTAAATTGCCTCATAGGCGCAATCCAGCGCATATTCCAGCAGGCTTGGCTCCCCGTCCGCATGAATATCCGGTTTCGATCCCATCCCTTTTCCCTTGCAGTGGAAATGCAGGCAGCATATACGCAGCCGTGCCGCACGTCGACCAGCCATCGCCATACCTACCCGAGCTATGGCATTATTCGCCTCCAACACAAAGGCCTAGCAATTGACTGACAACACCGTCCCCACCGATTTCGCCAAGCACACGCCGATGATGCAGCAGTACCTGAAGCTGAAAGCCCAGCATCAGGACATGCTGCTGTTCTACCGCATGGGCGACTTCTACGAACTGTTCTTCGACGACGCCGTGCGCGTCGCCAAGCTGCTCGACATCACACTCACCCAGCGCGGCGCCTCCAACGGCCAGCCGATCAAGATGGCGGGCGTGCCCTACCACGCCGCCGAGCAATACCTGGCGCGGCTGGTGAAGCTGGGCGAATCGGTCGCCATCTGCGAACAGATCGGCGACCCGGCCACCAGCAAGGGCCCGGTGGAACGCAAGGTGGTGCGCATCGTC
The DNA here is from genome assembly GCA_021848465.1 of Pseudomonadota bacterium. Taxonomy (GTDB): domain Bacteria; phylum Pseudomonadota; class Gammaproteobacteria; order Burkholderiales; family Gallionellaceae; genus JAJZUP01. The sequence continues at coordinate 251,407 of JAJZUP010000003.1, forward strand.
ACCCCCGGCACGCTCACCGACTCTGCATTGCTGGAAGAGAAGCGCGACAACCTTCTGCTTGCCCTGCACCAGAGTCGCAACGAGATCGGCCTCGCCTGGCTCAACCTCGCCTCTGGGCAACTCACGCTGGCCGAAGTGGATGCACAGCAACTGCCGGCCGAACTGGAACGCTTGCAGCCTTCCGAAATCCTGTATGCCGAAGGCGCGACTGCGCCATCGTTCAAGAATGCCGCCAGCAAATCGCTGCCGCAGTGGCACTTCGACCGCGACACCGCGCACCGCGCGCTGTGCCAGCAGTTCGGCACGCGCGACCTCGCCGGTTTCGGCTGCGAAGAATTCACGCATGGCTTGAGCGCCGCTGGTGCGCTGCTCGGTTACGCCAAGCTCACGCAAGGCCAGAGCATCGCCCACATCCGCAGCGCGCAGGTCTACAGCGCCGACCAATTCGTGCGCATGGATGCCGCCACCCGCCGCAACCTGGAAATCACCCAGACCCTGCGCGGCGAACCCGCCCCTACTTTGCTCTCGCTGCTCGACGCCTGCGCCACCAACATGGGCAGCCGATTGTTGGCGCACTGGCTGCACCACCCGCTGCGCAACCGCTCTGTGCTGCGCGACCGGCTGGATGCGGTGGACGAGCTGGATGAGAAATACGCCGCCGTACACGACCAGCTCAAACCTGCCGTGGATGTGGAGCGCATCACCGCCCGCATCGCCTTGAAGTCGGCCCGCCCGCGCGACCTCTCCGGCCTGCGCGATACCCTCAAGCAACTGCCTCAGTTGCATACGCTGCTAGCGAACGTAGCTGCGCCGCGCATCCAGCAACTGGCGCGCGATCTGCAAGCCGACGCTGCATTGGTGGAGCTGCTGCAAAAGACGCTGAAGGATGAGCCCTCCAGCGTCCTGCGCGAAGGCGGCGTCATCGCCGACGGCTACGACGCCGACCTCGACGAGCTGCGCGGCATCCAGAACAACTGCGGCGAATTCCTGCTGGCGCTGGAAAGCCGCGAACGCGCCCGCACCGGCATCGACAAGCTCAAGGTCGAATACAACCGCGTGCACGGCTTCTACATCGAGGTGAGTACGGCCAATGCCGACAAGGTGCCGGACGACTACCGCCGCCGTCAGACGCTGAAAAACGTCGAGCGCTACATCACGCCCGAGCTGAAAACGTTCGAAGACAAGGCGCTCTCCGCCAACGATCGCGCGCTGGCGCGCGAGAAATGGCTGTACGACCAGTTGCTGGAAAGCCTCGCGCCTTCCATCCCGCAACTGCAAAACATCGCCGCCGCCATCGCCGAGCTGGATGTGCTCGCCACCTTCGCCGAACGCGCCGCCACGCTGAACTTCTGCGCGCCGCAGTTCAGCGACGAAGCGCAACTGAGCATCAAACAGGGGCGCCATCCGGTGGTGCAAGCGCAGGTGGAGCAGTTCACACCGAACGACCTCACGCTCAACGATGCGCGCCGCATGCTGCTGATCACCGGCCCCAACATGGGCGGTAAATCGACCTACATGCGGCAGACCGCCATCATCGCGCTGCTCGCGCATGTCGGCTGCTTCGTGCCCGCCGAGTCTGCGGTGCTGGGCGAGATCGACCAGATATTCACCCGCATCGGCGCCTCGGACGACCTCGCCAGCGGACGTTCCACCTTCATGGTCGAAATGACCGAGGCCGCCAACATCCTGCACAACGCCACCGACAAGAGCCTGGTGCTGGTGGACGAGATCGGCCGCGGCACCAGCACCTTCGACGGCCTCGCCCTCGCCTGGGCCATCGCGCGCCACCTGCTGGAACTCAACCGCAGCTACACTCTGTTCGCCACCCACTACTTCGAGCTCACGCGGCTGGAAGAGGAGCTCAAGCAACTCGCGAACGTGCACCTCGCCGCCGTCGAACACCAGCACACCATCGTCTTCCTGCACAGCGTCAACGAAGGCGCCGCCAGCCAGAGCTACGGATTGCAAGTCGCCGCGCTGGCCGGCGTTCCCAACGGCGTCATCCGCAATGCGAAGAAGCAGCTAGTGAGACTGGAACAACAGAGCGCCGCGCAGAACCCGCAGGGCGATTTGTTCGCCGCCGTGCCCGAAGCGCCAGAACCGGAAGAACATCCGCTGGTGTCAGCGATGCGCGATGTGCAGCCGGATGACCTGAGTCCGAAGGCGGCGCTGGAGAAGATTTATCAGTTGAAGAAGCTGGTGTAGTCGCAATAATCACTTCGGCAAATGCGAGCTGAATCTGCCAAAATTGCCGCACAAAATCATCACGCATCTTCCAAGAGGAGCAACAAATGGCAAGACTTGATATCGTCTTTGGAAAAAAGACTAACCCCGTAGCCGTTGAGCTTCTTGTCTCTGTTCTCATAGAGCAAGAATGGAATGGAACCCTTTATGTGGGCTATCCAGTATTTGCCAGTGAGGATAACTCTTCGGTAACCGATGCGCTACTAACCTGCCAAGAACATGGCGTGGTGATTTTTGATTTAACAACAGAAAATATTATCGAGCTAGAAGAAGGCGCGATTGAGAGTGCAATTTCCTATCGTCAAAGAGAACTGCGAAGGAAACTTAACTCACGCCTTGTTGCCTACGAGGACCTAGTGCAGGAGGATGGAATCTCACTTGGATTCCCCATAAACGTCATCACGTTTATTCCTCAGCCAATCCCCAATGTAGAACTTGCCACCCTTGCAACTCCAGATAGTTTATTGGATAGACTTCAACCACTCCCCCCATTAAATCCACACTATGTGAAGCCGCTAAATGCTGCCGTACAAAAGACAGCAGCACTAAAACCCAAAAAGAAACGTCTTAACGTAAGAAATACAGACTCTATGGGAGCTGCTATCAAACACCTAGAGTCTCAGATTGCCAACTTAGATAGATGGCAAAAGAATGCAGCAATCGAATCACCTGAAGGTCCACAAAGAATCAGGGGGCTAGCTGGCAGTGGAAAAACCATCATCTTGGCAATGAAGGCAGCCTATTTGCACGCAAACGATCCAGAAGCGAAAATTGTCGTCACCTTTAATACTCGTTCTCTATACCAACAATTTAAAAATCTGATCAGAAGGTTCTATTTCGACCAAGTCTCGGATGATCCAAACTGGGACAAGCTCCAAATTCTCCATGCTTGGGGTAGTGAATCAAGCGCTGGCGTATATTCGACAATTTCAGCCCAAGCCGGTACGACCCCAATTCCTTTTGGTGCTGCCCGCTATAGATTTGGTTATACAGATGCATTTAAGGGTGTGTGCACAGAATTAGTCTCGCACATTAAGAAGCTCGAATTTAAGCCCGTATTTGATTACGTGCTTGTAGATGAAGCACAAGACTTCCCTGCCGCATTCTTTCAACTTATTTACCTAGCAACCAAAGCCCCCAAGAAAATAGTTTGGGCGTACGACGAATTACAAAATCTTGGTGACTCTACAATGCCAACTCTTGATGAGCTTTTCGGAGTTGGAGACGATGGAAATCCTGTTGTTGAAATCAATAATATTGATGGTCAGCCAAAGCAAGATATTTTGCTTCCAGTCTGCTACCGCAATCCCCCGTGGCTATTGACCCTAGCGCTAGGCCTTGGTCTAGGCATTAAGCTAGGTAACGGTAAATTTGCCCAAATGTTTAGAGATCCAGATTTTTGGCGCGAAATCGGATATGAGTGCACCCATGGTCAGTTAGAGCTGGGCAAGCATGTTAGGTTAAAACGATCCGCTGACAGAAGCGCTCCTTTTTTTGGAGACGTACTAACACCGGCTCAATCTGTTTCTTGGCATGTATTTGGTGACTTTCCCTCACAAGCAGAATGGATTGCAAATGATATCCAAAAGGTAACGACCACCCAAGAGTTAGACCTAAGCGACATTCTGATCGTCATACCAGACTCCCTTGGCGCAAGTAAAATTGGCATAGCCATCACAGCCCAACTCAGCCAGCGAAACATCAACAGTCATCTAATTGGAGTAACTGGCAGCCGTGACGTCGTGTTTGTAGACGACTCAGTGGCGATGTGCAGCATCTATAGAGCCAAGGGCAACGAGGCCCCCCTCGTTTATGTTGTCAGCTCGGAATTCTGTAATGCTGGCTTTGATCTCAGCAAGAAGAGAAATATTCTTTTCACGGCTCTTACTCGTGCAAAAGCTTGGGTTCGTATATGCGGCGTAGGTACATCAATGCAAACCCTAGCAAGCGAGATGGCTGCAATTGCCAATGATAATTTCGAGCTAGATTTTAACTACCCGACGCAAAAACAAATCGAGCAACTAAGAAGCGCATACAAAGAAAGGACGAGTAAAGAAAAGCGCAATGTACAAAAGGAAATCAAGTCTGCTCAAAAACTTTTGCAGCGACTAGCTGATGGCGAATTGGACTTAGGGGAGTTGCCAGAAGATCTTGCTGACCTCTTACGCAAAGCCCTTAAGTAGACAAGAGTTAAATATGAAAGCATCTATAACTGACCTAAGAAATTCTATTGATAGAGTAAGAATCAACCTTCATGACGCTGGTCTACTCTATGACTGGAATGACTGTTCTGTCGTACGACTAAGTAATAGACGAAACAGAATTACATGGGCAACCTCAAGTGTTCGCCCAGAGGTTTCGTCTTTTCCCATTTCCAACGTTGGTGAATATCTAGCTTATCTTGAAGGTCGACACTATCAGTTTCAACTAAATGATGGTTCACTAATTCAATTATCCTATGACATAGATTTCAAGAAAGATGAAATAAAGCAGAGTCGACTTGTCTGGTATCCATGTCCTGTTCAGTTTTCTTTAGAAGAGCTGGAATATGCCCCAATCAAAGAGCTAGTTTTATCAACACCAACGGAATGCATTGTTTGTAGAGCGCCGATAAGACTAGATTTTTCTCCCGATCAAGCCGCGCACAATCATTCTTCAACACACATTCATCTCGGAATGGAAGAATTTCGTCTACCGGTTCACCGGGCAATGGAGCCATCCCGGTTTATCCGATTCATAATCAGGACGATTTATCCAACCATTTGGGATAATTTCAAAGTATTTCGGACAGCAGAAAATTGGGCTGCACAAGATAACTTAAATGAGGATGATCGCATTTGTGGTTTTTTGGGATGGCACTTACCCGTTGCTATTCCATGAGCACATGACATTCAGGACAAGCGGTGACAGACCATAGCTTCCCACGCAACTGCACTTGCACCAGCAACTCATCGCAACATCCCTACTGCCCGAAAGGAGCTAAAGGGGCCAGGCTCGAATTTCTAATCGCCCCAGCTCGCCCCCCATATCCTGCCAAGTAACTGCGGCCTCACCCTTAATCCACCCGCGCAAACCTCGGCACGTTTTTTCCCTCGTGCTGCACCGATTCAAAGAACACTTCCTTGGGCCGCGCCCAGGTCTGGCCCTGTTCCGAGCGGTAGATGATGAGGGTGACGCTGGGGTCGGATTCCAGCTTGGCTTCGCAGATGATTTCGTAGAGGCCGCCTTTGTAGTGCCGGTATTTCATGTCTGGTTTCCTTGCTGGGCTGATGCGATATTTTGCAGTATTTTGGAAATGCGCGTATCGCGCCGATGTCCGTTGTTGGGCGCCGCAAGTGGCCTGCTAGCCATCCGGCAACCCTCTTGCCCGGAACTGAGGAGGATACCAATGCGCGGCGCCGGCCTCGACGATCTGGAGCGGGTGGCGGGTGCGTACCGGAATCATTGTTGTCTCGGCAAATCGGTGAACATCGAAGTTTGAGCCCAACATGAATGGAAACCGATGCGTGAATCCGCAGCGATTTAGGCATAGAATCGGCTGCGCTTTCGCTTGCTCAGTCCAAGCAGCAGGGAGCGATTGGCACGCAGGGTCTTTTTATTCACGACGGAGCGAATCATGAAAAGCATTGCCTTTGTTTTGCTGGTTGTTATGTCCATCCCCGCGCGTGCTGGTGAGTTGTGGGAAATCGAGTCGACCTCAACCGGACCGGACGGCACTCCGATTACGCATTCGCAAAGAAACTGCTTCCCCAATGGCAGTGTCGATCCGGCCACGATAATGGGTGAAATGGGAAGCTGCACCTTCGACCAGAAGAACGGCGACGCTTCCGCCCTGACATTTGCCCTGACTTGCACAGTGCCCGGCATGCCGGCGGGAACCGGCGCAATGAAAGTCTCCGGCGATGCCCAACTGAATGGCGATGAATTTAACATGCGCTACACCATCACCCCGGGCGGCAGCCCGTCGGCAGCCGGCGGCGATTTCAAAATGAGCGGCAGCGCAAAGGCGCGCAAGATCGGCGCATGCAGCGAGCGCTAGCCGCACCGCTCCGCAGAAAAACCCTGCTCATCAAGCTTATTTTTATTGCCCGGGCAAAAGCGTAGGATGCCCTGCACGGTGGGCGGCGTCCCCGCCGCCTGTTCTTTGACTCATCGCAAGGAGGCTCCCATGAACACAGCCGACATGATGATCTATGTGCATCCCGAGCTGGATGCCGACAACCGCAGGGTGCTGGAAAGACAATTGATGGGCCGCATCGGCGTGGATTGCGCCGAATTCGAACATCACCCGCACCCGCATTCGCTGATGGTGAAATACGATCCCGAAACGATCAAGGGCAAGGATATCCTGCAGATGGTTCGCTCGCTTGATCCCGCCGCCTCGATGGTTGGTATGTAATACCCAGCCTGGTAGCAAAAGCCCGCTGCGGCGGGCTTTTTTTTCGCTCAGCTTTCCAGCAGCAGCGCGCTCATGGCCTCATGGTGCAACGGGCGGGCAAACAGATAACCCTGGAATTCATCGCAGCCTTGCTGCCGCAGGTAGTCGAATTGCGCCTGGTTTTCCACGCCTTCTGCCACCACTGTCTTGCCGAGGCTGGCGCCAAGCGAAATGACGGCGCGCGCGATTTTGGCGACTTCTTCTTCGTGCTCGATGCCGGTGACCAGCGAGCGGTCGATCTTGATGATGTCGAGCGGGAAGCGGCGCAAGTAGCTGAGCGAGGAATAGCCGGTGCCGAAATCGTCCATCGCCAACTGGAATCCGGCATCCTTGAGGTCGCACAATTTTTGCAGGGCCTGCTCGTCATCGCCGAGAAACAGGTTTTCGGTGATCTCCAGTTCGATGCATTCCTGTGGCAGGCCGGCATGGCGCGCCAGCGCCGACAGGTGCTCCGGCAGTCCGCCTTTCAGGAACAGTTTGGGCGAGAGGTTCACGGCAAGCTGCAACGGCCACTGCTGCGCGCGCCAGTGCGCCACCTGACGGAAAGCCTTGCCCAGGATCATGTCGGTGAGAGCGGCGATCATGCCGGTTTCCTCGGCCAGTGCAATGAATTTGTCCGGCGGAATCATGCCCCACTCGGCGCTATCCCAACGCGCCAGCGCTTCCACGCCGACGATGCGCTTCTCCGCATCCACCTTGGGCTGGAAGAATGGTTCGAATTCGTCGCGCTCCAGCGCAAGCCGCATCGCCCGCTCCAGGTTCAGGCGCTCATCGGCCATGCGGTTGAGCTCGCGCGTGTAGAACTGGAAGTTGTTGCGCCCCTTGTTTTTCGCCGCATACATCGCGGCATCGGCGTGCTTGAGCAGGGTCATGGTGTCGCCGCCATCGGCGGGGTACATTGCCACGCCCAGACTGGCGCCCACCTGGAACTCGCGCCCGGACAGGTTCACCGGCCTGCCCACCTCGGCCAGCACACGCTTCAGCAGGCCGATGACGGACTGCACGCGGTAGTGGTCGTTCAGCACCAGCACGAATTCGTCGCCGCCCTGGCGCACGACGATGTCGGTGCTGCGCAGGCAGTTTTTCAGGCGTGCCGCCACCTCGACCAGCAGGGTGTCGCCGGCCGCATGGCCGAGGCTGTCATTGATGATCTTGAAGTTATCGAGATCGACAAACACGACGGCGAGGAAATAGCCGAGGCGCTCGGAACGGGCAATGCTCTGGTCGAGCAGCTTGTGCAGCATGTTGCGGTTAAGCAGGCCGGTGAGCGCGTCGAAATTGGCCTGGCGTTCCAGCAAGGCCTGGTGGTGCTTGCGCTCGGTGACGTCATGCACGGTGCCTTCGTAGCAGATGAAGCGCCCGGTCACGTCACGCACCACATGGGCATTTTCGGAAATCCATATTTTGCTGCCATCGCAGCGGTACACTTCGGATTCGAAATTCGCGACCTCGCCGTTCTGCTGCATCTGGTAACGGAATTCGTCGCGCCGCCCTTCCTCCACATACAACTGTGTGCCGATGTCCGACAGCGCGCTGATCAGTTCCTGCGCCGTGTCGTAGCCGTATATGCGGGCGAGCGCCGGATTGGCCGCCAGGTATTTGCCTTCGAGCGAGGTCTGGAAAATGCCGACGGAAATGTTTTCCACGAGGTTGCGGTAGTAATGCTCGGCATTCTCCAGCGCTTCCATCATCTGCATGGATTGCGTTTCGTCTTCCATGAAGCCCTCGATCACCGGGATGCCCAGTTCGTCCTGTACGCACATGCCGCTTTCATGCACCCATTTCACTTGCCCGTCCTTGCACAGGATGCGGTAATGAACGGTAAAGCGCCGTCCGCCCTGTATCGCCAGGTTAATCTCGTCGCGCACGCGCTCGCGATCATCGGGGTGGGTGATCTGCTCATAACTGATGCCATCCTGAGCGAGAAATTCTTCGGCATGGTATCCGGTCAGTTCGTAACAGCCCTGGCTGACGAACAGCATGCTCCATTCCGTATCATGGTGGCAGCGGTACACCATGCCGTTGAGGTTGTTCACCAGGGTATTCAGGATGCGGCTGGGATCCACCCGCATTTTCGAATTCAAGCTTGCCGGGGCTGCGTTCTGCATGGGAGCCTTCTTTCTCGTACTGATGCCCCATGCCGTGCAAGGAGCGTGCCTGCGCGATGCCGCCTGCCGCACTGCGCAGCCATGCGGTTTCTTGTGTGGGCATGTTTTCGGCATGCCTCAAAATGGTGCCGATGCACGCTTCCAGTGCCATGCAAATCTATGCATGGCGAAGATGTTCGCCCATAAATCTGCCTGCGATTTTGCGCAAATTCACAGGGCTGCGAAGCTCCCCGGTTATGCATTACAGATAAATGATTATCTTATGCAAAAAGCGCTGGCACTTTGGCTTTTCCGACGTTTAAAATCCCTACCGGTAAAACAACCCGAAGCCGTCTCACCACATCCGGAGGAACGCACGCCTTGAGTCTGTCATCCCTGCCTGCCACGCATCCTGCACCGGACCGAACCGATTATGCGACGCAATGAATTCGATACCCTGCTGAAGGTGCGCGACGAAGCCGCCCTGCGTGACCAGGCACAGGCATTCGTACAGGAGCTGGGTTTCGATTATTTCCTGTATGCGAACGGCCTCAAGATGGAAAACAGCACGGCCAGCTTCACCAAGGTCATCACCACTTACCCGGTCGCCTGGCTGGAAAAATACGCCCAGACCGGATTCGCCTCGATCGATCCGGCCGTGCGCCACAGCATGGAGCAAAGCACGCCGTTCATCTGGACGCAGGAGTCGTTCGAGCAGGCCGGGGCCGGCCTGATGTTTGCAGAAGCACAGCGCCACGGCGTTGTGACGGGCATCTCGATTTCCCTGTTTGACCCGGCCAGCAACAGCCGCAGCGGCATGGGGCTTGCCTGCGCCAACGCGCATTGCCGCGGCCTGGAGGACATCGGGCAGGTGGTACTGTTCGGCCAATATTTCCAGGAGGCCTATTCGCGCATTGCCGCGCCCTTCCTGCAACAGGATGAAGGCGTGCTATCGCGCCACGAAGCGCAATGCCTGAGCTGGCTTTCGGACGGGCTGGACAGCGCCCAGATCGCCCAGCGCTTAGGGCTGCCGGATGCCGAGGTCGCCAGCTTGCTGGAACGTGTCATGCACAAGCTGGATGCACGCTCATTGCCGCAAGCCGTGGCGCATGCGTTCGCCGGTGGCTTGTTGAGCTGCTTCCCGGGACACCTGGTGCGACCGGCGGCTGACGAGGAGGCTTCGCTGGCGGCCTCGCCGCATTACTGGGCATTGCAGGAAATCGAACAGGAAATCAGCCGCGCCCAAAGCGAGGACTACACATTTTCGGTGGGCGTGCTCGACCTGGACCACTTCCGCCGCATCAACAACGCACTCGGTCATGCGGCCGGCAACATGCTGCTGGCCGATGTTGCGGAAAGGCTGCGGTACAACCTGCCGCCGCGCGCGCGCATCAGCGGCCTGGAAGGCGACGGCTTCCTGCTATTGCTGCCCGAGCCGGGCAGCGCCCAGGTAGCACAACGCCTGCTGGACTGCCTGAATGCACCGATCAAGGCTGCCGACCGCCAGTTTACCATCACTGCCAGCATGGGCCTGGTGCGCTATCCGCAAGACGGCGAAAACGCCGAGGCGCTGTTGCGCTGCGCGGAGATTTCGCTGTACCGCGCGAAAGAGCGCGGTGGCAACCAGGTGGAATTTTTCGCGCCGGAAATGAGCCACAAGGCCGAGCGAAACGCATTGCTGGAAGTCGAGTTGCGTACCGCACTGGAACGCGGCGACCTCACCCTGCATTACCAGCCGCTGGTGGATAGCAGCACCGGCAAGATTGTCGGGCTGGAGGCGCTGTCGCGCTGGCACTCGCCTGAGCTTGGGCCGGTTTCGCCGGATCAGTTCATCCCGGTTGCCGAGCAGTCCGACCTGATCCGCACGCTGGATGAGTGGGTATTCAATACGGCATGCAGCCAGCTCAAGCGATGGCGCGAGCAACTTGGCATCGACCTGTTCATGGCGGTCAATGTCTGCCCAACGCGCTTCCACGATGCGAATATCGTCGCTCATATCCTGAGCCGCCTGCGCGATTTTGGCTTGCCGCCACACAGTCTGGAAATCGAAATCACCGAACGCATGATGATCGATAACGATCCGCTGGTGCGCGAACAACTGGTGGAATTGCGCAATCACGGAGTGCGCATTTCAATCGACGACTTTGGCACCGGCCACTCGTCGCTCTCCTATCTCAGCCGCCTGCCGGTAGACACACTGAAGATCGACCGCTCGTTCGTGCAAAATGTGACGGCAGGCAGCGAACAGTCGGTGCTGGTGGAAGCCATCGTGGCAATGGGCTCAAAACTGGGATTGCATATCGTGGCGGAAGGCATCGAGCGCGAAAGCGAGAAGGCATTCCTGGTGGCTTGCGGCTGCGACCTGCTGCAAGGCTACCTGCTCGGCCACCCCGAACCGCCCGACCGTATTACGCAGCGACTGCACCAGCAGTCGCACCATCCTGCGCCGTCGGTGTAGGAGAACCTGACCATGTCACGCACCTATTTCAGCAAACAGACTTTCGCCTTCCTGAACGCGCTCGCGCAAAACAATGAGCGCGCCTGGTTTGAGCAGCACCAGCAGGAGTATGAAGATTTCGTGCGCACGCCGGCGCTGGATTTCATCAGCGACATGTCGGACGAGATGCCGGCCATCTCGCGCCACTTCCTCGCCCAGCCGAAAAAGGTGGGCGGCTCATTGATGCGGGTGCAGCGCGACACGCGCTTCAGCAAGGACAAGACTCCGTACAAAACCAATATCGGCATCCAGTTCCGCCATGAGGTGGGCAAGGATGTGCATGCCCCCGGCTATTACCTGCACATTGAACCGGGCGAATGTTTTATCGGCATCGGCTTGTGGCGTCCGGAGGCGGATGCATTGTTCAGGATTCGCACGGCCATCGTGGAAAAACCGGAAGCCTGGCTGGCCGCGCGCGACGACAAGGCTTTCCGCAAACTCTTTACGCTGGAAGGCGACACGCTCGCAAATGCTCCGCGCGGTTTCGCCAAGGACCACCCGCTGGTGTCAGACCTCAAGTACAAGGACTTCATCGGCATGTCCGCGCTCCCCCAGAGCACCATCACCTCCGGCCAGTTGCGCGAACAGGTAGTGGCGCAATTCCGCGCCGCAGCGCCGTATATGCGCTTCCTGTGCCAGGCACTCGAACTGAAGTTCTGAACCCTCTTCCCTGGCTGGCCATTTTCGTTAAACTAGGGCGTGCTAACACTAATTTCACGCCTGCGTTGCCGCGAGAAGGTTGTGGATGCAAGGCGCAAGCCGCTGCGAATGGTTGTTCCATTCGCAAGGGTTGCAACGCCGCAGACGCGAAATTAGTGTTAGCGCGCCCTAGCACGCGCAGATTCCGATCAACCCGATATCAGGAGCACGCCATGAAAAATTTCCTGCTTTCCCTTTTCCTGCTTTGCCTGAGTGCCCCCGCGTTTTCTGCCGTGCAAGGCAAGGAGGTCAGCTACAGCGCCGACGGCACCACGATGAAAGGCTGGCTGGCCTGGGACGATGCCGCCAGCGGCAAGCGCCCCGCCGTGCTGGTGGTGCATGAGTGGTGGGGACACAATGCCTATGCCCGCAAGCGCGCCGACATGCTGGCCGGCCTCGGCTATGTCGCACTTGCAGTAGATATGTATGGCGACGGCAAACAGGCCAGCCACCCCGACGAGGCTGGCAAATTCGCCGCCGAGGTCGCCAGGAATAAACCGATGGCCCGTGCCCGTTTTGAGGCGGCGATGCAACTGTTGCGCGCGCAACCGAATGTCGATGCCGGCAAGCTGGCCGCGTTCGGCTACTGCTTCGGCGGCTCGGTGGTATTGAATATGGCGCGTGAAGGGGAGGACCTGAGGGCGGTCGCCAGTTTCCACGGCGGCCTGGCTACCGATGCCCCCGCACAACCCGGCGCCGTAAAAGCGCAGATCCGTGTTTACACGGGTGCCGCTGACAAGATGATCCCGCCGGCGCAGGTGGAGGGCTTCCGCCAGGAAATGGACAAAGCGGGCGTGAATTACAAAGTCGTGTCTTACCCCGGGGCGTTGCACAGCTTCACCAATCCGGACGCCGATGTGCTGGGGAAGAAGTTCAATCTGCCGATGGCCTACAATGCCGCCGCCGATCAAGACTCATGGGCACAGGCAACGGCGTTTCTAGCAGAAGCGCTGAAATAAAATCGGGAGGCTGTCACGGCACGCTAGCGCCATGACGTGATTCAGGGTTTGGCGGTTGCGGCCATGCTGGCGATTTTCCCCAGCAGGTCGGAAAGTTCCTTGATGCGGGCATCCTGCTCGGACATCTTCTTGGCCGCTTCGGCAGCCTTGATGTGTTCCAGTTTAAGCCCCTCGCGCACCTGCTCGACCAGCTTGACCTGTTCGAGCACTTTCTTCTTTTCCTCTTCGAGTTGCGCCTTGAGCCTGGTTACCTCATCGGCCCCTAGCTCAGATGCCTTGCGCGCCGCTTCTGCGGCCTTGGCCTGTTCCTGCTTGAGGCTTTCGCGCAATTGATCGGCAATCTTCAGGAATTCGAGCGCTTTCTTTTTCTCATCCTCAATCTGGGCATTCTTCTTCGCCAGTTCGGTGCTTTCCATGGTGGCAAGCTTGCGTGTCAAGTCTGTCGACTTGGCCTGTTCCTGGCGCAAATTGACGCTGAGTTGCTCGATGGTATGCAACAACTCCAGCGAACGTTTCTTTTCCTCATCCAGCAGGGCTGTTTTTTTCGCCAGTTCGGAGGACTGGTCCGCTGCTTTTCCCTGGCCCGAGGCCTCTTGTGCATCTTCGCTGTAGGCGCGAATTTTTACTGTTTTATCCATATTTGACATTCTCTTGAATTATCCCCATTTGCGCAACCACATCCGGCTGCCTGCCGCTATACTCACAGCCATCCCCGTTCGGGTGATTGCACTACTTGCTCATGAACGGCACGATGGACAACCTTTATGCAACGAGATCATCATGTTTGAGTACATTTTCTTCGAAGCCACCCTGCGCGACAAATTTGTAAGCCGGGCACAACAGCTTGGCGTTCCCTGCACCAGCACGGAAGATCACTTGGGCATGGTGGTCGCCATCCCGGAAGATATTCCCGACGATACCGCCGACCTGATCGAGACTTACTACGAAACGCTGGAAGACGAGCAGGAAGCGCTCAGCATGGACGAAGGCGACCTGAACCGACTGGCCGGCTTCCGTTTCAAATTACCCGACGGCAACGAGCGCATGGTGCCATTGCAGCCGGATATGGCAAACCGGCTGATGTCTCATTTCTCGCTTGATGAAATCCAGCAGATATTTGCTGCCGTAGCGGACTGCACGCTGAACCAGACCGAAGAGCATCTTTGCAAGATACTGGCCGCACAAAAGAACGCCTGAGCAGCACCTCAGGGAAAACCCGCCCACGAAAAAAAGCCCGCAGTTGCGGGCTTTTTTGTTTCCATCCGGCGCCACCGATCAGTGGTGATGCCCGCCCTCGCCGTGCACGTGACCATGATCCAGTTCCTCCTGAGTAGCCGCACGCACGCCGGTAACCACGCCATCGAACCTGACGGTCTTGCCGGCCAGGGGATGATTGCCATCCACCGTCACTTCATCATCCGACACATCAATAACCGTGTAGAGCAGGAAATCATCCTCGTCATCCCCTTCCGCCCCGCCTTCGAACTGCATGCCGACGGCAACTTCCTTGGGAAACAGGCTGCGCGGTTCGACGCGCACCAGTTCATGTTCGTACTCGCCGAACGCATCGTCCGGCTTCATCGTGACGGAAAAGGATTCGCCGACATCCTTGCCCTGCAATACCTCCTCGACCAGCGGGAAGATACCATCATAGCCGCCATGCACATAGCTGATCGGGGTGTCGACTTTTTCGATCAAGGCACCTTCGCCCACATCGGTCATTTCGTAACGCAGCGAGACTACCGTGTCTTTGACGATTTTCATTTCATTTCCTTTACCAGTTTGAGAACTTCTTCGGGATGCTTGTGTGCATGGACTCCATACAGCACGTGTTGCAACTTGCCTTGCTTGTTAATGATGAAAGTGGAACGCTGGATGGATTGCACCTTGTGCCCGTCCACCTCTTTTTCCTGCAGTACACCGTATTTTTTGCAGATGCGCCCTTCGGTATCCGCCAGCAATTGCACCGCAAGACCATATTTATCGCGGAACTCGGCATGGCTGATGCAGTCATCGCGGCTGATACCGACCACGAGCGTGTCGCATGCAGCAAAGCTTTCTTCCAGATCGCTGAACTCCGTTGCTTCCATGGTGCACCCCGGGGTGTCATCCTTTGGGTAGAAGTACAGCACGATGTTTTTCTTGCCTTGAAACTCGACCAGCCGGAACAATTCCATATCGGCATCTGCCAATTCGAAATGCGGTGCATCCATTCCTGCGTGTAAGTGCATGGCATCCTCCTGTGCGTGGCATTCTAACTGAGATTCATTGCATGCCAAATTTATTTTGCGAACATTTCTGCCCGGCTATAATTCCCAACATGAAAACAAAAAATCCACTTCTAGGCAACCTCAGTACCGCAGAATTCCTGCGCGACTACTGGCAGAAAAAGCCCCTGCTGATCCGCCAGGCCATTCCCGGGTTCAAGGGCCTGCTGACTCCGCAGGAGCTTATCGCATTGTCGTGCAATCCCGATGCGCAAGCGCGTCTGGTGCGGAATGTGCGCAATAAATGGCAGCTCGCACACGGCCCGTTCGAAGCCGACGAGATGGCTGCACTGCGTGGCAAGTGGACAGTACTGGTGCAGGGGATCAACCATTTCCTGCCACAGGCCGCCGAGTTGCTGCAACGTTTCAGCTTCATCCCCCACGCCCGACTCGACGACCTGATGGTGAGCTACGCACCCAAGGGCGGGGGGGTGGGGCCGCACTTCGATGCCTACGATGTATTCCTCCTGCAGGGATATGGTCACCGCCGCTGGCAGATTTCCACTCAGGACGACCGCACGTTGATCGAAGGCGCGCCGCTGCGCATCCTGAAGGAGTTTCATGTTGAACAGGAGTGGGTACTGGAGCCCGGCGACATGCTTTACCTGCCTCCGCAATGTGGCCACAATGGTATCGCGGAGGACGACTGCATGACCTACTCGATCGGTTTCCGCACCCCGGCATACCAGGAACTCGCGGAACAATTCCTGATCTACCTGCAGGACCGCATCGACATTCCAGGTATGTATGCAGACCCCGATCTTGCGTTGCAACAGCACCCTTCCGAGATCAGTCCGCGCATGCTGCAACAGGTGGTGCAGGCCATCCGCAAGGTACAGTGGGATAACGAAGATGTCGCAAACTTTCTCGGCAGCTACCTGAGCGAACCCAAGCCACATATATTCTTCGACGCTCCCGCACGCCCACTTGCGCACGAACGCTTCCTTGAAAAATTGCAAAAGCACGGTATCGCGCTCGACCTCAAAACGCAGATGCTGAGCTATGCCAACAGCATCTTCATCAATGGCGATGCGCACACCACGGGCAAGACCAGCCACCGTGTGCTGCGCATACTTGCCGATACGCGCCAGTTGCCTGCCGGCACCAGGCTGTCGCATGAAGCCGCCGAACTGCTTTATGAGTTTTACCTCGACGGATATATCCACTTCGCTACAGGTGGGCGGAGGCGCGCGTGACCGACACTGCCCTGCAACACACCGCCTTTCAGGGAGCCGACGAATATATCGCGGCGCTCGACACGCTCTGCTTGCGTGCCAGCAATTCGCTGGTATTTTTTGAAAATGATTTCGACGGGATCGGCTTTAATTCGGAAGCTCGCTATAACGCGCTACGCGGCTTCCTGCTGGGTCACCCGAATGCCCGCCTGCAATTGCTCGCGCATACCCCCGCACCGCTGGAGCGTAACTGCCCGCGCATGCTGATGCTGTTGCGCCAGTTTTCGCACAAGATGTCCATCCACCAGACACCCCCACATTTGCGCAACCTGACTACCCCGTTCGCGGTCGCCGATGAGCTGCATTATGTACGCCGCTTCCACTTTGACGACCCGCGCGGAATACTGGCACTGTACGATCCCGAGGGCGCACGCCAACTGCATTCGCAATTCAACGATATCTGGTCCGCCTCACGCCCTGCAATATCAGCTAACACAACCGGACTATAAAGTCAAAAAAATATTTTTTTCACGCCCTCTTTCCAATCCCACACGGATTGCTAGAATGCCGCGCCTCTGTTATCGGGAACAACCGGTGACAAGACAAAATTTTTATTATTTTTTATTGTGTTATCAAAGGAAAATTGGAAATGAAAAGCTCCCTGATCGTTGCTGCCCTGCTGGCTCTGTCTCTGTCTGCTTGTGGCGAAAAAGCTGCTGAAGCTCCTGCTGCTGCTCCTGCCGCTGAAGCTCCTGCTGCTGCTCCAGCTCCTGCTGCTGAAGCCGCTTCGGCTCCTGCTGCTGAAGCTCCTGCTGCTGCTCCTGCTGCTGAACCAGCAAAGAAGTAAGCTGACCACAGCAATTAAAAAAGCCGGCGCAAGCCGGCTTTTTTATTTCCCCGGAAAGATCAATCGATCTCGCACCAGCCCAGTCCCTCCTCCTGGGTCGCCACCGCAATCCTGCTCTCCGGCCAGCATGTAGCCGCGCACAAAGCCTGTACTGCCAAGGTGCGACTGTTGTTTTTCTGGCTCAGGTGCGCCGCCACGACATGCTGCAGCCCGTCATGCGTCAGGCGCGACAGCAAGGCGGCCGCATCGAGATTATTGAGGTGCCCGAACCTGCCACCCACGCGCTGTTTCAGCACATAGGGATAATCGCCATTAGCCAGCATTACCGTATCATGGTTGCACTCCAGCACCAGCGCCGCACATCCGGTCAGCGTCGTCTCGATATGCGGGGTGATGCAGCCGACATCGGTCAATACGCCCAGCCTGCGCGCACCGTCACTGAACACATACTGCACCGGCTCTACCGCATCATGGGGAACCGGATAAGGCTGGATTGCAATATCGCCGACAGAAAAGTCGCAATGGGAATTGATCTCGACGGCATTCACGCCACTGAATGCACCATTCTGGCTGCGCAAAGTGCCGTGTGTCAGGTAAACCGGGAGGGAAAATTTTCTGGCGAGCCGCGCGACACCGCCTATGTGGTCGCTATGCTCATGCGTGACCACGATAGCACCGAGCGTTTCCGGAGGAATTCCCAAGCGCTGTAGGCGTGCGACGGTCTCGCTGATGGAAAAGCCACAATCCATCAGTATCCGCGTACTACCTGCCTCCACTACGAGGGCATTGCCCTCGCTACCGCTACCGAGCAGGGCGAAGCGCATTCTCGGCAGGAGTTGCGCCACTTGGTGTGGCGCCCGGAGTATCGGCTTGTTTCAAATTGGCGAACAGCTCATCAAGCAAACGCTGGCTGTCAGCATCTGCCTGGCCTTTCGCATCAGCAGCAGACACTTCGCTGGTACCCGCTTTCTCGCGCACCGTCACCAGATAGTCCGGCTGCTTGGCGTCGGCCTTGTCGCTTTTCTTGTCCTGCTCCTGCGGAGGAACCGCATAGAACAGTCCCTTGCTACGATCCTTGTCGCTCACGCGGATATGTGCACGATCCAGCGCCAGTCCGACACGGCGCCAGGCGCGATCAAAAGCCTCGCCTATCGCTACGTATTTGACGCCATCGCGCTCAAGCTGCTTGATTTCGGGCATCGCCTCAACCGCAGCAGGTGCGCTGGCCGGCAGCACGCAGGGCTGCTCGGCGCGGGTTTTACTGTATTCGGAATAACTGGCAACCACATCCCCGCCATCTGCAGGAATCGCGTAATGCTTGTCGTTTTCAGGTGCGGTCAGATCCGGCGGCACCTCAAGCGGGTGCACTTGCACCGTCTTGGTCTTGTATTCCGATTTCTTTTTCTCGGCGAACCCACTGCAACCTGCCAACAACACCAGAACTGCCAACGCGCTGGCAACAACTCCGACTCTCATGCTTTCCCCCATCAAATCACACCCGCTTGCCGCATCGCGGCCTCAACCGCAGGCTGCGCACCCGCAGTCAACGGAGTAAGTGGCAGGCGCAGATAATTGCCCATCTTGCCCATACGTGCCACCGCCCACTTCACCGGAATGGGGTTGGCCTCAATAAAGAGATTGCGGTGCAACCCGAGCAGGCGGAAGTTGATTTCACGCGCTGTGACCACATCCCCCTTAAGCGCTGCGACACACATCTCATGCATCAGCTTCGGGGCGACGTTGGCCGTCACTGAAATCGTGCCGTGGGCGCCCAGCAGCATCAGCGCCAGCGTGCTCGCATCATCGCCGCTGTAGATTGCGAAATCTTGTGGCGCGCGCTGCAACAGGTCGCTGCCGCGTTCGATTCCGCCAGTTGCATCCTTGATGCCGACAATGTTGGGTATCTGCGCCAGGCGCAACACCGTGTCATTGCTCATGTCTGCGCCGGTACGCCCCGGCACGTTGTACAGGATGTGCGGCATATCCACCGCTTCGGCAATCGCCTTGAAATGCTGATACAGGCCTTCCTGGGTGGGTTTGTTGTAATACGGTACAACTGTCAGCGAAGCACTTGCTCCGACCTTTTTGGCAAAGGACGCCAGCTCGATGGCCTCCTTGGTAGAGTTCGCGCCGGTACCGGCAATCACCGGAATACGCCCGGCGGCATGTTCCACTGCCACGCGGATCAGTTCCTCGTGCTCCTCCACGTCTACCGTGGGGGACTCGCCGGTCGTGCCCACCACGACGATGGCGTCGGTGCCCTGCTCGATATGGAAGTCGATCAGCGCGCGAAAAGCAGGCCAGTCCAGGCTGCCATCGGCCTGCATCGGGGTAACAATTGCAACTATGCTGCCAGTAATCATGCTTTCTGCCTCAACGAAAGTGGGCATTTTAACCGAAAGCCCCAGCCCGATGTTTTTTTATGTTTCTACTCACCCCGCCGCCCTCCGCCCGCCTTGAAAAATCTTGCAATTTGTCTGGCACGGCACGCTTTTCTACCGTATTATCCGCCCGCCTGAAATTCAGACTTTAGTACGCATCCGCCATGCAGAGCGAGCAAGCAACCGGACAGTCCAAGGAAACCATCCTCAACCTGCTGCAAAAACAGCAGTTGCTGGAGGACGTGGTACGCAAGCAGGACATGCCGCATCACGACCTGGTCGAAACCCTGGTGCGGAAGCAAAACCTTGCCAAGTTGCGCCAGGCATTGAACGATGCCCAGCCCTCCGAAGTTGCCCAGATCCTGGAAGAATTGAGCCCGGAAAACCAGGTTTTCCTGTGGGACCAGATCGAAGATGCACGCAAAGAAGCCATCCTGCGCGATGTGCCGATCTCGGTGCTGAATGCGCTGGGCAAACGCGAATTCAAGAACGAACGCTCGCACATCAAGGCCTTCAGCCTGCACGAAGGGCGCCTGCGTGAGGTCACCGTCAACACCAGCGACGAACTGCGCGATGCCAAGCCGGTCTGGATCGACATGGTTGACCCGACGTTCGAGGAGCGCACCTGGATGGGGGAAATCTTCGGCATTGAGCTGCCCGACCCTGCCAGACTCAGCGACCTGGAATCCAGCGCGCGTTTCTACATGGAAGAGAATGGCGAAATCCACCTGCATTCGGACTTCCTGCTGGACCTCGAAAACGAATCGCGCAACGTCGCGGTTGCCTTCATCCTCTACCAGGACATCCTGTTTTCGGTGCGCACCGAAGAGCTGCCGGTCTTCCGCCTGCAACGCCTGCGTGCCTTTTCGCAACCCAATTACGTTTCCAACTCGCGCGATGTGCTGCTGGATTTGTACGCAGCGGATGCGGAATATTCGGCGGATGCGCTGGAAAATATTTATCGCGGGCTTGAGTCCGTCGGCAAACAGGTGCTGAGCAAGCTGGTCACCGACGAGGAGGCCGCCAAAATCCTGGTGGCAATTGCTCATGAAGAAGACCTGAACGGCCATATCCGCCGCAACGTGCTGGATACCCGCCGCGCGGTCTCGTTCCTGATGCGCAGTAAACTGCTGGAGCGCGAACAGCTCGACGATGCACAGCAGATCCTGCGCGACATCGAATCACTCGACGGACACACCACGTTCCTGTTCGGCAAGATCAACTTCCTGATGGATGCCACGGTCGGCTTCATCAACATCAACCAGAACAAGGTGATCAAGCGCCTTACCGTGCTCAGCGTGGTGTTCATGCCGCTCAATGTGATCGCCGGCATCGGCGGCATGTCGGAATACTCCATGATGACCAGCGCCATCCCTTGGCCGGTCTCCTACGGCCTGTTCACCATCGGCATGTTCATCGTAGCCTGGCTCACCTATGTGTTCCTCAAGGTTATGGAAAAACGTGACCACCACCGCCAGGCTGTTTAGGACGCGAGCACGCCCTGATGTACGCAACGCCCTAGGCCGGCATCGCGGCCTGCCAGCAGGCACCCAGATTTGCCTCCACCTGCGCCACAATCGCACCATCCAGCCGATTGCCCGCCACCTGCTCTTTCAACAGGCGCAGGATTTCATCCGGCGGCAGCGAAGCGCGGTAAGGGCGTTGCTGCGCCAGCGCCTGGAACACATCCGCCACGGCAATGATGCGTGCCTCCAGCGATAGCTGCCCGTTGCTCAACTGGTACGGATAGCCGGCTCCGTTGACCCGCTCATGGTGCTCGGCGGCCCACAATGCAATGGTCTCCAGTCCCTTGACGTTTTTCAGCACACTGTAAGTATCGAAGCTGTGCCGACGCATCACCGTACTCTCCGCCTCGGTCAGCCGACCGGGCTTCTCCAACAATTCATCCGGAACGCGCAGCTTGCCAAGATCATGCAGGAAGCCGGCCAGCTCCAGCATTTCGCAATTTTTTTTCGGTAGCTCGAACAAACCGCCGATATAGCGCGCGAGACTGGCCACGCCATCGGAATGCTGGCGGGTAAACGGGCTCTTCGCATCAACGATGTGGGAGAAAATTTTCACCAGGCATTTCAGTTCGTTGAAGCGCATTTCGCGCTTGCTGGAGTGGGCCAGCCAGGTAGCCAGATAACCGTCGACATTGTCGCTGTCCAGGCGCAACCAGAATGCATCCGAGCCGGAAACCGCCAGGAACGCATCCACCAGGTCCGGGTGGAACCAGGAGCCGCGTTTCTCGGCGATGCGTGTACGCACCTCCTGTTTGCCCAGCAGGATATCCTTCCCTTCGGACATCACACCCAGTGACAGGACATCCACGCGATCCACCATGTAGATGCAGTTGGCGGCCAGTTTCACCTCGTCCGGGAAATCCAGCCGGGCCAGTTCGCTCCAGTGGGTATGGTGGTGCAGGATGGTTGTCGCCAGGTGGTGCAGCAACGAGCAGGACGCCAGCAATTCGGCGCCGATCTTGCAATGGTCCGCTTCCTTCTCCCATTCGAACTGGGCCAGTTGCGCATGCACCACGGTGCGCGACACCCCGCAGTCATGCAGGATGGCGGCCTGGAACAAGTCATCCAGCCGCGCGCCCTGCCAGCCCATGCGCTTGCCGCACTCGGTCGCCATATAGGCCACGCGCTTGCCGTGATGGATATGGGTCACCCCCACCAGGTCGAGCGCATCGGACAGGGAATAAATGGCCTCATGCAGGTTGATCTCGTATACAGACATCCCACGCCCTCCGCTGTTGTCAGGACACTATGGTATCTCTACATCGTCCATACGTGACAGGATAATGTCGGTTTTGCGCAACAACCCCCTGGCCTCGCGGTGCTTGTCGTAATAACGCGGATTCGGCACCATCGCCGCCAGCTTGGCCGCCTGGTAGGGAGTCAGTTGCGCCGCGCTGACCTGGTAGTAATGCCGCGCCGCCGCCTCCGCCCCGAATACGCCATTGCCCCATTCGATCACGTTCAGGTAGATCTCGAAGATTCGCTGCTTGTCCATCATGCCCTCCAGCATCAGCGTGATCACGACCTCCTCGGCCTTGCGCCACGGGGTGCGCTTGGTCGACAGGAAAAGGTTCTTTGCCAATTGCTGGCTGATGGTCGAACCGCCAGCGACGATCTTCCCCTTTTTCAGGTTCTTTTCATAAGCCTTCTGGATTCCATCCCAATCGAAGCCCTCGTGGTCGACAAATTTGGCATCTTCGGAAGCAATCAGCGCCTGTTTCAGGTTATCGGAAATCTTGCGGTACGACACCCAGCGATGCTGCAATTCGGCATCCGGATTCCTGTCCTGCATGACCTCCAAGCGATCGTCCATGAATGAGCTGGAGGCCGGGTTATGGTCTATCCACCACCACACATGGACGGCAATCCAGGCTTGGTACAGCAGTACCAGCACCCCCAGCGCCAGCAACAGGCGGCCGCCCCACTTCCAGACTGTTTTCTTCATGCGCGCAGTCTCGCCAGCACCGGTGCCGTATCCGGGCGCACCTCGCGCCACTTGAAGAACGCTTCTGCCGCCTGCTCCACCAGCATGCCCAAGCCATCCGCCAGTTGCGTCGCACCCTGCTGGGCAGCAAAAATCAGGAAGGGCGTCTGGCGGCCGTACATCATGTCATACGCCAACGCATTGGGGGCAAACAGTCCGGGGGGCAAAGGCGGCAGCGTGTCGGAAAGACTGCTGGAAGTGGCATTGACCACCACGTCGAATTGTTTTCCGGCCAAAGCTTCATAGCTGCACGCGGAGACTGTGCCGTACGGTGCAAACTCGGCCACCATCTTTTGTGCCTTGTCCAGATTGCGGTTGGCAACCGTGATGCTGGCGCC
Organism: Pseudomonadota bacterium; assembly: GCA_021848465.1. Taxonomy (GTDB): domain Bacteria; phylum Pseudomonadota; class Gammaproteobacteria; order Burkholderiales; family Gallionellaceae; genus JAJZUP01. The sequence goes on from JAJZUP010000003.1 coordinate 274,849, forward strand.
GGCATTGAAAAGCTGCCAGATCACGCCGTGTGCGGCGCCTCCCGCTCCCATCAGCAGCACTTTGCGGAACAGCAGCTTGCGCCCGAGATTCTGCTCAATATCCGCCAGCAGCCCTGCGCCGTCGGTGTTATCGCCAAGAATCTCCCCATCGCGGAACAGCAAGGTATTCACGGCCTGCGCCGCCCGCGCGCGGCCGGTCAACTGATTGCACAACTGGTACGCCTCGAATTTGAATGGCACGGTGACATTGCAGCCCTTGTAGCCTTCCCTGACCAGGCGCTGGATCGTCTCCTTGAAGCCATCCAGCGGCGCTTCGATCGCCCCGTAGGAAATGTCCTGCTGCGTCTGTTCCGCAAAAGCCTGGTGGATCAACGGGGATTTGCTGTGCGAAACGGGATTCCCGATTACTGCGTACTGGTCGGTCATGCTGATAGCGAATAAATACAAGGGGGCGAATTATAGCTGTTTGCCGTGCCCGGCAAACAGCATCCCTCAGGCGCGTGCCGGCCGCAGCAAGACCGGGGCGCCGGACAGCACCAACATCCACACAATCGCCGCCCCGGCCGGCAAGTCCAGCCAGACCGAGACCAGCAAGCCCAGCACATAGCCGGCAATACCCACGGCATAAGCCACTTGCAGGCGCCAGCGTTTAAGTTTGTGCGTAGCCAGCGCCGGCACGATCAGGCTGGCAAACACCAGATAAATCCCGGCCAGTTGCACCGAGGCCGTCACGACCAGCGCAAACAATGCATAAAACACGAAATGCCCCTGACGTGCGCGCAAAACCCGCCATGCCAGCAAAACCACGGCCGACAACAGGCCCGTAGCCAGCAATTGCGTATTGCTGACCCAGAGTATCTGTCCGACCAGCATGTCTTTCAGGTGCTCGCCCGCATGCACATCGCGGCTCATCAGCAATATCCCCAGCGTTGCCGCCAGCACGAAAGCCAGCCCGATGCCCGCTTCCTTGACTTCGGTTGCCGCGCGCTCCAGCCAGGCCAGCACGGCCGCGCCGCACAATGCGCTCGCCACCGCCACGCCTTGCACCAGCCAAGGTTGCTGCTCCAGCCCCGCCAGTCCGGCCATCACCACTCCGAGCCCGGCAATTTGCGCCACCGCGATGTCCGCAAAAATCACCCCGCGTTGCAGGACGCGCATCCCGAACGGGACGTGCGTGGACAAGATCAGCAGGCCCGCCGCCAGGGCGGGCAGCAGGATGTCCCAGTCGAATCCGCTCATTTCAGGCCTGCCAGCAAACGCGTGACCGTGTCGTCAAACAGCCCGTACAAATCCCCGGCCGCACCATCCCCGCCGACAGTGAACGGCAACACCACGGCCGGAATATGCACCCGCTCGGCAATCCACTCTGACGGCCTCCCGTCCTGGTAGGCGGCGCGCAACACCATCCTGGCCGGATGCTGCTTGAGCTGCTCCAGCACTTGCGACAGGTAGGACACACTCGGCTCCATGCCCGGCTTGGGCTCCAGCGCAGTCACCTCGACCAGGCCCAGCCAATCGCTAAGGTAGGGAAAGCCCTTATGCTGCACCACAATCGCAACGCCTTTGAGCGGTGCGGCGCGCTCCTGCCACTTGGCAATCGCGGCACGCCATTGCTGGTTGAATGCCCCCAGCCGCTGGCGGTAATACCCGGCATTGTCCGGGTCCAGCCGAATCAGGCGCTGCGCCAACTGCTCCGCAACCGGCAGGAAATTGCGCGGGTCGGTCTGGATATGCGGATTGCCCTGCGCATGCACGTCGCCATCGGCCCGGTCCAGCCGAGTTGGCACCTCCAGCATGTGCACCGCCGGGGCAGCCTCAAAATAACCATCCGCACCGGGCTGGATCGCCGGATTCCCGGATTCGCGCAACACCACCGGCAACCAGCCGATCTCCAGCTCCGCGCCGGTACACACCAGCAGATCGGCGCGCCGCGCCTTGGCAATCAGGCTGGGACGGGCTTCGACACGATGCGGATCCTGCAGCCCGCCGGTGGCCGTATAGATATTGGCCTTGTCGCCCGCCAGTTGTTGCGTCAGCGCCGCCCACTCCGGTTCGCAGGCAAATACATTCAGCGCCGCATGCGCATTGCCGCATGCCAGCAGCAGCGCCATAAATTGCATGATTTTCTTCATATCGTCCTCCTAGTAGCTATGCGCGCCGTGTGCGCCCATGCTCATGATGTACTGGATGAATACCTGGTTGTCTTGCAGCCCCTGACGCGAATCGTCCTGCGCAAGTTGCAGACGGAAGCGGGAAAACTCGCTGGGGCTGTAATCCAGCATCCAGGTGGTGCGCGTCGGTGTATAGCCGTAATTGGCGATCACGTAAGCGGCATTCAGTGCACCGACCTCTGCACTGCCCGGATCCAGCCGGTCATAGCGTAAACCGGTGCGCCAGCGCGGCATGTATTGCCATACCGTTTGCAAATACCAGCCCGTCTTGGTAACCGCATAGGTGTCGGTAATATTTTTTCCGGCGGTATCGTAAGTCAGGTTACCCGACTCGCGGCGCTGGAAATACTCTCCCTGCACCTTCCAGTAGCGCTCGCGAATGTTGCCGTTGGGCGCATATTTCCAGACGAAGTCCAGCCCAGCAGTCTGGCTGCTGCCGGTAAAGCTGTCGCTCACGCCGCCGCTGGTATTCGGCAGATCCGGCACGCCGGTGCTGGTCGCCGCGATCCGCTGCGTCTGGTGCCAGGAAGCGCCGGCGCGCCAGCTCTGCTCGATGCCGATGTCGTCGCCGATATGCACAAACAGCACATTCGCCCCGGAGCCGTTTTTCGCGGTGTCGGTACCGGGGAAATTGCGCCCCTTGCCGGTTTCCCCGCCCACTTCCAGGAACATGTCCGTCGGGGCCAGCCATTTAAGCTGCACCCCGTCTTCTCCCAACTGGTTATTCCACAGCACGGCATAAGCCAAAGGCTGGTCGACAAAGTCCCAGGCATGGGCATGCTGCTCATTCAGGTAACCGAGCCCGGAAAAAAACCGCCCGAACTTAAGGTTGACGCCATTCCCCAGCGCCGTGCTCTGGACAAAAGCATTCTCGACACTGATCCCGCCCGCGGGGGCCAGCGCAAAGGTCGCCACCCCACGGTATTCGGGATCGACATTCGCAAAAATGCCCATTTCCGATTCGCCGATATTGAATCCCTGCTCATGGCCGGGGTTCTGATCCGTCGCAAATCCGGTGGCCGGAACAGCCGGATCGCGCTGCAGGTTGCCGTAGGTTCCACCCAGGATCAGCGAGAATGCCGGATTGAATGCGGCCTCCCCATCGGCCGCGTTGGCTGGCGCTGCGCCAACCGAGGATGCGGCCAGCAACACGAGGGCGGCCCGCTTAATATTGTTCGACATGATGACTCCATAAAGAAATGACAATACCTTGCATGACACATGCAAGGCGCTTGGCAAAACTCAGGCTGTCAGGGGCGGCCCTCGTGCGGAAAAAGCGAAGAGCGCCGCCGGGAAAACCGGGGCAATGAGGGATGCGGCAAAAATAACTTCCAGCTTGCCGGCGGCGAATACCACCGGGCTGCTGCCGAGGGCATTGCCAACCTGCGCATATGCCGCGCAGAGGTCACACAGCTTTTCATGCGCGTGCGACTGATCCTGTTTGTGCTGCTCCAGCGTATGGGAAATTCCATGCACCAAGCCGCCCAGTTGGGTAAACAACAGGGCAATCATCAACAGTAAATAGGGATAGGCTTTCGCAGGCTTCATTTCGGGCGAAACTTTATCATGACCCCGCACGGAATGTCGTTTGTCCGCCTGGAATTTTTTTCAGTCGATTGTTTTTAAATACATAAAAATTTTCCGCCGCCCCTAAAGTTTGCCAAAATCGTGCCGATACATGCATTACCAAGCGCTGGAAACGGCGCCGAGAGATCAACGATAGAGAGGCCGCATCATGGAAATCAACTCAGGTCATTCAAACGTGCAAATCGCCATTGCCGTCCAGCCTCAGGCTGCCGCACCCGAGAAGCGGGTGGAATACGACTTTGTTGATGAAACACCCGCACCGGCCACCGCGGTGAGCCAGGCGCCGTCGCTGAACAGCAACGGCCAGGAAGTAGGCGGCATCATCAATACCTGGGCATGAACAAGGCCAGATACACCAGAAGGGTTGGATCATGACCATTTCTTCAGTGACAACACGCACCCTGATGTTCTCGTCCAACGAGGGCACGCAAGGCTTCGCTCCCACCCCGGGCGCCATATCGGTCATGGCAAGCAAGGCCGTGACGCTTGTCCCGCCCGAAAACCCGGACACGCGCGCCAAAGCGCCGGATGCCGAGCAGATTGCCAAGGCCGTCGAGCAGGTAAACCATGCTTTTGCTGAGAAGAAGCAGAACTTGCTGGCATCAATCGAGCGGGATGAAACGACCGGGATCAGCGTCGTCAAAGTAACCGACAAGGACACCAAGGAGTTGGTAAGCCAGTTCCCCTCCAAGGAGGTTCTGGCCATTGCCGAAGCCATCCGCCAATATCAGGAAGACAAGGGATACCTCGTCAACGTCAATGCCTGAGCGCAGACTGCGCTGCCGGCCTATTCGCTCTGCAACTGGTCGTTGCTGGTAAACGACCAAGTACGGGTAATGCTGAGGACATCGGCCTCCTTGCGGATGTCCGGCGGAAATGCGGCATAAGGTGCCGCCAGCCGGACGATGCGCATAGCCGCCGCATCCAGGATGCGCTGCCCGGATGAGCGGTTGATCTCGACGCTCTCCAGAGTGCCATCCGCACGAATGGATACCGTCAACAGCAGCTTGCCGTAAATTTTCTGCGTGCGTGCCTGCTGGGGATAGTTCAGGTTCCCGATCCGCTCGACCTTGCTGCGCCAGTCCTCCACATATCGCGCATAGCGGTATTCCTGAGTACGCGCGCCGATGAACTTGCGCTTCGGCAGCTTCTCATACGTATCCATGTTCTTGCTGATTTGCGCCTCAAGCCGCGCAATCTCCAGCGAGCGCAGTTCGAGATCCTGCCCGTCCGCCTCCTGGTTTGGCGTCTGCTGGTCGTTCTTCTCCTCGGCAACGCTGTAATTGCTCTTCAGTTGCGTCAGCAGGTGGTGCGCCTCCTGCTCCAGTTGGCGTACCCTGCGCGCGGATTGCTCGGGAGAAAACTCCTCGCCGTCGTTCGAAGTGGGGAGTGGCGTGCTGCTATGGCGATCATCTACAGTGTTGCCGCCTCCATCCAGATTGTTTTGCGCCATCTTCTCGGCGTGTATCGGGCGAATGCGCGACTTGCTGTTTACCAGCACCACTTCCAGCGGTTGTAATGGCTTGCCGGAAGTTTTGCCCAGGCCCGGGAAAACGAAACCGACGCCGAACATGACAAACGCATGCAAGACCAGCGAAAGTGCCAAAGCAAAAACCAAACCGTGTTTAAGCCACGCACGCATCATACGGTCTGCGCCTCCTGTATCGAGACAAAGCGGCAGTCAAGATTCAGGTCGATCAGGTCAGCCGACCCGATTTCCAGGGTAACCCGGGTATTCGGCAGCAGCTCCGGCATCGACGGAATGCGCTGGACCAGCGGGATGTTATCGAAGCGCACCAGGTTTTCACGCAACACCGTCGCTCCGCTATGCGCGACTTTCTCCTGTCCCAGCCAGCGCAGGCACCAGTAGCGTTCCATCTGGCGCTGGAAATCGTTATACAACGTGTATGCGACATCGAAGTCGCGCAAGATCGCGAACAGCGTGGCGTCGTTCCTTGCATACGCCGGTGTTTCGCCGCGCAGGACGCTGATGATCTGGCGCTGGTTGACCATATCCACATAACGGCGCAACGGAGAACTCGACCACATGTATTGCGCCACCCCGAGCCCCTGGTGCGGAGCGGCGACCGTGCTCATTTTCACCTTGCCGTTGTTCTGGGTGCGGTAAATGCCGGCCACATCGTGATCCGCCAGCAGCTTGCCCCAGGTACTGTTGACCAGGATCATCAGCTCGGCCACGACCTTGTCGATGGGCGAGCCGCGCTTGCGCTGCGTGATCGTCACATGGTCGTTTTCCACATGGAAGTTGTAATCGACCTGCTGCACGCTGTTGTCGGCGGACTTGCCGCGCATGGCCTCCAGCTTGCAGGCAAAACGCCAGAGCAGCAACAACTCTTCGGCATAGGCGTAATCGTTCCTGGCGGCCGCGATGGTATCCTCGTTGAACAAAGGCTCGAGCGTATCGTGGCGCAGATTTGCCGCGACATGCAGGCGCTCGAGGCGGCTTTCGCTGCCGAGTATTTCCAGGCTGTCGGCCGCCACTTCAAGATAAAGCGACAGTGCCGGACAAACCTGGTCGGCACTCAGGGTAAACGCCTGTACCACCGGTTCCGGCAGCATGGTGATCTTGTCCCCGGGCATATACACGGTGGAAAGCCGTTGTGCGGCGATCGCATCCACCGGCGCCCCGGGCTCCACCCCCAGCGCCGGCACTGCAATATGTATCCCGACACGCCAGTTGCCGTTGTCCAGCTTCTCCAGCGAGAATGCATCGTCGATTTCGGTGGTTGTCGCATCATCAATACTGAACGCATTGACCGCGCCCAATGGCAACTCCGGGCAGGATACAGGCGCAATCTCGGGGAATCCCGTCCCCTTGGGAAAACTTTCGCACAGGAAGCGCTGCAAATGGAAGTCTTGCGTGGACGGCAACGCCCCGCAGCGCTGCAACAGGTGCGCGGGCGAAAGATGGGTGGCGGCACACGCGGCTTCCAGCGCCTTGACCTCGATCGTATTGCGGTCCGGCTTGTACAAAATCTGCTTGAGCTGCTCCGCAAATTCGGGCGGCAAGGTGAAGACGCACAACTGCTCGACATAGCGCGCCTGCTGTTCCGCCTGCAGGCGCTTCTTTTCGGCGCTGGCCAGCGCTGCTTTCAGGGCATCGGGAGGCGCCGCTTTGTAATGCCCTTTGCCCTTTTTGTAGAAATACATCGGTGCGCCGTGCAGGCGTATCAGGGTACCGGCCGCTTCCGCCGGGGAGGGAGCATGACCAAAGTATTCCAGCGCCAATGCGTCAAATGAAAACTCTTCGGGCGGACAGGTTTCCCACAGGAAGCCCACATCGATCTCGGCGGCAATGGCCTCGGCCTGCGCCAGGAATTCGCTCAGCCCGGGTTGGGAAAAGCGCAACATCACATTGGCGGATTTGATCTTGCTGCGTTTGCCGCTGGCACTTTCCACCTGCAACGACGTGGTGTTGTCTGCCAGCACGCTGCCAACCTTGAAGCCGCCATCTTCTTCGTAAAAAATATTCATCAGGAATCACTTCAGGAACCGACCGTGATTATACCCTACCAGTCAGCCAAGAACTTTAACCGCATCGCGCTGTCTTGTAGTAGCCTTATGCCACGTTTTGAATCATTACCCTCTGGAGAACACCATGACATCATCGCTGAAGACTTTGCTTATCTCCGCTGCCATCGCAGCCGCTCCGGCAGCTTACGCCTGCCCCCCCATGCATGAAGGGTCAAACGGCAGCACTTTTTTCGCGGAAATGGACAAGAACAAGGATGGCAGCATTTCCAGGCAGGAATTCGCGACCTTCCATGAAAAGCGTTTCGCGGAGCTGGATGCCAACAAGGACGGCAAGCTGAGCAAGGATGAACTGCAGCCCACCCCTTGCCCGCCGATGCACCAGCCTGACGGCATGCATGGTGGCGGCATGCACGGCGGCGACATGTATATCGGCAATCGTTTCGAGGCGGCCGACACCAATCATGATGGCGCCCTGACGCGCGAAGAAGCCAAGGACATGCCGATGCTGAGCCAGTATTTTGACCAGATCGACGCCAACAAGGACGGCAAGGTAAGCCAGGATGAACTGCACGCCTTCATGGAAGGCAATGGCACCATGCCCGGCAAGGGCGGCATGATGCGCGGCACGCCCAAGCAATAACGCCTGTCCGCAAAAGCAAACGGGGCGGCTGCGGCCGCCCCGTTTGCTTTTATCCAGCCTGGTTATTTCAGGGTCAGGATCCAGCTCACGATTGTCTTGATGTCGGCATCACTCACTGTGGCCGGAGCCTTGGGCATCGGCATGGAGCCGAACGATCCGCCGCCGCCGCTACGCACCTTGGCTTCCAGCTTGGCCTGGGCGGTCGCGTCGCCGCTGTATTTCGCGGCAATCGCTTTCAGCGATGGGCCGACGGTTTTGTTGTTCATGTTATGACAGGTGCTGCAATTGTTTTTCTTCAGCAGCGCCTCGCCGTCATCCGCCCACGCACTGCCAGAAAGCAGCAACACTGCCGACAAGCCAACCAGGTAACGCAGTTTCATGATAGTTCCTTTCGTGTGAATAAAGTTGCGACAGCTGGCCGGATTGTAGCTCACCCACCGCGCCAAAGTACACTCACGGCGCCGCATCATGGTCTATACTAGAAAAATGGAATGAGAGGATAGCAATGTATCTCGAACATTTTGGCCTGAATGAGCCTCCCTTCAAGATCACCCCGGTAACCGAGTTCTTTTTCGCGGGCGCCAGCCGCCAGGAAACGCTGGATGCCTTGATCCACGCCATCACCCGGGAAGAAGGAATCGTCAAGGTATGCGGGGAAGTCGGCAGCGGAAAAACCATGCTTTGCCGCATGCTGCTCAACCTGCTGCCCACCAATATCAAGACCATTTACCTGGCCAACCCCAGCCTGTCGCGCGAAGAACTGCTGTATGCCATCGCGGAAGGGCTGGAACTGGATCCAGAGGGACAGCGCATCTCGACCCTGCTGCAAAACCTGCATAACCACCTGGTAGCCAAACATAACAACGGCGAAAGCTGCGTCGTCCTGGTGGACGAAGCTCATGCCATGCCGACCGACACGCTTGAGGAATTGCGCCTGCTGTATAACCTGCAGATCGGCAAGCACAAGCTGGTGCAGATTGTCCTGTTTGGCCAGCCCGAGCTGAACGCCAAACTGGAGCAATCCAACATGCGCCAGTTGAAGGACCGCATCGTGCATCACTTCAACATGCAGCCGCTGTCGAAAAAAAACCTGGGCGGTTACCTGATGTTCCGCATGCGCACAGCGGGATATCAAGGAGAGGACATGTTCAGCCCGGAGGCGATCGACCTGATCGATCGCACTGCGCACGGCCTGCTGCGCCGCGTCAACATCCTGGCCGATAAATCCCTGCTGGCCGCCTTTGTCGAGAATACCCATCGCATTGAAACCCGACATGTACAGGCAGCCATCCGGGATAGCGGCATGGTTCCGGATAAGCATGGCCTGTCACGGAAAACAATCTTCGCCGCAGCCGGCAGCGCACTGCTGGTGACTGCACTTGCCGGAACCGGCTTGTTGCTTGAACGCAACAAACCGGCTGCAAACCAGGCTGAGGAAACACCGCCACCCACGGCTGCTTCCGCACCACCAGCACCAGCGCCTGTGACACCGCCGGCCCCGATTGCGCCGCCCCCGAAAGTGGCCGCTACGCCCGCGCTGCCACCGCTGCTGAAAACCAGGCTGGCTGCAACCAGGACCTTGCTGACACGGGCCGACAAGGGCGCATTCTCCATCCAGTTGTACTACACGGACGATTCCAGCCCGGCACGCATGGAACGTTTCCTGAGCCGCGCAAAGGTGGCCGGCACACTGGAAGAGATTTACATTTTGCCGCTCAAGCTCGGCAACAAGGATGGTTACCGTGTCGTGTATGGAAATTTCCCGGATGAATCGACCACGCGTGCCGCCATCCAGGAGTTACCGCAACGCTACCAGAACGCATTCGCGCTGCTACCCTATAAGCTGGAAAACTGAGATCATTTCAAATCCCCTGCAAACCGGCGCAACGCCCGCCGTCCTGCAGGGGGACGCCAGCTTTCAAGTCATGAGCCAGCAGGTGGATGTACGGGCAAAGCAGCCTAGGCTATTGGCGCAACTTCCGGATGCTTCTCGGCGACGACATTGTCGATATTGCGCATCACGCCCAAGCTGGCCTCTTCGGCGCACTCCATGGCATTGATGATCTGATCCTGCAGTGACTCATCCTTGTCCCAAGGCTGCGACATCATGCTGACCATGTTATGCACGCAATCATGCACGCGCTTGTGCGGCGTCAGCAGGCCGTTGAACGAAGGCGCATCGCCGAAGACCTCCTTGCCCACTCCCTCGTACCACTTGCCCAGGCGACAGTTGTGGTGATCCACCGCTACTGCAGTGCGGATTTCCTGATCATCCGGATGGTTGACCAGCACATAGGCGCGCTGCTTGTAAATCACGTGATCCAGCTTGACCAGTGAAGCAAAGCTCAGATCCTGCGCATAGCGTGCGCCCAACAGCGTCGTGTTGGCCGAGTCGTCGAATTGCGTAAATTTGTGTTCCAGGCGACTGATCACATCCTGCGACGAGTTGGCTATCTCGTGCATCTCGGCAGAGTCCACCTGCATTTTCGACGCATCTTCGCGCAGCATCAGCATGATCTTGCCGATCGACTCGGAAGCGTTCTTGGTATTCTCGGCCAGCTTGCGCACCTCGTCCGCTACCACGGCAAAGCCACGCCCTGCCTCGCCGGCGCGCGCCGCCTCAATCGCAGCATTCAACGCCAGCAGGTTAGTCTGGTCGGCAATCGAGTTGATCAGGCCAACAGCCTTGGTAATTTCTGCGCTGCGCGCATTCAATTCGGTGATTGCATCATTCGCGCGATTCACCCGTTCGACAATGCCTGACAACCGTTGCACAACATCCTTGACCGACTCGCGGCTCTCGTCCGCATCTTCGCGCGTCTGCCTGGCCAGCGAGGCAAGCCGCTCCATATTGTCGGTAATCACCTTCATGTCCTGCTGGCTGGATGACAGGTTCTTCAGCAGGTTATCGGTATTCAGCGTGTGGATGCGGGTCATCATGCGCGTGCGCATGGCTCCCATTTTCTGCTCGGCCAATCCTGCCACCAAAATATTCTGGTTAGCCAAGCCTTTTTTGAATCCGCCATGCAGTCCAACCCCCATAGCCGTGCGGTAAAAATTACCGGCCAGGTTGGAGCGGAAGCTGGTTTCCTGTTCGCGGAAGAAAGTGCCCAACTGATCCAGCATGTCGTTCACGCTCCAGCACAGCAGGCTGATTTCGTCGCGCGCCTCGGCAATGCCGGTCACGCGATGGTTGAATTTACCCTGCGCAACCTCATCGATCACCAGCTTCAGCTTTGCCATCGGCGCCAGCCACTGGCGCAGCTTCCACTGCCCCCACGCAGACACACCGACCGAAACCACCAGGAAGCCCAGCATGTAAACATCCACGCCGTTCAGCCAGAAGCTGGTCAGGATGATCAACAGGATGCCGAATGAAAATGACCAGAGCAGCGCCGAAAACTTAAATTGCAAGGACGAGTTCGTCATAGCTGAGTCCCTTTTCTTTCAAAATGTCTGTCAGTATTTTGGTGGAAGCGGCAATGGCATTGACAGGCCCTGCTTTCCGCTCGGCATCGAGCATCATGCGGTACACCTCGGTAGCCACCTGCACCCCGCTGGCCTTGGGTTTGCGCCGCACCGAGAAATAGCCGGTGATATTGCCGGTCGGGTCGAAAGTCGGCGTCACATTGGTGAAGACCCAGTAAAAACTACCGTCCTTCGCCATGTTTTTCACATAGGCAAAGCATTCTTCACCGGCGGATATCTTGTCCCACAGCAATTTGAACACGGCGCGCGGCATATCCGGGTGGCGGATGATATTGTGCTGCGCCCCCAGCAATTCGCTTTCGCTATACCCGGAAAACTCGATGAAGATACGGTTTCCATAAGTAATGCGGCCGGTCAGATCCGTCATGGATACAATAAAGTCATCCTCGCGCATGACTTTCTCAACCGATGTCGGAGTAATCTTGTTTTTCATTCCGCCCCCTGCATTAAGCTATATTCCATTTATCTGTTTTGCTTCTATCGGCAATTTGCAAAAATACTTTAGGATGCTGCTATGTTAAACATATCCGCCCATCCCCTTAACGTCGAATAAGTACCCAAAATGCATCCAATTCTAAAACACATCACGCTGGATACTGCCACCAATCCGCGCCACAGCATCATCTGGCTGCATGGCCTTGGCGCTGACGGCGAGGATTTTGTCCCGGTCGCCGATGAAATGCGCCTGCCGGTCGCTGTCCGTTATATCTTCCCGCACGCCCCGATGCAGCCAGTCACCATCAATGGCGGCTTCATTATGCGCGCCTGGTACGACATTGTCGCTGCCGACATTGGCAGCCAGCAGGACGAACCGGGCATCCGCGCTACGCAGGCTGCCATCGAGGCGCTCATTGCCGGCGAGCGCGCACGCGGCATTCCCGCCAACAATATCTACCTCGCCGGCTTTTCTCAGGGCGGAGCCATCGTACTGCATACCGGACTGCGCCACCCTGAACGGCTGGGCGGCATCCTCGCACTTTCCACTTACCTGCCGCTGGCCGCCACTCTCGACGCCGAAGCACATGCTGCCAACCGCGACGTGCCCATTTTCATGGCGCACGGCCGCAGCGACCCCATTGTGCCGTACGCACTTGGCGCTCAGTCGCGCGACCAGTTGCAGCAACAGGGCTGGCAAATTGACTGGCACGAATATGCAATGCCGCACTCGGTTTGCCCGCAAGAAATCGTCGACCTCGAGCGCTGGCTGACCAAACAGTTGCAGGCCAGATGAAGCCACTTTGCCTGCTGCAAGGCCAACAGCCGTTTCCGCCGCTTGAGCATGCGCTCGACAATCCGAACGGCCTGCTCGCCGTGGGCGGCGACCTTGGCCCGCAACGCCTGTTGGATGCATATCGCCACGGCATCTTCCCCTGGTTCGGGAAAGGTGAGCCCATCCTGTGGTGGAGCCCCGACCCGCGCATGGTACTGTTCCCGCAGGAATTCCGGATTTCGCACTCGTTGCGAAAGACCCTGCACAAAGCCGATTACGAGGTGCGCAGCGACACCGCTTTCGAGCGGGTCATGCGCGCTTGCGCCGCACCGCGCCCGGGCCAGGAAGGCACCTGGATCGTCGAGGAAATCATCCAGGCCTATTGCACCCTGCATCGCCTCGGATATGCCCACTCAGTGGAAACCTGGGTGGACAGCGAGCTGGTCGGCGGGCTGTACGGCATCTCCATCGGCAGGATGTTTTACGGCGAATCGATGTTCAGCCGACGCGCTGATGCTTCCAAAATCGCCATCGCCCATTTGGCGCGCCAACTGCAACACTGGGAATTCGGCATGATCGACTGCCAGATGAACACGGCCCACCTGGCCTCGCTCGGCGCGCGCGAAATTCCGCGCAGCGAGTTCGTCAAGCGCCTGCAAGAATTGATACACTACCCGCCCGTTGAATGGAAATTCGAGCCGCACCTGTTTAAATGAGCCTACTGCGCGACATTCCGCTTTCCGCCCTGCAGTTCTACCTGACTGCACCATACCCGTGCAGCTACCTGGCGGAACAGGAGGCCCGTTCGCAAGTGGCCACGCCGAGCTTCCTGATCACGCCGCCAGTTTATTCCGAGCTGGTGCACGTCGGCTTCCGCCGCAGCGGCACCTACACCTACCGGCCGCGCTGCGACACCTGCCATGCCTGCGTGCCGGTACGCGTGGAGGTCAACCCGTTCAAGGCCGACCGCTCGCAGCGCCGCAGCTGGAAACAGCACCGCGACCTCGATGTGACACTGCACCCGTTGCAGGACCGCCCCGAGTATTTCGAGCTGTATTGCCGTTACCAGCATGCACGCCACCCGAACGGCGGCATGGACAACGACGACCGCGACCAGTACCGCAATTTCCTGCTGCAAAGCCAGGTTGACACCATGCTGGTGGAATTCCGCGCCGCCGATTCCGGCGCCTTGCGCATGGTCAGCATCATCGACCTGCTCTCCGACGGACTATCCTCGGTGTACACCTTTTTTGATCCGGCCATCCCGCACAGCAGCTTCGGCACCTTCAACGTCCTGTGGCAGATCGAGCTCTGCCGCAAGCTGGAGCTGCCGTACCTGTACCTTGGCTACTGGATCGAGCACAGCCCCAAGATGGCCTATAAAACCCGCTTTCACCCGATCCAGCGCCTGCATCAGGGGGCCTGGAAACCATTCAACCTTTCAGACAACCTGGCATAAGAACGACCCACACCATGATGTATTCGCTAATCCGCCCCGCCCTCTTTGCACTCGATCCGGAAACCGCCCACCACGCCACGCTGGACGCATTGAAAACCGCACACTGTCTCGGCCCGCTGGCGTTGCTGGCGAAACGGCCATCCGACGATCCGCGCAAAGTGATGGGCCTGACCTTCCCCAATCCGGTCGGGCTGGCCGCCGGCCTCGACAAGAATGGCGCCTACATCGACGCGCTTGCCGCACTCGGCTTCGGCTTCATCGAAATCGGCACCGTCACGCCGCGCGCACAGCCCGGCAACCCGAAACCGCGCATGTTCCGCCTGCCCGAAGCGCAGGGCATCATCAACCGCATGGGTTTCAACAACGACGGCGTGGACAACCTGGTCGAGAACGTCAAGCGCGCAAAATTCAAAGGCATCCTCGGCATCAATATCGGCAAGAACGCCGACACGCCGATCGAAAAGGCCGCCGACGACTATTTGATCGGCCTGCGCAAGGTCTATGCGCACGCCAGCTATGTCGCCATCAACATCTCTTCGCCCAACACCAAAAACCTGCGCCAACTGCAAGGCGGCGATGAACTGGATGCACTGCTCGCGCAATTGAAAGCCGAGCAGGAAAAGCTCGCGCAGCAACACGGCAAATATGTTCCGCTGGCGGTGAAGATTGCCCCCGACCTCGATGCAGAACAGATCGGCCAGATCGCTGCACTGCTCACCAAGCACCGCATCGACGGCGTAATCGCCACCAACACCACGCTGGCGCGCACCGGAGTCGAACACCTGTTGCATGGCAACGAAGCCGGCGGGTTGAGCGGCGCACCGGTGCGCGAAAAATCCACCGCCGTGATCCGCCAGCTTGCCACTGCGCTCGATGGCGCCCTGCCCATCATCGGCGTGGGCGGCATCCTTGAGGGAAAGCATGCAGTGGAAAAAATCCAGGCCGGCGCGGCACTGGTGCAGATGTACAGCGGAATGATCTATCGCGGCTGGGACTTGGTGCCCGAATGCGCGCAGGCGTTGCGCAACGCGCGCTGAAGCTCAGTCTGGCTTGCGGTTGCGGCGGCTGCGGCTGTTGTTTTTTGCATCGCGCTTGCTGATGCGCCACACGATGACGCCGACCGCCAGGATGGTAAAGAACGTGACCAGCTCGATTGCCCAGGACATGGACTGGACAAATTCTTTCTGCTCCATATCCATGTTGTGCATGTGCGCCTCAGCCTCGCAGGCCATCAGGAAAAACACCGTGAGTACATTCAATGCAATAAAACGATTCATCGCTCCCCCCCGACAATGACTGGCACTGTAATTTTTCGCGAAATTTTTATAGCAGCGCCGGAATGACTGGCGCACTGTAAAGAAGCGGAGAGTGGTTGTCCAGTATTCCTGATAGTCCGCGCTGCTGCTACCCAGTCTGTTCTCCCTGAGTCTGTCGAGCCATTCAAGTGCTTCCTGTTTAAAGGCAAAACCGTCGGGGGTTGCCCGACAGCAAGTCACTTTTTCTTGCGTCGCCAAGAAAAAGTAACCCAAAAGAAGGCGCCCCCGGTTTGCCGCCCACTACGTGGGCTCCCTGCGTTGCTCGACTGGTCAGGCGGCTGCGGAACTCGCGCTACGCGCTCAGACAGTCCTCGCCGAAATCCCCTGACCAGCCTGCGCTACTCGGCGGCGCACAGGGGATGGTAAAGCAAAAAACTTAAAACCATAGCGAGAGCACTCCGTGCTCTCGCTATTTAACCGCCACTTTCAACACATTTTTCAACCAACACAGATTGCTCTCTTATCTTCCAGACCTCAGATTTAACATGCTCCACTGCATCGGCATCAAAAAGCACAAAATTTTTAGCGATGTCTTCGCCCTTTGAGGATACTTTTTGCGCGTTGAATTGCGATTGATAAATCAATCCATCAAACCCATGTACTTTGAAATATTCGGCAATCACCTGCGTCGGCAGATAGTTAATTCTCTGCTCTTCTTTATACAAAGCTCTTGAATAATCTCCTCTCAAAGCCAGCCAGAGATGCACATCCTCACTAACATCAGGATTCCGACAATAAGCAGCGAAACTAGGTCTTAAACTTACGAAATCAACTAGTTTTAATTCCCTCACAACTTTAAATTCACCTACCGTTACCGGAAAACGTACATCAGGCCTGACTTCCGAGATGGCTGTTTCTTCACTACTTGCGAGATACATCATGGTTATGTTGTAAGGATTCGCGCGACCTTCTGCCTTCATGTTTAGTCTCGGCTTCATCTCTTCAGGTGGTCGTGCCGTATAAGAAGGTTCGTGATTTATATACTCATTTTTTCTGGCCCTATATAGAAGCTCACCTTGTTTTAGGGGGAAAGTTCTTTGGCCTGCCAACTCCTTTAGATTCGATAAAAATTCATTGCTACTCTCGGACAAAAAATGTCTTCTACTAAACTTTAACTCATCCACAAAATCGGAATATTTCTCGACCAATGATTTCATCACACCACCTCCTATGAAGCCAATGTACCTGAGTCGAATTGCATTGACTATGCTCAGATGAAACGAGTGGGCACAACGTGCCCACTCTGCTGTTAGCTTTTGAAGTTCCGCTTTTCCCTCCCCTGTGCGCCGCCTCGATCATTCACAAACAAGCGGAGGTTTAGGCGAGGACTGTTTGAGCGCGCAGCGCGAGTTCCGCAGCCCCGCTTGTTTGTGAATGATCGAGGGAATCCACGCAGTGGGCGGCAAACCGGGGCGGCATTTCTTTGATTACTTTCTTTGGCCGCACAAAGAAAGTAATCGGCGTGCGGGGCCGCACCCCGCGGTTTCTGTCTGCCCCCCCGACGATGTTGACCTTAAGATCTGCGGGCTTCGCCCATCCTTCGACAAGCTCAGGACGAACGGTCTGATGGGAGCAGCGCGGTCACAGCAACGTGCCCAGCCTATGCCCCCAAATACGCCTTCCGCACTGCATCACTGCCCAGCAGATTGGCTGCGCTGTCTTCCAGCGTGATCTGGCCGCCTTCCAGCACATAGCCGCGTTGCGCGGCTTCAAGCGCGAGTTTGGCATTCTGCTCCACCAGCAGGATGGAAACGCCTTGTGCCGCAACGGCGCGAATGGTCTCAAATATTTTTGCCACCATCAGCGGGGCAAGCCCCATGCTGGGCTCGTCGAGCATCAGCAGTTTCGGACGGCTCATCAGCGCGCGCGCCATCGCCACCATCTGCTGCTCGCCGCCGGACAGGGTGCCGGCCAGTTGCGCGCGGCGCTCGGCCAGGCGCGGAAACAGCGCATACATGCGTTCAATATCTTCTGTCACCTGGCTGTCGTTGCGCGTGTAAGCGCCCATCTGCAAATTTTCCGCGACACTGAGGCGCGCGAAGATGCCGCGCCCTTCCGGAACCAGGGCCAGTCCTGCGCTCACGCGCTGGTGCGCCGGCATGTGGTGCAATGATTTGCCATCGTAATGCAGCTTTCCTGCGGTGCTGTGCAGCAGCCCGGACAATGCCTTCAATGTGGTGGTCTTGCCCGCGCCATTGCTGCCGATCAGCGCGACGAGTTCGCCTTGCCCGACCGTCAGGCTGATGCCTTTCAGCGCCTGGATGCCGCCGTAGGAAACCTTGAGGTCCCGAACTTCAAGAAGTGTATTTTCAGCCATAGGCCCTCACCCCAACCCCTCTCCCGCCTGCGGGCGAGGGGCTTCGGTTACTTCGCCGCCCAAGTAGGCAGCAATCACGGCCGGGTTGCTGCGTACCTCTTCTGGCACTCCTTCGGCAATCTTCTTGCCGTAGTCGAGCACCGCCACGCGATCGCACAGGCCCATGATCAGCTTCACGTCGTGCTCGATCAACAGCACGGTTACGCCGCTGTCGCGGATTTTTTTCATCAGCTCCTTCAGGCTTTCGGTCTCGGTAGCATTCATGCCGGCAGCCGGTTCGTCCAACGCGAGCAGCTTGGGTTCGGTCGCCAGTGCGCGGGCAATTTCCAGCCTGCGCTGTTCGCCATACGACAGGTTTTTCGCCAGCGTGTTTGAATGGCGCTGGATGCCGACAAAGTGCAGCAGCTCATGCGCCCGCTTCTCGATGGCGCGCTCTTCGTCGCGCGTTGCCCGGTTGCACGCCAGCGCGCCCCAGATGCCCGCATGAGTGCGCACGTGGCGCCCGACCATCACGTTTTCCAGTGCGGTCATGTTGGCAAACAGGCGGATATTCTGGAAGGTGCGTGCGATACCGGCGTGTGCCAGCACGTGCGGCTTGCAGCGCGCATAGCTGCTGCCGGCAAACTGGAACGTCCCTTCGTCGAGCTGGTACAGCCCGGTAATGATGTTGAACAACGTGGTCTTGCCCGCGCCGTTCGGGCCAATCAGGCCGTAGATTTCGCCGCTCCGGATATGCAGCGAAACCTCGCTCAGCGCGGCCAGCCCGCCAAAGCGCTTGCCGATGCCGCGCAATTCCAGCAAGGTATCAGCGACTGTGGTCATACACCGTTTCCTGTTCCTGTTGCGCCACCGTCTCGTCCGGCGCCAGCTCTCGTCGGCGCTGTGCCGACGGCCACAGGCCGGCCGGGCGCCACAGCATCACCAAAATCAGCGCCAATCCGAACAGCAGCATGCGCAGACTTTCCGGGTCCACCACCACCGCACCGAACAGTGCCTGCTGCAACGGCCCCGCGCCATGCCGGAATGCTTCCGGCAGGATCACCAGCAACACGCCGCCCAATACAACGCCGCCAATGTTGCCCATCCCGCCCAGCACCACCATGCACAGCACCATGATGGATTCCATCAGGCTGAAACTTTCCGGACTGACGAAGCCCTGGAAGCCGGCGAACAGTCCGCCGGATATGCCGCCGAACGTCGCCCCCATCGCAAACGCCAGCAGCTTGACGTTGCGCGTGTTGATCCCCATCGCGCTGGCGGCCACTTCATCTTCGCGGATCGCCATCCAGGCGCGACCGATGCGCGAATTTTCCAGGCGTCGGGACACCAGCACCACCAGCAGGGTAAAACCAAGGAACAGGTAGTAATGCAGGTGCAGGCTGGAAATATCCAGACCGAACAGTTCGTGCCGCTGCCCGATCGAGAAGTCGCCGACGTGCAGCGGGTCGATCATGCTGATGCCCTGCGGGCCGTTGGTGATGTTCACGGGGGCATTCAGGTTGTTCATGAAAATGCGGATGATCTCGCCAAAACCCAGCGTCACGATGGCGAGATAATCCCCACGCAGACGCAGCGTCGGCGCGCCGAGCAGCACCCCGAAAATACAGGCCAGCAAGGCGCCCAGCGGCAGCACCACCCACACTGGCCAGTGCAGGCCGAACTGCGGCGAACCGAGCAAGGCATAGGTATAGGCGCCCACCGCAAAGAATGCGATATAGCCGAGGTCGAGCAACCCCGCATAACCGACCACGATATTGAGCCCAAGCGCCAGCATGATGTAGAGCAACGCGAAATCGGCGATGCGCACCCAGCCGTGGCCGAACAGGGAGTCGATGATGAACGGCAACACCAGCAAGACCAGCGCCACGAGCAGATGACGATTTGCGGGACGATGCAGCTTCATGCGCGCTCCGCCACGCGTTCGCCGAGCAAGCCGGACGGCCGGAAAATCAGCACCGCGATCAGTACCATGAATGCGAACACATCCTGGTAGTTGCTGCCGAAAAAGCCCCCGGATAAATCGCCGATGTAGCCTGCGCCCAGGCTTTCGATCAGGCCCAGCAGCAGCCCGCCCAGCATCGCGCCGCGCAGGTTGCCGATGCCGCCGAGCACGGCGGCGGTAAAGGCTTTCAAGCCCAGCATGAATCCCATGTAGTAATGCACGATGCCGTAGTTGGCGCTGACCATGAATCCCGCCACCGCCGCCAATGCCGAGCCCAGCATGAAGGTGGCGGAAATCACGCGATTGATGTCCACCCCCATCAGCATTGCCGCCGCCGGATTTTCCGCTACGGCACGCATCGCGCGTCCCAGGCGCGTGCGATGCACAATCAACAGCAGCAGCGCCATCACCGCCACCGCCACCAGCACGATGGCAATCTGCACATTGGTGATGATCGCGCCGCCCAGCGCATGCAGCGCATTGTCCAGCGGCAACGGGAAGGCATGGTATTCGCGCCCCCAGATCATCATCGCCAGGTTTTGCAGCACGATCGAAACGCCGATGGCCGTGATCAGCGGCGCCAGCCGCGGCGCATTGCGCAGCGGGCGATAAGCAACGCGCTCGATGCCGTAGCCCAGCGCCATGCACACCGCCATCGCCGCGAGCAGGCTCAACAGGATTGCCAGCAGTGGCGCGACGGCGGCGGCCAGCAGTGCCTGCAGCACGGTCAATGCAACCATCGCGCCGACCATCACCACCTCGCCGTGCGCAAAATTGATCAGGCCGAGGATGCCGTACACCATGGTATAGCCGAGCGCGACCAGCGCATACACGCTGCCCTGCACAATGCCGTTAATAATCTGCTGAACGAATATGTCCACAATCACCCATAAACAAAAAGCGACACCGTAGTGTCGCTCGTCCCGGCAAACCGGAAATTATTGCTGTGCGGCACCCATGGTTTGCACCGGCTGCCACTTGCCCTCGCGCACCTGGTACAGCGTGATTGCGCCGCCCTTCAGGTCGCCCTTTTCGTCAAACGCGATGCGCGCCGTCACCCCATCGTGCACCAGCTTGCGCATTTCCGGCAGGTATTTCGCCGGCTCCGCCGAGCCCGCCTTCTGCATCGCATCGATCATCACATTCACCGCATCGTAGCAATACGGCGCATACAGCTGGATCGGCTGCTTGTATTTGGCTTCGTAACGAGCCACAAAATCCTTGCCGCCCGGCATCTGGTCGAACGGAACGCCGGGCAGCGAAGCATAGGTTCCTTCCGAGGCCGCGCCGGCATTCTGGATGAATGATGGCGTATAGCTGCCGTCGCCGGTCATGAACTGGGTCTTGACCCCAAGCCCGCGCAATTGCTTGACCATCGGGGCGGACTGCGGATCCATGCCGCCGAAGAAAATCAGGTCGGGCTGCTTGCCCTTGATCGAGGTCAGCACGGCGGTGAAGTCGACGGCGCGGTCGCTGGTATATTCCCGCGCGATGATCTGCGCGCCACTGGCTTCCGCCGATTTGACGAACTCATCCGCAATACCCTGTCCGTAGGCAGTGCGGTCATCGATCACGGCTATTTTTTTCGCCCCGAGCTTTTTTGCAGCAAACTCGCCCAGCACGCGTCCTTGCTGGCTGTCGTTGGCCATCACCCGAAACACGTTGTCATAGCCCTGTGCGGTATAGGCAACCGCCGTCGCGGAAGGCGAAATCTGCGGTATGCCGTTGTCATGATAAATGCGCGATGCCGGGATCGTGGTGCCGGAGTTCATATGGCCGATGACGCCATTCACCTTTGCGTCCACCAGGTTCTGCGCCACGATGGTCGCCATCTTCGGATCCACCTGGTCATCCTCGCTGACCAGTTCGAAGCGGACCTTCTTGCCGCCGATCATGATGCCCTTGGCATTGGCATCCTCGATCGCCATGCGCGTGCCGTTTTCGTTATCCTTGCCCAGATGCGCCTGCGGCCCGGTGAGCGGTGCCGCCGCACCGATCTTGATTGTTATGTCGCTGCCGCCGGATGCCTCGGCTGCCGCCGGTTCGGATTGCTTGTTGCAGGCAGTCAAAATGAGCGGCACCAACAATGCGGCCAGCACGGACGAGGAGTAAATTTTCATGATTGGATCAATGCAGGTGAATATCCGCCCGATTATCCTGAGCACTCAATTCATTGTCAATTTCAGGCAATAAAAAAAGCCGGCTTGCGCCGGCTTTTCTGCACCTGCACCAATATTACTTGGCCAGGCCCAGCACAAACTTGGCCAACTCAGTGATGTCAGCTTTCTTCGCGCCGGAAGGATCGTTTGCGGGCATTGGCATAGAACCCCAGTGGCCGGAACCACCCTTGGAGATCTTCATGACCAGGCCTTCTTCCAGAGGATACTGCTTGCCATTGTATTCAAATTCCTTGGCACCCTTGTACTTCTTGGCAACGTCCATCCAAGCCGGACCAACAACCTTCTTGTCAATTGCGTGACAAGCTGTGCAGTTGTTCTTCTTTGCCAGATCTGGCATGTCGGCGGCCATTGCAGAACCAGCAACCATCAGACCAGCAGCTGCAACCATGCTAACCAAAACAGATTTCATAGTCTCTCCCTATAGTAGTAATAGACAACAAAGTTTCAAAAACGAGGATTAACACCCCATCCGCATTCTAAACAACTCCACTGACTTTGCAAACCCGCCTGATTTCGATGTTGTTGACAAGTTGTCGCGCCCTTGCGCAGGGCTGTCAAGCCTCCAGCCAGTGTCGCAAGGCATCCCATTGCTGCAACTCGGCCTCCGTCTGGTAGGGCGGCAAATCAAACAGGCTCTTGCCCTCAAATGCCGCATTCACATACACCTGTGCTTCGCGCAAATAGCCCAGCACCGGCAGGTCCAGTTGCCCAAGGAATTGCTCAAGCGTTACCGCAGCACGCGTGCGCGGCGCCATGCGCATGCCCACCACTCCGACCTGCACCCGCCCTTTGCGCGCCGCCTTTTCCTTGCTTAAAGCATGCAGAAAATCATGGCTGGCCTGAATATCAAACAGCGACGGTACAATCGGCACGACAATTTTCTGCACCAGCTTGACCGCGTGATCGAGATTCTTGCCGTGCAATCCGGCAGGCGAATCAATGATCAGCACATCAGCCTTGCTGGCTTTTGCGCGCTCATCCTGCAATTGCCAGATGATCGGCAAGCTGCTGTCGCGCTGGGTCAGCCACAAGGTCGCGGATTTCTGCCGATCCAGGTCCAGCATCGCAACATGTTTTCCCTGCGCAGCAAAATAGCCGGCGATATTGGTCGACAGCGTAGTCTTGCCGCTGCCGCCCTTCGGATTCGCAATCAGTATGGCTTGCATCATCTCCCCTCGTAAGAGTCAGCCTGCTGGCGAAAGCGCTATTCGAATCTCACGCCTCGTCGCGGCAGAAGCTGCTCCTGCATTGCCGAATTATTTTTCAACCTGAGACACGTCCCGCACCGCCCCTTTATCGGCACTGGTCACCATCGCAGCGTAGGCGCGCAGCGCGGCCGACACCTTGCGCGGACGCTCAGCGGCAGGCTTCCACGCCTTGCTGCCCTTGGCCTCCATCGCCGTGCGGCGCTGCGCCAGATCGGCATCGCTGATCTTCAGGTTGATCGTACGGTTCGGAATGTCGATCTCGATGGTATCGCCTTCCTGCACCAGGCCAATCGCGCCACCGCTGGCCGCTTCCGGGGAGACATGGCCGATGCTCAAGCCCGAGGTGCCGCCAGAGAAACGGCCATCCGTCAGCAAGGCGCAGGCCTTGCCCAGTCCCTTCGATTTCAGGTACGAGGTCGGGTACAGCATCTCCTGCATCCCGGGGCCACCGCGCGGGCCTTCGTAGCGAATCACCACCACATCGCCCGCGACGATCTGGTCTTCCAGGATGCCGTGCACCGCCGCATCCTGGCTCTCGAATACGCGGGCACGGCCGGTGAATTTCAGGATGTGCTCGTCCACTCCCGCCGTCTTCACCACGCAACCGTCCAGCGCGATGTTGCCGTGCAGCACCGCGAGGCCGCCATCCTGCGAAAAGGCGTGTGCCTTGTCGCGGATGCAACCCTGCGCGCGATCAGCATCCAGTTCGGGATAGAGCATGGATTGCGAGAACGCGATCGTGGTGGCGACGCCGCCGGGAGCCGCGCGGTAGAACTTCTTCACCGCCTCATCATGGGTCTGGGCGATGTCCCACTGCTTCAGCGCATCGCGCAGCGATTTGCTATGCACCGTGCCCGCTTCGCCATGCAGCAGCCCGGCGCGATCCAGTTCGCCGAGGATGGCCATGATGCCGCCCGCGCGGTGCACGTCTTCCATGTGGTATTCGCTCGACGGCGCAACCTTGCACAGCGTCGGCACTTTCAGCGACAGGCGATCCATGTCCTTCATCGTGAAATCCACACCCGCCTCGCGCGCCACCGCCAGCAAGTGCAGCACGGTGTTGGTCGAACCGCCCATGGCGATGTCGAGCGCCATCGCGTTCTCGAAGGTTTTGAAAGTAGCGATGCTGCGCGGCAGGATCGAAGCGTCATCCTGCTCGTAATAGCGCTTGCACAGCTCAACGATCAAGCGTCCCGCTTTCAGGAACAATTCCTTGCGCTCGGCATGGGTCGCCACCAGCGAGCCGTTGCCCGGCAGTGCCAAGCCCAGCGCCTCGGCCAGACAGTTCATCGAATTGGCCGTAAACATGCCGGAGCAGGAGCCGCAGGTGGGGCAGGCGGAACGCTCGATGGCATCCACCTCGGCATCGCTCACGCGGCTGTCGGCGGCGGCAACCATGGCGTCGACCAGGTCCAGCCCCTTCACCTTGCCCTGCCAGTTGACCTTACCCGCTTCCATCGGCCCGCCGGAAACGAAAATCACCGGGATGTTCAGGCGCATCGCGGCCATCAGCATGCCGGGCGTGATCTTGTCGCAATTGGAAATGCACACCAGCGCGTCGGCGCAGTGCGCGTTGACCATGTACTCCACGCTGTCGGCGATCAGGTCGCGCGACGGCAGCGAATACAGCATGCCGTCGTGGCCCATGGCGATGCCGTCGTCAATCGCGATGGTGTTGAACTCCTTGGCAATGCCGCCCGCCTTCTCGATTTCGCGTGCCACCAGCTGCCCCATGTTGTGCAGGTGCACATGGCCCGGCACGAACTGGGTGAAGGAGTTGGCAATGGCGATGATGGGCTTGCCGAAGTCGCCTTCGGACATGCCGGTGGCGCGCCACAGCGAGCGGGCACCGGCCATGTTGCGGCCGTGGGTGGAGGTACGGGAACGGTATGCGGGCATAATGTCTCTCTACGATAAAGTTGAAGCACGTATAATCTGCGCGGTTGATTTTACCCGATTCGCACCATGCTCGTTCATCCTCAATTCGATCCCGTCGCCATCCATCTCGGCCCGCTGGCCGTGCACTGGTATGGCCTGATGTATTTGCTGGGCTTTGTCGCCTTCATCTGGCTGGGGCGCAAACGGCTGCGCGTACTGAACCGGCCCGGCTGGGACGACAAAATGCTGGACGACCTGCTGTTCTACGGCGTGCTGGGCGTGGTGCTGGGCGGCCGCCTGGGCCAGGTGCTGTTTTACGAGCCGGGCTATTATTTTTCCAATCCGCTAAAAATCATTGCGGTGTGGGAAGGCGGCATGTCCTTCCATGGCGGCTTCATCGGGGTGATGCTCGCCATGGCGCTATTTGCAAAACGCCGCAAACTGTCCTGGCTGCCGCTGATGGATTTCATCGCGCCATTGGTGCCGATCGGCCTGGGCGCAGGACGCATCGGCAATTTCATCAACGGCGAATTGTGGGGCCGCCCCACCGACGTGCCCTGGGCCATGATCTTCCCGCAGGTGGACAACCTGCCGCGCCATCCCTCGCAGTTGTACGAGTGCGCACTGGAGGGCATCGTACTGTTCACATTGCTGTGGCTGTATTCCCGCAAGCCGCGCCCGGCCGGTGCGGTTTCCGGACTATTCCTGATCGGTTACGGCAGCTTCCGTTTCATTGCCGAATTCACGCGCAACCCGGACGACGGCATCTTCGGTTACATGACGTTCGGCGTCAGCATGGGGCAGTGGCTGAGCCTGCCGATGGTGCTGGCTGGAATAGGCTTGATACGATGGGCATACAAAAAGGAGCCAGCATGACACGACTC
The DNA here is from genome assembly GCA_021848465.1 of Pseudomonadota bacterium. GTDB lineage: Bacteria > Pseudomonadota > Gammaproteobacteria > Burkholderiales > Gallionellaceae > JAJZUP01. The sequence continues at coordinate 300,625 of JAJZUP010000003.1, forward strand.
AACTACGATGCTTTATCCAATGCCTTGGCACGGCTTGAAGAGGGCTTCGCCGAAGCCGATCAGTATCCCCAATTGCTGACCGTGCGCGATGGCGTCATGCAGCGCTTTGAAATTGCCATGGATTTGTCGTGGAAGCTGATGCACCGCACCTTGAAAGAGACTTATCAACTCGACGAGGGGGTGATACTCTCTAAAAAAGACATCTTTCGCCAAGCGGCAAAATTTCGATTGCTGGATGATCCCGAAACATGGTTCGGCCACTACGAAGCCCGCAACAAAACATCCCACATCTACGACAACACCGAAGCCAGCCGCACTTTCGAGCGAGCGCGCATTTTTCTGGAAGACGCCAAAATTGCGTTGGAAAGGATGCTCCATGCCACTTGATGTAAAGCCGGAGCACCTGGAAATGGTGCAGGCCATTTTGCGCACCCACCTGCCGGAAAGAGAAGTATGGGCATTCGGCTCGCGCGTCAATGGCAAGGCAAAACCCGCCTCCGATCTGGACTTGTGCGTAATGGCCCCCCCCTTGCTTACGAAACCACCGCCAATCTGAAACAGGATTTCAGCGATTCAGACATTCCCTACGCCGTGGATATAGTGGAATGGACATCGTGCAGCGAGCAATTCCGGGAGCTGATTGCGCAAAACAAATTTCAGCTCACGCTTTAATTGTTACCACATGCGCAGACAACGCGCCTTCCCCCTACTCCTGGAAGACGCGAACTCTATGACTTAAGCTTCCTGCATGCTTCAAAACTGTAAGCCACCCCCAAAGAGAATGTTGATGCCGAGGCCGCTGGAGAGCCCGTTTTCTTGACACTGCCCCGCCCACCCCCGATACTGCACGCATCACATTCACACAGGCTTCACGTTTTGGACGAGTTTTCATTGGGCACGCTGTTCCTGGCCCTGATAATCATCCTGATTCTTTCCGGTTTTTTCTCCTCCTCCGAGACCAGCATGATGGCCTTGAACCGCCATCGACTGAGCCACTTGGTACGCAAAGGAAATAAGCGCGCGCAGCTCACTTCTCGGCTGCTGGAAGAAACCGACAAGCTGCTAGGCTCGATCCTGTTCGGCAATACCTTGCTGAACGTGGCGGCGGCAACCCTGACCGAAATCATCGTACTGCGCCTGTTCGGACACGACAACAGCGCTGCCCTGCTGGCCGGCACGCTGACCATCACGTTTGCCCTGCTGGTCTTCAGCGAGATCATGCCCAAGGTGATCGCCGCCACCCACCCGGAACGAATTGCGCTCACGGCCAGCTATGCGCTGGCCTTTTTCGTCAAGCTGTTCCATCCGGTTGTCTCGATTGCCACCGCGATCGTGCGCGCCGTGTTGCGCATGCTGCACATCCGGATACAAACCGACCAGAGCAAGCAGAAGGTCAGCCTCGAAGAGGTGCGCATGCTGGTGCTCGAGGCGGAACAGTTCCTGCCGAAGCAACACCAGAAAATGCTTCTCAACCTGGTGGACCTGGAGCATATCGAAGTCAACGACGTAATGGTGCCGCGCAACCAGATCGAGGCGCTGGACATCAATGCCGAACCGGAGGTGCTCAAGCAGCAACTGGCCACCTGCCATCACACCCTGCTGCCGGTCTACGAAGACACGCTGGATAATCTGATCGGCACCCTGCATGTGCGCAAGATCCTGTCGCTCCTGCAGCAGGACACCTTCACGCGGGACGATTTGCGCGAGCGCCTGAAAGACCCGTATTTCATTCCCACCCACACCACGCTGCTCAACCAGTTGCAGCAGTTTCAGGAGCGCAAGCTGCGCATGGGGCTGATCGTTGATGAGTACGGCGAGCTGCTGGGGCTGGTCACGCTCGAAAACATCCTGGAGGAAATCGTCGGCGACTTCACCACCCAGTCCCCCGCGCAAACCGGGAAGTTTTTCCGTCAGGAAGACGGCAGCGTCTTTGTCGAGGGCAGCACCCTGCTGCGCGACCTGAACCGCAAGATGAACCTCAGCTTCCCGCTGGATGGCGCCAAGACATTGAACGGGCTGATCCTGGAACACCTGGAGGACATGCCGGAAGCCGGCACCAGCCTGAAGATCAGCGGCTACCCGATAGAAATCATGCAAACGCAGGATCGGGTGGTCAAGGTTGCGCGCATTTTCATTATTCCGCAGCCCGATTCCGGCGTGCAGTAATGTGGTACCCAAGCCGCAATGCCACACATAATGCAAATAATCTTTATAATCGAAGCATTGGAAGTAGTTATTAACAATTCCGGTCAGCCGACTGATGGCCCCCGGTTGAGGAAATAATATGGCAACAGCGCGCAAGACCGAAAAAGCCAAAGAGTACCTGTTTCTTTGGGAAGGCAAGGACAAGTCCGGCAAAGTCGTCAAAGGCGAAATGCATGCCGTCGGCGATGCCAGTGTTTCCGCGCACCTGCGCCGTCAGGGCATCACGGTCACCAAGATCAAGAAGAGTTCCGCGCGCGGCGGCAAGGTCAGCGAAAAGGACGTCACGCTGTTCACTCGCCAACTGGCCACCATGATGAAATCCGGCGTGCCGTTGTTGCAGGCCTTCGACATCGTCGGCAAGGGCCACGACAACCCGGCCGTGGCGCGCCTGCTGCTCACCATCAAGACCGATGTGGAAACCGGCAGCAGCCTGCAACAGGCCTTCCGCAAATTCCCGCTGTATTTCGACGACCTGTTCTGCAACCTGGTCGGCGCCGGCGAACAGGCTGGTATCCTGGACACCCTGCTCGATCGCCTCGCTACCTACAAGGAAAAAATCCAGGCCATCAAGGGCAAGATCAAATCGGCCCTGTTCTACCCGGTGGCGATCATCGTGGTTGCGATCGTGATTACCGCGGTCATCATGATTTTCGTGATCCCCGCGTTCAAGAAGATGTTCGAAAGTTTCGGCTCCGACCTGCCCGCTCCCACCCTGATCGTGATGGCGATCTCGGACTTCTTCGTGCAGTGGTGGTGGGCCATCTTCGGCGGCATGGGCGGCGCCGGTTACTGGTTCTTCTACACCTGGAAGCGCAGCAAGGCCCTGCAGCGCTCGATGGACAAGCTCATGCTGAAGCTGCCGATTTTCGGCGGGCTGATCCGCAAGGCCGCGATCGCGCGCTGGTCGCGCACGCTGTCCACGATGTTCGCTGCCGGGGTGCCGCTGGTGGAAGCATTCGATTCCGTGGCCGGCGCGGCCGGCAATGCGGTCTATTACGACGCCACCAAGGCCATCCAGCGTGAGGTCATGTCCGGCAGCAGCCTGACCGTCGCGATGCAGAACACCAACGTGTTTCCCGCGATGGTGCTGCAGATGGTCGCCATCGGTGAAGAAGCCGGCTCCATCGACAGCATGCTTTCCAAGGTGGCGGACTTCTACGAAGGCGAAGTGGACGACGCCGTGGAAGCCCTGTCCAGCCTGATGGAACCGATCATCATGGTGGTGCTGGGCACGCTGATCGGCGGCATGGTCGTGGCGATGTACCTGCCTATCTTCAAGATGGGCCAGGCAGTGGGCTAAGCCCTGCCTGCGCGAACACGCCATGACTGAACTCGCCGAGTTTTTTACCGCACTGCCCGCTGCATTTGTCGCCGCCAGCACCCTGCTCGGGCTGGTGGTGGGCAGCTTCCTGAACGTGGTCATCCACCGCCTGCCCAAAATGCTGGAGCTCGGCTGGCAACAGCAATGCGCCGAATTGGCCGGCAAGCCGCTGCCCGCGACCAAACCGTACAACCTGCTTGCGCCGCGCTCCGCCTGTCCACACTGCGGCCACGCCATCGGCGCACTGGAAAACATCCCGGTCATCAGCTACCTCGTGTTGCGCGGCCGCTGCAAATCCTGCCGCGCCCCGATTTCGATGCGCTATCCCGCAGTGGAACTGCTCAGCGGTCTGGCCTGCGGTTATGCCGCCTGGCACTTCGGCTTCGGGCTTCCCGCCCTTGCCGCCCTGGTTTTCATCTGGGCGCTGATCGCACTGACCTTCATCGACATCGACACCCAGTTGCTGCCGGACAACATTACGCTGCCGCTGCTCTGGCTCGGCCTGCTGCTTAACCTGAACCACGCCTTTGTCCCGCTGCCGGACGCGGTAATCGGCGCAATCGCCGGCTACCTGGCGCTGTGGAGCGTGTACTGGCTGTTCAAACTGCTGACCGGCAAGGAGGGCATGGGCTATGGCGACTTCAAGCTGCTGGCCGCGATCGGGGCCTGGCTGGGATGGCAGATGCTGCCGCTGGTGATCCTGCTGTCGTCGGTGGTCGGTGCCGTGGTGGGTATTGCCATGATGATTGCCGCCAAGCGCGGCCGTGACATCCCGATCCCGTTCGGCCCCTACCTCGCGGGCGGCGGCCTGATCGCCCTGCTGTGGGGCAACGCCCTTACCCACAGCTACCTGCAACTCTTCGCCACCCCATGAACGAGGCTGCGCCCCCGTCACTCCTGATCGGCATGACCGGCGGCATCGGCAGCGGCAAGACCACCGTAGCGGAACTGTTTGCCCGCCTCGGCGCGCGCATCATCGACACGGACGAATTGTCGCGCAACCTGACGCAGGCTGACGGAGCGGCCATCACGCCAATCCGCGCGGCCTTCGGCGGCGCCTATATCGACGCAGATGGCGCAATGGACCGCAAGCGGATGCGCGAGCTGGTTTTCTCGACGCCGGAAGCCAAAACCCGCCTTGAAGCAATCCTGCACCCGCTGATCTTCGCGCAAGCGCAGCAGCAGGCCGCCCTGCCGACCGCCGCGCCATACACCGTGCTGGTGGTGCCGCTGCTGACCGAGTCCGGCAGCTATCGCAAACTGGTACAGCGCATCCTGGTGGTGGACTGCCCGGAAGAAACCCAGCTCCAGCGCACCATGCAGCGTAGCGGCCTGGAACGTGCCGCGGCCTTGTCCATCATGGCCCACCAGGCCGGCCGTGGCGAGCGCCTGCGCCAGGCCGATGACGTCATCCTCAACGACGGCAGCCTGGAGGATTTATCGGCTCAGGTAGGCAAAATGCATGAAAAATACCTGTCTTTATGCCACAGAAGCAATTGACGATATGAAACTCTCCATATATCGTTGCGCCCTAAATTTACCCGCTATTGCGATGGTTCGATGATCAGTTACGAATTTCCCCTGAATGAACGTGTGCGCACCCTGCTGCGTCTCGAAGATTTGTTCACCCGGGTGGAAATGTTCATCGCGCGCAACGCAAGCGCAGATCACCACGCCGCTCTCGGCGTCCTGTTTGAAATTCTCGAAGTCGCTGCACGCGCCGATCTCAAATCCGACCTGCTGCAAGAGCTCGAGCGCCAGAAAAAAATCCTGTCCTCGCTGCACAGCAACCCGGCCATTTCGGAAGCCGCGCTGGAAGCCATTCTCGCCGAGATCGATACCGCCAGCACCGACCTGCTTGCCATGAACGGCAAGATCGGCCAGCACCTGCGCGACAACGAGTGGCTGATGGGCATCAAGCAGCGTGCCTGCATTCCCGGAGGCGTATGCGAGTTCGACCTGCCTTCCTACCACTACTGGCAGCATCGCAGCACCGAAGAGCGCCGCCAGCACTTGCAAGACTGGCTGGGACCGATGCTGCCGCTACAGGAAGGGCTGGGCATCATCCTCAAGCTGTTGCGCGAAAGCGGCAAGGTTCATCATTTCACGGCGCTGCGCGGCAGCTTCCAGCAGATGCAGGGCGGCAAGATTGCGCAGATGCTCATCATCGACGTGGACGACGCACAACCGTGCATCCCGGAAATCAGCGCCAACAAATACGCGCTCAACATCCGCTTCGTCACCGCCGACTATGCGGCCAAGACCACCCTCTACGACAACGACGTACCCTTCGACCTGACTTTCTGTTCGCTGTAATGTCTTCCGGAAAGCCCCCCATAGTCACCTGCCCCACCTGTGGCAAAGAGCATGCCTGGAATAGCAGCAACCGCTATCGCCCATTCTGCAGCGAGCGCTGCAAACTGATCGACCTCGGCAAGTGGGCCAACGAAGAATATCGCGTCGAACAACGCGAAGCGGATCACGGCGCGCCGGAAGACCTCCAGGCCTGACGCAACAGGGCGACCCCGTGCGCCCCTTGCCGCCAGGCTTCCTGCATCATTCCCAGCGACATCCCGCCCAGCGCATAGACCGGAATCGTAGCGCCTGCCACATGCTGCGCAAACGCTTGCCACCCGAGCGCCGGCTCGCCCGGATGCGATTGCGTCTGCAGCACGGGGCTCAGCAACGCGAAGTCGCATCCCAACGCCTCGGCGCGGCGCAACTCTTCGACGCTGTGGCAGGAAGCGCCGCACCACGCCACCTCGGGTCTGGCCTCCAGCTCCGCCAGTTGCCGCGCGGTCAGTTGCACGCCATCCGCTCCGACTTGCTGTGCCAGCGCGACATCCGCATTCACCAGCAGCTTTGCGCCATACGGCCGCATCATGTCCCGCATACGCACGGCCAATGCAAGTACCGACTCACGCGCCAGCCCTTTTTCGCGCAACTGCACCAGACGCAATCCCTCATCCAGTTTCGCTTCCAGTCGCTCAAGGAATTTTCGCTCGCCTAATTCCGCCACATTGCTGATTGCATACAACGCGGGCAATTCCAGCGCGCGCAGGATCGGCGCATTCGCCGGCAGGATCGGTGCCACCGTGGCTGCGCCGGGCAACTGCCAGGCAAACTGCTGCCCCTCATGCGGGTGCGGCTCCCCGCCCCACGCCGTCACACGGAAGAAATTCAGCCGCACGGTCGCATGCGGGTAAGTGAATACCCGCGTCAGCCATGGATAAGCCTGCTGAACCTCGATGCCCAACTCCTCATGCAGCTCGCGTACCAACGCATGATGCGGCGTCTCGCCCGGCTCGACCTTGCCGCCAGGAAATTCCCAATAGCCGGCCCAGATCTTGTCTGCGGGGCGTTGCGCCAGCAAGTATGTGCCTTCCGGACGCAGCAACACCGCGGCAGAAACTTCTACGGTTTTACTTTCTCCGACCCGTGTATTCAATTTCTCTCCACAAACTTGCCATCACGCAGCCTGGGATGCCGCCCATGCACTCATCATCAGAAACGGAACCCGATGCCAACACTGGCATAGTAGTTCGAACTCACCTGCGCCAGCGGGCTGCTCAACGCATTGCCCTGCAATTGCCGTGCCTCGAGGCTGCCCAGCAACTCCCATTCCCGCCCCAGCGCATACGACCACAGCACGCCCTCGCTATTGAACAAACGCCCCTGCTCGGCGACATAGGCCGGCAGGCCGCTGCTGGCCGCCTGCTGCGCGTTGATCCCGTAATAACTTTGCATCGCAATGCTGTCCGCCCAGGTGGATTGCACGAACACACCGGCTTGCAAGCTGTCCCCGCCATATACGCCCGCCGTCAGGCGCATGTCGGCCTGCGCGCCATAGTTGCTGTCCGCATGCTGCCGGTAGCGCAACAGCAGCCAGAGCGGCATCGGCCCAATTGCAAAATTCAATTCGGCATGCGCCCCCGCTGAAACATTGGGCGCAATGCTCTCGATTTTATGGCTGGTCAGGAACGGCGAAGCCGTGCTGTCGCGCCCGCCTTCATAAGCAAGCTGCACCCCCAGCGCAAGGTTCGAAAATACATCGGCGCGCGCACCGCCTTCCAGCACCCCTTGCGTGGTGCGTGCAAAATACACATCGCCGTAATAACTGACCGTCGGGATCGCCATCACCTGCTGCGTGGTATCCCCGTCGTAGACCGGGTGCGACCAGGCGGCCACACCGAAATTGTTGGTTGCTTCTGCCGCCCCTGCCGCACAAGGCGCCAGCAGCGCCAGGCAAAAAAACACTCTACTCACTTCTGCTCCGATTTATTTCCGTTTTTGTCATCGCCGCACCGCATGGCGCACTGCTCATTCCAGATCGGATTGTCGCGGTCCTCCGCCGCCAGCTTCCCGATGTCCTCAGGATACACATGCCAAAAGGACTGGTCTATCGCCGCTTCGCGGTATAGCGTGTCTTTCTTGTCGTGATGGAACGGGCACCACCAGTTCTCCACCAGTTTCACCAGGTACGCATGCCACTCGAACACGGCCACGCTGACCGGGCAATACCAGGTGCAGTTGAAAATCCAGAACAGTTTCGATTGCGTCGGGCTGAGCGGATAGCCGGGCTGCATCGTGATCTGGTTTTTCAGCGTGTAGCGGAAGCTGCGGCGCGCCGGCAGGAAAGCCGACAGCGGCTTGATGTTGCGCGCCCCCATCATGCTCAGGTGCAGGTATGAAATCCCGGCGCTCAGCAGCACGAACGGCAGCGTCAGCAACGGCAGGTAGATCAGCCACACCCCAAAGAAGCGCCGCACAAAAGACAGTTTACGGTGATCGCGGCCAATCAGCACGCGCGCCGTATCTGCATCATGCGGTCCGTAATTTTCACAGGCTTTCATCTCGCACCTCCAAAGATCAGGTCAAAGGGAACGGCTCACGAAACGGATCAGCCGGATTGTATAACGATCGCGCACAGCGAGCCGCTCAATACGCGCTCGCATTTTCACGCCGCAGCGGCGCGCCGAAATTTGCGGGGCGCAACTGGAGCCGGCCGGTATTTGCTTAACCGGGAAATTCCGGTTTGCCCATCTTGCAAAGATGGTGATAAAGTTTACATGTATTCAGCGTCAATCTTTTAACGGGGGTTCTGCCATGAATAAGTCACGCCGCGATTTCCTTAAACAAAGCATGGCAGCCGCATCGATTGCGACGTTGGGCAATGGCGCGGTCGCGGAGGTTGCCGAGGCCACCGTCCAGCAGACCGAATCAGGCTGGCGCTGGGATAGAGGGGTGTGCCGCTTTTGCGGCGTCGGCTGCGGCATCCAGATTGCCACCGAAAAAGGCCGCATCGTTGCCACCAAGGCCGATCCGGATGCCCCGGTTAATCGCGGCCTGAACTGCATCAAGGGTTACTTCAACGGCAAGATCATCTACGGCAAGGATCGCCTCACCCAGCCGCTGCTGCGCATGAAGAATGGCAAGTTCGACAAGCATGGCGATTTCGTACCGGTATCCTGGGAGCGGGCATTCGACGAAATGGAAAAACAGTTTCGCCGTGCCTACGGCGAGCTCGGGCCGACCGGTATCGGATTCTTCGGCTCCGGCCAGCAAACCGTCCAGGAAGGCTATGCCGCAGTCAAGCTATTCAAGGCGGGATTCCGCAGCAACAACATAGACCCCAACGCCAGGCATTGCATGGCGTCAGCGGTTTCTGCGTTCATGCAGGTGTTCGGCATTGACGAGCCGTCAGGCAACTACGACGACATCGAACACACCGACACCATGGTGGTTTGGGGCGCCAACATGGCTGAAATGCACCCGGTCCTGTGGACGCGCGTCACCGACCGCAAGCTGGGCAGCCCGGACAAGGTGCGCGTGGTCAACCTCACCACCGCCAGCAACATGACCTCCGGCATCGCCGACATCGAAATCATCTTCAAGCCCAGCACCGACCTCGCCATCATGAATTACCTCGCGCGCGAAATCGTCACCCGCGACGCGGTGAACTGGGACTTCGTCAACAAGCATTGTGTCTTCGCCACCGGACCGACCGACATCGGTTACGGACTGCGCGGCTCCGACAAGTTTGACTACCCCACGGAGAAGGACACCAATGCCAAGGAGCTGACCATGCAGCTCGATGCGGCCGAGGCCGTAGCGCAAGGCAAGTCGGCCGGGATGACCGTGGAGCAGAAGAACCGCACCACCCCCGACAAGCAATGGCTGATCAAATTCGAAGACTTCAAGCAGGGTGTTGCGCCCTACACGCTGGACTTCGTGGCCAGCCTCGCCAAGGGCGATCCGGATGAGCCGCTGGAGGATTTCAAGAACAAGCTCCGGCAACTCGCCGATCTCTACATCGAGAAAAATCGCAAGGTAGTGAGTTTCTGGACCATGGGTTTCAACCAGCACCAGCGCGGCACCTGGGTAAACGAGCAGGCCTACATGCTGCACCTCCTGCTCGGCAAGCAGGCCATGCCGGGGAATGGTGCTTTCTCACTGACCGGGCAGCCCTCTGCCTGCGGCACCGCGCGCGAAGTCGGCGTGTTCGCCCATCGGCTGCCTGCCGACATGGTGGTAAACGATGCCAAGCATCGCGAGCACTCCGAACACCTCTGGAACCTGCCCGCCAAGACGCTGAATCCGAAGATCGGCAGCCATTTCACCAAGCTGATGCGTGACCTCGAGGACGGCTCGGTGAAGTGGGCCTGGGTCCAGGTCTGCAACCCGTTCCAGGACACGGCCAATGCCAACCACTGGATCCACGCCGCACGCGAGAAGGACAACTTCATCGTTGTTTCGGATGGCTACCCCGGCATCTCTGCCAAGGTGGCAGACCTGGTGCTGCCGTCAGCAATGATTTTCGAAAAATGGGGCGCCTACGGCAACGCCGAGCGCCGCACCCAGATGTGGCGCGAACAGGTTCCGCCGCCGGGACAGGCGCGCAGCGACGTCTGGCAAATCATCGAGTTTTCCAAACGCTTCAAACTGAAGGATGTGTGGCACGAACAAAAGGTGCCCGGCCTCAAGGAAAACGGATTCGAGGACGGCAAACTTCCGGATGTGCTGACCGCATCGGGCTACTCGCCGGACGCCTCGCTCTACGAAGTGCTGTTCGCCACGCCCGCCAACAAGCAGATGAAATGGCCGGACGCCATCGCCAATGGGCATGACAACCATACGGCCACGCTGCTCAACGATGGCTGGTTCCCGGAAAAGGCGCTGTTCGAGGAATACGCCCAGTTCGGGCGCGGTCATGCGCACGACCTAGCCGACTTCGATGTTTACTTCCGCGATGATGTGCGCGGCTTGAAGTGGCCGGTTGTGAACGGCAAGGAAACACAATGGCGCTTCAACGAAGAGTACGACCCCTATGTCAAGAAAGGGAGCGGTTTCGATTTCTACGGACCGGCAGGAAAGTCCCTGCCCAGCGGCGACCTCGGCAACATCACCGACCCGAACAAGACCGACATCGCAGGCAAGGCCAAGATTTTCTTCCGCCCTTATGCTGCGCCGGTAGAGCAGCCGGATGAGCATTATGACCTGTGGCTTTCCACCGGACGCGTACTGGAGCACTGGCACTCCGGCACCATGACCCGGCGCGTGCGGGAACTGCATTTTGCCGTACCGGCGGCATTGATCTACATGCACCCGGAAGACGCCAAAGCGCGCGGACTGAAACAGGACGATGTCGCCTGGATCGAATCGCGCCGGGGCAAGATCAAGGCCGTGGTGGAGACCCGGGGCCGGCGCAACCGCCCGCCGAAAGGACTGGTATTCGTACCGTGGTTCGACGAAGGCGTATTCATCAACAAGGTTACGCTGGATGCGACCTGCCCGATCTCGAAGCAGACCGACTTCAAAAAATGTGCAGTCAGAATCTTCAAGGCCTGAAGCCAACCATCGCGGGAGAATTCAAATGAAATTCCAAGACATGTTTGCAGGCTTCATTCTGGCAATCGCCTCCGCTGCGGCGGTTGCCGCGACACAAGGCATCCGCGCCGACAGCATGGGACTCAGCAAAGGGAGCGTATTTGATGTGCCGGCGCAACAAGTGTACGCCAGCAAAGCGTTACCCCCCGGCCAGAACAAGCTGCTGCCGCGCGCCTATCTCAATGCCCCGCCGCAGGTCCCGCACCAGGTAGACGACTTTCTGCCGATTACCGCGCAAAGCAACATGTGCATCGCCTGCCATAACGTGCCGGACTTATGGGGCAAGCAACGCGAGGCGGGCCAACCCACCCCGATCCCGCCCAGCCACTATACCGACCAAAGGAACGCACCCGGGAAAGTAGGAGCGCAACTGGTGAACGCGCGCTACACCTGCAACCAGTGCCACGTACCGCAACTGGACGCAAAGCCGCTGGTAGCGAACACCTTCTCGACACGCTAAGCCGGGGGTGGGAATGATCCGCTGGCCTACAGTTGATGTGGCGATTTAAATCCGAGAACGGGTGCCTCTGCTATCAGAAGTAGCCAATTATTACTTCTGATAGCAGAAGGAGATGGAAGCTAGTCACGATTATGAGATGAAGTGGGCATAATTTACTTAATGCTGCTCGGTAAGAAAAAGAAGCTGCAAAGGTAATGTAACTAAATCAAAAACAACAGTAACTGGTAGTGCCAATAGCTTATCTGCCACTTTTTCTGCATCAACAGATGTTTTAGTACCTTCATTTACGACCAGCACAACACGGCGACCTTCTTTAATTTTCGTGCTTTCGCTAAATGTTGATTTTTCGCTGGCAAACAAAGAGCCGGAAACATTAACCCTGCATTCGTAAAATACATGCTGTCCAAAACCGAACCATTTCCCTGGCTCGGCCCTTTCATTGCAAAGACTTCTTAACGCATTAGTTTCTTTGGCTGAATACTCTTCACCGTTAGAATCGTATTTAAAGTTCAAGCGTCCGCTGAAGTTATTTCCTTTTTTAACTAATGTTGTTTCATCTTCCATATTTAGATATTTGGGGTTCAATTCACTAACTATTAGTTCTATTTTTTTATCACCTTCGGTAAGAAGATAACTGAAATTGTCTCCGAGTAGCACTAGGCCACCAATATTCTCACTATTCCCTTTAGGGTAACCAATAGCCCGAATAACATCATGAGCAAAAACACTCTGAATAGTTTTTGTAGATGTGGCGGGCTGTGAAAGCAATAGGGTTGTTGCGCACCCCTGTAGTAACACTATAAGTAATGAAAAGAGCATTAAATAAATTGGATTATATTTTTTCATCTTGAGTAATGGGCTAGCTATGCTCAGCAGTTAATTAGATATGCTGCAAGATTGAAGGAATTCATGAATACCGCCTATTGGCACATAACAGCCTCCCCACTTGGTTGTCACCGAACGTAACGACCGACAATCAGCCGCCTCTCCCCCCACAACCAACACCAACATTAATTCCGTCCGCACCAATCCTTGGCAAACTGCCCGGCCACGCGGCCGCTGCGCGAGCCGCGCAGCAACGACCATTGCAGCGCGGCGGTGCGCACTTCGTCGGTCATGCCGTGCGGCCAGCCGTGGTGCGCGAGCCAGTGCTCGGCGGCGGCGAGGTAATCGTCCTGCGTGAAGGGGTAGAACGAAATCCACAAGCCGAAACGTTCGGACAGCGACACTTTTTCCTCCACGCTTTCCGCCGGGTGGATTTCGTCGCCGACGTATTTTGTATTGAGGTTGTCCTGCATGGATTGCGGCATCAGGTGGCGGCGGTTCGAGGTGGCGTAGATCAGCAGGTTGTCAGAGAAGGTCACCAGGTCGCCGTCCAGCGCGGCCTTGAGCGCCTGGTAGCCGGGCTCGTCGGCGTTGAAGGAGAGGTCGTCGCAGTACAGGATGAAGCGCTCGGGCCGCCCCTGCACCAGGCTGATGATGAAAGACAAGTCGGTGAGCCCCTGCTTGTCGATCTGGATCACACGCAGGCCCTGCCCGGCATATTCGTTCAGCAATGCTTTCACCAACGATGATTTGCCGGTGCCGCGCGCGCCGGTGAGCAGCACATTATTGGCGGTACCGCCGCGCACGAATTGCAGGGTGTTTTGCCGGATGCGCTGTTTCTGGTCGTCGATGCCGAGCAGGTCGCCCAGCGTAATGCGCTGGAAGTTGGGCACCGGGTGCAGCACGCGCTGGTGGTGATCCCAGCGGAAGGCGGCGGCGTCCTGCCAGTCGGGCTGCGGCGGACGTGCATTGGGCAGGATGGTTTCCAGCCGCATCAGCAAGCCTTCGGCGCGCGACAGGAATTGATCGAGTTTATCCATTTAAACACTTACCTTGGTGTGATTGAGAATCAGCCGCGCTTCAGGACATACATCATCAGCGAATGCAGCTTGGCTGGCTTGAGCGGTTTGTGCAGCAAATGATACCCCTGCGCGTTGGCGGCCTGCAGCACTTCGGCGGCGGTATCGCCGCTGATCAGTATGCAAGGCAGTTGACGGTGATACACCGCCTTGGCCATCTCGGAAACCTGGATACCGTCGCCATCCGGCAGGCGGTAATCGCAGATCAGCAAATCGTAGTCCGCCACCACGAGCCGTTGCTCGGCTTGTTGCAGCGAGCCGGCGGCATCGACCCGGTAGCCCCACGACGCCAGCAGCCGCTGTGTGCCGGCCTGTACCAGGGCGTCGTCCTCAACCACCAGAACCCTGGTGGCCGATGCTTCGGCCTGTGTTTCCGGCACCTCGCCCGCGACTCTGTCACCCGGACTTTCTGCCGCACCGTATTGCTGCCTGGAAACCGGCACTTCGACTGCGAAGACCGAGCCTTCCCCGGGTTCGGAACGCAAGTCCAGCCTGATCTGCAGCAAACTGCACAGACGTTGCACGATAGACAGCCCCAGACCGAGTCCCTTGTCGCGCGAGCGCTCGCTATTGCCGATCTGCACGAACTCGCGGAACACATCCTGCTGCCGGTCCTTGGGAATGCCGATGCCGTTGTCGCGCACCTCGATGCGCATGTTTGCTCCGCGCCTGCGGCATGCCAGCAGTACCCGCCCGCCCGGCGGCGTGTAGCGAATTGCATTGCCGAGCAAATTTTGCAGGATGCGTTCAAGCAACACGGGATCGGTATCCACCACTGCGTCGCTGTAGTGAATACTCATCGACACCTGCTGCGAATAGGCCAGCGGAATATATTCCCCCTCCATGCGGTCGAGCAGCGCATCCAGCGCAACGGGGCGGATGTCCGCCTTGACCAGCCCGGCATCCAGCTTGGAGATGTCGAGCAGCGAATCGAGCAGGCCGGACATCGCCTGCAACGAATTTTCCACCAGCTTCACCAGTTGGCGCTGTTGCGATGTCGTCACCACGGCAGAAAGTTCCCCGACAAACAGCGCCAGCGCATGGATCGGCTGGCGCAAGTCATGGCTGGCCGCTGCAAGGAAACGACTCTTGTCCAGGCTGTCGGTGATCGCGCGCTCCTTCTCCTTGCGCATTTCGTCAAACTGGCGCGCCAGCACCAGCGCCAGCAGCAAGGCTTCCGTGGTCACGGCAAACAGGCCGAGATGCTCAATGTAGAAGGTATTGGCCCCGCTCTTGCTCAACACCAGCGACAACGAACCGAGCACAAAAAATACGCTGATCGCAAACAGGTACATGCGCGCGGTCGGGCAGTGCTGGCGGGCACGAATCAGGCCGGCGATAAACCCGAAGCAGAGGAAAAATCCCACCCCGAGCCGGTCCAGCTCCAGCGACCAGTGCGGATTGAACAGCGCAATCAAAATGAACATCGCGAACAGGCCGAGCAGCCCCATGCCGCCTGCATAGAGCCGCGGCGATTCCTTGCGCTCGATGCGCAGCAGCCGCATCACGAACAGCACATAAGCACAATTCGAAAACAGGATCGGGAAGCTGGTCAGATAGAAGCCGTGGATATCCAGCAGCTCGGGGAAAATCAGCAAGGCCATGCCGTTGTAGAGCAGGTTGCCGAGGATGAACGTTGCGTACAGCGCATCCGTCGGGTTGCGCCGGATCAGCGACAGGGCCGCGTAATAGAACGCCAGGCCCACCAGCAGGCCGTAGCACAGCAGGGTGACTGCATTGCCGGGCTTGATGGCCTGCGCGTAGTGTGACCGGGTATCGAGGTAAGGCTCCGGCTGCGCCAGCAGGAACGGCGACGACATTTCTGTTTCGAGCCAGTAATAGCCGGGGGCCAGAACGAGGTCGCGGCCATGGCGCAGGAAATAGGGATTGGGCGTGCGGCTTTGCATGCCGCCATCCATCTCGCCCACCAACCGGTGCCTGCTGTCGTATATGCGGTGGTGGAAGCGCCCGATCACGCTGGAGTTCCTGAAGTCGAGCACCAGCGGCGTTGCATCTTGCACCTCGAAGCCGGCGCGGTAGATAAAACTGCCCCCGGTAACTTTGAGGCGCTCCAGCGGCTGCAACTCGGCCGCTCGCGGTTTTTCACCGGGAGCCGCAACAGGCAACGGATACCAGTGACCGGACAAGGCCGGCGCGGGCGCCGCGCTTACCGGCGCCACGCACAGCAGCAGGAAGATTGCGCAGAGGTATCGCAGCATGATCCGTTCAGGGACGCGGGGAGTCTCCCTGAAAATCGGGATCGAAACCGAACAGCTTGCCGGCCCAGATGAAGAACACCCACACCAGGATGCCGAACGGCAAATAACCGAAATACCCGAGCAGCGGCATTTCCGAGTACAGGTGGATCACATTCACATACGGCACATCGTAGATCCAGAAATTCGGGTTGGTCGGGAACGGCGGCACCGTGCCGGAGAGCGGGTTGGGATATTCGCTGCCGTGGTTCCACATCTCCCAGAAGAAGCCGGTACACAGCGATGCCAGCGCAGCCAGGATCATCGGGCTCCAGTTGCCTTGCGCCAGCGCAGTAAACGGCGTCCAGATGTTCTTGCGGATGAGCTGCCCGGACAGCACCGCCAGCGGCCCGATCCACATCGCCCAGAACAGCGGGTACGGCCAGAATACGGTCAGCGTAATCAACAGCAGGCCGCCCCATAACAACAGGCTGCCGGGCAAGACAAGCTTAGGCCCGTTGCTATAGCGCACCGCCAGCTTGGGGCAGGTCATCAGCAGCGCATACCACTCCAGCACCGCCGGCCACACCGTGGTGTAAGCCAGCAGGAAAATCACCACGATCGCCGAATGCGGGAGCGCCGCCATGTGCCCGTTCGGGTAATACCAGTTCGACAGCGTGAAGTAATCGAAATACTCGAAGAAGAACCAGCCCGCCACCGACACCAGCGCGCTGATGAGGAACAGTTTCGGCTTGTCCACCATGAAGGAATGCCCGCCTTTGCGCGCATACACCAGGCCGTCCAGCACCATGATGAAGCCCCACCACATCGGCGTGAAGGCGTAGTACACCAGGTCGCCGAACGGCGTCACGCGCTTCCACATCAGCCACCAGAAGAACAGCGTGAAGGCGAGGCCGATCCAGAACCAGAACGGCAGGCGCACGCTTGGCGCGGGCGGCGCAGGCGGCACCGGCTTGAAACCGAACAGCGCGGGAAACAGCAGCAGCGCCGTCACGCCCAGGCAAGGAATCAGGATCAGGATGAACACGAACAGGCTGAAGCCCGGCACTCCGGGCACCTGCTCGGGCGGAAAGACGCCGAACCCGGGCGGCAGATGCGTATCCGGGTAGGCGAACCACGCGGCAACCAGTGGCAACAGCAGACAGGCCAGGAACGGCCAAAGCAATTCGACTTTCAAGCGCATCATTCTCTCCCTGAAATTGCACTTGCCACGGCCCCCGCCGGCACGCTCCCCGGCGCGCCGGAACAGGCACGATTAACTGCGGTAACTGGCGTTGATCTTCACATAGTCGTACGAGAAATCACAGGTCCATAACGTTACATGGGCTGTGCCGCGGTTCAGCTCCACACGAATCGTGATGTCGCTCTGCTGCATCACGCGCGCACCGTCCTCTTCGCGGTAACTCGCGGCGCGGCCGCCGTGTTCGGCCACCAGCACGTCGTCCAGGTACAGCTTGAGCTTGGCCACATCGAGATCACCCACGCCGGCATAGCCGATCGCGGCGAGGATGCGCCCGAGGTTGGGGTCGGAGGCGAAGAAGGCGGTTTTCACCAGCGGCGAATGCGCGATGGCATAACCGATCTTGCGGCACTCGGCCTCATCCTTGCCGCCCTCGACCTTGATCGACATGAACTTGGTGGCGCCTTCGCCGTCGCGCACGATGGCCTGCGCCAGCACGGTGGCGACTTCGGTCACCACGGCCTGCATTGCCGCGCGTTCGGCCGCACCGATGCGCGCGCCGCTCTTGCCGGTGGCAATCAGCATCAGCGCGTCGTTGGTCGAAGTGTCGCCATCCACGGTGATGCAGTTGAAGGATTTGTCCGCCGCTTCGCGCACCATCTGCTGCAACAGCGGTTGGTCGATGGCGGCATCGGTGGCGATGTAGCCGAGCATGGTCGCCATGTTCGGATGGATCATGCCGGAGCCCTTGGAGATGCCGGTGACGGTGACGGTCTTGCCACCGATCTGCACTTGCTTTGACACGGCCTTGGCGACGATGTCGGTGGTCATGATGGCATGCGCCGCATCAAACCAGTTGTCGGTTTTCAGGTTGGCGACTGCCTGCGGCAGGCCAGCGACAATCTTGTCTACCGGCAGCGGCTCCATGATCACGCCGGTGGAATACGGCAGTACCTGCTGCGCGTCGCAGCCGAGCAATTTGGCCAGTTCGGCGCAGGTGCGGCGTGCCGCTTCGAGCCCCTGCTCGCCGGTGCCGGCATTCGCGTTGCCGGTGTTCACCACCAGCGCGCGAATGCCCTTGCCCACGGCGAGGTGCTCTTTCGCCACGGTGACCGGCGCGGCGCAGAAGCGGTTGGTGGTGAACACGCCGGCGACGGTCGCGCCGTCTTCCAGCTTGATCACCAGTACATCCTTGCGTCCGGCGCGCTTGATGCCCGCTTCCGCAATGCCCAAAGAAACGCCGCTGACCGACAACAGTTCAGCGGCGACAGGTGTCGTCAAATTGACTGGCATGTTTAGAAACGCCCCCCGGTCCGGTAAATGTAGTTGCTCATCTCGACGGACTGCATGTTCATGCGGCGCACAATGCCATGGGTGTAGCGCACGATGCCGCGCATCACGTAATACACAATCGCCGGTTGCGAATTCAGCAGCGACTCGAAACGGGTGCGTTCCAGTACCAGCACCTTGCTATCGGTCTTCGCCACCACCGCGGCGCTGATCTGCAGCACGTTGCCGCCGACGAAGCCGATGATGCCGGCCAGGTCGCCCGGCTTGAGCAGGTGCAATGTCATCTGCTCGCCGCCGGTTGCAGCGGTCACTTCGACGTCGCCGCTGCCATGGATCAGCAGCGCGTCTTTCAGCGACGGGTCGCCGGGCTCAAGAATGGATTCGCCGGCCTTGAATTCACGCACCGCGATCAGGCTGGCCAAATGCTCGATTTCCGAGTCGCGCAACTCTTCCGTCAGGGTCGAATTGCGCAATACCTGTATCACCATATCATCCGTCACCATGTTGTTCTCCATAATAATCAGCTCAATTTACCGTGGCACTGCTTGTATTTCTTGCCCGACCCGCATGGGCAGGGGTCATTGCGCCCGACCTTCTCGCCGGCACGAACGAAGGGCTTGTGCTCTTCCGCTTCCGTCTGGTCGGATGCCAACGCCTCCTCGTAGTCGGCGTGATGATACTGCACATTTTCCGGCGTGCGTGGCGCCTCTACCGCCTCCACCTCTTCGCTGCTGCGGATCTGCACATTCACCAGGTTCTGCGTTACATCGCGCTTGATGCTGTCCAGCATGTTCGCAAACAGCTCGAATGCCTCACGCTTGTATTCCTGCTTCGGGTTTTTCTGCGCATAGCCGCGCAAATGGATACCCTGGCGCAGGTGATCCAGCGCGGCCAGGTGCTCGCGCCAGTGCTGATCCAGGCTGCCCAGCATCACAATGCGCTCGTAACCGCCCATCATTTCACGACCGACCAGGTCGATCTTGGCCTGGTACAACTGCGCCGCTTCTTGCTGCACGCGCACGGTCAGCCCGGCAACGTCCAGTGCCTTATCCTCCGCCAGCCATTGCTGCAGCGGCAGGTGCAACTGGAATTCGGCGGCAAGCACCTTTTCCAGCCCCGGCACATCCCACTGCTCTTCCATGCTTCCGGCCGGAATATGCGCCTCCACCATATCGTTCAGCACGCTGTCGCGCATTGCCACAATCGTTTCGGAGATGTCGCTGCTTTCCAGCAATTCGTTGCGCTGCTGGTAAATCACCTTGCGCTGGTCATTCGCCACATCGTCATATTCGAGGATCTGCTTGCGCATGTCGAAGTTGCGCGCCTCCACCTTGCGCTGTGCATTCTCGATCGCACGTGTCACCCATACGTGCTCGATCGCCTCTCCTTCCGGCAGCTTGAACTTGTTCATGATCGCCGCGACGCGATCCGAAGCAAAGATACGCAGCAACGGGTCCTGCAACGACAGGTAGAAACGGCTCGATCCGGGGTCGCCCTGGCGGCCGGCGCGGCCGCGCAACTGGTTATCGACGCGCCGCGATTCGTGGCGCTCTGTGCCGATGATATGCAGGCCGCCGGCGGCCAGCACCTGCTCGTGAATGGACTGCCATTCCGACTTCAGTTTCTCGATGCGCTGGTTGCGCGTGGCGTCATCCAGCGCGGCATCGGCATGCAATTGCTCGACCTGCTTTTCGACGTTGCCGCCCAGCACGATGTCAGTGCCGCGGCCGGCCATGTTCGTCGCAATCGTCACCATCTTCGGGCGCCCTGCCTGGGCGATGATTTCCGCCTCGCGCGCATGCTGCTTGGCGTTCAGCACCTGGTGCGGCAGCTTCTGCTTGTCCAGCAGGCTGGAGAGCAGTTCCGAGGTTTCGATGGAGGTGGTGCCTACCAGTACCGGCTGGCCGCGTTCGTAGCAGTCGCGGATGTCGGCAATCACCGCTGCGTATTTCTCGTCGATGGTCAGGTACACCTTGTCCATCATGTCGTTGCGCACGGTCGGACGGTGCGGCGGGATGATCACGGTTTCCAGGTTGTAGATGGACTGGAATTCGAAGGCTTCGGTATCCGCCGTGCCGGTCATGCCGGCCAGCTTGCCGTACATGCGGAAATAATTCTGGAAGGTAATGGAAGCCAGTGTCTGGTTTTCCTTCTGGATCTTCACGCCTTCCTTGGCCTCCACGGCCTGGTGCAGGCCGTCGGACCAGCGCCGTCCGGACATCAGGCGTCCGGTGAACTCATCCACGATGATCACTTCGCCGTTCTGCACCACGTAATGCTGGTCGCGCAAGTACAGGTTATGCGCGCGCAGCGCAGCATACAGGTGGTGGATCAGCGTGATATTGGCCGGATCGTACAGGCTGCCGCCGGCCGGCAGCAGACCCGCCTGCTCCAGCAATTGCTCGGCATGCTCGTGGCCCGCTTCGCTGAGCAGGATCTGGTGGTTCTTTTCGTCGACGCTGTAGTCGCCTTCGCCGTCTTCGGTCTGCTGGCGCACCAGGCGCGGTGCAACCTTGTCCATACTCAGGTAGACATCGAGGTTGTCCTCCGCCTGCCCCGAGATGATCAGCGGCGTACGCGCCTCGTCGATCAGGATCGAGTCCACTTCGTCGACAATCGCGAAATTCAACCCGCGCTGGAAACGCTCTTCGGCCTGGGTCGCCATGTTGTCGCGCAGGTAGTCGAAGCCGAATTCGTTGTTGGTGCCGTAGGTAATGTCCGCCGCATAGGCCGCCTGCTTGTCGGCATGATCCATATTGGACAGGATCACCCCCACCGACAGGCCGAGGAAGCGGTACAGCCGCCCCATCCATTCCGCGTCGCGCGCGGCCAGGTAGTCGTTCACCGTCACCACATGCACACCCTTGCCGGACAGTGCATTCAGGTAGGCAGGCAACGTCGCCATCAGCGTCTTGCCCTCACCGGTACGCATTTCGGCAATCTTGCCAAAATGCAGCGTCATGCCGCCTATCAACTGCACGTCGTAATGGCGCATGCCGAACACGCGGCGTCCGGCTTCGCGCACCACGGCAAATGCTTCAGGAAGGATCGTATCCAGCGTTTCTCCCTGCTGCACGCGCTGCTTGAACTGCACAGTCTTGTTGCGTAATTCGTCGTCCGACAAGCCAGTCATGGCAGGCTCGAGGGCATTGATGGCATCGACAGTACGGCGGAATTCTTTCAGCAGGCGGTCATTGCGGCTACCGAACACGCTTTTCAGCAATCTGGAAATCATTTTCTGGTTTTTACTCTGTGTCTGTTACAACTAAATAAAAAAGGGTGAGGCGCCCCTCACCCTTATTGCAAACCCACCCGACTTTAACCAGCGGAATTTTGCAGGAAACGCACCGGATTCTGGGCGAGGCCTTTATACCTAATCTCAAAATGCAAGTGCGGTCCCGTGGAACGCCCGGTTGTTCCGGAAAGGGCGATTTCCTGTCCGCGCCGCACCATCTGTCCGACCTTGACCAGCAGCTTGGAAGCGTGGGCATAACGGGTGACTATGTCATTCCCGTGGTCGATCTCGACCATATTACCATATTGCGGGTGGTAAGCCGCATACACGACCACGCCGCCAGCGGAAGCCCGCACTTGCGTCCCGATCGGCACCATGTAGTCCACGCCTTCGTGCATCGCGTTTTTTCCGGTAAACGGATCGATACGCCAGCCGAAATTGGATGAGTACCAGCCGTCCGTGATCGGGGCCACCGAGGGCAGCATGCGCTTGTTCAGGCTGTTCTGCATCAGCAGGGTTTCCAGCGCCACCAGCTTGTCGCTGCGATCCCCCAGCAGTTTGGACAGGTCATTGAGCTGCTTGCCCATGCTGTCGAGAGACACATCGCTCTGCAATGGAGCCGGGATATAAGGACCGCCTTGGGCGGGCGCCTCATTGAATGAGAATTCTTCCGGCTTCATGCCGGTCATTTTTGCCAGACGCGAACCGAGCCCGTCCAGACGCAGCAATTGCGCCTGCATCTGTCCCAGGCGCTTGGCCATGGTGTCCATGCTCTCGCGCATGTAAGCCTGCTGCTTTTGCTGATCCTCTTCCTGCGCCTTGGCCAACCAGGTGCGTAGCTCGTTGCTGATGCTGCCCGGCTGCAGGCGTACAATCGCATACTGGGCAGTCAGCACCGCGCCAATAAACAAGCCCAGCGCCAGAACCGCCAGCACCACCAGGTGGTGGGTCTTCAATGTCACACTGCGGGCTTTTGCCAAGCGATTGGAAACTAGAATAATATCCATGGGTCTCCTTCCCTCTTGCTAATTCGTTATTATTTTTGCCGTGCCTTACCTTTTACACGACCTGCTTACATCCAACCGTGAACTACGCCAGTTCGCCGACAAGGCCAAGCGGCTCGCGGCCCTGCAAAGGCTTCTGGAGCAAGCTGTCCCTCCCGCCATGGCCCGTTACTGCCGGGTTGCCGCCTTTGAACGGCACACACTGACCGTCGCCTGCGACAACGGGGCTGTCGCAGCAAAATTGCGCCAGTTAAGTACGGAAATAGCCGCCCAATTTCAGGCAAGAGGCCACGAGATTACTGTAATTCAGGTACGGGTGCAAGTTAACCTGCCGCGCAAAACCGCGTTGCACCGTGCCCGTCCGCTGAGCCCGTCCGGCAAGAAACAACTAACCCAATTCGCCGCCTCACTGCCTGACTCACCGTTACGCGCAGCCTTGGAGCGTCTCGGCAAAAAGGGCTAAAGCAGCACCCGCCAAGCCACCAGCGCATAGCGCTCCAGCAGGAACAGCACCGCAAACAGCAGCAAGGCAAACACCAGAAAACGCACCACTTTCCAGGCAAAAGCCAGATAACGCGGCTGCCGCGTAAACAGGTACAAGCCGCCGGATATAACGATCAGCAACCCGGAAAGCACCAGCAGCAAGCGCAAGGCCAGCATCTTCCTGTCCCTGCGCTACACGGTTTGCAACTGCTGGTGCAGGAAGTCAGGCGCCTCTTCCTGCTTGTCGAAAGTCACGAACTCCCAGGCACTTTCGTCAGCCAGCATGGCGCGCAACAGGGCGTTGTTCAATGCATGCCCCGACTTGTAGCCCGAGAAAGCGCCGATCAATGGGTGACCGAGCAGGTACAGATCGCCGATGGCGTCCAGCACCTTGTGCTTGACGAATTCGTCTTCGAAGCGCAACCCATCGGGATTAATCACGCGGTATTCGTCCATCACGATCGCGTTATCCAGATTGCCGCCCAGCCCCAGACCCTGCGAACGCATGTATTCCACGTCCTGCATGAAACCGAAAGTGCGTGCGCGACTCACCTCCTTGATATAGGAATGCTCGCCCAAGTCGATCGTGACATTCTGCCGGGTGTTGGCAAACACCGGGTGTGCGAAATTGATCGTGAAATTCAGCTTGTAGCCGTCGTAAGGGTCGAAACGCACCCACTTGTCGCCCTCGCGCACTTCCACAGTCTTTTTCACGCGGATGAATTTTTTAGCCGCAGCCTGCTCGACGATGCCGGCCGACTGCAACAGGAATACAAAAGTACCGGCGCTGCCGTCCATGATCGGCAACTCCGGGCTGGTCAGCTCAATGATGATGTTGTCTATACCCAAGCCGGCCAGTGCCGACATCAGGTGCTCGACCGTTGCCACCCGCACCCCGTTTTCTTCCAGGCAGGTAGACAGCCGGGTGTCGCGCACCGCATAGGCATCGGCCTGGATGCTCACCGGTTGCGCCAGGTCGACGCGGCGAAACACGATCCCGTGATTGACCGGGGCCGGACGCAGCGTCAGGTATACCTTTTCACCGCTGTGCAGACCGACTCCAGTGGCCTGTACCATCGTTTTAAGCGTGCGTTGCTTGACCATGTTCTCTATGTTTGAAACTGCATTAAGTTACAGCATTTTAACACAGGCCGGCCGCACGGCCGCAGCTTGCCGGGGAAGGGTATTCCCTTCCCCGTGCGGCAACTGCGCGATCAGTCAGCCTGTTTGCGCAGGAAAGACGGGATATCCAGCATATCCACCCCGGACTGGCGCATTGCTTCCACCGTCGCTTCACGATGGCGGCCGGTACGCATGACGGCCGGCATGTCCAGTTCGTTGTAGTCGATAGCCGGAGCCGCATCGTAAGTACCGGTGCGCAATTGTGCCTGCGGCACCAGTACCGGCTTCTGCTGCTTCTTGCTCGCCACGCTGCCCAAGCCGGTGGCAACGATCGTCACTCGCAGCTCATCCCCCATGGTCTCATCGAACACGGAACCCACAATCACGGTTGCCTCGGAGGCGGCAAACTGGAAGCAATTCATGACCTCGTGCAATTCTTCCAGGGTCAGGGTGCTGTTCGAGGTGATGTTCACCAGCACGCCGCGCGCACCGGACAAATCCACATCTTCGAGCAGCGGGCTGGCGATAGCCTGTTCGGCGGCCTTGCGCGCACGGTTTTCACCGGTTGCGGTGGCGGCACCCATCATGGCCATGCCGTTTTCCGACATCAGGGTGCACACGTCGGCAAAGTCCACGTTCACCATTCCGGGCACATTGATCACTTCCGCGATCCCGGCCACGGCGCCCTGCAGTACGCCATTGGCGGCCTTGAACGCTGCCGGCAGCGTGGTCTTGCCGCCCAGTACTTCCATCAGCTTCGCATTCGGCACAATGATCAGCGAGTCGACATGGCTGGCCAGGTCTTCGATACCCTGCTGGGCCAACGCCATGCGCTTGCCTTCGAACACGAAGGGCTTGGTCACCACCGCCACGGTCAGGATGCCCATCTCTTTCGCTACCTGAGCCACGATTGGAGCTGCGCCGGTTCCTGTACCGCCCCCCATGCCGGCCGTAATAAACACCATGTTTGCGCCCTGGATGACTTCCGAAATCCGCTCGCGGTCTTCTTCTGCCGCTGCCTTGCCGATTTCCGGCTTTGCCCCGGCTCCCAGTCCGCGCGTCAGGTTCGGCCCGATCTGCAACTGCTGGCGGGCCTTGCTGCGCTTGAGCGCCTGGGCGTCCGTGTTGATCGCGATAAACTCGACCCCCTGCACGCCCTGCTCGATCATGTGGTCAACCGCGTTCCCGCCACAGCCGCCAACACCGATCACCTTGATCACTGCACCCTGAGGTTGCGCATCCATTAGCTCAAACATATTTTTCTCCTTGTGAAAACGATCCAACACCCTGAACAAAAAAAACCAACCTTTAAATAATTACTGCAGCCTAAAAATTCCCCTGGAACCACTCCTTCATCCTTGCCAGCACATCCTTGAACGAGCCGGACTGGACACGCGTCACTTCATTCTTTTGCTGCTGTTCCAGTCCGTACAGCAGCAAGCCCACTCCCGTTGCAAACCGCGGCGTCTTTACCACGTCCGACAATCCCCCCACGTAGCGCGGTGTGCCAAGGCGTACCGGGAGATGGAACACCTCCTCGGCCAGCTCGACCATGCCACGCATGGAGCTGCTGCCGCCGGTCAACACGATGCCCGACGACATCAGGTCCTCGAATCCGCTGCGGCGCAGCTCCGCCTGCACCAGCGAGTACAACTCCTCCACGCGCGGCTCGATCACATCCGCCAGCGTCTGGCGCGACAGGGTGCGCGTGCCGCGTTCGCCGACGCCCGGCACTTCGATCGGGGCATCCTCGGCCAGCTGACGCAGCGCGCAGCCATACTTGATCTTGATATCCTCGGCGTCCTTGGTCGGCGTGCGCATTGCCATGGCAATGTCATTGGTGATCTGGTCGCCCGCAATCGGGATCACTGCGGTATGGCGGATCGCACCGCCGGTAAACACGGCTACATCGGTCGTGCCGCCGCCGATGTCCACCAGGCACACGCCCAGGTCCATTTCATCCTCGGCCAGCACGGCGCGGCTGGAAGCCAGCGGTTGCAGGATCATTTCGCGCACTTCGAGCCCGCAGCGGTGCACACACTTGAGGATGTTCTGTACGGCAGCCACCGCGCCGGTGACGATATGCACCTCCACTTCGAGGCGCATCCCGCTCATCCCCAGCGGCTTCTTGATGCCTTCCTGTCCATCGATGCTGAACTCCTGCTCCAGGATATGCAGCATCTGCTGATCCCCCGGCAGGCTGATCGAGCTTGCCGTTTCAATCACACGTTCGATATCCGCCGGCGCCACTTCCTTGTCCTTGATCTTCACCATGCCGTTGGCATTCGAGCTCTTGATGTGCCCACCGGCGATTCCGGTATACACCTCGCGAATTTTGCAATCGGCCATCAGCTCCGCGTCACCCAGCGAACGCTGGATGGCGGCGACGGTTGCGTCGATATTCACCACCATGCCCTTCTTCATGCCGGAGGATTCGTGCATGCCGACGCCGATCACCTCCAGCGTCCCCTCCGGCTTCACCTCGGCCACAATGGTGACAATCTTTGACGTGCCGATATCCAGCCCGACGATCAAATCCTTGGTTTCCCTGTTTTTGCTCATGGCATATCCCTTTTAAATCTTGTTCCCCGTAGCCTTCTTGCCCAGCTCCGCCACCCCATTAGGCAGGTAAGCTGCAAAACCGTTGCGATAGCGCAAATCCACATGCATCACCGGACGTGCCGACGTCGCCAGGCTGTATGGATACACCGCGACAAAGCGCGCCAGGCGCTGCTGCATCTGCTCGCGCCCCAGCTCCAGCTCCATGCCATTCGACAGGCGCAATTGCCAGGCATAGCGCGGCGACAGGCTGATCTGCGCGATCTGCTGCTGCATCGGCTGCAATTCCGCGCTCAGCTCGCCATACATGCCGGCCACCTGCATTGCCGTATCCGGCGGGCCGATAAATTCCGGCAGGCTCTGCTCCGTCTGTGCGCTGAACACCTCGCCGTGGGTATTCACCAGTTGCGCTCCGTTCCAGTGTGCCAGCGCGACCTGTTCCTCGATCTCCACCTCCAGCGACCAGGGAAACTTGCGCCGCACGCTGACCTTGCGCACCCAGGGCAGTTGTTCGAACGCCAGCCGCGTGCGCTTCAAATCCACCGTAAAAAAATTGCCCTGCACCTGCTCCTTCACCACGCGCCCGATCAATTCCGCCGAAACACGCTGCGGAGCTTCTTTCAGCTCCACCGTGTTCAGCGGAAACACCGGCAGGCGCAGCACATATCGCACCGCGCCATACAACAACAGCAGCAGGCTCAGCCCGAACAGCAGGCTGGACAGCTTGCGCAGTTGTCCCGGGTTATCCCACATGGGCTCCCTCCAGGATTTGCACCACCAGTTGCTCGAAACTGATCCCGGCCTGACGCGCCGCCATCGGCACCAGGCTGTGATCGGTCATGCCGGGCGCCGTATTAACTTCCAGCAAATAGGCCTTGCCCATCTCGTCGCGCAGGAAATCCACGCGCCCCCAGCCCAGCCCGCCGATCAGCGCAAACGCCTGCAATGCCAGTTGCTGCATTTCGGCTTCCTGCTCCGCCGGCAGCCCGCACGGACACAGATAGCGCGTATCGTCGCGCAGGTATTTCGCTTCGTAATCGTAGAACTCGTTGGCAGGCTCGATCTTGATCACCGGCAATGCACGGCCATTCAGGATGCTGGCGGTATATTCACCGCCGCTGACCGAACTCTCGGCGATGACCACCTTGTCGTGTTTGGCCGCTTCCGCATAGGCGGCCGGCAGCTCATCCACCGACTTGACCTTGGTGACGCCGACACTGCTCCCCTCATTCGCGGGTTTCACGAACAACGGCAAATCGAGGTGGTTGGCAACCGCGCTCCAGTCAGTCGGTGCGGTTAGCGCCTCATACTCCGGAATCGGCAGGCCGACCGCCTGCCACACCAGCTTGGTGCGCCACTTGTCCATCGCGATGGCGGAAGCCATCACGCCGCTCCCGGTGTATGGAATGCCGAGCAGCTCCAGCGCGCCTTGCACCGTGCCATCCTCGCCGCCGCGGCCATGCAGCGCGATGAATACGCGCTCGAACTTTTCCTTCTTCAGGTCGGACAGGTCGCGCTCGGCCGGATCGAATGCATGCGCATCCACGCCACTACGCTGCAGTGCCGCCAGCACCGCACTCCCGCTTTTCAGCGAAACCTCGCGCTCCGCCGAACGTCCGCCGAACAACACCGCCACTTTGCCAAATCTCTTCAAGCTTTTTCTCCTACTATCCGCACTTCGGGATGCAGCTCAATACCGGTCTGCCGCTCCACTGTTGCCTTTACTTCGTTGATCAAATTTTCGATATCCGCCGCCGTCGCACCGCCGGCATTCACAATGAAATTCGCGTGTTTCTCCGACACCTGCGCCCCGCCGATGCGCCTGCCCTTGAGCCCGCACCCCTCAATCAGTTTCGCCGCGTGGTTTCCCGGCGGGTTGCGGAACACCGACCCCGCATTCGGCTGCTGCAACGGCTGGCTCGCACTGCGCTTCTCCATCAACGCCTTGATCTGCTGACGCGCCGCCTCGACATCGCCGCGCTCGAATTGCAGCCAGGCGGCAACGAAAAGCTCCTCCGAGGATCTGGGATTCAGGATTTCGGATTTGGCCGCATCTGCATGCGTAGCCTCCTGGCAAACCCCAAATCCCAAATCCGAAATCCTCCTCACCGACCGATACCCCACCTCATACTCCCCCGGCATCCGCTCGATCAGTTCCCCGCTGCGCGTCAGCACCTGCACGCGCAGTACCTTGTCCCAGGTCTCGCTGCCGTAGCAGCCGGCATTCATCGCCAACATGCCGCCCAGCGTGCCGGGAATTCCGGCAAAGAATTCGGCGCCGCACAACTCATTGGCTGCGGCAAAGCGCGCCAGTTTCGCACCGGCCACGCCTGCTTGTGCATAGATGTGCTCGCCTTCCATGCGCAACTCGGCGAGCGCGCCATGCATCAGCAATACCGTGCCGCGCACGCCGCCGTCGCGCACCAGCAAATTGCTGCCCAAGCCCACGGCCAGAACTGGCTCATCGGCTGGGAGCCGGCGCAGGAAATCCTGCAAGTCCGCGAGGTCGGCCGGTGCATAGGTGCGCTCGGCGATACCGCCGGCACGCCAGCTGGTATGCCGGCTCATCGGCTCATTGCGCCGCAGCTCTCCGCGCAAGCCCGACATCGAGAACAATTCCGGTTCGCTCATATTCATTTCTGTACCAGTTGCCTGATCTGGTTGGGCACGCCGCCGATCGAGCCGGCCCCCATGGTCAGCACCACATCGCCGTCGCGCGCCATTTGCAGGATGAGTTTCGGCATATCCGCAATGCTCTCGGCAAACACCACATTGCTCTGTCCCGCCACACGCAGGGCATGCATCAACGCACGCCCATCCGCCGCGACAATCGGCTGCTCGCCGGCCGCATACACCTCGGCCAAAGCCAACGCATCGACCGACGACATGACCTTCACGAAATCCTCGAACAGGTCGCGCGTGCGCGTAAAACGGTGCGGCTGGAATGCCAACAACAAACGCCGCCCCGGGAAAGCACCGCGCACCGCGGCCAGCGTTGCGCGCATTTCCACCGGGTGGTGCCCGTAATCGTCGAGCAGCGTGAAGCTGCCCCCGCCTTCCAGCGGCACTTCGCCGTAACGCTGCATGCGCCGCCCCACGCCCTGGAATTCCGCCAGTGCGGCGACAATCGCCTCTTCGGCGACGCCGACTTCCAGCGCAACCGCGATCGCGGCACAGGCATTCAGCACGTTGTGTTCGCCCGCCAGGTTGAGCGTCACATCCAGATCAATCGGGATACTGTTGTGGCGGCACAATGCGGTGAAGCACATGCGTCCGCCTTCGTGGCGCACATTCACCGCACGGATTTGCGCGTCCGCGCTGAAGCCGTAGGTCGTTACCGGCTTGCTGATGCGCGGCAGGATTTCGCGCACATTCGGATCATCCACGCACAGCATTGCGCGCCCATAGAACGGCAACCGTTCGATGAAATCGACGAAGGCCTGCTTCAGCTTGTTGAAGTCATGTCCATAGGTCTCCATATGGTCGGCATCGATGTTGGTGACCACCGCCAGGATGGGCGACAGGAACAGGAACGAGGCGTCCGACTCGTCCGCTTCGGCGACGATGAATTCGCCAGTCCCGAGGCGCGCATTGGCACCGCTGCTGTTCAGTCGGCCGCCGATCACGAATGTCGGGTCATAGCCGCCCTTGGCCAGCACGCTGGTCACCAGGCTGGTGGTAGTGGTCTTGCCATGCGTTCCGGCGATGGCGATGCCCTGGCGCAGGCGCATCAGTTCCGCCAGCATCACGGCGCGCGGCACGATCGGGATACGCTGTTCGCGCGCCGCCAGCACTTCCGGGTTGTCGGCCTTCACCGCGGTCGAGGTCACCACGGCATCCGCCTGTTGCAGGTTGTGTGCGGCGTGGCCGTAATACACCTTGGCGCCCAGCGTCTGCAGGCGCTGCGTGACCGCGCTTTCGGACAGGTCCGAGCCGCTGACCTGGAACCCCAGGTTCAACAACACCTCGGCGATGCCGTTCATACCCGAGCCGCCGATACCCACGAAATGGATGTGCTTGATCTTGTGTTTCATGCCTGCTCCGCCAACTCAACGCATATTCTCGCCACTGCTTGGGTGGCATCCGGTTTTGCCAGGCTGCGCGCGGCGCGCGCCATGGACAATAATTTTTCGCGATCCAGTTCGCGCAGCAATTGCGCCAGTTTCTCCGCGCTCAATTCCTTTTGCGGCAACAGGATCGCCGCGCCCTTGTCGCTCAGGAAGCGTGCGTTGCCGGTTTGGTGGTCATCCACCGCAAACGGGAATGGCACCAGCACGCTCGCCACGCCCGCCGCCGCCAGTTCCGCTACGGTCAGCGCACCCGCGCGACAGATCACCAGATCGGCCTGCGCATACTGGTTTGCCATGTCATCCAGAAACGGACGCACATCCGCACTCACGCCGGCTTTTACATACAACTGCTGCACTGCCTCGAAATTCTTCTTGCCGGTCTGGTGCAGCACCTGTGGCCGCTCCTGCTCGCCCAGCATCGCCAATGCCTTGGGCAACGCTTCATTCAGCGCCTGCGCACCCAGGCTGCCGCCCACCACCAGCACGCTCAGCTTGCCGCTACGCCCGGCAAAACGCGCCTGCGGTTCCGGCAATGCGGCAATATCGCTGCGCACCGGATTGCCGCACCACATCGTCTTTGCAAGCACTTCGGGAAACCCGCTCAATATGCGCGTGGAGATTTTTGCCAACAGCTTGTTGCTCATGCCGGCAATCGAGTTCTGCTCATGGATCACCAGCGGCCGGCGCAGGAAGGCCGCCATCAATCCGCCCGGCATCGTGATGTATCCGCCCATGCCCAGCACCACATCCGGACGATGGCGGAAAATCGCCACCGCACTCTGACCCAATGCGCGAAGCAGGGTAAACGGCAAGGTCGCCAGCCGCAGCAAGCCCTTGCCGCGCACTCCGGAAAAATTCACCCAGGCCACCGGATAGCCGTGTTTCGGCACCAGCTCGGCCTCCATGCTGCCCGGTGCGCCCAGCCATACCACGCTCCATCCCTGCGCATGCAACGCATCGGCTACGGCCAACCCCGGATAGATGTGGCCGCCGGTACCGCCTGCCATGATCATGATGGTGCGCTTACTCATATCGGCAATCCCCGAGCCACTCGACGATTTTGGCTACGGCCGCCCCGCTGGGGCTTAACTTGCTGACGCAAGTGAGCCTGCGCCGAAACAGTCGTGTTGTGAACATGTGTGCTCATATCGGAAGTCCTCGCGCAACACGCCTGTTTTCATAATCAATCCGGAACAGGACTGCGACTGCGACCAGGTTAACCACGACGCCGCTGCCGCCGAAGCTGAGGAACGGCAAGGTCAAGCCCTTGGTCGGCAGGATGCCCATGTTCACCCCGATGTTGATCATGGCCTGCACGCCCAGCCACAGCGCAACGCCTTGCGCCACCAGTGCCGCGAACAGGCGCTCTTCCATCGCTGCCTGGCGTCCGATGGCAAAGGCACGCACGATCAGCCAGCCGAACAGCAGGATCACGATGCAGACCCCGAACAGGCCCAGCTCTTCGGCGATCACCGCCAGCAGGAAATCGGTATGCGCTTCCGGCAGGTAAAACAGTTTTTCAACGCTGGCCCCCAGGCCGACGCCGAACCATTCGCCGCGCCCGAATGCGATCAGCGCATGGCTAAGCTGGTAGCCCTTGCCGTATGGGTCCGACCACGGGTCCATGAACCCGATCACGCGCTGCATGCGGTAGGGCGACGACAGGATCAGCGCTGCGAATGCGAGCGGCAGGGCCACAATCAGGCCGCCGAAAATCTTCAGGTTGAAACCGCCCAGCCACAGCGTGCCCATCGCGATCGCGCAGATCACCACGAACGCTCCCATGTCCGGTTCCAGCAGCAGCAGCGTTCCCACCAGCGCCATCACCGCGAACATCGGGAAAAACGCCTTGCTCAAACTGTCTTTCACCGCGCCTTTGCGCACGGTGTAATCCGCCGCATACAGCACGGCAAAGAATTTCATCAGCTCCGAAGGCTGCAGATTGATGACGAACAGCGACAACCAGCGCCGGCTGCCGTTAACCGATTTGCCCACGCCGGGAATCAGCACGAGCAGCAGCAGCACGACCCCGAACAGGAACAGGTAAGGCGCCAGATTCTGCCAGGTTTGCGTCGGCACCTGGAACACGATCACGCCCGCGATCAGGCCGACGAGAATGAACAAGGCATGGCGCACCAGGAAGTAGGTTGGCTGGTAGCCGGTGAATTTTCCCGCTTCCGCTGTGGCGATCGAAGCGGAGTACACCATGACCAGCCCGATGGACAGCAAGGCGATGACCACCCAGGCCAGCACATTGTCGTAGTCCATCATCACGCGGCGTGGCGCTTTCAGGCTGGCGTTGATCAACGACGCCCCCTTTCCAGTTCGCGCACGGCTTCGATAAAGACCTGGGCGCGGTGCTCATAGTTGCGGAACATGTCGAAACTGGCACAGGCGGGCGAAAGCAAAACGGCATCGCCGGGCTGCGCTTCCGCTGCGCTGATGCGCACTGCTTCCTGCAAGTCGCCGGCGCGCAGCAGCGGTACCCCGCAATCCGCCAGCACTTCGGCAATCTTGTTGGCGTCGCGCCCAATCAACACCACCGCGCGCGCATGCTCTGCCACCACTGCCTGCAATGGCGTGAAATCCTGTCCCTTGCCGTCCCCGCCGAGGATCACCACGGTGGGCCGTCCCAATCCTTTCAGGGCGGCCTCCGTCGCCCCGACATTGGTGCCCTTGGAGTCGTCGTAATAGGTTACGCCGCCGATTTCGGTGACTTTCTCGACGCGGTGCGGCAAACCCTTGAAGGCGCGCAGCGCTGCCAGCAGCGGCGGCATCGGCAAGCCCACCGCGCGACATAGTGAAATCGCAGCAAGCGCATTGGCGATATTGTGCTCGCCCTCCACCTGCAATTCGGATGCCTGCATCAGGCGGCGCGTACCTTCCACCAGCCAGACTGCCATACCGTCGCGCTCCACGCCCACGTCATGCATGCTCATGGCCGGCGTTGCCAGGCCAAACGTCTGCACCAGACGTTCGCGCAAGCCCATGGCGTTGCTCTCGACATCGTCGCGGTTAAGCACCTGCACACCCTTGTTGCCTTCGCTGCGGAAGATGCGCGCCTTGGCGGCGATGTAATCAGCGATGTCCTCGTAGCGATCCATGTGGTCTTCGCTGATGTTCAACACGGTAGCGGCATCGGCGCTCAGGCTGTAGGTGGTTTCCAGCTGGAAACTGGAAAGCTCGAGCACCCACACGTTGGGATGCTGGCCCTTGCGGCTGATCAGCACATCCAGAACCGCCGGGGAAATATTGCCGGCCACCTCGGTATCCAGCCCGGCGGCGCGACACATCGCGCCGACCATGCTGGTGACGGTGGTCTTGCCGTTTGCACCGGTGATCGCGATGACCTTGGGCGGATTCTCGCGCGGCAGCGCTTGCGCGAACAGCTCGATATCGCCAATCACCGGGATGCGTTGTTTCAATGCCTTCTGCACCAGCGGCTCTGCCACCGGCACGCCCGGGCTGATCGCCACCAGCTCGATGCCATCGAGCAACTCGCTGCGGAACACGCCGCAGCGCACATCCACCTGCGGATAATCGGTTTGCAGCGCAGCCAGCCCCGGCGGCACGTTGCGGCTATCCGCGACGCGGATTTTCGCGCCGTGCACCAGCAGCCAGCGCACCATGGACATCCCGGTCTCGCCGAGACCGAGCACCAGCACCGATTTTCCGCGCAAGTCGTTCATTCGCCCTCCGTCACCTTAACTTCAACGTCGCCAATCCCAACAGCACCAGCAGCATGGTGATGATCCAGAAGCGCACCACAACCTGGGTCTCTTTCCAGCCTTTCTGCTCGAAATGGTGGTGCAGCGGCGCCATCAGGAAGATGCGCTTGCCCACCCCGGTCTTCTTCTTGGTGTACTTGAAGTAGCTCACTTGCAGCATCACGGACACCGCTTCCACCACGAACACCCCGCCCATGATGAACAGCACGATTTCCTGGCGCACGATCACGGCCACCACGCCCAGCGCCGCGCCCAGCGCCAGCGCCCCGACATCCCCCATGAACACTTCGGCCGGATAGGCGTTGAACCACAGGAAAGCCAGCCCGGCCCCGGCAATGGCTGCGCAAAACACCGCCAGCTCGCCCGCGCCCGGGATATGCGGCACCCCAAGGTATTTTGCGAACACGGCATGTCCCGCCACATACGAGAAAATGGCCAGCGCGCTCGCCACCATCACAGTCGGCATGATCGCCAGGCCATCCAGCCCGTCGGTCAGGTTCACCGCGTTGCTGCTACCGACGATCACCAGGTACACGACCACGATGAATACCAGCGCCCCGAGCGGGAACACTGCATATTTCAGGAACGGCACGATCAGCTCGGTATGCGCTGGCAGCGTCGCATGTGTCCACAGGTAGACGCCGACCGACAGGGCGATCAGTGATTGCCAGAACATCTTGGCCTTGGCCGACAAGCCATCCGAGTTGCGATACACCACCTTGCGGTAATCATCTACCCAGCCGATGGCGCCCACCCCGAGCGTGGTCAGCAGCACGATCCACACGTAGGCATTGGCGAGATCGCCCCACAACAGCGTCGAAGCCGCCACCGAAATCAGGATCAGCGCCCCGCCCATGGTGGGCGTGCCGGCCTTGACCAGGTGGGTTTGCGGGCCGTCGCTGCGCACCGACTGGCCGATCTTCATGGCCGTGAGCTTGCGGATCATCGCCGGCCCGATCATGAACGAGATGAACAACGAGGTCATCGCGGCCAGCACCGCGCGCAGCGTGATGTAGTTGAACACGCTGAATGTCCGGATGTCCTGCGAAAACCATTGTGCCAATGCCAGCAACATATCCTTGCTCTCCTATTGCAACGCTGTGCAGTGCTGCACCACGCGCTCCATTTTCATAAACCGTGAACCCTTAACCAGCACCGTGCTGTCGCTGTCCAGATTCTGTTCCAGGCAGGCCAGCAAATCTTCAATGCGCTTGAAATGCGTGCCTCCCGTGCCGAATTCATCCACCGCGTAAGCGCTCAAATCGCCCAATGCGAGCAGCTTGTTGACACCCTGCGCATGCGCCTCAGCGCCGATTTCGGCATGCAGGCGCGGCGCATCCGCACCGAGCTCGCCCATATCGCCCAGCACCAGGATTTTCTTGCCGCGCGCTTGCGCCAGCACCTTGATCGCCGCTCGCAGCGAAGCCGGATTGGCGTTGTAGGTATCGTCAATCAGCGTTGCCCCGTGCAGAGCGGTCTTGCGTTGCAGGCGACCGGCAACACCGCCGAAGGTACCGAGCGCCGCAGCGATGGTTGCC
This sequence comes from Pseudomonadota bacterium, assembly GCA_021848465.1. GTDB lineage: Bacteria > Pseudomonadota > Gammaproteobacteria > Burkholderiales > Gallionellaceae > JAJZUP01. The sequence goes on from JAJZUP010000003.1 coordinate 336,827, forward strand.
AGCGGAATCCCGGCAGCCAGCGCGGCTGCCGACGACGCCAGCGCGTTGCGCACGTTGTGGATACCGGGCACCTGCAACTCGAAGTCAAGTGCGCCTTGCGGTGTCTGCGCCTGAACCTGTGCACCGTACTCCCGCGCCTGCCAATTCCCGTGCACTGCCGCCACATGTTCGACGCCGAAGTCGAGCACCGGGTGGCCGGCGGCCGTTGCGCGCCACATCCCCGCAAACTCGTCGTCGGCATTGATGATGGCTATTCCCGCTGGCCGCAGGCCGGCAAATATTTCCCCCTTCGCTGCGGCGACTGCCTCAACGCTGCCCAGCCCGGCCAGGTGCGCGCTGGCTGCATTGTTCACCAGCGCCACATCGGGACAAGCGATGCGGGTGAGGTATTCAATCTCGCCGGGATGGTTCATCCCCATTTCGATCACTGCATAGCGGTGTGAGGCGCGCAGCTTCAACAAAGTCATCGGCATGCCGATGTCGTTGTTCAGGTTGCCCTTGGTCGCCAGCACAGCCTCGTCGCCCCCGGCATGCTGCCGCAGGATATGCGCGAGCATTTCCTTGACGGTGGTCTTGCCGTTGCTGCCGGTGATGGCAATCAGCGGCAGCGCAAACTGCTGGCGCCAGTGGGCAGCAAGCTCGCCTAGCGCCAGGCGCGTGTCTTCCACCACCAGCAGCGGCAGCGTCGCATCCAGTTGCCCGGCATGCTTGCGGTAGCTGTCGGCATTCACCATGGCGGCTGCGGCGCCTTGAGCGATGGCGGCCGCAGCGTATTCGAAACCATCGAAGCGCTCCCCGCGCAACGCGACAAACAGGTCGCCACGGCCGATCGTGCGGCTATCGCTCGATACTGAAGCAAAGCGCACATCCGGCCCAGCCAGTGTGGCCTTGAGGATTGCGGCGGCTTGGGACAACTGCATCATGTGGTACTCCATTCGCTGCGGGCGTTGACCGGGGTCCAGATGCTCAGTGCGCGGCGCGCCACCTCGCTGTCGCTGAACGGATGCTTGACGCCATTGATTTCCTGGTAGTCCTCGTGCCCTTTTCCGGCGATCAGCACGGTATCCGTGGCATGTGCGGAAGCGATGGCGCGCGCGATGGCCTGCGCGCGATCCTCGATCACCTGGCAGTTGTCGCCCTGCACGCCGAACAGGATGGCGTCGATGATGGCGCGCGGACTTTCGCTGCGCGGGTTGTCGCTGGTAACGATGCAGGAGTCGGCATGGCTCGACGCCACGGCGCCCATCATCGGACGCTTGCCACGATCGCGATCGCCGCCGCAGCCGAATACGCAAATAATCCGTCCCTGGGCCGGAGCGGTGATTTCGCGCAAGGTCTGCAAAACTTTTTCCAGTGCATCCGGGGTGTGCGCATAGTCCACCACCACGGTCGGCTTGTCCTTGCCACCCAACGTTTGCAAGCGCCCGGCGACCGGCCTCTGCTGCGCAAGCTCGTCCGCAGCCGCCTGCAATGGCTGCCCGCTTACCAGCAACACGGCCAGGCTCCCCAGCAGGTTGGACGCATTGAAGCGGCCGATCAGTTTGCTATGGATATCATGCTGCCCCCAGCTCGACTGGATACGCAACGACATGCCCTGCGCATCCATGTGCAAATCGGCACCGAATACCATGCGCAGCCCCTGGCGCTCGGCCAGCGCCAGCGCGTCCGGAGTCATGCCGTAGCCGATGACCTCGACCGGCGCGTCGCGCAACATTTCGGCCAGTTCTGCGCCAAACGGATCGTCGAGGTTCAGTACCGCATACTTGAGGTTTTCCCAGCCAAACAGGCGACGCTTTGACTGCGCATAGCTGTGCATGTCGCCGTGGTAATCGAGGTGGTCGCGGCTCAGGTTGGTCAGCAACGCCACATCGTAATGCACGTTGTTTACCCGTCCCTGGCTCAGCGCATGCGAAGACACTTCCATCACGGCCGCCTTGGCGCCCTGGCGCAGGTACTCGGCCAGCAGGCCATGCACGCTGATTGCTTCCGGCGTGGTATTCAGGCTCGGTTGCAGATCACCGAGGAAGCCGTTGCCGAGAGTTCCGAGCAAGGCGCTGTTGCGCCCGAGCGCGGTCAGCGCGCTGCGTATCCAGTGGCTGCAGGTCGTCTTGCCGTTGGTGCCGGTCACTCCCACCATCCACAATTGGTACGACGGACTGCCATACACATGGTCTGCCAGTGCCCCGGCCTGATGGCGCAGGTCGGTGACCGGCAAGTGCGGCACCGTCCAGGACTCGTCCCAAGCGAAACCTTTGGCTTCCCAGATCACGGCATTCGCGCCGCGCGCAATCGCCTGTGCGATAAAGTGCCGGCCATCGGCTTGCCCGCCGGGGTAGGCCACGAATGTATCGCCGGGCTGTATCTGGCGGCTGTCCGTAACCAGGCGCGTAATGCGGACGCCGAGTTCATCCAGCCAAGCGGGATTGAATACTGCCGATGACTGCGGGGACAACATGACGTTATGGCTCATGTGTCCTCCTTGATCAGCTCGTCTGGATTCGGCTGCATCACGTTATTCAGCGGCGCATCGTTCGGCACGTTGAGCTGACGCAGTGCTGCGCCCATGACGTTGCTGAATGCTGGGGCCGCCACCTGTCCGCCGTAATATTCTGCACCGCTTGGATCATTCACCATGACAGCCACGATCAGGCGCGGATTGGACGCCGGAGCCAGGCCCACAAACGACGCCACGTAGTGGTTAACGTAATGGCCGCCGTCCAGTTTGTGCGCGGTGCCGGTTTTACCCGCCACGCGATAGCCGTTGATCTGCGCTTCCGGCGCGGTGCCGCCTGGCCGCACCACCAGCTCAAGCATCTCCCTGACCTCTTGCGCCGTGTTTGCCGAGAACACCTTGGTGCCAACCACTGGAGCGTCCTGCTTGAGCAGTGTGATCGGCTTCAATTCGCCATCGTTGGCAAAAACCGTGTAGGCGCGCGCCAGTTGCAGCAGGTTTACAGAGATGCCGTTGCCATACGACATAGTCGCCTGCTCGATCGGGCGCCAGGTGTTGTAGTCGCGCAAGCGGCCCGGCGCTTCACCAGGAAACTCGCTGCCGGTCGGCGCACCGAAACCGGCCTCGTGCAAGCCATGCCAGAATTGCTCGGGTTTCATCGATAGCGCAATTTTGGAAGCGCCCACATTGCTGGACTTCTGGATCACCTGGGCTACGGTGAGGTAAGCCTCCGGGTGCGTATCGTGAATCTTGCGCCCGCCCACGGTGTATACCCCGTGCTCGGTATTGATCTCGGTATCCGGTTTGATCTTGCCAAGGTCAAGCGCCGTGGCAATCGTAAACGGCTTCATGGTCGACCCCGGCTCGAACAGGTCGGTCACCGCGTGGTTGCGCATGACATTCGGCGCCGGTTTTTCACGGTTGTTCGGGTTATAGCTGGGCCAGTTTGCCAGCGCCAGCAATTCTCCGGTTTTCGCATCCAGCACCACGATGGAGCCGCTCTTTGCCTGGTGCTCTTCAACGGTCTTCTTGATCTCACGGAACGCCAGGAACTGGATCTTGTTATCCAGGCTCAGCGCAATATCGCTACCCTCCTTGGGCGCGCGCAGGCTGGCCACGTCTTCCACGATGTGGCCGCGCCGGTCCTTGATCACGCGCTGGCTGCCGGCCTTGCCTCCGAGTTGCGACTGCATAGCCAGCTCAATGCCTTCCTGGCCGTTGTCATCCACGCTGGTAAAGCCGAGTAAATGCGAGGTTACTTCGCCGCCGGGATAGTAGCGCCGGTACTCGCGCTTCAACGACACGCCGGCAATGCCCAGCCGCTCGACCTTGCCAGCCTGCTCTGGCGGCAACTGGCGGCGCAGGTAGACGAAGTCGCGCGAGGTGTCAAACAGGCGCTCTTTCACTTCCTGCATGCTCATGCCCAGCAAACGCGCAAGGTCGCGCACCTGCTGGGACGTTGCATCGACATCCGGCGGGCTGGCCCAGACCGACTCGACCGGCGTGCTGATCGCCAACGGCTCGCCATGGCGATCGGTGATCATGCCGCGATGCGCATTGATGTCGATTACCCGGCCGTAGCGCGCATCCCCTTTCTGTTGCAGGAAATCATCGTGAATCGCCTGCAAGTAAATTCCGCGCACCAGCAGACCGGCAAGCCCGCCCATCAGCAGCACGAACAGCAGGCGCGAACGCCAGGGCGGCAGCGCCAGTTGCCCGGTGGTTTTGATGTTGGCTGCCGGCTTCATGGTTGCGCCGCCTTGCTTGCGTCCGGCTCAATTCGCACAAACTGGATTTGCCGGCCTTGCGGCATCTGCATTTGCAGCTGACGCCCGGCGATTTTCTCGACGCGCGCTGGCAATGCGAGCGTGCTCTGCTCAAGCTGCAATTGCCCCCACTCCACTTCCATCTGCTGGGCGCGGTCTTTTTCGTTTTGCAGGTCGATGAAATACTTGCGCGCCTTGTGCTGGGATGTCACCACCCCGAGCGCACAGGCAATCGCCACCAGCAGAAGGAGCAGGTTGACCCTAAGCACCCGTCCCTCCGGTAAATTCAGCCACACGCAACACGGCGCTGCGCGCGCGCGGATTCTGCTCGACCTCGCGCTCGCCTGGATAAATGGCCTTTCCCACCACCTTCATTTTTGCCGGAGGAATATCTGCCTGCCGGATCGGCAGGTTGCGCGGCAGCTTGTCTGCCTGGGACATATCCCTCATGAAACGCTTCACAATCCGGTCTTCGAGGGAGTGGAAGCTGATGATGGCCATTCTGCCGCCCTCTCTCAGACTATCCACGCATTGCGGCAGCACGCTCTCGAGCTCTTCGAGTTCGCGGTTGATATAAATCCGTATAGCCTGAAAGGTGCGCGTTGCCGGATTCTTGCCGGGTTCGCGGGTGCGCACTGCTTGCGCGACAATCTCGCCAAGTTGCCGCGTGGTGCGGATGGGTGTTTCCTGGCGCGCAGTAACAAGCGCTCTTGCAATCTTCCTAGCAAACCGTTCTTCGCCGTAGCCACCAATCACCTCCGCCAACTCGCCCTCATCCACCGTCGCCAGCCATTGCGCCGCCGTTTCGCCCCGGCTGGTATCCATACGCATATCCAGCGGCGCATCGAAACGGAAACTGAATCCGCGCTGCGCATCGTCAAGCTGCGGCGACGACACCCCGAGATCCAGCAGCACACCATCCACCTTATCCACACCACACTGCAGCAATACCTCGCGCATATCGGCAAAACCGCTATGCACAATCGTGAAGCGCGCGTCGCCGATCGCCTGCGCGGCAGCAACTGCTGCCGGGTCCTTGTCCAATGCGATCAGCCGCCCCGCGGGCCCCAGTCGTTCCAGTATCAGCCGGCTATGCCCGCCGCGCCCGAACGTCCCGTCGACATAAACCCCGTCCGGCCTCACCTGCAACGCATCTACAGCCTCATGCAACAGGACGGTCTCGTGGACCCGCTCCTGACTCACAGCGTAAAGCCCTCCAGCTCGGGCGGCAGCGCTCCCGCATCGAATCCGGCCATCTTTTCGTTCTGCGCCTGCCAGCGCGACTCATCCCACAACTCGAATTTATTGCCCTGCCCCACCAGCATCACGCGCTTGTCCAGCACCGCGTAACTGCGCAAGGTGGGCGAAACCAGCACGCGCCCTGCGGCATCCATCACCACATCTTCTGCGTGTCCGACCAGGAATCTTTGCAATGCGCGAATGCGCGGATTGAACGCGGAAAGCTGCATCAGCTTGTCGCGGATAGGCAACCACTCCGGCTGGGGGTAAAGCAACAGGCAACCATCGGCATCGGCGGTCAACACCAATTGCCCGGCGCAATGCTCAAGCAGCATATCGCGATGCCGTGCCGGTATCGCGAACCTGCCCTTGCTATCCAGATTTAGCTGCGCCGCCCCTTGAAACATTTCCCTGACCACCCCTTTACCCACAAAAACCCACTTTTCACCACTTCACACCACTATATTGAATTTTTCATGGGTGGTCAAGCTGAAAAACGGGATTTTTCTTTTTAGGACAAGGAGTTATAAGAATATGTTAACGCAAATTAAATATGCTTAAAAAGCAATAGATTGCGAAAAATAGCTAAAGTTGTTTATGAGGGAGAAGGGCAATTCATCGCTTTAAATAGATAAAGAGCCGCTGAATAAGTCCGCTTGCCCCTCCCGAGCCAAGAACAGACTGTAGCAATCGCCGCCAAAAGAATGAGAACGAAGAATCAAGCCGCCCACACCAAGCCCCCCCCCCTCGCGCCGAGCCCATGAAAACCCCATTAACCCGGGCCAAACCACGCGCTCCCAACCCAACAAGTTGGCGCAACCACCTGATTTAGCACCACAAAAAAATATCCCCCGAGTGTTAGCTCGGGGGATAAAGGTCTTAACAAAGGGAGGGGAAGTTAAGACCCCATATCTCAGGGAGGGGGAGATATGAAGTAATTTTCATTACTCGACGCATTAGGTGGGGTATTTCCGGAAAAGTTCAATAGTACTTAACAAAAATTTTTCATTCAGGGAAAACCAAAGCTGCGGCGCTCATCCCGGCCGAGTGGCAAATATGCAACAGAAAGCAAGTGACAGTTGCAGCGCTAGCGAGCCTGGATAACAATCCAGCCCGCAGTAAAAACATAAGAAATGCTCAGGGAGATTCACCGCAAAGCCAAAGGCTGCGGCGAGCTGCACCATGGTTGTTATAGATGTGAAAAAGAGAAGGCCGGCATTTGCCGGCCTTTTTTGTGCTGGGGTCTGCGATTCGGCCAAAGCGGAAACGCTAACAATCCCCACGCATGTCTGTCTGGAAATATATAACTACCGAATAATTAATGGCTGTGCCGATGATGCGTATCGGGAAAATGTAAATGTGTGTGCGTTAGCGGCTGGTGTTTGTGCAAATGGCTATGCCGAGTACCGAAGGGCACGGGAGGGTTATGTTCATGCTGGTGATGTTCATCATGAATGTGCTCATGTTCGTGCCACATTTCTTCATGAGTATGTTTGTGCTCATGCCGTTCAGTCAGATGCAGCCATACCCCTACCCCCATTAAGCTCCCCGAAACAAGCAGAGGAATGGTAATTGCCTCTCCCATCAGCACAGCCACAAGAGCGCCAAAGAAAGGCGCAACAGAAAAATAGGCCCCTGTCCGTGATGTACCAAGGTAACGCAGCCCTACGACAAATAAGGTAAGGCTCACTCCATAAGCAAAGAAGCCGATCAGCATTGCGCCAGCCAGATTGGGTAATGTGGGCATAGAGGCCCCCAGCGAGAAGGCCAGAACCAAATTGATTGCACCGGATACCAAACCTTTAGTTGATGCAACCCAAGTGGCATCTGCAAGCGATACTTTTCGCGTAAGGTTGTTATCAACCCCCCAGGCAAAGCAAGCACCCAGTACAGAGAGTGACGGCCACCATTCTGAAAGTTGTGCATTGGTCGGCCAACTCAGCACCGCTGCACCGGCAACAATGGCGGCCATGCCGAACGCTATCCGCCGATCAAAGTTTTCCCTGAAGGCAAACCAAGCCAGAAGTGCGGTAAATACGCTTTCGGCATTAAGTAGTAGTGAGGTGCCGGAAGCCGGCATGCCGCTCAAGCCCACCATAAGCAGCACAGGGCCAACGACGCCGCCGGACAGAATTGCTCCTCCAAACCAGATTCGCTCATTTCGGGGAAGATGGACGACTGGTGCCTTAATAAACAAACGGTATAACTTCAAACCAAGACCAGAGCCCAGATAAAGCAGGCCCGCCAGCAGCCATGGATTGACAGCATCGAGCAAAAGCTTGGCCAGCGGCGTTCCAACGCCAAACAATATAGCCGCCCCCAATGCAGCAGGAACGCCTTTCTGTCGAATGCCCTTTACCCAGCCCATATCTTTCTCTTCAGTAAGTTTGAGCCAGACTATGCGATTTTTCTGTGGTCGTCCAATAGGTGCATAGAGAACCGGGTGACAGAATTGGTGCAAGTAGCGGACACGTGTGAAAAAATGACTGGCGACCTCATTGACCGACTAGTCGTCGCAAAATACCTGATGCCTGAAAAGAAAAAACTAGAATAAGGTGAAGCTGGCCGGTAAGCCGGGTTCTGTCGTGGACAGTCATTCCTCTAGGCGTTTCGTTACCTGACGCTCAAGCAACCTACCCGCAGGCGACGCGAGCAACGTCATTACCTGCCTATTTGGTCTTGCTCCGGATGGAGTTTACCGTGCCGTCCGTGTTACCACGTCCGCGGTGGGCTCTTACCCCGCCGTTTCACCCTTACCAGTCAACTTGCGCAAACTGGCGGTTTATTTTCTGTGGCACTGTTCATCACCTCACGGTGTCCGGCCGTTAGCCGGCATCCTGCTCTGTGGAGCCCGGACTTTCCTCTCCGTGCAACAAGGCACGCAGCGACTGTCTGGCCTGCTTCAAGCGAATGGTAACATGAAGGAGGCAGGTGCCCGGATCAATATCCAACGAGCGCTGACTGCACCACTGCTGCGCAATGCGGCTCAGTCTTCCTGCACCCGCAAACTGACGCCCCAGTCGCTCCATTGTTTTGCTTCTTCCTGCAAGGCGGTATCCGTCAATGGATTGCGCGCCAGCCAGCCTTGTTTCAGAACCAACTGGAATACGTTGCCGTCGAAATTTCCTTGCATAACCGGGAGCAGGATGTCGCTGCGATTGCGATAGAAAATGGTGGCGAGGCGCAACGCCATGATCAGGGACAGGTCTTCGGCAGAGAAGGCGGCGAACAATTGGGCACGCAGCTTTTCCAGATTGCCGCGCTGCGCCATCCCGAGCAAGCTGAGGCGCTCCTGCTCCTTCTTTGAGAAGCCGGGCATGTCGGCATTTTTCAGGATGTAGGCGGTGTGCTTGTGAAAACCGCTGTGCGCCACGCTGATGCCGATTTCGTGCAGGCGGGCAGCCCAGCCCAACAGTCGCAGCGCGATCTCATTGGTCGCGCCGCCAAGAAACTGCTGCGCCAGCGCACCGGACAACTGGGCAACGCGCTCGGCCTGGCGGCCATCCACATGGTAGCGCCGCATGAATTGCTGCACGGTCACATCGCGCATGTCGCGATTGTGCGAACGTCCGAGCAGGTCGTACAGCACGCCTTCGCGCAATGCTCCCAGCGCCGGCTGCATCTGCTCGATTCCCAGTTCGCACATTGCGGCGTACATGATCGCAAAACCGCCGGGCAAAACCGGAATGCGATCCTGCTTCAAGCCGAGCAAGTCCAGCTTGCGGACATCCCCGGCGCGCAGCAGCTCGGCACGCAATTTTTCCATGCCCTCGCGGGTAATGCCCGACTGGCTGAAACCGTTTTGCTCCAGGATGTCGCACAGCACGCGCGCAGTACCGGACGAACCGAGGGCAACCTCCCATCCTTCCTCGCGATATTCGCCCGCAATCGTCTGCACCTCATTGCTGGCGGCAAGCTCGGCCTGTTTCAGCGCCCCTTTGCTGACCTTGCCCTCGGGAAAATAACGCAAGCTGTAGCTCACGCAGCCCATGTACAGGCTTTCCAGGCAGACCGGCTCCAGCCCATCGCCAATAATGAATTCGGTTGAACCGCCGCCGATGTCGATGACCAGCCGCCGCCCCAGCGCCTGCGGCAAACCCTGCGCCACGCCCAGGTAAATCAGGCGCGCTTCTTCACGCCCGGCAATGACTTCGATCGGGAAGCCCAACGCCTGTTCGGCGAGTGGTAGAAATTCCGGGGCATTCTTGGCTACACGCAAGGAGTTGGTGCCGACCGCACGCACCGCATCGCGCGGCAAACCGCGCAGGCGTTCGCCGAAACGCTGCAGGCAATCCAGCGCGCGCTGTTGGGCATCCCGGTCGAGATTTTTATTCTGGTTGAGACCGGCAGCGAGACGCACCGGCTCGCGCAGTCCATCCAGAAGATAGATTTGCTCGCTTTCCACGCGAGCCACCTGCAAACGAAAACTGTTGGAACCCAGATCGACCGCGGCAAGTATGGGTTGATGCTGCGGCGGCACGCTTACTCCCGCACTTCGCGCTCGAATTCTTCCACGCTCACATGGCGCACGTCGCGCCCCTTGACCATGTAGACCACGTATTCGCACATGTTTTTGGCGTGGTCGCCGATGCGCTCGATGGCCTTGGCAACGAACAGGATTTCCAGCGAAGTGGAAATGGTGCGCGGATCTTCCATCATGAACGTGATCAGGTAGCGCATGATGGAGCGGAATTCCTCATCCACCTGCTCGTCCTGGCGCACCACCTGCGCAGCAGAGCTCAAGTCGAGACGGGCAAACGCATCCAGCGATTTGCGCAGCATGTCCAGCGCAATGTCCGAAGCATGCTTGATCTGGTGGTAACGCGGATGGCGCAGGCGTTCCTTTTGCGACAGCAGCTTGGCCATGCGGGCAATCTTCTCGGCCTCGTCGCCGATGCGCTCCAGGTCGGTGATGGTCTTGATCACCGTCATGATCATGCGCAGGTCGCCAGCGGCCGGCTGGCGCCGCACCAGGATGTGGTTGCAACTTTCGTCGATCTCCACCTCCATGGAATTGACGCGATGATCATCTTCGATCACGCGGTTCATCAATTCCACATCGCCGGAAATCAGCGACTCGATCGCAAGACGTATCTGGCTTTCCACCAGCCCGCCCATTTGCAGCACGCGGGCGCGAACCGCCTCAAGCTCGGCATCGAATTGCTTGGAAGTATGTTCGCTACTCACCATGGCCATTCCTTAACAATATTATTAATTCGCTATGCTACCTACAAGCCATGAATTTTTTATTACAGGCTGAAAATCACAGGGTGATGGTCTGCACACCCTCGGGGGTGCCCAGCAGCAACACGTCCGCACCGCGGCACGCAAACAGCCCGTTTGTCACCACGCCGGGCAACTGGTTCAGCTTGGTTTCCAGTTCCACCGGATTCATGATCGACAAGCCATGCACATCGAGGATGATGTTGCCGTTGTCAGTGGTAAAACCTTCGCGCAGCTTCGGCTGTCCACCCAGTTTCACCAGTTCGCGAGCAATGTAGCTACGCGCCATCGGGATCACTTCGACCGGCAGCGGGAATTTACCCAACACATCGACCAGTTTGCTCTGGTCGCACACACATACGAATTTCTTGCTGGCCGCCGCCACGATTTTTTCGCGGGTCAACGCACCGCCGCCGCCCTTCACCATGTGCATGTGGCGGGTGATCTCGTCGGCACCGTCCACATACACCGGCAGGGTTCCGGCGTCATTCAAAGAAATCACTTCGATGCCGTGCCCTTGCAGGCGCTTGGCCGAAGCTTCCGAGCTGGCCACCGCACCGCGAATCTTGTGCTTGATCTTTGCCAGCTCATCAATAAAAAAGTTGGCGGTGGAGCCGGTGCCCACCCCCACAATGCAATCGCCGGGGACATGTGCGATCGCGGCCTGCGCAACCGCCAGTTTCATATCATCTTGAGTCATTGCCATTTGAATCGTCCAGTTCCATGTAGTCTTTGTAATCGTCCGCGGATTATTGCAGGAATTCATGAAATACGAAACCGTGCCGGCAAATCCTTTGGGAATCGCCCCATTCCTGCTAATCTTGCGGCTGCAACGACATCCCAACCTTGTAAGAGATTTATGCATAGCTACCTGAAGCGCATCCTGACCGCCCGCGTCTATGACGTGGCCATCGAAAGTCCGCTCGAAGCGGCCCCCAACCTCTCAGCCCGCACCGGCAACAAAGTCCTGCTCAAGCGCGAAGACATGCAGCCTGTATTTTCGTTCAAATTGCGCGGCGCCTACAACAAGATGGCGCAACTCACGCCGGAGCAACTCAAGCGCGGCGTGATCGCTGCCTCGGCCGGCAACCATGCACAGGGCGTGGCCCTCTCCGCCAACAAGATGGGATGCAAAGCCACCATCGTAATGCCCACCACCACGCCACAAGTGAAGATCGAGGCAGTGAAGCGTTTCGGCCAGCGCGCGGTAGAGATCGTGCTGCACGGCAGCAGCTACAGCGACGCCTACACCCATGCGCTGGAGCTGGAAACGAAGCACAAGCTGACCTTCGTCCACCCTTTCGACGACCCGGATGTCATTGCCGGACAAGGCACCATCGGCATGGAAATCCTGCGCCAGCACCAGGCGCCCATCCATGCGATTTTCTGCGCCATCGGCGGCGGCGGGCTGGTGGCGGGCGTGGGCGCCTATGTCAAACAGGTGCGCCCCGATATCAAGGTGATCGGCGTGCAGACCGTGGACTCGGATGCCATGGCGCGCTCGCTCAAGGCGAAGAAGCGCGTAACACTCAACGATGTCGGCCTGTTCTCGGACGGCACGGCGGTTAAACTCGCCGGCGAAGAAACCTTTCGCCTGTGCAAGCAATACGTCGATGAGGTCGTGCTGGTCGACACCGACGCCGTCTGTGCCGCCATCAAGGATGTGTTCCAGGACACCCGCTCCATCCTGGAGCCGGCCGGAGCGCTCGCGGTAGCAGGCGCCAAGCAGTATGCGCAGCGCGAGAAGCTGAAGAATGAAACCCTGGTCACCGTCTGCAGCGGCGCCAACATGAACTTCGACCGCCTGCGTTTCGTCGCCGAGCGCGCCGAAATCGGCGAAAAACGCGAAGCCATCCTGGCCGTCACCATCCCGGAAACGCCCGGCAGCTTCCGCCAGTTCTGCACCCTGATCGGCAACCGCAACATCACCGAGTTCAACTACCGCTATGCGGACCCCAGCGAAGCCCGCGTCTTTGTCGGCATCCAGGTCAAGGACCCGGCCGAAACCGCGCGCCTGGTGACCACGCTGGAAAAGAACAAACTCAGCACACTCGACCTCACCGACAACGAAATGGCCAAATTGCACCTGCGCCACCTCGTCGGTGGCCGCGCGCCGGAAGCGAAGGACGAGATCATTTTCCGCTTCGAATTCCCGGAACGCCCTGGCGCACTGATGAATTTCCTCAACAGCATGAACCACAACTGGAACATCTCCCTGTTCCACTACCGCAACCACGGCGCGGACTACGGCCGCGTACTGGTCGGCATGCAGGTTCCCAGCAAGGACAAAAAGGCACTCAAGGAATTCCTCGATACGCTCGGCTATCCGTACTGGGATGAAAGCAGCAACCCGGCCTATAAACTGTTCCTGGGATAGGGCAGCAGAAGTGCGCACACAGGAAGTGCTTCCACCGCAAAGCGCTGTTGCCTGTTATGCGTACACACATCGTATGCGGCGCAATCCCGCGACTGGAACATGGCTATAGCCAAAACCATCGCCGCAATCCCGAACCCGGCTTTCCGGTTTAACGCAAAAACCGGAAAGTTCGCGGCAATTTCGTCGAAGTTGCAAAATATTCAAGACCTCTAATATAGGATAGCCCTACCCTGATGACTCCCCAGATTAGGAAGCAGGCACTAAGACAAAGTATAATCGCCGCCCGCGAAAAAATGCCCTCCCTTGAGAGGGCGCGCGCCAGCCAGGCCATTACCCATACGTTATGCGGTCTGGCCAGCTACCGTGAAGCGCGCGCGGTACTGGCGTATTTGAATTTTGGCGCGGAAATGGAAACCGAGCTGTTTGTGCGGCAGGCGCTGATTGACGGGAAGCAGGTCTATCTGCCCAAGGTCAATCGGGCCACCAAGCAACTGGATATATATCGCATAGGCGATTTGCAGCACGATGTAGCGCCCGGCGCCTGGGAAATACGCGAGCCCGTCGCCGAGCGTTGTGAGCTGCTTGCCGCGCCCGGCGCAATTGATTTCGTGCTGTTGCCCGGCGTGGCATTTACGCGTGACGGTACCCGGCTGGGTTACGGCGGAGGGTTTTACGACAAATTGCTGCCCGGCCTGTCACACCGCCCGGTGCGGGTGGCCGGAGCCTTTTCCATGCAGGTGGTGGACAGGCTCCCGCAGGAACCTTTCGACCAGAAAGTGGATTGGCTGGTCACCGAACATGAGGTCGTTGCCTGCGGGCAATTTTGATAACAATTTTTCATAGAAGAGGCTGGAGAGATGGCAAACAACATCCCGGATCTTGATCCGCAAGAAACCCAGGAATGGCTGGACGCACTGACGTCCGTTCTGGAAAACGAGGGAGCCGAACGCGCTCACTACCTGCTGGACCAACTGATCCACCATGCACGCATGGCTGGCGACGACATGCCGATCAGCGCCACCACCCCTTACCTGAATACCATTTCCCCGGACAAGGAAGAGCGCTCGCCAGGCAACCATGAGCTGGAACACCGCATCCGCGCGCTGACGCGCTGGAACGCGATGGCCATCATCCTGAACGCCAACAAGGAGTCCTCCGAGCTGGGCGGCCACATCGCCAGCTTCGCTTCCGCCGCCACGCTGTACGACGTCGGCTTCAACCATTTCTTCCGCGGTCACACCAAGGACCACGGCGGCGACCTGCTGTATATCCAGGGTCACTCCGCCCCCGGCATTTATGCGCGCGCCTTCATCGAGGGCCGCCTGACCGAAGACCAGTTGCGCAAGTTCCGCCAGGAAGTGGACGGCGACGGCCTGTCCTCCTATCCGCACCCGTGGCTGATGCCGAATTTCTGGCAATTCCCCACCGTGTCCATGGGTCTCGGCCCATTGATGGCGATTTACCAGGCGCGCTTCATGCGTTACCTGCAGCATCGCGGCCTGGCGCAAACCGACGGGCGCAAGGTATGGGCCTTCCTCGGCGACGGCGAGACCGACGAACCGGAATCGCTGGGTGCAATCTCGATGGCAGGCCGCGAAGGGCTTGACAACCTGATCTTCGTCATCAACTGCAACCTGCAACGCCTGGACGGCCCGGTGCGCGGCAACGGCAAGATCATCCAGGAACTGGAAGGCGTGTTCCGCGGCGCCGGCTGGAACGTGATCAAGGTAGTCTGGGGCCGCTGGTGGGATCGCCTGCTGGCCAAGGACAAGAGCGGCCTGCTGGTAAAGCGCATGATGGAAGTGGTCGACGGCGAATACCAGACCTACAAATCCAAGGACGGCGCCTACGTGCGCCAGCACTTCTTCGGCAAGTACCCCGAGCTGCTGGAACTGGTGGCCGACATGTCGGACGACGAAATCTGGCGCCTGAACCGCGGCGGCCACGACCCGTTCAAGGTGTTTGCTGCCTACGCGGCCGCCACCCGGCATAAAGGCCAGCCGACCGTGATCCTGGCCAAGACCGTGAAGGGCTACGGCATGGGCTCGTCCGGCGAAGCGCAAAACCCGACCCACCAGCAGAAGAAGATGGATGAGGAATCGCTGCGCAAATTCCGTGACCGCTTCAATATCCCGGTGAATGACGCCGACCTGCCCAAGCTGCCGTTCGTGCGCCCGGCGCCAGATAGCCAGGAAGCCAAATACCTGAAGGAACGCGCTGCCGCGATGGGCCACCTGCCTGCCCGCGAACCCTTGGCGCATCCGCTCAACACACCGTCGCTGGACGCTTTCGACGCATTGCTGAAATCCAGCGAAGACCGCGAATTCTCCACCACCATGGCCTTCGTGCGCCTGCTCGGCGTACTGGTCAAGGACAAGAGCATCGGCAAGCAGATCGTGCCGATCGTGCCCGACGAATCGCGCACCTTCGGCATGGAAGGCATGTTCCGCCAGCTCGGCATCTTCTCGCAGGTGGGCCAGTTGTACACCCCGCAGGACGCCGACCAGTTGATGTACTACAAGGAGTCCGAGACCGGGCAGATCCTGCAGGAAGGCATCAACGAAGCCGGCGGCATGGCCGACTGGATCGCCGCTGCGACTTCCTACGCCAACCACGGCACCGCGATGATCCCGTTCTACATCTACTACTCGATGTTCGGCTTCCAGCGCATCGGCGACCTGGCTTGGGCGGCGGGCGACCTGCGCGCGCGCGGCTTCCTGGTCGGCGGCACCGCCGGACGCACCACGCTGAACGGCGAAGGCCTGCAGCACCAGGACGGCCACAGCCACCTGCAAGCGGCCATGATCCCGAACTGCATCTCCTACGACCCGACCTTCGCCTACGAACTGGCGGTGATCGTGCAGCACGGCATGGAGCGCATGTACAAGAAGCAGGAAGACGTGTTCTATTACCTCACGGTGATGAACGAGAACTACACGCATCCCGCCATGCCCAAGGGCGCCGAAGAAGGCATCATCAAGGGCATGTACAAGTTCAGCAGCACCAAGGGCAAATCCAA
>JAJZUP010000006.1 GCA_021848465.1 Pseudomonadota bacterium
TGCGCATCAAGTTCAACCTGGGCAAGGTGGACTATAACGAGTTCACGGTGGTGATCATCCTCAACTTCGGCTCGCGCGTGGTCGGCATCGTGGTGGACAGCGTGTCCGATGTGCTGACCCTGCAACCCGAGCAGATCAAGGCCGCCCCGACACTCTCCACCACGCTGGATACGCGCTACATCACCGGCTTGGGCACCGTCGACCAGCGCATGCTTATCCTCGTCGACATCCAAAGGCTCATGTCGTCGAAGGATATGGAATTGATGGATGAGGCGGTTGCTTAGCCTATTAATTTTAAAAGGGCATATATCAAAAAATTGAGCAGGTTTTTTAGGGTTTTTTGCGGTCTTCGGATATGCAATATGCATCAAGATTGCACTGCTTATAAGACAACGTGGATGGCAGGCCAAAGAGTATTCATGACAGGCCCGGAGTCACAACGATGAGCCCCTGCCGATCACGCAAAAAGGAAGAATCCATGAAAGTCAACATGCCGGTAAATGATACCGAGTACATATTGAGGGAAACGGATAATGTCATTTCCAAAACCGACCTTAAAGGTTGCATCGCCTATGTGAATGACGACTTCGTGCGCATCAGCGGTTTCACGCGCGAAGAATTGATCGGTGCTTCACACAATATCGTGCGTCATCCGGATATGCCGCCGGAAGCCTTTGCTGATTTATGGCAACAACTCAAGACGCAGAAACCCTGGAGTGGTTATGTCAAGAACCGCTGCAAGGATGGCAGTTATTACTGGGTCGATGCAAATACGTCCCCGTTGTTTGAGGACGGAAAAGTAGTTGGTTATACCTCCGTGCGCACTCGCCCGGAGCGGGCTGCAATAGAACAGGCCGGCCGCGCATACCGCCTGTTTCTTGAATGACAGGCGCATGGTCTACGCATACTGGAAGGAAGGATACGCAAAATGAACTGGCTAACCAAACTCAATTTCCTGAAAAATCTCAGTATCAGAACGAGGCTGATCTCGGTAATCGGTCTGCTATCCGTGCTTCTGATTGTGATCGGCAGCTATGGGCTATGGGGCATGTCGCGCAGTAACGAGGGACTGCGCACGGTTTATGAAGACCGTACCGTTGCCTTGGGACAACTGACGACAATACTGCGCAATCTGCAAAACAATCGGCTGGCGGTTGCCAATGGCATCATGGAGCCGGAAAACGCACTGAAGTATGCCGACGAAATGGACGGAAATATTGCCATCATCACCAAGACCTGGGATGGCTACATGGCGACGTACCTGACTCCCGAGGAAAAGAAGATCGCGGAAAAGTTCGGCGAAGATCGCAAGGCGTTTGTCCAGGAGGGACTGCGCGCAGCCCAGACCGCACTGCGCAACCATGACATTTCCCAGGCCAAGGAAATTGTCGCAACCAAAATCCGCCCACTGTATCAGCCGGTACGCGAAGGGATAAATGCCCTGATTCAACTGCAACTGGATGTTGCAAAGTCGGAATACGATGCTGCAACAAGCCGCTACGCGATCGCCCAGACTACTGCAATCAGCCTGATCGTGATCGGCATAGTCCTGGCGGGCGCAATGGGATTCCTGCTGGTCAGCGGTATCGGTCGTGGCCTGCGTAGCGCCGGCCAGGTCGCCGCGAATATTGCCGCAGGAAACCTGCACAACGAAATACATATCGAAAGCCAGGACGAGATCGGAAGCCTGCTGGAAAATTTCAAATCCATGCAGGTCAATCTGCAATCCATTGTTGCCGAAATCAAGGATATTGTAGAAGCAGCAGCGGTACGGGGCGACTTCAGCGTGAAGATGAACATGGAAGGCAAGGCAGGCTATACCAAGGAGCTGTCGGAACTGCTGAACCAGTTGTCCAACGTCTCCGAAACCGGCCTGAACGACGTTTCGCGCGTAGCCTCGGCGCTGGCCAACGGCGACTTGTCGCAGAAGATCACCAAGGACTATGCCGGCGTATTCAACCAGACCAAGGTGGCGGTCAACAACACCGTCGACTCGCTCACCAAGATCGTGGATGACATCCAGTTCATCGTTTTGTCTGCTGGACAGGGCGACTTCAGCGTCCAAATGGAATTGGAAGGACGCCAAGGCTACACCAAGACCCTGTCCGAACTGCTGAACCAGCTTTCGAGCGTGACTGAAACCGGTTTGAAGGACATTACCCGTGTCGCGCAGGCACTGGCCGAAGCTGACCTGACCCAGAAGATCACCAAGGACTACCCGGGCCTGTTCGGCCAGACCAAGGACGCGGTGAACACCACCGTCGAGAACCTGAAGAGGCTGGTAAACGAAGTGAAGGTCTCGGTCGACTCCATCGGCACCGCCTCCAAGGAAATCGCCACCGGCAACGCCGACCTGTCGCAGCGCACCGAAGAGCAGGCTTCCAGCCTGGAAGAAACCGCCGCCAGCATGGAAGAACTGACCTCCACGGTCAAACAGAACTCCGAGAACGCCAAACAGGCCAACCAGTTGGCGCATAGCGCCAGCACGGTAGCCGAGAAAGGCGGCGCCGAGGTGCAGCAGGTGGTCGGCACGATGAGTGCGATCAACGAGTCCTCGCGCAAGATCGTGGACATCATCAGCGTGATCGACGGCATTGCATTCCAGACCAATATCCTGGCACTGAATGCCGCGGTGGAAGCCGCACGTGCCGGTGAGCAGGGCCGCGGCTTTGCCGTGGTGGCCGCCGAAGTGCGCAACCTGGCGCAGCGTTCCGCTGCCGCCGCCAAGGAGATCAAGACCCTGATCGACGACTCCGTCGAGAAGGTCGACAGCGGTACCAAGCTGGTGGATTCCGCCGGCAAGACGATGGACGAAATCGTCAATGCGGTCAAACGCGTGACCGACATCATGTCCGAGATCAGCGCGGCGTCTGCCGAACAGAGCCAGGGCATCGAGCAGGTCAACCAGGCCATCACGCAGATGGATGAAGTGACCCAGCAGAACGCCGCGCTGGTCGAAGAAGCTGCCGCTGCCGCCGAGTCGCTGGAAGAAGAAGCGCAGAACTTGACCAAGTCGGTCAGCGTGTTCAAGGTGGACACGTCGATGACCTCTGCCAAAGCGCAACTGACTGCGCCTAAAGAAAGCACTTCGCATCTGGACGAGGCCATCGCCGCACATATCAAGTGGAAAACCCGCCTCAACGACTTCATCGACGGCACCAGCAAGGAAAAACTCGACAGCAATGTGGTGTGCAAGGACAACCAGTGCACGCTGGGCAAATGGATTTATGGCGATGGCGCCAAGCACCAGCAATTGCCGCAATATGGCGATTTGAAAACCAAGCATGCCGACTTCCACCACTGTGCCGGAGAAATCGTCAAGAAGGTTGATGCCAGGGACAAGGCGGCAGCGACCGCCTTGCTGAAAGGCGAATTTGCCGTGGCTGCAAAAGACACGGTCACTGCAATCATGAACCTGAAAAAAGAGATCGAGTGATCTGACCGCATTGCCGCAATGATCACTTCGCAAAACAGGCGAAGAAAACATTGCGGCGATGCCGAAGCACGAGCTAAAACGACATGCAAAAAAACCTGGCGATCACCGCTGACAAGTCCACCCTGACAGATGATGTGGCGCGAGCTGCGCGGAACGCCCTGCAAGCCTGCATCGCCTGTTTCAATCCGGATATGTCAGTCTGGCCCAAAAGAGCCTCAAGGAGCGAATGATGAAGATCAATACCCCGGTTACCCAAAAGGAGGTGCTGCTCGGCAAAGACGTCACCATCGTCACCCGGACCGACACCAAGGGAGTGATCACCTATGCCAACCCCGAGTTCATCGAGATCAGCGGTTTTTCCGAACAGGAGTTGATCGGCAAATCGCACAACATCGTACGGCATCCGGACATGCCGCCAGAAGCGTTCGCCGACCTGTGGTCTACCGTGAAACGCAACAAAGGCTGGCAGGGCATTGTCAAAAACCGCTGCAAGAATGGCGATCATTATTGGGTGCATGCCCACGTTACCCCGATCCATGAAGACAACAAGATCATCGGCTACACCTCGGTACGCCGTCGTCCCGAACGTAGCGAGATCGAACTGGCCGAAAAGACCTATGCCGCACTGCGCGCCGGCAAGAAGGTCGATTTGCATAAAACGGAAAGCTCCATACTGTCGCGCATGCCGCTGCGGATGCGCCTTTCGCTGATGCTGCTACTGCCGGTTCTCGGCTTGCTGTATTTCTCAATCAGCAGCGTGAATGAAAAACTGCACCGTCTGAACGACCTGCAAACCATGCAACTGATCACCACGCTCGCCGTTAAATCGAGTGCTGTCATCCATGAGGTGCAAAAGGAGCGCGGCATGTCGGCCGGTTTCCTCTCATCCAGAGGGAGCAACTTCTCCGCCGAGCTTCCCAAGCAGCGCAACGAAACCGACCAGCGCATCACCGCATTGCGGGAACTGGCAACCACGCTGGAAAACGGCGACCTCGATCAGGGTTTGCGCGCACAATTGCTCGCGGCCATGAAGAAACTGGATTCGCTCGAAGAAACCCGCAGAGCGATATCCGGCCTCGGTCTTGCCCCCAAGGAGTCCTTCGATTTCTATACCGCATTGATCGGCGCCTGGCTGGAGGTCATCTCGTACACGGCAAAGACTGCCAGCAATGAACAACTGGCCCGCAGCACAACCGCCTACCTGATGTTCCTGAACGGCAAGGAGATGGCGGGACGCGAACGTGCAACGGTGAACGCAGCCTTCGCAGCAGATGCTTTCGAGTGGGATTCATTCCAGCGCTTCATCGGCCTGGTCACCAGCCAGAAGAACTATTTTGAGCTATTCAATTCCTATGCTAACAAGGATGCGCAAGAGATGTTCGCCGCCAAACTCAATGGCGAAATTTCCAGCAAGGTTGAAGGCTATCGCAAGATCGCCATTGCCAAGGCAACCAGCGGCAATTTCGGCGTAGCCCCGGCAGACTGGTTCTCCGCCATCACCCAGAAGATCAACGCCATGAAAGAGGTCGAGGACTTCCTTTCAGCACAACTGTACCGCCTCGCGGACGACCTGTCACAACAGGCGCGCCATTTGCTGCAACTCTACCTGGCACTGACTTTCGGCATCCTTGTTGCCACACTGGCATTTGGCATCTGGCTGATCCGCGTTCTGTTGCAGGAGCTCGGCGGCGAGCCAAGCTATGCCAGGTCGGTGGCCAATGCAGTGGCTTCCGGCGACTTCAATGTCGCGGTCGATACCCGGGCCGGGGATGCCAGCAGCCTGATGGCCGCGATCAAGAACATGAAGGACACCATCAACTACATGATCAAGGATAGCCAGAGCACTGCCGAAGAAGCATTGCGCGTCAAAGCTGCCCTGGACAATTCAACCGCGAACGTGGCAATTGCCAACAACGACGGAAAGATCATCTATCTGAACAAGGCCATTCAGCAACTGTTCGTACAGAATGAAGCAAGCATCCGCAAGGTGATGCCGCAGTTCAGCGCCGCAGCAGTGCTGGGCAGTCACTTCGATATCTTCCACAAGAATCCGCAGCACCAGCACGATATGCTTGCGCAGCTTACCGAGTTGCACAAGACCACGATCAAGATTGCCGACCGCACATTCAAACTCACCGTGCTGCCGGTAGCCAACGAGCGCGGTACACGGCTAGGCACTGCCGTCGAATGGATCGATGCCACCCAGGAAATGAAGATCGAAGAAGAGGTGCGCAATATCGTCGATGCGGCAGTGCATGGAGACTTCAGCAAACGTCTGGACCTTGCTGACAAGGAAGGGTTCATGCGCGAATTGTCGGCGGGGATCAACCAATTAGTCGAAACCTCGGATCGCGGCCTGCAGGAAGTGGTTCGCATGCTGGGCGCCATGGCACGCGGAGACCTGACCGATCGCATCACCAACGAATACCAGGGAACGTTTGGACAGTTGAAGAACTACTCCAACGCCACCGCAGAAAAGCTCAGCGCCATCGTCAACGAGATCAAGCTCGCGACCGACACCATCAACACGGCGGCCAAGGAGATCGCCTCCGGCAATACTGATCTGTCGCAGCGCACCGAGGAGCAGGCCTCCAGCCTGGAAGAAACCGCTGCCAGCATGGAGGAGCTCACCGCAACCGTGAAACAGAACGCGCAGAATGCCAGCCAGGCCAATCAGCTCGCGATAGGCGCCTCGACTGTTGCATCAAAGGGCGGCGCTGTCGTCAAGGACGTGGTTGTCACCATGGACTCCATCAATGAGTCTTCGCACAAGATCGTGGACATCATCTCGGTGATCGATGGCATCGCATTCCAAACCAACATCCTGGCGCTAAACGCGGCAGTGGAAGCAGCCCGCGCCGGAGAACAGGGGCGCGGCTTTGCCGTGGTAGCGGCCGAAGTGCGCAACCTGGCGCAGCGCTCCGCAGCGGCGGCGAAAGAGATCAAGACCCTGATCGATGATTCCGTCGGCAAGGTGGAAGGCGGCAGCAAACTGGTCGCTCAGGCCGGGCAAACGATGGAAGAGATCGTGAACAGCATTCGGCACGTGACCGAAATCATGTCCGAGATCACCGCTGCCTCGGCGGAACAAAGCTCCGGCATCGAGCAGGTGAACCAGGCCATCACGCAGATGGATGAGGTAACCCAGCAGAACGCCGCCCTGGTCGAAGAGGCCGCCGCCGCTGCCGAGTCGCTCGAAGAAGAAGCCAGCAACCTCACCCGGTCCGTCAGCATATTCAAGGTAGATAGCGGCTCGACCGCCACAACAGCGCAATCACGGTAATCATGAGCGCGCGCCGTTAAGGCGCTACCTCAATCGTCGGTAAGCGGCTGGCCGGGCTCGATGACTTTTTCTTCCGCGAACATCGGAAACAGCAACGGCAGCAGCAGCAGCGTAAACAGGGTGGCAGAAACAATGCCGCCCACGATCACCACCGCGAACGGCCGTTGCGTTTCCGAACCGATACCGTGCGATAACGCGGCGGGCAGCAAGCCAAGCCCGGCCATCAGCGCGGTCATCAGGATCGGCCGCAAACGCGACACCGCCCCCTCCACCACGCTTTCCAGCAAAGTGCCGCCGCTGCGCATGCCTTCCATGAATTTTTCCACCATGATCACGCCGTTCTGCACCGAGATGCCAGCCACCGCAATGAAACCGACCGCAGCGGAAACCGACAGGTGCAGACCCGCCAGCCCCAACCCGGCAAGGCCGCCGATCAGCGTGAACGGCACCATCAGGATGACCAGCAAGGCTTTGCGCATCGATTTGAACGCCCAGAACAGCAGCACGAAAATCATCAGCACGGAAAGCGGCACGATAACCTTGAGGCGCTTCAGCGCGCGCTGCTGGTTTTCAAACTGGCCGCCCCAGGTGATGCTGTAGCCCGGCGGCAATTTGACCTGGTCCTTGACCTTCTGCATGGCCTCCTCCACGAAGCTGCCCTGATCGCGACCGAGCAGGTTGGCCTTCACCGCCACCACGCGCCCGCCGGCCTCGCGGCCGATGCGCGCCGCGCCCTGGCGCACTTCGATGTTGGCAATCGAACCCAATGGGATCGACGCCCCGCTGGGCAACGCTATCGGCAGATCGGACACGTCATCCACAGCATCGCGGAATTCCTTGTCGATGCGCACGGTCACGTCAAAACGGCGATCCCCCTCGTAAAAGGAATTGACTGTACTGCTGGCCAGTGCGGTCTGGATCGTGGCATTTGCATCGCTGATGTTGATGCCGTAGCGCGCCATGCGTTCGCGATCGAGCGTGATGTTCAACTCGGTCTGCCCGCCCACCTTGATCGCGGCGACATCGGTCGCCCCGCGGATGCCATTCAGGATATTCGCAATCTGGGTCGACTTGTCCTCCAGGATGTCGAGATCCGGCCCGAACACCTTGACCGAAATTTCGCCTTTCACGCCGGACAGCGCCTCCTCCACGTTATCTTCGATCACCTGCGAGAAGTTGGTCGGCACCCCCGGCATCTGGCGGATTCTGCGCGTCATGTCCGCAATCAGCTCCTCTTTGCTGGCGAACCGCCAAACACTGTGCGGCTTCAAGTCAGCCATGATTTCCAGATTGTTCGGGCCCTTGGGATCAGTGCCATCATCCGGGCGCCCGACCTGGGTGGTGATGTTGTTCACCTCGGGATACGACCTGAGAATCGCGCGCACCTGCTGCTCGACTTCCTTGGTGCGGTTCAGCGCGGTTGCCGGCGGCAGGCTGATCGTCAGCCAGATATTGCCCTCATCCAGCTTGGGCAGGAACTCGCTGCCCAGCATCGGCGCCATGGCCAGCGCGGCAACCAGCATCCCGACACTGCCGGCAATCATCGCATTGCGGCGCTGTTGCGCCCAGAGCAGCAGATTGCGGTAGCCCTGCTGAATTCGATGCATCCAGCCGCTGTGCTGTTCGGAAAGATCCTTGTACCTCACCGCGTAGCTGAGCAATGCGGGCAGCAGCGTCAGTGTCAGCAGGATCGCTCCCAACAACGCGAAGCTGAGCGTGAAGGCGACTGGCGAAAAGATTTTCCCCTCCACGCGCTGAAACGTGAAAATCGGCAGGAACGCCAGGATGATGATGGCTTTGGAAAACAGGATCGGCCGCCCCATCTCGATGCCGGTCTGCTTGATCAGGTGAATACGCCAGCCGAATGTTTTGTGGTGCGCGAATTCGTTGGCCTTGGCCAGCGCCAGCTTGACCATCAGTGCCTCAACCATCACCACCGCACTGTCGATGATGATGCCGAAGTCGACCGCGCCCAGCGAAATCAGGTTGGCGGAAACTCCGCGCACATCGATCAGGATAAACGCGAACAGCAGCGACAGCGGAATGATGGTGGCGACCGCCAGCGCGGCATACCAGTTGCGCAGGAACAGGATCAGGATGGCCACCACCAGAAACGCGCCCACGATCAGGTTTTCGGTAACGGTGTGCACGGTATGGCGCACCAGGTTGGTCCGGTCGTAATACGGCACGATCTTCACGCCGGGCGGCAACTTGTGCGACACATGCTCGATACGCTCCTTCAGCGCATCCACCACCTTGGAGGCATTCTGCCCCTTGGTCATCAGCACGATGCCTTCCACGATGTCGTCATGGTCGTTGAACGCGACGATGCCGGAACGCGTACGATCGCCGATGTCGACCGTGCTGACATCCCCCACCAGCACGGTCTTGCCGTCCTTGACCGCCACCACCACGCGGGCAATGTCGTCCAGCGTGCGGAACAAACCCACACTGCGGATCACCAGCGCTTCGTCGCCGCGATTCATGATGCCGCCGCCGGTGTTGCTGCTGTTGGCATTCAACGCCTGCGCCACCTGGTCGATCGTGACATTGTATTTGCGCAACAGGAACGGATTGATGCGCACCTGGTATTCCTTCACCGAGCCGCCGAAGCTGTTGACATCGGCGACGCCCGGCACGCGGCGGATGGCAGGAACAATCACCCAGTCCTGCAAGGCGCGTACTTCGCGCGCCGGCATGCTGGCGGGAGCATCGATCACATAGCGGTACACTTCGCCGACTGCCGTGGTCAACGGCGCCAGCCCCGGTTGCACATTCGGCGGCAGGGAGGCCTCCTGCAATTTTTCCATCACCTGCTGGCGTGCAAAATAATCATCGGTGTTGTCGGCAAAGGTCAGTGTCACCACCGACAGCCCGGTGATCGACACCGAGCGCAGTTGCGTCATGCGCGGCACGCCGCTCATCACGCGCTCAATCGGCAATGTGATGCCGCGCTCGACCTCTTCCGGTGCCTGCCCCGGCACCTGGGTGACGATCTGCACCTGCACGTCCTGCACGTCCGGGAACGCTTCAATCGGCAGATTCTGCGTCGCATTCCAGCCGGCAATCAGGAGCACCACTGCGCCAACGAGCACGAATACCCGCTGCTGCAATACGAAGCCAATCAGTTTTTCAAGCATCAGTCAGCACTCGACAATTCTGCGTTCAGCAACAGGGCGCCGCTGGTCACCACGCGCTCGCCTGCTTTCAAGCCGTCCTTCACATAGCTCCGGTCATGCCCCTGCAGTCCCAGCACCACCTTGCGGCGTTGCAATACGCCGGGCGACAATTCGACGAACACATAGCTGTACAGGCCTTGCGTGAACAGAGCGGAATTCCTGATGCGCGGCAGCGACGAGTGATCATCGGCAATCGGCGTGACGCGTGCGTACATTTCCGGTTTCAGTTTCAGGCCGGAATTATCCAGGTCGCAACGCACCTGGACACGGCGCGTAAACGCATCCATCGCACCGGCAATCGCAGTCACCGTGCCCATGAATGCCTCGCTCGGGTAAGCATCCACCTGTACCAGCACCGACTGCCCGACCTTCACTTTATCGATTTCCAGTTCGGGCAAATCGACATTGACCCACACATGGGAGGGATTGCTGATCACGAACAACGGAGTGCTGGCATCCGGCCGCACTTCGCTGCCGGCATTCACCTGACGCTCGCTGATTACCCCGTCGACGGGAGCACGCAATACATACAACCCCTCATTGCCGGCCACCGGTTTGCTCAGGTTATTCAGGCGCGCCTTGGCGCGGGCGGCCTCGGCCTGGGCCTGCTGCCAGTCATCCTCGGCCGACTCGAGGTCTTTACGCGCCAAGCCCTTGGCCTGATACAGCAACCGTGCGCGCTCATACGATTCCAGTTGGCGCACCAGATTGGCATCGGCCTTGCTGGCGTCGGTTGCGGCCTGGGCATAGTCTGGCGCATCCAGCGCGAGGACCCCGTCACCGGCTTTGACCTCCTTGCCGGTCTCGGCCAGGATTTTCACCACGCGCCCGCTGATCGGCGAATAGACGCGCGCAGTATGGTTGTCGTCGTAGGCAATGCGGCCGTTCAGCGGCTCAACCAGCGGTTCCGGGAATGCTTCAACGGTTTCCACCTTGATAAATGACAGTTGCGGAGCATTCGCCTCGAAATGCAAAACATCGGATTCCTTGCGCTCGGCATTCGGGGACGCCGCCGCGGTCACCGGCACAGTCGAACTTGCCTGGTATTTTTTCCACCCAAAATATCCGCCTGCCGCCAGTACGGCGGCAAGGACGACATACAACAAATTCTGCTTCATTGTGGCTGTGCTCCTGATGCTGCAATCTGCGTTGCGCCTGATTGATCTTCCGCTGCCGTTTTTCCTTCACGGTTCCACCAGCCGCCACCCAGCGCCTGGTAGAGTGCCGCCGTGTCAGCCAGCCTGGCGCCCTGCGCCTGCGCCAGGGAAATCCCCGCAAGCTGGAAATTCTGCTGTGCCGCAAGCAAGTCCTGATAGCTCGCATAGCCCAACTGGAACTGCTTGCGCGTCAACTTGAGCGCGGTCAGGCTGGCTTGCGCCGCTGCGTCTGCCGCCGTGAATGCCTCGGCATCGGCGCGTATCGCATGCAGGGTATCCGCAACATTCTGCAACGCAGCAATCACGGTGCTGCGATAAATTGCACCGGCCTGGATCAGAGCCTGTTCGGCGGCACGCGACCTGGCACGCAATGTGCCGCCATCGAAAATGATCTGGGAAATATTCCCGGTGAGGTTAAAGAAAGTGCCCCCGCTGCGGAACATCCATTCCGGTGAGCTGGCCATCCCCCCGACATCGGCGGTCACCATGAATTGCGGCATGCGGTTCGCCACCGCCACACCGTACTGTGCACTTGCACTATGCAGTTGCGCCTCGGCCGCACGCACATCGGGGCGCTGTTCGACCAGACGCGAAGGCAAGGTCAGCGGCAAATCGGACGGCAAGCGTAAGTCAGCCAGCTCGAAGGTTTCCAGAATATTTTCGCTCGGCACATTGCCGGCCAGCGCGCGAATCAGGTCGCGCGTCTGCGCCAGTTGCTTGCGCAACGGAGGCAGAACCTGTTCGCTTTGCGCCATCTGGGTTTCCTGTGTGGCCACGTCGAGCTCGGACACGAACCCCAATTTAAGTTGCTGTCGCACGATTTCAAGATTTTCGCGATTGATCGAAATCACGTTCTCGACTGCGGCGATCTGGGCGCGCAAGGCCGCCTCCTGGATCGCGGCTGCAACCATGTTGGAAACCAGCGTGAGCTGGGCGGCCTGTAATTGCATTTGCTGCCACTCCGCCTGTGCCACGGCAGATTCGGTCAGACGACGGTTGATGCCGAACACGTCCGGCACGTAACCGATCGACAGTTGCGCGGTATGGAAATTGTAGTAGGCAGGAGCGGTCGGGCTGCTGACGATGTTATCGCCATTCTCCTGCAGACCGGGCGAGTTGCCACCCATATTGCCGGCCACCTTGTTGCGCGACGGCGAGTAATTCACGCTGACGGTCGGAAAAAAGAAACCGCGCTGCGCAACCACATTTTCCTGGGCCTGGCGCAACGCCGCCTGAGCCGCTTCGATGCCGGGATTGTCCTTGAGTGCGCGCTCGACCAGCGCGTTCAATTGCGGCGACTGGAATATTGTCCACCAGTCATAGGGAATATCCAGGCTCTCGACCAGGCGCTGCCCGCCCATCTGCTCGGAGGGCTGCTGCACGGTATAGCTGCTTGCCGTCGGCGCTGCCGGCCGCTGGTAATCCGGGCCCGCCGCGCATCCGGACAGCAGGGCACACAGCAGCGCGGCATAAGCCGATGGTTTAGATGTATTGAGCAAAGTCCGGCTTCCAAGCATATGGCGACAACTCTGGCGCGTATCCGCATTCACTGCTGTTTTGAAGGTGCGGCATTCTAGCCGAAGTTCATGTCCCGCGAAGCTCGCCGCAGTCATTAATTCGAATAAAAATTTATTAAAATTTCTGGGGCAGTATCGCACAGTCCGGAAGCATCTGCGCCGCTAGTACTCGGCATGCAAACGGAATGCAAAAACGTGGATCGGCCCGCGGTCGGCGTTGTAGGCCGGGTTAAGAATGAATTGATAATCCGGGCTGAACCAGATTTTTCGCGCAACATTCCAGCTGTAGTACCCTTCGAAGTTTGTTTCGGGCTGATAATTCAATGCGCCATCGCCGATGAAATATGAGATACCGCCAGCAGCCAGGAAGCGACGACGATCGGCTGACAGCGTATTCTGCATGAATGCAATGCCGGCCGTATCCGCACTCCGCCCCCATGTCACTCCCTTGATCGCCAAACCGGTGGACAGGGAGCCATCGACTTCAGTGAACGCATGGGTTTCGGAGCGGCCGTCGGCCCGCATCAGGCGCAGGAACCATCCGGTCGATTCACTCAGCTCCTGTTCGATATTCAGCCCCAGGCCGTATTTATCCTGCTCGGTGTAGCGTGCGGCAAACAGGGCATCCGGACCGGTGTATTGCCCCGGATGCGCCTGCAGCCAGGTCAAAGCATCGTTGAAGGTAGCCAGTACCGCGCGGTTATGCCATCCAAGTAAGCGGACGGCGCCAGGATGGCCGCCGATTTGATGAGCGCGCTCGACTTCAACCTGGTCGCCATAGTGGATATTCAACGCCATATCGGCCGGCAACAAATTAGGCTCGGTAGGGCCGGACATGCGCCCCACGCGCAGCACCCAGTCGTCCCTGTACCATTCGACAGCCGCGCCCCAGCCAAACCCGCGCGCATCCGCCGCATAATCATAGGCGGCGTAGGTCCAGCTGCCCCAATTCATGAATTGCGTACGGCCGTCCTTGGCATACGTATTGGGGTCGAAGACATCCAGCGTCGAGAAGTTTCCCGCCGTGAGCACTACCCGATTCTTGTCGTAGGTGTTCGCCAGCTGGTTGGGGCCGGAAGCCACACTTGTGGAGCCGCCCCCCTGATTCCAGGTCTGGCGCAAGAACAGGCGCTGACGGTAATAGGTCAGGGACGTACCGCCGGCGCGCGTGATCTCGCCATTGGTGAATCCGCCCAACCCGATCAGGTTGGAGGAGAAAGGCACGCCCTCAACGGCCTCCGCATCGAAGTAGACCTCCCCCCCCTGCCAGGGGCGCATTCCGAGAAGTGCCGTCGCCGAAAAGGTATACATCGATTCTGCCGCAGGCGTAATGCTGTTCGGCCCGGTATAGGCTGCGGAAAAAGCCGGATGCTTCTGCCAGTTGAAAGTGGACTGAAAATGCGCGCTTGTATTTTCTTCATCTGTAGCATGAGCGCAATTTGCAAACACCGCCACGCCTAACAGGGCGGAGGCGCAAACCCCGACAACCCGAAACATAAAAACCCCTCTCATAAACCGCCCCAACTTCCCGGCCCGACACAAACGGTCCAGCCTATCATTGAATCATGACAGCCGCATGAATTTCTTATAAAAAACAGTAAATTTATGGGGCGTGTATACTTGGCATGCTGGGAAGAACACTATTTCAGGACGGTTAATGAGTGACAATCAGGAACTAAAAAGCGGGCGTGAATTCCATTTCACGGTCAAGGATTTCGAAAAGGTACGCAAGCTGATCTATGCCCATGCCGGCATTTCGCTCAGCGATTCCAAACAGGAACTGGTCTATAGCCGCTTATCGCGCCGGTTGCGCGCGACCGGCATCCAGACATTTGCCGAATACCTGGCCTTGCTGGAAGCCGACGACCCCGCCGAATGGGAGGCATTCACCAACTCCCTGACCACCAACCTGACCTCCTTTTTCCGCGAGCCGCATCATTTCCCGATCCTGGCTGAGCACCTGCGCAGCCTGCGCGGAAAACACCCGATCACGCTGTGGTGCTCCGCCGCCTCGACCGGGGAAGAACCCTACACAATGGCCATGACCGTAGTGGACACATTGGGAAAGGATGCCCATCAGGTCAGCATCATCGCCAGCGATGTGGACACCAAGGTACTGGAAACCGCCAAAGCCGGCGTTTACCCGCTGGAGCGCGTCAGCAAGCTGGATCCGGAACTGGTTAAACGCTTCTTCCTGCGCGGCACCGGCGCACAGTCCGGCTTCGTGCATGTACGCCCCGAACTCAGCGAACTGATTACGTTCCGCCAGATCAACCTGCTGCATGCCGCATGGCCGCTGCACCCGCCGCTGGACGCGATCTTCTGCCGCAACGTGATGATCTATTTCGACAAGCAGACCCAGCTCAGCATCCTGAAAAAGTTTGTCCCGCTGCTGCGTACCAATGGCCTGCTGTTTGCCGGCCATTCGGAAAGTTTCCATCATGCGGACGACTATTTTAAACTGCGCGGCAAGACGGTTTACGAACTGGCTCCCCGAGTCCAGGCCCAACGCAAAAAAGAAGAAGCCGTGTAAGCGGGATCAAATCGATGACAGACTCTCCTGAATATCCGGAAGTCATTGCCCCCAACCGGTATTGGGATAACACCTTCGAGACGGAGGCGGTCAAATTGCTGCCGGGCGAATACTACGTCACCACCCGCAACCTGATGCTGGTGACCGTGCTGGGCTCCTGCGTGGCGGCATGCATCCGCGACCGGGTTTCCGGCATCGGCGGCATGAACCACTTCATGCTGCCTGGAACCCGCGAAGACTCGCCCGTTGCACCCGGCCCCCGCTACGGCAGCTATGCGATGGAAGCCATGATCAACCAGTTGCTCAAGGCCGGCGCAAAGCGCCAGAACCTGGAAGCCAAGCTGTTCGGCGGCGGCAATGTGCTGCGCGGCTTCACGGTAAGCAACCTGGGAGAACGCAATGCCGAGTTCGCCTTGAATTACCTCAAGAATGAAAATATCTCCGTGGTCGCAAATTCGCTGCTCGATATTTACCCGCGCAAGATATACTTCTTCCCGGCAACCGGAAAAGTGATGGTCAAGAAACTTTACCAGCCCAATAACGATACGATCATTGAGCGCGAGGCCGAATACGGAGCGCGCCTGAAACAGGCGGATATTGAGGGCGAGATCGAACTGTTCTGAACATACTTGCACAACACGCACCAGACTACACACATGGCATACAGCACCCCTTCGGCAAAAAAGATCAATGTGCTCATCATCGATGACTCGGCATTGATCCGGGCCCTGCTCACCGAAATCATCAACTCGTTCCCCGACCTGTATGCGGTCGGCGCGGCCTCGAATCCGCTGCAGGCGCGGGAGATGATCCGGACGCTCAACCCGGATGTGCTGACGCTGGATGTCGAGATGCCGCAAATGGACGGCCTGACCTTCCTCGACAAGCTGATGCGCCTGCACCCGATGCCGGTGCTGATGATCTCCAGCCTCACCGAGCGCGGCTCGGAAGCCGCCTTGCGCGCGCTTGAGCTCGGCGCAGTGGACTTCCTGCCCAAACCGAAGCTCGGCATCGTGGATGGCTTGCGCGAATACTCCGAGGTCATCGCCGAAAAAATCCGTACCGCATTCCTGACCAAGGGGAAATTCCGTCCCAGCAGCCTTCCGCGCGAAAGCCTGCCCGCCATCGGCACGCGCATCGCCACCACCGAAAAGATCATCGCGGTGGGCGCTTCCACCGGCGGCACCGAAGCCATCAAGGAGTTCCTGATCCGCCTGCCGGCGGATGCGCCGGGAATCGTGATCGCCCAACACATGCCGGAAGCCTTCACCAAGTCCTTCGCCGCCCGGCTCGACAGCCTGTGCAAGATCAACGTGAAGGAAGCGGAAGGCAATGAGCGCATCCTGCCGGGGCACGCGTATATCGCGCCGGGTCACTCCCACCTGCTGGTCAAGCGCAGCGGCGCGAACTACATGACCGAACTGAGCCAGTCTCCCCCGGTCAACCACCATCGCCCGTCGGTTGAGGTGCTGTTCCGCTCGGTGGCACAGAACGCCGGAAAGAATGTCATCGGCGTCATGCTGACCGGCATGGGCAAGGACGGCGCCATCGGCATGTTGGAAATGCGTCAGGCTGGCGCCTATAATTTTGCACAGGATGAAGCAACCTGTGTTGTGTACGGTATGCCGCGTGAGGCTGTTGCAGTAGGTGCAGTGGACGAAATCGTACCGATTCAGGAAATGGCGCAACGGGTGCTGCAAAAACTGATCAGCAGCGGCGGCATTGGAAACCGGGTTTAATAAGGGAGCGAGAAAATGGAAATCAGGCAATCAAGAAACGATCATCAAGCGACACTGGCCCTCGTTGGCCGGTTTGATTTCAATGTGCACCGGGAATTCAAGGAAGTTTACATGCCGCTGCTCGCGGAAGCCGCACTCAACCTGATCGAAATCGACCTGTCCAGGGTCGACTATCTGGACAGCTCAGCGTTGGGCATGCTGTTGATGCTGCGCGAACGCGCACATACTGCCAACAAGCAAATCACCTTGAGCAAACCCAACCATACGGTCGCACAGATTCTGGAAATTGCAAATTTCAACAAGATATTCACCATTGCGGTTTAAGCTGCCCCGCAGCCGGACCGATAGCACGAGACCTTCCTGAATATGCAAACAAGCCTGGATGAACTCACCAAGGATGTCAGCGGACTGGTCACCCTTCCGGACGTATTCGTGCGTATCAACCGCCTGCTCGAAGACCCGGATAGCAACATCTCCGATCTGGCCAAGACGGTCAGCCAGGATCCGTCGTTCACGGTGCGCCTGCTGCGCATTGCCAATAGCGCATTCTACGGACTGTCCTCCACGGTCGATACCGTGAACAAGGCAGTCTCGATCATCGGAACCGGGCAAATTCGCAACCTGGCGCTGGCGACTTCGGTTGCCCATTCATTTGCAGGCTTGCCCAACACGCTGGTCTCCATGGAACATTTCTGGCGCCACAGCCTGTACTGCGCCCTGCTCGCCCGCCTGCTCGCCCAACGCACCGGCGGTTGCGATGCGGATGCCGTATTTACCGCGGCCCTGCTGCACGACATCGGCGAACTGGTGATTTTCAACCGTCTGCCGGAGCAGGCCAAAGAGGCATTGCTGATGGTGCTGGACAGCGCTGACGAATTGCCGGTGCATATTGCCGAACAGCAGGTCATGGGGTTCGACCACAGCCATGTCGGTGCCAAGCTTGCGCAGCAATGGCAATTGCCGCCGATGCTGTGCGAATGCATTGCCCACCACCATGACGTCGGGGCTGCCCGGCACTTCCCGCGCGAGGTTGCGCTGGTGCATATCGCCAACATCCTCGCGCTGATGGCGGAGGTGCATACCACCGATCTTGCGGATGTACCGGCGATTGACCCGCATGCCTGGACCGTCTCCGGGCTGACTGCCGAAACCGTCGTTCCCGCCACGCTGGAAGAGGTGCAGCAGGAAATCGACGATGTGGAACACCTGTTCTTCGGGGGCTGACCGATGAGCCCGCCCCCCGCATACCGGATGCCATTGCCCATCCCCGGCTTTGAACATATCCGGCGCGCCTGGAGCGACACTTACGAAACCTACTCGGCGCGCCTGAACCCCGGCGAATACTACGTGACCAAAAACGATGAGTGCGTCTATACCACGCTCGGCTCTTGCATTTCCGCCTGCATACGCGACAAGGTCAGTGGCATCGGGGGCATGAACCATTTCATGCTGCCCGCCTCCAGCGGCGACGGCAGCTGGAAGGCGGCCGGGCTGAGTTCGGCCACGCGTTACGGCAATTTTGCAATGGAGCACCTGATCAATGAAATCCTGAAGAACGGCGGGCAACGCCAGAATCTTGAGGTCAAATTGTTCGGCGGCGGGCGCATCATTGCCAACATGACCGACGTCGGCATGCGAAATATTGCCTTTGCCCGCGACTATATCCAGACCGAAGGACTGCGCGTCACCTCGGAGGATGTCGGCGACATCTTTCCACGCATGGTGGTGTATTTCCCGGCCAGCGGCAGGGTGCGCGTCAAACGCCTGCGCTCGCTGCACAACAATACGATTGTCGAGCAGGAAACCCAGTACCTGCACTCCATCGAAGAAAAGCCGGTCAGCGGCGATATCGAGTTGTTCTAGGCCCAGCATGCCAGCGCGCCAAACACCCCCGGTCTCTTGGTGGAGCAGCCTCTCACTGCACAACAAGCTGCAGATTCCCATCCAGCTGGTCTTGCTCGTCGCATTGCTGACAGCCCAATTCTGGGTCACCAACGAGTTCCGCAAGGAATTGTTGAGCCGGGCCGAGCGGCGCGCCATCGACAGCGCCGCGCAAGCCTTCTGGGGCCTGAACTCGATGATGCTGAATGGCAATATCCGCAATCCGGAAGCGCGCAAGGTTTATTTCATGAAAATGTCCGCACTGGACAACGTAAAAGACTTCCATATCGCGCGCGGCACCCCGGTACAGAACCAGTTTGGCCCCGGAATGCCCGAGGAGCAACCACGGGACGAGATGGATCGCCGCGCCCTGGCTTCCGGGCAAGTACAGACCTGGTACGCCAACGGGCCGGATTTTGCATTGCGCAAATTCGCCCGCAAGCCCGGAGACGTGTTGCGCGTAGTCGTCCCGTTTGCAGCCCGGCATGAATTCCATGGCACCAATTGCCTGGCATGCCATCACGTGGAGGAAGGCGCGATCAACGGCGCGGTCAGTATGACCATTGGCCTCGATAGCGAGCATAATGAACTGGTCAAGATACGCAGCCTCTTCACCATCGGACAGATCCTGCTGCAGATCACCCTGTTTTTCCTGATCCGGGCCTTCATCCATACCGTGATCTATCCGGTAAGCCGGCTGGAGAAAACCATGCTGGCAATCGAGATTGACGGCAACCTGGACAAACGCGTGGACGTGCGCAGCGAGGATGAGGTCGGACATATTGCACAGGTGTTCAACAGCTTCCTGCAGCATATCGATTCGCTGCGCAAACAGCTGTCCGACAAGGTCGCCATGCTCGAGAAGTACCGCACCCGTTTGGAGGAAGAGCAACGCGTCGGCGGCTTCATCATGTCGCGCATGACGCAAATACCGGAATCGCTGGACCAGACCATCCACCACTATGTGCGCCCGGTCGAGCACCTGAGCGGGGACATCCTGATTGCCACGCGCGCACCGGATGGCACCCTCTATACCCTGCTTGCGGATGCGGTTGGACATGGTCTGTCCGCAGCCATCAATGTGCTGCCGTTGTGCCACGCATTCTACGACCAGGCGGAAAAGGGATTTCCTGTCGAACAGATCGTCACCAGCCTGAACCAGTTGGTGCACAAATTCATGCCGCCGGACCGTTTTGTCGCCGCCGCACTGATCGCCATCCACCCCGCGACGCGCGCAGTTCATGTCTGGAACGGCGGCATCCCGCCATTGCTGCTGCTCAACCGCCCCGGGGATCTGTTGCAGCGCTGGACCTCTAATCACTTGCCACTGGGCATCGCCTCAGACCTGGAATTTTCGGCAACAACAGCCAGCTATACATACCATGAAGATTGCCAGCTTTACCTGTTTTCGGACGGCCTGGTCGAAGCCAGCGATGCCCAAGGCAGGCCATTCGGCGAACCCCGCCTGCTGCAACTCTTACCCGCAACCGCTTTTGAAGACCGTGCGCAAGCCGCCATCCAGGCAATTGAAACGCATTTGGACGGCCGCGCGGCGCACGATGACATTTCGCTTGCGATCATAACGCTATGCCTGCATGGTACTGACGGGCCAGCAATCATCTCTGCTCGTGACGAGCAGACGCAGGACGAATGGCACATCGCCATCCAGCTCGGCGCCGCCGAATTGAAATGCCTGGATGTGACAGCCATGCTCACCGAACTCCTCTCCCACATGCGATTGCAGCAGCGGGATGTGGCCGCCCTGTTTACCATCCTCTCGGAATTGCTCAATAACGCGCTGGATCATGGACTGTTGCAACTGGACTCATCCCTGAAACAGAGTCCCGATGGGTTCGAGGAATTCCTGTCCATGCGTGAAGCACGCTTGCAAGGCCTGCAACGGGGGAAAATCGAACTGGAAATTTTCCCGTTGCGCATTGCCGGCAAGCATGCCGTCCGGGTGCGCGTAGCCGACAGCGGCAATGGTTTCAACCACAAGGATTACCTGGCCGCACCAGCGCTGCACAATAATACCGCCCTGTATGGACGCGGCATCACGCTGATCCGCACCCTTGCCCATCAACTTGAGTTCTCGGCCAAGGGCAATGAAGTCGTTGCCACCTATCTGTGCAGCTAAGGCACAATACGAGTATGCAGGAACATACCCCCGATCGAATCAAAAAATCATGCGCAACAACCAACCTGTCACCAATGCCGAATATCTGATTCCGGATGAAATGATCCTGGTGTCGCGCACGGATTTGCGCGGCACCATCATCTATTGCAACAAGGCGTTTTGCGAAGCATCAGGATTTTCCGAGGCCGAGTTGCTGGGCCAGCCGCACAACATCGTCAGGCATCCGGATATGCCCCAGCGCACCTTTGCCGACTTGTGGGAGAAGGTCGCGGAAAAAAAGGTCTGGCACGGCGTGCTGAAGAACCGGCGCAAGAACGGCGATTACTACTGGGTGGATGCCAATATCTCGCCCTATTTTGAAGACGGACAACATGCCGGCTACCTGTCCCTGCGCTACCAGGCATCCAGAGAGCAAATTGCCAAAGCCGCCAAACACTACGGCTCGATACTCCAGGGCAAGCTGTTGCCGCTCTTTACCAACAAGCCCGACAAGGATTATGTCGCGCGCCTGCAGCAGCGGCTCGCGGAAAAAATCGTGGCCCAGGAAAACTACCTGGAGCTGCATGAACAAGAGCAACGCGTCGCCTCGGGCTACTTGAGCAAACTGATCACGCTGAACAAGTTGCGCGATGCCTCTGTCCAGTTCCACCTGAAACCTGCCGCCAATTTCAGTGGCGACCTGATCGCGATCGCGCGCACTCCGGACAATCGCCTGCACCTGCTGCTGGCAGACAGCACCGGTCACGGCCTGTCTGCCGCCCTGGCCGGCATGCCGATGATCCACCCGTTCTATTCGATGACCAGCAAGGGCTTCAACATCCAGGCGATTGCCCGGGAAATGAACCGAAAAGTCTGGGAGGTCCTGCCCGTCAGTCATTTCGTAGCAGCCATCCTGGTCTCGATCGACACTGTCAGCCAGATGGTTGAGGTGTGGAGCGGGGGCTGCCCGCCCCCGGTGATTCTGGATGGACGCGGCGAATGCGTTTACCGGTTCAAGCCTCGCCACCTGGCAATGGGCATCCTGTCCCCGGACCAGTTCGATGCTTCGGTTGAGTATTATTCTTACGAGGATGACCGCTACAGCCTGTTGATGTATTCCGACGGTGTCACCGATTTAAAAAATGCTGACGGCGAACAGTTCGGCCTGCAGCGTTTGCTGGAGTCGGCGCAGGAAGTCAATGCGGAACAGCGCTGGCAAAACATCCTGCATGCAATTGCCGATCATGCCGACAATTCGGCCGGACTCAACCATGACGACATTGCAATCATGTCCGCGCAATTCAAATATCATGGCCTGAAACCCCCGCGCAAGGAAAGCTCACCGCAGCCTGTGCATGCCATCGAACTCGGCACCAGCGTATGGCAATTTGCTTTGACGCTGGACATCGAACAGATCCGCAAGCTCGACGTCGTGCCACTGCTGCTGGATATTGTGCAGCAGATCGAGCGGGATCGGGAACGCGGCGGGGAAATTTTCATGATCCTGTCGGAGCTTTTCAACAATGCGCTGGATCACGGCCTGCTCAAGCTTGACTCAGGATTGAAGCATCATGAAGACGGCATGGAAAAATACTATGAAGAGCGCGCCAGCCGCCTTGCCGGACTCAAGACCGGCCGCATCCAGCTCTTCATGGAAAAAATCACCGCTCCGACGCAGAAAGCCGTGTTGCGTATCCGCATGAAAGACAGCGGCAAGGGTTTCGATTACCAAGCCTTCGCAGCAAGAAGCGCCACGCCCGGCCAATTCCATGGTCGCGGCATCCTGCTGCTGCAAAGCGTCTGCCGCAGCGTACACTTCCTCGGCAACGGCTCTGAGGTTGAAATCGAATTCGACCTTCCGGAAGAAGCTCAGTCAAACAAGTCGTCGCGCTCGCCGGGCGCGTTGATCAACTGAAGTCCCTGAAAGTCGAACAGGCCTGCATCGAGCAAGTGCGAAGGGCGCACATTCTGCATGGCGGTAAAGATGGTCTGCGTGCGCCCCGGATAGCGGCTCTCCCACTCGTGCAGCATCTGCTTGATGTTCTGACGTTGCAGGTTCTCCTGCGAGCCGCACAGGTTGCACGGGATGATGGGAAACTCCATGCCGCGCGCGTAGCGCGCAATGTCCTTCTCGGCGCAATAGGCAAGCGGGCGGATCACGATGTGGTCGCCCTTGTCGGTCACCAGCTTGGGCGGCATGGCCTTCAGTTTGCCGCCAAAGAACATGTTGAGGAACAGTGTCTCCACCATGTCGTCGCGGTGATGTCCCAATGCGATCTTGTTCGCGCCCAGCTCGCCGGCCACCTTGTAGATGATGCCGCGGCGCAAACGCGAACACAGCGAACAGGTGGTCTTACCCTCGGGGATCTTCTGTTTGACGATGGAGTAGGTGTCCTGCGTCTCGATATGGAAATCGACGCCGATGGATTTGAGGTAATTCGGCAGCACATCGGCAGGGAATCCCGGCTGCTTCTGGTCCAGGTTCATCGCCACGATCTTGAAATCGATAGGCGCGCGCTTCTGCAAGGTGCGCAGGATGTCGAGCAGGGTGTAAGAGTCCTTGCCGCCGGACAGGCACACCATCACGGTATCGCCTTCCTCGATCATGTTGAAGTCGGCGATGGCCTTGCCCACCTGATGCTCCAGCCTGCCCTTGAGTCGGTTGAAGTTGGTGGAGTGGTGCTCGAAATGGATGGGTTGAGTATCGTTCATATGTATACAGTCAAAAGCAATTTGCCACGGAGAACACAGAGAAGACAGCTGTTTATCTCATGGATGCAGGTTTCTCTGCGGTCTCCGTGAACTCTGTGGCCATCATGGTTTAAGGTTTCACAGATTGATGCTGCGCCCGCCATCCACCGCAATCACCTGCCCGGTGATATAAGGCGCGTCTTCCAGCAGGAATTTCACGGTGCGGGCGATGTCGTCGGGCTCGCCTTCGCGTTTCAGCAGCGTGTGCGCAACAATCCGGTTGCGTTGCGCCTCATCCTGCCAGTCATCGCTCTCCGGCCAGATGATCACGCCGGGCGCCACTGCATTCACGCGCACGTCCGGCGCGAGCTCCTGAGCCAGTCCCTTGGTCAATGCCACCAGGCCGGCCTTGGCGGCGCTGTACAGGATATGCCCATGCATTGGGCGTTCCGCATGAATATCGGCAATATTGACGATCGCGCCGTTGCAGCGTTTCAGCTCATCCGCCGCGGCTTGGGCAAGAAACAGTGGCGCCTTCAGGTTGGTGCCGAGCAAATCGTCCCATTGCCGTTCGTTGATCGCGGCCAGCGGCGTCGCATAAAAACTGGAGGCATTATTCACCAGCGCATCCAGACGGCCGAAATGCTGCACCGCATCGCCCACCATCTTTTTCAAGGCCGCCTGGTCGAGCAAATCCGCTTGTACGCAAATCGCCGACCCTTGGCGTAGTTGCTCCAGGCTGGCGCGCAATGCCAGCGCTTCATAAATGGAACT
Organism: Pseudomonadota bacterium; assembly: GCA_021848465.1. Classification (GTDB taxonomy): domain Bacteria; phylum Pseudomonadota; class Gammaproteobacteria; order Burkholderiales; family Gallionellaceae; genus JAJZUP01. The sequence continues at coordinate 24,307 of JAJZUP010000006.1, forward strand.
GCGATAGTGGATCACCAGGTTGGCGCCCGCCGCATGCAAGCGACGGCAAATTGCTGCGCCCACGCGCTTGGCGCCCCCAGTCACCAATATGACTTTGCCTTGCATCGCATTCCCCACTAAACTCTCCGAAACGTTTCAATTATACCTGACCATGCCTGCCGACTTGCCGCCTCCTTCCACCGAGGCAATCGCCCACAGCAACACGCTCTGTTCGCTCATCCACCAGGAAATCAACCGGAACGGCGGCTGGATTTCTTTTGCGCGCTTCATGGAGATGGCGTTATACGCTCCGGGGCTCGGGTATTACGCGGCAGGAGCGCGCAAATTCGGCGCCGCCGGCGACTTTGTCACTGCGCCTGAGTTATCCGCGCTGTTTGGCCGCACGCTGGCACGGCAGCTCATTGAAATCACGCAGGCCAGCGCCCCCCACATTCTTGAGCTCGGCGCCGGAAGCGGAAAACTGGCGGTGGACATCCTGCTCGAATTGCAACGGCTGGATGCCCTGCCGGATAGTTACCTCATTCTTGAACTCAGTGCGGATTTGCGCGAACGCCAGCGTGCTCTGATCGCGACCCAGCTGCCCGCGCTGGCAGACCGGGTGCGCTGGCTCGACGCTCTGCCGCAGGATTTTCGTGGCGCCATCATTGCCAACGAAGTGCTTGATGCCGTACCAGTGCATCTGATCCAGCACTCAGCCGGGAATTTTGTCGAACGCGGCGTTACCAGCCTGGACGGCGAGTTCGCCTGGGCAGATCAGCCGCTGAGCGAATCGCTGGCCGCATCCTTGCCGGGAATCGACCTGCCGGACGACTATCTGACTGAAATCTCGCCGGCCGCAGCTGCCCTCGTGGCAAGCCTGTGCAAGTGCCTTGCGCAGGGCGGGCTGATCTTCATCGACTACGGCTTTGGCGCACGCGAGTATTACCATCCGCAACGCACCTGCGGCACCTTGATGTGCCATTACCGGCACCACGCGCATGACAACCCGTTCCTCTATCCGGGACTGCAGGATATTACGGCGCACGTGGATTTCACTGCGGTGGCGGACGCCGCTGTCAAGCATGGTGCGCATTTTCTTGGTTATACAACGCAGGCGTACTTCCTGTTGAATAACGGCATTCTCGATTTCATGAAGGAGGTTTCGCCGGAGAATCCCTCCGCGTATTTGCCGCTTTCCGCGCAGTTCCAGAAATTGACCAGCCCGGCCGAAATGGGCGAACTGTTCAAGGTCATTGCACTGGGGAAAAACCTGCAAATCCCGCTGCGCGGATTTGAGCGCGGGGATTTCTCCCGTCTGCTGTAATTTATGCCCGGCATCGCCTGTTTCGCCCCCGTGGCATCCCCGGATGCGCGCATCCTGATCCTCGGCAGCATGCCCGGCAGGAAATCCCTGGAGCAGGCGCAATACTATGCCCACCCGGCAAATGCATTCTGGAAAATCATGGGCGCGCTGTATGGCGCTACGCCCTCCCTCCCCTATCCGGCACGGCTGGAAAAACTGACCTCATCCGGCATCGCGCTCTGGGACGTGCTGTCCTCATGCGAACGCCTCAGCAGCATGGATGCGCATATCCGCAATGAAACCGCCAATGACTTCACGCAGTTCTTTGCCACGCATCCACGCATCGGAGACATCTACTTCAACGGCAGCAAGGCTCAGCAATGTTTCCAGAAGCTGGTATTGGGAAAACAGCAATTGCCGTCACTCAGCCTGCACCGCCTGCCGTCCACCAGCCCGGCACTCGCTGGCTTGAGTTTCGAGGAAAAGCTTGCCGCGTGGCAATGCCTGCTGGCCTGACGGCCGCGGCCCCAGTCACTCAAACGGCGTTTCGGTTGCGAACACTTCCATGACGAGGGAGAAATAACCGTACAGCACCTGGGACTGCTCATCCTCAGCCAGCGTGTACATGGCGAACCGTATATCGATGAATTGCACGCCCGGTTCGCTCAAGATCAGCTCTTGTCCCTGGAAGCTTGCTTCCGCCTCCACAGGAGGAACTCCGCCATGAACGGATTGCGGATCGGGCCGCACTGCGTGAGCCAGCGTTACCCAGTCGGTAAACGACGACTCGCCATCCATCTGGTTGACCTGGTAGACGATGACAGCATCATCGGAATTATTGCTGACGGACGTTGCCCGGAAAACCAATGTGCTGCCGAATTCGATCAGCAAGCCCTCGCATTCGGAAGCGCCCTCGGGCTCATCGCGCATGCCGGAATAAATCGCAAACACGCAGCTAGGGTCGACCGGTACCGGGCTCAACTCATATTCGCCGGCCGCGGCATAGTTCTTTTTGATGTACTCCGTATCAATAACCAGCAGGATATTGATCGTGTTTGTTTCCCTGCCCGGTTCTGCATGCATACACGCCCCCTGAATACACTGACCGCCAGACCAGTCCAGGCGTGCCTGGTCGACCGCCTGCGCAGCTCGCATACTATGCCAAAATGCATTGCTCTTGTTACCCTGAATACAACCGGACTTAATGCGGCAGGAACGCCGCGAGACTCTGGCAAATTGTCCGCGCCCATTCCTCCTGGTGCGCAATCTCCAGAGGCGCCCTGCTCCGAAACTGGTCTGACCACACAACACAACCGCTCTGCACATCAATGAAGCGGATGGTTGCCTTGATATTGCCAGACTCAAGTTGCACCCCGCCTTCGAGCCGGTGATGCGGCCTCGATCCCGGCTCATTCCATGCGGAACCTGTCTTTTCCGGGGAAATATCCGTCTGCTGGAGCACAACTGCCTTGCCATACACCTGGAACAGGGTATGAACAACTTCATCATGCAAACCCGATGCATATGTCCGGCACTCGTCGCCGAGCGAAATGCTCTTGAATGGGTACACCATAACCGTTGACCCGCCATCCCGCCCCGTGCTCATTTCCATTCTGCGCCGGATAACCGGCATGTACTTACCGAGCGGAATTTCAATCTCGACATCGACCGTATCGGCAAAATTCCGGTAGAAGCTCTTGAGCCTGTTGCGCAAACGTCCGACCTGGACCCGGACAATCGGGTCTTCACTGGTGCTGTATGTCGATGGGTTACGCTTGAATACCTGCAGACCGATCGCGTATTCGCTGGTCTCCCGCACCCGGCCTTCGACAGCTTTTTCAATCAGGAAAGCCAGCAGGCGGCACATCCGGGGGGCCTGCTGGAACACCCGGCTTGCCATGATGCGGTTGCATGCCGACCATATTTCCTCAGCGCGAATGTCGGTGGCAACACCCACTTGACCGGCAGTATGCCCCCCCCTTCGATCAATCATATCGTCATTCATGGTCTGATCCATATGTTCACCAACCTTGATTGCATCACAGAAAATTGCTGCAACTCCGGGAAATCGGCGCTGACCATTATCGGCAAAATTGATACCCGCGCGTAACCTAGCTATCCAGATAGGCATGACACTCTTCTCCATTCCCACATGCCGACCTGACTGCACTCACGCGATTAACTCTTTGCAGCATTCTGGGTAAAATCTGGACACGACTTCCCAAGCTTGCGCACATGGATCATCAATTGCCCGTTTACCAACACCCCGGCTTGGTCATATTCGTTGACGACAGCCAGAGCTTCATGGACGGCTTGGCGCTTCATCTCAGCCCGAACCTGCATCTCAGGACGTTTCACAACCCGGCTACTGCACTTGAGTTCATTCGCCAGTCCTATGCAGGACTTGCTCCGTTGCTTACCGACCCGATTCGAATCGGCTATGACGAGCGGAGCGACTTGCTGGATCTGCGCCAGGCTTCAATCGATCTGGCGGTGATATACCAGCGCGCCACTCGGCCTGAACGCTTTCGCATCCCGGTAGTGGTGGTGGTGGACTATTTCATGCCGCAGATGAGCGGACTGGAGTTCTGCGCGCAATTGCAGGATCTGCCTTGCCGTAAAATCCTGCTGACCGGGCAGGCGGATGAGGGCATCGCGATTGATGCGTTTAACCGCAACCTGATCGACCGCTTCGCCAAGAAAAACTCGCCCGATATAGCCAGACTGCTGGAAGCCGATATCAACGCGTTGCGCCGGCGTTTTTTCCTGGGCCAGACCGAGGCCCTGCGCGCGCTGCTGGCGCGCCACACCTATGAGTTTTTGTCCGACCCGGCTGTATCAGATCTCGTGGAGAGGCTGTGCAGGCAATATCGCTTCATTGAGCATTACCTGTTCCCCAACCCCGAGGGGATACTCTTCGTGGATGTGCAGGGGAAAGCCACGCTGATGATACTTGCGACAGAACAAAGCCTGGATGTGCAGCTCGAAATAGCACGCGACCAGGAAGCCCCCCACGAACTGCTCCATGCTTTGCAAGAACGCAGCCTGTTGCCTTTCTTTTCCGATACCGGCGGCATGTATCTCGGTGAAATCGGCGAGGACTGGCTGCAATACTGCCTGCCACCGCAAATCTGCCATGGCCGGCAGGACTATTACTGGGCGCTCTTCGAGTTTCCCTCGCATTGTATGGACGGACACATTTATCCGTATGCGGATTTTCTCAAGCAATTGCCCGGCTAGCGTCGCTCCTGCCAAAGCCACGCCCCCCCCCCTGTCGCAGCAGATGCTAGGGCCAGGCGTAGCCAGACTTCGCTTGCTCTACCGCACCGATGCGCGCAGCACCAATCCTGGCTGGGATCAAGGTTCGGTCAGCGCATGCACGGGCAATTTCCCCCGCATTCACATCCCGTGCGGCATGAGCGCACATCGTCAGGTAATCCGCCTGCGGGTAAGCATCGTCAGCATGTCCGGCGCGACCGCGCGCATCTGCGGCACAGGCCTGCAACACCTGAGCGAAGCGCGCCGGTTTGCGCCAGAGATCGCAATGGTCGAACAACTCCACGATAGTGGCGGCGCGCAACTCACGCGCGCGATGCACAAGACCGTGAAAGCGCGCCACCAGCAACGCCAGGTCGCGGCATTCGCCCGGCACGCGCAGCCGCTCGCACATCGAATGCAGCAAGCCGACACCGCGCTGCTCATGTCCGATATGCCGCGGCAGCATGTCGGACGGCGTGGTCGCCTTGCCCAGGTCATGCGTCAATGCCGCAAAGCGCACAGCCAGATCGCCTCCGTTGCGCGCCGCCTCATCCACCACCATCATGGTATGCAGGCCGCAATCAATTTCAGGATGATGTTGGGCCGGTTGCGGCACACCAAACAGGTTGTCGAGTTCTGGCAGTACTCGCGCCAATGCACCGCTCTCGCGCAAGGTCATAAAGAAACGCGACGGATGCCGCTCCTGCAAGCCGCGCGCAAGCTCCTGCCAGACGCGCTCGGCCACCAATGCATCAGCCTCCCCCGCCGCGACCATGCGTTGCATCAAGGCCAGGGTTTCCGGAGCGATGCTGAAGCCGAAGCGGGCGGCAAAGCGCGCACCGCGCAATATACGCACCGGATCCTCTGCGAACGCCTCACTGACGTGCCGCAGCACCCGCGCTTCCAGATCCTGCCTGCCGCCATACGGATCCACAAGCGTGCCACCCGCATCCAGCGCCATGGCATTGACAGTGAAATCGCGACGCAACAAATCCTGCTCCAGCGTCACGTCCGGTGCGGCATATACGGTGAAGCCCTTGTAGCCTTGCGCCACTTTGCGCTCGGTACGCGCCAGCGCATATTCCTCATGGGTTTCGGGATGCAGGAAAACCGGGAAGTCGCTCCCCACCGGGCGGAAGCCGCGCGCCGCCATTTCTTCCGGCGTGGCGCCGACCACCACCCAGTCGCGATCCTGCACCGGCATCCCCAGCAAACCGTCGCGCACCGCACCGCCGACGCAAAAAACGCGCAGCCCGGTCGTCGAGCCACCATGAATCTGCTGCTCGGGAATGTCGTCCGGCATAGTGCTAACGCTGCTCCAGCGCGGCCTGCTGGGGTGAAGTCCGCGCCGCGATCACGCCCAAGCGTTGCTTGAGGGAAACCAGGGGCTGGTTGAACAGGCGGGCGTAATACACCGTGTTGCTCATCACTTTTTTCACATAATTGCGGGTTTCGTCGAACGGAATGGTTTCGACATAAATCGCCCCCTCCAACGGACGCTCTCCGCGCCATTGGCGCGCCCGCGCCGGCCCGGCGTTATACGCTGCCGAGGCCAGCACGGCGCTGTTGTCGAATGAGGCCAGGATGTCCTTCATGTAATACGTGCCCAGTTTCAGGTTGACTTCGGTCTCGTGGATGAGCGATTTGCGATAGTCGCGCATGCCCATTTTCCGCGCCACCCATTTGGCGGTTGCCGGCATGATCTGCATCAAGCCGGCCGCCCCGACATCCGATTTCGCATGCGGCGCAAAACGGCTTTCCTGGCGCATCAATCCATACACCCAGGCCTCCTCCAGGCCATGCTCGCGCAAACTGCCTTGCAGGCTGTCGCGATACGGGGCGAGGTAACGCAAATTGAAATCATGCTGCGCCACGGTGCGGTCGGCGGCGCTGATGGCGCGATCATACATGCCGTAGCGGCGCGCCAGTTCGGCGGCAATGAGCAGCTTCCTGTCATCGAAATTGCGCGTGGCCCAACTCCACTCGCGCGCCGCCTCGGTCCGCAACTCCATCCGGTACAACGCCAGGGTGCGCTGAATGCCCGGCAGGGACTGCACCGTATAGAGCTCTTCCTTGCCCGGCTGGAATGCCAGGGTACTGATCGAGGACGCGGGCTCCGTACCCAACTCCTCCGCCGCCAACTGCCCATAAAAATTATATTCATGACTCAGTCCGGCAAATAACTGGTTGGCTTCCTCGGCGCTGCCTATTTCGCGCAACGCCCGCCCTTTCCAGTAACGCCAGGCACCGTCCTGCTGCTGTTTCAGCGGCATCGCCTGGATACCGGACCACACGGCATGCCAGTCACCGGCACGCAAAGCAGCCCGCACACGCCATGCCAATTGGGACTCGTTCAATGGCGTATCGTCCGCCTCCCGATACCATTCCAGGGCACGCGCATCCTGTGCGCGCGCCGCCTGGTAGGCCAGCCAGCCGTAAAAATAATGCTGCTCGGTCAGCGGGAAGTCTGCGGCAATTTTTTTCCATTGCACATAAGCAAGCTGCGGAGCCTGTTTGGATAATTGCAGCAGCGCAAACAAGGCCAGCAGGCGTTGTCCGTCATTGCGGCCATCCAGGTGGGTTTTCTGCAAATAGCGCTGCGGATTGTCTGCCGCATGCCGTAGCTCTATTTCCGGGAATGCGAATTTCTTCGGCAAGCGCCCATCCAGTTGCTTGGCCAACGAAACATTCCCGGCTTCCAGTGCAAGCCGGATGCGCGACCAGATGTCCTGCTCATTGATGATTTTTTTCGTGATGGCTGCTTCAAATAACACGGAGCAACTCTCCGGCTGCCCGACCGGGTTGAACCAGCGCTTCCTCGCTTCCTGCAAAGCCGCTTCCTCATCGGTCAGGCGCCGCAATTGCAAGATGTCACATTCCAGCTCTGCGTCACGATTGATCAGGTGCGGATAAATTGCCGCGAACTCGCCCCACCTTTGGTGCCTGGCCAGGTATTTGAGCCACTCACCACGAAACTGGTCGATTACCGGGGTGTCATCAGGCCGCGCAAGAAACTGCTCGATCGGGGTACTGTCCCGGTCATCCCAGTGCATGCGCAAACGGTAATAGGTGACGTACGGCTCCAGTGGGGAGCTCTTCAATTTCTCCGCCAAGCGCTCAAGCTGCGCCGCATCGCCGCCGCGGAAAGCATCGCGCGCCGCAAGAAAATCCTCATCCTGATCCGCAAGAACCGCGAACGGAAATAGCAAGAGAATAAGTAACAACTGCTTCATGAAAAGTACCCGTGTCGGCCTGCATCAAGAATATCACAGGCCCACCTGCCGAACGCCTCGGCAATACATCAAAATGAAAGGGAAATACCGCGCAATTCGCGGACAACTTCAGCAAACGGCGGGCGTTCAGCCGGAATGTCCGACACGCAACGCAATTGCAGCGTAGCAAGCCTGTCGTGCAGCGGGCGAAGAGCTGACCCCGTCCAATCGCATTGCGTCAGCAACTCTTCCAGCAGGCAGCCATATGCCCGCACCTCAATGCGCTGCAATGCCAATGTTTCGCGCTGCCAGTTGCCCGGGATCGATGAGGCGGCGCCGAAATCGCCCAGCAAGGCATGTCCGTTTTCGTCATGCAGGATATTGTGCGCATACAAATCCCCGTGCATCAGCCCATTTGCGTGCAAGTGCTGCGCCACTTCAGCCACGCCAAGCGCCATGCGCACGACTTGGGCGGGAAGCAACTCCTGCCCTTCCCGGTATACATCGCGCGTGCATGAGGCCAGGCTGGGAGGATCCGCCAAGACGTGGTAGTGCGCAGGCACCAGTTCCATGACCAGCCCTGCTTTTTCCTCCGGGTGTCCGCTGAGCTTGCCCAGCACTCCGATAAGATTCGGGTGACTGCCTGCCGCAATACATCCCGCCATTTCACTTAGCGGAAAGCCATCGCTGGTAACATCACCCTTGAACATTTTCACGGCGACCTCTCGCACCCCCTCCTGTCCCTGCCAAACGGCCCGGTGAATGACCCCGGATGCGCCGGCCCCGAGCTGCTGCTGCAACTCCAGCTCCTGCCACGCAATGGTTCGAATCGGGCTGTCGTTCAGGAGCACACGCTCGCGCTGCTGGCAGCAGGGATTCCCCGCGTATGCCAGCCAGGACAAGCGTGGCAACGAACCAATCCATTCCGGAAAAGCCTCAAGTTGATTGGCCGCTATGCGCAACAACTCAAGCCTGCTGCAATTCCCCAAGGCCTGCGGCAAACTGCGCAGGCGATTTCCGGCGAGCATCAATTTCTGCAGCCGCGCGCACCGGCCCAGCTCATCCGGCACCGACTCCAGATTGTTGTTGGTCAGGATCAGCCAACGCAGCATGGACGGCAATGAAGCGCCCGGCACCTCCTGAATCCGGTTCGATTTGAAGCCGATCATTTCCAGTTGCTCGCATCGTCCCAGCACTTCCGGCAATCGGGTAAATGCATTATCGGAGCAGAACAGCACTCGCAGTTTGTGCAAGCGCGGCAAATCGTCCGGCAAACTGGCAAGCTCATTGCCGGACAGGTCAAGAATCTCCAGCGTATCCGCCAGCGAAAAGATTTCCTCCGGAAAAGTGCGCAAACCTTGCGACAAAGTCAGACGTGTGATGCCGGCCAATTGGCCGGCACGCAATTGCTCCAATGTATGCATGATTATCGGATAGACAAAACAGGTATCGCGCCCGATGCCATGCAAACACACGACATCGGGCGGGACAGTGAATTATTTCTGACGGTTAAAACGCTCTATCGCTTCCTTCATGGCCTTCGCCTCAGGGCTCAACTCGCGCTCGGGCTGGAAAGGTTTCTGTGCCTTTTTCTCAACAGCCTTGCCGGAATGCTGCGCAGATGCTTGCGGCTTCATTTTGCCCTCATGCGCCGGTGCGGCGGCTGCGGACGGCACTGGCACCGAGGCAACCCCGCTGGCTAGCTGTTGCAACTGCGATTCCAGCGTAGGGGCCATTTTCAACCTCGCCTGCACCGGGGTGATGTTCTGCACCACGCGCGCCAACAATGCATCCTGTTTTTTGAGTTTGTCGGCCAGCTCGGCGTTCTCACGCGCCAATGCCGCTGCACTCAATTTCAGTTTGTCCAGCTCCTGGCGGCTCGCCGCCAGACTGGCATTCGCAGCATCGATTGCGGCCGCATATTTTTCCGTGTTGGCTCGCTCCGAACGACCTGCGCTAAGCGTATAGAGCGCCACCCCGATCGCCACCACCGCCAGGACAGGCGACAAGGCGCTCAACACAATCACCAGAATACGCTTGAGCCTCTGCTTGGCCGCATCCTTTCCTGCCGGTGCAGCAACAGTTTTTTCCTCATTCTCTTCACTGGCCATAATTCCCCCCGACTGTTGACATAAGCTGGCAATGCGCTAATTGATGTCACTATAATACAGGAAATGGAGCGTCACTTCGCCACTCCTGTATCAGTCCGGGTTTTGCGCGCCCGCGCCCCCGGCACCTATGTGGAGCATCTTTAGCTTATGAGCCTGATCCTCGTTAATGAAGACGAACTCACTATCGGCGCACCGGTGCCTTGGTCGCTCTATAACGCCGAGCACCAGATACTGCTCAAGGAAGGCGAACCGATCCGCGATGCCGCACACAAGAGCGGGCTGATCGGGAATGGCGCCTATCGCGAAATGTCCTGGCAGATTATTGGCGACGGCATGAGCGAAGGCGAAAGCGAATCCGAGATTGCCGCTACCCCGCCCGTCGCACCAGCCGCGGACAGTTTTACTTTCGACGACATGAAGCTGCGCGTGGAAGACCGTTTACAGCTCGAGCCCCCGGCCAAGCTCGCCCGCGAGCGCTTGCTGGTAAAGGTTGTTGGCTTCCTGCGCGGCGTCAGCCTGCTGGTTACCACCCCGACGCTCTCCAGTGGTCAGCGACTGCAATTGCTGGAAAATGAGCAGGTGATCCTGCGCTCGTTTTCTGGAAAAAATGCATTCGCATTTGCCTGCACCGTGATCCGTGCCAACAAGCTGCCGTTCGAATATCTGCACTTGTCCTTCCCGGAAAATATCCAGGGGCTCGCCGTACGCAAAACCGCCCGCGTAAAGACTCGCATCATCGCTACCATCCAAAGCAAACGTGACGGCACCGACATCCAGACACCCGGCATCATTTCCGACATCAGTGCCAGCGGCGTCTCTCTTGAGTCCAAATATTCACTCGGCGACAAAGGGGATATGCTGAACCTCGCATTTCGCGTCAACCTGCACAGCATCGAGGCATTCCTCTCCGTCAAGGGGGCCATCCGTGCAGTGCTGCCCGACCAGGCTGACCTCAGTGCCCCGTCAAATTACACGCGTTACGGCATTGAGTTCCAGGAGCTTCAGCCGAATGACAGCGTCATCCTGCAAAGCATGATTTACCAGCAAATGATCGAAAATCCGCAAAAGCTTACTTGAAGCTGCGCGTACCAGCCGTCAGAAAAAAACCGCCTTCCCGAAGCTGCCGGAAAGGCGGTCGCCCGAACTAACGGAACCGGTATGCCTCCATTTCCAGCAAGAATGCCTCAGCATCGGCATAGACAAGACTGGGAGGCAAAGAAGGATACTGCTTTATCAGATCTGCGCTTTGTTGCTGAGCCACCTGCAGCAAAGTGGGCGGCCAGGCTTGGTGCTCGACAACTGCATCCCTGGCGGGAAAAGGCTTTTCCACTGTGTAGCTGCTCATATCCATTACGATTGTCATGGCACACCTCTCGTTCTTTTCTTGAATCTCCGTTTGTGTTCAGAATATCGGCAGGAAAAGCGGAAGATTTAGGGCGTGCCATCGCCAATTTGACACAACGTTGCCGCGAGAAGTGTGTGAATGTCAGGCGCAAGCCGCTGCGACCGGCGGTTTCCTTCGTAAGGGTTGGCAATATCGCAAACGCGAAGTTGGTGTTACCGCATCCTAGCGTGTCATGCGCGGCAAACGAATTGTGAAGCCCAGGCCTTTGCCAGGAATAGAGGATATTTCAAGACTGCCGCCGAGCGCGGCCACTTCGCTGTTAACCACGTCCAAACCAATACCGCGACCGGCAATCGCGCTCACCTCGGGGGCAGTGGAGACGCCGGGCATCAGGATCAGGCTGACGGCTTTGGCGGCATCCAGTCTTTCCCCTTCCGGCAGCAGTCCCGATTCGATGGCTTTCTGCTCCAGGCGCTGCATATCCAGTCCGGCGCCGTCGTCTGACAGAGTGAACTCGACCTGCCCGTCACGCTCCTGCACCGACAGGGCAATTTCGCCGATCACGCTCTTGCCTGCCCGGTTACGCACCTCCGGATATTCGATCCCGTGCGCCACCGCGTTGCGCAATAAATGCTCCAGCGGCGCGGTCATCCTTTCGAGGATTTCCGCATCCAGGAAAATGTCCATCCCGGAAATTTCCAGATTGACCCGTTTACCGAGTTCCTTCCCGGCCTGCCGGACCACCCGGTACATGCGTGCGGCGACACTGCCGAACGGCAACAGGGCACCGTATTCTGCCGATGGCAATTCACGATTCGCCAATGCCGATTCCCGGGCTGGATCAGCACGCCCGCCACCGGACAACTCTTCGATAAACCGCCCTATGAGTACGCCATCCGCATCAATTGCCGCCCAGCGGATTGGGCCAGGCTCATGCAAAAGGGCCGCTTCGATCTTGCCTTCGAGACTATGCAAAAGCTCGCCCAGCCGCATTGCCCCGGCCATGCGGGCGCTCCCCTTGAAAGTATGCAGGCAGCGTTGCAGTTGAATGGCAATGCGCTGGCTTTCCGCCGTCTGCGTTCGCCAGTCATGCAACCCCGCGAGTATTCTTGGATAAAATTCGCTGGCCTCTTCCAGAAGCAGGGGAAGCAGCTGCTCGTCCACCTCATCGCGCACCACCACTCCGCCGGATGAAACTGCGTGCGATTCAGCATTGGGCAATTCGGCAGCATGGCCAGAGCCATCCGCCCGAATCATTTTGCTGTCGTCAATCAACACACCCTCCGCATGCCGTCAAACTGCCCATATGCTAGCGCATCCAGCCGGCTCTGTCCTACGTTTTGGAATACCCACAATGCTCAGGCGGCAAACCATCTGGCCTGATTTATTCCCCATTGCTCAAAGGATTCATGCGACCGGACCTTGTCGTCGCATTCGGCAAGGTCGACCAATTCGGGTTTGATTTCGGCCATTTTCTTGCAGTCGTAAATCAGCTGCACCACTGGCTGCAACAGCCGGTCCGGAGACACTTCGCGAACGATGCCCAACTTGTCGCTTTCCATGCGCACCAGTGAACCTGCCGGATAAATCCCAATCCCCTTGATAAAGGCCTGTACCAATGTGGGGTTGAAATGGGTATTTCCCCACTCGAACAGCTTGCGCAACGCCTCGGTCGGCGGCATCCCTTTGTGGTAGACGCGAATTGATGTAATGGCATCGTAAACGTCCACAATGGCTGTGGCCTGCCCATGCAGGCTGATCTGTTCGCCGGTGAGCTTGAGCGGATAGCCGGAGCCGTCATAACGCTCGTGATGCTGGCTTGCTGCGTTATAGGCAATCTCGCTCAGTCCGGAAACATTTTTCAGCAACCCGGCCGTCCTGCTCGCGTGCGTTTTCATAACGCTGTATTCCTCCTCGTTCAGTCTGCCGGGTTTATTGAGGATGTAACCGGGAACCTGCGCCTTGCCGACATCGTGCAGGAACCCTCCCAGCGCCAGCTCCTTGATTTCCTCCCGCGGCAGGCCCAGCACCCTGCCGAACGCAACTGCCAGCGCAGCGACCGAAACGGAATGCTGGAACGTATATTCATCGCGGCTTTTCATCTGCGCCAGTGGCAACAAGGCTGAGGGAGCGCTGAACATGGAGTCCACAATCCCTTCCACCATCGGGTTGCACTGCTCCAGCTCGATCTGCTTTCCCAGGCGGATATCGCGCATCATGTCCTGCATCAATTTGCTGGCATTCGTATAGAGCTCACGCGCGCGCTCGAACTCGGCGTGCGGCGAACGTTTGACGATCGCTTGGGAAACCAGGGTTGAAACTTCCGGCAGCGGCTCAACGGCCTGTGCCACTTCCGCGTTTTGATCGACATCCGCTCCTTGCGCAGGATCAATGGCAAGCTCGGAAATACCGGATGCGCGGATTGCCTCCAGTGTGCCGACATCCCCGACCATGAAGCACTGCCAATCAAATGGATGCGCCGCCCAGTATTTATCCAGGTCATACACATACATCCCGACCCTGAGTTGGTCGAGCGCTATTTTTTTTATCATTGCCTAATCTCCCTGTCGCCGTTTCCCCGATGCTTTGGTGCACCGCCGGCCGCGCGCGCGAGATTATGCAAATTGCGTACATTTTTTGAAATATCCCGAAAGTACTAGTACTTAGCCAAAAATCAGCTAGTACCTGACAAGTAAAACTTTCAAGAAAGCGTCAAGACAACCGCGAGCTCGCCTCCGGTTCAGATGACTAGCGTCGCCAGAAGCGAGGGGTAAACAGAATCAGGAAGGTGAAAATTTCCAAGCGGCCAACCAGCATGGCCAAGGTACAAACCCAAGTCTGGAAATCGGTCAGGCCGGAATAATTGCCTGCCGGACCAACCGCCCCCAGTCCCGGCCCGGCGTTGTTGATGCATGCAATGATGGCTGTGAAGGCGGAAATGAAATCGAGCCCGCTGATCAGCAGCACGAAAGTCAGTGTCGCGACCGTCATGAAATACAGGAAGATAAAACCCAATACCGCAAACACGATGTTGTTCGGCACCACGCTGCCACCTATTTTCATCGGGTTGACCGCCGCCGGATGCAACAGCTTGATGAATTCCCGCCCCGCCTGTTTGAACAGGATCAGCGTGCGCACCATCTTGATACCGCCGCCGGTCGAGCCTGAGCTTGCCGACACACAACTGAGGAACAGCATCCACATCGGGGCGAAGATCGGCCACTGGTTGAAATCGACACTGGCAAAACCGCAGTCAGTCGCCATCGAGACCAGGTTGAAGCTGGCATGCCGCAAGGCGGTCAGGAAGTCCGGATACACCCCTTTCCACCACAGGAAAAACCCGATGCCGAAACAACTGGCGATGATCACCCCCAAGGTTGCCAGCCCCTCCTTGTCCAGCCAGTACACGCGCAAAGTACGGCCGCGCACCGCCAGAAAGTGGGTGGCAAAATTCATCGCCGCCAGCAGCATGAACACGATCAGGATGAATTCGATCAGTGGCGAATTGAAATACCCGACGCTGGCATCATGCGTCGAGAAGCCGCCCAACCCCATCGTTGCAAAGGCATGGCAGACCGCATCCAGCCAGTTCATGCCCGCCAGCTTCAGCAACAGGATGCAGACCACTGTAATCATGCAGTACACCAGCCACAAATTGCGCGCCGTTTCGGTGATGCGCGGCGTCAGTGCGCTGTCTTTCATCGGCCCCGGTGTTTCCGCCTTGAACAATTGCCGTCCGCCGATGCCCAGCAGCGGCAGGACGGCCACCGCCAGCACAATGATGCCCATGCCGCCCAGCCAATTCAGCTCATGGCGCCAAAGGTTGACAGGAGCGGCAAGGTTATCCAGACCCGACAGGATTGAAGCCCCGGTCGTCGTCAATCCGGACATGGTTTCAAAATAGGCATCGGTGAACGACAGCCCATCTATCGTCAGCAGCAACGGCAACGTGGCAAAGGCGGGCATCGTAGTCCACATCCCGACCACCAGCAGATAGCCGTCACGAATAGACAATTCTCCCTTGTGCCGCCGGGTCAGCAACCACATTAGCACCCCCGCCGCCATGGTCCACACCATTGCCAGCAGGAAATCCCACATCTCGGAAGCGTCGTGATAAATCCATGCCGTTGCGACCGGCAGGATGTAGGCAAAGCTGAAGACCACCAGCAGCATGCCAAGCGCGCGAATGACGGAAAAGGCGCGTTCCATTCAGAAGAACCCGATGTCCACCTGGAACAGTTTCTCAACCTTGCGGATCATCTGCTTGTTGATCACGAACACGATCACATGATCCTCCGGCTCGATCAGGCGATCATGGTGCCCCATGATGACTTCGCCATTGCGCAG
Source organism: Pseudomonadota bacterium (assembly GCA_021848465.1). Lineage (GTDB taxonomy): Bacteria > Pseudomonadota > Gammaproteobacteria > Burkholderiales > Gallionellaceae > JAJZUP01. Next base: position 39,862 of record JAJZUP010000006.1, read on the forward strand.
GATGGCGCCGATCGTCGCGCCTTTGGGCAGGTCGATTTCGTCAATGCGCCGCCCCACTACGCGCGACGAGCGATGATCGCCGTGGGCGATCAGCTCGAGCACTTCCGCCGCACCGCGCCGCAAGGAATGCACGGCCGCGACATCTCCGCGCCGCACATAGGCCAGCAACGAGCCAATCGTCACGTGCGCCGGCGACAGCGCAATGTCGATCTTGCCGCCCTGCACCAGCCCGACGTAGGCGCTGCGGTTAATCAGCGCAATCACCTTGCGCGCGCCGGAGCGCTTGGCCAACAAGGCCGACATGATGTTGTTCTCATCGTCGTTGGTCAGTGCGCAAAATACATCGACTTCACCGACATGCTCGGACTCGAGCAGGTTCTCATCCGTGCCATCGCCTTGCAGCACCAGCCCACTGCGCAAATCCTCGGCCAGCGTCTCGCAGGCTTTCTTGCTGTACTCGATGATCTTGACCTGAAAGTCATCCTCCAGCGCCAGGGCGAGACGCCGCCCGATATTGCCGCCCCCCACGATCATCACGCGCCGGGCCGGCTTGTCCATGCGCCGCAACTCTTTCAGGACATGGCGGATATTTTCGGTCGCGGCGATGAAGAATACCTCGTCGCCATCCTCGATCACCGTATTACCCTCCGGGATGATGGGCCGGTCATGACGGAAAATCGCGGCCACCCGCGTGTCGATGTGCGGCATATTGGCACGCAAGTATTTCAGCTCGCGCCCCACCAGCGGGCCGCCCTCGAATGCGCGCACCCCGACCAGCGACACCTTGCCGTCGGCAAATTCCAGCACCTGCAATGCCTCGGGAAACTCAACCAGTTTGCTGATGTAGTCGGTCAGTATCTGCTCCGGGCAAATCGAAAAATCGACGCAGAAATTGTCGCGGGAAAATATTTCCGGGTTGTCCAGATAATCGGATGAGCGGATACGCGCAATCCGCGTCGGCGTATTGAACAGGCTGGCGGCCAGCTTGCATGCCACCATGTTGACCTCATCGCTCTGCGTCACCGCCAGCAACATGTCGGCATCGGCGATCCCAGCCTGGCGCAGCACGCTGGGATGGGACGCGTTGCCCACCAGCGTGCGCAAATCCAGGCGATTCTGCAGCGCGGCCAGTTTCGCGGCATCCGTATCCACGACGGTAATATCGTTTGCCTCGCTGACCAGGCTTTCCGCCACCGTCGAACCGACCTGCCCTGCCCCCAAGATCAGTATCTTCACATCGTCCCCTTGCGAATGCCTATTGCTCGGCCCGCAGCCAGTTTTTCCATTGCAGGAACAAATCCGGATCCAGTGCTGCAATCACCGAACGATGCCAGATGTCCGCCGTATTGAAATCATCGTGCTCCAGGCTGCAAGCACTCCCGCCCGCCTCCTGCAACACCAGCGACCCCGCTGCATAATCCCAGAATTTCTGCCCGCCGTGCAGGTACACATCGTAGCGGCCTGCAGCGGTATAACACCAGTCCAGCGTGCTTGCGCCGAAATTGCGCTGAGATGAATACGGCGGGCGAGTGACCAGCTTGCTTGCCAGTTCCTTGCCCAGGCGCTTCATATCCACCATCGCCAGCGCATCCGCCAATTGTTTGCTCGGCTGACGCGCAAGCAGCTTGGTCCCGTTCAGGAATGCGCCGCGCCCGGCTTCCGCCGCAAAAGTTTCTTTCGCCACCGGGTCATACACCACGCCGAGCACGCTGCGTCCCTCGCGGATCAGCGCCACGGACACCCCGAAGTACGGCAAGCCGTGCACAAAATTCGTCGTGCCATCCAGCGGGTCGATGCACCACACCCCCTGGGCACCATCCGCCCAGTGCGCCACCTGCTCCTGCTCGGACATTTCCTCGCCCACCACCGGCACATTCTGGATCGCCTGCAGCTTGCGCGTCAGCGCCTCCTGGGCTGCCAGGTCGGCATCCGTGCACAGGCTGCCGTCATCCTTGTGCTTGAGCGCCACCTTCATGTAGCGCGGCATGATTTCTTCCGCGGCAACCAGTTTTACTGCGGCGATCACCGCCTTCAACATTGCGCTCTGGCCACTGCCCCGCGTCATGCTTGCTCTTTCCACTTGATCGAGCAGCCCATGCTGGCGATCTGCTCACGCGGCCCTTGCCCGGTACGGGCCACCTGCACCATCGCGTCAAACAGGTCGCGCTGCGCATCCGGCACCGCCTCCTTGCGCGAAGCATCCAGCCGCCCGCGGTACTGCAATTCAAGATTCGCGTTGAACCCGAAGAAATCGGGCGTACATACCGCGCCATAATCCTTTGCCACCTGCTGCGTCTCATCCCACACATAGGGGAACGGATAGGCAAACTCCTGCGCCACCCGCTTCATATTCTCGAAAGAATCTTCGGCGTATTCGGCGGGATCATTGGACATGATGGCAATACTGTTGATCCCGTGCTGCTGCAATTCGCGCACATCGCGGATGATGCGATCGCGGATCGATTTCACATAGGGACAATGGTTGCAGATGAACATCACCAGCAAGCCGTTCGGACCGCATGCGCTCTCCAGCGTATGCCGCTTGCCGTCCACTCCCGGCAAATCGAAGGGGCGGGCTTTCCAACCAAATTCGCACAACGGCGGTTGCAAACTCACCATCGAAACACTCCTGAACACAAATCACTCACAAGCCGTTATATTATCACGCCTGCATATCCACCCAGAATCCAGCCATGTCTGCCCCACGTTTCTATTGCCCGCCCCCGCTCCCTTCCGGCAAGAGTTTTGAGCTGCCGGCCTCCGCCGCGCACCACGCCAGCCGCGTGCTGCGGTTACGCACCGGCGACCCGGTGCAAGTCTTTGACGGAACGGGGAACGCGCTGGACGCCACCATCAACGAAATCGGGGCAAAACGGGTTGTCCTCGGCAATCTGCAAACTTGCTGGGCCCAGCCGGAAACCGGCTTGCGCATCGTCCTGGCCCAGGCCTTGTGCAGCAGCGAAAAAATGGACTGGATCGTACAAAAAGCCACCGAGCTGGGCGTCAGCGAGATTGTCCCGGTACAAAGCCAGCGCAGCGTCGCCAAGCTCACCGGCAGTCGCGCTGACAAACGCGCCGAACATTGGCGCAGCGTCGCGATCTCTGCTTGCGAGCAATGCGGCCGCAACGACCTTCCGGAAATACACCCGCCGCAGCCGCTCGATGCCTGGCTGGCGGCCATGCGCACCAGCAAACTGGGAAAATTCATCCTGCTGCCGGGCGGCGCCGCACAATTGCACAGCCATAAAAAACCGGAAGCCGGCGTCGCGTTGCTGATCGGCCCGGAAGGTGGCTTCACCCCGGACGAATCGAATGTCGCCCAGCAAATGGGCTTTGCCCCCATCCTGCTGGGACCGCGCATCTTGCGCACGGAAACGGCCGCCATCGCCGGTATCAGCGCGCTGCAAACCCTGTGGGGCGATTTCCGTTAATCTTCGCAAAGCGGCTCCTGCCTTAAAGGCTGGCGGTGTGCGTAGTGCTCATTCGCGAATCCCCGTAAAGGGGACGCCGGAGGGTTCCCGCTGCTGCGCAGCGACCCTTCCGCAGTGCATTCGCTCCTACAGGGAAGCGTTTTTGTGGGAGCGGTTTCAACCGCGAAGGGTTTTAGTGCGCTTTCGCGGCTAAAGCCGCTCCCACGACGCTGTCCTACTCGCGATTGCAGGCAATCCTCCACATGGCTGCCATGCCGGTATCCAACTGGACATCTTCCCAGGCATACGTCTCCGACTGCGTAAACAACGGCTCGCCCTGCCCCATATGTCCGTCATACAGGGCGGTGTATAACAGGCGCACGCGACCGATGTTGCAATCATATTCTTCCAGGGTCTTCTTCGAGGTATAGACAAATTCGCCATTGATCTGGCTGATCTTGTAATCGGTCATGCGCCACATCCGGGTGCGCTGACGGCCGGATTTACGCACGGTGCCGGTATTGGCGTAATACACAATCTGCGCGCTGCGGTACGCCTCCACCCAGTTGTCCCGGTCAGAGGGCGCTTCGCGCACCCCGCTGCTACCGAGCCGGACGCCGGAATCCGTGGGCTGGATGTTGAACAGTGCCGCCACCACCAATGCCGCCACCAACAGTGTTTCAATAAACATGCTCGCCTCGCTGGGATGCATCACCCCGGAAATTGCCGCCGCTGATTGTATCTGCCCGCCCGCCCCAGTATGATGCGGCCCGATACACAATACCCGCGTTCAACCAGTCACCCTATCCCGGAGCTTTTCATGAAACCGCTCAGTTCCTGCGCCGCCTTGCTGCTGATTGTCAGCCTGCAGGCCCATGCTGACTCCTTCGATGTCAACATGAACAACACCTCCGCACAATTCAAGGCAGGCATCTCGGCAAGCGGCCTGGGCGATGGCAATGCGGAAATCCAGGGGCGCCTGCTCTACAACGACAGTGGGGACCAGCTTATTGACGTCGGCCCGGTGGTACAGGGACCAGGTGGTGGAGGCGGCGGTGGAGAGGATGGGGGTGGCGCAGCAGGCAAGATTGCAGGTGGGGGCCTGCGCTTCCTGGTCGCCAATTCGCACCAGCCCGGCACCACCTACACACTGATGTGCCTGTGCCTGGGAGCTGAATTCGGTTTCGCCCTGCCCACCTCGGTACCGCTGGCCGTCATCGCCGACTATGCTGCCGCCCCGAAAATACTCGCGTTTGCCGATGCCGAGCGCTACAACCAGTATGGTATCCGCCTGGAATTCGGCGCCTCACAGAATGCCAAGATTTATTTTGGCTATCGCGAAGTCGGCTTCGGCGTCAAAAACTTCGGCAGCATCATCCTCGACAAAGGATCGCATGTCGGCCTGGCGGTAGCATTCTGACCCCAGCGCAGCAATACCGGCTTAATCGCTGAATAACGCCGCCACCATGTTATTGCTTATGCGCTCATCAAGCGCATAAGCCGGATTCAACAACACCGCAGCAGCCAGGCAAGCAACCAGAACGATCTTTTCCATGATGTTTCCCCCTTGTAACAACCAACATGGGGCAAGTCTAGCGCCACATCCCGCTTGGCAAGACCGCAAACAACCGTCGTTTTCCGGGCTAATTCCCCGAACCAGCGCTCTCGGCCGCGCGTCCCTTGACCAGCACATACAGCACCGGAATCACCAGCAGCGTCAGCACGGTTGAGGTCAACATCCCTCCTACCATCGGCGCGGCAATCCGGCGCATCACCTCCGATCCGGTGCCATTGCTCCACAGGATCGGCAGCAGGCCGGCGATGATTGCCGCCACGGTCATCATCTTGGGCCGCACCCGCTCGACTGCGCCCTGCATGACAGCGGCATACAAATCGGCCAGCGCCAGCGGGCGCCCTTCCGCGCGGCAGCGTTCCTGCTGCGCCGCCCAGGCATGCTCCAGGTAAACCAGCATCACCACCCCGGTCTCGGCCGCCACCCCGGCCAGCGCAATGAACCCGACCGCCACTGCCACACTCAGGTTGTAGCCCAGCAGCCACAGCAGCCACACACCCCCGACCAGGGCGAATGGCACCGACAGCATCACGATCAGGCTTTCGGCAACCTTGCGGAAATGCAGGTACAGCAGCAGGAAAATCAACGCCAGCGTCACTGGCACCACGACCCGCAGCTTGGCTGCCGCGCGCTGCATGTATTCATACTGCCCGCTCCAGGTTGCATAGTATCCGGCCGGAAACCTCACCTGCGCGCGCACGGCCTGCTGCGCGCGCGCAACAAAACCACCGATGTCGGAATCGCGCGTATCCACGTACACATAGGCCGAGAGCAGCGCGTTTTCGGTGCGGATACTGGGAGCACCACGCACCACTTCAACGCGAGCAAGCTGCCCGAGCGGCACCATCGCCCCTTCGGTAGTCGGCACCAGCACCTGGGTTGCGATGGCCTGCGGCGAATCGCGCAATTCGCGTGGGTAACGCACATTCACCCCATAGCGCTCCTGACCGAGCACCATGGTGGTCACACGCTCCCCGCCCAGCGCGGTTGCCACCACATCCTGCAAGGCACCCACATCCAGCCCGTATCGCGCCAGCGCCGACCGCTCCGGATTGATATCCAGGTAATAGCCGCCGGTCAGGCGTTCCGCATAGACACTGGACGTGCCCGGCACCTGCCGCACCACGCCTTCGATTTCCTGCGCCAGACGGGTCAACTCGTCGAGATTCTTGCCGAACACCTTGATGCCCACCGGCGTGCGGATGCCGGTTGACAGCATGTCGATGCGCGCCTTGATCGGCATCGTCCACGAGTTCGCCACGCCGGGAAACTGCAAGGCTTTGTCCATCTCCGCCACCAGCTTGTCGAGGGTCATGCCGGGACGCCAGGCATCCTGCGGCTTCAGGTTGATAACCGTCTCGAACATTTCCAGCGGCGCCGGGTCGGTCGCGGTTTGCGCGCGTCCCGCCTTGCCATAGACCGATGCCACCTCCGGAAAGGATTTGATGATGCGATCCTGGGTCTGCAGCAATTCGGCCGCTTTGGTGACCGACATGCCGGGCAGCGAGGCCGGCATGTACAGCAGCGTGCCCTCGTTCAAGGGTGGCATGAATTCGCTGCCCAGACGGCTCCAGGGATACAGCGTAGCCAGCATCAGCAACACCGCACCAACCACTACGCCCCACTGCCGCTGCAAAGCCCATTGCAGCAGCGGCCGGTATCCCTTGATCAGCCAGCGGTTCAGCGGGTTGTCGGCTTCCGCGCGTACGCGACCGCGGATGAACAGCACCATCAGCACCGGCACCAGCGTCACCGACAGGATGGCCGCCGAAGCCATGGCGAAAGTTTTCGTGAAGGCCAGCGGCGAGAACAACCGCCCTTCCTGCGCCTCCAGCGTGAACACCGGCAGGAACGACACCGTGATCACCAGCAGCGAGAAAAACAGCGCCGGCCCCACCTCCTTGCCCGCCGCCAGGATCACCTCCACGCGCGATGCGGCGGAACCGCTGCGCTCCAGATGCTTGTGCGCGTTTTCCACCATCACGATGGCGGCATCGACCATTGCGCCCATCGCGATCGCGATGCCGCCCAGGCTCATGATGTTGGAGTTCAGGCCCAGCATCCGCATCGCGATGAAACTCATCAGGATACCCACCGGCAGCATCACGATAGCCACCAGCGCGCTGCGCGCATGCATCAGGAACACCAGGCAGACCAGCGCAACGATCAGGCTTTCTTCAAGCAGGGTGCGCTTCAACGTGGCAATCGCATGCTGGATCAATTCGCTGCGGTCATACACCGCCTGCACGGTAACGCCGGACGGCAGGCCGGGTGCCAACTCGGCCAGCTTGGCCTTGATGTTGGCGATCACCTCCAGCGCATTGTTTCCGTAGCGCGCCATGGCGATTCCGCCGGCCACCTCGCCCGTGCCATCCAGGTCGGCGAGTCCGCGCCGCTCATCGGGTACCAGCTCCACCCGCGCCACGTCGCGCAACAACACCGGCACCCCCTTGTTGCTTTTCAGCACCAGTTGCTCAAGGTCGGCAGTACTGCGCAAATAGCCGTGGCCGCGCACCATGTATTCGGTTTCGGCCATTTCCACCAGGCGGCCGCCGACATCGCGATTGCTGTCGCGGATGGCCTGCGTCACCCGCTCCAGCGGAATGCCATAGGCTTGCAGGCGGCGCGGATCGACCGTCACCTGGTACTGCTGGACAAAGCCGCCGATGCTGGCCACTTCGGCCACCCCTTGCGCCTTGTTGAGCTGGTAACGCACATACCAGTCCTGCAAGGTGCGCAATTCGGCCAGGGTTCGCTGCGCACCTTGCAGGACGTACTGGTACACCCAGCCCACCCCGGTGGCATCCGGCCCCAGCGCCGGCGTAACACCACGCGGCAAAGTGCTCGCCGCCGCATTCAGGTATTCCAGCACGCGTGAACGCGCCCAGTAAATATCGGTGCCGTCCTCGAAGATCACGTAGACGAACGAACTGCCGAAAAACGAGAACCCGCGCACCACCTTCGATTTCGGCACGGCCAGCAGCGCAGTGGTCAGCGGATAGGTCACCTGGTCTTCCACCACCTGCGGCGCCTGCCCCGGATAATCGGTGTAGACGATCACCTGCACATCGGATAAATCCGGCAGCGCATCCAGCGGCGTGCGCACCAGCGCAAAAATGCCCGCCGCCACCAGGAACGCGGCCCCCAGCAGGACCAGCAAACGGTTGCGCGTCGACCACTCGATCAATTTTCCCAACATGGCTACTGCCCTCCATGCTGATGCGCGCCGGCTTCCTGCGGCGCAGCGCCGGGCATTTCCGCCCCCGCATCCTGCCCCGTCCCGCCCGCCGGCGCGGATGACTCATGCATCCCGGACAGGGCAGCGCGCAAATTGCTCTCGGCGTCGATCAGGAAGTTCGCGCGCGTCACCACCTGCTCGCCGGCGCCGAGCCCGTCCAGCACCTCAACGTAATCGGCGTTGCGCGCGCCCAGCTTCACCGTGCGCGGCTGGAAGCGTCCTTCCGCCACCTGCACCAGCACCACCTGGCGCACACCGCTGTCGATCACCGCCGCAACCGGCACGGTCAGCGCTGCAGGCAACGGCTCGGAAATTTCCACATTGGCGTACATGCCGGGGCGCAGGCGGCCTTGCGGGTTGGGCAACTCCACGCGCACGCGCACCGTGCGGGTGCTGCCGTTCAGCAGCGGCGCGATAAAGCTCACCTTGCCGGAAAAAGTCTGCTGCGGGTACGCATCGATACTGACCTGCACCGCCTGCCCGAGATGGACACTCCCCTGGTCCTGTTCGGCCACTTCGGCCTGCACCCACACATCCGACAGGTCGGCCAGCTTGAACAGCACATCGCCCGGCGCAAAGCGCGCGCCCTCGATTGCCATCTTCTCGACCACCACGCCATTGATCGGCGCGCGCAGCACCAGTTGCGAGCTGTCGTGTTGCAGCGCGGCCAAGTCCTGCGGCGCGATCTGCCAGTTATCCAGCCGGTTGCGCGCACTCTTCTCCACCTCCGCCAAACCGGACGCATGCGCCAACTGCATTTCGCGCACCGTGCTTTCCAGCTCCGGGCTGTACACCGCCAGCAGTGGCTGGCCGCGCGACACCGCCAGACCCGTGGCATTCACCTGCAGGTGCTGCACCCACCCGGCAAAGCGTGGCGCGATCCATTGCTGCTTGCGCTCGTCCACCTCGACCAGCCCGGTGGCGCGCACCACGCGCGTCAAGCTGCGCAACTGCGCCGCCTCGCTGCGCACACCGAGCTTCTGCACTTTTTCCGGGGCCAGGTTCACCGTGCCGCTGGCGGCATCCTCGCCCTCGTACACCGGCACATAATCCATGCCCATGCTGTCCTGCTTGGGCACCGGCGAAGTGTCCGGCAGCCCCATCGGGTTGCGGTAATACAGGATCTTGCGTTGCGCGGACGCCTGCACAGCAGGCGACGCTGCCGGCGGCTGGTGTTTTCCTGCGTTATAGGCAACGGCAGCCACCAGAACGAGAACCAGCAAGCCGAGAATATTCCTGATCAACGGTTTCATAGTGCACCTCCCAACAAACGTTCGATCGCGGAAAGGTGGATTTGCTGGCCCACCAGGGCATCCAGCTCGTCCAGCCGCATGCGTTGCACCTCGCGCTTGGCGCGCCACAGCGTCGCGTAATCCAGGCGGTCGTTCTGGTAGGCCGCCAGCGCGCCCTGGTAAGCGACTTCGACCAGCGGCAAGTTATGCGCGCGGATCAACTGCAACTGCTCGGTGCTTGCCTGCAACGCCGCACGATGCTCGCCGAGATCGGCGACGAGGCTCTGGCGCAACGCCTGCTCACGCTCCTGGCTGGCACGCACGCGCTCTTCGGCCTCATGCCGGTGGGCGCTATGCGAGCCCTCATGCAGCGGAATCGTGAATTCCAGCATCGCATTCCAGCTGCTGACGCTGCTGCCTTGCTGTTGCGGCGCGATCCCCACCACAAAATCCGGAATGCGGTTGCGCGCCGCCATTTCCGCTTCGCCCTGCATCTCGGCGCTGGCTGCAATCTGTTGCTGCAACTGCGGACTGGTATTTTCAAGGCGTTGCAGCAATTGCGTTTCTTCCAGCGCGGCATCGGCGGGCAGCGGCGGCAGCGCCTGCGGTGGCGCCAGCTCCGCCCCGGCGGGGCGATTCAGCAAGGCATTCAGGCGCGCCTGGTTTTTGCGATGCTCGGCCTGCAACGCATAACTATCAGAGCGCAGCGCGGCTTCATCCAGTTGTGCCGCAATCCATTCCTGCTGGCTGGACAGCCCCTGCTCATAACGTGTTTGCGCGAGTTTGCTGGCGCTGGCAGCAAACGACAGCAGATCGTCATTCAGCCGGATCGCCTGATAGCTCCGGTAATAACGTGCAAAGCTCTCGCGCAGCTGGGCCTGCAGATTGGCCTGAGCGACGAGCTGCTGGGCCTCGACCCCGCGCGCCGAAGCAAGCGCGGACTGCTTGACCGCATCGAGCTTGCCCCAGCCGGGGACAGGCTGCAGCCAGGTATACCGCACGGCCCCGACCTGGTTGGGCGCCAGCGTCACGCCGCCGGGCTGGTTGACGTCCTGCCACTCGATACGCAAGCTGGGATCGGGTAACGCGCCGGCGGCGGCGGCGCGCTGGGCGGCGGCACTGCTTTCCAGGCGCGCGGCCTGCAATTCGGCATTGTTCTGCTCGAGGTATTGCCACAGCCCCGGCAAATCCGCGCCGGGGAGCGCAGCCGCATCTGCGGCCCATGCCGGAATGGCCGACAGACCGGATAGCAAACCGAGCAAGATAAATAATTTTTCCATGATGTTCTCCAATGCGCCGCAGCAAGCGGCAACTCAAACGCACGCGCAGCAACACAGCTCAAACACGAGCTGCGCTGCGCATCATGGAGAAATCAGATTTGGAAGGAGCAGAAACGGACCGAAAGCGGGGGGCCGGTATCCAGCGCAACGCGTGCAGCGGTCGACACGGGTTTTGCTGCGCGCACTTCGGGAAGAGCAACGGTAAGCACAACCGTGGATGGGGTGATGAACGGCGGCACAACATGATCCACGTTAACCTGGTCGCCCTGCGTGCAATGCACAAAGCAGACATTGGCATTCGCGGCCGGATGCTCGTGGCACGGCATCTCCGTTGCCGCCGGGGCAATGAAGGCATGCTCCACTTTCCCGTTCAGCAAATCGCAGGCATTGACGGCCACCACCCCCTGGGCGAACAGCACCACGCCCAACATCAGGCGGGCAATTTTGCGCAAGGTACGGAACGGAATGTTCATGATGGTCGAGGCTGCCAGAAATCGTTTATGCTGCGTACAACTTTACCCTAATCAATTTGTTTTGAAAACACTTGCCTGCTTGTCTTGCTGCGCAAAATCGGGTGAAATGCGCTGATGGGAAATATCTTGCATTACCGCGTCCAGGTCGCGGTCAAAACCAGGTTTCTGCCGGAGCAGTCGGATGAAGCGGAAAACCGCTTCGTATTCGCCTACACGATCACCATCACCAACGAAGGCGAAGAGGCCATCAAGCTGATCAGCCGTCATTGGGTCATCACCGACTCGAACAACAACACGCAGGAAATCAAGGGCAAGGGCGTGGTCGGTGAGCAGCCCACGATCAAGCCCGGACAAAGCTTCGAATACACCAGCGGGACGGTGCTGAGCACCCAGGTCGGCGTCATGTCGGGCAGCTACCAGATGACCATTGTTGACTCCGGCTCCGAGTTCAGCGTACCGATCCCGCAATTCGTGCTCAGCGTTCCGCGCATCCTGCATTAAAATAGGCAACCAGTTCCATCAGGGTTCGCCATGAAAGTTTCCCCATTATCGCTGTTGTTCGCACTGCTGACCGGCCTCCTGCTGTCGGCCTGCCAAACCACGCGGACACTGCCGCCCGCCGCACAGGCTGAAAAGCCGGCGCCCACGTTCATTGCCAGCCGCTGGGAGATGTTGCCGGACTGGGACAAGCTCGACCTCGCGCCGTCTTGGGCCGCCTTGCAGCAAAGCTGCCGCGCGCTGCGCAGCCGCGCCAACTGGCAGGACATCTGTTCCGCCGCCGATCATGTCGATGCCAACGATGCGGCTGCGCAACGCAGTTTCTACGAAACCTGGTTCAAGCCGTTCCAGATCGTCAACCCGGACGGCAGCGCCCAGGGCCTGATCACCGGCTACTATGAGCCGTTGCTGAAGGGCAGCCGCCACAAGAGCGACCAGTTCCGCTACCCGATTTATGCCGCACCGGACGACCTGATCGAAGTGGACCTCAGCAGCACCTACCCGCAACTCAAGGGCATGCGCCTGCGCGGCCGCCTGCAAGGCAAAAAAATCGTCCCGTATTTCAACCGTGCCGAGATCGATGCGGAACCCGCCAGCCTCAAGGGACGTGAACTGTTCTGGGTGGAGAACCCGATCGACCTGTTCTTCCTGCAAATCCAGGGCTCGGGCCGTATCGAGCTGGAGGACGGCACCCGCATCAAGATCGGCTACGCCGACCAGAACGGCCACCCCTATGTTTCCATCGGCAAGAAACTGGTCGATGCCGGCGAACTGAAACTTGAGCAGGCCTCCATGCAAGGCATCAAGGATTGGGCCGACAAAAACCCGGACCGGCTCGCCGCGCTGCTTGAGCAAAATCCCAGCTACGTGTTTTTCCGCGAACTACCCGACACCCTGTCCGCCCCGCTCGGCGCGCTGGGCGTGCCACTCACCAACGAATACAGCATTGCCGTCGATCCGCGCACCATCCCGCTGGGTTCGCCGGTGTTTCTCGCCACCACGCAACCCAACAGCACCGAGCCGCTCAACCGCCTGATGTACGCCCAGGACACCGGCGGCGCCATCAAGGGTGCAGTGCGCGCCGATTTCTTCTGGGGCTTCGGCCAGCTCGCCGCTTCCCAGGCCGGACGCATGAAGCAGTCTGGACGCATGTGGGTACTGTTCCCGAACGGCGTCCAGCCTGCCGTGAATTAATCTTATTGGTCCGGCACACAAACAGTATTAATCCGTTCGTATTGAGCTTGTCGAAATATGAACGGATGCATGACCTTCGACAAGCCCAGGCCGAACGGACTTCCTCAGTGTTCCCTCTCTGTCACGAATCGTGACTGTCGGTCGCCCCCTTCCCCCGCAAGCGGGGGAAGGGCTGGGGATGAGGGACGTCCAGCCTGCGCGGCAAGCAGTTTCTTTCCACCGCACTTCATCCCACCCCTGTCGAAATAACAACCAGCCCCCGGCCAAGCGGAAAGCAACAAATCGAATGCGCAAAAACACCTCTTGCAGCGCCTGTCCCAACACCCCCGCCAAGCCCTTCGCGCAAGGCCGGCAAGTTGCCCGGCAAGCGCCCTTTCCTGTCACATTTCCCAGCGCGCATAACCAGATGCACAAAACCACCTGAAAAGCCACAAAACCTATCAAGGTTGGCAGTTGTTGTCGCCCATTTTATTTGCAATTCTCCGGTACAAATTAAAGACCCGGTGCACGGCAGACGCATCATCCGCACATAGCAATCGGGCACATGCCGCTCAAGAGGATAGTGTGAATGAATCATACATTCTGCAGTAAAGGCACACCCCGGCACACAATACTGCTGGCATTGCTGTGCGCCGCGAGTGCGTGGTCGCCGTCGGCCCTGGCCGATCTGCCGTTGACAGTGGAAGGCATGCTCACCGCGCAAAACCGCTGGCGCGCCGAGCTAGGCATCAACTACGCCAACATTGAGCAACGCGGCGTCAGCACCGGACAGCCAGTCTCAATACAAGTCTCCGCAACGCAGTTTGTAAACATCCCCACCCAAATCGGCGGCGCACGGTTCAATAGCGATACTGTTGTACTCTCCCCCGGCCTGCGCTATGGAGCATCCGAAAATACCGAGCTGTACGGACGCACATCCTGGTTAGGCGATAGCACCCGCATCCAAGGAGTGAGCGGCACAGACTCTCAATACAACAGCCGCTTCGACAGCCTGTGGCTGGGTATCAACCACAAATTCATCGAGGAGGGCGAATCGCCCGCGCTACTAGGGTTCGCTGAAATAGCCGCACTGGAGCGGTCTTATTTATCCAGCGTTGCCGATGCGCAGGATTACAGCGGCCGCGCAGGGCTGATTGGCGCAACCACCTACCGCGTAATCGACCCCATCGTGCTGTCCTTCACCGGAGCGTACCGCATCAACGCCCCTCGCAGTATCAACAACCAGAGCTACACCCCCGGCAATTTCCTGCTGCTCAGCCCCTCGCTGGCCTTCGCAGTGAATAGCGACATCACCCTTTCCGCCGGACTGCTATGGCGCAACACGCGCCCGGATGTCATCAACGGGCAAGACCAGAGCCTGCTGCGCACCAGCACCGACTTTAATCTGGGCTTGGCCTGGTTATGGAGCGAGCGCTCCGTTCTCAATTTCAGCAGCAAAGCCAACCTGTCAGGCAGCGGCGGCGCCGAATTAGGGATGACATGGGTGTACAAACTGGGCGACCTGCCCATGCACAAACACCCCGTCAAGGAGGTCACCCCGTAGAACCCCAACTTGACATGACGGTGCTAGCCCGCCGCGCCAAGTGTTGAGGTGTAGTGCAAGGTATTTCTATTCAACTTTTTTGAAAGGAAACGCAAATGAAAAAGCAATTATTGTCTTTGGTCATCGTAGCGGCCTTTGCCGGGAACGCATATGCCGCCAACGAGCAGGATGCAACCCGTCTGCCGCTTGTCGCCACAGCCCAAACCCAAGCCGTCGACGCAACTCCTGCATTGAACACCATGGATTTGCAGGCGGCCTTCCAACAGGATCAGCAGCCCATGCAAGTCGCAACGCTGTCCGGACAGGAAATGAAGGAGACGCAAGGGGCGTGGGGCTTCCTTGCTGTGGCCAATTTCATATGGGGTGCAACATCGGGCTCTCAGCAAGATCGAACCATCTCGACAATTCTAGGGTTCTTCTTATAAGCCTTAGAAAATCCTTAAGGTTCGTATAGACCACTCCGCCCGGTAAAATCCGGGCGGAGCTTTTCAAGCTAATTGAGAGGGGTAGATAATGAAAATCACTCATTTAGTAAGTGCAAGCTGCTTTGCTGCAATATTTTCACTAGGGTATTCCATAAGCTACGCATCAGAAACTGAGGGGGCATTTCTATTAGGACAGTATGGAAGCAATGTCGGAATTGATAATTGCCCCGGTAGTTGTAATGCAGACTTTAACGGAACACTGGGAATGGGAGTCACACTGGACTCAGCCATCTATCCACATTTGTTTACGAGACAAGATAGAGACTCCTTTACCGTGGAATATTCGCGGCAGCAATTTACACTTAACGGAAATACGATCAATGTGCGCAGGCCCTCAATCAATTACTTCGCCGAGATGTATTTAGGTCAGCGTTCAGGCTTTTCACTTGCATTGGGAGTGGGCCTCGGTTGGCAAACAACCGATGGAACGAACCTGCCAAGTCGCACAACTTTCGACCCGACCCTTAATCTCAATTTGCTCTACGAAATAAATCCGACCCTGCAATTATCGCTCGGTTACTCACATGATTTCATTTACGCCACCAGCAATCCTGATTTTATTTCCAACAGCGTGCTCTTCGGCTTAAGGTGGTATCTCTAAAACAGAATGGCAGTTGTTTGCATGCCTTAAGGAAAAACAACCTTTCATTTGGAGACGAAAAGTCATGAAAAAGATAAGCATTTATTCAAATGCCTTAATGCTGTTGCTACTCTCTACGGACAATGCGCTTGCCGATCCGGGAAGCGGATTTGGGATAAATATTGGCGGAACAAACAGCAGCATGAATGGGACAACAATAGCAACAGGGGCTGCGTATTCGTACAGTGGCTCCGGCTTAAGTGTCGGCATGGATTACCAGTTTGCGGTATCCGACAGTTTCTCAATCAATCCGATGGTGATGTCTTCGAGTGAGGATTTTAGCGGCAGTACCTTGCAACCTGGAACTACTGGCGGGCATGCCATTTTCGGCCTGCAACTCAGGTACTGGATAGATGATTTTTTCATTGGCGGTCAGGTTGGCAAGTACGGGGAGGTTCTTTCCGTTTCCTCCAATCCCGGCACCGGCACTATCACGACTACGGATACCGTTACCGCCGGATCGGGAAGAGGCCTTGTCCTCGGATGAGGCGCCATCAAAAAGCAAATGGTTTGTGATGGGGCAGATTGATACGGCGACTCTGGACAACACAAGCAAAAATGTAAAACTCACCGAAACACGCTTCAGTGTCGGCTATCGATGGAAGTAGCCAATTCATTCTTGTTGTTGATACCGGCGAGGAGAAAACTACTGCCTGGCAGTCGCTCGCTCCTTGTATTTTGGAGCGTGTGCTGAGTACAGGTTCGCCTGATCTTTTGTGCTTAGCCTGGAGAATTTATGAAACGTATACTCGGTTTCCTCTTGCTCTGCGGCCAAAGTATTTTCATCTCCCATGCCGCCGAAATATCGACGCTAAGTTCGAGTGGTATGGTTCCTGTGCAAAGCTGGAAGGAGATGCGCGATGCGCATGTGGTCAAGCAAAACCAGGATTTTTCTTGTGGCGCGGCATCGCTGGCCACACTGCTCAATGAATTTTACGGCCTGTCGCTGACCGAGGCGCAAATCCTCCGGGATATGAACAAGACGGACATGATGGCGAATTTCGAGGACATGGTGCGGGTGGTAAACCGCTATGGCTTCAAGGCGGGGGGTGTCGCCTTGAGCTACGAGCAGCTCGCCAAGCTCAAGGTGCCGGTGGTAGTGTATTTGCAACACCGGGGCGAGGATCATTTTTCGGTATTGAAGGGTATTTCACCCGACCACGTGCAACTGGCCGACCCGTCCTGGGGTAACCGGATTTTCTCCAAAGCGCAGTTCCTCGCCATGTGGGAAACGCGCGGGGATGAAATGCTGAAAGGAAAAATTTTGCTGGTGCTGCCGATAGCGGGCAACATCTTTCAGCGCCAACCGGATTTTTTCATGCCGCCTTCCCCCAACAACCTCGCCCTTGAAATGCTGGCCGTCCGGCACGCCCAATAATGCCCGTCATCTAAAACTTGCCGGGCAGTGTCTCACTTTGCATCCGTTCATGCTTCGACGTGCTCAGCGCGAACGGCCATTTAAATTTCAAACTGAGACGCTGCCGCTTGCTGCCTCCCCTTGCCCTCCCGCTCCGGCTATGCTGCAATCTCGGCTGCATTCGCAACCTTGAAACCGCATCCAGATGGGCCACCCAAAAAACACCGAACAATCCGATTCCATCAAACTGCGTATCGACAAGTGGCTGTGGGCCGCGCGTTTTTTCAAGACGCGCTCGCTCTCTGCCGATGCGGTAGAGGGCGGCAAGGTGCTGGTCAACCAGGCGCGCGTGAAACCGGCCAAGAGCGTGACGCCGGGAGACATGCTGGCTATCCGGCTCGGCCCCTATACCTTTGAAGTCGAGGTGCTGGGGCTTTCCGACAAGCGCGGCCCGGCGCCGCAGGCGCAATTGCTGTACCGCGAAACCGAGGACAGCCGCAAGAAACGCGAACTGCTGGCCGCCGAGCTGAAGGCGCAGGCCCGCCCCGCCGGCATGAAAGGACGCCCGACCAAGCGCGACCGGCGCGATCTCGACAAAATCAAGGTCGGCGCATGGTAATGGTGAGCGCCCGCTCCGCAATGCTATAATCCGCCTGCCTTATAACGATTTTAAAACCCCATAACATGGCTTCCACTCCTATCAAATCCGTGCTGGTCGTAGACGACAGTCGGTTGGCGCGCATGATGATCAGCAAGTTCATCGCGAGCCGTCATCCGCACTGGCTGATTCTTGAGGCCAGCAGCGGCCCCGAGGCGATTGAAAAAGCCAAGGTGGAAAGCCCGAACTACATCACCATGGATTACAACATGGAGGGAATGAGCGGCGCCGAGGCTGCACGGCAGATTCTCGAATATGCGCCGCAGACCAACATTGTGCTGTTCACCGCCAACATCCAGTCCAGTACTCGTGCCGAAGCCGGCCAGCTTGGTCTGCATTTTGTCGCCAAGCCGGTCACCGAACAATCCGTCCGGCAAGCCCTCGATTTTTTTGAAAGCCGCGCATGACCACCGTCTTGAGCGACTTGCAGCGCGACGCCCTGATCGAGGTATTCAACATCGGGGTGGGCAACGCGGCCAACAGCATGAGCCAGTTGATCGATGAAGAGATCCGGCTGTCGGTTCCCAAACTGCAAGTGGTCCTGAAAGACCACGCCCAGATCATCAGCAACTTCATCCAGAGCGAACGTATCTGCGCGGTATCCCAAAGCTTCAGTGGGCCGCTGACCGCGCGTGCCTTCCTGGTGTTCCCGGAAGGCAAGACCCACGAAATCGTGCGCCGCATGCTCGGCGAGATGGTCAGCGCCGATGAGCTGAACACGATGGAAGAAGAAGCGCTCAGCGAAATCGGCAACATCGTGCTGAACGCCTGCATCAGCTCGATGTCGGAATTGCTGCAAGCAAGCTTCAAGAGTTCGCAGCCCGCCTACCACCTGGACACCACGCTGAATATCCTGTCGTCGGACAATCCGGACGAGCAGTTCATGCTGTTGCTGCACATCGACTTCTCGATGCCGCGCGAAAAAATCGACGGCTACCTGATCTTCCTGCTCAGCGTGCAATCATTCAATGAACTGGTCAGGAAAATCGACCTGTTGCTATCCAAGATATGATGTCGCATTCAAAAAATTGTAACGGCCCGTTCTGTCCCGATTCGCAACAGCCGCGCGTATGCACCGCCGCTACAGACCAATTGAATCTTGGCGTGGCGATCATCGACCAGGATGGCTGCATCGTGTTCTGGAACCAGTGGCTGCAACGCAAATCCGGGCTGCAATGCACTGAGGAGAGCAACACCAAACTGCTGGAAGCCTTTCCGGAACTGCGTGGCGGACGCCTGGAGCAAGCGGTTAACGATGCGCTCAAGCATGGCCTGCCTTCGCTGCTGTCGCAATCTCTGAACAAGGCACCGTTGCCGCTGTATGACGATCTGGCCGACCGCAGCCAGCGCATCCAGCAGGCCATCCACGTCACGCCGCTGGAATTCCAGCCCGGCGCACGCTTCTGCCTGATCCAGGTCAACGATGTCAGCATTGCAGTAAAAAAAGAGCGACTGCTACGCGAGCAGGCCGAAATCCTGCGCGGGCTCGCCTTTATCGACAGCCTCACCGGGGTCGCCAACCGCAGGCGCATGGACGAATACCTGTCGGACGAATTCCGCCGCGCGGCGCGCAACAACTCCCCGCTCTCGGTGATCATGCTGGACGTGGATTTCTTCAAGCAATTCAACGACACCTACGGGCATCAGGACGGCGACTTCTGCCTGAAGCGTATCGCCAATGCAATCAAGGCCTGCCTGAACCGCCCGGCCGACCTGGTGGCGCGTTACGGTGGCGAGGAATTCGCGATCATCCTGCCGGACACCGCATTTGGCGGTGCAATGAAGCTGGCCGAAGAAATTCGCAAACACGTTGAAAACCTGGCGATTCCGCACTCAGCCTCGCCGCAGGCACCACACGTTACGCTCAGCCTCGGCGTCAGCAACGCACAGGCCTACACCGGCATTAGCGACCGCACGCTGCTGGCGCAGGCCGATGAGGCCCTCTACCAGGCCAAGCAACAGGGCCGCAACCGCGTCGTATTGTTCGAACAAAAGGCCTGAGGCCCAGGCATTACCCCAGCAACTACCCGGTAACCTTGCCGGCTGCCGGCAGCTTGACCAGCAACACGATTCCCAGCAGGCTCTGGAGCAAATACAGGACGCTGGCGGTGCCGTGCAGCGCCTTGAACTGCGCCGCCAGCTCACTGTGCATCACCTCCAGCGGCAACGCACGCAGCTTCAGATCTGCCATGATCGGCTGGATGATGAACTCCCCGACCAGCACCAGCAGCAGCATCGCCAGCGCCGCCATGAAAGCCGGATGGCGCCACAAAGGCCGCGCGGCAGTGCGCCACAGATAGGCCAGCAGGAATAGCGCACACACGATGCCGACATACGCCATCGCCGTGAACATATGCCCGGCCAGCATGCCGGCCAACTGGCGATCCGGCTGCATGCGGAACAGCACCGGCACCGCAAGGTAGCCGATCGCCCAAGTGCCGCCCACCCAGAATGCGGCGCTCAGGGTGGCGAGGTGAGCCGGTAAACTGTGCCGTTTCACTTGTTGCCGTCCAATGCCTTGTTAAGCGCATCGGCCGGCATGTAGCCCGGCACCATCTCGCCGTTGGCAAACACCAGCGCCGGCGTGCCGTTCACGCGCAGCTTGTGCCCAAGCTCCAGCACCTTGCTGGTGGGTGTCGCGCATTTGGCAACCGGGGGCTGCACGCCTTTCATCATCAGGTTTTCCCAGGCCAGGGCCGGATTTTTGCTGCACCAGATGTCGCGCACTTTTTTCTCCGAACCCGGGAAGATCGGATACATGAACAGGTACAGCGTGACATCATTCACATTCTGCAATTCATGCTCCAGCTTCTTGCAGAACGAGCAGTTCGGATCGGCGAAGTAGGCCAGCTTGCGCTTGCCGTTGCCCTTCACGCGCTTCACCGCCAACTCCAGCGGCAGCTTGCTGAAATCGACCGCAAACAACTGCTGGGCGCGTGCCGCCGTGATGTTGCGGCGCGCCTTCATGTCGAACACCGCGCCGTCGATCAGGTACTGCGTGGTCTCGTCGGTGTAGTAAATATGATCTTCGGTCACCACCTCGTACAGGCCGGGAATCGGCGACGGGTTCACCTGCGACACCTCGCCGAAAAACTGCGCGTAATTTTTTTGCAGGGCTTCCTTCACCGCAGCGGCCTTGCCGCCCTCCTCGGCGTGCGCAATGGAAAACGAAAACAGCAACAGCAATAACACTCTCAACATGGTCAGGCTTTCTCTAAATAACGATCAATTCAGGGCGTGGCGTGCCAGCATTTTTTTCAGCGGCACGAATTTGTTGGTGGCCGACAGGCCGATGTTGCGCAGGCTGCGCAACACGGGATGCGGGTTCACAAACAGGTGTTTCAATGCATCGGTGGTGAGCTGCATCGACAGGATGTCGTCGCGGCGCGCCGCCTCATAACGGCGCAGCAATTTGATGTCGCCGCAGTCCGCATTGCCGGCGCGCAGCAACACTTCGGCCAACTGGCGCGCGTCGCGGAAGCCAAGGTTCACGCCCTGCCCGGCCAGCGGATGCACGTTGTGCGCCGCATCGCCGACCAGCGCCAGGCGCGGCTTGGTGATATGCGCCAGGTTCAGCACGCGCAGAGCAAATGTCGACGGCGGCGTGATGACCTGCATGTCGCCCAGCATCTGCTGCGCAGCGGCGGACACCTCACTGCACAAGGCTTCGTGCGACAGCGCCAGCAAATCCTGCGCCCGGTGCGGGCTCACCGACCACACCATCGACACACGCTTGCCCGGCAACGGCAGCAGCGCCAGGATGCCATCATCCTGAAACCACTGGTAAGCCGTGCCATGATGCGCTTTGTCCGTCGTGAAATTGGCCACCACACCATGCTGCTGGTACGGCGTCGGCACCTCCGGCATCCCGGCCTGGTGCCGCACCCAGGAATCGCGCCCGTCCGCACCGACCACCAGCTTGGCGCGAATCTCGCGCCCGTCGCGCAACTTCAAGTGTGCCGCATCCGGCTGCCAGTCCAGCTCGGCGCACTGCGCCGGGTTCAGCAGGGTGAGGTTTTCCTGCTGCTGCAACTCTTCCCACAGCGCATGCTGCAGCAGACGGCTTTCCAAAATAAAAGTTAATTCCGGCGCACCGATCTGGTACGCGGAAAAATCCAGCTCCGCCCCGGTATCGCCGAATACGCGCATTTCCTCCACCTGCTGCACGCGCGCCATATCCATCCTCTGCCAGGCGCCGCATTCGCGCAGGAAGTCGGCATTGCCGGGCGTAATCGCATAAATCCGCGCATCCCAGTCATCCGGGTTGTCCGGCAACGTTGGTGAGGACTGACCTTCGATCAAAGCCAGTCTGAGCGGGCTGGACTTCAGCGCCGCCGCCAGACTGGCGCCCACCAGCCCGCCCCCGATAATCACCACATCGAATTCCATCGCAGCCTCGCCGATAAAAATTTGACCGGCATCATAGCATGGGACAATTGATTAATTTATAATCGCCGCCCCTTCGGAAAAGCACCCCTAAGGGGAGCCTCGAAAATCGTAGCGAGCAGCTTGAGTGCAAGGCGCACGGAGCGGAGCAACGAGACATACCTGAAGGTAGGCGAGGAAGCGAGCACCGCGCAACGCCGCAATCAAGCTGCGCAGTAGATTTTGAGGATCCACTTTTGCAGATCGGCAAATACAAATTAAGGAACAACCTGATCGTTGCCCCCATGGCCGGGGTCACCGACCGGCCGTTCCGCATGTTGTGCAAACGCATGGGCGCCGGCATGGCGGTTTCCGAAATGGTCGCCTCCAACTCCCTGCTGTACGGCTCCGAGAAAACCAAACGCCGCGCCAATCATGAAGGCGAGGTTGATCCCATCTCGGTGCAGATCGTCGGCGCCGACCCGAAAATGCTGGCCGAAGCCGCGCGCCACAACGTGGACAACGGCGCGCAGATCATCGACATCAACATGGGCTGCCCGGCCAAGAAAATCTGCAACGTGATGGCCGGATCGGCGCTGATGCAGAACGAAAAGCTGGTAGCCGAAATCCTCGAAGCCGTGGTGGGCGCAGTGAATGTGCCGGTCACGCTGAAAACCCGCACCGGCTGGGACAAGTCCCATAAAAACGCCATCAACATTGCACGCATTGCCGAAGCCAGCGGCATCCAGGCGCTCGCCATCCACGGCCGCACCCGCGCCTGCGGCTACAGCGGCGACGCCGAATACGACACCATCCGCGCCGTGAAGGCCGAAATCCGCATCCCCGTGATCGCGAACGGCGACATCACCACACCGGAGAAAGCCAAATACGTGCTCGACCACACCGGCGCCGACGCCGTGATGATCGGCCGCGCCGCGCAAGGCCGCCCCTGGCTGTTCCGCGAAATCGAACACTACCTGATCACCGGCACTCACCTGCTGGCGCCGACGCACGCGGAAATCCGCGCCATCCTGATCGAACATTTACACGACCTGTACCAGTTTTACGGCGAGTTCACCGGGCTGCGCGTCGCGCGCAAGCACATCTCCTGGTACACCCGCGGCATGGCAGGCTCGGCGCATTTCCGTCACCAGATGAACCAGATGGAAAGCATCACAGAACAATTACAAGCGGTACAAGACTTTTTTAACGGGGAATGGCAGTCGAAAGAGGAGGCGCTGCCAGGTACCGAAGAGCTGGCTGCATGACAACTTGCCGCGTAGCGGTTTGTTGCGGTGCAGGCTTACCTTCAGGTAATGCCGAAACCAGAAAATAGACAACATCAAAACTGGCACGGTAGGCAAAAGGCAATATGAAAAAAGGGGACTGTGGCATGTTGAACGAAAATGACGTTGCGCGCTATGTGCGCAAGGCCGTAAGCGAATATTTTATCGACCTGGATGGCGAAGAGCCCTCCGTCGCCGTGTACGACATGGTGATCGGCTGCGTGGAAAAGCCGCTGATCGAAACCGTGTTGCACCATGCGGGCGGCAACCAGACCCGCGCCGCCGAACTGCTCGGCATCAACCGCAACACATTGCGCAAGAAGATGCAGGATCACCGCATCAAATAAGGCTGCCATGACGGCCCGGGCACGTACCGTGCCGGGCTACCGGGAAGCGCCGCAAAAGGATTTCACTTACTGGAGTTAATTATGGCTATCACCCAAGCACTCATCAGCGTTTCGGACAAATCCGGCGTGCTCGAATTCGCCAAGGGCTTGCATGCCCTCGGCGTAAAAATCCTTTCCACCGGCGGCACTGCCAAGCTGCTCGCCGACAACGGTGTGCCTTGCACCGAAGTCGCCGACTATACCGGCTTCCCGGAGATGCTCGATGGTCGCGTAAAGACGCTGCAACCGAAAGTGCATGCCGGCATCCTGGCGCGTCGCGACCTGCCCGAGCACGTTGCCACGCTGAAGAAGCATGACATCCCCACCATCGACCTCGTGGTGGTGAACCTGTATCCGTTCGCGGCCACCATCGCCAAGCCCGGCTGCACATTGGCCGACGCGATTGAAAACATCGACATCGGCGGGCCGACCATGGTGCGCTCCGCCGCCAAAAACCACGCGCACGTCGCCATCGTCACCGACCCGGCCGATTACGCCGACGTGCTGGCTGAGATGCAGACCAACGCCTGCACCGTGTCCGATACCACCCGTTTCGACCTGGCGAAAAAAGCCTTCTCGCACACCGCCGCCTACGACAGCATGATCAGCAACTACCTCACTGCGATCAGCAGCGACGGCAGCAAGATGGAGTATCCCGCGCAGATCAATTTCAACTTCGCCAAGGTGCAGGACATGCGCTACGGCGAAAACTCGCACCAGAGCGCCGCGTTCTACCGCGACCTCAATGGCGTGCCCGGCGGCATCGCCGATTACACCCAGTTGCAAGGCAAGGAGCTCAGCTACAACAACATCGGCGACTCCGATGCGGCGTGGGAATGCGTGAAGACCTTTGAGCAACCCGCCTGCGTCATCGTCAAGCACGCCAACCCGTGCGGCGTCGCCATCGCCGACAGCGCGCTGAACGCCTACAAGCTGGCCTATGCTACCGACACCACCTCGGCCTTCGGCGGCATCATCGCCTTCAACCGCGAGCTGGATGAGGCCACCGCCGCGCAGATCGTCGCCAACCAGTTCGTCGAAGTCATCATCGCACCGAGCGCCACCGATGCGGCGCTGAAGGTGACCGGCGCCAAGCAGAACGTGCGCGTGCTGACCGTGCCGCTCTCCAACGCGCACAACCAGTGGGACGTGAAGCGCGTGGTCGGCGGCCTGCTGGTGCAGACCCCGGATGCGCTCAACGTGCAAGCTTCGCAACTCAAGGTAGTGACCAAGAACAAACCCACACCGGAGCAGCTCACCGACCTGCTGTTCGCCTGGCGCGTGGCGAAGTATGTGAAGTCCAACGCCATCGTGTTCTGCAAGGGCGGCCAGACCCTGGGCGTCGGCGCGGGCCAGATGAGCCGCGTGGACTCCACCCGCATCGCCAGCATCAAGGCGCAGAATGCCGGCCTCTCGCTGGCCGGTTCGGTAGTGGCGTCGGACGCGTTCTTCCCGTTCCGCGACGGCGTGGACGTGCTGGCGCAAGCCGGTGCCAAGGCCGTGATCCAGCCCGGCGGCTCGATGCGCGATGAAGAAGTGATTGCCGCTGCCGACGAGCATGGGCTGGCGATGGTGTTCACGGGTTATCGTCACTTCCGGCATTAAGCAATGCTTCATAATCGGTGAAACAGAAAAAGGGGAAGGCCCTGCCAACTATCAGTATGTTTTACGGCATCCTGGTGTTGATGTTCTACCGGGATAACCGGTGACACCACCTTCCCCACATTCATGTTCGCTACCAGGATGATGAAGCCGCAATATCCATTGAAGATGGCAGCATCCTTGAAGGCAAGATACCGCCAAAGCAACTCAAGATGGTGCAAGCGTGGATAGAGATACATAAAGAAGAATTGATGGTAGATTGGGAACTGGCCGTCAATGGTGAAGACCCTTTCAGAATCGCGCCGTTACAGTGAGGTGGCACATGACGCTTGATGTCGTAAAGGTAAAAACCACTCCCGACTTTCAGTTGGAACTGGATTTCAAGAATGGCGAACATCGCCGATTCGACATGCGCCCATTGTTGACCATGAGGCCATGGGATCGTATTGCCAGCGGACAGTTGTTTCACCACGCCACCGTTGCATATGGAACAGTGGTTTGGCCGGGCGAAATTGATATTGCGCCAGAAACGCTCTACGACGACTCCATCCCGGCCTGAATGGCCGCAATCCCGTTTATTGGAAAGACAGCATGAAAATTTTAGTTATCGGTTCCGGCGGTCGCGAGCACGCATTGGCTTGGCGTCTTGCCCAGGGCAAGAAAGTACAGAAGGTTTATGTCGCGCCCGGCAACGCCGGCACGGCGCTGGAAGAAGGCGTGGAGAATGTGGACATCAGCACCATTCCCGACCTGATTGCATTCGCCAAGCGCGAGCATATCGAGCTGACCGTGGTCGGCCCGGAAGTGCCGCTGGCAGCGGGCGTGGTGGATGCCTTCCGCGCCGAGGGCCTGAAAATTTTCGGCCCCACCAAGGCCGCAGCACAACTGGAATCTTCCAAGGATTTCGCCAAGCGCTTCATGACGCGCCACCACATCCCCACCGCGTTTTTCGAGACCTTCAGCGACATCGCACAAGCGAAAGCCTACGTCGAGAAGCACGGTGCACCGATCGTCATCAAGGCCGACGGCCTGGCTGCCGGCAAGGGCGTGGTTGTGGCAATGAGCAAGGATGAGGCGTTTGAAGCCATCGACATGATGCTGTCGGACAACAAGCTCGGCGACGCCGGCGCGCGCGTGGTGATCGAAGAATTCCTCGCGGGCGAAGAAGCCAGCTTCATCGTGATGGTGGACGGCAAGAACGTGCTCGCGCTGGCGACCAGCCAGGACCACAAGCGCCTCAAGGACGGCGATCAGGGGCCGAACACCGGCGGCATGGGCGCGTATTCGCCCGCGCCCGTCGTCACCCCCACCATCCACGCCAAGGTGCTGCGCGAAGTCATCATGCCGGTGGTGCGCGGCATGGCCAGCGAAGGCGTGACCTACACCGGCTTCCTGTATGCGGGGCTGATGATCGCGCCGGACGGCGGTATCAAGGTGCTGGAATTCAACTGCCGCATGGGCGACCCGGAAACCCAACCGATCATGATGCGCCTGAAGAGCGACCTCGCCGACATCGTCGAACACGCCGTCAACGGCACGCTCGACAAGGTGGAAGCCGAATGGGACAAACGCACCGCGCTCGGCGTGGTGCTCGCCGCCGCCAACTACCCCGACACGCCGCGCAAGGGCGACGCCATCAGCGGCCTGCCCAAGGGCGTGGAAGATGGGCATGTGTTCCATGCCGGCACCGCGATGCAGGACGGCAAGGTGGTCACCAGCGGCGGCCGCGTGCTGTGCGTCGTGGCGCTGGGCGACATGGTCAAACGCGCCCAGCAGCGCGCCTACGAAATCGCCGACGGCATCCACTTCGACGGCTGCCAGATGCGCCGGGATATTGGCTACCGGGCGATCGGGCGGAAGTAAGAAAAAACCGTTCCCCCTCAGCCTGTCGAAGAGGGAACTGCAAGCAAACGGGGAAGCAGCAATGCTTCCCCGTTTTTATTGCGCAGCCAAGCAATAAGGCAATTAAGGCACCAGTCAAAACAATATGACTTATTAAAATTTTGAGATAAAATTTAAACAACATCATTTCTTATTAAAGGCAGGGTCGCATGCACAGAGACGTCACCGGGCAATACCTCTCAAGCCTTGCGGGTGGCGAGACGGTACGTGCCTTTGTGCCGGCCCCATTGCCCCCCACCCCCGCACTTGAAATTGACGAAGCACGCCAGCGCCTGCTCGAGCGCGCCACCCTCGCCGTTGGGCGGCTTGATAGCGTGAGTACGCTGCTGCCCGATCCGCAACTCTTCCTGTATGCCTATGTGCGCCGCGAAGCGGTGCTCTCCTCTCAAATCGAAGGCACACAATCCTCGTTATCCGACCTGCTGCTATTTGAACTGGACGAAGTACCCGGAGTGCCATTCGACGATGTGGTCGAAGTCTCCAACTACATCGCCGCGCTGGAGCACGGCATGGCACGCCTGCGTGAGCCATTCCCGCTGTGTAATCGCCTGCTGCGCGAGATGCACACCCAGCTGATGGCGCGCGGCCGCGGCGCCGACAAAGCGCCGGGCGAATTCCGCCGCAGCCAGAACTGGATCGGCGGCACACGCCCCGGCAATGCCCGTTTCGTGCCACCTCCGCCGCTGCAAGTAGAGCCGTGCATGGCCGCGCTTGAACAATTCATCAACCTGCCGAATGACGCTATCCCGGTATTGATCAAAGCCGCCCTGGCGCACGTGCAATTTGAAACCATCCACCCCTTCCTTGATGGAAATGGCAGACTGGGCCGCCTGCTTATCGCCCTGCTGCTGCATCAAGGAGGGCTGCTCACACAGCCGCTGCTTTACCTTAGCCTCTATTTCAAACAGCACCGCCCCGTGTACTACGAACTACTCGATAAAGTACGCACCGATGGCGACTGGGAAGCATGGGTGGATTTTTTTCTGGAAGGTGTCGAGCAAACCGCACAAGGCGCGGTACAAACCGCGCAGCTACTGGATGCACTATTCAGGCAAGATAATCAGCGCATCCAGCAAAGCGGACGTGGCGCGGCCAACGTTCAGCGCTTGCTGCACGCCTTGCGCAGCCACCCGGTCGCCACCCTCAAGTTACTGAGTGCAGAGGCAGGCATCAGCTTCCCCACTGCCAGCAAAGTAATGCAAACCCTGATCGAGCTCGGCATCGCGCGCGAACTCACCGGCCAGCGCCGCAACCGCGTATTCGTGTATGACGCCTATCTCGCCATTCTTAACGAAGGCGGCGAAGCATTGTAAAGAGCGCAGCGCCAGAATGAAGACACCACAGCAAAACTTCCCCGTTTTGTTTTGGATTCCCCAAGCCAGGCCCAAAGGCATATACCGTCCGCAACACATTACAGGTATATTCGCGCTCTAAAGGGGAAGGCCGCACCATGGCGGGAAAGAAGTCGCTCATTATTGCCGAAAACATCGAATCCAGGATCATGCTCATACGTGGGCAAAGGGTCATGCTGGATGCTGATCTGGCAGAGCTTTATGGTGTGGAAACCGGCGCTTTAAATCGTGCCGTGAAGCGGAACATTGAGCGCTTTCCGCAAGACTTTATGTTCCAACTTACCTCCGAAGAGCTTGAAGACTTGAGATGCCAATTTGGCACCTCAAGTTGGGGCGGTCGCCGTTACCTCCCCTACGCTTTCACTGAACACGGCGCGCTCATGCTGGGCAATGTACTCAAATCCGGGCAGGCGGTAGAAATGAGCCTCATGGTGGTTCGGGCTTTCGTTCACCTGCGCGAACTGGTTGCAGGCAACAAGGAACTGGCGCAACAGTTAAGCCTGTTAGAGCGTAAAGTTGGCGCGCACGACAAAGCCATTGCTGAAATCATCAACGCCATCCGCCAGTTTATGGCAGCGGAAGAACCCAAAAAGAAACGTACCATCGGCTTCGCACAGTGGAAAGAAAAACAGAACGAATGAGCGAACTGATCTTATACCAAACTGAGGATGGTCGAGCCGAAGTGCGCTTGCGCGCCCAAGACGGCAGCGTCTGGCTCACCCAGGGAGAAATCGCCGAACTCTTTGCCACCACCAAGCAGAACGTCAGCTTGCATGCCAAGAACATTCTGGAAGAAGGTGAATTGGCCGAAGGAGCAACTGTCAAGGAATCCTTGACAGTTCAAATCGAAGGCGGGCGGCAAGTAAAACGTCGCACCCTTGCCTACAACCTACCCATGATCCTCGCCATCGGCTACCGCGTCCGTTCGCCGCGCGGCACCCAATTCCGCCAATGGGCCACCGCCCACCTTGCCGAATACCTGGTCAAAGGCTTCGTCATGGACGACGAACGCCTGAAAAACCCCGGTGGCTGGGACTACTTCGACGAACTGCTGGCGCGCATCCGCGAAATTCGCGCCTCGGAAAAACGCTTTTACCAAAAGGTGCGCGACCTTTTCGCACTCAGCGCCGACTATCGTGCCGACGACAGCGCCGCCCAACTGTTCTTTGCCGAAGTGCAAAACAAACTGCTCTACGCCGTCACGAAACAGACTGCCGCCGAGCTCATTGTTGCACGTGCCGCCCCGACAGCGCCCAACATGGCGCTCAACACCTGGAGCGGCTCGCGCGTGCGCAAGCACGATGTCATCGTCGCCAAGAATTATTTGATTGCCGACGAAGTGGACACCCTTAACCGGCTGGTCGTCATCTTCCTCGAACAAGCCGAACTGCGCGCCAAAGAGCGCAAGCAACTCACGCTGGACTACTGGCGGCAAAACGTGGATCGCCTGCTCGAATTCAACGAGCGCCCAGTATTGAAAAATGCTGGCAGTATCAGCAACGAGCAGATGAAGAGTATCGCCCACGAGCGCTATGAAAACTTCGATGCCGATCGGCGCAGCGCGGAAGCGGTGGCGGCAGATGCCGAAGAAATTCGGGCGCTGGAGGAAATCGAGAAGCAGGCAAAAGTAAAACGTAATTGATCAAAACCCTACAGTTTTGCACCGTGAGCGAAACTGATGTTGTACCTACTATTGAAATTGGAATCGACAAATGAACTTGATCGCTGAAGGCATAAAACAAAAACTTATTAAGTTTGAGGACGACGGAAAATACGTTGTCTATTTACATCAAGCGAAACGGCGCAATTACGATAATCCGGAAGAAAAGGTTCAAGCAGAGTCCTTTTTGAAACTTGCGCTGATCTATAAATATCCCGTTAAGCGCATTCGGCAATTTGTTCCGGTGCAGATGGGCGTTGAGACCAAGGAAGCTGACATCATTGTTTACGATGACGATGCGCTGAAAATACCGCTCATTGTTGTTGAGTGCAAAAAATCTGACATCAGTGAACTTGAGTTTACGCGCCACCGATCAAGCCGTCAGCTACGCGATACCTGAGGGTGCGAAATACGTTTGGGTTACTACCAAACTGAAAAACGAGTATTTCGAGATACCCGCCAAGAAGCCAAAAGATCGCATTACCATTCCAGATGTACCGCAATTCGGCGTCACCGAACTAGCGCGGTATAAATTCGCCGTTGGCGGCGGTACAACGAAGAACGGGCAAAAGCTCTTCCCGCTCGAAGTCGTTAGCCAAGATGAACTTACGCGCCGCTTTCAGCAGGCACATCAAGCGCTATGGGGTGGCGGCGAACTCAACCCCTCTGAGGCTTTCGACGAACTCGACAAGCTCATTTTCTGCAAGCTTTGGGATGAGCGCAAGCTGCGCAAGCAAGGTGAGCCATACGACTTTCAGGTCATCACAGAAAAGCCAAAGGACGATTCAAACGAAGAGAAGCGCAAAGCCAATGAGGCGACGACCAAGAATCTGTTTGAACGTCTAAAGAGCCTGTACGAGGAAGGACGAAAGAAAGACCCCGAGGTCTTCAAAGACAACATTCGTCTCAGCGCAGCCAAAGCACGCACGGTAGTTAGTTATCTGGAAAGCATCGACCTTTCGGAGACCGACCTCGACAGCAAAGGCCGTGCATTCGAGACCTTCATGGGTTCGTTTTTCCGCGGTGATTTCGGCCAATATTTCACGCCGCGACCAATCGTTCAATTCATTGTCGATGCGCTCCCCATTACTCACGAATCGCTGGTGCTTGACACGTCATGCGGCAGTGGCGGCTTCCTGCTCCACGCCTTGGATAAGGTGCGCAAGCAAGCAGATGAATACTTCCCTGGTGAGGCGGGAGTTGATGGGAAAAAAGAAACAGCACGTCACAAAGAACACTGGCACCGTTTTGCCGAGCACAACCTCTACGGCATCGAGATTAACGAACAGATCGCTCGCACGGCGAAGATGAACATGATCATCCACGACGACGGCCATACAAACGTCATTGCAACTGATGGTTTGTTGCCAGTGGATGACATTCAGGAGAGGACAAAGAATCAAGGCTTCAAGTACAACCGCTTCAATTTCATCATCACCAATCCGCCCTTTGGCTCCACGGTAAAGCAGACCGAAAAAACTTACATGAACCAGTACCGCCTTGCTACCCGTGACGTGGATTGGCTGAACCCGAAGAGCAAGGCTGCACAGCGCCCTGGCCAGGATACGGAAATTCTGTTTATTGAACAGTGCTGGAACTACTTAACCGAGGGCGGCTATCTAGCTGTTGTCATTCCTGATGGCATCCTCACCAACTCCAGCCTCCAGTATGTTCGTGACGAAATCGAAGACCGTTATCGGATCGTCGCCGTCGTGTCACTCCCCCAAACTGCCTTCACCAATACTGGTGCCGGGGTGAAAAGCTCAGTGCTATTCCTTAAGAAACACACTGCAAAAGATACCAAACGGATGCGCGATACAAAACAGGCGCTCAAAGACAACATCCGCAAACAGGAGAAATTTGAAGCGCATCTTCTCGATATTGAGCGAGGGAAGAAAAAAGCTATTCAAGCACTTAATGAGCGTCCTGAATTCGCCGGACTCAGTACCAAAGAACGCAAAGAGAATCCTGCTTACATCGAAGAGACCCAAGCAATCGCAGATGATTATGGCGCACAGCTTGATGCGTTGCGTTTCCGTCTTGCCGAGATTTATGAGGAACGCCGCCGCAAGGGCCTGCCCGACTACGATATCTTTATGGCGATTGCGGAAGACATCGGATACGATGCCACCGGGCGATATACCAAGACCAACGAACTGGAATTGATTGGCGAGGAGTTGAGCCGCTTCATTCTGACGATTGAGGAGGAGAGTGCATGAGCTTCACGCTCTCCAAGTCGGTCAATCCGTCAAAAGTGTTCGTCATCCGGAAGGCCGACATGACAGGCCGTTGGGACCCGTCTTACTTTCGTCCCGAACTGGTTGCGCTGGAAGAACGTGTTCGTAAAGTTACGCCGCATCGCCTCCGTGATTTTGTCCAATACATGGCTGGCGGCGCCACCCCATCAACCAAGGAAGCGGAAACCCATTACACCGAAAGCACCGATGGTGTGCCTTTCATCCGGGTGCAAAATCTGTCGACGACAGGCCGCCTCAATCTCGAAGACTGCAAACGCATCACCCGCAGCACTCACGAGGGGCTGCTTGCCAGGAGCAAGCTGTCCGGCGGTGAGCTGCTGGTAAAGATTACCGGTGTCGGGCGGATGGCGGTTGCATCGGTTGTGCCCGATGACTTTGAGGGCAACATCAACCAGCACATTGTTGCTATTCGCACGAAGGACAGGAAGACCAGCGAAACATTGGCCGCATGGCTGAATCTCGATACGGCTGAGCGCTTGGCCTCCCGGCGATCTACTGGCGGCACTCGCCCCGCGCTCGATTATCCGGCGCTTCTTTCTATCCCAATTGTCTTTGATGAACGACTGCCGAAACTCGTTGAAGATGCGGTCAGCAAATATCAGGTCAGTCTAAACAAGGCCAAAGAACTTCTAGCAAATATCGACAACGTACTGATCGGCGAACTGGGTATCACGCTAGAGCCCGCGTCACAAAATGCCATTGAAAACCGCATATTTTGTCGCACTTTCAGCACTGTATCCGGTAAACGGATCGACCCAGCTTCAAACTGGAAGGCGCTCTCATTCAATGGAGGGAAATACCCACTTGCGAAACTACGTGATGTTGCTTACATCAATCCCCTGACTCGGTTCCCTAGGCTAGATCCAACGAGTCTCATTTCATTTGTTCCAATGGATGCTGTCTCCGAGGTGTTCGGAGAAATCGTTGAGCATCAAACTAGGCCAATAGGTGAAAGCGGAAGTTACACTGCATTTCAAGAGGGTGATGTCCTCTGGGCAAAAATCACGCCCTGTATGGAAAATGGGAAGTCCGCCGTTGCTAGGGACTTAGAGGGCGGTATTGGTTTCGGCTCCACCGAGTTCCATGTATTTCGCCGAAGGAATTCTGGACTCTCAATCAATTTTCTTCATTACCTACTACGACTCCAAACTGTTCGCGATCATGCGGGAATGAACTTCACTGGTACATCCGGCCATCAGCGTGTTGACGAGCAATTCTTTCACCGGATGGCGATTCCATTTCCGCCGCCGAAAGACCAAGAGCGGATCGCCACCAAAGCCGAGGAAATGAAATCAGCGGCACGTAAGCTTTTCGCTGACGCCAATACCAATCTGGAAAAGGCGAAACGAGAAATAGAAGCCCTCATCCTCGGGAATAAGGCCGCAAAATGAAACTCAAAGGCGTTCTCGATTTCTCGCTCGGCAATTTTCTGTGTCTGCGTGGTTTTGCGCCTATGGGTGTATTGCAAGATATTTCAAAACCAGACGACAGTATTCAGCGGATTCCAAAGGACGACCGCCTTAAGGAAATCGGCGCCTTCCTTAAGAAAGGCGAGTTTGTATTCTTTCCGGAAGTCGTGCTTTGTGTTGGCCTGCGTGAGGACGATACCGAGTCGGAGCAAATAGCAAGCTTTTATAGGAATATCCATCAGGGCACTTCTTTCAAAGCAATGAAATTTGCGCACGGGCTGCGCATATCTTCTTCGGTAAGCCGCTCTCAGAAGCCGGGGGATATTCGAGCGGTTCAGTTTTTTCAGGCTGCCACCGTCGAATTCGATGCAACCAAAGGCGCAGTGTTTTCGCGGATCGATGGCAACCATCGCCTCGCCGCAATCAAAGCTGCTGATACGACGGCAAGAGAAAGCACCACGCCGTTCTGCATTGTATTCTGCAGAAATCAGACCGAATTCAACCGATTTAGCCGGGCGCTATTCCATAACATCAACTACAAACAGGTTCCGCTACCGAAAGAACATAACCTCAGGCTGATTCTTGATAACCCGGACTTATTTCCCGACGACAAACTAAAATCCGACCCATCATTTGGCTGGGCCTACTACTTGGCTCGGCAACTCTACAACAAGCTGGATTTCGATCTACTGCCTAACCTTAAGCCATTCATCGAAAAAGAGCCACGGACGTTTCTTGTTGATCAATTCACATTCTTGTTAGAAAAAAAGGTGGTTAGTGACAACGAGAACGCTATCAAACGCTTTAAGGAAGCGCTGAGCCGTGTTAATGCCATGTTGGATAAAAGTCCTGTGCTTAAGGACTCAACAAATTGTGGTTTGTTGGCGGCACTCGTGTTTTACGAGCTGCGTCCCGGCGTGCCAACTACGTCCTTTGTGAGCTGGATACTGGATAACCATCTTCATCTAATCAAAGAGTCGAACTCGCTGGATTTGATCCAGATTTTTGACATGGTATTAGCAAGCCGACGGCGAAAAATATTTGTTTCAATGGCATTCAACGAAGATGCCAGCGAGAACCATTACAAAATCATTGAGCGCGTATGCAGGGAAACGTCAGACAAATTCAGCCTGCGACCTGCACTGAGCGTACATCGTGTTGACTGGTTTCATGACGGCACTTCTTATGAGATAAACGACAAGATCATCGAGATGCTTAGCGACTGTGGCCTGTTGATTGGCAATCTCACTTATTGCAATCCTAACGTCTATCACGAGATTGGGTTTGTAATGGGCAAGGCAAAAGCAGAGGGTAAGGCTTCCCCTGATATGCTGCTGTTCTACGATGAATCCGTTACTAAAGCAAAAGATAAGTTCGTTGGATTTAACCTGCGGTCAATCAAACATATACCGTTTAAGAAAACAGAAGTATTCGCGGATGTGCTGCGGGAGAATTTAGAAAAATTCTTCAAACTCAAGGCATAAATCGTATTCGGGAGTATCGAAATGACTTCGGCAACCCAACTCAACCAAAAAACCTTGCAGACGCATATCACCGCCTATCTGCAACACATGAAAAACAACGCCGAGCAATTCCGCGCCGATGCCGAGCAGCGCAAGGCGCGAGCCGAGTTTTATCAGGGCTGGAGCAAGGCGCGCATGCTGAAGATGGACGAGGCGGATTTTGCCGATTACCTCTCGCGCCTGTGGGCGATGCTGATCTGGGGCAACAAGCAGTATTACGTGGACAAGCTGATCGCGGACAACGGATTCGATGTGCTCAGGAAGGCGCTGGCCGAGCTGGTCTGGGGCAGCGGCGGCGTGGAGAAGCGCTGGGATAGTTTCCGCGATTCCGTGAAAGGCGTCGGCCCGGCGATGATGAGCGAAATTCTCTGCCATGTGCATCCCGGCGAGTGCATGCTGTGGAACCGCAGGGCCTATGTGGGGCTTCAGGCTTTGGGGGTGCCGAACCTGCCCGCCTACAACTACCAACTGACCGGCAAACGTTACAAGGAGCTTTCCGCCATCGCCGGTGAGATTGCCGTTGCCATGCAGGGCCACGGCATTGCTGAGGCTAATTTGCTGACGGTGGATTATTTCATCTGGGATGAGCTGCAATCCGAGGGCAGTTTGCAGCAGGCGATGAAGAACAATGCCGCAAAGCCTGCGGTTGCCATCCCCTCGGATGCAAATGCGGCCTCTTTTATCCATGATGAGATATGCGACAAGATTTCAGAAATCGGCGAGTGGCGCGGATATAAGGGAAGCACCGAGGTCAAAGTCGGTGCTGGGGCCGTGGTAGATGCGACGTGGGAAGTGACCATAGGTAATATGGGGCGGGCAATTTACGTATTCGAGGTGCAGACTGCGGGATCAATAGACAGCATGCTGATGAACTTGCTCAAGTCGTTGAACAATCCGGCGGTGCAAGGCATCGTTGCCGTCTCCGATGCGGCGCAGATCGAGAAGATCAGGAAAGAGGCGGCGGACATCCCGCAGCTCAACTCAAAGCTGCGTTACTGGGATTATCAGGATGTGTTGCGCGTGCACGAAAGCTTGGCGCTGGTGAATGAATCCATCAACAGTCTGCGGCTCGTGCCGGAAGGGTTTTGATGAATTTGTTTTTTGATCCAGCATTCGCGAGGTTCGAATGATTGGCCTACCGGAACTGCTGGCAGGTCTGAATATTGCCGAGAAGCTCGGCAAATTCCTAAATTGGCTGCGCGGCAGGAAGACAACTCCGCCTGAGAATATCGCCACTCGCTTTGTTCGGCTGTTTGAAAATCACGGCATACATCGTAATCAAATTCCACGCTTCATCGAACACGGGCTTACCTTAAAGGATGTTCAGGATGACAGCTCCCTGCTTGCAAAGCTGGATGAGCCTTTGCTGGAAGCGGTCTGTGAAAAATTGGCGGTCCGTCGCGAATGGCTGGATGGGGCTGATGAGCAGATTTACCCTTGCCATGATTTCTACAAAACCCCCCGAGAGTTCGAAGCCTTCCTCAAAGAAAAAATCGCCTCCAATCCTGATGGCGATTGGCATGGCATATTGATGGCCCCCGAAGAAAAGCATAACGACGCTTGGGCTTTGTTGATCTTGCAGGAAACGGTTGGCTGGGTAGGAGAGAAACCGATTTATCGCCTTCACCTTTGCAATAACTGGCTCTTCAGTTACTGGAAAGCTCGCGCCTATTTGACGGCCTGTATCGCGATCGCGTGGAAACACCAAGTATTTGTGCATGGCTGCTATTTACCTAAACGCGAAGTCAATAAGCTGGCCGAGGGGCATCTACTTCTGGGGAGGCAAGGTAACGGCATCTGGTTCAATGGGCACCGTAAATGGTATCCAGAGGATATGGCACTAGACCCCTCTACATTTCTTGAAGGCGTTGATCCCGAGAGAGACGATTTTGGAGTCAAGTCAGGATTACAGCTTTGGCTCAGTTTGGAAGAGCAAGGCTATATGGATACAGGAATATGCTCGGTGCTATACCCGAATCCAAAGCTGTCATTCCAACAACTATTTGCTAAATTTAGTTAGCAACGCGGCCTTTCATTTACTACCTTCCGAATTAAGCCACAAAGCCAACCCGACCCATTTCCGGAAATCCGAAAGCTCGCTATGCCGTTATTCCGCCCCGCCCTGCGCGCGCATCTTCGCGGCGATGTTGTCGCCGTGCGGGATGTGGAGCAGGTCTACCAGACGGCGCATCAGGTGGTTTTCGTGGGCACTGATTTTTCCGTCGGCATAGGCCACTTGCCACAGGTATTCGACGATCTCGATGCGTTCCGCTACCGGCAGTTCGCGGTTGATGATGGTGGTGAATTGGTGCAGGTCGTTGGCTTCGAGCGCGGCCTGGTGCGCACGCACGCTCAGTTGCGCCACTTCCGTTTCCGAAAGATTGAAGCGTT
Source organism: Pseudomonadota bacterium (assembly GCA_021848465.1). Lineage (GTDB taxonomy): Bacteria > Pseudomonadota > Gammaproteobacteria > Burkholderiales > Gallionellaceae > JAJZUP01. The sequence goes on from JAJZUP010000006.1 coordinate 77,577, forward strand.
TCCTGAGGATGTCGAGGACGGCGGCCTGCTCTTCTGCGGCGCTTTCGGCGTCCGAACGCATGACCTCGATCAGCAGCACGGCCAGCGCCAGTTGCAGGGTGTGCTGTGGACGGTTTGCGTCGGGGGACGGCGGGATGATTGAAGACAAGAGGTTGTTCAGTTTGCTCAGCATGGGGTTCTCTCAATTTCTTTGGGACTGTGTCCCCGCTTTCAATAGTGCGGCGGGCGTTCCTGACCGCCGCCGTTTTCATTGATGGACTGGGCCAGTGAAGACATGTGCTGCGCGAGGGCGCGGCAGGTTGCTTCGAGCTGGTCGATTTTCTGCTGTTGCTGGTATACGGTTTTGTTGAGCGCTTCGACCAGGTCTTCCTGGTAGGCGAGTTTGCTCTCAATGTCGATCAGGCGTTTTTCGTTCATACGGCGTCTGGTTTGGTTGTGCTGGGCGCGCATTTTAACGCGGCATTGCGCAATGTTTCGGGTAACATCCGCATCATGAGGTCTTTTCCCGCTGCAAATCGCTCGCTCGCCGCCTACCTGAAACGCGGCGGCGTGATCGCCTATCCCACTGAGTCCTGTTACGGGCTGGGCTGCGACCCGGCCAATCGTCGTGCGGTGCAGCGCATCCTGCAATTGAAACAACGTCCGCAGCATAAGGGGCTGATCCTGATTGCCGCGCACTACCGGCAGGTGGTGCGCTACATCCAGCCGCTCACACAGGCTGAGCAGCGCCGCTTGCGCGACGATGGCGCACAGGCAATCACCTACCTGATGCCGGTAAAGCCATCGTGTCCGCGCTGGTTGCGTGGCGCGCACGATACCCTCGCCATCCGCATGACAGCGCATCCGACTGCAAGAAACCTTTGCCGCAATGCGGGTAGCGCGCTGGTTTCCACCAGTGCAAACCGCAGCGGCATGCGCGCGGCACGCACTTATGCCGAGTGCAAGCGCATTTTCGGTAATGCGGTTTGGGTATTGCGCGGCCAGGTGGGAAAACGCAAGCGCCCTTCGACAATACGCGCCTGGGGTGATGGTAGAATCCTGCGAAACTAAAATATCCAATCAGGAGAGAACATGAGCAAAGTAGATTCCGCCGCCGTCAAAGAGTACCTGCTGGAGCTGCAGGAGCTGATCGTGGATCGGCTGGAGCAAGTGGATGGCAACCGTTTCCTGCGGGACAAGTGGACGCGTGCCAGCGGCAGTGGCGGCATCGGCAAGGGTGAAGGCATCAGCTGCATCATCGAGGAAGGCAATGTGCTGGAGCGCGGCGGGGTGGCTTTTTCGCACGTGCAGGGCGACAAGATGCCCGCCTCGGCCACCGCGCACCGTCCCGAGCTGGCGGGCTGCTCGTGGGAGGCGATGGGCGTCTCGCTGGTGATGCATCCGCGTAACCCGTATGCGCCGACTTCGCATGCCAATGTGCGCATGTTTGTCGCCACCAAGCCGGACGGCGACCAGGTGTTCTGGTTCGGCGGCGGCATGGACCTGACGCCTTATTACGGCTTTGATGAGGATGCGCGGCATTTTCACCAGGCATGCAAAAACTCGCTGGCGCCGTTCGACCCGACGCTGCACCCGAAATTCAAGAAGTGGTGCGACGAGTATTTCTACCTGAAGCATCGCAACGAACAGCGCGGTGTGGGCGGCATTTTCTTCGACGACCTGAACACGCCGGACTTCGCCACCTGCTTTGCCATCCAGCAAAGCGTGGGCGACCATTACCTGTCGGCCTATGTGCCCATCCTGGAAAAGCGCATGGACACGCCCTACGGTGAGCGCGAGCGCGATTTCCAGTTGTACCGGCGCGGACGCTATGTGGAGTTCAACCTGGTGATCGACCGTGGCACGATCTTCGGCCTGCAATCGAATGGCCGCACCGAGTCCATCCTGCTGTCGATGCCGCCGCTAGTGAAATGGCGCTACGACTGGCAACCGGAAGCGGGCACGCCGGAAGCAGAGCTGTACGAAAAATTCCTGGTGCCGCAAGACTGGGTTTGACGATGCGGCCCGGCTGCCGCCAGGCAGCCGGGCTGGGCTTGCTTAACCCGGATGCCAGCCGGAAATCCCCTGCTCGTTCTCGAAAGTATCGGCATCGATTCCCGGCATGCGCGCTTCGGCCGTTTCCGGAGCGGTCAGCATGCAGCGTGTGCGCAGGATCAGGGCGTACTCGCGCGCCACTTCACTCCAGCCGCGCTCAAACTGCGGCACCGGTTCGCTACGCGAGAGTTGCTCATCAAGCGCGGCGGCCCACTCTTCAGCGCATGCATCTGTCGGCAAGATTTTTCCGGCCTCGGGCAAAATATCAGGGGCTGCGCCGCAAGCATCCGACACTACGACCGGTACACCCGCCGCCATCGCCTCAATGATGTTCATACCGTACGGCTCGGAACGGGCCGGGTGCAGCAACACATCGAGCCGGGAAAAATCGACATGCTCTTCCCATGGATGCAACTCATAGCCGCCCTGCCAGTCTGCAAACAGGTGTTGCACTTCTTCCACCTTGGGTCCGATCACCATGAAAGTCAGGTTGGGGCGCGATGCGCGCAGCCTGGCGACGGCTTGGATCGCCTGTGCCAGTCCTTTGCGTTTCCATTCGGTGCCGACAAACCCGACTACCCCGCCATCGCGCGCCACTTCGCGCGGCGCGCGTACCTCTTCCACCGCCACACCGGGAATCACCGGGCGGGAGAGTTTATGTGCATACTCCGGGTAATACTCGGCAAGCTGCTGTTTGATGCGCTGCGAATTCGGCACGATGCATTGCGCTACCGCCAACTCGCGCCGCTCAAGGTGTAGCTGCATGGCAATGCGCGGGGAAATCAATTTCCACCAGGGCTTTTCCAGCACAGTGGCAAACAGCGAGCCATGAAAGGTAGTGAGGTCATGTACGCTGACGCGCTCATGGCTATGGATGATGGTATTTTTCTGGGGATTGGTTTCCAGCCAGAAACGCACATGCCGGTCGAAGCGCATGGCAGCCAGCCAGCGCGGACGCGGCGCAACTTCACCCAGTTCGTAAACCGCTATTCCATGCGGTTTATCGACGTGGCAACGTTCGCACAGAACCGTTACGTCATGTCCCAGTTTGTGCAGGTGCAGGGTCAGTTCCCAAACATATCGCTCCATTCCCCCTACAGGACCGTAGCGTCTTACGATATGCAGCAGATGCAATTTGACATCCATCACACTCCTCCCTTGATGCAGATTGCATGTAGTAAGTGTAAACCAGTGCCGGGAGGCTGTATTGTTTACTTTCACAACCTCGCAATTTCCAATACAAACCATAGCGTTAAGACTCGCCCCAGCCTGGCTGTGTATCGCACAAGCCACTTTGTCGCAAACACTACACTCCCCCCCTACCGTCTTGTTCCGCACATCCTGGTTGAGCCATTTAACGGGGGTTTTACAAATTAAAATAAATAGTTAGCATTTCATGCCAGGCTGGCACGTGGTTTGCAGGATAACGCTCACATATCACCGACAGGAGCAAACCATGATCAACATGACCCCGAATGCCATTTCCGCCGTGGAGCGGTTCATCAAGGGAGCAGATGCCCCGGTTGCCGGACTGCGTATCGCCATTTCCGGCGGCGGCTGTGCCGGTTTCCAGTATGGCATGTCGCTGGAAGAGGCCAAGAATGACGACGATCTGGAGCTGGAATTCGGCTCGGTCAAATTGCTGGTCGATCCTTTGTCGGCCCCCTTGCTGGAAGGTGTGACGGTGGACTTTGTGGATAGCCTGACCGGTAGCGGTTTCAAATTCGAGAACCCGAACGCCAGCTCGAGCTGCGCCTGCGGTTCATCTTTCTCAGCCTGACGGTCATGAATACGACCGTCTCCCTCCCCCCAGCCCCCCCTCTCCCAGCGGGAGAGGGGTACAGGCGGAATCAATCAAATTTTCGATACTAGGAGCGATGCCATGTGGGACTACTCGGAAAAGGTCAAAGAACATTTCTTCCAGCCGCGCAATGCCGGTACGCTTGATGATGCGAACGGCGTCGGCGATGTCGGCTCCATCTCCTGCGGTGATGCGCTGCGCCTGATGATCAAGGTCGATCCGGCCACCGACACCATTCTCGATGCGCGCTTCCAGACGTTTGGTTGCGGCTCGGCAATCGCTTCTTCTTCTGCGCTGACCGAGATCGTCAAGGGCAAGACGCTGGACGAAGCGCTCAAGGTGACCAACCAGGACATCGCGGATTATCTCGACGGCCTGCCGCCGGAAAAAATGCACTGCTCGGTGATGGGGCGCGAGGCCTTGCAGGCTGCGGTCGCCAATTATCGCGGCGAGGAGTGGAGCGACGATCACGAGGAAGGGCAGTTGATCTGCAAATGTTTTGCGGTCGATGCAGTGATGATCGAAGAGACCATCCGCGCCAACAACCTCTCCACCGTGCAGGAAGTCACCAACTACACCAAGGCGGGCGGCGGCTGCTCTTCATGCCATGAAGGTATCGAAGAGATCCTGGTCAAAGTGCTGGCCGAGCGCGGCGAAAGCTTCAAGCCTGGCGCGTTGCCGGAGGCGGCACCTTCCGGCATGACCAATCTGCAACGCATCAAGAAGATTGAAGCCGTGCTGGAATCCATCCGCCCGCAACTGAAACGCGACGGCGGCGACATCGAGCTGCTCGACGTGGACGGCAAGACCATTTACGTCGCCATGACCGGTGCCTGTGCGGGCTGCCAGATGGAAGCGCTGACGCTGCAAGGCATCCAGCAAAAGCTGATGGAAGAATTGAAAGAGTTCATCAAGATTGTGCCGACCAAGGCCGGTGCGCTGAGCCGGGCGAGTTGCCAGCCGTGATTACCAACTCCCTTCTCCCGCGAGCGGGTGAAGGGCCGGGGATGAGGGGTGTTGAATCACAACGAAAGTGATTTTATTCATCGCCCCTCGCCCCAACCCCTCTCCCGCTCGCGGGCGGGGGGCTAAACCAGAAGGAGTTTTACATGGAAGGCATCTATTTCGACAACAACGCCACCACGCGTGTGGATGAAAAAGTGGTGGAAGCGATGCTGCCGTATTTCACCGAGCAGTTCGGCAACCCCTCGTCGATGCACAGCTTCGGCAACAAGGTGGGCCTCGCGATCAAGAAGGCGCGCATGCAAGTGCAGGAACTGTTGGGCGCGGAGCACGATTCCGAAATCATCTTCACCTCCTGCGGCACCGAGTCCGATTCCACCGCAATCCTCTCTGCACTGAGGGCACAGCCGGAGCGCAAGGAAGTCATCACCACCGTGGTCGAGCATCCCGCCGTGCTGACGCTGTGCGCCTGGCTGGAGAAGGAAGGCTACAAGGTGCACTACCTCAAGGTGGACGGCAAGGGTCGTGTGGATATGGACGAGTACAAGAAGCTACTGACCGACCAGACTGCCATTGTTTCCGTGATGTGGGCCAACAACGAGACCGGCACTTTCTTCCCGGTGGTGCAGATGGCCGAGCTGGCACATGCCGCCGGAGCGATGTTCCATACCGACGCAGTTCAGGCCGTGGGCAAGGTGCCCATCGACTTGAAAAGCACCAAGATCGACATGCTGTCGCTGTCCGGCCACAAGCTGCACGCGCCAAAGGGCGTCGGTGTGCTTTACCTCAAACGCGGTACGCGCTTCCGCCCGCTGCTGCGCGGTGGCCACCAGGAACGCGGACGCCGTGCCGGCACCGAGAATACCGCCTCCATCGTTGGTCTGGGCCAAGCCGCCGAAATGGCAATGGAAGCGATGGCATTCGAGAACAGCGAAGTGAAGCGCCTGCGCGACAAGCTGGAGGCAGGCATCCTGGCAAAAGTGCCGCGCGCCTTCGTCACCGGCAACCCGGATGACCGCTTGCCCAACACCTGCAATATCGCATTCGAGTTCATCGAGGGCGAAGCCATCCTGCTGCTGCTGAACAAATTCGGCATCGCCGCATCCAGCGGCTCGGCCTGCACTTCCGGTTCGCTGGAGCCATCGCACGTGATGCGCGCGATGGGCATTCCCTACACCGCCGCGCATGGCACGGTGCGCTTCTCGCTGTCGCGTTACAACACCGAAGCGGAAGTCGATCGCGTGATCGCGGTGGTGCCGGAAATCATCGCGCAGTTGCGCAAGCTGTCTCCGTACTGGGATGGCGACGGGCCGAAGGCGGACGCCTTCGCACCGACCTACGCATAAGGCCACCATCATGTCCCGCACCATCGTGATCGACGACACCACCCTGCGCGACGGCGAGCAGACCGCCGGGGTGGCGTTCACGCTGGAGGAAAAGCTGGACATCGCGCGGCAACTGGATGCGCTGGGCGTACCGGAGTTGGAAGTCGGTATCCCTGCAATGGGCGAGGAAGAGCGTGACAGCATTAATGCAGTGGCTGCGCTCAACCTGAATGCCAAGCTTGTTGCATGGTGCCGTATGCACAAGGAAGACATCCTCGCTGCGGAACTGGTCGATGTGCATATGGTGGATTTGTCGATCCCGGTTTCCGACGTCCACATCAAGAAAAAACTGGGGCGCGATCGCGCCTGGGTACTGGATACGATTTTCGATCTCGTGCCGTTTGCCTGTGAGCAAGGCTGGGATATTGTCGTTGGCTGTGAAGACGCTTCGCGGGCTGATCCCGAGTTCATGCTGCACGTTGCCGAAGCGGCTCAAGCCGCCGGTGCGCAACGTCTGCGCTTTGCCGACACACTCGGAATCATGGAGCCCTTCGGCGTCCATAAAGCCATTTCGGATTTGCGCGCAGTATGCGACCTTGAGCTTGAGATGCATGCGCACGACGATCTTGGCCTGGCAACAGCGAATAGCCTTGCCGCCGCCCTTGCCGGTGCGACTCATATCAACACCACCGTCAATGGTCTTGGCGAGCGCGCCGGCAATGCGCCATTGGAGGAAGTCGCACTGGGACTGAAAAAGCTTTATGGTCTGAATACCGGCATCGACCTCACCCATTTTCCGGCCCTTTCGCAATCCGTTGCCGCCGCCTCCGGGCGCCCAGTCCCTTGGCAGAAGAGTGTTGTTGGAGAAGGCGTATTCACGCACGAAGCCGGCATCCATGTTGACGGCTTGCTCAAGGATCCGGAAACATACCAAGGCTTCGACCCCAAGGAAGTCGGCCGCAACCACAAACTCGTCGTCGGCAAGCACTCCGGCGCACATGGCGTGATTGCCGCATATGCGACGATGGGCCTGAACCTGAGCCACGCCGAGGCGCGTGCACTGCTGCCGGACATCCGCAGTTTTGCCGAGCGCGCCAAACGGTCACCTGCTGACCAGGAGTTGCTGTTCCTTTACCAGCGTTATCTTGGGCGCACCCAGCCCAACGCTTCCCATTAGGAGGCAATAATGGACGATACGATGACTGCTCCCCACGACACCGGCTGCATCCCAGAACGCCCCTCTTTCTTGCAATTGCTTAAAGAGGATGTTGAGTGTGTGTTCCGGCGCGATCCTGCTGCCCGCTCGCGCTTTGAGGTACTGACAACATACCCGGGTGTACATGCTGTGTTGCTGCAACGCATCGCCCATCGGCTTTGGAAATTGCGCCTGCGCTACCCTGCACGGCTTGTTTCGTGGTTTGCGCGTTTGCTTACCAACATTGACATTCATCCCGGCGCCACCATTGGCCGCCGCTTTTTCATCGATCATGGCGCCGGTGTTGTCATCGGTGAAACGGCCGAAATCGGTAACGATGTGACGCTTTACCATGGCGTAACGCTTGGCGGCACCACCTGGAACAAAGGCAAGCGGCACCCCACCCTCTGCGACGGCGTTGTTGTCGGTGCCGGCGCCAAAATTCTCGGCGCTATTACATTGGGTGAGCATGTCCGCGTTGGCGCCAATTCCGTGGTGGTGAAAGATGTCCCATCGCATCGCACTGTGGTGGGTATTCCTGCCAAGGTTGTTTTGCGTACCGAGGAAGCAAATGCCGACAACATTTATGGCATTAACCTTGACCATCACCTGATCCCCGACCCTGTTGGTCGTGCGATTGCCTGCCTGATGGAACGTATTGAGGTTCTCGAAGCCCAGTCGCGCAAGCAAGGTAGTGCGATCAATGGCCAGTGTCGCACTTGTGATGCTGATGACCTTTGCGACACCGAGGTTGCGCGTGTCCTCAGAAAGGAGTGAACTGTGGATCTCCTCGATTTTGAGCAGACTGAGCTGTATTTCGATGAACCGCTTGTCAGCGAGGCTGCGCAGCTCGTCGAGATGGCCGCCGTCAATTATGGCAATGATGAGGCCGAATTGATGCTGCTGCGTGCCAACCTGGTTGCTCCCCAGCATTTGCAGGTACTGGTTGCCTTGTACCGCTACTATTTTTATCAGCACCGTCTGGATGACGCCTTGCTTGTTGCTGAAAGCGCGCTTGCCGTTACGGCAAAGCGCCTGGACTTCCCGGCTGCCTGGTCTTTCCTGCGTGAAGCGAATATCGGTGCCGGAGTTATCCGCTCCATGGGACTGGTGCGTTTCTACTTATTGGCACTCAAGGCGACTGCTTACATCCATTTGCGCCTGGGTAATTTTGTCACCGGCGTCACCATGCTGGAAAAGCTGGTCGAGCTTGATGCACATGACCGCATCGGCGCTGCCGCTCTGCTTGCCATTGCCCAGGACTATCAAGCTGAACATTTTGAACTGAAAGGAGCCGCGCATGGATGACCTGTCTTTCGATGATGCAATTGAGGATTTGTCCTCGGCCGAGGATTTCCTGAATTTCTTTGAAATTTCCTACGACCCTGCCGTTGTGCACGTTAATCGCCTGCACATCCTGCAGCGTTTTCATGATTACCTTGCCAAATCGGCCATGCCTACCGACGGTCAATCAAAGCATGCCCTGTATGCCCAATTGCTGCTACGCGCTTATCAGGATTTTGTCAGCTCGGATGCACTCACCGAGAAGGTTTTCAAGGTGTTTCACATGCATGAGCCGCAAGTTAAATTTGTGCCCTTGACGGAAATTTCGGTTAACAGGAAGGCGTGACATGCTACCCCGCTTCGATTTCGGTACCGAAGTTCGCATTGTGCGCAATGTTCGCAATGACGGCACCTATCCCGGCATGCCTACTGGTCAATTGCTTGTCCGTCGTGGCAGTACCGGGTTTGTCATCAATGTCGGTACATTCCTGCAAGACCAGCTTATCTACACCGTCAATTTCATGGGACTAAACCGTATCGTCGGTTGCCGTGAAGAAGAGCTTATTTCCATCGATGAGCCCTGGATTCCTAGCAAGTTTGAGAGTCGCGAGAAAGTCCGCTGCTTGAGTACGCTTGCCGTGCGCGGCGAGGTGCGCGCAACCCCCGGCATGGAAGGTGAGATTCTCAAGGTCTTGCGCGACGAACAGGGTGGCGTGCAATACCACGTAATCTTCCATGATCATGTGCTGCAAGTGCCCGAGTCGTTGCTTGAGGCTGTTCATGTATATGCCGACAAGGAGTCCGATGGTGTCGCCGTTAGTTAAATCCGCCTATCCGTATCTGGCCCTGAAGGCCGCACAAAAGCTCTTTGGCAAATCTCCGGAGGCGTTGCTTCCTGAAGAGCTTGCACGCGTCCAGACCCTTGCTGACAAGCAGGGCGCGCTTGAAGCGCGAATTCTTTCCACTCCTGAGGCACATAGTGTCCTGGTTCCTGACGCCAGTGTCCGGGCCGCTTTTAATGAAGTTTTGCAGCGCTATCCCGATGCTGACGAATTCCTGTCTGATCTGGCGCGTAATGGCCTGGCTGAAAGTGATTTTGCATCAGCCCTTGAACGCGAATTGCGCGTTGATGCAATCATGCAGAAGATTGCCTCTGCCGCTGACAAGGTTACCGATACGGATGTCGATTTGTACTATCAGTACCATCCTGAACAGTTCATGAAACCTGAGGTTCGCTCCGCTCGGCACATCCTGATTACCATTAACGAGAGCATTCCGGAAAATACCCGGCCGCAAGCACGCACGCGCATTGACGCGATCCTGGCGCAGCTACGCTCCTCGCCCGATTCATTTGAGCAGCTCGCTCTCTCGCATTCCGAATGTCCAACCGCCCTTGATGGCGGCAAATTGGGTGACGTTACTCCTGGCAAACTTTTTCCAGAACTCGATCGTGCATTGTTTGCAATGCCGGTCGGTGGCATCAGTGATGTGCTCGAATCCGAGCTTGGTTTTCATATTCTTCGCTGCGATGCGGTTGCACCCGCTTATTGCATTGATCTGGAGCAAGCGCGCCCCAAAATCCGCAATTTGCTGATAAAACGACGCAGGCATGCTGTCCAGCAAGCCTGGGTTAAAAGTCTGATGCAGGCCGACCGCTCAGGCTTGTAGTGCGGAGCGTGCCAATTTGAATTGGCCGACAGTTTCATAAAGCGCTTTTGAAGTATCTGCCAGCGTATGCATTTCGTTGCGTGCTTTTTCGATATTGGCGGCCGTATTGGCGCTTATCGTTACAACCGACTCTATGTTGCGCCAGATGCTTTCCCCGGTTGAAGATTGCATTTCGGTTGCTTCTGCAATCTGTTGCATCAATTGCGTCACGAATTGCACCGACTCTTCTATGCGCTCCAGTAGTGCGCCCATATCCTGACCTTGTGCGACACCTTGGGCTACCTCGCTCTTGGCAACCGACATCACTCTGCCGGCCTCATTGGTCTGGCTTTCGATGATCTGGACAATTTTTCCTATATCGGATGTTGCGTGCGCTGTGCGCTCAGCCAGTTTTCTGACTTCGTCGGCCACAACCGCAAAACCCCGGCCCTGATCACCCGCTCTTGCCGCTTCAATCGCTGCATTCAGCGCCAGCAAATTGGTCTGCTCCGCGATATCCTTGATCATGTCGCTGACACTGCCAATTCGCCGCAACGCCTGGCTTAATTCCGCCATCGTGTTTACCGACGCGCTTACGGTCTGGTCGATCTGATTCAGCGAGCGTATGGTTGACTGGCCGGTTTCGCTGCCTTCTTTCACCAGAGTCAGTGTCTCCCTGGCGGCGTCTGATGCGTTGTTCGCATTTTCAGCAATTTTTCGAATGGTGTATCCCATATTTTCAATAGCGCCGCTGACCTCATTCACTTTGACGGACTGCTGCTTTGCGTTATCTGTCACTTCATGGGCCATGCGGCTGACCTCGTTTGCTGTTTTGTGCGTGTTGTTTGCTGAGGTATATACATCGTATAAGACCGAATCGAAGCGCTTTATGAAACCATTGATCGTTTTAGCCAACTGCCCGATTTCGTCGTCTTTATTCGTTGTGAGCTGACGCGTCAGGTCGCCCTGATGCAGATAGCCAATTTCATTTACGATCCCGTCCAGCCTGCGGTTAAGGTGATGTCCAAACAGCGACTGCGTTACCGTCGTTATCGTTCCCAGCAACAACATTGGAATTATTACTATCCACAATATCTTGCTCATTACTGAGTTGATCTTGGCTTCTGAGTCCGCTTCGGCCAGTTTGTTGACTGCAACAATTCCATCCAGGTTCTGTATCAGAGGTGCAATGTGCATTCCGTATAGTGCGTCCGGGATCAGTAATGCATCTGCTGGCGTTTCCTGGGCTATCTTGATCGCCCCTTTATACCCTTGCACGTAGTCAGCCCATTTCTTTTGCATTTCATTGAACTGGCTTTGCTGCGTTTCATCTTTTGTGATGCCAATCAAACGTTCGAGCAGTTGCTGGATTTGCCGGTCGGCCTCTTGCAGTTTGCCTGATGTTTCCTGCATGACGATGTCCGAGCGACTGAATGCCAGTGCGGTTGCCTTGATTTCAATCAGGCTTTTATCTGTTGACTGCATGTTGTGATATTCAGCAAACTCGTGCCGCAACTGGTTCAGGCTCGCCATCACGAATATCGCCACAACCAACATTCCAATCAATGATGTTGTGGTCATCAGGCGCAGTTGCTTCTGCAAACTTAGTGTGTTCAGTAGAGGGAGAGATTTCACGTTCATAACTCCTGTAGTGCCGGTTAGCTTGATTTTGCCCGGAACTTTATCAAGGGGTTATGACAAACACATCTCTGGATTATTACATTTGCGGGCTCTTGCGATGCTGCCGGTACTGGCAAAGTGCGTTGATTCTGCTCATATGCCTTTACCGGCTGGTTTTGTATTTCATCTTATACCCTGGCGCTCTGTCGACCCTGATTTTTCGCAATTGGCCCGTGATTCACCGTGTGGTGATTTTTGCTGAATTGCTCGTGCTGCTTTTCCGCAGCGCCGCCTTCAAAATTTCCCAGGCTTGAAAATACAATCGCCAGGACTACAACGGACATCAAACTCCAGATGTTCATCCAGCCGAATTGCATGATTTTGTCATCATTTACCATATCGGAAATTCTTGCAGAAACCGGATAATAAACGCGCATGATTGCCTCCTTTGTTGATGTGTGAATATTTCCCACGCAGAAATCTTAATCAAGTCAATTTCATTTGTAAAGCATTTTGTGTGAAATTTTCACACGTGATGTAAAATTAAGTTATTCACTAATTTTTCGGCTCATTACAGGCTCCCGGATTTATGGATAACGCAATGTTTAATAAAAACATATACACCCGCCCCATATTTTTCGCCACGCTGTGTTGGTTGACGCTCACCTCATCTGTTCAGGCGGCAAGCACCAATATCGATATTCAGCCCATCCCTGATTTACCCATCAGAAATACACCACCCCCGCCAATTTCTGCTGCAGCAGAAAATAGCGCGTGGTCAGTTTCGCTTGGGGCCGGGATGAGTTACGCGCCGCGCTACGATGGCGCCGCCAACAATCGCTGGCGCTTTATTCCGCTTGTGGATGCGAACTACAACAATGGTCAGGTGTTCATCAGCCCCTTGCGCGGCATTGGCTATAACTTCTCAGATTCAAAAGTCACTCAGTATGGCGTGCGTTTATCTGCCGGGCACGCGCGTAGTGAAAGTGTCGATCCGCACTTGAGAGGAATGGGGGACATCCCGTACATCCTGGAGGAAGGCGTGTTCCTGAATCATCGCTGGGGGCCTGTCTATTTTTCCAGCGGCATTACCACCGGCAGTCATGGCACCCATGTCGAGCTGGGCGCTGGTAGCGGCCTCCCGCTTGGCGAAAATGACCGCGTGCGCTTCGGCCTCAACCTGAACTGGGCCGATAAGCAATATGTGCAAACTTATTATGGAGTAAATCAGGAGCAGTCAGTCGCTTCGAGCAACGTACTCACGGTTTACGATGCAGCACCGGGCATTATTGACTATGCGCTCACCGGAAACTGGGCGCACAATTTTGACCGCAACTGGTTCTGCAATACCGGCATTTCCTACAAGCTGCTAAATGGTTCGGCGCTGGACAGCCCGCTCACCCAGAAAAACTTTGCTGCCGGCGCGAACATCCTGATCGGCTACCGCTTCCACTAGCCGCTCAGGAAGGCTTCAGTTCGTTGCCATCTGAAACGAAGTGCTGGCGCCTGACACCAACCAGTCCGTTGCCTCGCCAGCGCAAATCGAGAAGAACATGGCAATCACAAACACCATAAAGCCGCGTGTGAGCCCGCCGGGAACGCCTTTTTGCGCCAGCAGGATGTTAACTTTCCAGTATGCGACTGCGAGTACCACTAACGAAACCAGTGTTGTTAGCAAGGCTGACATTTCTGTTCTTTCTCTGAAATATATGGATTGACGACACGAACCGGACAGTAGACTACCCAACCGGACTGGGGTTCCCTCGCAGACAAAACGTTTGACAATCTAAAGCGTGCACACGGATGGAAATTTTTCTCGAAGCACCGTCTGCCATCGCAGACAAAGGTGCTGAACCTGACTGGCGCGCCCGGCGGGAGTCGAACCCACGACCCTTGGCTTCGGAAGCTAACGAAACTGCCGGCATATAGCACGGCGTTACTCGGCAATATTTCACATTAATCAATGTCATAAATTCATTGCGCGGCATACCAAGGGATTTATATAAGTTACATATGTGACGGATTTAACCCCAATTTGCCCACAACTGAATGCGGCGCTCATGGTTGTCACAAAATTTAACTTCAATTAGTATGACTCAAATGACATTTGGTCTCCATCCCGTTTGCGAAGTATTCCTTGATCACACTAGAAGACATCGAGCTTGATATCCTCACCTGCGGTGACAAATCCACAGTAGATACCTTTCGTGAAATATTAGATGTAATTGGCTTCGAAAAATACTCGGCTGATCAGCTCGATCTGATTCTTTCCTCGCTTGAGCCTTTATTGCCGATAGCAGAAGAATTCGATCTTGTTGATAAAGATACATGGCCGCGGTGGGCAACTACTGTTTCCATAGTCCGCTCCATCTTCCATGAACTATTCTCCTTGTTGCCTCCAGACAGTCGTGCGGGCAGGCCAATATCTGTAGAGAATACCTCGTCAATCTCCGCGTTATGTGCCAACGTAAGCAACCCTCTCTCTGGATTTGTTCCTGTTAAGGCAATTCTGCTCATCGGTTGCTACAGGCACTATCTATACAACAAATATATCCATACAAAACTAGAAAGGTCTTATAGGGACGCCAAGATAGGCGACTTGGTATTTTCAATTACTTGGGCGGCTCGTTATCCATCGTTTTACAAATCAATATCAGAGAAGTGCCTTCCCGAATGGCCAACCTTATCAACTGCATTTTGGAAGCAATCATTCTTCGAAAAGACAAGCAGTACACCAACAACAAGTGAGTTCAAATTCATCCATACAATTCGTCAGATTTTGGCGCTCGAACTCGAAAATGATGTTGCTTCAGTAGTAACTCCGGATGATCGGTCTAATAAGAATGAGCAAAAAGAACCATTGTTCTCTCTGACCAAAATCGTAAAAGCAATTCGGGGGAAAAACCCTTCTGCCGCTGAAAAAACAATCGTGGGAAGTTTTCGCGAGATTTTAGAAGTTCTGTCTTTTGGAAATAGTCCAGTTGATCAACTCGATATTGCACTTCAATCTGTTGAGGAATTATTGCCAATTGCCACAATTCTGAGTCCAAGATATTCAGCAGTGTGGTCGCGATGGTCAGCCACTATCTTAGTAGTGCGAGATGTTCTTCGAAATTCTTTCCCCAGTGCATCTAAGGATCAATGGCAAGGTAAGGTTGGAGAGTATCCGTTGATATCGTGTCTGGTTACCTCAATTAAAGACAAAGCTCATTCCGGACTTCTTCCGGCAAAAGCCCTTGTACTTATCAGGTTCTATGCAATGCGGATGGAAGATCCACCTGAGCTTTCTTTTAGGGGGCTTTCATACGTAGTAGATCCTGAAAAGAATTTGGCAGATACGATTCGAAAATGCTGCACTCTTAAATGGAAGTACCTCGACATTGCGCATGAGTATCTTCCCGTATGGCCAGTATCCTCTACCTCTGATTGGGTAGAGTCATTCGTAAAAAAGGCAATAGATGCGCCGACACAAACTCAAAAACCTGGCTTCCCACGCACAGATAAATACGACTTTATTCATACAATGCGAGATACATTGTTGTACGTTGCAAAAATACAAATAGATTTTCCGGCCCATGAATCAATCAATCCGATCACACCCTTGTCCGCACATGCTGAAAAGTCCGTATCTCGGCAACATGTAGATTCGCTACCTACCCCACTGACTTCATCAACTCTGCAACAACATTACGATTTTTCGTTAGCAATACCACCAGATCATGAACGGCGGACTACGGTGGTAACTCAGCCCTCGAAAGAATGGCATTCCAGAGCGGGACGAATATTACCTATTAGACCTTCATTCAATCTATTTCATAAACAGCATGCTCGGCCTGATTCAAATACTGTTGCTTTAGCGCCTGACGCGATTCAAGTTATTCCCCAGCATGACACTGCCGCCGATCAGCCGGTGAAACTTGCAGCCGTTCAATCGCTGGAGGTGCGTTACACAAACTATCGTTCCGCGATGGACAAT
>JAJZUP010000007.1:2500-91661 GCA_021848465.1 Pseudomonadota bacterium
CACTAGTGTTGAAAAACTAGGGGATGAGCTGTGGATAGGGGTGAAAGGCTAAACAAATCTGGAAATAGCTGGTTCTCTCCGAAAACTATTTAGGTAGTGCCTCATGTATCACTCTCGGGGGTAGAGCACTGTCATGGCTAGGGGTCTATTGCTGATTACCAAACCATTGCAAACTCCGAATACCGAGAAGTGCGAGCATGGGAGACAGTCATCGGGTGCTAACGTCCGGTGACAAAAGGGAAACAACCCAGACCGCCAGCTAAGGTCCCTAAGACACAGTTAAGTGGAAAACGAAGTGGGAAGGCTAAAACAGTCAGGATGTTGGCTTAGAAGCAGCCATCATTTAAAGAAAGCGTAATAGCTCACTGATCGAGTCGTCCTGCGCGGAAGATGTAACGGGGCTCAAACTGTGCACCGAAGCTGCGGATATGCGTAAGCATATGGTAGGAGAGCGTTCTGTAGGCCTGCGAAGGTGTGGTGTGAACCATGCTGGAGGTATCAGAAGTGCGAATGCTGACATGAGTAGCGATAAAGCATGTGAAAGGCATGCTCGCCGAAAGCCCAAGGTTTCCTACGCAACGTTCATCGGCGTAGGGTGAGTCGGCCCCTAAGGCGAGGCAGAAATGCGTAGTCGATGGGAAACAGGTTAATATTCCTGTACCTCAATACAATGCGATGTGGGGACGGAGAAGGTTAAGCAGGCCAGGTGTTGGACGTCCTGGTTTAAGCGTGTAGGGAGATTTCTTAGGCAAATCCGGGAGATCAATTCTGAGGCGTGATGACGAGTGCCCTTGAGGCGCGAAGTTGCTGATACCAAGCTTCCAAGAAAAGCCACTAAGCTTCAGTTGTATTGGGACCGTACCGCAAACCGACACAGGTGGGCAGGATGAGAATTCTAAGGCGCTTGAGAGAACTCGGGTGAAGGAACTCGGCAAATTAGCACCGTAACTTCGGGAAAAGGTGCGCCCCGGTAGATTGTAGAGACTTGCTCTCGAAGGTCGATGGGGTTGCAGTGAAATGGTGGCTGCGACTGTTTAATAAAAACACAGCACTCTGCAAACACGAAAGTGGACGTATAGAGTGTGACGCCTGCCCGGTGCTGGAAGGTTAAGTGATGGGGTGCAAGCTCTTGATCGAAGCCCCAGTAAACGGCGGCCGTAACTATAACGGTCCTAAGGTAGCGAAATTCCTTGTCGGGTAAGTTCCGACCCGCACGAATGGCGTAACGATGGCCACACTGTCTCCACCCGAGACTCAGCGAAGTTGAAGTGTTTGTGAAGATGCAATCTCCCCGCTGCTAGACGGAAAGACCCCATGCACCTTTACTGTAGCTTTACATTGGACTTTGATGAGATTTGTGTAGGATAGGTGGGAGGCGTTGAGAGCATGCCGCTAGGTGTGCTGGAGCCGACCTTGAAATACCACCCTGATGTTATTGAGGTTCTAACCTAGGTCCATTAACTGGATCGGGGACCGTGTATGGTAGGCAGTTTGACTGGGGCGGTCTCCTCCCAAAGAGTAACGGAGGAGTGCGAAGGTATCCTAGGTACGGTCGGACATCGTACTAATAGTGCAATGGCATAAGGATGCTTAACTGCGAGACTGACAAGTCGAGCAGGTGCGAAAGCAGGTCATAGTGATCCGGTGGTTCTGAATGGAAGGGCCATCGCTCAACGGATAAAAGGTACGCTGGGGATAACAGGCTGATTCCTCCCAAGAGTTCATATCGACGGGGGAGTTTGGCACCTCGATGTCGGCTCATCACATCCTGGGGCTGTAGCCGGTCCCAAGGGTATGGCTGTTCGCCATTTAAAGTGGTACGTGAGCTGGGTTTAAAACGTCGTGAGACAGTTTGGTCCCTATCTGCCGTGGGCGCTGGAAATTTGAGGGGGCCTGCTCCTAGTACGAGAGGACCGGAGTGGACAGATCTCTGGTGTACCGGTTATGACGCCAGTCGTATCGCCGGGTAGCTATATCTGGAAGAGATAACCGCTGAAAGCATCTAAGCGGGAAACTCGCCTCAAGATGAGATTTCCCTGGAGGTTCAACCTCCCTGTAGGGTCGTGGAAGACCACCACGTTGATAGGTCAGGTGTGGAAGCGCAGTAATGCGTTAAGCTAACTGATACTAATTGCCCGTGAGGCTTGATCCTATAATATTAGGCAACAAACAAGTGAACGTGAAACGGAAAACCGTTCTTCACCTTCGCTCGCAACAATCAAAACACACTTTGCTTCTTCCAGTTAATGTCGAGCGATGCCAATGCAAATAGCAGCGGCAGCGAACGACGACAGTTATGTCTGACGACCATAGCAAGTTGGCCCCACTCCTTCCCATCTCGAACAGGACAGTGAAACGACTTCGCGCCAATGATAGTGTGCACCTCGCATGTGAAAGTAGGTCATCGTCAGACTCCTTACAAACAACAAAGCCCTCCTCGTGAGGGCTTTGTTGTTTTTAGCGTTTGAAAACTGACCTGCTTGAGATTCTGACAACACGTGCCATAGCGACGTGTTGCGGCGCAGGCTATTGGCTACGACGTAACCTAATGGTTAGTCTGCGCCGCAATATGCTGCTTGGCAGCATATTGTTTTAGCTCAGCGAATGTTAAGTCCCAACGGGACGGCTGGAACCAAAGTAGGTCATCGTCAGACTCCTTGGAAATCAAAACACCCCGCCAGATTCAGATGCCCCTGAATTTTATTTGCTTCAGCGCAATACTGAATAGCGTACGGGCATGTGAATAGAGGTTCGCCCCGAAGTGTGAAGCTTAACTCCGTCGTGTTGGCTTGATTCGCTGGAATTAATGATTGACCGTAATCATTCGTAGCCTGCGATGTGCTAGAATGCGCGCCTTTTGAATTTTGCAGGTATCCAAAATGTCTCGCGCCCTTCGTAATATTGCCATCATTGCCCACGTTGACCACGGCAAGACCACTCTCGTCGACCAACTCTTGAAACAGAGCGGTACCTTCCGCGACAACCAGAAGGTTGACACTCGCGTGATGGACAGCAACGATCTGGAAAAAGAGCGCGGCATTACGATTCTGGCGAAGAACACTGCCATCGAATACGAAGGGACTCATATCAACATCGTTGATACGCCTGGACACGCTGACTTCGGCGGCGAAGTCGAGCGCGTGCTGGGTATGGTGAATGGTGTGCTGCTGCTGGTGGACGCGGTGGAGGGCCCGATGCCCCAGACCCGCTTTGTCACCAAGAAGGCTTTGGCGCTGGGCCTGAAGCCTATCGTTGTCATCAACAAGGTTGACCGTCCCGGTGCGCGCCCTGACTGGGTGGTGGACCAAACTTTTGATCTGTTCGACAAACTGGGTGCGAGCGACGAGCAGCTCGATTTCCCGATCATTTATGCTTCCGGCTTGAACGGCTGGGCATGTCTCAATTTGAGTGATGCTCCATCCAAAGGTGGTTCAGCATCAGACATGCGTCCGCTGTTCGATACAGTTTTGAAGCACGTTCCAACGCCACCGGGCAGCCCGGATGCACCGCTGCAATTGCAATTGGCAGCACTGGATTACTCAACATTTACCGGCCGCCTTGGTGTTGGGCGTATTCTGAATGGCCGCATCAAGCCAGGTCAATCGGTCGTGGTGATGAACCATGAGAATCAGGTAGGCTCAGGCCGTATTAACCAGGTATTGGGTTTCAAGGGGCTGGATCGTGTGCCGGTCGACAGCGCCGAAGCGGGTGACATCATCATCATCTCAGGCTTGGAAGACATAGGTATTGGCGTCACCATTTGCGACAAGGATAATCCAGTAGGCCTGCCCATGCTGACCGTGGACGAGCCAACCCTGACGATGGACTTCATGGTCAATACCTCTCCGTTGGCGGGTACTGAAGGCAAGTTTGTTACTTCGCGCCAAATTCGTGATCGCCTCACCAAAGAGCTGCTGACCAACGTTGCCTTGCGCGTTGAAGATACCGGCGATGCCGATGTGTTCCGTGTTTCGGGACGCGGTGAGCTGCACCTCACCATCCTGCTGGAAAACATGCGTCGTGAAGGCTTTGAGATGGCCGTAGGTAAGCCGCGCGTGGTGTACAAGGAAATCAATGGCGAGAAGTGTGAGCCGTATGAGAATCTGACCATCGACCTTGAAGACGAACACCAGGGGGCGGTGATGGAAGAGATCGGCCGCCGCCGCGGCGAACTGACCAATATGGAATCGGACGGACAGGGACGTACCCGCCTGGAGTACCACATTCCGGCGCGAGGCCTGATTGGCTTCCAGTCTGATTTCATGACCATGACGCGCGGCACCGGCTTGATGAGCCACGTGTTCGACGACTACGGCCCGATCAAGCCTGACCTTCCCGGCCGTCATAACGGTGTGCTGATTTCGCAGGAAAACGGCGAAGCAGTGGCCTATGCGTTGTGGAACCTGGAAGATCGTGGTCGCATGTTTGTCAGCCCCGGTGAGAAGCTGTATGAGGGCATGATTATCGGCATCCACAGTCGCGACAACGACCTGGTAGTGAATCCCATCAAGGGCAAGAAACTCACCAACGTGCGTGCCTCGGGTACCGATGAAGCGGTGCGATTGACCACCCCGATCAAACTGACACTGGAATCCGCCGTTGAATTCATCGACGATGACGAACTGGTTGAGCTGACTCCGAAGACCATCCGTATCCGCAAGCGTTTTCTGCAAGAGCACGAACGCAAGCGTGCTTCACGTTCCGAGTAATTTTTCTGACTCGAAAAAAATAAGGATGCCTGCGGGCATCCTTATTTTTTGTAAGCGCTTAAATAATGCTCAGCTCTCCGGCCGCATGTGCGGGAACAGGATTACGTCGCGGATGCTTGGGCTGTCGGTCAGCAGCATGACCAGACGGTCGATGCCGATCCCTTGTCCGGCAGTTGGGGGCAAGCCATATTCCAGCGCGCGAATATAGTCGTTGTCCTTGAACATGGCCTCTTCGTCTCCGGCTTCCTTGGCGGCCACCTGTGCGTCGAAACGCTGTTCCTGGTCTTCCGGATCGTTCAGCTCGGAGAAGCCATTGGCAATTTCACGTCCGACGATGAACAGCTCAAAGCGCTCGGTAATACCGGGGCGAGCGTCTGATGCCCGCGCCAGCGGAGAGGTTTCTACCGGGTAATCCACGATAAAGGTCGGTTCAAACAGGCGCGCTTCAGCCAACTCTTCAAACAGCGAGAGCTGCAAGCCGCCGATACCGTCTTCCGGTTTATATTTTGCCTTCAGGTCCTGCAATTCATTGATCAGGAAATCACGATTGTTCAATTGCGCATCGGTGAACTGCGGGTGGTATTTCTGGATCGCCTGAACCATGGTCAGGCGATGGAACGGTTTGCCCAGATCCAGTTCCTGGCCCTGATAGGTGATGACCGTCGTACCTAATACCTTGCGCGCTACCTCGGCAAACAGTTTCTCGGTGAAGTCCATCAGGTATCTGTAATCACGATAAGCCTCATAAAACTCGATCATCGTGAACTCAGGGTTATGCCGGGTCGACAGGCCTTCGTTGCGGAAGTTGCGGTTGATCTCGAACACTTTCTCGAATCCGCCCGCCACCAGCCGCTTCAGGTAAAGCTCTGGCGCGATGCGCAGGTAGAGCGGCATGTCGAGCGCGTTATGGTGCGTGACAAAGGGCTTGGCCGATGCGCCGCCCGGGATCACGTGCATCATCGGCGTTTCAACCTCGAGATAATCGTGGCGCGTGAAGAATTCACGAATGGTCTGGATGACCCTGGAGCGGATCAGGAAAGTCTTGCGCGTATCTTCGCTGGTGATCAGGTCCACATAGCGCTGGCGATATTTCTGCTCCTGGTCGGTCAGACCGTGGAATTTTTCCGGCAGCGGACGCAACGCCTTGGTCAGCAGGCGCAGTTGTGTAACGCGCACCGATAGCTCTCCGGTCTTGGTTTTGAACAGCACGCCCTGCGCGCCCAGGATATCACCCAGGTCGTAATGCTTGAATTCGGCATGCACGGCTTCGCCAGTAATGTCATTGCTGATAAAAAGCTGGATGCGCCCGCTCATATCCTGCAGGGTCGCAAAGCTCGCCTTGCCCATCACGCGTTTCAGCATCATGCGTCCGGCAACGGCAACATGGATTTGCTCCGTTTCCAGTTCGTCATGGGACTTTTCGCCGAAGGCTGCATGCAGATCGGCAGCAAGATTCTTGCGCTCGAAATCATTGGGGAAGGCCACGCCTTTTTCGCGGATGGCTTTCAGCTTGGCGCGGCGCTCGGCAATGATCTGGTTTTCGTCTTGAGGTGTGGTGTTTTGTTCGGTTGTCATGATGGCCTCTAAATTAAACGCCTTGTTTCAAACTGGCTTCAATGAATGCATCCAGGTCGCCGTCGAGCACCTTTTGCGTGTTGGAGATTTCCACGTTGGTGCGCAGGTCCTTGATGCGCGACTGGTCGAGCACGTAGGAGCGAATCTGGTGGCCCCAGCCCACGTCGGTCTTGCTGGCTTCCAGCTTGTCCGACTCAGCCTGGCGCTTGCGCAGCTCCAGTTCGTACAGGCGCGATTTCAGCATCGACATCGCCTCGGCCTTGTTGCGGTGCTGCGAGCGGTCGTTCTGGCACTGCACCACGATGCCGGTGGGCTGGTGGGTGATGCGGATCGCCGAGTCGGTTTTGTTGATGTGCTGACCGCCCGCACCGGAGGCGCGGAAGGTATCGATGCGCAGGTCGGCCGGGTTGATCTCCACTTCAATGGAATCATCTACCTCGGGTGAGACAAACAGGCTGGCGAAGGATGTATGGCGGCCGCCCGAGGAATCGAAGGGCGACTTGCGCACCAAGCGGTGCACGCCGGTCTCGGTGCGCAGGTGGCCGTAGGCGTATTCACCCTCGACCTTGATCGAAGCACTGCGGATACCAGCCACGTCGCCGTCGGTCTGTTCCAGTATCTCGGCCTTGAAGCCCTTGCGCTCGCAATACCTGAGGTACTGGCGCAGCAGCATGGAGGCCCAGTCGCACGCTTCGGTTCCGCCGGCGCCGGCCTGGATGTCGATGAAGCAGTTGTTCGGGTCGGCCGGATTGGAGAACATGCGGCGGAATTCAAGTGTCTCTACGCGCTTCTGGATTTCCTGCACATCGGCAGCGATACTCAACAAGCTGTCGTCATCATTCTCGGCCTGTGCCATCTCGAAAAGTTCTGCGGCGTCGGTGAGCCCTTGTTCTATCTGGCTCAGGCCGAGCACCACGTCTTCCAGCGACTTGCGCTCGCGGCCCAGGTCCTGGGCGCGCTTGGCATCGTTCCATATGGCGGGATCTTCAGACAGTGCTACGACTTCGGTCAGGCGTTCCTGCTTGCTATCGAAGTCAAAGATACCTCCGAAGTTCGAGATTGCGGGCGCGCAAATCCTGCAGGGAATTGCTCAGGGCGTTGAGTTGTTCTGCATCCATGGTGGTATCGCTCAGTAGTCAGTCAAAGGCGCGATTATACTAGCGAGGCGTACCCCCGGCATAGCCATCATAGTACCGCCATGCCGATGGCGACGCCCGCGGCCATGGCGGCAAAGCCGGCTGCCACGCGCTTGGCCAGGCGCGGGCCGCCAATGAAGAACAGCATGCCAAACTTGAAAGCCATATTGGCAATGAAGGCGATGGCTATCGCGGCAACGGCTTGGTCGGCAGTGAGTTTTTCCAGCGAAAAAAGGCGCAGGCTGGACAGGGTGATTGCGTCCACGTCAGTGAGGCCGGAGACCATGGCGACGATATACAGACCGCTGCTGCCGGCAATGTCCGACAGCCACGCGGAGCAGACCAACACCACGGCATAGAGCAGGCCGAAACTCAGTGCGGCATGCAGCTCGGTCGGGTTGGCGGTTTGCGGCATGGGCAGCTCTTCCTCGGTGCTGAGCCGGCGCCAGCTCAGCAAGGTGACGGCCAGCCCGAACAGCAGGCCGAGTCCCATCGGGAGCAGCAATTTGCCGACCACCTGCGGCGAGACCACCGAGCTCACCACGGTCAGGCGAATCAGCACCACCTGACTGGCAATCAGGATCACTACCGCGGACAGGTGCAGCATGTTTTCGTCGGTCTTGCTGTGGCGCGCGTAGACCATGGTGGTGGCGGTGCTGGAAGCCAATCCGCCGAAGACGCCCAACAGCGGCGCGCCGTAGCGATGGCCGGTCCAGTGCAAGGCAACATAGCCGGCCAGGCTGAGTCCGGAGATCAGCACCACCATCATCCAGGCATTGTGCGGATTGAAGGCGTTGTAAGGGCCATACGTCCGGTCCGGCAGGATTGGCAGGATCACAAAGCTCAGTACGCAGAACTGAAGGATGGAAACCAGGTCGCGCCGCGACAGGCGCTGGGACATGCCTTGCAACTCCGGCTTGAAGTACAGCAGGGCAGTGGTGGCAATGGCGATCATTACCGCCAGTTTGGTGTATTCGTACCAGACCAGCACGCCCAATGCGTAACTGAGCAGCAAGGCCGCTACCGTGGTGGTGCCGGGGTCGTTGTTTTCGGTCGGGGTGTTGATGTAGGCCGCCACAATCATGACGGCGGTTGCGAGCAGGCCTGCGCTCAACAGCCATGGCGAGCCGCTCTTCTCCGCGATCAATGCGATCAGCGTGCCAAACAGCGCGACCAGGGTAAAGGTACGCAAGCCGGCCTTGGCGGCGGGATTGCGCTCGCGCTCCAGACCGATGAGCAGGCCGATGGCGAGGCTGGTCAGGAATTGCGGCAGCACATCAATGCCGTTGCCTTGCAGGAACCCGGAATCCATCGCTTATTCTCCTTGCCAGTGACGCACGATCAGTTGCAGCGTTTCACGGCCATTGTATTCATTGATACTTAAGCTGTACACAGCATGAATCTCTTCCGGTGCGGGTTCACTGGAAAAGAAGCGGATCGCGTCCAGCTCGCCGGCTGTGCCGGCAAGTCTCAGCTTGAGATGCTTTTCGCCCACCACCCGTTGCGAAATTACCCGGAATGCCCCCTCGAACAGCGGTTCCGGAAAGCCCTGTCCCCACACTTGCCGGGCCAGGTCTTGCGCAGTCGCCAGGCTGAAATCCCGGGCTGGCAGTTCGCCATCCGTTTCCAGCGTTTTTACCAGTTGTGCCGGAGTGACCTGGGTGCGGGTAGCAAGCTCGAATGCATGCTGGAAGGTCGCTAAATGCTCTTCGCGCACCGTGACGCCGGCCGCCATCGCATGGCCGCCGAATTTTTGCAGTACATGCGGATGGGACTTCGCGACCAGATCCAGCGTGTCGCGCAAGTGCAGACCGTCAATGCTGCGGCCCGAGCCTTTCAGCTCGCCTTCCTTGCTGCGCGCAAATACGACAACCGGGCGATGGAAGCGGTCTTTCAGGCGCGACGCCAGGATGCCGATGACGCCCTGGTGCCAGCTTTCGTCAAACAGCGTCAGCGTATAGTGATCGCCCGGGTCAAAATTTTCGAGTGTCGCCAGCGCGCTTTCCTGCATGTCCGACTCGATGCTTTTGCGCTCATGGTTAAGGGTGTCGAGCTGCTGGGCAAGGCGTAGCGCAGCAGTCTCGTCATCGCTCAGCAGGCAGCGGATACCCAGCGACATGTCGTCCAGGCGTCCGGCGGCATTCAGGCGCGGGCCCAGGATAAAGCCGAGTTCATATGTGGCGGCCTGGCTGGGCGCGCGCCGGGCAATTTGCAAAAGGGCATTGATGCCGGGGCAGGCACGGCCGGAGCGAATACGCTGCAAGCCCAGGTGCACGAGAATGCGGTTGTTGTCGTCAAGGCGCGCCACGTCGGCCACGGTTCCGAGCGCGACAAGATCCAGCAGGCTGCCGAGGTTGGGCTCGCTGCGCTCGGCAAAAGCGCAGCGCGCACGCAGCTCGGCCCGCAGCGCCAGCAACACGTAGAACATGACGCCCACACCAGCCAGGTGCTTGCTCGGGAAGGTGCAGCCCGGCTGGTTCGGATTCACGATGCATGCCGCAGCGGGGAGGGTGTCGCCGGGCAAGTGATGGTCGGTGACCAGCACTTGCACGCCGAGGCGATTGGCTTCCTCGACACCGGCCACGCTGGCAATGCCGTTATCAACGGTCAGCAGGATATCCGGATTGGCTTGCCGGTGTGCCAACTGCACGATTTCCGGGGTCAGCCCGTAGCCGTACTCGAAACGGTTCGGCACGATGAAGTCCACGTCGGCACCGAGCCAGGCCAGTCCGCGCAGCGCGACGACGCAGGCCGTGGCGCCGTCGGCATCATAGTCGGCCACGACCAGGATGCGTTTGCGCGCGGCAATCGCATCGGCCAGCAGCTGCGCCATCGCGGTTGCATTTTTCAAACCGGTGAAAGGGAGCAGGCGCGTGCTGTCATATTCCAGTTGCGCCGGCTGGCTGATGCCGCGCGCCGCGTAAATGCGCGCTTGCAGGGGGGCGAATCCGGCGGCAAGCAATGCGTTTTCGAGATCGGCGGGGCAGGGGCGTTGGGCAGTCAGGGGCATCGAATCGGGTAATCGTAGCGTGGTTATTGAGCCGCAGGCCCGGACAGGAGCTTTTGCCAGAGTGCCAAGACCGGCGTCGTATCGATGGTTTGCGGGGAAACGCGGCACGGCGACTGGTTGTTCAGTCGCATCTGGTGCTGCAAGCGGCGCAATTCGCGATAAATGTCGCGCACGGTTGCGCTGGCGTCCGCTGCGACCAGGCCGAGGCCGGAGGCGATCTCTAGCAGTGCAATGTTGCCGCGATTGGCGGTCAGCTCGGGGTGTGCATGCGCATGCGCGAGGATTAAAAATTGCACCATGAACTCGATATCCACCATGCCGCCGCTGTCGTGCTTGATGTCGAACAGGGCGGTGGGGTTGGGATGTCCGTCATGCATCTTCCGGCGCATCGCCACCACTTCGCCGCGCAGGACCTCGCTGTCGCGCGGCTGGCACAACACGTCAATGCGGATGCGTTCGAACTGCTGGCCGACCAGCGTGTCGCCGGCGCAATAACGTGCGCGGGTCAACGCCTGGTGTTCCCACACCCAGGCCTGGTGTTGCTGGTAATCGCGGAATGCACCGATATCGCTGACCAGCAGCCCGCTTGCGCCGTTCGGGCGCAAGCGCAAATCGGTTTCGTACAGGCGTCCTGCCGCAGTGTGGCTGCCCAGCACCGTGTTGATGCGCTGGGCCAGTCTGGCGTAATTTTCTGCGGCATCCGGGTGGGCGTCATCGAACAGGAAGATCAGGTCAAGGTCGGAGTCGTAACCGAGCTCCTTGCCGCCAAGCTTGCCGTAGGCAACGATGGCGAAGCGCGGCTCCGCGCAGTGTTTCTTGCGGGCATCCTGCCAGCACAGTTTCAACACATGGCGCAGGATCAGGTCGGCCAGGTCGCTGAGGTGATCACTCAGGATTTCGAGCGGCAACAGGCCTTGCAAGTCCATTGCGAGCAAGTGGAAGGTTTGTGCCTGCTTGAAATGGCGCAGGGCGTCCATCTGGCGTTCCAGGTCACCCTGGCGTTCCAGCAGTTGTGCGGCGAGCAGGGCGTCCAGCTGCTGCCAATCCGGTGCGTTGTATATCTCGCGTGCGGCCAGTAATTCGTCGAGCAGGCTAGGGTGCATGGACAGGTAGTCGCAGGCCCAGGCGCTGGCTGCCGCAAAGCCGGCCAGGCGCGCCAGCGCCAGCGGGTGCTCGGTCAGGAACGCCAGGTATGTGCTGCGCCGGCTGATGTGGTCGAGCAATTTCAGCAGGCGCGGCAAGGCCTGGTCGCGCATCGCCAGCGCGGCGCATTGCTCGACCATCTGCGGCACGATCTTGTCGTAGCGGTTGCGGCTGATTTCCGGCAATTGCAGGTAGCGGCTCGACTGGCGTGTCTGCACGAGTTGTTCAGCCAGCGTGCGGGCATCGGCAAAGCCCTTTTCCGACAAGGACTGCGCGAGTCCTTCAAGCTCCAGGTGCTCGTGCCAGAACGGGCTGATGCCGAGCTCTTCCTGCTCGGTATTGAAAATGCGGTTGAACTGGCTGTTGACCAGGCTGCGGTGCACTTCCAGTGTTTCCTGCAATGCCGCGAAATCCTTGAATCCCATCCCGGCCGCCAGGATCTCACGGTTGTTCTCATCCTCGGGCACATCCTGGGTTTGCTGGTCGTCCAGGTATTGCAGGCGGTGCTCCAAGTTGCGCAGGAAAATATAGGCCGCGTCGAGGGCTTGCGCAGTTTCCTTATCCAGTTGTCCCTGCTCGGCGAGCAGGCGCAGGATGGCCTGGGTCGGGCGGATACGCAGCGCAGCATTGCGCCCGCCGCGGATCAGCTGGAATACCTGGGCGATGAATTCGATTTCTCGGATTCCCCCGGGCCCCAGCTTGATATTGTTGTTGCGGTCGCGGCGGGCCACTTCCTGGCGGATTTGCGCATGCAGCTTGCGCATCGATTCGAATGCGCCGTAATCCAGGTATTTGCGGAAAACAAAAGGCTGGGCAATGGCCATCAGGCCTTCCGTGGCCGCCGCGTTAGCCGGGGCGATCACGCGCGCCTTGATCCAGGCGTAGCGTTCCCACTCGCGACCTTGCGTAACCAGGTATTCCTCCAGGGCGGCAAAGCTCATGACCAGTGGACCGCTGTCGCCATAAGGACGCAAGCGCATGTCTACGCGGAACACATAGCCGTGCGCGGTGGTTTCATTGATCAGGGCGATCAGCTTGCGGCCAACGCGGCTGAAGAATTCATGATTGCCCAGTGTGCGCGCACCGTTGGTTTCGCCGTCCTCGGGGTAGATGAAAATCAGGTCAATATCGGAAGAGACGTTCAATTCCCCGCCGCCGAGCTTGCCCATGCCGATCACGAGCAGTTGCTGGGGGAGGCCGGTTTCGTTGCCTATCGGCTCGCCATATAGCTCGCCCAGGCTGCGCATTGCGCTTTCGAGTGCGCGCCGGGTGGCGATTTCTGCCAGAGCCGTCATGCAGTGCATGACCTCATCCAGGTCGGCCAGGCCGCCGAGGTCGCGCACAATCAGCTTCAGCATCACGCGCTTGCGCAGTGTGCGTAGCGCGGCGGAAAGTTCCTCTTCGCTGGTGGCTGGCATGCCGTCCAGCCAGGCGGCTATTTCATCTGCGTTGCAGGGAGTGGTGTAGTGGGGGCGCAGCCAATCGCGCAAACCCGGCTCAGCCTGCAACAAATGGTTCAGGTAGCGGCTGCAATGACCAGCATGCTGTAACAGGAATTCAAAATCTTGCTTGGCGACGATACTCATGGCAGGTCTCTTCGAGGTAAAATGCCGGAAGTTAACCGGCGCATTATAAATCCCCCTATGTCCCCCTTCCGGAATATCTTCATGCATGCCCTGGGCCTGTCCGCCTGATGCTGAAATTCCTGCATCGCTCATATGGCTGGCTGACGCGCATAGCGGTTGCGCTAGGGGTTTTGCTGATCATTGCAGCCGGGGTGGTGTCGCTTTCCTTGCGCTACTGGATATTGCCGGATATCGAACAATACCATGACGATGTGACGCAGGCGGCCAGCCGGGCGATCGGCCTGCCGGTTACGATCGGGAAGATTGCCGGCGGCTGGCGCGGTCTGCGTCCCAGCCTGACTTTCAGTGATGTGCGCTTATACGATGCGAACGGCAACAACACCCTGATCCTGAAGCAGGTTGATAACGTGCTGTCGTGGATGACGGTGCTGACTGGCGAGTTGCGGCTGCATGCCCTGGAGATCGACGAACCGGATTTGCTGGTACGGCGCGACAAGCAGGGGCAGCTGCATATCGCCGGTTTGCAGGCCGGCGCGCAAGGCGGGGAGGGCAAGCTTTCCGACTGGTTGTTGCATCAGGCCCACATACGCATCCGCAATGGACATGTCGTCTGGCAGGACGAACTGTATGACCGACCTGCGCTGGTGTTGCAGCAAGTGCAGCTCCTGCTCGAGAACGGCTGGCGTCATCACCGCTTTGCGGTACGCATTTCGCCGCCGGACATGGCCTCATCCGCGCTGGATGTTCGCGGCGACTTGGTGGGGAGCAGCTTTAACCGTTTGCAGGATTGGCACGGTGTGCTGTTTACCCAGATGGACTTTGTGGATACTTCATCATGGGCTTCCTGGGTGACGTTTCCTGAGGCATTCCGTCATGCACGCGGCGGCGTGCGCGCCTGGATCGGCATCAAGGACGGCAAGGTCGAGCGCATGACTGCGGACATGGACATGAGTGACGTGCAGGCACGGCTTGGCGAGGCGGTGCCTGCGCTCGACCTGGAGGAGTTGCATGGGCGTATCGGGGCGAGCCTGCTTGAACATGGTTTTGAGGTCGCTGCGCACAAACTGTCGTTGCAGATGCGCAACGGCTTCCGTTTGCCGCCCAGCAATTTCTCGTTGCGCTTGTCCGGCACGCAGGATAACCCTTTCCAGTCAGGCATGGCGGAGACCGACTCGCTCGACCTCGCGGATATTGCGACGATGGCACAGTATGTCGCGATGAGCGATGCTTCGCGCCAGAAGCTGGTTGCACTGGCGCCCGCCGGCTATGTTACCGACATGCATGCAGACTGGGGGGCGGGCGCTGACAAGCGCATGCATTTCGGCATCAGGGCAAAATTTCATGACATTGTGCTGCACAAGGTCGAACATTTCCCCGGCATCGAAAACCTGAGCGGACAGATCAGCGGCAGCGACAGCGATGGTTCCCTGTCACTGATTTCCTACGCCCTGAAGGTTGATGCGCCCGATTTGCTGCTCGGGCCGGTCGGGTTTGAAAAATTCGCGGTGCAGGCCGGGTGGCAGCGCAATGCGGGGGGCTGGGACATCAAGCTGAACGACTTGTCCATCGCCAACGAAGACCTGGCAGGAACCGCATATGGCAGCTTGCTCCTGCCGCAGCAGGGCACCCCGACTGTGGATTTGTCTGTAAATTTTACGCGCGCCTCGGTTGCTCATGCGGTGCGATACCTGCCCAAGGAGTTGCTCGGCGCTCCGACCATGGATTGGTTGCAAACCGGTTTGCAGG
Organism: Pseudomonadota bacterium; assembly: GCA_021848465.1. GTDB lineage: Bacteria > Pseudomonadota > Gammaproteobacteria > Burkholderiales > Gallionellaceae > JAJZUP01. Next base: position 17,406 of record JAJZUP010000007.1, read on the forward strand.
GAGGAGAGGCGTCCATGGCGTCGATTCGCTTGCGAGGGAACCTGGACGATTTCCCATTTCCGGAAAATCGCAAAGGCATTTTTCGCGTCGAGGTCAAGGCCAGGGATGCGGTGATCGACTTTGCCAAGGACTGGCCGCGCGTCGAGGATGCCAATGCTACGCTGCTGATCGAGGGAAACAAATTGCAGGTTGATTCGGACTCGGCCATGCTGGCAGGCGCGCGGGCGCAACGGGTCAATGTCGTGATCCCGGACCTCATGAGCGACGACCCGGTGCTCAGCATTCGCGGCGAGGCCAGCGGACCAACCAAATATGGCCTGAATTTCATCAAGCACAGCCCGGTGCGCGGTTATACCGATGGCTTTACCGATGACACGACGGCACGCGGCGACGGCCGCCTGGATTTGCAGCTCGATATTCCGTTGAGCGACAAGCCAACCAAGGTTGCCGGCAGTTACCATTTCGACGAGAACGACATCGACTTCGGCGGCGCTATTCCGATTGCGCGCAAGGTAAGCGGAGACCTGCTGTTTACCGAGTCGCAGCTCAGTTCGCGGAATCTCAGTGCGCAGATACTGGGCGGGCCGGCGGCGATTGCGATCAAGACCGATCCCGACGGCACCCTGAAAATCGGCTTGCAGGGCAAGGCGGATATGGCGGGCTGGCGCAAGGTGAATGGTCTTCCGGCTCTGCGCGCGCTGTCCGGCGCCGCAGCCTGGACCGGCGACGTCAGCGTCAAGGGCGACCAATTTGCCGTGACGGTGAACTCAACCTTGAAAGGGATTGGGGCCGCGCTTCCGGTGCCGTTTGCGAAGCACGCGGAAGATGAGGTGCCGGTCGGCTTCGAGCTGAGGAGCGCAACCCCGACGCAGGACATCATGTGGCTGCGCTACGGCAACCTGGCCAGCGCGCGCATGCTGCGCGCGCAGGACAAGAGCGGTTCGCGCAGCATCAAACGCGGGTACATCAGTTTCGGCCCGGCACGCCGCATGCCGGATCGCGACGGCATGTGGGTGGTGGGCGCGTTGCCGGAACTGTCGCTGGAAGGCTGGAATGCCTTGTGGCCGGACGGGGCAAGCGATGGCAATAGCGGCTTGCCATCGTTTGACGGGTTGGACATGAGTGTCCAGAAACTGGTCGGATACGGTAATGTCATCTCCGGGGTCAGCATCCATGCGCGTAACCATGACGGCGTCATGAATGCGCAATTGAATTCGCCCAGCCTGCGCGGAGAACTGAACTGGTTTCCGCAAGGCAATGGCAAATTGGTGCTGCGCCTGAAGAGCATGGTTACCGCCAAGCTGGATGCGCCGGCCGAGACGACGAAGCCCGCCTCACCGCCCGCCAGTACCCAGCCCAAGAGTGGCAAGCCAGTCTCAATCCCGGTTATCGATGTTGTGGTCGAGCACCTGGTCTATCGCGGCAAGACCATCGGGCGGCTGGAACTGAATGCAAGCCAGCACGACAAGGATGTGCTGCTCGATCATTTCAAATTGGCCAATGCGGACGGCATGGTCGAAGCCAGCGGGAAATGGGGCACGTTGCCGGCCCAGACGCATCTTGCGATCAAGCTGACGCTGAACGATGCGGGTAATGTGCTGGCACAAGCAGGCTACCCGAGCAGTATCAAGAGTGGCAGCGGCACGCTGGATTGCGACCTGGTGTGGCCGGGTGCACCGAGCGACCTGGCCTGGTCGAGGACGGACGGGCACCTGGATGTGAAACTGGAGAAGGGGCGCTTCCTCAAGCTGGACCCCGGGGCCGGCAAGTTGCTGAGCGTCTTGAGCCTGCAGGCTTTGCCGAAACGCATTACGCTCGATTTCAACGATGTGTTCAGCCAAGGCTTTGAATTCGACAACATCGACGGCGTCGCGCAGGTCAAGCAGGGGATCATGACGACCAGCGATTTCAAGATCAAGGGCTCCGCGGCGGCGGTCAACCTGTCCGGGCAGGTTGACCTGCCCCACGAAACGCAAAACCTGCAGGTCAAGGTGATGCCGACGATAGGCGACAGCGTCTCGCTGCTGGCATTTGCCGCCGGGCCTGCAGTCGGGGCCGGAGTTTTCCTTGCCAATAAATTGTTGCGCGATCCGCTCGATAAGTTGGTGGCGTTTGAATACAATGTCACCGGAAGCTGGGCTGATCCCAAGGTAGAAAAAGTCGGGCAGTCCGCTGTGCCCGCCAAGTAAACTCTAATCAAGTAAACGCTAATCAGGAAGCAGGAATTCGCAGATATGCCGTCCCCCAATTCAACCCAGTCACGTATTGCCGCACAGAAAAACGCCTTTAAGGTCGCCGCCATCCAGATGGCTTCCGGGCCGAATGTGGCCGGCAACCTGAAAGAGGCCGCCCGGCTTATCGAGCGTGCGGTACAAGACGGCGCCAAGCTGGTGGTGCTGCCGGAGTTTTTTGCCATCATGGGCATGCAGGAAACCGACAAGATCGGCGTGCGCGAGCAGGCGGGCAGCGGGCCGATCCAGGACTTCCTCAGCGAAACCGCGCGCCGCAACAAGATCTGGCTGGTGGGCGGCTCCATTCCGTTACAGGCCAGCGCACCGGGCAAGGTGCGCAATGCATGCCTGGTGTACAACGAGCTGGGCGAGCAGGTGGCGCGCTATGACAAGATTCACCTGTTCAACCTTGAACTCGGCAATGAAAAATACCAGGAGGCGGCTACGATCGAAGCCGGCAACCAGGTGGTGGTGGTGGACAGTCCGTTCGGACGCATTGGCCTCGCAATCTGTTACGACCTGCGTTTCCCCGAGCTGTTCCGCTCCATGAAGGACGTCAACATCATTGTCCTTCCTGCGGCCTTTACCGCAACCACCGGCAAGGTGCACTGGGAGTTCCTGGTGCGCGCACGCGCGATCGAAAACCTCTGCTACTTCGTTGCAGCTGCCCAGGGCGGTTATCACGTGAACGGGCGCGAGACGCACGGACACAGCATGATCGTCGATCCGTGGGGGCGTGTGCTGGACGAACTGACGCGCGGCTCCGGGGTGGTGATTGCCGAGGTCAACCCGAGTTACCAGGCCAGCCTGCGCGCCAGCTTGCCGGCCTTGTCGCACCGCATCCTTTCCTGTCATCCGCACGAGCAGGTTACCCAATGAGCAGTGCACCGATCGAATTGGCACAGCGCACGCTGCTGACCGCACACGCATTGAGCCCCCATGACCTGGAGCGCATCTTCGGCACGATGGCGGCGCATCGCATCGACTACGCCGATCTGTATTTCCAGTACGGGCGCGCAGAGAGCTGGTCGCTTGAAGAGGGTATCGTCAAATCCGGCAGTTTCAGCATCGACCAGGGCGTGGGGGTGCGCGCGGTAAGCGGCGACAAAACCGCGTTTGCCTATTCCGATGAAATCAGTCTTCCCGCGCTGGAAGACGCCGCCACCGCGACGCGCGCCATTGCGCGGCAGGGCGGGAAGCAGCGCGCCCCGCTGCTGAAAGGCGGCAAGCGCCATGATTTGTACCTGCCGCACGACCCGATCGCTTCGCTGGATGCTGCCAGCAAGGTTGCGTTGCTGGAGCGCTTGGAGCGTTATGCGCGCGCGCAGGATCCGCGCGTGACCCAGGTCATGGCCGGCCTCGTTGGAGAGTATGAAGTGGTGCTGGTGGCGCGCAGCGATGGCGTGCTGAATGCCGATATCCGGCCGCTGGTGCGCTTGTCGCTGCAAGTGATCGTCGAGAGCAACGGGCGGCGCGAACAGGGCGCGGCTGGTGGCGGCGGACGTTTCGATTACGCGTATTTCAGCGATGAGGTGCTGCAGCGCTATGCCCGCGAGGCGGTGCACCAGGCTACGGTTGCACTGGATGCCCGTCCCGCGCCGGCTGGAAGCATGACCGTGGTGCTGGGTTCCGGCTGGCCCGGCATCTTGCTGCATGAAGCGGTCGGGCATGGCCTGGAAGGCGATTTCAACCGCAAGGGCAGTTCCGCATTCTCCGGCCGTGTCGGCGAGCGTGTTGCCGCCAAGGGGGTGACCGTGGTGGACGACGGCACCATCCAGGGACGGCGCGGCTCGCTCAACATGGACGACGAAGGAAATCCGACCCAGCGGACCGTGCTGATCGAGGACGGCATCCTGCGCGGCTATCTGCAGGACACCATGAATGCGCGGCTGATGAAAGTGCCGGTCACGGGCAATGCGCGGCGCGAATCGTTTGCACACCTGCCGATCCCGCGCATGACCAACACCATGATGCTGAACGGCGACAAGACGCCGCAGGAAATCATCGCATCGGTCAAGCATGGACTGTATGCCGCCAACTTCGGCGGCGGGCAGGTGGACATCACCAGCGGCAAGTTCGTGTTCTCGACGACCGAAGCCTACATGATCGAGGACGGCAAGATCACCTATCCGGTCAAGGGCGCAACGCTGATCGGCAACGGCCCCGAAGCATTGACGCACGTCACCATGATCGGCAACGATCTCGCGCTCGACCCCGGCGTCGGCACCTGCGGCAAGGAAGGGCAGAGCGTGCCGGTAGGCGTGGGCCAGCCCACGGTGCGCATCGAAGGCCTTGTAGTAGGCGGAACCGCGTAATACCAATGCCGGCGGCAGGGGCGCACGGCGCAAGCCCCGCCCCGCTACGGTATAATCCACACGTTATGCAGATACTCCGCGGACTTTCTTCCCCAGACCAGCTACCCGTTGCATTGACCGTCGGCAATTTCGACGGTGTGCATGTGGGGCATCGGGCGTTGCTGGAGCGCTTACAGCATGCCGCGCAAGCGCGCGGGTTGCAGACGGCGGCGATCGTGTTCGAGCCGCATCCGCGCGAGTTCCTGACGCCGGCGCAGGCACCGACGCGGCTGACCAGCCTGCGCGAAAAACTGGAGCGCTTCGAGGCGCTCGGTTTGCAGCGGGTGCATGTGTGCCGTTTCGATGAAAAATTGGCGCGCACCCCGGCGGCGGATTTTATTGACGCGCTATACCGGAAGCTGATGGCAAAGCACGTGCTGATCGGCGACGATTTCCGTTTTGGCAATGCGCGCGGCGGCGATTTCGCATTGATGGAGAAAATGGGTGCGCAGCACGGGGTTTCAGTCGAGGCGATGGGCAGCGTGCTGCTGGACGGGGTGCGGGTGTCCAGCACGGCGGTGCGTCTGGCGCTGGGCGAAGGCAATTTGCGTTTGGCGCAGCATTATCTGGGGCGTCCTTACAGCATCAGCGGTCACGTCGAACATGGCGGCAAGGTGGGGCGCAAGCTGGGTTTCCCGACCGCCAACATTCAATTGAAGCATAATCGCCCGCCGTTGACCGGGATCTTCGTCGTACGGGCGCGCATCGACGGCGCCGAGGTGGTGCAGGGCGTGGCGAGCCTCGGTGTGCGGCCGACCATCGAGGCGAACGGCAAGCCGGTGCTGGAAGTGCACTTGTTCGATTTCGACCGGCAAATCTACGGCAAGCACCTGCATGTGGATTTCCTGCACAAGTTGCGTGATGAAATGAAGTTTGACGGTTTGGAAAATTTAACGAAACAGATTGCACTCGATGTCGAGAATGCAAGGAAATGGTTTATTGAACATGAGTGAAGAAAAGAAATATCCGCTGAATCTTCCCGATACAAGCTTCCCGATGCGCGGCGACCTCGCCAAGCGCGAACCGCAAATGCTGGCGCAGTGGCAATCGCAGCAGCGCTACCAGCGCATCCGCAAGGCGACGCAGGGCCGCCCAAAGTTCATCCTGCATGATGGCCCGCCGTACGCCAATGGCGCGATTCACCTCGGCCATGCGGTGAACAAGATCCTCAAGGACACCATCATCAAGAGCAAGACGCTGGCGGGCTTCGATGCGCCGTATGTGCCGGGCTGGGATTGCCACGGTTTGCCGATCGAGCTGCATGTGGAGAAGCAGCACGGCAAGAATATCGAGCCGGCCAAATTTCGCGAGCTGTGCCGTGCCTACGCCAAGGAACAGGTGGAGCGCCAGAAAAAGGATTTCATCCGCCTCGGCGTGCTGGGCGACTGGGATCATCCTTACCTGACGATGGATTTCAAGAGCGAGGCCGACATTGTGCGTGCGCTCGGCAGGATTTATGAGCGCGGCTATCTCTACCAGGGACGCAAGCCGGTGAACTGGTGCCTGGACTGCGGTTCGGCGCTGGCCGAGGCCGAGGTGGAGTACGAGGACAAGGTTTCGCCCGCCATCGACGTGGGCTTCGAATTCTCATCTGAAAGCATCAAAGAACTACATGACAAAAAGATATTTGGGAAATTTCCACTAGATCGTCCCATATTTGCGGTTATTTGGACGACGACACCGTGGACGCTGCCTGCAAATCAGGCTGTTTGCGTGCATCCAGAATATCGCTATGACATTGTTAAAACTGACCGTGCTTATCTGATGGTTTGTAGCGAAATGCGCACCAAAACGCTGGAGCGTTATGGGATCGATTTAGATTCGCAGGTTGTTGGTGGTTATAGCGGGAAAGGTTTTGAAGGATTGAGTTTGCATCACCCGTTCCAGTCGCGCACCGTGCCGATCATCTGCGGTGAGCACGTCACGCTGGAGGCCGGTACCGGCCTGGTGCATACCGCACCGGCGCATGGTTTGGACGACTACTTCGTCGGCCAGAAATACAACCTGCCGAACGACAATCCGGTGGGCGACGACGGCAAGTTCATTTCCACTACGCCGCCGCTGGGCGATGTGCCGCTGGCCGGTGTGTTCGTCTGGAAGGCCAATGACATCGTGCTGGCGGGCCTGGCCGCAAGCGGTCACCTGCTGCACCAGGAAAAGCTCAAGCATAGTTATCCGCATTGCTGGCGCCACAAAACGCCGATCATTTTCCGCTCCACACCGCAGTGGTTCATCGGCATGGAGCAGCACCCTCACCCCAGCCCTCTCCCGGGGGGAGAGGGGGAAGTTCTGCGCACATTGGCGAACCAGGCCGTTGCCGACACGCAGTTCTTCCCGGAATGGGGGCGTGCGCGACTGGAGGCGATGATCAAGAATCGCCCGGACTGGTGCGTGTCGCGTCAGCGTAACTGGGGCGTGCCGATGACGTTCTTCGTGCACAAGGAAACGATGGCGTTGCACCCGCGCAGCGCTGAGTTGCTGGAGCAAGTCGCCAAGCGCATCGAGCAGCAGGGAATCGAGGCCTGGTTTGCGCTGGATGCCAAAGAGTTGCTCGGCGATGAGGCTGCGCACTATCGCAAGCTGTCTGACACGCTGGACGTTTGGTTCGATTCCGGTGCGACGCACTTTTCTGTGCTGCGCAACCGTCCCGAGTTGGCGTTCCCCGCAGACCTTTATCTGGAAGGCTCCGACCAGCATCGCGGCTGGTTCCAGAGCTCGCTGCTGACCGGCTGCGCCATCGACGGGCGTGCGCCGTACAAGGCGCTGCTGACGCATGGTTTCACCGTGGACGATAAAGGCTACAAGATGTCTAAGTCCAAGGGCAACGGCATCGAGCCGCAGGACATCTGCAACAAGCTCGGCGCCGACATCCTGCGCCTGTGGATCGCCTCGACCGACTACTCTGGCGAGATGTCGCTGTCGGATGAAATCCTCAAGCGCGTGACCGACAGCTACCGCCGCATCCGCAACACGTTACGCTTCCTGCTGGCGAACATCGCCGATTACGACCACGCGCAGCATGCGTTGCCGGTGGCGCAGTGGCTGGAAATCGACCGTTATGCGCTGGCGCTGACGAAGAAACTGCAAGATGAGGTGTGCGCCGATTACGAGCGCTATGAATTCCACCTGGCGGTGCAGAAGCTGCAAGGCTTCTGCTCGGAAGAAATGGGCGGGTTCTACCTCGACATCCTGAAAGACCGTCTCTATACCGCGGGTGCCAATTCTGCGGCACGTCGTTCGGCGCAGAATGCGCTGTATCACATCACGCATGCGCTCGCGCGCCTGATTGCGCCGATCCTGAGCTTTACCGGCGAGGAGGTGTGGGCGGTGCTGAGCGGCAAGGACGACGTAAGCGTGTTTGAGCAGGTGTGGCATGAGTTGCCGGAATCAGGCCTTGCCCAGCCGGAGCTTGCTGCATGGGGCGAGATGCGGAGTGCGCGTGAAATTGCCAACAAGAAGATTGAGGAAAAACGCGCCCAGAACCTGTTGGGCTCCTCGTTGCAGGCAGAGTTGGATGTCTATGCTTCCGGAATCCTGTATGAAGCCTTGAGCCGCCTCGGCGACGATCTGCGGTTCGTCCTGATTACCTCGCGCGCAACGTTGCATTACCGCGAAGGAGGCGGCTTCGATGTGGAAGTGTCGCCGTCTGCGCACGTCAAGTGCGAGCGCTGCTGGCATTACCGTGCCGATGTGGGCAGCAGTGCCGCGCATCCGACGCTGTGCCAGCGTTGCGTGTCGTGCGTAGAGGGCGCGGATGCCGAGAACGGGAAGCGCCGCTATGCCTGATGCAGCGCAGGTTTCGGCACATCGGTTGGTAAAGTGGCTACTGGCGAGCGCGGTTGTCATTCTGCTCGACCAGGCCAGCAAGTTCTGGATCAGCAGCCATTTCTATTACGGCGAGAGCTACCCGGTGACCGGCTTTTTCAATCTGGTGCTGGCGCACAATACCGGCGCGTCGTTCAGCATGCTGAGCGATGCCGGGGGATGGCAGCGCTGGCTGTTCAGCCTGATTGCGGCAGCGGCGTCGGTCTGGATCGTCTGGCTGTTGCGCAAGCATGGCGAGCAGAAATTGTTTTGCCTTGCCTTGGTGTTCATCCTCGGCGGTGCGCTGGGCAACCTGATTGACCGTCTGATGTTCGGCTACGTGGTGGATTTCCTGGATTTCCACTGGGATGAGCATCATTTTGCTGCCTTCAATGTCGCGGACAGTGCGATCAATGTCGGCGCGGCATTGCTGATATGGGATAGTTTCAAGAGAAAACCGGAGAAAACAGATGGACCTGCTGCTCGCTAATCCGCGTGGTTTTTGCGCCGGGGTGGATCGCGCCATCGAGATCGTGGAGCGTGCCCTGGCGCTGCATGGCGCGCCGATCTATGTGCGTCATGAGGTGGTGCACAATAAATTCGTGGTGGAAGGGCTGCGCGCCAAGGGCGCGATTTTTATTGAAGAGCTGACCGATGTGCCGCCGGGCAGCATCCTGATTTTCAGCGCGCATGGCGTGCCGCAGTCGGTGCGGCGCGAGGCCGAAGCGCGCGGGCTGACGGTGTTCGACGCGACTTGTCCGCTGGTGACCAAGGTGCATATCGAGGTTTCGCGCATGCGTGGGCAGGGCAAGGAGCTGATCATGATCGGGCACAAGGGGCATCCGGAAGTGGAAGGCACCATGGGCCAGGTCGGCGATGGCATGTACCTGGTGGAATCGCCCGCCGATGTGCAGGCCTTGCAGGTCAAGGATGCCGACAACCTCGCATTCGTCACCCAGACTACGCTTTCGGTAGACGACGCCAGCAGCATTATTGCGGCGCTCAAGGCGCGCTTCCCGAATATTGTGGGGCCGAAGAAGGACGATATTTGCTATGCGACGCAGAACCGGCAGGATGCGGTCAAGATGCTTGCGCAACAATGTGACTTGGTGATTGTGGTCGGTTCGCCCAACAGTTCCAATTCCAACCGCTTGCGTGAAGTGGCGGTGAATCGTGGCATTCCGGCCTACCTGATCGACAATGCCCGCGAATTGCAGCCGGAGTGGTTGCAGGGCAAGCTGCATGTCGGGATTTCAGCCGGGGCTTCGGCTCCCGAAGTATTGGTGCAGGAAGTGATTGCGCGTTTGCGTGCGTTGGGGGCAAACGATGTGCGCGAGTTGTCCGGCATCAGCGAAAACGTGGTATTCCCGATTCCGAAAGCACTGAATCCTGCGGCATGAGTTCTGCAGCGACACAACGCATTCACCACCGTCCACGGCCGATAAGCACAATGGAGCTTCCTTGAGTACGTCGTTTGTGATTGCCGGGGCTGGGGCGGTGGGGCTGGCGACCGCCGAGGCATTGCTCCGGCAAGGGGCCGCAGTGACGGTGCTCGAACGCAACGAGGTCGGGCGCGAGTCTTCCTGGGCGGGCGGCGGGATATTATCGCCGTTATGTCCTTGGGACTATCCGGATGCGGTGACCAGGCTGGCGTTGCGCGGCATGGCGCTCTTTCCGGCTTGGGCCGAGCGCTTGTTGCACGAAACCGGAATCGATCCGGAATTCGAGGCAAGCGGCATGCGCGTGTTTGCGCCGCTGGATATGTCAAGCGCCTTGGCCTGGTGTGGCTCGCATGGCATGCGTTGCGCAACCGGGGCGGACGGGAGCCTGCTGTTGCCGGAGGTTGCACAGGTGCGCAACCCGCGGCTGTTGCAGGCTCAGCGCGCCATGGTGGAGCGGCTGGGCGGACGCATTGTCGAGCAATGTGCAGTGCAAAAGCTCAATGTTGAAGGCGGGCGGGTGCGCAGTGTCAGTGCCGGGCAAGGCGATTTCACTGCGGATGGTTTCGTCATTGCGGGCGGTGCCTGGAGCAGCCAGTTGCTGGGCGAGCTGGCAGCAGGGGCTGCAATCAAGCCGATACGCGGGCAGATGCTGCTGTTCAAGTTTCCCGCACCGCCTTTGCCGCATATTTACCTGCAACAGGATTTGTACCTGATTCCCCGGCGCGACGGGCATGTGCTGGTCGGCAGTACGCTGGAGGATGTAGGGTTCGATAAATCCACGACCGATGAGGCGCGTGACAGGCTGGTGCAGCGTGCAGCGGTTCTGCTGCCGCAATTGGCGGATATGCAGCCCGTCCGGCACTGGGCCGGATTGCGGCCCGGGTCGCCTGGAAATATTCCGACTATCGGACGGCATCCGCGACTGCAAAATCTGTATATCAACAGCGGACACTTTCGCTATGGGGTAACCATGGCGCCAGCTGGTGTAGAGATTTTGCTGAATGAAATTGAAGGCCGCGAGCAGGCTTTGGATGTATCGCCTTATCGCTGGGGCCAGGTTGCTGATGAAACCGCAAAGCGCATATAATTGCGCCCGTAATGCCGATGTAGCTCAGTAGGTAGAGCAACGCACTCGTAACGCGTAGGTCGTCCGTTCGATTCGGATCATCGGCACCAAAATAATCTCTCAAAAACCGCCGTCCGGCGGTTTTTTTGCTTTCCTGGCGACGCTTATCTTCTCAGCAAATAGTAGACCGAATTTTTTTCTTCGGCTTTCATGCGTGCGCGGTTCGCCTTGATTTTTTCCGGCGTGTTGTGGAATGCGGCTTCCTTGGAGAGTTCCTCGCGATGTATCGAGCTGTAGTAAGGATGTGGCGGAGCGGACGAACAGCCATTTAGCGCCCCAAGCAGGGCGAGCGACGCGGTCAGCTGTTTGCGTATCGGCATAATTGATGTCGAGTTTTTTGCAAGAGTCTTAGGGAGTGCATGTATGGAAACATCATACTTCAGTCATTTCAGGCTGTAAATTTGGGGGGGCAGGCGAGTGAGCCTGACTGCCGTGATGGCCTGACGTTACACAGATATTTCCTTCCTGGTGGAAGGGGTAAACGGATATATCTGGATATAGATATTTTGGCAGATTTCTTGAAGCCGGCATTCTGATATTGTCCTTACATCAACAAAGGGGAGAAAACATGAACTACCATTTTCGCGAACGGATGCAGGAAGACGCCGAACCAGCGATCTCACCAATATTGGCCGTTATTATCCTGGCCGTTATAGTGGGCATAATGGTAGTTACCCAACACCTGTAATCAGGCTGTGGTTCGCTAACAGCGGATTGATCACCAGCGCTGATGTTCTCGTCAAACAGCTGACTTGATGCAGTTCCCGCCAGATGCCTGGGCTTCGAGCAGTGCCTGCTCGGCGCGCTGCAGCAAGCCTGCCATGCCGTCGTCTCGCAACTGGCTTACCCCGATTGAAACTGTGATGTCCGGTAACAGATCGCCGCTTGGCAGGACGATGTCTGCGCGGTTGACTGCGAGGCGCAGGCGTTCGGCGGCAATGCGGGCGGAATCAATATTGGTGGTGTATGGGAGGAATATGAGGATTTTTGCGCCGGCATAATGCCCAGCCTGGTCCTCCGGGCGTTGGCAGGAAATGATGGTGTGGGCAAACGTCCTTAATGCCTGATCCGCGCCAAGCTTCCCAAATTTCGCCGCGTATTGGGCATAGTTGTCGATTTCGGCGAGCAGCATGCAGCTCAGGCGGTTTTCGAAGGAGCAGCGCTTCAGGTAGCGGCCGAGTTCCTTGTCCATCCAGTTCTCGTTGTAAAGTCCGGTGAGCTTGTTGATCATGTCGAAGCCCTTGTAGCCATTGGTTTGCTCCAGGGAATCGGCGCTGATCCGTTCGTTGAGCTCGGCGCGCTGGCTGAGGAGGCGCAGGACGTTGAGCGCAGCCTGGTGAGAGTGGTCGATCAGTTTCCACATGGTGGCATGTTCAATGGCAATCAGCTCGCAGTCGGTCGCGGCTACAACGAATGCCGGCGAGTGCCCATCGCCCAGTAGCGACATCTCCGCCACACTGTCCCCCTCGCCATACATCACCAGCGGATTGGGATCGGATTCCGATAATTGCAGGCTGAGCCTGCCCGATGCTACGACGTAGACATGTTTGGTTGTTTGGCCGGGAACAAGCAGGTGGTCACCTTTCCTGATCTGGAAATGGACGGGATGCGGGATATGTTGCAGGAGTATCTGCGGAGCAATACCGGTAAAAAGCGGTGATGTTGCCAACAGGGGAAGATAGCTGTCAGGTAACGGGGCTGGCATGAAATAGGTCTCCGTGCAGGGATGGTTTGCGGGTAATTATCGCACTCCGAAAACAGGTGTGAGTATCTTTTTAGCACAGGGGCAAGAGATGCAACGGCCGTCTTATGCGGGCTCACGAATTTGATTGCCGGGCAATCGTGGGGCGTACTGTTTACCACTGGCGGCACTACGGTGGCTGTGCGGGTTGCAGGTGCAATGATGTTCTAAGCGCAAATTTTTGTTTGGTGAAGCCGCAGCGTGATTGCATAATTCGGGTATGCAGGAATAAACCAGCGGGCCTGCCCGGTTAGGAGATCGAATGTCTTTGCCGCAATCTGGAAAAAAACACACTCACATCAAGACGGCTATTGTTGCGGTTTTGCTGATTGTCGCGCTGGGCGCCGCGGCGGCTTACCTGATGCGCAGCAAGCCGATCCCGGTTGTGCTGAAGCAGGTGGATCGCGGAACCGTGGAGGCATCCGTCAGCAACACCCGCGCCGGGACGATCAAAGCCTGCCGGCGTGCCAAGCTTGCGCCCCCGGCGGGCGGGCAGATTTCCAACCTGCTGGTCAAGAAGGGCCAGCGTGTCGTTGCCGGACAAATCCTGCTGGAACTCTGGGATGAAGATTTGCATGCCCAGGAGCGTCTGGCGCGCGACCAGTTGAAAACCTCGGAGTTGCATGTGCATGAGGTGTGCAGCATGGCGGATGCCGCACAACGCGATGCCGAGCGCTCGAAGGAGCTCAAGGAAAAGGGCTTCATTTCCGCGCAGCAACTGGATCGGGCCGTGACCGATGCCAAATCGCGGCACGCCTCCTGCGAGGCGGCGCGCAGCGACATCGAGCAAGCCCGGTCGCGCATCCAGGTGGTCAAGACCAGTCTCGAACGCATGGTGCTGCGCGCGCCGTTTGCCGGTGTGGTGGCGGACATCAGCGGCGAACTGGGCGAGTATGCGACGCCATCGCCGCCCGGCATTCCGACCTTGCCGGCCGTCGATCTGATCGACGATAGCTGTCTGTTCGTGAGTGCGCCGATTGATGAGGTGGATGCCGCCAAGGTCAGGGTCGGGCAGCCCAGCCGCATTACGCTGGATGCGATCAAGGGGCAGACGTTTGCCGGCAAGGTGCGGCGCATTGCGCCTTATGTGCTGGAGCTGGAGAAGCAGGCGCGCACGGTAGAGGTCGAAGTCGAGTTTTCTGCATTGCCGAAATCGGAGCAGCTGCTGGTTGGCTACAGTGCGGATGTCGAAATCGTGCATGAGTCCCACGACAAGGTGTTGCGCATCCCGACGCAGACCCTGATGGAGGGCAAGCGCGTGCTGCTGTATCGCCCGGATGGCAAACTGGAGGAACGCCAGGTGACGACCGGTTTGTCGAACTGGGAGTACACGGAAATTGTCGCCGGGCTGAACGAGGGGGATCGGGTGGTTGTTTCGCTGGATCGCCCCGGCGTCAAAGCTGGTGCAAGTGTGGTGCCGGACACCTCCGCTGCGGCCGCCAAATGATCGAGCTACAGAACGTCAGCCGCATTTTCTCGGTGGGAGATCAGGAGGTCGCCGCATTGCGCGACATCAACCTGAAGCTGGGCGATGGCGAGTATCTCTCGATCATGGGGCCATCGGGCTCCGGCAAATCCACGATGCTTAACCTGCTTGGCCTGCTCGACCGCGCAAGCAGCGGCAATTACCTGCTGGACGGCGGCAACGTCACCGACCTGAGCGATGCCGAGCTGGCGCGGGTGCGCAGCGAAAAAATCGGTTTCGTGTTCCAGTCCTTTCATCTCGTGCCGCGCTTGACCGCAGCGGAAAATATCGAGCTGCCGATGATGCTGGCGGGTATTCCTGCGGAAGAGCGCAAACCGCGCGTGGCCCGATTGATAGAGAGTTACGGCCTCGGTGCGCGCGCCGACCACCGCCCCGACCAGCTTTCCGGCGGGCAGCGCCAGCGTGTGGCAATTGCGCGCGCCACGGTGATGAACCCGACCGTGCTGCTGGCGGATGAGCCGACCGGCAACCTCGACCGCACCACGGGATGGGAGGTGCTGAAGTTGCTGGAAGGCTTGCAGGAGCAGGGGATCTCGCTGGTGATCGTGACGCACGACGCCGAGATCGGTGCGCGTGCGCGGCGGCGGATCCATATGCTGGATGGCCGCATCCTTTCCGACGAGTCAAGCGGCGCATGAGGCTTACCGATACCATCCAGTTTGCATCGTCCAGCCTGCGCGGCAGCCCGACACGCACGGTGCTGATGATGCTGGCAATGTCGATCGGCGTGGCCGCCGTCGTGGTGCTCACCGCGCTCGGTGAGGGCGCGCGGCGTTACGTGGTCAACCAGTTTTCCTCGTTGGGCACCAATCTCGTCATCGTCCTGCCGGGGCGCACCGAAACTGCTGGCGTCGGGCCGGGCATGATGACCGGGCAGACGCCGCGCGACATCACGCTCGATGATGCCGAGGCCCTGTTGCGCAGCCCGGCCGTGAGCCGGATTGCCGCGCTGACGGTTGGTTCCGCTACGCTTTCGCTGGATGCGCTGAACCGCGATGTGGTCGTGCTGGGCTCCACACCCAGCCTGCTTGAAGTGCGCCACATGAAAATGGCCCTCGGGCGCTTCCTGCCTCCCGGCGATATCCATGACAGCGCTTCGGTTTGCGTGCTCGGCATCAAGCTCAAGCAGGAGCTGTTCGGAAATGACCAGGCCGTCGGCCAATGGGTACGTCTGGGTGACCGCCGTTTCCGCGTGATCGGGGTCATGGCGTCGCAAGGCGAATCGATGGGCTTCAATACCGATGAGGTGGTGATTGTTCCGGTGGCATCGGCGCACCAGCTCTTCAACACTTCCGGGCTGTTCCGTGTGCTGCTCGAAGCGAAAAACCGCGACTACATCGAGCAATTGAAACACGATGCCGAGGAAATCATGTTCCAGCGCCACAGCGGGGATAGGGATGTCACCGTGATTACGCAGGATGCCATCCTCGCCACGTTTGACCGCATCCTGATGGCGCTGACCATGGCAGTGGGCGGGATCGCCGCCATCAGCCTGGCCGTGGCCGGCGTGCTGATCATGAACGTGATGCTGATCGCCGTGGCGCAGCGCGTCAAGGAAATCGGGCTGCTCAAGGCGCTCGGTGCGCCGGGGCGCCAGATTCGCAACTTGTTTTTTGCCGAAGCCGTGCTGCTGTCCGGCATCGGGTGCCTGGCCGGGCTGGCGCTGGGGTATCTAGGTAGTGCGGTCATCGGCCAAATCTATCCCAATTTCCCGGTGTCGCCGCCGTGGTGGTCGGTGCTGGCGGCCAGCGCCACCGCGCTCGGCACGGGCATCCTGTTCAGCGTGTGGCCGGCCCGGCGCGCCGCCCGGCTCGACCCGGTCGCGGCCCTGGCGGGGAAATAACCAATCTATGGTTCTTGACACCATAAATTGTGCGGGCAGATAATCGGATCATGACCAAGCGGGCAAACCTGATCTACCGCGAAAAACGCAGTCATGCCGGGGGCATTGTGGAAATGGTGGTTTGGCGGGTTCCGCAGCCGGTGCCGCCATCGGAGCATCCTTTCAAATACCGTCTGGTATTCGTGCGTGACGGCGAGCGGCTGGTGGGGTATGACAACGAACGCGGCAAGGGTGACCACCGGCATCTGGGCGAGCTTGAGTCGCCTTATGTTTTTGTGGATGAAGATCAATTGCTCAATGATTTTTGGCAAGACGTCATGGAGGTGAACAATGAAACCTAACCCGAATGTGCTGCACCTGACCGTAGGTGAACCCATGGCGGCCGGTCTTGCCCGTGCTGCTGCAGCAATGAAGGCTGCCCGGCAGGGAAAAAAGATGACGTCATACCATGGCGTCGGCTTCGACAATGTCGGCGAACTCTTCTCGGTATTCACCCCGAAACGCTGGGAGCTTATCGGGGCGCTACGCGAAGGTGGGGCGATGACAATTGCCGAACTAGCCCGCCGACTCGGGCGCGACTACAAGAATGTGTATAACGATTGCGAGCGCCTGATTGAATGGATGGCCGTCGAGAAAGACGAGAACGGACTGGTCTGTGCGCCCTACGATGAGATTGTGGTGGATATGAAGCTGCCTGAAAAACGGGCGGCCTAACGTGCTGTGCCAATTCCGTCATTTTAATCAGCCAGCCTTGTCTCCTGAGTTCTGACCGGCAGGGGGAGTTCGATGTTATTCCGCGACCTGATTGCCCTTACCTCATCAAGCTTCCTGACCTACCGGATGCGCAGCTTCCTGACCGGGCTCGGCATCGCCATCGGCATTGCCGCTGTCATCCTGCTGACCTCGATCGGCGAGGGTTTGCATCATTTCATGCTGTCGGAGTTTTCCCAGTTCGGCACCAACATCATCAGCGTGCAGCCGGGCAAGACGCAGACACAGGGCGGCAACGTCGGCATCTTCGGTTCGGTGCGCCCGCTGACGCTGGAAGATGCCAATGCGATGCGCCGCTTGCCCTACGTCGAATATGTGATCCCCGGCATGGCGGGCACGGCCGAGGTGAAGGCCAATGGCCGCACCCGGCGCACCATGGTGTTGGGTGAGGGGCGCGATTTCAGCAAGGCGTTCACGATGAAGGTGCAGAGCGGCAGTTTCTGGACCGATGAGGATAATGAGCAGGCGCGCGCCCAGGCCGTGATCGGCTCGAAAATCCAGCAGGAACTGTACGGGAATCAGAACCCTTTGGGCAGCTACCTGCGCGTCGGCGGCCAGCGCTACCGAGTGATCGGCGTGATGGAGTCGAAAGGGCAGATATTGGGCATGGATATGGACGACTCGGTATTCATTCCCGCCGCGCGCGCGCTGGAGCTGTTCAACCGCCCCGGCCTGATGGAGGTGAATGTCAGCTACCGTCCCGATGTGGATGCCGACACGGTCCTCAAGCTGCTGCGCGAGCGCATGATCGAGCGCCACGGGCGCGAGGATTTCACGATGATCTCGCAGGAGCAGGCGCTGGAAGTGCTGAGCTCGGTGCTCGACGT
The DNA here is from genome assembly GCA_021848465.1 of Pseudomonadota bacterium. Classification (GTDB taxonomy): domain Bacteria; phylum Pseudomonadota; class Gammaproteobacteria; order Burkholderiales; family Gallionellaceae; genus JAJZUP01. The sequence continues at coordinate 35,031 of JAJZUP010000007.1, forward strand.
GATTACCTTTGCGGTCGGCGCGCTGGGCGGCATTTCTTTGCTGGTCGGCGCGGTTGGCATCCTCACGATCATGACCATGGCGGTGACCGAACGTACCGCAGAAATCGGCCTGCTGCGCGCGCTGGGCGCACAGGAAAAACAGGTGCTGGCGTTGTTTCTCGGCGAGGCCATGCTGCTGTCCGCGCTGGGCGGCGTGCTCGGTCTGGCGGTCGGGATCGGGATTGCCCAGGCCGTGCATTTCTTCGCGCCATCCTTCCCGGTGCATACGCCATGGCTGTTCGTGGTGCTGGCGGAGCTGACTGCCGTATCAATCGGCCTGATGGCCGGCGTGGTGCCGGCGCTGCGTGCCGCGCAGCTTGACCCGGTGGAGGCGTTGCATGCGGAATGATGAGGCAATTACCACCTAAATTGCGAAGTGTAGGATGTGAATGAATGATCAGTAAGAAAACTGTTTTTGTTCTTGGGGCCGGCACAAGCATGCCGTATGGTTTTCCGTCTGGTGCTAGTTTGAGAAAAATCTTATGTGCGCCAGCGAACGGCCATTCCAAAGAAATTGACTGGATAGCATCGATTACAAAACTAGGGATTAGTCCTTTGGATTCAATTAAATTCGCACGAGCATTTCTTGACTCAGGTGTGGGATCGATAGATTCATTCTTATCTAGAAGATCGAAAGAATTCGGAGAAATTGGAAAATTTGCAATTGCAGCCGTTCTCTGTAATCAAGAGGAGCCTTCACGTTTCAGAAATACTGACATTGAAGATGATTGGTATAACTATTTATGGAACGCATTGATAGCTGGTGTTCATGAGTGTGAGGATTTGGCAGCAAATCAAATTCGCTTTGTCACTTTTAACTACGATAGATCATTGGAATATTATCTTCGTAAATCATGTCAGGAAACTTTTGGTGTGTCATATGCTGACGCTGTAAAGGCATTAGAACCACTACAGATTATTCACATGTATGGGCAACTTGGAAAACTTGATCAAGCTACCTCATCGGATTCGAGGAGTTATGAAAATTTTATTGGAGCATCTGAACTTAGGATAGCAGCTGAAGGAATAAAAATTATTTCAGAGTCAAGGGATGAGGCTCCTGAGTTTGATGAAGCTAGGAAACTATTTGGGTGGGCCGAGCAGATATGTTTTTTGGGATTTGGTTTTGATCATAAAAATATGTCGAGATTAAATTTGGAGTCTGTGTGTAAGGAGCGCCGACTTACCGGGAGATCAATTCGTATTATCGCTTCAACCTATGGAAGAATGCCTGTCGAGAATTCGGCAGTCATGAATTCTATTCCCTCATCTAACGGATGGTGGGAAATGGAGTATGGGGAAAGCCTGTCAGCTCTTCGAAAGAAAGGTGTGTTGCTATAACTTGTTAGTCAGCCATGGTGAAGAAAGACTTTCCATTGTCCAATGTCTATCAATTGCTGGAGCCCGGGCCGGTGGTGCTGGTGACGACTGCGCACAAGGGCGAGGCAAACATCATGACGATGTCGTGGCACACGATGATGGAGTTTGAGCCGCCGCTGATCGGCTGCGTGATCAGTGGGCGCAACTACAGTTTTGATGCGCTGCGCAAAACCAGGGAGTGCGTGCTGAATATTCCCGCCGCCGAGTTGGCAAAGCAGGTTGTCGGCATTGGCAATTGTTCCGGCAGCAAGGTCGATAAATTCAGGAAGTTCGGGTTGACTGCATTGCCTGCGACGCAGGTTGCAGTGCCGATGATTGCCGAATGTTTTGCCAACCTGGAGTGCCGTGTCGCAGATACGCGGATGGTCAACCGTTACAACTTTTTTGTGCTGGAGGTGGTGCAGGCATGGTGTTTGCCGATCCACAACCATTCGCGCACTTTGCACCACCGCGGGCATGGGAAATTCATGGTTGCCGGGGAAACGATCAGGCTGAAATCCGGCAAGGCGTAGACGTAACAGTCATGCCATTTTGCCGACTGGATCGGGTATAGTTGGTGCCGCAAGGTGTTTCGCAGATGTGTTCAACTCGTCAAAAGGAGGTTGTTATGAAAAGCAAGCTGATGGTGATGGGTGTTTTGCTGGCCAGTCTGGTGTCGGCCAGTGCAATGGCACAAGGGCCGGGTTATCGTTTCAACCAGAAAAATACCCCGGGGTGGTCGCTGATGAGCAAGGAGGAGCGCACTGAATTCCGCGATCAGATGATGGCGGCGAAATCGTTTGATGAGTGCGTGAAAATCCAGTCCGCCCATCATGAAGAAATGCTCAAGCGCGCCAAGGAAAAAGGCGTGACCCTGCATATGCCGCGCAGGAATGCCTGCGAGCGCATGAAAGAGCGCGGCATGTTCAAGTAAGTCCACGAGCCCCCGGCTTGCCGGGGGCTCGTATTGTGTTGGCCTGATGAGTACCTCCCTTGTTGTTTCCCGGAAAGTGGCAATTCGCTGGCTGGGCGCCTGGTGCGCGATGCTGATGGTGTCGATCCTGAACGGCACACTGCGCGATTTCACCTACGGCAAACTGGTTTCGCCGTTGACCGCCCATCAGCTTTCCACCCTGAGCGGCATCCTGCTCTTGGGCGGGGTGATCTGTTTTTACGCAAGGCGCTGGCCGTTTGTTTCATCCACTCAGGCTTGGCTGGCAGGGCTGCTCTGGGTGAGCATGACGGTTGCATTCGAATTCCTGTTCTTTCACTATGTCGGCGGGCATGGCTGGGCTGAGTTGCGGGCAAATTACAACATGACGGAAGGCCGCCTGTGGCCGCTGCTTCTGCTCTGGGTGCTGGTTGCGCCGGTCGCTTTTTATCGCTGGCGACGCTGAAGCGAGTTGCCGTTTTTTAGAAAGCCTGTCATGCAGATTTGGGTGGATGCCGATGCCTGTCCGAACGTTATCAAGGAAATCCTGTTTCGCGCGGCGGAGCGCAGGCAGATAGCGCTGACGCTGGTGGCGAACAAACTGCTGCACTGCCCGCCGTCGCGCGTGATCCGTGCGCTGCAAGTCCCGGCCGGTTTCGATGTGGCGGACAACAAGATCGCCCAGGCGGTCGAGCCGGGCGACCTGGTCATCACCGCAGACATTCCGCTTGCTGCGCAAGTGATCGCGCGCGGCGCTCATGCGCTGAATCCCCGCGGCGAGCTTTACACCAAAGACACGATCCAGGAGCGGTTGACCATGCGCAACTTCATGGAGGGTTTGCGCAGCAGCGGGGTGGAGACCGGCGGCCCGTCCGCGCTAAGCCAGGGCGACCGCCAGGCGTTTGCCAACCAGTTGGATAAATTCCTGGCGCGGCACGGCGCTTAGCCTGCTACGATGCACGCATTTTCCTGCTAGAACCCGCCTGAGCGATGCATAAAATCACCAGCGATGTATTGAGCCAAATCCCGCGCGGGGTGTGGGTGCTTGGCTTTGTCAGCCTGCTGATGGATGTGTCATCCGAAATGATCCATAGCCTGCTGCCGCTGTTCATGGTCACGGTGCTGGGCGTCAGCGCGCTGGCGGTCGGTGTGATCGAGGGGGTTGCCGAATCAACCGCCTTGCTGGTCAAGGTTTTTTCCGGCGCATTGAGCGATTATCTCGGCAAGCGCAAGGGGCTGGCCGCAGCGGGCTACGCGCTGGGCGCATTCAGCAAGCCGATGTTTGCGCTGGCGCAAAGCGCCGGCATGGTGCTGTCGGCGCGCTTTCTTGACCGCGTGGGAAAAGGCATACGCGGTGCACCGCGCGATGCCTTGCTGGCGGATATTACCCCGGTGGAAATACGCGGGGCGGCATTCGGCCTGCGCCAGTCGCTGGATACCGTGGGCGCGTTCCTCGGGCCGCTGCTGGGCGTCGGGCTGATGCTGTTGTGGGCCAACGATTTTCGCGCCGTGTTCTGGGTGGCGCTGGTGCCCGGCTTGCTGGCGGTGGCCTTGCTGTTGTTCGGGGTGCGCGAGCCGGAAAGGCCGGAGGCGCACACGCCGGTCAATCCGGTCAGCCGCGCCAACCTGAAGCGCTTGAGTACCGCATATTGGTGGGTGGTCGGCATCGGTGCGATCTTCACACTGGCGCGTTTCAGTGAGGCTTTCCTGGTGTTGCGTGCGGCACAAGGCGGGGTGGAAGTCGCGCTGGTGCCATTGGTCATGGTGGCGATGAATGTGGTCTATGCGGCGGTGGCCTATCCGTTCGGAAAACTGTCCGACCGTATCAGTTATGGCAAGCTGCTGGCGCTGGGGCTGGCCGTGCTGATCGCGGCAGACCTGGTGCTGGCGCAGGATGACCATTGGCTGACCGTGCTATGCGGCGTGGCCCTCTGGGGCGTGCATCTCGGCATCACGCAAGGGTTGCTGGCGCGCATGGTGGCCGACACTGCTCCCGCCGATTTGCGCGGCACCGCATATGGATTTTTCAACCTGATGAGCGGAATTGCAATGCTGTTTGCCAGCGTGGTGGCTGGCGTGTTGTGGGACAAACTGGGCGCAGCGTTTACCTTTTACGCCGGTGCGGCATTCAGCCTGCTGGCTATATTGGCATTGCCATGGCGCGCGGCAGTGGTCGGAGAAAAACCATGAGGGCAATGCCGCAAACCTGCGATATTTTTTGCGCCGTGGTGGATAACTACGGCGACATCGGCGTGTGCTGGCGGTTGGCGCGGCAACTGGCGCATGAGCATGAGGTACAGGTGCGGCTCTGGGTGGATGACCTCGCCAGCTTCGCGAAGCTGTGCCCCGAGGTGAATCCGGTTCTGGAAAGACAGTATTGCCGTGAGGTTGAAGTGTGGCATTGGGCTGGCACCTTCCCTGAAGTGCAGCCTGCCGAGCTGGTGATCGGGGCATTCGCCTGCAACTTGCCGGAGCGTTATGTTGCCGCAATGGCACAGCAATCGCGCGAACCGGTCTGGTTGAACCTTGAGTACCTTTCGGCCGAAGAGTGGGTTGAAAGCCATCACAAACTGCCATCGCCACATCCGCGCCTGCCGCTGACCAAATATTTCTTCTTCCCCGGCTTTACCGCCAAGACCGGCGGCTTGCTGCTGGAGCGCGACTTGCTGGCGCGGCGCGATGCATTCCTTGCCGACCCGGTGCAGCAACAAGCTTACTGGCGCAATCTCGGCGTGGCGCCGGAACGTGCCGAGGGTGAAATGCGCGTTTCGCTATTCAGTTACGAGAATGGCAATATTGAGGCGCTGTTGCAGGCCTGGGTGCAGGGAGCGTTGCCGGTGGTGTGTTGCGTGCCCGAGGGGCGCGTACTGCCGCAGGTGGCGGCTTTTTTCGGGCAGCAGGGCGCGGCGCCGGGAGCGTGCTGGCAGCGCGGCAATTTGCGCGTACATGTGCTGCCGTTCGTCGAGCAGGAGCGTTATGACCCCTTGCTGTGGGCCTGCGACACGAACTTTGTGCGCGGCGAGGACTCCTGCGTGCGTGCACAATGGGCGGGCAAGCCCTTTGTCTGGCATATCTACCCGCAGCATGATGGCGTGCACATGCAGAAGTTGCAGGCGTTGGCCGCGCGTTATGGGCAAGGTTTGCCCGCAGCAGCGGCACAGGCCAATAGCGCCATGTGGCAGGCCTGGAACGGGGAAGGGACGGTTGCTGTCGCCTGGGGGGCGTTTGCCGCGCAACGCCTGGAGCTGCAAGCACATGCCGGGGTTTGGGCGCAGGGATTGGCGCAAAATAACCTTGCTTTGAATTTGCTGGATTTTTTCAATGAAGTTGGTAGAATCCGCGCCTTCGAAATTTAGCTTTAGGCAGACCCATAATGAAAATCGCTCAAGAACTCCGCGCAGGCAATGTGGTGATGGTCAAGGACCAGCCTCTGGTTGTGCAAAAATGTGAATACAGCCGCTCCGGCCGCAGCGGCTCGGTAGTGAAGTTCAAATTCAAGAACCTGTTGACCGATGCGCCCAGCGAAGCGGTGTACTCGGCAGACGACAAGTTCGACCAGATCATTCTCGACAAGAAGGAATGCACCTATTCCTACTACGCCGACCCGATGTATGTATTCATGGATACCGAATACAACCAGTACGAAGTGGAAAAGGAAAACCTCGGCGACGTGGTGAACTATCTGGCCGACGGCATGGAAGACAAGTGCGAAGTGACCTTCTATAACGACAAGGCCATTTCCGTGGAACTGCCGAACACCATCGTGCGCGAAGTGGAGTACACCGAGCCAGCCGTGCGCGGCGACACATCCGGCAAGGTGATGAAGCCAGCCCGCCTGAAGGGCTCCGGTTTCGAACTGCCAGTAGCCGCCTTCATCGAAATCGGCGACAAGATCGAAATCGACACCCGCACCAACGAGTTCAAGAAGCGCGCTTAAGCGTTGCGCGGTGATGAAAAAAGGCAGCCTCGGCTGCCTTTTTTATTTGTGGCCGTAGGAGCGGCTTTAGCCGCGAATGCCTACTATGCACCCACCATCCTTCGCGGTTGTAACCAGCCACTTGCACGGCTTTATCGTGCTTAGTGGATTGGCTAGTTGTTTCATCAAAACCGCTCCTACCAGAGCCCGCCCCGTGGGAGCGGCTTTAGCCGCGAATATGCCGAGGCGCGAACCCCGTCACGGCCCAACCAGCAGCGCCATCTGCTCCGCGCTGAGATGGCACCATTCCCCTTCATCGAGCCCGAGGTCGTCCAGCTTGAGCAGGCCGATCTGGGTGCGCTCCAGCGCCGCGCAATGGTTGCCGGCCGCAGCCAGCATGCGTTTCACCTGGTGGTACTTGCCTTGCTCCAGCACGATTTCCAACTGGTATTCCGCCAGCCGGTTGCAGACCACGGCGGCCAGCGGCTTGGGCTCGTCATGCAGCTTCACGCCGTGCAGCAACTGCGTCACCAGCGCGTCGCTTACCGGCTCCTGCGTGGTGGCGACATAAACCTTGGGGATATGGCTCTTCGGGGAGGACTGCGTGTGGATGAAGGTGCCATCATCGGAGAGCAGCAGCAGGCCGGTGGTGTCGTGGTCCAGCCGCCCGACCGGTTGCACATCGCGGTTGGCAAACTGCTCCGGCAGCAGGCTCAGCACGCCCGGGTGGTGGCTGGGCTTGCGTGAGCACTCATAGTCCGCGGGCTTGTACAGCGCGAGGTACAGGTGTTCGCGGTATTGCCAGTCTTCGTCGTAAACGGTGAAGACCAGGCCGTCGGTTTCGAATTCGCGGCGATAGTCGTCCACGGTTTCGCCGTCGATGCGGACTTCGCCGTCCTCAATCAGTTCGCGGCACCATTTGCGCGAGCCAAAGCCTTGCGCTTGCAGGATGCGGTCCAGGGTAGATTTGCTCATGACAGTCGCTTTACAGGGGGCTTCCAAGTTGTGCGGCGCAGGTATAATCACGCCAGCCGGAAATCGGCCAAGAGCGTATCTTAACCAACCATCGGAGATTTACTCAACATGCGTAACCTGTTAGCCGTTGTTCTGTCTGCGTTGTTCATTGCGAATACTGCATTTGCCGATGATTCGTGCGAAGCCAAGGCTGTGAGCAAGGACGGCAAGCCATTGGCCGGCGCAGCCAAGGCCGCTTCGATCAAAAAATGCGAAAAAGAAGCCGCTGCTGCCGCACCCGCTGCTTCCTCCTGCGAATCCAAGGCAGTGAGCAAGGAAGGCAAGCCGCTGGCTGGCGCAGCCAAGGCCGCCTTCATCAAGAAGTGCGAAAAAGACGAAAAGAAGTAAGCCGTATTGAAATGGCAGCCTGAGTCCGGCGGGTTTATCCCGCCGGATTCTTTTTGACGATGTTTTCCTGGAAAGACGGACAACCCTTTTCCGAGCGCTACGGCGACGTGTATTTTTCCACCGACTCCGGGCTGGAAGAGACGCGCCACGTCTTCCTGCGCGGCAATGACCTTGCGCCGCGCTTTGCCGCCTTGCAGCGCGGCGAAAATTTTTGCATCGGCGAAACCGGCTTCGGCACCGGGCTCAATTTCCTGTGCGCCTGGCAGTTGTTTGAGCAAACGGCTCCGGCGGATGCCAGCCTGGATTTTTTCAGCAGCGAAAAATTTCCGCTGGGCGACGACGAGCTGCGCGCCGCGCTGGCGTTGTGGCCGGAGCTGGCTGCCCAGGCCGACGAGCTGCTGGCGCGCTGGCAGCGCCGCGTGCCGGGCTGGAACCGCTGGAGTTTTGCGCATGGCCGCGTGCGCCTGACGCTGGCAATCGCGGACGTGGCAGAAGCCTTGCCGCAGTTGCCCGCGGGCTGCGTGGATGCCTGGTTCCTGGACGGGTTTTCGCCGGCAAAAAATCCCGAGATGTGGAGCGATGACGTGCTGGCCGGGCTGGCGCGGGCCGCATGGCCCGGCGCGACGCTGGCGACCTACACCAGCGCGGGCTGGGTGCGGCGCGGCTTGCAGCAAGCAGGCTTTGCGGTGCAGCGCGTGCCCGGCTTCGGGCGCAAGCGCGAGATGGTGCGCGGCCAATTCAACCCTGCTGCACCCGTAGGAGCGGCTTCAGCCGCGAATATCACAAGCAAGATACCCGGCAGCGCCCTGGTGCTCGGCGGCGGCCTTGCCGGTTGTGCTGCCGCTTATGCGCTGGCGCAACGCGGCGTGCAGGTCACGCTGCTGGAGCGTGCGCCGCAGCTGGCCGATGCAGCATCCGGCAATCCGCGCGGCATCCTGCATGCGCGTTTCGCGGCCGGCATGAATGCGCTGCACCGGCTGGTGCTGGCTGCCTACGGTCATGCGTTGGGCCTGCTGGACGAGGTGATGCCGGTAGACGGCCGCAACCGCGCCGAATGCGGCTTGCTGCAACTGGCGACGCCGGAGGCCGAGGCCAAGCGCATTGCCCGGCTGGCTGCGCAGGAGTGGCCGCCACAGGTGTTGCAGGCGGTCGATGCGCAACAGGCGGCGCAGTTGGCCGGGCTGGCGCTGGCGCACGGCGGCCTGTGGTTCCCGGCCGGCGGCTGGGTGGTGCCGCCGCAACTGTGCGCGCGCCTGGCGGAGCACCCGAACATCAGGCTGCGCCTGGGCTGCGAGGTGACTGCATTGGAGCAAACCGGCGGCGGCTGGCGCGCCAGCGGCGTGGACTGGAATTGCGAGGCGGAGCAGGCGGTGGTGTGTTGCAGCTATCAGGCAAAAAATCTCGCGCAGTTTGCCGACTTCCCGTTGCAGCCGGTGCGCGGACAGATCAGCGAGTTGGCGGCGACGCCGCAGAGCGCCGCGTTGCAGGCCGTCGTGTGCGCCGAAGGCTATTGCGCACCGGCCGTTGGCGGGCGGCATGTGGCGGGCGCCACCACGGTGTTCGACGATGCCGGTACGGATGTGCGGCCGGCGGAGCATCAGCAAAACCTGGCGCAGCTCGCGGCACACATGCCGGCGCTGAGTCAGGCATTGGGGCCGGTGCTGGCGGGTCGCGCCGGGGTGCGTTGCTCGGTGCCGGGTGCGATGCCGCTGGTAGGCGCGGTCGCCCCGGGACTGTATTGCAGCCTGGCGCATGGCACGCGCGGCCTGCTCACGGCCGGGCTGGCGGGCGAGGTGATTGCGGCGGCGCTGTGCGGTACCCTGCCGCCGTTGCCGCAAGACATACTGGAAGCGTTGTCGCCACAACGCCTGCGACGAAAAGCGCGAGATAAGGAATAATGCGCCATGGCAAAAAACAATACCCCCACAGAACTGAATGAAATCCGCCCCGGCCAGTCCATCGAGCTGCTGAAGGCGCTGCACATCCTTACGCGCGACGGCAAGATGAACCAGGATTCGCGCCGCAAGCTGAAGCAGGTGTATCACCTGTACCAGTTCATCGAGCCGCTGCTGCAACAGGTGCAAGCCGAGCGCGGCACGGTGACGCTGGTGGATCACGGCGCGGGCAAGTCCTACCTGGGGTTCATCCTGTACGACCTGTTTTTTAAATCTTTACCCAATGTAGGAGCGGCTTCAGCCGCGAATGCTCTTCATGAGCAAGCCCGCTCTAGCATCTACGGCATCGAAACACGCGAAGAACTGGTGACTCACTCGCGCGAACTCGCGCAGCGGCTCGATTTCGCGGGCATGTCGTTCCTGAACCTGTCGGTGGCGGAATCGATCGTCTCGGATAAATTACCCGCCAAGGTGGACGTGGTGACCGCGCTGCACGCCTGCAACACTGCCACCGACGACGCCATCCACTTCGCCTTGAAGAAGCAGGCGCAATTCATCGTGCTGGTGCCGTGCTGCCAAGCCGAAGTTGCCGCCGTGCTGCGCAAGAACAAGGGCAAGCAACTGGCGAAGGACGTGCTGACCGAACTGTGGCGTCACCCGATCCACACCCGCGAATTCGGCAGCCACCTCACCAACGTGCTGCGCTGCCTGCAACTGGAAGCGCACGGCTACCAGGTAACCGTGACCGAACTGGTAGGCTGGGAGCACTCGATGAAAAACGAACTCATCATCGCCCAATACAAAAACCTGCCGCGCCAGCGCGCAGCCGAGCGCCTGCAGGAAGTGCTGCGCCAGATGGGGCTGGAAGAAATGAGCACGCGGTTTTTTACCAGCTAGCACGATTAAGTGCACGTAGGAGCGGCTTCAGCCGCGAAAAGATTTTGCGGCGTGCACAGTTGCATTCGCGAATTAATTCGCTCCCACGGGCGATACGGTTTTCGTAGGAGCGGTTTCAACCGCGAAGGGTTGTGGGATGCATGATGTGCATTCGCGGCTGAAGCCGCTCCCACGGTGCAGGCAACAAGATTTTGAGATGGAGAGACAACATGCAGATTAGCGAAAACAGCAACCCCCATTACTTGCGTATCGGCGGCGATGAAAAAATCCGTGCGCTGGTGCATCGTTTTTACCAGATCATGGACGAGCTGCCCGAGTCGCACGGCATCCGCAAGATGCACCCGGCCGACCTGAAAGGTTCGGAAGATAAGCTGTTCATGTTCCTGTCCGGCTGGATGGGCGGGCCGCAGCGCTATGTCGAGAAATTCGGCCACCCGCGCCTGCGCCAGCGCCACATGCCATTTGCCATCAGCGACGCCGAGCGCGACCAGTGGATGATGTGCATGAAGCAGGCGATGGACGAAGTGATCGACGATGCGGCGTTGCGCAAGGAACTGGAAGCGGCGTTCTACAAGGTGGCCGACTTTATGCGGAATCAGGAGTAGTGACAGTTACGGCGTCATCACCTCGTGCGAGGCGTCAGCCTCTTGCTTGCCAAATGGCCGGGTCTCTACTGCTATGGAATACGGCGAGAATAACGATGCGATGTTTCTCTACGCGGAAATAAACGCTGTACGGGAAATGATTTGCAACGATGCGTCGAACATCCTCGCGGACAACGGCAAATTTGAGCGGGTTTTCAGCTACCAGCGATACGCAACGTTCAATCTCAGCTATGAATTCAAGAGCAAGGCCAATTCGCCTGGTTTCGTACCACGCACTTGCATCGATGAAATCTGCGCTGGCAGCGCGGTGAAAAGTAACGGGCAGGCTCATTGCCTGATTTTGGCAAGCGCAGCAGCTTTCACTTCACTCCAGGGAGCTACATCATCCGGGTTGGCAAGGTGGTCTGCGAGGCGGCGGTCAAGCTCCGTTTTCTGCGCCTCGGTTAACGACGGAGCAGCACCCCGGCTGACAATGCCATCCCAGATGGCCTCAACCAGTTCGATTTGCTCGTCAATGTCGAGCCCACGAGCTTGCTGCAAGAGTTGAGTGTTCATGATCCGGGCTCCATTCAAAACCGATTGGGCAATTCTAGCGGGCCTTACCTTTCATGTCGAACACTATGCCTTACGCGAGTCAGGCATTGTCGGGTTTGGCCCCTGGAAACCACTCGGTGTGTTGCTCGCCGTCGCGCCCCCAATAAGTGACACGCTTGCCGCGCAGGAAGGCGATATACCCCTGCACCCCGGCTTTTATGGCGCGTTCAGTAAAGTCCCTGTAGGGCTGACCATTTTGCTGACTATCCAGAATTGCTGAACGCAGCGCATCGCGGTCGAGATTGTTTGCAACGGGAGGCAGCTTTTCGTAATTGATGGGCGTTTTAATCACCTCTCCCGTAGCGCTGTAAAAGGATGTTTGTAGTGCAACGTAGTCAACATGGGAATACTCGACACCTGTTTCCATCAGTCTTCTGACCACTTCCGGGAATGGGATAGAGCCATCGAGCGTGGCGCGGGCAGCTTCGGCAATAACTTCAGATTTCATAGATAGCATTCAATGTGAGAGTGGTGATGTGATATACGGCGCAATGCCCGTTGGTTATTGCGCCTTACGCGAGTTGCGTAGTCCCGTTCGATTGAAAGGTTATGCATCGGCGGCTAACTCCTTGCGCATTGCCTTCGTGAGGTTCTGTAGCTCAGCAATTAACGATTCATAGGCTGCTTTAGCGGGCTCCTTGAATTCGGCGGTGGGGTCGGGAGATTGAATGAGTGTGGCCATTTGGCCGTTTAGATCAAGCTGGCGCGGCGATCCCTTAGCGTGAAGGCGAGCCCAGTCTTCCAATAGGCAAGATACCTTCAAGTATTGGTCAGCGATCTCTTGTGGCGCTAGCAAATGCATCTTTGCGTTTATTTGACTGAATTCGCGCGCGAGACTGAACTGTTCTCTGCGTTGCACTTGGAGTATGGCTTGCTCGAAAATGGAAAAGGTGTTTTCGTACAACCCTTTGATCTCGTCTCGGCGCTCCTTCTCCAAAGAACTTTTTCGGGTTCGATCATCGCTGGAGTTCTTTAGTCGCCACGCGATAAGCGCTGATGCGATGGCGAAGATCCCGGCAATTACAGCCGCGACAGCGGCAACGTAATCCTTCATTGTGCTTCCGATGCATGACATTTGACATGAGGGACGTCCATGAGCGATAGCTCTTGGACGTCCCCCTCGATGGAAGGGTTAGGCCGCACCGACGCGCAGGTACTTCTTAATTTCATCGGTGACCTTGTAGCAATCGTCTCTTAGTTCGCGCATGAAGTCTTGTTTCTGCTTGGCGAGACTTGGAGCCTTTGCTGGCTCACTCACCTTTGCCTCCTGCCAAGACTCATGAAAAGCCATTAGCTTCAGCGACCTTTCGTGGAGGTCGTTCATCTTCTTGTAAACAGGTTCAGGGAAGTAGAAATCGCTGCGCTCGACAACCTCTGCGAACTTCCATACCTCCTCCTCGGTTATTGCAGCGCCTCTTGCGGTGAGGTGAACTCGGAATCTAGATAACCCGTCGAGAACTTCCATACGACTTGCATGCAATGAGATCTGATTCGCGGCGACGGCTGCCTTGACTTGGCGTTTGGCGTAGATAGCGGCAAGTATTGCGACCAGCGCGGAAAGGAGAGAGATGAGAGTGGCGGCTTCTTCCATAGTGCGGCCTAACTAAAAATAGAAAACATTTTCATAGTGCAGCAATGTCGCCTATATCCGGTTTGCTTGTCAATGAAACCTTTCATTTCATGCGCTTAGCATGAGGTTGGAATGGGAGTCTTCGCAATAGGAAACCTAAAAATTTGCAGATAGAGCTAGATGGAATCTGCTATTTATGTCGATAGCGCTATTCAATTTCGGCTGGCGTTTGGGATGCTGAATTCGCTCGTGCTGCCTGCAACATCTCCTCCCGCGTTACCGGGGTCTCCAGGCTGATACGGCCCAGGGTGCCGTCGCGAAAATCCTGTAGCAGGGTCAGGGCGGCTTTTTCCAGGTCGTACTCGTTGCCACGGAGGCGGAAGCCGCGCCGCTGGGCGATGGCTTCGATCAGGTGGTGGCCGTCCATGTGCTGGGTGTTGCAGCCGTAGCGTTTGTTGAGCAGGGCCGGGTAGCGCGCCAGCAGCAGGTCGCCGAGGAAGGCGGCCACTTCTTCGTCGATCACCGCGTTGCGGCCGATGCTGTGGCTGGCGGCGAGCATGTAGCCGTCGCTGTCGTGTTCGATCTTGGGCCACATCAGGCCTGGGGTGTCGATCAGCGTCATGTGGTCGTTGAGGTCGAAGATTTGCTGGCTCTTGGTGATGGCGGGCTCGTCGCCTACGGCGGCGGCGCGGCGCTTGAGCAGCGCGTTCATCAGCGTGGATTTGCCGACGTTGGGGATGCCCATGATCATCATGCGCAGCGGCTTGAGCGGGGTGCCGCGATGGGGGGCGAGCGGCAGGCACAGCTTGGGTATCTTCGCGGCTTCGCCGGGTTTCTTGCACGACAGCGCGACGGCCTTCACGCCTTTCTGGCTGTTGAAGTAATCAAGCCAGGCCTTGGTGGCCTCGGGGTCGGCGAGGTCGGTCTTGTTCAGCACTTTCAGGCAGGGGCGCTGACGATATTCGCGCAGCTCGCGGATCATCGGGTTGCTGCCGGCGGCAGGCACGCGCGCATCGAGCACTTCGATGACGACATCGATGCGCTCCATGGTTTCGGCGGCTTTCTTGCGCGCCGAGGTCATATGTCCGGGGAACCACTGGATTGCCATGCTGGGTATTACCTGAAATTGGTGGAGGGGCGCATTTTACCCGCGCAGCCCATCCTGCGCAGATGATGTGATTAAACTGTTTCCAAACTATGGCAAGTTTCATGCAGGCGTGCGGGAGAAAGCTCCAGTCCGTTGGGCCAGCACAGAGCCCCGGCATCTATAAATACACGCTGGAAGTAGGTTTCATCTCGTAGCTGGTCAAGTAAGGTGCCGCTACGTTCCAATAAAATTTTTCCGTCAAATACGCCTTCTTTACCATCGGAAAATTTTAGTGCGATGCGGAAGTTGTCCAGATATTTTGCTTCGATAATTTTAATCATCCTGATCTGCTCCCGGTATACGTTCCAGCGGCTCAAAGTGCTGGGCGCGTTCCCAATTTTCCAGCAATTCACTTTGGTGATGCAGGCACCACTCTTTAACGATAAGCGCCGCTTTTTTGGGAATCTGCCCTTTGCTTATTTCGCCACTCTGTATGTTAACCAATGCCTCGAATCCTTGGTACTCGACATGAATATGCGGCGGGGGATGATCGTCGTGCCACATGCGGACGATGATGCCAAAAAACACGGAGAGAATGGGCATGGTTCTATTCCCTGATTAACGGACGACATTGCACCATTTTATTGTGTTTGGAGCAATCACACTGGAATTGAAGGGCTGCATTCATCTGACTATTGAAATTAGCGCTCGGCCTGTGGCTTGACTGCATCGTTGCGCAGGCGGGCGAATTCGGCGCTGATGCAGTCGATTGCCAGCCCGACTTTGGGCAGGTGGCGGTGGCGCTTGTGGCTGACGAGGTAGAGCGTTCCTTGTGCGGCGGGGCCGAGGTCGATGTCCAGCTCTTGCAGGTGCTGCGATGCTCCCCGGTCGTTGTAGCGTTGCTGCAAATGCGGCAGAACCATGGCGCCGACGCCGGACAGGCAGGCGGCAAATTGCACGTTGTAGTCGTCCGAGGTGAAGGCGGGTTTGAAGCCGGGGATGAGGGCGGCCAGTTCGCGGTTGACGTCCAGTTGCTCGTAGGGCGGCGCCCAGCAGATCCAGTCGAGATCGGCGAGCTTGGGGTTGGCCGGTAGCGTGGCCGCGTAGTCCTTGCTGACGTAAACGCGCATGGCGCTGGTGATTTCGTCCACGCAGATCAGGTCGGCGTCATTGGGCTTCATCGTACGCAATGCAAGATCGGCCTCTCCGCGCGACAGGTTCAGCAGCTCGATGCCGGACAGCACTTCGATCTGGATGCCGGGGTGCTGCCTGCGCAGCGTTGCGGCCAGCGGTGCGACAATGCTGTAGGCGATGCCGGGCGGGGCGGCGATGCGTACCTTGCCATGCGGCTGGCGCGCGTGTTTCCTGACGCTCAGTTCGGCCTCGCTGGCCCACTCGGCCATGCGTTGCGCGGCGGGCAGGAGTTTTTGCCCGGTGGCGGTCAGGCGCGTCCCCTGGCTTTGGCGCTCGAACAGGGCTTCGCCGATGTCGGCTTCGAGTTCGGCGATGCGGCGGCTCAGGGTGGGTTGTCCCAATTTCAACTGGCGCGCGGCGGCGCTCAGGCTGCCTTGTTCGTGTACCGCCAGGAATAATTTCAGGTCGTCCCATTTCAGGTTCATGTTGGTATCCTGCCATTTGTTTTCGGATGGTGCTATCGAAATATTGCTGATTGTTATTCGATATTCGGATGTGTGAGTATAGGTTGTCGAGAACATCATGCAAATGGAGAAACGTTATGAGAGGGCAAATTTTTTTCGTGCTGCTGGCGGGCTTGCTGGCGTTGCCGGGCTGCGCGCCGACGCAGCATGCGGTGGTGCAGAGCACGTTGGGCAAGGCGTCCGGCAGTGCCGAGATGGAGCGGCATATCGACGAGCCGGGGCCGGTGGTGCTGGAAACCATCAACAGTGCGGATTGGGCGGTGCCATTGTCCGGTGTGTTGAACCTGAAAAATCCGCAGGCAGTGCAGGCCGGGCTAAAAGATCGCGATGAGCCGATCCAGGTGTATGCCCATGTGTTGCGGCATCCGCAGTATGGGAATTTCCTGGTGGATACCGGGGTGGCGCAGAGCCTGGTGGATGATCCGGCCCATGCCGGGGTGGGCTGGCTGGTGCGCAAGTTCATGCACCTCGAAAAACTGCAAATCCGGAAAAGCACCGAAGCCATCCTGCAAGACCTGGGCGGGAAAGTGGACGGGGTTTTGTTGACGCACCTGCATCTGGATCACATCACCGGCATGCCTGCGATCCCGGCGACGGTGCCGTTATACGCGGACGAGCGCGAGCTGGTCGTCACCGGCTGGAAAAACATGGCGACCCAGGGCACGACGGATCGCCTGCTGGCAGGCAAGCAACCTTTGCAGGGCTGGCATTTCCAGCCCGATCCGCAACATCGCTTTGCGGGCGTCATCGACGTGTTCGGCGACGGCTCGGTGTTTGCGATCAGCGTGCCGGGGCATACGCCGGGCAGTGTGGCCTATCTGGTGCGCAGCACGCAGGGGCCGGTGTTGCTGACCGGCGATACCTGCCACACGCGCTGGGGCTGGGAGCATACGGTGGAGCCGGGTGATTTCACCGACGACGGTGCGCGCAATCTGGAAAGCCTGAAGGCGTTGAAAGCACTGGTCGCAGCACACCCGAAAATTGCAGTGCGGCTGGGGCACCAGCCTTGAGCTGGATCAGGAGGGCGTCAGGTTTGCTACCGCTGCCGCATGATTAGGCGTCATGAGTTTTGTAAGGTTCGATAATTTGCTCAGAGTTGCGGGGCCAATGCTGTGGGTACCAGCATGAAGGCGTGGACGCCGGGACGGACTTGCGGCCCCAGGTGACTTAACAGATCCCCGAGCGCCTCTTCGTTTCCGTTGGAGGCCTGGGCCTCGCCGGTGAAATGCAGGCCGGTGGTATTTGTGAACTGGCCTGTTCCGCTTAACAGCAATGCACCCGAGGTTGTTTGCAGGGTAGTGCTCAGTCCATCCGGGGTGCCGGTGAAGGTGAGGTGATAATTTCCCAATGGCGAAACCTGGCTGAGGGATGAGCTGGCATTTATCCAGTCGGCGGTTGCGCTGCCCAGTATTCCCTGGCGAGTAATGCGCAACCCGTCGCTATCCAGAATGATGCGGCCACGCAATGCGGCTGGTTTGAGGGGCGCGGAGACTTCGCCCAACAGGAGCGCGGGGAATGGGATGTGTGCGTGACGCAGTTCGACTTGTCCGGGCGCTATCACGGCCTCCATCGGGAAGGAGTGCGGTGCGTCAGTCCATAGCAACTCGATCGCGAGTTTGCCGGTGAAAGCTTTTAGCAGTGCCAGTTTCCACTGCACTCTATCCAGCACGACCAGCTCCCCGCTGTGCAGGTGAAGCACGGGGTTCGCCGTGCCGTTCCAGACTGTTCCGTCAGTGTTTGCCAGCTCAATGCGTTCGTTGCTGGCGAGCCGGAGCAGCGTGCCGAGCATGCCGGCAGGTGCCGTGACGAGCAGGACAGCGCCGTAAGCGAGAAGTAGTAACAGCCAGATTCGCTTGCTCATGGACTCAGGGATTGTTGCCGTAGATCAGGGTGGCGCTGATTTTCACCATGCCGGTTTGCGGCAGGGCTGAGATTGAAACGGAATCGGCCAGGATACCTTGCTCCTGTTGCAGGTTGCGCAACCAGGCGAGCCAGGTTGCAAACGGGATGGCTTCGCAGCCGATATGTATGCCGTTGGGCTCCTGAAGCTCCAGGGTGGTGATGGACGCACTTAGTTGATGTCTTGTTGCGGATTCCTCAATCGTGTTTTTCAGTTCCGTCAGGGTGAGGGAGGGCAACTGCGGGCGGTGGCGCAGCGCCTCTACTTCGCTGACCTGCTGATTCAGGCGGATGGATTCGGCGCGCAGTGAGGGCAGGATTTTTTGCAGTTTTGCAGTCGCCTGGTGGGCGGGTTGCCAGAGCAGGAAGTAGTAGGCGAGTGGAGCCAGGAATGCCATGCCCCACATGATCCAGATGCGCTCTTGTGCGGAGCGGCTGCTCCAGTGTTTGGAGCGGAATTCTTGCCAGCGGGCTTTCACGAACGTCCTCCGGGCTGGATGGTCAGGCGAATTTCGGCCGCGCCGGTCGGATTGTGGGTCTCGCTGCTGCGGGCATCGAGTCCAGCATCCTTGAATTTTTGCAGCAGCGCTTTCAGGTCCGCTACATTTTCCGGGTTGACGTCGATGATCAGGGTGCCGGGTTCGTAATGCATCGCAGTGATACTGCCAGTGGGAAGCACGGAGAGCGGCCCGGCGGCCTGATCCAGCAGGGGCAGGAAATCGGACTCGTCTGGCACGCCGGCGTTGTGGCGCATTTCCGCGATCTTTCTTTGCATTTGCAACGCCGGGTTGACCACGGTGATGTCGCTCCCGAATGCCTGGCGGAAGGTGTGCTCCATCGTTTGCGTTATATCCCGCTTCTCATGGCTGAGCAGCGCCCATTGCAGGTTGGCGCCGATGGTTTCGATGGCGAGCACGGCAAGCAAAAGCAATGCGAGCGGGCGCAGTTTCTGAAGCCATTCACCCACGCGCGCCTTGGGCGCAAGTGCTCCCCAGAGCAGGTTCAACAGGTTGTCGGGGATGGGGGCCGTGCGCCAATCCCATGCCTTGCCTGGTTCGAGTGCGACAGGGAGCCCGTTCCACGAGGGCACGCCATGGTGGCTGCGGTCGCTGTTGGCTACCGGGTGAAGCTGAATATGGGCCGGGAGGGCCGGGTGTGCGGCATTCAGGCTTAGCACCAGTGATTGCGGGGGAGTCTCGCTATTGCCGCGATCCAGTGCCATTCCGGAAAACAGCCCGGTGCGGATAAAGCCATGGTGCCCGTCCCACACCATGCTCCAGCCGGAGGAGGGCAGATCGACCAGCAGGATTTCCGGAATCGCATGGCGCAAGGCGATACCGACTTTGTGGCAGGCGGCAACGATGTCCTGCAGCCATTGCTTGTCAACAATGAACAACGCGCGCTTGCCATCTTTCTGGATTGCGCCGGGGACGACATGATTTTCAGCGGGGTCCGTGATGGTGTATTCCTCCGCGACATAGGGGAGGGCGGATTCCCAGCGCTTGCGTGCCTGCGGAGGCATCGGGACCGTGACGCAGCTCAGCCGGCTGGCCGGGATGATTGCTACAGGGGCGACGGATTTTGGCAGCGTGACGAGTGTGCCGGTGCCAGCCTGTGTGACGGCGTCCGCTTCATCGCATAGCGCCCAGTGGCAGGGGGAGTCGGCGTTGTGCCAGTCCGCAGGAAAATATATTTTTAATTTCATCGCCAATTGCCGCGCCCGGTTTTTTCAATGCGCAAGAGCGGCGAAGAGCAAAGCAGGAGGGAGTATGAATCTGGCCGGTAGCATTCGGTTGGTGCAAACTTGTTCGACATGAGCAGATATTATCCTGAAAACCATGGTCCCGACCATAGCCTGCCAAACGCAGCAGGAATGCCTATTGTATGTTTTGCCAGATTACGATGGGCCAGTCCTGGGTTGTGCGTTGCAGCAGGGCTTGCGTCACTACTTGCGAGTTGTTAACTGAGGCGCGGCCGGTTACCCGGAAATAATTGCTGCGAACCGTAATGTCGTTGTCATTGGCGATACTGCTTCCTTTGGGCAGGCGCTGCCTGAAGCTGGGGATGTCAATGAACGGACTGCCGCGGCGTTGCTGTACCAGCATGCGCGCGTTCGACAGGGGGAGGTTCTGGATGGTTGCTGCCAACACTTCGGCCGGGGCAAAGTTGACGTTGATGCCGTCCGCTGTCGGCAGCACGGAAACGAATGGTTTCAGGCGTTCCATGACCTGTGTGCTGAACCCCTTTACGAGGATGAGTTCACCCAGTTCGGCGAGCGGGCGGTTGGCGCAACGATATGGGGTTGGCAGGGACAGGTAATAATTGTCTTCGGCCCCTTGCGGTTGGGCGGCATTATCACTGTCAATCCAGTCTGCCAGTGCCGGGGCCAAATCCAGCGGCAAGTCGAGTATCGACAGCAGGCGCTGGAATTTAACCATGTCCGGCAGGCTGGTTTTTCCGCTGCGCACGATACTGTTCAGGTTGAACAGGCCCTGGCGATCTTCAATGATGCCGTTTATCTCGCCGTTTTCCACCGGTATGGCGGGCAGGTGCTGGGCCCACAACTCCCCTTCATGGTCAACGCTGCTGTTACGCGCATCACTGGCCAGGATTGCGCGAGCCCAGTCGATGCCGACGATTCCTATACGCCTGGCTTGCGTGTGGTCGAACTGTGTTTCAACCTGGCGCTGCCACAAGTTTTGTTGCAGCGAAACATAGACGGCAAGCGTGGTAGCCAGTGCCACGATAAGCATTACCATGATGACGGCGACGCCGTTTTGCCGGGAGGGACGGGAATTCGAGGTCATTGGAGTGCGAAGGTGCGCAAGATGTTTTCCCCGCTATCGAGGGTGAGGCTTACCTCGACTGCTGCGGGCAGTGTGGCCGGGAGCGGGCTGGGGGAGGGCCATTGCGTTTGCCAGATTCTGTCGCTGTCCATATAGCGCAACCTGAATTCCTTTACCCCTTCCAGAACGGGGTAGCGTGTCGGCTGTGTGGCGGGGGCCGCGTCCGCCTGGGGCCAGCGCAGCATCACGATGGCGCCGTGCTCAAACCGATAGCCGATGCGTTGTGGCGCCATCCGTGAGCTTCCCTGATCGGGCATTCCGGCGCGGGTAAAAATGAGTTCGGCATCGTTATCGCCTTGCACGACAATGTGTCCCAGCCATTCCGGTGCAATCGAGCCTTGCGTGTCGCGCACCGGGCGATGGATTGCCTGTGCGATGTCCAGCTCCATGCGCGCGAAAAAAAAAGCCAGGTGTTGCCACTTCCGGGTTTCCTGCGCCAAGCGGTCGCGGGCCAGGAGCACTTCGTTCAGTCCGCGGTATCCTGCGACAGAAATCAGCGCCAGTATGACGAGCGCGACCAGGAGCTCTATCAGGGTGAAACCTGCATTTCCAGGGTGCTTCATTGGCGTCCCGCCTGGGCCAGATAGCCGCTCAGTTGGCGCAGGGCATATTGGGGATCGTCGGGCGAGAAAACGCTGACGACAATACGCCGGAAGGCGGGGTTGCGGGTATCACTGATTTCTTCTCGCCAAAGCATGCGGAACCCGGCCTGCGATTCTTCCCCCGTTTGTATCCCGACCGGCAACCAGTCGCCCCGGGCTGCGTGCGTGGCAAGGCGGTTCTGTGCGACCCAGTCGGCGATCAGGCGGTTGCGCATTTCAGCGACATGATTGGTGGCGGTGCCTGTGGCACGCAAAATGGCCGCCATGGCGATTGCAAGAATTGCGAGCGCGACCAGGGTTTCCAGCAACGTAAATCCGCGCGGTCTGGCAGTTTTTCTATCGGAGTGCATGGGCAGGGGCGGTTGATGGGCCCTGTTGGGCAATGACTTCACCTGTACTCTTGCCGATTATTTCTGCGCGGGCGGAAGCACTCGTCATGCCGATTTTAAAAGGAAGCGCAAAAGCGGAAGCGCTCAGGGCGAGCTGCTCTCCCGATTTCAGCGGCAGTGCTTCCACTGTTACCTCATCAATACGAATGCCTTCCGGTAACGTCCGTGGACGAAACGCATTATCGTCCACGATGCGCACCCAGTCGTTGAAATTGTTTTTTTTCCAAAACAAATAGCCGGATTTGTCTGTTGACCATGCCATGTCCTGACCGCGGGAGCGGGCTTCCAGGCCCGCGTTTTCAAGCAGCAGGGCAAGCCGCTCGGATTCTTCCCGCAAGGTTGTGCGCTCATCGGGCATGAGCTGCACCGCTGCGATGCCTAATGCGATCCCCATGATAACCAGGGCGGCCAGCAGTTCGACCAGGGTGAACCCATGCTGGCCGGGATAAGTGGCAACGTTTTTTTTATGAAGAACTATAAATCCCACGATCCAATGTCCGCGTCATTTCCTTCCCCGCCTTCAGTGCCGTCCGCGCCCCTGCTTATTACATCAAACTCACCATGCAGGCCGGGTTGCAGGTATTGATACGGATTGCCCCAGGGGTCTTTGGGAAGCTTCTCCAGGTAGCCATTGTTTTTCCAGTTCAGTGGAATGGGTGGGGTGGTGGGCTTTTTAACCAGCGCTTGCAGTCCCTGTTCTGTGGTCGGGTAACGCATGTTGTCCAGCTTATAAAGCTTGAGTGCCTGCACAATGGAACCAATATCCTGTCTGGCGGCAATAATCCGCGCTTCGTCGGGACGACTCATCACTTTCGGAATGATCATTGCAGCGAGAATTCCAAGGATGACTATAACGACCATGACCTCGATCAGTGTAAAGCCACGGTTGCGCGATACTGCGGAGCTAACTTTCATAAGAACCTTTAATGATAATGACCTGAAGAAAACTGAATTCTTTGAGCTACAGGCAATCTTGGGACTGCTTCGATCGAATTATATTTTGCTTTGCGTATGCATGCCGCAAGTTGGATATGGGACTCGAAAAAAAGTACTGAGCAGCGACAGTTGGCGACGTGCGTGAGATGTCGGAATGAAATTTTCATGCAATAGGCATGTGATATTTTTGCGGCGGGAGCAGCGGATCTGTGTGCATTCAGTGTACCGCTGGCGCTGCATGAGTCGATGCAAAGTGTTGTCGTGGGTAAAGGAGTGCGCATAATTTTTTATGCGTATTAGCTATTTCTGTCATTTTCCATTTCTTCGGCTATCCTTCAAGCTTTAGCGGGATGAGCTCTGTGTTGAAGCGATTTACTTGGAATCCGGTGCGACGGCTTGCTGTGATAACAGATTGGGGCATTTCTGCAAACCGCGCATGGCTGTGGTATGCCTTGGCGGCTATCGTAATCGGTACCGAGTTAGCCAGGTGGACATGGATATTGCTGGAGCCCCGACAGCTTTCGCTTGCCATTCCACCGGGGCAGGGAGAGATCAGCGATGCCGGCAATCTGTTGGGTAAGGCTGCGGATGCGAGTGATCACGCGGCAGTTATCTTGCCCAATGCGAAGCTTGTCGGTGTTTTTGCGGGCTCTCCGGGTTTTGCCATACTGGAACTGGATGGACAAAAGCAAATCGGGGTAACAGCGGGCGGGGATATTGTGCCTGGTGCGAAACTGCTGGAAATCGCTGCGGATCATGTGGTGGTGGAAAGCAATGGCGGTCGCCAGCAGATTGATCTTGTGAATAGATGACGTACTTGAGCTTGTTTGTGAATCAGGAAGGGCGCTGCATATTGTTTAATAAATTCATTGCTGGATTGCTGCGGGCTTTCCTGTGTTTTTCAATTGTCGTTAATTCCGCGCTGGCAGCTCAAGAGGACAGAGTCTCATTGAATTTCGTGAATGCGGATATCGAAGAAGTGGTGAAGGCCGTATCGCAAATTACCCGTAAAAACTTCCTGCTCGATCCGCGCGTGAAAGGGACAATCAATATTGTCTCGGCTACGGCGGTACCTCCGGCCCTGGCATATGACATTTTGCTTTCCGCTTTGCGCATGCAGGGGTTTGCTGCGGTGGAGTCGGGCGGTGTGACCAAGATCATGCCGGAAGCGGATGCCAAGCTGCATATCAATTCCACCGATGACAGCAAAGCGGGGGGGGATAAGCTGGTGACGCGGGTATATATGATCAAGTATGAGTCCGCGACGCAACTGGTGTCGGTCTTGCGTCCGTTGATTGCCCCAAACAATATTGTGGTGGCCTACCCCAATACCAACGCATTGGTGGTGACGGACTATGCAAGCAACTTGAAGCGCATCGAGCAGATCGTGGCCTCAATCGACCAGCCCAGCATTTCGGGGCCGCAGATCATTCCGGTCAAATATGTTTCCGCATTGGATTTGGCAGCCACAATCAATCACCTGATGCAGGATGGGGCGGTGGTAGCCGCGGGCTCACCGGATGCCAGCCAGCGCTTCATCCTGGTGGCGGATGCGCGCAGTAACTCGCTGTTGTTGAATACCGACAGCCCGGCGCGAATCGCACGGGTTCGTGACCTGGCGGACAAGCTGGATGTGGAAGGGGCGACCCCCGGAAATATGCATGTCGTTTATCTGAAAAATGCGGATGCAACCAGGCTTGCCCAGACATTGCGTGCGGTAGTAACCGGGGATGGCGCGACAAGTCCTGCCGCGTCGCCGGCAACCACGGCCGCGACGCCTTCTGCTGCAAGCGCTGCGCCGAGTGGCAGCGGGATCATCCAGGCGGATGCGGCTTCCAATGCGTTGATTATCACTGCACCGGAAGCGATCTATAACAACTTGCGGGCAGTGATCGAAATGCTGGACGTACGGCGTGCGCAAGTTTACGTGGAAGCGCTGATTGCGGAGGTGACGGCCGACAAGGTGGCGGAGTTCGGCATCCAGTGGCAATCCATGAGCGGCCTCAACCAGGCCGGCGACCAGGTTATCGGCGGAACAAATTTCGGCACCTCCGGCGGCAATATCCTCAGTGCAGCGGGAAACCTGAGCACGGTGGGGCAGGGGCTGAATATTGGCGTGGTGAATGGCACGACGAATATTCCGGGCGTAGGAACCGTCCTGAATCTGGGGGTGCTGGCCAAATTCCTGGAGAATGATTCCAATGGCAATATTCTCTCCATGCCGAATTTGCTGACGCTGGACAACGAAGAGGCCAAGATCATCATCGGCCAGAACGTTCCCTTCATCACCGGCAGCTATGCTCAGACCGGCTCAGCCACTACCGCCACGCCTTTCCAGACCATAGAGCGCAAGGATGTCGGGCTGACTTTGCGCATCAAGCCGCAGATTACCGCGGGTGGCACGGTCAAGATGCAGGTCTATCAGGAAGTGTCCAGCGTGCAGAATTTGACCAATGCCGCAGGCGTGATCACCAACAAGCGCTCACTGGAATCGAGCGTGCTGGTTGATGAAGGGCAACTGGTCGTGCTTGGCGGGCTGATCCAGGACTCGGTGACGGCGGGGGAGGACAAGGTTCCTGTATTGGGTGATATTCCATTGCTCGGTAATTTATTCCGGCATGAAGTCAAGCATAGCGCCAAGACCAACCTGATGATCTTTATCCGTCCCTATGTGCTGCGCACTGCTACGGCCTCTAATGGACTGACCCAGGATCGTTATGAGTATTTGCTGGGTGAGGAAAAGCACAGCCAGACTCCCTCGCGTGCGTTGTTACCGGATATGCCTGCGCCAATGCTGCCGCCTTTGGCACTACAGGCGGCGCCTTCCAGAGGGGCGGGAGCCTCGTCCGGGAGGGCGCTGCCGGATGCCGCCGAAGCGTCTAAAGCAGAACCGGGGAAGCCGGCTGAGGCGCCATCTTCAGCGGCTGAGTCAGCCAAGCCCAATACGGCTGCCGTAAAAAATGAGCCGGCTCCCGCCCCGGCAAACGCGGCAGGCAAACAACCGGCCGCAGCCGTACAACCTTAGACTGTGCCGATATGGATGCAATGCTAGAGCGACCACCGGCAAAGGGCGTTTCGAGAAAGATTCCATACACGTTTGCAAAAGGCAAAGGGGTGCTGCTGACCCATCTGGATGGTACGGGCGCAACGGTATTGCTGCGTGACGACGCCGTGGCGGAAACGCTTATGGAGGTGCAGCGCGTACTGGGCGTGCCGGTCAGCGTGACGCTGGTTTCCCCCCCCGATGATTTCAACCATGCTTTGGCACGCTCGTACGCGCAAGCCGAAGGGACTGCCGCGGCCCTCGCGGAAGACTTTGAGCAGGATCTGGACCTATCCCAACTGGTGCACGACTTGCCGCAAACGGAGGACCTGCTCGACGCGGAAAATGACGCACCGGTCATTCGCATGATCAATGCACTCTTGTCGCAGGCGGTACGCGAGAATGCTTCAGACATTCACATTGAGCCATTTGAGACTTGCTCGGTTGTCCGCTTCCGTATCGATGGCACCCTAAAGGAGGTGATTGAGCCACATCGCGCGCTGCATGCGGCCATGGTGTCGCGCATCAAGATCATGGCGGAGCTGGATATTGCGGAAAAGCGCTTGCCCCAGGATGGGCGTATCACTTTGCGCCTGGCGGGCCGCCCGGTGGACGTGCGTGTTTCGACCTTGCCAACGGGGCATGGGGAGCGGGTAGTTTTGCGGCTTCTGGAAAAAGACTCGGCGCGTCTCGAGTTGTCTCGTCTGGGGATGCAGGGGGAAACATTGGCCTTGATGGACAAGCTGGTCAGGCAACCCCACGGCATCGTCCTGGTGACGGGGCCAACCGGCTCCGGCAAGACCACCACCTTGTATGCTGCGCTTTCCCGTATTGATGCCACCGTAACCAATGTCATGACGGTGGAAGACCCGATTGAGTACGACCTTGCCGGCATTGGGCAGACGCAAGTGAATCCGCGTATCGACTTGAGCTTTGCGCGCGCCTTGCGCGCCATTCTGCGCCAGGACCCCGATGTCATCATGATCGGCGAAATCCGCGATCTGGAAACCGCCCAGATAGCGGTGCAGTCCAGCCTCACCGGGCATTTAGTGCTGGCGACGCTGCATACCAATGACACAGCCAGTTCCGTCACACGTCTGACGGACATGGGCATCGAACCATTCCTGCTGTCTTCCAGTTTGCTTGGGGTGCTTGCCCAGCGGCTGGTGCGCACCCTGTGTCCGGATTGTCGCGAGCCATATGCGCCGGGGCCAGCGGAACTGGCCCTGTTTGAGGGAATGGCCACCCCGGGTTTGTTGTATCGCCCGATGGGCTGCGCTGCGTGCAATGACAGCGGATACCGGGGCCGTACCGGAATCTATGAGCTGCTCATCGTCGACGATGGCATGCGTCACCTGATTCACGACAAGGCGCCGGAGCTGGATTTGCGCGCGTATGCCTTGCAGCATGGCATGCGCGCCTTGCGCCAGGACGGCATGCGGCTTGTTTCTTCCGGAGCGACTTCGCTGGAAGAGTTGCTGCGGGTGACGCGGGAGTGAGGTAGCGGATGGCGGCTTTTCGTTACGATGCCCTGGATGCAACCGGGCGCAATGTGCGCGGCGTGATCGAGGCAGACACTTTGCGGCAAGCTCGTGCGGAATTGCGGGACTCGGGTTTGACCGTCGTCTCGGCGCTGGCGGTCTCGCAAGACGACATTCAGGCCGGCGCTGGCGTTGGCTGGCGCGAGCGATTCCGGCCCGGCATAACCAGCGCCCAGCTCAGCCTGCTTACCAGGCAGCTAGCCACGCTGCTGGAGGCCGGCCTTACCCTGGAGCAAGCCATCAATGCCCTGATTGAGCAAAGCGAAAGTGAAAAAGCGCGCCAGGTGCTGGCCGGTGTGCGTGCGGAAATACTGGCCGGGCACACCTTGGCGGCAGCGATGGGCAAGTATGAGCGCATATTTCCGGATATTTACCGCGCTTTGGTGAAGGCAGGGGAAGCAACCGGCGAATTGGGCAAGGTCATGTCACGCCTGGCCGACTACACCGAGTCGCGCGAAGCGTTGCAGCAGAAAGTGGGGCTGGCGTTTGTGTATCCGGTGATTGTCACCGTTGTGGCCATGCTGGTGGTTACGGGTTTGCTGATGTATGTCGTGCCGCAGGTGGTAAGCGTTTTCCAGCAGTCGCACCAAAGCCTGCCATTGTTGACGAAGCTGCTGATCGGTTTAAGCGCGATGCTCCAGGCGGCCTGGCTGTATTTGCTGTTATTGATGGCGGCGGCAGTCCTGCTGGTGCGCGTCATGTTGCAGCGCGAGGAAATCCGTTATCGGTGGCACCTGTATGTGTTGCACCTGCCGGTGCTGGGGCGGCTGGTGCGCGGTATTAATGCCGCACGCATGGCTAGCACGCTGGCGATCCTTGCCGGAAGCGGAGTGCCGTTATTGGCGGCTATTCATGCTGCCGCCGGTGTCGTGAGAAATTTGCCGATGCGACGGGCGCTGGAAGAGGCATCAAGAAAAGTCCGGGAAGGGGTTGAGCTCAGTCGCGCGTTGGCGGCCTCGGGACTGTTCCCGGTTATTTTGATTCATCTGATATCCAGCGGCGAATCCAGCGGCAAGCTGGATGCCATGCTGGAGCGCGCAGCAGCCCAGCAGGAGCGGGAGGTCGCAAACTACACCTCGGTATTGACCGCGCTGCTTGAGCCTGCACTGATCCTGGCAATGGGCGGCATCGTGCTGCTGATTGTGCTTGCCATCCTGATGCCTATTATCGAGATGAACCAGATGGTGCATTAGTCTTCGCCGACTACACGCCGTCATGGCGTGTAGCGGTGGAGACTAACAGTCAGGTTGTGTCGTAACCAAACCCTGCAATTATTTAACCACTTACTTCAGCTGTTCGAGGATGGTCGGGTTTTGGCTACGGCGCGCTGTGCTTAACTTGGGGCAGATGCCCCAAGTTAGCCTTCACCGAACCCCCACCAACTAACGAATGACCTCTTTCAATTGTTCCAAGATGGCGGGGTTTTGGCTACGGCGTAACGCCGGCTTGCGCAGGCATTAGTCTTTGCCGAAACCCGGCAATTATTTAACCACTTCCTTCAGTTGCTCCAGGATGGCCGGGTTTTCCAGCGTGGAAACGTCCTGGGTGATTTCCTCGCCCTTGGCGATCGCGCGCAGCAGGCGGCGCATGATTTTGCCGGAGCGGGTTTTGGGCAGGTTCTCGCCGAAGCGGATTTCGTCCGGCTTTGCGATCGGGCCGATTTCCTTGCCGACCCAGTTGCGCAGGTCTTCGGCCAGTTTCTTGGCTGCTGCCGCATCGGCCGGGCGCGCGCCCTTGAGCACCACGAATGCCACGACAGCCTCGCCCTTGATTTCGTGCGGCTTGCCGACGACGGCGGCTTCCGCCACAACGGGATTGGCAACCAGTGCGGATTCGATTTCCATGGTACCGAGGCGGTGGCCGGAAACGTTCAGCACGTCATCGATACGGCCCATGATCCAGAAGTAGCCGTCTTCATCGCGGTGCGCGGAATCGCCGGCCAGGTAGGCGCCCTTCATTTCGGCAGGGAAGTAGCTCTTCTTGTAGCGCTCCGGATCGCCCCAGATGGTGCGGATCTGCGAGGGGAAGGGCTTCTTGATCACGAGGAAGCCGCCGTGCTGGTCAAACACTTCATCGCCATTTTCATTGACGATGGTGGCCTGGATGCCGGGCAGCGGCAGGGTGCAGGAGCCGGGTTTGGTTGGCACCGCGCCGGGCAGCGGCGAGATCATGTGCGAGCCCGTTTCGGTTTGCCACCAAGTGTCGACAATCGGGCAGCGCTCGCCGCCAACCACGGTGTAGTACCACATCCAGGCTTCCGGGTTGATCGGCTCGCCCACGGAACCGAGCAGGCGCAGCGAGGAGAGGTTGTAGTTTTTCGGCAGGTCGCCACCCAGCTTGATCAGCGAGCGGATCGCAGTCGGTGCGGTGTAGAAAGTGGTGACCTTGTGATCCTGGATCATTTTCCAGAAGCGCCCGGCATCGGGATAGGTGGGCACGCCCTCGAAGATGACTTCGGTGGCGCCCATCGCGAGCGGGCCATAAGCGACATAGCTGTGGCCGGTGATCCAGCCCACGTCGGCGGTGCACCAGAACACGTCGGAAGACTTGTAGTCGAAGACCCACTGCATGGAGACCATGGCGCCCAGCAGGTAGCCGCCGCTGGAATGTTGCACGCCCTTGGGTTTGCCGGTGGAGCCCGAGGTGTACAGGATGAACAGCGGATGCTCGGCGCTTACCCATTCCGGTTCGCAATGCGTCGGTTGTGAGTTGAACAGGTCGTGCCACCAGATGTTGCGGTCCTCATCCCAGGCGACATCGGCGCCGGTGCGGCGGTAGACAATCACGCTATGCACGGCTTCGCAGCCGCCCATGCCGAGGGCTTCATCCACGGCGGGCTTGAGCGGCATGGCCTTGCCGCCGCGGAATTGCCCGTCGGAGGTGATGACGGCGACGGCGCGGGCATCGGTAATGCGCTCATGCAGGCTCTTGGAGGAGAATCCGCCGAACACGACGGAGTGGATGGCGCCGATGCGGGCGCAGGCCTGCATTGCTACCACGGCTTCCACGCTCATCGGCATATAGATGATGACGCAATCGCCTTTCTTGATACCGCGCGATTTGAGGCCGTTGGCGAACTGGCAGACGCGCCCATGCAGTTCGCGGTAGCTGACGTGGCTGACCTTGCCGTCATCCGCCTCGAAAATGATCGCGGTTTTTTCCGGCTGGGTGGTCAGGTGCTTGTCCAGGCAATTCCAGGAGACGTTCAGTTCGCCGTCCTCGAACCACTTGTAGAACGGGGCATTGCTTTCATCGAGCACCTTGGTGAAGGGCTTTTTCCATTCGATATTTTCGCGCGCCAGTTTGGCCCAGTAGCCGGGGTAGTCGTCCTGCGCGGCTTGAGCCATCGCCTGGTAGGCGGCCATGCCGGAAACGTTGGCGTTTTTCACGAAGGTTTCGGATGGCGGAAAAATTCTGGTTTCGTTCAGGCTGAATTCGATGGTCATGAGGATTCCCTTTTTGATGTCGATTTATTGAAGGCCGGTAATCTGTTTCATATCGAAGCCCCATTTCTCGGGCTGCTCAATGTTGCTGATCGAGTCGGGAGATTTCGACAGGTCAACATACTCGGGCATGATGGGTTCGTTCGACTTGGTGGAGAAGAATATCTTGACGCGCGGAGCGAGCAAGCTTTTTTCCGACTGTTCGATGACGACGGCCAGTCGCCCTGATTTCAGTTTGACCAGGCTGCCGGAGGGATAGATGCCGATGGTTTTGACGAAGGCGTGGAAAATCTTTTCATCAAAGTGCCCGTCTTTCCATTCCGCCATTTTGCGGATGGTTTCGGAAGGCTCCCAGCCGTTTTTGTAGCAGCGATTGGAGGTGAGGGCGTCGTACACGTCACACACCGCGCCCATGCGGGCAAACAGCGTGAGCTTGTCGCCAGAAATGCCCTCCGGATAGCCCTTGCCATCCACGCGCTCGTGGTGGTGCAGGCAGACATCCAGCGCAACCGGATTGGCGCCGTTGGCGACGTTCAATACTTCCCAGCCTTTGCGCGGGTGATTCTTGATGATGGCAAACTCTTCGTCGGTCAATTTGCCGGGTTTGTTCAGTACCTCGGCGGGGATCAATGCCTTGCCGACATCGTGCAGCAGGCCCGCCATACCGGCATCCTTGAGATCCTGACCGCTCAGGCCGAGTTGCTTGCCGAGTGCGATCATCAGGCCGGATACCGCGACCGAGTGCAGATAGGTGTAATCGTCGGCGCCTTTCAGGCGCGCGAGATTCAGGAATGCTTCCGGGTTGCGCGAGATCGAATTGCTGATTTCATCCACCAGCGGCTCAGCCTCGCTGACATTGATGGCGTTCCCCATGCGGATTTCATGGAACATCGAGGTGACGGCGGTTTTTCCCTCAGCCAGTAGCACGCGGGCGCGCTGCACCTCTTGCTGAATTGATACACGCTGAATGGGTTTGACCTGCTCGGTGGCAGTTTTGTGCAACTCCTGCTCTACCCGGCGCTGTTCTTCTTCTGCTGAAACTGCTTCGACGTCGCCTGCAACGTCGAGCCCTTTGCTGGTGTCGATCCAGACTTCCTGCAAACCGCAGGTTTGCAGGCTGTGCAGGTCGTTCGGGTCGGTCAGTTCAAAGGATTTCTTCCAGAAAGGGTGTTCCATCCAGCTTCCGCAAAGCTCCTGAACGAACATTCCGAGGCGGATGTCTTGTACACGGATTTTTTTCAGCATGATGTGATTGCCGTCTGTCTGGTCTTTGCATCAGGGTTTTTGGCGGATTATAACCAGAGGGCATGGAAAAAGCATGCCGGAATGTGCCGGTTGTGGCTGTTGCTGGCACCGGGGAATGCGCTTAATCCACCTGTGCTGCATGGTTATTGCATATAAAATATATGTTCACTTGTAGCGTAATTTCATGACCAGCACGGCGCCCGCCAGGCATACGGTAATCCCGTTGGCAATAATGATCGGCCATGAGGTCAGCAGGATGCCGTAAATGAGCCACAGCGCCACCCCGCTGGTGAAAGCGATGTACATGCCCAGCGAGATGTCGTGAGTGTGGCGGGTCTTCAGGATTTGCCAGACTTGCGGGACGAAGGCTAGGGTCGTCAGGGTGGCCGCGATGCCGCCAATCAGATTGGGGGTTTCCATGCTTAGTGTTTCACTGTCGAATGCTCGTCATGTTCGTCCAACGGCCATATCTGGTGGGCATCCAGCAGCAGGCGATAGCGGCTTTCGTTTGCGTCCAGTTGGGCAATATTCTCGGTCAAAGTGGATTCCAGCGCCAGGCGCCGTGCGGTCAGCGTGTCCGACAGGCTGCTTTCCCCCAGGGTATAGGCGCGCATCAGCAATTCCGCGTTCTTGCGCAGGCTGTCGGCCGCATCGCGCGCCTGCAGCCAAGTGTTGTAGCTATTGACGGCCTGGATATACGCCGCATAGATGTCGCCTTCCAGTCGCCGCTTTACCGCAGCCTCGCGCTGTTGCGCAATTTCTGCGGTGTATTCGGCGTGTTCGGCATTGATGCTGCGCAAGCCGAACGAAATGGGCACCGTGACATATACGCCGGCGACTTTTTCATTCCCGCCCATTTCATTCGAGAAACGCAGACCGACGGTCGGGTCGGGAATCTCATCGGCACGACTGCGCTCGGCCAGCATTTGCTGGATATTTCTTTCGGATGAGACGAGTGCGAGTTCGTGATTGTGCTCCAGGATTTGCTGTTTCCAGTAGGCGAGGTCATGTTCCACCTGAAGCGGGGTGCTTAGCTCTGGGTTGGACGGGAGCTGGATAGCCGGGAACTGACGCGCCAGATCGGCCCCGGCAAGCTGGGTGCGTAATTTGGCCTGTTGCCAGGCAACATTGGCCTGCGCAACGGCGGCCTGGGCCTGGTTCAACTCCATGCGCGGTGCGTCGCCGGCCTTGAAACGTTTTTCCGTGCTGGCGGCTTGCTGGCTCAGCAGATCTACCTGTTGCTGCCAGCGCGTGGCTTGTGCATTTTCGCGTTGCCAGTTGAACCACAGGTGCAGCAGGGTGCGGCCCGCCTCGTGGTGCGCATCGCCCAGCGCCAGCTCTGCACGGTTTACGCCCTCGTCGCCGATGTCGTCATCAATCAGCATCTTGTTCGGCAAACGCAACGGACGCTCGATGGCTACATCCCATTCGTGCATCGTCTGGTCGGGCAGGGCGACCTTGCGCTGCGCGGAGCCGGCGCGGACGCTGAATTCATAGTTACCGCTTTGCCACTTGCGGCGGTTGGCTTCCTCCAGCTTGATACCGGTTTCCGCTGTGAGCACATTGATATGGTTGCCGAGGGCGATGTCGACTTGCGCATGAGGCGGCAGGTCGGGGAAATCCGATTCGGCGGCATAGGCCGCCGGCAACGCCAGTGCGGTGCAAAAAATGAGAAGGGTCTTCATGCCAGCCTCCCGTATTCGATGACCGGGGTGATCCAGTAGGCGATGTCCGGGTTGGCTTCTTCGCGCTTGAGGTGAGCGATCAGGGCACGCGCATCCTCAATGTTCATCACCGAGCGCATTTCGATGCGCTGCGAGCGTCCGCGCACCTGCTCCACAATCGTCGGCAGTTTTTCCTTGCGGCTGTGTCCTTCGATCGGGTTACCGGAAAAACCGACCACCCATTCCGGATGCTCGAGCAGGTGGTCGATCAGGCGCTCCTGCAGCGATTTGTGGCAGACCAGCGTCAGGCAGCAATTCATTTTTTTCATCGGTGCACCTCTCTGTTTGCGGCGTCATTGCGCAGGTAGCGTGTTACAGCCGTGTTGCGGGCATAAGGGGTCATGCGCGCAATCCTCCCTTGTCGATACCGAAGCGGCGATAGAGGATCGGCAGCATGATCAGTGTCAGCGCGGTCGAGCTGATCAGCCCGCCGGTGACAACAATCGCGAGCGGCTTCTGAATTTCGGAGCCGGGGCCATGTGCGAACAGCAGCGGCAGCAGGCCGAATGCGGTGATGCTGGCGGTCATCAGCACCGGGCGCAGGCGGCGCTTGGCGCCTTCCGAGACAACGGTCGTAATGTCCATCCCTTGCAGGTGTAGCTGGTTGAAGTAGCTGACCATTACCACGCCGTTCAGTACGGCAATGCCGAGCAGTGCGATAAAGCCGACGGATGCTGGCACCGACAGGTAAGCGCCGCTGATCCACAGCGCAAATACGCCGCCGATCAACGCAAACGGGATGTTGGTCAACACCAGGACGGCTTGGCGCACCGAGCCGAAGGTGGCAAACAGCAGCATGAAAATCAGGCCGAGTGCGACCGGGATCACGACGGCAAGGCGGGCTGCAGCACGCTGCTGGTTTTCGAACTGGCCGCCCCAGGTAATGCGGTAGCCCGGCGGCAACTGGATTTTGCTTGCAACCGCTGCCTTGGCTTCATCCACGAAACCGACCAGGTCGCGGTCGCGCACGTTGGTTTGCACTACGACCATGCGCTGCCCGTTTTCGCGGTCCACCTTGACCGGTCCGTCGGCGCGTTCCAGTCGTGCAACGACCGACAACGGCACGCTTTGGCCGTTGGCGAGCGGCAGCGTGAGCGCGGCAAACAGCGCCGGGGAGTGCTGCACGTCGGCTTCGCCGCGGATCAGCAGCGGGGTGCGGCGGCCTTCCTCGATGACCATGCCGATCTGGCGTCCTTCGACCTGGCTGCGTAGTGCGTTGCTGATGTCATCCACGCTCAGTCCCATGCGTCCGGCCGCCAGGCGGTCGATGATCACGCGGTAATATTGCACGCCGCCATTTTTTACCGTGTAGGCGTCCTCGCTGCCCTTGATGCCGCCCACCAGGGTGACCATCTTTTCCGCAAGCTCGTTGAGCTTTTGCAGATCAGTGCCGAAAATCTTGATTGCGACGTCGCCGCGCGAACCGGTCAGCATTTCCGAGACACGCATCGCGATTGGCTGGGTAAAATTGTATTCGATGCCGGGAAAATTCAGCATGACCTTGCGGATTTCATCAATGATCGCCTCCTTGTCCGGGCTGCGCCATTCGGCTTGCGGCTTCAGTACGACGAAATTGTCGGTTTCGTTAAACCCCATCGGGTCGAGTCCCAGCTCATCCGCACCCGAGCGTGACACGATGCTTCTCACTTCTGGCACCTGTTTCAGGATGGCGGCCTGGATGCGCTCGTCTACCTCGGCGGTGCGTTCCAAATTGATCGAGGGCAGCTTGGTAGTCTGCATGATGATGTCACCTTCATCCATTTCCGGCATGAAGGTTTTTCCGATCAGCGTATAGACTGCGGCGGTCGCGGCCAGCAGCAGCACTGCCGCACCGAGAACGATGCGTTCGTGGGACAGGGCTTTGGATAGCAACGGCACATACATTGCCTGCGCCTTGCGCACCAGCCAGGGCTCTTCATGGCTGGCGGTCTTGATCAGGAACGAAGCCAGCATCGGCACGACAGTCAGCGACAGCAGCAATGAGCCTGCCAGCGCGAACACGATGGTGAGCGCCACCGGGATGAACAGTTTTCCTTCCAGCCCTTGCAGGGTCATCAGCGGCAGGAACACGATGATGATGATGGCGACCCCCGCGGCTACCGGGGTGATGACCTCCTTCACCGCGCGATAGATGATGTGCAGGTAGGGGATATGCTGGCGCTTGTGGCTGAGGTGGTTGATAACGTTTTCCACGACGACCACCGCGCCGTCGACCAGCATGCCGATCGCGATGGCGAGACCGCCCAGACTCATCAGGTTGGCGGACATGTCGAACTCGCGCATCATGATGAAGGTGATCAGCACCGCCAGTGGCAGCGTCAGCGCCACGACCAGCGCGGCACGCAGGTTGCCGAGGAACAGCACCAGCAGCACCACGACCAGCACAATGGCTTCGGTGAGCGCCTTGGATACGGTGCCGATGGCGCGCTGCACGAGTCCGCCGCGATCATAGAACACGCGGGTGGTGATGCCTTTCGGCAGGGTGGGGGCAAGCTCGGCGAGCTTGGCCTTGACCTCGGCAACCACCTTCTGGGCATTGGCGCCGCGCAGGCCCAGCACCAGGCCTTCAACCGCTTCGGCCTGGCCGTTCTGGGTGACGGTGCCGTAGCGGGTCAGGTTGCCGATGCGCACTTCCGCCACATCGCTGACGCGGATCGGGCTGCCGCCGGGGCTGGCGATGACGATGTTGCGCACGTCCTGCAGGCTCTGGATATTGCCCTCGGCGCGGATCAGCAGCGCCTCGTCGCCGTCGCTCAGGCGGCCCGCGCCGTCGTTGCGGTTATTGGTCTCCAACGCCTGTTGCAGCATGGCCATGGACAGGCCGTGCGAGGCCAGTGCGGTATGGTCCGGCACGACTTCAAAGCTGCGCGCAAGACCGCCCAGCGAGTTGACGTCGGCAACGCCGGGCAGCGTGCGCAAAGCCGGACGGATCACCCAGTCCAGCACCGTGCGGCGCTGTTCCAGCGTGTAGCCATCGCCTTCAACCGTGAACATGAACATTTCGCCGAGCGGGGTAGTAATCGGGGCCAGGCCGCCGCCTACTCCGGCAGGCAGGTCGCGCATGGCATTGCTGAGGCGCTCGGCAACTTGCTGGCGCGCCCAGTAGATGTCGGTGCTGTCGGTGAAGTCGATCGTGATGTCGGCAATGGCATATTTGGAAATCGAGCGCATCAGGCGCTGGTTGGGTATGCCCAGCATTTCCAGCTCGATCGGCGTGACGATGCGCGCTTCGACTTCCTCGGGTGTCATGCCGGGCGCTTTCATGATCAGCTTGACCTGCGTGGTCGAAACATCCGGGAATGCGTCAATCGGCAAATCGCGGAATGCCACAACGCCGGCGCCAACCAGCAGCAGGGTCAGTACCGCAACCAGCAGGCGCTGGGTGAGTGCGAATTCAACTAATTTTGACAACATCATTCGCCACCTATGCCCATCATTTGCGCCTTGAGCGAGGAGACGCCCTGCACGGCGATTTTTTCCATGCCGGTCAGTTTTCCGGTGATCAGCGTGTCTTGCGCGCCCTCATGGAGGACGGTGACTTCTGCCGCGCGAAAGCCTTTCTCGGTTTCGATGAACAGCAGTGTCTTGCCCTCTATCCGCGCCAGCGCGCCGTTAGGAACATTCCACTGATCGGCGTCGCTGGAGCTGGTATCCAGGGTGGCTTCCAGGTATTGACCGGGACGCAATGCATCTGCGCCCTTGCTGATGATGGCGCGCAGCAGGATGGTCTGGTTGCTGCCGCTCAGGCTGCGCCCGATAGCGGTAAGTTTGCCAGTAGCGCCATAGGCGGGAATGGTTACCGTGGCGCCGATCTTCAGGCCGCGGGTGCTGGCCAGCGGGGCCTGAATTTCCAGTCCGAGCGGGTCAAGGCGGGCAACCTTGTACAAGGGGACTGCGGCGTCAAGTCGCTGTCCGGTGCTGGCGGTCTTTTCCAGTATCACGCCGTCAATCGGTGAGGTGACGGAGAGCGTGCTGTTCAGGCTGTTGCCATTCTGCAATTCGGCTATCGCTTTATCCGACATGCCCGAAAGCTTCAGCAGTTGTTTGCGTTCCGCCAGCGCGGCGCTGGCTTCGCGATACTGGCTCTGGGTTGCACGGTAACGACTTTCGGCGATGATGCCGTCCTGCCATAGCTTCTGGTCGCGGGTCAGGTAGTCCTTGGCAAGCTGCGCCTGGGTGTAAGCCTGCAGCAATCCGCGCTGCGCTTCTGCCAGCGCAGGGCTTTGCAGGGTGGCCAGCACCTGGCCTTTCCTGACGCTGTCACCCACACCGACCAGAGTTTGCTCGATCATGGCCGCCAGCGGGGTGCTGACGGTAAACAATTGGTTGCCGGGGATGACGACTTGCGCTGGCATGCCTGCGAGTTCGCCATGCTGGCGCGGCGGGAGCGGGGCGGAAACAATGCCCAGTGTCTGTTTCTGGGTGGCATTGATGGCCATTTCACCTGCCGCGTAGGCAGTAGGTGACAGCAGGGCGGCAAGCAAAATCAAGTGGATGCGATGTGTTTTCATGCAATTGTCTCCAGAGATGGCGCGTGGCGCGATCTGTGTGGCAGGTACGAATGGGCCAGAGCCCGGGTATATTAGCTGGATTAAACCAGAGCGGGGGGGGCTTGCGGCTGAAACTGGGGGTAGTGCGGAGGAAGGTCGACTGATCTGGGCAAAGTGCGCGCAGACAGGATATGGCGGAGAGGTAACGCGACGAATAGCAGTGCAGGAGCGGAATTCGTGAGAACCGGTTGTTCATCCCGCTGGTATTCATGCGGAATGGTGATTGCGGGAGATTCATCTTCCTCAATCACGCAGTCGTTTTGTATCGCGGCCGGGTGTTGTGTTTCCAGCGCCGGGGGGAGCAAGCCGCTCAACTGGCCATTGACATGGGCATGCACCAGCGGCGCTGCGCATTGCAGCAGCGTGAAGGTGATGACCAGCAGTAAATGGAGTGGGCGCTTAAGCATTTTTTGATTCTAGCATGCACAGTTTATTTATGCGGATCATGTGACATGAGTCGATTCCGGATAGTTCCTGAGCCTACTGACTTTTCAGGAATTGCTCAATGTGGCTCAGGAATACCCGGGTCTTGGTGGGAGCATGGCGACGCATCGGCATGACGGCCCACGCGGTGCTGGATGGGAAACACCATTCAGGGAGGACGCGCACCAGCCGCTTGCTGCGTACGTCTTCTTCGGCAAACGGAACCGGCAGCATGCCGATTCCCTGGCCGTCGAGCAGGAGTTGCTGGATCACGCTGATCGAATTCAGTGTCATGCGGCCGGGCGGGATGCCCTCCCAGGTTTCCTTGCCGCGCGTCAGCCGCCACGGCAGGGGCAGCCCCTGGCTGGAAGACATGCGCAGCGCGGCATGGTGCTGCAACTCGTCCGGATGTTGCGGTATGGAGTGCAGGCCGAGGTAGATGGGGCTGGCATAGAGCGCCAGGTGCTGTTCATCAAGTTTGCGTGCGACCAGTGTGGAGTCGTTGGCGAGTTCGCCCATGCGGATGGCGAGATCGAAACGCTCGCCGATCAAGTCTACCAGGCGCGAGCTGAGGTCGAGTTCAAGCTCGATTTCCGGATAAGTCTCGATGAAGGTGGACAGCGCGCGTGCCAAGGTGCGGCGCGCATAATCTTCGGGCATGGATATTCGCAATTTGCCGCGCGGTTGGGCATCCCTGCTGCGTACGAAATCCTGTGCGCTGGCGACCTCTTCGGCAATGCGTCGGCAATGGTCGAGAAACTCCTGCCCGAATTCGGTCAGGCTGAGCCGGCGAGTGGTGCGCACCAGCAGGCGTTGCCCAAGTGCCGTCTCCAGCATGCCTAGGCGACGCGAAACAGTTGCTTTCGGGATGCTCAAATAATCGGCCGCGCGTGCAAAACTGCCCTGTTCGACGATGCTCGCAAACAGGATGTAATCATCCGCAGAAATATTTGATTGTTCCATTAATGGAATAGTCTATCTCGTTTTAATGGCTTTATCTAATTTTTTGTAATGCATAACATGCACTCACTTGATTTCGTGGCGAGGCAGCGATGAGCACATTTACTGAAACGATAAAGCAGTCGCGTGGTATTGAGCGGATTGTCGAGGGCGTTGCAACTTCGGATGGGGCGGGCGTCAGCCTGACCCGGGTGTTGACCGGCCGTTTGCAGCAGCGTCTTGATCCATTCCTGATGCTGGATGCTTTCGGCAGTGACAATCCGGACGAGTACATCGCCGGCTTTCCGGATCACCCGCATCGCGGCTTCGAGACCGTGACCTACATGCTCGCAGGCCGTATGCGCCACCGCGATAGCGCCGGCCATGAGGGCTTGCTGGAAAATGGCGCTGTGCAGTGGATGACGGCTGGGCGTGGAGTCATTCATTCAGAAATCCCCGAACAGGAAGATGGCGTGATGGAAGGGTTCCAGTTGTGGTTGAACCTGCCTGCTGCCAACAAGATGGCAAAACCCTGGTACAAGGATTTTGCGAGCAACGCCATTCCTGAATATGTCACCGAGCAAGGCGTAACAGTGCGGGTGATAGCCGGCAGCAGCAATGGGGTCGCAGGTGCCGTGACGCGCGAGGTGACTGAGCCGATCTATCTGGATGTGCACCTGCCGCAAGGCCGGACGTTTGCTACGGCGCTGCCGGATTCGCACAACGCCTTCATTTATGTCTATCGCGGCTCGGTGGTGGTGGAGGGAAGTGCGGTTGAGCAGCAGCGCATGGGCATCCTGGATAATGCGGCGGGCAGTGACGGCGTGCGAATCGCAGCGGCTGATGATGCACGGTTTATTCTGGTGGCGGGCAAGCCGTTGCATGAGTCGATCGTGCAATACGGACCGTTCGTGATGAATACCCAGGAGCAAATCCACCAGGCGCTGGATGATTACCGCAATGGGCGCTTCAACTGAGGAGGACAGCATGGATACCCGTTATACCTCGACTGCTATCGTGCTGCACTGGCTGGTTGCGCTGTTGATTTTTGCGGCCTTTCCGCTGGGCTTTTATATGCATGATTTGCCGCTGTCGCCGACCAAGCTGCATTTGTACAGTTATCACAAGTGGCTCGGAGTGACGGTATTGTTCCTGCTTGCGATCCGCCTGGCCTGGCGCGGCACCCATCGACCGCCTGCACTCCCGGACAGTATCCCGGCCTGGCAGCAAGCCGCCAGCCACATCGTTCATTGGGGCCTGTACGTGCTGATGCTGGCAGTGCCGCTTTCCGGCTGGCTGATGAGCTCGGCAAAAGGGTTTCAGACGGTCTGGTTTGGCGTGCTGCCGTTGCCGGATCTGGTGGGCAAGGACAAAGCGCTGGGGGAAGCCCTTTCGCTGGTGCATACCGGGCTTAATTACGTGTTGCTGGCGCTGGTTGTGTTGCATGTTGCAGCAGCCATGAAGCATCGCGTGATCGACAGGGATGACATTGTTTCTCGTATGCTGCCGAAGGGAGGCCGTTCATGATGCGTATGGTGTTTTTGCTTACTGCCTGGCTACTTGCGCCAGTCGCG
This sequence comes from Pseudomonadota bacterium, assembly GCA_021848465.1. Taxonomy (GTDB): domain Bacteria; phylum Pseudomonadota; class Gammaproteobacteria; order Burkholderiales; family Gallionellaceae; genus JAJZUP01. The sequence continues at coordinate 76,098 of JAJZUP010000007.1, forward strand.
CAGGCGGCGACGTTCAACCAGTTCTTGCCGGCCGAGAGCCGCCTGACCTTCGATTATCAGCAGATGGGGGTGAACCTTGACGGAAAATTCAACCGCTTCCAGGCACAATTAAATTTTGATCCGGCGCGGCTGGCAGTTGCGCAGGCGCGCATTGATGTAGATCTTGCCAGCATCGATACCGGATCGGAGGAGGGTAATGATGCGGTGGTGGGCAAGCCGTGGTTTAACGTCAAGGATTTTCCCGCGGCCAGTTTTGTTTCGACGGGAGTAAAACCGTTGGGCAACGGTCGTTACGAGGTTAGCGGCAAGCTCAGCATCAAAGGCCGCAGCGTGCCTGTGACTGCCTCGGCAACATTCCAGAGCAGTGGAAACCGCGGCGTTTTCGACGGCAGTTTTACCATCAAACGGCTTGATTATGCGATCGGCGAGGGCGAATGGGCCGATCTCGGCACTGTCGCCAATGGCATTCAAGTGCATTTTCATTTTGTTGTCACAGCAGCACCCAGCAAGAAGTAATTTTTATCAACACTACCCAGGAGATTCATATGAATAAATTTGTTGCCTTTGCCATCGCCGCTACCTTGTCCGCCACTGCGTCGGCAGCTCCGGATACCTTTGTGATCGAGCAAAACCATACCAAGCCGCGTTTCGAGTACAACCACATGGGCTATTCCATCCAGCTCAGCCGTTTCGATACAGTGACGGGCAAGATCGTGCTGGATCGCGCCGCCAAGACCGGCTCGGTGGATGTGACCATCGACGCCAAGTCGGTGAACACTGGTTCCCCCTTGTTCAATGAGCATATCCAGGGCGAGGATTTCTTCAACACCGGCAAGTTCCCGACGATTACATTCAAGTCGGACAAATTGAAGTTCGACGGCGACAAGTTGACCAGCGTGGAAGGCGACCTGACCATCAAGGGAATCACCAAGCCTGTGACCCTGACCCTGAATTCCTTCATGTGCATGCCACATCCGATGATGAAGAAGGAAGCATGCGGCACGACCGCAACCACCCAAGTGAAGCGCTCCGATTTCAACATGGGCAAATATGCGCCGCTGGTCGGTGACGATGTCACCATCACGATTCCGGTGGAAGCCATCAAGCAGTAACGATTGTGCCGGTACTCCGTCCCACTGGACGGAGTACCGTTTGTTATTTCTACAGGAGCATTGCATGACTACGACTTTGTTTACTCCCGCATCTTTGGGAAAGCTGCAGCTGAAAAACCGTGTGGTGATGGCGCCGATGACGCGCTGCCGTGCTATCGGTAACGTGCCGAACGACCTGATCGAAAAATATTATGCACAGCGTGCAACAGCCGGGCTGATCATCAGCGAAGGGGTGGCGCCATCCGCAAACGGCATGGGTTACGCGCGCCAGCCGGGAATCTTCAGCGATGCACAAGTGCAGGGCTGGAAGCGTGTAACCGCAGGTGTGCATGCCGCCGGCGGGAAGATTTTTGTGCAACTGATGCATGACGGACGCGTTTGCCATCCGGCGAATATGCAAGCCGGTGCACGTATCCTGGCTCCGTCGGCGATTGCCGCGCCGGGGGAGATGTGGACGGATAGCAGCGGCATGCAGCCTTACCCGGTGCCGGAAGCAATGAACGAAGCGGATATTGCTCAGGCCGTTGCAGATTTTGCCCAAGGCGCACGCAATGCAATCGCTGCCGGGTTTGACGGGGTGGAGTTGCACGGGGCGAATGGTTACTTGATCGACCAGTTCCTGAATACGGCAGCAAATCAGCGTGCCGATCGCTGGGGGGGCAGCATCGAAAACCGTATTCGCTTTGCGGTCGAGGTCGCGCGTGCGACGGTGGCTGCAATCGGCGCAGAGCGGGTCGGGATGCGTATTTCTCCATATGGCGCATTCAATGGCACAGCGGCGGATGCCGAGATGGATGCGATGTATTTGCGCTTGGTGGAGGAATTGAACCAGGTCGGGCTGGTTTACATTCATGTCGTGGACCATAGCTCGATGGGGGCTCCGCAAGTTAGCCCGGCATTGAAGGCGGCGATCCGCAACAGCTTCAAGGCAGCTTATATTTTGTCGGGTGGTTATGATGCAGCACGAGCGAATGCTGACCTGGATGCTCAGCGCGGCGACCTGGTTGCGTTTGGGCGGCCATTTATTGCCAACCCGGATCTGGTGCAAAAGCTTCAGAGCGGCGCTGCGCTGACCGCCCCTGATCCTAATACGTTTTATACCCCCGGCGCACAAGGTTTCACCGACTATTGATACGGCAGAAATGATTTGAGGAGCGTGCGGATATGCAAGTGGAAATATGGTCGGATGTGATTTGCCCCTGGTGTTATATCGGCAAGCGCAATTTTGAAGCGGCCCTGGCTGGCCTTCCCGGTGCCAGTGAGGTTACTGTGGTGTGGCGCAGTTTCGAGCTTGATCCGCAGGCGCCCGCCCGTTATGGCGAGACGCTGGAGCAGATGCTGTCGCGCAAATATGGGGTCAGCTTGCAGGAGGCGGCCGCCATGAATGCGCGCGTAACGGCGGTTGCCGCAAGCGCGGGGTTGCAATACCGGCTTGCAGATGCGTTACCGGGAAACACCCTGGATGCGCATCGCATCCTGCATTTCGCGCTTGCCAGGCAAGCCGGGGGGCAGGTTATGGAGCGCCTGATGCAGGCTTACTTTACCGAGGGGTTGCCGGTCGGCGAGCGTGATGCACTGGTCAGGCTCGCGGGCGAGTGTGGCCTCGACACTACCGAGGTATCCGCCATGCTGGAGAGCGACGCTTACATCCAGGAAGTGCGTGCAGATGAAGCGCGGGCCGCAACATTGGGGATCAACAGCGTTCCCCATTTCCTGATTGATGGGCGTGTGCATGTTTCCGGTGCGCAAGCAGTTGAGTCATTCAAGCAGGCATTGCAACAGGCGATGGCGTAAGCAGGACGGCTGCCCGGGTGTTAGCTTGCGCTTTTAAGCAGTACCCAGACGGCGCCGCTACCTCCCGCATTCGACGGCGCTTCGCAGAAAGCCAGTACGTCAGGGTGCTGTATGAGCCAGTGACGGGCCAGTTGCTTCAGTTTCCCTTCGCCTTGTGCACTGTGCCAGCCTTTGCCGTGAATGAGGTTGATGCAGCGGAATTGCCGCTGCGTTGCTTGTTGCAGGAAAAGGGCCAGCAGGCTGCGTGCTGTATCGCTATCCAGACCATGTAAATCCAGGCTGTCCTCGATCGGCCAAGTGCCGCGCCTGAGCTTGCGCAAAACCATGCGGCTGACGCCGTTGGCCAGGTATTCAGTTGGGGTTTCATCAAAAGTCAGGTGGTCTGACAGTGCAACTGAGATTTCAGGTTGCGAGTACGCGGTCGGACGCGGATGCAAGGTGGCGGCAGGGCCGGATGGCGCGCGCTTCTGGGATTTGATGGGCGTGACGCCCTCTAATGCCTGCCGGAACAAGTCTGCATCCTGTTCCGGTTTTTCTTTCATGCGCTACCTTTATCCGGCGAGATACTTGTCCGCGTCCAGTGCGGCCATGCATCCGGTGGCAGCGGATGTGCAGGCCTGGCGATATATCTGGTCTTGCACATCGCCGGCTGCAAAGACGCCCTCAATGCTGGTGGCGGTGGCATTGCCCTGATGACCGCCGCGGGTCACGATGTAACCGTTATCCATTTCCAGTTGTCCCTGGAAGATGTCGGTGTTCGGCTTGTGGCCGATGGCGATGAACACGCCGTCCACCTTGATCTCCTGGGTTTTACCGTCCTGCACGCTTTTCAGTCGCGCACCGGTGACGCCGTTGTCATCGCCCAGCACCTCGTCCAGTACTTGGTGCAGTTGCAGGGTAATCTTGCCCTCTTTCACTTTCTCCATCAGGTGATCCACCATGATTTTTTCGGCGCGGAAGCTGTCGCGGCGGTGGATCAGCGTGACGTGGCTGGCGATGTTGGCCAAGTAGAGTGCCTCTTCCACAGCGGTGTTGCCGCCCCCGACTACGGCTACCGGTTTGTTGCGATAGAAAAATCCGTCACAGGTGGCGCAGCCGGACACTCCGCGTCCCATGAAGGCCTCTTCTGAGGGCAGCCCGATATATTGGGCTGAAGCGCCGGTACAGATGATGAGTGCGTCGCAGGTATAAGTACCGGCATCGCCGACCAAGGTGAACGGTTTCTGCTGCAGTTTTGCCGTATGGATGTGGTCGAAAATGATCTGGGTGTTGAAGCGCTCGGCATGTTGCTGGAAGCGTTGCATCAATTCCGGCCCCTGTACGCCGTTCGGATCGGCCGGCCAGTTGTCCACTTCGGTGGTGGTCATCAGTTGTCCGCCCTGTGCCAGGCCGGTAATGAGTACCGGTTTGAGGTTGGCGCGCGCGGCATAGACGGCAGCGGTGTAACCGGCCGGGCCGGAGCCGAGGATGATGAGTGGATGGTGTTGTGCGGTATGTTCCATGCTGTGCTTCCATTTAATATTTGGCAATGGACGAAATTTATCAGTGCGGGCGGTGACTGTCGAGTAGAATACGGGGCATGAAACGATTCTTGCCTGTTTTTATTGCGCTTGTATTTTCTACTGGTTCGGCTGAGGCGATCGAGCTGCCTGGATTGCCTAAGTTCATTGATGATATGGTGGCAAAATACCAATTCAAGCATGATGAATTGGCGACTGTATTCCAAGCAGCAGAATATCGTCCGGATGTGATTGCCGCTATCACCGCGCCAGCAACGCTGAAACCCTGGGTGGAGTATCGGGCATCGTTTATCAATCCGTTGCGGATTGATGGGGGCTTGGAGTTTTGGCAGCACTATGCCGACTATTTGCAAAAGGCCGAGGCCCAGTACGGCGTTCCACAGGAGATCATTGTTGCTGTCATCGGGGTCGAGACGTTGTATGGGCGAAGGCCGGGACGCTATCGTACGCTTGATGCCTTGACCACTCTGGCGTTCGACTATCCGCGTCGTGCCGATTTTTTCCGCAGCGAACTCGAGCAATACCTTTTGCTGGCGCGGGAGCAGGGCTTCGATTTGCTGGGCATCAAGGCTTCTTATGCGGGGGCGCTTGGTATTCCCCAGTTTATGCCGAGTACCTACCGGAAATATGCGGTAGATTTCAATGGCAATGGCAAGGTGGACATCCTGCAGGAGCCGGAGGACGCCATCGGCAGTGTCGCAAATTATCTTAAACAGTATGGCTGGAAAACCGGCGAACCGATTGCGCAACTGGCGGCTTTAGGTAAGGAAGCTACACCCGAAATTTCAGATACATCGCGTACTGAGGGGGAGTGGGCAAGCCTCGGAATTACTCCGGCAGTCAAGTCTGCAGGAAAATTGCCTCCCGCCTGGTTGCTGGATTTTACGGTAGAGAATGGCAAGGAATACTGGCTGGTTTATAACAATTTTCGCGTGATTACGCTGTATAACAATAGCAATTTCTACGCGATGTCAGTGTTCCAGTTGGCGGAAGCACTGCGAAATGCACATGTGTCTAAACCTTGATACGGCGTGCCCCGTTATAGCGAGCGGCCCAGTATTTTTCGTTTAGTTGCTCAACCCGGATATTGCTCCCGGTTTTGGGCGCATGCACAAATTTTCCGTCTCCTATGAATATGCCGACATGGGAGTATGGACGGTGCATGGTGTTGAAAAACACCAAGTCACCGGGACGCAAGTTGTGATTGCTGACGGGTTTGCCTACGCGACTGATTTCATGGCTGGTACGCGGCAATTTAACCCCGAGCGTATGGCTGAAAACATGATCTACAAATCCACTGCAATCGAATCCTGAATCCGGCGAGTTGCCTCCGTAGCGATACGGCGTATCGGCCAAGCTCAATGCGTACATGACAAGATTGTCCATTTCCTCATCGGCGGCATAACCGGATGAGGAAGGATGACGAGGCGTCGTGCTGCATGCGGACAGCATGGCGAGCAACAGGATGATCAGCAGCTTGTTCATATCTGCTTGGCATTATCGCGCAATACTGCCAGTTTGTTGCAGAAACTCCCAAGTGAGTCGAAGAATACGCTTGATTTGTGGCCTGCCGGCAAGGTGCAGGCTGCGGCAGTATGGGGCCTAGCCCCAATAGTTTCCGTCGGAAAAAGTATGGAACACACGCACATTCGTGAGGTGGCTTGCTCTCGGCGGTCTCTGGGCGAACAGGCCTATCCTGTGTTTCAGGAGATGCATGCGCGCGTTAGTTCAATGGAGAAGCTTCATCAAACAGCCTGCGCTGTACTGCGTAGCGCATCAGATCCGCCATGCCGGAGAAATGCATTTTTTGCATGAGCTTCTTTTTGTGGGAGCTGACGGTTTTACTGCTGATAAACAGTTGGTCGGCTATTTGGACAATATTATTTCCTGCTACCAGCAGGCGATACACTTCGAATTCCCGTTGAGACAGACGGGAGTGTACAGGTTCGTCCTCGCCTGAAATGTTATGCAGGAGCATATTCTCAGCAATGATGGGGTCGATGTAACGAGCTCCGCTCGATACTTTACGCAGTGCGTTGCTGAAGTCTTCCAGTTCATGCATGGTTGAAATATAGCCTGTTGCGCCGTTCTTTAATGCCTGGGTAATCAGATTGTCTTCCGAGTTGGTGCTGTATACGAGGATTGACAGGTTGGGGCTGGTTGCCTTGGCCCTGATGATCAACTCGACCCCGGAGATGCCGGACAAGGACATATTCATTACCAGTGCATCAATTTCATGAAGCTGCAACTTGGCAATGACCTCATTGCCACTTTCCGCTTCAGCTACAACTTCGAAGTCAGGATGGGCATCCAGAAAAACTTTGAGCAGTTGTCGATGCAGGGTCTGTTTTTCGGCAATTAATACTTTGGTCATTATCGCGGCCTTGCTGTAGTCGGTATTAACGCTTTATTAATACCTTATTTGATTATGGGTGATTGATCGGCACTTTTCAATAACCACTTTTATATATTGGTTATATGAAGGCCGGCGTGGAACGGCTATATAGTCGGTATATAGACAAACCATGCTGCATATGCCGCAGCAAATTTAGTATTTTTGCAGCCACTTGAAATATCAATAAAAAACCCCTCATTGGAAATCCCCTAGACCATTAGGGAATTTGACATGTAATTTTCATCCGTAATCCGAGCTGTAAAACATCCTTTGCCGATTTTATTGGAAGTGATCTCTCCGCATCATGCGTCTCGCTTTCAGTGCTTGTGATGATCACCAGGCTGTTATCAATTCAATTGTAAAAAGGGAGATTCGAAATGAAGAATAGGCAAAGTCAGTTCCTGTATTCAGTTGGCAAGAATAAAGCATCCATGACAAAAGACGGCTTGATTGAAATGCCGTGCCTGGACGCAGGTGTGATTTTGCCAGAGTGCGACTACGTGGATGAGGGGGCTGGCAGCTTGGCTGACGACGTGCTGGAGACTTTTCACATCCTGATGGTCGGTAATGAGCAAAGTGTCCAGAGTATGCACATCATCCTGTCAGTAAATATGCCATTCGATATTGATTATCTGGAGGCAAGAAGCGGAAATGCGGCATTGCAGGCATTAAAAAACGAAACGATTGATTTGGTTATCGTTGACTGCGACTTTATGTCCGATATGGATGGCATCGAATTTCTGGAACAGTTCAAGCACCAGAGGACGGTCAAAGAGCGGATTCCCGTGATCGAAATTTTAAAGGCTGACCAAGCTGAACTGGGTGTGAATGCGCTCAGGATGGGGGCGCATGATTTTCTGCTAAAAAATCTGAATGGCTTGCATCTGGAGCAACTTCCAATTCTGGTTTCGAGAGTCTATTCGGAAAAGATGATGAAGCAGGTCCTGCTTGAAACCGCTGGCTTTCAACAAGCTTTGACTGAAGCCGTACCTTCGGTGATTTACAGGGTTTCCCTCCAAGGGGGAAAGGATTATGTGCATTTAAGCCCGGCAATGCGGGAATTGGGAATGACACCGGAGCATTGGGGAAGCGATACCGAGTTGCATCACCGGATTTGCCATGAAGCTGATCGGCGCGAGGTTGTGAATGCACTTCGCAACTGTTACCAGAATGGAAAAATGTTCAAGTGTGAATACCGGGTCAAGATAGGTGAAGGTAGCCCAAGATGGTTTCAGGACAAGGCCAGGGTCATCATGGATAAGCATGGGCGGCCGCTAGCATTGAGCGGGGTCATGCTGGATGTAACGCAAATCAAGGCACTTGAAAAGGAAATTGGTCGCTACCGCGACAGGCTGGAAAAAATGGTTTCTCAAAGGACAGAAAAGTTGCGTCGCCGAATTTCAATACTCGAGGCCTGCAATACCAGCCTGAGTGCCAACTATCACCACATGCGCAAGATGTACTCGGAGCTGAATCAAGGGCTGCAAGCTTGCTGAGGCATTGCATGCGCCTGATCTTTTGTCGAAACATGAAATCCAAGCCGTCTTTTACTGGGAGTTGCGATGTTCAATCGAAGGATTAAAAGTGCGCAGAGGGAGCTTCAGTCAGATATACAACAAATCAGCCGTGCAGTGAAAATTGAGCTCATCAGGAAATTCCAGCGCTCGGAGGGAAACTTTGATTGCTGCGCATCTGCGTATACACGAGTTTGCAAACAACTGGATTGTTTGTGGCGCAATGAGTGCCAGGTGATGGAACAGACATAGTGCCATGGATAAAAAGCTTATGCCATCGGCGGAGGATCGCTACCAGTTGATTGCGGGCGATTTGCGCAAACGTGCAGAATCAAGGCTGCGCAAGGAATTAGCGCTCAAAACCCCATTGCAACCTCATGAAATGGGGGCGCAACTGTTTGAGTTGCGAATCAGCCAGATTGAGATCGAATTGTTATCGGAAGAGTTTAACCGCCAGCGGATGCATGCTGTTGCTCGGGCGGGTCTTCAGGAATCAAGAACTACCCCCACGTATGGATATTTCTTTCTTGATCGGGACGGCAATGTTTTGGAGGCCAGATTCCAACGGGAACCAAGCGAAACTCAAGGCAAGGAGAACTGGGGGGGGCAGCGGATGACTGATTACCTGCTGCCGGAGGACAGAGAGCATTTCAGAAGCTTCCTGCGCGAAATATTCAATACGAACGAAAGGAAAGGGTGCGAGCTGCATTTCGGAAACAGGGAGCGCCGGCGCAACGGGGGAATGCTGCTACCGCTTTATGCATGGATAGATGCGATCCCGGATGAGAATAAACAGGTTTGCCTTGCAGTAGTAGAGGATATAAGTGCTCGCCGGCTTGGTGAAGAGCGGGAAAAGGAAATGAGTTCAGCCGTCAAGATGCTGAACCAGACTCTGGAGGCAAGCCAGAATGAAATTTTCATATTTGATACTCAAAGCCTGAAGTTCACGTTTGCAAACCAGCGTGCGCTGGAAAACCTTGGCTATACCATGGATGAGCTGAAGTGGCTGACACCTCTGGATATTCAAAGCCATGTGTTTAATCAGGAAATGGCGGAATTAATGAACCAGATGCGCTGTTATGGTGGGGGCGCAAAGACATTGAATGCAATTCATTTGCGCAAGGATGGCAGCCGTTACCCGGTGGAAATACATTTGCAGCTTTTCGAGCAGGAGACGGAAAGCTATTTCATCGCAATCGCCCTGGATGTCAGCAACCAGGCGGCCATCGAGTCGCAGCTTAAGTCCATCGTGGAGTCAGCATGGGCGATTATCTGGGCTGCCGACACTGACCTGAGCTTTCTGTTTATTTCCGACAAAGTATTCGATCTGCTTGGCTACAAACCGGACAAGTTTATCGGTTGCTCATTCTTTGAGTTGCTCGATGCAGGGTTATTTCATGAGCTGGATAAGGCGGCCGTCCTGGATGGTCTGCGACAAGTACTGGAGGACGGGGGGAAGGTGTCTGCTTTGCGCTATCGCCTCAAGCATGCGGATGGAACCTGGCGGTGGTTGAGCATGAACATTACGCCAGTTGTTTCGGTGGATGGGCAGGTGAGTCAAATCGTCGGGGTCATGCATGATATTCATGCACAGAAGCAGGCAGAAGAGGCGTTGCTTGAATTAACCCTTGCGCTCGATTTGCGGGTTCAGGTCGAGATTAAAAAAAACCAGGAAAAAGATTTGCTGCTTCAGCGGCAATCCCGGTTGGCCGGCATGGGGGAGATGATAGGCAATATCGCGCATCAATGGCGGCAACCCATCAACGCGCTTGGTCTGATACTCAGCGATCTTGAAGATGCTGCCCTGTATGGCGAGTGCAACCTTAGCTATATTCACTCGTCAGTCGGGAAATCAAAGGCGATCATCCAGAAAATGTCCAGAACCATTGATGATTTTCGGCATTTCTTCCGAGCAGACAGAAGCCTGGAGGCATTCAGCCTGCACAAAGCGACACTGGAGTGCCTTAACCTGGTGGACGCATCAATGAGGAATAACAATATCAATATTTCAGTTCAGGTCGAACACGATGTGCAGGTGTCCGGATATTCCAATGAGTACTCCCAAGTGCTCATGAATATTTTGAGCAATGCGCGCGATGCGATTATTGACCAGAAGGTTGCCGCAGGCCAGATCAGCATTGAAATCAGCGAAGATGATGAATTCGGGATTCATGCGATCACCGACAATGGCGGGGGTATTCCGCAAGATATATTGTCAAGGATCTTTGAGCCCCACTTCACGACCAAGGAGCATGGGGTTGGCATCGGTTTATACATGACACTCATTTGTGTCGAAAAAAACATGAATGGAAAAATTTCTGCGGAAAATGTTCCATCCGGGGCCAGGTTCACAATTTGTTTGCCTAAGGCAAAGTCTGGGGCTGAACATGTCATTCATTGAGTCAGTCGATACCTTGGCTTTAACGCACAATCTTTCGATCCTTTTTGTCGAAGACGACGATGATGTGCGCGAGAACATGGCGCGTTATTTACGCCGCAGAATTGAAAGGGTGCATACGGCACATAATGGCATTTCGGGGTTGCAGTCGTTTAATGAAAATCATCCTGACATTGTTATTTCCGATATTCGTATGGGCGAAATGGACGGGCTGTCCATGTGTCGCAAGATACGGGAGACCGATCCTTCGCTTCCGGTGATCATCATATCTGCGCATAACGAAAGCGACATACTGCTGTCGTCCATTGATATAGGCGTTACAAAGTTTATCGTAAAACCGGTCGACACAGATGAGCTGATGGCGGCAATCTCGACGATTGCCGAGAAAATTGCGCAAAGCCGCGATGTTGAAAATCGGCTACATCAGGCTGATGCCCTCATGGTCGAATCCGAATACGAGAGGGAGAGCCTGGAAAGCTATGTTGCGCACTATTTGAAAACTGAAAAACCTGAATTGGACAGTAATGTAAGGCAGCTAAGCATTCCCAAGCTGGGCGTAAGCGGAGATTTTGTTTGTGTCGAGCAGTATCGAGACAACTTATATGTACTGCTTGGGGACGGCGCTGGTCATGGCCTTTCAGCGGCAATCCCGGTGGTTTCAATCCCTGGATTGTTCCGTGCGCAGGTCGAGCGTGGTTTCTCGTTACAAACGATTTCTGTGGAGCTGAATCGAGTGCTGCATGACCGGAACATTACAGGCTATTTTCTTGCCGCCACCTTGTTAAGGTTTGATTCCGTCAACCACGCGGTTGAAGTTCTGAATTGCGGGAATCCTCCGGCTTATCTTTTCGACCTGCAAGGCGATCTCATGCATCATTTCAAATCAAGAACGCCAGCACTGGGCATGCTCGGTGACCAGGAGTTTTATCCTGAAATTGAATACATGAGGATTTCGGAAGAGGTTCGGGTATATGCATATACGGATGGGCTGACAGATACTTTCGCGGCCGCCATTCCGGAATTTTCTGAGGGCGACTTGGTGAAAATGCTGCAAAAATCCTGCCGGGAAAAGCGTTTTGACGAGGTCGTCCATCAAGTTGAGGCAATCACGCAACGCAATAAGGTTGATGACGTGACATTGCTCGAAATACGGTTTGAAGGGAGCGGGCAGGATATTCCGCAGGAAGGAAGTGTGTCTGCAAATTCAACCCCGGCTCCTGAACTGCTGTTGACCGGGCAGTCGGTGGTGCTCAGCCAGATTACGCTGCTATACGTCGAAGATGATGAAGAGACGCGCGATTTCATGAGCCATTATTTCAACCGGCGCGTCGGCAATTTGCATGTGGCGAGCAATGGACAGGAAGGGCTCGATTTGTTCACCCGCTATCGGCCCCAGTTGATTTTGACAGACATCAAATTACCTGTAATGGGCGGCCTGTCCATGGTTGAAAAGATCAGGGAAATCGACAGGCAGGTTCCGATTATTGCGATCAGCGGCTCGGATGATGCCGAGGATGCGGAAAAAATGTTTGAACTGGGTGTATCCAGGTTCCATGTCAAGCCCATCGACTTGGCAAAGCTCTCCAGGACAATGCACGAGTGTATCGAACAAGCCAATTTGACCAGCCAGTTGCGGCTTGCCTTTTCTGCTTTTCAAACTACGCAGTTCGGAGTGCTTACGACAGGACCGGATAAACGGATCATTGCGGTCAATCAGGCCTTTTCCAGGATGACGGGATATTCAGCGGAGGAAATGATTGGTCATACGCCGTTGATCTTGGGCGCAGGAACGCACGGAGCGGCCTATTTCCAGAAAATATGGGACGCGCTTGCGGTACACGGCAATTGGTCCGGTGAGCTGATATGTCATGGTAAGGATGGCAGGCAGATCAGGTTGTGGATGATTGTGCATGCGATTATCGACGACAACACAAAAGCCGGCGGGTTTCATTTTACTTTCTCGGATCTTCCCTCTCATGCCCCCCCCAATTCGACAGCCTGACCAATCTGCCGACCAGGAAAATGTTTGAGCAGCAACTGGGAGAGCTTATTGCCGGAACGCAAGGGGGGACGTGTTGGGCGCTTGCCTATGTCAATATTGATCGCTTTCGCGAAATCAACAACGCAATGGGCGTGCGGGCCGGGGACGAGGCGCTTGCCCAGTTTTCGCGGAGATTGCTTGATTTGACCGGGAACCGCGATCTGGTTTGCCGCTTGGGCGGAGATGAGTTCGCCCTGGTAATCCAGAATCATTGCGCCCGCGAGCAACTTGAAGGGACTGTCGCACGTTTGGTCAATGATATTAGCCGACCAATTGTTGTGAGCGGCGGAGAGATTGAGCTCAGGGTCAGCATCGGCGTGAGTCTGTTTCCGGCCGATGGGCGGGCCTATGAAGAGCTGATCCGGGCGGCTTGCAGCGCGATGAATCAAGCTCAGCGCGACGGCGGCGGTGTCTATCGATTTTTCGACAGGTCGGTCAACATCATGGAGGAGCGGCGCCTTACCTTGCAGCAGGGGATCAGAAAGGGGTTGCAACGAGGGGAATTCTTCATGGTGTATCAGCCCAAGTATTCTATTGGACGCCAGCAGGTTGTAGGTGCGGAGGCACTGGTGCGCTGGAATCATCCTGCCCTTGGGCTGATTTCCCCGGTTGAGTTCATTCCGCTTGCCGAGGGAAACGGGGAAGTCATTGAAATGAGCGAGTGGATTGTTGACACGGTATGTCGTCAGATTGTGGAGTGGAAAGGACGTGGCATCCGGATTGTTCCAGTCTCAATCAACATTTCTCCGGTACATTTTTGGCGGGGCTCTTTGGTGGATACGCTACGCTCCGCAGTGCAGAGATGGCAGGTTGATCCCGCCTTGCTTCCCATCGAAGTGACCGAAGGCGTGGTTATGGACAGTTCCGAGAAAACCATGCACGTGCTGGAAGAATTGCGCGCCTTGGGCTTCCATATCTCGATAGACGACTTCGGAACCGGTTATTCCAGCATGAAATATCTGAGTGATTTGCCGATCAGCGAATTAAAGATTGACCGGTCGTTTGTAATGCAAATCCCGGAAGATGGTGTGGAGACAAATGGTGCCAGCACGGCGATTCCACGCGCCATCATCCAGTTAGCCACCGAATTTGGCCTGTCGGTAGTGGCAGAGGGGGTTGAGACCCAAGCTCAGAAGCAATTCCTGGTGGAGCACGGCTGCGATGTAATCCAGGGGTATTTGTTCAGTAAACCGCTTTCACCGGAGGATTTTGCTTCATTGCTATGAGCCGCTGAATCTCGGTCGGTTTTATATTCCTGTTTCTGACGTATCGACTTTTTAGGAAAGAGAGGATCGTATGCTTCAGAAAAATCAACGAAAGTGCTACATCAGGACAAAACGCGATAACCATATCGCCACAATCTCATTAAGCGGTCGTTTTACCTTTGAGGCTCACCGTCTTTTCAAGGCGGCTTATATTGCGAGCCTGGAAGATAGCGGGGTTGCTTGTCTTGTCGTGGATTTGCAGGGAATTGAATATCTGGACAGCTCGGCATTGGGCATGCTGTTAATGCTGCGCGACCATGTCCTGGCGGCCAGCAAAACCTTGGAGTTGGCAAACCCCAGCGGTATTACCGCACGCACTTTCGACATTGCAGGGTTTTATAGAATGTTTGTGATTAAAGAGATGGGTGCACTGGCATGAGGCCTGGCTATAAATTTTAATAGCACTTAACTTATGGCTTTCACGCAGTATCAAATTTATGTTAATTTCCCCTCAAGAGTTTGATTTTTTTGTCGATATACCAAGCTGTTGGGCGCGGTAACTCATTTAAAGAAATCAATTACAGGGAGAGGGCCATGAATCATCTGACTATCAAAACTAGATTGGTCTTAGTGATCAGCTTGCTTTCTGTTTTGCTGATTGCCATTGGTATTTATGGCTTGTGGGGCATGTCGCGCGGTAATGAGGGGTTGCGCACGGTTTATGAGGATCGCGCGATTCCAATGGGGCAACTGGACATCATCAAGGTCAAATTACTGCACATTCGTACGGCTGTCGTAACAGCGCTGTCGTATAACAGCGAGGCGGAAAAGCAGCTTGCTGAAATTGACAGCGATGTTACGGAAATCAACAAACAGTGGGCGATTTATATCGCCACTTATTTGACCCCGGATGAAAAAAAACTGGCTGACAGTTTTGCTGTCGACTTCAAGCAATGTCTCAATGATGGGGTGAAACCGACAGCTTCTTTGTTGCATGGAAAGGAGTGGACGGCGGCCGGCAGTTTCTATTGGGAAAAAATGCGCCCTATCTGCAAGCCCGTTACTGAGGGGGCTGATGCGCTGATGAAATTGCAATTAGATGTAGCCCAAGCAGAATATGCAACGGCTACGAGTCGATATTCAACAGCCCGCACTATCGCCATCAGCATGATCCTGATTGGTATTGCGCTCGCTGCTTTTATCGGCATCATGCTGATACGCAGCATCGGGCGTGGGCTCCAATCGGCAATTGGTGTTGCGGAAAAGATTGCTGCAGGAGACTTGTCCAGCCGTATTGCAATTACCAGCCATGATGAGATCGCCAAGCTTCTGTCCGCTATGCAGAAGATGCAAACCAATCTCTCGCAGATCGTCGCCGAGATCAAGGATATTGTAGAAGCAGCGGCGGTACGGGGCGACTTCAGCGTGAAGATGAACATGGAAGGCAAGGCAGGCTACACCAAGGAGCTATCCGAACTGCTGAACCAGTTGTCCAACGTCTCCGAAACCGGCCTGAACGACGTTTCGCGCGTAGCCTCGGCGCTGGCCAACGGCGACCTGTCGCAGAAGATCACCAAGGACTATG
>JAJZUP010000001.1 GCA_021848465.1 Pseudomonadota bacterium
CTCATATCGAAACATTCTCGGACGGCGATCACCTGGCAGCCTTGTTCTCGAATGTCGAGTCTAAACGCCACATCGCCAATCGCAGCACATGCGTGAGCGCTGTTGTTGAGACCTTGCGAAAAGTAACCGGGGAACCTGAAACCCGGTTGCGCCATCTGCGACATACCTGCGCAACCCGTCTTTATCTGGCAATGTTCTTCGACGAGACCCCATCGGGGTTCGTCGGCAAACTTTACAACGCGCTATGGGGTGAAATGAACCCCCGTTCTGTTCGATCCATCCTGATTGGAGATGCACGAGTATCGCGCCGCGGCTTGTATGCCATGGCCATGTACATGGGGCACGGATCTCCGGATATCACCCATCGACACTATATTCATCTGACTGATGTGTTGCTGAAGGAATGGGTGGATAAGGAACCGATCGCCATTGACAACAAGACTCTCGCGTACGCATGCCAGACATCGTATGCGAACATCCGACAGTTCCGTTCACGCCACAGTACGGAAGCTTGGCTTGTATCGCTATTGAAACACTTCACGCGCAACTCTGACATACCAGAACCAACGCTCAATCTTTATGCCGAGCAAGCCCCCCCCGAACTCGGAAGAGTCATACCATCACAATCTTCTCTCTCGCCTTCAGACATCGATCGCCTTCTTGCGATTGCTACGATGCGCGACTCGATAGATGGGTTGGCGGATCGTTTCTTGATCTCAGAGGAACAGGTTATGTCAGTCTTGCTTTCCGCCTCAGTGATTCAAGAGAGAACGGGCTATACCGCTTTTTCAATCCCATCTATCGCCCCGGATGACTCCTGGACACCCACCAGTGTGACGCGACAAGATACGCTTGATAAGGAATCCAGACGTGTCCGCGCTTTCCTAGACAGGATCGTTCAGACCAGTCTGCCTATCGATGAGCTTAGTGATGCAGCACGAATCTGGGAAGACTCATTCCATCCCATCTCAAATTGTCTGCTCATGAATAGACGAAGTGATCTGGTCCGAATGCTAGGCTGTTTGCATTCACTGGGCATTCCTGCGAAGGATCTTGAGGCACATATCCCGGATGATCCGCCAGAGAGCAATCAGGCACGATGGAAATCGACAAGGACTTGGCTTGATACGCTTGGCCTAATAATTCACAAAAAGAATCGCCTGCCACTTAGCACATCAAGACTTAATGCAGCCAACCGGGTTGGCCTTATCTTGCGATCAAGTACTTCGCATGAATTGGGATATCAACAAACTCTCAATAGAGCTTTGTTCGTCACCTCAGTCTGGCTGAGCACTTTCAGGAAGGGGGAAGTTACTAGGATTTAGTGGTCACATGATTACTGCCCGCGTTAAACCCGCTATGCGTTATGAATGAAATTCAGGGTATCACGGCGCTATGCATTTCTTGGCAAGCTCAATTCCCCAAACGTGCTTATGGATTTGACATTCGCCATTGGACAGAAGAGAGTTCCATCGATCCCCCCGTCTACAAATTGCAGCTTGAAGTCTCCCGGATTTACAGCAAAATAAAATGAAATCCCATGCGACGAAATATTACTTATCATTGGGTTATATTGAATACTATACGTTCTCAGAGCATCAGGCGTATCCACAAACTCGACATGAAGAAATTTTTCATTTCTGCAATGCCTATCTTCAAGCAACCAAGACATGCCTACCGATTCGAGAAACTCAGCAGCTATTCGTTTTTCTCTTTCGCCTGACACATGAATACTGCACTTCATGCTTCGCTCCTATCTCGTTTATCAATGTCAATCTGCTTAATGCCGCCTGCTTTAATCCAGCGATCAATCGAATTCTGCGCTTTGTTAAGGTAGTCCATCAGCTCGTCCGGCATTCCTTCATTTTCATCACCTCCACCGTAGTGTTCCGATAAGGCTTGCATCACATCATCTTCGCAAAAACCTCCATAGCAGTTCGCGTCCACGTAATCGTGAAGAGCGGAAAATGATGGGCAATCCGCCGACACTTGTCCGGATTTAATATCCTCAATAATTTCTTGCTTCATACGCTCGATAGATTCATCAAGTGTTGGAATGTTCGTAGTCATTTTTAATGCTCCTTATTTTCATCCAGGATAGCACAATTATTTTGATGTCAATTCAATTTTTGATCGTGCGAAATGAGGTCACTACCAAAACTGCCAGCAGCTCGGGGCGCTGCTCCAGCTATGCCATCGAAGCTATATCAATAAAAAAGTTCTTTGGAATTTGTTCGTGTTAGGCAGAATGGTCTTACTGTCTTAGGGAGGGATTTATGCAGAAAATACTTACATGGCTTGGCCACATCAGGAAGAGTCCGATAATCACATCAATAATTAGCATGTTCGGAATCTTGGATGTCTTATATACATTAGGCGACACAATCCAAGATGCGACGACTTTGGTATCCTTACTGTGTTAACCCAAATTGCTTATAGCCTGAATTTTACCTGACGCGCAGATCGCTATCACTGCCGAGTGCCAAGCCCAATCTAGCTGGATGCACTTTGAGTTTGCAAACTGCAACGTACTCAACCCAGCCATTTGTCATGTCCATTGGGATCGATGTCGGCACTTACATTTCGGAGTATCAATTATGTCCGCCACCATTCAGTCTACCCTTGCCGATAAAGCGCTTGGCGCAATCTTCGGAGCCTTAGCTGGCGATGCGTCTGGGGCGACTCTTGAATTTATTGGCAGGAGGCCGACGCCGGATGAAGTCGATCGCGCCATGAAAATGGTTGGAGGTGGTATTTGGAACACGGCGCCAGGCCAAGTTACGGATGATGGAGAACTGACACTAGCACTCTTACAGGCTTTGATCGGATCACAGCAATATTCTCCTAACCGGGCTGCAGGTTTCTATCGAAAATGGCGACTTTCCTCCCCCTTTGATGTCGGACAAGCGACTGCGTCTGCGCTTGCGCATGGAGATATTGATGATGCGCATCTTGCGCAGACAGTCATTGATAACGCTAGGCGCTATAACCAGACTTCAAAGGCAAACGGGAGTCTGATGCGTGCAACTCCGCTAGGTATCTGGTCAGCTCGCGTCTCAATCGCTGAAGCAATACATGCTGCTCGGTCTGATGCGATGCTGACTCATCCGAATCCGTCTTGCCAATGGGCTTGTGCTGCTTATGTCATAGCAATTCGACATTTGATGCTTGCTCCAGAAGACTATATTGGTGCTGTCGATGCTGCAATGTCAGCACTTTCTGCCAAGGATGCTGAGGAAGTCTTAGGTTGGCTGCAGGATGCAATGGCTGAGAATTTACCTCCCTTTCATCCAATGGCGGGCTTTGTGAGAATTGGATTTACACATGCATTCTTCCACCTTATGAATGCCACGCCCTACCCTGTTGCGATTCACGCAACGCTTTCAGGCGGTGGCGATACGGATACGAACGCATGTATCGTAGGTGGATTGGTCGGTGCCTTGCATGGCATCAATTCAATCCCAGCAAATATGCGGGAGAGTATCTCTCGGTGTGATACATCTTTAGGTCGCCATAGGCCGGAATGGCTTAGTACACGAAACATCGAACCGTTAGTCCATGCTCTGATCAAGCCTTCTTCATAAACTTCAGAGGTGTACGGCTGAATATTCGCAGAGGCATTCAGCCACTATCACACTGAATTTCAACATGGCGTGAATCTGCGGATTTAATTGAATTTATGGGTGCAATATGATTAAAGCGAATGATCAAATAAAGATTAGACCTGAATATCAAGATGATGGAGATGAGTCCATAATCTGGATTGCGCTTGAAGATGAAGATGGCGGCCGCGTAAGAATTGCCCCTGTGAATACAGGATTATCATTGCTCCCATGCCAAATTGTAACTACTGCAATGATTGAAAAGGTATTAAAAACCACTTGAGCTTATTGATGAATATTCCAGTCGTAGATTTATTTGCTGGTCCAGGAGGATTGGGGGAAGGGTTTTCCAGTGTGCGCAGCAATGCGTTCACAATTTTAGTTTCCGCTGAGAAAGACCCATTCGCCCACCAAACCCTGACGATGCGTGCTTACTATCGTCTACTTTTAAGGGAAGCTCCTAGTAGACTTTCAGTGTATTTGAACTATTGCGATGCCAAGAATGAGAAGCCGTGGGATGAATCCACCAAGGATCTTTGGCTTCGCGCTGAACAAGAAGCGCAGCTTATAGAATTGGGAAGCGAAGATGGCAATGCCAAGCTCGATACAATTCTTCATGAGAAATTGAACATTTCGAAACCGTGGGTATTGATTGGCGGCCCACCCTGCCAAGCCTATTCACTCGTCGGGAGATCAAGAAACAAGGGGAAAGCCAATTACGTTCCGGAAAATGATCATCGTCATTTCCTTTACAGGGAATATCTGAGAGTCATTCAGAAGTACCGACCTGCTGTGTTTGTAATGGAAAATGTGAAGGGAATTTTGTCATCCCGAGTAAACGGCGACCTAATTTTTCACTCAATACTTCGCGACCTTTCTGATCCGGATGCTGCTTTTGGTAAGAGTGATTCTAATTCTGGATATCGTATTCTTTCACTCGTTAAGAACGTTGAATTTAAGCGAGGAGACTCACCTGATTCGATTGACCCACGCGACTTCACCATTCGGAGTGAGGAATATGGAATACCGCAAGCTCGCCATAGAGTAATTTTGTTAGGTGTCAGAGAAGACATTTCTATTGGCCACAGGAAACTTCTCTCCAAATCCAATCATGAAGTCACTGTTCAAGATGTAATTCATGGCCTCCCGCCCTTAAGGAGTCGAATTAGTGGTGGCATTGACGATTTTGATTTATGGAAGAAATCTGTATTAGACAGCGTTGATTACTTGAAAAAGAATACTTCTGACGCTCTTCTCCGCCGGGAACTCGATGAGGCAGCTAAGCATATTTCACTCAATACCCAGTCTGGCGGTCTTCGTGTCCAGTTAGGAAAGTATCAAGGTCAGGTCTCAGGTTCGGGCGAGCTGAATAGCTGGTACGCGATGAACAGACCTAGCGTCTGGCTGAACCACGAAGCTAGGGGTCACATGGAAAGCGATTTAAGACGCTACCTCTTCGCTGCCGCCTTTTCAAAGGCACACTCGGTCTCTCCAAAAGGCGCAGAAGATTTCAACATCGATGGACTGCGCCCAAACCACAAGAACTGGGAGAGTGGTCATTTTTCAGACAGATTTCGTGTTCAACTTCCAAATAGACCTGCAACTACCGTCACAAGCCATATTTCGAAAGATGGACACTATTTCATTCACTACAATCCGAGCCAATGTCGAAGCTTGACTGTAAGGGAGGCAGCACGTATTCAGACCTTCCCTGATAACTATTTTTTCCAAGGGAACCGAACCCAGCAATTTCATCAAGTTGGAAATGCTGTTCCGCCCTACTTGGCCTTCCAAATAGGGAATGTCGTTTTCGACCTTCTAAGGAATAAGTGAGTATTCTATGGAAATCCGCCACGCGTTATGAGTGAATCCATCAGTTGGAATTTGTCCGAGATTCGGCCTGAGCGGAAGTAGTAAGGTAGTGCCAACAATGTCAACTAATCACTTGCAGACAGCGGACAAAGTAGCAAGTGGGTCGTGGCGATGCGCTCAGGCAAGCAGCATTAGTTTAGGAGTACACTTCTAAATCAATATGTACCGCAATATAACTTTGCATGTTTGATATTACTGGCGACCACATCATCAAATTAAACGATGGTGACCTACGTACTTTAGTGGCAAAGCTGTGTGAGGCAGAACTTCGCCATGCCAACCTCCCTCTGGCCTCCGTCACATCCGGCGGTGATCAAAATGCAGCCGATGGCGGGATTGATGTTCGCGTTGAATTATCTGATGAAGCCATTTCCTTGGATTTTATTCCCAAAGGCGTAACTGGCTTCCAGGTCAAGAAACCTGATATGTCAGCTAGTGCAATCAATAATGAAATGCGCCCTAATGGCGTGCTCCGTCCTTCAATTGCTCAGCTTGCTGAAAAGCATGGCGCATACGTAATTGTCTGCGCCCAAGGCTCAACTGCAGACACACCCCTAAAGAGCCGCAAGAAAGCCATGCAGTCTGCCACCGTAGACTTGCCTGATGGTTCGACACTTCACCTAGATTTTTATGATCGTGATCGCTTGGCGAGATGGGTTAGAGGTTATCCAGGAGTTACTCTTTGGTTAAGGGAGCGCATCGGTGAGCCCCAGGCCGGATGGCGCACATATGGAAATTGGGCATATGGCGATCCGGTCGATTCCGAATATCTGCTTGATGACAAATGCAGGATAGTTTCTCCACAAGCGGGAAATCACACGCCACATACTATTGAGCATGGCATTCAGGCCATGCGCACAGTCCTAGAAAAGCCCAGTGGAATCATCCGGCTAGTGGGACTTTCTGGCACGGGCAAGACGCGTTTAGTTCAAGCACTCTTTGACTCAAAAGTCGGTAGCAATGCGCTTGATCGCTCCATAGTCATTTATGTAGATCAAGGTAGCGACCAACCCCCAATCCCCTCCGCTAGAGACATGATCTCTCAGCTTGCAGCAGATGGATTGAGGGCCATCCTCGTGGTCGACAATTGCAATCCAACAACTCACCGGGATTTGGTGCAGGCAGTTAACACCGCAGACGGTTTGCTGAGCCTGATCACGGTCGAATACGACGTATCAGATGATGAGCCTGAAGAGACTCAGGTTTTCCGGCTTGAACCCGCATCAGAAAAGGTTATCGAAGAAATCCTTGAACGCCTGACTCCTAATCTGTCTCAAGCAGACCGCCACCGGGTAGCCGAATTTTCAAGTGGCAATGCGCGTATTGCCCTAGCTCTGGCCCGCACAGTAAAGCACAGCGAAAACCTCGGCACCCTGAAAGACTCAGAATTATTCAAGCGGCTATTCCATCAGCGCAAGGACAGTGGTGAAGTTCTAATGCGCGCAGCGGAAGTCTGCTCTCTTGTATATTCATTCGATGGTGAAATGCTTGATGGCAACACTGCTGAATTGCCTGCGCTGGCCGAGTTGGCAGAAATTCAAACTAGGGAACTATTCCGTCATGTTAATGAATTGCTTTCCCGTGATCTGATACAGCGTCGGAGCAAATGGCGCGCTGTGTTGCCTCATGCCATTGCCAACCGATTGGCACGCAATGCCTTAAGCAACATACCTGTCGAAATACTCATCAACGCATTTTCACAAAACGAAAGACTACTGAAATCGTTTAGCCGAAGACTCAGCTATCTGCATGATTGCGAGCAAGCCCAGCAGATTGCAAAGAGCTGGTTAAGCCCTCAAGGCTGGCTGTGCAATCCAGCAACGCTAAATTCTCTTGGCTTCTCCCTGTTCAAGAACATTGCGCCTCTTTCTCCGGAGCTGGCTCTCCAGACGATTGAGTCTGCTGCTTCGAGTGAAAATGGGAAGGCGTTCTTATCAACTGACGCTTCGAATCGTTGGGAATGGTGTGGATTGCTGCGCTCGATTGCTTATGAGCCACAATATTTTAGTCGAGCAGCGCTATTACTTGCGAAATACGTTGCTGAAGAGCCTTCTAACTTCAACCATAATTCAGCAAACAGCAACTTCAAGGAACTGTTTCATCTATACCTGTCTGGTACTCATGCATTGGTTGGTAAAAGGCTGGAGGTAGTACGGGAATTGCTGGAGGCAGAAGATCCTGCACTTAACACAGTAGGTCTGGAAGCACTGGAAGGAATGCTGGAGGTGATGCATTTCACCTCCAGCCATGACTTCAGTTTCGGCGCAAGATCGCGAGACTTCGGATGGGAACCTGCAACTAACGCTGACATATCCGCATGGTACAGGGAAGTCGTTACATTCTCGAAGAACCAGGTTGCCACCAATTCACCTCATGCTCATAAGATTAAAGCCATAATTGCTCGACATTTCAGAGGCTTGTGGACTCATTCTGGAATTTGCGCTGAGTTGGAAAATATTGTGGGAGTCTATTCTGCTCAAGATGGCTGGCCTGATGGATGGCTCGCTCTTCGCCAAACCATTCAATTTGATATCGACGAGATGCCTCCTGAGTTTGCTGCTCGTACACGCGCTCTTGAATCAGCACTGCGCCCACAAGGACTGGTGCAAAAAATTCAGGCTTATGTTTTGTCTAAAAGTCATGGCCACTTTGACTTGATCGACACAGAGGTCGGAAGTGATGACAGTAATTCAGCCTATGAACAGGCATCGGCACGTGTATACAAAACGGTGGAAGATTTAGGTGTGGAAGCAGCGACATCTTCGGGAACACTATTCACCCTGTTGCCAGAGTTATTACGTGGTAATGGACATATGAATTTCCACTTTGGCCGCGGCTTGGCTAAAGGAATGTCAGATTGGGAGCCAGTCTGGCAGCAAATTTGTGCCGTACTGGATGGAATTCCAGAGAGTGAGCGGGACCTTTCCTTGTTGAGTGGTTTCATTGAGGCTGTCAATGAACTTGACCCAGTCAAGACAAATATATTTCTGGATGCCGCCCTCACTGATCCACTTCTTGGGGCATATTTTCCGATTCTTCAATCTGTCTTTCCAATTGATGAGGCTGGCGCCGGACGGCTTGTCTCTTCCATTGAATATGGACATGTTCAGGCTGGGCAATTCAGGAACCTGATGCTTGGCCGGGTTTCTGACTCGATTCCACTGCCCATTTTCAAGAAGATACTTCTTGGGATTGCATCGTTGCCAAAAGGTTATGAAGTAGCTGTTGATATCTTTGGGCAGCGCCTTCATTCAATAAAGAGCAACAAGTTGGAAGTGGATGAAGAAACAGCAGCGTTGGGGCGGCAGTTGCTGGCACTATGCAATTTCCACAGCAACAGCCAGAATCATGCTTACCACATTAATGTGATAGCCATTGCCTGCTTGCGTAGCGAAGCTGCATGCGAAGAGGCATTAACAATTGCCAAAAAGCTGGCCCGCGCCTTGGTCGATTATCGTACCGAAGCCCGACAATACGGCGAGCTGGCGACCACCTTGTTTCGGCTACAACCTATTGCCGCCATCAAAGGGTTCCTTGATCGCAAGCAAAATATGCAATATAGGAATTCGCTTTCCCACCTATTCAGCTTCGACCGGAAAGAAAGCCCAGTTAATGCCGCAGCCCCGGAAATTCTGATCGCATGGGCCAAAAGAAGCCGAAAAACACGCCTGCCAGTATTAGCGCAGGAAGTCCGCCTATTTGTAGGCGGTGAATGGTCACCATTGGCACTGGCTATTCTTGAGATGGCACCCGACCGCCTTGAGATTCTGGATATATTTGCATCTCAATTTCATTCGAGCTTCAGGTCTGGTTCTCTCGCTGATGCACTCCTGCCTTATCTCGGTTTGGCAAAGAAAATGCAAACACACATTGATCCGCAAGTTGTGGATTGGGCCAAGAAACAAATCGTACATCTTGAAAATCTCATGAAAGAAGATCGAAAGCGGGAGCGCCGAGTGGATGAGAGTTTTGAATAGCCGCTAAGCTATGCATTCTGAATTACGTATTAATCAGTCCGCTTCGACCTCAGCAAGTAAACCCTTTCAGCTTTATTGTCCGGAATGGTCGCCAAAGCTGCCTTGCTTTGGGGCGATGTCGATGTCCGCTAAGGCACCGAATTGCTGACTGACACTTCCTCGGTGCCAAAGTTGACATAGGTAGCCAACCATTCCCATGTCTGCAATAGAACCGGTTGCTGTCTTCGGCATTCCTCTGAGCTACTTATCTGTCAAACCAAGACGTTACCCAATTTATGCAGCGTTCCAAAATGGAAAGTTTCGATTTTCCACGTTTGTCCTGTTCTACGTGACGACGTATCTGGTACTGCATGACTCTATCGACTTCCTCTTTGGACCACTGCTGAGCCCACTCAACCTGGCCCCTTTTGATAAAAAAGTGAGACAAGCAAGGTGCGTCGGAAACCAGTATGGAAGGTTTAACAGTAGGAAGCCCTTCCTCAATAACGAGTCTGTGCTGATCCAGCAGATTTAGCATAATCCGATGACCGCACCCGCAAGCACAAGCCAAGGCTGCCATTTCGAAGCGTCGGCTGTAATGAAACTCAAATGGCTTGACTTGAGCAGGGAGCTTTTCGGTCTCGATGATGCGATATACATTGCCGTTCATGCTGCAATATCCATCGTCATTGCAGCTACGTCAAACACTACGGCATGCGTTTCGGTCAGGCGATCAAAGAAACCCATATGCTGCTTGAAACGAATCACTGCTAATGCAGCGTTGAGTGCATTGAGTTCTGCAATCTGAGGCTGGTTCCTATATTCTCGATCATGTGCATTTTGTGCCGGCAAGTGCTGAGTGCCGTTGAGTTTGTCAAAATCTCCATGCTCGCCTCCTGAGGTGCGAACAAATCCATACAAGCCATTTTCACCTTTATTCAGCCCCATTCCCACGTCCACAAATGGCACTGAAGCATCATGGCAAGATTGAGTAATCATTTGTCGGGACGGGGCGTCGTCAATACAAATGAAGACAAAGTCGAAAACTGCGAGGGATGATAAATTGCTGTGATCAACACGTTCTACATGCGGCTTGATACCGCCATGAAAGTGGCCGTAGGCATCAGCCAATACATCGACCTTTGGTAAGCCTAGGTGCTTTTCACCATAGACGCCGGGAAGGCGAAAGAGTGTATGAACATGGACGATGTCGTCGTCGAACAGATGGATCTCATCAAGATGAGTCTTGGCGATGTAGTCCAGCACGTATGCGCCCGTGCCCCCGCACCCAATGATGGCCACCTTGCGCTCTCGCAGCTTGTGAGACAGCTCCAGCACACCTTCACGAGCGGATAGCGAGTCAGGGAATTTCAAAGGACTTAATGCTGTCTGAAGGTGCTTCTCAAGAGCTCGTCTAGGGGTGACGCCAGGAAACTTATGGACCGCAGGCGAAGAAATCAGGGAAAGGTACTGATTAATCTTTTCTTCGATGGATGCGTACGGCCGCATCCCTGCTGGTTTGCTTGAAAGCATTCTGTTGCCAACGATTTGATCAGACACCCTGCGGACCTCTTCGGCAGTACCCGTACCGATTTTTTGCCCGTCGATATTGCATGGCACCTCACCTGTAAAATACATCTTATGGTCAGATGGCCGATCTATCAATAATCCCTCGCGAAGATCTAATGGGCAGATCATGTCGAGATACTTCAATTCGCCGGAATTGTTCAAATAGGGTACGCCGAAAATGACGAGATGAGCGTTGATAAATCCAACGTCATAGCCCTGTTTAACGAGTTCGTCGATAAAAGGATTACGATTCGCCAGTGCCTGTAATTCGGAAGTCCATGTCATTTTTCACCATCACTTCTCCGCCGGGTGGCAAAGTACCAGTCAAGTTATCGGAATTGCCTTTGTAGTATTTAACGATGTAGTTCGCGCCCGTGGCACCGGGAAATGCCAAATCGAGCAACGTCGCATACGATATCTTCTTGTGCGGTACCACTTTCTCAAGTGTGTTTACGAAGATAGTGACTGTCTTGTTATCCGGCATAATTTCCTCCAAGTATCTTGCGCCTCGCGCCATCATGTGTATCACTATGTACTCAATGACGGAGGCAATTGGCCACAGACATGGTTTACAAAAAGCAACTTTCTGTGAAATAATGTAAACCAGAATCAGGAGAAAATCAAATGATTGGTCAACGACTAAATCGAGCACGCAAGTTGGCTGGATTGTCACTTCGAGATTTGGGAGCCAAAGTCGAACTTTCGCACGCTGCTATCAAGAAATATGAAGATGGATTAGCCACCCCTTCATCAGTCAATCTTCTAAAGCTAGCTCGCGCGCTCAATGTACGTACTGAATATTTTTTTCGTCCAGAAATAATGGCGCTCGAAACAATTGAGTATCGCAAACGAAGCGCGCTACCCAAGAAGCAGCTAGTGGCCATAGAACACGAGGTGATCGATCAGATCGAACGTCGCGTTGAATTGGAGAACCTATTTCCTACTCCTCCGGTTATCCCTTTTGAACCAGTTCAAGGCTTACCTGACTTGGTCGAAGATCTTGCACAGATAGAAGAAATTGCGGAAACAGTCCGAAATGCATGGGATTTGGGATACAACCCGATTCCAGATCTGGTCGATGTCTTGGAGACTCATGGTATCCGGGTATTCACGATTGATTCAAATACGGATCAAAAGTTCGATGGATTGGCTGCATCAGTTAATCAGATGCCAATCATCGTTGTGGGAAATAATTGGCCTGGTGATCGACAACGCTTCACTCTCGCCCATGAACTCGGGCACCAAATGCTCAAGAATCGCCTACCTAAGGAGATTGATGAGGAAGCAGCCTGCAATCGTTTTGCCGGCGCTTTCTTGATTCCTCGCAAATCGGTAATCCAGGAACTTGGGACTCACCGAAATTACATTGAACTAATGGAACTGGCATTACTTAAAGAGGAATTTGGCCTTAGCATGGCTGGTTTACTTTATCGTGCCCGCGATTTAGGTATTGTGTCAGCGGCTTGGCGCAACGATCAGGCGAAACTCTTTCGAATTAAGGGCTGGCATATTACTGAGCCAGGCAAACCTTATCCGGCTGAAGAGGCGCATGTATTTGAACAGTTGATCTTTCATGCTTTGGCGGAAGACTATATTGGGGAATCAAAAGCGGCGGAATTGATGAAAATGTCACTAACTGCTTTCCAGGCGATTCGAGATCTGGAGGGCAGCTATGCAGTTGCTCGTAAGTGACGCCAACATTCTTATTGATTTAGAAATTGGCGGGCTAATACCGTCTTTGTTCAGTCTTGATCATCAGTACTCAATTCCTGATGTCATCTATTACGAAGAGC
The DNA here is from genome assembly GCA_021848465.1 of Pseudomonadota bacterium. Classification (GTDB taxonomy): domain Bacteria; phylum Pseudomonadota; class Gammaproteobacteria; order Burkholderiales; family Gallionellaceae; genus JAJZUP01. The sequence goes on from JAJZUP010000001.1 coordinate 12,793, forward strand.
TTGTGGATCAACACAGCCACCTATTAGATATGGGGCTCATCGTAAAAGAATCAGACGAGATTAAAGTAAAGCGCGTCGAAGAGTTAGTCGTGCAATACCCCAAACCCGGACGAAATGATATTTTCGCCCTTGTTCTAGCCGCTGCTGAAAATTGCCCTTTACTTACAGGCGACCAAGCATTAAGGGAGGCGGCAGAAAATGAGAATGTTCAAGTACACGGGACAATATGGTTGATCAATGAAATGGTGCGGACGGGAAAAATTTCAGTTCCTGTCGCACGGAACGCGTATCAAGAGATGCGAAAACATGGTCGCCGACTCCCATGGGAAGTTGCTGAGGCAATGTTGGATGATTTGAACAATCCTCCCTAGACTGCTCTTGCAGTTTTGGCTGACAACAGACCTAATATGAAACCACTGAGGCTCGAAAATATCTCGGGCTGAGTATTTCTCAGCGTCTTCTTTGCATAATTCTTCGGACAATTACCTTCGATAGTTCAATAGTCCGCAAAGGCCGAATCTCGGACAAATTCCAACTGATGGATTCAATCATAAAGCATGACGGATTTGCCACATTTTGACTGGCAATCTTCACGCATTATTGGTGGCGGAATTGGGCTATAGAATTCAATAAGTCAGATTGATTCGCTTAAGTCTGCTGACACCCACTATCCATGGCTCCCTTAATCCCCTTTTCAGTCGCTAAGGGGGTGAATCTCTAACTCAGGTTAGGCGCGCGTACGAAGCAACCGTGTACAAACATGACACCCGGCGCCCTCGGCCGATCGATGCCGATCCCTGAATCAGCCTATACGAGCCTCGGGAACTTCCCCGTACGGAGGTGAGAATGGACGCGCGAACATTGCTTCCCTGCACTCTGGCCGCTTGGCCCACTCTGAGATCATCTTGCCGTTTGCTGTCTCGTGCAGACGCTCGTTAACCTCCCGCGCCCATATCTCGACCTGCTCGATGAACTGATTTGAAACACCCTGATTACGCCAGACCTTCTCGAGATCGAAGGTATCCTGATATGTGTTGGCCACAACAGCAACCGTGTAGGCCGCCACGTTTGCCAAGAACGCAGATACGAGCGGCCGAGCCGTCTTGTGAACCGCCTTGAACACTAAGGCTTTGGCCACGAGGCCCTTGAAGAAAGCAGGGTCGGGAACAACGGGGCTTCCCGCCTCCTCGGCCTCGGCAAGTCGCGTCATGAAGCGGTCGAAGCACTTCTGAGTTCCAAGACTTACGACATCAGGGCTGACGTCCCACGCCATCAAGTATTTCGCCAGCTCAGTCTTGGTTATCTTGCGCGATGCCGGGACGGACTCCTTTAGCGCCTTCAACCGTGCCGGAGTCGTCCCCTCGCGCGAAAGAAGGGTGTTGTAGCTTCCCGCTGCCCTCTCGTAGAACCAGCGACCTACTCCGTCTGGGCAATAGATTGCAAGGGATAGACGCTCGACATCCACGTGGAAGGGCTTGTTCGCCGACAGGTCTGACTGCCGTACCGCGTTCTGTGAGTTTGCATAGCGCGAGATGTCGGAGACCAATGCCTCTTCCTTCGCCGGATCTTCCTCTCTCATTACGATAATTTTCGCGGGCACACGAACCTTGCTAAGGTCAGCCTCCGGATATTTCCTCTTCGTAAAGTAGATGGACGCCGTAGTCTGCCCCCCATTCACGATCTGCATACCCCGAAGCCAGACGATGCCGGGCGAGCCGTCCTCAGCTCGCGCGAGCTTCATCTCGTCAGCCACTAAGACAATGCCGTTATTGAAGGCCATGAATCGCTCGGGATTAACGCGCAACGTACTCTGTATCCCAGCGTTCACGCCCTTAGCCTTGAGACTCAGGAATGAGCGAACATTGGCTTCAAGCAGCCGAGGACCGAACTTCTCATAGATGTAGCGCAGTGCTTCGCCGGGGACGGCTGTCAGCGCGTAGTCGTAGTCTCCCGTCTCGCCTGGAACGAACACACAGGGCAGAGGCGATCCTGAGACCTCGTTAAAGTCGACGACAAGCTCATCTCGTGGCTTGCCCTCAGAGCGGTGGCGAAATAGGCGCTCGATGTCCATCACCTCGAGACGGACCGATTTTCCGCCAACCTCCCTAGTCTTGAAGCTTTTGGACTTGGCGACCCCGTCCGTGAGAACGAACACGCGTACTTGCTCAAGACCGTCGTATATCTCTCGGATTCTGAGCGCAAGGGAGTGTGCATCGCTGGATGGGTCGAGCTTGTCTGCAAGACGCCCAGCCGCGCAAAGTTCCAAGAAGCGGACGCACTGTTGAGCTGCTGTCTTCGAATCCTGATCCTGAATGGGCGTCAGGGTCTCGAAACCCTCGTACAGGCTGACGAAAAGATCGAGTTGATCCGCATCGTCAGAAATGGCGTAGCCGCTTAGTCGCAGATTGGCGTTCCCAACCTTTCCCTGAAAGTGGCAGACAACAGGCTCGAAGGTCATACCTGCATCGACAAGGTGCTGCATGATCACCTCGCAGAACACAAGTTCAGCAAAGGGAGAGCCATCACTCATTTGAGCCAATATCTCAGCCCGCGTCTCTATAAGAAAGTCATTAAGAGTCATTTGGTCGTTCCTAGTTGAGAGAGTGCCACCTCGAATTCGCGCAAGAATTCACCGGCGTGGTCCAGATTGATTTCGTAGAGAACGCGAGTCACACCGGGCGGGACAACTCCCGGTGTAAGGCGAGGAAAGCCCTCAGTCACGAAGAGTACTCGCTTCTCTTTTGGCTCGAATCTTCGAGAATACTGTCCCGCATGTGTCTCCGAGTAACCCGCAGCCATGAGACGCTCACTCAGATGGGTAGTGACCCCGGGCTCACCCTCGAGACGGCGCGAGACCTCGGCGACCATCTCGGGGAGTGTCGCTCCTCCCTCAGTGCTCGCAAACCTTACGGCGGCGAGAAATAGCGGAGATGCTACGGCGTCATCCAACTGCTCCAACGAGCCGATCTTCACCGGAAAACCCGATGAGGACATCGTCGCCTTGACCTCAATCGCCCCGTCTCCGAGAAGGAAGTCCTGCGGAGCATCGTCCGGCCCGACCCAGCCGCGCACTACGCTCTCTGGCAAAACTCCGGCATCAAGAAGTAGCGTCATAAAGTAGAGCTCTCCCGCAAGACCAAGTTCCGCCTCGGGACTTAGAGGGCCTGCGCCGCGTGACATGAACTGCTGCCACATGCGCACTCTGCGCAGCATGGTTCTGAGAATGACAGCCTCGCCCCCCGCCGCTTCTGTGTCCATGGCCCCGGCGACGTCGCCGACCATCTCCGCAAACAGTTCGGGGCTACCCGACTCCTTCCTAGACAGAGCTATCCAAGTCCTACAGTCTCCAAATGGATCCGCCCGGACAACCTCGAATCCTTTGCCCTCAGGAAGACGTTCCGAGGATTCAAGACGGGCAGTAGGAAAGCAGGCGAGAAGAGCCTCCTCGTTACCCGGAAAACGCCTAGCCGCCATGAGCTCGCAGACTCCGGCCGAGGTCACGGGAATGCCGCGCCAGCCACTTTCCTCCTCACCTAGGCCAGACAGCGCCGCCCAAGCGGCGAGAAACTCGTCAATCGGCCGAGGCATAATCAGTCTCCCAGAGAAGGTGATCCACTTTGTATTTCACCGTCGTGGTAGAACGACTGGCGGGGAAACTGACCCCGAAGCCGACAACGGGGGGAACTCCGTCGGGCAGTTCCGCACCTTTCGGATCAATGGGATACAATAGCAGAAGGCCGCGCTCTGGATGAGCAGGAATACCCCCGTCTCCCAACCCACGAACTTGACGCACCCAGACCCCACCTGGATATTTGGGCGGCTCCTTCCCGGTCTCCTCGGTTCCCCGCCCAGGGTCTTGCACCCGGTCATCGAGAGTGAGTCTCATGGCGGCGAGCCAGCCCGCTTCGTCGAGATCGATCGCCTCGTCTCTTGGGGACAGGAGCCTCCCTATGGAGTAGTGATCTCCCTTGGAGCTCTGACTCTTATTTCGGGTAATCATGTGCTCCAAAGCGTACTTGCCACACAACGAGTAAGAGGCTCCCTCGGTTCCTTCCTTGCCGCCAATCACCGCGACAGTCCATGAAGTAAGTTCACCCTTCGACGCCATCGCCTTGACGAAGTCCGCCAGTACCGCGCTGTTCACCTTGCGAGCCGCCGGATGAGTCAGATACGTCGAGAAGAATTCCACGACGTACTCAGCGGGCACTCCCTCCCAGAGGAATCCCTTCCACTCCTGAGTGCCCGATCCGCGTTTCCGGACTATGAGGCCGCCTCCCTCTGACGGGGCGCCCGCCACTTCAAGCAAGCGCTCCGCAGCCGAGAGATTCCTCTCAACTATCGACGCGTCGCGATGGAAGGCGACGGTTTCGAGCACAGAGCCGCTGAACGAGACTTGCAAGGTCTTTGCGCTACGCATCTTAATAGGTGACGTGACCATGAGAACTGGATGCGATTGGACTTTCATGCCATAGGTCTCGGGCGTCGCGTGGATCTTCGCCATGGTGTCGAATTCTTGGCGAAGCTCCTCGGCCGCGTCGGCGATGTGGCCGAACCACTCGACTAGATCTGGGGTCGTGTAGAGACGGCACAGATCAAGATAGCCGGGACGGTAGCCGAACCAGCGACCCATCTGCATCAGGGTATCGTACATCTTGGTGGAGCGAACGAAGTAACTGACGCAAAGGCCTTCCAGTGTCAGGCCCCGGGCGAGCTTGTCCCCGCCGACTGCGATGACTTTCAATCCAGTCTCCTCCCGCTCAGCATAGTCCAACACGTCACCAGCCGAGCCGTTTATGGCCCTGACACCGTTAGCGAGGTCTTCGATCACCTCGGGTAGAACCTTCTCGACGTCCTCCCAATCGGGAAGCTCGAACTCCCCAGACATTTCGTCCAAGGCGGTCGCGACAGCAGCGGACGTCAGAACGAAGTCTCTCTCCCATAGCTCGCGCCACTCCGCCAGCAATTCATTTCTCTCCGTCACGCCGAATCCACGAAGAGCCGTGCGGAAACTCTTCACGAGGTCGCTCACCTGTCGGCGTACCTCCTCTTGGACGGCAGTGTAGCGCGTCACGTGAATCAGCATCGAACTGTGCCTGTTGCCCTGCCCTCGCAGGACACGCACTGCGCAGCAGAGAACGAAGGCCGAAAGTGCCTCTCGTAAGGATGGAGGAACCTCGTCGTGCCCCTTGAACAGGGGGATGTGGGTCTTATCGTGCCTTGCGGGCATCCATCCATACTCACCCGATGCGTCCGCTTGGTCGTCCACCTCACGTGTCAGGGGCAGGCCATCGGCTCTTCCTTCGGTCGAGCGCAGCCCGAAGACCCGTGCGGGACCGATATAGTTCGAGGGCGCGGAAATATTGACAATAAAGGACTGCGGGAACAGATCGGGCCCCTCCTCCTTCGTCGTCTTGCGGCGATCAATGAAGATATTTGCGAATGGTGTCGCGGTATATCCGACATAGGCCTTACGAGCGAACGAATGAAGAATCTTACGGATGCGACTGTTAATCGCCTTTGGCTGATACTCGTCGTCCACCGTGCCGTCCTTATTCACTATTTGGTCTCCGGTGTCGACTGAAGCGTGATCGGCCTCGTCATCGATTAGCAGAAGGGGGAAGCCGGAGACGATGGGACGGCCGTCCGCGTCCTTGGCGTCGGCAACGTGGTTGCGAATCCATTTAAGCAGGCGTTCGAGCACTGTCTTGTTTTTCTTGACAACGAACAGCCAAGGCCGCTGCTCTGGGGAAATGGCTAGGTGCTTCGCAACTTTAGTATTGAAGTCGCCGTTGTCCGAGCGGTTCGTCGCACAGTTTGGACGAATCTCCGCGTCACGGCCATTTTCGCCGACACCGATGTAGCGAACTACGTCGTTCTTGGCCGATGTCTCATAGCCGAGAAACCCTTCCTCGAGACGAATCTGGGTCTGGGACCGGAGGTTATTGTGCAGGCCAGCGAGGACAATAACGATTTTGTAGCCCGCGTCGGCCGCTTTGCATATCAGGCCCGTGTAGTTGCCCGTTTTACCGGACTGGACGTGCCCAACGACGAGGCCTCGCCGATCCCAGCTCCCCTCCCGCAGAGGGTCTTCGAGCAACTCCAGAATCTTATTGGTCGCCTCGTCTAGAGCGTCTACAGCCTTTACCGACATCTTGCCTTCTAGAAAGTCGCGGTAGCGCTGCCAGTAGCGCCAGTCCTTGCGACGCGAGGCGTTGAGCCAGTCTTTGTGGCCCACCTTGTCGGAAAGCATTGTCGCTCCACCTATCCACAGACTGAATCGACGGATGAGCTCGGCGACTGCCTCCTTCCTGTCTATGTCCTTGCCCGGATAGAGGTTGTCGGCGACGAAGTCGACTTTCTCGGCGATGAGCGTCGGCGAGACCGAACCCATCTCCATATCGGCAGCCAGCGTCGTCTGGACGATGCTGACTAAACCCTGAAACAGCTTACTCTGCTCTTCCGTCATCCTACACTCCCTTCGTCAGGCTTCGTCGCGACGTCTGGAAGTGACGCAACGAGTTTGGGGTAATTATGAAAAGGCTCGGTGGAGTACAGCGCGCGGACGGCCGCTTCAGGTGTCATGCCGCGCCGACCGATCATGTCCCTGAACAGGGTTAGGAGCACCATCCTCACGCCGTTAGGAGCCGTCTCGGACTCACCGGAGAAGCCTGTTCTCGGAGTATCCTTATTCTCAGCGGTGTCGAGCCAGATCCGCTGCACAGGAACGGTCTCCTCCACCACTCGGAGCATCGCCCTCACGAGATCCTTCCGATCACCGCAAGCATCTATGACTGCAGTCACGGCAGGATGCCCCTCGTGGATGCGATAGCGGACGCCGCTACGCAGATGCTCAACCCGCCACGCCTGCTCAATTGCCACGCCGTTTGGTCCTTGCGTAGGTGCCCCCCGAAATGCGAAGACTTTTCTCGCCTGTTCGCGCGTGTTCTCGGCCAGACTGGTTAGCCAAGAGTGCACCAAGACCGGCGGCCTAGCCGAGGACTTCCTCACGTCAATTTTCCAGTCCACGTCTGCCGAGTTGGGGATGTCGACTCTTATGCGGGCCAGTCGGTGCGACTCTTCTCGGTTCCACGACTTTCCCTTACCAAGCCCGAGCCATCCTCCTGCAAGCAGCAAGCGCTTGTTGCGATAGACGTAGAACCCTTGCTGGGAAGTCCAGCCTTCGGGCCCTCCAGCGCATTTGAACTCGTCATCGGAGAGCTTGTCTTTGTGGGGAAGAACGTGACATTGAACTTCAAGTACACCGGACGGTGTAGCCTTTCTTTCCACTGGAGACTCTAATGCTTTTGCCGGATGGCCGATCATGAATGGATCCCAAGGGTGAATCGATCTGTTATTAATGTAAAGACGAAAGTCCGGTCGAGATCCTTCGATGAGACGATGAAAAATCATTGCGAGACGGGTTTCAACATCGTCCGCTAGGTCCGCGAAGTGATCCAGAGTAGAGCCAGGAGTAACCACCCTGTCCATCTTCTCCCAGAGGACGAGCGTCCCAGCACTCAGATCCGCAAGAGGTTCCAGAAAACGCTCAGAACCAGAAGCCGGGCCCTCGAACATTCGCCAACCTCCCTCCGGGTCGGAGGCAATTGCATCTAGGTCCCATCGCAGACAGACGATCCCCTGACCCGCTCTCTTCGAAGCGACAGTAAGGCTGCGACACTGAGAAAAGGACGCCGTCTTCAGCCCGAGACCGAATCGCCCCAAGTCGGTCGGAGCCCTTTCGTTTAGGGGATTAATGGTCCCGAGCGTCATGGCTGCCTCTAGCTCTGGGTCGCTCATGCCATGGCCATTATCCAGAATTGAAATCCGGCTGTCGGATCCGTCCCAATCGAAGCGCAGACGCACTTCGGAGGCCCCAGCGGAAATCGAATTGTCAACGACATCGGCAAGAGCCGCGGCAGCTGAATATCCGAGCCCCCGAAGGGACTCCATCATCGCATCGGCTTTTGGTGGGGCATGTCTGAATCTCTGTGTCATTTTCTGAAAAAGTTGTTTTTATCTTTGCTAAAACCCGCCGTGAGCAGCCTGCGACCAAACGCTATTATGTTTGGTCCGGAATAATCGGGAACGGAAATCGACAGATTGCCTCCTTCGCTTCTGAGATCTTCGACTATAAGACCAAGTTTCAACGCCTGTTCGACAAGAGACGACGTCAGATTTCCCATTGCCGACAAAGTAGGCTCCTTTGAAACGTCTTCAGCGAAGCCTAATGACTGGGCTGCTACTCGAAACGGTTTCGACCTTTCAGCGCTCCCCTCTCCTCTCATCAGTCGCAAAGACGGAGAATACAGCGCCTCACGAACGAACTCCTCCTCTTGAGACGCGCGCACATCATCGTCGGCCTTGCCCCCCAAATCAGTGCCGGATGATTTCTCTTTTTTCCTCTGCTCCTGTGAAGGCGAGGGGCCCGGAGCGTATTTGTCGCCCATGAAGGGCCACAGAATCTCCCGCTTGTTTCGATGCGACAACCTGAGCATCGCCTTAGATTCTATCTGACGGATGCGCTCACGAGTCACGCCGAAGTGTTGCCCGACCTCCTCGAGAGTCATCTCGTCTTCGCCCATTAGGCCGAAACGCATATGAATGACCTCGCGACTTCGCTCATCCAAGTCTTCCAGCATTCCAAGAAGGGTCGAACGCAGGGAAGCACTATCGACTACATCGGAAGGGTCGATAGCATTGGCATCTACAAGAATGTCTGCTCTGGACAACCCTGTATCAGAGTCTATTTCGTCCAGAGAATCCACTTCGTCAAACATTGCGAGTAGAACTCGAATCTTGGCTAGGGGCAGGCCCGCACGTGTTGCCGTCTCAACTTCGGTTTCGAAACGGCCAAGACGCGCTTCCGCGGCTTCGCGCTCTCGCAGAACTTTTCTCGCAACTTCTTGGGTGTGAACAGAAGCTCTGACGACTCTGCTCTTGTCGGCGATAGACCGTGTGACCTGCTGTCGAATCCACCAAGTTGCGTATGTGGAAAATCGGAAGCCCCTCCGCCAGTCGAAGCGCTCAACTGCCTTCATCAGACCAATATTCGCCTCCTGAACCAGATCGTCGAACGGAATTCCAGACCAGAGATACTTCTTGGCAATAGACATGGCGAGCCGAAGATTGCACTGAATCATGCGTTCGCGTGCCGCCTCCTGACGTACTAGAGCCTCGACGAATGAACGGCCTGCCTCGCCTCTTCCAACTTTCTCGGCCAATTCCATGAGAAATCCGCGCGTCAGCCGAGCTTCTTCCAGAGCTTTAGCCGCACTACAAGCATCGTGCCGAACGACCTCCGCCGCTGCAACTGCATTCACAAAGAAGATTGCCTCATCATCCAGTTCTGAATTATCTACCTCGTCGCTGTTGTCTAGCTTCCATGAGACAGGCTCTTCATCAGAGGACGGTTCAGGGCCTGTACATAAGGCCTCTGCATCTGCCTCTCCTCTGGCGACAAGGGCGGCTGCGTCGAACAGAACAGAAAGTCCTTCAGGCCACTGAGCAAGAGCGGACAATGCTGCTCGACCGGCATCCTCCATTTCACGGCCCAAGGATACTTCTTCCGCTGCGTCTAAGAGATCGCCTCGTATTTCTTTTGCGTAAAACCTGAACGGATCGTTACGTCCCGATGCGAGCTCCTCGGCAAACTCCATTGCCTCCGAAAGTAGGTGCTCTTCTTCAAGGGTGGGTTCTGCTCGGAACGGCACATCAGATCCGGTCCATTCCACGACGGTCGCGCCGAGCTCTCCTGCAACGATAGCGATAAGCCTCTCGGATTCGACATTACGACTCCCGTCGACTTTCGAACAAATCTCTATCAGCTCGCTTTCTGACGCCATTCCCTCGCGGAGGGCTGAAAGTAGTAGATTTCTGATTGCTCCTGATTCCGTGTCGCGGGTTAGCGGAACGGCTCTTTCGGGCAGATGAAGGTCTACCTCACTCCAACTCTCATCGCTATCAACAACTTTATGGCGACCGATAGCCTTGTGAACCTGCCTCGCAGCCTCTACGACTGTTTCGTCACCTTTAGGAACAAGGATTTCATCTTCTGCCTCCCAAGTATCGGCAGGAAGCTCGTAGAGCATTTCGTCATCAAGCAAGATGAAGTCAGTGTCTTTTTCTGATCTGACTTCAAAGACGCGGGGGTCTCCTGTGACTTCTGAATTTGGATCGACTTCCACGCAATTCTCGATATTTGGCTTATTGAAGAAATGGCCGCACAATTTATTTATGAATACGCGATCAGGGCCTCGATTGAAGAGTTCATCTCCTTTCCTAAGAGCGACTCAGAATTCAATACTAGGAGCCAAATCTGAAGTTTTTGACTTAGACATAGCCACCCGAATCAGTGCATCAGTTATCACTTCGACCGTTTCAGACGACGTGGCGATGCTAGCACGAAGAAGGGATCAGACATATATGCCGTTTGGCCTAGAAACACTTCATATCTGCGTGCTTAATCACGATCTGGCTTTTGTTTTGTAATGCGATAGATTGCCCTAGCACGGCCTCCCTAGATCGCTCCATAGCCAAGGCTCTAGCGGAGATTCAAGGTTGCAGGAGTAGACGGCACCTCCTGAGTCCCCACATATAATGGGGAAACGCGCATCAGAACAACCTCGTTCATTGCCATTTGCGAAGATTCTTACAACTTCACATTATTATTCATGCGAAATCTCTTCATTCGCCACCCCATGTGGCACATGCCCAGTAGTGACATGATGACGGGCGGACTCACAATGCTTCTGCTGGTCATCGAAAAAAATATCTGCTCCAAAAGCTTTAAGGAATGCGCCCTTATCCATACCGCCGAGGAATAATGCCTCGTCGATACGGATGTTCCATGCGCGCAGGGTGCGGATAACGCGCTCGTGGGCGGGGGCGCCGCGTGCGGTGATAAGCGCGGTACGGATGGGCGAGGTGTCTGCCGGATAGTCCAATTGAATACGGTGTAGCATGGCAAGAAAGTTCTTGAATGGCCCACCGGGCAGCGGCTGCTTGGCAGAAAGCGCCTCGTTACTCTCAAACGCATCCAACCCATCGCGTTTGTAGATGCGCTCCGACTCGTCTGAAAACAGCACCGCATCACCGTCGAACGCAATGCGCAACTGCGCAGACTCGGCATCCGCCACCGGCACTGCCGCCGAGGGTAGAATCGTCGCAGCAGCGAAACCCGCTTCCAGCGCTTTGCGTACATCACTGGGCTCGGCAGAGAGAAACAACTGTGCGCCAAATGCCGGAATGTAAGGATGCGTACTCTCACCACGCGTAAAGGCGGCGCGGCTGATATTCAGATTGTGATACTTGATTGAATTGAAGATACGCAGCCCGGTATCCGCATTGTTGCGAGATAACAGAATCACCTCCACGCGGGGATTGGCGGGGTCATGTTCATTCAGCGCCAGTAACTTCTTTACTAAGCTAAACGCTACGCCAGGTCCAAGCGGCATTTCTTCGCGCTCGACTTGATAGCGACAATAGGCTTCTACGCCCTCATTCTCGAAAATTGCATGGCTTTCGTCCAAGTTAAACAATGCACGAGAAGAGATGGCAACAACCAAATGCGCAGGAGACTGGCTATCAATATTTTGCAACGCCATAACTTCCCTCGAATTAGTCACAGAAACTAAATCTGTTCGTGCATTTTTGCGTGCAAGTTTATTTTGGAACGATTTCCACAATCCCAATATCTTGCATCGCCCATCAATGTCATTCGAGTGGCATTCGAATTCGACCTCTGGAAATTCCAGATTCGGCCAACTACTCATCACATTGTCAGTGATTTGCTTCAAAAATTCCAAGCCAGTGGGTTTGTTGTTACCTAGATCGAAGTCCAAAGATATTGCTGCGGGATATCCATGCTGTGAGATCAGAGCTACCGCCTCATCAACCGACCGCGCGATTAGCCAACTCGTATCCCTAGGAAAACGTTCAATATCGAGAAATAATTTCCAACTCATAAACTCCCTTCCTGATTCTTGAGGAACAGCCAGGTTATTTACGCCTCCCAATATGAGGTGAGATATCGCAGATATGCACCTCTTGTTTCTTGATATTGTAGTAATCACAAACTCGTTCGATTCCAGCACCATATTTCTCGGTGATTCGAGCCAAGACTTTTGGCTGTCTGCTTAGGACACTTCTAAGCGCACGGCCACCGTTAAAGAATTTAAGCGGCAACTCATCACCCACGACATAAAGAAATTTTCTCTTAGGGGTTTCATATTCTGCCAACTCGAAAAAATCTTTAAAAATTCCATTCTGCCGGATTGACTCTGGCCCACCCCGCCAATCAATAAATTTGTACTCCGCAACTCGGCAGTTAGTTTCTAAATCAAACTTTCGCCCAGTATTTCCAGCACCTAAAGAAACGAATTCAACCTGCTCCCCCGGCTCCAGAATATCTTGAAGAGAGCGCAAGATACCCGCAGCATGAATGATCACATTTATCTGTCCCGCAATCTTTTTAACGGATAAAGCCGATGCTAAGAAATCATCATCCACACCTCTACTTCTACAAAGATTTTTAATTTCATCAATGCCCATTTTTTGAATTTTTGATTCAATACCTGACAAGCTATTTGTCAGGCTATCGCCTTGAAATCTCTCAATTGCCTCTATCGCTTTATCTATGCTCATTTTTTTACCTCGCTTGAACCCCAGTTAGAGTTGCCGTTTTAGCTCGTCGATTTGCTTACTGAACTTCTTGACCTCATCCTGTTCGCGTTTGATCTGCTGGTCAAGCATACGAATGCTTGTCACTTTTTTCGCGCTCATATCGATCAATATTTGTTTCATGTGTTTTCACCGATCTCGATATATCTTGAATTTTCTTTGCAATTTCCGCCGTTCTCTTTGCATCTACCATGATGTTTCTCCTGTAATGCGAACTGAATGTAAATCAACTTTCTCAATATCCCAATAAAGCAATTTGTCGCAATTAAAACCCAATGCGATGCTGCCCTATTTTGACGATTGGCTTTACTGCTTCAGCCCCCACTTCCTGTCGAACTGCCTGCTCATGGAGCCTGTATATTTCAGCAACTGAAAATGTACCTCTGTCAGATATTGACAGACTCTTCTCAGCACGGGCTAGCATTTTCACATCCCCATTGCATAGCCGCTCTAATAGCTTTATGGACTCAATTTTGGATAGTTCACGCACCATCAATCTAGCAAAACATCTACCGGGACGAATAAGAGCATCATCTAGGTCGCCCACATTGGGCAAATTGGTAGAGAAGATAATCTTCCGGCCCTGCGCTCTAACCACGCCATCCGAAATCGTCAGGAAACGATGTAGATTCTCATTCCCATCCAAGCGGGGTTTTAATATGTAGTCAGCATCTTCGATAACAAAGGCTTCATCAGACCCTGTCACGAAGTTCAGAAATATCTCGTCGTTCTCCAACGCCTTTTTATCTCCAGTGTATAGCGCACTAACTTGCTTCCCTTTACGCAGCGTCATCTCTCCCAGAATTGAGCGAATCAAGCGCGTCTTGCCAGTGCCGGGCTTACCTTGAAGGACGAGAATGGTTTCTGATGAATCCAAGTAGGCCGATATGAACTTGGCAATGCCCGATTCCAACTCTGGATATGCCTCGTCATACAGAACATCATCAACCATCTCCTCAATGGTGGCTTTATGCAACTCTCCCTTGGAATTAACAAAGCCCCAACAAATCGTAACCATTGCTTTATCAATTTTTGCCCTACCAGCTCTATCAAGAATAGCCGCTTTAGCCTCTTCCGCTCGTTCCACGCTATTTGCCCAAATACGAAAAATGCATGAACAATATTCGGACTTGCTATTGCCAGTGGCATGAATCAGGAGCCCAGCTGCATCTAATGACATTTCTTCTTCGCCATATCTCAATGCATTCCAGCCAAGGTTTATTGCCAAATCATCAAAAAACTCTCCCAAATCCAAATAAACCGCGAAGTTGAGCTTGCGATAGATTGAATAGGCTAGCTTCCTTTCTGCCAGAGCGGTTAGCAGTCTCGAATGCAAAACCGTAGAATGCGCATCATAGTCATATAACTGAACTCTGGTACTTACATTGCTCAAGCCGTCAAAATTCTGTTGATTCACAAATTCTCCTAAGTAATTCGCTGATTGTTTGTAGTTGAGCCTCACGGAATACTCTGCCACACTCCGAGCTCACAGAATGAGCTTGAGGCGGAATATTCATGGGCATGTACGAACGAATCTATAAAATTGACCAGCTACTTTCCGAGCGAAGAGTAGTTTCAATTGACGAATTACTTGATCGACTTGAGATTTCAAGAGCGACCCTGAAACGCGATCTCTCTGTATTAAAAGATCAATTTAATGCGCCTATTGTTTTTGATAAAACATTGGGCGGATATCGGTTTGACAAGGACAATAAGTTGTCCGGCACACCTTACGAATTGCCCGGCTTATGGTTCTCTGCTGAGGAAATTCATGCACTACTCACGATGCATCACTTGATTTCCGATCTCGATCCCAGCGGCCTATTGGGCTCTCATGTTCAACCGCTTCAATCACGATTAACTGCACTACTGGGTACTGCCGACGACTCTGCCGAAGAAATTAAGCGCCGGATCAAAATAAGAATAGTTCGAGGGCGCCACGTACATCTTGAACATTTTGAAGCAATTGGCTCTGCCCTGTTAAAACGAAAGCGAATACGAATCGATCATCACGCCCGAGGCAAAAATCAATCGACCCAGCGCGAAGTATCACCCCAACGCATGATCTACTACCAAGGTAATTGGTATCTGGATGCGTGGTGTCATCTCCGCAACGACCTGCGTAGCTTTTCAGTTGATTCGATTAGTCGCGTGGAAGTATTAGAAAGAAAAGCAAAGGATATTTCCGATAAGCGCCTCGATGAAATATTGGGGGCTGGCTATGGAATCTTCGCAGGTAAAAAGGTTCAATGGGCTACCCTGCTGTTTTCTCCCGGGGTCGCACGTTGGGTTTCAAAGGAGCACTGGCATCAAGATCAGAAGGGAGCGTTTCGTGCTGATGGTAGCTATGAACTTAAAATTCCATATAGCAAGGACACCGAGCTATTAATGGATATTTTGAGATACGGGGCTCGGGTAAAAGTAATAGCTCCTTTAGCATTGGTCCAGAGAGTACTTACCGAGATCAACTCGATGAAACTTTCTTATGAGTGAAACTGTGACCCTATTTTTACCGCCCTTCATTTGCATCAATAGTAGTGTGAAATTTCTTGCTTCCAAAGTAGTACTTTTAGAATTTTGCGAACTATTTGCGTATTCTATGGAAATCCGCCACCCATAATGCCCGAAAGCCGCCAGCCAATATGCACCAAGTCAACCATGCTAGGTACGATTCACGTCACTGGTGAAATTGGTCCGAGATTCGGCCGTAGCGACCCTTTCGGCCAGAGCAGAATTTGTTCTGCAACCTAATCAATACCGGACATTCAACGTTAAAGCCATTCGTGGCTAAAATGCGCAAGATTATACGAAGCCACGCTGCCTGTACTATTATGCATATGCGGACAGGAAAAATGGTGGATACAAAATGAATCAATGGGTTATGAAAAATTCGCGCGCCTCATTATTTTTAATAATATGGACCGGTGCGTCCATCTAATAACTGTTAGACATCTATAGCATTCGAATCACTTATAAGGGAAACATCGTGCCCACTTTGAACCTGCACCATTACAAGAACCAGAACCAACCCTATGTCGCAAAAATTGTCTCCGATGGGAAAGGTGGCACGAGCCAGTCATTACTTGAAAGAACCCTTGTTCGGAAAGCTGCCGATGGGTCCTACGGTGACTATCAATGTAATGTGAATGAAGAAGGCTTCTACCGCATTGGAAATACCAAGCCAGAAGATGGTGGGTATCGGTTATTTTTCAAAGGTGCATCGGGTAATAAATTTCCGTTTATCAAAGATCCCAAGCAAGTCGACGACATCAAGTCTCGCATTGCACGAGGAGAAACAATTCCTCAAATTGTTTTGGCTCTTAGTCTGTAAATAGTTGCCTAACCCTTCGGTCAAGAGGGACGCTCCGCCGGCAAGCCGGCTCCGCGCCCCTTACCTCCAACGTTAGCCCTCATGGGAGAAATTATGGTGACAGACAAGAAGAAGCTGATAGACCCGGAGCCGATAGTCATCTACATGGCCATAATGGCCACATATGCCGCTTCGGTTGCCACACTCAACTACGTGCGATCGCATGAACGACCGCTTCCTAGCCATACACGGCGCGCAGTTCTGGAGGAGATCAACTACGTTTACGACCTTGTTCGCCAACTTCGCTTAGAAGTCGATACAACAAGACAGATATTCTCTAATGGTGACTTCATCCGCGAGCGAACGGTTAGGCTGGGAAATGGCGTACTTCTGACCTATGAAGAGTTTGCAAGGTATGAACGTGTTTCAGCCAATATTTTTCGTACGTTAGCCGCACTACATAAGGCCTGCCTCAAGCTAGAACGGCAAGCCCTGCGACACGACGGAATTGACATGACGGAGCCCACGAATGAGTTGGGAGACGCATACGAGTTATTTGATCGTTTACAAGTTACGCGAAACCTTTCTGTTGAGGAGGCTTGGAATGGACTTGATCGCCTCGCACAGCTTATTGAATCGGCATGCAGAAGGGTTCGCGATCAACTGTATGAAGGCTAACCCATCCATCACACGGACTGGCTTACAGCTGGCTTCGCCCGCCTCTAGCCAGCCGGTTATGTCAGACGTTAGGTCACTTACGGAGCCGTCATGCTTCTCTACAAGTACATAGGTCGCGAGCAATTCTTCTCGAATTTCAAGATACGCCTGACACCACCAAACGCGTTGAATGATCCTCGCGAATGCGTTCCAGAAATTAAGTTGCGTGACCCGCGAGGCTACATAAATAACGTCATACAACGCAACTTTGAGTCAGGCTATATCCGACTCTTAATTGAGAATCCCCACCTTACGCCGGAGCAAGCGTTGCATGCATACCTTCAGGCATCGACGAAAACAGAAAATGATTTCCACGAAAATAATGAAGAGTGGATTCGCCGCATTTTCGACAGCTTTATGAAAGTCACAAATCGACATATCGGCGTTTTGTCATTATCAGAAACCAATAATAATGAGCTCATGTGGGCTCACTATGCCAATAGCCATAACGGCTACGTAATTGGCTTTGACTCTGAGAATCCTTTTTTTAAACCAACGAAATCAGATCCAAAAGTCTGCGGTGAGCTCATGAACGTCCAGTACACCGACGTCGCCCCAATCGTATACGTTGATCCGGGTAAGTTCGATATTCCCAAAGAGCTATTCTTTACCAAGACGTTGCAGTGGTCGTATGAACGCGAATGGCGAATGATAAAGATGCTCACAGCCGCAGACGAGGTGATTGATGAAAAGATTCATCTCTTCCAGGTACCCATCGACTCCGTGAAGGAGGTCATTTTTGGAATGAAAGTTTCTGAGCCAAAGAGGAAGGATATTGAGTCGCTTCTCCTCAGTACTGCGCCGCACATTACCTTCAGATCGGCAAAATTCGATCATCGTGGAAGTTTCACAGTGGCCTAACTTGAACGTTGAACGTCAGGTATTGCGTAGAAATCGGAAGTAGTCCATGTTCGGCTGGAACGGCGGCATTGGCCGAGAACCAGTCAAGCCGCCTCGTCGGCCACGCCTTAATCAATCCGATTGCATGACAAATTTGATTTAATCTCAAGCTGCCCTTCACTTATTCCCGAAGTTTCAAATTCGACTAGCTCGCTGACATCTTTCAAGATTCCCCTAGCTATTTCTGCATTAGCTTGTGAATACTTCTCAGGCAGCTCACTCCAACGTCTGATTGATGATGCTTGCTCTATAAATCGGCGGAATCTGTGGCCATCCCATAGAATGGCTGTGACGATCAGTTGCACTCTAACTGGCATTAAATCGAACAGCGCTTTTCCACGATTTATTAGTGCGCGCTCTCTTGCCCATCTTGGCGGAATTGTCTCAAATATTTGGACTCCCTTGATCGGACTTTCCAACTCCACCATCTGTGCGATTTTTATTGCCCCATTTATCTGTTCCAATGGTTGAATCCACTTTACCGATACCAGTCGATTCACGAGAATTCTCGTATCCGGGTGTGTTTTGTTGAATGTGACGGTCACGCATCTTTTCTCGTGATACAGCTCTACGAAATATGTAACCCCTTTTCCTTTCTTAGATGGCACACAACTTGTAGATACGATGCGAAATGCGCTCGGCATGCTATTGAGTTTGGATGTGCTATTTTCATTAAACATGATTAGCCTCACTGTCAGTTTTATTTGATTTGTTTTGTTGCTCACTTTTTCCTTGGTTCACCCCTGCGCCGTTCTGCAGTAGCAATCGCTCAAATGCGCTACCGTCTTGGCGGGTCAGATTTGGCACAAAGCGTGAATACACCCGAAACAACATCTCTGTTGTGGTGTGCCCCATCTGGCGAGCGATCCATTCTGGATTTTCCCCGGCAGCAAGCCACAAGGTGGCTGCGGTATGTCGAGTCTGATATGCTCGTCGTACCTTCAGGTTGAGATATCGCAACAGCGGCTGCCAGACTCGGTCAGTGACATTCTTATTGTCGAGCGGCTTCCAGTTTCGAGTACAGAACACATACTCGCATTTGTCTCTTGTTACTTTTTCCTGAGCCTTGAGCGCGTCATAAACCACCTGAGACATCTGAATATCGCGCTGTGAACTGTCATTCTTCGTGTACTCGTCCTCGCCAAGTACGATTGTTTCTCTCACAAGAATCAGGCGACGCTCGAAGTCAATGTACTGCCACTTCAGACCATTTACTTCGCCACTTCTCATCCCTGTGAAGAAGCGCACGGTGTAGTAGCTTCTAAAATCTGGTCTGATCTTTTCAAGGATGAGCTTCACTTCGTCCAGCGTGAATGGGTCCACGTCTGTACGCTTCACCTTCAGCTGTTTGATATTCTGGAACGGTGTGCGAAAATCAAATCGGTCGGCGGCTTCATTAATGATTTGCCTTAGCAAGTTAACAAGCTTGTTGATGCGACGATTTGACAGAGAGCTACCTTTGCCCCGTACCTGGACTTTGGCGAGATCAGCACGGTAAGCAAGGATGTCTGCCTTGGTGATTCGGCCGACCTCCCAATGCCCCCATCTCGGAATGATGCGTCCATCCAGATCGGATCGGATGACCTTCTTGTGCGACCTACGCCATTCGACTTCCTTCTCGTTGTACCAGGTCTCTGCAAAATCCCGCAGCAATGGCGTACCAGCAACACCCGCTACTACCGTTCTGGGCTCCTGCCCATTGGCACCACTCACATCCTCTGTAGTCTTCGCTTCCGTGCTGTCTGACTTGAGTCCCTCATCGAATTTCGCCGCATTCTTTCCGCCGGGAAAGTAGCGGCGGTATTCAAATGTTCCTGCAGTAATTTCGGCGTCGATGCGATCGAGCACTTTCTGCACTTTCTTCCGATTGCTTGGTGTGTCTGGAAGTGCGGTCTGTTCTCGACAGCGGATTCCCTTGAAGTAGAAGTCGATAATTAGACATCTTGTTTCTTTGCGAACTTGAATACTAGCCATGGCACACCTCACCATTCGCCATTGGGATTGCCATTGCACTTCCGTGCATCCTCATGTCTCGCTCAATTGCTTCCCATATGTAGAGAATTTTTCTTCCCCCGAATGGGCGGAAGTAATGAACACCTTCCAGCAGAACACTATCCTTCAAGCGCTCGCGAATAGTGCGACAGTCATATTTGATTACCCCTGCCAGCTCTTCAGTAGTTAAGTAAGTTTGGCTCATCTCTGATCTCCTTTGATATGTTTAATAATCCCGTGATGCGTAAAATCATCACAGTAAGCTCATTATACATATCCGAAGAACTTCGCAAACATATTTTGATACACTTACGCATCACTTGAAGCGGATTGGCCATCACCATGCTACGGTTCAGACTTAAAGAGTTACTCGCCGAAAAGGAATTTAGGGAGGGAAGGGTTATAACGATGGTTGAAGTTGCGAATGCAACCGGGATACACCGCATGACCCTTTCGAAGATTGCTAATCATCGCGGATACAATCCAACGGCAGACGTTCTGGATCGCCTGTGTACATTTTTCAGTTGTCGCATCGAGCAGCTAGTGGAGCACATCCCCGACTCACATCGGGCAGATATTTCTTAGGTATGCCGATCAATACATATTCAGATGCGCCCATGTTTGTTAGATGCATTCTCGACCTTATATGGGGCAATATATAAGGCCGAAGAGCTTCCTACACCACCAACGGCATTCACTGAATTTTGTTCCATCCTTTGAAATTGCCTGATGCAACACAAGCCGCATGAAATGTAGTCACGGGGAGCATTGGTCAAATATCAGTCATGATTTTTCAAGCAACCAACACATAGTCACATGATGGTCACTATTTGGTCACAGAATGGTCACACTAAGGCACCGAGATTTAATTATGACCCTAAGTCACTTGACCGTAAGTCAGAATTGGTGCGCTCGGCGGGAGTCGAACCCACGACCCTCGGCTTCGGAAACCGATACTCTATCCAGCTGAGCTACGAGCGCGTATTTGAAAAAGGCACAGAAACTACTTGGAGAACCTATGGTCATTTTACCTCACAGCACTCGATTGACCATAAGCTTCGGAAACCAATACTCTATCCAGCTGAGCTACGGGCGCATGAATGGCGACGCGCAGTATAGCGTTTTTTCGTCATTGCCGCCTGCTGGAATTGCAGCAATGATGCTATTGTATTCACTATGAGCTTTTCCAACCCGCCATTGCCGGATATCCGTCGCCTGCTTGAAGAAGTGCATACGATTGCCGTCGTCGGGTTATCGCCCGACAGCAGCCGTCCCAGTTTCCGTGTAGCTCAGGCGCTGCAAGGTTTCGGTTACCGCATCATACCTGTACGTCCGATGGTTGGCTCAATTCTTGGAGAGCAGGCTTATGCCGACCTGGAGTCCTTGCCCTTCACCCCGGACATCGTGGACGTTTTCCGCGCTCCGGAGCATGTACCCGAGATCGTCGAGAGTTGCATCCGGCTTAACATCAGGCGGCTCTGGTTGCAGGACGGCGTGGTTCATCATGCGGCCGCCTTGTACGCTCAGCAAGCTGGTATAACCGTGGTGATGGATCGCTGCATGTTTCGCGATTGCGTTCAGCTATGCACTGAACGAACTTGAACACGTATAATCCGCCCCTATGCGGAATGTCCACTTACAACCATGCTACTGAAATTCACCAAAATGCACGGCGCCGGTAATGACTTCGTCGTTCTTGACGGAGTGCGTCAGCACATCCACTTGAACCCGGAGCAGCTACGCTTGATAGCCGACCGCCATTTCGGCATCGGCTGCGACCAGATCCTGCTTGTTGAAAAAGCACAAAACCCCGATGTCGATTTCCGTTACCGGATCTTCAATGCGGATGGCGGCGAAGTCGAGCAATGCGGCAACGGCGCGCGCTGCTTTGTGCGCTTTGTCCACGACCACAAGCTCACCAGCAAGAAGGAAATCCTGGTTGAAACGAAAAGTGGCCTGATTTCCCCGCGTCTGGCTGCCGATGGGCGTATTACGGTCAACATGGGCATGCCGATATTCGAGCCTGCACGCATTCCGTTCGTCAGCGACAGCGACGCTCCTGTACAGAACCTGCAAGTTGGTGCTGGGCAAGTCGAAATCTCCGCTGTCTCTATGGGCAATCCGCATGCCGTTCAAGTCGTTGCCGATGTTGAAACGGCGCCGGTGCTGACGCAAGGTCCGCTCATCGAGCGGCACGAACGCTTTCCCCAGCGCGTCAATGCCGGTTTCATGCAGATTGTCGATCGCAGTCATATCAAGTTGCGCGTTTTTGAGCGTGGTGCCGGTGAGACCTTATCCTGTGGCACTGGAGCATGTGCTGCAGTTGTCTCCGGTATCCGCCGCGGACTGCTGGACAACGCCGTTCATGTTGTCACCCGCGGTGGCACCCTTACCATCGAATGGTCCGGCAACGGCACTCCCGTCAGTATGACCGGCCCCGCTGTTGAAGTTTTTGAAGGTGAAATTCATATTTAGGATGCAAGCATGAAAGCCGAAGACGTCGCAGATTATTTACAGGCTCACCCGGAATTCTTTGAAGCCTACGCACAAATGCTGGCCGATATTGTCATTCCGCACCCATACGGCGGCCGCACTATCTCGCTGAGTGAACGCCAGATGCTGGCACTGCGAGAGCGCTCCAAAGAGCTGGAAAAAAGACTGCACGAACTGCTGGAGTTCGCCAAGGAAAATGACGAGCTGCAAAACAAGTTGCACCTGTTCACGCTATCTCTCTTCGGCTTCCACAGCCTGCCTGACCTGCAGAATGCCTGTATGCAAAACCTGCGCGATATTTTCTCGGTTCCGCATGTTGCATTCCATGCCTGGATCATGCATGCGCCAAGCGCTGAACTGCTTGCCTTTGCCGACAGCCACTCCCAACCTGTTTGCCTGCACCAACCGGTGCACGACACGGCTGCCTGGTTTGGCGAAACCGGGCCGCACTTGCGCTCCTTTGCCTACTTGCCATTACGCCATCAGGATCAAAGTATCGGCATGCTTATCCTGGCCAGCGAAGACGCGAAGCGCTTTTACCCGGAAATGGGCACCGTATTCCTGCAACGCATCGCCGAACTCGTCAGTGCCGCAATGCGCTCCCACTTTTAATGCCCGCAGCCAGCGCCGATACTCCCGCCACCCTGCAAGGCTATCTCGCCTACCTGCGTTATGAACGCAACTATTCGCCGCTGACCGCAGAAAATTATGCGCGCGATATCCGCCGTTTGCTCGAACTGGCCGGCACGTCGCCACTCGGCGAACTTAAGAACCACCACATCAGGCGCTACATTGCTCAGTTGCACAGCAGCGGACTGGGCGGCCGCTCGCTTGCGAGAGTGTTGTCGGCTTGGCGCAGCTTTTTCGCCTACCTGATGCGCGACCATGGCTATCCCGGTAACCCTTGTGTCGGGCTGCGCGCGCCCAAAGCCCCCAAGGCCCTGCCGCACGCACTGTCACCTGATGAGGCGGTCAGGCTCGTTGATATGACAGTTGAGACCCCACTGGATTTGCGCGACAAGGCCATGTTCGAATTGTTTTACTCATCAGGACTGCGCCTTGCCGAGCTGGTCAGCCTCAATCCTTCCGACATGGATCTGGCTGACGCAAGCATACGTGTCACCGGCAAGGGCAACAAAACCCGTATTGTCCCGCTTGGCAGCCACGCCATCTCCGCCCTGCAGGCCTGGCTTGCGGTACGCTGCCAACTTGCCAGCCCTGATGAACCTGCGCTTTTTGTCGGCAAAAGCGGGCTGCGAATTTCTCCGCGCACAGTTCAGCACCAGCTGCGACAATGGGGCATCAAGCAGGGCATTGCCAGCGGCGTGCACCCCCACTTGCTGCGCCACTCGTTCGCCACTCATGTACTGCAATCTTCCGGAGACCTGCGAGCAGTGCAGGAAATGCTCGGGCACGCCAGCATCTCCACCACCCAAGTGTATACCCACCTGGATTTCCAATACCTGGCTAAAATTTATGATGGCGCCCACCCCCGCGCCAGAAAAAAACCATGACTGATTTCAGGAAAAAAGCCCGCTCACCTGTGAATGACAAGCGTGACTTCCGCAAGCGCACGCATGACAAATCCCCTCGTACCGCCCCAGACGAACCTGCCGCTCCTCGCCTGGGAAGCCCGACTGCGCAACCTGCCGTTTGGCTGCGCCCCGGCCGCGAGAAATCGCTGCAGCGCAGACACCCTTGGATTTTCACCGGCGCCGTCGCGCAAATCGATGGCAAGCCTGCCAGCGGCAGCACGGTTGCAATTCGCACCGCGGAAGGAGACTTCCTCGCCTGGGCGGCCTACAGCACCGGATCGCAAATTTGCGCACGTGTCTGGTCCTGGTTTCAGGATGAGATCATCGACCAGAATTTTTTCACGCAACGTATTGCACAGGCTGTCGCTGCGCGCAGTCGACTTGCGCTGGAACAGGACAGCACCGGCATGCGCCTGGTACATGGTGAATCGGACGGCCTGCCGGGCTTGATCGTAGACCAATATGGCGAAGTGCTGGTCATGCAATTGGGCAGTGCAGGGGCTGAATTCTGGCGCGATGAGCTGGTTGCCGCCCTGCGCGAAGTCTGTCGGCCGACTTGTATTTATGAACGCTCCGATTCCGACGGTCGCGAACTCGAAGGCTTGCCCAAGCGTTGCGGTCCCGTGTATGGCGACCTGCCTTCCGAACTGGTCATCACCGAGCACGGCATCCGCTTTGCCATAGACGTCGGAGGCGGGCAAAAAACCGGCTTCTACCTTGATCAGCGCGAGAACCGTTTGTATACCGGCAGCCTCGCCCGCGATCAGGATGTGCTCAACTGCTTCTGTTATACCGGTGGTTTTTCGTTATATGCCTTGCGAAATGGCGCCCGCAGCGTGTTGTCCATTGATGCTTCTGAAAGCGCGCTGGAAACTGCCCGGCATAATGTTGAATTGAATGCACTCGACGCCGCAAAGGCTGACTGGTTGTGCGCCGACGTTTTTGAGGCCTTACGCAAACTGCGCGACCAAGGGCGCAGTTTTGACCTGATCGTGCTGGACCCGCCCAAGTTCGCGCCCACCGCGTCGTTTGCGGAAAAAGCTGCACGCGCATACAAGGATATCAACCTGCTGGGGTTCAAACTGCTGCGGCCGGGCGGTTTGCTGTTCACCTACTCGTGTTCGGGCGGCATCAACGACGAACTGTTCCAGAAAATCATTGCCGGAGCCGCGCTGGACGCTGGCGTCGATGCCCGCATTGTAAAG
Organism: Pseudomonadota bacterium; assembly: GCA_021848465.1. Classification (GTDB taxonomy): domain Bacteria; phylum Pseudomonadota; class Gammaproteobacteria; order Burkholderiales; family Gallionellaceae; genus JAJZUP01. Next base: position 37,623 of record JAJZUP010000001.1, read on the forward strand.
AAACTGCATGCCACAGCCGACCACCCGGTGCTGCTGAGCTTTCCCGAAGGGGCGTACCTGAAGGGGCTCGTCCTGCAAATAACGCCGTGATGTTTGCTATTTCCTGACCACTTCCAGACCGTCTTTTTCCCAGGCGGTAATGCCGCCTTTCATATTGCTGACCTGGGTAAAGCCGGCATCTTTCAGCTCTTCGACTGCCTTGGCAGAGCGGCGCCCGGAACGGCACATCACCACCACCGGCTTGTCGCGGTATGAATCAATTTCGCTGATGCGTGCCTCCAGCTCGCTCAGCGGAATCAGTTTCGCATTGGGCGCATGCATTGCCGCGTATTCTTCCGGCTCGCGCACATCCAGCAGCAAAGCGCCTTGCTGAGTCATGGCCTGTGCCTGCTTGACGCTCACCCCGTCCACCGGCATCAGGAACTGCCCCAGCAGCACGATGGCTACGATCGCCAGGACAATATTAAACATCTTGCTTGAATTCACTTGTCTCTCCCTTACGCCAATGGCACTGGCGCAAAACCGCTTTGTGCCCATCCAATAATCCCGCCGCGCAGGTTATACACCTGGGAAAATCCTTGCTGCTGCAGGAACAGGCAGGCCTGTGCCGAGCGTGCGCCGCTACGGCAGATCACCACCAGCTTTTCTTCCGGTGAAAGCCCATGCAGGCTGTCCGGCAGCGTATGCAAAGGCACAGCTTCAGCCTTGGGCACCGTACCCTGCGCAATTTCCTGCATCTGGCGCACATCGAGCACACGCAGATTGTGGCTCGCGTCATTCAGCCAGCGGTACAGTTCAGTAGCTTCAATTTCCTTGATGGCATTGGTAAACATTTTCTTGCTCCCGAATTGAGTGGTAAGAATATTAGCATATTCTAATTTTTGAGCAAGGTAGGGATGGGAGTGGCAAGGCTGTTGCCTGGAACGTATTCAAACACCCTGGTTCGCAGCACCGATTTCCTTCATGAGCTGCTCGGCAGTTTCAGCCAGCAAAGCCACATCCAACGTGCCGATGCACTGTTCTGCCACATCAATGCCGTCAGCAATTGCCGGGCGGTCGGGTTCGGCGATTTCCCACACGCCGGTTTCATCGCCTGTGTTGCGCACCCGCTGCAATACCGCGATGGTCTGATCGAGAATTTCAACCGCATTCAGAATGCGGGTCTCGTGCCTGACCAGCGCGGTGCGCACCACTGAAATTGCGGCGGCAAGCCGGCCAAAGGCATCTACATTGAATTTATTCATGCATGCTGCCTGGTAGGCGGCATGCATGTCCATCGCGTAGATGTTTTTCAGTCCGTCGGTCACCGGGACGCGCAGCAGGGTTCGTTTCTTCATATTCCGATTCCGCAGTTTGTTCAGCGCACGCTGAGGTAGGGTTTGAATCCCAGGCGCGCCTTGAGGCGCTCGCCCGATGCGCGCGCCTCGGCTTCTGTTGCATAGGGGCCAAGGTGGATGCGCTGCAAACCATCTTTCTTGTACAAGGCCAGCGGCTTGTCGACCTCGCCCAGCTTGGAGCGCATCTTGGCCAGGAAGCTGGCAGCGCCTTCGGGGGATTTGAACGCCCCCAGTTGCAGATAATACTTTCCGGCGGCAGGCTCAGCCGCCTTCGGCTTGGCCTCCGGCACGACCACCACCGGCGGCGTGGGCTCAGCTGCCGCCATCGGCTCGGCCTGCACTGGCGCGCTCGCCGGTAATGCAGTCGCGACAACGGCCGGGGACGAACTATCGGTCGCAATGCTTTCCACCTCGACCTCGGCGCTGCCGTTGTCGATCAGGCGCAGCTTGTAGGCCGCGGTATAAGACAGGTCAATGATACGGTCATGCAGGAATGGACCGCGGTCATTGATGCGCACAATCACTGAACGCTTGTTGGACAGGTTGGTCACCCGCGCATAACTCGGGATCGGCAACGTCGGGTGTGCCGCGGTCATGCCGTACATGTCATACACCTCGCCGATCGAAGTACGCTGGCCGTGGAATTTCTTGCCGTACCAGGACGCAATACCGGTTTCCTTGTAAGCACCGGTTACAGTCAAAGGCTTGTAGGTTTTTCCCAGTGCGGTGTATTCACGATTGGCGTAACGATGCAGCGGCTCCGGTTTGGGCACCGCATCGGGAATGTCATCCAGATTCTTGGGGGCATCCGCGCCGGGACCATCTCCGGGCAAATAGCCGCCGCTGCCGGACTGCGGGGCCGTGCTCTCGGTTGCTACTGCGGGCGTTTCTTTTTCCGGCTGCGGTGCCTTGGTTGAAGTCGCGGGATTCAAATCCTCAACCGGGGCTGCTTTCATGCCCTGCTTCGGCGCTGACGCACATGCCGCCAAAGTAATCGTTACCAGCGCCAGCAGCGCAAATTGCTTGTTCATCTTCGACTCCTCAAGTTTTAACCAATTGCTTATGGGTATGAATACTCATCAGCATACCAAATCCAAGCAGCAGGGTAAGCATGGATGTGCCCCCATAACTCACCAGCGGCAACGGCACCCCGACCACGGGCAGGATGCCGCTGACCATGCCCATGTTCACAAAGGCATAGGTAAAGAAGGTCAGCGTAATGCTACCCGCCATCAGGCGCGTGAAATAGGTCGAAGCGTTCGCAGTGATCACGAAACCGCGACCGATCACGAAAATATACAGCGCCAGCAGGATCAGGTTGCCGAGAAATCCGAACTCTTCCGAATACACCGCAAAAATGAAATCGGTGGTGCGCTCGGGCAGAAAATCGAGGTGCGTCTGCGTACCGTTCAGGTAGCCCTTGCCGAGGAAGCCGCCCGAACCGACCGCAATCATCCCCTGGATGGTATGGTAGCCCTTGCCCAGCGCATCCTGCGACGGATCAAGCAGCATCAGGATGCGGTGGCGCTGGTAATCGTGCAGCATCGACCACAGGAACGGCGCGCTGGCCAATCCGGACAACGCCAGCCCCAGCATGATGCGCCAACTCAAACCCGCCAGGAACAACACATAGAAACCGCTCGCCCCGATCAACACCGACGTGCCGAGATCGGGCTGGCGCGCAATCAGCGCCACCGGCATGATCAACAACAAGGTCGCCACGAAATAATTGCGCAAGGTCAGCGTCGCCTCGTGCTTCTCGAAATACCAGGCCATCATCAGCGGCACGGCGATCTTCATCAGTTCGGACGGCTGGATCGTGGCAACCCCGATATTCAGCCAGCGCCTGGCGCCGTGGCTGATCTCGCCGAACAACGCGACGCATACCAGCAACACCATGCCCAGCACATAGATGGGGACCGCGCTGCGCAACAGGTAATGCAGCGGCATGTTGGCGACCAGCCACATCGCAGCAAAGGCCACGAAAATGTTCATGAACTGGCCGAACACGCGCAACCAGTTGCCATCGCTGGCGCTATACAACAACACCAGGCTGACCAGCATCAGCAGGCCCAGCGCCAGCAGCAGCACCGGGTCCATGTGCGCCATGAAACGGCGCTGCAATTCCTTCTTGTTGATGGCTGGCAGCTCAATCATTTTCCACCTCACCTCCCCCATCCACGGTTCCCATTGGCTTCGGCACCTTGCCCAACAGGTAATAGTCCATCACCTTGCGCGCAATCGGCGCCGCCGTCGAGCCGCCATGCCCGCCGTTTTCCACCAGCACGGCCATTGCGATGCGCGGCTTGTCGGCCGGAGCGAATGCAATGAACCAGGCATGGTCGCGATTGTATTCGGAGAGCTTGTTCGCATCGTATTTTTCCCCCTGCTTGATGCCGACCACCTGGGCGGTACCGGTTTTCCCGGCAATCAGGTAAGGCGCACCGGCGCCGGCGCCGGCGGCGGTACCGCCCGGCTTGAGCACGGCCACCATGGCACTCTTCACCAATTCGATGCTTTGCGGATCGATATGCAGATCGGCCGTCGGTTGAGGCAGCGGCGCAATGGCATTGCCTCCGGGACGCTGGATTTCCTTCACGAAATGCGGCTTGTATGCAATCCCGTCATTTGCCAATGTCGCGGTCGCCGACGCCAGTTGCAGCGGCGTAGCCAGATCGTAGCCCTGACCGATCCCGGCCGAAACCGTATCGCCGGGATACCACATCTGGTTATGGCGCTTCATTTTCCATTCCGAGGACGGCAACAGGCCGGATACTTCGCCCTCCATATCCACGCCGGTCTTCTTGCCGAAGCCGAATTGCGACAGGTAGCTGTGCATGCGGTCTATACCCAGCTCGGTCGCCAAGCCATAGTAATAGGTATCGCACGACACTACGATGGACTTGAACATGTCGACCCGGCCATGCCCGCCCGCTTTCCAGTCGCGGTACTGGTGCCGGTTGCCGGGCAGCAGGTAGTACCCCGGATCGCTGATGGTATAACTTGGCGAACGCTTGTAGAACAGCCCGGCCAGCGCCATGAACGGCTTGATCGTCGAGCCCATCGGATATTGGCCGCGCAATGCGCGGTTATTCAGCGGCACATCCGGGGAATTGTTCAGCGCATCCCAGTTGTCGCTGTCGATACCGTCGATGAACAGGTTGGGGTCATACCCCGGCTTGCTGACAAACGCGAGGATCTCGCCATTGTTCGGGTCGATCGCCACCAGCGCCCCGCGATAATTGCCAAACGCATCTTCGGCAATCTGCTGCAATTTCGCATCCAGCGTCAGCACCAGCGTGTTCCCCGACTTCGGCGCGGTGCGTGTCAGCGCGCGTACCGCGCGACCGCTGGCGTCTACCTCAACCTGCTCGAAACCGGTGGTGCCGTGCAGCTCTTTTTCATAACTTTGCTCCAGCCCGGTTTTGCCGATGTAGTCGGAACCGAGGTAGTTGGAGGCAATATCGTGCTCCTCCAGTTCATCCACGTCTTTTTCATTGATGCGCCCGATGTAACCGATCAGGTGCGAGGTACCCTCGCCAAACGGGTATTCGCGGAACAGGCGCGCCTTGATTTCCACCCCGGGAAACCGGTAGCTCTGAGCAGCGAAGCGTGCGACCTCTTCGTCGGACAGGCGATTGCGGATCGGCAGCGTATCGAAATTGCGGCTCTCCGCCAGCAGCTTCTTGAAACGTTTACGGTCCTTCGGCTGAATATCCACGATCGTAGCCAGCTCATTGATCGTCGCCTCGACATCCGCCACCTTGCGTGACGCAATTTCCAGCGTATATCCGGAATAGTTGCGCGCCAGCACCACGCCATTGCGGTCGAGGATCAGCCCGCGGTTGGGAACGATAGGCACCACGGCGATACGATTGCTCTCCGCCATGGTCTGGAAATAATCATGCTTGAAAAGTTGCAGGTAAACAAAGCGCAGCAGCAGGATCAGCAGCATCACGAGCACAAAGCTGAGGCTGAGCATCAGGCGCAGGCGGAAATAATAAATCTCGCGCTGGTGGTTCTTCAGCTCGGCCGGACGCTTCATAACTCGTCAGGATCAATACGCGGGTGCCGCAAGTTCTGCAACAAGATGGTCAGCGGTATCCACAGCAATGCCGTCACCACGCAGCCGAGGAAATACTCCCACTCGATCAGTCCATGCACCTGCCAGTGCACGGCCGCATAAGTCGCGTAGCTGAGCAGCAGCAGCGGGAAGATTTGCATCATCTGCTGGCGCATGTCGAACATCTGGATGCGCCGGTGCAGCACAGTGCCGCCGAATGCCAGCACCGCGTAGGCCAACGCATGCTGGCCAAACAGGCTGGCATCCGCGACATCGGCAAATATCCCCATCATCCAGGCAATGCCGATGCCGACGCGATAAGGTTTATGCGTGCACCAGTACAGCAGCACCAGCGCCACAAAGTCCGGGCGCAGCACCAATGCCCAGCCGCCCCACGGCAGCCAGTTCAGCATCACTGCGACAAACAGGGTCATGACGATAAAACCGCCGCTCGCGGGCAGCATGAACTCCTGATCTTTCGGTAAATTATGATTCATGGGCCTTCCGCTTGTTCGGATTTACCGGTTTGCCATCGGTCGGCGCAGCAACCTCCGGCTCCGGGCGCGGCGGCAATTGCGGCAGCGCGGAAACAATCAACAGCAAGCGATTGCGTCCCACTCCGGCCATCGGTTCGCAGACAATGCGGGCGAAGGGATACGCCGGGTCGCGCTCGACCCTGATCACCTTGGCCACCGGCAATCCCGGCGGATAGGTGCCGTCAATGCCGGAAGTCACCAGTTCATCGCCCACCTGCACGTCCACGCTGACCGGCATATAGCGCAACCCGAGCTCGCTGATGTCGCCGGAACCGAACACCACCGCACGGATGCCATTGCGCAGCACCTGCACCGGCACCGCATGCCCCTTGTCGGTCACCAGCGTCACTTCTGCAGTCCAGGGATATACGCGCGTTACCTGGCCGATGATGCCGATGTCATCCATCACCACCTGACCCAGCTGCACATTGGCCCGCGCGCCCTTGTTCACGATCACCTTGCGCTTGAATATGTCGCGCTCGACATAAATGATCTCGGCGGACTGCATCGGGTAGTTCACCCGCTGCGGCACTCCCAGCAAACTCCGCATCTGGGCATTTTCGTTTTGCAGCACCTGCAAGGTGTTCAACTGCGCCATATCCTCGCTGTGCTGCTTACGCAGTTGCGCGTTGTCGTTGATCAGGCGCGACTGGGTATCGAAATACACCCCGACCTGGTGCCACGCCTCGCCGGGCATGGTCGCCAGGCGCTGAAAAGGATATACGATGACTGAAATGACCGCGCGCGTGGACTCCAGGTATTTGTAGCGCGCATCAACAAACAGCAGCAACAGCGACAGGATGACGAAAAACACCAAGCGCACGGCCTCGCTCGGGCCGCGATTGAAAAAGCGGAATGACTGGGTACTGTCCAAAGGCTAAAAAGCAATCAATCGCTGGCAAAAATACCGCTGAACTTGTCCATCTTCTCCAGCGCCTTGCCGGAGCCGCGCACCACGCAGGTCAGCGGATCGTCAGCAATCACCACCGGCAGACCGGTTTCTTCCATCAGCAGACGATCCAGGTCACGCAACAACGCGCCGCCGCCGGTCAATACCATGCCCTTGTTCGCGATGTCCGCCCCGAGTTCGGGCGGGGTCTGCTCCAGGGCGGTCTTCACGGCACTGACGATACTGTTCAACGGATCGGTCAACGCTTCAAGAATTTCGTTGCTGGAAATCGTGAAGCTGCGCGGCACGCCTTCGGCCAGGTTGCGGCCGTTCACTTCCAGTTCGCGCACTTCGCTGCCCGGGAAGGCAGAGCCGATTTCCTTCTTGATCTGCTCGGCAGTGGTTTCGCCGATCAGCATGCCGTAATTGCGGCGGATGTAATTGATGATGGCTTCGTCGAACTTGTCGCCGCCAACGCGCACGGAACCGGAATAAACCGCACCGCCCAGCGAAATCACGCCCACTTCGGTGGTGCCGCCGCCGATGTCCACCACCATCGAACCAGTCGCATCTTCTACCGGCAGGTCGGCGCCAATCGCCGCCGCCATCGGCTCCTCGATCAGCTCTACGCGACGCGCACCGGCGCCGAATGCGGATTCACGGATCGCGCGGCGCTCCACCTGGGTAGAACCGCACGGCACGCAAATCACGATGCGCGGGCTGGGAGTGAAAATGCTGGATTTGTGCACACGGCGGATGAACTGCTTGAGCATCTGCTCAGTCACGGTGAAGTCGGCAATCACGCCGTCCTTCATCGGACGGATCGCAGTAATGTTGCCCGGGGTGCGGCCCAGCATCTGCTTGGCCGCCAGACCGACCTGCTGGATCACTTTCTTGCCATTGGGTCCGCCTTCCTGACGAATCGCCACCACGGACGGTTCATTCAGCACGATGCCTTGCCCGCGCAGCCAGATCAGCGTGTTCGCGGTACCCAGGTCAATCGCCAGGTCGTTGGAAAAATAGCCATTAAAGTAATTCAACATGCTTTGCCTCAAAGGTGGAAGTGGTGCGCCATACAATCTGTTTATGATACCCTATTAAACGAATTTAGATAATGCATTCCACCATCATGTCCCTGAACCAAACCGATGTAGAAAAGGTCGCCCGGCTCGCCCGACTGGCGATGACCGACACCGAAATCCAGACCGCCCAGAACCAGCTTAACGGCATTTTCGGCCTGATCGCCGACATGCAGGCCGTCAATACCGACGGGGTCGAGCCAATGTCGCACAGCCAGGACCTGGCCCAGCGCCTGCGCGAGGACAAGGTCACCGAAAGCAACCAGCGCGAAGCGTTCCAGGCCATTGCGCCGCAAGTCGAAGCCGGGCTGTACCTGGTTCCGAAAGTGATTGAATAGTGAAGGGAGAAGGGAGAAGGGGGAAGGGTAGAAGCGGCGCGAAGGGTTTTCCCTTCCTCCTTCCCCCTTCCTTCTTCCCCGTGAAGAAATGATTAATTCAAGCCTCAAACAGCTTTCCGTAGCCTTGGCCGCGAGAAAAATCTCCAGCGTCGAGCTGACGCAGCTCTACCTCGACCGCATCGCGCAGCACAATCCTGCGCTGAATGCCTATATCACGGTGAACCCGGAAATGTCGCTGGCACAAGCCAAGGCAGCCGATGCCCGCATCGCGGCTGGCCAGGCTGACACACTCACCGGCATCCCCTTCGCCCAGAAAGACATCTTCTGCGCCAAGGGCTGGCTCACCACCTGCGGCTCGAAGATGCTGCACAACTTTGTCTCCCCCTATGACGCGCATGTGATCTCGCAATTCAACGAGGCGGGCGCGGTCAACCTCGGCAAAACCAACATGGACGAATTCGCCATGGGCTCGTCGAACGAGACCTCCTACTACGGCCCGGTGAAAAACCCGTGGGATACACAGCGCGTGCCCGGCGGCAGCTCGGGCGGTACCGCAGCCGCGGTGGCCGCGCGTCTGTGCGCGGCGGCCACCGGCACCGATACCGGCGGCTCCATCCGCCAGCCCGCCGCGCTGTGCGGCATCTCCGGCCTCAAGCCCACCTACGGCGTGTGTTCGCGCTACGGCATGATTGCCTTCGCCTCCAGCCTGGATCAGGCCGGGCCGATGGGCCGCAGCGCAGAAGACCTGGCGTTGATGATGAACGTGATGGCCGGATACGATGAGCGCGACTCCACCAGCCTGCAACGCGCCAAGGAGGATTACGCGCGCGACCTGAACAAGCCGCTGACCGGCCTGCGCATCGGCCTGCCCAAGGAGTTCTTCGCCGAGGGCATGGGCAGCGACGTGGCCAAGGCCGTCGAGGCCGCCATCGCCGAATACAAAAAGCTCGGCGCAACCGTCGTGGAAATTTCATTGCCGAACTCGAAGCTCTCGGTGCCGGTGTACTACGTGCTGGCTCCGGCGGAAGCCTCCAGCAACCTGTCGCGCTTCGACGGCGTACGCTATGGCTACCGCGCTCCCGAGTACGCCGACCTGACCGACATGTACGAGAAGAGCCGCGCACAGGGCTTCGGCGCGGAAGTGAAGCGCCGCATCATGATCGGCACCTATGTGCTGTCGCATGGCTACTACGATGCCTATTACATCAAGGCGCAGCGCATCCGCCGCCTGATCGCACAGGATTTCGTCGAAGCGTTCAAGCAGTGCGACGTGATCATGGGGCCGACCTCGCCCTCCACCGCGTTCAAGCTCGGCGAAAAGGGCGACGATCCGGTGCAGATGTACCTGTCCGACATCTATACGATTGCGGTGAACCTCGCCGGCCTGCCCGGCATGTCCATTCCCTGCGGCTTCGGCGACAACAACATGCCGGTCGGCCTGCAGATCATCGGCAACTACTTCGAGGAAGCGCGCATGCTCAACGTCGCGCACCAGTACCAACTGGCGACCGACTGGCACAGCCGCGCGCCGCAGCCCTGAACCCGCCATGGATATTGCCGAACTGCGCGACATCGCCGAACTCAAGGCACAGCTGGAAACCCATCCGCTGTATGCCAGGGTTCGCACGCTGGATGACCTGCGCGGCTTCATGCAACATCATGCCTACGCGGTGTGGGATTTCATGTCACTGCTGAAATTCCTGCAACGCGAAATCGCCCCGGCGCATACGCCCTGGCTGCCGGCAAAAAATCCGGACAGCATGGCCATGCAGCGCTTCATCAACGAGATCGTGCTCGCGGAGGAAAGCGATGAGGGACTGCCCGATGCCGACGGCAAGCCCACCTATATCAGCCACTTCGAGCTTTACCTCGGCGCCATGGAGGAAGTGGGGGCAAACACCCGGCCAGTACGCGCTTTTGTCAGGGCCGTGAAAAAGCATGGCATCGAAACCGCGCTGCTGCGCAAGGACATCCCCGAGCCCGCCCGTCGCTTCATGCACACCACGTTCGACCTGCTCGCCAGCGGCAAGCCGCATGTCGTGGCCGCCGCTTTCGCACTGGGCCGCGAGCAGATCATCCCGAGCATGTTCCGCGCGCTGCTCGCCGACATGCAGATCAGCAAGGAACAGGCCCCCCTGTTCCACTATTACCTGGAGCGACACGTGCATCTCGATGACGAGTTTCACGGGCCGCTTTCACTCAAACTTCTGGAGCAGGTGTGCTGCAGCACCCGTAAAAAACGCTGCGGCACCGAGAAGGCCGCCCGCCGGGCCATCAGGGCGCGCATCGCGCTTTGGGATGGCGTGTTGTCCGCCCTGCCCGCCTCACCCAAGAAACGGAGTCAATAATGCAGTGGGAAATCGTCATCGGCCTGGAAGTGCATGCGCAGCTTTCGACCAACAGTAAAATCTTCAGCGGCGCTTCGACTGCCTTCGGCGCTGAGCCAAACACTCAGGCCGACGCGGTGAGCCTGGCGCTGCCTGGCGTATTGCCGGTGCTGAACAAGGGCGCGGTTGAGCGCGCGATCAAGTTCGGTCTCGCCACTGGTGCGCATATCGCACCGCGTTCGGTGTTCGCGCGCAAGAATTATTTTTATCCCGACCTGCCCAAAGGCTACCAGATCAGCCAGATGGACCTGCCGGTAGTCGGCCAGGGCCAGTTGACCATCCAGGTGCCCGCGCAGGGCAAACAACCCGCCTATGAAAAAGTAGTACGCCTCACCCGCGCCCATCTGGAAGAGGACGCCGGCAAGTCGCTGCATGAGGATTTCCACGGCATGTCGGGCATCGACCTCAATCGCGCAGGCACCCCGCTGCTGGAGATCGTCTCCGAGCCGGACATGCGCAGCGCCGCCGAGGCGGTGGCCTACGCCAAGGCACTGCACACACTGGTGCAATGGATCGGCATCTGCGACGGCAATATGCAGGAAGGCTCGTTCCGCTGCGATGCCAACGTGTCGGTGCACAAACCCGGCACCCCGTTCGGCACGCGCCGCGAGATCAAGAATTTGAACTCGTTCCGCTTCCTGGAGCAAGCGATCAACTACGAAGTACAACACCAGATCGCCACGCTGGAAGACGGCGGCAGCATCCAGCAGGCCACCGTGCTGTTCGATCCGGATACCGGCGAAACCCGCGTGATGCGCACCAAGGAAGACGCGCACGACTATCGCTACTTCCCCGATCCCGACCTGCTGCCGCTGGAGATCAGCGAGGAATGGAAACAGCAGGTTGCCGCAACCCTGCCCGAGCTGCCGCACACCAAACAAGCGCGCTATCAGGAACAGGGACTCTCGGCCTACGATGCCAGCGTGCTGACCAGCTCACGCGCGATGGCTGACTTCTTCGAGGCAGCGCTTGCTGAGGCACCGGGCCAAACCAAGATGTGCGCCAACTGGATCATCGGTGAAGTCAGCGCCCAACTGAATCGTGACAACCTTGATATCGCGCAATGCCCGATCACGGCGTCGCAACTCGGCGGCATTCTGAAACGCATTGCCGACGGCACGGTCTCCAATTCCGGCGCCAAGGAAGTGTTCCGCATCATGTGGGCGGAAGGCGGCGATGCGGATGCCATCATCGAAGCCAAGGGCCTGAAGCAGGTTTCGGACAGCGGCGCCATTGAGAAGATCGTCGACGAGATCATCGCCGCGAACACCGACAAGGTCGCCGAGTACCGCAGCGGCAAGGACAAGCTGTTCGGCTTCTTCGTCGGCCTCGCCATGAAGGCCAGCAAGGGCCAGGCGAATCCGGCGCAGCTCAACGAAGTGTTAAAGAAAAAGTTGGCGGGCTGAATGTAGCAGCAAGCTTGCTGCTACCGTTCAATCTTGCTTGCGCGGTTTGTGCTTCACATTGCTGAAAGCCCAGTCGAACAACCAGTTCGGCAGCAGTTTGAGGACGCGCCCGACCACGGCCATCTGCCACGGAATCACCTTGAATGAGCTGCCGCGCGCAATTTCGCGCGCAAAGCGCCGCGCCGCCTCATCCGCCTCCAGCATGAACGGCATCGGGTACGGATTGATGTCGGTCATCGGCGTGCGGATGTACCCTGGACAGATCGTCACCACCTTGACCCCGCTGCCGCGCATCTCCTGGCGCAAGCTCTCCAGATAGGAAATCGCTGCCGCCTTGGATGCAGAATACGCTCCCGAGCCGGGCAAGCCGCGAAATCCTGCCACGCTGGCAATGCCCGCCAAGCGACCGCGCCCGGCGGCACGCATCGGCACAACGAAAGGCTGGAAGGTTTGCACCATGCCCAGCACGTTGATGTCCAGCACCTGCCGGAACACATCGTTGTCTTCGGCATGACGCGTCAGGGTGCCGATGCTGACCCCGGCATTGGCAATCACGATGTCGGGCACACCGACCCGTGTCATGAAGTCCTGCGCTGCCTGCTGAACCGCGGCCGCGTCGCGCACGTCAAGCACATAGGAAAAAACCCGGTTCGGAAATTCCGCCGCAAGGGATCGCAGCAGCTCGCCGCGGCGGGCAAACACGGCAACGGTTGCACCGCATTTCAGGTAGTGGCGCGCGAGGGCCAAGCCGATGCCGCTCGACGCGCCGGAGATGACGACTTTCATGGGAGTTGGGATACAGGATGCTGGATACGGGATTCAGGATACAGTAGGAGCAAGTTCTGCCGGTTTCCCCGCTTCCCGAATCCTGTATCCCGTATCCTGTGCCCCTTAGTGCTTGCTGCGCTCTTTGCGCGCCCGGGCTATCACGTCGTTCAGCACCTGGATGGTGACTTCCGGAGTCAGGCCGGTAATGACATATTTCCCATCCACGACCAGCGTGGGGGTGCCGCGAATACCGTAATCACGCATCATCTGATTGGCGCGCGCCACCTTGCTGTTTACCGTGAAGGAATTGTACGCAGCAGAAAATTTGCTGCGGTCTACGCCGTGCTTGGCGACAAAATCCTCAACATCCGACTGCTCGGTCAACACCTGGTTCTCGACGTTCCATGCCTTGAACAGGTCGTCGTGCAAGCGACGCTCCAGCCCCATCGCCTCCAGCGCATAGAAGGTGCGCGCCATGGCTTCCCAGGAATCGCGGAACATTACCGGCACGAATTGCAGCTCGACATCCTTGGGCATTTTCTTTTCCCATGCACTGATCAGTGGATGCAGGTGGTAGCAGTGCGAACAGCCATAAAAGAAAAATTCCAGCACTTCGATTTTGTCACCGGTATGGGTAGGCTGCGCCGGCTCCAGTCGCGAATAGTCGCGCCCGAGCTGGGCTTCAGCAAACACCTGGGTGGACAACAACAAAAGGGCTGCGGCAACCAATCCTCTGAAAAGCTTCATATCGTCTCCTTATCGTTACTGCGTCTTGATCGGCGTGGCATTGGCCACCCCATTCTGCTTCAACAATCCCATTACACGGTTCAACTCGGCAGCGCCGCGGATCGGCCCGAGGCGGACGCGATGGTATAGCCCCTTGTCCGGAATATTGGCGGACTGGATGGATGCCTCCAGGCCCAGCAGGGCGAGCTTCGCCTTGAGCTTCTCGGCATCCCCCTCATTCGGGAATGATCCGGCCTGGACATAGTAGCTTTCATTGGCCTGGGCTGGCGCCGGTTCCGGCCGCGCTGCCGGGGCCGGACGTGGCGCGGCCTTTGGCTGTGCGGTCGAATCCGATTTGTCGGTCAGCACCTTGTAAAACTCAAAATGCTGCGGAGCAGCCGCCACACCTGACACGGCCGTCGGTGCAACCGTTGGCTGGGCCACGACCGGTGCTGGCTCCGGGGCAGCCTCTTGCCGGACCTCATGATGTTCCTTGTCCGAAAATGCATTCGGATTTTTCTTCAGGATATACCAGGCCACGCCGCCGGCTACTGCGAGCCCCATGACCATACCCAGTACGACCCCGGCAAACAGCGAACCGCCCTTGCCTGAACTTCCGCCGCTTTTTGCGCTTTTAGCCATTTCCGATCCTTGTCGTTAACCTGCGGGATGCCTGACGGCAACCTCGCTACATTTTTTCCGGTGCATTCACACCTAGCAGTGCGAGGCCATTCTTGATGACTTGCGCTACGGCTGCGATCATCGCCAGCCGGGAAAGTTTCACGCGTTCATCCTCAACCAGGAAGCGCGAGGCATTATAGTAGCTGTGAAAATCGCCGGCTAAATCCTTCAGGTACACGGCAATCTGGTGCGGCGCGAGATCGCCTGCCGCGGTCTCGATCACCTGCGGGAAGTCGATCATCTTTTGCAGCAGCACCTTCTCGTAGTCGCTCTCCAGCGGGCTCAAGTCGGCCAGCAACAGGTGCTGGCGGTCGCCGCCCCACTGCCCCAGCACAGCATGGATGCGCGCATGGGCATACTGGATGTAATACACCGGGTTATCGTTGCTCTGCGCCTTGGCCAGATCGATGTCGAACACCAGTTGCGAATCGGGATGGCGCGCGGCAAGGAAGTAGCGCGTCGCATCGCAGCCCACTTCGTCGATCAGGTCGCGCAACGTGACGTAGCTGCCGGCGCGCTTGGAGATCTTCACCTCTTCGCCATTCTTCAGCACCGTCACCATCTGGTGCAGCACGTAGTCGGGCCAGCCCTGCGGGATGCCGACATCAAGCGCCTGCAAGCCGGCACGCACGCGCGTGATGGTGCTGTGGTGATCGGCGCCCTGCTCGTTGATCACGCGGGTGAAGCCGCGCTTCCATTTATCCCAGTGGTAAGCGACGTCCGGCACGAAGTAGGTGTAGCCGCCTTCGCGCTTGCGCATCACGCGATCCTTGTCGTCGCCAAAATCGGTGGTGCGCAGCCACAGCGCATCATCCTGCTCGTAGGTGTGGCCGCTGGCGATAAGCTTCTTCACCGTTTCTTCGACCTTGCCGTCGGTATACAGCGCGGATTCCAGCGAGAACACGTCAAAGCCGACGCCGAAGGCACGCAGGTCGAGGTCCTGTTCGCGGCGCAAATAGGCCACCGCGAAATGGCGGATGGCTTCGGCATCGTTGGCATCGCCGTTGCCGGTGTAGCGCTGATCGTCCGCTTCCACCGTCTCCTTCGCCATGAAGGCATTCGCCACGTCGATGATGTAATCACCGCGGTAGCCGTCCTCGGGCCATTCCGGGCTTTCCGGAGTGAGCCCCTTGCAGCGCAGTTGCACCGAGCGCGTCAGGTTGTCGATCTGCTGTCCGGCGTCGTTGTAGTAGAACTCGCGCGTAACATGCCAGCCGCTGGCATCCAGCAATCGGCACAGGCAATCGCCCACCGCCGCACCGCGCCCGTGGCCAATGTGCAGCGGCCCGGTGGGGTTGGCGGAGACGAATTCCACCTGCACCTTCTCGCCGCGCCCGGCGTGGCCGCGACCATAGCCCGCCCCGGCCTGCAATACGCCCTGCACCACGCGCTGCTTGGCGGCGGGTGCGATGAACACGTTGATGAAGCCGGCACCGGCAATCTCCACCTTCTCGATGAAGTCGGTCTTGGGCAAAGCGGCGATCAGCGCGTTGGCAATCTCGCGCGGCGGCTTGCGCATCGGCTTGGCAAGCTGCATCGCCAGGTTGCAGGCGTAATCGCCATGCGCAGCCTGCTTGGGGCGCTCGATGGTAATGGATGTATCGCCGGCCTCCGGCGCGACCGCGCGCAGAGCCTGGGCAAACAATTCGGACAGATGGGATTTGAAATTCTGGACTACGGACATTGCTCTACGCCTTTAAAGAGGCGCGGATTATAGCATTTGGGGGGCGGTAGATTGTCATGTATAGGCAGCGGAAATCGCCCGCAACCAGCCGCCCCGAACGCTCAGGAGTTGACGCGATGCACCCACTGGACAATCCTGGACTGCGCCTTGGTTTCCATATCCCCGAAGCGGATGGCAACCAGATGCACATCGCCGCTTTTCCTGGCATCGCGCACGATACCGCTGACCTGAATATCTCCCATGTCCGGAAGCGCGAATGCCATGACCAACTGGGCGTCACGCGCCACCGCCGCATCCGTACTCATCAGGCAACCCATCGGGCTGAGATTTTTCAGGGTCGCGTTCCTGATGCCGGGCAAGCCTTCTTCCGAATACGTAACCGGAATATCGGCGGCTTTACGTTTGTACTGCCGCTGCCCGCCCTGCGCCTTGGTCACCGCAAAGATTTCAAGTGGCTTGTCCTTGCCCTTGACGTTCACCGGGGGCAAGGCCTCGCATGTCGCGCGCCCGTCGATCGCATCTGCAACCACTTTGCTGATCAGTACCTGCCCCGGTTGCGCGATCCCGCACAGGCGTGCCGCCGTATTGATGCTGTCGCCGATCACGGTATAGTCCATGTGATCTTCCGAACCCATGTTGCCCATTACCGCGTCACCGCTGTTGATGCCGATACCGATGAAGACCGAACGCAAGCCGTCATCGGCGCGCGCCTTGTTCAGCGCCTCGCAATAGCGCTGGATTTCCACGGCAGCGCAGACCGCATTGATTTCGCTGTCTTGCCCCTCGAAAACCGCCATGACCTCGTCGCCGACGAATTTGTCCACGTTGCCGCCCCATGCCTGGATCACCTCGGCCTGGAAATTCAGGTACGTGTTCATCAGCACCACCACCTCTTCCGGGGTCAGCTTTTCCGAAAGCGAGGTGAAGCCACGCACGTCAGAGAAAAATGCAGTGACATATTTGCGCTCGCCGCCCAGTTTCAACTGCGACTGGTCGCGGTGCTGCCGGATACTGTTAACCGCCGACTGCGACAGGTATTTCTCCATGTGGAGCTTCTCGCGCAGGCTCAGCACCATCTCGTTAAAGGTTCTGGTTACCACGCCGAATTCATCGCTGGAGGTGACCCGGACCAGGTTGCGCAGATTGCCCTTGGCCACTTCCTGGATACCGTCGGACAGCAAATCCAGCGGCCGGGTGAGCAGGCGGGCAAGCACGAAGGAGATGACCAGCCCGAAGAGCACAAAGCCAAGTGCCATCAGGAAGTAGGTTGTTTTCTGCTTTTCGATGGCCGCCTTCAGCTCTTTCTGGGACAGGCCTATGCGCGCAACACCTATTTTCAGGCTTTTGGTGCGCAAGGTAATCGGAAATGCCGCATCCAGCACGGTATCCCCCTGAAAGTCCGTTTCCTGGAACAGGATGTCCGTAGCTTGTGCCGCAGCCTTATCCACATCGCTGGAGGGCGTCGTGCCTTTCAGCGAAAAATCACTGTGGGCAAACACCGTTCCGCTGTCATCGGTGATCATCGCATACACAACATTGTCACGATGCATGATGTCCTGCATCGTGGAGGCAATCGTCAGCTCCTGCTTGGTCAGCAACGCTTCCTTGCCCGAGTTCGCCAGTTGCTGTACCAGCACCGATGCGCGCGCCTTCATTTCGCGCTGCAGCATTTCCTTCTGGCTGGAAAAGGTGACCACCCCCAGGGTGGATACTGTCAACGTCAGGATGACAATAAACGTCCCGGCAATTTTGTAGCGCACCCGGATCGACGAAAGCATGCCGACCATTTTGGCAAACGGGCTGGATGGTGCAGGAGCATTCGCGGATGAGTCTCCGGCGTTGCTTGACGATTCCGCCGCAGGCTGGTTCACGACATTTTCGGATTCTGCCACCATCGTTACTTTCTCACCTTAACTTGGCCTCAGACTTGGACTTGGATTTCGACTTGGCCTTGGCCTTGATTGGGTGCTTGGCCCTGACAATCGGCCTGACGCTGGCTTTTGGCTCAGCCTTCACTTTGGATTCGGGGCCAATTTCAGCAAGCGTTCTCAATACTTGAGACACTTTTTTCAGATTGTCGCCGGCCTTCAGCCCCCATTCCGAATCTGGGCCCATATCTATCACGCGCTGGAAAGCAGTCTTCGCAGCCTCATAGTCTTCCATGGAGTAAGCCCGTACCCCCTGGTTGTAAATCGTCTCCTGCGCCTTGGTGTCGACAACCTTTGGCACAACAACTCTCTTTTTCGGGGCGGCCTCTTGTTTTGGCGGCGCTTCCAAAGGTTTTTTCGTCTGGCAGGCGACCGTACCGATCGCCATCAGAAGCACCACTCCAACTAAACGAATTTTTTCCAACAGGCCTGTACCGCCAACCGAATCCATCACACCACTCCTTCAACGAGACAAGCAAATTGCCCCTCATTACCGACGCCTGCCCGCAAAACAGGCGCCTCAACTTGATCCATCGCCAATAATATCTCGTTTGTCTTTCCGGCGACAAACGCTTTATCGAAAAACTGCTTGGCTATACAGATTCTTAACCCATTCCGCCACAGCCGGCCAACGCATGGCACCCACCACGGGTAGCCAACTTGGCCTCCGCGCCCCATCAATCAGGCCTTGCTCAAAAAGGCCTCCACCTGGTCGGCCGGGATTGGTCGGCTGAACAGGTAGCCCTGATACTCCTGGCAGTGCAAACCTCGCAGGAACTCCAGCTGCTCCTCGGTTTCAACGCCTTCCGCCACCACCTTCATCCCCATTGCATGGGCCAGCACCACTGTCGCATGGATAATGCTGCGGTCGTTTTCGTCGCTGGCAATGTCACGCACGAAAGACTGGTCAATCTTGAGCGAGGCCATCGGCAACAGCTTCAGGCGGCTCAAGGAAGAATAACCCGTACCGAAATCATCGAGTGCCAGCGCAAAGCCGGCGTCGTTCAGCTCCTGCATCAGGGCCATGCCTTCGCCGCCAATATCGAGCAGCATGCTCTCGGTCAGCTCCAGCTCGATTGCGCCACGCGGAATTCCGGTATCGCGCATGATCGTATTCAGCCGCTCGACCAGTCCTGTCTGGTTGAGCTGGCGCGCGGACAAATTCACGGCGACAGGCACCAGTTCATACCCCATCGACTGCCAGATGCGCTGCTGCATAGCGGAGTGACGCAACACCCAATCCCCCAGCTCATTGATGAGCCCGCACTCCTCGGCAACCGGGATGAACTCGGCGGGAGAAATAAAACCGAGTTGCGCATGCTTCCAGCGCAGCAGCGCCTCCATCCCGACCACCTTCCCGCTTTCAACATGCACCTTGGGCTGGAAATACACCATGAGTTCGGCTTTGGCGATGGCCTGGCGCAGATCATTTTCCAGTTGCAGGCGCTGCACCGCCTTGGCATTCATTTCCGGCTTGTAGTATTCAAAACGGTTACGCCCAGCCTCCTTGGCGCGGTACATCGCCAGGTCGGCATTGCGCAGCAACTGCACCGCGGTCTCACCATCTTCGGGATAGAGGCTGACGCCTATGCTCGGGGTCACGGAAAGATGAAAACTGTCCACCACAAACGGGTCAAGCAAAGCC
The DNA here is from genome assembly GCA_021848465.1 of Pseudomonadota bacterium. Lineage (GTDB taxonomy): Bacteria > Pseudomonadota > Gammaproteobacteria > Burkholderiales > Gallionellaceae > JAJZUP01. Next base: position 57,090 of record JAJZUP010000001.1, read on the forward strand.
AGCACCATCTTCTCCGCCACAAAAGTGGCTTCACCCTCCGACTCCAGGTCGGCCAGCAGCACCACGAACTCGTCGCCCCCCTGGCGCGCAATCGTGTCAGCACGGCGCAGGCAGGTGCGCAAGCGCTGCGCCACCAGCGTCAACAGCTTATCGCCGACATCATGTCCGAGCGAATCGTTGATGTTCTTGAAATGATCGAGATCCACAAACATCACCGCCATCTGTGCGCCGCGTTCCTGGGCTTGCACAAGCGCCTGCTCCAGGCGGTCGGTCAGCAAATAGCGATTGGGCAGCCCGGTCAACACATCGTAATTGGCCAGATACTGAATGCGCTCCTCTTCGCGCTTGCGTTCGGTGATGTCCATATAGACCGCAATGTAGTGGGTGATTTCACCCGTTTCATCGCGCAACACGCTGACCGCCACCCACTCCGGAAAGATTTCGCCGTTTTTGCGTTTGTTCCAGATTTCGCCATGCCATTGATCGTTGCTGAGCAAGGCCGTGTAGAAATCCTGGTAGAACTGGCGCGTCTGCCGTCCGGAGCTCAGCAGGCGCGGATTCCTGCCCAGCGCCTCGGCCTCCGTATAACCGGTAATGTCGGTAAACGCGCGATTGATCGACACGATGTTATTGTTTGCATCGGTGATCATGATGGCCTCGGAATTGTTCTCAAACACCTTGGCTGAAAGACGCAGCCCTTCTTCCGCCTTGCGGCGCTGGCGGATTTCGCTGGTCAGTTCGGCCACCATCTTGCGGATCGCCGTTGCCAGCTGCGCCACCTCGTCCTTGCCGGGCACAGTCGGGACCTCATACGCCAGCTCGCCTGCAGAAATGCGGTCTGCCGCCGCGCTGATCCGCACAATGGGACGCGCAATACGCCCGGCCTGCAACCAGCCGATCCAGGCAAATACCAGCCCCAGCGCCACCCCCGCCAGCAGGATGCGCTGCTGCAACTGCACGGCAGGTGCAAAGGCAAGGCTGGCCTCCTGACGCACGACACTGACCCAGCCCAGACCGGGGTAGTCGCGATAGCCGGTTGATTTCGAGTACCCCACCAGGTAGGTCTTGCCGTTGCTCCACTTTTCCAGCACATAGCCGCTGCGGCGCTCGGACTGCTGGATTTCCTGCCAGGTACGCGGGGCCAGCTTCACAAAATCGCTGCGCGCCTGCTCCGGGCCGGACAGAACCAAGCCATCGCGGCTCAGCAACAATACATCGCGCCCCGGCGTTTTCTTGCTATCGAGCGCCTCTTCGGCCCAATTCCAGTAAATGTGTCCGCACAACACCCCGAGCAGGGTGCCCTTGAAATCGAAAACCGGGGACGCCACATCCACCAGATAGAACGGCTGGCCGCTCGGGTTAGGCAGCAGCTTCGCCAGCAACAGCGCATCATGCACATCGCCGACATAATATTTCTGGTTGCGTCCCTGGGTGCACCAGGGACGCTTGGACAAGTCCTTGCCCTCCAGATATTTTCCAGTGCCGACGATCCCGACGCCACGGTCATTGCAGATGCCTATCCAGGCATACGCATCGAAGTTCTGTTGCAAGCGCTCAAGCAGCTCGCGCTTGCGCATCAGCGGAACGCGCGGGTCGCGAATTTCATCCAGCATGGAGGCATTGCGAATCTCGCGGCTGCGCTCGAACATGCCGCGATCCATCACATCCAGCACATTCCGCGCACGGTTGGCGAACGCCTCACCCTGGTTGGCTTCAATCTGGTGTTTGCTGTTGCTGGCGGCGTAGTAACCCAGGGCCAGAGACAGGATCAGCGCGATGCCTGCGCTGGCCAGACTGATTTGCAGGCGCAAGCCATTTTTCGATTTTGCTGTTTCCGGATGGGGCATTTTCACCGCCTCTCAACACATCAATCTGGGCAGCAAGCCCCTGCTCGCCAGTGGCCCGCCATGTCCGCTTTATATACCCGCGGGCGACTCAAAACAATCGCGGCAGTCAATCGGGAATTCATTAGTAACTGGTGCAACTGTAAAACCCGCGCGAACCGATGCATGTGGTATTCAACGGTCGTGTGCGATAGGCGTCGTCATGCGCATTCAAGCGCAGGATGCATTCGCGCCACGGGTCGGTATCCCGTGTAAATCCGAGCCGGTCGCAGGCCGGGCCGTACAACTGGATCATTTGCTCGACCTCCTGTTGCACCCGGGCCGCACGCTCGGCCGGAGTAGCGCAGCCCGACAGACCGGCCAACAATACCAGAATCAGGACGCCATATCGCATACCCCTCCTTGCTGCACTAACCCAGCCGCTTCAACAGCTTCTCGTGTATCCCGCCGAAACCGCCGTTGCTCATCACCAGCACATGGTCGCCCGACTTGGCGGCAACCGCAATCGCCTCGATAAGCTCGTTGAGATCATCCTTCACTACGGCCTTGTCGCCCATGGGAGCCAACGCGCCGCGCGCATCCCAGCCCAGGTTGCCCGCGTAGCAGAAGGTCAGGTCGGCATCTTTCAGGCTGCCGGGCAGCGCGTCCTTCATCACACCCAGCTTCATGGTGTTGGAGCGTGGCTCCAGCACCGCGAGGATGCGCGCCTTGCCCACCTTGCGGCGCAAGCCTGCCACCGTGGTGTCGATGGCGGTGGGGTGGTGCGCGAAATCGTCGTACACCGTGATGCCGTTGACCGTGCCGCGCACTTCCATGCGGCGCTTCACGTTCTTGAACTCGGCCAAGGCAGCCAAGCCTTGCGCCACCGGCACCCCCGCATGGCGCGCTGCGGCCAATGCGGCCAGTGCATTCATGCGGTTGTGCTCTCCGAGCAAATCCCACTGCAATGTGCCTTGCAGCTTGCCATTCAGCGACACCTGGTCGTTAGCATCAATATTCCAACCATCGTCGCTGCCGAATTTTTCCACCGGCGTCCAGCAACCGCGCTTGATCACGCGCGCCAGCGACTCCTCGCGCCCGTTGCACACCACCAGCCCATTGCCTGGCACGGTGCGCACCAGATGGTGGAACTGCGTCTCGATGGCGGCGAGGTCGGGGAAGATGTCGGCGTGGTCGAATTCCAGATTGTTCAAGATCGCCGTGCGCGGATGGTAGTGTACGAACTTGGAGCGTTTGTCGAAGAAGGCGGTGTCGTATTCGTCCGCCTCGATCACGAAGAACGGCGAGTCGGTGATGCGCGCCGAGATGCCGAAGTTCTGCGGCACGCCGCCGATCAGGAAGCCGGGGTTCAGCCCCGCATGCTCCAGTATCCAGGCCAGCATCGAGGTTGTCGTGGTCTTTCCGTGCGTGCCCGCCACGCCCAGCACCCATTTGCTGCGCAGCAATTCGTCTGCCAGCCATTGCGGGCCGGAGGCATAGGGCAGGTTGCGGTTGAGAATCTCTTCCATCAGCGGATTGCCGCGCGACACCACGTTGCCGATGACAAACACGTCCGGCTTGATCTCAAGCTGCTCCACGCCGAAGCCCTCGATCAACTCGATGCCCATCGCTTCCAGTTGCATGCTCATCGGCGGGTAGACATTGGCATCGCAGCCGGTGACGCGATAGCCGGATTGCTTGGCAATGGCGGCGATGCCGCCCATGAAGGTGCCGCAAATGCCGAGGATGTGGATGTGCTTGCTCATTGTGTTTACGTCCTGAAAATAAAATACACCGCGCCCATCAGGCACAGCCCTGCCCATAAATAGTCCAGCTTCAGCGGCTGGTTCATGTACAGCACCGCAAACGGGACAAAGATGGACAGTGTGATGACTTCCTGCAATATCTTCAACTGCCCCAGGCTCAGTGCCGTATAGCCGATGCGGTTGGCCGGTACCTGGAGCAGGTATTCAAACAGCGCAATGCCCCAGCTCACCAGTGCCGCCACATACCAGGGCGACTGCGAAAAATTTTTCAGGTGGCCGTACCAGGCAAAGGTCATGAACAGGTTGGAAACGACGAGCATCAGTGCTGTCACGAGCAGCGGCTGCGAAATCATGCCCATCAAGTTTTCCCCGGTTCGATTTGAGGGCGCGAATGGTAATGGGATTTATGTTTCAGCACCAGCAGGCCATATTTTGCAGGTACAATCCCGGCGTCCTTCGTCATGACCCGCCGTGCTGGAAACTGCATTGAAATTTACCGCATCCGCCCGATCATGCAGCCTTGCTGCTGCTTTGCTGCTTAGCGCATGCAGCTCTACCGGGAGCATGCCTCTGCAACCTGTTGCCGCCGCCCCGGTTGCTGCGCCGCGCCCTTCCGCCGACAACGCTCGCCTAATCGACCTGCAGAATTCAATTCGCCTCGACTGGGAGCAATTGCTGCAAGCGGCGCCGCTTGCGCAACTGATCGGCCAGGCCTTCAAAGCCCACCCGTCTGCCGATGCTGTCAGTACCACCCTGATGCAGGCTGAAGAATTCAATTCCGTTCATACTGGGTATTTCCGCTTCGGACTGGACATCATGCCCAATCCACAGGGACAACTCCGCTTACTGCTGACGCCGGAAGCTGCTCCATCCGCTGCACCTGATTTTGGCCTGGCAGTTCGCAGACTCGCTGTTTCCTACTACCCAGAAACATTGCATATCAGCCCGATCAGCCTGCCCGGAAGCCGCGCCGAACTTGGGCAGCTGTCCAGCGAGGCACTGTACCGCACGCTGGCAAGCCACGTAGTTGCCGCCGCACTGCAGGAATCCGCCTTGCGCTCGCAACTGACTGCACTACGCAAAATCACTGCAATCGAGCAAAGCCTGCTCGCCAGTGCAAACAAGCAATTGCAAGCGGGCTTGATCAACCAGCACACTGTCGAACTGCAACAATCGGCTGTCGCCAACTCGACGCTGGCGCTCTCCAGTTTGCGCGAGCAATTTGAACAAGCCGGGAAACTGCTGCAACTGCTGCTTGGTGTACCCGACGCCGCCCAGGCTACGCTCGATTTCAATTCGCTACAGCTCGCGCGCGAATTGCCGCTGGAAATTCCTGCCGCACTAATCGAGCGGCGCCCGGATATGCGCGCGGCCCAACTGTCCATACAACCCTCCAGTGAGCAGTATCAGCATATCCATGCAGACATTCTGAAAAGCACCGAAGCCATCCTGCTGGAAATCTACTACGACAACCTTGGCCTCAGGGCAGCGCAGGCAGCCGGCCAGGAAAGCGATATGTCGCTGTCGGCCGCGCGAGCTCGCCACTCCAGCAACCAAACCAGCTACCGCGAATTGCTGGAGAGCGAGCTCGACAACCAGCTTGCCATCCTGCAGCTGACCCAGGCCCGCGCACTGCAACTCGGCGACGCAGTCATGCTCTATCATGCACTGGCCGGCCCCTGGTGGACCGAGCCGGTCTCGCTGCGGATTTCGCATGAGCTCCGCGCTGCAGCAGAACGGTAGCGTTACATCAGCGCCACGCTTTTCACCTGGGCGCACACATACATTCCCTCATGCAATCCAAGCTGGTCGCGCGACCGCCGCGTGATGCGCGCCAACAATGCCTGCGACTCGCCTGCCAGCATACGCACCATGACCTTGTCCGGCCCGCTGTCGCTGATTGCTTCGATACGCGCATTGAGGATATTGTTGATGCTGCTGCCTTGCGGCACCTGCGTGGCGATGCTCACGTCGCGCGCCAGCACGCGTGCGCGTAGCCGCGTGCCGAACGGTTGCGCCACCTTGCCCACCCACAGGTGCCCGCCGGAAAAATCCAGCCGGGACAAGGAATACTTCTCGTCATGTTGCGCCAGTTCGGCTTCGACCACCACACCGGCATCGTCAAATTGCGCAAGCGGCAAATCCAGCCGCGCCAGCGTGGCGTGCAGCGGCCCGCTCGCGCTAACCCGCCCCCGTTCCAGCAACACCAGGTGATCCGCCAATCGCGCCACTTCATCCATGGCGTGGCTGACGTATAACACCGGGATTTGCAGTTCGCGATGCAAACGCTCAAGGTACGGCAGGATGTCCTGCTTGCTACCAGCATCCAGTGCGGAAAGCGGCTCATCCATCAGCAGCAACCGCGGACTGCTCAACAACGCGCGCCCAATCGCCACGCGCTGGCGCTCGCCTCCGGACAGTTGCGCCGCCTCCTTGCGCGCCATCAACTGCGACAAGCCCAGCCACTCGACGACCTGCTCGACCTGTACCTTGCGCAGGGAGGGCGTCACGCGCCGGTAGCCATATTCCAGATTGGCGCGCACCGACAAATGCGGGAACAGGCTGGCCTCCTGGAATACATAGCCCAATGGGCGGCGATGCACGGGCACGAAAGTGCGCTCGTCCTGCCAGGTTTCGCCGTTGATGCGCAAGGTTCCCGGTGCGCGCTCCAACCCGGCGATGCAGCGCAGCAACGTGGTTTTACCCGAACCGGATACACCGAACAACGCAGTCACACCCTGCCCCGGCGCAACGAATCCGGCGTCCAGCACAAAGCTTCCGCGTTGCAATCTGAAGCTGGCCTGGACACTGCTCATCGCCCCACCCTGACCTTTCCGCCGACCAGATACAGCGCAAGCAATACCAGGAACGAAAACAGCACCATGCCGCCTGCCAGCACATGCGCGGCGCCATACTCCACGGCCTCCACATGGTTGTAGATCGCGATGGACAGCACGCGCGTCTCGCCCTGGATGTTGCCGCCCAGCATCAGCACCACGCCGAACTCGCCCACTGTATGCGCAAACGCCAGGATGATGGCGGTCAGGAAACCGGGACGCGCCAACGGCAGTGCCACGCTGACAAAACGATCCCACGCGTTGGCGCGCAACGTGGCCGCCACTTCCAGCGGGCGCATACCCACAGCCTCAATCGCGTTCTGGATCGGCTGCACGGCAAATGGCAACGAGAATATAACCGAGCCCGCCACCAGACCGGCAAAGGTGAACGGCAAGCGCCCCAGATGCAAAGCTTGCGTCAATTCGCCCACCCAGCCGTGCGGCCCCATCAGCAACAGCAGGTAAAAGCCCAGCACCGATGGCGGCAGCACCAGCGGCAACGCCACGCAGGCCGCGACGATGCCCCTGTACCAGCGCGTGCTGAATGCCAGCCACCACGCCAGCGGCGTCGCGACCAGCAACAGCAGCAAGGTAGTCACACCGGCCAACTTCAAGGTCAGCCAGACCGCCTGCACATCATCCGGACTCAGGTCATTCATACATGCATCAAGGCAGGCCGTAGCCGAAGCTGCGGATCACCGCCTTGGCCTTGTCGCTCTTCAGGTAGGCCAGCAGCGCCTTGGCTGCCGCATTGTCCTTGGCGTTGCTCAACAGCACCGCGCCCTGGCGGATCGGGTTATACAGCTGTGCCGGAACCAGCCAGTATGAGCCCTCGCTGACCTTGCCATCCTTGGTAACCTGCGACAGCGCGATAAACCCGATCTCGGCATTGCCGCTGGCAATGAACTGGTAGGTCTGTGCAATGCTTTCACCAGTCACCAGCTTGTTTTGCAACACGTTCCACAAATTCATGTCCTCCAGCGTTTCCCTGGCCGCCAGCCCGTAAGGGGCGAGCTTGGGATCGGCATAGGCAATCTTGTTGTACTTGCCCTTGCGCAATACATGCCCCTGGTCATCCACCAGCCCCGGCTGCGCACTCCATAACACCAGCTTGCCCAATGCGTAGATGAAGTCCGAGCCTTCAACGGCCAACCCTTCTTTTTGCAGCAACTTCGGATTCTTCACGTCAGCCGCCAGGAAAATGTCGAACGGCGCCCCCTCCTTGATCTGCGAATAGAACTTGCCGCTGGAACCGAACGAGAGCTTGACCGTATGCCCGGTTTCCTTCTGGAATTCCGCCACGATCATCTGCATGGGCTCGGTGAAATTGGCGGCCACGGCAGCATTCACTTCCCCGGCCATGGCGACTTGCCCTTGCAACGCCATCAACGCTGCCGCGATCAATACTTTCAATATTTTCATTTCGACTCTCCTCACGCATTGACTGCCAGGATCACATGCGACGCCTTGATCAGCGCGCAAGCCTTGACGCCATCCTTCAGGCCTAGCGTCTTGATGCTGTCGTTGGTCACCACGGCAGCCACACTCTTGCCTCCCGCCAGCTCAATCACCACCTCGCCGTTCACCGCCCCCTCCTGGCAACGCACCACCGTACCGTGCAGTTCGTTGCGAGCGCTGGTCTTGAAACCGTCCGACGTAGTCACGATCACCCAGGGGGCCTTCACCATCGCATACGCCTCGCTCCCTACTTTGAGGCCAAGGTGCTCCACGCTGTTATGCGTAATCACCGCCGCCAGCGTATCGCCGCCGCCGATGTCCAGAATCACCTCTGCATTGATCGGCCCCAGCTTGATGCTTTTAACTGTCCCGAAGAACTGGTTGCGCGCACTTGTCTTCATGTCGAATCTCCTGATCATGTGGTAATACTCGTCAAAATCGTCCATCACCTGTGCCAGTTTTTTGAGTACCTGTTCGCGTTCCTGCTCCAGCCTGCGGTAAGCGCCCGCCACCCTGCGGCCATAAGTGGTGAGCGTTGTCCCACCGCCTTTCTGGCCACCGGTCTTGCGCTCTACCAGCGGCTGTTCGGACAGGTTGTTGATCGCCTCCACTGCTTCCCAGGCAGCCTTGTAGCTCATACCCATTGCCTGGGCGGCAGCGGAAATCGAGCCTGTAGCATCGATGCGTTCCAGTAATTCCAGATGATCCCAGCGCCGCCCGCGTGCAATCTTCAGGCTGGACACCACTCCGGTTTCCGGCTTCTTTTCCTGCTTCTTATTATCTGCAACGGATAGCACCATGATCACCTCACTCGTTATTACTTAGCACATCACAACGGTTAGCAAATGCAGTGCCAGCCTCTCGCTCACTCTCATCCCGCGTAGAACCTGACGTTTTGCTTTCAATCCGCCCTGATTGCTGTTGCATTCACCACAAATTGGCGCTTTCGTTACAACCTTAAGGTTATAACGCTACGTTTACCCACCACTTTTCTTGTTTCATCGACTGATTTTCCTTGGCATGTCATTTGCTGTTACGTCATAGCGATATGTAAATAACTACATAACGAGACCATTATCACATAGGAGCATAAAATGACTAAATCCAGATTCAGCCCGCTGCTGGCAATTTTGCTGGCAGCCCCCTTACCCGCACTGGCCGATTCCGCCAATGTCTCCATATACGGCATGGCCGATGTCTCATATGACCTGGTCGACACCGGCACCAGCGCCAGCGGCACTCAAGGCACCCTCATCGACAAGGCCACCAGCAATGCCTCGCGCATTGGCTTCAAAGGTGCTGAAGACCTTGGTGGCGGACTGGCCGCCAACTGGCAGATCGAGACGCTGGTGCAGCTCGACAATTCATCCAACTCCTGCGCTGCCGGAGCCGCCTGTACTGCCAACAACGGCATCTTCGCCACCCGCAACAGCTTCGGCAGTCTGTCCAGCAAGGACTACGGCACCCTGCTGATCGGACGTTACGACACCCCGTACAAGATCGCCACCCGCAAACTGGATAGTTTCGGCGACAGCATTGCCGATAACCGCAGCTTGTTCGGGACGGTCAGCAGCACCTCTGCCGGCACCTCGTTTGTCACCAAACAACCTGATGTGGTGGCCTACACCTCGCCGATGCTGGCCGGTTTTACCGCTGCGGTTGCCCATGTAAACCTGGCGGAAACCGCGACCGCCGCCGCCGCGGCCAAGGCCAATGCGACCTCGCTCGCCGTTATGTACCAGTCGGAAACCCTGTATGGCTCACTGGGCTACGAAACGCACAAACTCGATAGCGTGCGAGTCGGGGGCAGCGAATCGGCCTGGGTCGCGGCATTCGGCTACACGCTGGATGAGCTTGCGCTGTCAGCCGCTTATGAAAGCACCCGCGATACGCTGGGTGGCGCAACTTCGCCCACTGCCTGCTCCAGGCTGGCGGCAAATGCCGACTGCTTCGGCCATTCGGCGGCTTATGTAACCGCCAAATATGCGATCGGCAGCGGCAGCGTCAAAATTGCCTACACCAAGGCCGCCGCGCTTGCCTATGCCGCGAATACCGGTGCGACGCAGGCATCCTTCGGCTACGACTACCGCCTGAGCAAGCACACCACGCTGTATGCGCTCTACACCCGCCTCGCCAACGAGACAGCAGCCAACTACAGCCTGGCCAGCAGTGCCTATTCCAGCGCAACCACCACTTCAATCGGGGCCGGCTCAACCATGTCGGCCTGGTCACTGGGCTTCCGGCAAACCTTCTAGGGCGTGTTAACGCTAATTTCGCGTCTGCGACGAGGGCGACCGGGGATGTCCTCCGCGAAGCAGGACGCGCCGTAGTGCAAGCCACTACAAGCGGCTTGCGACAAAGGAGGGCGCCCCAGTCGCCCGTCCCGAAGGGTTGTTGAGAGAAGGTCGCGTCTGCGGCGTTGCAACCCTTGCGGATGGGCGGTCGCGACACGTTACTGCGTAGCAGCCGATTGCGGGAGCGACCGCTGGCGACCATTCCCGCACCCGCCGCTTCGCGCACCGTGTCATGGTCGCTACCATTCGCAGCGGCTTGCGCCTTGCATCCACAACCTTCTCGCGGCAACGCAGGCGTGAAATTAGCGTTAGCACGCCCTAGGCCACGCCATGTAGTTTCAATAACGTGCGACATTGTTTAGACTGCCCGGACACCGGGCTGCTGCAGCAGCCCGGACGCCTTAAAGCGACAGGAAACCAATCTGATGGGCAGACATCTTTGCATCGCACTGCTGATCCTGCTGGCCGGCTGCCAGCACCGTGCGGCCGATTTGCAAAAGGCCGACGTGGCGCCACTGCATGCCGGAGCAACGGTGCACCTGCGCGTGCTGCACGCAATTAATCCGCGCTTTCCCAGCATGACGCCCGAGCAGTTGCGCATGATGCTGGACACAACGCGCAAGACCGTCAAACAGAATTTCAACGTCGACATCGAGTTCGACGGCATCCATGAGAGCAGCGTTACCGACCTGTTCGCACGCCTGCCGCAGCCGCTGATGGATGAAGTCCGTAAGGAAATCTACGACTTCAAGCACGGCAAAGGCAACCGCGATCGGCTGATCGACAGCATCTACACCTCTCTCAAACAGCGCAACACTCGCCTCGGTGATGCGCTGCTGTTCGCACGCCCCTACCTGCCTGGGAAACTGAAACCGGACAGTCTGGAGTCGCTGAGCGCATTGCTGGCGCAAGTCATGCTGGAACGGCTGGACAACTGGCGCAATCTCAAGGCGGCCGACGGCCAACCCGTGATTGACGACACGCCGTACAACGAGTGGATCTACTGGGATGCGCTGGGATATGCCGAGCTGCCGTACGACATCGTGATCAGCAACCAGTTGATCGCCAGTGTCGAGTATGCCGATATTGACGTGCATTCCGCCCTGCGCGGCGGGGTATCGGTCGGCACCACCAGCTATAGCCGCAACAACCGTTTCGCGGCATTTTCATTCTGGAGCACCTTCCCGTTCCTCGATACCTCTGCGTATACACGGGAACTGCGCGGCGGCGAGACCTATACGCCAGAGGAAGCGGCGCAACTATCCGGTGCCTACCTGGCGCATGAAATCGGGCATTTGCTGTTTCAGTTCAACCACCCGTTCGGGCAACAGGCCTGTGCGATGAACCCGGCCCAGATGCTGCACTTCCGCGCCTGGCGCGATCACCTGGATGCAACGGCCTGCGCAATAGGCAGCCGTCCGGAAATGATGCCCGGGGCAATGCCGGTTTATTTCAGCGCTCACCTGAAGGAAATTGGCAACATGCACTAGGTCGCCCTAGTACTGATAGTCGCTTGAGCGTAACAATGAAATCGTTTTTCCTTCAATTTTTAACCGCCCCTGCCCCGCCAGTTTCTTCAGGGTTCGATAAAGCGCCTCATGGCTCAGCCCCAACTCTTCAGCCCACGCCTTGCGAGATTGACTCAGGGTGAGTACCCCATCAGCTCCTTCAGATTCCAGATAATGCACAATACGCTCCCCCGCATTATGCAAGCTCAATCTCTCACATCTGGTGCGGAGTTTCCGTACCTCCCGCGCCAGTAATGCCATCCACATCGTGCGGAAATGGGCGTTCCCTTCCAGTGCATGCAAAAACTCACTCAGCGGAAAACATAACAGCCGTGTATTCTCCGCCGCCACAGCATCACAGTGATAGGTCTTACTATCAATACTGGCTTCGGCAATAAAGCCGCCGCGCGATCGCTGCAGCACAATACGGCCACCTGAAGCATCATGACGAACAAGCCGAACCTCTCCGCTCAGCAGACAATACAGGTAACATACCGAAGAACCCGCCCTGAACAACATTTCGCCCGCCGCGATATTTCGCCGCTCAGTGACCTTGCGCAAATCGCCAGGAATAAATTCAAGAAACCCCTGGGATTCAATAAGCGTATGCCAGTCCATGCGTTTTGTGTTCACGATATGATTCAGATCATAACAGGTCGGCATCTATTCGAACGAGAATTAACATTCCGCCAAGCCCGGAATGCATATAACCAAAACAGGAGAAGTCACAGAATGAACAAGCCAGGATTGATCACAGTCTTGTTAGCAGTCAGTTGTATTTCACCGGCCATGGCCGAAAACACGCTAACAGGCATGGATCATCGCGCGATGCATCAACACATGATGATGGATGAGCGCACACCCCTTAATCTCTCACCGCAGATGGCGCAGCACCAACTGCAAAACATGCGCTCGCATGTAGTGGCAGTCCAGACCATTATAGGCTTGCTGGCAAACAGTGATTTCAACCAAGCCGCCGATGTAGCGCACAACCAGTTGGGACTGACGGAAGAAATGCGGAAGATGTGCAACGTCATATCCGATAATAAGGACTTCAACGAGCTTGGGCTCGCCTTCCACCAAAGCGCAGACCAGCTCGCTGACACCTTTAAAACCAAGGATATGAAAAAATCACTGGATGCACTGCATGACACCATGCAGTACTGTGTGCAATGTCATGCTACGTTCCGGCAATAGTTGGAACCGGCTTTGATATCAAGCTAATCGGAGTCGACCTCGGCCAGCACCACCCCGATCGCCTGCAACGGGTCATCCGTCAGGCTCAGGCAATGGTCGCCGCCCGCCACCAGGTAGAGATTGAATTTTTCGCGCCGTATGGCTGCCGGCATCCTTGCCGGCATGTCGTCATCGTTGCACAGGGTAAAACGCAGGTCCGGCCAACGCTGCCGCAAGGCAGCCAAGCCGGGCTCATCCAGCGTTGCCTGCATGGCCGCATTGGCGATCTGCTCAAGCGTTTCCGGAACGATCATGACTCGTCACCCGCATCGGCAAACCGCCCCAGCGACTTGGCTTCCACTCCCAGTATCTTGGCAAGCCAGGGCGGTGGCGCATCCAGCACTGCCTGCAGGCGCTGCAACACCACCAGGGCCGCACCGCCCTCCGGGGCCTTCACCGGATGTACATTGGCGCGCACCGCCTTGGCAGCGGCCGGTCCGCCGATGGACTGCACATACACAATCTGGCAGTCGTTGATCAATTCCGCGCGGGCGCTGTTCTTGTCTTCCGCCTCATCGGTCATCGCTGTTGAGCGCAGCCCAACCAGGCGGATCTCGTCGCGTCCCACCTGGTAAATCAAAAAACGTGGACAGGAACCAAAATGTCCATCGACATTCTGTTCGCTGTTGGAAGCCACGGCCACGCGCAAGCTGCCGGGCATGTCGCTGCCCTTGTATGACTGCGGCTTGGGCAGATTTTCGGCATCATCGCTGTCGCCCCACAATTGGCGCACCGCGAGTTTGATGCTGGCCGGATCGACATCCGGTTCGACCGTTTCTTCGCCCGACAGCATCAGCTTCAGGTCGGCAACAGTCACCTTGGTCAGCTTCTCTTCAGTGATGGGCAAACCCAACTGGCTGCCCATCCTGGAAGCCAGTGCCGCGACATCCACACCGTCCAGCGTGCGTGCTGCCATAGCTATGCGCAATGCCGCTTCTTTGGTAATGATGCCATTGTTCATTGTTAGCCCCTTGATTGGGATGTGGGAAGGGAGAAGGGATCGCGCTTGCGGCGCTCAAGGGTAAAACCAAACTGCTTTTACCCTTCTCTCTTCCCCCTTCCTGCCATTAAGCAGCGACCTGGGTGATGCAGCCCTTGATCGGGCACACCTTCACGCATTGCGGCTTGTCGTAATCACCCTCGCATTCGGTACAACCGCTTGCGCTGATGACATACAGGCCCTTCTTCACGCTGATGGATGCGGTCGGACATTCCGGTTCGCAGTCCCCGCAGGAAGTACACATATCTGCATTGATCTTCATTGCCATGATGAGCTCCTTTCGTTTATTCCGCTGCATCCAGACGCTTGGCTCGCACCGAATACGGCAGGCGCGCCGGTGCGGGCTGCGGCTCAATGTAGTAACTACCGCCATTATTCAGCTTGATCTCGCCCCCCCATTTTTCCGGGGTATCAAACTCCATCGAAACGATGGTGTCTTCGAGATCGCGCTTGGGCAGGTAGAACTGGTATTTACCATTGCTGTCGCGGCGGATCATGATGTTTGCCATAACTACTTCCTTTCGTTTCAACCCGCTTCTGTGCGGATGAGGAGCCATCGTGAGCGGCCCGAGGGCAAGGCGGACGGAGCGGAGGGACCGGAACGTACACACAGTACGTGAGGATCCCAAGCACCGCCCAACGCAGCCATCGGACCGCGCAGCAGGCTCATCGCCGCATCAGCGGACCAGGTCGTGGTTGTAGTCCGTTGTGCCCATGCCGCGAGTTTCCTCGTCCAGCCGCTCCAGCACCGCATTCACGATGGTGGTCAGTGTCTGCATGGCACCCTCGTAACCCAGCGTGGTAGCGCGGTGCAGGTGGTGGCGATCGAAGATCGGGAAGCCGATGCGGATCAGCGGAACTTCGAACTCCTTACCTTTGTGCAACGTGTCACGCTGGATGTACTTGGCGTAGCTGTTGCCGATCATGAAGTCAGGCTTTTCGGTCAGCACCAGCGAACGGAAGTGCCACAGGTCAGCGCCGGCGAACACCTGGGTGTTTTTGCCGTATGGGCTTTCATCCAACACCTTCTGGATAGCCTTCGCCCACTTCTTGCCGCCGTTGTTGCACAGCACATGCAGCGGCTCGATGCCCAGCTCCATCAGGAACTTGGTCATGCCGATGGTGAAGTCCGGATCCCCGTACAGGCTGATCTTCTTGCCGTGCAGCCAGGTGTGGCTGTCGGTCATCATGTCCACCAGACGGCCGCGCTCCAGGACCAGGGAGTCAGGAATCGGCTTGCCGGTCACTTCGGAAACCTTCATCAGGAATTCGTCAGTCCACTCCAGACCCATCGGGATCGTGATCTTCGGCACTTCATGCTGCCAAGTGGTTTCGACGAATTTCTTGGTCTTTTCCAGCTGCATCGGCTGCAACAGGAAGGTGGTCTTCGCGTTCGGGGCATCCTTCACTTCGGCCTGGGTCGTGCCGCCCGCGTACATGCGGAACTGGCCGTCGGCTGGCGTATCCAGCACTTCAGTCGGATTGGACAGCAGGGTGTAATCCACGCCCATTTCCTTCATCATGCGCTCGATCACACGGTAGTTGCCCAGGTAAGTTTCGAAGCCCGGCACCAGGTTGATCTTGCCGTTCTTGCCGACTGCCTTGCCTTCCATGTGGTTCAGCGTGAAGTAGCGGATGATGCCTTCGAACATGTTGTCCCAGCCGGTGACATGCGAGCCAACGAACGACGGGGTATGCGCAAACGGTGTCGGGAAATCCTTCTCGATGTACTCTTCCTTCTTCGTGTTGTTGATGAAGGCGTTCAAGTCGTCACCAATCACTTCCGCCATACAGGTGGTGGAAACGGCGATCATCTCGGGCTTGTACAGGGCCTTGGCATTCTGCAAGCCGTCCTTCATGTTCTGCTGACCGCCGAACACGGCTGCGTCTTCAGTCATGGAGTCGGACACGCAGGAAACGGGCTCACGGAAATGACGGTTGAAATAGGTACGGAAGTAAGCCACGCAACCTTGCGAACCGTGCACGTACGGCAGGGTTTTTTCAAAACCCAGCGCACACAGCACAGCACCCAGCGGCTGGCAGGCCTTGGCCGGGTTAACGGTCAGGGCTTCGCGCTTGAAGTTCAGTTCGCGATACTCCATCGTGGTGGTCCACTTGAAAGTGTCGGCGATCTTCGCGTCGTCATGACGCTCTTCGAACATCTTCTGTTTGTTGCTCAGCGTTTCCTTGTATTCGTCCTGACGGAACAGAGGATAACAAGGCTTGATGTCATCAACTTTTTGCATTTCTATCTCCTTAGCCGCACTGCCAATTTGCAGATGCCGGCACAGATTGATTGATGGGCGGCGTTGCCACCGCCCCTATGTTTCTTACGCAGCCTTTTTCCAGGGCGGTGTCAGCTTGCTCCAGCATGGATTGTTCAGCGTCATGTCCATGTCGCGGGCGAAGATGGCGAAGCCGTCATAGCCGTGGTACGGGCCGGAATAGTCCCAGCTGTGCATCTGGCGGAACGGGATACCCATCTTCTGGAAAATGAACTTTTCCTTGATGCCGGAGCCGACCAGGTCAGGCTTGACCTTCTTCACGAACTCTTCGAATTCGAAGCCGGTCACGTCGTCATACAGCAAGGTGGCGTTGCCCATTTCCTTGATGGTGCGGTCGTAGTCGTCGTTGTGAGCGAACTCGTAGCCGGTACCGACCACTTCCATGCCCAGGTCTTCATAGGCGCCGATCACGTGACGCGGACGCAGGCCGCCGACGTACAGCATGACGCGCTTGCCTTCGAGGCGCGGCTTGTACTTGGCGATGATGCCCTCCATGATGGGCTTGTACTTGGCAATCACCTTCTCGGCGTTGGCCTGGATCGTGGCGTCGAAGAAACCGGCAATGCGGCGGATCGACTCCTCGATTTTGGTCGGGCCGAAGAAGTTGTATTCCATGTAAGGAATGCCGTACTTTTCTTCCATGTGGCGGCTGATATAGTTCATCGAACGATAGCAGTGCAACAGGTTCAGCTTGGCCTTCGGTGTGTTTTCCATTTCGGCGATGGTGCCGTCGCCGGACCATTGCGCAATCACGCGCAGCCCCATGTCTTCGAGGATGGTGCGGGTGGCCCAGGCGTCGCCGCCGATGTTGTAGTCGCCGATGATGGTCACATCGTAAGGAGTGGACTCGAACGCGCTGGTGTCGCGGTTGCCCAGCACCCAGTCACGGATCGCATCGTTGGCAATGTGGTGGCCGAGCGATTGCGACACACCGCGGAAACCTTCGCAACGCACCGGCACCACCGGCTTGTTGATTTCCTTGGCAGCCTTCTTGGAAACGGCTTCGATGTCGTCACCGATCAGGCCGATCGGGCACTCGGACTGCACGGAAATACCTTTGTGCAGCGGGAACAGCTGCTCGATTTCACCGATCAGCTTGGCGAGCTTCTTGTCGCCGCCGAACACGATGTCCTTTTCCTGGAAGTCGGAAGTGAAGTTCATCGTACCGAAGGTGTTGATGCCGGTGGTGCCGACATAGTAGTTACGGCGACCGGCGCGGGAATAGGCACCGCAACCGACCGGGCCGTGGGAAATATGGATCATGTCCTTGATCGGGCCCCACACCACGCCCTTGGAACCGGCGTAAGCGCAGCCGCGAATCGTCATCACACCCGGCAGCGATTTGCGGTTGGAGGTGATGCACTTCTTGGACTGTTCAATGGATTGATCGTTGACCGCCAAATGCTTGGCGCGGTCTTTCTTGGCTTTCTCGGGATAAACCTCCAGCACCTCCTGAATGAGGGCTTCGGTTTCTTCGCGTGTTAATGCAGTCATTTCTTTCTCCTTATGGCCCACCAATCTGTGGAGCCCAGTGTTAGAGAGCGGACGAACGCCAGAGGTACTTGCCGTTCGCCCTGAGCCTGTCGAAGGGCCGCTCACTCAGCATGAGCGGCGCTACGACTCTTTACATCAAGCTACCTTGGCTTGGCCGACGATGGACTCGTCTTCCTTTTCCATGATGCCGAATTCCATCAGCAGCTCTTCCAGCTCGTCCATGGTCACAGGGGTCGGGATCACGAACTTCTTGTTTGCGATCACTTTCTGTGCCAGTGCACGATACTCGTCAGCCTGCTTGGCCTTCGGATCGTATTCGATCACGGTCATACGACGGATTTCGGCGTGCTGCACCACGTTGTCGCGCGGAACGAAGTGGATCATCTGGGTACCCAGGCGAGCAGCCAGGGCCATGATCAGTTCGTCTTCGCGGTCGGTGTTACGGCTGTTACAGATCAGGCCGGCCAGACGCACGCCACCGGAGTTCGCATACTTCACGATACCCTTGGAGATGTTGTTGGCTGCGTACATCGCCATCATTTCGCCGGAGCAAACGATGTAAATTTCCTGAGCCTTGTTTTCGCGGATGGGCATCGCGAAACCGCCGCACACCACGTCACCAAGCACGTCATAGAATACGAAGTCGAGGTCTTCGTCGTATGCGCCTTCTTCTTCCAGGAAGTTGATCGCAGTGATCACGCCACGGCCTGCGCAACCAACGCCAGGCTCCGGACCACCGGACTCAACGCATTTCACGCCGCCGAAACCAACAGACAGAACGTCTTCCAGTTCCAGGTCTTCAACAGAGCCGGCCTCAGCAGCCAGTTCCATCACGGAGTTCTGCGCCTTGGAGTGCAGGATCAAACGGGTTGAGTCGGCCTTGGGGTCGCAGCCGATAATCATCACTTTCTTGCCGGCTTCAGCCAGAGCTGCCACCAGGTTTTGGGTCGTAGTGGACTTACCGATACCACCCTTCCCGTAAATTGCGCATTGACGCAGTGCCATGTTAGTCTCCTAAGAGTTACAGAAAAGAAACGCGATAAAAACTGTTGCTCGCACCTCCTTCATCGCAAGCTCCGTGCCACCCCGCCGACAACCGCACAACAAGTTGAAATGCAAGAGAAAATTTATTCCACCCAAAATGTGCTGGCGGATGACGAACACAACAAAGCCCCTGCTTTTGTAGCAGTGCCTACAAGCCTCTCCGTCGGTCTGCCGCGCAGTGCGCGCCTGCCGATCAACCGCTGCAACCTGCCGCCCGACATCCTCGGTGGACTCACCTTCCAGCGTGCACCTGTCGCACTGCAGCTCGACGGCGTGCGCGAACTGCACCGTGGCTTCTTCTCCCTGCTCGACAAACTGCAAACAGCTGACGAACGCGCTGAGGCCTTCACGCTGCACATGAACGCCTGCTTCTACCTGGACCAACCGGAGCAAGCGGGCTACACCGACAAACAAGGGAGCAAACGACACAAGGCCGACTACCTGCGCATGGTGCGCGGCTGGAGCTTCGACTCGGACAGCCGCGAAGGCGCGGCACTGAAAGGATGGGTGGAGTCACGCTTCGGCCTGCTGCCACGACACCACGGTGGCCCGATACGCGACTTCTCCGGCGTTGCCTACCGCCGCTACCTGGAGATGCGCGCCAAGGCCGTGTACGGCACCAATGCCCTCGAAGCACAATTCGACCTGCTCTATACCTACTGCCAATACGAACTCGCGCGACACCTGCCCGACACAACCCACCTCACGCTGTATCGCGGCGTAAACCGCGTGGACGAACACGAAACCCTTGCCACGCTGAACAAGCAACAGCGCGTCGTGCTGCTCAACAACCTCAACTCCTTCACCGCCAACCGCGAACGCGCCGACGAATTCGGCGACTACCTGCTCGCCGCGCAAGTGCCGCTCTCAAAAATCGCGTTCTACTCGAAGCTGCTGCCGGGTATGCTGAAGGGAGAGGATGAGTACACTGTAGTAGGTGGGGTGTATGAGGTAAGCGTGGCGGCGTATTAACCAGTTCACGCCCCCGAATAATGTGGCTGCACTCATCCACATGCCACCATTTCATTCCATGAAAACCGCAATCCCGGTCAGGACTCCGCCCAGCCTTTGCCGTATCGTGCTGCCCAAGGAGATCGGGCAGTGAGCAAATCGCGGGAAGATTTATATTGTGCAAGATTCGACAAGGTGTTCGATTACATCGACCGCCACCTCGACGAATCTTTGACAGTGGAGCAATTAAGCCGGATTGCGCATTTTTCGAAATTTCATTTCCACCGCCAGTTCTCCGATTACTGCGGCATCAGTGTCATCCGCTATATCCAGCTCATGCGGCTCAAGCGCGCCTCATACCGGCTGGTCTTCAATCCGCTGGAACGGATTACGCAGATTGCACTGGACGCCGGTTTTGAAAACCCGGAGTCGTTCTCGCGCGCCTTCAAGCTGGCTTTCGGGCAGACGCCCTCCGCCTTCCGCAAGCAGCCCCTGTGGGAACCGTGGCATGAACGCATTCAACTCCCGATTCGAGAAAGGAAAGTCCTGATGGAAGTAAAGATCGTTGATTTCGCGCCAACCCGCATTGCGGTGCTGGAACACCTTGGCGCCCCTAGCCTGCTGAACGACTCCGTCAGCAAGTTCATTGCCTGGCGCAAGAGCAGTGGCCTGTCCCCAGTGCAGGGCAGCCGCACTTTCGGCATTGCCTACGACAATCCGGATACCACGGAAGCGGCCAAATTCCGTTTCGATATTGCCGGGTCGGTCATCGAAGAAATTCCCGCCAACCCACAAGGTGTGGTCAATAAAACCATCCCCGGCGGACGTTGTGCGGTGGTGCGTCACATCGGTTCGCATGACCGCATGAATGCCTGCATCTATGCGCTGTACCGCGATTGGCTGCCCAACAGCGGCGAAGAGCTGCGCGACTTTCCGCTGTTCTTCCATTACCTGAACCTGATACCGGATACACCGGAACATGAACTGGTAACCGACATCTACCTGCCGTTGAAATAACGGTGTAACTCTTGCGGCCAGTTCCATACTGGCCGGTTTCTTGCTCAACACCCTCCATTAGTACTCGGCAACAACAGCCAACTCCTGCAATTGCCTTGTACGGCGCATCGCGGTTGTCGGCAATCCGACATCATCAGTGTTCGTTGTTGCGTTGCAATCGACATTTACTCAGGGAAACGACGATGAAGTTCTACATGACGCCCGGCTCGTGTTCGACCGGCATCCACATCCTGCTCGAAGAGCTGGAGCTGGTGTTCGAGGTGTACCTGGTCAACCTGATTGCGGGCGACCAGCTGAAGCCGGAAAACCTGGCGGTGAATCCCAAGGCCACCATCCCGACGCTGGTACGCGACGACGGCTCGGCCGTCACCGAATTCCAGGCCATTGCCTGGTGGCTGGCGCGCACCTATCCCAAGGCGAAGTTGCTGCCCGATGATGCGGAGGGCGAGGTACGCGTGATCGAGACTTTGAATTACGTGGTGGGCACGATCCACGGGCAAGGCTACACGCGCATCTTCACCACCGAAAACTATTCAGCCGATGCTTCTCAGCACGAAGCAATCAAGACGCGTGGCCGCAACATCGTGAGCAAGGGGCTTGCGCTGATGGATGCGCAACTGGCGGGCAAGGAATATGTCGTCGGCCGTTTCAGCATCGCCGATGCGGCCTTGTTCTATGTGGAATTCTGGGCGGACAAGATCAAGCTGGCGCTGCCGCCAAACTGTCTCACACATTACCAGCGCATGCTGCAACGCCCGGCCGTGCGACGTGTATTGATGGAAGAAGGGTACCGGATATGAGCGAGCAACCTGTACCGATCAAGCCGCACCTGGACTGGTCGGCCTATGAAAGCAGCAACAGTTTCGGCTTCGACCCTTTCGGCGGGGATTTCGGCGCGCCCGGCAGCGGCTTCGCCAAGGCGGCAGCCGGCTGCCTGGGCAAGCGCAACTGCCACAGCCAGGACATCGGCGTGATGTGCCCGAGCTACCGCGTAACACAGGACGAGCAGCATGCAACGCTGCACCGCGCCGAAACACTGAAGGCCGCGCTGGATGGCGCATACGGCCCGCATCCGTTCGCCGGGCCGGAGCTGGCGGCGGCGATGGACCTGTGCGTGAGCTGCAAGGGCTGCAAACGCGAATGCCCGCACGGCGTGGACATGGCGCAACTGCGCGTGGAGACGCTGGCGCAGCGCTGGCAGGCGCTCGGCCATGTGCCGTTACGCGAGCGCCTGTTCGCCCACTTGCCGCGCTATGCGCATCTGCTCAAATACCTGAACTGGGCTGGCATCGTGCGCAGTCGCGTTCCTCTGCTAGGCAAGCTGATGCAGCGCGTGCTGGGCATCGCCGCACTACGCTCCTTGCCGCACGCGGCGGCGCAGGACTTCCTTTCCGCCCAACCGCATGCCGTTGCAGCAACTGAAGGCGCACGCGAAGTGGTACTGCTGGTGGACACCTTCACCAACCATCTCTCCCCGCAGATTGCTCAAGCCGCGCTGGAGGTGTTGCAGGCGGCGGGCTACACCGTGCACATTGCACAAGCGGCTGCGTGCGACCGCGCGCTGTGCTGCGGTCGCACGTATTTCTCGCACGGCCTGATCGCGCAGGCCCGTGCCGAAGCCACGCGCGTGCTGGATGCGCTCACGCCGTTCGCCGAGCGCGGCCTGCCCGTCATCGGGCTGGAGCCCTCCTGTTTGCTGATGCTGCGCGACGAATATCACGCGCTGGGGCTGGGCGAGCGCGTCGGCAAGCTGGCGCGCTATGCGATGTTGCTGGAAGAGTTCCTCGCGCGCGAGCTGGATGCCAAACGCCTGCACCTGCCGCTGCAAACGCTGGATGAAAAAGTGCTGGTACACGGCCACTGTCACGAGAAAGCCTTCGGCGCGATGCCCGCGCTGGAGAAGGTATTGCACTTGGTGCCGGGCTTGCAGGTGGAGCTCATCGAATCAAGCTGCTGCGGCATGGCCGGTTCCTTCGGCATGGAGGCCGAGCATTACGATGTCTCGATGCAGATGGGCGAGTTGTCGCTGCTGCCCAAGGTGCGTGCCGCCGCCACCAACACGCTGCTGGTCGCCAACGGCACAAGCTGCCGCCACCAGATTCGCGATGGCGCGGCCCGCGAAGCGCTGCACCTGGCGCTGGTGTTGCGGCGCGCGCTGGCCTGAATGCCCGCCGCCTTGGGGCCGCACGCGCAACAGGAGTAGACTTCCCCCACGCCCCGTTCGCTGGAGATCATCATGCGCATCACCACCCTCGGCTGCGACGCCAGCATCAGCGGAACCCGCCGCACCACCTGCTACCAGGTGGATGCGGACATCCTGATTGACTGCGGCACCGGTGCTGCCGAGCTGACGCTGGAGCAGGCCGTTGCGCTCGATTTCATTTTCCTGACCCACGCGCACCTTGACCATTGTGCGTTCCTGCCGCTGCTGGTCGATGCCGCAGCGAGCTTCCGCACGATGCCGCTCACGGTGTATGCCTTGCCGGAAACCATCGCTGCTCTCAGGCAGCACATGTTCAACGGTGTGCTGTGGCCGGACTACACCGCGTATCCTTCGCCGGAGCAGCCCTGCCTTCGTTTCGTGCCAATTCGCAGCGGAGAGACTGCGACGCTCGGCGGCCGCCGCATCACGGCGCTGCCCGCCCGTCACTCGATCCCGTGCGCTGGCTACCAGGTCGACAACGGTGTCATGAGTTGGGTGTACAGCGCGGACACGAGCTTTTGCCAGGATTTCTGGCGCGCGCTGAACCGCATCAACAATCTTAGGTATTTACTGGTGGAATGCACATTCCGCAACGCCAATGCCGTAGCGGCACAACATGCCGGCCATCACACCGCGCAACTGCTGGCGCAAGGGCTGCGCTTGCTGGAGCGCCAGGTGGAATTATTCATCGTACACATGGAAGCCGGGTACGAAGAAACAACCATGCGCGAGGTTGAAGCCGCAGCAGCCTCATTGTGGCCGCGCGCACTGCAGCGCGGCCACGTATTCGACCTCACGGCTACAGGTAGCCCAACAGCGTGAACTCGGACGCGAAGGACACGACAAACCCCAGGCCCCAGCCGAAATAGGATTTTTTGCTGTCGCGGATAGCGTACGGATTCTTTGCATTGCTGCGGTTCATCAGCACCATGCCCCCGGTAAACAGCAGCGTCCCGAGTACAAGCGTAGCAAACATAGCTAGTGGATAACTCATTTCACTCTCCCGATTGAAAGTTTTGCCTTATGGCACCCGTACCTCAGCATTTTGCGTGCCACCTTCAGTACCCTGCCACTTCCCCCGGATTCCCGCGCTACCGCCCGTAATCAGCCTGATAACACCTCCCAAAAGGGACATAGAGTCAGCCGCACGCCTCGCGCCGGTGCAATTCCCAGCCCAACTCCCCACCCTTGTGCGACAAGCGTTTTGCTTTTGTCGCATTTGCTCCACACCCCGTCCTGCGCCAACCCGCGCTGTTATCAGAAAAGCAGACTGGCGCGATTATTGCGGATAACTCTGCATCACCACCTTGAGGAGTCATTCCCATGAGCACTGCGTTCGATCCGATCTTTTCCGGCCTGGCAGACGGCAGCGTCATCCCCTATCTCGGCCCCGGCACGCTGAACGGCGTGATTGAGCCCGCCAGCGGCAAAGCCATCCCCGCCGACAGCGACAGCCTGATCCTCGCCATGAACAACGGCCAGCCGATGGCGCCCAAGCTGATGTATGAATTTCCGCGCGCCGCGATGAATGTCGAATTGAAGCGCGGTCGCACCACGCTGAACCGTTTCCTCGATGCGACTTACCGCGACACGCTGTGGAGCACTTCTGAGTTGCATGCCTGGCTTGCCGCCCAGAAGCTGCCTTGCATCATCGACAGCAACCGCGACACGCAACTGCAGAAGCAGTACGCAAACACCCCGCACACGCTGATCGTCGGCATCGCACGCATTGCCGGCAAGGAATTCCGTTTCCGCATCTTCCAGCACGACGGCAGCAGCTATCGCCCGATCGAGCAGGAAGCCGTGGACACCACGCTGCCGGTATTGTTCAAACCGCTCGGCACGCCGCTGCCGGAAGCCAGCTACATCGCATCGGATGCGGATTTCGTGGACTACATCACCGAGCTGATGGGCGGCTTCGCAATCCCGTCATTCATCAAGCGTTCGCGCCAGAACAAGCGCTACGTCGCGCTCGGCATGCGCTTCAATCGCGACACCGACCGCATGGTGTTTTCCGACATCATCTTCGGGGCCGCCCAATCCGCCGGCTGGGCATTGATCCAGCACCCGACCGACAAGGAAAAGCGCTACCTGGAGCGGATGAACATCGAGATCATCAATGCCGACGTGGAAGACCTCCTCGCTGCCGCACAGGCCGCAAACAACTCGCTGGTTGCCGCATGACCAAGGCAACATGGGATGCCGCCCGCCACACGCTGAATGTGGCCGAACTGGACACCGCACACCGGGAATTCATCGAACTGGTCGCGCAGCTCAACGCGGCCAGCGACGCGGAATTCCCGGCATTGTTCCAGACGCTGGTAACCCACACGCGCGAACACTTCATCGCCGAAGGCAAACTGATGCGCGAGGCGAAATACCAGGGGCTGGGCGTGCATGAAGGCGAACACCACCGCGTGCTCGGCGAACTGCAGCAATTGAACCGTTCGCTCAAACGCGGCAGGTTGCCGCTGGTGCGCGCCTATGTACGCGAAGGCCTGCCGGAATGGTTCGACACCCACCTCAGCATGATGGACAGCGCGTTGGTGGCCTTCCTGAACAAACATTAACGCCTTTTCAACAAGCCCGCTCTAATTGATTTGATAAAATGCCGCCCGCGACCGGACAAACATCCTGATGCTGCCCACGGTGCCGTCATGATTGGCACACTACTTGCGCATCATGGCCTGTCCCACAAGCAAACCAGAATGAGTCCATAAAACTATCGGCAAGGTAACCTGAATGGAAGCACTATTAATTACGACTTTTGTTGTCGCTTACGCTGCGATTGCCCTTGAGCACCCGCTAAAGATCAACAAGAGTGTTCCCGCGCTGATTGGCGCCGGGCTGCTCTGGACTATTTATGCCCTTTATACCGGCCATGTGGACACCCAGCTTGAGGAAACGCTTTCGGCCACTGCGCAAATTGTATTTTTCCTGATGGGGGCGATGACCATCGTTGAGGTGGTCGACGCCCATGACGGCTTTGACGTCATCACCGAGAAAATCCGAACCACCCACATGAGTACGCTGCTCTGGCTGTTCGGCCTAGTGACGTACTTCCTCAGCGCAGTACTGGACAACCTGACGACCACCATCGTCATGATGGCGGTAAGCCGCAAACTGCTGGGACAACGCGAAGATCGACTGTATTTCGCCGGCATCATCATTATCGCCGCGAATGCCGGTGGCGCATGGTCGCCGATTGGGGACGTCACCACGACCATGCTGTGGATCGGCGGCCAGATTACTGCCCTAGTCATCATCAAGGATGTCATCCTGCCGTCCATGATCAGCCTGCTCGTCCCGCTGCTAGTGGTCAGCTACCAATTCCGCGGCAAAGTGGTTACAGGCCCAGCCAAATCCGATGACAATCACCGGAAATTCCCGACCACGGCTTTCGAGCGCAATTTCATGTTTTATGCCGGCATTGGGCTACTGTGCCTAGTTCCCGTATTCAAGACCGCAACTCATCTCCCGCCGTTCATGGGCATCCTGTTTGCACTCGGCATCCTCTGGCTGGTAGGCGAATTGGTTCACCGCAACAAGGATGAGGAGGAGAAGCACCACCTGACATTAGGTGCCGCCCTGCAGCGTATCGACATGTCATCGTTGGTGTTTTTCATCGGCATTCTGCTGGCGGTCGCAACACTTGAGCATTCGCACATCCTCACTGACTTGGCCCACTGGCTCGACCGGACGATAGGCAACCAGGCCATCATTGTCTCGATCTTCGGCTTGGTAAGTGCGGTCATCGACAACGTCCCGCTCGTCGCCGCCTCTATCGGGATGTACAAACTCGACGAATTCCCTACAAACTCCTTCCTCTGGGAATACCTCGCCTATGCGGCAGGTACTGGCGGCTCGATCCTGATCATCGGCTCTGCCGCCGGGGTAGCAGCGATGGGTATCGAAAAGATAGAGTTCTTCTGGTATCTGAAAAAGATCAGTCCGCTGGCACTGATCGGCTTTGTTTGCGGCGCCCTGTCATTCATTCTGATCTTCTAGCGGCTCAGGGCTGGAGGCGGTAGCGCAGACTACGACAGCAAGTTACTCGTCATCGTCCCCGGCCATCTTGCGGCGCGGCACGGTAGCCGGATCGGCAGTGATGGCACGGTAAATTTCCACGCGGTCACCGGGCTTCAGAGCGGAATCCATCTCCGCTGCCTTGCCAAAAATGCCGACTGTGCAGTTCGCCAAATCGACACCCGGGAACTTGTGCAGGATACCGGATTGTTCGATCGCTTGCAGTACCGTAGTGTCCCCCGGCACTTCGATGCGCAGCCAGAGCTGGCCGGATGGTTCGGAATAGGCGACCCCTACTTGCATTTCATCTCTCCTTAACTCGCCAGCACTTCTGCTTCAGGCACTTTGGCCGCAGCCAGCCGAGCGGCACGGCGCTGATCCATCACCCGTTTGCCTGCCAGCAGGAAGCCCAACACCAGGAAACCGCCGGGCGGCAGGATCATCAGCAGGTAACCCTTGTATTCCGGAATGATCGTGGTTTCGAGGAAGGCGAAACTGGAGCCCAGCAGCAGGTGGGCATTGGCAAACAGGGTGCCGGCCCCGAGCACCTCGCGGATGCCGCCGATCAGCGTCAGCGCAAAGGTGAAGCCCAGCCCCATCATCAGCCCGTCCATCGCGGCTTCGCCGACACCGACCTTTTGCGCGAAGGCCTCGGCGCGGCCGAGCACGGCGCAGTTCGCCACGATCAGCGCAATATACAGGCCGAGCACTTTGTACAAATCATGCACCCAGGCATTCAGGCTCACGTCCACCAGCGTCACCAGCGTGGCGATCAGCACGATGTACACCGGGATGCGCACTTCGGGCGTGATCAGGTGGCGCACCGAGGACACCAGCGCATTGGCCGCCAGCAACACCGCCGTGGTCGCCAGACCCATGCCGAGGCCGTTGGTGGCAGAACTGGTCACCGCCATGGTCGGGCACATGCCCAGGATTTGCGCAAAGACGATGTTGTTATCCCACAGGCCGTCGCGCGTGATGCGTCCGTAACTCATGATTTGCCTCCTGCCTCATCCAGCAATTTCGCCTTGTTTTTCTCGAAGAAATCCAGCCCGCCCTTGACCGATTTCACCACCGCACGCGGCGTGATGGTGGCGCCGGCGAACTGGTCGAAGATGCCGCCATCCTTTTTCACGGCCCATTTGTCTGCGGGCGGCTCACCGAGCCACTTGCCTTCAAACGAATGAATCCAGTTTGACTTGGCCGGCTCGATCTTGTCGCCCAGACCCGGCGTTTCGCTGTGCTTGATCACGCGTACGCCGAGCACCTTGCCGGCGCTATCCAGCCCCATCGTGCTTACCACCGGCCCGGCGTAGCCGATCGCCTGCACCTGGAACACCACGGCAACGACCTTGCCGGCCTTGCGCGCACGGTACACGGTCACGTCGCCATTCGGCCCCGGCAAGGTCAGGGTGTCCTTCAGCAGATCGTTGTCGTATTCGACGCTCAGCACCTGCTGCAGCGACTGCATCATGTCCTGCTTCTGCGCCGCCTTAATGTCAGGCTGCGTCGCATGGTCGGCCAGCGCCAGCGCACCCGCCGTCACCAGCGCCACGCCGCCGAGGAGGATGCCCTGGTAGGAAATTTTTCCGCGCAATGTCTGCAAATCCATCTCAGGCTCCCTTCTTCGCAGGCAAGGCAGTGCCCTTGCGGTCGCGGCCATAGATGCGCGGCTTGATGTAGCGGTCGACGATCGGCGTCAACGCATTCATGATCATCACGGCAAACGCCACACCTTCCGGGTAGCCGCCCCAGGTGCGGATGATCCAGGTGAGCAGGCCGCACAGGAAGCCGAACACGAACATGCCGGCACTGGTATTGGGAGAGGTCACCGGATCGGTGACAATGAAGAATGCACCAAGGATCAGCCCGCCGGACAGCAGGTGCGGCAGCACGGCCAGGTAATGCTCCGGCGCGATGGCGTGGGCAATGGCAGCAGGCAGCGCCACCCCCAGCAACATCGCCACCGGTGCATGCCAGGTGATGATGCGTTTCACGATCAGGAACACGCCGCCGAGCAATAGCAGTACAGCAGACGTCTCGCCGAAGCTGCCGACACGATGACCGGACAGTGCATCGCCCGCTTCAAAATAGCCGGGCAGGCTGTGCAGCAAATCCACGCCGCGCGTGAATTCGGTTTTCACATGACCGAGCAGCGAGGCGCTGGCCATGGTGTCCCACTGCGCGCCGCCGAAAGTGATCGCCAGCCCCTGCGCAAAACTCAAGGCATGCTCGCCGGACAGCGGTGTCGGCGCGGCCCACATCGTCATTTCGACCGGGAACGAAATCAGCAGCATCACGCGCGCGGCCATGGCCGGATTGAATACGTTCTGCCCCAACCCACCGAACACCTGCTTGACCACTACGATGGCGAACAGGCCGCCCACCACGCCCAGCCACCAGGGCGCAAACGGCGGTAGCGACAATGCCAGCAGCCAGGCGGTCAGGGTGGCGGAGCCATCGAGCAAAGCCGGGCGCACCGGACGTTGGCGCACGCGCAGCACAAACGCCTCGCCGATCAGGGCCGAAGCCACCGTGATGCTCCACAGGAAAATCGCGGGCCAGCCATACAGCCAGAAACCGTACAGTGTGGCTGGCACCAGCGCGAGCAACACGGTGCCCATCACTTTCGAGATGGATGCTGGCGCGTGGGCGTGGGGGGAATGGGCGATGGGGTTCATGCGGACTCCGATGCGGAAGATTCTTGCTGCGCTTTTTCGGCCGCTTCTTTTGCGGCGCGCTCTTTTGCCTCGCGCGCGGCCTTGCGCTTGGCAGCAGCTTCGGCGCGTTCGCGCTCGATCCGCGCCATGCGTTCGTTGCGCGCGTCAGCCAGCTTCTTCGTGGCCTCCTGTTTCAGCTTGCCGCGCTCCTGTGCCGCCAGGTCGCCCTTGGCGTAATTGAAGTAATGCACCAGCGGAATGTGCGCCGGGCACACATAAGAACAGGAACCGCAGGAAATACAGTCTTTCAGCCCCAAGGCAACAGATGAGGCCAGGTCGGAAACCCGGATGAAGGCCGCCATTTCCAGCGGCAACAGGCCGATCGGACAGGCGCGCACGCAGGTCGAACAGCGGATGCAGGGCGAAGCTTCGGCCTGCCCGGTTTCGCTGGCGGTCAACGCCAGCACACCGCTGGTTCCCTTCACCACCGGCACGCGCATATCGGTGAACTGTTGTCCCATCATCGGCCCGCCCAGCACCATGCGTGCCACCGGCGGCACCAGGCCGCCGGCCACGGTGAGCAACTCTTCCACCGGTGTGCCGATCAGGGCCTCGACATTGCACGGCGTGCGCATGGCGCCGCCGCTCAGGGTCACGATGCGCGAAATCAGCGGCCGACCGTAGCGGATGGCCTGTTGCACTGCCCAGGCTGTCGCCACGTTGTGCACCAGCACGCCGATGTCGGCCGGGCGCCCTCCGGCCGGAATCTCCTTGCCGGTGAGCACCTGGATGATTTGTTTTTCGGAGCCCATGGGGTACATGCTGGGCATGGCAACGACCTTGATCGCACTGCCCTGCGCAGCAGCCTGCATGGTCGCAATGGCTTCCGGCTTGTTGTCCTCGATGCCGATCAGCACTTCCTGCGCGGCGACCGCCTTGGCAATCAGCGCGATGCCTTCAACGATTTCAGCCGCGCGCTCGCGCATGATGCGGTCATCGCAGGTCAGGTAGGGTTCGCATTCGCCGCCGTTCAGGATCAGCGTCTGCACACCGCTTGCCCGGCTCAGGTTGAGCTTGAGGGCGGACGGGAACGTTGCCCCGCCCAAGCCGACGATTCCCGCCGCCGCGACGCGCGCAGCAATGTCTTCCTGCGCCAGCTCAAGTGGCTGCTCAATGCCTGCGAGCGCAACCCATTCCTCCTGGCCATCGCTTTCAATCGTGAGCGTCGGCACCGGCAAACCTGAAGGGTGCGGCGCCACATGATCGCCCAGTGCGGACACCACGCCAGAGGTCGGCGCATGCACGGGCGCGGAAACATTGCCCTGTGCCGCGGCTACAAGCTGGCCTTTCAACACGCGCTCGCCCACCTTGACCACCGGCGCGGCGGGTGCGCCGATATGCTGCTGCAAGGGCACATATAACTTTTGCGGCAACGGTACGCTGCGAATCGGGCACTCCGCCGACAACTGCTTCTTGCCTTCAGGATGCACACCACCGCGCAGGCCGCCAAAGAATTTTTCAAAAAACATCATGCGGCCTCCTTCATCGGCGGCTTTTGCCAGTACCAGGATTGCACGGTGACCGGAATCGGTTGCAGTTTGATGGATTCGGTCGGGCACACTTCCTCGCACTTGCCGCAGGCAGTGCAGGCTTCGCGAAACACGGAATGGAGCTGCTGCGCCGCGCCCATGATGGCGTCGGTCGGACACACCTTGAAACAGCGCGTGCAACCGATGCAGATTTCTTCCTTGACCTCGGCCACCTTGGGCACGCTTTCTTCCACATCGGACAGGTTGGCCTCCACGCCCAGCTTGGCCGCGAGCAGTTGCACTACCGCACGGCCTCCGGGCGGGCACAAGGTGATCGGCGCGCTGCCGTCGGCCAGCGCCTGCGCCGCTCCGGCGCAGCCGGGATACCCGCACTGGCCGCACTGCGAGCCGGGCAAAATATCCTGGATTTCCGCCACCAGCGGATTACCCTCCACCGCCAGGCGGCGTGCCGCAACCCCGAGAAACAGCCCCAAGGCGGCACCCAGTATCGACAGGCTGATGATCGCGATGAGCATGTTCTCTCCTAGTGGCTGGCAAGGCCGGCAAAGCCCATGAAGGCCAGTGCCAACAAGCTGGCGGTGATGAAGCCGATCGGAGCGCCGGTAAAGGTCGGCGGCACTTGCGCCAGCGCCAGCCGTTCACGCAACCCTGCAAAAAGGGCCAGCACCATCGTGAACCCCACTGCCGAGCCGAAGCCGTACAGCATGGCGATCACGAAACCCTGATGCTCTTGTGTCGACAGCAAGGGAATCCCGAGCACCGCGCAGTTGGTGGTGATCAGCGGCAGGTAGATGCCCAGTACCTGGTACAGGCCGGGATTGGTTTTACGCACCACCATTTCGGTGAACTGCACCGTGGCCGCAATCACCAGGATGTACACGAGGATGCGCAGGTAGGTGATGTCTAGCGGAACCAGCAGCCAGTGCTCCAGCATCCAGCACGATGCCGAGGCCATGGTCATCACAAACGTGGTCGCCAGACCCATGCTGATGGCGGTATCCGTCTTCTTGGAAATGCCCATGAACGGACAGAGGCCGAGAAATTTCACCAGCACCACGTTATTCACCAGTGCCGTGCTCAATAGTAATGTCAGGTATTCACCCATGTTTGCATCCTCTCCTGCCCTGCCATCTGCAAACCGCGTGCCAAGCCCTGACTATCTTCTCGCCACCCCGAAGCTATAAGCAGTTGGTGCATGTCCGCACCAATTTCGTGCATATATTTTTTGTCGTTGTTGGATTGAATCGTGCGCAGATGTAGCAAATGCGACAAATCACCAGCATGTTCAATGGGTGTGCCTGATACAAATTTTTATCGGCACAGTTATTGCTGCTGTGAAGAGTGTGTCAAACGAAAACGGAGCATCCATGTCCACGTCGAACCCTGCACCGCCCCCAGATGTGCTGCCGCCGCACCTGTTCCGCCAGGCTGTGGAACAGGCTGCGCTAGCCATCTCCATCACCGATGCGCGAGCGAATATCCTGTATGCGAATGCGGCGTTCTCGCGCACCACCGGCTACCGCCAGGAAGAAATCGTCGGACATAACGAATCCATCCTGTCCTACCGGGTCACGCCCAAGCTGGTGTATGAAACCCTGTGGGCCCAGATCCAGCGCCAGCGCCCGTGGAACGGACTGCTGGTCAACAAGCGCAAAGACGGCAGCCGCTACCTGGCCGATGTGACGATCACTCCGGTCGTCAGTGAACAAGGAGCCACCACGCATTACCTCGGCATGCAGCGCGATGTCACTGAAGTGCATCGTCTTGAACGCCAGGTGCAAAACCAGAAAGCCCTGATTGAGTCCGTGGTGGACGCGGCCCAGGTCGCCATCGTGTTGCTTGATGAAAACGAGCATGTGCTGCTGGACAACCAGGAGTACAAGAAACTGATCGGCGATCTCGGCAAAGAGCCGGCCATTGCATTGCTGGCAGCCATGCGCGAGCAATTGGGCGAAGGTTTCGAGCAATCGCGCAAACAGCATCGCAATGTTGCCGCCCGGGAAATCCTCATCGAACGACCGCAGCGCCCGTCACGCTGGTTTTCGTGCTCAATATCCTGGTTTGAAGAGCACGACTCCGGCGCGGATGCATTTTACGAACCGCTGCGCAGGCATTACCTGCTGCTCACCATCCAGGACATCAGCGAATTGAAGCGCCAGCAGGAGGCGCTGCGCATCAACGGCCTGCAGGCATTGCTCGCGGAACAGGAGCGCATCCAGGGATTGCGCGAAACCCTGACCGGCGCCATCTTCCAGCTCGAAGGTCCTTTGAACATGCTGAGCGCCGCCGCACACATGCTGGAACGCCGCCTGTCCAGCCAGACCATTGCAGCTGACAACATACCGGCCAGCGCGCTGGGCGAGGCCATCCAGAAAAGCCGCGAGGCGCTGGAAACCTTGCGCGCCTGCATCCCCGATGCCGGCGCGGAGATTCAACAGCAGATCAACATCAATGAAGTGCTGGCGGACGTGCTCAAGCTCGCCACCGCCAGCCTGCTCAGTGCCGGCATCGTGGTCGAGTGGCAGCCCTCCGCGCAGCCAGTCCTGGTGTCCGGCAACCTGGCCCAACTTTCCAATTTGTTCAAGCAACTGGTCAGTAATGCCATCGAAGCGGTCAATGAGCGCCGGGGCGGACGTCGTGAGCTGCATATCGTGTGCAGCTCGCACCCCGACCATATCGAAGTATTTGTCGAAGACAGCGGTCGCGGCATCCCCGAAGAATTGCGTTACAAGGTGTTCCAGCCGTTCTTCACCACCAAGGGCGCAGCAAAGCAGCATCTCGGCCTAGGTCTCGCCATGGCGCAGGAAATTGTCACCCGCCACCGCGGCGTCATCGACATCGACCCGGAGTTCCATAGTGGATGTCGCGTGCGCGTGCAGTTGCCCCACGCAGGAGGCAACCATGTCTGAACGCTTTGCAGAAAACAACTTGCTGCGTGCCGAACTGGATACCCTGTATCAGGTCAGCCGTGTACTGTCGCATTCGCTGGATTTCAAACAGACGCTGGATGGCGTGCTGAATGCGTTGCACGAAGGCATGGCACTGGAGCGCGGCATGGTCAGCCTGATTGATGCCGCCAGCGGCGAATTGCAAGTTTCGCTGGTGTACGGCGTGTCTGACACCGTCACTGAAGAAGTCAGCTACCTGCCTGGGGAAGGCGTGGTCGGCAGCATCCTGAAGCATGGTGAAAGCATTGTGGTCGAGTGCATCATGGATGAGCCGCGCTTCCTGTCGCGGCTGGGCATCTACAACCCGCAAGGCGCATTCGTCGGCGTGCCGATCCGCCAGGGCAGGAAAGTGGTCGGCGTGCTGGCCGCGCAGCCCGCCAATAATGTGGCGCACCTGCTCGACGAATACCGGAACTTCCTGGAAATGGTTGCCAACCTGATTGCGCAGAGCGTGCGCCTGTCGCAGGAAGTAGCCCAGGAAAAGCTGGAGATTGCCGAAGAGCGCGATGTGCTGCGCCGCACTGTGCGCGGCCAGTACGGTTTCGACAACATCATCGGCCACACCCAGTCGATGCGGCGCATTTTCGAGCAGGTGCGGCTGGTGGCGAAGTGGAATACCACCGTGCTGATCCGCGGTGAGACGGGTACCGGCAAGGAGCTCATCGCCAACGCGATCCATTACAACTCGCCGCGTGCGCGCAATGCCTTTGTAAAACTGAATTGCGCGGCGCTGCCCGAGACGTTGCTGGAGAGCGAACTGTTCGGTCACGAAAAAGGCGCCTTCACCGGCGCAGTGGCGCAACGCAAGGGGCGCTTCGAGCAGGCAGAGGGCGGAACGGTATTCCTCGACGAGATCGGCGAGATTTCCGCTTCGTTCCAGGCCAAGTTGCTGCGCGTACTGCAGGAAGGCGAGCTTGAGCGCGTCGGTGGAACCCGCACGATCAAGGTCGATGTGCGCGTGGTGGCCGCCACGCACCGCGACCTGGAATCCGAAGTGGAAAAGGGGCGCTTCCGCGAGGACTTGTACTACCGCCTCAACGTGATGCCGCTGTATCTGCCGCCGCTGCGCGACCGCATGGAAGACATTCCAGACATTGCGCGCTTCCTGGTTGAGAAGATCAGCACCCAGCAGGGACGTCAGCTCAGCCTGAGCGACGCTGCGCTGCGCGTGCTGATGCACCACGACTGGCCGGGCAACGTGCGCGAACTGGAAAACTGTCTGGAGCGTGCCGCGGTGATGACCGAGGGGGAAAATATAGACCGCGATGCCATCCTGCTTACCGGCATCGACGAAAAAATTTCCGCCAGTCGCGGCCCGATTCAGAGTGTCGACCTCGACGACCCGCACCTGGATGAGCGCGAGCGCGTGATCGCCGCACTGGAGCAGGCGGGCTGGGTGCAGGCAAAGGCTGCGCGCCTGCTCGACATGACGCCAAGACAGATTGCCTATCGCATCCAGACGCTTAACATCAGGGTCAAACAGCTATAGGATTTTTCAGGGCCGGGCACAATGTGCCCGGTTATCTGGAATAATGGCAGACTGAACAATACGCCCGGATTCAACATGCACACCCTTCCCGCCATTCTCGCCGAGATTGGCATCGATAAAGCCGAAATCGCACGGCGGCAGGCATTTCTGTCCCTGGATGCTCAAGACATTACTGCGCTAAAAGCCATCCATAGCCTGCTTGAGGGTAAGCGCGAGCATTTGACGGAGGTTTTCTATGCGCACCTGCAGCAGTTTGCGGAATTGCACCCCCTGCTCGGGAACGAAGCCAAGGTAGCGCACCTGAAGCAGACCCAGGCCGCGTATTTCAGCCAGCTTACTGCCGGCAATTACGATGCCGCTTATGTGGAAAACCGGCTGCATGTCGGGCTGGTGCACCAGCGCGTCGGCCTGACTCCCAAGTGGTATATGAGCGCTTATTGCAAATACCTGACCGAGGTGTTGCCGTTGATTCAGGCGCTGTACGCGGATGACCCGGCAGCGCAGCAAACCGCCTCCAGTGCCTTCCTGAAAATCGTCTTCTTCGATATTGGCCTGGCTCTGGATACCTACTTCCATGCAGAACAGAGGGCTCTGGCGCAGGCGCGCAACTATACCGAGCAGATCGTCAGCAACATGCCGATCGGTTTCATCGTACTGGATACGCGAGGCCATGTCCGGCTGGCGAACAATGCCGTGCAACAGATGTTCGGCCTGTCCGGCTCCGCTTGGGAGGGTGCCACCCTCGGCAGCTACCTGAAAGTGCAGCATCTCGATGACCGGATTGCCGAGGTGCTGTCCCGCGCGGCCAACTACAAGGATTACAGCTTCGAGCGTCTGCACGATGGCAGCCCGCGCGCTTACCTTGCCGACATTTCTGTGGCGGAGATGGCGAATGATCGCGTGGTGCTGTTCATGGTGCAGGATATCACGCTGCGCAAACGCTCCGAGGAGGAGATCCACCGTCTTGCGTTCTATGACCCGCTCACCCAGTTGCCGAATCGCCGCTTGCTGAACGAACGCCTGATGCAAAGCATGTCGCTCAGCGCGCGCAGCGGAAAATACGGCGCGCTGATGTTCATCGACCTGGACAACTTCAAGACCCTGAACGATACCCAGGGTCACGATGTCGGAGACCTGCTGCTGAAAGAGGTCGCCGCCCGCCTGAAGCGCCACGTGCGCGAAGGCGACTCTGTGGCGCGCCTGGGCGGCGACGAGTTCGTGGTTGCGCTTGAGGCATTGAGCAGCCTGACGCAGGAAGCCGCCAACCACGCCGAGTCAGTCGCGGAAAAACTCCGTCTCGAGTTGAGCAACCCGTACCTGCTGAACGGCATGGAGCACAACAGCTCTCCCAGCATTGGCGTCAGCCTGTTTCGCGGCCACCAGAGCAGCCTGGACGAAATCCTCAAGCAGGCTGACTTGGCGATGTACCAGGCCAAGGCGGCGGGCCGCAACAAGGTGTGCTTCTTCGACCCCGCCATGCAGGCAGAAATGGAATTCCGCGCCGAGCTGGAAAAGGATTTGCGCGCCTCGCTGCGCCTGCAGCAATTACAGCTTTACTATCAGGTACAGGTCGACGATTCGCAGAACCGCATCGGCGCCGAAGCATTGATCCGCTGGGTGCACCCGCAGCGCGGAATGGTTTCGCCGGGACAGTTCATCCCGCTGGCCGAAGAAATCGGCATGATCCTGCCGATTGGCGACTGGGTAATTGAACAAGCTTGTGCGCAGTTGCGCCAGTGGGAAATGAACCCGCTCATGCGCGACCTGAAGCTATCGGTCAATGTCAGCCCGCGCCAACTGGCGCAGCCCTACTTTGTCGAACATGTGCGCGAAACCATCGAGAAAAGCGGCGCACGTGCCAGCCACCTGAAACTGGAATTGACCGAAAGCTTCATCCTGCACGACATTGATGAGGCCATCGAAAAAATGCATGAGCTGCGCAAACTGGGCGTCTGCTTTGCGATGGATGATTTCGGCACTGGCTACTCTTCGCTTGCCTACCTGACGCGCCTGCCGCTGGATCAGCTCAAAATTGACCAATCTTTTGTGCGTGACATTGCGCATGACAAGAGCAGCCGCCTGATGGCGCGCAGCATCATCAACATCGCCAGCAACTTTGGCCTGGAAGTGATTGCGGAGGGCGTCGAAACCGACGCGCAACTCGCCTTCCTGCGCCAATACGGCTGCACGCGCTTCCAAGGCTACCTGTATGGGAAGCCTGTTCCGTTGCAGGAATTCGAACAGCTTTTCCAGCGCTAAGCCCCTCCGGATTTTTTCCTGACCGCCGTCCAGCCATAAAAAAGGGCACCTTTCGGTGCCCTTCAGCGAAGCCACAGGAGTGCTTCGGGAGGAGAAGCTTAGTGGTTGTATGCGCGTTCGCCGTGTGTTGCCGTATCCAGGCCTTCGCGTTCGGCTTCTTCGCTGACGCGCAGGCCGATGGTCAGGTCAACGACCTTGTAGCAAACAAAGGCCACCACGCCGGACCAGATCAGGGCTGTCAGCACAGCCTGGGTCTGAATCCACAGTTGCGTAGCGATTTCGGTGTCAACGATGGTGTTGTTCACATAGTCAACGATACCGGTGCCGCCCAGCTTCCAGGTGTTGAACACACCAGTCAGCAACGCACCCAGAATGCCGCCTACGCCATGCACGCCGAACACATCCAGCGAATCATCCGCACCCAGCAGCTTCTTCAGGCCGGTCACACCCCAGAAGCAGGCCACGCCAGCCAGTGCGCCGATGGCCAAGCCACCGCCTACACCCACCCAGCCGCAAGCCGGAGTGATTGCTACCAGGCCGGCGATCGCGCCGGATACTGCACCCAGCAGACTGGGTTTGCCCTTCAATATCCACTCAGACAGCATCCAGGTCATCGCTGCCGCTGCGGTTGCATTCAGGCTGTTGATGAATGCCAGGGTAGCCGTGCCACCTGCTTCCAGTGCAGAACCTGCATTGAAGCCGAACCAGCCCACCCACAGCAGCGATGCGCCGATCATGGTCATGGTCAGGCTATGCGGGGCAAACGATTCCTTGCCGTATCCGATACGCTTGCCAATCACGAATGCACCCACCAGGCCGGCAATCGCGGCGTTGATGTGCACCACGGTACCACCGGCAAAGTCCAGCGCACCTTTCTGGAACAGCCAGCCGGCGGTTGCATTGGCAGCATCAGCAGCAGCCTGGCTGGTATAGGCATCCGGACCCGCCCAGAACCACACCATGTGCGCCATCGGCACGTAGCTGAAGGTGAACCACAGTACCGCGAACACCAGCATGGCCGAGAACTTGATACGCTCGGCAAACGAGCCAACAATCAGCGCCACTGTGATGGCGGCAAAGGTTGCCTGGAAGGCCACGAACGCAAACTCGGGGATCACCACGCCTTTGCTGAAAGTCGCCGCATTCGCCACGCTGCCGGTTACCGGATCGAAGATGCCTTTCAGGAACAGACGATCGAAGCCGCCGAAGAATGCATTGCCGGTGGTGAACGCCAGCGAGTAGCCGTAGACCGCCCACAGCACCACGATCAGCGAGAAGATCGTGAATACCTGCATCAGGATCGACAGCATGTTCTTGCTGCGCACCAGGCCGCCGTAGAACAGCGCAAGGCCGGGGATCGACATCATGATCACCAGCAAGGTCGCGGTCAGCATCCAGCTTGTGTCACCCTTGTTGGGCGTTGGGGCTGGCGCTGCGGCAGGGGCTTCAGCCGGTGCCGGTGCTGCGACTGGCGCAGCTGCTGCAGCCGGGGCCGCACTTGCTGCGGGCGCTGCATCATCGGCATAAGCCGGGACATTGATCAGGCTGAGCCCGAACAAGAGCGCGATCAGCGCTAAAAACTTTTTCATGGTCATCTCCTAGGTTTAAAGTGCGTCTGGACCGACTTCACCAGTACGGATACGCAATACCTGCTCCAGGTTTTGCACGAAAATCTTCCCATCGCCGATCTTGCCGGTTTGCGCGGCCTTCTCGATGGCCTCGACCACCTGGTCTACCATGTCCGCCTTTACGGCAGCCTCCAGTTTGATCTTTGGCAGGAAATCCACGACATATTCCGCACCGCGATACAGCTCGGTGTGGCCCTTTTGCCGGCCAAAACCCTTGACTTCAGTAACGGTAATCCCTTGCACCCCGATGGATGACAGGGCTTCACGCACTTCGTCGAGCTTGAACGGCTTGATGATTGCGGTAACCATTTTCATCTTTAAGTCTCCTTCGAAACGGGGCGGCGTGCCGCCCCGGCGTGATTAGAATGTGCGGCTGAGCGAAACAACAACCGTCCCTTGACCAAGCTTCTTGCTCTGGAGATTGGTATAGAAGGGGCTGGCGTTCGAAGTACCGCTGTATGCCAGACCAACTACATAGCCGCTGAAGTCCTTGGTAGCGCTGACTTTGTAGTCGGTATAGGTTGGGTCTTGATTAGCCGCTTTAAGTGCATCGGCACCGCTGCCGGTATAGGTCTGCGCGCCGTAATGTGCGCCCAAGGTAATCCCGGTGTCTGCGATTGCGTAGCTGGCGCTCAGGTCCAAATAAGTCGAGCCAGCGGCCTTCGCCACGCCGAACAAATCGCCCAGTGCGTAGGAAACCTTCGCGGTCACGATGGAGTAGCTCACCGCACCATAGACTTCATCAGTATCTGCCTTGGTTGCTCCGGCAGAATAAGTACCTGGGTAGTTATAACGCAGGTAACCCACATCGTAACCAACATCACCGGCACTGCCCTTGAAGCCTGTGTAGGTATCCAATTCCAGCCCGGCATTGGCCACGCCTGTAGTGCCGGCAGTATTCATGCCTGCATCGCCCAGCCAACTGATGCTCGAACCCCACATCCCGATGTAAAAGCCGCTGGAATGTGCCAAATCAAAACCACCCTGGATTGCCGGATTGGTACCGGACTGTGAGATGCCGCGATACAGATAATCGCTGACCAGGCTTACATTGGAGCTTGGCGTAAACCCGGATGCCGGTGCCGTATCAGCCATAGCTGGAATTGCAAATGCAGCGCCCAAAGCAGCAACGAGTAATTTAGTCTTTAGCATGGTGTTTCCTTTTCTGTGTAGTTGACAAAACGCGATTTAAATCTCCGCGCCACTGTTACAGCAGGTTCCATGCCAGACCATACTTATATTTATTTTCAACAGGATAGCAAATGCACATCACCAGGCGCTTGTTTGCCTGCACCAACTCAAGGCATGCCTGAATGGCATTGCACCCAAGCAGTGCGCCGCATTTTGCTACACTAGCCACATTGATTTTCAGATCATAACCAGAGGAACCTGCCGCCATGTTGAATGCCAAACTTTTCGAGGATATGTCAGCCAAACTGAACGACCTCGTTGCAAATAGCCCCGCCAAGGATTTCGAAAAAAATGCCCGCGCCTTACTGGCCCAAGGCTTTGCAAAACTGGACCTCGTTAGCCGCGAAGAGTATGAGGTGCTGACCATGCGCCTCGACAAGCTCGAAGCTCGCCTCGCCGAACTCGAAAAGAAATAAACCCCTTTCTGGCGCTCGCCATGCTGCAGCTCCGGCAAACTGCACACTCCTGTCTTCAGGAATATGGCTATGGGACTGGCTGTCCTTTATAGCCGCGGCCTCGCCGGCATGGAGGCAGCGCAGGTCACCGTCGAGGTGCATCTTGCCAACGGCCTGCCGCAATTCACCATCGTCGGCTTGCCGGAAGCCGAAGTGAAGGAAAGCAAGGATCGCGTGCGCGCCGCCTTGCAGAATTGCCAGTTCGATTTCCCTGCACGCCGCATTACCGTCAACCTTGCGCCAGCCGACCTGCCCAAGGAAAGTGGGCGCTTCGACCTGCCGATCGCACTCGGCATCCTGGCCGCTTCCGGACAAATTCCCGTCGCCGCGCTGGATGGCTACGAATTTGCCGGCGAGCTCGCCCTCACCGGCGAGTTGCGCCCGATCCGCGGTGCGTTGGCAATGACTTATCGGGCAGCGGATAGCGGGCGCGCCTTCATCCTGCCAACAGACAATGCTGCGGAAGCCGCGCTAGTCGACAATGCCGTGGTTTACCCGGCGCGCACGTTGCTGGAAGTCGCCGCCCATTTGCATGGCCAGACGCTACTCACCCGTTTCATACCCGATACCCAAAGCTTTCCGCCGCGCTATCCCGACATGTTTGAGGTCAAGGGGCAGGCACAAGCCAAGCGTGCCCTTGAAATTGCCGCCGCGGGCGGGCATAGCGTACTGATGAGCGGCCCGCCGGGCACCGGAAAAAGCATGCTGGCACAACGCTTTCCCGGCATCCTGCCAGCCATGACGCAAGCTGAGGCACTGGAATCGGCCGCCATGCAATCACTCGGGGGCAACTTTGATGTCAGCCGCTGGAAGGTTCGCCCATTTCGTTCTCCGCACCACTCAGCGAGCGCTGTGGCACTGGTTGGCGGCGGCAGCAACCCGCGCCCCGGTGAAATTTCCGTGGCAATGCATGGCGTGCTTTTCCTGGATGAGCTTCCCGAATTTGACCGCAATGTGCTGGAAGTGCTGCGCGAGCCGCTCGAGTCCGGCCACATCACGATTTCGCGCGCGGCGCGGCGCGCCGATTTCAAGGCGCAATTCCAGCTCGTCGCCGCCATGAACCCCTGTCCCTGCGGCTATCTCGGTCACTACAGTGGCAAATGCCACTGCACGCCGGACCAGGTGGCGCGTTATCGCAGCAGGATTTCCGGCCCGCTGCTGGATCGCATCGACATCCAGATCGAAGTGCCCGCAGTCCCACAGGAGGATTTGCTCAGGCAGTCCAGCAGCGAAACGAGCGCAGCCATCCGCGGACGTGTCGAGGCAGCCCGGCAACTCCAACTCGCGCGTCAGGGCAAACCCAACGCGCAATTGTCTGTCACCGAGATCGACACCTGGTGTGCGCCGGACTCCCAAGGAGAGGCGTTGTTGCGCCAATCCATCACCCGACTTAACCTCTCTGCGCGCGCTTACCATCGCATCCTGAAAGTGGCACGCAGCATTGCCGATCTCGCCGGAAGCAAGACAGTTACCGGCGCACACATCGCCGAGGCCGTACAATACCGGCGCATGGATAAGCACAGTTAGACAGGAGAACCCATGTTTGAAAAACGACTGATCGGCTGGATGAAATGGTTCAACCACTTCATCCATATCCTGCTGGCGGTGGCGCTCGCCATTGCCTGTGTGATGGTGATCTGGGATTTTGGCCTGAAGGCGCTGGATGCCCTGCAAGCCGGCAATGCCGCAAGCGGATTCTTTCACGCGCTCGGGTCGCTGTTCATCCTGTGGACGCTATCGACGTTGATCTCGGCTGAAATCAATTACGTGCAAACCGGGCGGGTCTATATCCGCGTATTTGTCGAAGTCGCCATGATTTCCGTGATCCGCGAAATGATCGTCCAACCGGTGCAGGTCATCAGCAATTCCGGCACCCCGGGCACCAGCTTCAATCCCTTGCACTACGGCCTGTTGCTGGCGGCGCTGCTGATCAGCGGTATTGTTTACAAGCTGACCAGCGATCCGCAAAACCCGCCGGACTCCGGCATTTGAACGCTATTTGAACAACCGGGCGAACAGCCCCTTCTTCTTTTCGACCACATCGCCCTGCTTGAGCAGGTGCCCCTTCACGGTCTCAACATAGTCCGCGTCGTCGCGCTTGATGTGGTTGAACAGCCAGGTGACCAGCAGGCTGTTGAGTTCCTTTGCCACATCCTCCCCCTTGTTGAAGCGGGCCTGATAATCCGCCACCCGCTGGGTAAACAGTTCATGCACCTTTTTATGGGCGTTGATGAAGGGGTATTTGGCATCCTGCTGCAGGCTTTCCTCAAAGCCGAAATGCGAAATCGTGTAATCAACCAACTCGTTGATCAGCCAACCCATTTCTTCGCGCGAATAACCGTTCGTGCGCGCCTCATCCAGCTGGTTGATGTACTCCACGATGCGGCGATGCTGCTGGTCGATCACATCAATGCCGATACAGAGTTGCTCAGTCCAGACGAACTTGCTCATTGTTTTTCTCCTGTCGCTTCAAGTTAAGGCCTTTTCTGGTCTCCACAGAAGCTAGCATAAACCATATTTCCAGCATTGGTATTTGATGGATGCCATCTACATTAAATAGCCAAAGGTCACATGTTAAAATTCGCGTCCATTTATCAGGTCCCGCATCATGCGCCACAAGCCACATCCGATTGAAACCCTCCTGCAACAACGCATCCTGATCCTCGACGGTGCCATGGGCACCATGGTGCAGCGTCACAAGCTGACCGAGGCGGACTATCGCGGTGAGCGTTTCAAGGACTGGCACAAGGACCTCAAGGGCAACAACGACCTGCTGGTCATCACCAAGCCCGAGGTCATCAAAGGCATTCATTGCGAATACTTGGCGGCAGGCGCGGACATCATCGAGACCGACACCTTCGGCGCGAACGCCACCACGCTGCATGCCTACGGCATGGAGTCGCTGAACTATGAGCTGAACTTCGCCGGTGCGGCGCTGGCACGCGAGGCTTGCGATGAATTCGAGACCGCCGATAAACCGCGCTTCGTCGCCGGCGTGCTCGGCCCCACGGACAAGACCGCGACCATCTCGCCCGACGTGAACGACCCGGCGGCGCGCAACATCACCTTCGACCAACTGGTAGCCGACTACGCCGAAGCCACCAACGGCCTGATGGATGGGGGCGCAGATTTAATTCTGATTGAGACCATCTTCGACACACTGAACGCCAAGGCCGCCATCTTTGCGGTGCAGCAGGTGTTCGAGCAGCGCGGCGAAACGCGCCCCATCATGATCTCCGGCACCATCACCGATGCTTCCGGCCGCACGCTGACCGGCCAGGTGACCGAAGCGTTCTACAACTCGCTGGCGCACGCAAAGCCGATCTCCATCGGTCTCAACTGCGCGCTGGGTGCGGAAGAGCTGCGCCAGTACGTGGCAGAACTGTCGCGCGTTGCCAACTGCTACGTGAGTGCCCACCCCAATGCGGGCCTGCCTAATCCGTTGGCACCCACCGGCTACGACGACACGCCGGAGAACATGGCCGGCCACATTCACGAGTGGGCAACCAGCGGCTTCCTCAACATCATCGGCGGCTGCTGCGGCACTTCGCCCGCCTTCATCAAGGCCATTGCCGAGGCGGTGAAGGACATCGCGCCGCGCAAGATTCCGAGCAATCCAGTGGAGTGCCGCCTCTCCGGTCTGGAGCCGTTCAACATCGGCGACAGCTCGCTGTTCGTCAACGTTGGCGAACGCTGCAACGTGGCGGGTTCAGCCAAGTTCAAGCGCCTCATCATGGAAGGCCAGTACGAAGAAGCGCTGGAAATCTGCAAACAGCAGGTCGAGGCGGGCGCGCAGGTCATCGACAT
Source organism: Pseudomonadota bacterium (assembly GCA_021848465.1). Taxonomy (GTDB): domain Bacteria; phylum Pseudomonadota; class Gammaproteobacteria; order Burkholderiales; family Gallionellaceae; genus JAJZUP01. The sequence goes on from JAJZUP010000001.1 coordinate 102,019, forward strand.
CAACATGGACGACGCCATGCTGGACGGCAAGGCCGCCATGGTGAAGTTCCTCAACCTGATCGCCTCCGAGCCGGACATCTCCAAGGTGCCGGTGATGATCGACTCCTCCAAGTGGGACATCATCGAAGCCGGGCTGAAGTGCGTGCAGGGCAAGTCCATCGTCAACTCCATCTCGCTCAAGGAAGGCGAGGAGAATTTCATCAAGTACGCGGAACTGGTGAAGCGTTACGGCGCGGCAGCCGTGGTAATGGCGTTCGACGAAAAGGGCCAGGCCGATACCTATGCGCGCAAGACCGAGATCTGCAAGCGCAGCTATGACATTTTGGTGAACAAGGTGGGCTTCCCGCCCGAAGATATTATCTTCGACCCGAACATCTTCGCGATTGCAACGGGAATCGAAGAGCACGACAACTACGCGGTGGACTTCATCGAGGCCACGCGCTGGATCAGACAGAACCTGCCTTACGCCAAGATCAGCGGCGGCGTATCCAACGTGTCGTTCTCTTTCCGCGGTAACGAGCCGGTGCGCGAGGCCATCCACACCGTGTTCCTGTATCACGCCATCAAGGCTGGCATGAACATGGGCATCGTCAACGCCGGTCAGCTCGGCGTGTATGAGGAACTGCCGAAGGACCTGCGCGAAGCGGTCGAGAATGTGGTGCTCAACCGCTCCAAGGACGCGGGCGAAAAGCTGGTTGCGCTGGCCGAGAACTTCAAGGGCGGCGGCAAAGCTCAAGTGGAAGACCTCGAATGGCGCAAGGGCACGGTGCAGGAACGCCTGACCCATGCGCTGGTGCGCGGCATCACCACGTTTATTGTTGAAGACACCGAGGAAGCGCGCCAGCAAGCTGCGCAGCCGGTGGACGTGATCGAAGGCCCGCTGATGGGCGGCATGAACGTGGTCGGCGACCTGTTCGGCGCGGGCAAAATGTTCCTGCCGCAGGTGGTGAAGTCGGCGCGCGTGATGAAACAGGCCGTGGCGCACCTCGTGCCGTTCATCGAAGCCGAGAAGGCCAAGAGCGGCGATACCAAGCCCAAGGGCAAGATCCTGATGGCGACGGTGAAGGGTGACGTGCACGACATCGGCAAGAACATCGTCACCGTGGTGTTGCAGTGCAATAACTTCGAGGTCATCAACATGGGCGTGATGGTGCCGTGCGAACAGATTCTGCACACCGCGCGCGAACACAACGTCGACATCATCGGCCTCTCCGGCCTCATCACTCCCTCGCTGGAAGAGATGGCGCACGTGGCGAAAGAGATGGAGCGCCAAGGCTTCAAGGTACCGCTGCTGATCGGCGGCGCGACGACTTCGCGCGTGCACACTGCCGTGAAAATCGCGCCGAACTACCCGAGCGGCACCGTGGTGTACGTCACCGATGCCTCGCGCGCGGTGGGCGTGTGCAGCAACCTGCTTTCGGATACGCTGAGTGCCAACTACATCGCCGAAGTGAAAGCAGACCAGCAAGCGGCGCGCGACCAGCACGAAGGCAAGCAGGGCAAGGTGGTGCTGGTGCCGCTGGCCGAAGCGCGTGAGCACGACCTCAAGACCGACTGGAAGAAGTACGCACCGCCCAAGCCAAAGCTGCTCGGCGTGCAGAAACTGGAAAATTATCCGCTCGATATTCTGGTCGACTTCATCGACTGGTCGCCGTTCTTCCAGGCATGGGAATTGGCCGGACGCTATCCCAAGATCCTCGACGATGAAGTCGTGGGAGTGGAAGCGAAGAAACTGTTTGCCGATGCGCAAGCCATGTTGAAGAAGATCGTCAAGGAAAAGTGGCTCAGCGCCAACGCCGTGTTCGGCCTGTTCCCGGCCAACAGCACGGGTGACGACATCGAAATCTACAGCGACGACAAGCGCAACAAGGTCGCGATGACCTGGCACAACCTGCGCCAGCAAACCAAGAAGCCCGCCGACATTCCCAACTACTGTCTGGCCGACTACATCGCGCCCAAGGCGAGCGGCGTCAATGATTACATCGGCTGCTTCGCCGTGACAGCAGGCATCGGCATTGAAAAGAAAATGAAGGAGTTCGAGAAGGCGCACGATGACTACAGCGCCATCATGCTGCAAGCGCTGGCCGACCGTCTGGCCGAAGCCTTCGCCGAACACCTGCACCTGCGCGTGCGCCGCGAGTTCTGGGGTTATGCCGCTGATGAAGCTTTGAACAACGAAGACATCATCGCCGAAAAATATCGCGGCATCCGCCCCGCGCCCGGCTACCCCGCCTGCCCCGAGCACAGCGAGAAAGGCCCGCTGTTCGACCTGCTGCAGGCGCCGCAGAACGCCGGTATCACCCTCACCGAGAGCTACGCCATGCTGCCCACGGCGGCAGTTTCCGGCTTCTACTTCTCACACCCCGAGGCAAAGTATTTCGCCACCGGCAAGGTGGACAAGGAGCAGGTGGCGGATTACGCCAAGCGCAAGGGGTGGTCAGTGGAAGAGGCGGAACGGTGGTTGGCGCCGGTGTTGAGTTACTAAGCGTTATGGCAGATACAACAGTACAACGGCGAAATGTAGAAGACTGGGTCATTAACAACTGGCTACCCAGTCAATTTGACGGCATGCAGTTTTGCGAAAGACAACTGCCGTTGATATGGGGCGGCCAGTTCAATTTTGATGCTGTGAGCACCGACCAGAAGATAGTTGGCCTCATTTCTACTAGTGCAGCTATTACAGCGAGCGGGAAAAAGGGATACGCCAAATTCCATAAGATAAAAGCTGACGCTTTGTATCTTCTGAATGTGGTTGGGGTAAAGAAACGATTTTTGGTCTTTACTGAAAAATCTATGGTTGACCATTTTGAAAAGGAGAAGAAATCAAAACGGTTTCCACCAGAAATTGAATTTTTGTATGCAAAGTTACCTAGAAAATTACAGCAGATGGTAGAGAAGGCAAGAAGCGTTTCATCAGCTGAAACCAGTCCAGACAGAAAAGGAAATTAATAGCATGACTACCCTCATCAAAACCGACACCAAACTCGGCGAAGGCGCGGAAGCTCAAGCCGGACAAACCGTCATTGTGCATTACACCGGCTGGCTGTTTGACGAAGCTGCGCCCGACAACAAGGGCGAGAAATTCGACAGCTCGCTCGACCGCAACGAGCCGTTCGATTTCCCGCTCGGCGGCGGACGCGTCATCCGCGGCTGGGACGAAGGTGTGCAGGGCATGAAGGAAGGTGGCACACGTACTTTGGTGATTCCGCCGGAGATGGGCTACGGCGCACGCGGCGCGGGCGGCGTGATTCCGCCGAATGCGACGCTGGTGTTCGACGTGAAGCTGTTGAAGGTGATTCGCACCGAGTGCATCGACACGCTTGAAGGCGAGGGTGCCGAGGCGCAGGAAGGCCAGCACGTGACGGTGCATTACACCGGCTGGCTGTTCGACAAGAACGCCGAGGGCAACAAGGGCACGAAATTCGACAGTTCGCGCGACCGCGATGAGCCGTTCGACTTCCCGCTGGGCATGGGCCATGTCATCAGCGGCTGGGATATCGGCGTGCAGGGCATGAAGGTGGGCGGGCAACGCACGCTCATCATTCCGCCCGAGATGGGCTACGGACGACGCGGCGCGGGCGGCGTGATTCCGCCGAATGCGACGCTGGTATTTGAGGTCGAGCTGCTGGATGTGCAATAACCGGTCCTGCACCATTATTTAATTTTTACTTTTGAGGCTTAAATGAAACGCATTCCAAAACTGTTTCTCGCCCTGCTGTTTTCCGCCACCTTTGCCACCACGGCCTGCTCGGAGCAAAACCTGCCCGCCATGCCGGCGAGCAACATCACCGACCTGGTGAAGACCGATGTGAAAGTGGGTACGGGCGCAGAAGCCAGCGCCGGACACGAGGTGAACGTGCACTACACCGGCTGGCTGTATGACGAGAAAGCGCCCGAGCACAAGGGGCCGAAGTTCGACAGCTCGCGCGACCGCGGCACGCCGTTCGCCTTCACGCTCGGGGCAGGTCAGGTGATTCCCGGCTGGGACCAAGGCGTGGCAGGCATGAAGGTTGGCGGGCAGCGCACGCTGGTGATTCCTCCGGCGCTCGGCTATGGCGCGCGCGGCGCCGGCAATGTGATCCCGCCCAATGCAACGCTGGTGTTTGATGTGGAGCTGCTGGGCGTGCACTAAGCGCCCGGTATCGCGGCGGAGGCGACATGCACAAGCTCATGGAATTCATCCTGCCGGTGGTGTTTGCCTCGGCGGAAGCAATGCTGTGGGTGCTGCTGATCGGCGCGCTGGTACTGATCGGCCGCGGCAAGTTGCTGCCCTCGGAGAAGCCGCTCAACATCGAGCGCACCGGGCTGTACCGCATGCGCCTGGCGCCGGGGCTGAATCTCGCGCAATCCTATATCGAGGCGGTTGCCAAGCAGCTTGCCCCGCTCGCCGCTGCGGACGGATTGCTGTATTGCGCCGAGGTCTGCGACAAACATATCGCCACGCGCAAGCAGCCGCATTACCTGTTGCGGATTTCCGTTGTCGACGGCTTGCTGCATTTCGAAGCTCGCCAGGCCTCGGCTGTTGAGATGCAGGCGGAGGCACCGCTCAGCACTGCCGCCGCCGAGCTGCATGAGAAAGTAAGGCATGCGTTGCTCGCGGCAGCCGAGGGGCGCGGCATCCAATTGCGTCAGAACCTTTCCGCCACCCCTGCGGCACCGCTACAAACAGCAAGGGCAGCCTGAGCTGCCCTTGCTGTTATTCCCCAACCATCCTCATCAATCTTCGTCGTCCCAATCCGGGTAGTTCGGGATGCGCACGGTATCGGCATCAAACACGCCCTTCTTCGCCTGCGTGTGGCACGCATCGCAATAGCTCAGCGACTTCACATCCTTGTTGCCCTTGATCATCTTCTCGGGAATCTCGTGATGCTTGCGCTTGATGTAACGCACTTCGGTAATGCGCAGCGGCGCGTCGATATTCTCGGTCGCCAGGGCGATCTTGCGTGAACGCTTGCGGTCGCTCTTGTCTGCCGCATTGGCCAGCGCGTACTCGCGAATCTCCTTGAGCGTGTCGGCATCCAGCTCGGCATTCTCACCGAAGTGATCCGGCAAGGCCTGCGCGGTCAGCAGCTTTTCCCAAGATTTGCTCGGCAGCAAGCCGGGCGGGTAGGCAAAGTGGCAGGAGCCGCACTCGTCCTGGTAGGTCTTGTTGCTCACCGGCGTAATTTCCTTGTGGCGGCCGAAGATGGACTCAAACAGGCCCTCTTCTTCCGCCTGCGCCAGGCTGCTGCCCAACAGGGTGAACGCCAGCGCGGCCAGCAGGGTCGTTGTCTTTTTCATGTGTGCTCCTCAGTTATTGCGCCAGCAGGAAAGTCAGGAAGTCTGCCTTCTCCTGGGCGGTACATTCGCGGCCCCAAGCGTCATTGCAGTTGCGCTTGAACCATTTCTCGATCTTCTTTTCGTCGGTGAAGCGCTCCGGATTCGCACGCGGTGACATCGGCTCGATCACCTTGTGGGTCTTGCGGTGCTTGCCGGCCTTGCTGAAATCGGTGCCGTGACAGCTGGAGCAGGAGATGGCTTCGCCGTCTTCGCTCTTGCCGGATTTGGTCCAGTCGGCCTTGCCTTTGGCGGCGTCGATTTTGGTCACGCCTTCAGCCTTGTATTTGGCCAGCAGCGCATCCGTGGCCGGGGTGGCGTGCGCAGTGCCGCTCAGGGCCAGTGCGCCGACGATCATCAGGGTGTGCAGTGTCTTCATGTGCTCTTCTCCATTACCAGGTTAATTTGACTGCGATCAGCATGCTCAAGGCGCCCGCCTCGGCCATGCCGGCATGGTTTACAGTGCCGGTGGTCTGGGTCGCCGATTGATATACCGCATAGGACATCAACAGGGCGCCCGCAGTCGCCAGGAATACGTGCAGGTTATCGGGGTCGGACCAGCCGTCTTCAAGATGGAAGTCATCCCAGTGCGCATACAGGCCGCTTGCTACCGTTGCCAGTGCCATGGCGCCCGCCGCCTTGCCGAGATCGCCGTGCACGCCATTCACATCGCGCGGCACATCCCCCACCGGGTGGATGTGCGTCATGAAGGCCATCCCCGCCAGCGCCACGGTGCCTACACCCAGATACTGGTGCACTTTGCTGGCCGAGAACATGCGCGGTTCGAACGGCTGTGAAGCTGCTTCTTCGTCGCTGCCAGCCTTGATCTGTGCATTGGCCTTGTCGACGTCATTCGCTGCCAGAATCAGCGGCTGTGCTTCCTGCTTGTAAAAGCCGCTGTCCGGCAATGTCAAATCCAGGTCTTGCGCCTGCGCTGTTCCGGTAAATGCGGCAAGGCAACAGAGTGCCAGCCAGTGCCCCAATCTCGTTTCCATGTATTGCGTCTCCCCTGCTATTTGTTTTGCTCAGTGTTCGGCAGCCGGTTTTTTGCCGGTGATCATCGCGCGCACCAGATTCTCCTTGTGCTGGATCGTGCCTGCCACCACGCCCAGCAGGTGCAGCGGTACCAGCACCAGCGCAACATCCACCAGCCATTCATGCAAATTGTGCAGCGCATAGCTGGTCTGGTCGTCCACCTGGTTGGCCAGGAATGCAAACGGCCCTTCGTAATCAATCATACCCAGTGTCAGCAGGCCGCTCAGGAATATCCCAGCCAGCACTGCCAGCAAGGCAAACACCATCAGCGCCCCGGCCGGATTATGACCAAAGTAGTGTTTGGGGTTGTTCTGCAGCATGGAGCGCACATAAGTCATGGTTTCCTGCGGCGAGAACAGGAATGAGCTGAAGCGAGCATACGTGTTGCCGGCAAAACCCCAGAAAATACGGAAGGCCAGCAGCGCGCACAGGAAATAGCCGATCACGGTATGGATGAACCCGAGGTGGAATTCGGCACTCAGGTAAGCCAGGACAAAGCTCAATACCAGGCTCCAATGAAATGCGCGGGTCGGCAGATCCCAGACTTTGACGGTCTTTCCCTCTTGTTGCATATGCTTCTCCATCTATCTTGCAGTTGTCAGTGTGTTCCGCTTCCGTGGACTTCGTCGATCAGCGACTCCGGATGGTAGCCCTGGCGTACAAACGAAAGCAGCTCACTGACTGGTGTATGCGTCAGCGTGCTCTTGCAATTCTTGAGCGCAAAACGGCTCAGGCATGCCCAGGTTCTCAGAAAGCGGCGCCCGGTCTTCCGGTGCAAAATCCAGGGCACCGCCACGGCAACGTAGGCCGCGCCTGCACCCAGCACCAGCAAGATTGTAATGAAGCGGCTCAGATAGCCGCTCTTGCCGCTGGCAAGCCACAAATCGAACACTACGGAGCGGTGCGCCAATTCCTCGCGCGCATGCATGTCGAACAGCTCCCGCGCATAGGGCAGGGCGAATTCCAGTTTGTTTTCCTGATTGACGTACAGTTTGGAAATAACGGCCGCGAGATGCTCGAGCGCCGCTGCCAGCGCCAGCCGTTTCGAAAGCGACAAATGCTTGCGCGCTGCTTCCAGCAGCGCGCCGACCATGGTCAGCCCGAGCGGCGGTCGCCCCAGATGGTCCAGCAATGAGGCGTTGAATTTCTTGTGTACGAGGGAATGGTTAGACTCCTCGCGAATGAATGCCTGGCAGCGCTCGACCAGCGACGCATCCCCGGACGCGCGAATGCCTTCAACGACGGTGCGGATGAAGAAATTCTCCAGTACCGGCGTAACGAAACTCACCGCTTCCATGACGCTGGAAGTGGCGGCATCGTCGTTACACCAGTTGACCGGCACTTCGCCGATTTCTGCTCGCTGCAATAACATTGTTATCTGCTTTCCCTTATTGATCCGCACTTAGTCGGTCAAGTACGGCAAAAGTTTCCGCCGTCACCTGATATTCCTCATCGCCCGCATACACGTCGATTGCACTGACTTTGCCGCTGCCGTCCTTGACCCGGCTCTTCTTCGCGGCCTGACCGCCGCTCTCCTTGCGTATCAGCGCGACCACACTGCTCTCGCGCTGCAAGACATGCCTCGCATCGTACTGGCGGGTCTCAAACGCCACGCCGGTTTTACTGTCGATGCAGCTCTCTACGTACTGCACCTTGTCGGCCGGTTGATCCGCCTGCGACCGTATTTTGTCGCAGTCATGCCCCCTGACCTTGCCCGCCCCCAGCATCTCCTGTTTGTGCCACCCCCACCAGGGCGTAAAAAAATCCCAGACTGCCAGGCTGCTGCCGAAAATCCCTTCCATTGGTGACACTGCTTGCGGTTTAAGCTTAGCGTCATACCGCCATGCGCGCACCGATCCGCCCGTTACTCGCTCGGCCACGATATAGCGATCTTTCACGGATGCTGGTGCAATACCCCGCACCAGCACGCGTTGCCGCTCCCGCGTCATCTGTCCGATCACGGACAGTTTGAGCGGCGCAGGATGCGCGCCATCCGGCAGCGTCACCAGCACGTCCATGCGCGCTTCGAACCCGTCGCTCAACCTGGCCTGGCGCATTTTTTCGGCAGCCTCGGCGCCGTTCAACCCGGCCGCATCCACCTGGCACGCTACCAGCATCAGGCCCGCCAGCACCAGCATGCGCGTCATTCGTACCTCAGCGCCGCCGAGGGCTGCATGCGCGCGGCCTTCAATGCCGGGTAAATCCCGCCGCAAATTCCCAGCAGGACCGACAGCCCCAGCACCGCAAAACAGAACGGTACGGAAAATACCGGGTCGATCTTTCCGCGCATCAACTCGACATGCTCGAGCCCCCAGGCGATTCCGATCCCCACCAGTATCCCCGCCGCACCGCCCAGCAGCGATAGCACTACGGCCTCGCTGAACACCAGCTTCATTACCGTCGCGCGCTGCCAGCCCAGGGCAAGCAGGATGCCGATTTCCTTGGTGCGCTCGTTGATGCTCATCAGCATCGTGTTGAACACCACCAGCGCCCCGACCAGCCCGGCTATCAGGATCGTTGCATTGCTCATTGCCTTGGAGATGCGCACCACCGCATTCTTGCGCACCAACTCGCCGGAGGTGATCGCAACATAGCCCGGCAGTTCGCGCTTCACCCGCTCCTTGATCGCCTGCACCTCCGCTTCGCTGGCGGTCGTATCCAGTTTGATGTTCAGCACATTTACCTTGCCGGGCTTGTCCGTGATCAACTGCGCCTGATCCAGCGTCATGATCAACGCGCCGTTTTCCACCACGGCGCTACTTTCGAACAGCCCGATCACTGCAAAGCGCTTGCCTTCGATCTCGATGAAATCGCCGACTTTCTTGTGCAACGTTTCCGCTGCGATGCTGCCGATCACCACGCCGTCTTCCATGGGCTCACGCGGCCAATGCCCCTGCTGCAGCTTCAGGTGATCCCACAAATAGCTGCCGTATACCCAGCCGAATACGAACACCGGCGGCGCATCCTCGCTGACCGTCAGCATTTCGCTCAACAATCCCACCACCTCGTGCACATGCGGCATGGCCGCCAGCACCTGCCGCACCCTTTCCTCGCGGAATGGCGTAGGCATCGTATTTTCGCTGGCCACGCGCGTCACAATCAGGTCGGTGCCGCGCGCATCATTGGCTTTTTGCCAGCTCGCCTCGAATCCCCACGCGATGCTGGTCAATGCCACCACCGCAGCAATACCCAGCGCGATTGCCGACATCGTCAATCCGCTGCGCGCCGCGCGCCGCCGCAGGTTGCTGATCGCGAATTCCAGCAGCGTCATGTGCCGCCCTCCTGCTCGATGCGCCCGTCGCGCATGTGGATGATGCGATCAGCGTGCGCAGAAACCTTTGCGTCATGCGTCACCATGATCATGGCCAATCCTTGCTGCTTGATGACACCTTTCAGGATGTCCAGCACTTGCTCCGCATTGGCGCTGTCCAGGCTGCCGGTCGGTTCATCCGCCAGAATCATGCGCGGATTGTTGATCAGGGCGCGGGCGATCGCTACGCGCTGCCGCTCGCCGCCGGAGAGCTTGCCGGGCAAATGCCCCATACGCGCGCCCAAGCCGAGCTGTGCAAGCAGCGCTTGTGCCCGCGACCGGTGCGCAGCAACCCGTCCGGAACCACCAACGGTAGGTACGACCACATTTTCCAGCGCCGTCAATGTCGGAATCAGGTTGAACGACTGGAATACGAAACCGATATTTTCACGGCGAAACAGCGAAGCATCCCTGATTTCCGAATAGGCCTTGCCATCCAGATAAACCTGCCCGGCGGTAGGTTGCTCCAGTGTCCCGATCACGTTCAGCAAACTTGACTTGCCGGAACCGCTCGGGCCGACAATCGCCACAAATTCGCCTGGCGCCACCTCCAGACTCACGCCATCCAGCGCGCGCGTCTGTCCATCATCGTAATGCAGTGCAACTTCCTGAATGCGCAGCTTGGGCGATGCAGTCGTCATCGCCCGCTGCCAGACAGGCTTGCAAACCGGCAAGCTGGTTTCCGATCGGATTGCCGCCTGTTTATGTTGCGCACACGAACTCCTTTATTTCAGAACTGAATCACACCACCGGCATAAGTATTCAATGGCGTTTCTGTCTGTGTGCCGGCCGGATTAGTCAGATTGTACCTTGTCACCCCGGCGCGCAAACCGATCCGCATCTTGCTTCCACGGCTTACCGATATATCGTATGGCAGGATGTACTGTAGCGCGATCCCGGTTGTGGAGCCTTTCCAGTTCTCCTCGACCTCCGGTGGGGACGGGCTATTGGAACGCTCCATGCTGGAATAACCAAAGCGGAACAGTACTGAAAAATCTTCGGTCAGCGGCAACCCCAGCACCGCTGCGAACTCATTGCCCGCCAACGTCGTTGAGGTGTAGGTGTAGGTTGTGCCGGCAATCACGACTGGAGTTTGTGCGGTCAGGTAATTCGCCTTGTCGGCAAGCAGGGTCATGCCGCCCTCCACCATAAAAAACGAATTGAACTGGTAGCCGATCATCCCGCTCAATGTCGTTCCGGTATCCACATTGGTAATGTTGGATGAAGTCCCGGCAGTTCCTACCAGATAAATTCCGCTGTCATCCTTTGCGGCATGTGCAGTTACTGAAAAGATCGACAACAACGCCGCTGCAAGCAGTTTCTTGTTCATGGCTTTATTCCTGTGTAATTGACCTGCCGGAGTTTCAATGGCTCGCTCAAATCGCTTGAAAACGCCGGGATCAAATTTTATAAATTCCGTGGTTTTTTTTCCCACGGAACTGCATTTTAACTTCTAATCTGGTTAATCGGCAATATCCAAGCCGGCTTTAACGTCAATTTAACCAAGACATTCGTTACGCATAAATCTCTGTCCGCATTGTGTTTCTCATTCAACATAACCCTACGCCTTGTCGGCTTTACTACACCCCACGCCGGGCAGGAGCCACCGTCAGTAACCGCTTGCAAGCGATATTTCTAGCTCAAACAACAACCTGGCCCGGATTTTGCAAATTCAGAAGGTCGCTTTGCTTGGGCAAATTACAAATTGGGGGGAAGCAATGACTGCGTACGACGACATAGGCGTAGACCAGGAGTTAATCGACCTGATCCGCGTGATGGGGAAAGCCGAGGAATACCGCGAGCAACTGCAGGCCCTGCAATCGGTATGGGACAGCCTGACCCTGCTTGGGCACCTTTCCGGCACGGCCACGGACATGTCGGAAACGCGCGTTGCTTTCCAGCAACTGAGCGGCAGCCTGCTGAACCAGCTCGCGCGCGAAACCCTGAAAAAGACCACGCAGGCAATGAAATCAAAAGCCCAGGTTGCCGTGGACATCATGGTGCGCAACCTGTTCGAGCGCACCGCCGATATTGGCTTTCTGGCCATGGACGACGAAGTACGCAATTACCTGGAGAAATACGCGCCACTCAAGTCACGCGCCGTCAGCGACGCTGAGCAAACGCTCCTGGTTCACCAGGATGCCCGCCTGCTCGACCATTTCCAGGAATACGTCCGCAAATATTCGGTTTATGCGAATATCCTGCTGCTTGATACTGAGGGCCGCGTCCTGCTGCAGCTCGACACGCACAATCCGGTGCAATACTCCAAAGACCCATTGATCCATGAATCGCTGAACACCTCGGCAGCCTATGTCGAGACATTCCGGCACAGCGATTTGCAACCCGGAGAAAACAACAGCCTGATCTATTCCTACCGCATCAGCAGCTCCGACGGGCAAACCAGCCTCGGCGTGCTGTGCCTGTGCTTCCGCTTCAGCAATGAAGCCGAGCGTATTTTTGCCAACCTGGTGGACAACGACGACTGGAGCGTCATCACGCTGCTCGACACACACGGTACTGTCATTGCCAGCAGCGACACCTTTCACATCCCGGTAGGAGCGCACGTCAATTCCAACGTGCAGCGTGACTGGACCGTGACGCGCTTTGCCGGACGCCAATACTTGTCGGTGACACGCGCGACCCAAGGCTATCAGGGCTACATGGGGCCAGGCTGGTTCGGGCACGTGATGCTGCCGCTCGAACACGCCTTCGACCAGGATGCCGGACGCATGCTGGGTTCCGATATTCCGGAGCGCGCACTGGCGGCGGTGATGAGCAATTCGCGCTTGTTCAGCGATGCATTGCGCGAAATTCCGGCTCATGCCGCACGCATCCAGCGCGCACTGAACCGCTCGGTATGGAACGGAAACGTCAGCCAGAAGGGTGACAGCAAGGCTGTTAATCCGGCCTTTTCGAAAATCCTGCTGTGGGAAATCAGCAACACCGGTCAGAAGACCCAGAACGTATTCGACCATTCCATCAGCAACCTGCACCAGACTGTGGTTTCCAGCCTGATGCAGGACAGCCAGTTCCAGGCTGCGCTGGCCATCGACATCATGGATCGCAATCTCTACGAGCGCGCCAACGATTGTCGCTGGTGGGCGCTTTCCGCAGTTTTCCGGCGCGCCCTGGCGCAGCCGACTCTCGCCCCCGCCACGCTGAAGGAAATCAACAGCACCCTGGCGCAAATCAACAGCCTGTATACCGTTTATGACAACCTGGTTGTGTTTGACCGCAACGGGCGCGTTTTGGCGACCTCCAACCCTGACTACCAGGAAATGTGCGGACAAACCCTGAGTGAGGACTGGGTACGCCGCACCCTTGCGCTGAGCGACAGCCAGAGCTACACGGTTTCCGACTTTGTCGCCTCGCCGCTTTACCGCGGCGCACATTCCTACATCTATGCCGCAGCCATCCGCAGCCTTGCTCCGGAGCAAAATATAGTGGGCGGCATCGGCATCGTGTTTGATTCGGCCCCGCAATTTTCTGCGATGCTGAACGACGCTTTACCCCACAACGAGCAAGGCAACATTCCGGAAGGCTGCTTCGGGGTATTTGCGGACCGCTCGCGTCGCGTCATTGCATCTACAGACAAGACCCTGGTTCCCGGCGCGCAACTGGAATTGGAGGATCACTTCTTCAAGATCGGCAACGGCGAGCGCGCTTCCGGCATCGCAGTATTCAAGGATCACTACTATGCTATCGGCGCCTGCATGTCCAATGGCTACCGCGAATACAAGAGCCGGAATGACAATTATCACAATGACGTAATCGCGCTGATTTTCGTGCCGCTCGGAAAATTCCAGCAGGAAAACCGTCGCGAGGCGGCACAGCGCAATCGCTTGCAAAATGCCGAGATCCGCAACATGGACGGCAGTGAGTGCATCGAAATTGCCACTTTCTATGTTGACAGCCACTGGCTCGGCGTCCCGAGCGAATATGTCGTCGAGTCTATCGACATCAAGGGGCTGACCAGCGTTCCGGGAGCTGGAGAAAACCTGCTCGGCTACATCATGTTCCGTGACAAGCTGATTTCCGTAGTCGGCCTGTGGGGCATGCTGGGCAAGGACGACAAGCGCCGCAGCGGCCATGAGCCGCAAATCGTGGTGCTGCGACTGGGAGGCGAGAATGAAACCCTGCTGGGCGTCATGGTCGACGAGCTTGGCGAAATTCCGGAGGTTCCCAAGGAGCGCATCGAAAAAGTCTCCCCGATGCTGAGTGGCGGCAACCTGCTGGCGGAAAGCCTGGTCAAACCCGGTGCAGGAAAAACATCGCGAGAAATGATCGTGGTGTTATCGCCTGAACGACTGCGCCGGCGCTTCATCAGCGCCAACGCGTAAACTATCCTGGAAAAGAACGTGGCATGAGAAGAGCGCGAAATGCCCCTTGCCACACCTTCTCCTGATGCTGCCGCTTAATCCGGGTCAATTCCTTTGATAACCCAGTCCATGGCTTTCTGCTTCCAGTTCGGGTTGGCATTTCCATCCAGGAAGCGCTCTACATCGTAGATGCCGGATTCCCGGGCCATGCGCTTGGCCTGCATCACCGGGATTGGAGATGACAACACTACGCAGCTGCGCACCATGCCGCACTTCTTTCCATCTTCCTGGGATTTTTTCAGTATTTCCGGCGCGCCTGGCATCATGATCTTCAAATTACGACTGTCGACAATCACTCCCCATTTTTTACCAGTCAATTGGGCTCTGACCTTCGCAATCTCAACCTCATATTTCTTGGCTTCATCAACCGTAAAGTTTTCCGAAAAGGTAAGAAGTACCCCCCAGCTTTCTGTTGCAATACTGTACATATTTTCCTCACTCACTTTCTCAGCACTTACCACTGCACAACAAGTTGATTTGTCTCCTATGCGCCGCATAGTTTTTGCATGATTGCAGCTAACCAACCTTAGTGGTATCAGATAATCCCGATTTTTTTGTAGGAGGATGCCCTGCCGGTAAGGAAATCCTTACCCCGCAAAAAATATCCCATGCATCAGGAAGTATTCCGTCACAAAGCAGCAGGTCGAATGCACTGATGCAATAAGTCCTTGGCCTGTTCTTCGCAAGATGATTTTGTACTGACATCCAGGGTGTTCAGCCACGCCTCGGGAATTGCGTCCGCACCGTATAGCGCACCGGCCAGCATCCCCGCAATCGCACCGGTGGTATCGGCATCGCCGCCGCGGTTGACCACATCGACTAGGCAATCTTCAAATGAGTCGGTATCAAAAAATCCTTGGAACACCGCTCGCAACGTATCGGCTACAAAACCGCTGGGATTTTCGCATTGCCGTACCGCACGGAAACGGAATTCGGAATGCTGTGCCGCAAGCGGATGCGCGTGTTTGTGCAGCAACTCGTTTTTGGAAGCCCCGCGCAGCGCATCCTGCACCATGAATACCAGACATTCGCAGGCAGCATCCGACAGCCTGCTGTTATGTGTGACGTGCGCCTGGGCTCGACAGGCTGCACGCACCGCCTCGTCAGGCAGACCGAAAGTGGCAAGCGCTACCGGCAGTACGCGCATGGCCGCGCCATTGCCGGCATCGTGGTCGGAATAGGGAGCCTCCGGATTGCCGGTCTTGCGAAAGTACAGCAGGTTGCGCCGCACGGTATTGCCGATGTCCACCGGCTTGGCGCGCATCCAGGCATCAAAGGCCTGCGCGGCGGCCTGCGCATCGACCTTCCCCTGCGCAAGGATTGCCCCCCCTAATGCAAGCGACATGGTGGTGTCGTCCGTCACCTGTCCCGGCTTCAAACGTAGCCAGCCGCCGCCGCATATCTTGCGGTGGACGCCATAGTGCTCACGGATTTCGCGCGGGCTCATGAATTCCACCGTTGCCCCCAGCGCATCGCCGATGGCAAGGCCAAGATAGGCGGCGGTTGCACGGTCGAGAATGGTCATTCGCAGATTCGCTTTGTGGGAACGGTTTTAGCCGAAAAATTTTTCGGAAACTCCGGTTTCGCGGCTAAAGCCGCTCCCACCGATTCCGGCAAATCATTATTCTTCCGGCCCGAAGCATCTCAGGTAATCAGTGCAATACTCGCATGACGGGGCACGGCACAAATTCAACCCCTCTTTTTCGCACAACTGCTTATAGAGGAATTTTTTCCATTTCATGTCGTATTCGTTTTTCGCTGCCAGCCCCGGAAAATTTTCGGTCATCAATTTGCTGAGCCAGTCGCGCGACCACAGCCCGAGGTCCTGCCACAGATGATCACTTCCCATGCAGGCTGCAGTAACAATTTCCGCCATCCACTCCTCCGACTGGTCGCGCCGGGCACGGTGTTCGAGCAGCAATGCGAGCACGTCGTCGCGCTCCAGTGCACGCGGATCGTTCAGAGCCGGCGCAGATTGCCACTTGAAAGCGGTGCCGGGAAAATGCGTCGTCAATAATGCGGCAAACTGCTTGTCCCCTAACCCAAGATTTGGCGGCAATACGCCCGCCCCGGCTACTTGGCTTGAAATCATTTGTGCAAACAGGACATCACCGGGCTGCCCGACAGCATGCGCCATCAACTCCGCATATAACCCTGCGGACTGCGGCGGAACCATGGTATGGCGCATGAGCTCGGGAAACATGACGGTTATTTGCTCGGATATTCGATCAGCAGATCTTCGTCGCGCAGCACCATCTGGCATGCCAGGCGCCATTCGCTGGTCACCACATCATTGACTTTCATGGCTTCGACTTGAGCCTGGGTAATCTTGCCCGACTCTTTCAGCACCTTGATTTCACGATCGGTCAACGGACCGGCCATTGGTCCCTTGTTGGACAGGTTGGTGACCTTTACCAGGCAGGTCGAGCACTCGCCGTTTTCGCAGCCGAAGTCGATCGGAATGTGGTTATCCTTGGCCAGTTTCAATACCGTCATGGTGTGGCTTCCGGCGATCGCATAAACGGTCTTGTCCTTGTGCAGCGGACTGGAAAAAGTGATGTTTGGCATTGCAATACTCCTGGTTGGTTGTAGAAAATTTTCAGGCTTTGACGACAATGTCTCCGCCCAGCACCTGTGCCTGGCAGGCCAAGCGCTGGTCTCGCCCGGCCATGTTTTCCTGCAGCACCTTGTCCTCCAGCACCGAGCGCTCGCTCATATACTCCATACCGGAAACGATCTTCATGATGCAGGTACCGCATTCGCCTTCGCGGCAACCGTAGGTAATGCTGGCCCCAACCTTCTCGGAGATTTCAATCAAGCGGGTACCGGCGGGCACACTGATCGTGACGCCGAGTTTTTCGAAAGTAACGTTTGCCTTAGGCATGGCTGGACTCCTGTGCTAACAATTCGGACATGGAAATAACCCGGCGCTCAAGGTTGCCGGTCAGATGCTGGGCGAGCTGTTTTCCGAGGTCGCGACAACGTGCCAGTTCCTCCTCGGTCGGGATCAGCCGCGCACGCACGCCCTTGATCGGCACCCGCAGCTTGAGGCCGCGCAGTCGATCTTCTATCATGTTGATGGCCTCACCGCTCCAGCCGTAGGAACCGAAGGCAGCACCCAACTTGTCGCACACCTTGATGACCGCCAGGGATGAGAGCAAATCCCATACGGGTTTCACCGCGTCACCGTTGATGGTGGGTGAACCGATGGCAAGCGCATCCGCCTCCTCGATCAGGTCGACAAAAGGCAGCCCCGCACTGGATTGAAGGTCATACAGCGAGACACGCACTCCGGCCTCGGATTCCGCTCCTTCCGCCACCGCTTGCGCCATCCGTGCCGTATTGCCGTATGAAGAAATGTAGAACACCAGCAACGACCGGGTTCCGGCGCCGATCTCGTTCGGCAAAAGCGGCGCTGCCAGTTGCCGGTAGCGCTGCATGTAACTTTGCGGCGCATCACGCAAAACAGGACCATGTGCCGGCGCGATGACGCGCAACGGCAAAGGGGCAAGCAGATCCAGCGCCTCCAGCACATGCTCGCGGAACGGTCGCATGATGTGCTGGTAATAGTATTCGAACGAAAAGCGGAAATCCCCGACGCGATCATTGAACAAACGCGCATCACAAAAGTGGCACCCGAATGCGTCGCCACTGAACAGGATGCCATCCTCTGCAGCCAGCGTGCATTGCGTATCCGGCCAATGCAGGAAAGGCGTGCTGTAAAAGCGTAGTGTGCGGCCGCCCAGATCGACCGCGTCGCCGGTCTGGACAACTTCGAATGCCAATGTATCGGTCTGCACCAGCGCCTTCAACATCAGTTGCGCCTTGGCCGAAATGTAGAGCTTAGCCTGCGGTGCACGGCGCATCAATTCCGGCAGCGCACCGCTGTGATCCGGTTCCAGGTGATTCAATACGATGGTGGTAATCTCGTCGTAACGCGCAACCTGTTCCAGTCTCGCAAAGAACTCGTCAGCATGCGACGCCTTGACGGTATCAATGACAGCCACGCCATGCTCCCCGCGCACGCAATAGGAGTTGTAAGTCGTACCGTTGGCCGTGCGCAGGATGATGTCGAACTCACGCAAGGCCGGGTCGAGCGCACCGACCCAGTGGATGCCGGGAGCAATTTCGGTGGCATCCGGCATCGTCTTCATTCTGCGGCCTTCGGCTCAGGGCAAGGTTCGGAGCGATGACAAATCGGACATGGCTCGGATTTGGGTTGCGAGTCGTTCAGGCCGATCCAGGCATCGACTGCTGCCGCATCGAAACCCGCGCGCAGCACACCGTCCACTTCCATCAGCGGGCGTTTTATGAACAGCGGCTCCTGCAACATCAGCTCCAGTGCAGCATCAGCATCAAATGTGGCTGGATCGATCTCGCCGGACTTCACGCGCGGCGCAGCCATGTTGAACCATTTCTCAACCGGCAGCTCACCAAAAAATGCGTGCAATTTCTCGGCCGTCCATTTTTCGGTAAGGATGTTTTTTGCCAGAACGGTGTGGCCCGATGATGCCAGCCACATCTTCTGTTTAGTGTTGTTGCCGCAGCCCGGTTTTTCGTAAAAAACGACCGTCGCCATTATTGACTCCTTCACGCGGCCAGTTTCTGCACCGGGATTCCGGTCAGCGATCCCGGCGGGTTGATCGCCACACCGCTCTCATCGAGGATTGCGCCTTCGATCGGACAGATGCTGGCACATTGCGGATCGGCAAAGTCGCCGGCGCACTCGGTGCACTTGCTCGCATCGATCAGGAAGTGCGGTTTCGCCTCATAGATGGCCTTGCTCTGGCACAAAGGCTCGCAAGCGTAGCAGTTGACGCAGGATTCAATGATTTCGAGTGCCATGATGCTCTCCCTTTATGCAGCCTTCTGCGCAGTTTCCGGCTTCGCTTCCAGCTTGCCCGCCGCGCGCATCTCTTCATACACCTTCAGCACCGCGTCCTCGATGGGTTCCATCGCATGCTCGCCGTTGGGCTGTATGCCGGCGGCTTCGAGCGGGCCCCAAGGTTCGTAACCGACCTTGCTGCACAGCACCACCTCGCAGCCCGCCAGTTCACGTATGGTCACGTCCAGTGCGCTCTCGCCGTCGCCGCAGGTGTCACCGCCTTCGCAGTAGGGGATAGTCTTGCGGTGACCGATGAAGCGCACGCCCTCGCCTGATGCTTCGTAAATCAGGAACTCGCCCGCGTGGCCGAAGTGTTCGTTGATGACGCCACCACCCTTGGTGGCGACTGCCATCAGCACCGGACGTGTGGCTGCCTTTTTCAGACCCTCGATGCTGACCAGCTTGGGCGCCGCTTTGGCCTTGTGCTTGCTCTCCAGTTCTTCGTTGATGGCGGCATGCACTTCGGCACGCATCTTCATCACAGCGGCGTAGTCGATGTCCATCGCCTCGATCTTGTCCAAGGTAAACTCCGCACCACGGTCTTCGCCCAGCAGGCCCACCGCATCGGCGCGGCACTGGCGGCAATGGCGCATCATGTTCATGTCGCCGGCGCAGGCATCCTGCAAGGCTTGCAGTTCCTCGTGGGTCGGGCCGCGCTGGCCGGTCAGGCCGTAGTAGGTACCATGCTCTTCTTCCGAAATCAGCGGCATCACGTTGTGCAGGAAAGCGCCCTTGGCCTTCACAATCTTTGACACTTCTTCCAGGTGCTTGTCGTTAATGCCGGGGATCATTACTGAATTCACTTTGACCAGGATGCCCTTGGCGACCAACATCTCCAGCCCTTTCTGCTGCTGGGCAATAAGAATCTCGGCGGCCTCGCGGCCCTTGATGCGCTTGTTGTTCCAGAAAATCCACGGATAGATCTGCGCGCCCACGTCGGGATCGACGCAATTGATGGTGATGGTCACGTGGTCGATGTTGTACTTCGCCAGCTCCTCCACGTTCTCCGGCAGCGCCAGACCGTTAGTGGAAACGCACAGCTTGATGTCCGGCGCCTGCTCGGCCAGTGCGCCGAAGGTGGCGAAGGTGCGTGCCGGATTGGCCAGCGCATCGCCGGGGCCGGCGATGCCCAGCACTGTCATCTGCGGGATGGTCGCCGCCACAGCCAGCACCTTCTTAACTGCCTGCTTGGGATTAAGCACCTCGGACACCACGCCCGGACGCGACTCATTGGAGCAATCGTACTTGCGGTTGCAGTAGTTGCACTGGATGTTGCAGGCCGGCGCGACGGCCACATGCATACGCGCGAAGTAGTGGTGCGCCTCTTCGGAATAGCAGGGGTGGTTCTTCACCTTGTCGCGGATATGATCCGGCAGGTGGCTCATCTGGTCGTCAGTAGAGCCGCAGGAACCGGCGGAGCAGCCGCTGGATTTGGACGTTGCGCGCAGCGCCTCGTTTGCTCCCTCGCCCTCCGGGAGAGGGTTGGGGTGAGGGAAGCTCGCTGCGTTATTGATGACGGGTAATTGCACGGTTCACTCCTTCGCAGTGGTTTGACTGGATTTGAGCAAACTGCGTGCCTGCCACTAGCCTGCACTTAATTTATTGTTTTATAAAGAATCCGACTGCCATGAATATTCAACTGTTGTAAAAATCACAGGGGCGGCAAGCCCGGTTGTGAGGAAGGCAACAAATTTGGAAGGGCTGCATTTCGCCACAATCAACAATATTTTGCACTATACACGCAAATAATGTAAAAATGCCCCCATGTCATTGACCCAATATCAATTTTTGGATGCATACAACCCGTGGTGGAACGACGGCGAGGCGGCGTTTGCCGGTCTGCCGGAGTTTCATCGTGATGTGTTCGACGACCTCTACGCCGACATCCAGCGCCTGCCGCAGATGATCTCGGTGACCGGGCCGCGCCGGGTGGGTAAGAGCACTTTGCTCCGGCAATGTATTCGCAAGCTGATTGCTGAGAACGGCGAGGCCCAAGCGCAACGCATCGTCTATTTCACGATGGACGACCCGGCGTTGCTGCTGCCGCACATGGACATGGACCGCTTCTTCGAAGAACTGGTGGCCGAGTTTGCCAGTCGCGCAAAAGATGGCCCGGTGTACCTGTTCCTAGACGAGATACAGAAATTTCCGCGCTGGGAGCTATACCTCAAGAAGCATTACGACTTGAAGACGCCAGTGCGCTTCGTGGTGTCGGGCTCGGCGTCCGCGCCCATCTTCCGCAAGTCGCGCGAAAGTTTGTTGGGGCGGATACATGATTATCAGGTGTTACCGTTTTCATTCCGTGAATATGTAGGATTTCATAGCGGTGATGCTCGATATTCTTTGGGGGCTCAGGCCTTTCGAGAGGCAGCAATTCCCGAAGCTAGAATTCAAGAAAAAGTTGAAAACTTCATCGGACTCCTCCGAGCATTTATCGCGCTAGGTATATCTGGTTCTAGTACGATCGGCGCAGGAGAGATTGATCAATATTTTTTCGAAGGCGGATTCCCCGAAGTCTGGCAACTTCCCGACATCCTCGCCAAACAGGAATACCTCTACCAGAACCAGATCGAGCGTGTGATCTTCGAGGACTTGCTGGTGGCAGCCGAATTCCGCAAACCGGAGATGCTGCGCCGCTTCTATCTCGGCCTGCTGGCCGAGCCGGGACGGGAAACTAACATCACCAAACTCGCAAAAGATATTGCCATTGCTCCGGGCACGATTACCACCTATTTCCCTTTGCTGGAAGCAACCGATTTGGTATGGCGCTTGCACAAATACACCGGTAGCAAGGCCACGGCGAAGGCGGGCAATTTCAAGAGCTATCTCGTCGATCTCGCGGTGCGCAATGCGGTGATGAAACTCACGCCGGAACGCCTGATGGCGGATGAGCCGGTGCTGGGCCTGTATGCGGAGAACATCGTCGCCAACCACCTGCGCCGCTGGCCGGGACTGGTGGAGTTGGCCTACTACCGCGAACGCAATAACGAACTGGATTTCATCGTCGACCTGGGTGCAACGCGCATCGGCATCGAGGTCAAATACCGTGCGGCACTGAATGAGAACGAACTGAACAAGAGCCGCGCCATCGCCGAGACGCTGGGCTGCGAGGCCTACGTCGTGGTGTGCAAGGAGCGCCCGGAAGTTGAGTTGGAGCAGCGCTTGCAACAGAAATCAAAGGTTCCTCTCGCCGTTGTTCCCTTGGCTGATTTCCTGCTGTTGTTCTAACAGGCTGTTGAAAAACGTAGCGAGGATGGTCAGATGCAAGGCGCACGGGACGCAGCGACCGTGACATATCAAGTAGATAGGCAAGGGAGCGAGTACCGCGCAACGCCGCAGATGACCACCGCAGTAGTTTTTCAAAAGCCTGCCAAGGCAATCTTTCCACTTCGCTTGTCCGCCTAATCGCATCAGCTCTGTAGCGAACCCAACAAAAGCCGCTGCATCTGATGCACCGGCTTTATCATTTTGCGACAGCAGCGGGGCTGGCACTGTATTTGCCTCTGTCTCCGCATCATGAAACTGCACCTCGACTGGTCCTCTTACGAAACCGCCGGGCAGGGCGATGCCTACGCCGGCATCCCCGCAACCGGCGGCGACTTTGCCAAGGCCGTGGCCGTGTGCATCGGCGACAAGCAATGCCAGCGCAAACCCAAGGGCGTGATGTGCCCCAGCTTCCGCGCCACCGACGACCCGGCGCACTCGCCCGGCGGCCGCGTGAAAGTATTGAAGGCCGCCTTGAATGGCGAACTGGGCGACGCCCCCTTTGCCGGCAAGGCACTGGCGGAGGCGATGGAGCTCTGTGTCGGTTGCAAGGGCTGCAAGCGCGAATGCGCCAACCAAGTCGACATGGCCGCCATCAAGATCGAATATCAGGCGCAGCGTAATGCGCTGACCGGCGTTCCGCGTCGCGAGCGCTACGTCGCCGCCTTGCCGCAATGGCTGCGCCGGCGCCGCCTGCTGCGCGGGCTTGTGCGGCTGCGCAACCGCGTGCCCTTGCTGGCTGGGCTCGGCGAGAAGTTTTTCGGCATCTCGGCTAAACGGCAATTGCCGGAACCGTCGGCAAGCCCCTATATGTTTCCAGATATTCCCTCACCCCAACCCTCTCCCGCTTGCGGGAGAGGGAGCGAACGAACGCTGCGCGAATTTCAATTCTCTGACCGCGACGTGATCCTGTTCGTCGATACCTTTGCCCGCGATTTCGAACCGGAGATTGCCGCCGCTGCGCAGCAAGTGTTGAACGCGGCGGGCTACCGCGTATTGAGCATGCAGGCGGAAGTGGATGACGAACCGCAACGCCCGTTGTGTTGTGGCCGCACTTATCTGTCGCTGGGACAGGTCGATGCCGCGCGGCGCGAAGCGCAACGCATGCAGCGTGCCTTGCGCCCGGTGCTGACAGCGGGCATCCCCATCATCGGGCTGGAACCTTCCTGCATCCTGTCGCTGCGCGACGACCACCTGAAGCTCGGCCTGGGCGAAGAAGCCGAAACACTGGCGAAACAGGTTTACCTGTTCGAGGAATTCATCGCGCGCGAACATGACCGCAAGCGCTTCACGCTCGAATTTTCTGCGCTGCAAACCGGCAAGACGCTGGTGCACGGCCACTGCCACCAGAAGGCGGTGGGAGCGATGAAGTCCATGCGCAAGGTGCTGCGCCTGGTGCCCGATCTCGACTTTGAATTCATCGAGGCCAGTTGCTGCGGCATGGCGGGCAGCTTCGGGCTGGAGGCCGAGCATGCCGACCTTTCGATGCGGATGGCGGAACAGGATCTGCTGCCCGCGCTGCGCGCTGCGCCGGAAGCAACGGTGCTGGCGAACGGCTTTTCCTGCCGCCACCAGATACACGAAGGCGCACAGCGCCGTGCCTCCCATATCGCCTTGCTGCTGCGCGATGCACTACCGCGGGAACCATCTTGCTGACCGGCGCATTACTCGGACTGATGCGCCAACTTGGCCTGGACGTCATCACACTGACCGAAGGAATCAGCGAAACCGAATTCTTTTCCAGCTCACTCACGCGCAAGGAGGTATTTCGTCTGCTGCGCAGCATGACGCAGACCGCTGCCGATATCCCGCTGGAAATCCGCAACCGCATGCCTCTGATTGACTGGGCCGCCTGGGCCGCGCTGCAAAACAAACTGGAGCAACCAGCGGTGTACCCGCTGCAAATCTGGGTCGCCATCCAGGAGCTTACCCCGATGACCGTTCACCACCTGAACGGCTACCGGCGCACGCAGCCCAAGCTATTTTCGCTGGTGCCGTAACCGAGGCTCCCTAAAGCGCGACGGCGCCCCACAATTCCGGACCATCCGCATCCAGGTAGGTCAGGTAGGCGCGTACCTCGAATTCGAGCTGGGCATAATCCGGCTCCATGTGTTCGCACAGTTGGTAGAACGCCTTGTCGTGGTTGACCTCGCGCATGTGCGCCAGCTCATGCACCACGATCATGCGCAGGAAAGCTTCCGGCATGTTGCGGAACAAGGTCGCGACGCGCAGCTCGCGCCGGGTCTTGAGCCGCGCGCCATGCACATGCGTGACCAAGGTGTGCATCCCGAGCGCATTGCGGATGACATGCAGTTTGCTGTCGTAAGCCACCCGCCCCAGTTGCCCGGCATTGCGCAGGTGTACCTGCTTGATGCCGAACACGTAGTCATACAGGGCCTTGTCGTTGCGCACCTCATGCGCTCGCGGGTATTTATCGAGCAGCCACCCGGCCAGACGTTCTTCGCGAATCAGGCCATGCACGCGCGCTGTTAGCGAAGCAGGGTAACCGGCAAGGTAGTTTGTCTGGCGCAGGTCAGCCATTGCGCAATGGCTTCAGCAATTCGGACAAGCCGTTATGGTCGAGTTCGTGCATCAAGGCCAGCAGGCGTCCAAGCTCGCCGGGAGGAAATCCCTTGCGCGCAAACCAGTTCAGGTAGTTGCCCGGCAGGTCGGCAATGACGCGCCCCTGGTATTTGCCGAATGGCATGGTGCGTGTCACCAGCAACTGCAGCGACTGTGCGTCGGGATGCGGCATCGTCATGCAACCAGCTTGCGGTATGCCTGCGCCGGATCGACCGCCTGCACCAGTGGCTTCAGGTTTTCCCCACACACCATGGTGATGGTCCAGTTGCGGCGGTCATAACCGATCAGTTCGTTGAACAGAACCGCATCTTGCGCGCGCGCGCGGTCGCCCTCCTGCACGATCCCCATGCTGTCGAGCACGATGGGCACCTGGTCGAGATGCAGGTATGTTTCCGGCTGCAACAGTACTGCCTCAAAATCTTCGACATAGTGCCCAAGGTCAATTGCGGATGCGGTAACTTGCATCTTGCCAATCAGCGCCTGCAATTGCTTTTCCATCTCGGCACGCTCCGCCTCGCTGGCTCCGTACAACCGCGAGACCAGTAAATCCTTTTCCTGCTGCTGCACCTGCAGATCGCGCTTGCGTATTTCAACCCGGGCCTTGACCTTGCTCACAAGCCGGTCGAAAAAACTCCAGGCCACGCTTTCGCGTGCCTGCTGCTCGGTGGGCGCAAGATGTTCGATGGTGTGGCTGGAAAAATAAACGACCGTCTGCATGATGTCGCGATGCATGACCTCGCCTTCCAGCTCCATACCGAGGATATGCTTTTCCATGCGGCGCATGCCCATCATCGCGCAAATCTTCCCGGCGTCCGGGTTATGACGGAAGTAATCCTGCACCGCAAGACTGCTGTAAAACGCGGTATCGATATCGTCCGCCGAGGGAAACAGCGCATGCACCAGCGTATCGCTGGCATAGGCCTTGCGGTTGATTTCCAGCGGACCCGGCAAGGTGCTTGCCAGGGTGTGGGCATAACGTAGCGCATGCGCCACCGGCTTGCGGTAAGCCGACGGATAGCCATGCACCTGCCTGAGCATGGGCTCGACCTGACCGACCGCCCGCTCTATTGCAGCATGCAGGGCGGGATTGTCTTCATCGCGGTCATGTGAAAACAGGTGTGCAAACAGTCCCATGAAAAATCATGGCCGCCACGCTGCGGCCATACAGGTATTCGACGCGCATAGTTTACCGCATGTGGTCGTGTGCATCACAGCAATCAGGCTGCATCCCCCTCGGCAAAGACCAGCATCTTTGTTTCGCCGTCGATATCGGTGATCTCGGCCGTGCGCAATTTCCCGTTGTCGTGGTAAGTATAGCGATGCGCCAACTCGACCTCGCCGTAGGCCAGCTTGTCGAACCCGATGATGCGATCCTGGGCGTCGAAATAACCGCGAAAATAAGTATTGCGGTTATGCACCTCTTCCGCAGTCAGTTCGTTGATCAGCTTGAAGGGCAACCGTACCCCGGTATAGGCAACAAAGAAACGCTGCTTGCCCGGCAGCTCGTCGTTTTGTGTCATTGTGCGTCCTGTTCTTGGCGTAAATGCAACACCGGAAAGCCCTGCTTCCCGGTATTTCTGCGGATTTTCCTTGCAAACCGCGTGCAATCTGGATTCGGTGCAAATACCATGCCCGCCGCCGGCCAGCACTGACCCGTCCGCAATGTGATGCACTTGATATAATCGCGTCCCGGCTTTCCATTCCGACATCATGAAGCACGCTCTGATCTTCCTGCTCACCTGCTTTTCCCTGCTGGCCCAGGCTGATGACAGCCTGCCGCAAGGCACGCCAGACCTGGCTGCACGCGCTTATGCGCTGTACGACTACAACAGCAACCAGATGCTGGTCAGCAAAAACGGCAATGACCGCATGCAGCCCGCCTCGCTGGCCAAGCTGATGACCGCCTATGTCGTGTTCAACTCGATCCGACAGGGCAAGATTTCACTGAGCCAGAGCGTTACCCCGTCCAACTATGCGTTGCGTATCCAGGGCGAAGAGTCGCGCATGTTTCTCGAGGCTGGCAAACCGGTAAAAATCGAAACGCTGCTGCGCGGCCTGATCGTCGAGTCCGGCAACGATGCCGCACGGGTACTGGCAGAAACCATTGCCAACCACGAACTGGCTTTCGCCGACTACATGAATACCGAAGCGCAGCGCCTGGGCATGACGAACACGCACTTCGTCAACGCAACCGGAGTTCCGGAAGACGGCCAGTACAGCACAGCGAACGACCTCGCCCTGCTGGCTGCTGCCATCGTGCGCGACTTCCCGGACTTCTACCCGCTGTATGCCACGCGCGAGTTCATGTACAACAACATCCGCCAGTTCAACCGCAACCAGTTGCTCTGGCTCGACCCGTATGTGGATGGGCTGGGCACTGGTCATGCCGAAGGCACAGGATTCGGACTGGTCGGCTCGGCCAAGCGCGATGAGCATCGCCTGGTTTCCGTGGTGCTCGGCGTTGCGTCGGAAAACCTGCGCAGCAGCGAAAGCCAGCGCCTGCTGAATTTCGGTTTCCAGAATTTCGAGCTGGTGCAGTTGTACAAAAAGGATCAGCAGATCACCACCGTGCGCACCTGGAAAGGGACCGAGAAGCATATCGACATCGGCGCGCGTCGCGACCTGTTCGTCACCATTCCACAAGGCGCGCGCAACCAGCTCAAAGCCACGCTGGAAACCCAGCAGCCGGTCGTCGCACCGATCGAACGCGGACAACAGCTCGGCACGCTGAAGATCAGCCTGGCGGGCAAGCCCTATCTGGAAATTCCGCTGGTGGCCTTGGACAGTGTGCCACTCGCCAACGTTTTTTCGCGCGGAGTTGATACGATACGCCTGCTGTTCCAATAGGAGACTGTCATGACCGTATACCTGAATGGCGCGTACCTGCCGCTCGAAGACGCCCGCATCCCGGTGCTCGATCGCGGCTTCATCTTCGGCGACGGCGTTTATGAGGTCATCCCGGTGTACTCGCGCCGCGCCTTCCGCCTGGACGAGCACCTGCGGCGCCTGCAGCACAGCCTGGACGGCATCAAGCTGCCCAATCCCCACAGCGTCGCCGAATGGGCTGACATCCTCACCACACTGATTGCGCGCAACGCACCGGAGGACCAGTACCTGTACCTGCATATCACGCGCGGGGTCGCCAAGCGCGATCATGCTTTTCCGAATCCGCCGGTGCCGCCCACCGTATTCGTCCTGAGCAACCCGCTTACCACGCCGCCGCCGGAACTGTTGCAGAGCGGCATCCGCGCCATCACCGCCGCGGACAATCGCTGGCTGCGCTGCGACATCAAGGCCATCTCGCTGCTGCCCAATGTGCTGCTGCGCCAAGCTGCAATCGATGCCGGCTGCGCGGAAACCGTGATGATCCGCGACGATGCCTTCCTGACCGAAGGCGCCGCCAGCAATATCTTCGTCGTCAGGGACGGCGTGCTGCTCGCCCCGCCGAAGGACAACCTGATGCTGCCCGGCATTACCTATGACGTGGTGCTGGAGCTCGCGGCATCGAACGGCATCGCACATCAGGTGCGCAAAGTCATGAAGGACGAAGTCTTCAGCGCCGACGAACTGCTGCTGACCTCGTCAACCAAAGAGGTACTGGCCATCACCGAACTGGATGGCAAGCCGGTCGGCAACGGGAAGCCGGGTGCAATGTTCACGCGCATGCATGCGCTGTATCAGAATTTCAAACATGAGGTGATGCGTAAATGAGCAACCCGGAACCTTCCCTGCTCGAATTCCCGTGTTCGTTCCCGGTCAAGGTGTTCGGCGAAGCGCAGCAGGGATTTGCGCAGGCCATCGCCGCCGTCGTGCAGGCGCACGACCCTGGCTTCGATGCCGCCACCATCGAGATGCGCAGCAGCAGCGGAGCCAAATACCTCAGCCTCACCTGCACCATCCACGCCACTTCGCGTGAACAACTCGACAACCTGTACCGCGACCTGACCTCGCACCCGATGGTCAAGATGGCACTGTGATCCCGCACGTCAAATCCCTCGGGCTGGTGGACTATGAAGCGACCTGGCAGGCCATGCAGCGCTTCACCGCTGCACGCACGGCGGATACGCGCGATGAAATCTGGCTGCTGCAACATCCGCCCACCTACACGCAAGGTCAGGCCGGCAAGCCGGAACACCTGCTCAACCCGACCGCCATCCCGGTCGTGAAGATCGATCGCGGCGGACAGATCACCTACCACGGTCCCGGGCAAATCGTGATGTACCTGCTGCTCGATTTGCGCCGCTGGAAGATCAACGTGCGCGAGCTGGTGCGACTGATGGAGCAATCGGTGATCGCACTGCTGGCCGACCACGGCGTTGCTGCACAGGGAAGCGATGACGCGCCGGGCGTGTATGTGGACAGCGCGAAAATCGCGGCGCTCGGCCTCAAGATCAGGAACGGCTGCTGTTACCACGGACTGTCCTTTAACGTGGATATGGACCTGGCCCCCTTCGCCAACATCAACCCGTGCGGTTACCAGGGCCTGCGCGTCACGCAGTGCATCGAACTTGGTATCACGACACCGCTGGAAGAGCTGCAAGGCGAGCTGGTACGCCATTTCGTGCACGGTTTGCAAGCGCACGTCGTCACTTAAGGAACGTTGGGAGTTCTCTGGCAGGAGCAAGCGCACCACACCCACAACACCCTTCGCGGTTAAAACCGCTCCCACAAAAACCGCAGCCCCCCTGTGGGAGCGGCTTCAGCCGCGAATGCGCACTATGCCAACAGCCAACCTTTCGCGGCTGAAGCCGCTCCTACTGGCGACACCCCTGAAATAAAAATGCAGAAAGAATTATTTGCCGTCGAAGTCGGCGCGCTTGGCGAGATTCTCTTCGAGTATCTTGCGCCCGCCGCTCTTGAAGCGCTGGAAATGCAGGCCGGTGCGGAACTGGTGGTGGCTTGCACTAAGCACGGTGTAGATCATCCGCGCGCTGATCTCGATGATCTTGTCCGGCTTGTTCGTCACATAGGACGGGATCGCCAGCAGCACTTTTACCGGTTCTTCGACGAAGACGTTATGATCGGAATAGATGCTGGCCCCGGAAAGCGACAGGTCATACGTCTTGCCGTGGAATGTCTCGCGCTCGCCCTGTTCGCCGAATACGATGGCGACGCGCCAGTGCACGTGATAACGGGGATGTTTGCGGTGGTCGACGGTTAGTTCACGGCTTTCGTTAGGCATGACGGTCGCGCGCTAAAGAATGATCTCTTCACCCTCGCGCGCCAGCCGCACATCGACGCAGGACACCGCATCCGCGTTGCGCTCCAGCGCGGCGGAAAACGCTTTCTCCAGGTCGTCATCGCTGCGCGTGGGCTCGTGGTGGGTGCAATACAGAATCTTCGCCCCGGCATCTTTCGCCAACTGCATGCAGCTGTCGAAGGTGCCGTGCCCCCAGCCCTTTTTGGACGGATACTCTTCAATGGTGTACGCGCTATCCGCGATGAACACATCCACTCCGCGTGTCGCCTCGATGATGCCCTGGCGCTGCTCTTCGATCAGCGTCTGGTATTCCTCATAGCCTTCATCGCCCGGCTCGTAGATATTGAAGTGCGGCTCATGATCACCGGTAAAGAAGATCGACTTGCCGTTGCAGTCGATGCGGTAGCCGAGATTCACCACCGGATGGCTGAGCAGCACCGGCGTGATCTTGGCCGAGCCTACGGTCACGGCTTCGTTCGGCATCAGCGCGACATATTCGAAGCGCGACTTCATTTCCGCCTCGCGCACCGGGAAGAAACTGTATTGCAGCTGCACATTCATGATGCGCTCGGCGCCGGCGCCGGTGATCGGGTCAAACGCCGCATACAGGCGGATCGTGTTGCCGGGGATGAAGATCGGAATGAAGAACGGCAGGCCCTGGATATGGTCCCAGTGGCTATGGGTATTGAAGATATGCGCTGTCAGCGGCAACTCTTTCAACAGCGTCTGCGCCAGCGGAAAGATGCCCGTGCCGCCGTCGAGAATGATCAACTCATTATCATCGGTACGCACTTCAATGCAGGTGGTATTGCCGCCGTAGCGCACCGTCTTTTCGCCCGGCGAAGGAATCGAGCCGCGCACCCCCCAGAATCTCAACTTCATCAGACTTCCTTCCCGACCTGGGCAAACACCTGCGCCTCGTTCGCAATCTTTGTCACATCGCCCAACCCGGCAATCACGGCATCCAGGTCGCCGGAAAAATATTCCTGTACCACCGGCGGCAACTCATCCACCACCGGGTTGCCGCTGAAGCCGTAACCGAGCTTCTTGCTGGCCTGGTTGGCGGCATACAGGCAACAGTACACCGTATTCCCCGCCGGCAATGCCGTGTGGTGATTGCGGATGTTATCCGTAAGCTGTTTGGGAAACTGCCAGCGTTCCACCAGCATGCCGCCCACCACCGTGTGGTCGGTGCCGATGATCTGCTGCTCCGCCTCGTGCAGCGGAATATTCTGCTCGGCGCTGCGCGTCAGGGCCTCCTTGAATTCCTCGGCCATGAATTGCGCAAACACCACCTTGCCGAAATCATGCAGCAGCCCGGCAATATAGCAATCCGCCGGATCGGTACCGTCGTGGCTGTATTTCTGGCACAGCGCGCGCGCAAAGCTGGCGGTGGTGAGCGAGTGCAGCAGGTATTTCTGCACATCGAAACCCGCCGCATTGTGCTGCGGCAAGGAGCCCATCGCGGCAAACGACAACGCCATGTTCTTGATCGTATTCAGGCCGAGGAAAACCACCGACTGGTTCACTGAAGTGATCTGTTTCGGAAAGCTGTAATAGGCCGAATTCAGGATGCGCAGCAGCTTCATGGTCATCACCGGGTCTTTTTCGATGACCCCGACCAGCTCTTTCGGCGGACAATTGATCTCGCGCGACAACTCAAGAATGCGCTGCACGCTCTTCGGGAAAGCGGGCATTTTCTCTACGGCAACCGACAATTTTTTGGTAAGTTCTGAGGAACTTTCGGGCATAAACTATTCCTAACTGCGCATTTTTTCAGCAAAAACCCATGCCATTGCCGATAT
The DNA here is from genome assembly GCA_021848465.1 of Pseudomonadota bacterium. Lineage (GTDB taxonomy): Bacteria > Pseudomonadota > Gammaproteobacteria > Burkholderiales > Gallionellaceae > JAJZUP01. The sequence continues at coordinate 133,796 of JAJZUP010000001.1, forward strand.
AATTCTGTAAATTTACCTCAAACTGGACAGTTTGATGAAGCCATTCTGCAAAGCAGCATCTCACAAGCACCTTTAAATTATGTCCGCCACTGAAAAACAAACCGGCAAAACAAAGACTTCTCGCAATCCGATCAAGATCGTGCCGTTGCAGGAACGCCTGCGCAAACCGCAATGGATACGCGTCAAATCCGGCAGCGGTGCCGGCTACAACGAAGTAAAGCGCATGCTGCGCGAGCACAACCTGCACACCGTCTGCGAAGAAGCCTCCTGCCCGAACATTGGCGAATGCTTCGGCAAAGGCACAGCCAGCTTCATGATCCTCGGCGACGTCTGCACGCGGCGCTGCCCATTCTGCGACGTAGCGCATGGCAAGCCGCTGCCGCCCGACCCCAACGAACCGCAAAACCTTGCGCATTCCATCGGCCTGCTCAAACTGCGCTATGTCGTCATCACCAGCGTAGACCGCGACGACCTGCGCGACGGCGGTGCGGCGCATTTTGCCGCCTGCCTGCGCGCGATCCGCGCTGCCTCGCCCGCCACCAAGCTGGAAACACTGGTGCCGGATTTCCGTGGCCGCCTCGATGTGGCACTGGACGCCATGGCCGCCGAACTACCCGACGTGCTCAACCACAACCTGGAAACCGTACCGCGCCTCTACCCGCTGGCCCGCCCCGGCGCCGACTACGCGCATTCGCTCAAGCTGCTCAAGGAATTCAAGGCCCGCTTCCCGCACGTCACCACCAAGTCCGGCCTGATGCTGGGGCTGGGCGAAACCGACGAAGAAGTGCTGCAAGTCATGCGCGACCTGCGCGCGCACGATGTCGAAATGCTCACGCTGGGCCAATACCTGCAACCTTCCGACGGCCACCTGCCGGTGCTGCGCTACGTCACACCGGAAACCTTCAAGATGTTTGAGGAAGAAGCCAAGAAGATGGGCTTCTCGCATGCGGCCTGTGCGCCTATGGTGAGGTCGAGCTATTTTGCGGATGTGCAGGCGGAACAGGCAGGTATTTGATCAAGCCCTAACTCTTAGAGTTGAAGAAACTGCCTAATTTTTTCAAGCTAAGGCCCACTCCAGAAATATTTGGCTCAAGAATCAGGGCATCTACAATTGCAGCCCCAATGCCTTTCTGTGCCTCTTTTGCTATTTTGAATTCTGATAAATCTTTTCCTAACTCAATGTCAGCGAAAAGCTTTTCTATTAGAGAAATAACTTCTGAAGTGCTTGAGCAAAATTTTTTAAGAGGTATAAGGATAAGTTTTAACTCGCCATCCTCTGTCTCTCGATACAAGCCTGCCTTTCTCTTATATCCATGGCTGTTATCCATAAAATACGCCGGATGAGCGTTTGTTATAAGCACTGCGGGAAGAATTTCCTCTCCACGTTCATTGTTTATTTGATGCCATGAAAACACTTCATTTTCAAAATGAGCTAACTCCGTACCTTTTATAACTACTGCACGGTTTTGGGCGGCAATACTTGCCATTTTTTCAAAATTATCATTAAGTGCTTTGGCTAATGGCTCATGCCAACCATACTCCAAGAGATAAATCAGGTAATCTCGATTTTGAGTTTTTGGGATATTGCTCAAAGAGTGTACGTAAAGCCCCATTTATTTTGCCTCCTCTCAATAGCTTTGCATTGATAGCAAAACATAACACAGCCACATTCGTTCCAAAAATCCATTTACTTTGGCCTTGACCAGCATTCAACTGAAGCATCGTATAATTCCGCCCGTTTTCAACCTTACTCAAACCCTATGACCGCCCCGCTGCTGATCGCCAAAAACGCCGAACAAGAACTCTTCCTGCTGCCGCAGATGGCGAACCGCCACGGACTGATCACGGGGGCGACCGGCACCGGTAAAACCGTCACGCTGCAAACGCTGGCGGAATCTTTTTCGCGCATCGGCGTGCCGGTATTCATGTCGGACATCAAGGGCGACCTTTCCGGCATTGCCAAGACCGGCGGCGGCAATGCAAAAGTGCAGGCGCGCGTGGAGCAACTCCAGTTGGACGACTATGCGCACCGCGCTTTCCCGGTGACGTTCTGGGATGTAGCTGGCAAGCAGGGGCACCCGGTGCGCGCGACAATTTCGGACATGGGGCCGTTGTTGCTGGGGCGCATGCTGAACCTGAACGAGGTGCAGCAGGGCGTGCTGACGCTGGTGTTCAAGATTGCCGACGACAGCGGGCTGCTGTTGCTCGACTTCAAGGACCTGCGCGCGATGGTGCAGCACGTGGGCGAGAACGCGAAAGACTTCACTTCCGAATACGGCAATATTTCCAGCGCCAGCATCGGCGCGATCCAGCGCGGGCTGCTGGAACTGGCAAGCCAGGGGGCGGAGCAATTCTTCGGCGAGCCGATGCTGAACATCGACGACCTGATGCAGACCGACAGCAAGGGGGCCGGCATGGTGAACATCCTTGCGGCCGACCAGTTGATGCAAGCACCAAAGGTGTACTCCACGCTGCTGCTGTGGCTGCTCTCCGAGCTTTACGAAAACCTGCCGGAAGCAGGCGACCTCGACAAGCCCAAGCTGGTGTTCTTCTTCGACGAAGCGCACCTGCTGTTCAACGACGCGCCGACCGTGCTGGTGGACAAGGTGGAGCAGGTGGTGCGCCTGATCCGCTCCAAGGGCGTGGGTGTGTATTTCGTGACGCAAAACCCGATGGACGTGCCGGACAAGATTCTCGGCCAGCTCGGCAACCGCGTACAGCATGCCTTGCGCGCCTTTTCGCCGCGCGACCAGAAGGCGGTGCGCGCCGCCGCCGAAACCATGCGCGACAACCCGAAGCTGGATGAGGCCGCCGTCATCACCGAGCTGGGCGTCGGCGAAGCACTGGTGTCGATGCTGGATGAAAAGGGCAGCCCGCAGATGGTGCAGCGCGCCTACATCGTGCCGCCGCAGGCGCAGATCGGACCGATCACTGCTGCCGAACGCCAAGCCATCATCGCCGATTCACTGGTGGCCGGGCATTACGAGCAGACGATCGACCGCGAGTCGGCCTATGAAATCCTCAAGGGCCGTGCCGCGGAAAAGCAGGCCAATGCCGAAAAGGCGGCCGCACCGGCGCAGGGCGGCGGCTTCGGCGGCATGCTGAGCGATGCGCTGCTGGGCAGCACCGGGCCGCGCGGCGGTCATCGCCAGGGCGTGGGCGAAGCGCTGGTAAAAAGCGTGGTGCGCACGGTAGGCTCGGAAATCGGGCGCCAACTGGTGCGCGGTGTACTGGGCTCGCTGCTGGGCGGCAGCTCCGGTCGGCGGCGTTGATATTCGCCTGTATAACAAATTCGCCAGCAAGCTGGCTCCTGAAAAAGGAAATACAATGAACCAGGATGTACGCAAGGATTTCGACAAGGAAGCCGAAAAGTGGGATAGCAATCCCGGACGGGTCAAGCTCGCCCACGATGTAGCCGACGCCATCATCGGCGCGGTGCCGCTCAACAAGAACATGAAGGCGCTCGATTTCGGCTGCGGCACCGGCCTGCTCACGCTCAAGCTGCAACCGCTGGTCGGCGCGATCACCGGTGTGGACAGTTCGGCGGGCATGCTCGGCATGCTGGAGCGCAAGATCAAGGCACAAGGACTGGACAATGTGAGCACCCAGCATGTCGATTTCGAAAAGGGTGCGCATGCGAGCGGCGATTACGACCTGATCGTCAGCAGTATGGTGGCACACCATGTACCCGACACCGCCGATCTGCTCAAGGAATGGTTTGACCTGTTGCACGCCAATGGCCGCGTTGCGTTTGCCGACCTCGACAGCGAGGACGGTTCGTTCCACGGCGACAATACCGGCGTGTTCCACCAGGGCTTCGATCGCGAAGCATTGCGTCGTCTGCTGGAGCAAACCGGCTTTCATTCAGTGCGCGCAACGACGGCCACGACCATGACCCGTACCGTCGAAGGTCAAGGCGAGCGCGGGTTCCCGATCTTCCTGATCGTTGCCGACAAGGGCAACCCCTGATGCTGTAGTTGCTGGCGAAACGCCAGGAAAGGCTTGCCGATGAATACTGCTGCACGCTTGCCCACGTTCTACATTCCGCACGGCGGCGGGCCGTGCTTCTTCATGGACCCGATGCCGGGCCTGCCGCCCGATACCTGGGATGCCATGGCCGCTTTCCTGCGCAGCATCCCGCAACGGCTGCCGGCCAAACCCAGGGCGGTGCTGGTCATTTCCGCACATTGGGAAAGCGATCCGCCTGCTGTGCTGGCCAATGACAGCTATTCGCTGCTGTACGATTATTATGGCTTTCCCGAGCACACCTACCGCCTGCAATATCCCGCGCCCGGCTTGCCGGCACTGGGCGACCGCATCCAGGAATTACTAAAGGAAGGCGGTTTTGCTTCTACGCGCGAGACGGAGCGCGGCCTCGACCACGGTGTGTTCATCCCGTTCAAGCTGATCTACCCGGACGCCGACATTCCCATTGTGCAGCTCGCGCTAAACCACAATCTTGATCCGGCCTATCACCTGGCACTCGGTCATGCGCTTGCTCCATTGCGCGATGAGGGCGTGCTGATTGTCGGCAGCGGTCTCAGCTACCATAACCTGCGCGATTTCTTCTCCGCTCATACGACTGCACGACAGGCCGCTGCCGATTTCGACAGTTGGCTGGGCAATGCAGTAAGTGCTAACGCTGGCGAACGTGAGCGCCTGCTGACGCAATGGGATACTGCGCCGGGCGCACGGGCCTGCCATCCGCGCAGCGAGCATTTGCTTCCGCTGATGGTCGTCGCGGGCGCGGCCGGCAATGACGCCGGTCACACCTGCTACCACGAACAATTGCTGGGCAAGGCCGTGTCGGCCTACCAGTTCGGTTAAGTCATGTCAGCCCTGCACGACATCCAGCAGCATTTGCGGGCACTCGCCGACCCGGCTGTCGCCAAAATATCGCAAGGCTTTTTCAAGACCGGCCCGGGACAATATGGCGCCGGAGATATATTCATCGGCATCAAGGTTCCGACCTTGCGCGCACAGCTCAAGCATTTCCGCGGCGCGGCACTGGAAACCGTTGCAGCGCTGCTGCATTCGCAGCATCACGAGGAGCGCCTGTTTGCACTGCTGCTGCTGATCGACACCTACCAGCGCTGCGCAGCGACTCGCCAGGATGCCTACGAGTTGTACCTCGCGCATACGCGCTTCATCAACAACTGGGATCTGGTGGATGTGAGCGCCCCCCACATCGTCGGGCACTTCCTGGCCGACAAACCGCGCCGGCCGCTGTATGCGCTGGTGGGCTCCAATTCATTATGGGAGCGGCGCATCGCCATCATCGCGACGTTTCATTTCATACGCGGCAACGATTTTGCCGACACGCTGGACTTGTCCGAGCGCCTGCTGGGCGATAAACACGACCTGATGCACAAGGCGGTGGGATGGATGTTGCGCGAAGTGGGAAAGCGCGATCAGCAGGTTGAGGAAACCTTTTTGCTGCGGCACTACCGGGACATGCCGCGCACGATGCTACGCTATGCGATCGAACGATTCCCGGAAGAGCGGCGTAAGGCGTATCTTGCCGGCCGTCTTTGACCGGCACGATACTTAAAAATAGCCGGCCGTCTGTTTGGCCTCTTCGGCTTGCTCGGCGATCTGGCTGATCAGGTCTGCGGCATTGGCGGGATCGATGCCGAGACCGCTCCACTCCGCATCGTCAATCATCGCAACCGTATGCTCGGCGATCCCGAATGCGGCCAGCGCTTTCTCGGCCAGGCTGACCATGCTGACCAACGGCTGCGCTGCTGCTGCGGCCGGATTTTGCGGGTCATGGTGGTAACGCAATACGGCGATGATGCTGTCCGGCAAATCCCAGAATTTCGCCAGTTCGGCGCCGAGTTCGCAATGATTCATTTCGAGCAGCTCGGATTCGATTTCAATTGAGGAGCGATCCTTTTCGGTCTCGAAACGGCTTTGCAATTCGTCGCTGCGCGCCTGATCCAGGTGGTTCAAAACCATGTAGCCGATGTCATGCAGCAGGCCGGCCAGAAAAATTTCGTCATCCAGCGGGCGCCTGTCGCGCGGCATCGCGCGCGAAATAGCGCGCACTGCCAGTGAAATTGCCAGGCTATGCAGCCACAGCCCCTGCACATCAAGCTTGCCGGATGGCTTCTTGACCAATGCCGACATGACCGCAATCCCCATGGTGACGGATTTCACGCGTGTGATGCCGAGCAGCATGGCGGCATCACTGACTGCAGTTACCCGCTTGGAGGCGCCGAACAACGGTGTGTTGGCCAAGCCGATGATCTTGGCGGCTATCTGCGGATCCTTCTCGATCAGCTTGAGCATGGCGCGCTCGCCTTCGTCAGTATCCAAATCCAGAGCCAGCAGCTTCTGTGCAATAACCGGCATGGCCGGCAGGGTATCGAGATGACGGACTGCCTCTTTCAGATCGACGGAAAAGTTCATGCTATTCACGGCTCCCCCTTGTATGAATTTTGTTCTTGTTGCGGGGGTATTTTAATCATTTTTACCGCTATGCGGCATGATTTATACAGGCGGGTGAATTGCCCCCTGAATCAGTACAAGGGCTTTTTCGACAGCTTGCGCTGCAAGGTGCGGCGATGCATGTTCAGTTGCCGGGCGGTTGCCGAAATATTGCCTTGCTGTTCCTGCAAGACGCGGTTGATGTGTTCCCATTCCAGCCGCTCGACACTGGCCGGACGTTCCCCCACCGGCAAATCGGCATTGGCATTGTGGCCGAATGCGGCCACGATTTCGTCCGCGTTGGCCGGCTTGGCCAGGTACTGGGTGGCGCCCAGCTTGACCGCTTCCACCGCTGTGGCAATGCTGGCGTAGCCAGTCAGCACCACGATGCGGGTTGCGCTATCCAGCTCATGCAGTGCCTGGACCAGCACCAGTCCCGACGCTCCCTCCATTTTGAGGTCGACCACGGCGTATTCCGGCGGGTTGCTGCGCGCCAATGGCAATGCCTGCTCGACGCTTTCTGCCAGAGTGACCGCGAAGCCACGCTTTTCCAGCGCCCGCGACAATACGCTGCGGAATGTCTCATTGTCATCCACCAACAACAGGCTGGGATTGTCCGTGATATTGCCGCTCATGGCTGCACCTCTCCTAGAGGAATGACCACCTCGGTAGTTGCCCCGCCGCCCTCGCGGTTGAACAGGCGTACCTTGCCACCCATTTGTTCGACCGTTGCATTGGCAAGAAACAGGCCCAAGCCGCGACCTTGTTCCTTGGTGGTGAAAAATGCCGAGCCGGCATTGTCTGCCGCTTCCGGCGTCAGGCCACCGCCATGATCCTGTATCTCAAACGTGAAATTCTGCTTGTCCCAGCGCACATAGATGTCGATCTCCTGTGGCGACACGTCGGCGGCATTATTCAGCAGGTTCAGCAGCGCCGCACGCAAGGCGTGGTCAATTTTCATCTGCGGCGATGGCTGCTCTCCCATGACGTGATAGCGATAATGCACCGTCGGGCGCAGCAACTGCCACTCATCCAGTGTCGCCGCGATAAACTGCTCGAGCGCCTGCGGCACGTGCTGTACGGTGTCTTGCGCATTGGCCAGCAATTTGTCGAGAATGCGCCGGCAGTTGCGCACTTGACCATCGAGCAAATCCAGATTCTCGCGCCACTCCGGCAAGGCATCCGCTTCGCGCTTCAATTCCCCGATCACCACCGCCAGCGTGGCCAGTGGCGTTCCCATTTCGTGCGCTGCGCCAGCGGCCTGCAAACCCAGCGCCACGATGCGCTCGTTGCGCAGCGTCTGCTCGCGGATGCGCGCCAGTTTCTCGTCGCGCTTGCGCACTGCGTTTGCCATTTTCTCGACGAAATAGGCCACCACCACCGCGCTGATCACAAAGCCCATCCACATGCCGAATACATGCATGTTGAAGGCGTCATCCTGCGGCATTGCATGCTGCATCATCTGCATATGATCGTGATCATGCCCCGGCATGATCATGGCCATGTCGTTTTCTGCGCTGGCGGCGTGCAACTCGGGAAGCGGGACGAAATATTTCATCAGTGCGGTATAGCTCGCAGTGGTCAATGCCGCCATGGCCCAAGTGTGCCGTTGCGGCAGGATTGCGGCGGCAATCACCAGCGGCAACAGATACAACGAGACAAACGGGTTGGTCGAGCCGCCGGCGTAATAGAGCAGCACCGATAACGCAAGCACATCGGCACATAGCTGCATGAACAGCTCAATATTGGTCACCGGATTATTGGCGCGCAGCCGCAGCCAGGAAAACAAGTTGAATAGCGCAAGCGCTGCTATGCACGAAAGCAACGGCAGCCACGGCAGCTGCATCTCCAGAAACGAGTGCACCAGCAACAGCGTAGCGCCTTGCGCCAGTATTGCGATGACCCGTAGCAAGACCAGTCTGCGCAATTGTGCGTGGCCGGTCTGAGTTGCAAGCATGGAAAAGTTCATGCCTGTATTTTACTGGCATCCTCACGTCGCCGGGTGCGGCAAAATGCCGCATTCCATTTCCGCGCCACATCCCCTAGAGTGCAACCATCAGTGTGCTGGCTGCGATTGGTGCCTCAAGCATCCCCCTCGCTTGTACTGCCAAATCCCCCCTTCTTGCGCAGCCAGCAACCTGATTCCTCCGCATTTCTCTTCCATCATGTGCGACAAAATGCCGCAGGGACAGCAAAAAATTTTTCTATAGACTTCGTGCCGCTTTACATGTTTTAACTCGCATTACTCGGGAGACAATTTTGAATTTCAAACTCAACACCGGCGCCTTGGCGATCGCCTTGGCTTTCACTTCCTTTGCCCATGCAGAGCAGAACTCCATCTCCCTTGACGAGGTGGTTGTTACCGCATCAGGCATGACAACTTCGGGTTTAAGCAAGGACGAACTGACGCGCAAACGTGCAAACAGCAGTGACACCGCAAAACTGATCGGCGACCAACCCGGTGTCAGCCTCAACAGCGCTGGCGGCGTTTCCAGCCTGCCCGCCATTCACGGCCTGGCGGACGACCGTCTGCGCATCAAGGTCGACGGCATGGATCTGGTATCGGCCTGCGCCAACCACATGAACCCGCCGTTGTCGTATATCGATCCCACCCGGGTTGAGCTGGTCAAGGTATTTGCCGGGGTTGCCCCCGTCAGCGTGGGCGGCGACAGTATCGGCGGCACGATCCAGGTCGACTCGACTGCGCCGGCCTTTGCCGAACCCGGCGCCGGCATGCTGCTCAAGGGTGAGGTAGGCGCTGCCTACCGCAGCAATAATGCCGCCCAGAGCGCGCATGCCTCGGCCACGATTGCCAATGAGTCGGTCTCCATGCGTTATGACGGTTCCTCTGCCAAGGCTGGCACTTACAAGGCTGGTGCCGATTTCAAGGCGGCGGGCACCTCTGCCGGTACCCTGAACAGCGTTTACGTAGCCGGCAATGAAGTGGCCTCCTCCGAATACCAGATCAACAACCAGGCGCTGTCGGTAAATGCGCGCCACGACAACCATCGAGTCGAGCTAAGCGCCGGCACGCAAAATATTCCCTATCAAGGCTTCCCCAGCCAGTATATGGACATGCTGAAAAACAACAGCCAGCAATACAGGGTCAAGTATGTCGGCGGTTACGGTTGGGGGAAACTGCAAGCGCAAGCCTATAACGAGCGTACCCAGCATTACATGAATTACCTCGATGCCAAGAATACCAGTGCCGCCGGTATGCCGATGGACACCGACGGCAAGAACACCGGCGTCCTGCTCAAAGGCGACATCAATCTGGCAGATGGCGACCAGCTGCGCCTTGGCGGTGAAATCCAGCAATATCGCCTGGACGATTGGTGGAACCCAACCTCGACTGCCGCAAACGGCATGATGTCCCCGAACACTTTCTGGAACATCAATAACGGCCAGCGCGACCGCCTGGCGCTGTTTTCGGAATGGGAGACGCGCTTGTCGCCTGAGTGGACCGGTCAATTCGGCTTGCGCGGCGAATCGGTCAACATGAATACCGGCAATGTGCAGGGCTACAACAATGCCAACGTGACTGCTGGAATGATGGGCATGACGACCAACTATGCGTCCGAATCGGCTGCTTTCAATGCGCTCGACCACAAGCGCACCGACACCAACATCGATTTCACCGCGTTGGGCCGTTATATCCCGGACACCGGAAAATCGTTCGAAGTCGGTCTGGCTCAGAAAACGCGCTCACCCAACCTGTATGAGCGTTACACCTGGTCTTCGACCACGATGTCCATGAAAATGGTCAACTGGGTTGGTGACGGTAACGGCTATCTCGGCAACATCAACCTGAAGCCCGAAATCGCCCGCACCGTAAGCGGATCGATGAGTTTCCACGGCGCCGCTGAGGATGCCTATGAAGTAAAGCTCTCGCCTTATTACACACTGGTGGAAAACTATATTGACGCCGAACGCTGCACCAGCGGTGTCGCCTGTACTGCAGCCAACAAGACGGCCACCACCGGCTTCGTTTACTTGCAGTTCGTTAACCAGAATGCGCAATTGTTGGGAGCAGACATGTCGGCACGCATGCCGCTGGCCGATGCAGGGCTGGGCAAGCTCAGCGCCAATGGGGTAGTCAGCTATACGCAGGGCAAGAACCTGACCACCGGCGACAACCTGTACCATATCATGCCGCTGAACATGAAACTGGCGCTTGAGCAACGTTTGAGCAACTGGACCAATAGCATCGAGTTGAAACTGGTGGATGCAAAAACTGCCGTGTCTTCAGTTCGCAACGAAATTGCCACCAGCGGATACGGCTTGCTGAACTTGTACAGCAGCTACAATTTCGACCAAATCCGCCTGGATATGGGCATCGAAAACCTGCTCGACAAGTTCTACTACGATCCGATGGGCGGAAGCTATCTGGGCCAGAAAGCCCAAAGCTACGGGACTGCCGTTCCAGGCATGGGCCGTTCGTTCAATGCCAGCGTCACTGTCAAGTTCTAATTGGACTTGCTCTCGGTACGAGCCCGCTTGCGGGCTCGTTTTTTTTATGCGCTAGAATGCGCTATCGAAACCCTGCATTCAGGAGAAACAATTATGAGTAAATTTTTCTGGTCAGCTCTGCTGTCGCTGTTTTGGGTATCGCAGGCGATGGCCGGCGACATCGCCATCACGGATGCCTGGGCACGCGCAACCGCGCCTGAGCAGGACAGTGCGACCGTTTCCATGCATATCATCAGCCGCAAGGATGCCAGCCTGGTCGCTGTCAGCAGCCCCGTTGCCGACCATGTCGAAATCCATACCATGAGCCATGACGAGGGGATGATGATCATGCGCGAAATCGAGACCCTCGACCTGCCGGCCAACCAGGAAGTCGTGTTGGGGGGAGAGGGTTACCACCTGATGCTGATGGGCTTGAAGCAACAACTCAAGGCGGGGACCGTTGTTCCGCTTACGCTGACATTCCAGTCCGGCGCCCAGCATAAGGAATCGCTCCATATCAAGGCAACCGTACGTTCGCTCACCAGCACCGGGGAACATGGTGGTCACATGCATCACCCAGACTGAGGCTCGGGCTTTCTGTGTGGGCTTGAAATCCTGACTTTTGTCCTTATTGTTGTGCGTGGAACGGCACTCGCCTTCTGTTCAATCAACCATGGAGGTCATTATGTCAAACTTGATTCGCTATAGTCCTGTTGATGATGCTTTTGATGATTTCTTCAAGGGTTTCCTGATGCGCCCGATTCGCGTTGAAGGCCAGCCCGAAGTCCAGATTAAAATGGATGTGAAGGAGGACCCCAAGTCCTACTCCGTCCATGCGGAGATTCCTGGGGTCAAGAAAGAAGACATTCATGTCACTGTTGATGGAAACCAGGTTTCAATCAGCGCCGAAGTGAAAAATGTGAAGGAGGTCAAGGAGGGCGAGAAGGTACTGCGCAGCGAGCGCTATTACGGCAAGGTCGCGCGCGCATTCACCCTGTCGCAGGACGTCGATGATGCCGCCGTCCAGGCTAAGTACAGTGACGGCGTCCTGGAGCTGACGCTGCCCAAGAAGGCTGTCGCGGCGTCCAAGCGCATTACAATCCAGTAATTGTTCAACATGCGGGTGGCGGCAGCGCCACCCGTTTATTTTTTGTTTTCGCCAATGAGCGATTCAACATAGCCCAGCAGGTTTTTTCTTTCTGCGGTTTTCATTTTTTCATACAGCAGCAGGATTTCCGACAAGGTTTCATCTTCAGCATAAAAATATGCCGCCGGCACCCTGAGCGCCTTTGCCAGATTGCATACCGTCAGGAAGTCCGGCGCATGCTTGCCGCGCTCATACTGGTTGATCCGCGCTGAAGCGGAGGACTCATCTATCCCGGCACGCACGCCCAACTCCATTTGGGAAATACCCAGCAACATACGCGCCGCTTTCATGCGCCGCGCAAATAAGGTAGAGGAGGAGGGGGCTTTGGCAACCATTGGGCATAATATCTTGCTTTTCGATTGACCTTAAACTAAGGAATGCTTAGTATTTGGCCCGTTGTTTTTTGAAATTTAGTTGTTTTTTGAGCGGGCTGCCGCCTGCGGTCAAACACCCCACGCAACGCACAAAGCCGGATGAAAGATTTTCCAGAATTTCGCGCCCATCTTGCCGGTCTCCACAATGAGGCCGAAATTGCCGAAGCCATCAAAATATATTTTGATGGCTTCGGCATTGTCTGCAAGGCCACGCGATTCATGGCACTTGGGCGCGAGAGCAAGCGCTGCTTCCTAGTTCGTTTCGCAGACAGCAGCAACGCCCTCAAAGTCGCCAATCATTGCAGGCTGCGCTCTTTCGCATTTGATGGCGCCCTGCTGGAACTGGGCTAGCCACAAGAAATATTGCTGCAGCAATCCGTCGCTATCCTCACTAAGCCCCCCGGTTTTCCATGATTTAGTCTGCCGGAATACTCCCCTTCTAGGGTAGAATGCGCGCCACTTTTGCGAAGGATATTTCCATGTCATTGAACGCTGCGACCGCTGCTCAGAAAGCCCGGACTCTGTCAGAAGCGCTTCCCTATATTCAGCGCTTCTTCGATAAAACCATCGTGATCAAATACGGTGGCAATGCGATGACCGATCCAAAATTGCAGGAGGGATTTGCGCGCGACGTGGTTTTGCTCAAGCTGGTCGGCATGAACCCGGTGGTCGTGCATGGCGGCGGCCCCCAGATCAACGATTTGCTGCAAAAGGTCGGCAAGAAGGGCGAGTTCATCCAGGGCATGCGTGTCACGGACGAGGAAACCATGGATGTGGTTGAGATGGTGCTCGGCAAGGTCAACAAGGACATCGTCAACCTGATCAACCAATTTGGCGGCAAGGCAGTCGGCTTGACCGGGCAGGATGCGGCGTTCATCCGTGCCGAGAAATTGCTGCTGGAAAGCAACGATGAGCCAGGAAAAATGCTGGACATCGGGCTGGTCGGCGACATCCGCAAGATCGACCCGGCCATCATCTCCTTCCTGGATTCCGGCGACTTTATCCCGGTCATTGCACCAATCGGCGTTTCGCCCGATGGCGAAACCCTGAACATCAATGCCGATGTCGTGGCGGGCAAGCTGGCCGAAGTGTTGCGTGCCGAAAAGCTGGTGCTGCTTACCAACACCCCGGGCGTACTCGACAAGAACGGGCAACTCCTGACCGGGCTGACCCCGAGACAAATTGATGACCTGGTTGCGGACGGCACCTTGTCCGGTGGCATGTTGCCCAAGATCGGCTCCGCACTGGATGCGGCCCGCGGCGGCGTGCGTTCCGTGCACATTATTGATGGTCGTGTCGAGCATGCCTTGTTGCTTGAAATCCTGACTGATGAAGGCGTCGGCACCCTGATCAAGAGCAAGTAAGCTCTCGCGCCCTTGGCCTCTGCCGAACCGGATGACAATGCTCCGCCTGCTCCAGCCGCGTACAGATGCCCATGCCGAGACGGTGTGGGTTTTTGACCTGGACAATACGCTGCATGACGCTACGCCGCATATCTTCCCGCACATCAACCGCAGTATGACCGCCTATTTGCAGGAGCACTTGCAGTTGAGTGAAGCGGAAGCCAATGCGCTGCGCGTGGATTACTGGCAGCGTTATGGTGCGACGTTGAGCGGCCTGATCAAGCATCACGGCACCGACCCGGATCACTTCTTGTGGCACACCCACCAGTTCCCGAAGCTCGACGAAATGGTGCTGCGCATACCCGGATTGCGCAGCACCTTGCTGCGCCTGCCCGGCAGAAAACTGCTTTATTCGAACGCCCCGCAGCATTATGCGCATGCTGTGCTGAAACTGCTGAAGGTCAATGACCTGTTCGATGGTGTGTTTGCACTGGAACAAGCGCGCTATCGGCCAAAACCGCAATGGCAAGGTTTCCGGCGCCTGCTGCAGCACTACCGCCTGAACCCCGGTCACTGCATCATGGTTGAAGACAGCGCGGATAACCTCAAGACGGCAAAGCGTCTGGGCATGCGCACGGTCTGGCTCAGCCGCGCAGCCAAACAGCCCGGCTATGTAGATATTAAAATTCAACATGTACTGGAATTGCCGCGTGTAGTATCGCGGCTGTATTAAGGAGGACATCATGGCGGCAGCCAAACCGGGAGAGCGTAAATTACAGATTCTGCAAACGGTTGCAGAAATGCTGGAGCAGCCCAAAAGCGAGAAGATCACCACTGCGGCGCTTGCCGAGAAACTGGACATCTCCGAGGCAGCGCTCTATCGCCACTTTGCCAGCAAGGCACAAATGTTCGAGGGCTTGATCGAGTTTATCGAGCAGACCGTTTTCGGCCTGATCAACAGGATCAGCGCCGACGAGCAGGACGGCTTGGCGCAAGTTGAGGGCATTGTGGCATTGCTATTGGGCTTTGCGCAAAAGAACCGCGGCATGACCCGGGTGTTGATCGGCGATGCGCTGGTCAATGAAAACGAGCGCCTGCAACTGCGCATCAACCAGCTGCTGGACCGCATTGAGGCGTCCCTCAAGCAGTCCTTGCGCATCGCCACCAGCCAGGGCAAGCTGCATGCCGACACCGACATCGGCGCATACGCCAACCTGCTGCTGTGCTATGTCATCGGCCGCTGGCAGCAATTCGGCAAAAGCGGGTTCACGCGCGATCCCCTTGCGCAGTGGCCCCAGCAATGGGCACTGTTAACCAGCCGCTAATCGCCTGACACCGGAGGTTGCCATGATCCTGATCCTGAATCCGAACACCCGATTGCACAGCCAGGAATACCAGCAACTGATGGACCACTTGGCCGCCCTGCAAGGTGTGCAGGTGCGCGTACACAAGGAGCAAGGCGTCGAACAGACGCTTATCGAGCTATACCTGATTGGTGACACCAAGCAGCTTGAAATTGCTGATATGCAAAACCTGCCGTGCGTTGAGCGCGTTGTGAGGGTTTCTCAGGAATACCGCATTCTCGGGCGACACAAGGACGATACGCGCCCCGCGCATTTCAACTATAACGGCGTACGTTTCGGGCAGGATACGCTGAATATTTTCGCCGGCCTTTGCGCGGTAGACACCCCGGAGCACGTAGAGCGCATGTTGCGCGCCCTGCGCGACAATGGCCAGGTGTGCACGCGCATGGGTGCATACAAGCCTCGCACCAGCCCATATGCCTTCCAGGGGCACGGCAAGAACTGCTTGCCTTATGTCTTCGATCTGGCGGGGAAATACGGCATCAAGGTGGTTGCGATGGAAATCACCCATGAGTCACATCTGGATGAAATCCGCGAAGCCCTGCTCATGTCCGGGAATCCAACCGGCGTAATGCTGCAAATCGGGACGCGCAACACCCAGAATTTTGAATTGTTGAAAATCGTCGGGCGCCAGCAGGAGCATCCGGTTTTGCTCAAGCGCGGCTTTGGCATCACGCTGGACGAATCGCTGAACGCGGCTGAGTACCTCGCCTCCGAAGGCAACCGCAATGTCGTGTTCGGCCTGCGCGGCATGAAAACCAATATGGGCGATCCGCACCGCAACCTGGTCGATTTTGCTCATGTGCCGGTGGTCAAGCGCCTTACCCGCATGCCGGTTTGCGTCGACCCCTCGCATTCAGTTGGTTCGCGCGCCGCCTCACCGGATGGAATACTCGATATTATGCATGCCACAGCACAAGGCGTGCTGGCTGGCGCGAACATGGTGCTGGTTGATTTCCACCCAACGCCGCCCCAGGCGCTGGTCGATGGCCCGCAAGCCTTGCTGCTGAAAGAGTTGCCGTACTTTCTCGAAGATGTCCAGATTGCGCGGGAAGCCTATCTGCGCCGCTGTGCGCTGGCCGAGAAATTCAAGGAAAAATAAAAGGGCGGCCAAGCCGCCCTTTTATTTCAGACCGTATCGTCTTGTTACCAGCGCAAGCCCAGCTTCACGCTGTATGTCGCAATATTCCCGGTCGTGTCCGCTTCAATGGCGAAGTTCGGCAATCCCAGATTGATATTGAGACCGGCGAACACCTTTGATTGGCTAAACGACTCGGCGGTCAGCCCTGCGGTGGTCAAAGTGGTATTCGAGGTGGAACTGTCCACCCAGACCTGGCCGGCCCCAATGTATGGGGTAATGCCGATAAAGCCCTTGGAGAATGAAATATCCAGGCTCTTGGTTCCCAGAGAATACTCATTAATGCCGTTCAGTTTTGTCGTGGCCGCACGCACTGTCAAGGCGGGTTCGAGTGCATCACCTTCGAGAATCGCATAGCTCAGGGCCGCACCGGTCAGCGAAATATTGGTGGTGCCGGTTGGATCGCCCGCATAGAAGGCAGAGATATCGATACCAAACGGCAAACCTTTGGCTGCTGTCAACTTGGCGATCGGCAGGGTTCCCGGCGAACTTGTACCGGTCAGCGTTTGCCAGACTGTCGAGCTCTTGGAGACATCGGTCCCGGAAACCTCGATACCAACATCGAAGCCCGTTATGCCTAACGCCGCCGCCGGAGTTACCGGCTTGTAGCTGAATGCCGCTCCGAAATCCTCTGAAATCGTCCGGAAATTACTTTGTGCCGTCGCTACTGTTGTGCCGGCCGGCAGCAGGTTTGCCAAGGTAAACGTCGTTACCGCCATACTGGACTGCGAGTAACAACCCAGGATGCCCAGCAGTAAAAGCGATTTTTTCATGTTGTAATTCCTCATAATATGAATGGGTCCGATCTGGAATCATCTGCCGCGGGACATTCAAATGGCGAGACAATCTGCGCGGAGTTAATCGTATGCGCCAAGGTCTTGTCAAGCAGATGCTCCCCGGAATGATGCATTGTCCGGGCGAATGGCAATCCGGCAATCAACACCGGAATTCTGCTTTATTTCCAAACACAACCGAACGCAAAATGCTGGTCAATGACAGCCCCGCAGAATTAGCTTGAAAAACAATCCATTGTTTTGCTAGAATCCCGCCCTCGATTTTTTGGACATTAGAGTTTATCCATGACAACCATCCGTGTTAAAGAAAATGAGCCTTTCGAGGTCGCGATGCGCCGCTTCAAGCGCGCTGTTGAAAAGACTGGCTTGCTGACAGAGCTGCGTGCTCGCGAATTCTATGAAAAGCCTACGGCTGAGCGTAAGCGCAAGCTTGCTGCAGCTGTTAAGCGTCACTACAAACGCCTGCGTAGCCAGACTCTGCCCCCCAAGCTTTATTAAGCTTCCGTCATTCTTGATCGCACCACAGCCTTGCGGCTGTGGCTTCCCGTACAGATGAGCCTCAAACAGCAAATCAATGACGACATGAAGGCAGCCATGCGCGCAAAGGAATCTGCGCGCCTGGGTGCTATCCGTTTGTTGCTTTCCGCCATGAAACAACGCGAGGTGGATGAGCGCATCGAGCTGACGGATAGCGATATTCTGGCGATCATTGACAAGATGCTGAAGCAGCGTCGGGACTCGATTAGCCAGTTTGAGGCAGCAGGCCGCCATGACCTGGCGGATGCGGAAAAGTTTGAAATGGGCGTACTGCAGACCTATATGCCCAAGCAACTCAGCGATCTTGAGATTGATGATGCAATCTCCCAGGCCATCGCTGCGTCTGGAGCTGCAAGCCCGCAGGATATGGGCAAAGTAATGGCAATCCTGAAGCCGCAGCTTGCCGGGCGTGCGGACATTGCCAAAGTTTCAGGTTTGGTAAAGGGCAGACTCCCGAAATAAAATCGCGCCCGCACCGGGCAGTTCTCGACGCTACGCATTGCGAGGAACAGGGTGATTCCAAAAAGTTTTATCCAGGATTTGCTCAATCGCCTCGATATCGTTGATGTCGTGGAGCGCTATCTCCCCCTCAAAAAGGCCGGCGCCAACTATGTGGCTTGCTGCCCTTTCCATAATGAGAAGTCTCCTTCTTTCACAGTAAGTCCTTCCAAACAGTTTTATCATTGTTTCGGCTGCGGAGCACACGGCACGGCCATCAGTTTCACTATGGATCATCTGGGGCTGGGTTTTGTCGAGGCGGTCGAGGAGCTGGCCCGCTCTGTCGGCATGACCGTACCGCATGAAAATACCAGCACGCCATCCCAGAAGGTCGCCCCAGACCTTTACGAGTTGATGCAGACTGCCGCGCGCTTCTATCGCGAGCAGCTCAAAATGGCGCCCCGTGCAATTGATTATTTGAAGGGCCGCGGTCTTTCCGGTGAAATTGCCGCGCGTTTTGGCATCGGATATGCGCCTGATGACTGGCAAAACCTGAAAGCCGCGGTTCCGAATTACCTCGATGCCAGCATGGTGGACACAGGGCTCGTTATCGAAGGCGAGAACAACAAACGCTACGATCGTTTTCGCGATCGCATCATGTTTCCCATTGTGAATGTTCGCGGCCAGATTATTGGGTTCGGCGGACGGGTGCTTGATAAGGGCGAACCAAAGTATCTGAATTCTCCGGAAACTGCACTGTTCGAGAAGGGCCATGAACTTTACGGATTGTTCCAGGCGCAAAAAGCCATCCGCGCCAACCAGCGTGTCATCGTGGTTGAAGGCTATATGGACGTTGTCGCGCTTGCCCAGCTTGGCGTTGAATATACCGTGGCCACATTGGGTACCGCCACCACTCCTTACCATGTCCAGAAACTGTTGCGACTGTGCGAGCAAATTGTGTTCTGTTTCGATGGCGACAGGGCCGGCCAGAAGGCCGCCTGGCGTGCGCTCGAGAATGCCTTGCCGCAACTCCAGGATGGCAAACGCATCAGCTTCTTGTTCTTGCCCGAAGAGCACGATCCCGATACATATATCCGCGCTTACGGACGCGAGGCATTCGAGCTGGAATTAGATAATGCGCTTCCACTCTCCGGCTATCTGTTGCGCGAACTTACCGCCCCACTTGATTTGCACACCCAGGAGGGGCGCAGCGCCCTGCTCCAAAATGCGCAACCTTTGTTATCCAGCATCACAGCTCCAGCCACTGCACTTTTACTGCGCAAGGAGATTGCTGCACTGGCTGGAGTTACTCAGGCCGAGCTGGAAGCATTGTGGTCCATCAAACCAGTTGCAGCGCCCACGCGGCAACCCGCACCGTCCAGAAAACCTAGCCGCACGGCGCCGTCCAGCTCACGCACCTTGCTGCTATGCGTCGTCAACAACCCGTCACTTGCACTGCAATTACCGACCCAGTTGCATATTGACGGCACCGAAAGCGCTGCAATTCATGCGGTTGCCGACTGGCTCAATGAATCTGCGAGCGAAACTACTACCGCAGCCTTGTCCGAACACTTCCGTGATTCCATTCATGCGCCACTACTGAACCAGGCCCAAACTGAAGCGTTGGCATTTGGCGAGAAATTTGATTTTGATGCTGAATTCATTGGCATCTTGAGCAAGTTAGAACTCGAAGCGCTGGAGCAGCAAATTTCCAGCCTTGAAGTTAAAGGACTATCCATGTCCGAAACTGAGCGTGAGCAACACCGGCAATTATTGCGCTGGCGAAACGAATTCAAGACCCGCAAACAATGACCAGGCACACAATTTGCTGGACAGGTTTTCCGGTATGTCGCTGCTAAGTTTCAGAAAAACTTTGGGAATCTGGTATAATTACCGACCTCCTAGTGGTGCCTTCCTGTATTTTGGGCACTACAAGATTTGAATTTACCACCGAGGATCCTCTGATGGCGACTCAGCAGCAAAACAAAAAATCAGTATCCGTAAAATCAGCCAGTAAGGCAAAAACCGCTTCCGCCACGAATGGGCCGGACGAATCTCCTGCGGTCGAAATGGTACAAGAGGCGGATGAGCGCCGTACGCGACTGAAAGCACTTATTTTACTGGGCAAGGAGCGTGGCTACCTGACCTATGCCGAGATCAATGACCACCTGCCCGACATGCTCGAAGTCGAGCAAATTGAAGGTGTGGTCAGCATGATTAATGACATGGGCATCAGTGTTTACGATCAGGCGCCTGATGTTGAAAACCAGATCATGTCTGAAGCAACTCCCGTGGTTGCGGATGAAGATGCTGTTGCTGAAGCCGAAGCGGCTTTATCCACGGTTGACTCCGACTTTGGGCGTACTACCGACCCCGTCCGCATGTATATGCGTGAAATGGGCACGGTAGGCTTGCTGACCCGTGCTGATGAAATCGTTATCGCCAAACGCATCGAAGAAGGCTTGAAGCACATGATTCAGGCCATCTCCGCCTGTCCTGCAACCATTGCTGAAATCCTCATGCTGGCCGATCGAGTGGCAAAGGATGAACTGCGCATTGACGAGGTTATCGATGGGTTTATTGATTCCGATGAGGATATTCTTGCCGAAGACACTTCATCTGCTGGTGAAGACGTTGATGAAAATGATGCGGCAGACGAGGATGAAGAAGAAGGTGACGATGTTGATGCCGCTGCAGCGGCTAACCTCGCCCAACTCAAGGAAGATGCATTAGCCCGGTTTGCTGTTATTGCCGACCTGTTTACCAAACTCGGCAAGGCTTATGAGAAATATGGCTATCGCAGCAAGCAATACGACAAGCTCCAGTCGCAAATTTCTGAAGAGCTGATGCAGTTCCGGTTCTCGGCCAAACAGGTAGATTCACTTTGTGACATCATGCGCGGACTCGTTGAAGAAGTACGCGGATACGAACGCAACATTCAGGAGCTGTGCGTCGTCAAGGCACACATGCCGCGCCCGCATTTCATCAAGGCATTTCCGCTCAATGAGGACAACCTTGAGTGGGTTAATCACGAGATTGCCGCGAAGAAACCATACAGCGAAGCATTATCGCGTTACCAGGCAGCCATTGTTGACCAGCAAGTCAAAATGAATGCCCTGCAACAACGTGTCGGCATTCCGATCCGTGATCTCAAGGAAATCAACAAACAGATGACCAATGGCGAGGCCAAAGCCCGCCGTGCGAAGCGCGATATGATCGAGGCCAACTTGCGTCTGGTCATTTCCATTGCCAAGAAATATACCAACCGCGGACTGCAATTCCTTGACTTGATCCAGGAAGGCAATATCGGCTTGATGAAGGCAGTAGATAAATTCGAATACCGTCGCGGTTATAAGTTTTCCACTTATGCCACCTGGTGGATTCGTCAAGCAATTACCCGCTCGATTGCCGACCAGGCTCGTACGATCCGGATTCCGGTTCACATGATCGAGACGATCAACAAGATGAATCGCATTTCACGTCAGATTCTGCAGGAAACAGGTATTGAAGCCGATGCTGCAACGTTGGCCGTCAAGATGGAAATGCCGGAAGACAAGATCCGCAAGATACTGAAAATTGCCAAAGAGCCTATCTCGATGGAAACTCCAGTCGGCGATGACGATGACTCGCATCTCGGCGATTTCATTGAAGACTCCAATTCGCTCGCTCCTGTCGAGGCGGCCGTTTACGATAGCCTGCGCAATGTAACCAAGGATATTCTCGACTCCCTGACCGCACGCGAGGCCAAGGTGTTGCGCATGCGCTTCGGTATTGAAATGAATACCGATCATACTTTGGAAGAAGTGGGTAAGCAGTTCGACGTCACTCGCGAGCGTATCCGCCAGATTGAAGCTAAGGCCTTGCGGAAGCTGCGTCATCCATCTCGCTCCGAAAAATTGAAGAGTTTCCTGGATAGCGAAGATTAACTGTTTCGGGCCGTTAGCTCAGTCGGTTAGAGCAGAGGACTCATAATCCTTTGGTCCGCGGTTCGAGTCCGCGACGGCCCACCAATATCAGGCTCGCGCAAGCGGGCCTTTTTTCATGGAGTGTACAAATGAACGATGAGCAAACTGTACTTGATTTTTTTTCTGCCGCAGAAAATCTTCCTCTTGCACTGATCGCTGCTGAGCATTTGGATAAACTCCGTAATCAACATAACAATCATTTCTGGCTTGCGCTCAAAACCGAAGTTGACCGCCTGCTGTCGAAAAGTGAGCTTCCATGGCATTGTGAACTCACTGAAGATCGCAATGCTGATGACACGCTTGTTGGCATCCACCTTGAGCCGTCCGCTCCGCAACAAACTTTTTTGCGTCCCTTCATGGAGCAGCAGCTGATGGGTTCCGACTACCGAATTTATTACGGTTTGATGTGGAACTCAACGCCCGCCCCTGCTTTAAAGAACCTGCCCTCCGTGTTATCTCTTCAAATGACGCTTGAGACTGAAGGGTTTAAACAAAATGACAGCTTCCTTGCCTGGCAATGGTCGCCTTGGCATCCGCGACGCCGTGATTTTCTTGTGCGCCTGAGCAAAAGTCCTGACGCCCTTATGTTTGAAGCCATGCAGCCTTGGCTGCTGCTGCTCGAAAAGCGTGGCGAACTTCTCGCTGAAGCAAATTCGGCGCTTAACCAGACGCCTGCAACCGCAGTTATTTCATTAGCGGGTTTGCGCAGTCACATCAAATAGCCACTTCTCTTGCGCAGGGCTATTTGCTTTCGGCTGATTTACGACTGGCAGAGCTCTTGCCAAGGAGGTTGTGTGCCATCGTGTGGAACAGCGGGGTCGGACATACCAGTCTCGAACACAATTTTGCGATGAAGGCTGCTGCCATTAGCGGCAAAACCATCTCATGATTGTCAGTCATCTCAATCACAATCACAAATGCGGTAATCGGCGCCTGGGTGACCCCTGCAAAATATGCAACCATCCCCAGAATAATCGTTGCTCCTGCCGGCGCTGATGTCACAAAGTGCGCCATGTTGGCCCCCAAGCCGGCGCCTGCCGATAGCGATGGAGCCATGATCCCGCCTGGAATTCCGCTGACATACGACACTATCGACGCCAGCATCTTGAGTATGCCAAAACTTTCCGGCAGCACTGCGTTACCATCGAGCAATGTTTTAGCCTCGCTGTAACCGCTTCCGTAAGTTGTGCTTCCCGAAGCCAAACCGATTAGTGCCAGAATAAATCCGCACGCAGCGGCAAATTTTACCGGCTCCGCCTTCATCCAGCGCCCCAATGAGCCCTCAATTCCTTTATTTGCTTCTATCAGTATGCGCGCAAATATTCCGCCCAGCAGCCCGCCGACAATCCCGCAGTATATGACTGCACTCCACTCCTTGCCGAAAGCGAGTGACTCGGATGTATGTCCAAAATACGAGTAGTTTCCCAACAATGCCAATGACGTAATCCCCGCGATAATTACCGTCATCAGAATTGTTGAACTATTGTGCTCCTCAAATGACCTGCTCATTTCCTCAATTGCAAACACGATACCTGCTAGTGGCGTATTGAATGCCGCCGCAACACCCGCTGCGCCACCGGCCAGTATGAGTCCCTTTTCCACATCATGCTTTGGAAAGCGTGCCAGACTGCCCAGTTTATGCATGATTGAAGCTCCGATTTGCACTGTCGGCCCTTCGCGTCCGACCGATGCTCCACAGAACAACCCAGCAATAGTTAGCATGATTTTTCCCATGGTTATGCGTAGGGAAAGCACTTGCTCGCGAATTCCATTTAGTTCTTTTTGGTCTAGTGAGGCTATGGTTTGTGGAATGCCGCTACCTTGCGAGCCTGGAAAAAATCGGCGCGTGGTGTATACGATTGCAGCAAATCCGGCTGGAATTATCAGTAGTGGCAGGTAGGGTGAGATTGAAAGAATTTTGTGGAAAATAACATTTGCCTGCTCACAAGCAATTGCAAATAGTATTGCCACCAAACCTACGCTGATTGCCCCGCTCCAGAATATCAGGCGGCGCTTCCACTCAAGAATCAAGTCTTGCTCCTGTCAGCTGCAAATTGATATTGCTTAATATCCTACGCTCCGAGGTTATCATAATTTGCGTGCATAAATTCTTCGCTTATCAAACCCTGCAGAATCTCCTCAAAGCTGTAAAAGCCGATTTTGCATTTACTTAACCTTTCCAGTACAAACGCTGCGCCTGTGCCGAATGCTTCACGCCGTATTGACTCATGTGTCAATCGCACTGTCTGATGGGGAAAGCCAAATATTACTTCGTGGTGACCAACGATCCCTCCCAGCCTCAAGGATGTTATGCGCTCATCGTCTATTTCCAGCATATTGGCTATCTTGCGTGCTGTTCCGGAAATTTCTGGCTTTTCACGAAAATGTTGCTCAAGGATTTCTACGTCAGCGAATGGAGCAATCCTTCTGAGCATTCTTGCTGCAACAATCAGAAAGTTGATACCAAGTGTCATGTTGGGCGAGCAGAGAACCCGCGCATTTTCTGCTAGTTCTTGTGCATATTCGAGCTCTTCTCGTGAGTAATTCGACACTGCTGACAGCAGGGTAACACCCTTTTCACGCACTATCTCACCATACTCCCGCAGACTTCCCGAATTTGAGAAGTCCACCAGTGCATCTACTTCACTCTGTTCAATTAATTCTTTAAATGAGTACTTGTTTGTACTCAAGACAGGAATTGTTGTATGCGGATGATATTGCGCCTCCTTGCTGATGTTTGCCCGCGCAATCCAGCGCAACTCGTAGCGTGGATCGTTACTGAACACATTTGCAACTGCATAACCTGCTTTACCATAGCCAATCAAGCCCACCCGTATTTTATTTCCCATGGCCACCTCTTATTATTTAGGCCTTGCCAACTTACTGTCAGATATACTTGAAGCATTAAATTTATCTGTATTTTCAGTAGCCAGTTTCTTTAGACCGGATTTTTTTGTGGGTAATGCTAGTCACTCGCCTGCTTTATGCGCATTATACTTTGCCGCAAACAATATTTATATAAATGTAGTTGCATGGGTATTTACTTTTTTCTTTCAAGTAACGTAAAACTGTAAGGACAATCAATTGGACAAACGAACCAAAGATCAACTATCTCTTCAGGTCTTGAAACACTTTCGCGTTATTTTCGGTTCTGTTCGTCAACATTTTCGTGAGGTTGAGCAAAGCTGTGGAATCACCGGCTCACAGGTATGGATACTTCAGGAGGTTGCCAAAACGCCTGATATTGGCGTTTCAGAATTGGCTGAACGTCTTTCAATCCATCAATCAACCTGTAGCCAACTTGTCGAAAAGCTGGTTGCGCGCGGACTGATTACCAAAGAACGCAGCAAGGAAGATCAACGCAGAGTTGGTTTAAGCGCTACCCCCGAAGCTTCAAAAGTACTAAAAAATGCTCCCGGACCAGCACAGGGAATACTGCCCGAAGCTTTGCAGGCACTCCCCGAGTCCGCATTACGCTCGTTGGACAAATCGCTGGCAGAGGTAATTCAACAACTTCATGTTAGCGATCACAAATTGGCAAACAAGCCATTGTCGGATCTGTAAGCGCAAGGTTATACCGGACAATCTTGCTCAATAAAATGATGCTCCAGCCCGAAACGCCGAGCCAAGTGGTTACCCAATGCACGTACCCCGAAGCGCTCAGTTGCGTAATGGCCTGCAGCAACAAAGGCCACACCTGTTTCACGAGCAAGATGTACATTCCGCTCGGATATTTCCCCCGTAAGAAAAACATCCACCCCAAGCATCACCGCCTCTTCAAAATAATCCTGTGCAGCCCCGCTGCACCAAGCTACCCGTTTTACCGGACCATCCGGAATGCCTATAACCTGCGGGGCTTGCCCCAGCTCTTCTGACAGCCTTGATGCAAACTGCGCAAGTGTCATTTGCGGCTGCAATTGCCCGAAACATGCAATTTTCTGCTCACCGAATGCCCCCTCCTTTCCCAAGCCCAGATAGCTGGCCAGTTGGGCGTTGTTTCCTAATTCCGGATGAGCATCAAGCGGCAAGTGATACGCAAGCAAACTCATTTCATGTTTCAGTAGATGCTCAATTCGACGCTTTTTTATACCCACCAGATTGGGGGCCTCTCCGCGCCAAAAATACCCGTGATGCACAATCAGTGCATCAGCACCCCAGTTTGTAGCAGCTTCAAGTGCATCCTGAGATGCCGTTACTGCAGTTGCAATCCTTTGTACTTCAGTCTTCCCTTCGACCTGCAGACCATTGGGGCAATAGTCACGAAAAGCACCGACTTCCAGCAGGCTTTCGATATAATCGCGCAATTCATATAACTGCATTCGCTTCGTCCCGGTTAATTTAGGCGAGTCAATCATATCATGCGTAAATACTGGCTCTTATTTGCCCAAGCCACGACCATTGGCTTGGCTGCTCTATTTATTATTGAAACCTTGCGCCCATCCTTACTGCCGAACGTCAGTCGCAATGGTGTCGTCACCCTGTATGAAAATGCAACTGAGAATGGTGGACAATTGCCCTCCACTGGCTTTAGTGCCGCAGCGCAGAAAGTAATGCCGGCTGTAGTAAACATTTATACAAGCAGCGAAATTAAGACGCCAGCAGCTCCCTTCATGGACGACCCGCGTTTCCGATTCTTCTTCGGCGACCAGTTTGACGACAATACAACCCAGCAAAGTTCGAGCCTTGGTTCAGGTGTAATCGTCAGCCATGATGGCTACATCCTGACCAATCACCATGTCATTGAAAGTGCCGACCAGATCGAAGTCGCGCTGGCCGATGGCAGAAGCGCCAAGGGACGCATCATCGGCTCCGACCCGGAAACCGACCTGGCCGTAATAAAAATCGATTTAGGAAATAATTTACCCGCAATAACTTTTGGACATGCTGAGCAAACGCGTGTGGGTGACATTGTTTTGGCGATCGGCAATCCATTCGGAGTAGGCCAAACTGTTACCATGGGTATAGTGAGCGCTTTGAAACGCAACCATCTTGGCCTGAATACTTTCGAGAATTTCATTCAGACTGATGCTGCGATCAATCCAGGCAATTCCGGCGGCGCCCTGGTTGACGTCAATGGCAATCTTATCGGCATCAACAGCGCCATTTACTCTCCTAATGGAGGCTCACTGGGGATCGGCTTTGCTATTCCTGTCAGTACCGCTAAGAAAATCATGGAGCAGATTATCCAGAATGGCTCTGTCATCCGTGGCTGGATTGGCGTTGCGGTTCAAGAGCTCACACCTGAACTTGCCGAGTCGTTCAAGCTCGGCAATACACAAGGGGTCTTAATTTCCGAAGTCGTGCGCGGTGGCCCAGCCGACAAGGCTGGAATCAGGGCTGGCGATATCCTTACCATGGTTGGCGATAAGGCTGTGGCTGACTCAAATACCATGCTTGAGACCATTTCGGCACTCCCCCCAGGCAAAGTTGTCGTGCTCAAATTGCAGAGGAATCAGGTCGAGGTTGTAGTACAAGTTAAAGTAGGAAAACGACCGCGGCCTAAGCCGCAGGAGTAACCCTCTTTTAAATGCATTTTATGGATTCTGAATTGGCTCTGGTTTATTACGCGCATCAGCGATGGAATGCAGCCACTCCGTTGATCGTAGTGGTTCCATTCTGGAAGCCGTAAACCACCCCCGCCCCGGTAGCACCGGTTCCAGTAAACGCTCCGCCAATGTCTCCGCTAATCTTGGCTCCGTTGGCTGTCGCAGTATATGTTCCGCTTCCATTCATGCTTGAGAAGATATTTTGCTGGATCGGAAGATTGGTTCCGCTTGAAACATAGTTCACGCCAGCCACTGTGACATTAACTCCGGCATTTACTGTCATCGCCGTAAAGTTTGCCTGCAATGTCGCACTGTTTAATGTTCCGATATTGCCGAGGTTATCTGTCGGATGCGTCCCCCCTGCGAGCGTATATGTGAACGTGCCCGAAACAGGTAATGTAACGGGGCCCGTCATTACTGGGGCAGTCATCCAGTGCAAACTGCTACTGGTATTATTAATCGAGGCAAGTGCTGCATTGGTTACACGGTCGGTCACCGTCAGACTGCCGCCTTGCCATCGTCCCCAACTGATTCCTGATATCGGGTCTTTCCCCAAATCGGTTGCTACTGCTGTTCCGATTGAAATCACTTGGTCATTCATGCTCACGGATGTCGTTGCGTTCGAACCGTTATTGTTTGGCGCCATGTCAAATTTCGCCAAATTTCCGCTGGCATCTTTGCCAACCCTGGACGCGTTGTTGAATGCTCCGTTTAAAGAGTAATAAACAACGCCATTGCTGTTGCTGACCCCATTAGGCTCATAGCGTGACATCGCCACTAATTGGTATGGTGTAGTGGTATCAACGCCGGTTGCGGCGCCCCCATTGAACGAATTCAAAACCATGGCAACAACTCCGCTTATGCTTTGCGTAGACGCACTCAGGTAATACTGAAAAAGCGCTCCATTCAATGCATTCCCGGTAAGTTCACCAGCGATACTCCCCGAGCCTGTTATCGTACCGTCCATGGTAACCGTAAGCGACTGATTGACGTTCGAATTAAATGCCGAGCGTGCGTTATTGCCCGGACCATTTGTCCCGACCAGCGGCATATTGCTAGCCGTGGCTAGCCAGCTATGTCCGCCAGCATTTACCGACAAATTCAAGGCCACAGTCTGATTGGTAAAATCGACTGAAAGTGCCGCTGAGTTTATCGACCCAGCCACCCCGGACTGTGTCGTCGGGGCCGTACCACCATCCAAAACATAGGTTGCAGTACCTATCAAGGCTTCGGGCAAATACGATGGATTAACCCCTGGGCCTGCAATCCAGCTTCCTTGCGCTGCGGTAAATTGCTGAGTAAATGTACTTGATGGCGAATTTGGATATGTATATGTTGTTGTCATGCTCGCTATCGCCGAATAGCGGCCAAACTTTATTCCTGTTGAAGCAAAATTGTTTGCGTTGCCTGTACTGGCAATAGTTACGCCATTAAGCACATAACTGGCAGTCGTGCTGCATGTAGCGCACCCACCACCGTAATTTACAAAAAAGCTTGGGGTAGTTGCGGTCGGTGAAAGGTTACCCGGCAAAGTATCAAAATTATATAAGATTCCAAATAACTGCCCATCCTGTATAACAAGCGCAAGTGCATAAAACGGGTTCGGTACTGCTGCCGATTGAACTTGAAGAATCTGATTCAACGAGCCCCCGGATGCAATTTGCTGCGAAACATTCTGTACCTTCAGTGTCTGCGAAGTCGGCGTGGTTACTGTTTGTGTGGTCAGGTTTAGTAAATTATTTGAGCTATCCGTCAGCACCACGGGAACAACCTGGACTGTTGGTACTTGGCCAGCGCTCGCGTCTACTTTGGGCACTGAATCTGACGATGTATTCGTGAAACTGCTGGGCTGATCATCTGCCTTAGTACTGCGTGTCGATGACGAATCGTTCCCGCTTGATTTACTTTCCTGCTTAGTTGTAGCTCCTTCCTGCTTGGCTTCCTGCTTGGCTTCCTGCTTGGCTTCCTGCTTGGCTTCCTGCTTGGCTTCCTGCTTGGCTTCCTGCTTGGCTTCCTGCTTGGCTTCCTGCTTGGCTTCCTGCTTGGCTTCTTTGATCGTTTTGCTCGGCGGCGCGGACACCGTGAAAATATTGGTATTAATCGGAGTTATTATCGGTGGCTCGCTCAGGCTGCGCGCATAGCCCATCTGGTTTGGCATAACCGTAATTGTTCCGGCATTGGTGGTAATGCTTGTTGCTCCGGTATTAACTTTGCTGTATGTGCCTGGCGGGACTAATGTGCTGCCAACTGGTACATACACCGTCTCATGGTCTGTTCCACGAATTCCTAGCGTTGCAACGGGTGTTGTAATTTTGTAATTCTGCTTATTGATCCTGCCGATAAGGCCAGTAATAGCGCGGAACCCCCCTTTAAGCAACGAAAAGAATTCTCTTTCCTTGCCGTCCTGAGTTCCATTAAACACGAATTTTTCAAATTTAAGGTGGCTGTCGGGACGTACCGCAATGTACCCACCATCTTTCATCTTCACCTGCACTGATGACATTTGTGCCGTGAGGATTGTATCTCCTTCATTGACTATATCGCCCTTCTTTAAAGCGTGACTCACTCCTGTTGGAGAGACTATCTGCGCATCTCCGAATGCGAATTGCACCTGGCCTGCTATTGTCGCCGTATTGCCGTTGATTGAGTAAGCCAAGCTTACGCAGGCAACTCCCAGTACGTACAGTATTTTTTGCATTCGCTTCATGATGCACCTCATATGTCGGTTTCAGCAATGTTGATCTGGCTAAAACTCCCTTCGTACTACGGTCGAAAGATCTAGGCGATTAAAGCTGTAGATGGGTATATTTGCATCGTTGTTGGTGTAGCTCGCTTGCACGCGGAAAGACCAGTTCTGCATCCAGCGCCAATTCAAGCCCAACACCATGTCATATTGCCGATCTCCCCGGTTCATCAGGAACGCGGCATTGCTTTTATCGTAGTTGCCTATCTGATACCCGGCATTGGTAAACATATCCACCTTCTCATGCCACGTAAACTGCCCGCCGATTCGCATGCCGTAACTCAATTTGTTTCCATCTGCCCTATCGTTCAGCGCGTGTTCGGTTGTCGTGGTCGCGCTCGCGAATATCGCTATCCCATTTTTATCGAATATGTGCACCAGCACCCCGCCCAGCACTGTCAAATCGAAGTCATTAACTTGTAATGCACTATCTGAGAAGCGATTGCGCAAATACTGCCCAAAAATGCTTGATTGGTTAATTTGGCTGAACTCATGTTTCCAGTCCGCAGTTACGCCGTACGCATCCCGGTTTTTGATGTGTGCAATGTCATATTGGCCAATAGTTCCGCCCAGTCGTAATGTATTTGCCTCCCGGGTATAACTAACTCCCGCTCTGGCATCGACATTGTCCGCATCGAATGCGGTGAGGTTCGTGTTCCATCGCTTGCGCAGGTCAATGCCGGCATATGTAGCCCATTGCTCCATATATTTGTGTTCAACCGTACCACCCGTTGCCACGCCATAATAATTATCCGCCGACTGCAAATTCGTCGAGTTCAGTGTAAAAACCAGATTCCCGAAAGCCGGTATCGCGACTTGAGATTGATTGGTGGAGTTATTGACGTTTGTGTCGCGCCCTATGCTTGCCTCAGCGTAAACACTGTAATGTGTGCGCTTTGCGCGCTCCGCCGCCTCAATTGCCTGCAAGTATTTGTTGATCGTAGCCCTTGCCGCATCGGGTGGTTCCTGCTTTAGAACCGCTTCAAATTCTGTCTTGGCGCGCTGCAAATCGCCCAACTGGAAATAGGCCCGCGCCATATCCAGACGAGCGCCAGCAAAATTCGGATCCATTGCCAGCACCCGTTCCAAAGCAAAAGTAGCTTTATCAGGCAACCCGCTATCCAGCGCCGAAATACCCAACGCATAGTCGTATCGAACAATTCCGGCAAACTGAAACTCCAGCGGACTTAACAGATCATACGCCGAGGCCGGCTGCCCGGAGTTCTGCAGCTCATCGGCTTTTGCCAGTATGCTTTCCAGCGGCGCATTTCCCATATATGCGTCGGGCCAGAAAGATTTCTTCTGTGTTTCGGGGGCCTCCTCAGGCTGATGCGTCCGGTATTTGAGAAAGACAGGCTCATGGCGATCTTCGGCTGCTTCGGCTACAGCAAAGAGGCCCGCACATACAACCAAGACAGCAACTTGCTGCTGCCATTTGCTCCCGGACAATGGCACCTGCGCCTCCTGATTTGATGATCGATTGGCAACAGTATAACAAGCCTGCGATCAGTATTCAGTAGGCATATTTCTTCAACGTGCGCGGTTTGCGGGTTTCAAGCTCCATGCAGCAGCAACGATCCCGGCCTCATATAATATCCAGAGCGGCATTGCCAACATAAATTGTGAAACCACATCAGGGGGAGTAAATATCGCCCCGACCACAAACGCAGCCACGATTATGTAAGGACGTATCTCGCGCAGTTTTGCCGTTGTTACCAGCCCGGTCTTGACCAGCAAAAATACTGCGATCGGAACCTGGAAGGTAATACCGAATGCAACAAACATGCTCATGACAAAACTCAGGTATTTATCAATATCGGTCATCACTGCCACCCCGACCGGGGCGCTGGCGGTAATAAATCCGAATACCACCGGAAACACAAGGAAGTAGGCAAATGCCATTCCACAAAAGAACAACGACAAGCTTGTGGTTATGAGCGGAAATACCCAGCGTCTCTCATGCTCATATAGCCCGGGCGCAATAAATCTCCAGAGCTGATACAAAATGTACGGCAGGGAAATCAAGAAGGCCGCCATCAAGGCAACCTTCAACGGCACAAAAAAAGGTGTTGTAACGTCCGTCGCAATCATTTGGCCACCTTTTGGCAGCCTTGATAAGAGCGGATGAGCCAGCATTGCGTACAAATTCCCCGCCCACGGGAACAAGCACACAAAAACAATCAGCACTGCCACGATTGAATTTAGCAAACGGTTACGTAACTCAACCAGGTGCGCGATGAAACTCTCGCTGGTACTCATCAGTCAATTGGGAATTTTTGTTGTTCGGGAATCGCCGGTTTAGGCTGCGCCGTGCTTACTGCAGAGGGTGTCGCATCTTTCTGGACTGTCTCGGCAATACTTGTATTCAGTTGCTGCACTTGCTGGTCGAGCTCTCTTGAAACGAGATTAAGCCCCTTCTCCGCCGCCTCCGCTTCCTGCTGCACCTTCTGCTTCATCTGGCGCAACTCTTCCAGTGCCAGATCGCGTGAAATGTCTGCCTTGATGCCATTCACATAGCGTTGGGCGCGTCCCCACAAATACCCCAAGGTACGGGCCACCTTGGGCAATCTTTCCGGGCCAATAACAATCAGCGCGACGACCGCAATGACCACCATTTCGGAAAAGCCGATGTCAAACATGGCAACCGCTGGTCTCAGACTTTGTTTTGGCTTTTCTCTTTGGCCTCGCCTTCAATCACTTTGTCGTCGTGTGCAACCTGCTTGGGCGGCTCTTCGCTCCCTTTCATGCCTTCCTTGAAACCCTTCACAGCCCCGCCCAGATCCTCGCCGATATTGCGCAATTTTTTGGTTCCGAAAATCAACACCACAACCAGCAAAACGATCAACCAATGCCAAATACTGAACGAACCCATGTCAAACTCCTTGTCGATTAACTGCGCCTGACCATAGGCGGGATATTTCCCCCGCCTATGACATGAATATGCAAATGAAACACTTCCTGGCCACCGCCCTTACCACTGTTGATGACGGTCCGGAAACCACTTTCCAGTCCTTGCTCACGCGCAAGCTGCGGGGCCAATACCAGCATCCTCCCCAGCAAAGATGCATGGCTTGCGTCCGCCTCCAGCAACGAAACCAGATGCTGCTTGGGCACCAGCATGAAATGTACCGGGGCAACCGGATTGATATCGTGAAAGGCGATCACCTCGTCATCTTCATACAATTTGCGGCTCGGAATTTCTCCACGCGCTATCTTGCAGAAAATACAGTTTTCGCTCATTTCCGATTTGCCTTCTCTTCTATGCCGGACATCCCCTCACGACGCGCCAGCTCATTAAGCACGTCTTCTGCCGTCAAATCCTTATGCGCCAGCAACACCAGTGTATGAAACCACAGGTCTGCGACCTCATATACCAGATGCTCACGATCACCGTCTTTGGCTGCCAACAAAACTTCGCCGGACTCCTCAATGACCTTTTTCAGAATCGCATCATCGCCTTTGTGATATAGCTTGGCAACATAGGAGGTCTCCGGCGCAGCCCCTTTTCGCGCCGACAGTGTCTGTGTCAGTCGTTGCAGTATGTCTTGTTTCATCTTCTGTATATTTCATCCGGATTTTTCAGCACCGCATCCGTTTCCACCCAAACCTGATCCTGCAACCGACTGTAGAAACAACTCTCGCGCCCGGTATGGCATGCAATCCCGCCATGCTGTTCAACCTGCAACAAAATCACGTCCGCATCGCAATCCAGGCGAATTTCCTTCACCTTCTGGACATGCCCGGACTCTTCACCTTTATGCCACAACTTCCTTCGGGATCGCGACCAGTATATGGCCTCACCTGTTTCTGCGGTACGCTTGAGTGCCTCGCGATTCATCCAGGCCACCATCAAGACACGCCCGCTGGCAGCATCCTGCGCTATGGCAGGAACCAGGCCATCCTCCGACCAATTCACCTTATTCAGCCAACCCTCGCCCAATTTAATCCTCGCTCGCCACTACAGGCGTACCTCTATACCTTGTTGCGCCATGTAGCTCTTTGCTTGCTGCACCGTGTATTCACCGAAATGAAAAATACTTGCCGCCAACACAGCGTCGGCCCCGCCGATTTTTACCCCGTCCGCCAAATGCTGCAAATTACCGACCCCACCGCTGGCAATCACAGGTATTTCCAGCGCATCGGTCACTGCGCGGGTCAGCCCCAAGTCAAAACCTTTTTTCTGTCCATCCTGATCCATGCTGGTCAGCAATATCTCGCCCGCTCCCAGCGTTTGCATTTTCTTCGCCCACTCCACCGCGTCCAGTCCGGTAGCCTTGCGTCCGCCGTGTGTAAACACCTCCCACTTGCCCGGCCCAACCTGCTTGGCATCTATCGCCACAACAATGCACTGCGAACCATAGCGCCCAGCCGCATCCGCAACCAATTGCGGATTCGTTACGGCAGACGTATTTATACTCACCTTGTCCGCGCCCGCATTGAGAAGGTTGCGCACATCCTGCACCGCCCTCACCCCGCCGCCAACCGTCAACGGGATGAACACCTGTTCGGCCACTTTCTCAATGATGTGGAAAATAATATTGCGGTCGTCCGAACTGGCCGTGATATCCAGAAAGGTCAACTCATCGGCGCCTTGCTCGTCGTAACGACGCGCTATTTCTACCGGATCGCCGGCATCGCGCAATTCAACAAAGCTGACACCTTTGACCACACGACCTGAGGTCACATCCAAGCAAGGAATAATGCGTTTGGCCAGCATCAGATTTTGGGCGACAGCTCATCTGCCAATGCCTGCGCCGCCTTGAAGTTCAAGGTACCTTCATAGATCGCGCGGCCGGTAATGGCTCCCGAGATACCTTCACCGCGGACAGCACACAGTTTGCGCACATCATCCAGATTCGTGATGCCCCCGCTGGCAATGACGGGCACGTGCAACGGGCGAGCCAGCTCCACCGTAGCCTCAATATTTACCCCCGTCATCATGCCGTCCCTGCCGATATCCGTATAGATGATGGCCTCAACGCCATACCCCTCAAAGCGCTGGGCAAGATCCGCCACATCATGACCGGTCAGCTTGGACCAGCCATCCACCGCAACCTTGCCGCCTTTGGCATCAAGCCCGACCATAATGTGTCCGGGAAACGCATCACATGCTTCGTGCAGAAAGCCCGGCACTTTTACTGCGGCCGTACCGATGATGATATAGGTAACACCGATATCGAGATAACGCTCTATCGTTTCCAGATCGCGAATGCCGCCGCCCAGTTGTATCGGCACCCCGTCGCCAACCGCCTCAACGATGCTGCGAACCGCAGCCTCATTTTTTGGCTTCCCGGCAAAAGCACCGTTCAAATCCACCAGATGCAGGCGGCGCGCGCCCTGATCCAGCCAATGCTTGGCGGTTGCTGCCGGATCATCTGAAAAAACGGTTGCACCTTCCATCACGCCCTGTTTAAGGCGCACACATTGGCCATCTTTCAAATCTATGGCGGGAATAATTAGTGTGTTTGTATCCATGATGTCAAATACGGTTGGTTATGCGGGTTTCCAGTTAACAAAATTCTGCAAAAGCCGTAATCCGGCCGCTGCGCTCTTTTCAGGGTGAAATTGTACGGCGAACAAATTATCTTGCGCCACAGCACAAACAAAAGGCTGCGGATAATTGCTTGTGGCCTGCACAAGCCCGGATTGGACTGGCTGCACAAAATAGCTATGCACAAAATAAAACCGCTCGTCCTGGGCGATTCCGGCCCACAAATCATGCCGGGCATGATGCACCTGATTCCAGCCCATGTGTGGCACTTTGAGTTTATGCCCTTCACCATCACTCAGGCCTGTAGCAAAACGCACCACATTACCCGCAAGCACGCCCAACCCCGGAGCATCGCCTTCCTCACTGTGCTCAAACAACATCTGCAAGCCGATGCAAATGCCGAGAAACGGCTTATTGCGCGCAGCATCAAGAACGGCCTCCCGCAAACCGCGCGCGTGCAGCTCACGCATGCAGTCCGGCATTGCACCCTGCCCCGGGAAGATTACGCGCTCCGCACGTGCAATGACATCCGCATTATCGGTAATTTCAACGCGCGCAGCGGAAGCAACCTTATGCACAGCCTGATACACCGAGCGCAGATTGCCCATGCCATAATCAACAATCGCTATATCAACCATGATCGAATGTTATAGGATTCCCTTGGTGGAAGGAGTTACATTTGCCATGCGCGGATCGATTTCCAGTGCCACGCGCAGCGCCCGGCCAAATGCCTTAAATAGCGTTTCCGCCTGATGATGGGCATTTTCGCCAGCCAGATTATCCACATGCAATGTCACCAAGGCATGATTGACAAAGCCCTGGAAAAATTCACGGATCAGGTCAACTTCAAACTGGCCGATATTGGCGCGCACAAACTGGACATTAAATGCCAAGCCCGGACGCCCCGAAATATCCAGGACTACGCGCGACAAAGCTTCGTCGAGAGGCACATACGCATGCCCATAGCGACGCAGCCCCTTTTTATCGCCTAACGCCTTGCTGAAAGCCTGACCCAGTGCGATGCCGATATCCTCAACGGTGTGATGCGCATCGATATGCAAATCACCCTTTGCCTTGATGGCGATATCGATCAAGCCATGACGAGCTACCTGATCCAGCATATGCTCCAAAAACGCCACCCCGGTATCAAATTGGGCGATGCCGGTGCCATCCAGATTGATCTCAACTTCAATCTGGGTTTCCAGGGTATTACGGGTGATTTTTGCACTGCGCATAATTTGCCTTATGCCGATAGTTTAAAGTACTTTAAAACCGACCTTGCTGATCGGCGCCCTACAAACATGCTTTCAAGGCTTCTATAAATTTATCATTTTCAAGCGGGGTGCCGACTGTAACGCGCAGGCAATCCACCAATGCCGGGTGCCCGCCGTCCAGACTCTTGATGAGCACGCCACGCTGCTTTAGCTCGCCAAATATGCGGCCAGCTCCTGCCACCTTGAGCAGGATGAAATTCGCCTCGCTCGGATACGTGTGGACACCGTCAAGCCCATCCAGCAGGGATTTTAACCTAACCCGCTCTGCTTTAATTCTGTCCGCCTGTTGCAGCAGCACTTCGTGATGCTGCAACAATTTGGATGCCACCAACTGCGGCAACACTCCGACATTATAAGGCAGGCGCAACTTTTCCAACTGATCCAGCCATGCGGCTGCCCCCGCCAAAAAACCTACCCGCAATCCAGCCATGCCAAGCTTGGAGAATGTCCGCATCACCAATAGATTATCGTAATGCGTCAGGCGCGAAATAAAGCTGTCGCTGGCAAATGCATAATATGCTTCGTCCACCACCACCACACCGGGCGTAGCCGCGATAATTTGTTCAATCGCCGCGGCATTAAACAGGTTTCCGGTTGGATTATTCGGATACGCAAGAAA
This sequence comes from Pseudomonadota bacterium, assembly GCA_021848465.1. Lineage (GTDB taxonomy): Bacteria > Pseudomonadota > Gammaproteobacteria > Burkholderiales > Gallionellaceae > JAJZUP01. The sequence goes on from JAJZUP010000001.1 coordinate 171,447, forward strand.
GACCAATGCCGGCTGCTCACGCTGAATATTTTCCAGTATTGCCGTCAAATCCAGGGAAAAATCCTTTGCCAGCGGCACGCCCACGTACCTCATTCCAGCAAATGCGGCAATCATCCGATACATTACGAACGAAGGCTCTACACTCAGCAACACGGCACCGGGTTTCGCCAGCGCCAGCGCCAGAATCTGGATAATTTCATCCGAGCCATTACCCAGCAAAATTCCGGTTTCATCCGCCAGCCCTGTCACCCTGCGTATTTGCTCCTTCAATCCTTGCGCGGCCGCATCCGGATAGCGGTTAATCGCCGCATGCGCAACAAGCTGCGCGATTTCGGCACTTAACGTTTCGGGAAGCGGATATGGGTTTTCCATTGCATCGAGTTTGATAACCTGACTCGGTGGCGGCACATGGTAAGCATTGAGCGCCAGTATTTCCGGGCGCAGAAGATTTTGGGGCGTTACGACTTTGGATGAGGAAGACATAGGGTTCAGGCTCTCAACGGCCCGCGCATTCTACCGCAATCGAGCACGACAGCCCGTCTTTTCGACAAATTTTACGCATTGCCGAAATTCCGAATTGCCCAGATGTGCCACTCTGTAGTACTCTCGCGGCATATAACCCAGCGTGCTTGACATAGTAATAGCAATAGAACTACTAGCCGTGGCCGAGACTTCACCAAAACCCTTACGCTTAGACAACTTTATCGCCAACCTTCCGTGTATGGCGTTTCAGTTGCTGCTCGACCGCAATACCAACTCGTTCTCATTCTCCTATATCGGTGAGGGCAGCGATGCACTGCTCGGCATTGCCGCCGATGAATTGGCCGCGGACATCAACCTGTTTCTGGACCTGATACATCCCGAAGATCGTCCTTCCTTTACTGAAAGCATGCGCCAGTCTGCGCAAAATCTTTCGTTCTGGAGCTGGGAGGGCCGGGTAAGCTTGGCCAACGGAGAGCTGAAATGGCTAACCTTGGGATCTTCGCCACAGCTTCGCGATGACAACAAGGTTGAATGGGAAGGCTTGGTAATCAACATTACCCAGACCAAGCTGGACGAAATTGAACTGGTGCGTTCCCAGCAGCAATTGCGCGAGTTTTCCTCCCATATCCAGGATGCCAAAGAGCAAGAGCGTTTGCGCATTGCCCGTGAAGTGCATGATGAAATCGGCGGCCTGCTGACGGCCATCAAGATGGATCTGGCTTGGCTGAAAGAACGCCTGCCCAAAACAAAAAAGCTGCTGACTGACAAAACGACCGCTATCGAAAACCTCGTTGACAAGGCCATGACTTCCGCGCGCAACCTCGCCCATAGCTTGCGCCCCGGCTATCTCGACAGCTTCGGGATCGTCGCCGCCATCGAAATGGAGGCGTGCGAATTCGAACAGCGCACGAATATCCGCTGCCTGCTGACGCATAATGACGAAGAAATGGAAATCGACCTGCATCCCGACGTTTCCATTGCCCTTTTCCGGATTTTCCAGGAATCGCTCACAAACATCATGAAGCATGCACAAGCCAGCGAAGTGCGCGTCCTGATCCAGAACAGCCCCGACAATATCGAGCTTACGATCAGCGACAACGGACGCGGCTTCAGCCAGGATGCCCGCCTCAAGCCGCGCTCGTTTGGCCTGCGCGGAATTCAGGAGCGCGTAGCCCATTTCGGCGGCCAAGTAAGTTTCATCAGCGCCCCCGGACAAGGCACCACCGTATCTGTGACGGTTCCCCATATTCCCGCTGACACCGCGTCGGATGATAAACTGGGACAACCGCAGCAACCCTTGTTCTGAGCAAGCCCCAACGGAGACCGATGATGATAAATGTGCTGATAGCAGACGATCACACACTCATCCGCAAAGGATTAAAGCAAATTCTGGATGACACGGAAGACATGCGCGTTACCGGAGAGGCGGAAACCGGTGCGCAGGCTATCCAGTTGGCACAAAAAAACCCTTTTGACATGATATTGCTCGATATCAGCCTGCCGGACAAAAACGGCATTGATGTTTTGAAGCAGCTCAAACTCAATAGCCCGGACGTCCCGGTGCTGATGCTCAGCATGCACGCCGAAGACCAGTACGCCGTACGTTCCATGAAAGCCGGGGCTGCCGGCTACCTGAATAAGCAAAGCGCCCCTTCGCAACTCGTGACCGCCATTCGCACCGTGGCCAGCGGCAAGAAATACATCAGCGGCGAACTGGCCGAGCAGCTTGCCAACGGACTCTCGCAAGGCTTTCAGGAACTACGCCACCAAGCCCTCTCGGATCGAGAGTATCAAACACTTTGCCTGATGGCATCCGGCAAAAAATTAAGCGAAATGGCCAAAATCATGTCACTCAGCACCAAGACGGTCAGCGTTTACCGGGCGCGCTTGCTGGAAAAAATGAACCTGAAAACCAACGCCGAAGCAATCCATTATGCAATTAGCAATCACCTGATTGAATAAACGCATTCGCCCTCCCCGAATAAGGGCAGAAAACCGCGACTTTTTGGATGATTGCCGACACCTAGTTAGCCGATAATACGGACAAGTTTATTGAACCCAGTTCATGACCATGAAAAAATTGTCCAACCCATCCGAAATTGCGCGCGAAACACTGCTCGTTCTTGCCTCTCGCAAACTGGCACCAACTCCGGAAAATTACGCAAAAGTATTTGAAGAGATTGGTGAAACTTCCGGCCAACTGCCAGCCAAGCCACAGTCCGCCGCCGAACTCGCATGGTCTCGCCTGATTCAGGATTTGTTGCGTCAACTGGAAACCCCGCACAAAGGCATCACTATCACCCGGAAAAAAGAGGGACTGGATACCGTCCTGAACCGTTTCGCCACAAAGCCCGATGAGTTATTCGAAAAACTGCAAGGGCTGCTGCGGTCATGGGCAACCGCCCCTACTGCGCCACTAGATACCCCGCCCCCAATCGAAATGCCGGCCGCGACTGACCCTGCAAAGCCCTCGGTATTGGCTAAAATATTTACCAAAGATGAGCAAAGCCATGCTGAATTGATTGCCCAGCTGCGCGAATTACTGGCTCAGTCACTTGAAAACTCCTTGTCTACCCATCCCGATTTGACTGATGAAATCAAGACATTGGCCCTGCAAGTACGCAATGCCGACAACAAACAGCTTTTCGAGTTAAGTGGGAAACTGCGCCATTTCTGGCTCAAGCTTGAATTGCGCGGCGGGGATAAAACCAAAATCCAGGAAGGCCTGGCCCGCCTCCTGCGCCTGCTGGTTGAAAACGTTGGAGAATTAGTCGCCAATGACCAATGGCTGCACGGGCAAATCGTTACCCTGCAAGAAATCATTGCCAACCCCATCGACAAGCGGGTCATTGCCGATGCCGAACGCAATTTGCGCGATGCCATCATTAAACAAGGCACCTTGCAAAAGAGCCTGAGTGATGCGAAATCCACCCTGAAGGGCCTGATGACCACCTTTATCGATCGCCTTGGCGATTTGAGCGAAAGCACCGGCCTGTATCACACCAAAATTGAAGGCTATGGACAAAAAATCGGCGGGGCCAGCAACCTGGCCGACTTGGGGCATATCCTGGAAGACATCATGCACGATACCCGTATCATTCAGGATAGCGCGTTGCGCTCACATCAAGAGCTGGTTTCCGCTCGCAAACAGGCCGATGAGGCGGAGGCGCGGATCCACCAGCTTGAACAGGAGCTGGAAAAGGTCAGTGAAATGGTGCATGAAGACCAACTCACCGGCGTACTTAATCGCCGCGGCATGGATGAGACTTTCGCGCGCGAGTTGCACCGCTCGGACCGGAACAAGACCCCGGTTTGTGTCGCCCTGCTCGACATTGACAATTTCAAGAAATTGAACGACACCCTCGGCCATCAGGCCGGGGACCAGGCATTGGTACATCTGGCCACCGTCATCAAGGAGTGCCTGCGTCCGGCTGACACAGTGGCCAGATATGGCGGCGAAGAGTTCATCATTATTCTGCCCGACACGCCGCTTGTAGATGGAATGGAGGCCATTGAGCGCTTGCAGCGAGAGTTAACCAAGCGAATCTTCCTTAATAATAATGAACGCATTCTGGTCACATTCAGTGCCGGTGTTGCCCTTCGAAATGAAGAAGAGGATCAAGAAGATTTGATCGGCCGCGCTGACAAAGCCATGTATATCGCAAAGCGAACCGGCAAAAACCGTGTGGTTGCTGCCGAATGAGCTTGTTGTAAAAAGAATTTATATAACTGACTAAAGTTTTTCCGGATGACTCCGATATTTGAGCTAACGGCGATGAAAAAGCCTCGCAACAAAGGCAAGCCGAAGTGGACGGCCGAATAAGCCGGGAGTGCAAATCGAGTCAAAAGGAGAATTAAAATGCCCTCATTCATCAATACCAACCTCGCATCCCTGAATGCACAGCGCAACCTGAACACATCCCAGAGCGCGCTGCACACTTCCCTGCAACGCCTGTCTTCCGGCTTGCGTGTGAACAGTGCCAAGGACGATGCGGCAGGTATGGCCATCGCTTCGCGTATGGAAAGCCAGATCCGTGGCCTGAACCAGTCCGTGCGCAACGCCAGCGACGGCATCTCGCTCGCCCAGACGGCTGAAGGCGCACTCGGCGCGATCCAGAACAACCTGGCCCGTATGCGCGAACTGGCGGTCCAGGCTGCCAACGCGACTTCCAACTCCGACGTGGGCTCGATCAACTCGGAATATACCCAGCTGAATGCGGAAAACACCCGCATCATCGCCGGAACCAAATTCAACGGCATCTCGCTGCTGTCCGAACCGGTGAACCAGGTATTCCAGATCGGCGCGAACAGCGAAGCTGGCGTGGATACGCTGACGGTGACGACATCTGCCGCCATTGCGCCAAGCTCGACCACCCTGGGTGATTCCTCGCAAAGCGCGCAAGCCGAGATCCAGAAGCTGGATGCGGATATTGCCAACGTGGCTTCGGCCCGTGCGACCTACGGTGCGGTGCAATCGCGCTTCGAGTCGGTGATTTCGAACCTGCAGATCGCCTCGGAGAACGTGACCGCCGCACGCAGCCGGATCATGGATACCGACTACGCTGCCGAAACCGCCGCCTTGACCCGTGCGCAGATCCTGCAACAGGCTGGTACGGCGATGCTGGCTCAGGCCAACCAGTCGCCCAACACCGTGCTGACGCTGTTGCGTTAAGGAATGGGTGAGCGCATGATTACCCAGCCGCAAGCTCAGACTGGCGGCTGGGTGTATCGAGAAGGATAGAGAAGGAGCATTAAAATGCTAATTCAAAATACAACCACTATTGTAGCGCCGGTATGGAGTGCGAATGAAAACAGCAGGGTTTCAGGGGGCACCACCTCTCACGAAAGTGTTGCTCCAGTCGCTCAACATGCTCCAGAGGCTCGACAGCCCAGTGCTGAAGAACTGGAAGATGCGGTCAAAACCCTGAACCAGTCCATGAGAGCCAATAACTCGTCGCTAGCTTTCAGTGTTGACCAGGATACGCAGCAAACTGTAGTCAGTGTATTGGACTCCCAGACGGGGGAGGTCATCAAGCAGTTCCCGTCAAAGGAAGCCATCGCAATTTCTAAAGCGATAGGCGAAATCCAGCAGGGATTATTGTTAAAGCAGAAAGCTTGAAGGGTTAAACATGGCGGTTTCGAGTGCGACCGGCGCGCCGACTCCAGGATCGGGAGGCACCAATATTGACGTGAATGGTATCGTCAATAAGCTGATGGCCGTCGAACAGAAACCGCTCGTGGCCCTGAATGCCAAGGAAGCCAGCTACCAAGCCAAGATTTCCGCGTTTGGCAAAGTCAAAAGCGCCTTGTCGGAACTGCAGTCCTCCTTGCAAGGATTGAATAGCGCCCATAAATTCCAGGCCAATGTGGCGACCTCATCCAATCCTGGCGCGCTGACTGCCACAGCCCTTTCCTCAGCGGCTGTTGGCTCACACACGATCAATATCAACTCGCTGGCACAGGGGCAGCGCCTCGCAGCTGCGGGAGTGGCGAGCACCACAACACCCATTGGCAGCGGAGTTCTGACATTTGATTTCGGCTCGGTTTCCGGCGACTCGTTCACCCCCAATGTCGGCAAACTCCGAACGAGCGTGCTGGAAAACGCTTTCATCTCAAACAAGCCAGTTCCGGCAAAACCAGGAACGGCAATTAGCGGGGAAGCCCAATTTACCCCGGCCGCCAACAGCGCCGGCACCATTCCCGAAGGCACGTTTACAATCAACGGGGTCAGCGTTGAAGAAATTGACCTCCTTGACGGGGAAAGCCCCAAACACCGTGCCGCCAATATTGCCGAAGCATTTGATGACGCTTATGTGAAATCCGGAGGGACTCCCGGCACGTTCACGGCATCAAATGGCGTCATTATCAAAGCCGCCGACGGCAACAAATCGGCCACTTTCAGCGTCACCGGCCTGGCCCCTGATCTGGCAACCGGGGCCGCCAACATCAACAGGCTGGCTGCGCAAACCGGTCTGTCACCGGCCGAGCTTGGCACGCAACAGTCTTTCGGTAATTCGGTCGTCACAGTACCAAGCACGGTTGGCCTGTTTGTCGGCGACAAAATTTCCGGCGACGGTTTTCCCGAGGGCACAACGGTTGAAGAAATAATCGACGCTAGCCATTTCAAGGCCTCCGCTACCGGAAAGGACAACACAAAAGACAAGGAAGGCGTCAAACTCACGACCAGTTCGGTTTCCAGCAGCCGCTCCGTGGCCATCGAGCCAAGCAGCGCCTCGCTTGAAGGCATTCGCGACAGCATCAATGCAGCCAAAATCGGCGTCACGGCAAGTATCGTCAACGATGGCAGCGACAGCCCAAACCGCCTGGTACTCAATTCGGAAAATATCGGCTCCAACACCAATATGCGGATCACCGTCAGCGGCGACCCGGCCTTGGCAAAGTTGCTGGGACATGACCCCGTCGGTTCGCAAAAACTTTCCGAAATCGCTCCCGCCAAGGATACTTCGCTAACCGTAGATGGTATTGAAGTTACCAAAAGAACAAATACGATCAAGGATGTGCTGCCGGGGGTCACCATGAACCTGCTACGTACCGGGCAGGTCAACCTCGATATTGGCCGGGATACTGCTTCAGTCAAAACCTCAGTTGAGGGCTTTGTCAAATCTTATAATGAGCTGAAAAAAGTTGTTACCGAGCTGACCGCTTATAACCCGGCAACCAAAAAAGGCGCCCCCCTGCAAGGCGATTCGGCAGTACGCTCGCTGGACTCCCAGATTGACCGCATCCTGAGCACGCCGCTCAACACCCCAGCTGGTTCCATGACTACCCTGTCGCAATTGGGCATCAGCAAGCAGACCGACGCAACCTTGGCAATTGATGCAGGAAAGCTGAACAATGCCATCAATACAAAATTCGATGAAGTAGCTGGACTTTTTGCGGCCGAGGGCAAACCTACCGACAGCCAGGTCGATTTCAGAGCTACCACGGCCGCGACCAAGCCGGGCAATTATGCGATAACCGTTTCTGCGCTTGCCACTCAAGGTGCCACCACCGGCAAGGTTGACCTGAATGCAGGAGAAACAGCTATTGCCGCTGGAAGCAAGATGAATGTAACCGTCGATGGCATTCATGCAATGGTCGCCCTGACGCCCGGCAGCTATAACGGGCAGGAACTGGCGAAAATGCTGCAAGAGGCAATAAACAGCACTCCAGCCTTTGCATCTGCCGGAAAATCCGTCAACGCAATTATCAACCGTAATGGCTCGCTAAGCGTAATTTCGGATGCCTACGGTTCAAAATCATCGGTCACTTTGGGCGACCCCAATGGCAAGATGACAAAAACCCCAGACACCGGAACACCGGTCGCCAGCTTTATGGGACAAGCCACCAACACTAGAGGAACTGACGTCGCCGGCAGCATCAATGGTCAACCCGCAACCGGTGCAGGTCAGAAGCTGACCTCATCCGCGGGCGATTCAACCGGCCTGGAGGTGCAAATTACCGGCGGCGGCCTGGGCAGCCGCGGCAGCATCAACTTCACTCAGGGCTATGCACAAAAACTTTATGATTTCGCCAGCTCGGCGCTCAGCGGCTCCGGCCTGCTGACCGGCCGTCTCGAGGGGCTGAATTCCTCTGTCAAGGGCGTATCGAAAGAGCGCGACGCGCTGAATTCCCGACTGACCAGTGTTGAAGATCGTTATCGCAGGCAATACACCAAGCTGGATGCCACCTTGAGCAGCATGCATGAAACCAGTACGTACCTTTCCCAACAACTCGCTAAACTATAAGCGGAGAATAATATGAACATGAGCGCAGCCATCAAAGCTTACTCAAATGTCGCCATAGAGTCGAAAGCGCACTCTTCTGACCCGCACAAGCTGATCCTGATGTTATACCAAGGCGCGCTCCTGTCCATCGCCTCAGCCAAAAACCAGATGATGCGCAACGAAATAGCAGCCAAGGGAAAGTCCATCAGCCAGGCCATTTCCATCATCAACGACGGCCTCAAGGCCGGCCTGGACCTCAGGGTGGGCGGTCCGCTGGCCCAGAATTTATCCGACTTGTACGACTATATGAGCCAACGCCTGCTGGTCGCCAACATGAAAAACGATACTGCCATCCTGGATGAAGTAAGCACCTTGTTGCTCGAATTGCGCGGTGCCTGGGAAAGTATCCGCCCCGCCGCCGATCAACGTCCACAGCAGGCAAACAAGCCACAACAGCCCTCGGTTAAAACCCCTTTGGTATATGGAAGGATGTAACAAACATGAATGCCGTAATTGAAAAATATGAAATCCTTTCCAGCATTACCGGCAAGATGCGTGATGCAGCCGCGCAAGGTGAATGGGACTTGCTGATTGAACTCGAAGAGCAGTCCAAGCGTCTTGTCGCCGAAATGAAAACCATGGATCTTACCCCGGTCGATGAGGCCACCCGGTTACGCAAGGTTGCATTGATCAGGAAAATTCTTGCCGATGACGCAGCGATACGCAGCAAGACAGAACTCTGGATGGAGGAATTGCAGCGCATCATGAACAATGCCCGCAGCGAAACCAAGCTGCAGAAAGCCTATTCCAATTATTAACATGACACACATGGTGCATGCTGCCGACCGACGTTCTTAACACGCTCAGGGCGCTTTCTCTCAACGAAAGGCCCTTGATCACCCCAGCCCCTGACAAGGACCCTGTCAGCAAAGATGCGTTTGAGCTCGGCCAGAAAGTTCAAGGAACCATACAAGCAGAAGTCAGCCCCGGCGTTTTCAAGGTTCGCGTACTTGAGCAGATACTGCACATGCAGTTGCCAACCACCTTGAAAAGCGGCGATGTCATTGAGTTGCAAGTCATGTCCTTGCAGCCGCGCCTGACCTTCAGCCTGTCAGCCTCTGCCAATCCGCTTTCCACTCCGGAAAATCTCAGTCGCGCCTCGCTGCTGCTCTCCACCCTTGCCGGACAGCCTCAGGAAAAGGCCCACATTCGCGCCATGCGCAATGAACCATTGCTTGCCACGGCCGACCGCCCCCCCGACACAACTCAGCTCGCCCATAAATTGCATGAGTCGCTCAGCCAGAGCGGGCTGTTTTACGAATCGCACCAGGCACAGTGGCTGGCAGGCTCGCGCAGCACCGCACAGTTGCTGCAGGAGCCACAGAACCACCTCGCAGCTGGCCAGGTCAGCGCCCAGCATGTAGCCTCGCATCAGGAAGCTGCCACCATTCCCGCCCAACTGCAACCTTTGGTACAGCAGCAATTGCATGCACTGGAAACCCGCCAAGTGCTATGGCAAGGCTTTGTCTGGCCCAATCAACAAATGGACTGGGAGATCCACGAGGAGGGCGGCCGGAAGAACCCCATGAATTATGAAGAAGCCGGGGCGCAATGGGCCACGCAAGTGCGACTCAATCTTCCCAACCTGGGAGAAGTAGCGGCAATGCTGCGGCTGAACCAGCACGGCCTCAGCATCACACTTGATGCGGCGGACGAACCTACGCGTGCCTTGTTTGGCGCCGCCAGCACACGCCTGAATGCCGCCCTCGCCGAGCGTGGTATCAACGTAATAAGTACTCTGGTCACCGCCCATGAGCAGCCAAGATAAACGCCAAATGGCCGTTGCACTGGCTTACCGCAACGGCGATGCCGCCCCGAAAGTGGTGGCGCGCGGTCGCGGCATTATTGCCCAGGCCATTATCGAACGCGCCAAGGAACATGGCGTGTTTGTCCATGAATCCGAAGAGCTGGTCGGATTGTTAATGCAAGTTGAACTTGACGAGCAGATCCCGCCCCAGCTTTATCTTGCGGTTGCAGAATTGCTGGCGTGGATATACCGTTTGGAGCACCGGGAAATCCCCTCTAATCCCGGCTTAGCCTGAATCCCCTCTGGATAGAATAAACCTGTAGCGCGTGGAAGTTTCCATGCAGATTTCAATCTCTATCCGGAATTCAGGTCATGTTCAGGGAAAAAAAGATTTCACTCAAGATAGAAAATTTTCCTGCTGAGGAAGAACAGAAGCTGTTGTTGCATTCGGCCGTCGAGATTCGCAATATCCTGCAAAGCATCAGCCGGCATAGAACCCAATGTGCACTGTATTTTGACGCGGGCCGTAATTTTTATTTGACCATGCTGCTGGACGCCAACGAGAAGGGCATCTGGCTGGATCCCCCTTCGCGCCCAGCCACCACCCAACGCATCCTCAGCAACCGCGAGCTGGTGATTGTCAGCAGCCATAACCAGACCAAAATCCAGTTCGTCGCAGCGGATCCCTACTCGGTCACTTTTGAAAACCGTGAGGCTATCTTCCTGCCGTTACCTCAACAAATGTTGCGCTTGCAGCGCAGGGATTGCTATCGCCTGGCAACCTGGCCCCAGCATCCGGTCAAATGTGTGCTCAAGCCGGCACGGAATCAATCACGCATCGTCCGGGTTGCCGACATCAGTGAAGATGGCATTGCGCTTGAATATCCGGAAAATGAGTTGCGCCTGATCCCCGGAACGATCTATCCCGATTGCGAAATTGCGCTGCCGGAAGTTGGCACCCTGACCGCCACCCTTGAAGTAAAGAATTCACTGGAAATCAGCGCCCCCAACGGCAAGCCCTATCGCCGCACTGGCTGCGCATTTGTAAGACCCGATCGGAACACCACCTTGCCTTTGCAGCGCTACGTCGCCCAGATGCAGCGCATTTCAGCTATGAGCATGCAACGATAATGTGGATAATGCTGCAATCGCCTAACCTCTGGAGATAAAGCCATGCACACCTTGCCGGATGATGAAGCGGAAACCCAGTACCTGGGCCAGTTCATTCCGCTGCATTACCATCACAACATGCTTTCCGACAGCAATCGCATGGAAAGCTTCAAGGCGGCCATAGACTATGCGGTCTTCGAAGGCGCCAAGGTGCTTGAGCTCGGCGGCGGAACCGGCGTGCTTTCACATTTCGCTGCGGCAAAAGCCGGCAAGGTCTGGTGTGTCGAATTCAATCCGGTTCTGGTTGCCGAAGCGCGCCGCTTGCTGGCATTGAATCCGCACGGAAACAAGGTTGAAGTAGTCCATGCGGACGCTCTCGAATATCTGCCGCCGGAACCTGTCGACATTGTCATCTGCGAAATGATCCACGCCGCAATGTTGCGCGAGAAGCAAATTGAAGTGATCGAATCGTTCAAGACGCGCTACCGGCAACGTTTTGGCGACAAGCTTCCGCTTTTCATTCCGACTGCGGTCATCATGGCCGTACAACCCGTACAGCAGGATTATCATTTCTCCGGTTATTACGCGCCGATCATCCAGTTCCAGCGCGTGTTCGGCGAACACACCGCAACAACCGCGCTCGCTGAGCCTCAAACCTACAGCATCCTTGACCTGAGCTTGCCGGCATCGCGTGAAATTTCCTGGCAGGGCAGCTTCGTGATTGCAAGCGATGGAAATATCAACGCATTGCGCTTTTTCACGAAAAACGTGCTGGCGATCGACACACAAAATTCCAGCACCATCGACTGGGTCATCGATTACCTGGTATTGCCGTTGCGCCAGCCGATCGCCGCCCGCGCGGGAGACGTACTCGACATTTCATTCCAATATGAAGCGGGTGGCTCCATCCGCTCGCTGGAAAACAGCATTCACGCCGCGCTACGTAGTGCCGCCCCATAGCAATGTCCGCTTCTGCTGCAGATCATCTGGTCCAGGAAGGATTCAAACACCACCAGGCCGGCCGGCTGGAACAAGCCAATTCGGCATACCAGCAGGCGCTGCATGAAAATCCGGACCACCCGGAAGCGCAACACCTGCTTGGCATGCTCGCCCACCAGGTAGGGAACCATGCGCTGGCGCGCGACCTTATCCTGCTTGCGCTGCATACCCGTCCTGACTCTGCGATTTACCATTGCAACTTGGGTACTGTTCTCGAATCGCTGCAACAACTGGACGAAGCCATTGCCTGCTTCCGCAAGGCGATCAGCCTGAACCGCTTTAATCCCGTATTCCATTACAACCTTGCCCATGCCTTGCAAACGCAGGGAAATCCGGATGCGGCCATACAAAGCTACCATGACGCACTGACGCTCGCCCCCAATCATATCGAGTCACTCAGCAACCTTGGACATCTCCTGCAAGCGCAAGGCAAACTGGATGAAGCGATTATCTGCTTCAAAAAGGCAGTAACGGTTTCACCTGGCTTTGCCGAGATGCATTTCAATCTTGGCACTGCACTCAACCGCCAGGGACGGCTGGAAGAGGCCATCGCGAGCTACCGGCATGCCATCGAGTGCTATCCGGACTACGCGCAGGCTCACTGCAACCTGGGGGCAGCCTATATGGCCAGCGGAAATTGCCCTGATGCCATTGCCAGTTTCCAGCAAGCCATCGCCATCAGCCCCGACATGTGCGACGCCCATTACAATCTCGGCAATGCCATGCAGGAGCAACACAAACTGACCGATGCCATTGCCAGTTACCAGCGCGCGCTTGAATTGCAGCCGAATTTCGTTGCCGCCCATTGCAATCTCGGCAATGCCCTGCGCGCCATGGGCAGGCTGGATGAGGCACAGGCCTGCTACCGCAAGGCCTTGTCGATCAAGCCGGACTATGCCAACGCTTACAGCAATCTGCTGTTCCTGCAGGCCTATCACGGCATTTCAACGTCGCGGGATTACCTGGCGGATGCGCGCGGCTGGGAGCTGGCCTGCCTTCCCGAAGAAATCCGCCAACAGGCGCGCGTAAAAAAATTTGTCCGCGCCCCCGCATCGCAAAGGCGCCTGAAAGTTGCCTACCTGTCCGGCGATTTCCGCAAACATGCGGTCAGTTACTTCATGGAGCAATTGCTTGCGCAGCATGACCGCACGAAAATTGAACTCTATGCGTACTCCAACAACTACACGCGCGATGAAATCAGCGAAAAAATCAGCGCGATATGCGAACACTGGATTCCGATAGCAGGCATGTCCGACGAGGCTGTGTGCGCACAAATCGATGCCGACGGCATCGATGTGCTGATCGATCTTGCCGGCCACTCCGCACATAACCGCATGGGAGTCTTTGCACGCCGGGCGGCGCCCATCCAGGCAAGCTACCTGTATTTCGCCAGCACCGGCCTGTCCACAATGGATTACTGGATCGGTGATGAAATGCTGACTCCACCTGCGCTTGATAACCAGTTCAGTGAAACGGTCTGGCGCCTGCCGCGCCCCTGGCTGGCCTACCAGCCGCTTGCCGAAGCGCCTGCCGTAGCCTGGCAACCGGCCAGTGACGGCACGATATGGCTGGGTTGCTTCAATAACCTGGGAAAAATCACACCCCCCACCCTGAAATTGTGGGCGGAAATTTTGCTTGCCCTGCCCGAGGCACGCCTGTTCCTGAAAAACAAGGAACTTGCCGACCCGCAGAACTGCCAGCGCATTGTTGCGCAGCTGGCCGGAGAGGGAATCACGGCCGAGCGTGTGTTGCTGGAACCCGGCAGCGACTGGCACGCCTATATGGCTGCCCACAATCGCGTGGACATTGCGCTTGACCCGATCGAAGCACACGGCGGCGGCACCTCCACCTGCGATGCGCTCTGGATGGGGGTCCCCGTGATTCACCTGCTCGGCACCCATACCGGCTCGCGGTTCGCAGCCTCACTGCTTAAAGGTTTGGGGCATGAGGAATGGATCACTCACTCCTCGTCTGAATATGTCCAGACCACAATAGCTCTTGCTCGCAATGTGGCTTTGCGCAAACAACTGCGCCCGGCACAACGGGAGAAGATGATACGCAGTCCTCTTGCCGATGCCCGCGGCCTTGCCCACGCGCTGGAAGATGCTTATAGCCAAATGTTCCAGCATTGGTATGACACACAAACCTCACACGGAGACTAAGCATGTCGATCACGGCCCCCGACTATTACCCGAAATTTCGCTGCACCGGCACACAATGCGAAGACACCTGCTGCAGCGGATGGTGGAATATCGGCGTGGATCGCAATACCTATGCCCGTTACGAACAGATTTCCGAACCGGCTCTTGCCCCCCTGTTCAAACTGGCGCTGGGCAAAGACTCCCAGCCCGACACCCGCGATGACAGCAACTACGGGTATATGCGCATGAAGCCGGATGGTGGCTGCTATTTCCTGCAGGCCGATCACTTGTGCGCCATCCATATTCAGCTCGGCTTGTCCGCATTGGCCGACAGTTGCCGCCTCTACCCGCGCTATCTCAACCGCTTCGGCAACCAGCAGGAAAACTCCCTCGGCATCTCCTGCCCGGAAGCAGCGCGCCTGGTATTGCTGAATCCGCAGCCGATGCAAATTACTACGATCGAAACGCAGGCTGGCATTGACGACAAGCCCTTCCGCTCATACAGCTTCCCTTTGCAAGGCGAAGGCGATCCGCAACAAATTGCGATCCTGAATGATTTCCGTGCGGTACTGATTGCGATCCTGCAAATGCGTGAACTGAGCCTGGGCGCACGCATGATGATGCTGGGATTCTTCCTTGAAGATGCCAGCGCAATTTTGCATGCCGAGAAATTTGCGCACGCCTCCGAGCTGGTTCCCGTATTGGAAAATTACGTCGGCATGCTCGCACACCCCGTGCAAATCGAGGCCCAGTTCAGCCAGATCAATCCTGATCTCCCTTACAAACTGAAAATCGTCGCCAACATGCTGGAAACTTCGCTGGGCGGCCGCGCTTCGCCGCGCTTCCTCGAGTGCCTGCAAGCCGCGCAAGCGGGCTTGGGCGATGCAGGCTCAGCCGTCGCAAACTATACCGCTGCCCATGCGGATTACTACCTGCCCTTTTTCAAGGACAAATCCTACATTTTCGAAAATTATCTGGTTAACCAGATGCTCAACCGACTGTTCCCGTTCACGCGCGGGAGCTTCCTCGACCTCTACCGCGAACTGGTATTCAACATGAGCCTGGTGCGGGTGCTGCTGGTCGGCATCGCCGGGCATCGCCGCGGCCTGGACGAGTCCATCGTGATCCAGACATTCCAGACGTTCGCGCGCAACTCCAACCACAACCGCGGACACCTGGACAACCTGCTCGCTTCGCTGGCTCCCGGCAAGCAGGATTCCTTTGTTAGCGTCATGTGGATGCTGAAGGAATAATCTTCACCATTTCGGCATCCAGATCACCAGCAAAGCAA
Source organism: Pseudomonadota bacterium (assembly GCA_021848465.1). Lineage (GTDB taxonomy): Bacteria > Pseudomonadota > Gammaproteobacteria > Burkholderiales > Gallionellaceae > JAJZUP01. The sequence goes on from JAJZUP010000001.1 coordinate 187,005, forward strand.
TCACGCTTAAAATCAGCAGGCTTTGGTCGACCTGGTTCTTGGCCTTGGCAACCATGCGCTCGTTGATATTCTTGCTCTCCTGCTGCATCGCCTCATCCGCCGCCTCCAGGTAATCGACCAGCGGGCGGTCCACCCCCTTCACCGTCTCATCCGCCTGATGCGCGTTAAACCCGTTCTGCGCCAACAACTCCATGGCTTTTTTATAAAGCTCATGGTTGGCGGCATGCGCATCGGCAAACGTATTCATGCTGCTCCTGACCCCGCTGATATCCGTCTCCGCGAGAATGCGCTGCGTTTCGGCAACAACCTTCTGGTACTGCGCTTCATACGCCTGCCAATTGGCTTGCAGGGTTCCGCTATTGTTGCTGCGCAGCAGAACATTCTTCCATTCCTGAACCTCGCTCTTGAAGTCCACCTGCACATTGTGCACCGCGGAGTATTTCGCCGACACGATATTCATATCCTGGTTCAGGTTGGCCGTGCTGTTCCAGATGACATAGAACCAGAATGCAAAGGCACACGTCAGGCCGACCTTGATCAGCACACCCCACAGGCGATGCCGGTGTTTGGATTTTTCAATCTGACTTTTCATTTGCGACTCTCCTGACAACTCAGACGACACTACGGCCACGCGTCCAACTACGATAGAATAGTCTCATCTTAGCACCGACCAAATGACATGTCGCACCATTACATCCTGACCATCTCCTGCCCCGATCGCGTCGGCATCATTGCCGCAGTCAGCACCTTCATCGCCGGGCACGGCGGCTTCATCGTCGAAGCCAGCTACCATACCGAGCTGGAGGAGCAGCAATTCTTCATGCGCCAGGAAGTCCGTGCCGACTCCCTGCCGTTCGGCCTGGATGAGTTCCGAACGCGCTTTGCCGTGTTAGCGGCACAGTTCGGCATGGCATGGAACATCAGCGACTCCGCACAAAAGAAGCGCATCACAGTACTGGTCAGCAAACAGGATCATTGCCTTGACGACTTGCTGCACCGCTGGCGTAGTGGCGAGCTGAACGTGGATATCGCCTGCGTCATCTCCAACCACAACGATCTGCGCAGTTTTGTCGAATGGCACGGCATTCCATTCCATCATGTCGACATGAGTGACAAGGCGGCGGCCTATGCCGCAATCGAACAACTGCATGCACAGTACCGGGCCGACTCAATGGTGTTGGCGCGCTTCATGCAAATCCTGCCTGCGGATCTGTGCCGGCGCCTGGCCGGCAGAATCATCAACATCCACCATAGCTTCCTGCCCTCGTTCATCGGCGCCAAGCCGTACCACCAGGCTTACCAGCGCGGCGTCAAACTGATTGGAGCTACGTGCCATTACGTGACGGACGAACTGGATGCCGGGCCGATTATCGAGCAGGATACCGTCCGCATTGATCATGGCGATACCGTGGAAGACCTGGTTCGTTACGGACGCGACATTGAAAAAACCGTGCTATCGCGCGGCCTGCGCTACCACATCGAAGACCGCGTCCTGATCTGCGGCAACAAGACCATCGTGTTCCGTTAACACTCGCTCACCCGGCGGCGCAGTGATTTCACGCTGGCACGCCGCGCCTTGCTCTCCATGCGCACCCTGCGCGCAGCCTGTGTCGGCCGGGTCGCAACCCGCGGCTTGATTTCGGTCGCAGCGGCTTGCAGCAAGGCCTTCAGCCGGCGCAGGGCTTCATTGCGATTTTGCTGGAGATTGCGGAACTCCTGTGCCTTGATGATCACGATGCCGTCCTTGCTGATGCGCTGGTCGCTCAACTGGAACAAGCGAAGCTTCAACTCTTCGGGCAAGGAGGATGCGCGAATATCAAAACGCAGATGCACCGCATTTGCCACCTTGTTCACATTCTGACCCCCGGCTCCCTGTGCACGGACTGCGGAAAACTCGATCTCGCTCACCGGAAGGGCAATATGGGGGCAAATGTACAGCACGTCTCAGCCTTCGAATTCGGGCATCTTGTTATAGTAGTCAAAACAGGCGCGCAACTGTCCTTCCTGATACTGGGACACACTTTCAAAAGCTACACCGCACTGGTTTTTTCCATCCACCACGCGCTGCCAGGTAATGCGCCCATGCAGGGATAGCGGACTTTGCTCCTTGTATTGATCAAGGTCCTGCTGTGGCAAACACACCTCCAGGTCAATCGGCGGACCGTCCTCCAGGCGCTTGCTCAGCGCAAGCCGCATGCCGGTCAGGCTGAAGTCGATGCCGGCGCACTCATGCACCACGCCGCCCTGAGTCACTTTCACCAGCAGCCGGTTGCTGGCGCGCGGATGCGAACGACTCTCATGTTGCGCCTCGAGGATTTTAACCACCTCGAACTTGAAGCCCGCCATCAGCTGGTTCAGGTTGCCGGTTACCTTGTGCAGCCCGTCACCGATTGCCGCCGTGGTTTCCACCTTGGCCGAGCTTTCGTTCAGCGTAGCAAACAGCTGTGCCAGCGTATCCTGAAGCAGGTTCACATTCGTGATCTGCTCGCCGCTCGCCGCCGATATGCCTTCATTGGCACTCGCGGTTTCCGCCACCTCGCCGGCCATATGTTCGATCACCGCCGCGGTTTCACCTGCCACCTGCTGATTTTCATGCACCTTTCCAACCACCACATTCATGGATGTCGTCACTTGCTGGACCTTGCCGCCAAGCTGGCCGATGATGTTCGATATTTCACTGGCCGACCCCGTGGTGCGCTCCGCCAGCTTGCGCACCTCATCGGCCACCACGGCAAACCCGCGCCCTTGCTCGCCGGCACGCGCCGCCTCGATCGCCGCATTCAATGCCAGCAAATTGGTCTGGGATGCGATTGTCTGGATCGTGGTGATAATTTCATTGATCTGGCCGGCCGCCTGCTCCAGCTCGGAAATTTTCTCGACCGCCAGGTTTACCTCCTGGGCCGTCCCCTCCATCTCGGCAATGTTTTTCTGCACCATGCGGATGCCTTCGCGCGCGCGCTCCTCGGTTTGCTTGGCGCGCTCGGAAGCTCCCCTGGCCTGCATTTGCACGCGCCCGGATACCTGTTGCAACTGCTCTGTTGCATGGCTCACCTCAGCTGACCGGCTTTCCTCGTTGCGCCCGACCTCGGCTATCTCATGTGAAATCTTGGCGATCTGGAATGCCGACTGCTCCATCTCCTTACCGCTGGCATCCACTTCAAGCATGATGTGGTTAAGCTTCTTCAATACTTCATTGAAGCTGACTTCGAGCATGCCGATCTCATCGCGCGAAGACACCTTTACCTCCTTGGTAAGGTCGCCCTGCACCACCGCCTTGAGCGAATTGCACAAGGTCTGGATCGGTTTGACGAAGATACTGGCCACCAAGCCAATCAGGAAGAACTGCAGGGCAAATTCAAGCCCCGACTCCCAGAATGAATTGAAAATGTATGAGCTGTGATTGGCTTCCAGTTGCCGGACGACTTCTGCGCTGGCGCCGCCACTGCGGGCTATATCCACCATCTGCCCCAATTCGTGGGAGGCCAGCATGCGGTTGTAGACTGTGGTAACCATGGTTACCAGGAAAAAGCCGAACTGCAGCTTCCAGCGTATGCTCAAGGAAAGAAACCAATTACCCATACTGCCCCCTTTATGGGCTGCACGGCCTGCAAACGAGCCCTACAACCCGATCAGTTTAAAGGACGACAAGGCAGAACATTGCCATCCTCTTGTTGGTCTGCTTGGTATCGGCAACAAACCAATTTTCTTGAGGATGGCACACTACATGATGCGTCTGGGTATGGCTACAGCTTCACGGCGTGTTCGCGCGTGGTATGGAACACCACCTTGGGCCAGCGTTCCTGTGTCAGGTTGAGGTTCACCCGGTTTGGCGCGAGATAGGCCAGGTTGCCCGCTGCGTCGATGGCGAGATTATGCGACAGCGCTCTCTGGAAATCGGCAAAGATCTTCGCATCGTCGCAGGTCACCCAGCGTGCAGTATTCACCGCACTACCCTCGAATACTGCATCCACGCCATATTCGCCCGCCAGACGGCTCTGCACCACATCGAACTGCAGCATGCCGACCGCGCCGAGGATGAGGTCGCCGCCATCAACGGGCTTGAACACCTGCACCGCGCCCTCTTCGCCGAGTTGCTGCAAGCCCTTGTGCAACTGCTTCACCTTCATCGGGTTCTTGATGCGCACGGTCTGGAAGAAGTCCGGCGCGAAATACGGAATGCCGGTGTATTGCAGCACCTCCCCTTCGGAGAACGTGTCGCCGATCTGCATGTTGCCGTGGTTGGGCAGGCCGATGATGTCGCCCGCGTAGGCCTCTTCCACCAGTTCGCGCGCGGAGGCCATGAAGGTCACCACGCTGGAAACGCGAATCTCCTTGCCGATGCGCAAGTGCTTGAGCTTCATGCCGCGCTCGAAATGGCCCGAGCACACGCGCAGGAAAGCGATGCGGTCGCGGTGGTTGGGATCGATGTTGGCCTGGATCTTGAACACGAAGCCGGAGAATTTCGGCTCGGTCGGGTTCACCGCGCGCGCAGAGGCATCGCGCGCGCGCGGTGCAGGCGCCCATTCCAGCAAAGCATTCAGAATCTCGCGCACACCGAAGTTGTTGATGGCGGAACCGAAGAACACCGGCGTCTGCTTGCCGGCGAGGAAAGCCTGCAAGTCAAACGGATGCGACGCACCGTGCACCAGTTCGACCTCCATGCGCAATTGCTCGATCTCCAGCGGGAAACGCTTGTCCAGCTCCGGATTGTCCAGCCCCTTGATGACCTCCACCTCGCCATCGGCGCGCTCTTCGCCCGGCGTGAACAGCAGGATCTCATCTTTCAGCAAGTGGTACACGCCGCGGAAAGTCTTGCCCATGCCCAGCGGCCAGGTGACTGGCGCGCACTGGATCTTCAGCACTGTCTCGACCTCGTCGAGCAGCTCCAGTGAATCGCGCACTTCGCGGTCCATCTTGTTCATGAAAGTGAGAATCGGCGTGTCGCGCATGCGGCACACATCCAGCAGCTTGATGGTCTGCGCCTCCACGCCCTTGGCTGCGTCGATCACCATCAACGCCGAGTCAACCGCAGTGAGCACGCGATAGGTATCCTCCGAGAAATCCTGGTGGCCCGGCGTGTCGAGCAAATTCACCACATGGTCGCGATACTCGAATTGCATCACCGATGACGCCACCGAGATGCCGCGCTGCTTTTCGATTTCAAGGAAATCTGAGGTCGCATGCCGCCCGCTCTTGCGCGCCTTCACCGCCCCCGCCATCTGGATCGCGCCGGAGAACAGCAGCAGTTTTTCCGTGAGCGTGGTCTTGCCCGCATCGGGGTGCGAGATGATGCCGAAAGTGCGGCGGCGCGCCACCTCCTTGGCAATGAGCGCGCCGGGTGTGGCGCTGCTGGGAGTGCTTGTTTCCTGATTCATGAAAAAACCTTGAGCCCGCGTTGCGAAAAGGCGCAAGTCTAAAGATTTAGGCTGTGCCTGTCTAACCGTAATTCGCCCGGCTCCGGCAATGCGACATCCGCAGCACAACATGACCGTCCTGCAATATTCGCATTGCCAATCAATATGGTAAGATGCAGCCAAAACGCATCAAATTATTTTCGGACATTATCGGTGTGATCCTATCCTAATGACTACCCGGCTTCGCCATTTGTTGCGCACTCGCCTCATCATGGCCTGCTGGATCTTGTTGCTCTTTTTTACGGCTTCGCTACAGGCAGAACCCATCAATCTGAACGGCCATTGGCTACAGCTTCCGGATGGCTGGTCGTATAGCAACCCCGACCGTCTGCATCTGGAAGAATTGCACCCCGTCGACCAGTTGAGTCGCACCGGCGGCCGCTATCTCTACCTCGCCGATTTTGATGTGACGCATAACGACCCCGTCGTGCTGGATTTCAAGAACAGCAGCGTGATCGGCCTGTTTCACCACCGTATCTTCAATACTCAAGGTCAACTGGTAGCCGATGCGGAAGGCGGCATACAAAACGACCTGGAACCCCGCTTCTTCCTGCGCCATGGGCGGGAGTTCGATCTTCCCCCCGGCCATTATCATCTGCTGACCGAAATTTCTTCACCGTTTTACCTGGCCCAGCCGGAACCCTACCTTGACTCGCTCGAGCATTACCGGCACGCCATCAACTTGGGCAACGCCCTGACGCTGATATGCACCGGCATCATGCTGAGCATGGCTTTCTATTACGGCGTCCTGTCCCTGACACGCCGCAGCCAAGTCTATGCAATGTACACGCTGTTTGCGCTGGGTAATTTGAGCTACAACTCTTCTGCTTTGCTGCTCTCCCCGCAATTATTGGGATTGCACAATTTCTACCTGATCAGTTTCCCGTTTTTATTCACCAACAATTGGGCTTACGTTTTCTTCGTAATGGGCCTGATGGGGATCAACCGCGACACCCAGCCACTGTTATTCAAAATCGGGCTAGCACTGGCTGTAGTGGCAGTATCCTTCATCGTGATTGCCTTCTTCAAACCGAACTGGTCGCTGGAATTTGACCGCTACGCTGTGGGAATGTACCTCTCATACGGCCTGGCCTGCGGGATCATCAGCGCGCGCCGCAAACATCCGCTGGCACGCGCTTACCTCTTCGCAATCGGCATCTTTTTCGTGTTGGGAATGACCTCGATTTCGCTCGGCCAGATGCACGGCACCAACACCTTCTATGTCGAGCACCTGGGCATGCTGGCGATCACCGCCGAAATCATGCTGCTGTCGTTTGTACTGGCGAAACAGTTTGCCCTGCTGCATGAGGAGAAAGAGCAGGCTTTGGCCCTGTCGCTCAAAAACCTGCATGCCGCCAGCACCGATTCCCTGACCGGGCTGCCAAACCGTTTCGCGCTGGTTCAAAATCTGCACGCGCTGCCCGCGCACGGCTGCCTGACCTTCATCGACCTGGACGGACTGAAGTATTACAACGACCATTTCGGCCATGAGAAGGGAGACGAGCTCTTGTGCAAATTCGGCGAGCTATTGCAACAAAAACTGCCGAGTCATGCGCTGGTACACCGGCTCGGCGGTGATGAATTTGCCATCACCTGCCCCCATGAAGACACTTCCCGGATTGACCGCGCACTTCAGGAAACACAAATTGAGTTGCGCAATTGCGGATTTGAGCTGGCCGGGGCCAGCCACGGTACTGTTCATGTCCGTGAAGCGCAGACGCACACCGAACTGATGCGCTTGGCAGATACGCGGATGTATGCCTGCAAACATTCAAACAAACAGCAACACGACCTGCCGCTCTCTCCAGCCCCTGCACGCCCGCATTTCACGGTGCCGGGAAATCTCTCGCCCAACAAGGCTTGACGGGCATTTGACTCCCTAGCGACAATGCCGCTTTGTTAATCGTTCTTGCCGTAACCCGGAACCGCCCATGCGCTTGTCTTCCCATCGCTTGCAACTGCTCTCCGCACTGGCGGGCATCCTCACGGCCGGTTTCCTGACCACCGCAATCCTGAGCTACCTGGTTTCCCGTGACACGGTACGCGAAAGCATCCTTGCCCAGGAGCTTCCCCTCACGGGCGACAACATCTATTCCGAACTGCAAAAGGATTTGCTGCGCCCGATTTTCATTTCATCGCTGATGGCGCGCGACACCTTCCTGCGCGACTGGGTCATCCATGGCGAACATGACCGTTCCGCCCTGACCCGCTATCTGGGCGAAATCAAGCAGCAGTATGGAACGATTTCCAGCTTCTTCGTTTCCGAGCAGACCCATCGTTATTACTACCCGGGCGGTTTATTGAAGCAGATCGATGAAAACAACGCGCGCGACCGCTGGTATTTCCGCGTGCAAAAAATGACTGATCCGTATGAAATCAACGTCGATTTCGATTTTGCCAACCACGACACAATGACGGTATTCATCAACTACCGGGTACTGGATTATCAAGGCCGCTATATCGGCGCCACCGGGGTTGGCATGACGCTGGACAAGATCACCCAATTGGTTGCAAATTATCAGCAGCGTTTCCACCGCCATATTTTCTTTGCCGCCCCTGACGGCAATATAACACTGCGCTCCTCGGGAGATGAGCTGCACTACCAGAATGTCCACGAGATTCCGGGAATCCAGAATATCGCCGCGCAAATCCTGCAAGCCGGCAAAGCCCCGCAGCAACTCCAGTATTCGCTTAACGGCTCCAACACGCATGTTAACTCGCGCTTCATTCCAGAACTCGGCTGGTTCCTCATCGTCGAGCAGGATGAGCGCACTTCGCTTTCCGCGTTGCGCAAAATGGTTTACTTCAATATCGCCATTAGCCTTGCCGTAACGCTGCTGGTGCTGTTCGGGGCGTGGCACGCCATCCGCTTCTATCAGCGTCGCCTCGAGTGGATGGCCAGCACCGATAAACTGACGGGCCTCATCAACCGCCAGGAGCTGGATCGGCAATTGCTGCAACTCCAGGACAGTCAGCAACATAACGCTCGACCGCTTTGCGCCATCCTGCTGGACCTTGACCACTTCAAGAACATCAATGACCAGCATGGACATTTGGCCGGCGATGCCATTATCCAGGCAACTGCGCGCGTGATCCGGTCGCAATTGAGAAATAACGATATTGTGGCGCGTTGGGGTGGGGAGGAGTTTCTCATTATCCTCCGCGACTGCCCGCTGCCTGATGCACAGAAGCTGGCAGGCTTGGTGCGCACAGCCATTGAGAACGCCAGCGTCGAATGGCAAGGACAACAGCTCAGAATTACCGCCAGCCTGGGACTGGCCGAGCACAAGCCGAATGAGTCGATGGACAGCCTGTTTACCCGCGCGGACGAGGCGTTATACCGGGCAAAGAATGCGGGCCGCAACCGGGTTGAAAATGCCTAGCCATCCGGCTGTCAGCCGATAACCCCATCGACGTAAAACCACCGCCCCTCCTCGCGCACAAAGCGGCTCACCTCATGCAACCGATGGGCACGGCCTTGCACCTTGTAGCGAGCAACGAATTCGACAATGGCATGGGTGGCATCCTGCTGCTCATGGCGCTTTACTTCGAGCCCCAGCCATTTGGTTGGCAGCTCTTCCGCCAGACCCAGCTTCGAAGGGCGTGTCGATGCATGCCAAGTCGCCAGCAGGTAGTCTTCATCAAGCAACGTGTAGGCAGTGTAGCGCGACCGCATCAGGGCTTCCGCCGTGGGCGCAGACTCTCCCGCATTGATGAAGCAGCCGCAACATTCGCCATATTGCTTGCCGCTGCCGCACGGACATTCAACTAGCTTGGCCATAGCGGCGGCTCCTCCATGGCTGCGATCTGCTCGCGCAATTCGAGGATACGGTTCTGCCAGTAATGCTGGGTGTTGAACCACGGAAACGCCTGCTTGAAGGCGGCATCGTCCCAACGCCGCGCCAACCAGGCCGAGTAGTGGATCAACCGCAAGGTGCGCAAAGCCTCGATCAGGTGCAGCTCGCGCGCATCGAATTCGCAAAAGTCCTCATACCCGGCCAACACATCGGCGAGTTGCTGCACGCGCTCTTCACGCTCGCCTGAAAGCAACATCCACAAGTCCTGCACCGCTGGCCCCATACGGCTGTCGTCGAAATCGACGAAGTGCGGGCCGTCGTCCGTCCACAGCACATTGCCCGCATGGCAATCGCCGTGCAGGCGCAAAGTCTGCACCTTGCCCGCTCGCTCGAAACAGTGCCGCACGCCGGCCAGCGTCTGGTCGATCACGCTGCGATAAGCAGGCTCAATATCGGCGGGAATAAAACCATTGGTCAACAGAAAGTCGCGCGGCTCGACACCAAAGGTCTCGATGTTCAACTCAGGGCGATGCTGGAAAACTTGCGTTGCCCCCACCGCATGGATGCGCCCGAGAAAACGCCCCAGCCATTCCAGCGTATTCCGGTCGTCCAGTTCCGGCGCGCGCCCGCCGCGCTTGGGGAACACCGCAAAACGGAAGCCCTCGAAGTGATGCAGCGTGCTGCCCGCCACCGCAAGTGCCGGCACCACCGGGATCTCGCGCTCCACCAGCTCCTGCACAAACGCATGCTCTTCGAGAATGGCGTCGTCCGTCCAACGCCCAGGGCGATAAAACTTGGCGACCAGCGGCGCACCATCGTCGATGCCCACCTGATACACGCGATTCTCGTAGCTGTTCAGCGCCAGCAAGCGCCCATCGCAACGCAGGCCGACGCTCTCCAGCGCGTTGAGCACAACGTCGGGGGTGAGCGATGAAAAGTTTTTGGCTTGCATTTCAGAATGCCGCATATCCCGCTTCCTGCTGGTTGCGTATGGCGAGAATAAACACGGCATCCACCTCCACAATGTAACGATACAGCGCCACATAGCCATGCGAGTCGCGACCGATCACCAGTTCGCGCTTGCCATTCATGGCGGGGCGCCCGATCATGGGGTTGTGCGCCAGCACGTTAAATGCCTCGATGATCTCGCGTATTCTCAGCTCTGGTTGCTCAACCTGAAATTGCGCCAGATGGTCGAGAATGCGCTCGAAATCATCCGCTACTTGCGGCGCGAGCTCGATGCGCGTCATCAGCGATGTGCCAGCTTGCGGGCTACGGGGCGTTTGGCCTTGTTACCGGCGAGACGCTCTTCCAGATAGCCGCGCATCTCCTGCCATGAAATCGTTTTGCCGGAGGAAACGATGCCGGCATAACGCGCTTCGGCGACCGCATCGAAATCCGCGCGCCGCTCCTCTTGTTCCGCTTTTTCCGCAATGGCTTCGAGGATGAAACCATGCGTGCTGGCACCCGCGCGTTTCGCCGCCTTCGCGACGCGGGCTTTCAATTCCTCCGGCAAGCGTATGGTAGTTGTGGACATGAGAGGCTCCGATAGTAGACGTAGCGCGCACTGTAGCACAGTAGCGCTACGTTTCACTCGGAAAGATTGTCGTTATTGCATGGCTGCTGAAGCCAAAGAATCGCAGTGCAAGATTTGCCCGTAGCGCGAAGCAGGCCAAGAATCTTTTCGCAGACACGCTGCAGACTAAGCAATTAGAAAGGTCGCATTGGCTCATTGAGGGAGCGGATACGAAAACAGTCATCGCAAAGTCGAAGCGTCCCAGGGCCAGCCGCTGGCATACTTATCAAGGCATAATCACAAGCCGGATCATCTGCACAGATACTGCACACATCCGAACCTCCCGCCACCTGAATCGCCGCTTCCGTCATCGCGGCCTGCTTGGGATTCCATTCACGCAGTGAAGCAAACCACTCAGGCGTGTGCGGACGAAGAAGTTTGGGAGGCGCAGGCTCGCGCAGCCCCCTACTTTCAAGCCATGCAGTTGCCGCCTTAATGCGTCGAGCATGAAAATCGGTCAGGATGTCGTACAACTCTACCTTCAGAGCAAAGTATTTGAGAGGATGAAATGTGTTCAAGGTAACGTAGCCGGCATGGTTTAGGATAAAACGATTTGGCCACAACTCCTCGTCTGCCAGCAGCACTTCGCAGTACCTCTGCTTGACTTCCTCCGAGGCATTGTGCGCCTCCATCATTGCAACATGGTACTGCCAGGGATTTCTTTCGAACTCGTCTCGCCACAGTTCTAGGTACCTTGAGGATTGCAGGGCTTGCACAAGTTGAGCATCTCCCTCTGGATGCTCAACCAGGTAAGCATCAATATCGTTCAGCGACTCGATCTCGGGGGACAGTTTGCGGGCATCCTGCAGCAAGGCGTTTGTTGAATCGCGCATAGCCTGGACATTGTCAATATCCTCACGCCGATCAGCCTCTTCTTCTTGGCTGAGATTCCTAAGCACATTTGGAACTTCAACAAGCGCAGTGCTATTCAGGAGTTCACCTGGGTGGCAAAAGTCAGCATCCGATACTAGGTTCACGCCGGCATCGCGGTAGGCCTGCGCGACCAAACGTGAGCAGAACTGTCTCCTACCGGCCACGAAACCAGCCAAGACGCTCTTAGCTGCGCCGGACTTCGTGTATCGAGTACCAACCGCAGCTCTGGCAAAGAAGATAACAGCGCGTAATTGATCCGTTGACAGTGGCTTCACCGGTCGAAGCACATGACCTGCGCAGCCTGGTTCAAGAATGATCCGCCCAAGGTTTCGTGCGTGAACACCGTCTCCAGTGGAATCGATCACGCTAGACGTATCCACACAAATCATGGCGTGTGAGATGTCCGTGTCGGTGAGCTTTCGTATCGTTTTGCTCATCGGGTCAGTCGTCGTCGTCAAGACAACATCGCCGGGCTGGATGAGGTCGGTGACGAATACCCTTGGCCACAGTTCAAATTCACTCATTTCTCAACTCCGATTCAAGAACCAAAGGCGGCGACCTTTGCAATGTATTTCAGCAATAACCACTACGTGGCGTTAGTTGGCAGCGTTTCCATCCACAGCTAAAACAGCTATGGCCTACGCCCCACCCCCCTCAAATCTCCTCAATCACCCGCTCCTCCGGGAACCGCGACTTCGGCAGTTTCGCATTGAAGTCATCGGCACCGCGATAGCCCAGTGCGGCGATCACCACACTGGTGAGCCCCTGTTCGCGCAGGCCGAGTTCTTCGTTGAGGATGCGCGGGTCGAAGCCTTCGATGGGAGTGGCGTCGATCTCCAGTGTGGCGGCACCGAGCAGCAGGGTGCCGAGCGCGAGGTACACCTGTTTTTCCATCCAATGCTGGGTATCTTTGGCATCGTAGCGGTGCAGGCCGGTATAGAAGCTGCGCCCCTTGCTTTGCGCAGCTTTGCTCTCCGCGGTGGGATAGCGCCCGTCGGCATCTTCCTGCGCGAGCAGGCTGGCGAGGTGGGCTTCGTCCATGGTGGTGCGGGCGCAGAACACGACGACATGGGAGGCATTCAGGATCTTCGGCCCGTTCGCAGCAAAGGGGCCTTGCTGCGCGGCCTTGGCGATGCGCGCTTTGCCGTCATCGCTGGAGGCGATGATGAAGTGCCAGGGCTGCGAGTTGATCGACGAAGGCGCGAACCTGAGCAGGGTCTTGAGCTGCTCGACCTGCGCCACCGGTATCTTGCGGGTCGGGTCGTAGGCTTTGCAGGTGTGGCGGCTCAGGGCGATGCGGGCGATGTCCATGAAGGTCTCCGAGGTCGGGTGAAATTGAGATCAGGCAGAATTTTGCATCAAACAGCGATGCAAGGGAGCCCCCTTTGCCAAGGGAGCGAAACTTGAATGAGGCAATGGCTCGACAGCCAGTCAGGCCGTCATACCGGCGCAGGCCGGCATGACCTTAACGGCCCCTGCCGCCAAAACGATGCAATGCGGGTACGGCGGGTTTGCTTGCGCCATGCGAGGCGGGTTTGGCATTCCCTTTGGGTGCGGATCGCGTCTGCTGGCCCTGTGCGCTTCCGCTTGCTTTGGGCTGCGCTGCTTGTCCGGAGCGGGCCTGTTGGCCACGGCCTTGTCCGCCGCCACTGCGCGGCTGGCTGCGGCCCTGCCCCTGGCGTTGACCACCGCCACGGTTCTGCCCGTTAACGATGGGCTCGGCCTTGATGCTCGGATCGACCTCGAAGCCCGCCACCACTTCACGCGGCAGCTCGCGCTTGATCAGGCGCTCGATGTCCTTGAGCAATTTGGCTTCGTCCACGCATACCAGCGAGCTGGCTTCGCCTTCCGCACCGGCACGGCCAGTACGGCCGATGCGGTGCACGTAGTCTTCCGGCACGTTGGGCAACTCGTAGTTCACCACATGCGGCAGTTCGTTGATATCGATGCCGCGCGCGGCAATGTCGGTGGCAACCAGCACTTGCAGCTTGCAGCTCTTGAACTCGGCCAGGGCGCGGGTGCGCGCATTCTGGCTCTTGTTCCCGTGGATCGCCATGGCCGGGATGCCGTCCTTGTCGAGCTGCTCGGCAAGACGATTGGCACCGTGCTTGGTGCGTGTGAACACCAGCACCTGGAACCAGTTGCGCTCCTTGATCAGGTGGGTAAGCAACGCGCGCTTCTTGTCGCGGTCCACTGGATACACTTTTTGGCTGACGGTCTCGGCGGTGGTGTTACGGCGCGCAACTTCGACCAGCGCCGGGTTGTGCAGCAGGCCTTCCGCCAGCAGCTTGATCTCGTCGGAGAAGGTGGCGGAGAACAGCAGATTCTGGCGCTGCTTGGGCAGCAATGCGAGCACCTTCTTGATGTCGCGGATGAAGCCCATGTCCAGCATGCGGTCGGCTTCGTCCAGCACCAATATCTCGACATGCGACAGGTCTACGGTCTTTTGCTGGGCGTGGTCGAGCAAGCGGCCCGGCGTGGCAACCAGGATATCGACGCCGCCATGCAGTTGCTTGATCTGCGGGTTGATATTGACGCCGCCGAACATCATCATGGATTTCAGCGGCAGGTATTTGCCGTACAGGCGCACGCTCTCTTCCACCTGGGCGGCGAGTTCGCGCGTGGGCACCAGCACCAGCGCACGAATGTAGTGCTTGCCGATGACGGGTTTTTCCATCAGGCGTTGCAGCATGGGCAAGGTAAAGCCGGCGGTCTTGCCGGTGCCGGTCTGCGCGCCGCCGAGCAGGTCGCCGCCCTTCAGCACGACCGGGATGGCTTGCGCTTGGATTGGAGTGGGTTGGGTATAACCGCGCTCGGTAACAGCACGGACGATTTCTTCGGACAGGCCGAGTGATGCAAATGACATTATTTCTTTCCGGATAATTGGGATACTGATGACGCTGTTGCGTGCATGGATGCAGACGTTGGTGTGAATGCTTCGTTCGCTATTTTACCAAATCGTCATAACCCCTTTGCATATTCTTTACTTGTGCGCATTCCACTATATACTCGCTTGATGAGTTCTATATATTTTTCACTATTGTCAGCAGTTATCAGCTTGTGCATTATTCTTCCCTGATTCGAGGAGCCCAGATATGCACACTGAATTAACCAGCGATCTCACCGCGAAGATTCTTAACGGTATCCAGATTCCGCCCTGCCCGGACTCGCTTACCTCCATCTTGCGCGCAGCAAAACATCCGTCTGCCGACTTTGCCAGCATTGCGAATTTGATCAGCAAGGATGCCGGCATTACCGGCCCTTTGCTCAAGCTGGCCAACTCGCCCTTCATCGGTTTGCGCAGCAAGGTGACATCGGTGTTGCAGGCGGTCAACGTGCTGGGCATGCAAAACACACTGAATCTGGTGCAGAACATTGCGTTGCGCCAGTCGTTAAGCGGGAACTCGCAAAGCTTCGAAAAGTTCTGGGAGCGCTCCAGCATGACTGCGTCTATTGCCGAAAAGATTGCAGCACGATTCCCCGAGGTTTCCAGGGATCACGCGTATATCGCAGCACTGTTTCATGACTGCGGCATCCCGGTTTTGATGATGAAATTTCCCGACTACCGGGAAACGGTCATGGCGCAAAGCAAGCAAGGACGCAATATCTGCGAGATCGAGAATAGTGTTTTTTCAACCACGCATACCGTCGTCGGCAACATGCTGACCCGTAGCTGGATGCTGCCCCTGCAGATATGCAAGGCGATTCTCCTGCATCACGACGAAAGCATATTCCATGCAGCAACCTCCGCCATTGAGCCTGAGGTGCGCAACCTGGTCGGCATCGTGCACATGGCGGAATGTATTGTCGATGAGCATCTTGCCGCGAAAGGCGAATGGCACCTGTTTGAGCGCGCCATCCTTGAGCATTTTGAACTCTCTGCCCAGGAATTCTTCGAGCTCAAGCAGGATATTCTCGCCGTGCTGAACGGCGAATGATCACACGTTGAACAGGAAGTTCATCACGTCGCCGTCCTGCACGACGTAGTCCTTGCCTTCCACTCGCATTTTGCCCTTTTCCTTTGCGCCCGCTTCGCCGCCACAAGCAATGAAGTCGGCGAAGGAAATGGTCTGCGCGCGGATGAAGCCGCGCTCGAAATCGGTGTGAATCACGCCCGCGGCTTGCGGTGCGGTGTCACCCTTGTGGATGGTCCAGGCGCGCACTTCCTTCACGCCGGCGGTGAAGTAGGTTTGCAGACCGAGCAGGTCGTATCCGGCACGAATCAGGCGATTCAAGCCGGGTTCATCGAGCCCGAGGTCGGCGAGGAATTCCTTCTTGTCGGCATCATCAAGGTCGGCAAGCTCCTGCTCGATCTTGGCACATAGCGCCACCACCGGTGCGCCCTCTTTCGCTGCATGTTCACGCAGGCGGTCGAGGTGCGCATTGTTCTCAAAGCCGTCTTCCAGCACGTTGCCGACGTACATGGCCGGCTTGATGGTGAGCAGGCACAGCGGCTTGATGATTTGCTTATCATCGTCGCTCAAGCCCAACGTGCGCGCTGGCTTGCCTTCGTTCAAGTGCGGCAGCAGCTTTTCCAGCACAGCCACGAGTTTGATTGCATCCTTGTCGCCGGATTTGGCCTTCTTGCCGTCACGTGCAATGGTACGCTCTACCGCTGCGAGATCGGCCAATGCGAGCTCGGTGACGATGGTTTCGATGTCGGCTAGCGGGTCTACCTTGCCTGCTACGTGCACCACGTTGGGATCATCGAAGCAGCGCACCACGTTGACGATGGCATCGGTCTCGCGGATGTTGGCGAGGAACTGGTTGCCCAATCCTTCGCCCTTGGAGGCGCCCGCCACCAGGCCGGCGATGTCGACGAACTCGACGATGGCGTGCTGCACGCGTTGCGGATTGACGATCTTCGATAGCGCATCAAGACGCGCATCCGGTACTTCGACGATACCGACGTTAGGCTCGATGGTGCAGAACGGGTAGTTTTCGGCGGCGATGCCCGCCTTGGTCAGTGCATTGAAGAGGGTAGACTTGCCGACGTTGGGCAGGCCGACGATGCCGCATTTCAAACTCATATCTGTTTTCCTTGAATCAATAGTTACAACCGCTTCCGGCCTTTTGCCGCGTTTTACTCATTCAGGGAATCATAGGCGCTTGCTCAGAAATCCTGCCCGGTAAGCAATTCTTTGCGCAAATTATACCATTCCGCGCTACTGCTTTGCCGGGCAGAGCACTTTGCCCGGGTTCATCAAACCGTTGGGGTCGAGCGCCAGCTTGATGCACTGCATGAGTTGCAGCTCGACTTCGTCCTTGTAGTGGGTGATTTCCTCACATTTGAGCTGCCCCAGGCCATGCTCGGCGCTGATGCTGCCTTGCATCCGCGCAACGACTTCATATACCAGCCGGTTTACCTCGTGCTCGTGTTGCGCAATCAGAACCCGGTTTTGCTCTGTGTCCGGCATTGATGCGTTGTAGTGGATATTGCCATCGCCCATATGACCGAATGCCACTACTCGGATACCGGGGTAGGCTTGTTGCAATGCGTGTGTCGCTGTGCGGATGAATTCGGCCACCCGACTTAGTGGTACGGATATGTCATGCTTGATGCTGATGCCTTCGGCTTTTTGCGCATCGCTGATATTTTTGCGCAACTTCCACCAGCGCTCTGCATGGTTTGCGTCTGCAGTTACCTCGAATTCCTCGATCCCACCCCCGAATTCCTTCAGCGCTTGCTCCAGTTCACCTTCAAGCGGTCCCGGCAATACATTGCTGAGTTGGGTTATGACTATCCATTCATGTGCTTTATTGAACGGCTCTTCTGTCGCCGGAATATGCCTGAATACCAAGTCGAGGCATGAGCGTGAAATAATTTCAAATGCACTGATCATATCGCCGCACCGCGCCCGCAAATGTGCCAGCAAAGCAGTGGCCGCTTCCGGCCCGCTGACTGCGATGCATGCAGTCGCTGTTGCTTGCGGACGCGGGAATAGTTTCAGTACGGCGGCCGTGATTATTCCCAGTGTACCTTCTGCTCCGACGAATAACTGTTTCAGATCGTAACCGGTGTTGTCCTTGCGCAGCCTGCGCAAGCCGTTCCACACCTGGCCGTCCGGCAATACCACTTCCATGCCCAGTACCAGATCGCGCGCGTTGCCGTACCGCAGTACTCCCAGACCGCCAGCATTGGTCGAGAGGTTGCCGCCAATTTCGCAATGCGGCGCGATAGCTGTCAGCCCGAGCGGGAACAGCCGGTTTGCCTGCTCTGCCGCTGCGTATATCTGCGCCAGTTTGCAGCCGGCCTCAACCGTCATGGTGTAATTGGTTTCGTCGATTTCGCGGATGCGCTGCATGCGCGACAGATTGATGATCACTTGTGGGCGCGCCGTCTCCGCCAATGGCACCGAAGCTCCGCACAGGCTGGTATTCCCCCCCTGCGGAACTATGGCAAGATTGTTTTTAACGCACCAGCGGATTGCCTGACTGACCTGCCCGGTGTCTTGCGGCAGAATCACTGCCAGGGCCTTGCCGGTATAGCGCTTGCGCCAATCGGTGCAATAAGGGGCCGCTTCCTCGCCCGTCAGTACTGCCTGCGTACCGAGTTGCCTGCGCAGTTCGTCCAGTGGTTCGGAATATCCTTTCACTCTGTAGCCGGTTCTGTCTTGTGTCTGCCTGCCGGTTTTGGCATCAGCCACATTTGGTACAGCGAGGTAAAGATCATTACTGTTGACGCTGCGCTATAGCCAAACCCGCCCACGATCACCAGCCAGGCGAAATTCGGGTTCATTTTCGTCAGCCACCACGAGGCCACATCAATTATCAGGAACGCAAACGGAGTAACAATCAGGATGGACTTAGCCACTGGTGAAAAGCCGCTTGCGTAAGTAAAGATCCAGCCCACGAAGAAGAAAATGAATGAAACTCCGAACAGGTGAATATGTGAAACGCGCGTCAGGGTTGTAATGGTCGCCCCCTCATCGCGCTTGGTCATCTGGTCCATCACTGATTTTTCGGTGATATTCGGTATGCTCGGCATATTGGCATGGCATGGACCGCAATATTCCACGACCAGTGGTTTGATCTTGCTGTCCCAATCACTGGCCGGAGCACCAGCGTCGGCCCATTTCAGCAAGGTCATTCGCACCTCGGGCGGCGCATTGTCTTTCATCGAGCCAAATAGTTTGGATTCCAGTTTTGACGCATTCGGGCCGTCATGGTTGCCGTGGTAACTGTACACAATGTCGTCAACTGAAAGCCCCGGCTTCCCGTCTGCCATGCCGTGGGTCAGCATGATCTGCGCACCGGCGGCGATCAGCCCCACACCGATGGCGAGCAAGTAACCCGTAAACAGCATTTTCGTCGGCAATGCCAACTCGGCGAGAGAGAAGTTTTGTATTACCTTCATAATTACGCTTTCCAAATTGTGTTAAATGATTATATCTCCGAACCCGACACTGCCACGGCTAAAACTCGATCGGGTCTACATCAAGTGCCCAGCGTAATTTGGGTGACGCCAGCGGCGTCAATTCCGGCAGCCAGTTTCTGAGAAAGTTTTGCAGTATTTTTCGCGAGCTGCTTTGTATCAATAATTGTGCCCGGGTATGTTGCGCACGCTTTGCCATGCTGGCCGGCACGACGCCGTATATTTCCAGCTCCGTTGTTGCCTGGCTTTTTGCCAGCATACGCGCCTGATTCAGGAAGTCGAAAACCATGCTGGACTGCAACGCCTCTGCGCGCAGCATGGCCTGGAATACGTACGGCGGGAATCCGGCCATTTCGCGCTCTGCCAGCAGTGTATCCGCCCAGCCTTTGTAATCATGGGTTCGCAGTGCCTGGTATATCGGATGCTCCGGAAAGCCGGTCTGGATTAATACTTCGCCGGCTTTTCCTGCTCGCCCGGCGCGCCCGGCCACCTGCGCCAGTTGCGCATACAGTCTTTCGGATGCACGAAAATCTGCGCTGTACAAAGCGGCATCCGCATTCAATATTCCCACCAGTGTCAGGTTAGGGAAGTCATGCCCTTTCGCGAGTATTTGCGTCCCGACAAGAATATCCGCATTGCCTTCCTGAATCTCCTGGCGCATTGCATCCCATGTGCCTTTGTTGCGCGTGCTGTCGCGATCCACCCGCAATATCGCTGCATCCGGAAAGTGCTGGTGCAGGGCTGCTTCTATTCGTTGCGTTCCGGCTCCTACTGGGAGCAAATCCGCATTGCCACAACTCGGGCAGGCTACCGGTACGCGCGCCTGGTAGCCGCAATGATGGCAACGCAGGCGCTTATCCTCCAGATGCAATACCAGTTTGCCCGCGCAATTCGGACAGTTCGATAACCATCCACATGCGCTGCACATCAGCACCGGGGCATAGCCACGCCGGTTGATGAAAACCAGGCTTTGTTCCTTGCGTTTCAGACGTTGCTCGATTGCCTGCAATAGCTGGGCACTTAGTCCTTCCTGCAAAACCGCGTTGCGCATATCCAGACAGCGCAGGGTCGGCAAGGTTGCTGCGGCAATTGCCCTGCGTGTCAGTTGCAGTAATTTATATCGCCCGCTTTGCGCATTTTGCCAACTCTCCAGCGATGGTGTTGCCGAGCCGAGGACGATCGGGATGCCTCGCTGGTTGGCGCGAAAAATCGCGACATCGCGCGCCGAATAGCGCAGGCCATCCTGCTGCTTGAATGATGCATCATGCTCTTCATCTATCAGGATCAACCCCAGTTCCGGTATCGGCGCAAATACTGCGAGCCTGGTGCCCAGTACGATACGTGCGCGCCCAGTCTGGGCGTGCAGCCAGTTTTGCGCGCGTGCCCCGTCGCTCAGGCCGCTATGCAGGCTGACCAGTTCCGTCGCTGGAAAGCGGTTACGAAAGTACTGCTCCAGTTGCGGTGTGAGATTGATTTCCGGGATCAGCAGCAGCACCTGCTGCGCCCTCTGCAACACCTGGTGTATCAGATGTACATATGTTTCTGTTTTACCGCTTCCCGTTACGCCATGCAGCAGGAAGCATTGAAAGCCCTCGTTAACCGCTACCTGCTCTACTGCCCGCTGTTGTTCATCATTTAATGCATGCGCATTTTCAAAACGGTGTGGCAGTCTTGCCGGGGTCAGCTCCACCTCTTCCAGCCAGCCGGCCGCAAGCATTTCATTCAATTTTTTCCGCGCACTTGCGGATATATCGAGCAATGCCACTTCGCTTTGCACACCCTGAGCCAATTGCGCCATCATGCGCGTCAATACCACTTGCCGTTTCGGCACGTCTACTTGCACTCGTCCCAGCGCTGTCAACTGGTATGTTTTGTCCTGCTTGATGCGCAGCGGGTCGGCTGCTCGCAAGCGCGTCGGCAAGGCGGACAGTACAACCTGGCCGAGCGGATAGTGGTAATAGTCACTGCAGAACTGCAGCAATGTCAGAATTTCCTTGGGCAGCGGCGGCACATCTGTCAGAACCTGCAATACCGGTTTGATGCGGGAAATCTCCAGATCGCTTTCGCAATCTTTTTCCAAAACGACCCCGACCCACTCTTTCCGGCCGAACGGAACAAGTACACGTTGTCCGATTTGTATATCAATATTCTTTTCGATTTTGTAATCAAAAAGTGTTGACAACGGCACATCCAGAGCAACGCGAATCAGGCGCATGTTAGTGAATTTTTCTCCGGTAAATTCTTCAAATTTTTCCTAATGTACTTTCGCATATGGGATTTTTTCTTGCTAACAAAAGTTGTGGATAACTATGTGTGTATCTTCTGAATTCATATGCTAAGTAGTAACGATATATATGCTTTTTTCATCTTGCCCGTTTTCTGAGCAGCACAAATTAACCTTTATTAATCAGTTTGTTGCATTTTAAAGCAAAAAGGCCACGGAATTTCTGTTCCGTGGCCTTTCACTGCGTCCCGTGCCTGTCTAAAAGTACATTTCAATTACTTTGAATTTAGTGGTATTTCCGACTGAGCTCGTGCACGGCAGCAACTAGTGCCGCCGCATTATCCGGGTTGGTAAATTGCGAAATGCCATGGCCCAGATTAAATACATGGCCACTCCCGTAGCCATAGCTGGACAATACCTTTTCCACTTCGTGGCGGATCACTTCGGGCGTTGCAAAAAGTACCGCCGGGTCAATGTTCCCCTGCAGCGCGACTTTCTGTCCGACCTTCTGGCGCGCCACACCGATATCCATGGTCCAGTCCAAACCGACCGCATCGCAACCAATGTCAGCAATGTTCTCGATCCACAAGCCGCCGCCCTTGGTGAATACAATGGAAGGAATACGCACGCCGTCTTTTTCCTTGATCAGTCCATCCACGATGCGCTTCATGTAGGGCAGTGAGAATTCATGGTAAGCGTAATGCGACAGCGTACCGCCCCAGGAGTCGAAAATCATCACGGCCTGCGCGCCCGCTTCGATCTGCGCATTCAGGTAGGCTGTCACAGCTTCTGCCGTCACACCCAGAATGTGGTGCATCAGCGCCGATTCCTTGTACATCAGGGTCTTCACTTTGGCGTAATCATCGCTGCTGCCGCCTTCAACCATGTAGCAAGACAGTGTCCAGGGGCTACCGGAAAAACCGATCAGCGGAACGCGGCCATCCAGCGCCTTGCGGATCTGCGAGACTGCGTCGGTTACATACTTCAGGTCTTTGCCGATGTCCGGCACGCGCAGCGCCTTGATGTCTGCTTCGGTCTTGAGCGGGCGCTCGAACTTCGGCCCCTCGCCCTCGGCGAAATACAGGCCCAGCCCCATTGCGTCCGGCACCGTCAGGATGTCGGAGAACAAGATGGCCGCATCCAGCGGAAAGCGGTCCAGCGGCTGCAACGTCACCTCAGTTGCCATGTCTGGCGATTTGCACAGCCCCATGAAGCTCCCGGCGCGCTTGCGTGTCGCGCAGTATTCGGGCAAATAACGCCCAGCCTGGCGCATCATCCACAGCGGGGTGTATTCGGTGGGCTGGCGCAACAAGGCGCGCAGAAAGGTGTCGTTCTTAACTTTGAAGTTCATGCTGCTTCCCTGCTGAATTCCTGCCACCGGTTAGTGGTGGCAGATTAATTATTATCGTGGCAAAACTGACGAGCCCATCAGGAACTCGTCCACCGCACGCGCCGCTTGGCGCCCTTCGCGAATGGCCCATACCACCAACGACTGGCCGCGACGCATGTCTCCCGCTGCGAACACTTTCTTGACGCTGGTGTAGTAAGCCTTGGCACCTTCGGTATCAGCCTTGGCGTTACCACGCGCGTCCTTCTCCACGCCGAAGGCATCCAGCACCTGTGCCAGCGGATTGGTGAAGCCCATGGCGAGGAAGACAAAGTCGGCCTTGAGTTCAAACTCGCTGCCTGGCACTTCGACCATCTTGCCATCCTTGAACTCGACGCGCACACACTTCAACGCCTTCACATTGCCGTTGCCATCGCTGACGAATTCCTTCGTGTTGATCGCCCAGTCGCGCTCGCAACCTTCCTCATGCGAGCTGGAGGTGCGCAGCTTGAGCGGCCAGTAGGGCCAAGTCTTCAGCTTGTCTTCCTGTTCCGGTGCGCGCGGCATCACCTCGATCTGGGTGATGGACGCGGCGCCGTGGCGATTGGAAGTGCCGACGCAGTCAGAGCCGGTGTCGCCGCCGCCGATGACCACAACATGCTTGCCCGCCACATTGATGTGGTTCTTGCCGTCGCCCGCAACTTCCTTGTTCTGCGGAATCAGGAATTCCAGCGCGAAATGCACGCCCTTGAGTTCGCGGCCCGGCACCGGCAGGTCGCGCGGCTGCTCTGCGCCACCGGCGAGGATGACGGCGTCGAATTCCTTGCTCAGCTCTTTCGGGCTGACGACCTTCTTTGCGTCATTGACGATGCCCTTGCCAGGCAGTTCCTTGCCAACGAAGGTGTTGACCTGGAACTTCACGCCTTCAGCAGCGAGCTGCGCCATGCGCCAGTCGATCAGGCGCTTGTCCAGCTTGAAGTCGGGGATGCCGTAGCGCACCAGACCGCCGATGCGGCTGTTCTTTTCGAACACGGTGACGCTGTGTCCGGCGCGCGCCAGTTGCTGCGCAGCGGCCAATCCGGCTGGACCTGAGCCGACTACGGCAACTTTCTTGCCGGTTTTCTGCGCCGCAGGTTGCGGCAGTACCCAGCCATTTTCACCCGCCTTGTCGATGATCGCGTGCTCGATGGACTTGATCCCGACCGCGTCATTGTTGAAGTTCAGCGTACAGGCTGCCTCGCACGGGGCGGGACAGATGCGGCCGGTGATCTCGGGGAAATTGTTGGTGGAATGCAAAACCTCGATGGCGCGCTTCCAGTTACCGCGATACACCAGGTCGTTCCAGTCGGGGATGATGTTGTTGACCGGACAACCGTTGTTGCAGAACGGGATGCCGCAGTCCATGCAGCGCGCGCCCTGTTGCTTTGCCTCTTCATCCGTCAGGTGTGCAACAAATTCCTGATAGTGTTTAACCCGTTGTTCGACCGGCGCGTAGGTTTCGCTGACGCGCTTGAATTCCATGAATCCGGTTGGCTTGCCCATTATGCGGCCTCCTTCTGCTGCGCCGCGATCTCCAGCAACGCACGACGATATTCGGTCGGCATGACCTTCACGAACTTGGGCAGGTACGCCGCCCAGTTATCCAGGATGTGCTTGGCGCGTGCACTGCCGGTATAGCGCAGATGCTTTTCGATCTTGCCGCGCAAGGCTGCTTCATCCGCCTTGTTCAGGTGGTTGAAGTGCACGCGACCGTGGCCGTCGATGACGCCCATCTCGCTTACCGCGGCCTCTTCAGGGATCGGCTCCAGTTGCACCATCGCCAGATTGCAGCGTTGCGGGAAACTGCCATCCTCGTCCAGGACATACGCGACGCCGCCGGACATACCCGCAGCGAAGTTGCGCCCGGTCTTGCCCAGCACTACAACCATGCCGCCCGTCATGTATTCGCAGCCGTGGTCACCCACACCCTCGACGACGGCCACGGCACCTGAGTTGCGCACCGCGAAGCGCTCGCCCGCGACGCCGTTGAAGAACACTTCACCAGCTGTAGCACCGTAGAGAACGGTATTGCCGACAATGATGTTGTCCGCCGCCACCAGCTTGCTGTCTTCGGACGGCTTGACGATGATGCGTCCGCCGCACAGGCCCTTGC
Source organism: Pseudomonadota bacterium (assembly GCA_021848465.1). Lineage (GTDB taxonomy): Bacteria > Pseudomonadota > Gammaproteobacteria > Burkholderiales > Gallionellaceae > JAJZUP01. The sequence goes on from JAJZUP010000001.1 coordinate 211,743, forward strand.
CCACGTAATCGTTGCCTTCGCCTTCAAGCTGGAAGGTGATGCCGTGCGCCAGGAAAGCGCCAAAGCTCTGGCCCGCAGTGCCCAGCAGCTTCACGCGGATGGTGTCATCGGGCAGGCCGGCATTGCCGTGGCGCTTGGCCACTTCATGCGACAACATGGTGCCGACGCTGCGATTCACGTTGCGGATCCTGGTCTCGATGGTGACAGTACGTTTTGCATCGAGCGCTTCCTTGGCCTGGGCAATCAATTCGTTGTCCAAAGCCTTGTTCAACTCGTGATCCTGCGTCTCTACATGACGACGCGCCACGTCACTACCGACTTCGGGTTGGTGGAAAATCTTGCTGAAGTCCAGACCCTTGGCCTTCCAGTGCTTGATTCCCTTGCGCACGTCGAGCAAATCGCTGCGGCCGATCAGGTCTTCAAATTTGCGGATACCCATCTGCGCCATCAATTCGCGCACTTCCTCGGCGACGAAGAAGAAGTAGTTCACCACGTGTTCCGGCTGGCCGGTGAATTTCTTGCGCAGCGCGGGGTCTTGCGTGGCGACGCCGACCGGGCAGGTGTTGAGGTGGCACTTGCGCATCATGATGCAGCCCTCGACCACCAGCGGTGCGGTAGCAAAGCCGAATTCATCAGCGCCAAGCAGCGCGCCAATCAGCACGTCGCGCCCGGTTTTCATCTGGCCATCGACCTGTACCGCAACGCGGCCGCGCAGGCGGTTCAGCACCAGGGTCTGTTGCGCCTCGGCAAGGCCCAGTTCCCACGATGTACCGGCATGCTTCACCGACGACAGCGGCGAAGCACCCGTACCGCCGTCGAAGCCGGAAATCACGATGTGGTCAGCCTTGGCTTTCGATACCCCAGCGGCAACGGTGCCGACGCCGACCTCGGACACCAGCTTGACCGACACCGAAGCGCTCGGGTTCGAGTTCTTCAGGTCATGGATGAGCTGCGCCAAGTCTTCGATCGAATAAATATCGTGATGCGGCGGTGGCGAAATCAGGCCGACACCGGGCACGGAATGGCGCAGTTTGCCGATGTACTCGGATACCTTGCCGCCGGGCAACTGGCCGCCCTCGCCGGGCTTGGCGCCCTGCGCCATCTTGATCTGGATCTGGTCCGCGCTGCTCAGGTATTCGGCGGTAACTCCGAAGCGCCCCGATGCAACCTGCTTGATGCGCGAACGCAAGGAATCACCAGCCTTGTAGGTCTGGTCAGCTTCAACGCGATGCTTGCCGATGATGTCGGACAGTCGTTCGCCGCCGTGCAATACCTTGAAGCGGTTGGCGTCCTCGCCGCCCTCGCCGGTGTTGGACTTGCCGCCGATGCGGTTCATGGCAATCGCCAAGGTGGTGTGCGCTTCGGTTGAAATGGAGCCGAGCGACATTGCGCCGGTGGCAAAGCGTTTGACAATCTCTTTGGCCGACTCAACTTCGTCCAGCGGTACCGGTTTGCCCGCCGCCTTGATTTCGAACAGTCCGCGCAAGGTCATCTGGCGCTCGGTCTGGTCGTTGATCAGCTTGGCGTATTCCTTGTAGGTCGCGTAGTTGTTGTTGCGTGTGGAGTGCTGCAACTTGGCAATGGAGTCGGGTGTCCAGGTATGCTCTTCACCGCGGATACGGAACGCATATTCACCACCCGCGTCGAGCATGTTGGCAAGCACCGGGTCATCGCCATAGGCTGCGGCATGCATGCGCACCGCTTCTTCCGCGACTTCCTTGAGACCGATACCCTCAATCTGGGTCGCGGTGCCGGTAAAGTATTTCGCCACAAAGCTGCTGTTAAGGCCAATGGCTTCGAAAATCTGCGAGCCGCAGTAGGACTGGTAGGTGGAAATACCCATCTTCGACATCACCTTCAGCAGGCCCTTGTTGACCGCCTTGATGAAGCGCTTCTTGGCATCCTTGACTTCTACGCCCGCCGGTAATTCCAGTGTTGGAATCGTGTCGAACGCCAGCCACGGGCAAACCGCTTCCGCACCATACCCGGCAAGCAGGGCAAAGTGGTGAACTTCACGTGCCGAGCCGGTATCCACGACCAGACCGGTGCTGGTGCGCAGACCGGAACGTACGAGGTGGTGGTGCACGGCGGCGGTTGCCAGCAAGGCCGGAATCGCGACTTGCGCCGCGCTTACGGTGCGATCGGAAAGAATCAGGATATTGCTGCCCCTGGCAACTGCTTTTTCAGCGGCCTTGCACAGTGCAGCAAGCGCTTTTTCACATCCGCCTGCACCTTCCTTCGCCGCGTAGGTAATATCCAACACCTGCGATTTATAGGCGCCCTTGGTCAGGTTCTCAATGTCGTGCAGCTTGGCGATATCCTCTTCGGACAACACCGGCTGATGCACTTCCAGGCGTGGGGCTGGCCTGGTTTCATCCACGCCCAGCAAATTGGCTTTAGGGCCAATAAACGAGGTGAGCGACATGACGATCTCTTCGCGGATCGGGTCGATGGGCGGATTGGTAACCTGAGCAAAGAGCTGCTTGAAGTAGTTGTACAGCACCTTGTTCTTGCTCGACAGCACGGGCAGCGCCGCATCGGTACCCATGGAACCAATCGCTTCTTCCCCTGCACTGGCCATCGGCAGCATCAGGAACTTGGTGTCTTCCTGGGTGTAGCCGAATGCCTGCTGGGTGTCGAGCAGGTTTGCCGTGCCTTTCAGCTCGACCTTGGCTTTCGGCAAGTCATCAATGTAGTGGCGCGACTGCTCAATCCATTTACGGTAAGGCTTGGCAGTCGACAGCTGATTTTTCAACTCGACATCGTCCACAATGCGTCCAGCCTGCATATCGATCAGGAACATTTTGCCGGGCTGCAAGCGCCATTTCTTGACGACCCGCTTTTCCTCAATCGGCAATACGCCCATCTCGGATGCCATCAGCACCATGTCATCATCGGTGATCAGGTAGCGGGCGGGACGCAGGCCATTACGGTCCAGCGTCGCACCGATCATGCGACCGTCGGTGAATGCCACCGCTGCCGGGCCATCCCACGGCTCCATCAATGCCGCGTGATATTCGTAGAACGCGCGGCGCTCTTCGTCCATCAGCGGATTCCCAGCCCAGGCTTCGGGAATCAGCATCATCATGGCGTGCGGCAGCGAGTATCCGCCGGCAACCAGCAATTCCAGCGCGTTATCGAAACAGGCGGAGTCAGACTGGCCTTCAACAATCAACGGCCACAGCTTCTCCAGATCCTCGCCAAGGAATTTGGACGACATGGCAGCGTGACGCGCCGTCATCCAGTTGACGTTGCCGCGCAAGGTATTGATCTCGCCGTTATGCGCAATCATGCGGAACGGGTGCGCGAGGTCCCATGTCGGGAATGTGTTTGTCGAGAAGCGCTGGTGCACCAACGCCATTGCGCTGATAACACGCTCATCCTGCAAGTCGCGGAAATAGGTGCCAACCTGGTCGGCCAGCAGCATGCCTTTGTAAACGATCGTGCGTGAGGACATGGACGGGATGTAGAAACCTTTGCCCTGGTCCTTGGCCAGCTTGCGCACTGCATGTTCGATGGTTTTGCGAATCACAAACAGTTTGCGCTCAAAACCGTCCTGATCCTTGGTTTTCTTGCCGCGTCCGATGAATACCTGACGCACTAACGGCTCCACTGCCTTTACGCTTTCGCCCAGACCGCTGTTATCGACCGGCACGTCGCGCCAGCCTATCAGCTCCTGACCTTCAGTCTTGATTTTGCTTGCGATAACTTTTTCGCATGCAGCGCGCGCTTTCTCGTCGCGCGGCAGGAAAATCATGCCGACGCCATATTCGCCAACGGCCGGCAATTCGATTTTGCCCCAACCCATTTCATCGCGCAGGAATTTATCCGGAATCTGGAGCAGGATACCGGCACCGTCGCCGGCCAGCGGATCGGCCCCTACGGCTCCGCGGTGCGTCAGGTTTTCCAGTATCTGCAAGCCCTGGCTGACAATCTCGTGACTTTGCTTACCTTTGATGTGGGCAACAAATCCTACCCCGCATGCATCATGCTCCTGGCTTGGGTCATATAGCCCTTGCTGGGCTGGCAAGCCATTCAATGCTGGCTTCGTCGAAGAATTTTCCACGCTGTTCCTCATCTGTTTCTACGGCAATACTGTGGCCGCACACGCGGCCACATACGGTTTCTAAAGCGAAAGGGCGTGAATGTTACCTTGTCTACCGGTTATCAGCAATATCAGCGGTTATATGTAGAAAAGGCCGCCGCCAGCAGGGCGCTGTCAGCTTTCTTCAACCGCAAACAGGCGGCGATGCTCTCGGATGGCATAGCGATCGGTCATGCCAGCTATGTAGTCGGCCACTGCGCGAGCATGCTCATGGTCGGCGGCATATTGGAACTGCGGCGGTAACAGTCTTTTATCTTCCATGAATGCGTTGAACAGGTCGGCAATGATGCGGCGGGCCTTTGCACTCATGCGCATGACTCGGTAATGCCGGTACAAATTGGTACGCAGGAAAGCTTTGAGTTCGCGGTTCAACTCTTGCATTTCAGCGCTGAACGCCAACAGTACTGGAGCCTGCCGTACATCCGCTAGCGACTGGATCGCATTGGCCTCAAGATTTTTTTCAGTTTGGCTGATCACGTCGCTGATCAGCGTATTTATCATGCGGCGAACTGTTTCATGTATAACGCGGCGCTCGGCAAGGTGCGGATAGGCATCGCGCACTTGTTGCAAGTGCAATGAGAACAGCCTGACGGAAGCCAGCTGCTCCAAGGTTATCAGGCCGGAACGCAGCCCATCGTCGACATCATGGTTGTTATAGGCAATCTCGTCCGCAAGATTGGCGATTTGTGCTTCCATTGTCGGGCGCTTGTTCTGTAAAAAACGCTCGCCCACTTCGCCGAGTTCAGCGGCTTTATCCAAAGCGCAATGCTTCAGGATGCCTTCTCGTGTTTCAAAACAGAGATTCAGTCCGTCAAAAGCTGCATAACGTTCTTCCAGCATATCCACGACCCGCAGTGACTGCAGGTTGTGTTCAAAGCCGCCATACGCCTGCATGCAATCATTCAGGGCTTCCTGTCCGGCATGGCCGAACGGAGTATGTCCCAGATCGTGCGCAAGGGATACTGCCTCGACCAGATCCTCATCCAGCCGCAGGCGGCGCGCGATCGAACGCCCGATCTGGGCAACCTCAATGCTGTGGGTAAGACGGGTACGAAACAAGTCTCCCTCATGATTCACAAACACCTGGGTTTTGTATTCCAGGCGGCGGAATGCGCTGGAATGAATGATCCGGTCGCGATCGCGCTGAAACTCGCTCCTGCCTGGGGGTGACTCTTCGTGAATCTTGCGCCCGCGACTTTGCTGCCAGTGCGCTGCATAGGGTGCCAATTGCATATTAGTCACTGCATGACTCCAGGGTGGCCTGCAGCATTTCAACGGGAACGTTATCCGTCAAAACCGCCTGGCCCAACGACTTCAGTAGCACAAAGCGTATCCTGCCGTCCGCAACTTTTTTATCCAGCCCCATGAGCTCCCGATATTTCCCCACGCCCAGGCGCGGCCCCTTTATCGGCAACTCCGCTTGTTGCAGCAATTTTTGCACTCGGCTGACATCTTGCTGACTCAGCCAACCGAGGCGACTGGAAAGGTCAGCAGCCATCATCGTCCCAGCAGCAACTGCCTCGCCATGCAGCCAGGCTCCGTACCCCATCGCATTTTCAATCGCATGGCCGAACGTATGCCCCAGATTCAACAGTGCGCGCTCGCCACTTTCACGCTCGTCGTTCCCGACTACCTCGGCCTTGTTGCGGCAGCTGGCGCAGATTGCATATTGCAATGCCTCCGGATCGCGCTGAAGTAATCGTTCCATATTCTGTTCCAGCCACTCCAGAAACGGCAGGTCACGTATCAATCCATACTTGATCACCTCGGATAAACCGGCTTTCAGTTCCTGGTCCGGCAGTGTATTCAACGTTTCCACATCGGCTATCACGACCTTGGGTTGGTAAAACGCGCCGATCATGTTTTTCCCAAGTGGGTGGTTGATGCCGGTTTTTCCTCCGACCGAGGAGTCAACTTGTGAAAGCAACGTGGTTGGAATCTGGATGAATGGTACGCCACGCAAATAGCTTGCTGCGGCAAACCCCGTCAAATCGCCAATTACGCCGCCACCAAGCGCGATCAGCGGTGTATTGCGTTCACTGCGATTGCTGAGCAATGCATCGTATATCGCATTCAGCGAAGCCGAGTTTTTATATTGCTCGCCATCCGGCAGAATGACCGGCTGTACCTTGATGCCATGGCTTTCAAGCACAGCTGTCAGCTTTTCCAGATATAGCGGCGCCACGGTTGTATTGGTAATAATTGCGGCACGCTTGTTTGCCAGATATGGCAGCAATAACTCTGCCTTCTCCAGCAACCCCTCTCCGATGTGGATCGGATAACTTCTTTCTGCGAGGCCTACTTCAAGTGTTTGCATGACTTCCATTGCGAGCTTGTTTTCCGGGTTTGTGTTCATTTTTTTTACCAGTCGCGAGATCAGAACCTGGACGCTTTGCCTGCCTGTATGAATCACATAGTCGGCCAACTCGGTATAAATCGGATCCCTCTGATCGAACAATTCTTGCAGCCTGGCGCGTGGGTTGGCAGTCTGCAATAGTGGTCGGTTATGGTCGTGGCGCGTGCGCTGCCATAGATCATATACGCCGCTTTTCAGATAGATCACGGTTCCATTCTGCTTCAGTGCCGCACGATTTTCCTCGCGCAGTACTGCACCGCCGCCTGTTGCCAGGATGATGTTATCCAGCTTGACCAGCTCCTGGACAATTGCACTTTCGCGTTGGCGAAACCCGGCTTCTCCCTCGACATCAAAGATGTGGGATATCTTGACCCCGGTACGCTTTTGTATTTCCTCGTCGCTGTCAACAAAGGTCTTGCCCAACTGTTTCGCCAGAATGCGTCCAACGGTTGTCTTTCCTGCGCCCATCATTCCAACCAGAATGATATTTCCGGATAGGCGCTTGGATTTTGGTTCAATAGTGATACTCATGTCTGAATTGTATCGGAATTATGCTGCGGCCAGCATGGCACCTAAGAAAAAGCCCGGGAAGACCCGGGCTCTCATTTCGGAAGCGACCGCTCAGTTTATGCTCAAACTGTCTTTCATGATTTTCGGAGTAATGAAAATCAGCAGCTCTTTCTTCGTATCGGACTTGAGGTCGTTTTTGAACAACCAGCCGATCAACGGAATATCACCCAGCAACGGCACTTTGTTAGTCGTATTCTGCATATCCTGAGTATAGATACCGCCGATCACAACCGTGCCGCCATTATCCACCAGCACAGTGGTTGTAACCTGGCTGTTGTTGATGCTCGGTATGCCGCCGTACAGGGTGCCCACCGTATCCCGCTTCACATCCAGCTTCATCGTCACCTTGTCATCCGGGGTGATTTTCGGGGTAACGGTCAAGTTAAGCTCGGCCTGTTTGAATGAGGTCGTCGGTGGCGAGGTTCCTGTCGCTGCGAGCGTATAGGGAATCTGCACGCCCGATTTGATCATGGCCGGGGTTGAGTCGCCGGTCATAATGCGCGGGCTTGCGATCGACTTCAGGTTTTCATCCAGCTCAGATGCGGCCAGTTCCAGCGTTAACGTTTTCGTGGCGGTCGGATCAAAAATGGAAACCGACATGGTGCCTGCCGCCGTTGGATAACCGTTCAAAGTGGATTGCGAAATACCGTTGATTTGTGCGGTATTGCCGCCTCCAATCGCAGTTGCAGCAGTTTCGGTATAGCCCAGACGTCCGCCCAGCTTACGGTTGAAGTTGCGGGTAGCTTCTACAAACCTGGCTTCAATCAACACCTGACGCACCGGCACATCCAGTTTTTTGATGATCTCGCGGATTTGCGCCAAGCGCGATTGCGTTGCCGTGATATACAGCGTGTTGGTCCGGCTATCAAAAGTAACATTCTCACCGCCTCCAGTTGTGCCGCCCTCCTGGTTACCTGCGGGTTTGCCGCTTTCTATCGTCCCGGTATCAGAACCGGTTGTTGCACCGGGTTTTTGATAACCGGCCAGCACTGCTTTGACGTCCTCAACCTTGGCATAGCTCAACGGGAATGCCTCAGTCTGTACCGGCTCCAATTGGCTGATGACACGCTGTGCGGTCAATGCCTCCTTCTGGCGCGCCATGATTTCTTCACGCGGGGCAACCATGATGACATTGCCTTCCCTTTGCTGCAGCAGACCGCGCGTATCAAGAATGATTTGCAGCGCCTGATCCCATGGCACATCTTTCAAACGCAAGGTCAGGTTGCCACTGACGGTGTCGCTGATCACCATGTTCAAGCCGGTGAAGTCCGCAATTACATTCAATGCCTCGCGCGTGGAGATGTTCTGGAAATTCAGGCTCAATTTCTCGCCGGTATAAACGCCCTGCCCTGCATTGGCTGTTTTTGCTGCGGCTTCCGCAGATATGGTTTTCACCTCAATGATGAACTTGTTGTCGGTCTGGTACGCGGAGTATTCCCACACGCCTTTCGGCTCAACCACAAGACGGGTGTTTTCTCCCTCTGCATACGTATCAACTGTCTGGACTGGTGTACCAAAATCAACCACATCCAGTTTGCGTTGCAGATTTTTCGGCAAATTGGTTTTTGCAAAATCGACTAACAGTGTTTTGCCTTGCTGTTTGATGTCAATTCCAACATTGTCGTCAGACAAATCAATTTGCAGGCGTCCCTCACCATTCTTGCCGCGCCGGAAATCCACATCGCGCACGCTATGGCTCTGCGCCCCGGCCTTGGCTTCTGCGAAGCGTGCCAACGGCTGTGGCTCGGCATCTGAAACGGCAGCTTTTCCATGCAGGGTTATCAGCAGGTTATTGCCATCAATCTGCGTATCGTAAGTCAGCATCTGGCTCAAGTTCACGACAAGACGCGTACGGCTGCCGGCCTGAACAATGTTCACGCCGCGCAGGTCTCCCTCGCCAAACTCCTGTGAAGAACGCCCCAATGCGTTTTCAGTATTCGGAAAATCGAAAGCAATGCGCGGCGGCGTATTGATGGTAAATGCGGGAGGCTGACCTGCCAGCGGGTTTTTCAAGCCCACCTTCACGACCAATTTGCCATTTTCTGCCGGAGTCGCACTAAGAGACAAAATGCTGTTTGCATCTCCCCCGCCCACTTCGGCATGAACCACCACTGACCAAACAGCAAGCGTGGCCACGGCTAACATACCGATGAGCTTCTGACCCGAGATAACGATGTGTCTCATATTTCACTCCTAATCATTCAACCAACTGCAAACTGCTGTCACGCTCAGTCCAGTCACCTGTGCTGTCCTGCACCATTTCACGTATCTGTATCTCGGTTTCAGTTATCGAGGTGATCTTCCCGAAATTCTGCCCGATATAGTTGCCGGCTTTAACCCGGTGCAGCTTTCCGTCCGAAGAGCGCACCACGGCATACCCGACATTTCCCAATTCAAGATATCCCACCATTTTGAGGCTATCCAGAGGAAACTCCTCCAGCTCCTCTTTGGGGCGATCGAAATTCGGTTGGTTCAAGCCACCGAGCCCTGCTTTTAACTCCATTTTGCGTGGCTTGAAGGGATCCGAAATCCCTGTCGAATTATCGTAGCTGAACGGCTCATAGGGTTTGATTTCGGGCGGTGGCTCAACTTTGCCGCGCATGTCGGCACCCGCATTCTTCACGAAATCACGCAAATCCTGGAACTCATCACCGCCGCAACCCGCGAGCAAGAGGGCCGATATTGCAGTCAAGCAAATCTTCTTCATTTGCCACCCCCTGCCTTTTTGCCGGCCGCAGCCTCACTCTCGTCCAGATAGCGGTATGTCTTGGCAATGGCATCCATGCTCAGCGTGCCGCCCGCACCAGGGGAAATCGTGATGTCATTCAAGGTCACAATTCTGGGCAACTGTGATACGTCGCTGCAGAACTTACCCAAGTCATCGTAACTTCCGTTAACCCGGATCGAAATCGGCTGCTCGGTAAACACCCCGGTCGCGACCTCGGTACCTGGGCGGAACAGGTCGAACTGCAACCCTCGGCCCAGACCTGCCTGATTAATATCGGTCAATAAGGCATCCATCTCCGATTTGCTGGGCAATTGCTTCAACAGCGCGCCAAACGACTGTTGGGTTTCAATCAGTTGTTTTTTAATGATATCCAGATTGATAGCCTCGCGTTTTTTGGAGAGGAACTCATTACGCAACTGGGCTTCCTGCTGTTTTGCGGCACTCAGGCTTTCCCATTGGCCATTCCAGTCCAGCACCGCACCAGCAGCAACCACCGCCAGGAATATCGACAGGAATGCAGCAATCTTGATAGGCAAGGGCCAGTTACCCGGCGCCTTTGGGTCAATGTTCCTTAATTCTTCGAGAAAGTCTTGTATTGATATTTTAGGCATATCTCAACCTTTCGCGCCGGACTTGACGTTTGAAGAATTTGCCGCGCCATTTGCCGAGGGTTTGGTCAAGTTAAAGTTCAGGGAGAACTCATTCATTCTCGGGCCGGTGCCGCTGACGGCATGAATTTCAATCAGTGTCGGCGAATCCAGCCAAGGAGAGTCGTCAATTGCCCGCATCAATGTCGATATGCGCGCGTTCGATTGCGCATATCCCACTACGCTAATCTTGCTCCCTGTCTGCTTGAGACTTTTCAGGTAAACCCCGTCCGGCAGGATGTGCAACATCTGGTCCAGCAGGTGCACCACATTCGAGCGTGTACTTTGCAGCTCCTCTACTACGGTCTTGCGCGCCAGCAAGGACTTCGTCTGCTCTTGCAGCTTCTTGATTTCTGCAATCTGCTTGTCCAGTTCGACAATTTCATGCTTGAGATATTCGTTACGGCGATCCTGATATGAGATCTGCCCGCTGATCGCCATATGCACCATGACAACCACCAATGCTCCCAGCACCAATGAAATCCCACTGAGTACCGTAAATTGCAACTGACGCGCACGCCGCTTTTCTGCACGGTGTGGCAATAAATTGACGCGTATCATGTTGGGTCAAATCTCCTCATCGCCAAACCGCATGCAATCATCAAGGCCGGAGCATCCATTTGCAGCTGCCTGGGCTTGATGCGGCTCGACAAGGTCATTTGCGCAAATGGATTTGCAACCAGTGTACTCACTTGTGTACGCGTTGCCACGGCATCATCCAGACCGGGCAATACTGCGCTACCGCCCGAAAGAACGATGTAGTCCACCTCGTTGTACTGCGTCGAAGTAAAGAAAAACTGCAGCGCACGGGTCACTTCGGTTGCTACATTTTCCAGAAAGGCCGCCAGCACATCGCTTTCATAGTTGTCCGGCAGCCCGCCATCGCGCTTGCCTCGCTCAGCCTCTTCCGGAGCCAACCCAAAGGCATTCTGGATCATCTGAGTCAGCTGTGCACCGCCGATCTGTTGGTCACGCATGTATATTGACTGCCCATTTCTCAGGACATTCACATTCATGACATTCGCGCCAATATCCACCAAGGCGATGCATTGATCCGCCGCTCCTTCCGGCAATTGTGATTGCACCTGCTCGAAAGCCGCCTCTGCCGCATAGGGTTCGACATCCATCACCAGGGTTTTCAATCCCGCAGCCTGTGCCGCAGCTACGCGATCTTCGACATTCGCCTTGCGTGATGCAGCCAGAAGCACCTCTACCTCGTCCGGATCGGTGGGCGCAGGACCAATGATCTGGAAGTCCAGATTCACTTCATCAAGTGCGAACGGAATATACTGATTAGCTTCAGCCTCAACCTTGCTTTCCAATTCCTCTTCGCGCAAACCACCCGGAAGCAGGATTTTCTTGGTGATAACCGCGGCAGCCGGCAGCGCAAGACTGACATTTTTGATGCGCGTCCCCATGCGCTTCCAGGCACGCTGCAACGCATCCGAAACTGCATCAAGATTGTTAATGTTACCGTCGCTTACCGCATCCTGCGGCAACGCTTCGATAACGTAACGCTCCACTACATAGCCTGTCTTTTTTGGCGCCTGGCTCAATTCGACCATCTTGACTGAGGACGAACTGACATCCACCCCAATAAGGGGCGGCATTGCAGTACTCAGAAAATTTAGTTCTATATCAAAATTTCCTTTAATCATAGGCCGGTTAGAGCTTTTTTGAACAAAGTGGTTTAAATCCTAGCAATAACATCCAAGAGTGTAAAGTTTTTTCTATATACTTATTTTGCCCCTCAAGAGCCGATATAATCAGACCAATATAATTTGATTTTGCTGACATGACTTCTCGTTGGTGGTTCTTCCCGGCTCTTGCTGTCCTGATTTCCCCGTTGGTGCCATTACTGCTGATTATCTTTGCGGCAATGATAACGTACCCGACTTTACCGTCACTGGCCTCATTGACCGATTACCGACCTAAAGTTCCGTTGCGCGTTTATACCGCTGACGGTCAGTTGATTGGCGAGTTTGGCGAAGAACGGCGCGAATTGATGAAAATCGACGAGGTCCCCGACCTCATGAAAAAGGCCATTCTGGCTGCCGAAGATGACCGCTTTTATGAACATGGCGGAGTGGATTACGTGGGGGTTGTCCGCGCCGCCATCGCCAATATTCTTTCCGGCAGCAAACGCCAGGGCTCCTCGACGATTACCATGCAGGTAGCCCGCAATTTTTTCCTGTCTTCGGAAAAAGCCTGGACTCGCAAGTTTAACGAGGTGTTATTGGCTTTCAAGATTGAGCACAACCTGAGCAAGGATGAAATCCTTCAGTTGTACATCAACCAGATTTACCTCGGACAGCGGGCTTATGGATTTGCCGCAGCAGCTCAAACTTATTTCGGCAAGCCGCTGAATAAACTAACTATTGCCGAAATTGCCGTGCTCGCGGGACTCCCCAAGGCACCTTCGTCATACAACCCCATCGTCAATCCCAAGCGGGCCAAGCTGCGCCAGTTATATGTGTTGCGCCGCATGCATGAGCTCGGCTTCATCAACAGTACGGATTATGCTGCCGCGCAAACCGAGCCCATCATCGCCAAGCGCAACAGCCAGACTTTTACGGTAAAGGCCGATTATCTGGCCGAAATGGTGCGGCAAGTAATGTACGACCGCTATCAGGAGGACACTTATACCCAAGGCTACAAAGTCTACACCACGATACGCTCCAAGGATCAGATGGCGGCTTATGCTGCCGTGCGTAGCGGGGTCATGGACTATGACAGTCGACATGGCTATCGAGGCCCTGAGGGGTTTGTCGATTTGCGCAAGGACAAGAGCGAAGAGTTCATGGAGGAGTCGTTGCAGGAGGTTACCGACAGCGACGACCTGATTCCTGCCGTCGTCGAATCGATCAGCCCCAAGTCCGTCAAGGCATATTGCAAAGGCGGCGAAGAAGTTGAAATCAACGGGGAGGGCCTGCGCTTCGCCCAACGCTCACTGAGCGACAAGGTTCCTTTGAGCCAGCGTATCCGGGTAGGCTCGCTGATTCGCGTTCAAAGCAATCCTGACAAAGGATACTGGCAAATCACCCAATTGCCGCAGGTCGAATCTGCATTTGTTTCTGCCAATCCACAAAATGGTGAAATCTACGCACTGGTGGGCGGTTTCGACTTCAATCGCAACCAGTTCAACCATGTCACACAGGCCTGGCGCCAGCCCGGCTCCAGCATCAAGCCATTCATTTATTCCGCCGCTCTGGAAAAAGGCTTCACGCCCGCATCCATCATCAATGACGCACCACTGGTTTTTGACGCCGCTCAAACCGGCGGCCAACCTTGGCAGCCGAAAAATTTTGAAGACGAATTCGATGGCCCCATGCGCATGCGCCAGGCTTTGACCAAATCCAAAAACCTGGTTTCGATCCGCATCCTGCAGGCCATCGGCCCCGAATATGCGCAAGACTATCTGACCAAATTCGGCTTCGATAAAGACAAGCATCCGCCTTATCTGACCATGGCACTTGGAGCCGGCTCGGTTACCCCCATGCAATTGCTGACCGGCTATTCAGTCTTTGCAAACGGTGGCTACCGCATCATGCCGTATTTCATCCAGCGTGTGGAAAACGAGCAAGGCAAGCTGCTGAGCCAGGCCGCTTACGTTGTCGCCGGCGCCGGCGCTGAGCAGGTTATCGATGTGCGCAATGCGTTCACGATGGTCAACATGATGCAGGACGTCGTGCGCCACGGCACCGCAATGCGTGCCCTGTCACTCGGGCGCCAGGATCTGGCAGGCAAAACCGGTACCACCAGTGACTCCATGGACGCCTGGTTCTGCGGCTTCCAGCCAACTGTGGTTGCGGTTGCCTGGATCGGGTTCGACTCGCCGCGCAGCCTGGGTGACCACGAAACGGGCGGCGGAGCCGCGTTGCCGATCTGGATGGGTTATATGGGTACCGTCCTGAAAGGAGTGCCCGAGGCCGAATACGACATGCCGGATAATATGGTGGTAGCCCGCATCAACGAAAATGGGCTACGTGACCCGAACGGCACGCGCGATGAATATTTTTATGCTGAGAACCTTCCGCCGGCTGTGGGCGAGGCGGCACCCGCATCCAGCGAACACAATGAAACCTTAAAAGACCAACTATTCTGATGGGCAAACCCCACCCTCTCCGCCGTGACCTGATGCGCAGGCAACTCGCCCATCAGGCGGCCCGACTGATCGCCGAAAATGGCATTACGGATTACGCATTCGCCAAACGCAAGGCTGCACGCCAGCTTGGTGCCATCGACACCCACCATTTGCCCAGCAACCAGGAAATTGAAGAGGCCCTGCACAGTTACCGGGCTCTTTATCAGCATGAGCAACACCCGGAAATGCTGCACAAACTGCGTGGCGAAGCGCTTGATGCGATGCGCTTGCTGGCGCCATTCCACCCCTATCTGACCGGCTCGGTGCTGATTGGCACTGCTGGCGAAAACTCCGACATCAACCTGATGCTGTACAGCGACGACCCCAAGGCCGTCTTGCTGTTCCTGCTCAAAAATGAAGTCGAATTCGACGACGGGGAGTGGATAGTGCGCCGGGGAGGGCATGAGGAAACGGTACCCAGTTATACGATGGGCAGCCCTACCGGCACCTCAATCCATATCATCGTACTGCCGGAAAATGCCCGCTACAGCGGCAGCCGCCACCCCGATACGCATGCCGACATTGATGCGGTCGCAGCCCTGCTGGAAACTTCTTCTGAAGCCGCAGGGCCTGACGCTAGTCACGCTTCCTGAATAACGCCGCCACCTGCTTCTGCGGCCGTGCCAGCACGGTCTTGATCTCTGGCGCTGCCACGCTCTTCGTACCTGCGGCCGGTTCGTAGGGTTTTGAAAACCAGTCGTCCGCCGCCGAACTTTGATGACGCGCCTCGTTGTTGCGCAATGGCTTCTGGTAGCCGCGTGGCACCGCCGCCTGTTCGCGCACAAATTTACGCTTGAGCAGCGATTCGATTTCCAGCAGGTGGCGCTCCTCTTCCTCGTCCACCAGCGAAACTGCCTCGCCCGTTGCGCCCGCGCGTCCGGTGCGGCCGATGCGGTGCACGTAATCTTCCGCGTGCGGCGGTAATTCGTAATTGATCACCAGCGGCAACTGGTCAATATCCAGTCCGCGCGCTGCCACGTCCGTCGCCACCAGCACCTTGATCGCGCCCGACTTGAAGCCGTCCAGCGCCACAATGCGTTCGCGCTGGCTCTTGTCGCCGTGGATCGCGTCGGCCGCTACCCCGCTGCGCTGCAATTGCTTGGCTACGTGGGACGCGCTCAACTTGGTGCGGGTAAACACCAGAACCTGTTTTACGTCGCGCACCCGGATCTGCTCCACCAGCGCATGAAACTTGTCGCGCTGCCCGACCATATAAACCGATTGTTTGACATTCTCATTGGCAGTATTGCGGCGCGCGGTTTCCACAGTAACGGGGTCGCGCAGAAACTCCTGCGCGAGCTTGCGAATTTCGTCCGAGAAAGTGGCCGAAAACAGCAGGGTCTGGCGAGCCGCGGGCAGCAAAGCCACGATCCGCTTCAA
Source organism: Pseudomonadota bacterium (assembly GCA_021848465.1). Classification (GTDB taxonomy): domain Bacteria; phylum Pseudomonadota; class Gammaproteobacteria; order Burkholderiales; family Gallionellaceae; genus JAJZUP01. The sequence continues at coordinate 227,673 of JAJZUP010000001.1, forward strand.
ATCCGGCATGAAACCCATATCCAGCATGCGGTCCGCTTCGTCAAGGATCAGTACCTGGACCTGGTTCAATAGCACGTTGCGGCTTTCCACATGATCCAGCAACCGTCCCGGTGTGGCCACAAGAACTTCCACCCCATTCATCAATATCGGCTTCTGCGCCTTGATATCCGTGCCGCCATAAACCACCGCACTGCGCAGGGCAACATGCTTCGAATACTTCAGCACGTTTTCATGCACCTGGATCGCCAGCTCGCGCGTCGGCGCCAGGATCAGCGCGCGAATCGGGTGGCGCGCAGGGGAGGTGCTGGTGTTTGCATGAGCGAGCAGGCGCTGCAAGGTCGGCAAGGTAAATGCCGCTGTCTTGCCGGTACCGGTCTGGGCCATGGCCATCAGGTCACGCCCGGCGATGGCATGTGGAATGGCTTGCGCCTGGATCGGGGTAGGTTCGGTGTAGCCGGTTTCCTCAATGGCACGCAGGATATTCTGATCAAGCGCGAGAGACGAAAACTGCAACTGGTTTACTGGGGACTCTTCCATAGGCAAAACATTATACCGAACTCGGGCATTTGTTCGAATCCTCTTTACATATAGCCATTTCATGCGCGCGGTTGTAACTCAAACACGTGTTTGATACGCTCGTTTGTCCGGAGGAACCCCACTTTGACCGCCTTGGCCCAACCTGAGACCAAATTCACTGACGAGCTTGCCTGCGCGGCGAATGAAATGCCCTGCGCTCGTGAGCGGCTGCTAGCCGCGGCACGCGAGGTATTCGCCGAGTCCGGCTTCAGGGGTGCAACCGTGCGCGCAATCTGCCGCCGCGCCGGGGTCAATGTCGCTGCGGTAAATTACTACTTCAACAGCAAGGAAGCCCTGTTCAGCGCCGCGCTGGATTTCACGCCGCTAAACCGCCTGCTGGACGCGGAAAACAGCCCGGCCTGCGCCCGCGCACGACTTGCCGGCTTCATCCGCGAATTGCTCACTCACCTGATCAGCACGCGCGGATCGCAAAAAAGCCAACTGCTGATGCATGAATTGCTTGAGCCGACCCTGATGCTCGACGAGATCGTGCGCGACGTGATTTCGCCGCTGCACACCCATGTCGGACAACTCGTGCGCGCCATCGTCGGCCCCGACATCGCCCCGGAAACCCTGCGCCGCTGCGTATTCAGCATCCTTGGACAATGCACGTTTTATCGTCACTCCAACGAAGTCATCCGGCGCCTGCACCCGGAGATTCCTTTTGACGAAGAAGAAATCGCGCGCACTGCCGCGCATATCGCAGAATTTTCACTGGCCGGACTTGACCGGCTGGCCCAGCCAAGCGCCGGGCCGGAAACCCGTAAACCTTGAACACCACGCTATTGCGGAGCACATCATGAACCAGCCTGTAGCAAACCTTATCAACAAAGCCTTCTGGGCCGCACTGGCCTTGCCTGCACTGCTGACAGCCTGCAGCCCGCATGAGGAGCCGAAGAAAGCCCCCGCCGCCGGGGCTGCGCCGCCGCCCGCCGAAGTCGAGGTCATCACCGTACAGCCCGGCCCGGTGGCCCTGACGCATGATTTGCCCGGCCGCCTGGAAGCCTACCGCACCGCACAAGTACGCGCTCGCGTCGAAGGCATCGTGCAGAAACGCCTGTTCACCGAAGGCAGCGATGTCAAGGAAGGAGCACCGTTGTACCAGATCCAGGTCGGCAACTACCACCCGGCCAATGAGGCAGCAAAAGCCGACCTGGCGACCGCCCGCCAGAACCTGGCGCGCGGCAAGCAGCTGCTGGAAGGAAAATTCATCAGCCCGCAAGACTACGACAACCTGGCAACCAAGGTTAAACAGGCCGAGGCCGCTTATTCCAGGGCAAACGAAGATTGGCAGAACACCCGCGTACCCGCGCCGATTTCCGGCCACATCGGCCGCTCGCTGGTCACCGAGGGCGCACTGGTCGGCAAGGGCGAAGCCACCCTGCTCGCCACCATCGAGCAAACCGACAGGCTGTATGCCAATTTCACCGATTCGGAATCGGACATGCTGCGCCTGCAGCAGGCCATCCGCGCCGGCAAACTGAACCCGGCCAACTCAAGCAAGGTTGAGCTGGTACTGGAAGACGGCAGCATCTACCCGCAGCCCGGCACCTTGCTGTTCACCGACATGGCCGCCGACCCCGGCACCGGCAGCGTTGCGATGCGCGCCGAAATCCCGAATCCGCAACGCGAACTGTTGCCGGGCATGTTCGTAACCGTGCGTTACGCCGCTGCCGTGATGGACAACGCGATCACCGTGCCGCAAAAGGCCGTGCTGTCCGGTGCTCAAGGACAATATGTGATGGTGGTCGAGCAGGACGGCAAGGCCGCCCCGCGCCCGATCAAGCTGGGCAGCATGTCCGGCGCCGACTTCATCGTGGAAGAGGGCTTGCATGGCGGCGAGCAGGTCATTGTGAACGGCTTGCAGAAGGCCCGCCCCGGTACGCCGGTCAAGGCCGTCCCGCTCACCATAGCGCCGGCCCAGTCCGCCGCCACCCAGAACAAGTAAGCGGGGAATACCGTGCTAGCCAGATTCTTCATCGACCGACCGATTTTCGCCTGGGTCATTGCCATCATCATCCTGATGAGCGGCGGCCTTGCGCTGCGCAAATTGCCCGTGGCCTCCTACCCGGCCGTAGCGCCACCGGCACTCGCCATCAAACTCACTTACCCCGGCGCATCAGCCCAGGCAGTTGAGGAGAGCGCCGTTTCGCTGGTCGAGCAGGAGCTGAACGGCATCGAGCACCTGCTGTACATGGAGTCCTCTTCCGAGCTTGGAACCGCGACGATCACGCTGACGTTCGAAGCCGGCACCGATCTCGATACCGCCTCGGTGGAAACCCAGAACCGCATCAAGCGCGCCGAGGCGCGCCTGCCTGAAGACGTGCGCCGCCTCGGCATCACGGTTGCCAAGGCCGCGCGCAACTACCTGATGTTCGTGTCGCTGATTTCACCGAACAAGACTTACGACAACACCGCGCTCGGCAGCTACGTTGCCGCCCACGTGCTGGACAGCGTCATGCGCGTACCGGGCGTCGGCGAGGCCACCCTGTTCGGCACCGAATATTCGATGCGCATCTGGCTCAAGCCTGAGCGCCTGCAAGCCTACGGCCTGACGCCGGGCGACGTTAAAAATGCGATTGCCGCGCAGAATGCCCAACTCGCCACCGGCGAACTCGGGCAACTGCCGACCCTGTCAACGCAGCAATTGAATGCGGTCATCGTCACGAAAGGGAGATTGAGCACGCCGCAGCAATTCGGCAACGTCATCGTGCGCGCCAAGCCGGACGGCTCCACGATTCGCGTCAAGGATGTCGCTCGCGTCGAACTGGGCGCCCAGGATTACTCGGTTGCCGCGCGCCTCGACAAGCAGCCCGCCGCTTCCATCGCCATTCGCATGGCCCCCGACGCCAATGCACTGGACACCGCCAATGCGGTGAAGGCCAAGATGGCTGAGCTGTCGAAGTTCTTCCCCAAAGACATCAGTTGGGTGGTGCCGTATGACACCTCGCGCTTTGTAGAGATTTCGATCCACGAGGTGGTGAAGACATTGCTGGAAGCCATCGTGCTGGTGTTCCTGGTGATGCTGCTGTTCCTGGAAAACTTCCGCGCCACGCTGATCCCGACCATCGTGGTTCCGGTCGCGCTGACCGGTGCCACCGTCGGCCTGTACGCAATCGGTTACTCGATCAACACGCTGACGCTGTTCGCCATGGTGCTCGCCATCGGCGTGGTGGTGGACGATGCCATCGTCGTGGTGGAAAACGTCGAGCGCATCATGTCGGAGGAGGGGCTGTCGCCGCGCGATGCCACGCGCAAGGCGATGGGGCAGATCTTCAATGCGATTATCGCCATCACCCTGGTGCTGATCGCGGTGTTCATCCCGATGGCGTTCTTCAGCGGCTCGGTCGGCGCGATCTACCGCCAGTTCTCCGTCACGCTGGTGATGACCATCCTGTTCTCTGTGCTGATGGCGCTGACGCTCACGCCCGCGCTATGCGCCACGCTGCTGAAGCAGACCCCGGGCCACGCCCTCCGTCCCACCACCGGCTTTTTCGGCTGGTTCAACCGCGTGTTCGCGCGCGCCACCCAGGGCTACCAGAACGGTGTGGCGCATGTGCTCAAGCGCACGTTCCGCTATATGGTGCTGTACGCCGTCATCCTGGCGGCCGTCGCCACCTTGTTCGTGCGCCTGCCCACCAGCTTCCTGCCGGAAGAAGACCAGGGCTATTTCATCAGCGTGATCCAGTTACCCGCCGGTGCCACGCGCAACCGCACGCTCGAAGTGCTGTCACAGGTGGAAGACTTCTACCTCAAGCAGCCCGAAGTCGAGCACGTGATCGGCGTGGTGGGCTTCTCGTTCTTCGGGCGCGGCCAGAATGCCGCCATCACTTTCATCCGCCTGAAGGACTGGGATAACCGGCCGTCGCCGGACAACTCGGCACCCTCGCTGGTCAAGCGCGCCAACATGGCGCTGTTCCGCATCAAGCAGGCGATGATCTTTTCGATCAACGTGCCGCCGATCCCCGAACTGGCGGCTGTGGGCGGCTTCGATTTCCGGCTGGAAGACCAGGCCGGGCAAGGGCGCGACAAGCTGATGGATGCGCGCAACATGCTGCTCGGCATGGCCAGCAAGAACCCGCTGCTGGCCGGCGTGCGCCCGGAAGGCCAGGAGCCCGCGCCGCAATTGCGCCTGGACGTCAACGAGGACAAGGCGCAGGCTTTGGGCATCGATGCCGCGACCCTGAATGACACCCTGCAATCCGCGCTCGGCGTCGCCTACATCAACGATTTCGTGCGCGACGGCCGTACGCTGCGCGTGCAGATGCAGGTGGAGGCCGCCGCGCTTTCCACGCCGGAACGCATCCTGCAACTGCCGGTGCGCAACGCGCAGGGCGGCATGGTGCCGCTATCGGAAATTGCCAGCGCGCGCTGGACTGTCGCCGCCCCCAAACTGGACCGCTACAACGGCGTCCCGGCACTGAAAATCGCTGGCGGCCCAGCGCCCGGCCATAGTACCGGCGAAGCCATGGCCGCCATGCAGCAGATGGCGACGCAACTGCCGCCCGGCTTCGGCTTCGAGTGGTCCGGCACGTCGCGCGAGGAAAGCCTGTCCGGCAGCCAGGCCGATTTGTTGTTCGGCCTCTCGCTGGTGGCGGTCTTCCTGTGCCTGGCGGCATTGTATGAAAGCTGGTCAGTGCCATTCGCCGTCATCCTGGTCGTGCCGATCGGCATCCTCGGCGCATTGCTGGCGGTATTCCTGCGCGGCCTGCCGAACGACGTGTACTTCAAGGTCGGCCTGATCGTCATCATCGGCCTGTCCACCAAGAACGCGATTCTGATTATCGAGTTCGCACGCCACCTGCAGGACGAAGGACGCGACCTGATCTCGGCCACGCTGGAAGCCTGCCGCCTGCGCTTGCGCCCGATCCTGATGACCTCGATTGCCTTCATCCTGGGTGTGCTGCCGCTGGCGATTTCCACCGGCGCGGGCGCGAATGGCCGCCACGCCATCGGCACCGGCGTGATGGGCGGCATGATTTCCGCCACCGTGATCGCCATCTTCCTGATCCCGGTATTCTTCGTGGTGATCCGCCGCATCTTCCCGGGCAAGCCGCGCATCCAGGACGGGCCGCACTAACGAACTGCCGCCCCGCATGTGCGGGAGCGGCCTTTCGACTAAAATGCGCGCATGAAAATGTTTTCGAGCTTGCGCGGCATTGCGCACACCTTCACCCCGGCGCAACGCAAGGTCGTACTGGCCGCCTGTTTCGGCACCTTTCTCGAATGGTATGACTTCCTGACCTTCGCCTCGCTGGCCATTTATTTCAGCGTGCTGTTTTTCCCGCCGGACAACCCGACCGCCGCGTTGCTCGCCAGCCTCGCCACCTTCGGCGTCGGCATGCTGGTGCGTCCGCTCGGCGCGGCCGTGTTCGGCAGCCTGGGCGACAAATACGGCCGCCGCCCGATTTTCCTGACCACGATTTTCCTGATGGGGATTACCACGTTCCTCGTCGGCCTGCTGCCCACCTACCAGCAGGTAGGCATGCTCGCCCCGGCCTTGCTGTTGTTGCTGCGCCTGCTGCAAGGTTTTGCCGTGGGCGGCGAAATCGGCGGGGCGGCGGTATACCTGACCGAGCATGCGCCGAACGAGCGGCGCGGCGTCTACACCAGCGTGCTGCAACTGATGGGGCCGCTCGGCATCATGGCCTCGATGCTGCAAGTCGTTGTGCTGCAAGCCTGGCTGGGCGAAGCCAGTTTTGCCGAGTGGGGCTGGCGCGTACCGTTCCTGCTGTCGCTGGTGTTGCTGCTGATTTCGTTGAAGGCGCGCCTGAGCATGATCGAGTCGCCGGTATTCGAACAATTGCGCGAAGAGCAAGCCATCGCCAAGGCGCCCCTGAAAGAATGCCTGAAAGACCGGCGCACGCTGGGCCGCATGGCGCTGTTGTTTTTCTGCATCTCGGCGGGCGGCTCGCTGCTGTTTTTTTCCTCTCAGGTATACACCGGGGTCTACCTGAAAAGCGTGGTCAAGCTCAACCCGCAGCTCGCCACCACGCTGGTGCTGGTCAGCATAATCGCACTGTTCCCGCTGACCATTTATTTCGGCGCGCTGTCCGACCGCATCGGGCGCAGGCCGGTCTTGCTGGCCGGGCTGCTGCTCGGTGCGCTGACCATTTTGCCGGTGTTTTCGGGCCTGCTGCATTTCGGCAATCCGGCGCTGGCACGCTTCAATGCCGAAGCGCAGGTACAACTGGTCAGCGGCGAAGCTTGCAGCTTCAATCCGTTTGTCGCACCGCGCAACGATTGCGAGCGCAACCAGCAATGGCTCGTGAAAAACGGCATCGTTTACCATGTGCAGCCCGGCGAAGCCACTTCGGTTCAAGTGGGCCAACAGACCGTCAGCGGATTCCAGCCGCAAGCCTTGGCCCAAGCGTTGCAGACCGCAGGCTGGCCGGACAAAGCCGACCCGGCACAGGCGCACCCGCTGCTGATCGTGTTGCTGCTGCTGGTGCTGGTAGTGGCGCTGGCGCTCATCACCGGGCCGCAGACCGCCGTGCTGGCGGAACTGTTCCCGGCACGCACGCGCTACACCGCCGCCGCCTTGCCGCACAACCTCAGCGCCGGCTGGATCGGCGGCATGTCGCCGTTCATGGTCACGCTGATCGGCACGCGCCTCGGCGATGCCGGTTTGGGCATCTGGTACCTGATGATCCTGCTGGGCATCACGTTTGTCGTGGGTCTGCTATTCTTGCCGGAAACGCGCAACACCCCGTTGGAGCATTAACTGTAAATCGCTGCCGATATTCAGAACCGAGAGATCGTTTTTCTCTGTGTGCTCTGTGATCTCTGTGGCAAAAAGGATTTTGAATAATGGAAATCAAACTCACCCGCCCCGACGACTGGCACCTGCACCTGCGCGACGACGCGCTGATGGCTTCGGTGCTGCCCGATACCGCGCGCCAATTCGCCCGCGCCATCGTCATGCCCAACCTGCGCCCGCCGGTCACCACCACCGCGCAGGCCGTGGCCTACCGCGAGCGCATCCTCAAGGCTTTGCCCAAGGGCATGCAGTTCGAGCCGCTAATGACGTTGTACCTGACCGACAACACCAGTGCCGACGAGATCAAGAAGGCCAAGGCCAGCGGTATCGTGCATGCGGTGAAGCTGTACCCGGCCGGCGCAACGACGAATTCCGACGCCGGCGTTACCGACCTGCGCAAGACCTACGCCGCGCTGGAAGAAATGCAACGCTGCGGCATGCCGCTGCTGGTACACGGCGAAGTCACCAGCGCCGACATCGACATCTTCGACCGCGAAGCGGTGTTCATCGAGCACGTGATGCAACCGCTGCTGAAAGACCTGCCCAACCTGCGCGTGGTGTTCGAGCACATCACCACCAAGGACGCCGCGCAATTCGTGATGAGTGCGCCGGACACCATCGCCGCCACGCTCACCCCGCAGCACCTGCTCTACAACCGCAACGCCATGCTGGTCGGCGGCATCCGCCCGCACTTCTACTGCCTGCCGATACTCAAGCGCGAGACGCACCGCGAAGCGTTGGTAAAAGCCGCCACCAGCGGCAGCAAAAAATTCTTCCTCGGCACCGACAGCGCCCCGCACGCCCAGCACACCAAGGAGAATGCCTGCGGCTGCGCCGGATGCTACAGCGCACACAGCGCCATCGAGCTGTATGCCGAAGCGTTTGAAGCGGCGGGCGCACTGGACAAGCTCGAAGCCTTCGCCAGCTTTCACGGCGCGGATTACTACGGCCTGCCGCGCAATACGGACAAGATCACACTGAAAAAAGCAGAATGGCAGGTGCCCCACACCGTGGATTTCGGAGGCTCCAGGCTGGTGCCATTGAGAGCGGGCGAGATGATGAAGTGGAAGCTGGTGGGGTGATGGTGTGCTTGTCAGAGAAATTAGGGTGTCTATTTTACGTTGGACAGCATCACTAGGCAGCCCATGGGTCTCGAGGAACGACCGCTCATTGACTCACTTCGAGAGTTGGCAATGCTCCAGCAGGAGCTCCTTCGTCTTGCGCTCTATATCGCATCTCAGGGGCCTGCTACTTTTGAAGGGGAAAGGCTGGAATGCAGCCTTGGCGACAGCCAGAGGCGCATTAGCACGTATCTAGCCATAGGAGCGGGCCAATCGCTCGAAACATTGCTTCGCATGGCAAAGCTTCGTGGCATACCCATTCGAGATGCGTATCCAGTTGCCCGTTCAGCATTCGAGTCCTTTCTAAACGCCAGCTACCTTCTAGCAGAGTCCGATGAAATCGCATCGAGGGCTATCCGGTATATCGACTATGCGGCTTGGAAACATTTCAACAGAAAGAGAGGGAGCGGAGAGTTTTCTCTGGAGATTCGCTCAGACGCCGATCCGCAGGCGACCCTTGCGGAGAGGTTTCCTGAGTTCAACGGAAATGGCAAAGGTAGTTGGACAAATCTTGATGTTCCAAGCCGCATCAGAATGGTCGGAGAGCTTGCAGGGCGTCGCGCAGCATCACGTCTACTCGCTGCCGATTTTCTTATCTACAGTATTTCGTCTGAGATTATTCATGGCTCGCCCTTCGGAGTAAGTTACTTTTTTTCAGCTCATCAAACGGGCGAGAAAACCACGGCCAGATTTAGGGCTGCAGCAGTATGTCAACTTGAAGAAATCTTGATCGGTGTGCTTCATGCCGGTTGCGGTTATCTTGCGGCATTCTATGGACAGCAGAATATGCAAGCCCCTTTGAAGACAGAAGAAACAATCTTCAATCGGCTCTTTGAGTTGAGCACAAAATCGTCTGACGCATTTCCTCCAGCATCACAACATATCTCTGATGCTGGATAATTAAAGGGTCGGGCTCGAAATAAATTTCTAGTGTTATCCGCCTCCCTATCACCCAGTCCTCACGGGCACACTGTTCAGCTCGACAATCTCGAAATGTATTACGAAGCGTACGATAGCGGGCAGCGGCAGGCTAGTGTTGCGGCGGGTGTTTGTGCATGCGCCGCAAAACGATCAACATCATGACGATGATGAGCGGCACACTCAGGGCTTTGATGGTGAGCGGGTCGATGGCGATGTGCGTGAGTTCTCCGATGGCCTCCAGCAGATAGGTCAGCAGGTTGGCGCCGTAGTAGGGAACGATGACGAAGGAAAGCAGCTCGGCGGCTTCTTGCAGTCGCAGTTGCGAGCGGAAGCGTTCGTTCATGCTGATGAGCAGCGCCTGGTTTTGTTCTTCGCGGCGGACTTCGATGCGTGTGCGCAGCAACTGGCTGGCGTGGGCGACCCGGTGCGAGAGTTGCTCAAGGCGTGTGGCTGCGGTGTCGCAGGTGGTGCGGGCAGGTTCCAGCCGCCGCTCCAGAATGCCGCCTAGCGAAGTAATCTGCGGGATGGCTTCTTCGCGCAATTCCTTGAGCCGCTGGGTGACGAGGTTGAAGTAGGCGGCTGAGGCGGAAAGCTGGCGCGAATTGGCAGCGGTCATGCGCTCCACGCGTGCAGCAATCGAAGTGAGCTCAACCAGCAAGGGTTCGTCTGCTTTGCCGTCGCCGCTGGCTACGGCTTCGGTCAGGGTGGCGAGTTCGCCCTCCAGTACGGGCAGACGCTCCAGAATGTCGCGGGCGGCGGGCAGTGCGAGCATTGCCAGCGAACGGTAGGTGTCGATTTCGACTAACCGCAAAATCAGCCGCCCATTCTGCGAGGATAGGCTGGCTTTACTGAATACCAGCATTGGAACCATTCCATTTGCCTTGATGCAAAAGTCCGTCATGACCAGCCCGCCGCTGCGGCCAACGTGGGAAGCAGAAAGCCGCACCGAATCAAAATTCGATTCATAGTTTTTAATCAGCATCGCATCGGTTATGCCGGCAGGGTAGTTAAACAGGGCAATGTTCAGAGCATTAAGCAATTTCCCAGGAATGTTTTTTAGCCATTCTTCTGGCAAGAGCGAATCAATCAAGTTGTCCGTCAATGGCTCAGCAACTAATTCCGAAGATATTTTCCAGACAAATTTGTAGCGGGTAAATTCAATGTGGCGTTCGATTTTCAGGCGAAACACGCCGAAATCGTAACGCATGCGATTCGGTGCAGCTTCCACGCTAATGGCACTCAGCCTCTCCGTAAGTTTTTTCCAATAAGTCTCTTCCAGTGCCCTCTCTTCTGAACTGACCAACATTGACAGGAAAAGGATGCGCTCGGGTGGGGTAAGTGGCTCATAAGGATGACTGTGCAATTCCTCATTAAGCGCTTCGCGCATTGGGTGCGGCGGTGGAAGGATTATGTCCATATTCGGTCTCGTCTGGATATTTTGCCAGGAAGATTTTTCTGGATGACGGTCAGTGTAATCCCTGGAGTCAGCACCTTCTACCCTTTTGTCATAAGGGGAAACAGTGCCTTGTGATTTTCTCTCGCATCCCCACTAAATTTTGCATTTAGTTAAACGCGGCGTCTCTTTGCAATGGTTTAGAATTGTCCTGTCAATTTGGAGTTAATTTTCATGAGCCCACTTTTTACTCCCTATTCCCTCGGCAAACTGCAACTTCCCAACCGCATCGTGATCCCGCCGATGTGCCAATATTCCGCGGAAGAGGGCCATGCAACTGAGTGGCATTTGATGCACTACGGCAATCTGTCGCACTCCGGCGCTGGATTGCTGATCATCGAAGCGACGGCGGTGCTGCCGGAAGGACGCATCTCGTTTGCCGACCTCGGCTTGTGGTCGGATGAGCATGCGGAAACGCTCAGGCTGGTGGTGGATGCGGTGCGCAAGTATTCCACCATGCCTGTTGCGATCCAGTTGGCGCATGCCGGGCGCAAGGCCTCGTGCGATCTGGCCTGGAAGGGGGGCGGGCAGTTGCGCCTGAGCGAGGGCGGTTGGCAGACGGTGGCGCCGTCGGTTACGCTGTTTTCAATGACCGACCGCGCGTCGCTGGCGCTGGATGAGGCCGCTATGCAGCGCATCAAGCAGGCCTGGGTGGCGGCCGCGCTGCGCGCTCGGCATGCGGGGCTGGATGCGATCGAGGTGCATGCGGCGCATGGCTATTTGCTGCACGAGTTTTTGTCGCCCATCACCAATGTTCGCAGCGATGCTTATGGCGGGGCGCTGCAAAACCGCATGCGCTTTCCGCTGGAGGTATTTGCCGCGGTACGCGCGGCGGTGCCGGACATGACGGCAGGAATTCGCATTTCTGCCACGGACTGGCTGGAGGGCGGCTGGGATATTGAACAAAGCCTGGTGTTTGCTCATGAGCTGAAGAAGCTGGGTTGCGATTTCATCCATGTGTCGAGCGGCGGGCTCTCGCCGCAGCAGAAAATTCCGCTGGGGCCGAACTACCAGGTTTCGTTTGCCGAACGTATTCGCCTGGAATCCGGCTTGGCGACTATCGCGGTGGGCCTGATTACCGAGCCTGAGCAGGCGGAAAGCATTGTCGGGGAAGGGCAGGCAGACCTGGTGGCCATCGGACGCGGCATGCTCTACAACCCGCGCTGGGCATGGCATGCGGCCGCCAAGCTAGGTGCACAGGTTACCGCACCGCCGCAATATTGGCGCGCTGCCTCGGGCGGCCCCGGACTTTTCAGCGGGTCCGGCAGCTAAACCCTGCGCCCGGTGCGGTGTTTCAGCACATTGGCGGCTGGTCATCCGCGCGATTGGCCTGTACTATTCGTACACTTTTATCCTTATTCAGCCGCGCTTGTAGCGCGTGCCTTGCTGGCTCTGGAGATTACGATGAAACATTTTGAAGGCCGGACTGCTTCGAATCGCGCGCCGATTACCGTGGACTATGAAGGCCGCATGGACATCATCATGACGCATGCGGTGCTGGAGTCATTGTTTACGATTTTTTCAACGATGGTGGGGCTGAAGATTTCGCCCGGCGTGCCGGAAACCAAGCTGGATACCCGCGCACGCGGCGTTGTATCCAGCCTGATCGGGATGGAGGCGGCTGGAGCGCAGGGCAGTGTGGCCCTGTCGCTGCCGCTGCCGAGTATCCGCGAAATTTCGCGCAGCCTGATGGGGCATGAACTGACCGCTGCCGACCGCGAGGCGGCGGACATGGCCGGCGAATTGAACAACATGCTGGTCGGCGGGGCCAAGCGCATTCTTTCCGAGCGTGGTTTCGATTTCGACATGCAACGTCCCACGCTGTTGATGGGGGAGGGGCATGAAATTGTGCACCACTATGCCGGCCAGACGGTTTTATTGCCGATCCAGCTTGGGCAGGATGAATTTTTTGTCGAGCTGAATTTCGAATAACCATGCCTGTTTCCGCTTACCTCGATACCCGGCCGGCCATTGCCGAGCGCGTTTACCTGCATGACTCCTGCCAGGTGGTCGGCGATGTGACGATCGGCGCCGACAGCTCGGTGTGGTGCAATGCCGTGTTGCGCGGCGACGTGAACCGGATTGTGATCGGGAAGGGCAGCAATATTCAGGATCTCAGCGTGGGTCATGTTTCGCACAAAACCGCCGACAAGCCGGATGGCTCCCCTCTGATTATTGGCGATTACGTGACGATCGGACATTCGGTTATCCTGCATGGCTGCAGCATTGGCGATGAGTGCCTGATCGGCATGGGCTCGATTGTGCTGGATGACGTGATCATCCCTGATCTGGTAATGATTGGCGCGGGCAGCCTGGTGACGCAAGGCAAGGTTTTGCAAAGCGGGGTGTTGTATATGGGGCGCCCGGCCAAGCCCGTGCGCGAGTTGAATGAAGAGGAGCTTTCCTACTTGCGCTACTCCGCCGAGCATTACATGCGCTTGAAAGATAATTACCTGAACCCGCCCGCTATTGCGAAGTGAATCACAAATGAGCACTGCTAACCAACAAGAAATTTTCCGCGCCAAGGTCAACCTGGAAACGTCACGGATTGCATGGAAAGAACTGCAACGCTTTTTTGCCAGTGGTGCGGCCTTGCATGTCCATTCCGACCTTGATCTGGTTGAGGTGGCGTTCCAGATTTCCGAGGACAACAAATCTCTGGTGCAACAGTGGCTGGAAGCGGGTCTGATTGGTGCGGTTTCTGACGCACAGGCGCAAGCCTGGTTCGAAGCCGATGCCGATATGTGGGCGGTTGTTGTCAGTCCGTATGTTTTGGTACAGGAGGATGCGAATGTATTACATCGTTGAAAGCGGAAAGTCTTTTGAGCAGGCTGCCGGCGACCTTGATGCGGCCGTCAAGCGCAATGGTTTCGGCGTGTTGCATATCCATGACATCGGCAACACGTTGCGCGGCAAGGGCGTTTCTTTTGAGCCGCAAGTGCGCGTGTTCGAGGTGTGCAATCCTGGCCAGGCCGCCAAGGTGATGGCTTCGGACCTGAAACTGAACATGGCTTTGCCATGCCGTATTTCGGTGTATACCGAAGGCGGCAAAACCTTTATCGGCATGATCAAGCCGAGCGGCATTCTTGCCTCTTTGTCGCAAGACCCCTCACTGGCAGTTGTGGCGCGCGAGGTTGAGGCTGCTACTGTGCGCATTATTGACGAGGCCAAATAGTCAGTCGGCGTAGTCCACCAGCAGGGGGGCGTGATCGCTGAAACGCTGCTCCTTGTATATGCCGGTGGTACGCGCTTTACCGGCTATTGCTGGTGTTGCGATCTGGTAATCGAGACGCCAGCCTACATCCTTGGCCCAGGCCTGCCCGCGGTTTGACCACCAGGTGTAGGCTTCCAGTTCCGGGTGCAGTTTGCGGAACACATCTACAAACCCCACCTCATTGAACAGCTTTGTCAGCCAGGCACGCTCTTCTGGCAGGAAGCCGGAATTTTTCTGGTTGCCGCGCCAGTTCTTCAGGTCTTTTTCGGTATGCGCAATGTTCCAATCGCCGCATATGATCACGTCGCGGCCACTGGCAAAGAGTTGCTCCATGTGGGGCATGAAAGCCTTCATGAATTCGAATTTGATGGCTTGGCGCTCTTCGCCGCTTGAGCCTGATGGCAGGTACAGCGAGACCACGCTGAGATTGCCGAATTGGGCTTCGATGTAGCGCCCCTCGGCGTCGAATTCCGGAATGCCAAGTCCGACGATGACGTTGTCCGGTTTGGATTTGCTATATATCCCGACTCCGCTGTAACCCTTTTTTTCGGCGTAGTGAAAATAGCCGTGGTAGCCATACGGTGACAGCATGTCTGGCGTCATGTCAGCCGCTTGCGCTTTCAATTCCTGCACGCACAGGATATCGGTATCCTGTTTTCCCAGCCATTCCAGCAGACCCTTGTTGTATGCCGAGCGGATGCCGTTGAGGTTGAGCGTGATGATGCGCATGTTTTTTCTCGTTTATAAAATGTGCGCATTATAATGTCTGCTCATTGTTCAAATTCCGGTTTTCCATTCATGCACGCTTATCGTCAGGACTTCATCCGTTTTGCTGTTAACCAGAAGGTTTTGCGCTTCGGCGAATTTCAGACCAAGGCTGGCCGTCTTTCCCCGTATTTTTTCAATTCCGGTTTGTTTCAGGATGGTGCTGCGTTGCGTGAGCTTTGCCAGTTTTATGCGCAGGCTATCCTCGCATCGCAAGTCAAGTTCGATATGTTGTTCGGCCCGGCTTACAAAGGCATTCCGCTGGTTGCCGGTACATCCATGATGCTTTCAGAGCAGGGCCACAATGTACCGTACTGTTTCAACCGCAAGGAGGCCAAGGATCACGGCGAAGGCGGCACGACCGTTGGCGCCAGCTTGCGCGGCAATGTGCTCATTATCGACGACGTGATTTCTGCCGGGACTTCGGTGCGAGAATCCATTGACTTGATCAAGGCTGCCGGTGCGACCCCTTGTGGCGTTGTCATTGCGCTGGATCGCAAGGAGCGCGGTCAGGGCGAGTTGTCTGCGGTGCAGGAGGTGCGTCGCGACTACGGTATCCCGGTCGTTTCGATTGCGTCGCTCGATGATTTGCTGGGTTATTTGCAAGGACATACCGAGCTTGCGTCGAATTTGAGTGCAGTTCAAGCCTATCGTAATCAATATGGAGTGAGCGATGTCTAACAAAATGTTTTTACTGGCCGGTTTGGTTTTTTCTGTCGGCTTTTCTGCCAGTGCGGAAGCCAAGCTGTACAAATGGGTTGATTCAAATGGGCAGACTCATTACGGTGAAACAATCCCGCCGGAATATGCGAATCGCGACGCAACTCTTTTCGATAACAAGGGGCGCGTTGAGAAACAGATTGAAAATCTGACTCCGGAAGAGCGCAAGGCTCGTGCCGCCGATGAGGCAAAAAAGGAAGCTGCGCGCAAAACCGAAATCGAAGCGCGCCGCCGTGACACTGCATTGCTCAGTACCTTCAGCAATGAAGGTGAAATTGATCTTGCTCGCGACCGCAGCTTGCAGCAAGTCGACGCGCGCATCAACAGTGTGAATACCATGCTCAAGTCAGCACAAGCGACGCTGGACGAGCACCTGAAAGAGCAATCTGCGCTGCAGGCGCAAAACAAGAAGATTCCAAAATCCCTGCTGGATGATATTGCTGAAGACCAGGCTCGCGTTGCGCGACTGCAGGATGAGCAAAAGCAGAATCAGCAGGAACAGGTAAATGTCAAAGCCCGCTTCGAAGCTGACAAGCAGCGCTACCGCGAACTCAAATCCGGTACGCCTTAAAACTGGCGGGTAAACATCAGTCCGCCGCCGTAATCAGGGCTGGTGTTGCCGGCCCCTTTGAAAAGATAAGTCTGAGTTTTCCAGCTCGGACTAATTTTTTTGCTATAAAACATCGTCCACATTTTTTGCGGATCGCTCAGGGATGAGGTCTGGTTGCGATAATCGTAAATCAGGCCAGCGTTTGCCTGATTGCTTATGCCGTAGCTGAAACCGGCGCTACCATACCAGGCGTTGTTCAGCGTATAGCCGAGCGATTGGCCGAAAACCTTGTAGCCGACTGAGCCGAATATTGTTTTTCTGCCGTATAGCTTGTAGATGTTGCTTTCCGCTGCATAGTCGTTTGCCCCGGTTCCCAAGCCAAGATATTTGTCCGCCGTCCCGAATTTGATTTTGCCAGTCAGGTCGACCAACAGACCGTTTTCATCCTGATCTACCAGGTTGTAGCTGGCTGTAGTTATGACATCTCCGAGCCCGGAATCGGTGCGCAGTGCATTGCTGCGATAAACCGCCTGGCCAATGTTCGGTGTTGTATTGGCGGGCCCGGTAATGGAAATATACGGTACGGTCAGTTTCAACAGCCAATTGCTGGTTGCATATTTGGCCGTAACTGGAATGTAGGTTACGTCGGTTGAGTTCGTTCCGCCGTATTTGCCGGTGCTGTAATCGAGACCGCTTGTCAGGCTTAGTGTTGCTGCCTGGCTCGGCAGTGCCGGCACTATTGTCAAACAAGCCGCTATTGCTATCTTTTTAATTGTGCTCAACGGCAACTGTTTGTTTACGGCGCTCATCGTTCCGAGTGTTCTGTGTGCTGTTTTATCGTATCCGAATTATAAGTTCGTTCAGGCATATCGGGACGATCAATATGCACGCCGTGGTCCATATGTTCGCCGTGATCCTCACGTTCGAAATGCTCCGGCTTTTCTGTCGATTCGTGGCCACTGGCTGCGTCGTTTATGTGGCTGCGCTCAACCCTGTCTCTCACGAAGTCTACCCGCTCGGCAACTATGCGATGCTCGCGATCAAAGCGCCCTGTGATTTGCACCAGCTCACCGCCTCTGATTTCCTTGCCCTGTCCGGCAACGATCACATCCATATTGCCGACTTTTACCTGTCCGTCTGAACTTACCGTTCCTGCATAACCTTCCAGGCTGATCTGGGCGGTGCTTCTATAAAGCTGTGACATCGGGCTCATGGTCAATTTTTCCGCAACCAGAATGCCATTTTTCTCACTCCCGGTCGCCACAACCTCTTGGCCGACGGCGTAATTATTTTCTGAACCGCTGGTGACCGGCATCCCGTTAATCTCAAGATTTTTGCCATTTACTTTGGTAATGGTTCCTACCAGGCTTGAGGCAGCCTTAGCATCTACGTGATCGATTCTTGTCGCAACAATCTTTCCATCAAACTTGCGCAGTCCGCTAATGCTTACCTTTTCTCCTGTGCTTATTTGCGTTTCGGTCGCCTTGCCCGCAACAAAGACTTTGGTTTCTGGTGTGATTTCCACGGTCTGTCCAAGAACCACAATCTCGTTAGCCGAGGTTTGTGTCACTTCGCCCGTTACCGCTTTCAGTACTGCAATTCGGTCTGCGCTCAGGTTTTTGTTTTCGCCTTTTGCCTCGATTACAACAAGCTGGCCGATCGCCAAGTCATTGGCGCCCGATACACCGTTGTTGCTTTCAATTGCGGTCTTCGCATCAAACTGCACTTCAAGACCATTCACCCAAACGCTGCCAAAACCGGTAATTATTCCGACAATGCCGGTTCCGCCGATACCTTCCGGCGCATGTCCGGTACCGCCTATCCCGGCCTGGTTTGCTGTTATTCCTGTCCCGCCAATTCCATCATGCCCGGTACCACCTATGCCGCATTCAACCGCACGCCCTGTACCGCCAATGCCTTGGCAATTGGTTTCTGCATAGCTCGGCATCCAGGCCACCAGTGCCGCAGCAATAATCGGTATAACAATCAGCAAATTTTTTTTCAGGAAGTCAGTGAACATTTTCTTCCCCAGTTTTGTCGGTTGAATAATAGTAAACGCCAAAGTTGATTCTTTGGTTTGCCGTTCCTTTTTTTGCATCGCGCTGCTGCAGTATTTCCGCACGTTTATTGACTTCGACCAAGGTTTGCATGCCCAGCTCTTTTGCAAGCGCAGCCAACTCCGCGACAGATTCTTCGCTCAGCTTTTCATAGGTCACGCTTCGCTCCATGAATGGCGGCTTCTGGCCCATCAGGTTGTGCGAGCCTGCTGCTATGTGGTCATGCAGGTTTTGCCCGAAGTAGTACGCCTTTTCATCGTAGCCATTTTCAGGAATGAATGCATCCGCATTCAGGCACACTCGATCTTCGTCATCAATATGCACCATGCCGATCCTGAGCCACTCATCCAGAATGACTCTTGAACGGATATCCTTGCTTACCGAGCTTACCAACCCCTCAAATGATTTGTCCCCGCCTTCACTTGCCTGTCGTGGCAAAGGGATATGGCGTTTGTTTTCATCCAGGTATAGCGGGTTGCTAGTCCATAGCGCGACCAGCTTTGCTCCCAACGACACGTTAGGCGGCTCGCTGTTTTCCAGCTCGCTTTCTTCGCCGAGACGTTTTACATCTTTCCGGTGTACGCCACTGAGGAGGCTGATACGGCTATCCGTTTGCGGTTTGCCATTCAGTTGAAATTCCGTTTTTGCCACATCCACGTAAATCGTTTTCAGGATGTTTATCAGGAATGGGTAGGTCACACCGTTCACTAGCAACAGCTTTATCAATGGTCGCAAAAGCTTCTTCAGTGCGGCCAGCAACGCTTGTGGTGGAACTTGAGAACCTACGGGCGATGTAGAATTTTCGTTCATGACGGCATTCTATCATCGGCGTGTGAAATAATCACACAATTTTATTCATTTCCCTAACTATTTGTTTTAGTTTGAGACGTAGCGGTTTTTTCATCGGGTTGTGCAAGCAGAATTGATAACAGCCTGCGGTCGGTATCCTTGATCCTTGATATCATCAAGTTCAGGAATGCTTTTGCAAAACTTGCTTGCAAGCTGGCGCTTGCATGTTGTAACGATTCGCCTTCAATTTTGATCAGCCTGATATCCGTGATGGCTTTAACGGTTGCAAGTCTTGTGTGGCGCTCTTCATCCAGATAGGCGATTTCGCCGAAGCAACTTCCGCTATGCATGCGGGTCAGCTCCATCTCGTTTTTCGTAACCGCCGCCTCGCCGTTCAACATAATATAGAAACTGCTGCCGACTTCATTCTCCCGAACAATATGTTCGCCAGCTTTGCTCTCATGCCACTGGCTGATTCCGACTGTTTCCCAGATTTCATTGTCGGAAAAGTGCTCGAAAAAACCTAAATTCCTCAATACGTCAAAATGCGCTGAATCAAACTGGACCTCTTCCACTTTTGCCATGCTCGGCAGTGCGGCGGCCAGATCATCGCAAAATGCTTTCCAGCTGTTATAGCGCATCTCGCGATCCTTATGCATGGCACGATGCACCGCAAAGCGTAATGCTCGAGGTATGTCCTGCCGGCGCTTTTCAAGTGGCAACGCCTCCTCGTGCAGTTTCTGGTAAATCATTTCGTCGTATGATTTTGCCGTAAAGGGAAGCTGACCTGTAAGTAGCTGATACGCCATTACGCCGACTGCATATACATCTGACTGCATCGACGGGCGCGCTTGCTGGAATTGTTCTGGCGGCATAAAGGGCAGGGTGCCCACCATATCGACCTGAGTCGTGTCCGAGTTCAATAAAAACGCCGCGCCGAAATCAGACACCTTGACCGTATTGTTTTCACCTAACAGGACATTGCTGGGTTTGATGTCCCGATGCAGGATGCCCATTTTGTGCGAGTAATCCAGTGCATTGCATACCTTGTACAGTATGTCGATCAACTTGTTGATGGGCAGCAGATTGTCGATCGATGTGAATTGCTTCAGCGTACCGCCCGGTACATATTCCATGACCAGGTAATCAAACTCATCTGTACTGCATGCTTCAAATATCTGTACGATGAACGGATGCTGCAACTTCCCGGCCAAACGCATTTCGTTCAGCCACATTTTGCGGTTACGTATACTTTCCTGCGGATTATCGAGATACCCTGATCTGGTCAGTTTCAGTGCTACTTCACGTTGCAAATAGGTGTCATATGCCAGATGTACTTCGCCCGCAGCGCCCCGGCCCAACTCTTTGCGCATCTGGAAACGATGCCTGAAGCTGTCGTCTTTGAGCGGGGCTGTTTCCTTTATGGAGCTTCGCACAAATTGTTTGCGCAATTCATTCAGGCCTTGAGAGTCTTCGCCGGTAGCGACGCGCTCTGAGGATTCAGTCGGTTTCATAAGGCTTCAAAGCGCTGGGTTTTTTCATTGAATTGCAGCAACTGACCCTGTTCGATATCAAAGTACAAGCCATGCAAGGTCAATTTCCCTTGTTCTACCGGCTCCTTCACCCAGCTGAATGTCATAAGATTTTTCAGCGACCCCAGAATTGCGCGTTGCTCGCATGCGCGTGACAGCTCCTCAAGGGGCGCGTCAGGCATGTCCCGCATTACGCTGGCGCGCGCGGCTTCGGCCAACCCCATCCAGTCGCCGATGAATGAGTCTGTTTGGGACTCGCCGCCACTGCGTACCAGAGCATTGATACCGCCACACCGCGCATGGCCGAACACAATGATGTGTTGGACTGCCAAGGTTCGCACGCCATATTCTATGGCAGCTGTCGTGCCATGGTGGCCTGCGCGCCCTTCAGCTGGCGGCACCAGATTAGCCACATTGCGAATTACAAACAAATCGCCGGGCTCGCAATCCAGAACCAACGCGGGATCTACGCGCGAGTCGCAACAGGCCACAACCAGGGTTTTGGGAGTTTGCCCGCTGGTTACCAGTTGTTGGTAAAAGTTGTCATTGCTTTCGAAGTGCTGTTTGCGAAAGCGCTGGAATCCGCTGATCAGTTTTTGCGGAATTTGGCTCATGTTCCCGTTAGCAGGCGTTGGGCCTCGCGGTATTTATCTGCGGTTTTCTGCAATACATCGGCTGGAATTTGCGGAGCAGGGGGCTGTTTGTTCCATCCGGATGCCTCCAGCCAGTCGCGCACAAATTGTTTGTCAAAGCTTGGGGGATTGCTTCCAACCTGATACTGGTCCGCGGGCCAGAAGCGCGATGAGTCAGGAGTAAGTGCTTCATCAATCAGGTACAGCTTGCCATCTGCATCGGTACCAAATTCAAACTTGGTATCTGCAATGATGATGCCTCGCGTCAGGGCATAATCTGCCGCCTCGGTATATAGCGCGAGCGTCGCCCGTTTTACTTGTTCGGCCATTTCTGCACCGAGCAGTTTTTTCGCCTCCTCAAACGAGATATTCTCGTCGTGTTCGCCAACTGCGGCTTTAGTCGAGGGTGTAAACAGCGGCTCAGGCAACTTTTGCGCCTCCTGCAAGCCGGCCGGCAACTGGATCCCGCACACTGCGCCGGTCTTCTTGTAATCCTTCCAGCCAGAACCAACCAGATAGCCGCGCACAATTGCTTCGATCGGCAACGGCTTGAGTTTTTTGGTCACAAATGCGCGGCCCCGTACCTGGGTTTTTTCCTGCTCGGTTTTCACCACTGACTCCGGAGGAATGCCAGACAGGTGATTTGGAATAACATGGCCTAGCTTTTTGAACCAGAAATTTGACACGGCCGTCAGTACTTCGCCCTTGCCTGGGATTGGTGTTGGCAGAATCACATCGAATGCGGACAAACGGTCTGTTTGCACAATCAACAAGTGCTCTGCATCAACTTCATACAAGTCGCGCACCTTGCCACGGTGAAGGAATTTCAGACTGCTCAGATTGGATTGGTGAAGGGCGGTCATATCAGCTCAATGTCGGGAGTGTCGTCGCAGCAATTTGCTCGGCCTGTTTTTTACGGTATGCCATCAACTTGTCGGCCAACGCCTTGTCGCTCAGGGCCAACATGGAAACGGCAAACAGCCCTGCATTGGCGGCTCCCGCCTCTCCAATTGCAAAAGTGGCTACCGGTATTCCTTTGGGCATCTGCACTATCGACAGTAGCGAGTCCATACCTTTGAGGTATTTCGAGGGTATGGGCACGCCCAGCACGGGCAGGGTAGTTTTGCCCGCGATCACGCCTGCCAAATGCGCAGCGCCACCAGCTCCGGCAATAAAACATTGCACACCCTGCGCACTCATTTCCTTGATGTAATCAAATAGCAAATCGGGCGAGCGATGCGCCGAGATTACACGCGCATCAAAAGCGACCCCGAAGTCCTTCAATTGTTGGGCTGCTTGCTGCATGATTTCCCAATCATTGCTGCTGCCCATAACGATTGAAACCAGTGGCTTGCTCATATTTACTCCTGAATACGAGGTAATAGCGCCCCTTTCGGGGCGCTGCGTTTGTTACTTGCCGCTGTGATAACCAACTACACGCTCAACCTCATTTTTCGAACCGAGGATGACAGGTACGCGCTGATGCAGATTGGTTGGCTGCACTTCCATGATGCGCTGGCGGCCAGTTGAGCTTGCGCCACCCGCTTGTTCCACGATGAACGACATCGGATTGGCTTCATACATCAGGCGCAGTTTGCCAGCCTTGGCAGGGTCCTTTGTGTCGAACGGATACATAAAGATTCCGCCGCGAGTCAGGATACGATGCACCTCCGCCACCATCGAAGCCACCCAGCGCATGTTGAAGTTCTTTTCACGACCGCCGTCCTTGCCTTTTACGCACTCTTCAACATAGCGCTGTACGGGCTCTTCCCAATAGCGACGGTTGGACATGTTGATTGCAAACTCGGCTGTATCTGCCGGAATGTTCATTTTCGGGTGTGTCAGTACAAACTCGCCAATGTCACGATCCAATGTAAATCCGTTAACGCCATTGCCGGTGGTCAAGACAATCATTGTTGCCGGACCGTACAATGCGTAGCCTGCACAAACCTGTTTCGTTCCGGGTTGCAGAAAATCTTTTTCGGTTGGGTTGGCAACGCCTTCGGGGCAACGCAGAATCGAGAAGATTGTCCCTACTGAAATATTCACGTCAATATTTGACGACCCATCCAGCGGGTCGAATGTCAGCAGGTACTTACCCTTGGGATATTTTGCTGGGATTGGATAAATTTCATCCATTTCTTCAGATGCCATGGCAGCCAAGTGGCCGCTCCACTCATTGCATTCCAGAAAAATCTCGTTGGTAATCACGTCCAGTTTTTTCTGGGTTTCGCCTTGCACGTTTTCGCTGCCGGCACTTCCGAGCACGCCGATCAGGGCACCCTTGTTTACTTGATGTGCAATGTGTTTGCATGCAATTTCAATGTCGCTGAGCAAGCCGGTAAAGTCTCCCGATGCGCCCGGGATGTTACGCTGTTCTTCAATAATGAATTGCACTAAGGTCTTGCTCATTGTTTTCTCCAGATTATCAATAATAAAAATTCAACTTTATGATTTTACCCTTTTTCATATAAGGGCTCCATGCCTGCTTAACGTGTTAGTGACATAAACAGCTGTGGCAGGCGCTCGGGAAGTCGCGCAACGTTATCTATCACGGTGTAATGGTTTCCAAAGATATCCGCGACATATTCATCTGCCCTGGGGTCAAGATTGATGCAGTACGTGTAAATTGCTTTCTGCTCCAGTTCGAGAACCGCTTTGCGGCTATCTTCAATAAGAGCGCGCGGATCATTGCTGTCGATATCCGCTGGTTCGCCATCTGTCAGCACGAGAAGCAATCGTTTATCTGCCTGCTGGTTTGCCAGGTAATGGCCGGCATGCCGAAGTGCGGCGCCCATTCTTGTTGAATACCCGGCCTCCATTCCAGCCAGACGACTTTTCACAGTGTTATCCCAATGCTCTGTGTAACCTTTGATGTGCAGATAGCGCACATCGTGTCGTGTATCTGAATAAAACCCACTTATTGCAAAAGGATCCCCCATTTGCTCGATTGCCCATGCCAATAAAGACACTGCCTCCTGGCTCAACTCCAGTTTACTTTGTTGGCACCCCTCAGCTACATCTCCCAGCGATGCCGATAGATCTAATAATATCGATACTGCAACGCTGCGGCCATCCGGTTTGTGGCTCATATTGATGCGTGGGTCTGGTTGAGCTCCGCTTTTGAAGTCGATCAGCGAGCGAATCGCAATATCAAGGTCTAGCTCTGCACCTTCCTCTTGGTAGCGAACCCTCACCTTTTGCTGTGGCTTCAGCATGTCGATGATGCGTTTAAGTTTTTTTGCCAACCCTGCATGTTTTTCCAGTAGGAAATCGATTTTTGCTGCGTCTGCGCCTGGATGCAGATGTTCGTACACACTTACCCAGTCTGGCAGGTAATGCTGACTGTTATATTCCCATTCTGGATACATGCGCGGGGGCATTCTATCTGTGCCTTCTGCCTCATCTGATTCGGCTGGTTGTGGTCTTCCTTCATAGACCTCTTCATCGCCTTCCTCAATGAACAACCACAACATGCGGTTGTCATCTCGGTAATCTACCTCGGTGTCTTCAAACCAGACTTTTGCGACTGGATCGCTTTGCTTACGTGTTTTAGTTATGTAATCCACGCCCAGTTGCACCATGTCATAGGTTTTCGAATTCCCTGAACGCATGATGCTACCGAATTTTTCTACAAATTCCTTTATAACTATATTTTGATAGTCATGCTCCGGATCCAACAGTGCGCGTGACATCATGGACAGACGATGGCGAATTGATGACCAACCCTCTGGGCATGCACCCTCTTTTGGCTTTGGATGCAAACTTAGCCACAACTTGCGTAAGCCTGGATATACCTGAATTGCCAGCCACTCGACGCGAGCATCTTCAAAAGTTTCAATTGACTGTCGCTGGAAGGGGCTGAAATTATCCGCAAATTGCGGCGTACTCCAGCGTCGATGCGCTGTTATATGTGCAATCAGTGCTCGATAACGGTCAAGACCACTAATTTCCTTTCCGCCCGGCAGTCTCATGGCATCATATGCATCGGGAAGGTGCAGGCCCATATCATCGAAATAGGGTATTGGTTTTCGTATTTCATCCCATGCAAGTGAATATGGCACAAAGGCTGCGTCGCTTTGCCAGAGCCCACGCAAGTAAAGATCCAACTTGCGTTCGTGCTCGCTAAACAATACTCCGTGACGCTCCCGCTGCATTACAGCTCGGCTGTCTGCTGACTTCAGTGCGAAGTATTCTCTTTGTCGATCCGGGTCATTTGGATAGCCTTGTATGCCGTAATTTATCCAATTGCGCAGACCACTTAGAGAAATTTGGCTTAACAGATGTGGCACGCTTCCGAGAAATTCTGGCAGGCACTCGCTGGGATACATTGAATCAATGCCATGTATCTTGGGCGATGTGCGCGCCAGCGTATCAAGTACCAACTCAAGATACTCGCCAAATAACTCACGGCTTTCCAAATGGCGCGCTGCCGCCGGCAGTGACTGCAAAAATGGAACTATTGCTTTGCTATTCGGTGAGCGCGCCAGCCTGCGCGTAAACTCAACGATTTCATCCAGTACATCCTCGCCAACCTGTTGCATTACCTGTGGCATTTCCTCAAGGAAAACCAGAATTGGCTCTTCGCCGCGGCCCAGTTTATATATTCGCTCTGCACCGCCTACCCATGCTTCGACAGCTTGTTTCGATAGTGTTTGCTCTGTTTGTTGAAGGCGCTCAGCAAATGCGTGCTGTACGCGCGGAAAATTGCAGTTCAGCTTGTACATGTTTGCTTGGCTCATCTTTACCGAACGCTGGGGTTTCAGGCAAATACTGCATCAATTGCGTGATCCAATGTGTCGCGTATATCTGGATCATCTGTAATTGGGCGCACCAAAGCCATTCGGCACGCATCACGCTCGGCAATTCCACCTTTGATAAGGGTTGCTGCATATACCAGCAAGCGAGTTGAAATTCCCTCGTCCAACCCATGTCCTTTGAGATTTCTTGCCGCAAGGCCAATTTTTACCAGTTTTTTTGCCAACGCCATTTCAACGTCAGTTTCATGGGCAACAATTGATGCTTCTGTCTCAGCAGCTGCATAGTCGAACTCCATTGCAGCAAAACGTTGCTTGGTTGACTGCTTTAAATCTTTCATCAAGGACTGGTAGCCCGGGTTATATGAAATTACCAGTTGAAAGTCAGGATGTGCCTCAATCAACTCTCCTTTTTTGTCGAGCGGTAATGTCCTGCGATGGTCCGTAAGCGGGTGAATGACGACGGTTGTATCTTGTCTTGCCTCAACCACCTCATCAAGATAGCAAATAGCGCCGTATCTTGCTGCCAAAGTCAGCGGACCATCCAGCCAGCGGGTACCATTTGCGTCGAGCAAATATCGGCCAACCAGATCTGATGCCGTCATATCCTCATTGCATGCCACAGTAATAAGTGGTTTGCCTAATTTCCACGCCATATGTTCTACGAAGCGGGACTTTCCGCAACCGGTCGGACCTTTAAGCATTACCGGTAAACGCGCAGCATATGCTGCCTCGTAAAGCTTGATTTCGTTGCTTTGTGCTTGATAAAAGGGTTCGTTTTTTATTTGGTATTGTTGAATGTCAAAAGTGTTGTTCATGACAATACTCCTAGCTCGCCATACCCGACTGATTTAGTTGGTTTGCGGTGTTAAAAAAGCCCCTGCAAGAAGGTTCCGGCAGGGGCTCTGTTTGCTCTACGTGCTGATTACTTATGCACGCCCAGCTTTTGACGCCAGCCAGGGAAGATTTTGTCTGCATCTTTCGGGAACGACTCGAATGCGCGAGCAAATTCCTTGTGCTCTTTAGCCCATTCGATTGGATCCGCACCAGCCTTCCAGCACTCATAGGATTGACGCAGGGAAATCGCGCCAGCTGCCGGGCTGTCGATGTGACCGTAAGAGCCGCCGCCAGCTGTATTAATCACGTTGCCGTGACCCAGATTTTCAAAGAAGCCTGGCAGACGCAGTGCGTTCATACCGCCGGAGATGATTGGGGTTGTCGGCTTCATGCCGTACCACTTCTGGAAGTACACAGGTCCTTGACATTCGTCACGCTCAATCATGTAGGCGATGATTTTGTCGTCGCCTTCACCTTCCATCTTGCCGAAGCCCATGGTACCCACGTGGATACCGGAGGCACCTTGCAGACGGGACATCTTGGCCAGAACAAAGGCAGTGTAGCCGCGCTTTGAGGACGGACTGGTCACTGCGCCGTGGCCAGCGCGGTGGTAATGTAGATACTGGCCAGGATACTGGCGACGTGCAGTTGTTACCATGCCCGGGCCACCAACGTAGCCGTCTACCAAGAAGGCCAGCTTGTCTGCGTCTGGACCGAATGTTTCCAGCGCAAAGTCAGCACGTGCACACATTTCGTAGTGGTCGTCAGCTGTAATGTTCATTGAGAACAGCTTGGCCTGACCGGTTTCGTCCTGCGCACGTTTCATTGCGTCATAAACCAGTGGCAGCACCTTCTTAATTGGTGCGAAAACTTGGTTACCTTGTGGTTCATCGTTCTTGATGAAGTCGCCGCCCAGCCAGAACTGGTAGGCAGCGTTTGCAAATGGCTCTGGGCGCAGACCCAATTTTGGCTTAATGATAGTGCCAGAAATGTAGCCGCCGTCCACTACCGGGCGACCGAGAATTCGCCACAGGTTTGATATGTCAGTAGCTGGGCCGTCAAACATCTGGATTGCGCGCTCTGGCATGTAAAAGTCAATCATCTTTGCATGTTCGATATCGCCCATGCCTTGGTTATTACCAATAGTCAGCGTGAGGAAAGACACCAACATGAAGCGACCGTCAATTACGTTGCGGTCAAACAATTCCAGCGGATAGGCAATACGCATATCCTCGTTTGCCTCATCGATGTAATACACTAGTGCATCTACGCCCTTAGTGAAATCATCGGTTGTAGAAACCTCTACGTTTGTGCCAGTGGAGGACTCAGCAGCAAAGTGAGCGGCCGCTTCCAGATATCCGTAACCTGCTTTTGGTTTCATTTTGTAAGCAACCAGAATGTGCTTACCGTTTTTAATAAGTTCTGACTCTTTCAAATCCAAATTTGAATAACGTGCTGACTGGTCCATTCACTTCTCCTGTTAATTAAACGGCCTGAAATAACTATATAGACTTGGAAGCATAAATAACAGACAATTATTTTTATAATAACGATAAGGCCCGCTTATACATGATTCCTATAACAATTAGACAACTTCAAGTTTTCGAATCAGTTGCTCGACACTTGAACCATTCTCGTGCTGCCGATGAGCTTTTCCTTACCCAGCCTGCTGTTTCAATGCAAATCAAGCAGCTTGAGCACATTTTGGGTGCTTCTTTATTTGATCAGTCTGGCAAGAGGCTTTTTCTTAGCTCTTGCGGGGAAGAGCTTTTAAAGTACGCCAAGCTCATTCTTGAGCAAGTTAATGAAATCGACACTGTCTTCTCTGAAATGAAGGGGCTTGGTCGAGGTCGCTTGAATATCTCTGTTGTGAGCACGGCAAACTATTTCATGCCACAATTTCTCGCCAATTTTATCAAGTCGCACCCCAAAATTCAGGTCAGCCTTTCGGTTGCTAACCGGGACTCTGTCATTAAGCAGTTATTGGATAATATTGCTGATTTAGCGATTATGGGACAACCGCCGGAGGACTTGGATTTATCTGCAGAGGTTTTTTTAACCAATCCCATTGTTGTTATCTGCTCTCCTGATCATCCTTTTGCAAATCTTGAAATAATCAATCCCTCTCAACTTTGTGACGAAACCTTTTTGCTTCGGGAGCGTGGCTCTGGAACTCGGTATGTTGCTGAGCGTTTTTTTTCAGACGCGCATTTACGTTTATCCAACTATGTTGAGATGGACACTAACGAGGCAATTAAACAGTCCGTCCAGGCAAATATGGGATTAGGAATTATTTCTTATCACAGTATAGAACTTGAACTTGAGGCTGGCAGGCTTTCTATTTTGAATATCCCAGGATTTCCAATAATTAGACACTGGTATATCGTTAACCGCAGGGCCAAAAGGCTTTCTCTCGCTGCCCTAGAGTTCAAAAGTTTTCTTTTGGCCCATGCAAGTGATTTCAACCGTCTACAAATCAATAAAGCCTAAACGTCGAGGTTTTTTACCCCAAGCGCATTTTGCTCGATAAATAACCTTCGCGGCTCAACGATGTCACCCATTAGTGTCGTGAATATTTCATCCGCTTCAATCGCGTCTTCAATTTTTACCCTTAGAAGGGTTCTGTTTTTTACATCCATCGTCGTTTCCCACAACTGTTCTGGATTCATTTCACCCAAACCTTTGTATCGCTGGATACTGACGCCTTTCTTCGCTTCATCAATGAGCCATTGGATCGCCTGAGTAAAATCAATTACTGTTTTTTTCTGATCTCCTCGAAATACAAAAGAGTTTGCGCCTTTCAAAGCACTCATTGTTTTTGATATTTGGTTAATCTGTTGATAATCCATCCCATGGAAAAATTCTCTGTTCATTTGGGTTTTGGATATATTTCCGTGTAGGTTTCTCTCTAAGCAAATTATATTTTCGCCCGCCTCATCTTTTTCAAGATTTACTCGAATTATGCCTTTGCATGCATTTTGTATGAGCTCTACCGTCCTTCGAGTTTGTTTTTCATCATCAATCGCTAGATCAGATTCTGTAAGTAACGCCTTTAATGCTTCTGGAAATACGTAGCTAGATAAACGATCTATTACTGCCTCTGCAACAAAAAACTGCCTCGCTATTTCACTTAACGCTTCCGCTCTAATTCCTTCACTTTGTTCAGTGGGATAAAAAGCGGCTTCCTTTAACGCGATCGAAAGCATGTAGCTCTTTAATTCTTGCTCATCTTTCAAATAACGCTCTTCTTTGCCATGTTTGATTTTATATAATGGTGGCTGGGCAATATAGATATGACCGCGCTCGACCAATTCTGGCATTTGTCTATAAAAAAATGTTAGCAGCAAAGTTCTAATATGCGCACCGTCTACGTCCGCGTCTGTCATGATGATAATTCGGTGATAGCGCAATTTCTCTGCTGAATATTCCTCCTTGCCAATACCCGTTCCTAAAACCGTTATCAATGTTGCTATTTCTTGAGATGCAATAAGTTTTTCAAAGCGAGCCTTTTCAACATTTAATATTTTGCCTTTCAGAGGCAAAATTGCTTGAAACTTCCGATCTCTACCCTGCTTTGCAGAGCCACCCGCTGAATCCCCCTCTACCAAGTACAATTCAGATAGTGCTGGATCCTTTTCTTGGCAATCTGCGAGCTTTCCTGGTAATCCAATTCCATCCAGCACACCTTTTCGTCTTGTTAGCTCCCTGGCTTTTCTTGCCGCTTCGCGCGCTCTTGCCGCTTCAATTATTTTCCCGCAAATTGTTTTTGCTTCCACTGGGTTTTCCAGCAGATATTCAGATAATTTTTCTGCCACTATTTCTTGAACTGCCGGTTGCACTTCACTTGATACAAGCTTATCTTTTGTTTGTGATGAAAATTTCGGTTCCGGCACCTTGACTGATAAAACGCAAGTCAAACCCTCTCTCATGTCATCGCCTGACGTTTCTACTTTGGCTTTTTTCGCAAGGTCATTTTCTTCAATATATTTATTAATTACTCGCGTCATTGCCATCCTAAGACCAGTTAAATGTGTTCCTCCGTCTCGCTGCGGGATATTATTTGTAAAACACTGAACCACTTCTGAGTAGCTATCATTCCATTGCATAGCAACCTCAACTGAAACCACTCCGGCCTCTCCAAATGCATGGAACGTTTTTGAGTGGAGCACTGCTTTACTTCTATTCATGTACTCCACAAATCCCCTTACCCCACCTGAGTGAGCAAAGTTTTCGCTTTTTCCTGTTCGCTGATCTAGCAGCTCTATTTTTACCCCATTATTCAAAAACGAAAGTTCTCTTAGCCTCTTTGCTAATATTTCATAGTGAAAGTCAATTGTTCCAAAAATTTCACTATCGGCCAGAAAATGGACTTCTGTGCCTCTTTTTGCTGTTTCTCCTATTAATTTAGCTGGTGATACTTCCACGCCATTTTGTTTTTCTGTAATTCTGTTTACTAAACTTCCCCGCTGAAATTCCAATTCATATTTTTTCCCGTCTCTACAGATCAAAAGTTTTAACCACTCTGATAAACCATTCACACATGACACACCAACCCCATGCAAACCACCAGAAACCTTATAGCTATTCTGATTAAATTTCCCCCCTGCGTGCAGCACCGTCATAACTATTTCAGCCGCTGATCTTTTTGGCTCAAATTTATCATCAAACTTTATTCCCACTGGAATTCCACGACCATTATCCGTTACAGAAATAGAATTATCTGCGTGAATAATGATTTTGATTTCATCACAATGTCCCGCTAAAGCCTCATCAATCGCATTATCTACTACCTCAAACACCATATGATGCAAGCCGGTTCCATCTGATGTATCTCCTATATACATACCCGGCCTTTTCCTTACAGCCTCCAAACCTTCTAATTGTTGAATACTAGATTCGTCGTATTTATTTTCCATTTTTGTTTCACGTGGAACTTGAAGTTAAATTCTCATTGGCATAACAACATATTTAAAGTCGTCACGATCGGGGATAGTAATCAAAATGCTACTATTGGGATCGCCAAATGAAAAGGTTATTTTATCTGAGGGGGTATTATTTAAGCCATCGAGAAGATAGTTTACATTAAAGCCAATATCCAACGCCGGGCCATGATAGTCAGTTTCTATATCTTCTTGAGCCTCTTCCTGTTCGCTATTACTACTAATAATCCTTAGGTTTTTTTCGGTCAGAACGAACCGAATACCACGAAATTTTTCGTTAGATAAGATGGCAGCACGTTGAAGGGCTTGAAGAACTGTAACCCGATCAAGAAGCAAATGATTTGAATAATTTGGGATCACGCGCTGGTAATCTGGGAATTTACCATCAATAACTTTTGTGGTTAAAGTGATATCAGAAAAAGAAAACCTCACTTGTTTTGGTGAAAGCTCAATGCTTACACTCTCGTCAGAACTGTCAAGTAATTTAAATAACTCATTGACTGTTTTTCTGGATAGGATTACTTCATTATTTCCAAACTCCTGATCAAAAGTAGCACTTGCATATGCAAGTCTGTGTCCATCTGTAGCAATTGCTTTGATTTCCATTCCGCTTGTTACGAGAAGAATGCCATTTAAATAATATCGTATATCCTGTTGGGCCATAGCATACTGAACCAGTGCCAACAAGCTTTTAAAAGCACCACTCTTAATAGTAAAAATCGATGGATTATCCAATTGGATTGGAATTAATGGAAAGTCCTGGGCAGGCAAAGTCTGTAATACAAATCTACTTTTATTAGCTTTAATAACCAATTTGCCATCTGAAATATCAAAGGACGTTTTGGACTTTCCTGGAATAACACGCAGGATTTCTTGAAGTTTTTTTGCTGAAACGGTTATTTCTTCATGAGAACTATCTTCCAAAAAAATCTGTTTCTGAGTGGAAATTTGAATTTCGAGATCTGTTGCAGAAACTCTAAGTGTTCCTTGATTTTTTTGAATAAGAACATTGGAAAGAATTGGTAAAGGCTGTTTTCTTTCAACAATGCCAATTACATCAGATAGTGGCCTAAGAATTAATTCGCTTTCTATTTCTTTAATAAACATTTTATATTCCTAAATTAATAATTAAGTGTGAATTAAATTGTTGATAAGTCGAATTACAAATTAAAAACAGCTAGTTAAATAAGCAAAAATTTTAAAAAAAAATATATATTTCGTGTTGATAAAATGTGGGTTAGTTATTCATAATTTTTTCGAAATTCAGATATCCACATTTTGTCAATTAATTTAGCCTCGTAATGTTTGATTCAGTAAATTAAAATCCATATTGATAGTACTATCAGTATTACGAAGTAGTTCGATGGTTTTACACGCATGTAAAACTGTTGAGTGATCTCTTCCACCAAAAGCATTACCAATTTCAGGCAGACTTAAATGCGTTAATTCTCTTGCCAAGCACATAGCAATTTGCCTTGGCCTTGCGTAGGCGCGGTTTCTTTTTTTTGAGAGTAAATCAATTAGCTTAATTCGGTAATAATCTGAAACCGTCTTTTGAATATTCTCAATTGAAACTTGTTTATTTTGTGAGGCAAGTAAGTCTTTCAGAGCTTCTTTAGCCAACTCAACGTTTATATTCCGTTTGTGAAATTTTGAATAAGCTTCAATTCGGTTAAGAGCCCCTTCAAGTTCTCTAATGTTCGAGCGGACATGTTTTGCAATAAAAAAAGCAACCTCTTCAGAAATCGGGTTAAGTGATCCACTTGATTTTCTAAGTAAGATAGCGACACGCATCTCTAAACTTGGGGGCTCAATTGCGACAGTTAGCCCACATGAAAATCGAGATGTAAGACGGGCCTCAATACCGGAAATTTCTTTTGGAAAAGTGTCACAAGTGATTACAATTTGCTTATTGGCATCAATCAGTGCGTTTAACGTATAAAAAAATTCTTGCTGTGTACCAGGTTTATCAGCAATAAATTGAATATCATCAATAAGCAGTAAATCTAAAGAATTATAATAATTTTTAAATTCATCAAATTTTTTTGTTTGAAATGCTTTGACTACGTCAGAAACATAATTGGTTGCATGGATATAACAAATTTTGGCGTCGGCAGTAACTGTTTTATAAGCATTTCCGATCGCTTGAAGTAAGTGGGTTTTACCAAGCCCAACTCCGCCATATATGAAAAGAGGGTTATATATGTGACCAGGAGATTCAGCGACCTGAATTGCGGCTGCATGAGCAAGTTGATTTGCTTTTCCAGTTACAAAATTATCGAAAATAAGATTTGAATTTAAATGACTTGAATGAAGAAATGTTGTTTCCTTTTTTACTGAAACAGTTCGAATGTTTTCAAGTTTATCCAAATGAGTTGTGACATTAAACTTCTTATCTATGCGCAACAACACTTCAGGTTCTTTATTCCTGTACTTTCTTGATAAATCGATCACTACAGGAAGAAAACGTTCTTGAAAAATTTTATAGGTGAAACTATTAGGGATAGAAATGATAATTTTTGCATCAATTAGGCTATAACCTAATGGTTTAATCCATGAATTGAATTGCTGCGAAGGGAGGAGTTTTTGGAAGTGCTCAAGGCAAATCTCCCAAAATTCTTGGTCGTGCATATACGAAGATTACAAGTGAATAATTTCTAACATTTTACTAGTAGTATCAAAAGTTATCCACAGTAAAAAAGCTTGACAGCTTTATTTATAAGATATGTAATAACCAGCTTTTCATCAATATTTAAGGAAGAAAAATGAAACGTACATACCAACCTTCAGTCACCAAAAGAAAACGTACGCATGGTTTTTTGGTTCGAA
Organism: Pseudomonadota bacterium; assembly: GCA_021848465.1. GTDB lineage: Bacteria > Pseudomonadota > Gammaproteobacteria > Burkholderiales > Gallionellaceae > JAJZUP01. Next base: position 262,126 of record JAJZUP010000001.1, read on the forward strand.
TGAAAACAAAAGGTGGAAGAGCTGTTATTGCTGCGAGACGTGCAAAGGGGCGCCGTCGTTTAGCAGTTTAATTGCCATTTGTTTACTTTTGATAAACGCAAAAGGCTTCATACTAGGTATGATTTTGATTTCACAATGAAATCAAAGCCTTTTGTAGTTAAATGGTACAAAATATACAAAATACCCAACACGCTTAATAATGACAGGTTGGGACTGATCGTCAGTAAGAAAATTTCAACTAATTCAGTAAATAGGAATTTTCTGAAAAGGGTTGTTCGTGAAGAGTTTAGACGTACAATAAACTCAAGTGAAAAGTTCAGTGATATTGTAGTCCAAATGAGACGGTACCCATTAAAGCACGAACTAGACGAATTCAAAGCCGGGCTGGTGCTTTTTTTTAAAAAGAATGCACAAAGCTTCGATAAAATTGATGAAAAAAATAATTATTTTTTTAATTGATATTTATCGGTACTTAATTAGTCCGATGTTGCCACCAACATGCCGATTCACTCCTTCTTGCTCATCATATTTTAGAGAAGCAGTAATTAAATATGGAATTATAAGAGGATCATCTCTGGGAATCTGGAGACTTGTTAGATGTAATCCTTGGAATAAGGGTGGTTTCGATCCCGTTCCGTAATATACCGGGCTATAAAAATGGATTTTCAAAAACTTTTTTTGTTTTTAATTTTTTCATTCTCAGGCATTTTGCTCTGGAATGGATGGGAAAGATCACAGCATCCTGATACATTGGTAAAACAATCGGTGCCACAAATTGATACGGCTACTAAAAATACAATTTCTGTCCTAAACACAGAAAAAAAACAGCATAATCAAGAGGATCTTGTGGAGCCCAATAGCGCCGCAGGACAAATAATTACAGTCACAACTGACACATTAAGAATTGAAATCAATACTGTCGGGGGCGATATACAACACGTGGAATTATTGAAACATAAGGATACTTTGGATAGTAACAAACCTTTTGTTTTATTACAAAAAAACAAATTAACCTACACAACACAATCAGGTTTGCTTGGAAACGGCCTTCCCACGCATCATAGCATCTACACAACTGAATCTTTGAATTATTCATTATCGAATGACAAAGACAAGCTAGAGGTGAAACTAAAATCAGAACAAGCGGGTGTGACGAAGGTTTTAACATTTCACAGAAATAGCTATCTTATAACAACGACATTTCAAATTGAAAATAGAACAAACGGTGAAATTACTCCAAGCGCGTACTTTCAAATTCTGAGAGATGAAACACCTCCTGAGGGAGCATCAAAGCTGTTGCCTACATATACTGGCCCAGCAATCTTTACTGAAAAAAACAAATTTCAGAAAATCGAATTTTCAAATATTGAAAAAAATAAAGCAGAATATCCCCATGAATCCAAAGATGGTTGGATAGCAATGCTACAGCATTATTTTGTTGCTGCTTGGCTGCCGCAGGGTAATGGTGAACGCGAATTTTATGCTAAACAAATCAGCAAAGGCCTTTTCACAATAGGCACAATAATCCCCATAGGAAAAATAAATCCTGGGGAAATTAAACAGATATCAGCGGAGTTGTATGTAGGCCCAGCCAGTTCTAAGTTAAACAATATTGCAGCGGGTCTTGGACTTACCGTAGATTATGGCTGGTTAACAATAATCGCAACCCCTTTGTTTTGGTTACTTTCATCAATTGAGTTGTTTGTTCACAATTGGGGAGTTGCAATAATTCTACTTACAATACTAATAAAGTTATTGTTTTTCCCATTATCTGCAGCAAGTTATAAATCAATGGCGAAAATGCGTGTTGTGGCCCCAAAACTAGAAAAAATTAAACAACAATATTCAGATGATCGCGAAAAATTAAATCGTGCAATGATGGAGTTGTATAAGGAAGAAAAAATTAACCCGCTTGGTGGATGTTTACCAATGCTTATTCAGATTCCGGTTTTCATTGCGTTATATTGGGCAATCTTATCAAGTGTAGAGCTAAGGCACGCCCCATTTTTTGGGTGGATATCAGACTTGTCTGCAGCAGATCCTTATTATATTCTTCCTGCACTTATGGGCTTAAGTATGATAATTCAAAGTCGGCTAAGTCCTGCCCCAGCAGATCCGCTTCAGGCTAAAATGATGAAATTAATGCCTATAGTTTTCAGTGTCGTATTTTTCTTTTTTCCGGCAGGCCTTGTTCTTTATTCAGTTGTAAATAATATTCTTTCGATTTCCCAGCAATGGTTTATTACGAAAAACCTAGAAAAAGCCAATAAACTTGCAACCACTTAATGACACCATAGCCGCAATAGCAACCGCACACGGTAAGGGTGGAATAGGTATAGTAAGACTGTCCGGCCCCTTATCAAAAACCATTTGTAAATCAATAATAAGAAAAAGTATTGAGCCAAGAATAACTCATTACACATCATTTCATGATCAAGATAGCAATCCTATTGATAAAGGGATTGCTATTTTTTTTCAGGGACCCAATTCGTTTACTGGAGAAGATGTAGTTGAGCTTCAAGGACATGGTGGAATTGTTGTTACAAAGTTAATTTTGAATGAATGCTTAAAACTCGGCGCCAGGATAGCAGAGCCAGGCGAGTTTGCGCTTCGTGCATTCTTAAATGACAAAATTGATCTAATACAAGCAGAAAGTGTCGCTGACCTTATTGAGGCCTCAACCGAGCAATCAGTAAGAGCGGCACTTAGATCACTTCAAGGGGGGTTTTCAGAAAAAATACAAGACCTCTTGGACAAATTAATTGAATTAAGGACGTATGTAGAAGCAACTTTAGACTTTCCTGAAGAAGAGCTCTCAAAATTTGATATTGATGAATGTAACAAAAGGTCAGAAATACTGATTAGTAATGTCGCTACACTAATATCAGGTGCAAAGCAGGGAGCATTGCTAAGTGAAGGAATTCACATAGCGCTCGTTGGCCAACCCAATGCGGGCAAATCGAGCCTTCTAAATAAGCTAATTGATGACGATATTGCAATCGTAAGTGACGTTGCGGGTACAACTAGAGATGCAATCAAGCAGTCCATTGCGATAAATGGCGTTCCAGTACATCTAGTAGATACTGCAGGGCTTCGCGACACCGAAGATAAGCTCGAAGCATTAGGCATTGAGCGAACAAAGCATGTGATTTCCAAGACTGATCTATTGTTAGTAGTTATTGATGGGAGTGAAAGAGTTGAACTCCAATATGAGTCGATAGATAAGTTTTTACCTGAAGCAATAAAAAAAATTATCGTTGTTAATAAAATTGATTTAAAACAAGAGGTAGCAAGAATTGAACGTATTGCAGCAGATATATATGTATATATATCTGCTTTAACGGGCGATGGGATTGATATCCTTCGGGAAGAAATTCTGAACTCTATTGGGTGGCATTCTGAAGCCTCAACCTTTATGGCGCGAGATAGACATCTTGTATTACTTCATGAAGTGCTCGAGTACTTGATAAAAGTAAAAAATGAAAAAATGGGGTTGGAGCTTCAGGCAGAAAATCTGAGGCTGGCTCAAATTTCCTTGTCAAAAATTACTGGTGAATACACATCAGACGACCTTCTGGGTGAAATTTTTGGTGGGTTCTGTATTGGTAAATAAGTGTTTCACGTGAAACATGGTGTGCAATATGAATAAATATGAAGTTGTCGTAATTGGTGGTGGGCATGCCGGAGTGGAAGCGGCGGCCGCCAGTGCAAGGATGGGTTGTCAAACACTACTGATAACTCAAAATATTGAGACTATAGGAACAATGTCATGCAACCCATCAATTGGAGGAATCGGGAAGGGTCATCTGGTTAGAGAAATAGATGCGTTGGATGGGGTAATGGCGAGAGCAGCAGATGAATCAGGCATTCAATTTCGAATTTTAAACAATTCTAAGGGGGCGGCTGTTCAGGCGACAAGAGCCCAGATTGATCGTGGGCTATATCGCCGAGCAATTAGAAAAGAGGTTGAGAGTCAAAAAAATCTGAAAATCTTCCAGCAAACAGTAGAGAAATTAATCATTTCACCCAATGGAGATGTGGTTGGGATTGAAACACAAACCGGATTAACCTTCGAAGCAAAAAAAGTTGTGCTCACAACAGGAACTTTTCTTGCAGGACGGATACATGTTGGTTTGAAAAACTATAGTGGCGGAAGGGCTGGAGATAGTGCTGCCGTGGGGATGTCTCAAAATTTGAGAGAGTTGGGCCTTAAATATGGCCGGCTGAAAACTGGCACTCCACCAAGGATAGATAAAAGAACAATAAATTTTGGGGTGCTGTTAGAGCAACATGGTGACGATCCGTTGCCATTCTTTTCATTTTTGAAAAGCGAAAAGAAAAGACCTGAACAGTTGCCATGTTGGATAACAGAAACCAACGTGACAACACACGAAATTGTAAGAAAAGGTTTGGATAGATCGCCAATGTTTACTGGTGTAATCGAAGGGATTGGTCCAAGATACTGTCCGTCGATAGAGGATAAAATCACACGATTTGCAGATAAAACAACGCACCAAATATTTTTAGAGCCAGAGGGGTTGGAAACAAATGAGATATACCCAAACGGAATATCAACAAGCCTTCCCTTTGATGTTCAAAGCAACCTGGTTAGATCAATTAAGGGCTTAGAGAAAGCCCATATCACGAGACCGGGCTATGCGATTGAATATGATTATTTCGACCCGCGTGATTTAAAAAGCACGCTAGAAAGCAAATTAATAAATGGTTTGTTTCTGGCAGGACAAATTAATGGAACTACGGGCTATGAAGAGGCGGCGGCACAAGGGATCCTGGCGGGAATAAATGCGGCCAGAACAGCGCAAGAACTTGAAGCGTGGGCGCCAAAAAGAAGTGAAGCATATTTAGGGGTTATGATCGATGACTTGGTAACCAAGGGAGTAAGCGAGCCATATCGAATGTTTACAAGTCGAGCAGAATATCGGTTGATGCTGCGAGAAGATAATGCAGATGTGAGGTTGACAGAAATCGGCTGGAAGATGGGGGTGGTGAGCGAGTCTCGTTGGATTGCTTTCAATCAAAAAAAAGAGCAAATTGAAAAAGAGGTAACAAAATTAAAAAATACCTGGATTAATCCAAAAATGGTAAAAAAGGAAATAGTAGAAAACGTACTGGGAAAAAATATTGAAAAAGAACATACACTTTATGAAATACTAAGGCGCCCCAGCACGAAATACAGCGAGGTTACAAACTTAATACCTTACAACAGGGTAGAAGAGAAAGAGGTAGTTCGGCAAATTGAGATTCTGGCGAAATACGAGGGTTATATAGAAAAACAGGAACAAGAAATAAAGAAAAGCCAGGAAAATGAAACTCTAAAAATTCCAGAGGAATTCGATTACGAGAGTGTACGAGGCTTATCAAATGAAGTAAAACAAAAACTCTCAATTCACCGACCAGAAACCGTGGGAATGGCTTCAAGAATATCGGGGGTTACACCGGCCGCAATTTCATTGATACTGGTGCACTTAAAAAGGCAAAGCAGGGTATAAATGGAAAAAAATGTCGAATTGCTAAGCCTTGGAGCAGAGTTAATGGGTTTGAGACTTGATGACGTGGAACAAGGGAGACTAATCCAATATCTCGAGCTAATTATCAAGTGGAATCGTGTGTATAATTTGACGGCAATACAAGACCCCGCGAAAATTATTACTCACCACTTTTTCGACTGTTTGGCTGTAACCCCATATATAAAAAAAGGAAACTGGCTTGATGTCGGAAGTGGCGCGGGCTTGCCGGGAATGGTATTGGCAATCGTAAAACCAGAAAGTACATTTACCCTTCTAGATACGAGTGGAAAAAAAACCAGCTTTATGCAACAGGTAGCAATAGAGCTCAAATTGAAAAATGTTCAAGTGGCTTGCGAAAGAATAGAAAAACTATCCCGCAAAAACCGGTTTGATGGAATTATTTCTCGGGCATTTTCCGAAATCGCAAACTTTATTCAATTAACCGAAGGCTTACTGGAAAATAAGGGTTGCTGGATTGCGATGAAAGGCAAGCCCGAAGAGGAAATAAAGAATTTACCATCGAATATTTCCGTCACAGAAATAGTACAACTTAAGGTTCCATATCTTGATGCATCAAGATGCATAGTGATAATGAAAGAAAAAAATGACAAAAATAATGGCAATAACTAACCAGAAGGGCGGGGTGGGAAAAACCACAACAACGGTAAACTTGGCAGCAAGCCTTGCTGCCGCCAAGCAAAAGGTTCTTGTTATTGATTTGGATCCACAAGGTAATGCCACTATGGGAAGTGGCGTTAATAAATCTGAGGTGGGCTCAACGGTTTATGAGGTTCTACTGGGTCAAAAAACCATAAACGAAACAAAGGTTGAATCCAAAACCGGAAAGTACGATATTTTGCCGGCTAACAGAGAGTTGGCTGGTGCTGAGATTGAGTTGATTGACCTTGAGGGGCGTGAAACACGGCTAAAAGAAGCATTGTCCATAGTTTTACATGATTATGAATATGTGTTGATTGATTGCCCTCCTGCCCTAAATTTATTAACGCTAAATGGACTATGTGCTGCGAAATCTGTAATGATCCCAATGCAGTGCGAGTATTACGCGCTTGAGGGTTTAAGCGATCTAGTAAATACAATCAAAAAAGTAAGAGGAAACCTAAACCCGGAATTAGAAATTGAAGGCTTACTTAGAACAATGTTCGACCCGCGCAATACATTAGCACAGCAAGTTTCGGAGCAGTTACAACAGCATTTTGGAGATAAGGTATACAGAACGGTTATACCAAGAAACGTGAGATTGGCGGAGGCGCCAAGCTATGGCGTACCCGCTTTATACCATGATAATCAATCAAAAGGGACATTAGCATATTTAGCATTGGCCGGTGAGCTTCTGAATAAAGCCACGGGCAATAATTAGAATTAATTCAAGGAATAAAAATGGCAAAACCTATTAAAGGGCTGGGGCGTGGATTGGATGCACTGCTCGGGGGCAATAAAGAGCAAGGTGATGATGTACTCAAAGAGCTAAAAATTGAAAACCTGAAACCGGGAAAGTATCAACCAAGAAGTCAAATGGATCAGGCGTCGTTAAATGAGTTAGCAAGCTCAATTAAAGCGCAAGGGATTATGCAGCCAATATTGGTACGAGAAACGGCTGAGACTGAATATGAAATCATAGCGGGAGAGAGGCGCTGGCGAGCAGCAAAATTGGCGGGTCTGGAACAAGTGCCGGTATTGATAAGAAGGGTTCCAGACAATACGGCTCTTGCAATGGCATTAATTGAAAATATTCAACGGGAGGATTTAAATCCGCTTGAAGAAGCAATTGGTATCCAGCGCTTAATTGATGAATTTCAAATGACGCACCAAGCTGCGGCGGATGCAGTGGGAAGATCAAGAAGTGCGGCCAGTAATTTGCTTCGTTTGTTAAAGCTTCCTCAAGCTGTCCAAGATTTGCTTATGCAGGGCGCAATAGACATGGGGCATGCAAGAGCGCTGCTGTCACTTGAAAATGCGCACCAGGTGTTAATGGCGAATAAAATAGTATTGGATGGGCTATCAGTTAGAGAAACCGAAAGGCTAGTTCAAAATCAGTTAACTGATGACAACAAAAAAGGCCAAGAAGAAAATAAAGAAAAAAAGAAAGGCCGCGATGTCAGTGGCTTGGAAGAAGAAATTCAGGATATTATCGGCGCAAAAGTAGAAATAAAAGCAAATTCGAAAGGTGGAGGAAAGCTGATTCTGAATTATGCTAATAATGATCACTTAGAAGAGTTATTAAATGCTTTGCGTAGAAAAGGGTAACGTCAAAAAATTAAAAAACATTACAAAGTTTGACACTCCAAACAAACGCCGCTATCATCCCGCAGCTTTTTAGAAGTGGAAGTCTGAGCAGATTGAACGCGAAAAAAATTCCACTGTTTCAGATAGTAGCTGTTGTAATAGTGGCATTGATTTTGCTGCAAATACAAAAAATGCAGCAATTTGCAATAGCGGTTTTGATTGGTGGTGTTGTGTCTGCACTAAATGCAGGTCTTATCGCATTTAGAATGCATTGTGCAATAAAAACCGAAAACGCCCAAAAACAGCTAACACAGATGTATTACTATGCGGCAGAAAGATTCCTGTCGGTGTCGGCAGCGTTAGGGATCAGTATTGTCGTGTTAAGAATTAATCCGATTGCCTTGCTGTGCGGATTTATTCTGGGGCAAATTGTGATGGTTGCGTCACAGTTGTTTATGAATATTAAGACAAAAGAAAACGAAAATGTCTAGCGAAGCACATACATCAGCAGAATATATTAAGCATCACTTGCAAAATCTAACATATGGCCAGCTGCCTGATGGCACATGGGGCATAGCACATAGCGCGGAAGAGGCAAAAGCAATGGGGTTTTGGGCTTTGAATGTTGATACATTCATCATGTCTCTGGTGTTGGGCCTTACCTTTATGCTGGTTTTCTATGTGATCGCAAGGCGCGCAGTGGTTGGAACACCAGGTGGAATGCAAAACTTTTGTGAGTGGGCCATTGAGTTTGTAGACACTAGCGTTCGTGGTTCATTCTCAGCAAAAAATGCACTAATTGGGCCGCTTGCACTCACAATATTTTTCTGGGTGTTTAGCATGAACCTTATGGACTTGATCCCTATAGATTATGTGCCACATCTGATGGGTGCGCTCGGCGTGCCGTTCTTCAAGGTTGTTCCGTCAACAGACCCAAATGCGACTTTCGGCATGGCAATTGGGGTGTTTATTCTGGTGCTCTACTACAGTATTAAAATGAAAGGCGTTAGTGGCTTCTTGGGCGAATTAACACTGCAACCTTTTGGAAAATGGGGTATGCCGGTTAACCTGCTGCTAGAAGGTGTTAACTTGATTGCAAAGCCGATTTCGTTGGCGCTGCGACTTTTTGGCAACATGTATGCCGGTGAAATGATATTTATTCTAATCGCCTTGATGGGCGGCGCATGGGCTGGCTTTTCTTTCGGAAATGCGACGCTGTATGGTTCACAAATTCTGTTGTCACTCGGATGGGGAATATTCCACATTCTGATTGTGACGTTACAGGCATTCATTTTCATGACGCTAACGGTGGTCTATCTTGATATGGCACACCAAGAGCATCATTGACGATTTGTTTTCATTCGCTTTAACTTTATTAATAACAGGAGAATCATAAGATGGAAATGGCAAATGCATTGCTGTATATCGCTGGTGCACTGATGATGGGCTTGGGCGCGCTTGGCGCGGCTGTGGGTATCGGTATTTTGGGTGGGCGCTTCCTGGAAGGTGCGGCACGTCAGCCCGAGCTGATTCCAATGTTGCGTACGCAATTCTTTGTTGTGATGGGTCTGGTTGATGCCGTGCCGATGATTGCCGTTGGTATTGCAATGTACGTTCTGTTTGCGGTTGCACACTAAGCCAACGCTACATAAAACATCAAGGCAAATAAAGAAAGGAAGTTTGCATGAACATCAATGCAACTCTTCTCGCACAAACCATCATGTTTGCGTTTTTTGTGTGGTTCTGCATGAAGTTTGTATGGACGCCAATTGTGGCGGCCTTGGAAGCACGCAAAAAACAAATTGCAGATGGCTTGGCAGAGGCAGAGCGCGCAAAGCATGATCTTGAACTTGCAGCTAAAAGATCAGCGGAGATTCTGCGCGAGGCTAAAGAAAAGGCGGCTGAGATTATAGCTTCTGGCGAAAAGCGTGGAAGCGAGATCGTTGAGGATGCCAAAAACCAGGCAAAGGCTGAAGGAGATCGGATTATTGCAGGTGCTCGAGCTGAAATTGACCAGGAAGTTTTCCGGGCAAAAGAACAGTTAAGAACACAGGTGTCGGCAATAGCACTTGCGGGTGCTGAGAAGATACTTGCTCGTGAAATCGATGCTAAAGCGCACAACGATCTGCTTGATAAACTCGTTGCGGAAATTTAATAACCATGTCCGATATCACAACAGCTCGTCCCTATGCCCAAGCGGCTTTTGAAGAGGCACATAAGCTGAACGCACTTAAAACCTGGTCGGAAATGTTGATAGCTCTAGCGGAGGTTGTCAGCAATAAGGATGTGCATTCATTAGCCGTAAATCCAAAGGTGTCAAAACAGCAGTTGGCCCTATTCTTGGAGGCGGTTCTGGAAAAAACAGCGACAATGCAGCAGCGCAATTTTGTGCGAATTCTGGTAGAAAATCAGCGAATACTGTTACTTCCGGAAATCGCAGCAATTTTTGAAGTGCTGAAAGCGGAAGCGGAGAAGACAATTAATGTCGTGGTTGACTCCGCTTACGAGCTAACTGCTGGTCAGCAAGAAAAATTGATAAGTTCCTTGAAGCGTCGGTTGGGGCGTGAAGTGAAGCTTGCTTGCAATGTTAAAAAAGAACTGCTGGGTGGCATCGTCGTGCGTGCTGGTGACAAAGTTATTGATGGAACTGCAATTGCTCGCTTAAGCGAAATGGCAACCGCGCTGGCCTGATAAAGAATTATCAAGAATGAGGAAATCAAGATGAAGCTCAATCCATCTGAAATTAGTAATCTGATACGTAGCCGTATAGAAAATTTTGAAGCATTAACCGAAGCGCGCACTGAAGGAAGCGTAATCAGTGTAACCGACGGTATTGTTCGTATACACGGTCTTTCTGATGTAATGCAAGGTGAAATGCTGGAATTCCCAGGCAATACATACGGGCTGGCTCTTAACTTGGAGCGTGACTCGGTTGGTGCAGTTATTTTAGGTGAATACGAGCACATCAAAGAGGGCGACACAGTCAAATGCACAGGCAAAATTCTGGAAGTTCCTGTTGGCCCAGAATTGCGTGGACGCGTAGTAAATGCACTGGGCCAGCCAATTGATGGCAAGGGTCCGATCAATACTAAACTAACTGATAAAGTTGAAAAAGTTGCGCCGGGTGTTATCGCACGTAAATCCGTTGATCAGCCGGTACAAACAGGTCTGAAATCAATTGACTCGATGGTTCCGGTGGGTCGTGGTCAGCGCGAACTAATTATTGGCGACCGTCAAACAGGCAAAACGGCAGTCGCTGTCGATACGATCATTAACCAAAAAGGTCAGGGCATGACCTGCGTTTACGTGGCGATCGGACAAAAAGCTTCAACGATTGCCAACGTGGTACGTAAGCTGGAAGAACACGGCGCAATGGAATATACCATTGTGGTGGCCGCAACAGCATCTGACTCGGCAGCTATGCAATTCTTGGCTCCATATGCCGGTTGCACAATGGGAGAATACTTCCGTGATCGTGGTGAGGACGCGCTGATTGTATATGACGACCTTACAAAACAAGCATGGGCTTATCGTCAGATTTCCCTGCTGTTGCGTCGCCCGCCCGGACGCGAAGCCTATCCAGGCGACGTGTTTTATTTGCACTCTCGTTTGCTGGAGCGCGCATCACGCGTGAATGCAGATTATGTTGAAGCGTTCACAAAGGGTGAAGTAAAGGGCAAGACGGGTTCGCTAACAGCATTGCCAATTATTGAAACGGCAGCTGGAGACGTATCAGCTTTCGTTCCGACAAACGTGATTTCGATTACGGACGGGCAGATCTTCTTGGAAACCGACTTGTTCAACGCGGGTATCCGTCCAGCTATCAATGCTGGTATTTCGGTTTCACGCGTTGGCGGCGCAGCCCAAACCAAAGTAATCAAAAAGCTGGGTGGCGGTGTGCGTCTGGCACTTGCGCAATATCGTGAATTGGCTGCATTTGCACAGTTTGCCTCTGATCTGGATGAGGCTACACGTAAGCAGCTTGAACGCGGCCGCATGGTGACTGAACTGATGAAACAGTTGCAATACTCACCATTGTCCGTATCAGAAATGGCGGTAACATTGTTTGCTGTTAACAAGGGCTACTTCGACGATGTTGAAGTTAAGAAAGCGTTGGCATTTGAGTCCGCAGTCCATGCTTACCTGAAGTCCAAGCACAAGGATCTGATGGATGCGCTGGATACGACCAAAGATCTGAACGCAGACAACGAAAAAGTTCTTGCAGCGGCAATCGAGACATTTAAAACTACAGCTGTTTATTAAGCGAGTTCATTATGCCTGGTAGTAAAGAGATACGTGCGAAAATCAAAAGCGTAGAAAATACGCGAAAGATCACTCGCGCGATGGAAATGGTTGCCGCAGCCAAAATGCGTAAGGCTCAGGAGCGTATGCATGCAGCGCGGCCGTATGCGGAAAAAATACGGCAGGTTGCAGCACACTTGGCGCGGGCAAATCCAGAGTATAAGCATCCTTACCTGGTAAAGAGAGATGAAATCAAGAATATTGGTATCATCCTGATAACATCAGATAAAGGCTTGTGCGGCGGCTTGAACACGAATGTCTTGCGTTTGGCTACAACACGCATGAAAGAGTGGGATAGTAAAGGTGCAGGGATTTACGTCACTGCAATTGGCAATAAAGGCTTGAGCTTTATGACCCGAATTGGGGCAAAAATTCAGTCCAAATTGACAGGCTTGGGTGATACACCGCACGTAGAAAGCTTAATTGGTGCTGTCAAGGCAATGCTGGATGCGTATGTGGCTGGCGAAGTAGATGCAATCTATATTTCATACAACCATTTCATCAACACAATGAAGCAAGCTCCTACTTTCGAGCAGTTGCTGCCGCTGTCAGCTGAAAATATGCAAAGCGGAAGCGAGGGTCATTGGGATTATATCTATGAGCCTGATGCTAAGTTGGTGGTTGATGAATTGCTGCTGCGTTATGTTGAATCTCTGGTCTATTCCGCAGTAACTGAAAATCAGGCTTCGGAGCAGAGCTCGCGCATGGTTGCGATGAAGGCCGCATCTGATAATGCTAAATCAGTAATTGGCGAGCTTAAATTGGTATACAACAAAGCCCGTCAGGCAGCGATCACCAAAGAAATTTCCGAAATTGTGGGCGGAGCAGCGGCTGTCTAAGCCACGGTAAAACGAATTGAAATAAACGGGGAACATAAAGATGAGTGAAGGAAAAATTGTTCAGTGTATCGGTGCCGTGGTTGACGTCGAGTTTCCGCGTGACCAGATGCCTAAAGTGTACGATGCCCTGACGGTCAAGGCAGATGCGACTTCTGTTGCTGAAAAAGGCTTGACGCTGGAAGTGCAACAACAAATTGGTGACGGCGTAGTACGTACAATTGCGCTAGGTTCTTCAGATGGCCTGCGTCGTGGTATGGGAGTGGTAAATACTGGTAATCCAATTTCGGTACCAGTTGGCCATGGCACATTGGGGCGCATTATGGACGTTTTGGGACGTCCGATTGATGAGGCTGGTGAGATCAAATGCGACGAAAAGCGCTCAATCCATCAGAAAGCACCAAAATTTGACGAGTTGTCCCCCTCCATCGATCTGCTGGAAACCGGCATTAAGGTGATTGACTTGGTTTGCCCGTTCGCAAAGGGCGGCAAGGTGGGTCTGTTCGGTGGCGCCGGCGTGGGCAAGACCGTGAACATGATGGAACTCATCAATAACATCGCCAAACAGCACAGTGGTCTCTCTGTTTTTGCCGGTGTGGGTGAGCGTACCCGTGAAGGTAACGACTTCTACCACGAAATGAAGGACTCCAACGTTCTGGACAAGGTTGCGATGGTGTTCGGTCAGATGAACGAGCCGCCTGGAAACCGTCTGCGCGTGGCGCTGACCGGCCTGAGCATGGCCGAGAAGTTCCGTGATGAAGGCCGCGACATCCTGTTCTTCGTGGACAATATTTACCGTTACACCCTGGCCGGAACCGAAGTGTCCGCGCTGCTGGGCCGTATGCCTTCCGCCGTGGGTTACCAACCGACGCTGGCTGAAGAAATGGGCCGTTTGCAAGAGCGTATTACCTCGACCAAGGTTGGCTCCATTACTTCCATCCAGGCCGTGTACGTTCCCGCTGACGACTTGACCGACCCATCTCCGGCAACCACTTTCTTGCACCTCGACTCCACCGTGGTTTTGAGCCGCGACATCGCCTCGCTGGGTATCTACCCCGCCGTCGATCCGCTCGACTCCACATCCCGCCAGCTGGATCCGCTGGTTGTGGGCGAAGAGCACTACGGCGTTGCTCGTGCAGTGCAGCAGACCCTGCAGCGCTATAAGGAACTGCGCGATATTATTGCAATTCTGGGTATGGACGAGCTGTCTCCTGAAGACAAGCTGGCAGTTGCCCGCGCACGTAAAATTCAACGCTTCCTGTCACAACCCTTCCACGTAGCGGAAGTATTTACTGGTAGCCCAGGAAAATATGTGACACTGAAAGACACCATCAAGGGTTTCAAGGGCATTGTGAGCGGCGAATATGACCATTTGCCAGAGCAAGCTTTCTACATGGTGGGTGGTATTGAAGAGGCTGTTGAAAAGGCCAAGACCCTGCAATAAGGAGTGAGTAGATCATGGCAATGACAGTACACGTAGATGTGGTGAGCGCGGAAGCATCAATTTTTTCCGGCTTGGCCGAGGTCGTCATTGTTCCGGGTGAAATGGGTGAATTGGGCATTTATCCGCATCACGCGCCTTTGCTGACGCGGATCAAGCCTGGCTCAGTACGTTTAAAGCTTCCAGACCATGATGGTCAAACATTGATTTATGTGTCTGGCGGTATGCTGGAAGTTCAGCCGAATGTTGTAACTATTTTGGCTGATACAGCAATCCGCGGAGCAGACCTTGATGAGGCCAAAGCTTTGGAAGCCAAGCAAGCCGCGGAAGAGGCGATGAAAAATCGTGCTTCGGATATTGACTATGCAGCAGCTCAGGCAGAATTAGCTGAGGCCATCGCACAACTGCACGCAATATCTCATATGCGCAAAACATCTACTCATTAAGGATTGTTCGTGCAATAATGCTACAAAAAAAACGGCGTAAGCCGTTTTTTTTGTTTGAAGCTCCATTGGAAACTGCGAATGACTAAGCTGAATGTCGTAATACTTGCAGCGGGTAAAGGTACCCGCATGTTTTCAGATAAGCCCAAAGTACTACATGCACTTGCAGGAAAACCACTTGTGCAACACGTACTTGACACAGCAAATATACTCAATCCTCAACAGATTTGTGTTGTTTATGGTCATGGTGGTGAAGCTGTCCCACTGGCCATGAGTGGATACGACGGAAAATTTGTAATTCAACAGCCACAATTAGGTACTGGCCACGCGCTTCAGCAGGCTATGCCATTTCTCAGTGATGACAGCCTTACGCTAGTGCTATATGGTGATGTGCCATTAATTCAACACAAAACTTTGCATACCATGCAGAAAGCTGGCGACGGCTTGGTATTGCTCACGGTTCATCTGGACAACCCATCAGGATATGGTCGTATAGTTCGCGGTCAGGATAACGATGTACAAAGTATTGTTGAGCAAAAAGATGCCTCGCCAGAGCAACTCGAAATCACAGAAGTAAACACTGGCATCATGCTGGCCCCAACTGCAAAGCTACGGGAATGGCTGAGTAAATTAGGTAATAATAATGCCCAAGGTGAGTACTATCTTACTGATATCGTGGCAATGGCGGTTGAGCAATCAGTGACAGTACATACTGTACAGCCAGCCCACCGCTGGGAGGTTGAGGGAATTAACAACAAAACCCAGTTAGCAACATTAGAGCGCATATGGCAACAGGAAATAGCAGGCAAGTTGATGACACAAGGGGTGACATTGGCAGACCCAGCTAGATTGGATGTGCGAGGTGAAATTATTTGCGGACGGGATGTGGAAATTGATGTTGGCTGCATCTTTGAAGGAAAAGTAACTCTGGCTGACAACGTAAAGATTGGTGCATACAGCGTCATACGAAATGCCACTATCGGGAGCGGAACTCTGATAGCACCCTATACCCATATTGACAACAGCGAAGTTGGTCCCAACTGCCATCTCGGTCCGTATGCCCGATTGCGACCAGGTACTAAGGTGGCAGAAGAGGCTCATATTGGAAATTTCGTCGAAATAAAAAATAGTGAAATTGGTAAAGGCAGCAAGGCCAATCACCTTACTTACATAGGTGACAGCACAGTGGGTTGTCGCGTCAATATCGGTGCTGGCACAATCACCTGTAATTATGATGGCGCGAATAAGCACCGCACCATAATTGAGGATGAAGCGTTCATTGGTTCTGATACCCAGCTTGTTGCTCCAGTAACAGTGGGCAAAGGCGCTACAATCGGCGCGGGGTCAACCATTACAAAAGATACACCCGCCGGTGAGCTAACCCTTTCGCGAAGCAAGCAAATTACGGTCGCTGGCTGGCAGCGTCCTGTTAAAGGAAAGAAATAATATGTGCGGAATTGTCGGCGCAATTGCAAAACGTAATGTTGTACCAATCCTTATCAATGGCCTAATGCGCCTCGAATACCGCGGCTACGATTCAGCCGGCTTGGTTGTAGTACAGAGTGAGCAACTGGAGCGTGTGCGCAGTACCGGTCGTGTAGCCGAACTGGAACAAAAAAGTGCAAATACACAAGGCAGTCTTGGCATTGCCCACACTCGCTGGGCAACACATGGAATTCCAAGCGAACGCAATGCCCATCCACATATTAGTAATAACCAGATTGCCGTGGTTCACAACGGCATAATCGAAAATTACGAAGAGTTGCGCACAGAATTGACTGCGCGAGGCTATAAGTTCAATTCAGATACAGATACAGAAGTCATAGCACATTTGATTCATAGCCATTACCAGAAAGGCAACCTGCTGACGGCAACACAAAAAGCACTGGCACAATTAATTGGAGCCTATGCAATAGCAGTTGTGGCAGCCGAAAATCCACAGCAATTTATTGCAGCCCGAAAAGGCAGTCCGTTGTTGCTTGGCGTCGGCAATGGTGAAAATTTTGTTGCCTCAGACATGTCAGCACTGTTGCAGGTAACAAAAAAAGTGATTTATCTGGAAGAAGGGGACGTAGTTGACGTCAGTCTGGATGGCTATCGAATTTTGAATGAAAAAGGGCACGAGGTAGAGCGACCAATACACATCAGTGAACTCAATAATGACAGTGTCGAGCTGGGGCAGTACAAACACTACATGCAAAAGGAAATTTTCGAGCAGCCACAAGCCCTGGCAAACACACTGGAGTCTGTTTGCAACAGCCAGTCACTTGTCCCAGGAATTTTTGGCGCAGAAGCAAATAAAATATTCCCGCAAATCGAAAGTATTCTGATTCTGGCATGCGGTACGAGTAATCATGCCGGACAAGTCGCCAAATATTGGCTGGAGGAAATAGCCGGTGTACCCTGCTCAGTTGAAATTGCAAGCGAATATCGTTACAGAGTGAGTGTTGCAAATCCCAAAACACTGGTTGTGACAATTTCACAGTCGGGCGAAACAGCTGATACGCTCGCAGCCCTGAATCACGCTAAAGCAAGTGGACAGGAATTTACACTGGCAATATGCAATGTCCCTGAAAGTGCAATTATCAGGCAATCAAAATTGCGCTTGCTAACACGTGCAGGCCCGGAAATCGGCGTTGCCTCAACAAAAGCTTTTACTACGCAGCTAGCAGCACTATTCCTGCTGACCCTTGTCATTGCAAAAACGCGCAACAAATTGACGGAAGAACAAGAGCAAACACATTTGCATGAGTTGCGGCACTTGCCAGCTGCACTGCAAAAAGTTTTGGCACTGGAGCCAGAAATTGAAAAGCTGTCTGAACAGTTTACGCATAAACATCATGCGCTGTTCTTGGGCCGAGGCGTGCATTACCCGATCGCATTGGAGGGGGCGCTAAAACTGAAGGAAATTTCCTATATTCATGCAGAGGCCTACCCTGCCGGAGAACTTAAACATGGGCCCTTGGCTTTGGTAGATGAAGACATGCCCGTTGTATCCGTTGCGCCAAATGATGCCTTGCTGGAAAAACTCAAGTCAAACCTGCAGGAAGTAAAAGCGCGCGGCGGCCAACTATATGTTTTTGCGGACGCAGATACGCACATCAAGACAAGCGAGGGCTTGCATATCATGCAAATGCCCGAACACGCAGGTTATTTGAGCCCTATTCTTCATGTCGTCCCCTTGCAATTGCTGGCATATTACGTCGCATTGCAGAAGGGAACGGATGTCGATAAACCGCGCAACTTGGCCAAGTCAGTAACAGTAGAGTAACGGCGAGCGCGCAATATCCTTCATCTCTCCCATACATTGGAGACGATAAGCTATGGCGGTAATCGCCGTTTTCAATCAAAAAGGTGGCGTAGGTAAAACTACATCCACATTAAATATCGTAGCAGGCTTGGCCATTGCTCAGCGCCAACCCATTGCACTAGATATGGATCCACAAGGTTCGCTCAGTATCGCATCGGGTTTGAAAGACGCCCGCAGCCTAGAGCGGAATATGGCGACTTTTTTCAAAGAAAAAACGCCTTTGGCGAACCTGATGCATGATACGCCAGCAGGATGGCAAATCATTCCGGCGTCAGTTGAACTATCTAAAATAGATGCGCTATTTAGCCGCGATCCCAATGCTGCCAAACTATTGAAACAAGGTTTAAGTGAAGAGTTAGCTCTAACCGGAGCACCAATCATGATTGATTGCTGCCCAATGCTGGGAGTGCTCACATTGAATGCATTGCTGGCAGCAGATCGAGTACTTATACCTGTTGCAGCAGATTTCCTGTCACAACAAGGGGTTCATCGCCTGGACTCGGCACTTAACGTACTAGAACAAAAATTAAAACGGAAATTCGAACGCAGAATAGTAGTAACGCGTTTCGACTCGCGTCGCAAACTATCTTATGAAATCCATGACAAGCTTAAAGAGCGTTTTGGAGATCAAGTATGTCAAACACGCATAGGCGAGAACGTAGCATTGGCAACCAGCCCGATGCATGGGCTTGATATATTCGCCTACGCGCCGCATACACCAGGTGCAGCAGACTATAAGGCACTTACACTGGAATTGATCAAGAGCGGCTTTTTTGATAACTAGAGAGAGTCACGCATGACAAGCCAAAAAACGGCTGTCACCGCTGAAATAGCAATTATCATTAGCCAAAAATTACGTTTGCGTTGCTGAGCAGCCAGTTCGAGGAATGCGGCCTCATACTGTGCAAGCGGATTCTCATTCAAACGCTGATGCAAAAGACGAGGAATCTGGGGCAAAAGAGTAACATAGCGCGGCGCCTCATCCTTTAAGGAGCGCATAAAACCACGCCACCCAACCTGCTCACTCATCCAGCGCTCCAGCCAAGGCTTGGCAGTTTTCCAAAGATCAAGTTCAGGATCTAGCTGCAAACCAAGTCCCTCAATATTAAGCAGGGTTTTCTGGAGCAAAACCAATTGTGGTTGAATTTCAACACCAAAGCGACGCGAGGTCTGAAACAAGCGCAGCAAAATCTTTCCAAAAGAAACATCCCTCAGTGGTTTATCAAAAATTGGCTCGCATACAGAGCGGATTGCTGCCTCAAGCTCATCAACGCGCGTATGAGAAGGTACCCAACCAGATTCAAGATGAACTTCAGCGACGCGTTTATAGTCGCGGTTGAAGAACGCGATAAAATTCTGTGCAAGGTAGTTTTTATCGGTTTCGGTCAGCGTGCCCATGATGCCAAAATCAAGTGCTATATAGCGACCGTCAGCAGAGACCTGGATATTGCCAGGATGCATGTCAGCATGAAAAAAACCATCACGGAACACCTGCATGTAGAAAATCTCAACTCCATCTGAGGCAAGCTTGGAGATATTAATGTTGGCAGCGCGGAGAGCATTAATCTGGCTGATAGGAATGCCATACATACGCTCCATGACCATGACATTCGTATCACACCAGTCCCAATACATTTCTGGAACCAGCAAAAGTTTCGAATTGGCAAAGTTCCGTTTGAGTTGACTCGCACTGGCAGCCTCACGCATCAAGTCCAGCTCATCATGCAAATATTTTTCAAACTCAGCGACGACCTGCCTAGGCTTCAAGCGTTTGCCATCAGCCCAGAGGCGCTCAATCAGCACAGCGCAAATATTCAGCAAAGCCAGATCGTGCTCTATGACTTCAACAATGCCTGGGCGCAAAATTTTGACTGCAACCTCACGTCCATCAGGCAATACCGCAAAGTGAACTTGGGCAACGGAAGCGCTGGCCGTGGGATTTACATCAAACTGTTTAAAAACCTCGGAAAGTTTCTTCTGATAAGCTGTTTCAAGAATGGCAATGGCCTGTACAGAGGAAAAGGGGGGAACCTGATCCTGAAGTTTAGCAAGCTCATCGGAAATATCAGAAGGAATAAGGTCGCGGCGCGTAGAAAGCAGCTGTCCGAACTTAACAAAAATCGGCCCTAGAGCTTCGAGTGCCAGACGCAAACGTTCACCTCTAGGTTGCTGGGTATTACGGAAGAACAATGCAAAGCGCAACAGAAAGCGTAACCAGCGCATGCGCTCATGGGCAAGTAAAAACTCATCCAGACCATAACGCAATACGATATAAAAGATCTTGATTACACGAAAAATACGCATTTAAACATCCAAACGCAGACAGTTATCAAATACAGCTGCAGGATTGTACCAAGCGCAAGCAATATGGATGGCAACAATTTGATGAAAAAAAACGGCGCGAATGCGCCGTTTGTGCGGAGAAGAAAGAGCAATCAGGCAAACTGCTGAATACCGCTAAGAAGCCATACGGCCTTTTCATCTTTCAAGTTTTTCTGTACATGCCAGATTTCGTCAAAGGATTCAGCCGGTCCTTCATTCTCACGTAATTGTCCGCTCATACGAACACTGGCAATGGCGATCTCACCCTCATCAGCAACCTCAAGAAGCTCAGCATTAACAGCCACAACATCGGTTTTTTGCGGGGCAGAACCGCGCTCACTGAGTTGCATGGAAATCTCGGCAAACATTTCCGGTGTCGTGTATTCGCGAATATCGTTCAAATCCTTGCGATCATTGGCAGCTTGCAGACGGATAAAGGACATTTTGGCACTACGCAGGAAAGCTTCGACAGGAAAGTCAGCAGGGATAGTGGCTGCGGTCGGTACAGTGGAGCCGGATGCAACAGGCTGGACTGGTTCAGAAGCGCCTCCATAAGGTGCACCAGCCCCAGCATACTGCATGGGCGCAGGAGCAACAGCTTTACGACGGAAAAAAGAAATCAACAGCATGACTACAGCAGCAACAGCCAACGCAGTCAAAATGCCACTCATTGCGACGCCCAAACCGCCGCCGGCAAAGAGTGCGCCCAAACCCGCACCAATAGCCAAACCGGCTAGAGGACCAAGCCATTTATTGCCGGTGGATTGCGGAGCAGCGGCCGGTGTAGCAGGAGCGGGTGTGGCAGTAGGAGTGCGTTGCATTTGCTGCGGAGAAACAGAACGCTGTTTACCGATGCTGCTGCCACCACCAAATCGTTTTGCTTCAGCAGCCGGGGCTGCCATCAGGGTAAAACAGGTAAAAACGATACTAAACAACAAAGAGAAACGCTTCATGTGATTCCTTATCGAATAAAAAAGCAAAGGCGTAAACAAAATTGTGGCGACATCCAAAAAATCAAGAGCTGATTTCAGACAAAGCAGGATTAGTGAAGTTCAATACCTGGCCTGAAATCGGATGTGCAAACTCAAGACTAAACGCGTGCAACATGAGCCGTGTAGCACTTGAAGCTACACCATACAGGCTATCGCCTAAAATTGGATGACCAATGGCGGCGAGATGCAGACGTAACTGGTGTGTGCGCCCGCTGACAGGTATGAGCCGAACGACAGAGGTATTTGCAAATGAATCATATTCAAGAACAGAATAGCGCGTGAGTGAAGGCTTGCCAGATTGGTGGTCGATTTTATGACGCGGTCGGTTAACCCAATCAGCTGCAATAGGCAGGTTGATTTCACCTTCATCGATTAAAAGCTTTCCTGATACAACCGCGATATAAGTCTTGAGGACTGTGTGCTCTTGAAACATGAGTGACAGTATTTTCTGGACTTGCGCGCCACGGGCAAAAACCATTAAACCGGATGTAGCCATATCGAGTCGATGCACAACCAGCGCATCATTAAACTGTTGCTGAAGACGGGAGATCATGCAGTCTTGCTTGTCTGCGCCACGACCAGGTACTGCGAGCAGTCCGGAAGGTTTCACAACAACAAAAAGAAATTCATCAACATAAACAATTTCAGGGTTACCGGATGGAGGGAAATAAGGCGGCGGATCGCTCAGCGGCGGAATAAAATCAATGCCGTACACCACGCCAAATACCCTGAACAGAGTGCTCGCTTACACTTTCACCGAGAGAAGGAAGACCGTACATATCGAGCAAAGTGCGCAATACAGTGTAGTGGCTGATAGGCTGTGAGCTCATGCCCGGCTTGATCATGGCGCCAACAAAAAGCGTGACGACATGGTTGTCTTGACTTCCATCATCCTCATCCCAAGTCACAATCAGGAGACTGTTATGACGTAAAGCCCAGCGAGCATAAGAATCGATGTTATCGTGCAACCAGGCATCGCCCTGCTCAATGCTGCCGTCATGCATGTCATGTTGCAGGTCGGGAATAACCAGTGAAACAGTGGGCAACTGAGCAAAATCTACTGGAAATGAAGCGAAAGGCAAATTCAGATGGCTCAGTCCGGGCCAATTGGTAATCGGGTTATGTTTGCGCATATATGGCCCATGCATGCAACCCGAGTAACCCGTCACGGGCAGGCTCTCGGCATAGCTTGCAAAACTGTAACCATGAGTAACCAAAACACTGGCAAGGTTGTCGCCAGTCAAATCAAGCGGGCACGCATTATCAGTTATCCCTTGCGTTGAACCGGAAAAGAAAGCCAGATAATTCGGCTGGCTGGGGTGCGTCACACCGTAAGCCGAGGTAAACAATGCGCCTCGCTTGGCTAGCTGGTCAATATATTGGGCTGATGGATTGCCGATGATTTGATTAAACGCTTTGTTTTCCATCATCACAACCACGACATGGTCAGGCTTGGGCAAACGCTCACTCGCCCATACGGACTGGGCGAAGGTAACAAAAGCCAGGATCAAAAAGCGCATCAGGATTTTTTTACAAACTCGGTCTTCAATTGCATGGAGCCGATACCATCAATCTTGCAGTCAATATCGTGGTCACCATCAACCAGGCGGATATTCTTCACTTTGGTGCCAACCTTCACAACCAGCGAAGAGCCTTTGACCTTCAAATCCTTGATCACAGTGACGCTGTCACCATCATTCAAGACATTACCGAAGGCGTCTTTAAAAATGCGCTTTTCTTCAGTGACATTGTCGGGAGCGCTCTTTGGCCATTCATGCGCACATTCGGGGCAGACAAAATTGTCCCCATCTTCATAGGTATATTCGGAATTGCACTTAGGGCACTTAGGCAAACTGCTCATACAAAAACTCCAGAGAAAAGACATGCGCCTGAAAAGTCCGGGCAAGGAAAAAAGGTGGCAAAGTTCTATACCGACATCACACGGCTGACATGAACCAAAAATTTCGAGTGCGGAACTAAAGCTTATACCCTCGATGTACTGCCACCACGCCGCCGGTCATATTGAAATACTCCACGCGTTCAAGTCCGGCATCAATCATCATCTGTTTCAGTTCTTCTTGCCCCGGATGCATGCGGATTGATTCGGCGAGATAGCGATAGCTGTCAGAATCATTAGCGATGAGTTGACCCATCTTGGGCAGCAATTTGAAAGAATAAAGGTCATAGACCTTTTCAAGCGGCTTGGCGACTTTGGAAAACTCCAGCACGATCAAGCGGCCGCCGGGTTTCAGGACGCGGTGCATTTCCCGCAGCGCGATATCCTTGTGCGTAACATTGCGCAGACCGAAAGCGATACTGACAACATCGAAATAATTATCTGGAAAAGGCAGTTTTTCGGCATCACATTGCGTAGCCGGTGTCGGCATGCCTTCATCCAGAAGGCGATCGCGACCAACGCGCAGCATGGCGTTATTGATGTCAGTCAGGACAACCTGACCAGCAGAGCCAACCTTGTCGAGAAACAAACGCGAAAGATCGCCCGATCCGCCGGCAATATCAAGCACACGTTGTCCTTGATGGACATTGGCAAGGCCAACGGCAAAGCGCTTCCAGATACGATGTAATCCGACTGACATCAAATCATTCATGATGTCGTATTTGCTTGCTACCGAGGTAAAGACGCCAGCGACGCGCTTGGCTTTGTCATTTTCATCAACAGTCTCAAAGCCGAAATGGGTGTTTGCCATGATCAGAACTCCTAGGATGGATCGCGTGATGCGCCGGCTGCTTGCAGGCGATCAAGATAGTTTTGCCACAATTCGTCTTGGTGTGCACCAAGCTTGTACAACATGTCCCAGTCATACAGGCCGCTATCATGTCCGTCACTGAATACCAGCTTGAGCGCATAACTGCCAGCGGCCTCAACATCCATCAGCGCAACATAGCGCTTGCCGGTTTGCAGCACCTCCTGCCCTGGCCCATGCCCACGCACTTCGGCAGAAGGTGAAAAAACCCGCAAATATTCAGCAGGCAGCGTGTAGCGCACACCATCATCCCACGCGATTTCGAGCGAGTTGGATTTCTGGTGCAGGATGACTTCAGAGGGTTGCGGCATGGTCATGACAATAGGAAACGGGCGCATATTATCGCAAGAGGCATTATAAATTCCAAATAACATAAGATTACTGCCAACACGCTGTCAGTAGCGGGCGGCATAATGAGTATATGGTCTACCAATAAAAGGAGTGCAAATGAACAAACCAATTATCAATATTGCGGATGTTCAATTACAGCCACGGCCGCCGGCCTTTGCTGCAACAGGTCCAGCGGCGGAGCGTTACGATGTGCGTATGGGCATGGTCAGCGCTGTCATTGGGGCCCAAAAACTGGGCTACAACATCACGGCAGTCCCACCGGGAATGCGGGCGTTTCCGCCGCACAGTCATTTGGCGAATGAAGAAATGTTTTTCGTGCTCGAAGGCTCGGGCGAAGTAAAGATAGGTGAAACAACCTACCCGATCAAACAAGGGGATTTTGTAGCACTCACAACAGGCGGCAGGGAAAAGGCGCATGTCGTGACCAACACCGGCAGCACCGAGCTCAGATACCTCGCCGTCAGTACACGCATTTATCCCGAAGTGTGCGAATACCCTGCCAGTGGCAAATTCGGAGTGATGGCGGAATTACCTCCGGGCGCGGATGGCAAATCCGCTGCCTTCCGGTTTGTCGGGCGCGCTGAGCAATGCGCGGATTATTGGGAAGGCGAATGAGCCACAGCGCCGAATTGTCCATACCTCGGCACCAAGTCGCGCAGAGGCATCCGCTGACCGAACAGACACGATAGAGATTACTCATGGAACTTGAAGATGCCGAACGACACAACAAAAATAAACGCTACTGGATCGGCGTCGCCTCGAAAGAGCATGTGAAGCTCGGCGTAGCAGGCGGCTTTAGTCAGCTATGTCACGGCAAGGCACAACCCTTAAGGCGCATGGCGTTAGGCGACGGATTTATCTACTACTCTTCGAAGGAAATGTTCGGTGAAGACGCGCTGTGTCAACAATTCACCGCCATCGGCGAGGTGGTCGGCAGTGAGGTGTATCCGTTCGAAATGTTTCCCGGATTTGTTCCATTCCGCCGCGACATCAAATTTTATGAGGCACACGATGTGGCGATTCGTCCGCTGATCAGGCAACTTTCCTTCATACAGGACAAAACCCGCTGGGGTTACCCCTTCCGCTTCGGCCATCTGGAAATTCCGCAAGCCGATTTCGAGCTGATCGCACAGGCAATGCTGGCAAACAATCCTGCCATCACGTTGTTAGTAGCAGGTGAGTAGTCTTCACATGCCGGATGTCCGGTGAAAATGCAAGGATCACAATATGTGGCAGGGACAATACGAAACGACGACTGACGTTCCAGCGGAGAAATTATTTCGGGTAATCGCTGACATCAATTGCTGGAACAAGTGGGATGACGGAGTGGAATCAACAAAGCTTGAGGGTATTGCCAGAGCAGGTGCGGCATTTATGCTTAAGCCCAAAGGTGGTCCGAATGTTCATTTGACGATAGATGAAATACGCCCATATTGTCTGGTCGATACGGCACATCTCTTTTTCGCCAAGATGCGCACGTCGCACGAATATACGCAGAAAGATGGACGTACAACGATCCATTTTCAAGTCGAAGTTTGGGGGGTGCTGGGATTCTTTTGGCGTAAGGTGGTGGCTGAGAACCAGATTAAGGAAGCCGCAGCCCAGACACAGGCGCTTATTGAATACGCGCGTCATAACTAATTACGAAGGTAAATATTCCTGCCACTATGTTGTCAGTAGTGGGTGCGTAGCATTCTCCTGCCGGATGTCCGGTGTTCAAACAAGGAGAACAACATGTCAGACATGATCGAACTGGTACGCTTCCGTCTGCAATCGGGCAAAACTTCTGCCGACTGGCTTAAGGCCAACGAAAAGATCAACAACTGGATCAAGACCCAGCCGGGCTTCCGTTTCCGCAGTTTATCGGAAACCGAAGATGGTGAATGGATAGACATGGTGTACTGGGAAAGTCTGGAGGCCGCAAAACAAGCGGGGGCGAAATTCGGTGACGAGATCGGCCCCAGCTGTGAACCGCTGATCGACATGAACAGCGTGGTGGTGAGTCACAGCAAGGCACATGTGATGCAGCGAGGCTGAGCCATGGTCAAGATCAGTATCTTCTATCCCAATACAGGCAAGTTCGACATGGCCTATTACCTCAATACCCACATGCCCCGTTCCATCGAGCTGCTAAATCAGGGCAAAGGCTATCGCGGCGTGTCGGTTGAGCGCGGGCTGGGTGGCGCCACCCCGGGTTCGGCCCCGCCCTTTGTGGCCATGTGCCATTACCTGTTCGACAGTGCTGAAGATTTCATGGCAGCATTCATGCCGCACGCGGTTGAATTGCAGGGCGACATGTCGAACTACACCGATATCGAGACGGTGATACAGGTGAGCGAGGTCGTGATCGTTCGTTAGGAGGCAAGGTTGGGAATCAAATACTCTGTATTTATCGCGGCCAGTCTGGATGGGTTCATCGCCCGCAAAAACGGCAGCCTGGATTGGCTGCCGGGTAATGATGGGCAAGTGCAGGTTGAAGATACCGGCTATAACGATTTCTATGCTGCAGTGGATACACTGGTGATGGGACGCAACACCTACGAGTTCGTACAGTCATTCGACGCGTGGCCCTTCGCCGGCAAGCGCGTGGTGGTGTTGAGCAGCAACTATCCCTTTACGATGCAGGTGGTGGCGGAACATGTGTGGGGTACCTCGGCATCACCGGTGGAGCTGGACAAGCAGCTGGAGCAGCTAGGTGTGAAACATGTGTATGTTGATGGCGGACAGACCATACAAAGCTACCTGCGTGCCGGGCTCATCGCCGAGCTTACCGTCACGCGCATCCCTGTCCTGCTTGGCGAGGGCATCTCCTTGTTCGGTACGCTGCAGCATGATATCGGACTCCGGCATCGTTCGACGAGGATGTTCAATAACGGCATGGTGCAAAGCAAATACGAGGTAATACGCTAATGGCAACGGACAAGAACACCATGGATTTCCTGCTCGACCAGCTATCCGGTCTGGGCGAGGCTTCGGCGAAGAAGATGTTCGGCGAATATTGCCTCTACCTTTCCGGCAAGCCGGTGGGGCTGGTGTGCGACGACCAGCTCTACCTCAAGCCGACCAGGGCTGGCAGCGCCTTGCTGGACAAGGTGGTGGAGGGCGCGCCTTACCCGGGGGCCAGGCCGCACCTGCTGATCACGCCCGATCAATGGGAAGATACCGAATGGTTGTGCGGCATCGTGCGCGCCACGGCAAAGGAATTGCCGCTGCCCAAGCCGAAGAAGCCCAAGCCCTAGGTTATGCGCAAATCCGAACGCCTCTTTCAACTGGTGACCCTGCTGCAAGGTCGTCGCACCGCCATGACTGGGCAGGCGCTGGCAGAAAAGCTCGGCGTTGGCGTGCGTACCGTGTACCGCGACATCCAGGCGCTCATCCTCTCCGGTGTGCCCATCGATGGCGAGGCGGGGGTGGGCTATCGCCTGCGCAAGGGCTTCGACCTGCCGCCGCTGATGTTCGAGATGGACGAGGTCACGGCATTGCTGGCAGGCAACCGCATGGTGCAGGCGTGGACCGATCCGGCGCTGGCAGAGGCAGCAAAACGTGCGGAGGCCAAGATACTCGCTGTGCTGACACCGGCCATGCTGAACCAAGTCTCGCGCTTGCCTTACCGCATCCCTAACTATTCCTACCCCGAGCGCGAGACGCACGGCTTGCTGCGCAAGGCATGCGAGTTGCGGCTCAAAGTGAAAATCACCTACCGCGACATGAAGGAGCAGGTAACCGAGCGTACCTTGTGGCCGCTGGGCATGTTCGGCTGGGGCGACCATTGGACATTGCTGATCTGGTGCGAATTACGCAACGAGTATCACAATTTCCGCTTTGACCGCATTCAGCATATTGAGTGTCTGCCCGAGCATTATCCGCAACTTCCCGAGCGGAATATCGAGCATTACCTGACGCAGGTGATCGGGGTTGAGGATGAGCAGAAACCGCAGTGATTAGAGGCTGCGAATCTTTTTCAACAATGCAGTGGTCGAGCGTTCGTGGATGAATGGAATGCTATGCACAGTGCCGCCCCAGCCTTGCACCTCCTTGGCCCCCACGATGCGGTCTGGCGCCCAGTCGCCACCTTTGACCAGCACATCGGGTTTGCATGCGAGGATAAGGTTGAGTGGGGTGTCTTCCTCAAACAGCATTACCAGACTGACCGACTCCAGTGCAGCTAAAACAGCTTGCCGGTCAGCTTCGGAATTCACCGGACGGTCATCGCCTTTACCCAGTTTTTTAACCGAAGCATCGCTGTTCAGGCCGACAATCATCGAAGCCCCCAACGCGCGCGCTTGCGCAAGGTAAGTGACATGGCCGCGGTGCAGCACATCAAAGCACCCGTTGGTAAAAACCAGCGGGCGCGGTACGGCTGCCAGTTTGGCGGCCAGGGTATCCGCAGTGCAGATTTTGGATTCGAAAACGGGAGCCGGGTACACGTCAGTCAATGTAGGAAAAGGCGCGAATGACTTTTTTTACATTCGGGGTGGTGCTGGCAATATCGGAAGCGGCATTGGCTTCCGCGTGGGTAACCAGGCCGAGCAGATAAACCACACCGCGCGAAGTGGCGATTTTCACTACGCCGGCCTTGATGGCCTTGTTGCGCCCCAGGTTGTACTTGATGTTGCCGGTGATGCGCGCGTCAATGCGATGCGAAATGGACTTGGAAAGCATGCCGACGGTGATTTCGTTGGTGATTTCCTGCACATTGGGCACAGCGCGGATGATATGTTCGATGTCGTCCTTGATGTTTGCGGTCGGGGCATCGCCAATGACGAGCACGCGGCGGTTATAGCTGGTCACGATAATGCGTGAAGCCTTGTATTTCTCCTGAATGCGCTCCATCGACTTGCTCTCGATGGCATCGTCAATGCCCTGCATGCCGGCAGAGTAAATATCCGCAGTGTTTTCCCCCACCTTGGAGGAAACCCGGTATTCGGCACAACCGAGGAAGGCGGAAAGCGTTGCCGCCAGCAAAAGATATTTAATCAAACGCATTATTCACCTCCGAGCAGCAAATGGTCGATTACATCGCACAAACAGTGCAGGATCAGCAGATGGACCTCCTGGATGCGCGCAGTCCGCTGGCCGGGTACGCACAGGTGGAAATCATTCTCGCCGAGGATACCGCCCATGAGGCCGCCATCGCGGCCAGTCAGAGCCACCACAGTAATGCCGCGCTCCTGGGCAACCTGGATAGCCTCAACCACGCTGGGCGAATTGCCGCTGGTTGAAATCGCAATCAGAACATCGCCGCCCATGCCCAAGGCGCGTACCTGTTTGGAAAAAATCTGGTTGTAGTCGTAATCGTTGGCAATCGAGGTGAGCACAGAAGAGTCTGTGGTCAGGGCAATTGCGGGCAGGGGCGGCCGCTCGACTTCGAAGCGATTGACCAACTCGGCGGCAAAATGCTGTGCATCGGCTGCGGAACCGCCATTGCCACACACCAGTACCTTGCCGTCATTCAGCAGGCAGGAAACGATAGCCTGGGCTGCGTCGGCAATAGGCTGGGCAAGAGCGTTCTTGCATTGCAGCTTGAGTTGCGCGCTATCGTCGAAATGTTTGCTTATTCTGGTGGCGAGGCTCATAAGAATAATCAGGCGGAAAATGGATAAGCCCGGATTTTAACCGATTCACACTTCAAAGGCATTCCTGAGCCATTCGATATTTCCGGCCTGGTCGAACAATACGGCATCGAAACGGCACGGCGGCACATGCGGCAAAGCGGAAAGGTAGTGCTGCGCAGCCTTGGCCAGCCTGGTTTGCTTGGCGGCATCAATACTGGCGCCCGCTCCACCGAAGCTGGCATTGCCGCGCAAACGCACTTCTGCAAATACCAACGCTGCGCCATCTTGCAGAATCAGGTCAATCTCGCCGAAACGGCAGTAATAATTGCGTGCGAGCAGTTTTAAACCTTGAGCCTGCAAATACTGTGCAGCAACCAGTTCGGCCTGGCTGCCTTTATTTTTCGGTTGCGACCGGGGCGCTGGCATTCTCGGCCTGCTGCTTGGCCGCCGCTTCGGCTGCCGCTTTGGCGGCGTTCAGTGCCGCCAGGGTTTCCTTGGTGAGGCCGAGGCCTTGGCGGAAAAACGCCGGGATCGGTTCGCGCAGGAATTGCTGGCGGTCGAATTCGATGCTGCCGGTGACGCCATCCAGAGGTAATTTGCCATTGGTCAACAAGACGTAAACAATGCGGTAGGCGTCGATGCCAAGTGCATACAGGCGATCCATTTCCGGACTCAATGGCGGATTCGCGCGCGGGAAAATCATCACGGCCGGATGATCCGGCTGCAATAGCCACGGCATATCCACGAAATGCACATCGTTCAAGTCGAAATTGTCGAGAGTTTTGTCATTGCCGGTAAACAACAACGAAGTGGCATAAACCGGCAGTGTCGGGTTCAGGTAGGGCCGGATCAGGCGTGCTGCTTTGTGCTCGGTGGCAAGAAAAGCCATATTGCCGGGTGCGACGGGTGGAATGAACGGGCGATTGGAAGCAATCGGCTCCCCGGTAGCCGAAACCGCCGAAGCTGGTTTCGGCTCCTGTCCGGGCGGCCAGGGCGCAACAGGAAGCTTGTTCAAAACGGAGAAATCACCCGAGAACTTGACCTCGGCAGTAATGGAGCCGCCCAGCTTGCCCCACTCGTCGGCAAATGCAGCAGCCAGACGTTTGGCAATCGGGGTGTCGGTACTGATGATGGTGGCATCATGCAAGCCTGCTTCAGCAGCTAATTGTGCTACCCGGCGCGCCTCGTTTTCGGCGGGCAGGCCGAAGAAATACAGATTGCTGCCACTCTGGTATGTGTCAGCAAAATTCAGGGCCAGAGTGGGCACGCTAATATCCGGATAGCTCACCAGCGCCGCAACCGCGTTGCGGGTCAGCGGTCCGGCCACGGCCACGGCGCCATCGCCAATTGCTTTGCGGTACAGCTCGACAAATTCCTTGGGCTCATCATTACTGGCGTAAACACGAACCGGCAACCCTTGCTGCACTTGGGCAGAGGCCAGGAAGCCCTGGCGCACGGCATCCGCTGCCCGCGCAAAAGTCGGGGAATTGAGCGGCAGGATCAGCGCGATATGTGGTGCGCGATCGGCAGGCGCGGCAGGTGGCTCCGGGAGAGTAGCTGCAACCCCAGAAGCCGTTTGCATCGCAGCCGCCGCGGGCACGCCGCTGACGCTTTCCGTTTCAGGATTGGCATGGGCAGTGATGCTAACGTATAGTGCAGCCAGTACGCAGAGCCTGAGGAAAAAATGTTGCATAGCGGGTCAAAGCAAAAAATAGAGTGCGCATTATATGTAGTCGCGACCCCGATTGGGAATTTACGTGATATTACCCTGCATGCGCTGGATGTCCTGTCCTCGGCGGATGTCATTGCCGCCGAAGATACGCGCAATACCGCGCACCTGCTGAAACATTTTGGCATCCATGCGGAAGAACTGCTGGCGCTGCATCAGCATAACGAGCGCAAGTCCGTCGAAAAAATCACCAATTTGCTGCAGGAAGGGCGCAGCGTGGCCTTTGTGACGGATGCGGGCACGCCTGCTGTGAGCGACCCCGGGGCATTGCTGGTGGCCGGCGTGGCAGCGGC
Organism: Pseudomonadota bacterium; assembly: GCA_021848465.1. Classification (GTDB taxonomy): domain Bacteria; phylum Pseudomonadota; class Gammaproteobacteria; order Burkholderiales; family Gallionellaceae; genus JAJZUP01. The sequence continues at coordinate 294,237 of JAJZUP010000001.1, forward strand.
AGGTTACCGGGTCATCCCGGTGGCTGGGCCCAGTGCGGCTGTGACGGCATTATCCGCTTCCGGGCTATCCATGCCGCATTTCCTGTTTTACGGTTTCCTGCCTAATCGCTCCGCCGCGCGCTGCGCGGTACTGTCGGATTTGGCTGTCCATCCGTATACGTTGGTGTTTTATGAAGCGCCGCATCGAATTCTGGAGTGCGTGGGCGACCTGCGCGCCGTGCTGGGTGAGGAGCGTGAGATCGTGATCGCACGCGAACTGACCAAATTGTTTGAGTCTATCCACCGTTGCCGCTTGGGCGATGCGCAGGCCTGGCTGGAAAGCGATGCCAACAACCAGCGCGGCGAGTTTGTGTTGCTGGTGTCCGGGGCTCAGGAAAAGGCGGCCGGACTTTCCCGTGAGCACGAGCAACTCCTGACCATCCTGCTGGATGAGTTGCCGCTCAAGCAGGCCGTAAAATTGGCAACCCGGATCAGCGGCGGGAATAAAAACGAGTTGTATACTCGCGCACTTGAACTTAAAGTAACGCCCGACACCTGACCTGCCAAATTGCTTGAATTCCAAAGGGGGGAATTGCAATGCAAAAGTTCATGCTGATGGTTGTGCCGTTCTTTGCCAGTAATATCGCGCTGGCGGAGTGGCTGCAAGTGGAGCATAGCGACATCCAGACCAGCTATGCCGACAGCCAGGTAATCCGCTCCGGCTGGAGTAAAAGAAAAATGGCGTTGTTGTCCGATTACATGTCTGCACGCCGATACGATGGCAAGCCATTCCTTTCGGTTTTGTCGCAATACGAATACAACTGCAAGGACAAGCAAGCGCAAATGCTTTCCTATACCTTGTACTCGGAACATATGGGGCAGGGTGGCGAAGTTTACAGCAGCACTGCCGACAACAAGTGGAAGGCGGTTGCTGCCGGCAGCCTGGACGACACCTTGTGGAAAATGGCCTGCGAGAAAAATGAATAAAACCGGCTGCGCGCGTGCTCACATACAACACATGGTGTTGTCGACTTTGCTGCTGGTAAATGGGGCCGCTCATGCCGACTGGATTGAGGTCGATCGCAGCGATCTGCAAGTCACTTATGTCGAGCCGGTATCCATCGAAACCTCCGGCAGCAAAGTGAGCCTGTGGATGCTGTCGAGTTATGCCAAGCCAAAAACATACGAAGGAAAACCGTTCCGTTCGATTCTGTCGCAATACCAATACGACTGCCGCGGCAGGCAGTACCGATTGCTTGGTTATGCCTTGCGCACCGAAAGCATGGGCAAGGGTACCGATCTGCACAGCGAGTTCAATATGGATGACTGGAGACAGGTGGCAAAAAACAGCCTGGATGAGACGCTGTGGAAAAAAGTCTGCACTCCGGATAGCGGCTGGCTCAAGCTAGGAGAAAGCGGACAGATGGTGGTGTACGCAAATCCTTACACCATGCAGCGCCGCTCTGGCGGCAAGGTCAGGTTGTGGGAGCTGTTCGACCTGAAAAGTGCCCAGCAGCAATACCAGGGCAAGAGCTATCTATCGGTCAGGCACCTGGCCGAGTATGACTGCAAGGGCAAGCGTTACCGCACCGTGGATGTCGAGTATTACGCCGACAACATGGGCAAGGGCGATGAAGTGCGCGCCGATGGCTACAGCCAGAAATGGGAATCCGTGGCGGCTGGCAGCGCCGACCAGCTCTTCTGGAACCAGGCGTGCGAAAAGCTTGGCCAGGTTTTTGAGCCGCCGAAAAACAACAACTGAATTGCTACCAGATACCTAATGCCTGCATCTGGCGGGTGGCCTGCTCGGCCCAGCCGCGATTGGCGGCGGGCGATGCCGGGCTGGGGTGCAGGATGCGCCCGATCTTGATGCCAGCCTGGCCCGCCAGGGCGCGCTGCGCCTGGGCTTCGGCAAACCCACCGATGCCGATCAGCCACTCCGCTTCCGTGGCGCGCACCAGATCAAGCAGGTGCGCATCGCAAGCCGCAAATAACGGCGCGGCTTCAGCAGCAGGCAGCTTGTCCGGCGTGATGTTGCGGCCGGCGGCGAAGAACGCCAGCGGACAGTAGTTGGCGACAAAGTGCTCGGCAAAAAAATCCGGCGCGCTGCCGAAGCGTTCGGCAAACAAACCCCACAAGCGCCGGCCGCTCACCTCACTGCGCGTACAGGCCCAGCCTTCAATCGGGCGTGCCGGGTTTTCATGGATGGGCTTGCGGATCGGTGCGTCGAGCTGCATCCAGTCACGCGCGGCCGCGATCTCTCCGAACGGCACGCCGATCTGCGTCATGCCGAACGGGCCGGGATTCATGCCGAGAAAGACAATGCGTTTGCGGCCATTGCCGAAGCGTTCCACATACTGCGTGTGTGTCGCCCAGGCATATTCAAGCGGGTTGTAAACATGCGTGACCGGTGCGGCGAATTCGAGCGCCGCCACCGTGTCCGACAAAGTTTGCGCAGCGGCGATCAATGCTTGGGCACTCATGCGGATTTCTCCTGCCACGGCGCCACCTTGAGCAACAGGGCCATACCGGGTAGCGCCAGCGCGAAGCATAGCCAGAAAAACCACGTCCACCCGATCTGCTCGACCAAATAACCCGCCGTTGCATTCATGAAGGTGCGCGGTACAGCGGCGAGGCTGGTAAAGAGGGCGAACTGGGTGGCGGTATAGGCCGGGTGGGTGGTGCGTGCGATGAAGGCAACGAACGCGGCAGTGCCGACCCCCACACCGAAGGCTTCCAGCCCGATCACCCAGGCGAGGTTAATCAATTGTGTCGCGCCGATTTCAGCTTGGTGACCTTTCGTAGCCAGCCAGGCAAAGCCCACGATGGACAGTACTTGCACGATGCCGAACAGCCACAGCGCCCGGTTGATGCCAATCTTCAGCATCCAGATGCCGCCGAGCAGGCCGCCGATCACGGCGGGCCACAGTCCGGCATTTTTTGCGATCAGCCCGATGTCGGTCTTGCTGTAGCCCATATCCAGGTAAAACGGTGTGGCGAGCGCGGTGCACATGCTGTCACCCAGCTTATAGAACAGCAGGAACGCCAAAATCAGCAGGGCGCTTTGCCAGCCTTGGCGGGTGATGAATTCATGGAACGGCTCCACCACTGCCTCGCGTAGCGTCTTGGGAGGCGCGGCACGGTGCGGCTCGCTGACCAGCAAGGACATCGCCACGCCCGGCAACATGAACAGCGCGGTGACCATGAAAACCATATTCCAGGGCAGGTGGTCGGCGAGGATCAATGACAAAGAACCCGGCACCAGCCCGGCAATGCGGTAGGCGTTCACATGCACCGAGTTGCCTAAGCCCAGTTCCGTATCGCTCAACAGCTCGCGGCGATAGGCGTCCAGCGCGATGTCCTGCGTGGCGGAGAGGAAGGCCAGCAGGGTCGCAAACAGGGCGATGGTCTGTAAATCCGTCTGCGGCGAAAACGCCCCCATCGCGGCAATCACCGCCAGCAGGCCAAGCTGCGTCAGCAGCATCCAGCCGCGCCGCCGCCCCAGTACGGGCAGGGCGTAGCGATCCAGCAGCGGCGACCAGATGAATTTCCAGGTGTAGGGAAACTGGATCAGCGCGAACAGGCCGATGGTTTTCAAATCCACATGCTCGCTACGCAACCAGGCCGGCACGAGGTTGAACAGCAGGTACAGCGGCAGGCCGGAAGTGAATCCCGTGAACACGCAAATCAGCATGCGCCGGGTGAAGAGTTGTTGCCAGATCGACATTGCTCAGTCGGCGCGTTTGAAGCGGTACACGGCCATGCTGCCCAGCAGGTTGGGCATGAAGCTTACGTCGCGGCCATGGGTGATGACATGGCGACCGAGCACCTGGATGGCATGCGAGGCGCACAGGGCTTCGAAGTCATGCAGCGTACACAGGTGCACATTCGGTGTGTCGTACCACTGGTAGGGCAGCTCGCTGGAAACCGGCATGTTGCCGCGCAGCACTTGCAGGCGCGCTTTCCAGTAACCGAAGTTGGGGAAGCTGACGATGGCCTCGCGTCCTACGCGCAGCATTTCCTTGACCAGCGCCTCGGTGTGGCGCGTTGCTTGCAGGGTTTGCGACAGGATTACGAAGTCGAACGCGCCGGACTCGAAGCCGGAAAGGCCGTCCTCCAGGTTGCTCTGGATCACGTTTACGCCGCGCTCGATGCAATGCAGGATGCCCTGGTTGTCGATCTCGACGCCATAGCCGCGCACCTGCCGTTCGCTTTTCAGGTACTCGAGCAGCGAGCCGTCGCCGCAGCCGAGGTCGAGTACCGATGCGCCTTGCGGTATCCAGGCGGCGATGGCCGCAAAATCGGGGCGCGACTGGACAATGGCGGTGTGGGTTCCGGTATTGTCCGAGGGCGCGCCTGGGTTGTGGTAAGCCGCTTGTGTGGTCATCACGCAACCTCCTTGGCTACATTGTTCAGGTAATTGCGCATGACAGCGAAATATTGCTCGTCCTGCATCAGGAACGAGTCGTGGCCGTGGCGCGATTCGATTTCGGCGTAGCTGACATTGCGGCGGTTGTGCAGCAATGCCTTGACGATCTCGCGCGAGCGATCCGGCGAGAAGCGCCAGTCGCTGGAGAACGACACCACGAGGAAATCGGCCTGGATGGGGGCAAACGCGCGTGCCAGGTTACCGTCGGTGTGGCGCGCCGGGTCGAAGTAGTCCAGTGCCTTGGTCATCAGCAAATAGGTGTTGGCGTCGAAGTAGGAGGCGAACTTGTCGCCCTGGTAACGCAGGTAGGATTCGACCTCGAACTCGATGTCGTAGCCGTATTTGTATTCGCCCGAACGCAGGCCGCGCCCGAACTTGCCGGCCATCGCATCGTCGGAAAGATAAGTGATATGGCCCAGCATGCGCGCCAGGCGCAGGCCGCGTGTCGGCACCGCGCCATGCTGGTAGAAGTCGCCGCCGTGGAAATCCGGGTCGGTCAGGATGGCATTGCGTGCTACGTCATTGAACGCGATGTTCTCGGTGGTGAGGTTGGGCGCCGTGGCAATCGCCAGCACATGGCGCACGCGCTCGGGGAACGAGAGCGCCCACTGCATGGCCTGCATGCCGCCCAGACTGCCGCCGATGATGGCCGCAAATTGCCGGATGCCCAATTGGTCGGCCAGCCGTGCTTGCGCTTGTACCCAGTCTTCCACCGTCACGATCGGAAACGACGAGCCATACGGCTTGCCGGTTTCCGGGTTGGGTGAGGAGGGGCCGGTGGAGCCGTGACAACCGCCGAGGTTGTTCAGGCCGATCACGAAAAATTTGTTGGTGTCGATGGGTTTACCGGGGCCGACCATGTTGTCCCACCAGCCGATGTTTTTGGGCTGGTCGGCATAGGTGCCGGCGACATGGTGGTGGCCGGACAGCGCGTGACAGATCAGGATGGCATTCGACTTGGCGGCATTCAATGTGCCGTAAGTCTCATACATCATGTCGTAGCGCGGCAAGGTTGCCCCGCTCTGGAATTTCAACGGCACATCGAAGCTGGCGCGTTGTGCTTGTGCAATGCCTACCGAATCACTCAAAACAGACTCCAAAACAAAACCCGCACAGCTTTGGGCTAGAGCGGGTTGTTTCGCTTTAGCTGGTATGTTTTACGTGCCCCGCAAGCTGAGCTCAAATCGGCACAGGGCGGAGTTTCCCGATTTTGCGCGGCGCTGTCAACAAAAGCTGCTGTTTTGCGGAATTACTAAATGCCCGTAAACAGCATATCCAGAGCGGCAATAATTTCATCGCGCTTGGTTTTCAGGGAAGCCACCTTGTCTCCCAAAGCGCGGCTTGGCAGACCGGCCAGTTCAGCCGTGGACATGACAACCGCAACGCCCTTGATCTTGAATTGTGGATTCAGTTGTGTGGCGGCGAGGGGCATTTCTTCTGCAACGACCAGCGGTACGACGACCCGGGTTGCCAGCCGATCCAGCAAATCGGCCTGTACATCCAGCAGGTAAGGAATAGCGTCGCTGGTTTCCCTATTGGGGTTTTGGTATACGTCGAACTGGGACATCAGAACCTTCGCAAGCCATCGCTGAACGTGCCGCGCTTTTCAATGCGGCGATTGTATTCGTCCAGCGCATCCTGATTTTCCGCCAGCCACTGCTCGCGCCGGGTTTGGCGGACGATTTCGGACAGGTGCAGCTCCAATGTTTGCGAGAGGTTGATATTGAGCTGTTTGGCCTGCTGCAACAGCTCGGCATTGATGCTGAGGTTGGCAGCCTTTTTCGGGCCGGCTGGATTGAACGGCAGGTTTCCCACTTGCAAATCCTTAATGCTTTGAATGCGCATAATCTACGCGCATGAGAAACGCGCGTCAAGAATGAGGCGTTGACCCCGTTAGCTTGCTTTTGTTGGGCCTTTCCAGTAACTTGCGCACCTCGCTAGGGGTCTGCTGCGGCAGTGAGAAACACCCTTTGAACCTGTACGGGTAATGCCGTCGTAGGGAAGCATCCTCCCGGTGCTTTCTGATTATCTGGAGCACCATCATGAACGCCAATCCGCAATTTCTTGCCAAGACCGCCCATGTAGATGAAGCCGCGATCAAGCCGCTGCCCAATTCGCGCAAGGTCTATGTCGAAGGTTCACGCCCCGACATCCGCGTGCCGATGCGCGAGATCACGCTGACCGACACGCACCTGAGCAACGGCGTGGAGAAGAACCCGCCGATCTACGTCTATGACTGCTCCGGCCCCTACACCGACCCGGCAGTGAAGATCGACATCCGTTCCGGTCTGGAGGAGATGCGCGCCAAGTGGATTGAAGAGCGCAACGATACCGAAGCGCTGCCGCGCCTGAGCTCGGACTACGGCTGGCAACGCCTGAACGATCCGGCGCTCGCCGACATGCGTTTCAACTTGAAGCACACGCCGCGGAAAGCCAAGCCGGGCAAGAACGTGACGCAGATGCACTATGCGCGTCAGGGCATCATCACGCCGGAGATGGAATACATCGCCATCCGCGAAAATCAGAAACGCGACGGACTTTCCGAGATGATGCTCAAGCAGCATCCCGGCGAGAACTTCGGCAAGGCCATGCCTAAAGAAATTACGCCCGAGTTCGTGCGCGCCGAAGTCGCCGCCGGGCGTGCGGTTATCACCGCCAACATCAACCACCCCGAAGTCGAGCCGATGATTATCGGGCGCAACTTCCTGGTGAAGATCAACGCCAACATCGGCAACTCCGCACTCGGTTCGAGCATTCAGGAAGAAGTCGAGAAGATGACTTGGGCCATCCGCTGGGGCGGCGATACGGTGATGGATTTATCCACCGGCAAGAACATCCACGAAACGCGCGAATGGATCATCCGCAACTCGCCCGTACCGATCGGCACCGTGCCCATCTACCAGGCGCTGGAAAAGGTGAACGGCAAGGCCGAAGACCTGACCTGGGAAATTTTCAAGGACACCCTGATCGAGCAGGCCGAACAGGGCGTGGACTACTTCACCATCCACGCTGGCGTGCTGCTGCGTTACATCCCGATGACCGCCAAGCGCATGACCGGCATCGTCTCGCGCGGCGGCTCCATCATGGCGAAGTGGTGCCTCGCGCACCACAAGGAAAACTTCCTCTACACGCACTTCGAGGAAATCTGCGAAATCATGAAGGCGTATGACGTCACCTTCTCGCTCGGCGACGGCCTGCGTCCCGGCTCGGTGTACGACGCCAACGATGAAGCGCAACTCGGCGAACTGAAGACGCTGGGCGAACTGACGCAGATCGCTTGGAAGCACGACGTCCAAGTGATGATCGAAGGCCCCGGCCATGTGCCCATGCACATGATCAAGGAGAACATGGACCTGCAACTGAAGTGGTGCCACGAAGCGCCCTTCTACACCCTCGGCCCGCTGACGCAGGACATCGCCCCCGGCTACGACCACATCACCTCTGCAATTGGTGCAGCGATGATCGGCTGGTTCGGCACCGCCATGCTCTGCTACGTCACGCCCAAGGAACATTTGGGTTTGCCGAACAAAGCCGACGTGAAGGAAGGCATCATCACCTACAAGATCGCCGCCCATGCCGCCGACCTCGCCAAGGGACACCCCGGCGCGCAGATCCGGGATAACGCGATGAGCAAGGCGCGCTTTGAGTTCCGCTGGGAAGACCAGTTCAACATCGGCCTCGACCCCGACCGCGCACGCGAATTCCACGACGAAACCCTGCCCAAGGAGTCCGCCAAAGTTGCCCACTTCTGCTCCATGTGCGGCCCGCAATTCTGCTCCATGAAGATCAGCCAGGACGTGCGTGACTTCGCGGCGAAGGAAGGACTATCCGAACAGGCCGCGCTGGAAAAAGGAATGGAAGTGAAGTCGGTGGAGTTTGTGAAGCAGGGGGCGGAGGTTTATCACAAGGCTTAAAAGCCCGCTCCGTCGCGAACACTGGGCATGTTATGATTTTCGCCAATGGCAGAGGTTTGCCAGCAGAAAGGGAATCGCATGAGGCTTACGCCGGATCAAGCACAGATCACCAAAAGCACCGTAGATCGCGTACTGGGCGCGGAGAATCGTGTTTGGTTATTCGGCTCGCTCGCGGACGATGACCTGCGCGGTGGCGACATCGACCTGCTGGTCGAGACCGAAGCCAAGTATCCCAATCGCGCCAAAGTGCTTTGTAATTTATACGGCGCACTGATTCTCGCCTTGGGCGACCGCAAGCTGGATGTTCTGCTGAAGGATGGGCGCACCGCCGATGCTCCGATCTTCGGCATTGCAAAGCGCACAGGGGTTTTGTTGTGAGCCTTGCCTACCTGCCGGAGCATGCCCAGAACGCCCTGCTCGCGCTGGATTTGGCGAAGAAAGAAGCAGCCCACCTTGCGTATACTCATCGCACCCTGTTTGCGCAGCACATTGATCTCGAGTGGGTGCGCAATCTCGCGCAACGCGATGACCTCGCCGAAAAGATCGACGCTTTTGTCAGCCGCTTCGGTCGGCTGCAAGATCACATTGGAGAAAAACTCATTCCCCGATTTGTCGCCCTGCTGGGCGGTACTCCTCAATCGCTGCTCGATAATCTCGCTTACGCCGAAAGAGCCGGATGGCTGGAAAGCACCGAATCATTTGTCAGCGCAAGAAAACTTCGCAACCTTTTAGTTCACGAATACATGTCCGAAGCAGAGCTGTTTCTGGAGGCGTTGCAAACGGCCGACGAAGCGACACGTATGCTCACCGTAATTGTCGAACGCATGGAGCAGCAAGCGCAGAGTGTGGGTATTCGCAAGCAGGAATAACGCGACGTGCGTGACTTCGCCGCGAAGGAAGGGCTATCCGAGCAAGCCACGCTGGAAAAAGGGATGGAAGTGAAGTCGGTGGAGTTTGTGAAGCGGGGGGCGGAGGTTTATCACAAGGCATGAGCTCTTCACGCTCTTTAAACAAACGGGCCGCATTGGGGCCCGTTTAGTTTTCTACCATGAGTATCTCGCGCTTGCAGCCTAGGCATTCGTTAACAAAAACTTCCTCACCGTCCAGCTCTTTCAATTCAATAAACTCAAGGCGAGCGCCACAGTATCCGCAAGTGTCGGGCTGGTCATTGATGATGAAATAAGTAGGCGCATCCTCTTGTCTCTCAGGCAGCAGCATAGTGAATTACTTCCGGTTATCAACAAAAAGTTGATTTCTATGCCAAGCAATGAATTCTGGCTGCGGTGCGAAACGTTCTGGCGGCTCAATCGTGCGGCCATCCAAGGGCAGCAATACTTCAATGACGAAAGATTCCTTCTTGCGTTTCAGTTCATCCGAAACAACGATTTTGAAATCGTCCGTGAGGGTTATCAGCCCTTTATCAAACGCTCTATCATGAATTGCCGACAGGCAAAGGCCATTGCTCGGATTCAAGCGATTCGCTTTATCTTTGCTCCACGGCACGATGTGGCTGGCGATCAGCAAGCGTGGCTCGGATAGTCCAGACATGCAGCAACGCCCTCGGTAACTACTCAGTACTGCTTTACGGAAAAAGGTCTGCTTGATGCGCTGCTCTGTAACAACCTTGCGCGTCTCGCCAGTGAAATCCTCGGGAACGAGCTGCTCTTCCGATTCGTCCATCGGCAGCGCATTGGCATCTAACTTTCTTCTGAGCATTTCGCTCTCGACCGCCAACGCTTCCCAGTCAGCATGAAACTCATCCCAAATTTCTCGGTCAAGGTTCGAAGCTCCTTCAAGCCCTTTTCGCCCAGTGCTCGTAATGGCCGGATCAAGGCTAGCAAAGTTGCTCAGTTTCATCGCCACAGCGCCGGGTGTTCTACCTATCAGGCCAGCAAGTTTGATGACCTCTGGCGTGCGCATATCCAGCTTGCCAAATGGCAGTTGGCAATACAAATGGAATGCCAGCTTGAGTTGTTCTTTTGTCCAACGGTTTGCAGCCATTTTGCCCCCTGCGATTTGGCCCTGCGCGTGACAGAAGCGATGATTGTTAAATCTAGGGGGCCAGTTTAGCCTGGTATCTGGACGTTTTCACTACTGTCGTCTTCAGAAGATTTATCGCTGGGAATTCTTACGGACAATCTGACATCAGTTCTTCCCAGCGACTGACTCACTCCAAAGCGGTAAACTGTCGAACAATCGATTCACCCAATCTTCCATGAACTGCCGCCTCCATTGCGCCGCCTGCTGCATCGCCCCCTCCATTACCTCGCCCCTGCCTGGCATGCCGAACGGCAAGCCAGCCGGAGTGCCGTGTGTGCAACTGGATGAGGAATTGCGCTGCAAGGTGTTTGGCACATCCGCGCGCCCGGCTTTCTGTGGCGGGCTGCAGCCCGCGGCCGAGATGTGTGGCGCATCGCGCGAGGAGGCACTGGCCTGGCTTGCGCGATTGGAGCAAGCGACGCGGCCGCAGGTATAATGTGCTCATGCGCTCGCCGACTTCCCAAGAACATCACCTGAATGTCACTGCCGACTCCCCTTGCATTGGTCATTGCACGACGGTGCTGGGTGATGATGTGTGCCGCAGTTGCCTGCGGACGTTTGATGAAATTACGCGCTGGGTGGGGATGAGCGAGGCCGAGCGCGTTGCCGTGAATCGCCGCATTGCACTGGAACAGTGGGATGCGGCACGTCGATAATCCTTTCTACTGATACGCATGGATATTTTATTACTGATTAAAGCCGCCATTCTCGGCGTGGTTGAAGGTTTGACCGAATTTTTGCCGATTTCGAGCACGGGTCATTTGATCCTGGCGGGCGACCTGCTGAATTTCAATGATGAGAAGGGCAAGGTGTTCGAGATTGTGATCCAGTTCGCGGCCATCCTGGCGGTGTGTTGGGAATACCGTGCGAAGATCATGACGGTGGTGGGCGGGCTGTCTTCCGAGAAACCGGCTCAGCGGTTTGCGGGCAACCTGCTGATTGCGTTCATGCCGGCGGCGGTGCTGGGTTTATTGTTCGCCAAGGCGATCAAGGCGCATTTGTTTGCGCCAGTGCCGGTGGCGATGGCTTTCATTGTGGGTGGTTTGTTTATCTTGTGGGCGGAAAAGCGCCAGCATACAGTCAGCGTCGAAACGGTGGATGACATGAGCTGGAAAGATGCGCTGAAGGTGGGCTTCGCTCAGACGCTGGCGCTGTTCCCCGGTATGTCGCGCTCCGGCTCCACCATCATCGGCGGCCTGTTTTTTGGCTTGTCGCGCAAGGCGGCGACGGAGTTCTCGTTCTTCCTGGCGATTCCCACCCTGTTCGGTGCGACGGTTTATGAAGTGGTGAAATACCGCCACCTGTTCATGGCGGAAGACCTCGGGCTGTTTCTGGTGGGCAGCATTACGTCTTTCATAAGCGCATTTTTGTGCGTGCGCTGGTTGCTACGCTACATCAGCCGCCATGACTTTACGGTGTTTGCCTGGTACCGGATCGTGTTCGGTCTGTTGGTGTTGCTGACCGATTATCTGGGGGTGGTGAGCTGGTCCGCTTGAGCGGACCAGCCGTGAATCAGCTTTGCTCCCAAGGCAGGCCGGCGGCGCGCCAGCCGTTGACCTTGCTGCGCTGATTGCCGGGGTTTTTGTCGCCTTCGAAACCCTCCAGCACGTTATAGCAATCGTTGTAGCCCGCCTGGGTGGCTACCGTTGCCGCCATGTGAGAGCGTTGTCCGGTGCGGCACAGGAAGATGACCAAGGATTCCTTGTCGACTTGCTGTTCCAACGCGGCGAGGAAATTCGGGTTTTGTTTCATGCCGGGATAGGTGGCCCATTCGATTTCGACGGCACCGGGTACGCGGCCGACCCAGTCCAGCTCGGCACGGCTGCGGACGTCAACCAATTTTGCGCCGGGGGCGGACTGGAGCAGGGTGTAAGCCTCTGCGGGTGTAAGTGCGCCTTCATAGGGCAGGTTTTGCGCCTTGGCGCGTTGTTGTGCGGTGTCTAACGTTGCTGTGATCTTTCCCATTTCCTGAATACCTGTATTTAACCTTTAATTCGCAAGTGCTATGCTGCACTGCCCGCTGGAATACTATCTTAAGCGCAATGAAAAATCACACCCATTTGCATTCCCATGAAAAGGCCGCGGCTTTCGAGCCGGCCCACCCGGAGCGCTTTGCCGCTGCGCGCAAGAGCACGTGGGTAAGCATTGGCGTCAATCTTGTGCTGTCGATCATGCAGGTGCTGGCGGGCTTTCTGGGCAAGTCGCAGTCGTTGATGGCGGATGGCTTGCACTCATTTGCAGATTTGCTCTCGGATATTCTCGTGTTGTTTGCCAACCGGCATGGCAATAAGCATGCGGATGCAAACCACCCTTATGGGCATGCGCGCATTGAGACGGCGGCTTCGCTGATCCTGGGTGCCAGTTTGCTGGTGCTGGGAGTAATCCTGCTGATTTCGGCCGGGATGCGCTTGCAGCATCCCGAGCATGTACAGGCCGTGAGTCCATTTACGTTGTGGATTGCGATGGTTGCGCTGCTGATGAAAGAGGGAATGTTTCGCTACATGCTGGCGGTGGCGAAGCGGGTGCGCTCGCAAATGCTGGCTGCGAATGCCTGGCATGCGCGCTCGGATGCCGCATCGTCGCTGGTGGTGATCGTCGGTATCGTCGGCAATCTGCTTGGCTACACCTTTCTAGACCTGATTGCAGCGGGCGTGGTGGGGGTGATGATTGCGTATATGGGCATCCAGTTTGCGCGCGAGGCGCTGGAGGAGCTGGTGGATACCGGGCTGGATGAGCAGGAGGTGCGGGCCATCCGCAACACGCTGAAGGCGGTGCCGGGCGTGATGGGACTACATGAATTGCGCACGCGCAAGATGGCGGACAATGCGCTGGTGGATGCGCACATCATCGTCGATCCGAAGATCAGCGTTTCAGAAGGGCATTATATTGCCGAGGCGGCGCGTAGCGCAGTGCTGAAAAGCCACCATGTAATGGATGTGATGGTGCATATCGATTCCGAGGACGACATGCTGGCACGGCCGAATGCACATTTGCCGCAACGACATTTGTTGCTGGCACACCTGGCTGACCGGCTGGGTTGGCATTGGCCTGCGACGACCCGCGTGGTGCTCCATTACCTGAACGGCAAGGTCGACGCTGAACTGATATTCGATGAGGCTGCTGAGAATATGGATCGGATTAGTGAGGCTTGTGCCAAGGTTGCGAATGATGACGCGTATTTTCGCAGCATCCAGATTTACTGCTGCCGCGCACCAAAATAGTGCGCGCTGAGCAGATTTTGCCCGATTTATGGGCGCGCAACGGACATACAATTTCTGGATAAATATGGCACAATGCTTAACCTATAGGTTTTCAGGTAATGGCATAGTTTCTGCTTTGTCGGATATATCCTGTAATCAGGTTTCGTTTTACAAAACAGCATCGTCTTAATTATTTTTGGGAGATTGGAGTATGGCCAAGACCGCAGCCGACGTTCTGAAGCTCGTCAAGGAACAGGGCATCAAATTCGTGGATTTTCGTTTCACTGATACCAAGGGCAAGGAGCAGCACGTGGGCGTGCCTGTTTCCCACTTTGACGCAGACAAGTTTGAGAGCGGACATGCTTTCGACGGTTCCTCCATCGCTGGTTGGAAGGGTATCCAGGCTTCCGACATGTTGTTGATGCCGGATCCTGATTCCGCTTACGTCGATCCTTTCTACGACGAGCCGACTCTGGTGCTGACTTGCGATGTGATCGAGCCAACTGACGGCAAGGGCTATGACCGCGATCCGCGTTCCATCGCCAAGCGTGCTGAAGCCTACCTGAAGTCTTCCGGCATCGGCGACACCGCCTACTTCGGTCCGGAACCCGAATTCTTCATCTTCGACTCTGTGCAATGGCATATTGACATGTCCGGCTGCTCCGTCAAGATCAATTCTGAAGAAGGCGCATGGGCGACCGGCCACGAGTTCGATGGCGGCAACACTGGCCACCGTCCGGCTGTCAAAGGCGGCTACTTCCCCGTTCCTCCGGTTGACACCCTGAACGACATCCGCGCTGCCATGGTGCTGGCGCTGGAAGAGATCGGCATCCCTGTTGAGGTGCACCACCACGAAGTGGCGAACGCCGGTCAGTGCGAAATCGGTACCAAGTTCAACACGCTGGTGAAGCGCGCTGACTGGACCCAGACACAGAAGTATGTGATCCAGAACGTGGCGCACCAGTATGGCAAGACGGCGACTTTCATGCCTAAGCCGATCGTTGGCGACAACGGTTCCGGCATGCACGTGCACCAGTCGATCTGGAAGGACGGCAAGAACCTGTTCGCAGGCAACGGCTACGCCGGTTTGTCTGAAATGGCGTTGTACTACATCGGCGGTATCATCAAGCACGCCAAGGCGCTGAATGCGATCACCAACCCCGGCACCAACAGCTACAAGCGTCTGGTTCCGCACTACGAAGCACCAGTGAAGCTGGCTTACTCGGCCAAGAACCGTTCCGCTTCGATCCGTATTCCGCACGTTGCCAGCGACAAGGCTCGCCGTATTGAGACGCGTTTCCCGGATCCCTCTTCCAACCCGTACATGTGTTTCGCTGCGCTGATGATGGCCGGTCTGGATGGTATCCAGAACAAGATTCACCCCGGAGACCCAGCAGACAAGAACCTGTACGACCTGCCGCCGGAAGAAGATGCAAAGATCCCAACCGTCTGTGCTTCGCTCGACGAGGCCTTGGCAGCGCTGGACAAGGATCGCGAGTTCCTGACTCGCGGCGGTGTGTTCTCCAACGACTTCATTGATGCTTACATCGACCTGAAGATGGAAGAAGTGAATCGCATTCGCATGACGACCCACCCGGTCGAATTCGACATGTACTACAGCCTGTAAAGAAATCCTGCCGCAAACAGAACGGGGCCGTCAGGCCCCGTTTTTGTTTGCCCTTTTTAAGCAACAAGGCATAACCTATACTTCCAGCATCGCGAGTTGGATATGATCATGAAAAAGATTTTGTCATTATGTTTGCTTGTTGTACTGAGTGATACTTCGGTGGCGAAAGCCGAGATTTATAAGCGGATTGATGCGGATGGGCATGTCACTTATTCAGGTACGCCCTTCAAGGGGGCCAAGAAGATTGAGTTGACGCCGTTGGCGACTGAGCACGCGCATAATAAATCCAGGAAAATCGAGGATGAGCCAGTGAGTTTCCCCAAGGTGGATGCCGAGACACAAAAGGATCGCGATAATGCGCGCAAGCAAATTCTCGAAGCCGAGCTGACGGCGGAAGAAAAAGCTTTGTCAGAGGCGTTGGACGATGCCAAAGAGGGTGGGGTGCCAGTTGCTCAGGGCAATGAAAAGAAAGTCTCGGAAGCCAATCTGGCAGCGCAGAAGAGGGTGCAAATGCATGAGAAGAATATTGAGGCACTCAGGATCGAGTTATCCAATAGCAGTAAATAATTGCAATGGCATGTTTTCTGCTTAGTTGAAAATGATCATGCCAAATTACCCTATACCTTCAATTGAACTCTTGGCAACCGCGATCATCGTTTTAAACGATGAGTCGCGCGTCGCATATTTAAATCCGGCAGCAGAGCATTTGTTTGGCCTGAGCAACAGCAATCTGGTCGGGCATCCGTTGCAGCATGCATTTGTGCAAACGGAACAATTGTTCAGTGCGATCCAGTCTGCCCTGTCCAGCCGCGCGAGTCATATTGAACATGAAATGGTGCTGAGCTCGGCATCGGGAAATAAACTGCATTTGAGCTGCACGGCAACTCCGGTTTTCATGGGCAAGGACATGTTGCTGCTGGAGTTCCACACAATTGATCGTCCATTGAAGTTGGCGCGCGAAGAGCAGATGCTGGACCAAACGCAGGCAAACCGGTTGCTTTTGCGGAATCTGGCGCATGAAATCAAAAACCCGCTGGGCGGTATACGCGGTGCGGCTCAATTGCTGGAGCAAGAGCTGGATAGGCCGGGTTTGCGCGAATATACCCAAGTTGTGATCCAGGAGGCAGACCGCTTGCGTTCCCTGATGGAGAAATTACTGACGCCACAACATGTTCCGCACCTGAGTGCGTTGAATATTCATGAAGTGCTGGAGCGGGTTCGCAGTGTGGTGTTGGCTGAGTTGCCGGAGGGGCTGGTGATCAGGCGCGATTACGATTTGAGTCTGCCGGATCTTCACGGCGATAAAGAGCAATTGATTCAGGTGATGCTGAACATTGTTCGTAACGCAGCTCAGGCGATGCACGGGAAGGGGCAGATTGTTTTGCGCACACGAATTACGCGCCAGGTGACTTTGATGAAGAAACTGCATCGCTTAGCCATAGTGGTGCAGATTATTGATAATGGCCCGGGCATTCCAAAGCATTTGCATGACAAGATTTTTTATCCGCTGGTATCCGGCCGCCCTGATGGCCATGGGCTGGGACTCACGCTGGCACAGGATTTTGTGAGTCAGCATCAGGGCAGTATCGAGTTTGAAAGTGAGCCAGGCCACACTTGTTTTACAGTAACGCTTCCATTGCCTTATCCGGGAAAATAACATGACCAAGCCTGTCTGGATCATTGATGACGACCGTTCAATTCGCTGGGTGCTTGAAAAAGCCTTGGCACGAGAACAGATCGAATTCAAAAGTTTTGCCTCGGCAGATGAGGCTTTGGCGGAATTGCCAGGCAATCTACCGCAGATGGTGATCAGCGATATCCGCATGCCCGGCAGCTCGGGGCTGGATTTGCTGCAAAAGCTGCGCACAGATTACCCAAATCTGCCCGTTATTATCATGACCGCCTATTCAGACTTGGAAAGTGCGGTATCGGCTTTTCAGGGCGGGGCATTCGAATATTTGCCCAAGCCATTTGATGTGAATCATGCCGTTGAGCTGATTCGCCGGGCGTTAGAGCAGAGTCAGCGCAAGAATATGCAGCTGGACGAAACACAGAGTGCGCCGGATATTTTGGGCCATGCCCCAGCCATGCAGGAAGTGTTTCGCGCCATCGGCCGCCTTGCACAATCGAATGCTACCGTGCTCATCAACGGTGAGTCCGGCACCGGCAAGGAGTTGGTTGCGCATGCGCTGCACCGCCACAGCCCGCGCGCCGACAAGCCCTTTGTCGCCATCAATACCGCCGCCATTCCGAAAGACCTGCTGGAGTCAGAACTGTTCGGCCACGAAAAGGGCGCCTTCACCGGTGCCACCACCACGCGTCATGGCCGCTTTGAACAGGCCGAGGGTGGCACCCTGTTCCTCGACGAAATTGGCGATATGCCAGCAGAGCTGCAGACGCGCTTGCTGCGCGTACTGTCGGACGGCAACTTCTACCGTGTCGGCGGCCACCAGCCGATCAAGGCCAATGTGCGCATCATTGCTGCTACGCACCAGAATCTCGATGAGCGTGTGAAGCAGGGACTGTTCCGCGAGGATTTATTCCACCGCCTTAACGTTATCCGTTTGCGCCTGCCACCGCTGCGAGAGAGACGAGAAGACATTCCGTTACTGGCAAAATATTTTTTGCAGAAGAGCGCCAGGGAGTTGGGGGTGGAACAAAAAACGCTGAGCGAGGCAGCTCTGAATTATCTTTCTGCACAAGACATTCCCGGCAATGTGCGTCAGTTGGAGAATCTGTGCCACTGGCTTACAGTGATGACGCCGACACGCGTAATTGAAATTGCGGATCTTCCATCCGAATGGCGCGAAATGGGAAGTTCGCCGTCAATCACGGCAGATTGGCGGACCAATTTGGCACAGCAGGTGGCTTTGGCATTGAGGCGAGGCGATCCCAATATTCTTGATAATTTGACAGGAGAGTTTGAGCGCACATTAATCCTGCAGGCGTTGCAACATACGGGGGGGAGGCGCATTGAGGCGGCCAACCTGCTTGGAATGGGTCGCAACACATTAACAAGGAAAATCCAAGAGCTCGGACTGGATACAGAAAGCAATTAACAACCGTAGCGACAATATGCGATTAACATTTCTTTGCACATAGAATATCATGGCGACAGTTTAAAACGAATATTGGGAGATATGATGTTGAAAAGTAATCCAAAAAGGGTTCTGCTAGTGATAGCTGCGCTCATGGCAAATACAAATGCGCAAGCCTTGCCATTTAGCTCGTTTGATCCGCGCACGATGGCTATGGGCGGGGCAGGAGTCTCAGTCGACGATCCGGGTACGGCTCCGCTATTCAATCCTGCATTACTGACATCAACAGCACCAGATAAAAAATATTCGGTTGAAATCCCGGTGGTTGGTGTTCGGTTATACGATCCGGGCAATTACCGAACCGAACTGGGTACATTGAGCGACAATATCAGTGCGCTTAATTCCTCAATCAACACTGTTAATACAAATTCAGCAACTGGTGCGACTTCCGCGCAGCTTTCGCAATTACCCACCAATATGGCAACAGTTGCGTCGAATATTGACAAGGTAAATAACACTTTAAAAACACTGAATAATCAGCCTCTGCAGGGTGAGGCCGGGGCGGCGATTGTAGTCGGTGTGCCAGGTAAAAACTGGGGATTTGGCGCTTATACCAATGTCTATGGTGCGTTAGGCGGGACTTTGCTATACAAGGACGCTACAACATTATCGAATTTGTCTACTTCAGTTAATGCTGCTGCAACACAACTTCAGGCAACGACGGGAACTGCTGCAGCTGCTTGTACCGCAGTACAGAATGGGACAGGGACGGCAACTGATGTGCAAACCTGCTTGGCAGCAGCAACAGCGATTAATACAAGTCTTGTTAATGCCCAAGGCACAGTCAATTTTAATACCAATACACAGATTGCTTCACAGGTTCATTTGCGAGGCGTGCAAATAAACGAGGCAGGAATATCAATTGCACATGGTTTTGTTACACACGATCAGGCGTGGTCATTAGGTGTAACACCTAAAATCCAGCAGCTTCAGCTGTTTGATGCGTACTTGGCGGCAAACAACGGTAATTCATCTGCCAACCTGACGGGTAGCGACTATACAGAAAAATATAGTGCGGTGAATATGGATGTCGGTGTGGCTAGAAACTATGAGAATGGCTGGTATTCCGGCGTTGTTGTAAAAAATCTTATCCCGCAATCATTCGACTTTAAGAGTATTGGTGCTAATGCAGCATCCGGCTCGGCAAAAAGCGTAACCGGAACGTTGAACATGAACCCGCAACTCAGGCTAGGTGTTTCTCACGAAAATACATGGTCTACCGTCGCGCTTGATATTGACTTGACGCAAAATGATCCAGCTGGATTGGAAAATAAATCGCAGTATATCGCGTTAGGCGGAGAGTTGAGCGCATGGGGCTGGGCCGCAATCCGAGCAGGCTATCGGGCTAACGTGCTGGATTCGGCACGAGATGTTGCATCTTTGGGTTTGGGCATTTCGCCGCGAATTCCATACTTCAAACCACATTTGGACTTGGCGGTTGCGGGGAATACAAATGAGCTTGGCGCATCCCTCAGATTTGGTTTTAACTTTTAAGCAATAGTCACGGAAAATAAAACGGGCTGACAAAATGTCAGCCCGTTTGCATTCATAAACTAATATGGAATTATAAGCTGGCAGCTATTGTTGCAATAGTTACAGACAAGGTGCTTAACCAGCCAAGCTCGCTAATAAACTTGGTGTCTTCGGAAGAGAGTTCTTCCTTGTTTTTGATTTTCTCATTGAGCTTACCTAACTGAGCTTGCAATTCCTTTACTTTTTCTTCTTGATTCTGCAACTCTTTCAATTTGGCTTGCTGTGCTTCTAATAATGCATTGGCTTCAGACTTTGACTCCATGACATACACCTCGCGATTTATTTTATTAATAACGACAACCCTGAAACGGACAACATTGCTAAAAAGCGATTAAATTCTATGGGGCACTATGGTCTTTGTCAATTTCAAACTAGCGCAGATATTAAAGGAAATTCGGTTTCTGGAAAGCGAAATTAAGTTTGAATAAATCTAAAGAAGAATTACCCGGAAATTGTGACTAATCCTACTTGCTTCATGGATTTCTTGATGCTAGTATGGAAATATCCTTAAGAGTAGGGAATGAAGGGGAGTTGTTTGTTTTTATAATTTAAGACTGTCAAGGAGATTCAAATGCTTGAACCAGATGTGACAACCAGCCAAGTGGTTTTGATGTATGTTGGTATTTTTGTGTTTCTGTTCGGCTTAGCTTTCGTGTTAATGAAGAAGAACTCCTGATAGCAAGGCTGCTAAGTATTTTTTAGAAATTGTTGAAATCTCGGCCCGCGCAATCGGCGGGTATTAAAATTCATAGTGGGGAGGGGCACATGCGTAATTTTTCCGGTTTGGCGATGGCTTGCTTGGGGGCAGCCATGCTGACTATCACAAGCACAACATTTGCCGAAGAAGTTAAAGTAAATATCGCAAATGGTAAGAATATATTTGAAAATGGAAAACCTGATGCAGGTGTAGCTGCATGCCAGACTTGTCACGGTGAAAAAGCGCTGGGCAATGATGCAATGGGTGCTCCTCGCTTGGCAAATATTGGTTATGTATATGTAGTAAAACAGTTGACCAACTTTGCAGAAGGCAAGCGTACAGGTAACGAAGTTGGGGCAGTCATGAATGGCTTTGCGCAAGCATTGACTGAACAAGAGCGCCGCGATGTGGCTGCGTATGTAAATACATTGCCTATGGCAACCGAATCTTCAGATTTGGCTGCACTGAAAGCTGAAGGCCGTTCAATTGGTGAGCCATTTAAAGGACAAATCATCGTTCGCTATGGTGTGACCAATAAGGTTTCTGCATGTCAGACATGCCATGGTTTCAATGGCCGTGGTGCGGATCCTGTATATCCAAGAATTGCACAACAGAAATATGTTTATCTCGTAAATCAGTTGACTCACTGGCGCGATGGCTCACGTGCGAACGACCCTCTGGGCCAGATGCGAGCTGTTGCAAAAAATCTGACGGATGAGGATATCAACAATGTTGCTGCATTCCTGACCCAGGCTTCCGACTCAACAGTGGGTGGCGGTATGCAAGTGGGCAACGAGACCGTTTTGGAAAATATCCTCAAGCACTAAGCTAAAAAACAAAGCTGAGTTTTCTAAAGCAGTAATGCTAAACCGGACAACGGGATAGTCGGCAACAAAATTAAGGGGTACTGGTCTCTCAGGGGATCAGTACCTTTTTATTTAGTTCAGCATCGGCAAGAGAAGGGCAGTAGATGAAAAAAGGCGAAAAAATACTTTTCGGAATCGTTATTTTCCTAATAGTGATTACGGTTATTAATTTTACAGTGCTCGAATCAGTACGCAGAAATTCTGAAAAACCGCTATTTCCGATACTTACACATTTCAACTTTACTCCTGAAGGCTTGCATGGGTATGAGATTTATCAGCATAGCAATTGCTATTCATGCCATAGAGCAGTTGGAAGTGGAACGAGTATGGGCGTAAGCTTGGACGGCCTAGGTTCAAAACATGATGAAAATTACTTTTATCATTTTTTGAAAGAACCGGAAAAAACCTATGGTGCAAAAACCATGGATCACGGCTTGCCTCCAAAAGATGCAGCATATGTTTCGGATATTCCGGATGCCGACTTGCATAGCATGGCAATCTTCCTATCCGAACTGAAAGCAGATCAGGGCTCGTCCTCAGCATTTGAGCCACCTAAAGGTGAATCAAGCTTTATTGATGCCATGGTAGATATGTGGGCGCCGGACGGCTGGCGTACACAATTCAAAGATATACGTGAGTGGTTAAAATCAAAAACAGAAGAGGAAAAGCAGAATGCAACACACTGAACAAAATGCTGAGTTTGTGAGATACACAACGTGGTTTGTATATGCATGCATCATATACAGCATTATTGGTTTTTCATGGGGTGCCGTAATGGGCGGTGTCCCGGCGTTCCGACATTTTGTTGACTATAGCGCACACGGGAGACTGATAACGCTTGCCCACGGCCATATAAATTTGCTGGGCTGGGTCGAAATGGCAATTTTTGCAGCACTCTACTATGTGGTTCCGCGCTTGTCCAACCGGCCGATTTATAGTCTTAAGTTGGTAAAAGTGCACTTCTGGATGCACAACTTCGGGTTGCTCGGAATGGTGACATTTTTTCTGGCAGCAGGCTTGGTAGGCGGTCTCAGCGAGAGCGAAGATGTAGAAAAGGTAGTAAGTCATTTGCTGGCGTTTGTCGGCATTTTCGGGACGCTGGTACTGACTGCGAATATCATCTGGGGATTTAACCTCTACAAAACGACGGTAAGTAAAGTAAAGCCAGAATGAAGAAACTTTTGATATTGATAGCCGCATTCTGCGTTTTGGGTTGGACCCAAGGATGTGACCAGCGCCTGTCTTCTGGTTTTGTGCTTGGCGCTAAGGCGCCGAGCCTGCCAACAAAGACGCTGGCAGATGTGGGTGGCAATTTTAGCAAGGTGACAACCTATCGGCAGCCCGATGAAAGGATGTATCAATATTCAGTAGATAAGGCCTTGCAGACCGGAAGGCCAATTTTGCTGGAGTTTGCAACGCCCGGCCACTGTACTAACTGCGACGAGCAATTGCAAATGCTGAAGGCAATTATGGACAAGTATCAAGAGCAGATAATTGTTATACACATTGATCAGTATGCAAACCCGCAAGCATACAGGGCATACAATGTAATGGGCGATCCTTGGACCTTCCTGATTGACAAGAAGGGCATCGTGCGTTTTGAGCGTGCGGGCAGAATGCTTTATGCTGAAATGGATGAAGCGGTTAAACAGGTTTTGTAATTCAATATATTCGTAACCAAACGGAAAATTAAATGGCTCAGACCATTCAGTTCGAATTAATACCAGATCGCAAAGGCGTAGTTTGGGATCTGATGCTTTACATCCCGACAGTTATTGCGCTGGGTTCAATAGCAGCCAGCTTTTGGTATGGCCAAGACCAAAACATGGCATATGTGTTTTTGTTCCTGACAACCTTTTTTCTGATAGCCGGTGTTAACAGGGTTTTTAAAACACGCTTGATGCTGTTTCCATCTTCCCTGACCACTTTGACCCTGACCGAGCAGTCAATAAACCTGATGCAAAGAAACGGCCAAGCTATCAGTCTGGTAAAAGGGCAAAAATTTTACTCAGATTACGCAGGGAAATCATTTGGCATCTCGGGAATTGATGGCTCAGGAAAACAATTGCAGTTCGTTTTTCTGAAGGGACAATTTATGTCGCCAGAAAAGTTCGAGGCAGCAAAAGAAGCGCTCAGAAACCGTTATAAATAGGTCGTCCAACTCAGACCTAACTTACTGTGTTTCGATCTCGGCAATTACTGGAGCATGATCGGAGGGGCGTTCAAGTTTTCTCGGCGCCTTGTCGATTTCACATGCAGAACAGCGCACAGAATTGCTAGCGAGGATAAGGTCAATACGCAAACCCATGTTCCTGCGAAACGCCATCATTCGATAATCCCACCACGAAAAGCTCTTTTCCGGTTGGTCAAATAGTCGGAAAGCATCGCGAAGCGGAAGTTCCAGCAATTCACGAAATGCAGCGCGTTCGTCAGGGCTGGCAAGAATTTTATCTTTCCAGAGTGCGGGGTCGTAAATGTCGCGATCATCAGGTGCGATATTAAAATCACCGAGAATGACAAGTTGAGGGTGGATGGAAAGCTCGCTTCTTAGCCAATTGCGCAAAGCGGCAAGCCAGCGTAGCTTGTAGCTATATTTGTCACAACCTACCTCTTGCCCGTTTGGGACATAGACACAGATGATACGAACATTATCAACAGTCGCCGAAATCACACGTTTTTGTTCATCAACAAAATCGGGAATGCCAAACTGCACATCAGTGACAGGTTTTCGACTCAGGATTGCAACGCCGTTGTAAGTTTTTTGTCCAGAGCAAACCGAGTGATAACCAATCGATAGAAGCTCATCATGCGGAAAGTCAGCATCTTGCAATTTGATTTCCTGGAGGCACAAAACGTCAACAGGGTTGAAAGCAAGCCAGCTTTTGACATGCGGTAAACGTACTTTCAACGAATTGACGTTCCAGGTAGCAATCTTCATAAAGTTATTTCGGGGAGATTGTGGAGGTGGTAATGCGTGGACGATAACCAAAAGGCGGTGAAGGGGGATAGCCCGCCTGATCAAGCTTGGCATTCCATAGCGATTGCGAAAAACCTTTTAGTGCTTCATTGCCAATTGTGATCGTCGGCACCCGATCACTGTGCATCCGCGTCTTAAATTGCTCAATATCCTCACTGGAACTGAGCGTAACCAAAGAATAGGGAATACCGCGCTTCAAAAGAAAAGCAGAAGCAGATTTGCAAATTTCCCCGCAATCGTCCGAGATATAAACCACTACCGGGTGAGAGGCCACGGCGCGCTGAATCAGGTATGGCACAGAACCGTCTGCGGCAGGATCGGGCGCTGATTTATACAAATCAAAATCAACAGCATCCGGCAGTGGTTGATCGCCATAATGAATACGACCACCAGCATCAAGCGAGCGATAATATTCGTCCGCGAAGATCGGGGAAGCGAATAAAAGAGCAAGAAGCAAACCTGCAAAAGTTTTCATACGAGCACCCTTTGTATCTTTGAGCTTAAACACCAAGACCATTATGCCGCAACAGGGCATCGATCTGCGGTTCGCGTCCTCGGAAGGCCTTGAAAGATTCCAAGGCATCGCGGCTACCACCTACAGCCAGGATTTCGCGCCGGAAATTCGCGCCGGTAGCCGTATCCATAATGCCATTATCTTCAAACAGGCTGTAAGCATCTGCCGACAGTACTTCAGCCCACTTGTAGCTGTAATAGCCCGCCGCATAGCCGCCAGCAAAAATGTGCGAAAAACTATTCTGGAAGCGGTTGAATGCCGGCGGGATCAAAACCGCAACTTCATGCCGCACATCATCCAGCAACTGCTGTACGGATTGCAGGCCATCCGCGTCGTAATCCCAATGCAAACGCAAATCAAACAGTGAGAACTCCAATTGCCTGACCATTTGCAGTCCGCTCTGGAAATTCTTCGCGGCGATCATCTTGTCGTACAACGCACGTGGTAGTTGCGCACTGTTGTCGGCATGACGCGTCATGCCTTGCAGCACATCCCATTCCCAGCAGAAGTTTTCCATGAACTGGCTGGGCAGCTCCACAGCATCCCACTCCACGCCGCTGATGCCGGACACGCTCAATTCCTCCACTTCGGTCAGCAGATGATGCAGGCCATGCCCGAATTCATGAAACAGCGTAATCACCTCGTCATGCGTAAACAGTGCGGGCTTGTCACCAACGGGTGCGGCGAAATTACAATTCAGGTAAGCAACCGGCGTTTGAATACCGGTGGCAATGCGCCGCCGAGTGATAGCATCATCCATCCAAGCTCCGCCTCGCTTACTGGCACGCGCGTACAAATCCAGGTAAAACTGACCAATCAAATTCCCGGTGCCATCGTAAATATCGAAGAAGCGTACCGTGTCATGCCAAAGCGGAGCAGAGGACGCGCGAATATGTAAATCAAACAAGCGTTCAACCAAACCGAACAGGCCGCTCAACACGGCATCCTCCGGAAAGTATTGCTTAACCTCTTGCTCAGAAAAAGCATAACGCTGCTGGCGCAATTTCTCACTCACGTATGCAACATCCCAGGCATGCGACTCAGACAAGCCCAACTGACTCGCAGCAAAGTCGCGCAACTCAAGCCAGTCCTGCTGTGCATAGGGCCGTGCACGTTGGGCCAGTTCGCGTAAAAAGTCGGCGACTTGCGCAGGAGTATCAGCCATTTTGGCGGCCAATGAATATTCGGCATAGCTGGCAAAACCCAGCATGCGCGCTTCCTCGGAACGCAGCTGCAGGATTTCCTGCATCAGCGGGGTATTGTCGAGCTTGGCATCGCCCAGTTCACTGGCGCGGGTGACATAAGCGCGGTACATAGCCTCGCGCAAGGAACGGTTCTCGGCATACTGCATCACCGGCCCATAGGAGGGCGCTTTAAGAGTGAACAGCCAGCCAGTTTGGCCAGCCTCCTTGGCGGCCTCGGCAGCGGTTTGCCGCTCATCCTCAGGGATACCGGAAAGGGCTGCCTCATCATCAACAAGATGTGTATACGCATTGGTGGCGTCCAGCAGATTGTCCGAGAATTTGGCGCACAGTTCTGACAGGCGCTCCTGAATCGCCATGAAACGAGCTTTATTCTCTTCAGGCAATTCGGCGCCACTGAGGCGGAAATCCCGCAACTCATTTTCGAGCACCCGTTTGCGCTCAGAGTTGAGCGAGTCGAATGCAGTACTGGCGCGAATCGCTTTGTACTTACTGAAGAGGGTCAGGTTCTGTCCGAGCTCGGCATAGTATTGCGTAACCTTGGGCAAGTTGGCATTGTAGACCTCCCGCAGCTCAGGAGAATTCATCACCATATTGAGGTGCCCAACTTGTCCCCAAGCACGGGACAACTGCTCGTTGGCGTCCTCAAACGGCCGCACAAAATTTTCCCAGGTCGGAGCCGAGGTGTCGGACAACAATTTTTCCATCAGCGCTCGATTACGTGCCAGCAACTGATCCACAGCCGGAGTGATGTGTTCAGGTTTGATTTCGGCAAAACGCGGCAGGCCACTAAAATCCAACAAGGGGTTCATGAATCAGGTTTCCTCAAGCAACGTAAACAATTTTTCCTTCGACAATGGTGCCGCGCACCTTGCCTTGCATCTGCATGCCAAGAAACGGCGTATTCTTGCCCTGGCTTTTCAGCGCGGCAGGCTCCACCTTCCAGCTTAGTTTGGGATCGAACATGCAGACATCGGCATGTGCGCCGACCGACAAGTGTCCCATCTTGGGGTTGATCAGATTGGCGGAATTGGTGGTAATGCGTGCCAGTGCATCCAGCAGCGGAATCCCTTCTTCATCCGCCCACTTCAAGACAAGTGGCAGCAGCAGTTCCAATCCGGTAGCGCCGGCTTCAGCTTCAGCAAACGGCAATTGTTTTGCATCATCATCCACCGGCGAGTGGTTGGAACAGATTGCATCAATGGTGCCGTCACGCAGGCCATCGCGCAAAGCGGAGCGATCTCGCTGGGTTCGCAACGGCGGCATCAGGTGGCAATTGGCATTGAAGAAGCCAATGTCAACTTCAGTCAGGTGCACATGGTTCATCGAGACATCGCAGGTTACCTTGAGGCCTTCGCGCTTGGCCGCACGTACCATCTCAACCGCTGCTGCACTGGAAATACGGCAGATGTGCAAATTGACGCCAGTCTCGCGCGCCAATTGCAGCATGGTATTCAATGCAATAGTTTCTGCAATCACCGGGATGCCGGGCAGTCCGAGACGAGTAGCCACTTCACCATCATGTGCAACCCCGTTTTTTGCCAGGTAGCTATCCAGCGGACGCAGCCAAACGCGATAACCAAACGTGGCGGCATATTGCATGGCACGCAACAGCACGCGCGTATCGGTCAGCGGCGCATCCGCCTGACCAAACGCTTTGCAACCCGCATCCGTGAGTTCAGCCATTTCGGTCAATTCAGCGCCCTTAAGGCCATACGTCAACGCCCCCACCGGGAACACACGTGCCTGGTTCAGCGAACGTGCACGGTGTTTAAGCATCTCCACCAAACCTGGCTCATCCAGCGGAGGATCAGTGTCCGGCGGGCAAGAAAGCGAAGTGACCCCGCCAGCCACAGCGGCTTCCATTTCAGACTCCAGTGTCGCCTTGTACTCGTATCCAGGCTCGCGCAAGCGCGCAGCCACATCAACCAGGCCCGGCACAACGATCAGGCCACTGGCATCCAAGACCTGCTCAGCAATAAATCCAGCCGGAGCTTGGCCAATCGCAGCAACACGCTTATCAACGATAAAAACATCATGAAGTGCGTCGATTTTGTTACGTGGATCGATCAGACGACCGCCCTTGATATGGATATTCATTTTCCTGCTCCTGCGAGAGTGCTCATCACTGCCATGCGCACGGCGATGCCAAAAGTGACTTGCGGCAAAATCACGGATTGACTACCGTCCGCAACGCTGGAATCGATCTCAACGCCTCGATTCATCGGGCCAGGGTGCATCACGATAGCATCGGGCCGCGCTTGCGCCAGCTTTTCCTGGGTCAACCCGTAGTATTTGAAGTATTCCTGCGCCGAGGGTAGCAAAGCACCCTGCATGCGCTCATTCTGCAGACGCAGCATCATGACCACATCCACATCCTTCAGTCCCTGTGCCATGTCGTGGTAAACCTGCACACCCAGTTTTTCAACCATGGTGGGCAGCAAGGTCTTGGGCGCAATCACACGCACCTCAGGTACCCCCAAGGTGGTCAAGGCATGGATTTGCGAACGTGCCACGCGCGAATGCAGGACATCGCCGACGATTGCCACGCGCAGGTTGTGAAATTCCTTTTTATAGTGGCGGATCGTATACATGTCGAGCAGCGCCTGCGTAGGGTGCGCATGGCGACCGTCACCGGCATTGATCACATGAATGTGCGGCGCAACATGTTGGGCAATCAGGTGCGCCGCACCGCTGGTGGAGTGGCGCACCACAAACATGTCGGCATGCATTGCGCACAGGTTATCAACCGTATCGAGCAGGGTTTCTCCCTTGCTGGTGGAGGATGAGCCGATATTCAGGTTGACCACATCAGCAGAAAGCTTCTTGGCCGCGATCTCGAAAGTCGTACGCGTGCGCGTGCTGTTTTCGAAAAAGATGTTGAACACGGATTTGCCGTGCAGCAAGGGAACTTTCTGGATTTCATTGTGCTCGGCCTCATTGATGAATGAGGCGGCCTTGTCCAGGATGTTGCGCAGGATGCGCACTGGCAAGCCTTCCGTGGTCAGCAGGTGTTGCAACTCACCGTTCTTGTTCAATTGTGGATTGTTCATGCGTAGATTCCTGCGCTGGGTTCATCAAAATACGCCTGCAAGATCTGCTGCGCGGCGTATTGGTCGATCAGGGTTTTTTGCTTGCGGCCATGCACGCCTTCAGCGGAAAGTTGCTCGCTCGCAGCGGCGGAAGTATACCGCTCATCAACCAGCAGCGTAGGCAGATTGAAGCGCCCTTTCAGACGGTTGGCAAAGCGGCGGCAAAGGGCGGTCAATTCATGCGGCGTCCCGTCATCGTTGCAAGGCAAGCCCACCACCAGTGCGGCAGGTTGCCATTCGGACAACAGATTTTGAATGATGGCAAAACGGGTATCGTTCTTTTCATCTGCAATCGTAGTCAGCGGACGCGCGGTTGCGGTCACGGTATTTCCCACTGCCACACCGATGCGCTTGGTGCCAAAATCAAAAGCCAGCAGGGTACCGGAAAGCGGAGTGGCCATGCCCTCAGGCATGCCCGGCCTCATCCGAAAGGGAGGCAAAGTCGATGCCCAGCAGCCGCATGGCTGCAGGCAATTTTTCATCGGCAGGCAAATCGAAAAGGATGTGATCGTCAGCCGGAACAGAAAGCCAGGCGTTGTCGGCCAATTCCTGCTCCAATTGACCCTGAGACCAGCCGGCATAACCCAACGTAACAAGAATGTGTTTTGGGCCATTGCCTTCACCCACCGCCTGCAGGATGTCCTTGGAAGTAGTCAGGTTAACCTTCTGGTTGACGCACAAAGTGGATTGCCAGTTGCCGCCGGCTTCGTGCAGCACAAAGCCGCGATCGGTTTGTACCGGCCCGCCGAAATGCACCAGCATATCTTCGAGTTCAGCTTGTTTGAGGGGCATGTTGATTTGCGCAAAAAGCTCGCTGAGGGTCAGCGAGATCGGGCGATTCACAACAATACCCATGGCCCCTTCATCGTTGTGCTCGCAGATGTAAGTCAGCGATTTGGCGAAGAAGGGGTCGGTCATCGCCGGCATGGCGATCAGGAAATGGTTGGTCAGGTCTAGTTGCGGCATGGCGCAATTGTAAACGCACAAAGCCGGCTAGACAATTTTACGAAGGGAATGCCAGGCTGAATCCGGACTGATGCCTAGTTATCCTTGGCTCCCTGCTCAACCCACTTCTTCAGAATTGCGATATTTTCCTTGGAAAGACCGCCATTCATGCCATAGGGCATTTTGATCGAGGCGTGTACGCGCCCCTCTACAACCTGGATAAAAATGCTGGTGAAGCTGTCACCGGGTTTGATAACCGAGCCAAAGCGGGTACCTTTCATCAGGCTCTGGTAGCTGCGCATGTCGAGACCACTTTTCTCGAAGCCTTTGCCGCCAGGCATGTGGCAATTCAGGCAGTAGTCATGAATCACTGGAGCCACGTCGGTTTTGAAGCTGACATCATTTTGGGCCGCCATAACCGAAAAAGGAACAGACAGGATTGCGGCAGTCGCAATGAATCGCAGGGCGTTGGATTTCATTTTGCACCTCATGATAAAAGTTATTTCAGCCGGGACCAGATGCGGTCCTTGACGAAATACAGCAGTGTCGTCAGCACAGCCAGATAGGCAAGCACATAATAACCGAGGTGCATCCGCTCGGTGGCGTGCGGGTCGGCAACCCAAGTCAGGAACGAGACGACTTCATGCGCCTGGGTGCGGATTTCCTTGCGTTGTGTCTCGTCGCTGGCGGAGCTGATATTCAGGATATCCGGCATTTTGGTTTCCGGGAAAACGTGGTTGCTCAGCGTTCCGTCCGGGGTTGTGTAATAGGCCAGCAAATACGAGTACAGGTAGTTCGGGCCGCCATCGCGCGCCTTGGCCATCAGGCTCAAATCGGGCGGCAGCTTGCCGAACGAAGCCATATTGTCACTATCCGACATTTGCGACAGTACGGGTGCATCAAGCGGCTGGTCGCCGCGCCAGCCATCCACTTTCTGTTTGTCGATGCCGAATTGCAGCAGATTGCGGTATTTCAGGTACTTCATGCTGTGGCATGAATGGCAGGTATCCATCAGAATGCCTGCGCCGCGTTCAATGGTGGCCTTGTCGGTTGCCACGTCAATCTTTTCGAGCTGGGCTTCATTTGCCCAGGCAGGCACACTCAGGCTGCACAGCAGTGCAATGCTCAACAGCGATTTCATACAGTTCCCTCCTTGCGACGCAGAGGTTTGCGTTTGCGCATTTCCTTGTCGTGAGATTCTTTTTCGATGAGTTCCTTGACTTCCAGGGGGAGCCCGCGCTTCATCAGCCAGCGCTCCTCGGCCTTGGAGATGAACGGCACCAGGAAGAACGAACCGAAGTAACACAGCGTGGCAATCTGTCCGATGATCAGGGTCTGGCTGGTGGGGGGCACGTAGCCGACATATCCCAGCACCAGCATATCCAGCAGGAACAGATAGAACTGCAATTTGTAAATCGGGCGGTAATGAGCCCCGCCCGGGATGCGCGAGCGATCCAGGAACGGCATGAAGGCAAAGATCATCACCGACAACGCCATCGCTACCACCCCGCCTACCAGGTTAGGCACCGAACGTAGGATTGCGTAGAACGGCAGGAAATACCATTCCGGGACAATATGGTTCGGTGTCTGCATCGGGTTGGCCGGGATGTTGTTGGCCGGCTCGATCAGACTGTCTGGAATGAAGAAAACGAACACGCTGTAGACGATCAGGAAGAGCCCGAGTCCGTAGAGGTCCTTGATGGTGAAATAGGGGTGGAACGGAATGTTGTCCTTGTCCGCCAGGTTGATGCCGCTCGGGTTGCTGCTCTTTACGGTGTGCAGCGCCACGAGGTGGATGACCACGGCCCCGATGATCAGGAACGGGAACAGGTAATGCAGGGCAAAGAAGCGGGTGAGAGTGGCATCGCCTACCATGTAATCGCCGCGCAGCCAGACTACCACTTGGTCACCGATGAAGGGCGTAGCGCGGAACAGGTTGGTGATGACGGTGGCGCCCCAGAACGACATCTGGCCCCATGGCAACAGGTAACCCATGAAGGCCGTGGCCATCAGCATCAGCAGCAGCACCTGTCCGGTCCACCACATCAATTCGCGCGGCGCCCGGAAAGAGCCGTAATACAGCGTGCGCGCCATGTGCACGAAAATGACGAAGAAGAAGGCAGAGGCGCCGACGGCATGCATATAGCGCAACAGCCAGCCGTAGTTCACGTCGCGCATGATGTGCTGGATCGAATCGAACGACATCGCGATGTCGGCTTTGTAATGCATGGCCAGGAAGATGCCGGTCGCAACTTGCAGAACAAGGACGAAGCCGGCCAGGAAACCGAAATTCCACCAGTAGCTCAAATTGCGCGGGGTTGGATAGCCCGTCAATTCATGCTTGACGAAGCTGCTCAGCGGAAAACGGTGGTCGATCCAGTTGATAATACGATGTGCCATGTTCGCCTCTCCTATGCCTTGCCGATAACGATCTTGTTTTCCGCGACAAAGTGGTAGGGGGGAACCTCCAGATTGTGGGGAGCCGGGCCGCGTACCACGCGGCCGCTGTCGTCGTACTGACTGCCGTGGCAGTGGCAAGTCCAGCCGGGACCTTCCTTGTTGGGCACGCAGCCCATATGCGTACATACGCCGATGACAACCAGCCACTCGGGCTTCTGTACACGTTTGCTGTCAGGCTCGGGATCGATGATGCCGTTGGAAGACTGGGCGGCCTGGATTTCTTCAGGGGTGCGGCGCAGGATGAACACCGGTTTGCCTTGCCAGGCAACGGTCCTCATGCCACCGGCGGGGATGTCAGTCAGGTCGACCTCAGTTTCCGCCTTCGCCAGCACGTCCGAACTGGGGTTCATGCTGGCAACAAACGGCACGCAGGTGGCGGCAACGCCCGCACCGCCCACCACCGAAGTCAGCTTGATCAGGAAATCACGGCGGTCGCCGTCGCTTAAGGTTTCATTACCCATCTTTGCCCTCCCTGGGAGTTATGGTTTTTCTGTAAAGATGGCGCAGCATGCTACGCTGACAAGGTTGCACCCACAATAAATATAAAGGGTCAGTGAGTAGGGTTATTATTCGTGAGCAGAAAGTGTGCTGGCGACTAACACTTTGGCGTCATTTTTTCATGCATGACAGATATTTGCGTCAATTCCGGGTTAAACCCGGACGGCGTATTCGCACGCAGGTTAGCAGTCGGAAGGATTGAAGCAGATCTGGTCGCGCCCGGAGTCCTTGGCCAGGTACATCGCGCGGTCAGCCTGTTTCAGAAGCTCCTCTTTGCTGACGGTATTGCCCTGGTAGACGGTGATGCCAATACTGACTGAACATTGATGGGTCACTGTTTCAGCCGGAATGGGGTCGGTGTGCGGAGTGAGTTGATACGGGCGGGACAATGCCACCCGGATTTTTTCGGCGACATTGCGTGCCTGCACAATGGAATTGTCCTTGTCCTGATCCAGCTCGTACAGCACAACCAGGAATTCATCCCCCCCTAGGCGCGCAACCGTATCGATATTGCGCAGGCAGGCTTTCAGGCGGCTGGCTACCTCGATGAGCAGCAAATCCCCGATGTCATGGCCATACATGTCGTTCAGTGGCTTGAAGTTGTCCAGGTCGAGGAACATCACGGCGCCGAAGAAATGGCTGCGCTTGCTTGCCGCCATGGCTTGCTCGAGGCGATCAGATAACAGCCGGCGGTTGGGCAGCTTGGTTAATGGGTCATAAAAAGCCAACTTGCGGATTTGTTCCTCCAGTTTCTTGCGGTCGGAGATATCGCGGGCCGAGTAAAAAGCCAGTTTTTGTTCATTCAGTTCCAAGGGGCGGCCGCTCACCTCGACATCGATGATGGTGCCATCCTTGCGCACGTGCCGCGTTTCGAACTGGCTGCGTTCGGGATGTTCAAATTGCTCCTTGAATACCCGGGTCAGTTCGGGTTCCTTGATGCCGACATCCCACTGGTGGAAATTCATGCCCAAGATCTCCTCGCGGGTATAGCCCAGCATGGAACAGAACGAATCGCTGGCTTCGATGACATTGCCGTTGATGTCTAGGATGTGGATGCCGTCACTGGCGTTATGCAGCAGGGCCAGGTTTTTCTGGTTTTCAATGCGCAAGCCGTCGGTCATCTGGCGTGCCAGTTGCAGAGCGCGGCGGCGCTCGTTCATCAGCACCCAGGCCAGGGCATAGAACAGCAGACTCAAGGTTATGCCGGCAATGGCGATGGTCAGTGACTGATGATTGCCGAAATGACTTTCCAGCGGCGGCATCGAATACATGAGCAGCGTCCAGGTGTGGCCACCAAAATTCAGCTCGCTGGTACTGGAGAGCGCACTGGTGCGGTAGTCGTGGTTGCGGTTCGAGTCGTACATCAGCGTGGCAGGGGAAATCGTTGTGCCATCGTAGATTTCAATGTCCAGGTCATTCGCACGCTCGCCATACATGCCGTGGGCCAGATCATCCATGCGGAATGGCGAGTACACCCAGCCAATGATATTTTTCCTGCGCTCTTCCAGCGTGCCCTGCGGGGCGCCGGGCTTGTAGAGCGGCAGGTAAATCAGAAAGCCGGCCTGCCGGGCCTTGTCGGTTTCCTGCACCAGCAAAACTTTTCCGGACATGCTGGCGTTGCCAGTATCGCGCGCGCGCTCCATGGCCTGGTGACGCACGGCTTCCGAAAACATGTCAAAACCGAAGGCGCGCAGGTTGCGCCCATAAAAGGGCTCGAGGTAAATGACCGAGGTATAGATGTTGCGCGGCGTCTGCGGCCAAACCGTGTATTCAGGATGGCCGGTTTCCTTGCGTATCCGCGCGATATGGGTTTGCAAATCATGCGGAGGGACGATCAGGGAAAACCCGACCCCCTGGATACCCGGATAGTTTTCATCTAGTTTCAGGTTGGCAACGTAATTTTGAAACTCTTGGCGCGTAACTTGTTGAGATGCACGAAACAAAGCTTGCGCCCCGCGCAGCACCTGGTTTTGGGCCAGGATGCGCTGCTCCGTCAGCGTGGCAGCCTGGCGCACACGGAAATCAAAATACTCATGCAAGGTATTGTGTACTTGCGCGCGCGAATAACTCCACAACGACCAAGTGGCGGCGAGCGATAACAGAAGGATCAGCCAAGGCAACAGCCCGGCCGGGAAAGATCGCAACTGCAAATCATCCGTTCTGGCACTCATTTCTGCGCGGATCGCTTTTATCGTGCAATGAAATTATTTTATGTGCGGAATATACATGTAATGCGATGAATAATAAATCTTTGCCCGCCGGAGGTGCGGCAAGCCGGGCGGGGCTGCCCCGGCGTGATTGGGCGAGCGCGCTAAAGCCTACTTCTTCTTTGCATGGGCCGGGCGGAAAACCGCGCATTGCGCGGCATCGGCCTCCAGCCAGGCACCCTCGATCAAATCCAGGCAATAGGGAATGGCCGGGAATACGGCATTCAGGCAATCGTCAATCGCAGAGGGCTTGCCGGGCAGGTTCACGATCAGCGACTTGCCGCGGATGCCGGCAGTCTGCCGCGACAGGATCGCGGTCGGCACAACCTTCAGCGAAGCCGCGCGCATCAATTCGCCAAAGCCCGGCATCATCTTTTCGCACACCGCTTCGGTGGCCTCAGGTGTGACATCGCGCAACGCCGGCCCGGTGCCGCCGGTGGTAACGATCAGGCTGCAAGCCTCTTCATCGGCCAACTCAATCAGGGTCTGCTCAATCAACGGTTGTTCATCGGGAATAACGCGCGCGACGGCTTCCCATTCGCAGCTCAACACCCGCGCAAACCAGGCCTGTATTGCCGGGCCGCCCTTGTCCTCGTATTCGCCGCGGCTGGCGCGGTCGGAAATGGTCACGATACCAATGCGTGCTTTCATCTTCATTCTCCCGCAGGGCTGGATTGGAATGCGGTGCCGTCGAGCAGCTGCACCAGCGCCGTGTCACCCGCTGCAAAACCGTTGCTTGCGGCCGGGATGATCAGCAAGCCTTCGGCATGCGCCATCGAAGACAGGATGCCGCTGCCCTGTGCACCGGTCGAAGTTGCGATATAGGTATCGCCCTCCTGCCGCAACGTCACCCGCACGAATTCGCTGCGCCCCGGCCTGTGCTTGATCGCATGGGCAAGCCGCGCGTTGAGCGTGCGCCGGTACAGTCGTGGCAGGCCCGACATGCAGCGCAGGGCCGGCGCGACGAATTGTTCGAAGCAGACCATGCTGGAAACCGGGTTGCCCGGCAAGCCGAATACCCAGGTCAGCGGTGCGGTGCCAAACGCCATGGGATGCCCCGGCTTCATCGCCACACCCCAAAATTTCATTTGCACCCCAAGCTGCTCCAGCGTCGGGCGCACAAAATCATGCACGCCCACCGAGGTGCCGCCGGACACCAGCAGCGCGTCGAATTGCAGGCCGCGTTGCAGCATCTCGCGCAGATGCTCCGGACGGTCGCGCGCGATGCCGAGCAGGACCGGCTCAATGCCCAGCGCCTGTACCTGGGCCATCAGCGCATAGCTGTTCGCATCCGGTATCTTGTTTGCATCGAAGGGCTCATCCAGTCCCTCCAGCTCATCGCCGGTGGAAAGGATCGCTACGCGCGGCCGGCGATACACCGCAACCTGCGCGCGCTTTACCATTGCCAGCAAGCCCACCGCTCCCGGCGTGAGTTCGGTTCCGCGCGGCAAAATCGTTGCGCCGCAGCGCATGCTCTCGCCGCGATCGCGGATGTCATTGCGCGGTTTTACCGGCACGTTGATTTGTACTGTGTCGGCGGTCAGGGCTTGCGTATCCTCCACCCGGATCACCGCATCCGCGCCTTGCGGCACGGGCGCGCCGGTCATGATGCGGGCGCACTGTCCGGCCTGTACGGTGCAGGTCGGCAGGTCGCCCGCCTTGATGTCGGCGATGACCTTCAGCACTGTCGGCGATTGCGTCACGTCGGCGCTGCGCAATGCATAGCCGTCCATCGCCGAAACATCGTAAGGCGGCTGGTCGCGGTTGGCCTGCACATCTTCGGCCAGGGTGCGGCCGAGCGCCTGTTGCAAAGGCACCTCTTCGCTGCCGAGTTGCCGGATTGTTTCCAGGATGCAGCGTTGTGCATCCGCAACTGATAAGCCTTCCATCATTTCCTCATCGTGGTGGCCGCCGCCCATTCCTGCGGCGTGTCCAGGTCAAAAAAACTGTGCAGCGCTGCGTCAAACTGGCGCAGCCCGCTTTCATCCGCATAGCGTACCGTCAATTTATCGAGTGCGCCGCGCAGACTCAATGCCCTCGCATCCAGGCAAGCTTGCAGCAGCGGGAGCGCATCGCGCCGGTAAAAAGCGGCCAGAGGCTGCGGGTGGGCGCCGACACGCGGCACCACTGCCTGGTGTCCGGCGCGCAAGCTCGCCAAATATTGCACCAGTTCGGGCGCGATAAACGGCATGTCGCATGCCACCGCAAAAACCCAGCCGGTGTCCGCTGCCGCAAGCCCGGCAACCAGGCCGGCCAGCGGACCGCTACCGGGCTGCGCATCGCATACCTGCGCATACGGCACCCCGGCGCGCGGCTGGCGCACGCTGACCAGCACCTTGGGAAAAAGCGCCTGCATCGCTGTCGCAACCTGCTCCAGCAGCGTCCTGCCGTCCAGCAGCAATTCAGCCTTGTCCTGTCCCATGCGGCGCGAACCGCCCCCGGCCAGGATCAGCGCAGTGCAATCTTCGATCATCTCATTTATCCGTTCGTTCTGAGCCCGTCGAAGGGTGAGCGGATGCCGACTCAGCCTGCATCAAAATGAAATTCGCGATGCCGTTCACATCGTCGAGCGCGAAATGCGGCGACTGCGGATACACCTCGTCCATGTCGGTCACGATCGCAATCAGCCCATCCGCAAGTGTGCAGCGCGGCGGTTTGCCGCACGCGCGGCGCAGCACCTCGATTTTCATGCCGGGTGCGTTTGAAAATCCCTCGGCCAGCACTAGGTCTGCATCCGCCATGAAACGCTGCGCCAGTTGTTGCGGCTCGCGTTGCTCCACCTGCGCGGCGACCAGTTGTATTCCTTCCCCCGTCACCAGCATGCTCAGCGCCGCCCCCGCCTGCGTGTAGCGCCAGCTATCCTTGCCCGGCGTGTCGAGCTGCACCGTGTGGTGCGCATGCTTGAGGGTCGCCACGCGCAGCCCGCGTCGCGTCAATTCAGCAACGAGTTTTTCGGTCAGCGTGGTTTTGCCGCTGCCGGAGTGGCCGACGATGGAGAAGAAGTTCATTGAAAATGGTGAATTGAGTATCGAAATTTTTAGTGAGATAAATCTCACACCTTACTAAGGGTAGCCTTATTGGTTATGGCGTTCTTCCTACAGACTATATTCGGAGAAGTTCGCGCACTCTTTTGCGGTACTCCTGATGGGAATCAAGAACGTTTTGACTAAATTTCTTGATTTCAGGCTGTTTAGCATCAAGATTCCCATCGCTAAGAACAGATGCAAGCGTGGAAAGCTTATTCACAAAGCTGACATGCGCTGATTCGATTTCAGGATTGATAAACTTGCCTTCAACGGTATCAACTTTATTCAAATAGTTTCTTATTGAATGATCTAGGTTGTTATGAATAGCACCGTTTTGAACATCATTCATCCACCTAACAAAGTTTTCTCCGGCGAGAATATCTTGGTAACTTTTTGCCAATGCAATGTCAGTTAGCATTGATTGGTCCGTCATATTTTTAAGTTCAATTTCTATTAATTGCGATTGTCTTTGAGCAATTAGCTTACGCCGCCCAATTTCTCGTTCTCGTTCTTGTGTATGGAATTCATTTCGAGCTCGTTTTCCAAATGATGAAAGAAAAGCAACTGAAAGCTCAAACCAAGGAAATACAATTACATAAGTCATTGCAAAAATAACGCTATTCAATACGTTCTGAATCGAGCTATTCCCCTCAACAAATGCAATAGCCTCCATTGAATTCGGGTTTTCAGTGAAAAAGTACAAAATAATTTTCCAATGAAAGGCGGCGAACGAGAAAAACAATACGCCCCAAATGGGGCTTCGATATCTCGCTGCGATTTCATCTTTGAGCGAAGTAGCAAAATCAACAAATGTCGTCATAGTTTTTACGGATTAAGTAAAACTGATTACAACAATTCTAATTCAATTACTATTCACGGATGCTGCGTAACCCACGCTTCGCCCTCCGGGGTAATCTCTTTCTTCCAGATCGGTACGCGCTGCTTCAGCTCGTCGATCATCCAGCGGCAGCCATCGAAGGCGGCGGCGCGGTGCTCGGCTCCAGCGGCGATGAAGACGATGTTGTCGCCCGCCTGCACGGTGGTGACGCGGTGCACGATGCGGGCGTCGAGCAGGCCGAAGCGGGCGATGGCTTCGTTGCGCAGCTTGTTCATTTCGGCCAGCGCCATGCTGCCGTAGGCTTCGAAACTGATTTCGCTGACGCTGCGGCCGTCGGAGAAATCGCGCGCGCAGCCGAGAAAGGTGGCGATGCCGCCCATACGGGTGGAGCTGGCTTTCAGTGCGGCGATTTCCTCATCCTGGGAAAAATCTGCCTGCTGGATGCGAACCGGAGTAGTCATGTGTCCTGTCATCTTGAAGGTATTGGTAGGATACGTGTAGGAGCGGCTTTAGCCGCGAAGCTCATTCAATTTATACCTGAAATTTCGCGGCTGAAGCCGCTCCTACGACAAACCATTTTTACCCACCGGAAAATTTTGCCATCAGCGCGACCTCGTCGCCGTCACGTAACAGGGTTTGCCGATCCTGCACCTGCTCCTGATTGACCGCAATGAAGCTGACCATATCCAGCGCGCCGGGGTGCTGTGCCGCGATCCTGGCGATGATGTCACTGACGGTGATTCCGGGTGTAGCTTCGAACGACATTTCCCGGGTCTGGATGCGATCCGCCACCGGTCCGAAGAACAATACCTTGATCATTTCACCCTCGAGTTTGTAGAAGAATCCGTTGCGAGCGACGACAGGTCAGGGACGCCCGGAGCGCAGACACCGGAACGTACAGTTAGTACATGAGGATGGCGAGCACCGCGCAACCGTGAGATGTCGAGCGCAGCAGGATTATTCACAAACTCTCTCCGCGTTTCCAGATGCCGCTCTTGCCGCCGCGCTTTTCTTCCAGTTGCACCTGTTCGATGCGCATGCCGCGGTCAATCGCCTTGCACATGTCATAGATCGTGAGCAGGGCCACATTGGCGGCACATAAAGCTTCCATCTCGACACCGGTCTGGCCGCTGCAGGTGGCGGTGGCAAGCGCGCGGATGCCGACGCAGCCATGTATGTCCGCAGTATGGATTTCGCTGAATTCGACCGACACGCCGGCAAGCGCGATGGCGTGGCACATCGGGATGATGTCCGGCGTGTGCTTGGCGGCCATCACCGCGCCGACATCGGCTACCGCCAGCACATTGCCCTTGCCGATCTGGCCGTCACGGATGCGCTGCAAGGTTTGCGGCTGCATGCGGATGATGCCGCTGGCGATGGCGACGCGCAGTGTGCTGTCCTTGCTGGAAACATCGACCATGCGGGCGCGGCCGGAGTCGGAAAAATGCGTCAGGTCGGACAAGTCAGCCTCCCGTCATCGACATGACGCGCACAATCTTGCCGGGCTGTTCGCGGAATTCGTGGCGCTCGGGTTTGAGTTCAATCGCCTGGCGGATGGCGGCCTCCAGTTCGGCATCGCTGGCGCCGCCGCGCAGCAGCGGGCGCAAGGGCAGCGCATGCTCCTGCCCGAGGCACAGGTACAAAGTGCCATCCACCGCCAGGCGTACGCGATTGCACGTTTCGCAAAAGTGCTGCGACAGCGGTGTGATGAAACCGATATTGAAACGGCCATCCGGCGAGACCAGATAACGCGCCGGCCCGCCGCCGCCGATGATGCCGTCTACCAGGCCGTAACGTTGTTGCAGACGCTGCCGGATCGGCTGCAGGTCGGTATAGGCGGCGCTGCGGCCGGTTTCGCCTACCGGCATGGTTTCGATCAGGCGCAGCACGAAGCCGTGGCGCGCGCAGAACTCCGCCATGTTTTCCACTTCGTCCTCATTCACGCCGGCCATCACCACCATGTTGATCTTGATCGGGGTGAAGCCGTTGGTTTTGGCGACCAGCAGTCCTTCAAGGATTTCATCCAGTGCGTCGCGCCGGGTGATCTGTTGCAGGCGCTCGCTGCACAGCGAATCCAGGCTGACGTTGAGGCGGCTGACGCCGGCCGCCTTGAGCGCGGCGGCATGTTTGGCCAGATGGGTGGCATTGGTGCTGAGCGAGAGGTCGCCCACGCCGGGCAGGGCCGCCAGGCGCGCGGCGAGGCCGGGCAGGTTGCGCCGCAGCAGCGGTTCGCCGCCGGTGATGCGGAAGCGCGAAGTGCCCATGCGTGCGAAGGCGGCAACCACGCGCGTGATCTCGGCGAAATCGAGCCAGTCCGCGGGCTGCTCATAATCGCTGAATCCCTGCGGCATGCAATAGCTGCAACGCAGGTCGCAACGGTCGGTGACCGACAGCCGCAGGTAGTCGATGCGGCGGCCAAAGCGGTCTTGCAGTATTGCAGGTGTGTTCATCTGTTCAGTGTCGCTAGTGTCTTGACTTCAGTCCAATGCGCCCTGGGTACATTGTAACGATATTGCTTTCAGCCATGGCGCCCTTTGTAATGCAGGCGCGCGGCATGCACGACGGCAGAGTACGGCAAGGCCTCCGGGTCCGGCCAGCGCTGCAGCACGTCATCCATC
This sequence comes from Pseudomonadota bacterium, assembly GCA_021848465.1. Taxonomy (GTDB): domain Bacteria; phylum Pseudomonadota; class Gammaproteobacteria; order Burkholderiales; family Gallionellaceae; genus JAJZUP01. The sequence continues at coordinate 335,997 of JAJZUP010000001.1, forward strand.
AGGCTGTTTGCATCAGCCACATCGGGCGTGCCATGCAGCACATCGTGCAGCCCGCGCAGTCCGCCGCACTGGATGCGCATTTCCTGCGCATGCGGCAACGGCGCGTCATCATGCAATGTCCCGATGGCAAAGCCGAAATTGTGGCGCAGCAGATCGTGCATTTGCTGGCAACGCTGCTGCGCCAGGCTTTCGTGACAGATGATCAGTTCGCGTTCGGCCAGGTTGATGCGCCCGGCCAACTGGCAGGCGGCACAGGTTGCCAGCAGGGCCTTGGCAAAGGGGCAGCGTGGGCCTGGAATGGCAGCGCGGTGCTTGCGGAACTCGTCCTCATCCATGGCTTCAATCGTCGCCCGGCCCCGGTTCCTTTTCGCGTATCTGGTTCAGCAGATCCTCAGCATGCAGTTCGGTTTCGGCATGGATCATGCGGATAAGTCCAGCGGGGGCGCCGTCCTGCTCCGCGCGCAACTCCTTGGTGCGCGCGGAAGCAGTGCGGTAACTGTCGTGTTGCTCGATTTTTTCCAGCATCCGGATCGGCCGTTCGGTGATGCGGTAGATGAAATAAGGCATGGCAGGCTCCGTGGAGTCCGGCGCTCAGGCGCCGGGACGCTTCATGAATGTGATGACCCCGGTATCGGGCGAGCTCTTGGTGGAGCAACTGCTTGCCTCTGGCCTGGCGTACTGTTCCGCCTCGTGCAGCATGTTGATGACGTCGATATGAAACCTTTGCTTGGCCATCGCCAGCGCGGTATAGCCGCCTTCATTCTGGGCCAGCACATCGGCACCGGCATTCAGCAGGGTGGCGACGATTTCGGCTTCGCCGTAACCGGCGGCCAGCATCAGCGGGCGCACGCCATAGCCGATGGGCGCCTCGATGTCAGCGCCCGCTTCGATCAGGAGCCGCACAATATCGGCAAACCCATGTTTCAGTTCCGGGCTATAGCAAGCGCGGGTCAGCGCTGGCCAACCGTCTTCGTCACGCGCATTTACGTCCGCGCCAGCGGCCAGCAGGCGCTTCACTGTTTCCAAATCACCAGTTTGGGAGGCGTGTATCAGCTCACTCACCATGTCTCTCCACTGTCATTTCTTTACCGTGGCTTCCAGTGCAGAGCGGATTGCATCGGGTGTTTTCATGATGTTCATGAAGCTGTTCTTCCCCATCATGGAGAGGTCCGGAAAATTGATTGCGATGCGGAAGCGTGCATACAGTGCATACACCTTGTTGCCGGAAACCAGCACTTCATATGGCAGGTGTGCGGTCGATTTCACGTCATGGAAATCGATTTCGCTCATGATGAAGGCGTCGTCGCGGTATTTGTTTTCGCCACTGCCTTTCAGCGATACGCCAAACAGCGTTTCCTGTTTGCCCGGCAAATCGACGCGATAAACCTTGCCGACACCGTTTGCGCCTTTCGACAGCTTGGCGTCGACAGCCTGTACTGCCTCATCGTAACTGCCGTATTCAGCGAGGACGCTGGGGTCGGTGAAATACTCCATGCCGATCATGTAGTGATATTTGCGCGCCTGGCTGGCGGTCAGGCCCTGGGCGGAGCCGAACTCCTCCATGCGCCCGAGGGCTTTGCCCAGGGCGGCGGAAACATCGGCCAGGTCGCCAGCCATGCGATATGCCGCGGCCATGTAGACCGGGTTGGTGTAGCTGACCTGCACCTTGTTTCCCGCAGCGGTGACGGCAATGCGCTGAACCGCGCCATAGCCGCCAAAGTCCGAGGCTGCTGCATTTTTCTTCAGCGCGTCGCTGGTGACGATGATGATGTCGGCAGTGGGGAAGGGGGCATATTCGCCGACAACGGTGAAGCCCGCACCGCTCAGCGCACGTTTCACCTCCGCGCTTTTTTCGGCAACCGTACCGGCATTGTCCGATGCAAGAACGAAAGGCTTCAACATCGCGTCGGCGGCCAGCGCATTGGCGGCGGCAAACAGGCATATGGCAGACAGCAGCATCTTCTTCACGACTTGCATCATCTTGTTTCTCCCCGGTCTGGTTAAATTTTGCAGCGAAACTATTGCGGTTGCGGATGAAACCAGGCCAGCTTGTCGCGCAACGTGACGACGCCGCCGATGATGATCAGGGTCGGCGCCTGTGGCTGTTCGCGCGCGGCGATGTCCGGCAGGGTTTGCAGTGTGCCGGTGATGACGCGCTGCGTCGGCTGGGTGCCATGCTGCACGATGGCGATGGGTGTGGTTGCCGGCAGGCCGTGTTCGACCAGCTTGGCGCACAAAGTGTCCAGCCCGTGCAGCCCCATGTATACCACCACGGTTTGGCGGGGGCGCGCCAGCGCATCCCAGTCCAGGTTCATGGTGCCGTCTTTCAGGTGGCCGGTGACGAACATGCAGGATTGCGAGTAATCGCGGTGCGTCAGCGGAATGCCCGCATACGAGGCCACGCCGGAGGCAGCGGTGATGCCCGGCACCACCTGGAACGGGATGCCTTGCGCCGCCAGCGTTTCGATTTCCTCGCCGCCGCGCCCGAAGATGAACGGGTCGCCGCCCTTCAGGCGCAGCACGCGCTTGCCTTCCTTGGCGAGCCGCACCAGCAGGTCGTTGATTTCCTCCTGCGGCAGGGCGTGATCGGCACGGCGCTTGCCGACGTAGATGCGCTCGGCGTCGCGCCGCGTCATCTCGACGATGGGTTTGGACACCAGCGCGTCGTACACCACCACGTCGGCCTTCTGCATCAGGCGCAACGCGCGGAAAGTGAGCAGATCAGGATCGCCGGGCCCTGCGCCTACGAGATACACTTCACCGCGTTGGATGTTGTCTTCGTCCTTGAACATCTGTTGCAACATCGCTTCGGCGCCTGCCTCATCGCCGGTCAGCACCTTCTCGGCGACCACGCCCTCAAACACGCTTTCCCAGAAGATGCGGCGCTTGGCGGGATTGGTGACGTGAGTTTTCACTTCTTCGCGGAAGCGTTCGGCGAATGCGGCTAGACGGCTGTAGTTTTGCGGAATCACGGTTTCCAGCTTGCCGCGCATCATGCGCGTCAGCACCGGCGAAGCGCCGCCGCTGGAGAAGGCCACCATCAGTGGCGAGCGGTCGAGGATGGCCGGCATGATGAACGAGCACAACTCGGGATCGTCCACCACGTTGACCGGGATGTTGCGCGCCTGCGCCAGCTCGGAGACCTGTTTGTTGACGGCGCGGTCGTTGGTGGCCGCGATCACCAGCTTCATGCCGTCCAGATGCTCGGGCATGAAGCGGGCGGTTATTGCTTCGACGCCTTGCGCAGATTTCAGGTCATCCGCGATTTCCGGCGCCACCACGCGCAGTTTCGCGCCCGCTTGCAGCAATACATCTGCCTTGCGCGTGGCGACGCCACCACCGCCGACGAGCAGGCAGGGCTTGCCGCGCACATTGGCAAAAATGGGCAGGAAATCCACGTCAGCCCTTGATCGATTTCAGGATCAGCGGCACCAGCGCTTCCGGCAACTTGATCTTGCCGGCCAGCGCAAACTCATGGGCGCGCTCGGACATCTTGTCCCAGGTTTTCTTGATGATGAGGATCCACTTGGCCTCGTCGTAATCGGGCTTCTGCTGCGCGAAGCCGAGCATGTAATGCTCGATGAACACCAGGTCCACCACGTCTTCCATCATCTGGGTTTCGGGATTGGTCTTGAGGTCTTTCTTGCCGATGATGGTTTTTACGCGCGCAATCATCTCGTCGTCGTAGCCGACTTGCTTCATCAAAGCACCGGCGGTCTCAGCATGGAATTTGTACAGGTTGGTGCGCCACAGCATGTAGCCTTTCTTGTCCATCGGGTAGTCGCTGCGCGGGCTCTTCCAGCGCTGGATATGCTGTGCGCGACAGGCCAGCTTCACGGCCTCAGACGCTTCGGGCGCAAAGCGCTGCTGCATTTCGGTCATGCGCTGTGCGTAGAGCAGCTCCTTGGGATACTCCTTGCCGTCGAATGTTTCCTTGTTCGGGTCTTCCGCATTGGCGTTGTCGAACGCCGCAATCGCGGCCTGGTACAGGTTCTGGCTCATATTGCTTTCTCGCTGTTAGATGTTGTTGAAGTGCTCTGTTCCTTGCAGCGCCGCACAAAGGCGACGAAGCGCGTAGCCCAGTAGCAACTGCCGATGGTGCGCAAATGGGTGTAGGACGCCAGCAGGTTATTCAGGATCAGGCCATCGCGCTCGCCGTCGATGCCATAGCCGCGCTCGACATGGTAAGCGAAGCGGCTGTCGAGCGGAAGATTTTCCAGCTTCGAGTAATGGAACTCATGCGCTTTGATTTGCCGGGCAGGCATGTCCGGACGCGGCCAGGGGTGGCTGGCATCTTCCTTGAGGTGCACATAGCCGCGACCGATCGGTTTGGCATGCATGGTGACGTCCCCGGGGATCGCACCGACCATCTGGTATGTGCGGCCTTCATAGGCGATGCTGCGTGACAGATACATCAGGCCGCCGCACTCGGCATAGGCGGGCAGGCCGCCGGCAATGGCTTGCCGGATTTCAGTGCGCAAGCTGGCATTGGCCTCCAGTTCAACGGCACATGCTTCCGGGAAACCACCGCCGATATACAAGCCATCAACCTGCGGCAGGTGCGCATCGTTCAGCGCATCGAACGGCACCAGCTCCGCGCCCGCCGCTTCGAGCGCATCCAGGTCGTCGGCATAATAGAAGCCGAAAGCACGGTCGCGTGCGATGCCGATGCGCACCTTGGCGTTCGGTATCGCCACGATTTCGGCGCTGTGGGGAGCCGGCAGCGCCGCCTTTTCCGACAGGGACAACAGTTTATCCAGATCCACCTGTTCGGCGATGGCGTCTCCAATCTGGCGAATCTTCGCCTGCGCGACAATGGATTCGTTGCTCGGGATCAGGCCGAGGTGTCGCTCGACGATGGAGAGGCGCTCATCGTGCTGAATGGCGCCGATTACCGGAACATCGGTGTAGTGCTCGATGACCTGGCGCAATTTGCTTTCATGGCGCGAGCCGCCCAGGTTGTTCAGGATTACACCGGCAATATGGATGTCCTTGTCGAAGGCCTGGTAGCCGAGGATCAAAGGGGCGATGCCGCGCGTCATGCCGCGCGCGTCGATGACCAGCATCACCGGCAAGTCGAGCAGCTTTGCCAGCGCGGCATTGCTGTTGCTGCCATCCAGCGACAGCCCGTCGTACAGCCCCTTGTTGCCTTCGACCAGGTTGACCTCGGCCGCATGGCGCACAAAGGTGGTGACGACATCGTCATTTTCCATCAGGTACAGGTCGAGGTTGCGGCAGGGGCGGCCGGCAGCTTGTGCCAGCCACATCGGGTCGATGTAATCGGGACCTTTCTTGTAGGGCTGCACCTGGTGCCCGCGCGCGGCAAGCGCCGCACACAGGCCGATGCTGACCATGGTTTTGCCCGAAGACTTGTGGGCTGCCGAGATGAGAAAGCGGTTCATGCGACCTCTGTTTGCAGTTGTAAGGCGCGTCAGCAGGCCTTAGTCCGCAATATAGGCCTTGTCCTGCGGCATGAAGTTCAGCACGCGCACGCTGACCGTGGTGATAATAAAGGCAATTGCCAATCCACCAAAGCCGAGCAGGAATTCGTAGATCGACGGGGTGTAGCTGGCAATCTGTCCGTCGCCGAAGCTGCTGTGAACCTCATAGCCGGGGAAAATATCGAGCGGGTATGCCTGTCCGCCGATGATGAAAACGTACAGCAGGGCAAACGCACCGAAGATGACCAGCAGCGAAGCGAGCATCACGCATTTACCCTTGCCGAGGCCGGGCAGGTAGATCAGGGCCAACGGCACGAGGTTGCCCAGCAGCACATAGCCCCACCAGAACAGGTTGGTATAGATGCCGCCATCGCGCAGGATGAAGTGCTCAAAGCCGACGCGGTGCGAGAAATACAAGTTGGTGAGGTGGTACACCGCCACCATGTACAGCGAGCCGATCACGAAAACGCCGAGCAGGTTTTTCTTGCGGTTCATGATGGCCGGGTCGAGCTGCTTTTCATTCCAGGCGTAGATGTTGGCTTGCACCACATGGAATACCGCCAGGCCCCAGGCAAACGACAGCACGATGAACATCGGCGGCAGGACGGCGGAGCCGTAGGCCTGGCGCGCGGTCAGGAAGGCGAAGATCAGGCCGGTACCGGTGGTCAGGATGAAGCGCCAGGCGAAAACCGCGAGTCCGGCCGGTTTGTTCCAGGGGTTCATGCGCTGTTCCATCATGGTCCACAGGTAGAGTACCACCAGCGAGAACATGCCGGAATACAGCACCACGTTCCAGGCGAACACAGACGTGAGGTTGTAATTGGTAGCGGCGACGATGATGCGATCCGGGCGTCCCAGGTCGAGCATCAGCACGGTCAGGCCGCCCGCCAGCATCGCGATCGACAGCAGGCTGGCCAGCGGCGCGCGCGCTTTGTAGATGGCCTTGCCGAACACCGAGCCGATGGAGGCGACGTTCAGCACGCCCGATGCCGCGACAATCAGGAAGATCGCAAACACGTGCGGGATGCCCCAGACAATCTGGTTGTTCATGCCGCTGATGATGTGCCCATGCGATTCCATCATGTGCACGGCATACAGGCCGGCCAGAGCGACCAAGCCGCCCGCAGCCAGCAGGACATAGAAGAGGCGATTCTTGAAGTGGAGTGATGAGAGGCTGGGCATGGTCACAGTCCTTGGTAACGGATGCCGGGATTCAGCTGCAGGTCAGCACGTACTTGCACTGAAGCGACGCTGAGGATTTTCTTGGCAATGGCGCTTTCCGGGTCATTCAGGTTGCCGAACAGGATAGCCTGGTTGGTGCACGCTTCGGTGCAGGCCGGTTGCTGGCCCTGGTCAATGCGATGCACGCACAGGGTGCAGCTTTCCACGGTGCCTTTGCCGCGTGGAACATCCGGGTTCTGGTCGTGCAGCGGCTCATGCACAAACGAGCGGGCCTTGTAGGGGCAGGCCATCATGCAATAGCGGCAACCGATGCAGCGATGCTTGTCCACCAGCACAATGCCGTCCGCACGCTTGAACGAAGCGGCGGTCGGGCAGACATCCACACAAGGCGGGTGCGCGCAATGCTGGCACATCATCGGCAGCGAGATTTCGCGGCCGCTGCTGATGTCCTTGATGTTGATCTTGCGCATCCATTGCGGGTCGGTGGGCAGATTGTTGTTCTTCCAGCCATTCTCTCGGCTGCAGGCATTCACGCAATCGTTGCAGCCTTCCTTGCACAGTGCGGTGTCGATCAGCATGCCCCAGCGCACTTTGCTGTCCGCGCCATCGGACTTGGCCTGTGCTGCCTCAAACAGCAGCATCCCGGGCGCAATGGCAACGGCGGCTGCGCCCAGCGTGGTCTTCAGGAAATTCCTGCGCTGAATATCCGCGTTGCTCATTTGCCTTCCCTCTGATTTTTCAACCATGCGCTTTTCCGGATGCCGGAGTGGCACTCAAAACAATCGATCTTGACCGCCTCATATTTGTGGCAAGCCACGCAGAAGCTGTCGTCGCGCGCAATCACGCTATCATCCTTGGTGCTGGCATGACACTCGATGCAGTTCTTCAGGCTGATCTGGTCGTCGCGGATACCCTTGCGCAAGGTTTCATCGCGCTGGTGTATCAGCAGGTGCATATGGTTCTTGCGCATCCATTGCGGGTCCCGGACACACTGACCACCTTTGCCAATGTCGATCTTGGGCATGCTTTCTGCCGCCTGTGCTGCCTGACCGCAGAGCACCAGCATGCCCAGCACCACGAAAAGATTGCGCAATAGCCTCATGCCGTTTTACTCGCCCAGGCCCATCTGGATATAGCCGGTCGGGCACACGTCTGCACAGATATGGCAACCGATGCACTTGTCGTAGTCGGTCGCAACATAGCGGCCCAGCGTGGCCTCGGATTTCTTGACCCGGTACACGGCGGTCTGCGGACAATAAACGACGCAGTTGTCACATTCGAAGCACATACCGCAGCTCATGCAGCGCTTGGCTTCGGCCTGCGCCTGCTTTTCATCCAGCACGCCCAAGCGATCCTGGAAGTTATTCAGCGCGCTTTCCCTGTCCAGCGTCACCACCTCGCGCTTGTTGCGCGGGGTAAAGTTGAAGTGGCCGAGGAACAGCTTGTCATGCGGGATGACATAGCGGTCGGAACGGTTGTCGAAGTTGTGCACGGCCTGGTTGGTGAAGCAGGTGCCACGTGTCGGCTCTTCCATCGGCTTGGGATCCAGGCCTTTTTCCGCCATCTTGCGCAGCAGGTCGAACTGGTGCGCGTCGATCTTCGGGCGCTTTTCCAGGTCTTTGCCCTGCAGGAAATTGTGGATACCGTCGGCGGCGATCGAGCCGTGGCCCACCGCGGTCGTCAGCAGGTGCGGACGGATCACGTCGCCACCGGCAAACACGCCTTGCTGGCCGTTCACTACATAGTTGCGGTCAGTGCTGACCGCGCCCTTGCCGTTGTTGAATTCTTCCATGCCGGTGAAATCAACTGACTGGCCGATCGCGGAAACGATCAGGTCGGCTTCGATGTCGTATTCGGTGCCTTCAATCTTGTTGACCTCCAGCCTGCCGCCCACGAATTTGGCTTCGCACTTGGCGACGCGCAAGGCAGTGGCGCGGCCATTGGCATCTTTCACCACGCTGACCGGCATCATGCCGCCGAGGATGTAAATGCCCTCAGCCAGCGCCTGCTCGATCTCGTGCTTGTTCGCCTGCATCTTGTCGATCGGGAATACCGAAGTCAGGGCCACTTCGGCGCCTTCCTTGGCGGAAATTTCTGCCACGTCCTGTGCCAGGCGGCCGGCGATGGCCTGCTCGGAGTCGGTCGGGTGCGCATGCTTGATATGGCCGAGGCGGCGTGCAACGGTCGCCACGTCAATCGAGGTGTCGCCACCGCCGACCACGACCACGCGCTTGCCGACATGTTGCAGGCGGCCGTCGTTGAAGGCTTTCAGGAAAGCGGTTGCGGTCACCACATTGGGTGCGTCGCTGTCCGGCAGCGGCAGCGCGCGGCCGGCCTGGGCGCCCATGCCAAGGAATACCGCATCGAATTCCTTGCGGATTTGCGCCAGCGTGATGTCCTTGCCGATATGCGTCTTCATGCGGGTCTTCACGCCCAGGTCGAGAATGCGCTGGATTTCCGCATCCAGCACGTCGCGAGGCGTACGGAAGCCGGGGATGCCATAACGCATCATGCCGCCGAGCTTTTCATGCTCTTCGAAAACCGTGACCTCATGGCCCTTCATGACCAACTGGTAGGCGCAAGACAGGCTGGCCGGGCCGCCGCCGATGACAGCGACCTTCTTGCCGGTAGGCGCTGCGGTCGGCTTGTTGAATTTCAGGTTGTTCTGGATTGCATATTCGCCGAGGAAATGCTCGACCGAGTTGATGCCGACGTGGTCTTCCACTTCGTTACGGTTACAGCCGCTCTCGCACGGAGCCGGGCATACGCGGCCCATGACAGCCGGGAACGGGTTGGCTTCGGTCAGGCGGCGCCAGGCGTATTCCTGCCAGGGCATGATCGGTGTCTTGCCGTCGGCACCGACTGGCACCTTCTCGGTGCCGCGGACGATCGAGAGGTAGCCGCGGATGTCTTCACCGGCCGGGCAACTGCCTTGGCAAGGCGGCGTGGACTGGATGTAAGTCGGGCATTTGTAGGAATGACCGGCCTGGAAGATTTTTTCATTCCAGCGCTTGACCTGGTTGTTGCCATCCTTGAAACGGCGGAAGGTGAGCGGTTGAGGGGTATCGGTTGTTGCAGACATCGCATTGCCTCCAATGTTGATTACTGGTCGCCCAGAATGATTGCGTTGCTGACGAGTTGGTGGACACCGCCCACCACCTTGCGGTCAAAACCATAAATCGGCAGCACCTTGGTGAACTGCGCCTTGCAGATCGCACAGATGGTTGCCATGAAATTCACGCCGTGCTCCTGTTGCACCTGGTGCAGTGCCTCCATGCGCGGCAGCGCACCCTTGACGCGGATATCGATCAAGTCGTCGGTCAGCAAGCCGCCGCCGCCGCCGCAGCAGAAGGTCTGCTCGTGCGTCGTGCCTTCGCGCATTTCGACAAAGTTGTTGGCGACGCTCCTGATGATGTTGCGCGGGATTTCGAATTGGCCGCCGGGCAGGTCGCCCATGCGTGAGCCGCGCGCCACGTTGCAGGAGTCGTGGAAGGTAATCACGTGCTTGTCGTTCAATGACTTGTTGAAGCGCAGGTTGCCCTGCTGGATGTGATCCCAGGTAAATTCGCAGATGTGGGTCGGCTGCTTGTAGCGGTGGTCGAGCTGTTTTTGCAGCATTTGTGCAAACTTGTCCACCTCTCCAGCGCCGTCGCCCACGCCGTTCAGCGTATTCCAGAAACTGTAGGCTACACGCCAGGCATGCCCGCACTCGCCGACTACGATGCGCTTCACGCCGAGTTCCAGCGCCGCCTCGCGGATGCGCAATGCGATCTTGCGCAATTGCTCATAATTGCCGATGAACATGCCGAAGTTGCCCGCTTCGGAAGCGATCGACGACAGTGTCCAGCTGGTTCCGGTGGCATGGAATACCTTGGCATAGCCGATCAGGCTGTCGATGTGCGGTTCGGCGAAAAAGTCGGCGGAAGGTGTGATCAGCAAGACTTCCGCGCCCTTCACGTCGATCGGGAATTTCACATCGATGCCGGTGGCATCCTTGACGTCCTCTTCCAGTCCTTCCAGCGTGTCTTCCAGCGCCGGGCCGGGCAGACCGAGGTTGTTGCCGATCTTGTGCACCTTGCCGATGATCTCATTCGAGTATTTCTGGCCGTAACCGATGGAGTCGAGAATCTCGCGCGCCGCCATCGTCACTTCGGCAGTGTCAATGCCGTAAGGGCAGAATACCGAGCAGCGGCGGCATTCGGAGCACTGGTTGTAATAGTTGTACCACTCGTCCAGCACTTCGCGCGTCAGGTCGCGCGCGCCGACCAGTTTAGGGAACAGCTTGCCGGGGAGGGTGAAGTAGCGGCGATAAACGCTGCGCATCAGATCCTGGCGCGCCACCGGCATGTTCTTCGGGTCTTGCGAACCGATGAAGTAATGACACTTGTCGGTGCAAGCGCCGCAATGCACGCAGGCATCCATGTACACTCGGAGCGAGCGGTATTTCTGCAGCAATTCACCGAAACGGGCGATGGCCTTGTCATGCCAGTCTTCCACCAGTTGTCCGGGGAAGCCGATCGCCTCATTGATCTTTTCGCTGGCGACGAAAGGCCCTTTGCCTTCCATTGCGCCGGGCTTCAGCGCCGGGATGATGGGAATGACGCGATATGCGGGTGCGGTAATCTCGGCCACGCTTATTTCTCCGATTCCAGCTTGGCGGCCCAAGCGCTCAAATGGCGCTGTTCGCGCGGGTTATCCGTTTGATTGCGGGTGGGCGAAAAAAAGACTCCTGGTGCGTGCAAGAGCTTGCTTATGGGGAAGATCACCAGGAGTGCCACAACCGACAACAAATGCAAAACAAGTACCGTATCAGACGGCAGGGGCTGGAAACTGAAGGCCATCCAGCCCTGGAAGAAATTCTTGACGGCGATCACATCGGTGTGGGCCACAAACTTCATGGTCAGGCCGGATGCGGCGATGCCGATCAGCAACAGCAGGATCAAATGATCCGAGGGGGTGGAGATATAGCGGATACGCTCCACGATCAAACGGCGCGCCCACAGGCCGCACAGGCCGGCAAGCATGGTCAGCCCGGCATACATGCCGAACGGCTGGATAGCCGCTACCCATCCCCATACGGGATCGGTGAAATAACGCAGGTGGCGCAGCACGACCAATGCCATGCTGGCATGAAACAGCCAGCCCATCGACCAGATCCACAGGTTGGCCTTGAACAGGCTTTCGAAAAACACCACTTCGCGCGTCATGCGCAATACCACACCACTGGTGGTGGTCGGCGCGGGAGTGGTCGGAATCTTCAGCGGGGCCGGAGTCGCAGCATAAGTGCGGATGCGCTGCAGCAACCCGACGACAAACAACAGGGTCGCAAGGTAAAACAGGATCGCAATCAAGGCACTCATCTTCGCTCCGGCTCGCTTTCAGGGATTAAACGCAACCGGTTGGCTTGGGCAGACCGGCGATCTTGCATGCCTGCTTGCCGGGACCGTACGGGAACAGGCCGTACAGGTATTCGCTGTTGCCCTTGTCCGGCCCCAGCTTCTTGCCGATGGCCTTGGTCAGCACGCGCACGGCCGGAGCGATCTGGTATTCATCGAAATACTCGCGCAGGAAGTTGATCACTTCCCAGTGCTGGTCGGACATTTCGATGCTTTCGGTCTTGGCGATGTAATTCGCCACGTCGGTGTTCCAGTCGGTCAGGTTAATCAGGTAACCTTCTTCATCTGTTTCGTAGCTCTTGCCACCTACTTCGATGTTTGCCATCTCGATTCTCCTTATTGTCTGTTGCTGATTAAAGCCAGGATTGGCAATTTTTGTTGCTCGCGGCCAGATCCACGAATCCGCCGTGATCCACTGCTGTGACGCCGTCCATGAGCTTGTCGCCCATGCCGCGCGCCTCCAGGTCGGGCTGCAAAGCATACACCTTGAAGCGTCCCATGGCCGCACGCAGCTTGCTCTCAAAGGCGTTGCCCGCAGTCGCCGCATAAACAGCATCTTCGATCAGCAGGATGTCGCCGCCGACGGCTGTGTTCATGCAGCTTTCCAGTGTGCTGCTGCTCAGGGGTGATTTATTGACGATATGCAACATGTGATCTGCTCCCCTTTCAGAAACTCAGCACAACGTCTTGTTCGTCCATCAGCTTGCCCATTTCGGCGCGGCTGACGACGGAGACGTCCACGATCAGGTCTTCAGCACTCAGGCCGCGGGCCTCCAGTGCTTCCTTTTCCACATACAGCTTGTTGATGTCGTAGTCTTCCAGGGCGCGGTAGGTCGGCGAGAAATTCTTGATCTCGATGCCCTTGGTCTGCTGCCCTTTCTTCAACTGGTATACGCCATCGTCGAGGAAGGCCAGCGAAACGTCCTGGTCGAATGCCGCCGTGATCAACACCACTTCCAGCGATTCCAACGCGTAGATCGTGCCGTAAGGCGCCTTGCGGTTCACGAACATGAATTTTTTCACATCACTCATTTCGCTCTCCTCAATCGCCAAAAGTGACCAGGCGGTCGCACTTGGTACCGGCCTCGACCAGCTGTCCCAGCCCGGAAATGCGGAAGCCCTGTGCCAGGTTTTCTTCCTTGATGCCGCGGCGCAGGGCAGCGGCAACGCATACCACCAGGTCGATCTTGTGCTCTTCCGCCAGCTTGGCCCAACGGTTGACGATGTGACGGTCATCCTGGGGCGGCTCGGTCAGCTTGGACGCGTTGTTCACGCCGTCATGGTAGAAGAACACGCGCCATACCTCGTGCCCCTTGGCAAGGGCGGCCTTGGCAAACAGGTAGGCGGAATCGCTTGCCTGATGCTGGTAAGGCCCTTCGTTTACGACAATACCGAATTTCATAAGCAATCCTCTATCAGAAACGGATGTGCGCAGAGGCGTTCAGGTTGTAACGGGAACCGCGCCAGTCGTCGATCAGGTACTTGGTGAACGGCAGCCCGGTCTTCTCGAAGAAACGCGGCCAGCCGATGCGGTCGATCCAGTCGGCCATACGCTCCCAGGGACGTGCATCAGCCTTGTACACCGCCAGGATGTTCTTCACCACGGCAGAAACTTCGGGCCAGCGCGGTGCATTGTTGGGCAGGCCTGCTGCAACCATCTTCATGAAGGTCGGCTTGCCGCGCGCGTTGGAGTTCTTGCCGCCAACCCAGATCGCCAGCTTGGAATTGACCGGGTCGTTGATCTGCATCGGTGGGCAGGGAGGGTAGCAGGCACCGCAGCACATACACTTGGATTCATCGATTTCCAGTGAGGGCTTGCCGTTCACCATCGCAGGACGGATCGCGGCGACCGGGCAACGTGCCACCACAGCCGGGCGTTCGCACACGTTGGCGACCAGGTCGTGGTTGATCACTGGCGGCTTGGTGTGCTGCACGATGATTGCGAGGTCGGCCTGGCCGCCGCAGTTGATTTCGCAGCAGGAGGTCGAAATGTGCACGCGGTTCGGCATTTCTTCGCGCTTGAACTCGTCATACAGTTCGTCCATCAGCGCCTTCACCACGCCGGAAGCGTCGGTGCCGGGAATGTCGCAGTGCAGCCAGCCCTGGGTATGGGCGATCATGGTGACCGAGTTGCCGGTGCCGCCAACGGGGAAGCCGTTCTTTTCCAGTTCGGCGATCAGCGGGGCCACCTTCTTTTCATCCGACACCATGAATTCGATGTTGGAGCGGATCGTGAAACGTACGCGGCCTTCGGCAAACTTGTCGGCGATGTCGCACAGCTTGCGGATGGTATGAACATCCATCTGGCGCTGGGTGCCGGCACGTACGGACCAGACCTGGTCGCCACTGTAAGCGACGTGGTGCAGAACGCCTGGACGCGGACGATCATGGTATTTCCAGTTGCCGTAGTTCTTGGCCAGTACCGGATGCAGATAATTCTTGTTATCTGGTACGCCGGTCTCCTTCGGTTTGCGCTTTTGCGCGGGTGCGGCTTGAACAGCTTGATTCATCTTGGTTCTCCTCAGGCAGCTTGTTTCTTGGCGTTGATCTTGGCCACTTCATCATCCCAGCCGTCGGTGCGGACATAAGGATTCATACGTGGCGAGTTCACCATGGCTGGATCGACATTCAGCTCCATGGCTTCCAGGAAGGTAGCCAGGCCGATACGCTCGATCATTTCGCCGGTACGCTCGTGTTCCAGCGCGTTTTCGGCAAAGAAGTCGATGGTGCGCTGGGCAAAGTCCACCAGCCATTCGACATCTTCATCGCTTTCCAGCTTGATGAAGGGCAGGATCACGGTGCCCATCAGGCCGCCGATCTTCAGGTGGCTCTTGCCGCCGACCAGCACGGTTGCGCCCTTGTCCTTGCCCGGAGACAGCGCGCCGGTCATCACGTTGATGCAGTGCATGCAGCGCACGCAGTCCTTGTTGTCGACTTCCAGTGCCTGCTTGCCGTCCAGCGCCACAGCGGAAATGTGCGCATCCTTGCGAACTGCGCTGACGTCCTTGATCTGGATGGCCTTGGTCGGGCAGCGTGCCACGACATCGTTCACCAGTTCGTTCATGCCGTGCTTGGCGAACCACTTCTTGCCCAGTTCGTCGTCGGTGCGGATGTTGTCGCGCCAAGTGCCGATGATGGACATGTCGGAACGCTGGATCGAGTTCATGCAGTCGTTCGGACAGCCGGAGAACTTGAACTTGAACTTGTACGGCAACGACGGACGGTGGATGTCGTCCAGGAAGTTGTTCAATACGGCGCGATGCACCTTGGCTTCGTTGTAGCAGGATTGCTCGCAGCGTGCAGCGCCCACACAGGACATCGCGGTACGCACGGCCGGGCCGGCACCGCCGAGGTCGAAGCCCATTTCATTGAATTCGTCGAAGGCTTTCTGCACGTTGTCCGTGGTTGCGCCCTGGAACATGATGTCTCCGGACTGGCCGTGCAAAGCGATCAGACCCGAACCGTGCTGTTCCCAGATGTCGCAGAACTTGCGCAGGGTGTCGGTATCGTAGTGCATGCCGGGGGGGGGCATCACGCGCAGGGTGTGGAATTCGGCCGCATCCTTGAACTTCGGTGTGCCGTCTTCGTTCTTCAACTCGGTGAAGCGCGGGATCACGCCGCCGCCATAGCCGAATACGCCGACGGTGCCGCCCTTCCAGTAGCCCTTGCGGGTCTTGTAGGACTCTTCCAGTTGCCCCAGCAGGTCAACCACGTAATCTTTGTCTTTGGCCAGCGCCTTCAGGCCGGTTACAAAACTGGGCCATGGGCCGGACTCGAGTTCATCGAGGTTAGGTGTGTTATGCAGCTTTTTTGCCATTGTTCGTTCCTTTCAGTCGCAATGCTTCTGGCTTCGGTTCTGTGCCCGGCGAGGGCGGGAATTGCTTCGGATACGGCCGGGTTCGGAGCAGCAATTGACCCAGCTTCGTTATGGGAAGCGATAGTACGGGGCAACCAGCGGCCCGACCATCACCCGTAGCGGCTATTTTTTATAACCCTAATGGGTGGGGTCTGGCTGGTCACCAGTAGTATTCAAAGCGACCCGAATTGGAGATAGACTTCAGCGCGTTTTAAACATAATTTATGAGCGAGCATGGCTGAGACCGTCGATTTGGCAAATTTCAAGGTTCCTCTGGGTGCGCAGGAAATCCTGTTGCAGCAGATCGATCATGCGGAAGGCGGCATGAGCCTGATGCGCATCCGCATCCGCGAAGGTAAGCGCTTCACCATTTTTGATATTGATCCCGGCACTGCGCGGCAGTGGGCGCAGGCCATGCAGGCATGGGCCGATGGGCAGGGGAACGGATCGCATGAGTAATGCGATCGCGATGGTGGATGCGGTCTTCGATGTAAGCGGGGAATTACTTCCCGCAGATTACCCCTATATTCTGTGGCAGGCGCTGGTTGCCAGGGCGCCCGAACTGGCAGTGGATGACACAGTCGGGTTGTTGCCGCTGCGGACGGCGGTAACTGAGGGTGGGGTGCTGTTGCCGAAGCGAGCCAAGCTGACGTTGCGCCTGCCGCAATGCCTGTTTGCGTATGCGCAGGCCTTGTCCGGTTTGCAGCTTGAAGTTGCAGGTCATGCACTGCAGCTTGGCCAGCTCCGGCAGCGCCAGATCCAGCCTTACCCGACGCTGCATGCCCACCTGGTGGTCGCAGACGCTGATGAGGTGGGGTTCCTGAGCGATGTTGCGGTTTTGCTGGAGCGACTGGAAGTTGAAGGGAAGCTGATTTGCGGCATGCGCAATGCCTTGCGTTGTGCAGACCGCACGATACAGGGCTATAGCCTGGTGATACATGATTTGAAACCTGAAGCCTCATTGCGCCTGCAATATGCAGGGCTTGGGGCGGACAGGAATTATGGATGCGGTGTTTTTGTGCCCTACAAGGCCATCACCGACTTGGACTAGGGTGTGTTTTTATAATCAGGAGGAAATATGGGATACATCGTTGCAGGCAATGAACTTGAAACTGATGCGGAAGGCTACTTGCTGGAGCCGGATTATAGCGAGGAGGTGGTGAGCGTGATCGCTGCCGCTGAGGGGATTGAACTGACGCCCAAGCATTGGGAAGTCATCAACTATATGCGTGAGGAGTACAAGGAAAACGGCCACACCCCTAATTTTCGCAACATGCTGAAAGGGGTGAATGAATTCTGGCCGGAAGCCGATAGCAAGGCCTTGTATGACCTGTTCCCGGTCGGACCGGCCAAACAGGCTGCGAAGGTTGCCGGTTTGCCCCAGCCCATCGGCAAGGGCGGCTATTAATGCGCATCAAGAGCACCTGGTTCAAGGAAGGCCGCGAGCACACCCCGGAGGAATTGGCCGGGGCGATTGCCTTCAATGTGTATCGCATTGCGGATAACGCGCTGAAACATACGCGCAAGGCCGATTTTGCCATTGCGGTCGGCCCGCAATACTTTGCCTTCCTGGACGAGTTTCTGGTATTCCTGATCCAGGTGGCGGATCGCATCGCGTTCCGGCGCATGTCCGGCGAGCAGCGTTATGCTTTTACCTCCGCGCTGGCAAACCATGTGGCGGGCACGCATGCCGAGAATGAAAGTCGCTTGCTGGGCAAGGAGCAGGGGGCATGCAAGCAGCGTTTTATCGATTTGTTGAACCAGCGCGCGGCTGAATACGCCGAATTCGGCTACGACGAGCAAGGGCCGGACTTCTCCTTCATGCGTTACCTCGGTTATTGCATGGACCAAGTAATGGATGAAAAGGACAACGGCTGGATTATCGACCAGATGATGAGCATTGCCGCCCCCGAGGCGGTGGAGTTCCTCGAGAAGGCCTTCCGCAACCTGATGGAGACGGAGCCCCGTCCGGCGCGACGCCGGGCTGTGACCAGCGGTGACTGACAAGCATGGGGCCGTTCGATCTTGCAGACAATCTTGCCTACCAGCGCTGGCGTGAGCACAAGCTGGCGCATGCCGTCACCCGTGCGGATGAGCTGATCGTCGAAGTCCGCAATCCGCATGCGGTCAGCGCTGCGGAACGCATGGCCATTCTGGCGTGCTGCCAGCGCAGCAATATGGCTGTGTATGCCACCAATATCGAGCTGGACGAATCTGGCCTGCAGGCTTTTTCCGCGCAATTCGGTTTGCGGCGGCTGGACGCTAACTGGCTGGCCGGCGAGAGTGGCATCACACGCATTGCTGTAAGCAGCCGCGACGATCAGCAGCGGCAAACCTATATTCCCTATACGGATCGCCCAATCAAGTGGCATACCGATGGCTATTACAATCCGCCGGAGCGACAGATTCAAGCCATGGTACTGCACTGTGTGCGCAGCGCCGGGCAGGGCGGGGAAAACCGCGTGATGGATCACGAAATCGCCTACCTGATGTTGCGTGATGCAAATCCGGATTTCATCCGGGCCTTGTCGGCGCCGGATGTCATGACCATTCCGGAGCGAGTGGATGAAACCGACGGCATACGACCGGCACAGAGCGGTCCGGTGTTTTCGGTGAATGCCGCCGGGCAATTGCACATGCGTTATACCGCGCGTACCCGCAGCATTGTGTGGAAGCCGGATGAATTGACGGGCACGGCAGTTGCGCAACTGGAAAGCGTGCTGGCAACCCCGACTCCGCACATACTCGGAGTGCGGCTGGAGGCTGGAATGGGGTTGCTGTGCAATAACGTGCTGCATGACCGCAGCGCATTCGTTGATGATCCTGCTCATCCCCGGCTGCTGCTGCGCGGCCGCTATCTGGATCGCGTGACCGGCCTAAAGTCTTAAGGCGGGATGCCGATATTCCATCAGCCTGACCGGTAATTCCATAAATGAATTAACAGGACTCATATGCTGAAACTGACAGCGTCTATCCTCCAGCAACTCAAATACTCATTCCTTGGCTTTGGCTTGCTGATGGGACTTGTTTTTCCGTTTTATGCCAATTTTTTCGTCAACTGGAAAGAGGGCATGCTGATCTGGTTTTGCCTCGGGTGCATTGTGGCGGGGATTAGTATCGGGATTGCGAACCATCATCTGCTTGAATGGTTGCTGGTGCGTAAACTGCGCAAGGTGGCGGTCGCGGCAGAAAAAATCCGCAAGGGCGACTTGCGTGAAGGATGCGGCATACGCAGTGCCGACACGATCGGGGAAATCACCGAGGGCTTTGACGGGATGGCGACCAGTTTGCGCAAGACGCTGGGGGAAATGTCCCATGCTGCCAACGATGTCGACACGACCTCGCGCGAGATCGGTACTTCGCTGACATCGCTCGGCCAGCATATGGGTGAATATCGTCAGAACGAGCATGAGATTATCAAGGTCATCAACGGCATGGCAGAGGCGGCCGATTCGATCATGAGCCTGACCGCCACCGCGCACAGCAGCGCAGTGGCTGCAGATGAACTGGTGCGCCACGGTGTGACGCAAGTGCATGCGACGGAGCGGGCTATTTCAGTGCTGGACGAAGCCAGTCACAAGATTTCCGAGAATTCAGCCCGGCTGGAAAGCAGTGCCAAAGAGGTAGAGGCAGCGGTTTCCGCTATCCGTGCAATTTCCGAGCAAACGAATTTGCTGGCTCTGAACGCTGCGATTGAGGCCGCTCGCGCAGGCGAGCAGGGGCGCGGTTTTGCCGTGGTAGCCGATGAAGTCCGCAAGCTGTCGGAGCAGGCATCCGAAGCGACCCGGCGCATCGATGCCGTGCTGAAGCAGGTCGGTGCCGACGTGCAATCCACTGTGCAGATATCGGCTGAAAATGCACGCGCGGTGAGTGACGGCTTGCAGGCTTCGCGCTCATCGACGGAAATCTTTGCGCAAATCGAACAGTCCACAGCACAAATGAAAGCATCAGTGGAGAATGTGCGTGAGGCGGCAGATGATCAGCAGATGCTGGTTGGCATTGTTTTGTCGCGGATCGACGAAAACCGCAGCCGTACCGATGCTGCTGCTGACCTTGCTTCCGTGTGTACGCTGGAGTCGGTGCGCATGCAGGAGGCGGCACAGGGATTGAATGCGACGACCGGCAGGTTTGTCTTTTAGCCTCGCTTCCCGGACATAAAAAAGCCCGCATTGCTGCGGGCTTTTTTTATCCAGGCTGAACCGGACAATCAGAACTTGTACCGCAGTGAGACTGAGTACGATTGCTGGGAGTGCTTGGTGGTGTTGCTGCCGCCAAAATTGGTAACCCCAACTGTCTTGGTCACTTCCGGCGTGATGACTGCCGAAGCTTCGACGGCAAATTCCTTGGAGATATCGTAACCGCCGCCGAAGGTATAGGAGTTGGTTACAACCGCCGGGAAGAACATGTTGTTGAAGAAATTGATGCAATCGTCGCGATAAACACCAGGGGTTTTTTCGCTGATCGGGTCGTTGGCATTGTTGTAACCCAGGCCCAGCCAGTAGGACTTGGCAGAGTACTTGGCGCCGATGGCGGCAATGTTCTGATCCTTCCAGTTGAAGTCCTTGTAGCCCGCAGCGCTGCCCCACTGGATCAGCTTGTAATCGGCAGTCAGGGTAAAGCTGTCGCTAACCTTGTAGGCAACCCCGGCCTTGATTTCGGCAGGCTGGTTCAGGTCGTCGCCGAACGGAGCGCCTTTGGTTCCCCCAGTTACCAAACCGAAACCTGCGCCCGCGGCAGAAATCTGTGTGCCGTATTTGGCGGCAATTTCTGACTGGTAAGAACCGGCAAGAGTCAGGGCGGAAGAGGCATTGTAATAGCCACCCAGCGAGAAGCCGAAACCGCTGCTGGAATCACTGTTGCCGGCAGAATTTACATTACCCGCACCCATGCCGGAAGCATTGTAGGACAGACGCAACGAACCGGACTGGAGTACGGGCGAGAAACCCACACCATAATCTTGCGTGTTGTACGCAATCGTTGGAACCACACGCAAGATGCTCAGCGCCGATTTGGCGTAGATATGCGTTGCTGGCGCGCCTTGATAGTCCACGCCCATGCCGGCGATACCGGCTACGGCAACGCCATAGGTCAGGCTGTCGTCGATGCGGCTGGCGTATGAAACATCCGGAATGTAGCTGGTACTGGCATTGCTATCAGCCGTTACCCCGGAAAGTGCGGGAACGCCTGTGTTGCTGACTTTGGGGGTAAACAGGACCACCCCGCCAGTTACTTCTGATCCCTGGGATTTGCCCAGCATCGCCGGGTTGGCCCAGGTGCTTTCGGCACCCATGTAGTTGGCCACGCCGGTGCCGCCGAGCGCAGTGCTTTGCGAACCGACTGCCATCATTTCGTCGCCGTTGGTGGCGTAAGCCAGCGGAGAGGCCAGCACGCCGGCAGATAACAGCGACACTACGATTTGTTTCAATTTCATACAGTTCTCCCTGAGTGTAGTTATGGTGATGCAGAAATCTTTAAAGCAAATCTGGTTAAGTTTGCGCCTAGACAAACAGGCAGATGTCGGTGTCTCCGGCAAAGCCCATGAACATTGAGGCGCCGCCGTATTCGACGTTGTCGATGAATTCGCTCTTGTCGAATTCGAACAGGTCGACGGTCATCTGGCAGGCAATGAATTTCACGTCTGCTTCCAGGCACAGGTCGCGCAATTCCTCTAAGGAGGCGACGCCATGCTTGGCGAGCTTCTGCTTCATCATCATGGTTGCCATGGTTTCCATACCGGGCAAGGCTTGCACCATGACCGGCATCGGCACGGGCATTGGCATGGCCGGATTGGCAAGTGGGCTGATCTTCACATCAGACAAATCTTTGCGCAGTAATTGCAGGCCGTAGAACGTGAAGAAGACCTGAACCTCATAACCCAGCGCCGCAGCAGTTGAAGCGAGGATGAAAGGCGGGTAGGCCATGTCCAGGGTGCCCTTGGTGGCGATGATCGCCATTTTCTTGGTGGTCATGCTCGTTATCCTTAGCAGTGAAAATCGGGGTTTATTTCTTCTTCATGAAGAAGACGAATTTGCCGCCTTCCTGGGTGGAAGAGAGCAGCGTGTTGCCAGTCTGGTCGGCAAAGGCTTGCATGTCTTTTACCGAGCCGGTGTCGGTGGCGATCACTTTCAATACCTGGCCGCTTGCCATGTCGGTCAGCGCTTTCTTGGTTTTAACGATAGGCAGCGGACAAGACAAACCACTGGCATCAAACTCTTTGTCGAAATTCATGTTTCTCTCCTACGTGTTAATAAAATGCCACCGGATACACACGAAATGAATGATTACGGTGCGGGCGCGTAATTAAGAACGTGCGGGCAAATTGCGTCCATACCCACGACGGGTATGGCTCATAGCCCATTGGGGTTATCTTTTAGTGAATGCTTATGCAGGTACGACGAGGGTGGGGACTTCCATGTTCCCGGCGATGTGTTGCATGAAGCCGCGGGTGCCGAACGGGAACAGGTGATAACGCTGGCGCCCGATCACTACCAAGTCGGCAGCGGAGTCTTTGACGGCTGCCAGGGTTTGCTCAACCAGGTTGCCTTGGCGCACTTCGCCGCTGACCTGGTTGCAGGAGGCGGATGCCAGCGCAACATTCAGGGTGTTCAGGCTTTGCGTCTTGGACATTGATTCGGCATCGCTGCCTTGGGCTACGCTGAGCACCGTGAGCGGCAGGCTGCAAATGCTGGCAATGGTCGCGGCAGTCTTCGCAATTGCAGGGGCAGCGGGCGTATCGCCGACAGCGGCCAATATGCGATTACTCCAGAAGTTGCCAGCACGCGGCACCAGCAACACACTGCACGAGGTGTCTCGGATGACTTTGCTGACCATCTCGCCGACCAGCAGGCGGGCGAGAAAACTGGGTTTGCCGCGGCGGCGGATCACGATCAGGTCTGTGCCCGAATCATTGGCTTCGGCGACGATAGCGCTATGGATTTCCGGACGCCGCCGCACATGCACATCAAGCTGGATACCGGCTGCTGCCGCTTGTTGTTCCAGCGAGGTAATCTTGTCGGCGATCTGGCGTTCGTCGCGCAACACCAGATCCGGCATTTCGGCTTCATACTCCGGATTGTCCAGCATGGGTACCACTACGCGCAGCGGCACGCCGCAACGTTTGGCCATGGCAAATGCCAAGCGCTCCGCTCCGACATCGAATTCGGTATGCTCCGTTGCGAGCAGGATGCGACTGAATGGATATGCGCTCATGGGATAACCCTTATTGTCCGGAACTGAGGATACCCGAGGCGGCCACCAATTGCACGATTAACGCTGCAATGCAGATCATGACAAAGGCCCAGTCCTTGCGGCGTGCGTATATCGGCATGATGGCCAGCAGGCAGAGCAGTGAACAGCCGGAGAGCCAGGCGATGCCGACCAGCCCCGCATAATCGCCGTGGGCAGTCTGCGCCAGCCAGTCCCATCCGGTAGGCGCATGCGTCTGTTGCAGGTACTCAGTCGTGGATAATCCCCAGATCTTGGGCAGATCTTCAAGAGGGACAAAGGCGGGCAGCCAGCCGAGTACATAGGCAATGAATGAAACAACCAGCAAGGCCAGCCCGGAGCGCATGCCCCAGTTAAGCCAGGTCGCATAGCGTTGTTGCTCGACGGAAATGACGGGTTGATCTTCAGGACTGTTCACATCCACACTCCCAAGCCTTTTAGCAGCGCGCGTATCCCGGCAAACAGCAGTAGCGTAATCACCATCTTGCGCACCACCGAAGCTTTCAGTACATGCAGCAGGCGCGCACCGATCATGGCGCCCAGCATCATGCCGATCACGGAGGGCACGGCGATGATCGCCAGTACGGCGCCCTTGCTCAAATATACCCAGGTGGCCGAAGAACTCGCCAGGGTCAGGATCAGGCCCGAGGTGCCGGCAGCTACCTTGATCGGCGCCCCCATCAGCAGGTTGAGCACGGGCAGATTGGCCCATCCGGCACCGACGCCAAACAGTCCGCCGATAAAGCCGATCAGCGTAAAGATCACCAGGCCGAGCGGCGTGCGATGCACCTTCCAGTCAATATCCTTTTTCTGCGCGGCATCCCGGAAAACGCCATGAATCGACAGAGCCAGTGCAAGGCGGTCTTGTTGTTTGACCTCCGGGAATTCGGATTTTTTGGCGGTGGCCATCAGTGCCACGATAAACAGGATGGTCAGGCCCAGTGCAATTTGCACGGTGGTGGCGGGCAGTACCAGACCGACCAGCGCCCCGGCGATCGCACTGGCGGAAGCCAGCACTGCGAGTGGTAAAGCCAGGCGCAGGTTGGCCAATCCGCCGCGCAGCAGCGAGGGTCCGGCGGCGAGCGCGCTGGCCATCGCAACCAGCAGGCCGGCGCCGCGCACAAAATCCAGGTGGAACGGGAAAAAGCCGCCGACGATAGGCACGAACAACACGCCGCCGCCTACACCGGAGGGAACCGCAACAATGCCCAGAAAGAAGCAGGTAATGAACAATGCCAGCGCCCATCCCCACCACGGCAACGTGCTGGTTGCTGCGGGGACGCTATCCGCAGCGTATGCCCCGGCAGTGAACAGCGCGAGGGTGACCAGCAGCAGTGCGGCATTGGCCTTAAGCAGGCTGCCCGTTGCGCTGAGTTTGGCGAGGGAGGTGTCCCACATCAGGATTTGCCCTGGTAATAGAGGTTTTGCGGGTGCTGTGCCTCGGCAAAGAAATACCAGCGTTCAGCGAGCAAGCCCAGATACTGGGCGACGAAGGCCAGCAATGGCAGCGTCAGCACCAGTGCCAGCGGCAAAACGAAACTGCCCAGCAACAGTGCAACCAGGATACCGCGCACGAAAGCCGGGCTTTTGCCGTGGAAGAACTCGCGCGTGTTATACGAGCCGCCGAGCGAGCCTTGTGCTTTCTGTACGATATGCGGATGGCGGATGCCGATCGCGGTTTGCAGTGTGCTGGTGGGGCGCAGGGTGGCATTGCGCCAGAGCGAGACGGCGCGGGTAAGCAGGCCCAGCACCGTCAGCGCAAATGCGGCCTTGGCCAGGCCGGCAACGAGGTCGGGTGCCGCATACGCAGCATAGGCAGCCGCCAGCGTCGTGCCGGAGGCGCAGCCCAGTACGATGAAGTTGACGATGGTCAGTGGGTGCGACCACTCCTTCAATACCTTGATCGCCGCATAAATCATGCCGGTGCAGACGAACAGCACGATGGCGAATACGACACCAATCACGCCGATCGCGAGCGTGTGACCGAAATTCAGCCAGTGTGCCAGCGCATAAGCAAATACCACTGCCATGAAGGCAGGCAGCGCAATCCCTTCACGTGCCAGCCAGGAAGTGCGCCACATCGTCATGGCGCGCCAGGCGCGCTCCGGATGACCGAGGTGGAACACCGACGAGATGCCGCCGAGTGCGCTCAGCACCAACACCAGCACTGCGCCGCCCAGCAAGAAGTTTTCCGGCAGGGATGCGCCGACCAGCAGCTCACAGAAAAACAGCGTGATGAATAAACCCTGGCCCGCGCCGATCAGCGTGGTCAGGAACAGTACGGAAAAAGCAGGACGCATGTCGTAAGCCTCAGTTCAATTCTTCGGTAGCCGGCGGCAGGGTCTCATCGAACGGAGCCCCGTCAATCTTGTGCGGGTTGTCGGAGCGGTATAGCTCCTCGTTGCGTACCGTCACGGTGGTCTTGCGCCGCGGCAAATAATGGTTGGCCGGTTTGGTGTTGGCCTCCGGCATCAGGGTATAACCGCCGCGTTCGCGGATGGCGACCGAGACTTCGGACTCCGGGTCGTGCACATCGCCGAACAGGCGCGCGCCCGGTGGGCAGGCCAGCACGCACGAAGGCTTGCGGCGCTCCTCCGGCAGGCTCATGTCATAGATGCGATCCACGCACAGCGTGCATTTGGTCATCACCTTGCGCTCTTCATCGAATTCGCGCACGCCGTATGGGCAGGCCCACGAGCAATATTTGCAGCCGATGCACTTGTCGTAATCCACCAGCACGATGCCGTCCGATTTGCGTTTGTACGAAGCGCCGGTCGGGCACACCGGCACGCAGGCCGGATCCTCGCAATGCAGGCAGCTCTTCGGGAAGTGCACCGTTTCAGTAGCCGGGTAAGCGCCAACCTCGAAAGTCTGCACGCGGTTGAAGAACGTACCGTTCGGGTCCTGCTCGTAAGGGTTGCAATCGGTCAGCGCGCCAGCCGCGCCGGAGGTGTTCCACTGCTTGCAGTTGGTCACACAGGCATGGCAGCCGACACACACATTCAAATCGATAACCAAGGCGAGCTGTGTCATAGCGAGCCTTTCAACTTAACAATCACTAACTGCGTCATTTCTTGTTTCCTTTACCTGCAAACCAGGCTTGCCAGCCCATCTTGCGTTTTTCCATGCCGGGTGCCGGTTGCATCGTGTCAAATTGCGGGAAGCTTTGTTCCGGCTCGCCAGCTTCAGCCGGGTAAATGCGCACGCGCACATCGTACCAGGCGGCCTGGCCGGTGATCGGGTCGGAGTTCGAGTAGCGCTTGCCGTTTGTGTCGGCGCGCAGCTCTTCCGAGATCAGGTGGTTCAGCAGGAAACCCTGCTGGGCCTCGTTGGCATCGCCGGTCAGGTTCCAGGCGCCGGAAGCCTTGCCGATCGCATTCCAGGTCCATACCGTGCCGGGCTCGACCGCCTCGGAATAACGGCACAGGCAGCGTACCTTGCCCCACTGCGATTCCACCCACATCCAGCCGCCGTCGGCGATGCCGGCTTCGTCGGCCGTCTTCGCGTTCACGTACAGGTAGTTGTAGGTATGGATCTGGCGCAGCCAGGCATTCTGGGAATCCCACGAGTGGTACATCGCCATCGGGCGCTGGGTGAGCGCGTTCAGCGGATATTCCTTCAGGTCGCTCTGCTCATCTTCAAGTGGTGCGTACCAGAACGGCAGCGGGTCGAAATAGGTGGCGACCCGTTCGCGCAGGTTGTCCGGCGGCTGCTTGCCGGGACGTTTGCCCTCGGCTGCCAGGCGGAAGGCTTGCAGCAATTCTGAATACATGTGGATCACGATCGGGTCGTTGTCGCGACGCATGCCGGCATGTTGCGCCCACTCCAGGTATTCCTTGTTCCAGTTGCGCATGTACTGCATCGACGGCGCAAGGTGGTAGTGGTGATAGCAGCCGTTCTTTTCGTACATTTCCCACTGTTTCGGGTTCGGTTCGCCGCGCATCGCGTTTTCGCCGTTCTTGCCGCGCCAACCGGTCAGGAAGCCGATGCCCGAGCCGGGCGCCGTCTCATAGTTGACTACGAAGTCCGGGTAGCTCTTGAATTTGCGTGCGCCCTCAGCGGTAGTGAAGGCCGGGAATTTCAGGCGGCTGGCCAGTTCGATCAGCACTTCCTGGAACGGCTTGCACTCGCCGGTGGGCGGCAAGACCGGGATACGCACCGAGTCCACCGGGCCATCGTATTCCGAGATCGGGCGGTCCAGCATCGACATACAGTCGTGGCGCTCCAGGTAAGTCGTATCCGGCAGCACCAAGTCGGCAAAGGCCGTGGTTTCCGACTGGAATGCATCGCACACCACAATGAACGGAATCTTGTATTCGCCGTCCGTATTCTTGTCGGTCAGCATCTTGCGCACTTCCGAGGTGTTCATGCTGGAGTTCCAGGCCATGTTGGCCATGAACAGCAGCAGCGTGTCGATCGGGTAGGGGTCGCCGCGCCAGGCATTGGTGATCACGTTATGCATCAAGCCGTGTGCCGAAAGTGGGTGCTCCCACGAGAAGCCCTTGTCGATACGCACCGGTTGTCCGGTGGCATCCACAAACAAGTCGTCCGGCGTTTCCGGCCAGCCGAGCGGGGCGCCGCCCAATGGTGTATTGGGTTGCACCGCTTCAGGGCCTTTCGATGGCCGCGCATTCGGCGGGATTGCGCGCGGGTAGGGCGCCTTGTGGCGGAAACCGCCCGGACGGTCGATGGTGCCGAGCAACGACATCAGCACAGCGAGCGAGCGGATGGTCTGGAAGCCGTTCGAGTGCGCGGCCAAGCCGCGCATCGCATGGAACGCCACCGGGTTGCCGGTGACGCTTTCATGTTCTTCGCCCCAGAAGTCGGTCCAGGGAATCGGCAGTTCAATCTTGTAGTCGCGCGCCGTGATGCCCATTTCGTGGGCAATGCGCTTGATCGTGTCAGCCGGGATGCCGGTAATGTCTGCAGCCCATTCCGGCGTGCACTCGGCCACGCGCTCTTTCAGCAACTGGAAGGCCGGCTTGACCGGTGTGCCGTCCGGCATCGTGAAGCTGCCGAACAGGCAGGGGTCGGCGTCCTTGGTGTGGTCGGCCACCGCCTTGTTGCTGTGGCGATCCCACCAGTAGAAATTGTGCGGGCGCAGCGGGTTGATGACATCGCCTTCCGGGTTGCGCACGAACATGCCGAAGTCCTTGCTGTTCGTATCCTGGTTTACCAGTTGTCCGGAATTGGTAAAGCGGGTCAGGAAGTCGCGGTCGTACAGGCCCAGCGCGATGATTTCGCGGATGATGGCCATCAGCAGCGCGCCATCGGTGCCCGGCTTGATCGGAATCCATTCGTCGGCAATCGCGGCGTAGCCGCTGCGCACCGGGTTGATCGCCACGAAGCGGCCGCCGTTGCGCTTGAATTCGCCGATCTGGCTCTTCAGCGGATTGGAGTGGTGATCCTCCGCCGTGCCGATCATGTAGAACACCTTGGCACGCTCCAGGTCGGGGCCGCCGAATTCCCAGAACGACCCGCCGATGGTGTAGATCATGCCGGCGGCCATGTTGACTGAGCAGAAACCGCCGTGTGCCGCATAGTTGGGCGTGCCGAACTGGCGTGCGAACAAACCGGTCAGCGCTTGCATCTGGTCGCGGCCGGTGAATAGCGCGAATTTCTTCGGGTCGGTTGCGCGCAGGTGGCCCAGGCGCTTTTCCAGGATGTCGAAAGTTTCTTCCCAGGAAATCGCTTCAAATTCATTCGCGCCGCGCTCGGTGCCGGGTTTGCGGCGCAACGGCTTGGTCAGGCGCGCCGGCGAATATTGCTTCATGATGCCGGAACCGCCCTTGGCGCAAATCACGCCTTTGTTCAGCGGGTGGTCGGGATTGCCCTCGATATAGCGCACCTCGCCGTTGCGCAGGTGTACCTTGATGCCGCAGCGGCATGCGCACATGTAGCAGGTGGTATTGCGCGTCTCGGTAGACGCATCGGGCACTGGGGATGAGATCGGGTCGTGTATGGGTGCAGACATATTCAATTATTCTGGTGTGGACGTGCCGCGCAAATCGATTGGGCGACCCCTTATTAGTCTTACTATTAAGCGGAATCTTCGGTCACAGTGTCTATACCCACATCGGGTGGGGATGCACATAACCCTGATGGGGGAGAACGGCAAGGACGTTCCCGATTTTTGACAAGCTTGTTGATATTTGGGCGATTTCCCCTTAGGCTGCACAGAATTGTCGGACCGGGCAGCAATGTTGATGCAAAGAATTATCCCTGTTTCTGAACTTTCCCATCGTGGGTTTTCCTGGGTGCGTGAGCCGGAGTTTACGCCTCCCGGCAAAGCGGGCGGCATGGATGCCTGCCTGGCGCAAGAGCTTGCGCCGCCGCGCGCCGGTGAATTGCGCACGTTGCTGGAAAGCATACTGGAAAGCATTATCGGCACCGTGAATGCGACGGCCGGGGTGGTGCGCCTGCTGTCGCCTGACGGGCAGACGCTGGAAATCATCGGGTCGGTCGGCTTGTCCGCCGAGCTGCAGGAAGAGGCCGAGAATTTTGTCGAGCTGGATTGCGAAGTAAATGACAAGGCCACGTTTGGCCATGTCATTCATGCTTCCGACATCAGTTCGTGCGATGCACGCCAGAATTGCCGTTATGCCAGCTGCCGCTTCCTGTCGCTGGTGGCGTGTCCGCTGGAGATCGCAAGCATGCCGGAGACTCCGCTTGGCATCCTGACGATCTATTTCGATGTGCCGCGCGATGCCGCCGGCCGAGCGATGAATACGATTGCCGCGTTTGCCGAAGTGATGGCGGCCACCATCGAGCACACCCGCATCAACCGCGAGGTGTGGCGTAGCGAGCGCCTGGCCGCGCGCCAGGAAATTGCGAACGAAATCCACGATTCGCTGGCGCAGACACTGACTTATGCGCGCATGCGCGTCAGCCTGTTGCAAGAAGCGGTGCGCAGCGACAACGATGAATTGGCCATGCAATGCGCGCGCGACCTGGATGAAGCGCTGGAGATCGGGCAGAAAAGCATGCGCGAGCTGATTCGCGATTTTCGCTGCGAAATCAACAAGGGTGGCCTGCTTCCGGCCCTGAGTGACATCACCGCCGAATTTCGCTCGCGCAATGACATCGTGCTGGAATACCACAACCGGCTGGTTGATTTCGACCTGCCTCTGGAATACGAAATCCAGGTATTCCACATTGTGCGCGAGGCATTGACCAATATCGCGCGGCACTCCGGCGCCACCCATGCGCGCCTGTTTGTCGACGAAAGTTATGGTTATTATGTGTTCACGATAGAAGACAATGGCATCGGGGCCAGCACTTTTACCCCGGTGGAAGGACATTACGGCGTGATGATCATGCGCGAGCGCGCCCACCGCATTGGCGGCAAGATAAAAGTAGAAAGCGCATCAGGGTTGGGGACGCAGGTACAGCTATTCTTTCCGGTACCTGCGCCGGATTGGAGGAAGACAAATGAGTGACAAATTGAAAGTCGTGCTGGTCGATGACCAGGGGCTGTGCCGGCGCGGCCTGTGCGAACTGCTGTCCAATTGTTACGACTTTAGCGTGCTCGGCACTACCGGCAGCGTGGACGAGTTGCGCAAATTGCTGGACCAGAAGCCGGACCTGATGATTGTCGATTTGCGCATGAAGCCGCTGGACGGCATTTCGCTGTTGCAACTGCTGCGCAGCGAAGGCTACACCACTCCGGCCGTGATGCTGACCATGAGCGATTCCGAAACCGACCTGACCAATGCCATCCGCGCCGGCGTGCGCGGTTATCTGCTGAAAGACATGGCACCGGACGATGTAGTGGATGCCATTCGCCGCGTGGCGGCCGGCGAACTGGTCGTAGCGCCGACCATGACCATGAAGATGATCGACATGCTGCGCGGCGAGCAAGTCGAGCAGGAGCCGAAAAATTCGCTGAAACTGCTGACCGACCGCGAGCGTGAAATCCTGCAACTGCTGGCGCGCGGCGAAAGCAACAAGGCCATCGCACAGTCGCTGAACATCAGCTACGACACCGTGAAGCAGCACGTGCGCCACATCCTGAACAAGCTCAACCTCTCCTCGCGAGTGAAAGCGGCCGTGCTGTTCGCCAAGGAACAAGGCGGTCACGAAGAGGATTTGCCGCGCTGTTAATCACCTCGCATACCGCCCTCCCCCAATAGGGTTATATGCATCACCACCCGATATAGCTATAGACCTTGGCGCGATGTTTGCGCCTAATATCATCACTTGGCGTTGCAGGCATCCTGCGAAGTACGCGCCAGTATTAGCAAAAACTGAAAAACCATTATCCGGCCTGCCGGCAGCGATTTACCGGACAGGTATAACCAATTAAAACCAGGAAGGGGAAAGCATGGCACATATCGTAATCATGGGAGCGGGTGTCGGTGGTATGCCGGCAGCTTACGAAATGCGTGAGAAGCTGGACAAGAAGCACAAAGTCACAGTGGTATCCAACAGCGAGAATTTTCATTTTGTGCCATCCAATCCCTGGGTCGCAGTGAAATGGCGCGATCGTCACGACATCGAGTTTCCGGTGCGCAGCTACCTTGAGCGTAAGGGCATCGAGTTCGTTTCCACCGGCGTCAAGCGCGTCCATCCCGAGCAGAACAAGCTGGAGCTGAACGACGGCAAGTTCATGGATTACGACTACCTCGTGATCGCCACCGGTCCGAAGCTGGCTTTTGAGGAAGTCGAAGGTCTCGGCCCGCATGGCGGCCATACCCAGTCGATTTGCCACGTGGACCACGCGATGAAATCGCACGCCGAGTGGGAGCATTTCTGCAAAAACCCCGGCCCTATCGTAGTGGGCGCGGTGCAGGGCGCCTCCTGCTTCGGCCCGGCCTATGAATATGCCTTCATCATGGATACCGACCTGCGTCGCCGCAAGATCCGCAGCAAGGTGCCGATGACGTTCGTCACCTCCGAGCCCTACATCGGCCACCTCGGCCTCGGCGGCGTCGGCGACTCCAAGGGCATCCTGGAATCGGCCATGCGCGACAAGCACATCAAGTGGATTTGCAACGCCAAGGTCACCAAGATCGAGAACGGCAAAATGTTCGTCACCGAGCACGACGAGATGGGCCAGGAAAAGAAACAGCATGAGCTGCCCTATAACTACAGCATGATGCTGCCCGCCTTCAAGGGCATCGACGCGGTATTCGGCATCGAAGGCCTGGTGCAGGCACGCGGCTTTGTCGTGGTGGACAAACACCAGCGCAATACCAAGTACAAGAACATCTTCGCTGTCGGCGTGTGCGTGGCGATTCCCCCGGTCGAGCCGACCCCGGTTCCGGTGGGCACGCCCAAGACCGGCTACATGATCGAGTCCATGGTCACCGCCACCGTGTACAACATCAATGCCGACCTGACCGGCCAGCCGGCCGACCACGAAGCCACCTGGAACGCCGTATGTCTGGCCGACTTCGGCAACAGCGGTGTCGCGTTCGTAGCAATCCCGCAGATTCCGCCGCGCAACGTGAACTGGTTCTCCGAAGGCAAGTGGGTGCACCTCGCCAAGGTGGCGTTCGAGAAATACTTCATCCGCAAGATGAAGAAAGGCACCTCGGAGCCGTTCTACGAAGGCAGCATCATGAAGATGCTGGGCATCGAAAAACTCAAATAACAACCCTGTAGTACTCGGCCCCCGTCTCGCAAGAGCGGGGGCTTTTGTTTTGCTGGTATGGATATTGCAGGTGTGAGGGCTCCTTCATTCAACAACGACAAGGTGCACTCATGCTATTCGATACATACGACCAAAAAGGCCTGCTGTTCAACATGAACTTCAAGGAAGCGGAAGGCAATTACGCCGGTTACCGCGGCGACCTCGTGCTGGAGCTTGGCGAAGTGGGCGATGCGCTCGGCCACCGCAAGCCGCCGGTTTCCACCATCAAGAACACCGTCGTGCTGGCCGAAGGCGACAAGATCAAGCTCTACGTCGGCAGCCTCGACGACCTCGCCTTGCTGCCCAAGATATTCGACTACTACAAGGCCGACTTTGCGCCGGATGTGAAGATCATCCTGTTTGTGGTCAACATCAGCAAGCCGCTGGTAATCGATGTGGACGGCACTGCTGTTTCCGCTATCTCCTTGCAGGAAGGTCTGATCTGGAACGAACTGATCGACCTCGCCGCCCTCGACAAAGGCGACTTCAAGGGCCAGTCCGCTACCGGCAAGATCGTGACCGTGTACAAAGCCCTGTCCGACTACAAGCCCAAGGGCGACAAGGTGAGCCTCTCCGAAGCGCTGAGCCGCACCGTGACGGCAACCCGCTCCGGCCGCGGCCCGGTCTGATTGCCCGCAGCAGCGCCCTGTAGGAGCGCCATGTGGGAGCGACTTTAGCCGCGAAAGATGTTTTGATTTGAAAATCTTCGCGGCTGTAACCAGCCACTTGCACAGTTTTATCGTGCTTAGTGGAGTGGCTAGTAGTTTCATCAAAGCCGCTCCCACGGTATATCTGAGATCAGGCGATTTCTCGTTTAGCGTTTTTGTCGCATTCGCAACAAATGGAATAACACATGGCACGAATCGGATTATTTTTCGCGAGCAGCACCGGCAACACCCGGCGCATCGCCAAAGCCATCAAGAAACGTTACGACGACGACACGATGGCCGACGCGCTCAACGTCAACAAGGCCACGCCGGAATTGTTCGCCAGCTACAACCACCTGATCCTCGGCACCTCCACGTTAGGGGCGGGCGCGCTGCCCGGTCTATCTTCGGACTGCATGGGCGGCGGCTGGGAAGAATTCCTGCCGCAACTTGAAGCCCTGGATTTCAGCGGCAAGACCATCGCGCTGTTCGGTCTCGGCAATCAGGACAAATACCCGGATGAATTCGTGGATGCACTCGGCATCCTCTACGAATTTTTCAAAGCGCGCGGCGCAACCTTTGTCGGGGCATGGCCCGTTGACGATTACGACTTCATCGCCTCGAAAGCCGTGGTGGACGATGAATTCGTCGGCCTCGTGCTCGACCAGGAAAACCAGAAACTGCTCACCGATGAGCGCGTGGCGAAATGGTTGCAGCAGATCGCGCCCGATTTCGGCCTGCCTCACTGACCATGCGGCGCTCAACTCTCACCCACCGGCTGCACGCCAAAAAACGCCACCAGGCCATGATCGTCGGCGTGGTCGGCTACACCGCCGAAACCTGGGCGCAAGTCAAAGCCACTGCCACCGATCCGCAGTGTTTTGAAAACAGCTTCGAGCAGTGGCACAAAGCCGCCGTTGCGGCGCGGCGCGAGTTCCTGCGTTCCGGCGTAAAGGCAATCGAATACCAGATCGACCCGGCCATCTTCGCGGCCTGGTGCGCGCAGCACCAGCAGGAAAACAATGCCACGGCGCGCGCCGAATTCGTATCGGAAAAATTAGGCGAGGCTTACGGGCAGAGCGGTAGCTGAAGCGATTGCTCTGGTCTTGGCAGGGTGAGACGTTAGCGGTGTTTGGTTATTTCCAGCGGTAGCCCACGCTCATGCGCATGTCGGCCATGTTCACGTCGGCGTCGGTGTATTTGATCTTGGCGGAATCCAGTTGCACCATGAAAAACCAGTTGCGGTCGGTCGGCTCCCAGCCGGCCACCAGGCCATAACCCAGCCCGTTGCCATACGTGCTCACCGACGTGGTCGTGTTGTTCGTCGTGCTCGAGCTGGTCAGCACCTCCGAATAACTGCCGATGTGCGCCCCGGTGAAAATATTGTCCGACCAGTAGCGGAACTGGAAGCCGAACATATCGTGGCTGATATGCGTAGCCGACTTGATCGCGCCGTTCGACGCCTCGCTGGAAAACATCAGCATCGGGTTGATCGAGATTTTTTCCGAAACCGGAATCTGGAAATCGAGACCGTAATTCAGCCCGGTGCCCTGATAGGAAGCCGAAGTCCCGTTCGTCATCGAAGCCGTCATCGTGCTGCTGGCCAGCCCGACATCCACGCCGATGCCTCCCTGCGGTGCAGCGTAGGCAAAGGCCGGGCAGGCGACAGCGAGCAGCGTGGCAAAAAGTTTCGGAGTGGTTTTCATGATCTGCGTCCTTTCAAAGTGGCGGTGAGGCGGCACCAGTTTACTTGCACTGGATCAGCATCGTCGTGGTCGTATCCGCCTTGATCTCCAGCGCGCCCAGGTTGCCCACCTTGGTCTGGTCGTCGTAGCTGTTCGCATTGCGCTCCAGGTTGGTATAACCGTTCGGGCACAGCTCGGCGGCCTTCTCCGTGCATTTCTGTTTCACCGCATTGCCACACTGCACCTGATAAGCCGTGGCCCCGTTCGGGCCTTTCATTTCCTTGACATTGGCGCAGGCCGCCAACGCGATGACCGCCAATCCCAATACGATTTTCTGCATCATGCTGCCTCCCGATGAGTTGCTTGTCGATGTGGCGGCTACTCTACAAGGTTCATTCGGGGGCGGCAATATGCGGTATAGGTCAGACAATTTTTCAACTGTGCCGGAGCTTCTGAAATGCACGAACCCGTGCGCAGTATTGGTGTGCTTACGTACTGCGCGAGTGGCGCGCCACGTATTTGCGCAGCACACTGTCCATCAGCGCTTGCCAACCGTCACCGGTAGACTTGAAATACTCAATGACCTCCGGGCTGTAGCGCACCGAGACCAGCAACTTCTTGCTTTCGGACCTTGGCCGTCCACGCAAAGTGCGTAGCGGAACCATGGCCTTAAGCTGCTTCGGCGTCAGCGGTTGCGCATCCGGGTCGCTACGGGCAGCAGCGGTAATCGCCTTGTCCTCTTCTACGCTCGGCATCAGGATCGTGTGGTGTTTAGATGTTTTCGACATAGTGTTTTACCTCGCGACGATTGGCGCGGCGCAAGCTGATGATCCTGCGCACCTCGCCACGATTTACAAATGCAACGTAATAGAGAATTCCAGTATCCGGTACGAGCGCAATCATGCGCGTTTCGTTGTACTCAAACCGCTCATCAACCCATACCAATGCAGCTTCCCAGTCGAGATCGCCAGCCATGGACAAAGACACGCCATGCTTCGCCTGATTGCTTGCATCCTTGGTCGGGTCAAACTCGATATGCATGCTTTAATGTAGCTACATTAAATAGGGCTGTCAATGAATATGGTGGCGCAATCCCGATTGGTTGCTTGTCGATGTGGCGGGTACGCTACAAGGTTTATTCGGGGCGGCGGTATGCGGAGCTATGGCGGGGATAAATTTCGTCGGGCATGACCGAGGCGATAAAGCTGGGCACTGGGAAGCCTTAATTTCGCTACGATTCTGCATGTTGTTCGACTATAGTGACTACCTTGTTACTGCCTGCAGGTAACAACATGACAATCCCTGTCCTCTCTTCGAAATGAATAAGCTTTTCTTTGTGCATGACTTTCAAAATCTTTTTGTAGTAGGGTTTATTGGTTGATTCTGTCCACCCCATCAATTCATCAATTGAGACATGTTTTTCGGTAGTTGATGTAAGCAATAGAATCTGGTCTTTCAAATTCATTTTTTGTGACAAAACTTTCTTTATTCCATTGCTATTCCAAACTAATGGTGTTCTCCGCTGCGCGAGCCCATCAACCGCATTTTGCGCCTCCTCTAATGTGCCCGTATGAAATACGCGAACTAGCTCAGCCATAATCCAATTGACCATCGCAAACATTAAGGTGGCATCAACCGTATTCGCATTTACATCACCACCTACGTGACCTACCCCCCGATTGTTTCTAATTTCATACAGCGCCGGTAGCATTCGAGGAATGAGTATTTGAAAACTTCTTGGCAAGGATGATTCGTTTTCAAGTCGCCTGCAGGCCTCAGCCATATTTCTTGGTTTTGATGGCGAAGCTGGATAATTGCCGTCTACGTGGCCATTAATTATGGAATAAACAATTTCACAGATTTTGCCAGCGCTGAGCTCGGCAGGCTCCCACCGATGCTCCATATAGTTTTGAGTGAGCTTTTGATATTCCTGGACTAATGGGGTTCTTAATCCTGCTGGCAAGGAGCCTAGGAGTGTTTTGAGTTCAGCCATATTAATTGATGCCTAACTTACGCTTTCCCTCTTCAGTGACGAAAAACTGTTTACCTTCTTTTTCACAAAGTCCTTGTGTAACATTTTTATTCAAACACTCAGATGCATTGCTGAGACGCTTTTGATTTGCTTTGCTTAAGGCGGTACTTACATCTCTTGTAGTGAGCCGGCTCTGACCTTTTGATTCGAGCCAGATGGCGGTCGCGAGAAACTTAAACGTTTGACTTGTATCTGCACCTTGTTCCTTTAGCCAAATTGCAAGCGGCTTGGAAGCTATTTCATTGTGGCCTGACAAATTTGCTTCTTGATGCTCTGCGCTGTTAACCCCCGGGACTGTGGTTATGACATTATTTGGGGTCAACGACAGCAGGCTCTCAGCTCTATCTAGAATTTTATCTAGCTGCTCAGACACCCAAGATGGTTCGCCTTCCCCTAAGAATATAATCTGCCCAATTGTAATTTCAACTTTCGCCTGTCCCATTTTTTCCCTTTCTTTGGAGTATATGAATTTAACTGCTACATATACGAGTTTGCATAGAGATATATTTAGTACCGTTAGTAATTGAAACTTCCTTTAGGTGTGTTGCCGACATCTTAGCGCTCACCCCGTTCAGTAACACGGGAGTTTAAAATCAAGGCCCGCACCTTACCAACTCTTTGAATATTTAACCATCATTTCGACAGCCTATATATTTCTGATAGGTTTTGTTAAGCGGCTCTGATAGGTAGCCTAGCGCGCTAGCTAGATCACCGCGGCGAGCGTACTAGCCAGCATCGTGACTTGCGGCCAATCGAGCGGGAGCGGGCCGCTGGGAGTGAGGATAGTGATGCCGTCCTCGTCCACGAGGCCGGTGAAGGAGGCGTCGCTGGCGAGGGGACTCATGTAGATTTCGCGTTCGGGGCTGATGCCGTCGCGCACGGCGACGAAGGCGAATGACAGGCTGGAGGCTTCGGCGGGTTTCAGGCGCAGCGTGAAGTCCGGCCCGAATTGCAGTTGGATCAATTTGCCCAGTGCGCGGTGCGAAACGTTGCTGACGCTGAAAGGAAGCTCAGCCATGGCGTGCTTTTCGGGCGGCCTTGAGCAGGCGCAGGCATTCGGGGTTGGCGGCGAGTCCCAGCGCGGTGAAATCGTCCAGCGTAGCCAGTGAGTCATTCGCACCGGCTGCCAGCAGCAGTTGCACCAGCGGGGTTTTGCCGGCGGAGGCGCAATAGATCAGCGTCGTGGCGCCGTTCACGTTTTGCGTGTCGAGCGGCGCACCGGCGGCGATCAAGGCCTGCGCGCACGGCTCGCTGTCGGCATAGCAGGCAAACCACAGCGCGCCGTTGCCGTCTGCATTCAACAAGGAAGGATTCGCGCCGCGCGTCAGCAGCGCTTGCACCACTTCGAGATTTCCCGGCCGTGCCGCGTGCATCAGCGGCGTGGTGGCGTGGGCGATGCGCTCATCGGGCTGGATCGGTGGCGCGGTAAACCCGGCTGCGTTCAGCCAGGTAATGAGTTGGGCATCATTCATGCGGTGCTTCCTCGGGGTAGGCGGGCAGGGTCAGGATGCGCGGATCGTCCAGTGCCATGCCGATCGCGTAGTGGTACAGCACCTGGTATTGCATGTCGCGCAGGCCCAGCACTTCGTGCACGGCATCGTCGAAAAAGCAGCCGATGCCGGTACCACGCCAGCCGGCGGCTTCGGCTTCCAGAGTGGCGATGTGTCCGAGCATGCCGGCCTCCCAGTGCAGGTGGCGGTAGGCCGCCGCATCGGCGGTGATGGGCGCGGCGAATTCCGCCAGCATGATGAAAGTGAACGCGGCATTGCTGGCGATGTGCTGGTGGCACGACAGGGTGCGCGCCGCATTGCCGCTGCGCACGGCGAGCAGTTGGTACAGTGGCAGGGTCGCGTCGCTGCGCTGCCAGGTGAAAGTGTCGCGCAGGGCGGCGCGCAAACCTGCCTCGGCTTCGGCGCTGCGCGGCAAGGCGTAGATGCCCGGCGCAATGCCTTCGACGCGATGCACCAGCAGCAGCGGATGCACGCGCGGCGCAGCGGTCCACATGCGCCACACCGGGTTGTCCGGCGCCAGCAGCGCCCCGAGCAGGCGGGTGAAGCTGGCCTGCGGCATGATCGATGCGCCGTCGAACGCTTGCGCGCTGCGGCGTTTGAGGATCACCTGTGCGGCGCGGATGTCGTTGTCCATAGCGCCGACGGGCGCAACGGCAGAAGGAGCCTCATGCGTGCCGGGTGCAGCGCCAGTGCTGGCGGCGGCGACCTCCTCGATCACCGGCCATTGGTAGAGCGGGCGCGGGTCGAGCAGCGCGGGCGTACCAAACCAGTGTTGCCAATCTTGCGGCGGCGCGGCGCTGTGTTCCAGTGCGAGCAGGCAGTCGGCTTCCTCGGGTTCGACATTCGCAAAGTCCGTTGCGCGATCCACGCCCAGCGTGCGTGCAAGCTGGGCGGCGGGCAGCGGCAGCAGGCGCACGCGCCAGCCGTGCAGCGCCGCCGCATAACTCACGGCGGCCAGCACGTGGCCGATGTCGAGCTGGCAATAGCGGAAGGCGCGCTCGCCGTATTTCCAGGCCTCGCGCCAATGGATGGAGCTGAAGCCCAGCCACACGCCGGAGGAGGCGGGTGCGGCCTGCGTGGCGCGCAGCTCCAGCGCATGGTGCAGGTTGTGGTAATGGTAGAGGCCGTCGTCGATGCCCGCGATGCCTTGCGCGATCAGCCAGGTTTCGGTGGGGTGCAGGTTGCCGGACGAGGGGTGTGCCCGCAGCGACCAGCGCGCGCCGCCGTGCTCTTTCCAGGCGGTGAGGCCGACGCACAGGCGCAGCAGCGAGCCCAGCGTGTCGGCGCTGAAAGGCAGCGGTGCGCGCGGGGCGGCGAGCGCCTGCCAGGGAATGTCATTAGCAAGGATAGTGCGCGGTAGCGGTTGGCGCTGCTCCGGGTTCCAGTCGCGGAAGGCGGCGGGCTGGGCATCCCAGTCCAGCGTTTCCGGCCCGGCGGCGTAGCGTTCAAGCGAGTGTTTAGTGCGCGCGTGGTAGGCCAGTACGGTGGCGGCGCGCGCGTCCGGCATGGTCAGTTCAGCCCGAGCAGCTCGTCGAGCAGGCAGCCGATCGGGTCGCCCAGCGTGCCGTCGGAGTCGATTTCGAAGCGCACCAGGTAGATTTCCTCATCGGGCATTTCCTGCGCGTAGCCGACATTCACGATTACGCCGCGCGTGCCGCTTGCCACCAGCAGCGCGTTGATCTCTACGCCGGGGATGCCGCTTTCGCCGGTTTCATCAATCGGTTCGTTGTATAGGTCGATGGCGGCGAACACCATGTCGCCCATTTCGAATCTGCTCATTTCGCGTCCTTTGCATGTCCCGCTGTCCAGCGCGGGACAGCATGTTCTTACAATGCCGGGATCAGCGTGGCTTCGCTGCGTATCTCGTCATCCCGGCCCCAGGCGGTGACCATCTCCACAAACCAGCGCGGGTCGCGCGGGTGCGGACAGAACAGATCATACTCGGCAAAAAAGCTGCCGTCGCCATTGATGGTGAGGGTGCCGCAACGCTCGCCGCGCGCATTGCGCCAGATGCCTTCGTAGCCGGCCAGTTGGTTGGCGGGGTCGGTGACGCGCGTGAATTGCGCCGCACAGGCGTTGATGCGCGGTGCCGCGCCGGGCGCACTGAAGTTGTCCGCTTCGCGCTGCATGGCCTGCGCGATGCGTTCGGCCAGCGCTTCCAGCTCTTCCGGCAGTACGCGCATCGCGGCGGTCATCACCATATGTCGGCAGGGGCCTGGAGGCGTCCCACTACTTCGCCGCCCAGCAGGTGTTTGTCGAAAATTTCCGCGACATCGGCAGCGCTGACGTTGTTGTACATGACGCCTTCCGGATAGACCAGCACGTTCGGGCCTTTGCTGCACGGCCCGATGCAGCCGCTGGGGGTGACCATCACCTGCGCGAAACACTGGCGCTGCATCCATTGCTTCATGAATTCATCCACGACGGTGGCGCAGCCTTTCTCGGCGCAGGAGCCGCGCGGATGCCCGGCGGGACGGTTTTGGGAGCAAACGAATACGTGGCGTTGTGGCTTCGGCATGGTTACGCTCCTGCCGCCAATGGCTTGTGCGTATGGCACTGTTTCGGACAAACGCGGCCGCACGAACCGCAACCGATGCAGTCCATCGCGTCGGCGAGGGTCATCACCATCATGTTGTCTTCGTCCTCGTCGTAGTTTTCGTCGTCTTCGCTGCGCTCGACCAGCTCGAATACCTTGCGCGGGCAGACCTTGTAGCAGCGGCCGCAGCCGATGCAGTTGGCCGCGTTCAGCTCGGTGACGAAGGTCGGTTCATAGGGCGTGCCGCCCCGGGTGGTTCCGGTAATGTTTGCCATGATGGTTTCCTGTCTAGTTCAAAATTCATGCTTCCATGTGGGAGCGGCTTTAGCCGCGAATACACGCCATCGCGGCTAAAGCCGCTCCCACAAATATGCTGCTGACGCGATCAGCCTTCCTTCTGCGCCGCGCTCAATCTGGCGTTGGCATCGGCCCAGGCTTTGCACGCATCGAAGGTGGATTGCGAGATGCCGGGCAATTCCAGGTAGCCGCCGGGCAGCTTGTCTTCCACGAGGTCGTGCAATTGCGACGCCCATTCGCTGGCGATGCGCTTGAGCTTCTTCACTTCCTTGTCGAGTGCTTTCAATTCTTCTTCGGTCATAACTAGTCCTTAGTTGTCAGGATTGAGGATTGAGCGAAAATCGCAGCTCCGCCCCTCACTCAGTCCTCAATCCTCAATCCTGCATTACATGCCCGCCACTTCGGGGTACTTGCCCACGATCTCCAGCGCCACGGCCAGCAGCTTGTCGGCCTCGTCCTTCATCTTGGACAGGCTTTCGTAGCCGTAGCGGTGTACGTCGCGCAGGGTCTTGTCCATCACCACCAGCTTGCCCACGGTAATGACGGCGCGGCCGAAACCTTCGTGCGTGATGTTGATCATCGGCACCGCCATCTGGCCGCATTCTTTTTCGATCAGCGAGGCGATGGCGTTGTAGAAGCACTTGATGCGCGACAGCAGGATTTCGTCCGGGTCGCCGATCACCGGGATCGCGCGCTTCTGCTCCTTGGTCAGCACATAGGGGGCCAGGATGCGCTCGGCGGGCCAGCCGTCGTAGGTGCCGTAGCTGTCCACGGCACGCATCTGCTTGACCATTTCCTGGATGAAGTCCGTCGTCATCAACGGGTCGTTTGCTGTTTCGCTCATGGTGTTTCTCCTTCTTGAATGGAATGGGTGGATGTTGCAGTAAAGGTTGGTTTCCAGTGGAAAACGCGGATCAGCAACAGGCCCAATGCGACGCCGCCCAGCGCGCCGAGCACGGACCAGGCATCGCCGTAGCCCATCTGGGTGACGAGGGCGGCTCCGGCAATCGCAAACAGGCTCGGCACCAGGTAGGCCATCACACCGGCCTTGAGCAAGTCGCCTTCCTGCATCTGCATGTGCAGCTCCTGTCCCGGTTGCACATTGGCTGAACAAGACACGGCGACCGGCTTGCGACCACCAGCGAAATATTTCGCCAGTCCCGAGACGCCGCACACGTTGCGCGAACCGCAACCGCCGCAGCCGGAAGATTCGGTGGAGATCACCTGCATTTCGCCGTCGCGGCTCGATACCACCCTGACCTTGGCTTCTATCATTCCTGCCACTCCTCGTCGGCGTCG
Source organism: Pseudomonadota bacterium (assembly GCA_021848465.1). Taxonomy (GTDB): domain Bacteria; phylum Pseudomonadota; class Gammaproteobacteria; order Burkholderiales; family Gallionellaceae; genus JAJZUP01. Next base: position 378,737 of record JAJZUP010000001.1, read on the forward strand.
AAGCGGTTGGCTTCGGATTGTTTTTTCAGGTGCTTGCTCATCCATACCGGCGGCTCTTCCGACAGATTTTTTTGCAGCCCGGCCAACAGCCCCTCAATGGCAGTGCCCTCGTCCACCCGCATCGGCTGGATGCTTTTCGCCAGCAACTGCTGGATGGCGGAAGCGCCCACCGCGTTGCAATACACCGCCGCGCAATCGCCGAGCAGCTCGACCTTGGCGGCCAGCTTGCCTTCGTGGCCGTCCATCGCGGTCTCGATGAATTCCGCCACCTCGATCAAACGCGACTCCTGCGTGCCGACCTCATAAATGGCGAATGATTCAGCCGCGCCAAAATGCTGGTTCACGGCCTTGCGGTCATTGGTGGCGAAGGCGATTTTCACTTTCATCTCCTCGGCTTCAGTGGGTTCTATCAGGCGCAAATGGCGCATTCTTGCTGTCCCGTTGATAGATGGAAACGTAAGGTTCCGGCTCATGGTGCCCGTGCTCGACCAGCAGGTTGGCCAGGTCAAACAGGGCCTGGCGCGTGCCGCGATAACCTACCCACAGGCGCTGGTAGCCGCCAATCAGGTCGTACTGCGGGAAGCCCGCGCGCAGCAGCGGCACATCGAGACGGCGCGCGGTTTCCACCGCATGCGAGTTGCTGATCAGCAGTTGCGCCTTATGCGCCTGCGCCGCATGTTCCAGGTCCTCCAGGTCGCCGATCGCAACCTGCTCCGCGCTGACGCTCTCCAGGATGTTCGCGCGCGCCGGGGCAACGGCGGCCACCACTTCGCAACCCATTTCGCTGACCAGCCGTGCCAGGTTGAACAGCAGGTCGGGGTCGGCGGCAATGGCGATGCGCGCGAAGCCCAGCATGAAATGCGCATCCACCATCGCGTCCTGTAACTGTGCGCGCTGGCGCTCGATTTTTTCCGGCACCGGACGACCAGCAATCTCGGCCAGTGCGGAGATGAAGCTGTCCATCGCTTCCAGTCCCATCAGCGCATCGAAGCGGTAATCCGGCACGCCGGTTTGCGTCTTGAGGAAATCTGCCGCGCCGAACAACGAATTGCCCAGCACCAGCGTGGCAATCGATTCGCCCATGCTGGCGATGTCGTTGACCGGCGTGCCGCCGACGGTGAGCGGGCTGCTCTCCATTTCGGTCAGGTGACCGTCGAGCGAATCGCCGATGTCCGGCAGCAGCAGCGGGCGCAGGCCGAAAGCCTCGATCAGCTCCTTGATGTGTTCGACGTCGCCGGGCGTGAGGAACGAACCGGCCAGTACGTTGACCTGTTTCTTGCGCTTGCCGGTGTCGTTTGTTTGCTGTGGCAGCATCACTTCCAGCGTGGCTTTTACTGCCAGCGCGTAACCGCTCTCCAGGCAGCCGCTGAAATCCGGCGTGTTCACCGGCACAACGGGGATGTGCCGGTATTCGGGATGGGCCGCGTAAAATTCCCTGACCAGCCGTTTGATGTCGGTGCCCTGCGTTTCCGAAAGCCCGGTGGTGGGCAGGCCGATCAGCGCGGGTTTGCTCTTTTCGCAGATCGTTGCGAGGCCGAGGATTACATTTTCATCCGCCGTCATTACGGTGGAAACCTGATCCATCGCCGTGGTCTGCAGCGGAATGGGTTCGCGGAAATGGCGCACGAAATACACCTTGCCGAACGCGGTGCAGCCCTGCGAGCCGTGCATCATCGGGATCGCGCGGTGGATGCCGAGGAAGGCCAGCGAAGCGCCGACCGGCTGGCTGGCCTTGAGCGGATTTACCGCGAGTGCTTTGTTGCGTTTCAATATTTCAGCCATGTCACGCTCCCAATTCAATACCGGGCGCAGCGGCCTTCACCCATGGCGCAGGCTTGCGCACGCCGGGCCACACCGGACTCTGGATCGTCAGCGCCAATTGACGCGCGAGTTCGATCATGCCGCTGTAACCTTCGTAACCGAATTCACGCTCCTGGTTGATGTCGAGGAAAGGAATGCGTGCCTTCAATGCGGTGTACATGTTGCGGCCGCCCGCGATCAGGATGTCGGCCTGGTATTCCTTCACCGCACCGAGCAATGCCTTGGGGCTGCCGTCGGTAATCATCTTGGTCTTGTCGCCCATGATTTCGCGGATGCGCTGCTTGTCTTCTTCAGTCGATTTATTCGTGCCGGTGGCGACCACTTCCATGCCGAGGTCCTGCAAGGCGGACACAATCGACCACGACTTCACACCGCCGGTGTAAAGCAGCACACGCTTGCCGCGCAGGCGTTCGCGCCAGGGTTCGAGTTCGGCGTTGATCTTGGCCTCTTCGCGCGCAATCAGCGCTTCGGTGCGTTCGGTCAATGAGGAATCGCCCAGCAGGCGCGCAAATTCGCGGAACGCCATCGAAGTGTCGGTGACGCCGTAGAAGCTGCCCTCGAAATACGGAATCTTGTAGTCAGTCTGCAATTTGCGCGCGACATTCAGCAAGGCCTTGGCGCACACCACCATGTTGGCTTGGGCGCGGTGCATGGTCTGCACTTCGCGGAAGCGTGCATCGCCGGACAGTGTGCACAGGATGCGCAGGCCGAGTTCGTCGAACAGCGGCAGTACATTCCAGAATTCGCCGGCGATGTTGTATTCGCCGATCAGGTTTACGTCATGCACGGTGATGCCGGGGCGTTGCGCGCTGGCGGGCACCGGCAGCGGCTCCGCCGTGCCGACCACATGCTTGAACATCGCTTCACCGGCGATGCGGTTGCCGAGATTCTTGGTGCCGTAAAACCCGGCGCAATCCACCGGCACCACCGGCACACCGAACTTCTCCGTGGCGGCCTTGCACACCGCGCCGATGTCGTCGCCGATCAGTGCCGGCACGCAGGTGTTGTAGATGAACACCGCATTGGGGGAATAGCTTTCCACTGCCTGCTTGACCGCATGGAACAAGCGCTTCTCGCTGCGTCCCATGATGACGTCCTGCTCGGTGAGGTCGGTGGTCATGCCGATGCGGTACAGCGTCGGGCCGGACGAGCGCGTGCCGCGGTTGTCCCAGGAGCTGCCGGCGCAGGCAATCGGTCCGTGCACGATGTGCGCCACGTCGGCAATCGGCAGCAGCGCAATCTGCGCGCCGTCGAACGAACAGCCGCCTGCGGTCGCACCCGGCTTGGGGCGCGCACAACCGGATTTCTCCTTTTTGTTGTGTTCACAGGCCGGTTCGTTCAGCAGCTCGGCAATGTCCTTGGCTTGCATGGCAGGCACTCGCGAAAGATGACACTCCCGTATTCGCAAATGCCGTGCCAGCGACAGCGGTTTGATTTAAATGGGGTTTATGAAACTGCGTTTTGTAGCAAAACGGACAAAGCGGGCAATGTAGCCATAAATTGAGCAAGAGGTAACGTCAGAGCGTTTCTCGTCGACGATAAATTTATCCATTTTCCAGTGTACTATCGGAATAAATTTCTTCTATGCAGGAAATTCGATTGACAAATATTCAGCTGATGCAATAATTTCTTGTGTATAAGAAATATTTTCTGGAATCAATATGTCAGATTTTTCGCTAATCACTTTTGCCGATGCTAAACAGTTTGGTGAAATCATCCGCAAGCAGCGCAAGAAAACGGGCTTGCGGATAGACGATGCTGCCTTGCTGTGCGGCGTTTCGGTGGCTCTGCTTTCCGCTCTGGAAAACGCCTCCCGGCCCGTGGGTTTGCCGAAGGCATTGCATATCGCTCAGCAACTCGGCATTGCGTTGTTTGCCGAGCCGAAGCAGACGGCCGACCAGCATGGATAAACTCGCCGCGTGGATAGGCGACGATCTCGTCGGGCATCTGTCTTTCGATGCGGTGCGTGGCTTGTTTGCCTTCGATTATGCAGCCGAATGGAAAGCGCATCCCCGGGCTTATCCCGTCTCTCCGTTCCTGCCGTTCGCGCGCGTGAGCGAAGATGCCGTCCACTCAAAATCGGTAAGATATTTCTTCGAAAACCTGCTGCCGGAAGGCAGTGCGCTCGATGCGGCAGCAGTGGCCAACGGCTTGGCCAAGAGCAACTTGTTTGGGCTGGTGCGTGCGCTGGGCAGGGAAAGCACCGGGGCGCTCGCGTTATTGCCCGAAAGGGCGCTGCCCGCAGCCCTTGTGCCCTCGCTCCGCGAAATCGCAGCGGACGAACTTTCGCAACGCATCCGAGCGCGCGAACATACTCCCTTCAACGTCTGGGACGGCAAAGTTCGCCTCTCCATCGCCGGCGTGCAGGACAAGATCGCCGTGTATATGCGCGACGGGCGCATGTACCTTGCCGATGGCGCGGGTATCGCATCGACGCACCTGCTCAAGCCTGCGCCGCAACGTGAGGCGTTGTCGTCGCTGGTCGCCAACGAATTCTTCTGTATGAAACTGGCCGCCGCCATCGGCCTGCCCGTAGCCGAGGTAGAGCTGATTCGTGTGCCGGAGCCGGTGTTGCTGATCCGGCGCTTCGACAGACAAGCCACCGAATCCGGCGTAACACGCAGGCATGTGATCGATGCTTGTCAGGCGCTGGATCTTCCACCCTCCTACAAATACGAAAGAAATTTCGGCAGCGGCAAGGATGTGCGCCATATCCGCGATGGCGCGAGTTACACCAAACTATTCGGGTTGGCAGCGCAGTCGGTTCAGCCGGCGGTGTTCAGGAGGGCGATACTGAGGTGGGGGCTGTTCCAGTACCTGATCGGTAACAGCGATGCGCATGGGAAGAACCTCTCCTTCCACGTGTCGCATGACGGCTTGCATCCTGCGCCCGCCTATGACCTGGTATCCGTGGTCGCCTATGCCGACTTCGACCACGACATGGCGCTGGGCATCGACGACGCATTCCGGTTCGACGAGGTCATGGCCTTCCAATGGGCCGGCTTTGCCATGCAATGCGGCATCAACAGGACATTGTTGGCTCGCGAGATGAGCCGCATGGGCGCCGATGTAAAGAAGGTATTACCCCGTCTGTCCGATGCAATGTTTACCGACCGTGAAAAAACCGTCATATCTGACGTACGGAATTACATGCTCGTGCAATGCGACAAGCTCATCCAGGCCGCCGGGGAGCTTCCTGATATTCCGGAAAATACGCTTTAGCAACGCTGGGATCAGGCAGGTCTGGCTTCTTATGCCGATTTGATACCGGCAAAACGCTGGTGCAGCCAGACGTTGATCGCATCCGATTCATACAGCCACTGCACCTTGCCTTCCGCGTCAACGATGCGCAGGCAGGGCACTTGCACCTTGCCGCCCGCGCGTTCCAGTTCGCTGCGATGGGCGGCATCGTGTTGCGCGTCGCGCAGTTCGATGTTGAGCGCGAGGCGCCTGATTTCTTTGCGCACCTTGATGCAGAACGGGCAGGTCTTGAACTGGTACAGCGCCAGGTGGCGCGTTTGCTCGTCCACGCGTTGCTGTGCCTCCGCGCTGCGCTGCATGGCCTGCGGGGTGCTGAGCTTTTCCCACAGCAGCATGAACGGGTTGAGGACGAGGCGCAGGGTACGGAAGAAGAGACGGATCAATGGGCGCACTGGGGATTCCTTGATGTCGGGTCAGTCAGGCACGTTTTTCGCCGCCGAGCAGGTCGACGAGGGCGGGCAGCAGTTTGCGCAGTTCCCCGCTCATCAACGCAAAGTCGGTTTCAAAGATGACTTCGGCTTCGGCCTCGCTGGCTTGCTCCTCCAGCAGGTCGAGTGGTGTCAGGCGCTTGATTTGCAGGTTGTCGTGCAGCACAAACGAAAATTTGTCGTTCCAGCTCATCGCCAGTTTGCTGGCCTGTTTGCCGGACTGGATGTGGCGTTCGATTTCCTTGGCGTCCGGCGTGTGGTGCACGTAGCGTACGGCGGCCTTGTCTTCGCTGGTGCTGCGCAGTTCGCAATCCTGGTCGACAGCGAAGGTGGAGGGCAGCTCTTCGCCGGCCAGCCAACTGGTCATGGCCGTAGACGGTGAGGTTTCGGTATGCACGAAATCCAGCGTGATGTCGCCCAGCGTCTTCACCAGCATCTCCACGACCTCGTCGCCTTTACCGAAGCTGGCAGCGTCCACCACCAGCCAGCCGTCCTGCGGGTCAATCCAGACATAGGTCTTGCGGCGGATGGCAAACGCGCGCGGCAGCAGCTCATCGGTGACTGCCTCGCGGATTTCTTTCATCTGCTTGCGGCCGGGTTTGTAGCCCTGCTGCTCTTCGGTTTCGGCGGCGCGCGCCTGGGTGAATTGCTTGACGACGCTGGCTGGCAGCAGCTTCTTTTCCGAGCCGAGGCAGATCAGCATTTGCTGGCCCTGCGCATGCACCAGCGGCTCACCCTCGCCCTTGGGCGGCAGCCAGCCGAGGCGCTGCGCCTCAAGGCCGGAGCAGGGCTGCAACGCGAGTTGGGCGAGCTTTTCTTCCAGCGCGGCGGGGGAAAGTTTCCAGTTCGTAAGGCGATAGACAAGCAGGTTTCTGAACCACATGACGGCAACTCGGGTGTTGGTGAAAGGGCGCGATTTTACCTTGCTTTAAGCAGCATCTTTACGACTTTTATATACCCACCCCGGCACTTTTTATACTGTTTTAATTTTCATACTCCTATCATGCGCAAGCTTTTTACAGAATGGAGCACTTAATATGGATTTGATCTATCTATTGTTGATCTTCGGGTTTTTCGGCTTGAGCGTGCTGCTGATATACGGCATCGAAAAATTGAGGAGGCCATCATGATTTTTTACATCATCGGTGCCGTCGCGGCGTTGTTTCTGATGTTTTATCTCGTCGTTGCCTTACTTAAACCGGAGTTGTTCTCATGATTAACTTATTCATTCAAGTCTCTCTGTATCTGGGCGTATTGCTGGCATTGGCCAAGCCTATGGGCTATTACATGGCGCGCGTTTACGAGGGCAAGTTGCCTGTGTTCGTGCGCTGGTTGGCTCCTGTCGAGAACCTTTTCTATCGCCTGTGCGGGGTGGACAGCAAGCAGGAGATGCGCTGGACGCACTATGCGCTGGCAGTGCTGTGGTTCAGCCTGCTCGGTGTGTTGGTGGTGTACCTGTTGCAGCGTTTGCAAGGCATGTTGCCGCTGAACCCGCAGGGGCTTGGGGCCGTTACGCCGGATTCGGCGCTCAATACCGCACTGAGCTTTGTCACCAATACAAACTGGCAGGGCTACGTCGGCGAGACAACGATGAGCTACCTTACGCAGATGGCCGGATTGTCGGTGCAGAATTTCTTTTCTGCCGCCACAGGCATGGCGGTCGTCATTGCACTGATTCGCGGATTTGCGCGTCACACTACTGAGACGATAGGCAACTTCTGGGTGGATATGACGCGCAGCACGCTGTACATCCTGCTGCCGCTCTCCACAGTACTGGCGCTGGTGCTGGTTGGTCAAGGTGTGGTGCAGAATTTTTCCGCCTATGAAAAAGCCACGCTGACGGAGAGCGTAGGTTACGAGCAGCCCAAGTTGGATGCTTCCGGCAGTCCGATGAAAGATGCGGCGGGCAATGCCGTCACCGAGAAAGTCATCGTGACCGAGCAGACTATCGCCATGGGGCCGGTCGCCTCGCAGGAGGCGATCAAGCAGATCGGCACCAACGGCGGCGGCTTCTTTAACGCCAACTCGGCGCACCCGTTCGAGAACCCCACGCCGTTCTCCAATTTCCTCGCGATGCTGGCGATCTTCATTATCCCCGCCGGGCTGTGCTACACCTTCGGCAGCATGGTGGGCGACACGCGCCAGGGCTGGGCGATTCTCGCTTCGATGACACTGCTGTTCGTCGGCTTCCTCGCGGTGACTGAATATGCGGAGCAACAAGGCAATCCCGCGTTCACCGCATTGGGCGTGGATCAGGCTGTTTCCGCCACGCAGTCCGGCGGCAACATGGAAGGCAAAGAGATGCGCTTCGGCATCGTCAACTCCGCGCTGTTCGCCACCATCACCACGGCAGCTTCCTGCGGTGCGGTGAACTCCATGCACGATTCATATACGCCACTGGGTGGGCTGGTGCCACTGGCGCAAATCCAGTTGAGTGAGGTTGTGTTTGGTGGCGTTGGTTCCGGCCTGTACGGCATGCTGGTGTACGCCGTGATCGCGGTGTTCCTCGCCGGGCTGATGATAGGCCGCACGCCGGATTATCTGGGCAAGAAGATCGAGGCATTCGACATCAAGATGGCGTCGCTGGTGATATTGATCCCGCCGCTGATTATCCTCGGCGGCACGGCGCTGGCCGTGATGTTGACGGCGGGCAAGAGCGGCATCTACAACCCCGGTGCGCATGGCTTTAGCGAGGTGCTGTATGCGTTCACGTCGGCGGTCGGAAACAACGGCAGCGCCTTCGCCGGCATCTCCGCCAACACGCCGTTCTACAACAGTGCGCTGGGCTTCGCCGTATGGTTTGGGCGCTTCTGGCTGATGATTCCGGTGCTGGCGCTGGCCGGTTCGCTGGCCGGCAAGAAGCGCATGCCCGCCAGCGTGGGCAGCATGGCGACGCATACCCCGCTGTTCGTCTGGCTGCTGATTGGCACCGTGCTGTTGGTGGGGGCGCTGACCTTTGTGCCTGCTCTGGCACTCGGTCCGGTGATCGAACACCTGAACATGATTAGTGTTCACTAAGTAACCGTAGGGTGGGCACAACAATGTGCCCACCCTACCAAGGAGATTTTTATGACGACAAAGACTATTCCGTTTTCCCTGTTCGAGCGCGACATCGTCAGACAGGCCGTGGTGGACTCGTTCAAGAAGCTGAGTCCGCGCCAGCAGATGAAGAACCCGGTGATGTTCGTGGTGTGGGTCGGCAGCGTGTTGACCACAGCGCTGTTCTTCCAGGCCTTGGGCGGGCACGGCGAAGCGCCATCCGGCTTTATCTTGGCAGTGACACTGTGGCTGTGGTTCACGGTGCTGTTCGCCAACTTTGCCGAAGCGCTGGCCGAGGGGCGCAGCCGTGCCCAAGCTGCCTCAATGCGCAATGCCAAACGCGACATTCAGGCCAAGAAACTGACCCGTCCAAAGTATGGCGAGAAGTTTGTGCTCGTGCCCAACTCCGGTTTGCGCCGCGATGATGTGGTGCTGGTGGAAACGGGCGACTTCATTCCCGGCGACGGCGAAGTGATCGAAGGCGTGGCCTCGGTGGATGAAAGCGCCATCACCGGCGAAAGCGCGCCGGTAATCCGTGAATCCGGCGGCGACTTCAGCGCCGTGACGGGCGGCACGCGCGTGTTGTCCGACTGGCTGGTGGTGCGTATCACCACTAATCCGGGCGAGACTTTCCTCGATCGCATGATCGCGATGGTGGAGGGTGCCAAGCGTCAGAAGACGCCGAACGAAATCGCACTCACCATTTTGCTGGTGGCGATGACGCTGATCTTTTTGCTGGCGACTGTGACCCTGTTGCCGTTCTCCATCTATAGCGTCGAGACATCCGGTGCAGGGCAGCCTGTGAGTATCACTGTGATGGTGGCGTTGCTGGTGTGCCTGATTCCCACTACCATCGGCGGCTTGCTGTCCGCCATCGGTGTGGCCGGCATGGGCCGTATGCTGCAGAAGAACGTGATTGCAACCAGCGGCCGCGCGGTGGAGGCGGCAGGCGACGTGGATGTGCTGTTGCTCGACAAGACCGGCACGATCACGCTGGGCAACCGCCAGGCCAGCAACTTCCTGCATGCGCCCGGAGTGACTGAAGCGGAACTCGCCGATGCAGCACAGCTCGCCTCACTGGCCGACGAGACGCCGGAGGGCCGCAGCATCGTGGTGCTGGCGAAGCAGAAGTTCGCTCTGCGCGAGCGCAACATCCACGAGCTTGGCGCGACCTTCGTCCCCTTCAGCGCACAGACGCGCATGAGCGGCGTCAACATCGGTGAACGCCAGATCCGCAAGGGGGCGACCGACGCCATCCGCAACTACGTCACCAGCCTGGGCGGACATTTCCCGCACGGCGTGGATGCCATCGTGGACAGCGTCGCACGCCGCGGCAGCACGCCGCTGGTGGTGGCCGAAGGCGCCAGGGTGCTGGGCGTGATCGAGCTCAAGGACGTGGTTAAGGGCGGCATCAAGGAACGCTTCGCCGAACTGCGCCGCATGGGTATCAAGACCATCATGATTACCGGCGACAATCGCCTGACGGCCGCCGCCATCGCCGCCGAGGCCGGGGTGGACGATTTCCTCGCCGAAGCGACGCCGGAGGCCAAACTGAAGTTGATCCGCGAACATCAGGCGCAGGGACGGCTGGTGGCGATGACCGGCGACGGCACCAACGACGCGCCTGCCCTGGCACAGGCCGATGTGGCCGTGGCGATGAACACCGGCACGCAGGCGGCCAAGGAGGCCGGCAACATGGTGGACCTCGACTCCAATCCCACCAAGCTGATCGAGATCGTCGAGACCGGAAAGCAGATGCTGATGACGCGCGGCGCGCTGACCACTTTCAGCATCGCCAACGACGTGGCCAAGTATTTCGCCATTATCCCGGCAGCGTTCGCGACCACCTATCCCGCGCTGGGCAGCCTCAACATCATGGGGCTGGCGACACCGTCCAGCGCCATTTTGTCTGCCGTGATTTTCAATGCGCTGGTCATCATCGCCCTGGTTCCGCTGGCGCTGAAAGGCGTGAATTACCGCGCCATCGGAGCGAACGTGCTGCTGCGCAACAACCTGCTGATCTATGGGCTGGGCGGTATCGTCGTCCCGTTCATCGGCATCAAGTTGATCGACATGATTCTGGTCGCGCTACATTTGGTTTAAGAAAGGAAAAATCATGTTTAAAGAACTACGCCCCGCCGTCATCAGCTTTCTGCTGCTCACCCTGCTGACCGGCTTCGCTTATCCTGCGCTGGTGACGGGCATCTCGCAGGCAATCATGTCCGACAAAGCCAACGGCAGTCTGATCGTCAAGGACGGCAAGCCGGTCGGCTCCAGCCTGATCGGCCAATCGTTCTCCGACCCCAAGTATTTCTGGAGCCGTCCTTCGGCGACCGGCCCGATGGCGAATAACGCTTCGGCTTCCAGCGGCTCGAATCTGGGGCCGACCAACCCGGCGTTGCTGGATGCGGTGAAAGCCCGCGTGCAAGCACTGCGCGATGCTGATCCCGGCAATACGAAAGCTGTTCCGGTCGATCTGGTCACCGCCTCCGGCAGCGGCCTCGACCCGCATATCAGTCCGGCCGCAGCTGAATACCAGCTTGCACGCGTGGCGCGGTTGCGAAGCATGCCGCCGGAAGCGGTGCGCAAACTGGTGGCAGAACACACCGAAGAGCGCCAGTTCGGCATTCTCGGCGAGCCGCGCGTGAACGTATTGGAGCTTAACCTGGCTTTGGATGAGACAGCTAAAGCCAGGCTTCAAGCCAAATGAATAGCATATTGTTGCCCGGAATGAGCGATATGCTGGACATGTCCTTGGCCGTTCTCGCGGTTGTTGTTCCTCTAGGCCTGGTTTATTTCATGGTTGAGTATGCGCCAGCCTTGTTGCAGGAGCCGGTTTGCAAGGAGGAGGCGCGGTGGCCGGATAACTTGCCGGGAAGCCAGGCTGAAAAAGATGAAAAATAATTGTTAAACTGGGCCATGCATACTAAAAATTTATCCGGGCATATCGTTCGCCACTTTCGCGAGGTGCTGTTCTGGCCGGTGCAACTGATGCCGCTTGGTAACGGAGTGCAACAGCATTGGGAGGTGCTGCAGCAGCAAGGGGGCGGTAATCAATGGCGCCTTCTGGCAAGCCGCTTTGATTCGGCGGCGCATAGTTTCGAAGAGCGTCACTATAAGGAGTTTGTCACCTTCCTGCCGTATGTGCAGCGCTTCCTCTATGGCGAGAGCCTTGGGCAAAGGGTTCCTGGTATTGCGGGTTCGCGCGGAGGGTCTGCAATCAGGATATTCCGGCGAAACGGGGTGGCGGCATTGCGCTTACTGCTGCATGAAGGGGAGGCGCCGCTTACACTGGCAGTCGAGCATGTCGAGCTGTGGTTCTTCGATGATATTGATGTTGCTTTTCTCAAGGTGGAGTTGTCAGCCGCCGATCTTCCTTTCGCCCAGGTAAACGACCTGCTTTATCGTTTTGGCCGCACCTATCCCACCGGCTGGGATAAGGAGGGGCATGGCAAACATAACGTTTTCAGGGCGGAATGGCTGGGGCCTGATGGCGCGGTGCTGGCGGCTTCGGACTCGGACAACCAGAAAAAATTCCTGGAATACACCCGGAAGCATCGTTCTCCGGGCATTGCGGTTCATTGGGATTACCTGCTGCGGCCATTGGTGCTCGATCCATCGGAGGAGGCCGGGCGCCTGCGTTACCGCCAGATTGAATACCATCGTATGCCCTTGATGGCTTACCTCGCCGTGGATAATCCCCGCAACATCAGCCGTGAAGAATGGTTGCGTCTCGGGCTGGTTGCAACGCTGCATCCGGACGAGGCTTTGCCGTCGCATGACCCGGACGTGGCGGAGTTCGAGCAGCGCTATTGTTATGACCGGTTCTGGACCGATAGCGAGAGGGGGCCGAATACGCGCTTTATCTGCAGCGGCCGTGCCTTCATCGTGGTGGGCGACAGTTGTGCGGATTATTTCTGCGATTCCGAGCGCGGCCTCCTTGCGCAATTCCGGCATCAATATGTGCTGCTGTTCCTGGTTGCGCATTTCCACCGCGCCGCATTACTGGTGTTTTCAGAGCGCATGGTCGAGGCGGTTCACGGCCTGGATATTCGTGCGGCCCAATCCATCAGCCGCTTCCGGCGCAAGGTGTATGCCGGGTTTGAAGGATTCCTGCGTTTTACCCATCGCTACTGGTTTCATGAGCTGTCCGAGCGCCCTCATGTGCAGGCGCTCTACCGCCTGAGCAGCGATCATTTGGGCAACGATGCCTTGTATCACGAGATCAAGGATGAGTTGAAGGATATGAGCCAGTACCTGGACAGCAATGCACAGCGCCAGCAGTCCGCCACTATCGTGCGGCTGACTGTGGTCACGGTGTTCAGCATGATCGGCGCGGTGGCAACCGGGCTGCTGGGAACCAACCTGATAGCCGAGGCTGATGCTCCCCTGATGACGCGGCTGGCTTACCTTGTTACGGCGGTGTTGCTGACCACCATGTTCATGCTGTTTGCGATCCTGAAATCACGACAGTTGTCGGAAGTGATGGATGTGTTGTCCGATGACCAGAAAACCCTGTTCGCCCGCCTGGGCTCGATAGGCAAAGCGTGGCGGCGCAATCTCAGGCCATGAACGATCAGCGTCCGGATCCCGATTCCTTGCTGGAAAAAGTCCAGCGTGCCGAGGCGAAGCGCCGCCGCGGGCGGTTGAAGATTTTTTTCGGGGCCTCTGCCGGGGTAGGTAAAACTTTCGGCATGCTGCTGGCTGCGCATGAGCGTCGCGCCGAAGGTCTGGATGTTGTTGCGGGCTATGTCGAAACGCACAAGCGTGCCGAGACCGAGCGGCTTCTGGAGGGCCTGGAGGTATTGCCGCTACGGGAAATTGAATACCGGGACACGCGACTGCAGGAGTTCGATCTTGATGCTGCGCTCCGGCGCCGCCCCGCCCTGATCCTGGTGGATGAACTGGCGCACAGCAATGCACAGGGCTCGCGCCACCCGAAACGCTGGCAGGATGTGGAGGAGTTGCTGGATGCCGGGATCGATGTGTATACCGCGATCAATGTCCAGCATATCGAGAGCCTTAATGATGTTGTGTCCCAGATTACCGGCATCCCGGTGTGGGAAACCGTGCCGGATTCGGTGCTGGAAGAAGCCGATGAAATTGAGTTGATCGACCTGCCGCCGGATGAGCTTCTGCAGCGGCTTAAGGAAGGCAAGGTGTATTTGCCGCAACAGGCCGAGCGTGCGGCAAAAAATTTCTTTCGCAAGGGCAACCTGATTGCCTTGCGGGAATTGGCGTTGCGTCGTACCGCAGACCGGGTGGATGCGCAAATGCGCGATTACCGGGATGATCATGCCATTCGTGAAGTATGGCAGGTGAAGGAACGCCTGCTGGTTTGCGTCGGCCCCGGCGGCAATGCAGAAAACCTGGTCCGCTCGGCATTCCGCCTGGCGCAATCGCTGAAAGCGGAATGGATCGTGACGTATGTGGAGACCCCTAAATTGCAGCGCTTGTCCAGGGAGCAGCGCGATGCCATCCTGAGGACGCTGAAACTGGCTGAAGAATTGGGGGCGGAAACGGTTACGTTGGGCGGCAGCCAATTGGCGGATGAAATTGTGGGTTATGCGCGTACCCGCAATGTTTCCAGGATTGTGCTGGGCAAACCGACCCTGGATGGCTGGAGGCTGCGGCTGTTTGGGTCACTGGTCGATACGATTGTGCGCAAGGCAGCGGGCATGGACATCCATGTCATGGGGAAAGAACCCGACTTCCTGTCCCAATCCGGGAGGTATTCCTATTTTTCCCGCAGCCGCCTTTATCTTGGCCTGGCAACCGAAGAGTCGAAACCGCTGTTTACCTGGCAGGCGGCCTATTGGTGGTCGGTGGCATCGACGGCGATATGCACCGGTATCGCCTGGCTGATGTTTGGTCATGTCGATCTTGCAAACCTGATCATGGTTTACCTTACCGGGGTGGTCGCAGTTGCCTCCCGTTTTGGGCGCGGGCCATCGGTACTGAGCTCGCTCCTGGGCGTAGTGTCGTTTGATTTTTTCTTTGTGCCGCCGCGCTTCAGTTTCGCGGTGTCGGACACACAATACCTGATTATTTTTGCGGTCATGTTGCTGGTTGGGTTGGTAATCAGCGGGATGACCGTGCGCATCCAGCACCAGGCCAAGATTGCCGCGCACCGGGAGCGGCGTACTGCCGCCCTGTACGCAATGAGCCGCGAACTGGCGGCTACACGCGGCGAGCTTAATATCCTGCGCGTGGCGGTAAAACATGTTGCGGAGGTGTTTGAGGCGCAGGTTGTCGTGCTGCTGGCGGATGGAACCGGGCGGATTGTCTATCCGCATGGCGAGGGGGTTGCGCAATCTTGCCATGGTAGCGATCTGAGCGTGGCGCAATGGGTGTACGACCACGGGCAAATGGCCGGCCTGGGTACCGACACCTTGCCAGGGGGGGATACGGTTTATTTGCCGCTGAAGGCGGGCGCGGCCCAAGTGGGGGTGCTGGCATTGTTGCCACTGAACCCGGCCCGCATTGCATTGCCTGAGCAGCAGCGTTTGCTGGAAACCTTTGCGGACCAGGTTGCGCTTGCACTGGAGCGGGTTCGATTGGCGGCGGAGGCGCAGACGGCACAATTGAAAATGGAGACGGAGCAATTGCGCAACTCCTTGCTGTCGGCCATTTCACATGACCTGCGCACGCCGCTGTCAGCTATTGTCGGGGCATCGAGCACCCTGATACGGGATGATGACAAGCTGGACATCCATTCGCGCCAGGAGCTGGAACAGGCTATCTACGATGAGGCTGTGCGCATGTCCAGTTTGGCGAACAACTTGCTGGACATGGCGCGCCTGCAGGCCGGGGCAGTCGTGCTGAACCGGCAGTGGCAGCCTTTGGAGGAGGTTGTGGGAGGGGCGCTGGCAGGACTGGGGGCACGACTGGCTTCGCATCCCGTCAGCGTCAGGTTGCCGCAGGAGTTGCCACTAGTGGAAATAGATGGCTTGCTGATGGAACGGGTATTTGTAAACCTGCTGGAAAACGCGGTGAAATACACTCAGCCAGGAACCCCGATCGAAATTTCAGCCTTGGTTGAAGAGAATGCACTCATCGTTTCGGTGTCAGATCGCGGCCCCGGCATTCCGGCGGGTGAAGAGGTGCGCATTTTTGAAAAATTCCATCGTGTTGCCAACGAGGGTAATCAGGGGGGAGCCGGGCTGGGGCTGGCAATTTGCCGAGCTATTGTCGAAACGCATCGCGGGCGGATTTGGGCTGATAACCAAGATGGCGGAGGCGCTGCCTTTCATTTTTCGTTGCCGCTGGGAGAGCCGCCGACCATTGAATATGAGGAGCAGGTGGAGCCATGAGCACGAATGCGCCCACAATCATAATCATCGAAGACGAAGCGCAGATACGCCGTTTTTTGCGCGCAGCCCTGACGGCGGAGGGTTACCAGGTTTTTGAAGCCGAGACTGCCGGACAGGGATTGGTCGAGGCGGCGATGCGCAAACCGGATTTGCTGATACTCGATCTAGGCCTGCCGGATATGGACGGTGTCGAGGTGGTGAAGGAGTTGCGGGCATGGTCCTCTTGCCCAATTATCGTACTGTCGGCCCGATCCCTGGAGGGTGACAAAATCGCAGCATTGGATGCGGGAGCCAATGATTATCTGGTGAAGCCGTTCGGTACGGGGGAATTGCAGGCGCGGATACGGGCCGCCCTGCGCAATACTTCCCGTCCGGAAGGGCAAGGCGAAGCCGTGTTTGCAATTGGGGAGCTGGCAGTGGATATGGCGCTGCGCAAGGTGACGGTTCAAGGGCGGGAGGTGCACCTTACACCGATCGAGTACCGGCTGTTGACAGTGCTTGCCAGGCATGCCGGGAAGGTGTTGACACATCAATTCCTGCTCAAGGAAGTATGGGGGGCGAGTTATATTGAACGAGCCCATTATTTGCGCATTTATATGGGAGCGTTACGGCACAAACTGGAAGAGGACCCAGCGCAGCCCCGTTATTTGCTGACCGAGGTTGGCGTGGGTTACCGGATGGCAAACGAGTTGTCATAGCAATAAAAAAGCCCGCAGCGCGGGCTTTTTCAGCGGGGAACCGGCCGAATTACTTCAGCTTGGTTTCCTTGTACACAACATGCTTGCGCGCAACCGGGTCGAACTTCTTGATCTCGATCTTTTCCGGGGTGGTGCGCTTGTTCTTGTCGGTTGTATAGAAATGGCCGGTGCCGGCGCTGGATTCCAGTTTGATTTTATCTCGCATGACTTAATACTCCTCAGACTTTTTCGCCGTTGGCACGCATTTCGAACAGGACGGCATCAATACCGTGCTTGTCGATGGTGCGCAGTGCAGCATTGGTCAGGCGCAGGGACACCCAACGATTTTCAGACTCGACCCACAGACGACGACGTTGCAGGTTCGGCAGAAAACGACGCTTTGTTTTGTTGTTTGCGTGGGAAACATTGTTACCCACCATAGGGCGTTTTCCCGTTACTTGACAGACTCGTGCCATGACTCAACTCCAACCAGGTTTTTCAAAGAGGCGCGATTCTACCCGAAAGCGTTTCCCGGTTCAACCACCCATTAACAGTCTGTTAATACCCCTGCCGGAAGCCGGTAAATGATTGATGGAAGCGCTTAGCTTTTGAAAAGCGCACCAAGTTCAGGCATCATCCGGGCTGTGCAAACGGTTGGCTGTCGCAGCTTCCGTCCTATAGATATAACCCTTTCGGAATCCAATGAATACCTCGCTCCAGGTTGTCCTGATCTTGCTTGCCGTCGCTGTGGGCGTGGTGGTGCTGTGCCGCATCCTGCGCCTGCCGGTCATGCTCGGCTACCTGATCGTGGGCATCCTGATCGGCCCGAATGCGTTGGGCTGGATTCCCGACGCGCCGGAAACCCGCCACCTTGCCGAATTCGGCGTCGTGTTCCTGATGTTCAGCATCGGCCTCGAATTCAGCCTGGCGCGCTTGCGCGCGATGCAGCGCATCGTGTTCGGGCTGGGCACCGCACAGGTGGTGCTGACCATGGTGCTGGTGATGGTCTCGTCGCTATTCTTCCATCTGGATTGGCGCGAAGGGCTGGCGCTCGGCGGCGTGCTGGCAATGTCATCCACCGCGATCGTCAGCAAGATGCTGGTTGAGCGCGCCGAGCTGAATACCTCGCATGGCCACAAGCTCATGGGCGTGCTGCTGTTCCAGGATTTGGCCGTGGTGCCGCTGATCATCATCATTCCCGCGCTGGGCAGCGATTCCGGCAACCTGACTTCCACCATCGTGCTGGCAACGCTGAAAGCGGCCCTGCTGCTGTCGGTGCTGCTGATCTTCGGGCAGCGCCTGATGCGTCCCTGGTTCGACCTGGTGGCACAGCAGAAATCCTCCGAGCTGTTCATGCTGAACGTGCTGCTGTTCACGCTGGGGCTGGCGTTCCTGACCGAGCTGAGCGGACTGTCGCTGGCGTTGGGCGCGTTTGTGGCCGGCATGCTGATCTCGGAAACCGAATACCGCATCCAGGTGGAGGAGGATATCAAGCCGTTCCGCGACATGCTGCTCGGGTTGTTCTTCGTCACGATCGGCATGATGCTGAATCTCGGCAGCGTCATTGCCGGATTCGGCTGGGTGTTGCTGATCTTGCTGATCCTGTTGCCGTTCAAGGCCGCCGTGGTGGCGGTGCTGGTGCGCGTGTTCGCGCGCGAATGGGGTGTCGGTATTCGTACCGGCCTGGGGCTGGCGCAGGCCGGCGAATTCGGTTTCGTGCTGTTGACGCTGGCCGGTGAGGTGCACCTGCTGCCGGATGTGGTGATGCAGAACGTGTTGGCGGCGATGCTGATCTCGATGCTGATCGCGCCGTTTTTGATTCAGCATGCCGAGGCCATTGTGCGGCGCCTGTCGCCGGCCGAGTGGATGAGCCAGGCGGTGCATGTTCACAACATTGCCGTGCAGAGCATGAGTTCGGATGCGCATATCATCGTGTGCGGCTATGGCCGCAGCGGCAAGGCGCTTGGCAAATTCCTCGCCAATGAGGGCATCAAGTTCGTTGCGCTGGAGCTGGACCCGCGCTGTGTGCGCGATGCGGTGTCGCTCGGGGAGAAAGTGGTCTACGGCGACGCCACCAAGCGCGAAGTGTTGCAGGCTGCCGGACTGATGCGCGCGAAGGCGTTGGTGGTGACTTACGATGATGCGCATTCGGCATTGAAAATCCTGCACCATGTCGGTCATGCGCGCCCCGGTTTGCCGGTGGTGGTGCGCACGGCGGACGATACGCATGTCGAATCGCTGAAGCGCGCCGGTGCGGCCGAAGTGGTGGCCGAGGTGCTGGAAGGCAGCGTGATGCTGGCTTCGCAAGCCTTGCTGTTGTCAGGGGTGCCGCTGAATCGCGTGATCCGCCGTATCCAGGAAACGCGCGCCAAGCGTTACAGCGTGTTCAGCGGCTATTTCCGCACGGCACCTGACCTGAACACCGAGCCGGTGGAAAGCATGCAGCCGCGTTTCGGCAATGTGTTGCTGAAAGTGGGGGATGTTGCTGTTGGCAAGACGCTGGATGAAATGAACCTGTCCGAGTTGAATGTGGAGGTCAATTCGGTGCGCCGCCACAATGTCGAAGGCACCCAGCCGGCCGGCGATATGGTGCTGCGCGCCGGCGATGTGCTCATGCTGCTGGGCGAGCCGCTCGCGCTCGCCGCAGCGGAAAAACGCCTGCATGGCGGCAATGCCAATGTGCAGTAACCCGGAGCGGAGGTGCGCATGAAACTGTTTGGTACGCTGACCAGCCCGTATACGCGCAAGGCGCGGCTGGTGCTGCTGGAAAAACAGATCCCCCACCAGTTTGTTGCCGAAGGACCAAACGATCCGGGCAACGAGATTGCCGCGCTGAATCCGCTTGGGCGCATCCCGGCACTGGTGCTGGACGATGAGACCTGCATCTTTGATTCGGTGGTGATCTCGGAATATCTCGATACGTTGAACGATACGCCGATCCTGATCCCGCGAAACGATGCGCTTGCACGCATGCGCGTGCGGCGCTGGGAGGCCCTGGCGGACGGCATCATGGATTCCGCCGTGGTCGTGCGCGGCGAACGTGTCCGCGCGCCGGAGCAGCAGAGCGACGCAGTGATGGAGCTGCACAACGACAACATTACGCGCACGCTGGCTTATGCGGCACAGCAACTCGGCGCACAGCCCTGGTGCGAAGGCGGCAGCCTGAGCCTGGCCGACCTCGCGCTGGCCAGCGCACTGCTTTACCTGGACCTGCGCCAGCCGGAACGCGACTGGCGCGCCGCTCACCCCGCGCTTGCCGCCTGGTTTGCGCGTATGGAGGTGCGCTCCAGCGTGCGCACCTCGATGGCTGCCTGATGCCCTCCTCCATTGTTCCCGACCTGACGCTGGATGCGTTGCTGGAAGCGCTGCCCGCCAGTTTCACCGTGGAAGACCGGCAGGCGCTGCACCGTGCCTGCGACCTGGTGGCACCGTTCTATGCAGGCAAGGTGGAGCTGACCAACACTCCGCTGTTGGAGCATGCACTGGGGGCCGCGACACTGCTTGCGCGCATGAATCTCGACAAAGGGCCGGTGCTGGCGGCGCTGTTGCATGCGTTGCCGAACTACATGGCCGAATGGAGCGAACGTGTTGCGGCCGACTTCGGCAGCGAAGTGCGCGAGCTGGTGGAAGGCGTTGCGCGCATGGAGCAAATCCGCCAGTTCAGCGAAATGGGTGCGCCGGATACCGGCAAGAAGGGCGACCAGGCCCAGCAGATCGAAACGCTACGCAAGATGCTGCTGGCGATGGTGCAGGATATTCGCGTGGTGCTGATCAAGCTGGCCGAGCGCACCCAGACCATGCGCCGATTGGCGTTTGCCGCGGCGGAATTGCAGTTGCAGATCGCGCGCGAAACGCAGGGCATCTTTGCGCCGTTGGCCAACCGTCTCGGGGTCTGGCAGATCAAGTGGGAGCTGGAGGATTTGTCGTTGCGCTTCCTCGAGCCGCAGCTCTACAAGCAGGTTGCCAAGCTGCTCGATGAGCGTCGCGCCGACCGCGAGCAGTACATTGCCGATGTTGTGGCATTGCTGAAGCACGAGTTGCAGCAGGCCGGGATCAAGGGTGAAGTGACCGGGCGGCCCAAGCATATCTACAGCATCATCAACAAAATGAAGCGCAAGCGGCTGGAGTTCAGCGAGCTGTACGACGTGCGCGCGGTGCGCATCCTCGTGGAAGACCTCAAGGACTGCTATACCGCGCTGGGCCTGGTGCACAATCTGTGGCAGCCGATCCCCGGCGAGTTCGACGACTATATCGCGCACCCGAAAAGCAACGGCTACCGTTCGCTGCATACTGCGGTGATCGGTCCGCGCGACCTCGCCATCGAGGTGCAAATCCGCACCGTCGAGATGCACTACAACTCCGAGCTGGGTGTGGCAGCGCATTGGCGCTACAAGGAAGGCGGCAAATCGGATGCGAAGTTTGACGAGAAGATCGCCTGGCTGCGCCAGATACTGGAGTGGAAAGAGGATGTGGCCGACAGCGACACCATGCTGGAGCAATTCAAGAGCGAGCTGTTCCAGGACCATGTGTACGTGCTGACGCCGCAAGGCAAGGTGATCGACCTGCCCAAGGGGGCAACGCCGGTGGATTTTTCCTATGCACTGCATACCGACCTCGGGCACCGCACGCGCGGCGCCAAGGTCGATGGCAACATCGTGCCGCTGAACTGCCAGTTGAAGAACGGCCAGCGCGTTGAAATCCTGACTGCCAAGATCGGCTCACCCAGCCGCGACTGGCTCAATCCCGGCCTCGGTTACCTGCACAGCAACCGCGCCCGCGCCAAGGTGCGGCAGTGGTTCAAGATGCAGAATTTCGACGAGCACGTGGCGCAAGGGCGGGCGTTGCTCGACAAGGAACTGACGCGCATGGGTGCCAGCGCGCTGAACCAGGACAAGCTGGCGCAGCGCCTGCATTTCAACAAGCTGGAAGATTTGCTGGCGGCCATCGGGCGCAACGAGCTGACCCCGCACCAGCTCGATAGCGCCATCCAGGAAGGCATGCCGGGCCGCGCCGAGGATACCCGGCCCGCCATCATCCGTTCGGCGATGAGCCAGGTAACGGCGACCGGCGTGCTGGTCGAAGGCGTTGGCAACCTGATGACCAAATTTGCGAAGTGCTGCAAACCGGCGGCGCCGGCCGAGATTATCGGCTACGTGACGCGCGATCGCGGCATCACGATACACCGCAAAGATTGTGCGGCCATGCAGCGCGTGCCGGAGGGGCGGCGCGATCGCCTGCTGGAAGCGCGCTGGAGCGACCACTAGGGGAGACACTACTGCTCGAATTGTGGCTCGCCTGGCTGGAGGTATCCTGGTCGGCCAGCAGGGCGATATTGTTGTCCGCAGCCAGCGTCATGTCGCGGCCCGCCTTGATGTCGCTGCCCTGGATCGTGATGTTGCCGCCTGTGGGAGCGGTTTAACCGCGAATTGACCAGACTCATTCGCGGCTGAAGCCGCTCCTACAGCAATCAGATTCGAGGGTATCCGGAATTTTGTGCAAACGGTCATTGGGCAAGTAACCACCGGCAGCAAACCGCTCTTCCAGAGCGGACAAGCGGGTTACAGCGCGGCGGTTTCGGAAGCCATGCGCATGGCTTGCAATGAATGCAGCCTGCGGCTGTCGGCGCGCAGCACGGTGAAGCGCCACTCACCAAGCTGGAAGCTTTCGCCGCGTTTGGGGAGTTGTCCCGCTGCCTTGAGCACCAGGCCGCCGACCGTATCGCAATCTTCATCGCTGAAATCGGTGCCGAGCGCCTCGTTGAAATCCGCGATTTCGGTGTCGGCCTTGATGCGCCAGTGCGTTTCATCCTGGCGGATGATGTTGTCGTCATCGTCGTCAAAATCGTATTCGTCGGCGATGTCGCCGACGATCTGCTCCAGCACGTCCTCGATGGTGACCATGCCGGATACGCCGCCGTATTCATCCGCCACCAGCGCGATGTGGTTGCGGTTGCTGCGGAAGTCGCGCAGCAGCACATTCAGGCGCTTCGACTCCGGTACGAACACGGCCGGGCGCAGCATGTCGCGCACGTTGAATTCTTCGCCGGCGTAATAGCGCAGCAGATCCTTGGCGAGCAGGATGCCGATGATGTTGTCCTTGTCGCCGTCGATGACCGGGAAGCGCGAATGCGCGGTCTCGATCACGAAAGGAATGAATTGTTCTGGTGGCTGGCTGATGTCGATGACATCCATCTGGGCGCGCGGGATCATGATTTCGCGCACTTGCTGCTCGGAAACCTGGATCACGCCTTCCATCATGGAGAGGGCGTCGGCATCCAGCAGGTTGCGCTCGTAGGCGCTGTGCAGCAGGGCGATCAGTTGTTCGCGGTCTTCCGGCTCACGCAGCAACATCATCGAGAGCCGTTCAAGCAAGGTGGGTTTGTTACTACTGTCTGAACCGTCCATCATCGAAAATCAACTAACAAGATAGGGTGCAGGATACCCTAATTTGAGCATCAATGCAGTTTCGCGGGCCTCCATGCGTTCGGCATCACGTGCCCGCTCGTGGTCGTAACCTTGCAAGTGCAGTACGGCGTGCAGCGTGAGGTGTGCATAGTGGGCGAGCAAATCCTTGTGCTGTTCGCGTGCTTCGCGTGCCACCACCGGCGCGCAGATCACGATGTCGCCATACAGCGTCGCGCCGGGCGGCAGGTCGTCGTAGGTGAAAGTCAGCACATTGGTGGCGTAGTCCTTGTTGCGGTAGCCCAGGTTAAGCGCGCGCCCTTCGTCGGCATCGACGATGCGCAGGACGATCTGGACATCCTGCTCCTGTGCCGCTTTTACCCAGCGCCGGAATTGCGTGCGCGTCGGCAGGCGGTCGGTCTGGCTGGCATATTGTACGGAAAGGGAGAGCTGGAACATGGCGGGCGCTAGTTTACTGCCTTTCCTCCTGCCACTTCATGAAATCTTTTGCGGGCATGGGTTGCGAGATGCCGAATCCCTGACCATAGATGCAGCCGACCTCGATCAGCTTCTGGATCAGTTCGGTGGCCTCGATGCCTTCGGCCACCGTTTTGCGGCCAAAGCCTTTTGCGAGTGCGACGATGCCCTGCACAATGGCCAGGTCGTCCTCGTCGGTCAGGATGCCGCGCACGAACGACTGGTCGATCTTGATCGTTTCGGCGGATAGTTTGCGCAAGT
Organism: Pseudomonadota bacterium; assembly: GCA_021848465.1. Classification (GTDB taxonomy): domain Bacteria; phylum Pseudomonadota; class Gammaproteobacteria; order Burkholderiales; family Gallionellaceae; genus JAJZUP01. Next base: position 402,415 of record JAJZUP010000001.1, read on the forward strand.
AGGTGAGCGAAGAAAAACCGGTGCCGAAATCATCCAGCGCGAAACGGATGCCCAGCCTGCGGCAGGCATCGATAGTCTCGGCGGATTGGGAGATGTTCTCCAGCGCGGCAGTTTCCAGGATTTCGATTTGCAACTGGTTGCGCGGCAGGTCCGGGTGTTTAATCAGTTTGTATTCGAGGGTGGACACGAAATCGGGTGATTGCAGGTGATAGGCCGAGATGTTGATGCTGACTTCAATATCAAGGCCGGCACGATGCCAGGCATCGAGTTGGCTCATGGCCTGCTCCAGCACCCAGTTGCCGATCTGGATTTCAAGGTCGGAGCCTTCGGCGAGCGGCAGGAATTCGGCGGGGAGCAGCAAGCCGCGCTCGGGATGGTGCCAGCGCAACAATGCCTCGACCCCGATCAGGCTGCCCGTTGCGAGCTCGATCTTGGGCTGGTAATACAGCTCGAATTCCCCTTGCTCCAATCCGTCGAGGATGCGTGTGCGTGCATCGTACAACGCGCGCACACGCTGGTCGTGGGCGGAATCGAAAACGTGGTAACGGTTCTTGCCCGTTTGCTTGGCGACATACATGGCCTGGTCCGCATGGCGCAGCAGCGTGTCGCCGTCATCATTTTCCGAAGGATAAAAAGTCACGCCGATACTGGCCGAAACCGAGACCCTGTGTTTGCCGATGCTGACCGGAGCGGCAATGATGTGCAGAATGCGTTCCAGGATCTGGAAGCACTCCTGCTCGCGCGTCATGTCGTTGAGCAATACAACGAATTCGTCGCCGCCCAAACGCGCGAGGGTATCCCCGGCGCGCAATTCTTCCTGCAGGCGGTGCGCGATGTCGATCAGCAGTTTGTCCCCGGCCTCGTGGCCGTAGCGGTCGTTGACATCCTTGAAGCCGTCGAGGTCGAGGTAGCAAATCGCGAGCGTTTTGTGGTTGCGTTTGGCATGTGCAATCGCCTGGCGCAGGCGGTCGGCGAGCAACCGGCGGTTGGGCACGCCGGTCAGTGCGTCGTAATTCGCGATGCGGCTCAGCTCGGCTTCATGGTCCTTCAAGCGCGTGATGTCGGAAAACACGGCTACGTAGCGCTGCACTTGCCCGGCTGAATCGCAGATTGAGCTGATCGAGAGCAGTTCGGCATAAACTTCGCCACTCTTGCGGCGGTTCCAGATTTCCCCGCGCCAGGCTTTATTCTCTTTCAGGGATTTCCACATCAGCTGGTAAAACGCCGCATCCTGGTGTCCGGAACTCAGCAATTTCGGATTGCGCCCGAGCACTTCAGCGCGGCTATAGCCGGTGATGCGCGAAAACGCCGGGTTGACGTCCATGATGATGTTTTCCGCATCGGTGATCAGGATGGCTTCATGCGTGGTGTCGAACACGCTGGCCGTGATGCGCAGTGCCTGTTCGTCGCGTTTGCGTTGGGTGATGTCGCTCCAGATGCCGGAAACATACTGCTTGCCGTGGATGCGGATCGGGCGGCTGCGTACCTCGGTTTCGCGCAGCGAGCCATCCTTGCGCCGGTGCAGCGTTTCGAAAACGATGTCGGCGCTGTTTGCCAGCGATTGCTGCATGCGCTGCCGGATTTGTTCAGGGGATAGCTGTGCCTGGATGTCGGACACGCGCAAGGCGGAAAATTCGGCGCGCGTATAGCCCAGGCTTTCATGCGCCATCTGGTTGAACTCGGCGAACGCCAGCGTTTCGGTATCGATCAGCACAATCGAATCGGCGGCCTGGTTGACGATGGCGCTGAAGATTTCCTCGCGTTGGCGTAGCGCGTCTTCGGTGCGTTTGCGTTCGCTGATGTCTTCGGTGATGCCCATCAGGCGAATCACGCGCGCCTCGGAATTGCGGATCGGGATGAAGCAGGACTTGAAGTACAGCGGGGACTCACCGGCACCGGAAAATTCAAAATGACTCGGTGTGCCGTGCAATGCATCCTGCAACAGTGCGGCAATGCGCGGCGTGTCTTCCGTGCTGACCAGCGAGAAATACGAGCGCCCCAGGATTTCAGCTTCGCTGGAGAGCCCTAGCATCTGGAGGCCGGCCGGATTCATGGATTGCAGGCAGCCTTCCAGGTCAACCTCATGGATGCAGAACGGCGAGTTCTCCACCAGTGTGCGGAAACGCGCTTCGCTGGCCTCCAGGATTGCCGCAGCCTGGCGAGAAGCGCTGATGTCTTCGACGATGGACCAGATGAACGGCTCGCCGTGGCTATCGTGGATCAGCATGCCGTTCAGGCGCAGCGGGATGCGGTTGCCGTCCTTGCGGAGGTACTCTTTCTCGTAGGGGCCGTAGTAGCCGGTGCGACTGAGCGAGTCAAGCTGGGCAGCTTCCTGGTCGGCATACTCCTTGGGCGTAAGTTCCCAGTAATCGAGCTGGTTCAGCTCCTCGCGCGTGTAGCCGCATATCTGGCGGAATGCCTCGTTGAACTCGATATAGCGGCCCTGCATGTCGGTGAGCGCAATGCCCATCGGCGATACCTCATACAGGCTGCGCAGCTTTTCTTCGCTGGCGCGCAAGTTGGCCTCGGATGCGAGTCGCTGCGTGATGTCGCGCGACAGCATGATGAAATGCGGCTTGTCAGTGCCTGATGCCAGCTTGGCGGCGGTGGACAGCTCAAACCAGGATTTGCCGTGCGGCAACTCCAGCATGATGACCTGACCGCTGGACGAGCCATTGGCATGCGCTTCTGCGAGTGCCAACATCACCACTTGGGCGGCAGCGGCGGGGAGCATTTCGTTAACCGTGTGGCCCAGCAGGATTTCGCGCTGGTTGGATAGCTGTGCCGGATCGCGCGCCCAGACGTTGATGTAGCGGCCGTCCAGGTCGAGTTCGAACAACAGGTCGGGAATCGCGTTGATCACGCTTTCAATCAGTTCGATGGACTGGCGCAATTCATCTTCGGTGCGCTTGCGCTCGGTGATGTCGCGTGCCACACCGAGTACGCCGATCAATTCCCCATTGCGGTCACGCATCGGCGTCTTGACGGTTTCCAGCAATTCACGGTGGCCGTCACTGGCAAACGTAACCCACTCTTCGTTGACGGTCGGCTGGTTGGCGGCCATTGCCATGCGGTCATGGTCGCGGAACGCGTCTGCCTGCTGCCTTTCGGTGAAGTCGTAATCGGTCTTGCCGGCGATTTCCTGCGCGCGGCTGCCAAAAAACTGTTCGAAGCGCGTGTTGCAGGCGAGGTATTTTCCGTCCGCATCCTTGAGCCACACCAGGTCGGGGATGGTGTTGATCAGCGTACCGAGGAACAGGCTGTCAACGGAGGCGCTCTCTTCGACAACGCTGTGCACCATGACCTGGGTCAGGTCATGCTCGGTAACCAGTCCGACCATCTTTCCCTGCGGGTCGACCACGACGAGTTGGCGCACGCGCGCTTCCAGCATGCGATCCGCCGCCGTATGCGCGGTGCAATGCACGGGAATGGTAAGCACCGGCGTAGTCATGACGGCTTCGACTGTAAGGTTGTCGGGCTGATGGGTGCCCGAATACAGGCGCACGATGTCGCGCTCGGTCAGGATGCCGACGGGTATTTCTTGTTCGGTGACGACGACACAGTTGTCATGGTGCAAGCGCATCATGCGCAAGGCGTCGGGCAAGGGCTCGTGACGGCCCAGGCATAATGCGCTGCGCTGCATGACGGTCGTCACATGGTGGTATCCGGCCAGCACCCGGAGGTTGATGTGCAGCCGGAAATCCGTTTCGCTGACTATGCCAAGCAGGCAATTTTTCGTATCGACGACGGCGAGGTGGCGGATGCCGTGCTGAAGGCTGATGTGGTAGGCATCGAGGCACGAGGTGTCGGCCGGAACGCTGATCACGGGTGCCGCCATGACTTTATGCAGCGGCGTATCGTGGGGAGCTTTGTCCAGCAGTGCTTGCAGCATCGTGCTTTCGGTGACGATGCCGAGCGGATGGCCGGCAGCATCGGCGACCAGCAGCGAGGAAATGCGCAGCTCGGCCATGCGTTGCGCGGCCTCGCCCAGAGTGTTGTCCGGAGCCAGTGCGGCAACATTGCGCGAAGCAATATCGATCAGTAGTGTATCGGGCTGAATATCCAGGGGGCTGGTGGTGGGGCGGCGCATGTTTCCGGCAGTTTTGAAGGTGTTATCTTGTATTTTCTTGAATCATATCAGCAGGGACATTCTGACTCCGTGCGCTAGCGCACAAAATGCCTGGGTATTACATTGATTTTGCGGGCGCAAAAAAACATTATGTGCGCTAACGAACGAAAATTCCAGGAGCCTTTGTGTAAGATGCCGACCGGATAAATTGTCATGAACGGCAGCCGGAAAACAATAACATGCCCCAGGAACATTATTTGAAGCAGAATCACCTGCTGGCTGCCTTGCCGGCCAGCGAGCTGAAAATTCTCAAACCCCATCTGGAACTGAAATTGCTCGAAGTAGGCGAAATGCTGGCCGAGGCCGGACAGCGGCCGGCGTATTCCTATTTTCCGGTGGATACGGTCATTTCCATGTATTACCGCATTGCGAACGGCGATGCGGCGGAGATCGCGATGATCGGCAACGAGGGCATGTTCAGCGTGGGCCAGGTGATGGGGGGGGAGTCGTTGCCCTACTACGCGGTGGTGGAAACGCAGGGGCATGCTTTCCGGATCGAGCGCAGTGTCCTGATGAAGGAGCTGGCCCACGAGGGCGCTTTCCGCAAAACGATGCTGCTGTACTCGCAGGCGGCACTGACGCAAATGGCGCAGATTGCGGTGTGCGGAAAACATCATTCGCTGGTGCAGCAACTTAGCCTGCACCTGTTGCTGGTAAGCGATAAATCGTTGTCCGACAGTTTCTTCCTGACCCATGAGGCGTTGGCGCACATGCTCGGCGTGCGCCGCGAAGGCGTGACGGCGGCGGCAGCAAAGATGCGTGAGCTGGGGCTGATTGACTACAAGCGCGGCCATATCCGCGTGACCGATCGCGCTGGCATCGAGGTGCTGGCCTGCGATTGCTACGACGTCGTGCGCAAGGAGTTCAAGCGCCTGCTCGGCTACTAGGGCGCGCTACACGCCCCGGTTATTCCACCAGCTCGCCGCGCAGCGTGTGCATGGACACGGAGGCGATGCGTACGCTGACAAACTTGCCGACCAGGTGCGCCGGGCCGGCAAAGTTCACCACGCGGTTGTTGTCGGTACGGCCCGCCAGTTCGCGCTCGTCCTTCTTCGAAATGTTTTCCACCATCACGCGCTGAACCGAGCCCACCATCTTCTCGCTGTACATCTGCTCCAGTTCGTCGATGCGCTTTTGCAGGCGGCGCAGGCGTTCCATCTTGGTTTCATGCGCGGTGTCGTCCGTCATGTCGGCGGCTGGCGTACCGGGGCGCGGGCTGTACAGGAAGCTGAAGCTCACATCGAACTGCACCTCGTCGATCAGCTTCATGGTGGCCTCGAAATCGCTCTCGGTTTCGCCGGGGAAGCCGACGATGAAGTCGGAGGTAATCGAAATGTCCGGGCGCACTGCACGCAGCTTGCGCACGATAGATTTGAATTCCAGCGCGGTGTAGCCGCGCTTCATCGCCGTCAGCACACGGTCGGAACCGGCCTGCACCGGCAGGTGCAAGTGGCTGGAAAGCTTGGGTGTGTCGGCATACAGCTCGATCAGGCGCGCGGACATTTCACGCGGGTGCGAGGTCATGTAGCGGATGCGCTGCACCCCGTCCAGCGCGGCAATCGCGCGGATCAGGAAGGCCAGGTCCACCGTGTCGCCTTCGCCGGTTTCGCCGGCGTAGGCATTCACGTTCTGGCCGAGCAGCGTGATTTCCCCTACTCCCTGCGCCACCAGGCCGCGCACGTCGCGCAGCACAGCGTCCAGCGGGCGTGAAATTTCCTCGCCGCGCGTATAAGGCACCACGCAGAACGTACAGTACTTGCTGCACCCTTCCATGATCGAAACAAAGGCGGAGCCGGAATTGGCCTGCTGTTCCGGCAGGCGGTCGAATTTCTCGATTTCCGGGAAGCTGATGTCGATCTGCGAGCGGCCACTGCTGCGCCGTGCCGCAATCAGTTCGGGCAGGCGGTGCAGGGTTTGCGGTCCGAACACCACATCCACGAACGGCGCGCGCTGGAAAATTGTTTCGCCTTCCTGGCTGGCCACGCAGCCGCCCACACCGATGATCAGGTCCGGCTTGTTCAGCTTCAGCGCACGCAGGCGGCCCAGGTCGGAAAACACCTTGTCCTCCGCCTTCTCGCGGATCGAGCAGGTGTTCAGCAGGATGATGTCGGCGTCTTCCGGTTGTTCGGTCGGTTCGGTGCTTTCGGCCGCGCGCAGTACATCTACGATCTTGTCCGAATCGTATTCGTTCATCTGGCAGCCAAACGTCTTGATAAAAAGTTTCTTGCTCACGAAATGCCTCTTGCGTGCTGGACAGTGGGTTGCATCATGATTTCATTGCGGCCTGCGGCAGGGGATGAAAGCTCATCCAACGGCCGGGCGGGTGAGAAATTACTTGCTTCTGGCGCGGATTATACTAGGATTGCGCAGGAAGGTTTAACCGGAACGGGAGCATACACCGTGCACATCATGAGCATCCTCAGCACCATCTTTGCCATTGCGTTGTTCGTCATCGTCATCGGCTTCGCCTTTTCGATGATCAAGGATCTGTTCAAACAGTAAGCGCCAGCCCGCAGACTGGCGACATCCCCCTTCGCTCGGGTATACTCGCGGCAAATCAAGTTGATGGAATGAGTTTCGGCACGCAGTGCTGGCGTTGAAGATGCAGAAAATAATCGTTGAAGCTGTTCCCGCTCCAAGTCGCTTCCCGGATTTCCCATGCTGACCCGTTTCGGTGTTTTCCTGTTGTGGCTGATGCATTTCCTGCCGCTTCCGGTGCTTTCCAGGATCGGCGAGGCGATCGGCATGCTGGCGTACCGGCTGGCGGCCGAGCGGCGCAATGTCGGCCGCATCAACCTGCGCCTGTGCTTTCCGGAGATGAGCGCAGCGCAGCGTGAGCACCTGCTGCGCGAACATTTCAAGATGTTTGCGCGCGGCCTGTTCGAGCGCACCATCCTGTTCTGGGCCAGTCCCGAGCGCATTTGCCGCCTGATCAAGGTCGAAGGCATAGAGCATTTCCAGGCGCTGCAGGGCAAGCCTGCGATCCTGCTGACGCCGCATTTTGTCGGCATCGATATTGCCGGTTCCTGGATTTCGCAGCAGGTGGACGCGATCAGCGTCTACTCCAACCAGAAAAACCAGTACCTGAACGACCTGCTGTACAACAAGCGCATCCGCTTCCGCAAACAACTGATTTACTCGCGTCTGCAAGGTTTGCGCCCCATCATCAAGGGGCTGCGCGAAGGCAAGCCGTTCTTCTACCTGCCCGATCAGGACCAGACCGTGAAGGATGGCGCGTTCATCCCGTTTTTCAAGGTGCCGGCGGCGACCATCACCGCGTTGCCGCGCCTGGCTGAAATGACGCATGCTGTGGTGGTGCCGTGCGTAGCGCGCCTGTTGCCGGGCGGCAAAGGTTATGTGCTGACGTTTTACCCGGCCTGGGACAACTACCCGACCGGTGATGTGATCGCTGATACCCGGCGTATGAATGAATTTATCGAGCAGCGCGTACTGGAAATCCCGGAACAATACTTCTGGCTGCACAAGCGTTTCAAGACGCGCCCGCCCGGAGAGCCGGAGTTGTATTGATGCGGGTTTCCTGTGCCCGGGCGTGCAGCTAGGCCCAGGTGTCGTCGTCCCTGAATGCCCGTGTCAGGAAAGCCAGCAGGGCAACTGCCAGCAGCAGATGAATGGCCCCACCCAGTGTGTGCGACGTGGATACGCCGAGCAGCCACAACAGCGGCATCACAATCGCAATCGTGATTAGCGCATTATTTAATTTCATATCCATTGCCAAGCTGTGAATCCGCATGCTCCGGGCTTGGGCCTCCCTCCTTCATTGAATACAAAATACCTTCATACTCATGAGCGACACTGCGCCAGGTTCTTTCAAACCTTGGTGGTAATTCTGTACGACGCAACTGGCTGTCAACAGCCTGAGCCCATTCATTGACAGAGGCATCGAGAGACAGGACTGCGCCCGAGGCGGGTGCAACGTCCATGCTGGCGCCGCACGCGCTGGAGATGACCACTGGCACTTGAGCGGCCATGGCTTCGCTGATAACCATGCCATACGGCTCGGATCTGGCGGGATGCAGCAATATATCGAAGTCGGAAAACTCTACATGGTTGTCCCATTCTTTCAGCAGGTAGCCGGTGCCGTTCCAGTCACCGAACAGATGCTGCACATCATGCGGATTGGGACCCATCACAATGAACTGCAAATCCGGCCGCGTACGGCGAAGGTGCGCAACGATTGAAACCGCGAGTGGCAGTCCTTTGCGCTTCCATTCCTTTCCGACAAATCCGATTACGCCGCCGTTCGCAGCCACGTTGCGAGGCGCGCGGCCCGAATCCGATTTAATGCCCGGGGTAACCGGCGCGGATAGCTTGTGCGCAAACATTGGATAGTATTGAGCGAGCTGTCGTTTCATCAATTCCGAATTCGGAACAATGCATTTGGCGACGGCCAGTTCGCGCCGCTCCAAATACAGGTTCATGGCAACCCGGAGGGAAATCAAGCGCCACCAGGGGCGCTCAAGAACCGGCGCAAACAATGCACCATGAAAAGTGGTGATGTCATGGAAGCCGATGCGTTCATGGCTGTGGATGATCGCATCATGATGCGGGATGGCAGCGAGCCATTTCTGTGCGCGCCAGCCAAAGCGGAGTGCCGCCAGCCAGCGCGGCCGCGCAGCAATTTGTCCCAGCGCATGCACCTCAATACCCAAAGGAATTGCGCCATGACAGCTTTCGCAGACTACCGTGACCCGGTGCCCGAGCATATGCTGTTGGGCGGTAAGTTCCCAGACATAGCGCTCCATGCCGCCAACCGGCCCATATCTGCGAACGATATGTAACAGGTGCAACCGCTTGGGAAATGGGTCATGAAGTTTCAAGTAGCCCCCAATTTTGCCGATCAAGCCGTAGTGATCCGCAGTGAAAAATGACCGGCGAGCGCGCAATTGATTCAAGCGCTCTATCCGATCAGTTAAACCATTTCGGGCAGTCTATAAAACCGGCGCAATCTTGAGAGTAATTTTGCAAAGATTTACAAGCGGAGCTGCGGGCTGGTGGGAGGCGAGCAGTCTAAAAGGATGCCAGAGCCTGTTTATTACATGGCAGAACAAGGGCCCATGCTGGTTTAAGCAAGTCTGGCGGTGTCGCTATCCTTAGGGGAGACTTCATTCGGTGACAGCTCAATGTACTGCCAAATTTTGAGCAGGGGGAAACAATCAGTGGCTGCTCGGCTTGATAAGTACAATATCCGCTTAATGCGAATGAAACGGAGAGTTGCTACGGTTTAGCTGAAGGGTTGGTTTTGAGCCGCAGGTAAACCTTCCTGGAAATCCACTCTGAAACCATGGCCTGAAAATCCCGTTCATTCATGAAGCGGGCATAAATATCTTCGTTCTGCTCCATGCGTTCAATGAACAGGGTTTCCAGCAGGTTGGCAAACAGCAGCGAGAATTTCTCTTCCGGGTTGACGGCGGCCGCCTCGCGCAAGGAGCCATCCTCGACGGCAGCCTCGATAATCTGGTCGAAGAACAATTGATCGGCATCGGTAAAGTCGGTGCCGAAACGCTCGTTGATGACATCAATCAACCGGGACAGGGGGACATCCTCGTCGCGGGCGATGCCCGTCCCCACATCGCGCGGGCCATCCAACGGCGCTGCCTTGCCTTCGCGCAAGCTGATCGAGCCTTCGCTGATCTTTTGCAGCCGGTAATATTCCAGCCGCACCTCGTCGTCGAAACTGTAGCTCTGGCCGCTGTTGCGTTTGGGCAGCTTGGGCGACAGGAATCTCAGGAAAGTATAAAGCCGCTCCAGGTCGGAATCCTGGTACGGCACCACCTGTGACAAGAACGCATACAGATTGCGGAACGCATGCAGCTTGCCGCGCCACAGCTCGGCCTGTTCTTCGTCTTCCGCCTGCAATGCCTTGAAGCGATCCACCGCCGGATCGAGCGCGGCATTCATCGTCTGGTGATCGGCAGCGCTTTGCCGTTGTTTGGGTTTGAAATAGACAGCGATGAAACGTTGCACCTCTTCCGGCAGGTAGATACCCGAGGCATCCAGTTCCGCCTTGATGGCATACATCTGGTTGGGGTCGGCCTCTTCGCCCATCTCGGAACCTTCGTAATATTGCTTGAAGGCGTCCTTGATTTCCTCGCGGTCATTCACGAAATCCAGCACAAAGGTATCTTCCTTGAGCGGGTGCATGCGGTTCAGCCGCGACAAAGTTTGCACCGCCTGGATGCCCGCCAGGCGCTTGTCCACATACATGGTATGCAACAGGGGCTGGTCGAAGCCGGTCTGGTATTTCTCCGCCACCAGCAGCACCTGGAATTCCGGGGTATCGAATTTTTCCGGCAGTTCGATTTCCTTGATGCCGCCGTTCATGCCGGTTTCCGTCCAGGTCTTCTCCGGCAACTCGTCGTCCACCACCTCGCCGGAGAAAGCTACCAGCGTCTTGATCCAGCTATAGCCCTTCTCGCGGATATAGGCATCGAAGGCCAGCTTGTAGCGCACCGCCTCCAGCCGCGAACCCGTTACCACCATGGCCTTGGCCTTGCCGCCTATCCTGTGGCGCGTGGCGGCATTGAAATGCTCGACCATCACTTCGGTCTTCTGCGCGATGTTGTAGGGGTGTAAACGCATGAAACGGGCCAGCGCCTTGGCCGCCTGCTTGCGCTCTACATTCGGGTCTTCCTCGCTCGCCTTGACCAGCTTGTAGTAAGTCGCATAGGTCGTGTAGTGCTTCAGCACATCCATGATGAAGCCTTCCTCAATGGCCTGCTTCATGGTGTAGCGATGGAAAGGCTGGCCGCTCTTGCCCGCCTCGTCGCGCCCGAACACAGCCAGGGTCTTGTGCTTGGGCGTGGCGGTGAAGGCGAAGAAACTGAGATTGGCCTGGCGCCCGCGCTTGGCCATGCTGCGGTAAAGCTCGTCCAGATTTTCGACGCCTTCCTCCACGGCATAGCGTGCTGCCTCTTGCCGCAACACATTGCCGCCCAGCACCTCCTTGAGGTCGGTCGCCGTCTCGCCGGATTGCGAGCTGTGCGCCTCGTCGATGATTACCGCACACCGGCGCGTCGGCAGCACGCCGTCGAATTGCTCCCCTCCCTCGCCAGCGGGGCCGGGGGAGAGGGCGCCTTTCTCCTCCGCCATCTTGACCAATTGCCGCGCCACGAAGGGAAACTTCTGCAAGGTGGAAATGATGATAGGCACGCTGTTGCTCAGCGCCTCAGCAAGCTGCCGAGAATCTTCGTCGATTTTCTGCACCACGCCTTGCCGGTGCTCGAACTGATAGATGGTGTCCTGCAACTGCCGATCCAGCACGCGGCGGTCGGTGATCACGATCACCGAATCGAACACCTTATGATCGTCCGCGTCGTGCAGCGAAGCCAGGCGGTGCGCCAGCCAGCCGATGGTATTGCTCTTGCCGCTGCCTGCCGAATGCTCCACCAGGTAATTGTGTCCGGGCCCTTCCGCGCGCGCCGCCTGCTCCAATTGGCGCACCGCCTGCAACTGGTGGTAGCGCGGAAAGATTATGCTTTCCTTTTTGATCCTGCGCCCGTCGTCGGTGCGTTTTTCTTCCACCTGCAAATGCATGAAGCGCGCAAAAATATCCAGCAGGCTATCGCGCTGCCACACCTCTTCCCACAGGTAAGCGGTGCGATAAGCGCGTCCCGCCGGGTCGGGCGGATTGCCCGCACCGCCGCCCAGCCCCTTGTTGAACGGCAGAAAATGCGTGGCGCCACCCGCCAGCCGCGTGGTCATGTACACCTGCTCGGTATCCACCGCAAAGTGCACCAGCGCGCGGCGCTTGAACTCGAACAGCGGCTCGCGGTGATCGCGGTCGTGCTGGTATTGGGTAATCGCGTTCGTCACCGTCTGCCCCGTCATCGGGTTTTTCAGCTCGGCGGTAATCACCGGAATACCGTTGATGGAAAGCACCAGGTCCAGCTCATTGGTGTTGCGCAGGCTGTAGCGCAACTGCCGGGTAACGCACACGCGGTTGGCCGCGTACTGCGCCGCCAGCTCCGGGTTCATGCCGTGAGCAGGCTTGAAATAAGCCACCCGCAAAGTGCGGCCATAACACTTGAAACCATCGCGCAGCACCGCCAGCGCGCCGTATGTATCGAGCCAATGGGTCAGGTCTTTCAGCACGATTGCATCGGTGTTGGCGCTGTGCAGCGCTTCGAGCCTGCCCCATTCCTTGGCTTGGGTGGCGCGGATGAAATCCAGCGTTGCGCCGGCAAACAGGGCGCGTTCGGCATCGTAGTCTGCCGCAGGAAGCGCAGCGTAACCGTTGGCGAGGAGATGGGATTCGATGACGGACTCGAAGGCGACTTCCTGATGGCGCTGGTTCATGATTTACTCCCATGCGGTAAAGCATCCGGGTTAGGGGCGGGTGATATTGCCGCAGTTGTTACCGGATCGAAGCAACCACTATCCTGGGTCCCTCGAAATGCACTTATAAGGCGACCTCGCATATCGCTATCGTTCTCAAACACTTTCATCCATATACTGAAAAAGCCGTGAGCGAGCGCAGTACGAACAGCCCCATTTCGAATGCGTTGATTATGTGGTTCTGCATCAACATCTTCCTTTGCTGACCGTGCAAGTAGCCAGGCATTCATCCGTTGCCCGACTCTCTCTAACGCAATTGCTCGTTGATTGTCATCCAAACTTTGTGTTGCCGCCTTATCTAGTCCGGTGATGGAAAGAGTTTTTTCGGCAAGAGGTGCCGATGGCCCAGTTAGTGCAATAGAGACGATGCCATCTTGATCGTAGTTGAATGCAATGAATGTGTTGTCACGATCTGGAAGTAGTAAATCACTAAGCAGGACGTCTTCGTCACCCTTGGTCGAGTTGCAATTGACACATGCAAGCAGAAAGTTTTCCCATTTCCCCTTCAAATGAGCATAGGGTTGTATCAATCCCACTGTTAAACCTTTGGGTTGTATATGCTCGACAGCAAGATTTGTGCTGATCGGCCGCTCACAATAGCTACAGTAGTTGGCAACTTGAGTCTGTCCATACCACCCACTGCCTATACGACTTACTAAATATACTTTTGCATCGGCATAATCATTAAAGTCATTTCCAATAGGGCTTGCGCCTCGTTTCACTGGCCGCATTAACTTACTCCCCCAGCGCTGCTGCTCGTTTCATTTCCAGAAATGCCTGAAATGCCGGATTGTCTGCATATGGTGAAATAGCTTCAGCCAATCGCTCTTTGTATTGAGCAAGCTTAGTCTCTGGCGCTAAAGAGGCTTCATTGAGGAGTTCGAGGTATGATCTGGCAGCAGCTCTCATATCCTGATAACGCATGCTTACTTCAGGCCTTTCAACTCCCATAAGAGTTTTTGCAATTTCCTCAACCCCCTTGTTTTCTAGCTGATCCAAAGGTTGCGCATCCAACAAAATCAATTCGCTGCTTGAATGGGTCGATTGAATAACAAATGGCGAGTGCGTCGTCAGAATGAACTGGATTCGAGGAAATGTGCGACGTAGTTTTTCCACGATTTCGCGTTGCCACTTCGGATGCAGGTGTAGCTCTATCTCGTCAATCAAAACCACCCCTGCACCTTGGAGCGGATCATCCAACCCTGGGTTTGCTAAGGTAAGTCGTCGTATGAGGTCCATCAACATTGCGATTAGAGAGCGCTCGCCGTCCGACAACTGGGCCAAATTCAGCGTACTGCCCTGTTTCGTTACAACAAGTCTAGGAGGATAACCTTCGGTACGAATATTCTGTATTTCATCAAGGAAGGTCGAGACAGCACGTTGAATTGCAGGGATCAATCTTTGCGCACGGCGAATGGCCTGCGACTCCCCCCTTTCATCGGCCCCTTCCCATGTATGAAATAGCGGGATGAATTCCTTGAAACTTACAGCACGATTCGATAGTGCTCCGACATATGCGTCAGTTTGATTCAAGCGCGGAACCAGCAGAGTTCGCCTTGGGGCTTGATAACGGGCTCTGTCCGTCGTGTAGTAAACGACGATAGGCGCCTGATCGTCAGATCGCGTTGGATCGCCATAGGCGCGTCGCAACTCATCTTTAAGGGCTCGGGGAAGAATGAACATTTGCCCTGAACTCGGTGTGTATCCAGTTTTTGTGCTGAGGGTGACGGGGTTGTCGCCTACGGAGGCATTGAGCCAAATCCTTGCTCCATATTCTCCACTTCGAATGTCCTTACGAGACATTTTTCTCGTTAGACTTTCAGCAGGTGAAATTTCTGGCAACCAACGGGCGAGAATGAGTGCAATAGCATCCAGAATCGAGGTCTTGCCTCGACCGTTAATTCCGGCAATTACGGTAACTCTTGGTGAAAATGAAAACGTACTGTCCTGAAACAGTCTGAAATCCAACAAACGTAGTTCTCGAATAATCACGACGCCACCTCAAGTTGCCCGGTTACCGCCGTCGAAATCAATGCCGAGCGGCGTTCTTGCAGCAGGGCAATCGTGCGCTCGGTAGCTGCTGCGAGGGCATCCATTTTTTGGGTTTCGATCTGAATCTGCTTCACAATCGCTCGCTGTTCCTCCAATGGCGGAACCGGTACGGATATATCGCGGAACTCTTCCCAATATAGACGCAGGCGATCCCAAACAATGCCATGCGAACGGCTGCCTGACTCGGCGCTGAAAGCTGGGGTTCTGAACAATAGTCCAAAGTATTCTGAGCATAGAGGCGTCACAGGCTCTGCGACAACATAATCCGGGCTGACCAATCCGTCGCAAGGAACATTGCCTACAGCACCTTGCCACATGCGCATTTTGTTGAATGCAATATCATCCTGACGCGCAACCTTATAGCTATTGAAATCCTCCGCAGTCTGCTCAATGCGGTCTTGGTTAAATTCGCGGATTCTGACGCCTGCATGAATGGATACTTCGAGAAGCGGCAATTCCGGTTGATTGCGCTCATCCCGCTCCCTGAATAACCAGGCGATACGAGATGACTGCCAATGCGCCGGAATCTCGCCGAGCCAAGGAATGCCGGAATCGCGGCGCGGGGCGTCGGCATTGAGACCTTGAGTCACGAAGCTGGCAACAAGCGCGCGGCGCTTTTCGACAAGTAGCTTAAGCAACTGCTGTTTCTCAGAAATCAGCATATCAAGTCGTGCGGTTTCTGAATCCAGATAATTGGCTATTACCTCTTGTATCTGTGGTTCTGGATATGCAACTTGTAATTCGCCAAATTTATCGACGGTAAAATGGGCAATGGTTGCTTTGTTGCACAGCACGTCGAACCAGCCGCTCCAAGCAATATGTCGAAGTACGTAGCTGAGGTATCGCGTGCTATTCCCATTTTTTCCTCGCACGCGATGCAACGCGTTCTGAATAATAGCTTTATCCGAAAGGCCTCCAGAGTAAATGGCAGCTCGCCCCACTTCTCCGCCTTCGCACACAAGGAGATCACCTTGCTCGATAGAGCAAGACTCTATTTCTCCTTTGCTAGCGTACATGGCAGCGACATCGGACAAGTCAACTCCAGACCACTGTACATTGGCAGCACGAAGATACGGCACAACTTGATCAGATGGATTTCTAGGCTCCGGTTGAAGCATTTTCCCAAGCGCTATATCGAAAAGAAATTTTGCTTCCGCTGATTTCCAACTTGAATTTTGCGTTGGCTGATATGGGCGATTTTCAATTGCCATGGCTACCCCTCCACCGCCCGATACGCCTGCTGCGGATCATTCGGTTCATCCGGGTTGGCCATCGCCAGCCGCCCGTCGCGCATCAGGGGGCGCAGGTAATTATTGCGCACATATCGGGGATGGCGCCGTACCAGGGCCGCCAGTTCGTCAGCCTGCCAGGCCCGCTGCCGGCAGACTTCCACGATGACGTCGCAAACTTCGCCGGGGGGGTTGCGTTGCCCGATCGCGCCGACTTTTGCGGCGAGAGCACCCGGCAGTTGATCCAGCAGGCTTTTGCGCCGGTTTTCGTCTTCCTCGGTGTACTTGGTAGATAGGCTTGCGAGGTTGGTAGATAAGGCCTGGGGGTTGGTAGATAAGCCTTCCGGGTTGGCAGATAAGGCCGGGGGGTTACTAGATAAGCCCTCCGGGGACTCACTAGATAAGGCCGGGGGGATACTAGATAAGCCTTCGCCATCCGCCGCCATCCGCTCGGTGGGCACGTAGTAGGTGGCTGAGCCGCGCCCTTTCTGGGCCAGCAACCCGGCATCGCGCAGGCGGCGCAAGGCGGCGCTGGCGGCAAGGGCATCCACTTTGCTCAGTTCGCGGTAGGTGGCGTTGTCGATGGCCCCGGCTTCGCGTACGACGATGAGGGCTTTGGCCTCGTCCTCGCCGAGGTGCAGGTCGCGGAATCGGGCGAGCCAGGCGATGTCTTCTTCGCCGAGGAAGTGGTGGAAAAAGTAGCGGGCAACGAAATGGTCGCCACTCCGGTCAGACTCGAACAGCGGCGGGGTGAGCCCGGCTTGTTCCATGCTTTCGCGCATGACGCGGATGCCGCTGCCCTTGGTTTCGGCAAAGCGGGTCTCGTGCAGCACTTCGGCGATACGCGGGTTGCGCGGCTGCGAGCCGGGTTCGCCCAGGTGTTCGGGCGATTTGAGCGAGAAGCCGGGGTTGCGGATTTCCAGCCGGTTGGCATAGCGGATGATCTGCACCGGGCTGTGGCTGCGGTAGCTGCGATGCATCAGTGCGTTGACCAGGGCTTCGCGGATGACGCGCAGGGGTATCACGGGTTTGTCCTGGCGCTGGAGTTCGCCTTCGCTGAGGCCGAAGCTTTTGGGCAGGTCGTCCAGCACGGCAGCCTGGGCACGGCGGATCAGGCGGAACAGCGGGTCGCGCAGTTCGAGGGTGTCGAAGCGGCGGTCGGGGTCGGGCACCCATTCGCGCCCCGGCACGCGGATGTAATCGACCCGCGTCATGGGAAAGCAGCGGCGCAATGCGGCCGGTTTACCGAACAGGATGACGCCCGCGACCGTGGGTTTCCATTCGCCTTTGGAATCGCGGCGGGTGCAGCCCAGGGCTTGCAGCAATTCTTCATCGTCCCAGCGCAGTTCTTCGGCATCGGGGTTGGCCTCGGCGCGCGAGCGTCGATAGTCCTCAATCGCTTCGGGCGACAGGTCGTCGAGGGCGGCGTCGGCGACGATGCCCGCATCGAAACTTTCCTGCTGGCGGTTCTGGTAGAAGACGGCCATGTCGTCTTCGGTGCAGCGCTGGTCGGTGCTGCCGATGCGGCGGAATGCGCCTTTGGGCAGCCCTTGCGCCTTGAAGAAGACGGGTTTGTCTTGCGGCTGCGCTTCGGGGACGAAGACGACGACGATGTTCTTGCCTTGTACGTTTTCGGTGGCAATGTCCACGCGCAGCGGCATGTTGAAGGTCTCGCGGCACTGGCTGGCGATTTCCGCGCTGAGCTTGTCGGGCTGGGCGATGCCTTCTACCTCGTATGACGGGAACAGCGACAGTTCTTCGCGCACCACGCCGAGCACGAGCCAGCCGCCGCCCAGGCCGGGTTCGTTGGCGAAGGCGCAGATGGTTTCGAGGATGGATTTGCCAGCTTCGGACGCCCGCTTGGCTTCGATGTGCTCGTGCTCATCGAGCAGGTTGAGGCTTTCGAGCAGCTCGAGTGCGGTCATGCACGGGTTCCCGCAGTGACTTCGCGCAGCAGCCGGACGATTTCTTCTTCCGCCTTTTTGAGGTCGGCATCGATCTCGCTCAAGGGGCGCGGCGGGGTGAAGCGATAGAAGTGGCGGTTGAAATTGATTTCATAGCCGACCTTGGTTTTTTCGTGATCGATCCAGGCATCGGGGACGTGGGGGAGCACTTCGTGTTCGAAATAGGCTTGCACATCCTCCTTGAGCGGGACGTTTTCAAAATCGCGCAATTTCGGGTCGGGCTCGTACTCGATTTTGCTGCTGCTTTTCTTTTTGATAACGGCTGCCGCCTGCGGGTCGATTTCGGTGAAAGCATCGCGGAATGCCTTGGTTTGCGGTGCTCGCCATTGGCTGTCGCGCTGTTTCAGGATGGTCTGCACCTGTTTCCAGACGGCATTCCAGTCGCGACTGGCTTCGCGCCCGATGGTCTTGTCTATGGTTTGGAGGTCGTCCAGCAGCTCGGGGCAGGCATCGAGGAAACGCTCCTTGCGTTCGAGGGTGATCTGGAAGGCAAGACGCAATGGACGCTCGATGGTCAGGCGGTTGTAGCCGAAGTCGGCGTTGTTGAAAATTTTGCTGGTGTCGCTATGCACCATGTTGCCGTATTCGCGCACGATGTCGTTGATGTGCGCTTCGGAAAATTCGCGGCGTTTGTCACCAAGGCTGCGGCGCAGCGGCTGCCAGCGTTCGCGGGCATCAACGAGATGGATTTTTCCCTTGCGGTACGCTTCCTTGCGGTTGGTCACCACCCAGACATAGGTGCCGATGCCGGTGTTGTAGAACATCTGCTCGGGCATGGCGACGATGGCTTCGAGCCAGTCGTTTTCGATGATCCATTTGCGGATTTCGCTTTCGCCCGAGCCCGCGCCGCCAGTAAACAGCGGCGAGCCGTTGAAGACGATGGCGAGGCGCGAACCATCCAGATTCTTTGCGGGTTCGACCGGCTCGAATTTGCTGACCATGTGTTGCAGGAACAGCAGCGCGCCATCGTTGACGCGTGGTGTGCCTGCACCGAAGCGACCGGAAAAGCCTTGTTTTTCGTGCTCACGAACCACTTCTTTTTGCTGGCGCTTCCAATCGACCCCGAAGGGCGGGTTGGCAAGGAAGTAGTCGAAGCGCTCGTCCGGAAACTGGTCGTCGATCAGGGTGTCGCCGAATTTGATGGTTGAAGTTTCCTTGTCTTCCGGATCGGCCCGCATGAGCAGATCGGATGCGGCAACCGCATAAGAACGCGGATTGAAATCCTGTCCATACACGAACAGGCGGGCGCTGGCTTGATGTTCCCGCAGGTAATTGCGCGCTTCGGACAGCATGCCGCCCGTGCCGCAGGTCGGGTCCAGCATCTTGCGCACGGTGCCGGGCTTGCCCAGCAAATCGTCATCGTGCATGAACAGCAGGCTCACCATGAGGCGTATCACTTCGCGCGGGGTGAAGTGGTCACCCGCCGTCTCGTTTGCCTGTTCGTTGAAACGCCGGATCAGGTCTTCGAACACCAACCCCATTTCGATGTTGTCAACGGCATCGGGATGCAAATCCACTTCGCAGAATTTCCTGATGACGAGGAACAGGATGTTGTGATCGCGCATGCGTTCGATTTCGTTGCCGAAGTCGAAACGGTCGAAAATCTTGCGGACGTTTTCGGAAAAGCCGTTGATGTACGAGGCAAGGTGCAGGTGGGCGTTATCCGGATCGCCTTTCAGTTTTTCAAAACTCAAAGGCGAGTGATTGTGGAAGCGCTGGCCGGAAACTTTGTTGAGCACGCTATCCAGGGCTTCGCCCTGAAGCTTGTCTTGGTACTGGGCATGTTTGGCAAGCACGGCATCCTTGGTGCTTTCAAGCACGCAATCGAAGCGGCGTAGCACAACGAGGGGCAGCATGACGCGCTCGTATTGCGGCGGGCGGTAAGGGCCGCGCAGCAGGTCGGCAATACTCCAGATGAAATTTGATAGATCGTGGCTTTTGCTCATTATTATTTATTGCCAAGTCTTTCTAAGTGGCATTGCTTTAATTCCCTTTGGGCCAAGATTCTCCATCTTGGCCATTTCGTATGGCGTGCAGGAGGTGTTCTGGTGGAGGCGAAGAGGATCGAACTCTCGACCTTCTGATTGCGAACCAGACGCTCTCCCAACTGAGCTACGCCCCCACGGCAGGCAAATGCTAAAGGCAAATCCCTTAAATGGGAAGGGATAGCCCGGTGCTGTGGTAGAACTGCGGCAGGTTGCCCAGATCACTGAACACGCCAGCGGCGCCGCTGAAATCCTGTTTGCTGGTGTACGGGTTCACGGTGACGTAGGTCTTGATGCCCGCTGCCAGTGCCGCGCGCAGGCCGTTGTTGGAGTCCTCCAGCGCGATGCAGTCGGCCGCGCTGAGTTGCAGCTTGTTCAGTACCCAGTGGTAGATGTCCGGGGCCGGCTTTTTGCTGGGCACAATGTCGCCGCAGCCGTTGGCTGCAAAATAATTTTCCCAGTCCGCACCCAGCCCCACTTCGAGCAGCGCGGTGACGTTTTCCGCCGTGGTGGTGGTGGCGATGGCGAGTTTGATGCCGGCCTTGTGGGCGTCCTGGATCAGTTGCCTGATGCCAGGGCGCAGCGGGATGAGGCCGTCGCGCAGCATGGCGGTGTAGTGGCCGGTTTTGACCGCGTGCAGGTGTTTGACGAGGTCGTCGAAATTATCCGGCTTGGTGTAGTCGGTCAGGAAGTCGGAAACGAAATACTTGATGCGCTCCTTGCCGCCGGTGACTTTCAGCAGCTTGTCGTACAGCGCCACATCCCAGTTCCAGGCCAGGCCGTTTTCGGCGAAGGCTTTGTTGAAGGCGATGCGGTGTGCGTCCTCGGTGTCGGCCAGGGTGCCGTCCACGTCAAAAATAATGGCTTTGATGGTCATGCGGTTTCCTTGTGTCATGCGTGTGGTTGCGGGTATCAGCGCATCCCCGGAAATTTTCCGGCCATGCTGCGCATGAGCTTGCCCATGCCGCCCTTGCTGAACATCTTCATCATTTTCTGGGTCTGCTCGAACTGGTTCAGCAGCTGGTTGACGTGCATCACCTGCACGCCGGCGCCGGCCGCGATGCGGCGTTTGCGCGAGGCCTTGATCAGTTCGGGGTGGGAGCGCTCCCACGGCGTCATCGAGTTGATGATGCCTTCGAGACGGTTGATCTGGCGGTCGTCCACCTGCGAACCGGCGGCGGCCTGGGAAAGCTGCGCCGGCAGTTTGTCCATCAGCGCGCTGACGCCGCCCATTTTCCTCATCTGGGTGATTTGCGCCTTGAAATCGTTCAGGTCGAAGCCTTTGCCGCTCTGCACTTTCTTGGCCAGTTTCTGCGCTTCGGCAATGTCCACACCGCGTTGCGCTTCTTCGATCAGCGAGAGCACGTCGCCCATGCCGAGGATGCGCTGCGCCATGCGGTCAGGGTGGAAGGCTTCGAGGCCGTTCATTTTTTCGCTGACGCCGACAAACTTGATCGGCTTGCCGGTGATGTGGCGCACCGAAAGGGCCGCGCCGCCGCGCGCATCGCCATCCAGCTTGGTGAGGATCACGCCGGTTAGCGGCAATGCGTCGCCGAACGCCTTGGCGGTATTCACCGCGTCCTGGCCGGTCATCGCATCCACCACGAACAGGGTTTCGATCGGCTTCAGCGCGGCGTGCAGTTCCTTGATTTCGGCCATCATCGCTTCATCGACGGCGAGGCGGCCGGCGGTATCGACGATCAGCACGTCGTGATGGTGTTTCCTGGCCCAGTCATGCGCGGCCAGCGCGATGTCCTGGGGTTTCTGGCTGGTGTCGGACGGGAAAAAATCAATTTCGAGTTGTTGCGCGAGCGTACGCAACTGCTCGATCGCCGCTGGGCGGTACACATCGCAACTGACCAGCAGCACTTTTTTCTTGTTCTGTTCGCGCAGCAGTTTTGCCAACTTGCCGCTGGTGGTGGTTTTACCGGCCCCTTGCAAGCCGGCCATCAGGATGATCGCGGGCGGCACGGTGGCGAGGTTCAGCGCGTCGTTGTGTTCGCCCATCAGCTTGGTCAGCTCGCGATTGACCACGCCGATCAGCGCCTGGCCCGGCGTCAGGCTGCCGATTACCTCCTGGCCGAGGGCGGCCTGTTTGACCTGGTTGGTGAGTTCCTTGACGACGGGCAGCGCCACATCGGCTTCGAGCAGCGCAAGGCGTACTTCGCGCAATGCATCCTGGATATTGCTCTCGGTCAGGCGTGCCTGGCCGCGCAGGTTTTTGACGATGCCGGAAAGGCGGCTGGTAAGGTTGTCTAGCATGGTTATTTTTTTGTTACCGGGTTTGACGCGGAATGAGTTAGTGTAGAATTCGCGAAGTCTAAAACATCTACCCGTGTCATGTCGAACCTTGCCCCTGCTCTCGTTGCGTTTATTGCCTACAGTCTGCTGGCGGTGGCGTTCTGGCGCGCGCAGGTAACCGGCAACCTGGAGGCCCTGAACCGCAGTGGAATCGCGCATGCCATTGGCGTGCCGCTGGCGCTGCAGGGTGGGTTGCTGTACCACAACCTGATGGTTGGCCATAGTCTCAACCTGGGTTTGGTGTACTCGATTTCGCTGATCCTGTGGCTCACGGTGCTGGTGTACTGGGTAGCACGCTTCTTCTATCCGCTCGCCAACCTGCTGTCGCTGGTGCTGCCGCTGGCCGCGGTAGGGGTGCTCCTGCCGGTGCTGTTTCCCCAGGTGCACAAACTGACCGAGCCGACCTCGTGGATGTTCGATGCGCATGTGCTGGTGGCGATGCTGGCTTACAGCCTGTTCACGATTGCGGCACTGCATGCGGGGCTGATGCATTTTGTCGAGCGCGGCCTGCATCATGCCACGCTGCCGAATGTGCTGAAAAACCTGCCCCCGCTGATGACGATGGAAAAACTGCTGTTCCGCATTATCGCCATCGGTCTGGTGCTGCTGACACTGACGCTGGTGTCGGGCGTGGTGTTTTCCGAAGAGATTTTCGGCAAGCCCTGGCAGTTCTCGCACAAGATCCTGCTGGGCTTCATTTCCTGGGGGGTGTTTGCAACCCTGCTGGGTGGACACTACCTGAAGGGCTGGCGCGGCCGTACGGCGGTGCGCTGGACGTTGAGCGGCTTTGTGTTCCTGCTGCTGGCCTATATCGGCACCAAATTCGTACTCGAAGTCATCCTGCACCGCTGATTGGCTGGCGCAAGCCCGTCCTACAATAATCCCCGCTCCGCAAAAGACAGGCAAGCCGATCCGGCCACGATGAAGTGGTCGAGTACCCGCACGTCAACCAGGTCCAGTGCCTGCTTCAGCGCGCTGGTCAGCAGGTGGTCGGACTGGCTCGGTTCGGCGATGCCGGAGGGGTGGTTGTGGGCAAAGATGACTGCACCCGCATTCAATGCCAGGGCGCGTTTGACCACTTCGCGCGGGTAAACGCTGGTTTGCGTCAGCGTGCCCGAGAACATTTCTTCGGTCGCGATTACGCGATGCTGGGTATCGAGGAAGATGACGGTAAAAACTTCCTGGGGGCGGCCGCGTAATAGCAGCTGCAGGTAGTTGCGTACGGCGACGGGGGAGTTCAGTGCATCGCCGCTGCGCATTTCCTCCTGCAGCGCGCGCTTTGCCATCTCCAGGACGGCTTGCAGTTGCACATATTTGGCCTGGCCGATGCCGTTGATCGCGCAGAGCGCTTTTTCATCGGCGGCGAAGAGCCGGGTCAGGTTGCCGAAGTGCTGCAACAGGGTGCGCGCAAGGTCTACCGCGTTGGTGCCCGGTATGCCGGTGCGCAGGAAGATGGCGAGCAACTCGGCGTCGGACAGTGCAGCGGCGCCGCGCTGCAATAACTTCTCGCGCGGGCGCTCGCCTGCCGGCCAGTCAGTAATCGCCATCGCAATCACTTTCTTGTTAAGATGCGCACCATTATGAACCTGGCCCAGAAAAAACGCATCGTGCTCGGGATCACCGGCGGCATCGCGGCTTACAAGGCGGCGGAGCTGGCGCGCCTGCTGGTCAAGCAGGGCATGGAAGTGCAGGTGGCGATGACCGATGCGGCGACGCATTTCATTACGCCGACCACCATGCAGGCGCTGACCGGACAGCCGGTGCTGCTCAATCAATGGCAGGACGAAAAGGGCATGCTGCATATCCAGTCCAGCCGTGCCGCCGATGCGATTGTGATCGCGCCGGCGACCGCCGACTTCATGGCCAAGCTGGCGCACGGGCTGGCGGATGACCTGCTGTCGACGCTGTGCCTGGCGCGCAATTGCCCCCTGCTGGTGGCACCGGCGATGAACCGCCAGATGTGGAGCAACCCGGCAACGCAGCGCAATGTGCACCAATTGGTGCGCGACGGTGCGGTGCTGCTGGGGCCGGACGACGGTTTGCAGGCCTGCGGCGAAGAGGGCATGGGGCGCATGCTGGAAGCGGAAATGCTGGCGCAATATATCCAGGCGATGCTGGGTAGTAGTACCACCGGCCATGCCATGCAGGGCATGCATGTGTTGATGACGGCCGGGCCGACGTACGAGGCGATCGACGCGGTGCGCGGCATCACCAACCGCAGCAGCGGGAAAATGGGTTATGCCATCGCCGAGGCCGCCCAGGAGATGGGCGCGCGGGTGACATTGGTATCCGGTCCGGTGGCGCTGAAAGCGCCGGTGGGCGTGCAAGTGGTTGCGGTTACCAGTGCCGCCGAGATGTTCGAAGCCGTCAAGCAGCATGTGAGCCAGGCCGATATGTTTATCGGGGTGGCGGCGGTGGCGGATTATCGGGTGGCGGAACCGAGCGCGCAAAAGATCAAGAAAGATGGCCATGGCTTGACGCTGCAATTGGTGCAGAACCCGGACATCCTGGCATACGTGGCGGGGCTGCCCGAGCCGCCTTTCTGTGTCGGCTTTGCGGCGGAAAGCGAAAAGCTGCGCGAATATGCGGAGCGCAAGCGTCAATCCAAGAAGCTCCCGCTGCTGGCTGCAAACCTGGCGCAGCAGGCTATAGGCGCGGACCAAAACGAGATCATCCTGTTCGATGATGCAGGCGAGCACCAACTGCCGCGCGCGGACAAGAAAACACAGGCACGCGAGCTGTTGCGTCATGCTGTCTCGCTTTATCAAAAGGGGAAAATGCAATGAAGAAAGTGGATGTGAAGATTCTCGACAAACGCTTGCATGAACAGCCGCCCAGCTATGGGACGCCGGGTTCCGCCGGTATCGACCTGCGTGCATGCATCGACCACAACATGACGATCCAGCCCGGACAATGCGAGCTGATCCCGAGCGGGATTGCGGTGCATCTTGCCGATCCGCACTATGCTGCATTGATCCTGCCGCGCTCCGGACTGGGCCATAAGCACGGTATTGTGCTGGGCAACCTGGTGGGCCTGATCGACTCGGATTACCAAGGGCAGATTTTTGTGTCGTTATGGAATCGCGGGCACCACCCGTTCACGTTGATGCCGCTGGAGCGGATGGCACAACTGGTTGTGGTGCCGGTGGCGCAGGTGCAGTTCAATGTCGTCGAGGAGTTTCCGCTGAGCCAGCGTGGCGCCGGGGGATTCGGCAGTACCGGCAAGCACTGATCGGAAGCCGTATGCGCCAATAAAAATGCCCGCAAACCGCGGGCATTTTTATTGGCCGGGTGGCACAGCCTAATGTTCCAGCACCATTTCAAGCTCAGTGGTTTCGCCTGCGCGGATCGAAATTTTTTCACTGGCGCCCTTGTATTTTTCTGCTTTCACCGTGACGGCATGGATGCCGGCCTGAACCTCGGCATGCAACGGCGACAGGCCGAAATAGACATCGTCCAGGTATACCTTGGCGCGCGACGGCTTGGTGCTCAGTACCAGTGTGCCGCTGCCGGTCGCAATGGCGGGGGCTGGGCGCGCAACGGTAGGCGGGGCGCTTTCAGCGGCTTGCAGCACGGTTACGCCGGCGATGGTCTTGGTTCCCGGCGTCAGCTTGAACAGGTCGGGGCGGGTGGCCATCAGTTCATTGTTGATGGCTTCGAAGGTTTTCTTGCTGACGATCTCGAGCTTGTATTTGAGGTAATTGGCAATATCGCTGCGGCTGTTGCCTGAGACGCCGGCAAAGCGCTCATCCTTTTCGGTGACGATGCCGGACCAGACCACCTTGCCGGTGGCGGTTTCGGTCAATGTGGTTTCGATGGCTATGGCGATCTGGTCGCGTGCCTTGACGTTGTAGGTCAGCTCCTTGATCGAACCACCCAACTCGTACAGCGCCTTGCCGTCATCCGGCAGCGGGTAGCCATTGCGGGCAAAGCGTTGCTGAATGGACGCGCCAACCACTTCCGCCACGGAGCGATCCAGCAATAGCTCGTTTCCGGAAATTCCGGAGACGAGTTCGGTGGTGTCGCCGATTTTTTGCGGAATCATGCCGGTGCGGGCATCCACATAGCCTTTGATATGGATTGTGGCGGAATTGGCCGGTGCTACAGCGGGGGCTTTGCTTTCGGGCAGGTGGATGGAGTTATCCGAAAACCAGCCGGCGTGAGCCTGGGCGGTGAGCAGGCTGCATGCAGCCAATAACATGTGCGCCAATCGGCGCGGCAAGTATCGATTCATAGTGTCCTCTGGTTTGGGGGTTATCGTCCAACGGCTTGCAGCTTGTGGCTGGCCTGGCGCGGCGGACGCTCAGGGGCGGTCCGCAGGGCCGGGAGGAAGCGTACAAGTTCCTTGAGCGCTTTTGTATAGACCTCGCGCTTGAATTCGATCACGCTGTCCATCTCAATCCAGTAGTCGTTCCAGCGCCATGCATCAAATTCAGGATGCGGTGTGGCGCGTAACGAAACATCGGAATCGCGTCCAACCAGCCGCAACAGGAACCAGATTTGTTTTTGGCCCTTGTAGTTCCCGCGCGAATCGCGCCGCACCCAGTGCTGGGGAACGTCATAACGCATCCAGTCGCGGGTGCGTCCGAGGATTTGCACATGGCAGTTTTGCAGCCCGATTTCTTCGTGTAACTCACGGTACATCGCCTGCTCTGGCGTTTCACCGTGCTGGATGCCACCCTGCGGAAATTGCCACGCATCCTGCCTGATGCGCTTGCCCCAGAATACCTGATTCTTTGCGTTGGTCAGGATGATCCCGACATTCGGGCGATAACCGTCTCGGTCTATCATGATTCGCCCCATGGTTAATGTTCAATGGCCGGATTGTTCCATATTTCACAGGTGCTGAAAAGCCGCATGCACAGGGGCAGCGCGATCTTCCTGTTTCGCTGTAGAATTCGCGCCTTATTCGATAAAGGAACATCATGCGCGCGTCACAATTTTTCATTTCCACCCTCAAGGAAGCTCCTTCGGAAGCCGAACTGGTCAGCCACAAACTCATGCTGCGCGCCGGCTACATCAAGCGCTTGGCCAGCGGGCTGTATACCTGGATGCCGCTCGGTCTGCGCGTGCTGCGAAAGGTGGAAAACATTGTGCGGGAGGAAATGAACCGCAGCGGTGCCGTCGAGCTGCTGATGCCGGCGGTGCAACCGGCCGAGCTGTGGCAGGAAACCGGGCGCTGGGAGGTGTTCGGGCCACAGATGCTGAAGATCAAGGATCGCCACGACAACCAGTTCTGCTTCGGCCCTACGCACGAGGAAGTCATCACCGACATCGCGCGGCGCGAGATACGCAGCTATCGTCAGTTGCCGGTCAATTTCTACCAGATCCAGACCAAGTTCCGCGATGAAGTCCGCCCGCGTTTCGGGGTGATGCGGGCGCGCGAGTTCGTCATGAAAGACGCCTATTCCTTCCATCCCGACTTTGACAGCCTGGAGCAAACCTACCGCGTCATGCATGAAACCTACACGCGTATTTTCACGCGCCTGGGCTTGCAGTTCCGCGCCGTGGCGGCTGATACCGGCGCCATCGGCGGCAGCGGCTCGCATGAGTTCCATGTGCTGGCGGACTCCGGCGAAGACGCGCTGGCTTTCTGCCCGGATTCCGACTATGCGGCCAACGTGGAGCTGGCTGAGGCGGTTGCGCCGTCGGGTGTGCGCGCTGCGGCAAGCGCTACCCTGGAAAAGGTGGTGACGCCGGGACAGAAATCGATTGAGGAGGTGGCGGCTTTCCTGCAAGTGCCGCCGCAGCAGGTGATGAAAGCGATTGCGGTGATGACCGGCGAAGGGCAGTTTGTGCTGATCCTGTTGCGCGGTGATCACCAGCTCAACGAGATCAAGGCCGCCAAGGTGCTTGGCGACTTCCACTTTGCTTCTGATGAGGAAATCAAGCAGCACATGGGTTGCCGCCCTGGTTATATCGGGCCGGTCAATGTGCGTGTACAGATGCTGTTTGATCGCGCTGCTGCGGCCATGAGCAACTTTGTCTGTGGCGCCAATGAAGACGGCTACCACTACAGCGGTGCCAATTTCGGCCGCGATGTCCCGCTCAACGATGCGCAAGTTCATGATCTGCGCAACGTCGTCGCTGGCGATGCGTCGCCCGACGGCAAGGGCACGCTGGAACTGTGCCGCGGTATTGAGGTGGGTCATATTTTCCAGTTGCGCACCAAGTATTCGCAAGCCTTGAATGCCACTTTCCTTGATGAAAACGGCAAGTCGCAAATCATGGAAATGGGCTGTTACGGCATCGGCGTGTCACGCATCGTGGCGGCTGCGATCGAGCAGAATTACGACGAGCGCGGCATTACGTTGCCGCTGGCAATGGCGCCGTTCCAGGTGGCGATTGCACCGATCGGCATGAAAAAGAGCGAAGCCGTGCGGGAAGCGGCCGAGTCGCTGTACCGGCAATTTGCCGAGGCGGGTATTGAAGTGCTGCTGGACGACCGCGACGAGCGTCCCGGTGTGATGTTTGCCGACCTGGAGCTGATCGGCGTGGCGCACCGGGTGGTGATCGGTGAGCGCGGCCTCAAGGACGGCATGGTGGAGTATCAGGGACGCCGCGACAGCGCGGCCCAGCCGGTGGCGTTGGCGGATATTGCGGCATTTGTCCGTACGAAGCTGTGAGATGGCGCGCGCGGGAATAACTGCCGGCTGCCGGCTGTTCCTGCTGTTGATGGCGCTGGCCGCAGTGCCCGAGGCGCAAGCCGGGGCACAGAAGGAGGAAAAGCTGTCAGCCAGCGTGCGTGCGGTGTTGCAGCGAGCGGTTTCCGATCAGGCTGCCCCGCGTGCAGCATTTTCTTCCCAGCGTGAAGCCGATGCCTGGCTCGGCGAGATGTCGCAACGCCTGTCGCGTTTCATCCCGGACAATGCCTACCGCCGCGATTTCCTGGTTACCGTGCACTATGAGGCCACGCGTGCAGGGCTTGATCCGCAGTTGGTGCTGGGGCTGATCGAGGTGGAAAGCAAATTCAGGAAGTATGCGGTTTCAAATGTCGGAGCGCTGGGCTATATGCAGGTCATGCCGTTCTGGAAGAAGAGCATCGGTGCGCGCGATCACGACCTGTTCCACTTGCGCACGAATTTGCGTTACGGCTGCACGATATTGCGCTATTACCTGGATATGGAGCGTGGGGATCTGTTCCGGGCGCTGGGCCGGTACAACGGCAGCCTCGGGCGGCCGGAATATCCTTACCGCGTCAGGTCGGCCTGGCGCCGGCATTGGGAATACAAGCCGCTCTTGTCCAGCGCTAATGCACGTTGAGCTACTGCGCAGGTGTGTTGTTCTTCTTTTTCAAAAGCAGGTAGGTCTCGATTTCTTCGCGCGAGATGGCGCCTTCCTGGTAACTGACCAGTTTCCCGGCAGGGTCATACAGAAATGAGGTCGGCAGGGCCTCGACAGCGCTGACTTCATATTCGGCCATGGTGTAGCTGCCAATGACGATCGGATAAGTAATGCCGTACTTGGCGATGAAGTTGGCTACCGCTGGGCGCTTCGAGTCCAGTGCCACGCCGATCACCACCAGGTCGGAATCCTTGTGCGCATTGTGCAGTGCGATCAGGTCGGGGGTTTCCTGCTGGCAGGGCGGGCACCAGGTGGCCCAGAAATTGACCAGCACCCACTTGCCGCGATAGTCAGTCAGACGCAGGGTGTTGCCCTGGATGTCCTGGAACGAAAAATCCTTGGCCGCAGCAGGAAGGGCGAGCAGCGCCAGGCAGAGCAGCACGGTGCGTAACACGGTGGCTTTCATCAGTGATGCGCCTTTTCTTCGTGGTCTGCAGCGGGCTCTTCGTCGTCATGCTCTTCATGCGTATGGTCGGAATGTCCGCCCGCATCCGCTTTGTGCGACCAGTACAAGGCCAGCGCGATGAGCGCAATGCTGCCCCCGAGGTACAGCAGGTCCAGCGGGCTTTGCATGTGCATGTTCAGGGCTTGCTCGAACAGGGTCACGATCATGATCATGATGACCACCTTGGCCAGGCGCGACTTCAGGTCGTCCAGACTGCTGATCACCAGGATTTTGCTGGAAGCCTTGCTGCCGTGGGCCTGGTCGATGTCGCTGATGAACAGCTCATACAGTCCCAGCGAGAAAATCAGCATCACGGTGGCCAACAGGTAGCCATCCACCACTTCGACGATGTGTGTTACCGAGCTGTCGTGCAGTGCTTTGCGCGCCTCTTCCGTCATGTCCGGGTCGCCGTAATGAATGACGTGGCTTACTAACTGTATTACATCAACCGTGGCCATGTAAAAAATGGCAAAACCGGCCAGCAGGCTGCCGATTACCGCCGCCAGGATGACAAAACGACTGTTCCAGAGACTGCCTTCAAAAAACTCTTCAAAAAATCTCATATTTTTCTCCAACAAACGGCGCGCATTAGAGCGCAAAATCAGGCCTGCTTCAACCGGGAGATTCCCATGCTCTTGTTATGGAATCATGAGTTCGTCGGCTATTCAGCGTTAAACACCGGGGCGGGCGCCTGGCATAATGCCAGTTTATACGCGCGCGGCATGTTTTTGATTTCCGCCTCGCGGCGCAGGGCGGCGGATTTGTCGGGTAACTTTTCGCGATACATCAGCGTGACCGGGGTGCGGCTACGCGTGTACTTGGCGCCGCTGCCGGCGTTATGTGCAGCCAACCGGCGGTCGAGATCATTGGTGATGCCGCAATACAGCGTATCGTCCGCACAACGCACCAGGTAACAAGTCCATTCAGGCATGGCGCGCTCCGGGCGCCCGGATTTTCCAGAGCAGCGCGGCGGTTCCCAGCAACAGCAGGGCGATAGCCCAATTGCCCCAGCGCACGTAGGGCGTGCTGCCGGTATATCCCTGGACTTCGGCAGTCAGCGTGCCGGGCTGGTGCTGCGGCAGCATGTGCAGGATGCGCCCGTCACTGCCGATCACCGAGGTGACGCCGGTGTTGGTGGCGCGCAGCATCATGCGGCCGCTTTCCAGCGCGCGCATTTGCGAGATCTGGTTGTGCTGCAATGCGGCGGCCGAGTTGCCGTACCAGGCGTCATTGCTGGCATTCAGCAGCAGGGTGGCTTGCGGCAGGGCACGGATGATCTCCTCGCCGAACACGTCCTCGTAGCAGATGTTCATCGCAATGTGTTGTCCGGCGAGTTCGAGCAGCGGCTGGTGGAAGCCGCCGCTGGCGAGGTCGGACATCGGGATGTTCAAAACGTCGTTGATCAGCCAGCCCAGGAGGGGGCGCAGCGGGATGAATTCGCCAAAAGGCACGAGATGGCTTTTGCGGTAATGCTGGCTGGGCGATGCGCCGACCGAGTACATGCTGTTGTAGTAATGATCCTGTTCGCGTTCGAAGGCACCGATCAGGATGTCGCCATCCAGTTTGCGGGCATGCTCGGCCAAGAGGCGGGTGTAATTTTCCGGCACTTCGTTACGCAGCAGCGGAAAGGCGGTTTCCGGCAGCACGATCAGGCGGGCATCGCTGTCGAATATCTCGCGGCGGTAATCTTCGAGTGTACTGACCAGCTGCGACTCGTCGAATTTTTCATCCTGTGCGATATTGCCTTGCAGCAGGCTGACCTTGATCGGAGCGCCCAGCGGTTGCGTCCAGGCCACGTGCTGCAAGAATGCGCCGCCCAGCCAGAGCATGACGATTATTGAGGCGACGATTTGCCCCGGTCTGGCCTTCGGTTGGTGCGCAAGCATGGTCAGTGCTCCGCCACTGAGCGCGACCAGGAATGAAACTCCGTAGACACCCAGGATTGCGGCATAACCTGCCAAAGGGCTGGCGGTCTGCGAGTATCCCAATGCCAGCCAGGGGAAGCCGGTGAACAGATAGCCGCGCAACAGTTCCGCGGCAACCCAGAGGGCGGGCAGCAGCAACGCGGTTTGTGCCCAGCGCGGTACGGCAATGCGGCCGTATGCGTATGCGGCAAGTGCCGGAAACAGGGCCAGCAGGGCAACGAACAGGGCGGTTGCCAGGAATGCGAGCGGCATCGGCATATAGCCATAATCATGCAGCGCGATATAAATCCAGCTGACTCCGGTGCCGAACAGGCCGAGTCCAAATGCGAAACCCAGCCATGCGGCGCGGCGTGGGGTGTGGGTCTGCATCAGCAGGTAAAACAGTAGCGCCAGTGCGACAACCGGTGCCGGGAACAGATTCCAGGGGGCAAATCCGCCAGCGGCGGCCATGCCGGCGCACAGGGCCAATACAAAATGGTAGGGACGCAACAGGTTCTCTCGTTTCTGGTTGATTGCGAGGATTATACGGTGTAACTTCGCGGCCGCCTTTTTCCGGATATGATGACTACATGGTTGCCTCACCTGTTCTGTTTGATGAAATCTGCGACATGCTGCTTGAGTGCGGTTTGTTCAACCGGCTGCCGCCGGAGGATATTCAGGCGGCAGCGCGGCATTTCGGTGCCGTGCGCATGGACAAAGGAGATGTCATCTTCAATGAGGGCGATGAAGGCACATTTATGGCGGTGGTTCATGAGGGGCGGGTGTCGGTCATCAAGAAAGACCTGGATGACAAGCCGGTCGTGATGGGCACCGAGGGCACCGGCCACGTGATCGGGGAGATGGCGGTGCTGGATGGCGAGCGGCGCTCGGCCAGCTGTGTGGCTGCCAGCGACGGTGTGCTGCTGACGTTATCCCGGGAGGCCATGGATGAGATGCTGGAAGAGCAGCCGCGCCTGGGGGCCAAAATCCTGCGCGCAGTCGCAGTGAGTTTGTCACGCCGGATGCGCATGGCTACAGGGAAACTGGTCGATGGCTGAGCTCCTGAACCTGAATCTGGCGCTACTGCGAATGCGTGAGTTTCATGCTTGATTTCACCGAATACTCGAAAATTTTCCTGAGCCTGTTCGCGATCCTCGATCCGGTAGGCATGATCCCGATCATCATTGCCTTTACGATCGGCATGCCCCGGGACAAGCGCGCGCGTGTCGGACGGCTGGCGTCGCTTTCCGTGGTCGGGATATTGCTCGCGGCGCTGCTGATCGGCGAGTGGGTGCTGGAGTTCTTCGGGATCAGTATGCATTCCTTCCGGGTCGCGGGCGGAATCCTGCTGCTGCTGATGTCGATTTCGATGCTGTTCGGCGATAAGGAAACCCGTGCGCATGACGAAAACACCGATGGCGAAGCGACTGCCTCGATTGCCATCGTGCCGCTGTCCACGCCGCTGCTGGCCGGGCCGGGGGCAATCAGCACCATTATCCTGGATGCACATCGTGGTCACGGAGTCGGGCACTACGCGGCATTGAGCCTGGAAGTGCTGCTGCTGGGGGTGGTGGTCTGGTTGACATTCCTGATTGCGCCGTGGGTGTCGGAGCGGCTCGGACGCATCGGCAGTGACATTTTTTCGCGTTTGATGGGACTGGTGCTGGCGGCCATTGCAGTGGAATTCATTGCTGCCGGGATGCGCGGCCTGTTTCCCGCCCTGGGGTAGTTAGTCATGGAGAAAGTAAGGCTTTCCAAGCTGATGTCGGAACAAGGCATCTGTTCACGGCGCGAGGCGGACCGCTATATCGAGAGCGGCTGGGTAATGGTGGATGGCGTGCAGGTCACCGAATTGGGCAGCAAAATATTTCCGACCCAGAAAATCACGCTGAACCAATCGGCACAAGCCAAGCAGCAGGCGCAGGTGACTGTGCTGCTGAACAAGCCGGTGGGCTACGTGTCCGGCCAGGCGGAAGACGGCTATCAGCCGGCCGTCGTGCTGATCAAGCCCGAGCATCATTGGGCGGAGGACGGGAGTGAAGTGAAATTTTCTGCGCAGCATTTGCGCGGCCTGGCGCCAGCTGGACGCCTTGATATCGACTCACAGGGGTTGCTGGTGCTTACCCAGAATGGCCGCATTGCCAAGCAACTGATCGGGGAAGATTCGCAGATCGAGAAGGAGTACCTGGTGCGCGTTGCGGGCAAGCTGGCCGAGGGCGGCTTGGCATTGCTGAATCATGGCTTGGCGCTGGATGGACAGAAGCTGAAGCCAGCCAAGGTGACGTGGCAGAACGAGGACCAGTTGCGCTTCATTCTCAAAGAAGGGAAGAAGCGGCAAATCCGCCGCATGTGCGAATTGGTCGGATTGAAAGTGACGGGATTGAAGCGGGTACGTATTGGAAAAATACGGCTGGGAAATTTGCCGGTTGGACAGTGGCGTTACCTGTACGCCGAAGAAACTTTTTGAGTAAAAATCCCGAGCAAAAAACGGCCTGGAAATTGCACAATTTCCAGGCCGTTTTTTTGATCCGGTCTTGACGCTGAATGCGTGCGTAATTACTAGATTTTATTAACCATTCCAAGATTATGGGAAAGCACGTAAATATTAGAGAACACTGTAAAACTTTGACATAAAGGTACTTTAATTGCGGTTTGAAAGGTAGTTCAAGAACGAGTGTTGACATTATTTTTTATCCTAGACATTATTCGCGCCGCGCTGTCGTGCCGGCTGTATTTTTGCCGGAAAAAATTAGATAAACAAAACGATTATCACCGCGCAGCTTTGTAAATAATCCGTTTCACCCGTAGTAATCAATGCCGGCTGTTTTTTTGTCGGCAGTCTTAATTGTTTTGTTGGGGGAGCCACATACGATGCACCGTTTATTGAGCTTATTCATCCTGCTTGCAGGAATTTTTGCGAATGCAAGCGTACATGCTGCTGATGCGCCACCTTCCATAACCACTGCTGACGATTTGGGTCCGGTCATTGAGCAACCGATCGAGTTTCCCCACAATCGTCACGCTGGCCTGCATAACCCGGCCGACGATGCTGATCCTTCCAAGCCAGCTACCGGCGGCATGGAAATCAACTGCATGTACTGTCATACCTATGCACGGCGCAGCATGGTCTCCGGTATTCCGCCGTTGCGGAAATGTATCGGCTGCCACCAGTCGCTGCCGTCCGTGCGCGAAACGCCGCGGATCAAGAAACTGTTCGAGTACTGGGATGCCCAGAAGGCGATTCCCTGGAAGAAGGTACATGACCTTCCCGACTTTGTGCGCTTCAACCATGAGCGCCATATCCAGCGTTTCGTGTTTGCCCAAGGGAAGCCTGTTCAGGAGGCCTGCGGCTACTGCCATGGCGATGTGAAGACGATGACGGTGGCGCGCCGCCAGAAACCGCTGAGTATGGGATGGTGCGTGAGCTGTCACGAGAAGGATCACCCGGTTGATGCGACTGGAACCAAGACCAGCCACGGCCCGAACGATTGCTGGCAGTGCCATAAATAATCAGCCCGTGAATAGTGCGAGTTCACATAACAGGATTTCAAGAGGGTTCAGTGATGATTGAAAACGGTATAAATCGACGAGATTTTCTAAAAGTGATGGGCTGGGGCGGTGCGGCTGTTGCGCTGGCCGGTTGCGGCAATACTTCGGTTCAGGATGGCAAGGAGATTGTGACTTCGTATGCGAGTCTGGATCTTCCGGAGTATGCGATTCCCGGTATCTCCGTATATTTTAATTCCACTTGTGCGCAGTGCGATGCCGGCTGCAACATCGCGGGTCGCGTGCGTGAAGGTCGCGTCCTGAAGCTGGAAGGCAATCCGGCCTCCCCGATCAATCGTGGCAAGACTTGCGGTCTGGGTCAGGCAGGCGTGCAGGCGCATTACAACCCGGATCGCGTGCGTCAGCCTCTGTTGCGCACCGGCGGCAAGACTGAAGAGCTTGCCTGGGACAAGGCATTTGCGCTGATCAATGAGAAAGTCGGCGGTGCCAAGGGTAATGAAGTGGCATTCCTGACCGGCGGGCTGAGTGGTCATGCCAAGGTGCTGTTCACGAATTATATGGATGCGCTCGGCAGCAAGAGCCACTATGTGTATGAAGCGGTCGCGCCATCCGTAGTGCGCGCTGCCAACAAGAAGGCTTACGGCGTAGAAATGCCGCGTCTGCACATCGACAAGGCCAGGGTGGTGGTGTCATTCGGAGCAGACTTCCTGGGCGCCTGGGTTTCCCCGGTGCATTTCTCGCAGCAGTATGCGCAGTTCCGCAAGGGAAGCAACGGCCAGCGCGGCGTGCTAGTGCAAATCGAATCCAAGATGACCTTGACCGGTGCGAACGCGGATCGCTGGTTGGCGGTGCGTCCGGGTACTGAAGGGATCGTGGCGCTGGGCGTCATCCACGCGCTGGGCGAAGCCGGAATGTCTTTGCCGGCCGACGTGGCAGCACTCAGCAAGGCATACGATGCTGAGCGCGTGAGCAAGGATACTGGCGTGTCGGCTGAGCAGATCAAAAAGCTGGCGACATTGTTGAAGGAGCGTACGCCAAGCCTGGTGATTGCAGGCAGCGCGGCCGAAGGTTATGCGCACGGTTCCCAGAATGCAGCAGCGATTGCATTGCTGAACCGCGTACTGGGCAACATCGGCAAGACGATTGATGCGCCGGCGACAGTGCCGTTCCCGCAGGTTGCTGTTGAGACCGGAAAGCGCTCCGCGCTGGAAGCGTTGAGCGGCAGCATGGCCGGCGGGGCGGTGAAAGTGCTGTTCACCTATGCGGCCAACCCGGTATATAGCGCGCCTGCGGCCTTGAAGTTCAAGGAAAATCTGGGCAAGGTGCCGTTCAAGGTGGCATTCGCCCACTTCATGGACGAGACTGCGCAGGAGGCCGACCTGGTGCTGCCACTGGATTCCGCGATGGAGGAGTGGGGTACCGTGGTGCCGGAGTACATGCCGGAAACTGCCCAATTGAATATCCGTCAACCGTTAATGGAGCGCCTGCACACTGAAACCCGCGGTGTGGGTGACATCATGCTGGCCCTGTTGAAACAGAGCCGTCCGAATGACTACAAGGATTTCGATGATTTCTACGCCTACCTGCGTAATGCAATCCTGAAGAACAAGGCGGCATTGGGCGGTGCGGGTACGGATGACGATACGTTCTGGATGGAAACGCTGAGCAAGGGCATTGCACCGATGGGAACGGCAATGGGCAAGCTAGCGGCAACGCCTGCGGCATCCGGGCTGTCGCTGCCAGCTCCGGCCGAGGCTGACAGCGCCTATCCGCTGCGTCTGATTCCCTATGTGACCCCGAATTTGCGTGACGGTCGTCACGCGAACCAGCCCTGGTTGCAGGAATCTCCCGATCCACTGACGACCATCGTGTGGGATACCTGGGTCGAGATGCACCCGAGCACTGCGGCCAAGCTGGGCGTGGTGGAGGGCGACATTGTAGAGGTGAGCTCGCGTAGCGGTACCGTGCAGGCTCAGGCCTACATTTTCCCGGGTATCCATCCTGACGCGATTTCGATGCCGCTGGGCAATGGTCACACTTCCATGGGGCGTTGGGCCAATGGCGTCGGGGTAAACACCTTTGCGCTGCTGGATCAGGTGGTGGACAAGGATACCGGCGAGCTGGCGCTCAATGAGACGCAGGTCAAGGTCAGCAAGACCGGCAAGCGTGTCATCGTGGTGAAGGATGAAGGATTTGCAGGCGGTAGCCAGGCGGGCAAGAAGATCGCCGTGCGCACATCGACTGACAAAGTAGAACTTACAGGGGAGGTGTAAAAAGTGTCCGTTTCCAACATGCTAGAAAACTGGAAGAATTTCCGCCACATGCACCCGGTGGACGATGCGCCACACGCGGAATACAAGTGGGCCATGAGTATCGACCTGGATGCGTGCACTGGC
The DNA here is from genome assembly GCA_021848465.1 of Pseudomonadota bacterium. Taxonomy (GTDB): domain Bacteria; phylum Pseudomonadota; class Gammaproteobacteria; order Burkholderiales; family Gallionellaceae; genus JAJZUP01. The sequence goes on from JAJZUP010000001.1 coordinate 440,026, forward strand.
TGCAATGCCTGTACGGTGGCTTGCTATGCGGAAAACAACCTCCCGGTAGTAGGTAAAGACAAATTCAATGCAGGCCAGCAGATGCACTGGATGCGTATTGAGCGCTACTGGGACGAGGACAAGCGTGATTTCCCGGATCAGGGTGCGCAGTTCCTGCCGATGATGTGTCAGCACTGCGAAGCGGCACCGTGCGAAACGGTTTGCCCGGCCGGTGCAACCAACCATACGGCTGATGGCCTGAACTCGCAAGTCTACAACCGCTGCATCGGCTCGCGTTACTGCTCGGCCAACTGCCCGTTCAAGGTGCGCTACTTCAACTGGTATGACTATCCGACCACCGACAATGTCTGGCCGGCGGAAATGACGGAGCAGTTGAATCCGGACGTGACCGTGCGCGGCAAGGGTGTGATGGAGAAGTGCACATTCTGCGTTCAGCGCCTGGAGCGCGCCAAGAACAACGCGCGCACCGAAGGCCGTCTGGTGAAGGATGGCGAAGTGCAGACCGCGTGTCAGCAGGCTTGTCCGACGAACGCGATTTCGTTCGGCAACCTGGTTGAGCCGGAGTCCAAGGTTGCAAAACAGTGGGCACACCAGCAAGTCGAGCTGGCACGGGAAGGCCAGGCCAAGGACGAGCAAGAGGGCGGTTCCAAGCTACGCGGCTATCGCATTTTTGAAGAACTGCGTGCATATCCCTCGGTGATGTATCTGGAGCGTGTGCGTGAAAGCGCCATCTAAGGCACAAATAAAAGGATAAGAGAATTATGGAAAAAGATATCCGCGAGGACATAGCCTGGGCAAAGATCAACGGTGACGTGCTCAAGAGTCTGGAGACTCCACGGCCGCTGTACTGGGTCATCCTGCTCGTTGCCCTGGCAATGTTCGGGGTTGGTCTGGGCTGCGAGATTTACCAGTACAACATTGGTATGGGCGTGGCGAACCTGAATAACCCGCACGTATGGGGGCTGTATATCGCCACCTTCATTTTCTGGATTGGTATGAGCCACTCCGGTACGTTGTTGTCTGCGATTCTGCACCTGATGCATGCCGACTGGCGTAAACCGATCTATCGCTTTGCCGAAGCGATGACGACGTTTTCGCTGATGACTGCCGGTTTGTTCGTGATGGTGCACTTGGGCCGTCTGTGGCAGTTCTACTACGCAGTACCTTACCCGAATGAGCGTTGGACCTGGCCTAACTTCCAATCCCCGCTGCTGTGGGATGCAATGGCGATCTTCACCTATCTGAGCTCGTCGGTGATCTTCCTGTATGTCGGTATGATCCCGGACTTGGCGATTGCCCGCGATAACATCCACTCCGGCTGGCGCAAGAAGCTGTACACCTTGCTGGCACTGGGCTGGGAAGGTACCGACCGGCAATGGCGCAACTTCCGCGTTACATATCTGACCGTGGCATGTTTCCTGATTCCGCTGGCGGTGTCGGTGCACTCAATCGTGGCTTCCGACTTTGCGATGTCGCAACAGCCGGGCTGGCACGTGACTTCGTTCCCGCCATACTTCGTGGCCGGTGCGCTGTATTCCGGTTGTGCTGCGATCATTACGCTGTTCATCATCCTGCGTTACGTATTCAAGTTTGAGGAATACATGACCATGCCGATCCTGCGCAAGGTTGTGCGTCTGACTTTCGCAATTGCGATGGTATGGACTTACCTGAACCTGATTGAGTACGCATCGGTCTGGTACAGCCATGATGAGGCTGCCAAGGCGGTGCTGATCCAGAAGGCGACCGGCCCGTACGCGCCGTTCTGGTGGATGATGAACTTCTGCGGCTCGGTTGTGCCATTGCTGATGATGGTCAAACGTTTCCAGACCAACATCCCGATGATGTTTGCCGTATCGCTGTTGCTGAACCTGGGCATGTGGCTGGAGCGCTGGATGATCGTTTCACCGACATTCTCGCACGGTTACTATCCCTGGACATGGGACCACTTCCAGTGGCCGTCCCTGGTGCAGTGGGGCATGGTATTCGGCAGCTTCGGCTGGTTTACCCTGCTGTTCATGGTGTTCTGTAAGGTGTTCCCATCCGTCTCGATGTATGAAGTGAAGGAGATGGTGTACCACCGCAGCCTGGCGTTGAAGAATAATGAGCTTGCAGAGAAGGGAGCGCACTAATGAGCCAACATCACATCCTGGCCCTGTTCAACAACTTTGATGAAGCGGAGCAGGCAATTGCCGAGTTGCGCTCGTCAACGATCAAGGGCTTTAATTTTGATGACCTGACTATGAAGTCGCCCATTGAGCACCCCGAGGTCGAAGGGGTGTTGGGGCAGCGCTCCGCGAACGTGCAGTGGTTTACGCTGTTTGGCGCACTGACAGGGGGTATCCTGGGTTTTTCACTAATTGCTGGCGCGCAAGGCAACTTCTTCTCGCAGGTAAAAGGTGGCAAGCCGATCATCCCGCTGCCGCCGGATTTCGTGCTGACCTATGAGATGTTCATTCTGGGGGGCGTGTATATCACTGTGCTGGGTTTCCTGGTGTGCGCAGGCCTTCCTGCCAAGCGCTCTTCTTTGTATAGCGCGAAAGTTTCGGAAGACCAGATTGGTCTGCTGGTAAAAGTGGATCAGTCGGCGGTTGGCACCATCAAGGCCATTTTCACCAAACACCAAGCACTCGAAATTCAGGAAGAGGCAGGCAAATGAGAAAAATATCGTTAGCACTTGCATTGTTGTTGGCGCCAGCCCTGGCCCAGGCGTGGCCCTGGTCGCAGGACATGGCAAACCAGGTCAGCATCAAACCCCAGGAAAGCGTTGATCCTGCAAATCCCGGGATGGTGCCGTTTCCGAAACGCTCTATTCCGGTTCCAGGCACGATGACCTTGGTTCCGGATGCTGCTGCGGCCGAAAAACTGAAGAACCCGGTACCGGCAACTGAAGAGTCCATCAAGAAGGGTGGAGAACTGTTTGCGATTTATTGCGTGCCTTGTCATGGTAAGGCCGGCAAAGGAGATGGTTACGTAGGTCACAAGCTGATTTTGCAACCGTACGACTTGTCGGCAGACCAGACCAAGCAGCGCACCGACGGTTTTATCTGGGGCTACATCACATTCGGCGGCGCAGTCATGCCGATTTACGGCAATGACCTGAACCCGACCGAGCGCTGGCACGTTGTGAATTACATTCGCAATGTCATTGAGAAGCCGCAGGCAGCACCTGCCGAAGCAAAGAAATAAGGGAGAGTACGAATGATTTCTTATAGCAACTGGGCGGTTTTGTCCGTAAATTTCCTGGTGGTGCTGTGTCTGTCGTTTGCGGGCGTGGCGCTGTCTTCCGTGCTCTACCTGGTAGGCGCCAAGTGGCGTTTCGAGGTGCGGCAGTTGGCGGTTTCGCTGTTTGCCCTGTTCCCACTGGCATTTGTGTTGCTGATCGTGTTGCTGGTAGGGGGCGAGCATACCTTCCCGTGGATCGGGCATGTTACGCATGACGAAGATGTACACATGCCGGGTTGGTATACCCTGCCGCTGTTGGCAACGCGCGAAATCATCGGTATGTTGACGGTGATTTACCTGTCATGGGTGTTTATCAAGCGCCAGGAAGTCAGTGAGCGCAGCCCTGAGGATGCCGCACGTTTTCACCACATCGCAACCTGGATTCCATTTTTCTACGTGCTGTACGGCACCATGGTGGCATGGGATTTTGAAATGACGCTGAAGCCGTCCTGGCACAGCGCCATTTACGGCATGCAGAACATTGTCAGCAACTTCAATATGTTCTTGGCATTTCTGGTGATCTGGATCTATGTGCTGAATACCCGTAGCAAGCTGGTACGGCAAGTTAAAGAGTATGTTTACAACTACATGGCGCAGATGATGCTGGCCTTCACGTTGCTGTGGATGTACACCTTCTTTGCCCAATACCTGACGATCTGGTATGGCAATATCGGCGATGAGCTTGATCGGGTGCAGGCAATGCAGAACGGCGATTACAGCGTTTTGTGGTGGTCAATGATCTTCCTTAAGTTCGTGATTCCGTTCGCAGTTCTGGTATTTCCTGTTTCGCGCCACAATACAAGTATAATAATGGGCGTAGCAGGCGCAATTATTGTCGGTACGCTCTTCGAGCGCTATACCTGGGTTGCTGGTATCAATGGTACCGGCACGATTCCGGTAGTTTGGGGAATCGGGGTTACCGCAGTGGTTGCATTTATTGGATTCAAGCTGGTTGCGGCTGCAATGCGCCGTAACCACCTGATTAGGAGTTAATGCAGCTTTATGATGACGTTATATTCAGGGACCGTATGTCCCTACAGCCACCGTTGCCGGATTGTATTGTTTGAAAAGGGCATGGATTTTCAGGTTATTGATGTGGATGTATTCAATAAACCCGAAGATCTGGCAGTAATGAATCCTTACAACAAGGTGCCGGTGCTGGTGGAGCGGGATTTGATCCTGTATGAAGCTAACATCATCAATGAGTATATCGACGAGCGCTTTCCCCACCCGCAACTGATGCCGGCTGACCCGGTAATGCGGGCGCGGGCGCGCCTGTTCCTGCATCGTTTCGAGCAGGAGTTGTTTTGCCATATTGATGCGCTTGAAAGTGGCGTAGCCAAAGCGGTGGAAAAGGCCAGGATTGCCGTGCGCGATAACCTGACCCAAATTTCACCAGTATTTGCGAAACAGAAATTCATGCTCGGCGATGAGTTTTCCATGCTCGATGTTGCTATTGCCCCGTTGCTGTGGCGCCTCGACCATTACGGTATCCAGCTGGACAAGGAAGCTGCGCCGCTGATGAAGTATGCGGAGCGGCTCTTTTCGCGCCCTGCTTACAGTGAAGCCATGACGCCATCGGAAAAAGCGATGCGCAAGTGAGCGAGCTGTCCACCAAACCTTACCTGATTCGGGCAATTTACGACTGGTGCGCTGATAGCGGTTTTACTCCGTATTTGGCAGTTCAGGTGGATGAATATACCCAAGTGCCTGCCGCGTATGTGAAGGACGGCAAGATTGTGCTGAATATTGGCGTTGATGCAGTCAGAAATTTGCACATGGGCAATGAGGATATCAGTTGCAGTGGCCGTTTTGGCGGGGTGTCGCACCAGCTCATTGTGCCAGTTGCTGCTGTCATCGGAATTTTTGCCAAAGAAAACGGCCAAGGAATGGTATTTCAGGGGGCAGACTCGCAGCCTATTCTGGCAGTTCCGCCTGAAGACGAGAGCGATCGCGACCCACCATCGGGTCCGGCACCGCAAGGAAAGCCAAAGTTGCGTGTTGTAAAGTAAGACAAGATTAAAACAAAGGCCGCAGTAATGCGGCCTTTGTTTTTTACTGCATCTGTTGCATTGCAGCGTGCATTTTTCCTAAGGCTTTTTGCTCGATCTGGCGCACACGCTCGGCAGAAATCCCTAACTCTGCGGCAAGATCATGCAAGGTAGCCGTCTTGTCACTATCAACCAGCCAGCGAGCTTCGATGATGCGACGGCTACGGTCATCCAAGCTGGCCAACGCGACTTTCAAACCCTGGCTTTCCAGTCGCTCATATTCAGCCCGCTCAAGAATCTGGTCAGGCTCGTATTCAGGGTTGGCAGCAAGATAAGCAATCGGTGCACTGATTTGCTCATCAGCAGAGTCTGCTTCGAGAGACATCTCGTGATTGCCGAAACGAGTCTCCATTTCAATGACATCCTGCTCGCTAACATTGAGCTCTTGTGCGATGCGGGACACCTCCTGGGGACGCAAACTGTCCAACCCCTGCTTCATGCTGCGCAAGTTGAAAAACAATTTGCGCTGAGCCTTGGTGGTTGCAATTTTGACCGTCCGCCAATTGCGCAGGATGAACTCATGAATCTCGGCGCGTATCCAGTGCACGGCAAATGAAACCAAACGCACCCCTCGATCAGGATCATAGCGCTTGACGGCCTTCATCAACCCGACATTGCCCTCCTGGATCAAATCCGATTGCGATAAGCCATAACCGCTGTAGCCGCGCGCGACGCTGACCACAACACGCAGGTGGGAAAGAACCAGCATGCGTGCAGCTTCCAGATCGTTATCGCGCTGAAAGCGATGCGCCAAATCCAACTCTTCCTCATGGCTGAGCATAGGCATGCTGCGCACGCGCGCGATGTAGCTATCAATGCTGCCAACTGCAGAGGGAATCGGTAATGCTGCTGAATAGTTCATGGTGCATACCTCCTTTTCTAAATTCTAGCACTCGATAATCCTGAGTGCTAGCAAAAGGAAGCATGACAAGCAGAATGAATGAAAAAAATCAGGCATAATCATAATGTCAGAATGGTTTTCTATGGGAAGCCAGAATTCAATGAGAAATCAAAACAATGTAAATAAATCCGCAGCTCAGGCAATTAGTCAGATGGTTTTTGAGCTGACAATTACCAGTAGCCTGACACCGGATCTGGATAAACTGCTTGAGCGCCTGACGGAAATTCTTGCGGCGGATGATGATTTTTTCATTCAGAAGAAAGCCGCCATGGTGCTGCTGAATCCGCGCGGCCATTATTTCCAGGTTGCGCAAACCGGGATGAGTGCTGCCTGGGATGGCGGGCTGACTTGGACGGAAGGCATATTTAGCGATAGCAAAGTCTTGCATACGAGCCGCGTAGAGCAACTAACACACGAAACCCCGGATAAAAACCCGGGTCAACGTTGCTTGCTGCTCCCTCTGATCATTGAGGAGCAGGGTGTTGGCTACACCGTTATATATCTGGCCGAAGAGTTTCAACCGCAGCCGGCACAGATGGAGTTCATGAATAACTTGGCACGTGCATTGTCCGGGCTGGTTAACCGAACATTGACCAGCGAAACATTGCGAATACGAGAGTTGGAGCTGGAGGAAGCACGAGCGGATGCAATCCGCAGCTTGGGGCTCGCGTCGGAATACCGTGATAACGAAACCGGCTGGCACATTATGCGCATGACGAATTATGCGCAAGCGATAGCAAAGGCATTGGGGTTGTCGAGTGAGCAACGCGAATTACTGTACATCACGGCCCCGATGCACGATGTGGGAAAAATAGGGATCGCCGACGCTGTGTTGCTGAAGCCAGGAAAGCTGACCGGCGAAGAATTTGCGGTAATGAAAACCCATACCCAGATTGGTGTGACGATTTTGACCGGCAACGATGCACTGATTGCGGCAGCACGGGAAATTGCCGGTTCGCATCATGAAAAATGGGACGGCAGCGGTTACCCATTGGGCTTGCAAGGCGACGAAATTCCGCTACTGGCACGGATTTGTGCAGTGGCCGACGTGTTTGACGCACTGACCTCCAATCGGCCCTACAAAAAAGCCTGGAGCGTAGAAAATGCTTACGAGTGGGTAGTGTCGGAAGCAGGCAAACATTTCGATCCGGAAATCGTCGCTGCGTTCAGGGTTGCCATGCCGGAAATCCTGCGTATTCGCGAGCTATACCGCGATGAGATTATTGATCCCAAGCATACCCTGACATTACCGCCGATAGCGCCAAGAAAGCATGCCTGGATGCCGTGGGAAGAATCGCTCAGTGTTGGCATTGACGTAATTGATGAGCATCATCGCTACCTGATCGATCTGATAAATGACCTGCATGAGGTGGTAACCGACAAACGGGGGGCTCGCCAGGTGGCGCGGGTAGTCAAGGCGTTGGATGCGTATGCCAAAGTGCATTTTCGCAGCGAAGAGCAGATGATGGAGCACTGCGAATATTCGGGGCTGCAGCGCCAGAAGCAGCATCATCAGGCGTTTGAAGAAAAAATCCGGGAATTCTATGAAGAGCTGCATGCCAATCCACTGGTGGCGCAATTCGATGTGCTGGAATACATGCGCAATTGGCTGGTCAATCACATCAAGGTCGAAGATGCGCAACTGCGGCGCTTGAAGGAGATGTAGCTTCAATGCCTCCCTAGCTGGCTGGCGAGCCGCTGCATCATGTCGAGCGCTTCATTCACGGCATGTTCGAGCAGCGGAGCCAGATAGGCCAGCGAAAGTGCCAGTGTCGCAAAGCCAACGGTTAAGGTGATCGGGAAGCCGACAGCAAAAATATTGAGTTGTGGTGCACTGCGTGTCAGCACACCCAAAGCAAGGTTGGTGATCATCAAGGCGGCAATCAACGGCATGGATAGCTGCAACGCATGGCTGAAAATGATGCTGCCCCATTCGGCCAGCATGCGAAATGCGGCTGAAGCGGGCAATGCACTGCTGATCGGAAAGCTCTGGAAACTGTCGGCCAGCGTTGCCAGCATGAGCAAATGCCCATTCAGTGCCAGAAATGCAAGCGTCGTTAGAATGCCAAGGAACTGCGCAAGCACGGGCGTGTAAGATGCATTAACCGGGTCGTAAAAACTGGCAAAACCAAGTCCCATCTGCATGCCGGCAAGATCGCCGGCCATTTCTACCGCGGTGAATATCAGCCGCATTGTGAAGCCCATGGCCAAACCGACCAGGATTTGCTGGATCAGGATAAACAATCCGAGTGCGCTGGCGGGATCGACGTTGCTGGGCACCTGAATCACGGGTGCAACTACAAACGTAATCAGCATGGCCAGCGCAACCTTGACGCGGATCGGAATTTGCTTGTTGCCAAGCACCGGAGCGCTGGCAATCAATGCGAGAATGCGCGCCAGAGGGAACACGAAGGCGGCAATCCAGGCGGTAAGCTGCGCACTGGTGACGCTGATCATGGATCAACCAACCATCCAGGGAATGCTGTTGAACAAGCGTTGCATGTAGTCAACGAGCAGGCCGATCATCCAGGGGCCGGCAATGATTAAAACGACGAACATGCCCAGCAGCTTGGGAATGAAAGACAACGTCATTTCATTGATTTGGGTTGCAGCTTGGAAAATGCTGACCAGAAGACCGATCACTAGAGCCGTAAGCAATAGCGGAGCGGCCACCATCAAGGTAAGCTCAAGCGCCTGGCGTCCAATGGTCATCACTGTTTCAGGAGTCATGGTCGTCCTCAGGTATAAAAGCTTTGTACCAGAGAGCCAATCAACAGGTTCCAGCCATCGGCGAGCACGAACAGCATGATCTTGAATGGGAGCGAGATGATGGAAGGCGAGACCATCATCATACCCATCGACATCAGCACGCTCGCAACAACCATGTCGATAATCAGGAAGGGAATAAAAACGACAAAGCCAATCTGAAAGGCGGTTTTCAACTCGCTGGTGACATAAGCTGGAACAAGAATCTTCATGGGCACATCGTCAACACTCTGCAAAGGCTCACTATTTGAAATGCGCACAAACAGGGCTAAGTCGGTCTCGCGTGTCTGCTTGAGCATGAATGTTTTCAATGGGGCGCTGGCACGATCCAATGCAGTCTGGAGAGAAATCTTGTTGTCATTGAACGGCAGGTATGCATCAGCATAGATTTTGTCCAGAACCGGGGACATCACGAAGAAAGTCAGGAACAACGCCAAGCCAATCAGGACTTGATTAGGCGGAGAGGAGGGGGTGCCAATGGCGGAACGCAGCAAGGACAAGACAATGATGATGCGCGTAAACGCAGACATCATCAGCACAACGGCTGGGAGAAAACTGAGCGAAGTCAGCAGGAGCAGCGTCTGCAGGCTCAGCGAATAGGTTTGACCGCCGCCGCCGCTGGGCGTGCTGGTGAAAGCCGGGAGACCTGCATCGGCGGCGTGCGCATAAGGCATCAGGCCAAGCAGGAGCAGCAAAACCAGCAGCCTAACCCGCATTGCGTTTCTCCATAACCACCTTGAGCCAGTTCTTGAATTTATTGTCGGTGTCGGGCGCAGCCTGGTCCGGGACAGGAGGAAGCGAGTTCTTCGGCATCGTATGCAGGCCAGTCACCTGACCAGGTGCAACGCCGACCACCAGCCAGGTGTCGTTGACTTCGACCAGCACGATGCGTTCGCGCTGACCGACCGCAACGCCGCTGAGCACCTTGAGGGCGCTGTTAGGCGAATTTTGCGGCAGGTTGATGCGTTTGAGTATCCAGGCAACCAGGACAATCATGCCGAGGACGAGCACAAGACTGAGAATGACCTGGAACATCCCGCCGGCAGAGACAGGCGAAGCCGGCGGGGGGGTATAAACTGGGCGAAGCGATTCAGCGTATGCTGACAGCGAGCAACATGCTGCTGCCAGAATAAAGGCAAATTGCTTGAGCATAGATTAGCGATTAATACGACGTAAACGTTCGGACGGCGTAATAATATCAGTCAAGCGAATTCCTAGCTTGTCATTTACAACGACGACTTCGCCCTGTGCGATCAGGAAACCGTTGATCAACACGTCCAGAGGCTCACCCGCCATGCCGGCCAGCTCAACCACCGAGCCCTGTGCAAGCTGAAGCAGGTTCTTGATCGGCATTTTCGTGCGGCCCAATTCAACGGTCAGCTGGACCGGAATATCGAGAATCATGTCCAGGTCATTGTGGGCGGTCGCGCCGCCGGCGCCGAACTGTTCGAAAACATGGGGTTGGGCTGTCTGGGCGTTAGCCTGTTCAGCCATTGCCGCACCCCAGTCGTCGGTGGCGCTCGGGGCAGCGGCCTGTTCGGCCATCGCGGCACCCCAATCGTCAGCAGTGATTTCACTGGTATCGTCAGCCATTTTTTCCTCCATTATTTAGCTCGCTGCTATCGGTCGCGAGCATTTTTACAACCTTCAGCGCGTATTGATTATTGAATACACCATACTTGCATTCCATCACCGGAACTCCGCTGACATCAGCCACAACATTGCTGGGAATCGTGAGCGGGATAAAGTCACCCGTCTTCATTTTCAAAACTTGCTCAACGGTTGTTTTTGCATGTCCCAATGTCGCGGTGACCTCAACCTCGGCGGACTGGATCTGCCTCGAAAGCATATGCAGCCAGCGTTTGTCGGCAACCACATGATCGCCCTGCATCGTGCTGTACAGCAGCTCACGAATGGGCTCGATCATCGAGTAGGGTTTGCAGATGTGGATCGAGCCGCCTACCCCGTTGAATTCGACTTCAAAAGTGGTAACGACGACTACCTCATTCGGCGTGGCGATATTGGCAAACTGCGGGTTGACTTCAGAGCGGGCAAACTCGAAGTCGATCTTGTAGACCGGCTCCCATGCCTTGCCGTACGCCTCAAACAGCACAGCCAGCATCTGCTGGATAATGCGATGCTCAGTCTGGGTAAATTCGCGCCCTTCAACGCGGGTATGGAAGCGGCCATCCCCGCCGAACAGGCTGTCGACCACTAGGAAAACCAGGTTGGGGTCGAAAATAAAAAGCGAATTGCCGCGCAACGGCTTGATCTGCACCAGGTTCAGGTTGGCCGGCACTGGCAGGTTGCGGATGAATTCAGAGAACTTCAGGACCTTGACCGGCCCGACCGAAATTTCCGCACTGCGATGGATGAAGTTGTACAGCCCGATGCGCAACAAGCGCGCGAAACGTTCATTGATGAGCTCCATGGTGGGCATGCGCCCACGCACGATACGCTCCTGCGTAGCCATGTTGTACGTGCGTACACCATCGGCAGGACCAGCGTCCTGTTCTTCCTCCTCCGTTTCTCCCGTGACCCCGCGTAACAGCGAGTCCACTTCTTCTTGGGAAAGGAATTCCTGGCTCATGGCATCATCACTGGATAATGAACGAAGTAAATAAAACGTCCACTACGCCCTTCTTGGTCGGCGCAGCGGGCTTTGGTGTTTCTTCGGCAGCATGCTCAGTTGCCGTTTCAGGAGCGGAGGCTGCCTCTGGCGCAGCGCCACCTTCCGGTGCGCCTTCTCCAGCAACGGTTTCCGGGCTGGAGGCTGGCGCAGGGGCTGCGGGAGCTACAACTGCAGCAGCGGGCGCATTACGGAAGCCAAGCACCTTGTTGGTTTCCACGGCAATTTCATCGGCAAGTTTCTTCTTGCCATCAACAGTTGCAATTTCGGATGGGCGCTTGCTGGATAACAGCAAATTCAGTTTGCTGCGAATTTCCGGCATCACCGCCTTGATCTTTTCGACCAGCTCCGGATCGAGCACTTTCAGGGAGAAGTTGACTTGCAAATACTGGTCGGCTTCTTCATGCTGCAAATTGACCGTGAACGTATCCAGCGCAATGAAAATCGGGTCGGCATGGACCTCCGGCTTGGGAGCTTCTTCATGGGAGGCATTCTTTGCCTTCATGAAATACCAACCCCCACCGCCACCCGCCAGCAGCACTGCAAGTGCGCCGATCATGATCAGTTTCTTCTTGTTTTTGGGTGGAGCTGCGGCGGGTTCTTCTTTCTTCGCCGCAGGTTTTGCTGGTTTGGCCATGCTGATTTCCTTTTCTAGTACGGTAATTATGCAGACATTCGCCCGTGTACCATGGCTGGAATAAGCCGGAAAATAATCCTTATTTCAGCTTTATCAGGCGAAGGTATCAACTATACCGTTATGTCGGCTGATTTGGGAGACGCGGGCAATGTGCGCGGAAGCAGCGCCGGTATCAGAGACCCCGGTGATGCCCGAACGCGAGTTACCGGATTTGTTTCCAGATTCGCCTTGCTGGGAATTGCGCGAATTGTCGCTGACAGTGGCGTTCCCCAGCATGATCCCGCTATCAGCCATCATTTCGCGCAACTTTGGCAAGGCCTGTTCAATTGCGTCGCGCACGGCAGCATGCGGGGAAGTGAACAGCGCGGTGGCCTGGTCACCGCTGACCTTCAACACCACATCCATCGGGCCAAGCTGGGGTGGGTTGAGGTGCAGCTCCGCGCTTTGTTCCTTGCTGGAGGCAAGCCAGGTAATTTTCTGGTTGAATTCGTCGCCCCATTTGTCATGGTTGACCGGCGTGTCAATCGTAACGACAGTCGGCATGACCACCGCGGGAGCCAGTGAGTTGGCGGTATTTTGCAGGGACGCGAGGTTGGCGGCGTTAGGCTGCTGTGTTGCCGGAGCCAGGGGTAATGCCTGGTCCTTACTGTCGTGCTTGGCAAGCTTGTCGGCGCCGGCAGCAGCAAGGATGCTGGTAAATGCGGCATCCTTTTTACCTTCGACCAACGACTCCTTCAAATTGGCAGGTGTGGCCTTGATATTGTCTTTTGCTGCCGCCAAACCGGAAGCGGCATCAGACGTTTCGGTGCTCACTGCCGATGTCCCCTCTGCGGCCTTGGCTTGGCTGGGGCCTGTCTTGCCGGATGTCAGTGCAGCCAGCCCCGGCAATGAAGCGGCGGCCGATGACGATGCTGTGAGTTCATCGGGCTTAACGTCGGCTTTGGGCTGCGTTGCAGTATTTGCAGCTTGCGGCATCAGGGCGGCCAGCATGTCGTTCGGCAACCCGGCAGCCGGGTCTGGCGCTGCCGCAGGTGTTGTTTCGGCGGCCTTGATGTCGGCAAATATTTCCTCAGCAGATTTGGGGCCGGCCTTCTTTGCGACGGGGGCAGCCTCTTCGCCGGCGTCGGAAACCTGGCGTGCCAGCACATCGCCAAACGGCTGCCCTTGTGGGGCTGCGTCGTCAGCTGCCGCAGTTGCAGATGACTGGCTGGCGGCTTTCGCGGCATTTTGCGGGGCTGAAGGTACGATGGGCAAATTACTCATGATGTGCTCCTGAGGGGGTGGGTTCTTGTTCGTCGTTCAATCGTTCAATGCTTTTGCGTGCGGCAAAACGGCTGGCATATTCGTCCTGGGCTTTTTGTTCGGCCTTGGCTTCCCGTTTCGATTCCGCATCCCAGTGCCGCTGCGCAAGCGTTTCAAATGACTGCACGCTGCGCTGGGTATCGCGATACAGTTCGCGGCCGGATGCCAGCGAAGAGCTGGTGTGGGTGAGGACACCCTGTTGCTGTTCAATCGCCTGGTCGAGGCGGTAGATGAATTCCTGGAAATTGCGCAGGTCGACCGGCGACATGCCCGCGCTGACCGCTTCCTGGAACTTATCCTGGTAGTCCTTGCGGAACTGCTGCAGCATTTGCAGCTTTGCTTCCGCGCTATGGTGCTGCTGGTTCAGCCGCCCGAGATTTTTCACGGCGGCCTCGTTTTTCTGCTTGGCGAGGAGTACCAGGGTTTGCAATGGAAAAGGCTTGGCCATGGTCACTGCTCCCGCTCAAACAGCCCAACGAATGCGTTGAGGCTATCCTGGTAATGGTCGGCCTCGAACATGCCCTGCTTGAGGAACTGTTCCTGGCGCGGATGAATGATGATGGCTTCATCCAGCAGCGGGTCGCTGCCGGGTACATAGGCCCCGACGCTGATCAGGTCGCGGTTGCGCTGGTAGTGTGCATACAGTTGCTTGAAGCGGTGAACCAGGGCGAAATGCGGCGGGCTGACCAGGTTGCTCATGGCGCGGCTGATCGAAGCCTCGATGTCGATGGCAGGGTAGTGACCTTGTTCGACGAGACGGCGGGACAATACGATGTGTCCGTCGAGGATCGCACGTGCACTGTCGGCAATCGGGTCCTGCTGGTCGTCACCCTCGGTCAGCACGGTGTAGAACGCGGTGATCGAACCGCCGCCCTCCATGCCGTTACCGGCACGTTCGACCAGTTGCGGCAGCTTGGCGAACACCGAGGGCGGATACCCCTTGGTTGCAGGCGGCTCGCCGATGGCCAACGCGATCTCGCGCTGCGCCATCGCATAGCGGGTGAGCGAGTCCATGATCAGCAGCACATTCTTGCCCTGGTCGCGGAAATATTCGGCAATCGTGGTTGCATACGCCGCCCCTTGCATGCGCAGCAGCGGGCTGGTGTCGGCCGGTGCGGCAACCACCACCGCGCGGCGCAGCCCCTCTTCGCCGAGGATGTCGGTGATGAATTCCTTCACTTCGCGGCCGCGTTCGCCGATCAGTCCCACCACGATTACATCCGCAGTCGTGTAGCGCGCCATCATGCCCAGCAATACGCTTTTGCCGACGCCGGAACCGGCGAACAAGCCCATGCGCTGGCCGCGGCCAACTGTCAGCAGCGCGTTAATCGCGCGAACGCCGACATCCAGTACTTCGCGGATCGGGGCGCGCTCCAGCGGGTTGATCGGGCGGCTTTGCAAGGTTGCACTGGGGCAGCCAACCAGCGGGCCAAACTGGTCCAGCGGCCGGCCGGCGCCATCCAGCACGCGACCCAGCAGCATGTCCCCTACCGGCAGGTGGCGCGCCAGGCTGCCTGCCGGCTGTGGGGCTGCCTGGTCGATGGCAAGCTGTGCTGCGGGCGCTTCAAACGGGATGACACGTGCGCCGGGAACCAGGCCATGCACATCGTTTTCCGGCATCAGGAACAGCTTTTCGCCGGAGAAGCCGACTACCTCTGCCTCAACAGCGCCGTCCGGCAACTGGATCAGGCAGGTGCCGCCCACCGCCATGCGCAGCCCAACCGCTTCCATCACCAATCCGGTCACCTTGGTCAGGCGGCCGCTCACTTGCAATGGCGGGTTCTGCCGAACCGTGGCGCGGTTGGCTTGCAGGAAGTTTTGCCAGCGCAGGTGATGTGCGTTACTCATGTTTCAACCAGGACGAATCCTGTCCTATGCTGCCGGTAAGCCGCTGCCAGCGGGTTTCCACCGTGGCGTCGATCTGGCTGTGCGCCGTCTCGATGCGTGCTCCGCCACGCGTAATCTGCGGGTCTTCGAAAATTTTCCATCCGGCGTGCGCCAATTGTTCGCCCATGCGGGTGCGCACGATTTCCGCATCATCCGGGTGCAGCACGATATGCGCGCCGGGATTGAAATGGGGCAGGGTGCGGATGGCTTCCTGGATGATCTCGATCACAACTTCCGGATTGACCTGCAAGGTCTGGCGCAGCATCTGCTGGGCCAACTCCAAGGCCAGATCGAGCAGGCCTTGCGAAACCTGGCGGTCCACATCCAGTTCCAGCGCCGACAAAAGCGCGGTAAAGCGCTGGTTTTCAGCGAGAGCCTGATTCATCCCGTTTTTATAGCCGTCGTTGTAGCCTGTCTGGAAGCCTTCTTCGCGCGCCTGTTGTTCGATATTTTCCAGTTCGGATGCGGTCGGCAACTTCATGCCATTCGGGTTTCCCGTGACGCGGATAGCGCCGCCCTCATCGAACGAAGGGAGCTCCCAGCGTTCGTAGGCAGTCAACTTCTCTTTGGGTGTAAGCACGTCAGACATATGCTTCCTCTCCGGCACCGCCTAGCGATACCTGCCCTTCGTCAGCAAGGCGACGCACAATCTTGAGGATTTCCTTCTGCTCGGCTTCCACTTCGCTGACCTTGACCGGGCCCTTCGCTTCCAGGTCCTCGCGCAGCATTTCGGCGGCACGCTGCGACATGTTCTTGAGTATTTTCTCGCGCAGCTCTTCGCTGGCGCCCTTCAGGGCGACAATCAGCGATTCGGACTGGACTTCGCGCAGGATCAACTGGATCGAGCGATCCTCGATTTCCATCAGGTCCTCGAATACGAACATCTCATCCATGATCTCCTGTGCCAGTTCGGCATCATGGCTGCGCACCGAGTCGAGCACATTGTCCTGCATGCCGCCGATGAAGTTCAGGATTTCCGCCGCGGTGCGCACGCCGCCGCGGATGGACTTCTTGCCCACCGCATTGCCGGTCAGCAGCTTGGTGAATACGTCGTTCAATTCCTGCAGGGCGATCGGCTGCACGCTGTCGAGCGTGGCAATGCGCAGCATGACATCGTTACGCGTGCGCTCCGTCAATTGGCCCAGTACCGAGGCGGCCTGCTCCGGTTCCAGGTGTGCCAAGATCGTGGCGATGATCTGTGGATGCTCGTTGGAAACCAGGTCGGCGACCGAGGCCGGGTCCATCCACTTCAGGCTTTCAATGCCGCTGGTGTCGCTGTTGTGCAGGATGCGGTCGATCAGGCCGGCGGCCTTGTCGTCGCCGAGCGCTTTTTGCAGCATGTTGCGGATGTAGGCATCCGAGTCCATGCCGAACGTGGTCTTTTCCGAGGCCACCTCATGGAAGTCCTCGAACACGGCCGCAATCTGGTCGCGGCTCAGGTTTCTCAGGCTGACCATTGCCGCGCTGATCTTTTGCACCTCTTTGGGCTCAAGATATTTCATGACCTCGGCGGCCTCATCCGCCCCCAGGGTCAGCAGCAAAATGGCACTTTTGGTTACGCCGTCGTCGCTCATTCTTTATTCACCCATTCTTTTACTACCGAGGCTACGATTTTCGGGTCATCCTTGGTCAGTTGTTTTGCCAGCTCCAGGTTTTCTTCATAACTGTTCTTGCTTTCCAGGGTCGCCGGGCCATGATGGTGGCGCGCTGCCTCGGCCGCTGCGGCAGCGGCTTCGGCCTGCGCGGCGGCCTGTGCAGACAGGTTGCGGAAGGCCGGCCGGATGATGCCGAACAGCAGGAACCCGATGCCACCAGCGATCAGCAGGTATTTAAGGATTTCCTTGCCCAGAGCGATATTGTCCGGCTGTTTCCAGAACGGCAGCGGCGGTTCAGCCGGCTCCGTGTCAACATTGAATGCCCGGTTCAGCACGTTCACGCTGTCGCCGCGCTTGCTGTCGAATCCCATCGCATCCTTTACCAGTGCCGTGATTTGGGCATTTTCCGCGTCCGTATAAGGCTTGGAAGTGACCTTGCCGGTTTTCGGGTCGGTGACATTGCGGTTGTTGATGACCACCGCCACCGACAGTCTGCGGATCGAGCCGACCGGTAATTTGGTGTGCTGGATGGTGCGGTCCAGCTCAAAGTTCGAGGTGGCTTCCTTGCGCATGTTCTCAATGTTTTCCACGCTGCTGGCGGAATTGGCATTATTGATCACCATGGTGGAGCCCGGAGGCGGCTGGTTCGACAGTGCGCCGGGCACCCCGCCGGTGGATTGCGTACCGTTGCGGGCTTCCATGGTTTGCATGCTGCGTACCGCGGCCGTATTCGGGCGCTGGTTGGGCTTATAGGTTTCTGCGGTTTCCTCAACCTGGGAGAAATCGAGACTGGCGGTCACCTGCGCCTTGACGTTCTGCTGGCCGGTGATCGGGGCCAGGATATCCTCGATGCGCTTGATGTAGTCCTGCTCCACTTCGCGTACATATTTGAGCTGGCTGGCATCCATCAGCGGATCGTTGCCGTCGTGCGCGTCATTCAGCATGTTGCCGCTCTGGTCGATGATCGTGACATTCTGCGGCGACATGTTGGGGATGCTGCTGGAAACCAGGTGGACGATGCCGCTGACCTGGCTGGGGTCGAGCACACGGCCGCCGCGCAGCGTCAGCACCACCGAAGCGCTGGGCTTCTGCTGGTCCTTCACGAAAACCGAAGGCTTGGGAATGGCGAGGTGGACGCGCGCGCTTTCAACGGCAGCCAGGGTCTGCATCGAACGCGCCAGTTCGCCTTCCAGCGAGCGCTGGTAATTGACCTGCTCCAGGAATTGGCTGGTGCCGAATTTTTGCGACTCCATCAGCTCGAAACCGACCGTGCCGCCCTTGGGCAGGCCCTGCGAGGCAAGGCGCAGGCGCACTTCATGCACCATATTGGCCGGCACCATCAGGGCGCCGCCGCCTTCGGTAAACTTGTATGGAACGTTTTGTTGCTGCAATGCTTCGATGATGGCGCCGCCGTCACGGTCGGAAAGATTGCTGTACAGCACGCGGTATTCAGGCGTCTGCCCCCACATCCAGAAGCCGACCAGCACGGCAATCGTGGCCGCAATGGCAAACATGAAGCCCATCTTCTGCTGCGCATTCAGGCTGAGCAGCAGGCTGAGGATGGATGGGGCCGGATTGTTGGGTGTGTCGCTCATGTTTTCTACCAGGGGAAACGCGTTTTATTACCGCACGTTGCACATTATCTGCGCCTGACGCAAGTTCAGTATGCCGAAAAGCGGGAGAATTCTATAGCTTTTCCTGCCATCACGACGGCACGCGGGTGATATTGTGGCGGCACTGACGAAAGGAAAGACAGCATGAACGTATCCAATGTCGATAGCCTGATAGCGCAAATGCGTGCGGCCATAGCCGCATCGCAGGGAGCCTTGCCCCCGGCCCAGCCACCAGCGGGCGGCGCCAGCTTTGCCGATGCGCTGAAAAATTCGATCGACAACGTTGCTCAGGCCCAGAACCAGGCCTACGACATGCAGAAGGCGTTTGTGCTGGGCGACAGCAAGGTCAGCCTGAGCGACACCATGATTTCGATGCAAAAAGCCAATATCCAGTTCCAGACCGCTGTCCAGGTACGCAACAAGGTCGTCGCCGCCTACAACGACATCATGAACATGCAGGTCTAAGCGCGCCGCTCTGGGCACGCTGCCAGCAGTTATACTTCCGGCTGTTTATTCATTGCGCCGCCGCGCGGCAGCGCCGATTTTCATGTCTGAAACCTTCGCACAGCGGCTGATTGATTGGCAGAAACAGGCCGGTCGCCACGATTTGCCCTGGCAGGGCGCCGATGCCTACCGCGTGTGGCTGTCCGAAATCATGCTGCAACAGACCCAGGTCGTCACCGTCATCCCCTATTTCGAGCGTTTCGTCGCCGCCTTTCCCGACATTGCCGCGCTGGCTGCCGCCAGCGAAGAGCAGGTGCTCGCGCATTGGAGCGGCCTCGGCTACTACGCGCGCGGCCGCAACCTGCACCGCGCCGCGCGGCTGATCGTTGAACAGCATCACGGCGAATTCCCGCGCGACTTCGAGCAAATCCTCGCCCTGCCCGGCATTGGCCGCTCCACCGCCGCCGCCGTCTGCGCCCTGGCCTACCACGAACGCCGCGCGATCCTCGATGGCAATGTCAAGCGCGTGCTGGCACGCTACTGCGGCATCGCCGGCTGGGCCGGGGAAAAGAAGTTGGAAGCGCAACTCTGGCAACAAGCCGAAGCCCTGTTGCCGCAGCGAGAGGTTGCCACCTACACCCAGGCGCTAATGGACATGGGCGCCACCGTCTGCACGCGCAGCCGCCCCAAGTGTGCGATCTGCCCGGTGCAGGCCGACTGCGTGGCGCTGCAAACCGAGCGCATCGCCGAACTGCCCGCCCCGCGTCCGCGCAAAGCCGTGCCGGAAAAACAGGCAACCTTCCTGCTGCTCATGCACGGCAACGACATCCTGCTGGAAAAGCGCCCCGGCAGCGGCATCTGGGGTGGCCTGTGGTGTCCGCCGCAAGTGGAGCAAGGGCAGGAAAGCGACTACCTGCAGCGTAGCGGCATGACGGTGGCCGAACGCAGCGAACTACCCGCCTTCACCCACACCTTTACCCATTTCAAACTGCACATCACCCCGCTGCTGCTGCGCATCGCTCGCAAGCCGTCGCGAGCACAGCAGACAGGCAGCGTGTGGCTGGATGTGGAAGAAGCGTTGCAGGCCGCGATACCGACCCCGGTACGCAGGATGCTGGATGGGCTGGTTTAGGCAGGAGGAGCCGGGTCAGCGGTTTTGGGGCCAACGATGCGGATTACGCGCGTCATGTAACACCGCCAAAATATGCACGAGATCGTCACGCACCACATAAAACAGGCCGTAAGGAAAGCGCGGAAGAAGTGCGCGACGAACACTTGGAATCACTTCGGCATAAAGCAGCGGTGCTTGCACTAGCCGTTTTAACTGCAATTCCATTGTAGCAATGAATTCTTCACCGAGACCGGGACTTTGCGATTCGTACCACTCTTGAGCCTCGCCAATTTCACGCAATGCTCGCGCAGAGAATTTCAGGCGGTACGCCATGAACCATCTTTGAGCCGTGCTTTTACCTGCTCCCAGGAGTATCCGGCCGCCGGATTTGCCTCGAATTCCGCCAGGCGAGTTTCGAGTTCGGCCTTGAGTGCAGGCGAAATTTTCACCGCTTCCGGAACTGCGGCAACACTGTCCCAGATCAGCTCAACGAGACGAATGCGTTCCTGCACTGGAAGCTCAAGAATATCGGCGATAGAGATATTGTTCATGCCGGGCATTGTACATTTTTTCGAAAGGCACGCTAATGCGGTGCGCAAGATGCTGGAGGGGGGTAGTCGGGGCGGTATTGCGCGAAGAAAGGGGGCGCTTTGAAGCGCCAGCTAGTCTATGATGGTTCGCAGCCTGGCTAAGGCTTCATCCACGATAAAGTCCGGTGCGACTTCCACTTTTTTTGCGTGCCGCGCTGCCAAATCCAAAGTGCGCACAGCGCTTACCAGCACAACGCCTTGCGTTTCGGTTCCGCTTCCCATCAGCGATACGGAAAAGCCGGCAAAACGGGCCTGGTTTCCGCCCTGGGTAATGGGGGCAACCAGCGCAGTGCCGAGTTGGTTGAACGGGCGGGTGGAAAGTACCAGCGCGGGGCGCATGTCGCCTTGCAACTCTTTGCCCTGCACCGGATCCAAGCTAACGCGAACAATATCGCCGCGCTCAAAAGATGTGCGTCGGCCTACCATACCTCATTCCCGGTGGCGCGGCTGTCCTGCCATTCCTTTACCTCTTTGGGCAAAGGCGCTTTTGCATCGCATTGTGCGAGCAACTCATCCAGCGTGTATTTCTTTGTGCGCGGGCGAACCAGCAAGCCGTCCGCCGTCTGTTCCAGCGTGACGCTTTGTCCTGCACTTAAATGCAATGACTCGCGCACCGGCTTGGGGATGACCAGGCCGACACTGTTGCCAAAATTTCGAAGTACCGTTTCCATCATTGTCTCCTGCGATTGAGGGATGCTGGGCTGACTATAAGGATTGATGGGGGAGGGTGTCAAATTTAGTTTTACGGTAGGGGTGCGGCGTTCGTGCAGTATGTGACTGGATTTGGAAGAGGCGTTGCAGGCGGCGGTACCGATGCCGGTACGCAAGATGCAAGAGGGGGTGATTTAGTCGGGAGAGGTTTTCGCGCCGAGTTCGGGGTTGTCATGACTATCTCGCATATATCCTTGCTTTAGAAATTTGGCATAAAGCCAGTGATTTCCATAGCGTCCGCAGATAAATGCAATTCCATTAATCAGCGCAAACGCAAGAAGACTTAATGGAACACTTTTTTTGTATTCGGCATAAGCATCTAGAGCCCAGATTGGTAGCGATGCCAGTGTTAACAAAAAGAGCAATAGCCACATGCGCTTTGCAATTGCCCATAATGGGCCTAGAAAAAATGCTGGCCATGAAAACCCGGATTTAATGCGTACGCTCATTCCTGATGGGTGTACAAGGCGAATATATTTGGTTGCCATAAGATTCGTTTTCCTAAACGTGGGGCAAAGAGGTGAGCTTGTGCGTAGGCCTGACTTATTTTGAACGGGATAGCCAATAGCAAGAAACAGGTAGACACCAATTTAAAGAGGGGGGCGTAATGTGTGTCTCATTGGAGTGTGGGGCTAGGCTTTCTTGCCCTTTTTGTATTGACGCTCATAAAACAAGGTTCCTGCTTCGTAATCTCGAATTTGTTTTTTTTCCTAATCGTTTTTTGTAGTGATCATGGCGAAATTGACATCGATAGTTTGAATAAATGCTTGCCATGCTGCCAACGCCAAACTGTCGTGTCAACTAACTATTTGAAAATACGCATAATGCATAAAATTGTCGCGATCTTGTCACCGAATTTGGCGGACAGGGTACCCGCAAAAACACTTGCTTGGACGCAGCGAAATTTTTTTGTCCAAAGCACTTAGCGCAAGCGCTTGCCTTCCGTGATTTGCGTGCGCGTGAGAAACTAGCGCGATGAGTTCTGTTACAGCCTACCGTTCGCGTGCATTGCTTCGCAGCTACCTGACTGCGGGCTACGCGCTTTTCATTGTCTATGCCAGTTTGTCGCCGTTCAGCGGCTGGCAGGAGCAGGGTTTCGATTTCTATGCGGTGCTGACTTCCCCATTGCGGCAGACCTATTCGTGGTTTGATGCGATCAGCAATTTCCTGGCATACCTGCCGTTCGGGGTGTTGATGGGGCTGACGTTGCGGGCGCGGCTGGCCTCGGTTTGGGCGGTTGTGCTGGCGACCGTGGCCGGGCTGCTGTTATCGGCCGCGATGGAATACACCCAGATGTATTTGCCTAACCGCATCAGCTCGAATCTCGACCTGCTGACCAACGGGCTGGGCATGTTGAACGGGGCGTTGCTGGCGGTGAGCCTGGTGCCGCGCACTTGGTTTTTTTACCTGCTGCATTGGCGCGCGCGTTTTTTCCGGCGCGAGCACTGGGTGGATTTCGGGCTGGCCTTGCTGCTGCTGTGGATGTTTGCGCAGGTGAATCCCTCCTTGCCGTTGCTGGGCAATGTGTTTATTTCCGAAGTGGCGCGGCAGCCTTTCATGCCGCCGCCGGTGGAGCCGTTCAGTTGGCTGGAAAGCCTGGCGGTGATGCTTAACCTGCTGATGCTGGGCGTTTTGCTGTGCACCTTGCTGCGCGCGCGGCGGCATACCGTGGCGGCACTGCTGCTGGTGCTGGCGGTGATCGGGGTGGTGAAATTCATCGCCGCCGCCGTGCTGCTGAAATCCTGGGCGTTGCTGCTGTGGCTGAATAGCGAAGCAATGCTGGGCTTGTGTGCCGGTGTGCTGCTGATGTTCGTGATTGCCGGTTTGGCGCGGCGCTACCTAGTGCGGCTGGGCATGCTGGTGGCGGGGGCGTACATCGTGCTGGCACAGGGCATCCTCGACAGCGGCACACCGTCTAGTGCGATGCGGCTGTACCAGTGGCGTTTCGGACATTTGCTGAACTACAACGGCCTGTCGCAGACGGTGATGCTGGTCTTCCCGCTGCTGCTGTTGCTGTATTTATGGCGTGGTGCGCGTGCTCAGGAGGAGTAAAATGCGCGTCCCGAAAAGATCGGCGTAGAGGGGTTTTCATGAGCTATTTCGACAAGCACGTATTTTTTTGCACTAACCAGCGCGCCGACGGCAGCGACTGCTGCAATCGCTACGGCGCGCAAAAAGCGCGCGATTACGTCAAGGACAAGGTCAAGCAACTCGGCATTTCCGACCGTAATAACAAGATTCGCATCAACTCGGCCGGCTGCATGGATCGCTGCGACGACGGTCCGGTGCTGGTGATTTATCCCGAAGGCACTTGGTATACCTACGTCGATGAGAGCGACCTGGACGAGATCATCGAGGAACACCTGAAAAACGGGCGCGTGGTCGAGCGCCTGAAAATTTGACGGGGACGGCTGACTGGAATTCATGGTTGTGGCAACTGAGGCGCACAAATTTTCCACCCACGGAACGGCAGGCGGTATTGAGGGCATTGCTCACATGCCTGACGGCGAGCCGCGTGCGCTGGCCGTGGTGTGCCATCCGTTGCCGACCATGGGCGGCACGATGGAAAACAAGGTGGCGGTGACGCTGGCCAAGACCTTGTGCGAGCTGGGCTGCGTGGCGTTGCGCTTCAATTTTCGCGGCGTCGGCGCGAGCGCCGGGGAGTTTACCGGCGGTGACGGCGAGGTTGAGGATGTGCTGGCCGTGGTCGAGTTCGCGCGCGAGCAATTCGGCGACCTGCCGCTGCTGTTGTCCGGCTTTTCGTTCGGGGGCTACGTTGCAGCACGTGCGGCGCAGCAATTGCAGCCCCGCCACCTGCTGCTGGCAGCGCCCGCTGTCACCCGTTTTGGCGCCACAGCGGTGCTGAGCACCGAGATGCCCGGCGTCCCGCCTGACACGCTGATCGTGCATGGCGAGCATGACGACGTGGTGCCGCTGGCCAAGGCGATGGAATGGGCGCGCCCGCAACACGTGCCCATCGTCGTGCTGCCGGGTGCAGAACATTATTTCCACGGACGGTTGACGCAATTGCGCGATATTGTGAAGCGGCATTTCGGCGGAGTGGAGTGGTGAAACAAAAACAATTCAGCTACAGAGCTGGCAGGGAAAAGCTGACCGCAGTCTTCGCTGTGTGCTGTGCGGTTAAAAGGGTTTATCAATGAGTGCAGTGATCGAAGCATCCGGCCTACAAAAATCCTACGCGGGGCAGCGCGTGGTAGACGGCCTCAACCTTTCGATTCGCAAAGGCGAATGCTTCGGCCTGCTCGGCCCCAACGGTGCCGGCAAGACGACGACCTTGCGCATGTTGCTGGGGCTGACCGAGCCGGACGCGGGCGATGCCCGACTGCTGGGATTGCCGGTGCCGCAAGCGGCACGCGAGGCGCGTATCCGCGTCGGCGTGGTGCCGCAGATGGACAACCTCGATCCGGATTTCAGCGTGGCGGAAAACCTGCTGGTGTACGGGCGCTATTTTGGCCTGCGCGACAGCGAGGTGGAGGCGCGCATTCCGGCGCTGCTGGAGTTTGCCAGCCTGACCAACAAGCGCGACGCCAAGGTGCCGACCTTGTCGGGCGGCATGAAGCGCCGCCTGACCTTGGCGCGCGCGCTGGTGAACGATCCCGATGTGATTTTCCTCGATGAGCCGACGACTGGTCTCGATCCGCAGGCGCGCCACCTGATCTGGCAACGCCTGCGCGAGCTGACATCGCAAGGCAAGACGCTGCTGCTCACCACGCACTTCATGGATGAGGCGGAGCGTCTGTGCCACCGGCTCGCGGTCATGGATAACGGGCGGCTCATCAGTCAGGGCACACCGCGCGAACTCATCGATCGCAATATCGAGCCGCAGGTGGTCGAGGTGTTCGGCGAACGCGCCGCAGCCTGGGCGGCGGCGCACGCGGCGCAGTACTCGCAGCGTTTCGAGGTGAGCGGCGAAACGGTTTTCTGCTATGTGCAGGAGGCGCAGCCACTGGTGGCGCACCTGCAAGCGCAGGCCGACCTGCGCTACCTGCACCGCCCGGCGAACCTGGAGGACGTATTCCTGAAACTGACCGGAAGGGAGATGCGGGAATGAGTAATCGCATATACGCCCTGCCACGTCTGAGCCTCCGTTTCTACCCGATCTGGCAGCGCCACTGGCTGGTCTGGAAAAAGGTGGCGGCGGCTTCGATCATGGGGCACCTGGCCGACCCGGTGATCTACATGCTGGGCTTGGGCTACGGCCTGGGCAGCTTCCTGCCGGAGATGGGTGGCATGTCGTACATGGCGTTCCTGGCGGCGGGGACGGTGTGCTACAGCACCATGAACAGCGCCAGTTTCGAAGCGCTGTATTCCGGCTTTGCGCGCATGCACGAGCAGCGCACCTGGGAGGCGATCCTGAATACGCCGATTTCACTGGAGGATGTTGTGCTGTCGGAAATCCTCTGGGCGGCGACCAAGAGCCTGATGTCGGGTGTGGCGGTGCTGGCGGTGATCTGGGTGCTCGGCCTGTCGCATGCGCTGATGTCGTTGTGGATGATCCCGCTGGCGTTGCTGATCGGGCTGACATTCGCCTCGGTCGGCCTGATCATGACGGCGCTGGCGCCGGCCTACGACTTTTTCATGTATTACTTCACGCTGGTCATCACGCCGATGATGATGTTGTGCGGCGTGTTTTTCCCGGTGGCAAAATTGCCGGATACCCTGCAAATCGTCGCCGGCATACTGCCGCTGACCCATGCCGTGGACCTCGCGCGGCCGTTGATGAGCGGTGAGGTGCCGCCGCAATTTGCGCTGCACATCGGGGTGTTGCTGGGTTATACCTTCCTGGGTTTTTATGTGTCGCTGGTATTATTCCGGCGGCGTTTGGCGAAATAGGAAATCATCATGCTCTGGATCAAGGCGTTTCATATCATTTTTGTAGTTAGCTGGTTTGCCGGGCTGTTTTACCTGCCGCGCATCTATGTGAATCTGGCGATGGCAAACGGGACCGAGGAGCGCGCCCGCTTGTTGCTGATGGCGCGCAAGCTGTATCGCTTCGTCACGCCGATCGGCGCACTGGCGTTGCTGTTCGGCACCTGGCTGTGGCTGGGTTACGGCTTTGCGGGGCTGTGGCTGCACATCAAGCTGACGCTGGTGCTGTTCCTGGTGGGTTACCACTTTTATTGCGGCAAGCTGCTGCGGGAATTCGAGCAGGGCGGCAACCAGCGTTCGCATGTCTGGTTCCGCGTGTTCAATGAGGTGCCGGTGCTGATGCTGATGGCCATCGTCATCCTCGTTACGGTGAAGCCGCTATGAGCGAACACTTCTTTGTGCCATGCCCGCGCGGCCTCGAAGGCGCCCTCGGCAACGAGCTGGCAGCTCTGGGGGCGGCAGACATCAAGGCTACCGATGGCGGTGTGCATTGCAGCGGCGACTGGGCGCTGTGCTATCGCGTGAACCTGCATAGCCGTACGGCCAGCCGTGTGCTGTGGCGCGTGGCGACCGGTCATTACCGGAGCGAGCAGCAGATTTACGATGCGGCGTTTGCCTTGCCGTGGGACAAGTGGTTTGACGTGAAGCGCACGATTCGCGTCAACCTGGTGGCGATCAAGAGTCCGCTGAAGAGCCTCGAATTCGCCACGCTCAGGATCAAGGATGCGGTGTGCGACAAATTCCGCAAAATCTGCGGCGAACGTCCCAGCGTGGATACGCGCGAGCCGGATATGCGCATCCATGCCTTTCTTGAGGAATCGCGCATTACGATTTATCTCGACACCTCCGGCGATGCGCTGTTCAAGCGCGGGGTGCGATTGCAAACCAATATTGCGCCGCTGCGCGAAAACCTGGCGGCCGGCATCCTGTACCTGACCGGATGGAAGCCGGGCGTGCCGTTACTGGACCCGATGTGCGGAAGCGGTACGTTCCTGATCGAGGCGGCGCAGATGGCGTTGAATATCGCGCCGGGAATCGGGCGGCATTTCGCTTTCGAGAAGATGAAAACCTTCGCGGCAGCGAAATGGCAGGCCATCCGCGCCGAGGCGCTGGCCGCGCAAAAGCCGGTTGCGCCATTGCCGATCTACGGCAGCGACCTGTACGGCGATGCCTTGAAAGCGGCGCGCCAGAACCTGGAGTTGGCGGGCTTGCTGGAGGCTGTGACACTGAAGCAGGCCAACGTGCTGGAAGTGTCGGCACCGGCCGAGCATGGCGTGCTGGTGGCGAACCTGCCATACGGCGAGCGCATGGGCGATCTGGAGGAGCTTGAGGCGTTGTATCCGCAACTGGCGGATGCGCTGAAAAAGAAATTCGGCGGCTGGAATGCCTACCTGTTTACGGCCGACCTGCGCCTGCCGAAGCTGGTGCGTTTGTCCGCCTCGAAGCGGACCCCCTTGTACAACGGCGCCATCGAGTGTCGTTTGTTCGAGTACAAGATGGTGGTGGGCGGGAACCGCAAATAAGGCGCGGTAACTTGGCCGGATCGCTGCTACAAATTTGCTGCCACATTGATTTGGTCTTAAAGAAACCGAGCTGAAAAATGAATGAGAATCCCGCTGTCGGCGCCAACGTTAGCTCAATTGCAAAACTGTTCGATTATGTTTTCGGCGCAACGCCGGAGGGCCTCAAGATCTTCCTGGCGACACTTGCGCTGGTGATCCTGGTTATATTGCTGGCGACCCTGTTCTACCTGCTGGTCTTCAAGCCTTTCGTAAATTATCTTGCCGCAACGAAAACTCGAGACCGGCACAGGGTAGATGAGGTTGCCGCTTTTGCCTGGGGCAATCCTGTTTTGCGCGCGCCACTGGTTGCCATCGGGACGGATATATACGCCTTTGCTCAAACGTCCATGCACGGCAAAACCGTGCGCTACATCAAGGCTGCATCGGTGTTCATTCCGGTCGCGTGGTGTGTTTTTGCCTTGGCATTGCTGATGGAACAATCCGGCCTGCCGGCGGATGCGCTGAATTGGTATGTGCTGGCTATTCCTATCGCACTGGTGGCGGCAACCATACTGATCCTCGATGTCTCGATCATCACCTCGCATAAATCAAAGCGCGCCAAGCTGGTTCGTATCCTGATCGCGCTTACCACCGGGTATATTTTTTCCGCGATTCCGCTCAGCTACATTTACAAATCGGACATCGATGCTTACCTGCTGGCCAACGATACCCAATTGCGCGAGGCTACGACGCCCATCAAAAACCAGATCGAGGCAATCGAGAATAAAGCCTGGTATCAGGCATATCTGAAGGAAAGCAGCGCCCTTTCCGATATTTCGAACGAACTGGAAAAAGAGCGGCTGGGGGAAGGCGTCACCGGAAAGCCCAACCAGCCAAACAAGCGCAACAGGATGTACGAGCAAATCATGCTTGAGTACAACATGAAGCGCGAGGATGTGAACAATATCGCACAGTCGCATGCCAGCGAGATTGCGTTATTGCAAAGTTTGAATGCGAGAGTTGTCAGCACCGCTCAGGGGATTGCTGCAAGCAACCCCACCAACCACATCAAGCGTCACCTTGCGCTATGGAAATACGCCCTTTCCTCTTTCGGCACGGCTGTTTTTTTCCTGTGCTGCTTTATCCTGTTCTGGTCGGTGGATTCGCTTGCGGTATTGGTGTCATTTCTGGATGAAAGCGAATACCGGGAAAATGTGCGCAAACACAATGAGCGACGCGAAGCCGTTTATTTATCCGCAGAGTTTCTGGATAAATATAAACCGGTGATTGCCGGAGGTCGCTCGTAATACCTGATAGAGGGCTGTTCTAAAAAACCAAGGGCATTGCACCCGAGGCTGGTGCAATGCCCTTCTCAGTTTATTTCCCGATTGCTCAGGCTTTCTTGGCTGTCGTTTTCTTCGCTGCAGGTTTGGCAGTTTTTGTTGCCGTCTTTGCCTTGGTCGTTGCGGCTTTGGCGGTGGTTTTCTTGGCCGCCGGTTTCTTCGTGGTTGCCTTGGGTTTGGCCGCCGCTTTTGTGGTCGCCGTTTTCTTCACTGCCTTGGCTTTGCCGGTACCGCCCTTGGCGGCTTTGGCTGCGATCAGTTCCAGCGCCTCTTCCAGCGTTACCTCTTCCAGCACGGCATCCTTGGGCAGCGTGGCGTTGATCTTGCCGTGGCGCACATAGGGGCCGTAGCGGCCGCTGCATATTTCAATCGGGGCCTGGTCGTCGGGGTGCTCGCCGAGCGTGCGCAACACGGCATTGCCGGCTTTGGCTTGCGCCAGCAGTTCCACGGCGCGTTCCAGTTGAATATCGAAAATGCTGTCGCTCTTCGGGATGGATTTGAACTTGCCGTCGTGACCGATGTAGGGGCCGAAGCGGCCGATGTTGACGATGACCTTCTTACCGGTTTCCGGATGTGTACCGAGTTCGCGTGGCAAGGACAGCAGCTTCAGTGCGGTGCCCAGATCGGCCTGTTCCAGCGGCAGCTCCCTGGGCCAGGAGACGCGCTTGGGCTTGGTCTTGGCGCCTTCTTCGAGTTCGCCGAGCTGCACATAATATCCATACGGTCCGCGCAGCAGCAGCACGGGCTTGCCTTCCGGGTGCGGGCCGAGCTCCTTGCGCGCTTCGCCAGTCTCTTCTTCGCCATCCAGGCTGCGCGTGTAGTCGCACTCGGGGTAGCCGGTGCAACCGATGAAACTGCCGCGCTTGCCCAGCCGCTTCGAGAGTGGTTTGCCGCACTTCGGGCAGGCCTCTTCGAGCACTTCGGTGCCTGGGCGCTCCACGTCTTTCTTTTCGCCGATCAGCGTGTTGAAGCCTTTCCAGAAATCATCCAGCACGGGGATCCAGTCGCGCTTGCCTTCGGAAATTTCATCCAGCTCGTCTTCGAGGTTGGCAGTGAAGCCGTAATCGACGTAGCGCGTGAAGTGCTCGTTGAGGAACTTGATGACCACGCGACCGACGTCGGTGGGCATGAAACGTTTCTTGTCCAGCGTGGCGTATTCGCGTGCCTGCAGCGTGGAAATGATCGTAGCGTAAGTGGAAGGGCGGCCGATACCGTACTCTTCCAGCGTCTTGACCAGACTGGCTTCGGAGTAGCGCGGCGGCGGCTGGGTGAAGTGTTGCTCGCCGTAGAGTTTATCCACGGGCAGCACATCGCCTTCGGCCAGCGGTGGCAGTTTTGCGCTGTCTTCTTCTTCGGCGTCGTCCACGTCTTCCATGTACACGCCGATGAAGCCGGGGAACACCAGGGTCTGGCCAGTGGCGCGGAACAAGGTGTCGTCGCTGCTCAGGCGAATGTCGACGCTCACGGTGTCGAAGCGCGCGGGCGCCATCTGGCATGCCAATGTGCGCTTCCAGATCATTTCATACAGGCGCATCTGGTCGATGTTCAGGTATTCCTTGACGCTGTCCGGGGTGCGCAGGATGGAGGTCGGGCGGATTGCCTCGTGCGCTTCCTGGGCGTTCTTGGATTTGCTCTTGTATACCGGCGGCTTGCCGGGCAGGTAGTCGCCGGCGAAATTATCCTTGATGTAATCGCGGATTTCGGCAACCGCCTCGTTTGCCAAATTCACCGAGTCGGTACGCATGTAGGTGATGAGACCGATGGTCTGGCCGCCGATGTCTACGCCTTCGTACAGTGACTGCGCGGTGCGCATGGTGCGGTCGGATGTCATGCCGAGTTTGCGCACGGCCTCCTGTTGCAAAGTGGAGGTGGTGAAAGGTGCTGCAGGGCTGCGCTGCTTGCCTTTTTTCTCGACACGCACGACTTTGGGCGGCAGTTTGGCGTCGGTCAGCTTGGCATGGATCGCGTCGTATTCCTTCTGGCTGCCAATGCTGAGCTGCTCGAGCTTTTTACCCTGGAACTGGAACAATTTGGCGCTGAACGGGATGCTGTTCTTCTGGCTGTCCAGGTGCACCGTCCAGTATTCCCGGCTGTTGAATTTTTCGATTTCGAGTTCGCGCTCGACGATCAGGCGCAGGGCAGGGCTTTGCACGCGACCGGCGGATAGTCCGGGGCGTATCTTGCGCCACAGCAACGGCGACAGGTTGAAGCCCACGAGGTAGTCCAGCGCGCGCCGGGCTTGCTGCGCATTTACCAGCGGCATCGAAATTTCGCGCGGATGGGCAACCGCTTCCTTGACGGCGGACTGGGTGATTTCATAGAACACCACGCGCTGCATTTTCTTGCCCTTGAGCGCGCGCTTGCCTTTCAGCAGTTCGGAAATGTGCCAGGCGATGGCCTCCCCTTCGCGGTCCGGGTCGGGTGCCAGCAGGATGTTGTCGGCTTCGGCGGCAGCCTTGGCGATGGCGTCGACATGCTTGCTGTTGCGTGCGATGGTTTCATAGTTCATCGCATAGTCGTGCTCGACATCGACGGCGCCGTTTTTCGGTACGAGATCGCGCACATGACCATAGGAGGCAAGCACTTCGAAATCCTTGCCGAGATATTTTTTGAGCGTCTTGGCTTTGGCTGGGGATTCGACGATCAGGAGACTTTTGGCCATGCTGGAGCGGATATTCTGGTTAAGTTAATGAATCTGGCCGGCACCCGACGGGGTCAGCAAGTCCTCAATGAGTGCCGGATCCAGGTCGTCGTGCTGGCTCCACAACACCATCAGCGCGATCAGTTTGACTTTGTCCAGCGACAAGTTGTCGCGCCCCAGCGCAATGGCGCGGTCAACGATCATTTCGCGTTCAACAGGGGTAATGATTTTATTGTGCTCCCAGAACGAAATAAAGCGTAACCCTTCATTGCTGATGCGCTGCACTTCAAGCCCGGCATAGCAGCGTGTTCCGCTATCGTTGATGCTGGCCGGATAGTTGGCGAGGGAAAGTTCGCGCAGGCCGGAGAGCCAGGCTATGGCTTGCGTAATGTCATCTTCTTCAAATCCGGCGGCGCTGAGTTTGACCGCCAGTTTTTCGGGGTCCGGGTAGCTGCCTGCGTCGAAATAGCTTTCAAACAAAAAAATCAGAATATCAAACATGTGGCCTTAATATATCCAAATTAAACAGTGCGTTGATAAAGGCCGCCGGGTAAAGCTGTAATGCGTCCATCCAGTTCCAGTTGTAACAGAATGGCCGATAGCGCGGCTATCGTCAAGCCGCTGCGCTGTGAGAGGGTGTCCAGATCGATCGGGTCAAAACCCAAATGATGGAATAATTCATGGTCTTCTGCGGCTGCCGGCGTGGCCGTCAGCACGGCCGTATAACGGCCCCCCAGTTCTTCCAGGATGTCTTGCGCACTTTCAACCAGCTTGGCGCCTTGCTTGATCAGCGCGTGGCAGCCCTTGGACTGCGGCGAGTGGATGGAGCCGGGGATCGCAAACACTTCGCGCCCCTGTTCAATTGCCAGCCGCGCTGTAATCAGGGAGCCGCTGCGCAAGGAAGCTTCCACGACCAGGCAGCCCTGACTGAGTCCACTGATGATGCGATTGCGGCGCGGGAAGTTGGCCGGCAAGGGCGGTGTGCCGAGCGGGAACTCCGAAATGAGCGCGCCTTGCTGCGCCAATTGATGGGCCAGTTCGTGGTTTGCGGAGGGGTAGACCTTGTCCAGTCCGGTGCCGACCACGGCGATGCTGGAGCTGATGCCGCGCAGGCCGCCGAGGTGGGCTGCGGCGTCGATGCCGTGTGCCATGCCGCTGACGATGCACAAGCCGGCATCGCTGGCTGCCTGGGCGAAAGATTCAGCGTTGCGCAGGCCTTGTGGCGAGGCATTGCGGCTGCCTACGATGGCCAGGGCGGGTGAATTCAGCAACTCCAGGCGGCCTTTGGCAAACAGTACCAGCGGTGGGTCGACTGTATTCAGCAATGCTTGGGGATAAGCGGCATCGGCAATGGTCAGGATATGGTTGACCGGGTCATCCAGCCAGGCGGCGGTGCTTTCCAGTGCGGCATGGTCTATGCCTTGACCAATGTGGCTGGCTATTGCGGGTTTGACGTGGCGCGACAGTTCGGAAATGGAGGCCTGGAAGACGGTCTCGGGCGAACCGAAGACTTGCAGCAGGCGTCGCAGGCTTTCATTACCGAATCCAGGAATCTGGTTCAGGGCTAGCCAGGACGCCAGGGCTGCGTCGAGCGGCATATCAGGGGGTCTTGGCGGTATCCAGCAGCTGGACGGGCAGGCGGGTTTCAAGTACCAGTGCGTAGGATACTTTATGGAAAACCCGGAACACGAAGACCAGCCCGTAACGCATGTCCGGGAGGGTGATCCCGTCTTTCTTGAACAGGCTGTTGCGTTTCAGGACTTCACCTTTCTGGTACAGGGCTAGCACATGGCCCGGCTCAAGGCCGTCACGTTGTCCCCGGTTCAGGGTGATAATTGAATTTTGCCCGGCCTGGTCCATGCCGCCATAGATGGAGATGACAGTTGCATTGATGTCGGTGGCGGGGGCATGAGGGGTGAAGCTGGCGGGAAGCGCTTGGGCGCTTTGTGCTACTGCCAGGTAGTCGCCCTTGGCGATCTCGGACAGGGCGCGGGTGATCCGGACCTGGCTGAGTGGTCCGAATTTTTCAACGCGGGCATCGCCGAGGTATACCACTTCATGTCCCAGCGTTTCGTCGGTATCCGGGTCGACAAAAGTGCGTCCCAGCCGGTAAATCTGCCATTGGACGCCTTTATCCTCCGGCATATTTTTCACATAGCCGAGGTCGTCGGTGCTGAGCAGTTCGCGCTGTTCGTAAGTACCGACCAGTGTCGGGGTATTGGAATCTTCATCCGTTTCAACAACCAGCGGTTTGGAAAGGAATGCGCGGATGTCCTTCAGCGGAATCGGCGGAATGGCGTCGTGGTCGTTAGGTAATTCGCGCGCGCGCGGGGAGAGCTTGACGACATTCTCGTTATTCTCATTGACAGGAGCAACAGCGCTGGCGGCTGTGGCGGGCTGTGGTTCACCTACTTTCAGGGTGCCGGTACTGCGGTCCAGATAGACGACATCGCCGGGGTAGATCCAGTGCGGGTCTTTAATGGTGTCCTTGTTGAGCCCCCAGATCTGCGGCCATTTCCATGGGTCTTTGAAGAAGGTGGCGGAAATGTCCCACAGCGTGTCGCCTTTGACTACAACATGGCGATCCGGGGCGTCCTCGCGAATTTGCAACTGATCGGCGTAAGCCTGGATAGGCAATAGAAGACAAATCAGCGATATAATCTTGCGCATGAAAACCCCAACAAAGTAAACGAAATGCGGTGCGATGCTTGCACTCGCGTTTAAATTCTGCATCTAGTTACTTAAATTAGCAAGCTTTTATGGCGATACTTCCTATCCTTCAATACCCCGACGAACGTTTGCACAAAGTTGCAAAAAAGGTCGAACGCGTCACTCCGGAAATCCTGCAATTGATCGGGGATATGGCAGAGACCATGTATGCCGCGCCCGGCGTTGGTCTGGCGGCTACCCAGGTCGATGTACACCAGCGGATTATTGTCATTGATGTGTCCGAAGAGCACGACGACCTGATGGTGTTCATCAATCCTGAATTGCTCGCCAGCGAGGGGGAGAGCAAATACGAGGAGGGGTGTCTGTCCGTGCCCGGAATCTACGACAAGGTGGTGCGGGCCGAGCAGGTGACGGTCAGGGCTTGGGATCGGCATGGTGAAGAGTTCGTGCTGGAAGCTGATGGGCTGCTGGCGGTTTGCATCCAGCATGAGATGGATCACCTGGAAGGCAAGGTGTTCGTTGAATATCTGTCGCACCTGAAACAGGTGCGTATTCGCAACAAGCTGAAAAAGCGCCTGCGCGAAACACTCTGACGGGAGGCGCTTTGAAAATCATTTTTGCCGGAACCCCCCATTTTGCCGAGCAGGCATTGCGCGCCATCGTGCAGGATGGTCACGAGGTTGTCAGCGTGTATACGCAGCCGGACCGGCCTGCCGGGCGCGGAATGCAGTTGAAGCCAAGCCCGGTGAAGCAGTTTGCATTGCAACAGGGGCTGCCGGTCAGCCAGCCGGTTACTTTGAAAGATATTGTGGTTCAGCAGCAGCTGGCGGAATTCAATGCCGATGTCATGGTGGTGGCTGCGTATGGCCTGATCTTGCCGCAAGCGGTGTTGCAGGCGCCCAGGCTGGGATGCCTGAATATTCATGCTTCGTTGTTGCCGCGCTGGCGCGGCGCTGCGCCGATCCAGCGCGCCATTCTGGCCGGGGATGCGGAGACCGGTATTACCATCATGCAGATGGATGCCGGACTGGATACGGGCGATATGTTGCTGAAGAAATCTTGCCCGATTGCGCCTGATGACAATGCCGCGACGCTGCATGACAGGCTCGCGGGACTCGGTGCGGTCGCTATCGTTGAGGCGCTCGCCCTGCTGGCGCGGAGCAGTCTGCCTGCCACGCGCCAGGATAACGGGCTGGCTACCTACGCGGCCAAACTGACCAAAGAGGAAGCGCAACTGGATTGGCGGCTCAGCGCCGTCGAGCTGGATCGGGCGGTGCGCGGCTACAACCCGTTTCCGGGAGCGAGTGCACAGATTAACGATACGCCAGTCCGCATCTGGCAAGCCAGTGTGCGCGCCGACATGGGCGGAGAGCCAGGGACCGTTCTCGAAGCTGGCAAAAGCGGGCTGCTGGTTGCCTGTGGCAGCGGTGCCCTCAA
Source organism: Pseudomonadota bacterium (assembly GCA_021848465.1). Taxonomy (GTDB): domain Bacteria; phylum Pseudomonadota; class Gammaproteobacteria; order Burkholderiales; family Gallionellaceae; genus JAJZUP01. The sequence continues at coordinate 475,968 of JAJZUP010000001.1, forward strand.
TCTTGAAATCATGCAGCGGCCAAATGCCAAAGCATTGCCTGTTGCGCAGTTCCTGCAGGGTTTTCCGATCCGGGCGGGTGACCGCTTTCTGTTGAGTTGATGGATATCGTCCAGCAAATTGCTGCCGAAGTGCTGGGGCGAGTGTTGTCCGGGCGCAACCTGAATGAGGTTCTCGCCGATGCAGTGCAGGAACGGGAGTTCACTGCGCAGGAGCGTGGAGCGTTGCAGGATTTGTGCTACGGGACGTTGCGTTACTACGGGCAGCTCGCCGCCATGCTGGGGGCGTTACTGAACAAGCCGCTGACCGATGAGCGTATCCGTTTGCTGTTGCTGGTTGCCCTGTACCAGTTGCACTACAGCAAGGCTGCCAAGCATGCAATTGTCGATCACGCGGTACGCCTCACGAAGCGGACCAATCCGGCAGCAGGCGGGTTGGTGAATGCGGTGTTGCGCAATTTCCTGCGCAGGCAGGAAGAGCTGGTGGGCGTGGCCGCGCTGACTGAAGGGAGCCGTTATTCCTATCCGCAGTGGTGGATAGATCGACTGCGCGGCCAATATGCCGACAAAACCGAGGCGGTCCTGGTTGCTGGTAATTCGCATCCCCCGATGACACTGCGCGTAAATATGCGCCGCACCGCCGTTGAATCTTATCTGGCCCGTTTGGCGGAGGTAGGAATCGCTGGTGAGACGAACAATGCACAAGCGATACAGCTTGCGCGTCCAGTTGGTGTGGAAAAATTGCCCGGCTTTTTCGACGGGGATGTGTCGGTTCAGGATGCCGGGGCGCAGTATGCGGCCGGGCTGCTCGATGTCGCGCAGGGGATGCGGGTGCTCGATGCCTGCGCAGCGCCGGGCGGGAAGACGGCTCATTTGCTGGAGTCTTGCGAGCTTGAGTTGCTGGCGCTGGACAAGGATGCGCAGCGGCTGGAACGGGTGCGCGAAAATTTGCAGCGCCTTGGTTTGCAGGCCAGTCTGGCGTGCGGCGATGCGGCGGAGCCGGCGGCCTGGTGGGATGGCCGGCCTTTTGACAGGATATTGGCGGATGTGCCGTGCTCCGCTTCCGGGGTGGTGCGCCGCCATCCGGATATCAAGTGGCTGCGCCGCGATGCGGATATTGAGGGATTTGCCCGTCAGCAGGAGCGCATCCTCAGTGCGTTATGGCCGCTGCTGCTGCCGGGCGGCAAGCTGCTCTATGCCACCTGCTCGGTATTCGGGCGCGAGAACCAGCAGGTGGTTGATGCGTTTTTGTTGCAGCATAAAGATGCACAACAAGTTACCATTCAGCGGGAAGGCTTAATAAACGGGCAGCTTTTGCCGAACAACAGGCACGACGGTTTCTTTTATGCGTTGCTGCAAAAAAATTCTTGAACTCTTGCTGGTAGCCGGATTCCTGATGCTGAGCGCAACTGCGGCGCAAGCGGCAGGCATCAGCGTTACCCGCGCGGAGTTGCGCGCTGTCGACGACGGTTATGCCATTGTGGCGGATTTCAAGATCAACCTGCCGCCCTCCGTGGCGGAAGCATTGCAGCGCGGAGTGACGCTTAATTTTGTCAGCGATCTGGCAATTACGCATTCGCGCTGGTATTGGCTGGATACCGATATCATGGTGAGCGAGCAGGTCACCAAGCTTTCGTACAATGCCCTGACGCGCCAATATCGCTTGTCGCGCGGCACCCTGTTCCAAGGGTTTGCCAATCTGGAAAATGCGTTGCGAGTCCTTGGTCACCAGTCTTCTCCGTCGGTACCGGCATCGGCATTAGTGGTCGGGGATGGGTATGTCTCGAGGTGGCTTAACGGCCAGGGCAAGAACACGGCTTTTGTGCAGATGCGCCTTGATACGTCGCAATTGCCCAAGCCGTTGCAGGTCAATGCGTTGACAGACAGCGACTGGAATCTGGAATCCGGGAAGCATAGTTGGTCTGTCAGTATGGCGGTACAACCGGTCGAGGGCGGGCAATGAAGTACCTGATCATTGCGTGCGGAATTCTGGCAGCGGTGCTGCTGTACCTGCTGTCTAGCGCCAGTGCCAATACGGCGCTGTTCTCGCACAACTATTCCAGCTTCCTGGCGTTGACGGGGGTTCTGGCACTGGGACTGAGCGTCCTGGTCGGCTATCAGCTGCTGCAGTTGCGCATCAAATTGAAGAACCGGGTGTTCGGGGCAAAGCTGATGCTGCGCCTGACCATATTCTTTTCGCTGATTGCGATCCTGCCGGGCTTGCTGGTTTATTCGGTGTCGGTGCAGTTCCTGAGCAAGAGTATCGAGTCGTGGTTTGATATCCGAGTGGAAAAAGCGCTGGAAGGGGGCTTGAACCTCGGTCGCAATTCACTGGAGTCCGGTCTGGACGATCTTGGCAAGAAAGCGCGCTTGTTGACTTTGATCCTGACGGAGCAGTCTCCCGAGCGTTATGGTGCAACGCTTGCGCGTCTGGTAGACCGCAGCGAGGAGCAGGAAGCTTCAATTTTCAGCGTGGATGGGCGCCGGCTGGTTTCAACGGCGCTCAAGAAAAACGGGGCGAATGCACCGGATGCACAGATGTTGCGGGATGCAGTGCAACAGGGGGTGTACAGCCTGGTAGACAGCTTGCCGGACAATCACCTGATCTTGCGGGTGCTGTTGCCACTTCATGTGGTGTCGAACGCGGGCAAGACTACCTGGGTGTTGCAGTTGGTTCAGCCGGTTCCGCAGCAATTCTCGGACGATGCCGAGACGGTGCAGTCGGTCTATCGCGACTACCAGGAATTGACTTTGGCGCGCGTCGGACTCAAACGTCTGTACGGCATTACGCTTACCCTCTCGCTGCTGATTGTGTTGTTGAGTGCGGTATCTGCCGCATTCTTCCTCAGTGTGCGCCTGAGTTCGCCGCTGGCGGCGCTCGCTGAAAGAACGCGTGCTGTGGCGCAGGGTAATTTTTCGGGGAACTACCCGGTGCAGAGCCGTGATGAGCTGGGGGCGCTGACCGGCCTGTTCAACCAGATGACCGCGCAATTGGCCGACGCAAAGAAGCTCAGCGAGCAACAGCAAAGCGAGGTGGAAAATGCAAAGGTTTATCTGGAAAGTATCCTGACGCATTTGTCTTCCGGCGTGGTCGTGCTCGACCAGGACTTCAAATTGCGCTTGGCAAATGCATGTGCCGAGCAAATCCTGGATTTGCCGTTACGGGAAATGGAGGGGCATTCGCTTTCGGAGATCGCAAATGAGCATAACCTGTTGCGCTCTTTTGCTCATGCGCTGACCGCGGCTGCCGGGTCTGATGAGGGGGAATGGCAGAAGCAGGTTGAGCGTCTCAGCAGAAACGGCAACCAGGTTCTGCTGTTGCACGGTACGCGCCTGACAACGGTGATGGAAAAGGGATATGTCGTCGTATTCGAGGATATTACGCATCTGCTGCAAGCCGAGCGCCAGGCGGCATGGGGCGAAGTTGCGCGTCGCTTGGCGCACGAGATCAAGAACCCGCTGACCCCGATCCAGCTGTCGGCGGAACGCCTGCAACACAAATTGAGCGGCAAGCTTGAGGAGCAGGATGCAAAATTGCTGCAGCGCGCCACCCAGACTATCGTCAGCCAGGTGGCAGCATTGAAAAACATGGTGGCGGACTTCGCCGATTATGCGCGGGCTCCGGCACCCAAGCTGACCCTGCTGGATATGCATCAGCTTTTGAATGAAGTGATGGGGCTATATGAGGCCAACAGCAGTCCGATTGCCTTGCACCTTGGCGCCAGCCGTACCTTGCTGAATGGTGACGGCACCCGCTTGCGTCAGGTCGTGCATAACCTGTTGCATAACGCGCATGACGCATTGCAGCAAGCGGAGCGCCCCCAGATTGTCCTGGAAACCGCGAATAGCGCGAATGAATTTCACCTGATTGTCAGCGATAACGGAACCGGTATTCCGGAGCATGTCCTGTCCAGAATATTCGAGCCTTATATGACGACCAAAACCAAGGGGACGGGGCTGGGTTTGCCCATCGTCAAGAAAATTGTTGAAGAGCATGGGGGCGGTATCTCCATCGCGAATCAGCCATCGGGCGGAACGCGCGTCATGGTGCGTTTGCCGCTGGCGCTGGAAATGGAGGTGGCATAGTGTCGATCAAGGAAATACTGGTAGTTGATGATGAGATCGGGATACGCGAACTGCTGTCCGAAATCCTGTTTGACGAAGGGTATCGCGTGCATCTGGCGGAAAATGCTGAACAGGCGCGCTCTTTCCGGCGCGGCAAGGAACCTGACCTGGTGTTGCTGGATATCTGGATGCCGGATACGGATGGGCTGGCATTGCTGAAAGAATGGACGGCTGAACACTTGTTGACGATGCCGGTGGTCATGATGTCCGGGCACGGTACAATTGAAACGGCGTTGGAGGCAACCCGCATCGGTGCGGTTGATTTCCTCGAAAAACCAATTGCCCTGCAAAAATTGCTGAAAACCGTCGCGCGTGCAATGCAGCATGGGATGGCAGCTCCGTCGATACCGGAGCAGAAGGCCAAACCCATGGCAGACGAGGGTTTGGTAACACTGGAATTGCCGCTGGATTTGCCGTTGCGCGAAGCGCGCGAATATTTCGACAGCGCTTACTTTAACTACCAGTTGCAGAAGGAAAGCGGGAATATTTCGCGCTTGGCCGAGAAAGTCGGGATTGAGCGCACGCATCTGTACCGGAAGCTGAAGCAACTGGGAATCCGGCCGGTCAAAAAAACCGAAGAGGCCTAGCCGTACTGATTTTTAAACGCTTTTTATACCCTTGTTGCCCTAAACAGGTGGCTACGGCATAATTGCCGCTCTTTTTTTGCGCAAAATAACTTAAATTTGATAACAGGTGTTCTCTAGGAGACTGTAAATGGCTGTGGCACGAAATGTAAAACCCCCTAAATTTAATGACGTGACTGGCGCAATCCGCGCGCTGGCAATGGATGCGGTGCAGAAGGCCAATTCCGGTCACCCGGGTGCGCCAATGGGGATGGCAGAGATTGCTGAAGTGCTGTGGAATCATCATTTGCGCCACAACCCGGCCAACCCGAAGTGGTTCGATCGTGACCGCTTTGTGCAGTCCAACGGCCATGGCTCCATGCTGATTTATGCATTGCTGCACCTGACAGGCTACGACCTGCCAATGGACGAGCTGAAGCGCTTCCGCCAGATGCACTCCAAGACTCCGGGGCACCCCGAATACGGCTATACCGTTGGCGTGGAAACGACCACCGGCCCGTTGGGGCAGGGGATTACCAATGCCGTGGGTATGGCGATGGCAGAAAAGCTGCTGGCCAACGAATTCAATCGTCCTGGTCATGAAATCGTCGATCACCGCACTTGGGTGTTCTTGGGCGACGGTTGCATGATGGAAGGTATCTCGCACGAAGCGTGTGCGCTGGCCGGCACTTGGGGGCTGGGCAAACTGACTGCTTTCTGGGACGACAACAACATTTCCATCGATGGTCACATCGACGGTTGGTATACCGACGACACGGCCAAGCGTTTCGAAGCTTATGGCTGGCATGTGGTGCGCGATGTCGAAGGTCACGATCCCGCAGCGATTAATGCCGCGATCGAAGAGGCTAAGCGCGTTACCGACAAGCCGTCGCTGATCTGCTGCAAGACCATCATCGGTGCTGGTTCCCCGAACAAGGAAGGCACTCACGATGTGCACGGCGCTGCGTTGGGTGATGCGGAAATTGCCGCAACCCGCGCACACATCGGCTGGAACTACCCACCGTTCGAAATTCCTAAGCATGTATACGAAGCCTGGGATGCGCGCACCAAGGGTGAAGGGCTGGAGAAACTGTGGAATAACAAGTTCGCCGAGTACACGAAAGCCTATCCGGAACTGGCTTCCGAATTCGAGCGCCGCATGAAGGGCGATCTGCCGGAAAACTGGAATGCGCATCTTGCGGCAGCCATTGCCCAAGTAAACGAAAAGGGCGAGACCATTGCAACCCGCAAGGCTTCGCAAAATGCGATCAACGCATTGCAGCCTGCGCTGCCGGAATTCCTCGGCGGTTCCGCCGACCTGACCGGTTCCAACCTGACCAACTGGTCTGGCGCGAAGCATGTTTCCGGCACCAAGCCGGGAAATTACATCAGCTACGGTGTGCGCGAGTTCGGTATGTCCCACATCATGAACGGCATGTCCCTGCATGGCGGCTTGCTGCCGTTCGGCGGCACCTTCCTGATGTTCTCGGAATATGCGCGCAATGCGCTGCGTATGTCTGCCTTGATGAAGCAGCGCGTGATTTATGTGTTCACGCATGACTCCATCGGTCTGGGCGAAGACGGTCCGACTCACCAGCCAGTCGAGCAGACCACCACCTTGCGCTATATCCCGAATATGGATACATGGCGCCCATGCGACACCGTGGAATCCATGGTGTCCTGGGGTTGTGCAGTTGAACGCAAAACCGGCCCTTCCTCGCTGATTTTCAGTCGCCAGAACCTGCAGTTCCAGAAGCGCGACGCCAAGCAAATCGAAGCGATCCGCAAGGGTGGTTATGTGCTGTCCGAAGCCGCGGGCGGCAAGCCGCAGGCGATCATCATTGCGACTGGCTCCGAAGTTGATCTGGCAATGAAGGCTCAGGCGGCGCTGGCCGGCGAAGGCATCAACGTGCGCGTAGTGTCGATGCCGTCGACCAATGTGTTTGATCGCCAGGATCAGGCGTACAAGGACAGTGTGCTGCCAAAAGGCGTCAAGCGCGTGGCAGTTGAGGCGGGCGTTACCGGCTTCTGGCACAAGTATGTCGGCCTGGAAGGCGCAGTCATCGGCATGGATTGCTTCGGCGAGTCCGCACCAGCCGGCGAACTGTTCAAGCACTTTGGTTTCACTGTCGAGAATGTTGTCGGCACAGTGAAAAAGGTAATCGGATAAAGACAAAACCCAGATGCACGTATGCGCCGCCGCAAGGAGGCGCATGCAGACAAGACATAGGGTGCACAGATTTTTTTATTAGCTATCGGGAGATAAATTATGGCAATCAAAGTTGGCATCAATGGTTTCGGGCGTATCGGTCGCATGGCGTTCCGCGCAATTGCAAAGGACTTTCCTGAGCTGGAAGTCGTTGCAATCAACGACCTGCTGGAGCCGGACTATCTGGCCTACATGCTGAAGTACGATTCCGTACACGGCAATTTCAAGGGCGACATCGCTGTTGAGGGCAACAACCTGATCGTGAATGGCAAGAAGATTCGCCTGACCGCAGAAAAAGATCCGGCCAATCTGAAGTGGAACGAAGTGTCTGCGGATCTCGTGCTTGAGTGCACCGGCTTCTTCCTCGAAGAAGAAACCTGCAAGGCGCACATTGCTGCGGGCGCGAAGAAGGTTGTGATGTCCGCTCCGTCCAAGGACAAGACTCCGATGTTCGTGTACGGCGTGAACCACAATAACTACAAGGGCGAGGCAATTGTGTCTGCGGCTTCTTGCACAACCAACTGTCTGGCCCCGATCGCCAAAGTGCTGAACGACAACTTCGGCATCAAGCGCGGTCTGATGTCCACTGTGCACGCTGCAACTGCAACGCAGAAGACCGTTGACGGCCCGTCCAAGAAAGACTGGCGCGGCGGACGCGGCATCCTGGAAAACATCATTCCCTCTTCCACTGGGGCAGCGAAGGCAGTGGGCAAGGTGCTGCCAGAGCTGAACGGCAAGCTGACCGGCATGGCATTCCGCGTACCGACCTCGGATGTGTCTGTGGTTGACCTGACTGTTGAGCTGGAAAAGCCGGCCAAGTATGAAGACATCTGTGCGGCAATGAAGAAGGCATCCCAGTCTGGCGACATCAGCAAGACTCTGGGTTACACCGACGAGAAGGTGGTTTCGACCGACTTCCGCGGCTGTGGCTACTCTTCCATTTTCGACGCAGAAGCAGGCATTGCACTGGACGAGACCTTCGTCAAGGTCGTTTCCTGGTACGACAACGAGTACGGCTATACCTGCAACATGCTGCGTTTCGCGCAACACATTGCCAAGTAATCCTGCAACAAGGGCTGGCTGCGCCAGCCCTTTCTGTCTGTAAAAAGGAAAAATTATGTCTGTTATCAAAATGACCGATCTGGCGCTGAAAGGTAAGCGCGTCCTGATTCGCTCCGATCTCAATGTGCCAGTGAAAGACGGCAAGGTTACTTCTGACGCTCGCATTACAGCTTCCATGGCAACAATCAATGCCGCCCTGAAGGCTGGCGCTCGCGTGATGGTGACTTCCCATCTGGGACGTCCAGAGGAAGGCGTTTACTCCGAAGAGAACTCCCTGAAGCCAGTTGCCGACGATATTTCCAAAAAGCTGGGCAAGCCCGTACGCCTGATCAAGGACTGGGTGGATGGCGGCTTTGATGTTGCCGAGGGCGAACTGGTTCTGCTCGAGAACTGCCGTTTCAACAAGGGCGAGAAAAAGAACGTCGACGAAACAGCCAAGAAATATGCGGCACTGTGCGATGTGTTCGTGATGGACGCGTTTGGTACTGCGCACCGTGCTGAAGCTTCCACGCACGGGGTCGCAAAATACGCGCCCGTCGCTGCAGCCGGCATTTTGCTGACTGAAGAACTGGACGCTCTGGGCAAGGCATTGGCCAACCCGGCACGCCCGATGGTCGCCATCGTAGGCGGCTCTAAGGTATCCACCAAGCTGACCGTGCTGGAATCGCTGTCTGAAAAATGTGACCAGCTGGTGGTCGGTGGCGGCATTGCGAACACCTTCATCAAGGCGGCCGGCGGTAATGTCGGCAAGTCCCTGTGCGAAGACGATCTGGTGCCAACCGCCAAGGGCCTGATGGACAAAATGTCCAAGCGTGGCGCGACGATTCCTGTCGCAGTGGATGTGGTGTGCGGCAAGAAGTTCGATGCCAATGAACCGGCTGTACTGAAAAACGTGGGCGCAGTTGCTGACGACGACATGATTTTCGACATTGGTCCAAAGAGCACGCAAGACCTGGTGGATGTCATCATGAAGGCGGGAACAGTGGTATGGAATGGTCCGGTTGGCGTGTTTGAGTTCGACCAGTTCGGTGAAGGAACCAAGGCCATCGCCAAGGCGATTGCCGAAACCAAGGCGTTTACGCTGGCAGGTGGCGGTGACACGATTGCTGCGATCCAGAAGTACGACATTTACGACAAGGTGTCATACATCTCGACCGCGGGCGGCGCATTCCTTGAGTACCTGGAAGGCAAGACATTGCCGGCAGTGGAAATCCTGGAGCAGCGTGCTGCTAAATAACCACCATTAGGAATATATGCTGCGTAGAACAAAAATAGTAGCAACACTGGGACCCGCTACCAACGATAAGCAGTCTCTCGAAGCAATCATCCGGGCCGGCGTCGATGTCGTGCGCATGAATTTTTCGCACGGCACCGCGCAGGATCATATGAAGCGTGCCGAAATTGTGCGGGCGGCGGCGGCGGCGGCGGGCCGTACGGTCGGCATCCTGGCCGATTTGCAAGGTCCCAAGATTCGCGTGCGCAAATTCCAGAATGACAAGATCATGCTGGAGCCGGGGGATAGTTTCATCCTTGACGCGGCTTGGACCGATCTGGGCAACCAGGAGCGCGTCGGCTTGGACTACAAGGAGCTGCCGAATGATGTGGTTGCGGGCGACATCCTGTTGCTGAATGACGGCATGCTGGAATTCACCGTGATTCAGGTCAAGGGCTCAGAGGTCCACTGCAAGGTAGTGCGCGGCGGCATCCTGTCGAATAACAAGGGTATCAACCGCAAGGGCGGCGGCCTGACTGCGCCCGCTCTGACCGACAAGGACAAGGAAGATATCAAGACTGCGGCCATGATCGGTGCTGACTACCTGGCAGTGTCGTTCCCGCGCTCGGCGGATGACATGAAGCTGGCGCGCGAGTTGATGCATGCGGCCGGCGGCAAGAGCCTGCTGATGGCGAAGATTGAGCGTGCTGAAGCTATCCCGGTGCTAGCCTCGATCATTGAAGCGTCCGATGCCATCATGGTGGCGCGTGGTGACCTGGCAGTAGAAGTCGGCGACGCAGCCGTTCCCGGTTTGCAGAAGAAAATGATCAAGCTGGCGCGCGCGCACAACAAGCTGGTGGTGACAGCGACCCAGATGATGGAATCGATGATCACCAATCCGATCCCGACGCGCGCTGAAGTATCCGACGTGGCCAATGCCGTGCTGGATGGTACCGATGCCGTGATGCTGTCGGCAGAAACTGCAGTCGGCGATTACCCGGTGGAAACCGTCGAGTCGATGGCACGCATCTGCAAAAAAGCGGAAAGCGAACTGGAAAGCTCCGCGGCAGAGCATCGCCTGGAGCAGAACAAGTTCACCCGCATCGACCAGTCGATCGCCATGTCGGCCCTGTTTGCCGCATCGCACTTCAAGGTCAAGGCCATCGTTGCGTTGACCCAGTCGGGTTCAACCGCCTTGTGGATGTCCCGCGTCAACGCAGGTGCGCCGATTTTTGCATTGACACCGGTCAAGGAAACCCTGAGCAAGGTGACCCTGTTCAGCGGCGTACATCCGCTGTCGTTCCTGCCAACCTCCGGAGACCCGTCTGCCACGCTGATCGAAGCTGAAAATGCTTTGCTGGCGCAGGGTATGGTCAACGAAGGGGACCTGATCGTGATGACGATTGGCGAATCCGTGGGCAAGAGCGGGCACACCAATACGATGAAGATCGTCCGTGTCGGCGATCACCGCAAACATTGAAGGTTTCATCAAGCAATTTGATTAATCAGTAAGGAGAAAAAAATGGCACTCGTTTCATTGCGTCAACTTCTTGACCATGCCGCCGAGCACAGCTACGGCTTGCCCGCGTTCAACGTCAACAACCTGGAGCAGGTCAAGGCCATCATGGAAGCGGCTGATGAATGCAACAGCCCGGTGATCATGCAGGGTTCCGCTGGCGCCCGCAAATATGCTGGCGAAGCATTCCTGCGCCACCTGATCGAAGCTGCCGTGGAAGCTTACCCACATATTCCAGTGGTCATGCACCAGGACCACGGCGCATCTCCGGCAATTTGCATCCAGGCGATCAAGTCGGGTTTCTCCTCCGTGATGATGGATGGCTCGCTGCTGGAAGATGCCAAGACTCCGTCAACCTTCGAATACAACGTGAACACCACCCGCAAGGTGGTTGACATGTCGCATGCCGTTGGCGTTTCCGTTGAGGGCGAATTGGGCTGCCTGGGTTCGCTGGAAAGCGGCCAAGGTGAAGCTGAAGACGGTCACGGTGCAGAAGGCGTGCTGAGCCACGACCAATTGCTGACCGATCCGAACGAAGCTGCTGAATTCGTGAAGCTGACCCAGGTTGACGCACTGGCGATCGCCATCGGTACCTCGCACGGCGCATACAAGTTCACCAAGCCGCCCACAGGTGCAGTGTTGCGTATCGACCGCATCAAGGAAATTCATGCGCGCATTCCCGGTACCCACCTGGTGATGCACGGTTCTTCGTCGGTGCCGCAAGAGTGGCTGGAAGTCATCAACAAGTTCGGCGGCAACATGGGTGAGACCTATGGCGTGCCGGTTGAAGAAATCGTTGAAGGCATCAAGCACGGTGTGCGCAAGGTGAACATTGACACCGACTTGCGTATGGCTTCCACCGGTTCCATCCGCAAGCACCTGTTTGAAGACACCAAGAACTTCGACCCGCGCAAATTCCTGGCTGCCTCAACCAAGGCAATGAAGGAAATCTGCAAGGCACGCTACGAAGCATTTGGTTGCGCAGGCCAGGCCAGCAAGATCAAGCCCCTCTCTCTCGACGCAATGGCAACCCGCTATGCCAAGGGTGAGTTGAAAGCAGTGATCAAGTAAGCAGTGCAGGAATGCATGTGAAAAGGCGGCCATCGGCCGCCTTTTCTATTGGGTGTTCAATTCGGCGTGTGCGTGCTCGAGTTTGCGGAACAAGGTGCGCTCACTGATGCCCAGGCGCTGGGCGAGCTCTTTGCGGCTTAAACCGGAATGCTGCAATTGCCAACGCAGATACTGGCGCTCAACCTCTTCAAGTGTCATCACTGCATCAGGTGTGGGTGCGGTCGGCTCGCTGATGCCCAATTCAGCGCAAGGATCGGGAAAATGTTCAGGCAGCAGCACATTGCCGTCTGCCAGCAGGGTGGCCCGTTCAATCAGGTTGCGCAACTCGCGGATGTTTCCGGGAAACGCGTAGTTGCTTAAGCAAAGCAGGGTGCTCGGATGGATGATCAACTTCTTGCCCGGAGCAATACGCTTCAGTAATGCTTCCATCAACAAAGGCAAATCTTCCATGCGTTCACGCAGCGCAGGCAGCAAAATCGGGAAAGTGCTGATGCGGTAATACAGGTCGCGCCGGAAGCTGCCGTCATTGACCATGCGCTTGAGATCGCGGTGAGTGGCCGCTACCAGGCGGAAATCCGCGCGCAACGGCTCAATGCCGCCTACGCGCCGAAAGGTGGCGGTTTCCAGCAGACGCAGCAACTTCACTTGAAGCCCGAGCGGGATGTCGCCTACCTCGTCAAGAAACAAGGTGCCGCCATTGGCGGCCTCAACCAGCCCCTGCTTGCGTTGGGTCGCACCGCTGAAAGCACCTTTTTCGTAACCGAATAATTCGCTTTCAAACAGGTTTTCCGGCAGGCTGGAACAATCAACCGCGATGAACGGGCCACTAGAACGCTGGCTTGCGTCGTGCACCGCCTGCGCCACCAATTCTTTGCCGGTACCAGACTCTCCGAGCAGCAAAACATCGGCCTGCGATGGTGCAGCGCGGGAAACTTGCTCGAGCATGCGGTTGAACGTTGGCGAGCGTCCTACCAGAACCGCAGCATCAGGTGAAGTGCTGGCGCCTCGCACGGTATGGATCATCTCTACAAAAAACTCGATGTCGCCTGCGAGGTTGTGAATCGGGGTAAGCTCCACATCAACATGCTCATCACCACGGGGGGTGTGATGGATATGCAGGATGCGCTGCGAATGACCGGTATTGAGGCAACTCTTGAGCGGACAGGACTCTCCCTCCTCATCGCAAGGGCGTTGGTAACGGTGCGAAACTTCATAGCAGCGCCGCCCTGCCAGGGATTGGCTGTGCCCATAACGCTCCATATAGGCCAGGTTTGCGCCAACAATCACGTAATCCCGGTTGAGCAGAATCCGCGGCTCAGGAAGTGAATCAAGATAGGACAATAATTGCGCAACGATTGCGGTGGTCAAAACAAGCTCCATGACAAAAATGACAGTTCGAGCGGGATTTTAGCAAATTTAACTGACAAATTTGCTCGGAATTTTAGCGGAACAAAAATACAGAAGTTAACGCAATATATATATATTTAGAGTTTTATCATTGGGTTATTGAAAATATAAGATTGCAGGCGTAGTCTGGCACGCAAGTTGCCATATATGCGACACCATGTCGCATTCATTCTTAACAGCTACGGGCATACACTGGTACTCACAAGTTACCAGTCCAATTGCATCAGGAGGAACGATGGAAAAGATCCTGTCCAATCCGTTGACCCGCAAACTGGCAATCGCATTAGTCATCAAGCTCGTCGGTCTGTTTGTACTGTGGTGGATGTTTTTCAGTGACACAACTCATCAGGAGCTAAGCCCGGAGCAAGTCAGGGCCGCCCTCCTGCAGCCAAAAACCAAGTAATCCAAGGAGAAAAAATGATTAGTTCAGAGCTAGTAGACCTCTCCAGGCTGCAATTCGCAGTTACAGCCTTGTATCACTTCCTGTTTGTCCCGCTAACGCTGGGCATGACCTTCCTGCTGGTGATTATGGAAGGAGCCTTTCTCGTAACCGGCCAGCAGATATACAAAGACATGACCCGCTTCTGGGGCAAATTGTTCGGCATCAACTTCGCACTGGGCGTAACCACCGGGCTGACCATGGAATTCCAGTTCGGCACCAACTGGGCGTATTACTCTCATTACGTCGGTGACATTTTTGGCGCGCCATTAGCCATCGAGGGGTTGATGGCGTTCTTCCTGGAGTCCACCTTCATTGGCCTGTTTTTCTTCGGTTGGGATCGACTCACCAAAGGGCAGCACTTCATGGTCACGGTGCTGACTGCAATCGGCTCCAACCTGTCAGCCTTGTGGATCCTGATCGCAAACGGCTGGATGCAGGATCCGGTTGGCGCTGAGTTCTCTTACACAACCATGCGCATGGAATTGTCGAATTTCTGGGAAGTGATCTTTAACCCGACTGCGCAGGCCAAATTCGTGCACACGGTGTCGGCAGGTTACGTGACAGCCTCGATCTTTGTGCTCGGCATATCATCGTGGTACATCCTGAAAGGGCGCGATATTGAGTTCGCCAGGCGCTCGTTCCGGGTTGCTGCAGCATTCGGATTTGCGTCAGCGATGTCAGTGATCGTACTCGGGGATGAATCCGGCTACACGATTTCCGAGTCGCAGCAAACCAAGCTGGCAGCGATGGAAGCTATGTGGCATACCGAACCTGCTCCGGCCGCGTTCAACGTGATTGCCATTCCAAATGAAAAGGAGCAGCGCAATGACTTTGAGCTGCAAATTCCTTATGTGATGGGCATTATCGGCACACGCACCTTCAGCAAGGAAATTCCCGGTATTGCCGAGATTAAGGAAAAAAACCGTCACCGCATCGAGTCCGGGATGCAAGCAGTGACAGCAATGGAGGCATTGCGCAGGAACAAGGAAGATGTGGCCGCCAAAGAGCAATTCGAAGCGCACAAGAGCGATCTGGGATTTGGCCTGCTGCTGAAGCAGTACACCGAGGACGTGTCGAAGGCGACTCCAGAGATGATCCAGAAAGCAGTCGACAGCACAGTTCCGCGCGTGGCGCCGATGTTCTGGTCGTTCCGTATCATGGTGGCACTGGGCTTCATGTTCGCAATCCTTCTGGCGCTATCGCTCTACCACACAGTCAAAGGCACTTTCCTCAAGCAGCGCTGGCTGTTGCGCTGGGCCGTACTGATGATTCCGACACCGTGGATCGCGGCTGAGCTGGGCTGGTTTGTTGCCGAATATGGTCGCCAACCCTGGACCATCTATGGCGTACTGCCTACGCACCTGTCGGCGTCCAGCCTGTCTGCAAACAGCCTGTATGGATCGCTGACCGGGTTTGTGCTGTTCTATACCGGACTGCTGGCAATTGAGCTGTACCTGATGTTCAAGTTTGCACGCAAAGGGCCAGGCAGCCTGGGTACCGGGCGCTACTACGCTGATCAACAAGCTCATTAATCGAGGAGAACGACATGCTGGATTATGAAACACTCAAACTGATCTGGTGGGTGCTGGTCGGCGCGCTGCTGCTCGGCTTCGCCATCATGGACGGGCACGACATGGGCGTTGGCACGTTGCTGCCATTTGCCGGCAAGAACGATGTCGAGCGCCGCATCATGATAAACACAGTCGGTCCGCACTGGGACGGCAACCAGGTATGGTTCATCACTGCCGGCGGTGCAATCTTTGCCGCCTGGCCGCTGGTGTATGCCACCGCGTTCTCGGGATTCTACTGGGCGATGCTGGCCGTACTGTGGGCTCTGTTCTTCCGTCCGGTCGGGTTCGATTACCGCAGCAAAATCGAAAATCCGACCTGGCGCAATACCTGGGATTGGGGGCTGTTTGTCGGCGGCTTCGTGCCACCGCTGATCTTTGGCGTGGCATTTGGTAATCTGTTGCAGGGAGTGCCGTTCCATTTCGACAACGACCTGCGCAGCTTTTATACCGGAACATTCTGGGAACTGTTGAACCCGTTTGCGCTGCTGACCGGCTTGGTCAGTACGGCGATGATTACAGCACATGGCGCGAATTACCTGATGATCCGCACCGAGGGTGACGTATATCGCCGTGTGCGAAGCGCCTCGCTCATTTTCGGTTCGCTGACGCTGGTGCTGTTTGCCGCCGCAGGGGTATGGCTGTCTAAAGGCATTTCCGGCTATGTCATCACCAGCACAATTGATCCGAATGCTTTGCCCAATCCGCTGGACAAGACAGTAGTAACCGAAACCGGCGCCTGGCTGAAAAACTATTCGTTGTATCCAGCTACCATGCTGGTACCGGCAATCGGCTTCCTGGGAGGCTTGCTGGCAATAGTTGCGGCAAAATTCAACAAGCCGTTGACAGCGTTTGTCGGGACGTCGTTGTCCATGTTGGGCATCATCGGTACCGCTGGCGTATCAATGTTCCCGTTTGTGATGCCGTCCAGTTCCGATCCGCGTTCCAGCCTGACCGTATGGGACAGCGTGTCATCACATTTGACGCTGGGCCTGATGCTGGGGGCGACCATCATATTCCTGCCCTTGATCATCATCTACACGAGCTGGGCATACAAGAAGATGTCGGGCAAGGTCACTGCTGAATTCATCAACGCCAACGACAAATCGGCGTACTAATAAAGGAGACGCATATGTGGTATTTCGCATGGATACTGGGTGTTTCGATGGCAGTGCTGCTGGCGATTGTCAATACGATGATGTGCGATGCACAGGCATGCGCAACCAAGGATGAGCAGTCGTGAGCAGCCATGCACAGCCGGGAGCAAGTTACAAAGCTGCTCCGCGCATGATTTCACTGCTGCTGGCATTGGGCATGGCAGGCCTGATCCTGACCTATCCCAAAGCGCTAGCGCATACCAGTCATGGGCTATTGATGCTGGTCATGCTCGGCGTGAGTGCGGGGTTTGTGCACGGAGTCGGGTTCGTGCCGGAACATCGAGTATGGCGGATCATGTTCGGGCCAGTGGTTGCATGGGCGCTCATGTTCATCGGGGCGTTCCTGTTCTGGACAAACCAGTGATGCAGCCATAACGCAATTGAGTGGATTGGCGGCAAGGCGCGCATTGGCAATGCGTGCCGCAAATATTTTTTAAAGCAAGGAGAAGACAATGTCTCGAGTGGTAATTCTAGGTGCAGGTATATCCGGGCATACGGCAGCCAGGTATCTGAACAAGTGGATAGGGTCGCAACATGAAATCGTCGTGGTTTCACCAAATGCGCGCTGGAACTGGATTCCATCCAATATCTGGGTGGGCGTCGGTCAGATGACCGAGCAGGAGGTGACATTTGATTTAGCTGAGGTTTACAGCAAGACGCATATTGACTATCGCCAGGCCAAAGCATTGGAAATATACCCGGAGGGAAAGGGGGCAAATGCCAAGCCTTTTGTTGCGGTTGAGTATACGCGGGCGGATAAGGCCGGGCAGCGGGAAAATATCGAATACGATTTCCTGATCAATGCGACCGGACCGAAGTTGAATTTCGGGGCTACCGAAGGACTCGGACCCGATCATGGCCACACTGTTTCGGTGTGTACCGCGAAGCATGCACTGGAAGCGAATGAGAAACTGCAGGCTGAAATCAGTGCAATGCGCGCAGGAAAATCCAGGACGCTGGTGATCGGAACCGGGCATGGCATGTGTACCTGTCAGGGCGCGGCATTTGAATACATCTACAACGTGGATCATGTGTTGCGTGAAGCTGGAGTGCGCGACAAGGCGCGCCTGGTTTGGATCAGCAACGAATATGAGTTGGGCGACTTCGGCATGGGCGGCGTACATATCGAGCGCGGTGGCTACATTACCAATGGCAAGACTTTTGCCGAGTCGCTGATGGTGGAGCGCGGAATCGAGTGGATCATCCGTGCGCATGTAAAGAAAGTCGAAGCCGGGAAGATTCACTATGAAATGCTGGATGGCACTTTCCATGAGCTGGAATTTGATTTCTCCATGCTGATACCTCCGTTTGCGGGCGTTGGGCTGAAGGCTTTCGACAAGACCGGCGAGGATATTACCGCCAAGCTGTTTGCACCGAACGGCTTCATGCGCGTGGATGCAGACTATACGGCGCGTCCATATGCCGAGTGGAGTGCGAAGGACTGGCCGAAAACCTATCAGTCCCCTCAGTATCGCAACCTGTTTGCGGTCGGTATTGCGTTCGCGCCGCCGCATCCGATCAGCAAGGTCATGCAAAGCACCAACGGCACGACGATCAGTCCGACACCGCCGCGTACCGGCATGCCTTCCGCTGCGATGGCAAAGGCCGTGGCAATGAGCATTCGCGATATGCTGAACGGTGCAGACAAGCCAACGCATACGGCCTCAATGGCCGAGATGGGTGCGGCCTGTGTTGCTTCAACCGGTTCGCATGTGTTGCGCGGCACGGCAGCGACAATGACGGTATTCCCGGTGGTTCCGGACTTTGAGAAGTATCCCGATTACGGGCGCGACATCAACCTGACGTTTGGTGAGATCGGTCTTGCAGGGCACTGGATGAAATACCTGCTGCACCATACGTTCATATACCAGGCCAAGTTGCGTCCGGGTTGGTCTTTGCTGCCGGATTAATTCACACAGTTCTAAAGGAGAAGCATATGTCAGAAAAAGTAATGAATAAGGAGCCGTACCAGCAGGCTTATTACCCGCCGATGCCGACCCGGATCACTCGCTTCATGAGAACGTGTTTGTTGTGGCAGGCATACCGGTTCATGGTGATCAACTTGAAGATGCTCAAGCTGCTGGCCAAGTCGCACCACTAGGGCGTGAAGTTAGTGTTGATACGCCATGGCTACGTGTATGCAGGTGTTTTTCGATTATCATGCGGGCAGCAAGAGCGCTGCTTAGTGATTATGCATAAGGAGAAAATATGAATAAGACATTGGTAAGTGTGGTTGCAGTATTCGGCTTGGCACTCGCAACAGCCGCACAGGCGGCTGATATGCCGCCAATTGGCAAAGCCAAATGCGGGTCCTGTCATGCGGTGGACCGAAAGATGGTTGGACCTGCCTGGAAAGATGTAGCCAAGAAATACAAGGGCGATGCAAAGGCTGCCAGCAAGATCGCCGCGAGTATTACCAAAGGTGGCGAGTTCGGCTGGAAGATGGGGAAAATGCCGGCACGCGGCCTGGGGGCCAGCGATGCCGATATCAAAACGCTGGCGGGATTTATTGCCGGTCTCAAGTAAACGTGCTGGAAGAAATCCGGCTTGACGATAGTCAGGCCGGATTTTTTCTTGCGGCATCGCATGCCGCTTCATTATTGCATCAGATATTCGATGACGTCGGTCGGGTGCTCGCTGAATGGCTGGCCCAGGCTGATTGTACCGGCACCGTGCAGGATCATGTCCTGGTGCGAGAGATGAACCTCCTGATTGTCGCTGAAACGGATGTAAGTGCCGTTGGCGCTGTAATCCATAATCACAAACTTTCCGAAACTGAATTCGATGCGGGCATGCTGGCGTGATGCGAAACTGCTCCTGATACACAGCTCACAACTGTCCTCGCGGCCGAGTACGGTGCTTTTGTGTTGCTCGTTGAGAGTGAGCGTCTGTTGCTGGTAGCGCAACAGCAGTTCCTTGCGGGTGGCCACAGGTTTGCGGAATTCCGGAAAGCCGATGCGCGTGCTCATGGTGTCGTCACGCTCCCAGTTGATCTGGAAGACATCTAGTGCTTCTTCCTTGCCGCGGAACTCCGCACGGGCAATCTTGCGCACCATTTTAAGCAAGGCAGGAGGCAGTGCATCGACGACTGCCTGGGTGGCCATGATCTGGCGTGCGCGGGTGATGGCGGTGACGCGGGCGGCAATATTGACGGTGTCGCCAAACACATCATCGCCATCGCACAGGACTTCGCCGAAATGGAAACCGATGCGGATATACAGGGTTTGTCCGGTGTCGGGACGGGCCTGCACGATGGCATTCTGCATGGCGCAAGCCGCCTCGCAGGCGGATGCAGCCGAGGGGAATGCGCACATGATCTCATCGCCAATGGTCTTGATCAGCCGTCCCTGGTGCGGAGCTACCTCGGCTACCATGAGGTTGAGGTATTCGCTGATCAGTTGCAGTGCTTTTACATCACCCAGCCGGTCATACAGAGCGGTGCTGCCGCTGATGTCGGCAAACAGGATTGCCAGTTTTTGCTGTTCGGGGTGCGCATTCATCAGCCGTTGGCGCCAAACATCATGCGCCTGGCAACGAATTGCTTGGCCAGCGGCAAGTGGTCCAGCATGGTCAGTGCCCAGCCGCGGCTGTGGTTGAGCACGGGCAGGTCGTTGGAAAAGAGGCGTACCAGGCTGTTTGTAAAGCTGATCCCGCCCTGGCGATCGGTGCAACGTGCGCGACGGTATTCGGCAAGCATGGCGGTCGAGCCTACGGCGGATGGCTCGGTGCGCAGGATGATGCGGGACAGTTCCCACGCGTCGCGCAAGCCCATGTTGAAGCCCTGGCCGGCAACCGGATGCAGGGTCTGTGCGGCATTTCCGACGAGGACCGTGCGCGGCAGCGTGATTTCGGTGGCGCGTTTGAGACGCAGCGGAAAGCTGCTGCGCTTTCCGATGGACGTGAAGAGGCCAACTGCATCGCCGAAGTGCTGCTGCATTTTTTCCAGGAATTTTGTCTCATCCCATTGCAGCATCTCTTGCACTTGTTCATGGGATCCGGTCCAGACGATCTCGTAGCCGTCACGGTAAGGCAGCAGGGCAAATGGCCCTTGCGGCGTGAAGTGCTCAAATGCCGTGTCGTGCAGCGGGCTGCCGCAGGTGATGTGGGCGATGACAGCGCTTTGCTGGTATTCGGTCACCTTGGGCGGATGGCTTTGCTCCAGCAGCTTGCCGCCATCCGCGACGATGGCAAGCCGGGCATGCAGGTGGTGTTCTTCACCCTCATGCCGGTAGACGAGATGCGCGCCGGCAGGCGTGGCGTCAAGCGCTTGCACAGCGGCGCACTCCAGGAATGTTGCGCCAGTGGCCAGCAAGGCGTTGTGCATGGCAGCCTGCAGCAGCGGGTAGGGCAGCACATAGCCCAGTTCCGGCACCTTCATTTCGCGGGCATGCAGCATGGTGGTGCCGGCGCTATCCTTTTGCGAAACACGGATGTTCCTGATAGCTGAAACTTGTTGAATATGTCGCCAGACGCCAAGCTTGTCGAGCAGCAGGCGGCTGCCGTAGGAAAGCGCGAGCGCGCGCGGGTCGTTGTTTTGCTCTTCGGTTTTGCGTGCTTCCAGCACAACGATGCGGAGTCCGCTGTCTTGCAATGCAATAGCGATGGCGCTGCCGACGGGGCCGCCGCCAATGATGGCGATGTCGCAGTTGTCAATCATGCCGCATGATCTCCTCAATCTCGCTGACCGTCTTGGGAGCAGTGCCGGACAGCACTTCGTTCCCCGATGCTGTAATCAGTATATCGTCTTCGATGCGGATGCCGATATTCCATAGTTCGCGGGGAACATGGTCGCCGGGGCGGATATAGCAGCCGGGTTCGATGGTCAACGTCATGCCGGGCTGCAGGGCACGCCATTGCGTTCCGGTTTTGTACTCGCCGACATCATGCACATCCATGCCCAGCCAGTGGCTGGTACGGTGCATGTAAAACTGTTTGTAGCTTTCATCCTCCAGCACCGATTCAGCAGTGCCGCGGCATAGCTTCAAGTCGATGAAGCCTTGGGCGAGGGTGCGCAAGGCGGCTTCGTGAGGTGCGTTCCATGACATGCCGGGCGCGGCGGCGGCGATTGCGGCCTGTTGGGCGGCGAGCACGATTTCGTAAGCATCTTTTTGTGCCGGGCTATAGCGCCCATTGATCGGGAAGGTGCGTGTGATGTCGGAGGCATAGCCGCCAAGCTCGCAGCCGGCGTCGATCAACAGCAGGTCGCCATCATTCAGCCGGGCATTGTTGCCGACATAGTGCAGTGTGCAGGCATTGGCACCTCCGGCAACTATGCTGGTATAGGCCGGATGGCGCGCGCCGTGACGGCAGAACTCATGCAATAGTTCTGCTTCGACCTGGTATTCAAATTGGCCGGGGCGGGTAAAGCGCATGGCCCGGTGATGTGCCTGGGCGGAGATTGCCGCTGCGCGGCGCATCACCTCCTGCTCATGGCGGTCCTTGAAAATGCGCATTTCGTTTACCAGCTCGCGTACATCGCGTATTTCACCCGGTGCGCGTATGCCGCTGCGGCTCCGGGCCTTGACTGATTCACGCAGTGCGAGAAGGCGCGTATCCCAGTCCCGGGAGGCCCCGACCGGGTAAAACAGGACAGGCTGGTTGGCCAGCAGTTCGCCCAGTTTTGCATCGAGCTGGGCAATGGCATGGCAGGCGTCGAAACCGAATTTTTCCCGGGCCATTTCCGGCCCGTGCCGAAAGCCGTCCCATATTTCGCGCTCCGGATTTTTTTCGCGACAGAACAGGATGCTCGACGGCTGTTCTCCCGCAGTCAGCACCAGCACCGCTTCCGGTTCATTAAAGCCGGTAAGGTAGTACAGGTTGCTGTCGTGGCGGTAATCGTACTGTGTGTCGGCATTGCGCGTTACTTCCGGTGCAGCAGGAATGATGGCGATGCCATGCTGCATTTTGCTCAGCAGGTGTTGGCGGCGCTCGGCGTAAAGGTGCATGGCTGGATCAGGCATGGGAGGCATTGTGCGAGGCGTGCAATAGCTTGTCGAGTTCATCGAGACGCTGCGGCGTGCCGATGTCCATCCACCGGCCGCGATGGTGTTCGCCGCTGACCAAACCGGCCGCAATCTGTTCGCGCAGGAGGGGGGCGAGAGCAGCTTTGGTTCCTCGCACGGTGTTGGCGAATAACTGCGGCTTGTACAGGCCGATTCCGCTGAAGGTGAGTTTGGGGGGCGTGTCGGTGACGCGCTGCCCATGCAGTCCGAAATCGCCTTTGAGGTTATGCCCGGGGTTATCTACCAGCACCAGGTGAGCCATGTCGGCACTTTTGGCAAGGGCGGCAGCGCGGGAAGGCAGGTGAGCGAAGTCGTAGTCGCAGTAGATGTCGCCATTGACTACCGCAAACGGTTGCTCACCCAGCAGGTGTAGTGCAAAGGCAATGCCGCCAGCGGTTTCCAGTGCAGTTCCTTCATTCGAATAATGGATGCGCGCGCCGAATTGGCTGCCGTCGCCCAGTGCCTGTTCGATCTGCATGCCGAGATGGGCGTGGTTGATGACGAGGTCGGTAATTCCGGCGCGCACCAGGCGTTCAATATGCCAAACAATGAGCGGTTTACCGCCAGCCGGGAGCAACGGTTTGGGGGTGTGGTCGGTGAGAGGACGCATGCGTTCGCCGCGGCCGGCGGCAAGAATCATTGCATGCATGGAGTGGTGCCTTTCACAGGGGATCCAGCCGCCGCCGGTTGGCGTGCATTGCGGTGCGGGATGGGCGGCATCAAAATGTGTAGCCCTCCTGAATGGCCTCGGGATGAAGCTCTTCAAGCAGGACTTGCAACGGTTTAAGGTCGACATAGCGGGTGCAGGCCCGGTACAGGTACTCGAATACCAGCGGCATGTCCTTAAGGTAACCGTCCTTGCCGTCGCGGTGGCACAGGCGCGCAAAGATACCCAATACCTTGATATGGCGTTGCATGCCCATCCATTCGTAGTCGCGGTAGAACTCGCCGAAATCCGCATGCACGGGCAGGCCGGCCTTGCGGGCCCCTTCCCAATAGCGGATCAACCAGTCCATGACCAGCTCTTCATCCCATTTGATATAGGCATCCTTGAACAGCGAGGCCAGGTCGTAGGTGATCGGGCCGAAGACCGCGTCCTGGAAGTCAAGTATGCCCGGGTTATTGTCCGGCACGACCATCAGGTTTCTGGAATGATAATCGCGATGCACGTAAACGCGGGGCTGGGCCAGGTTGTTGCGCAGGATGCGCTGGAATACCTCTTCCAGTTTTCCCTTCTGCTTGTCGTTGAGTGTGACGCCAAGGTGCTTGGCAACATACCACTCCGGAAACAGGTTGAGCTCGCGGCGCAATAATGCTTCGTCATAGGCCGGGAGTTCGTCTTGCCGCGAAGCAAGCTGGATTTTGATCAGGGCTGCGGTGGCGTCGCCGTAGAGTTGCCGTGCATTACCGGCTTGCAAGGCTTGCATATAGGTCGTGTTGCCGAGATCGGACAGCAACAGGAAGCCTTGTTCCAGGTCCTGGGAGTACACATGCGGAACATGGGTTCCCGCGTCTTCGAACAGTTTGCCAATATGCAGGAACGGGCGGCAATCCTCATGTTGCGGCGGGGCGTCCATGACGATACGCGCGCTGCCGTCGCTGAAAGTTGCGCGGAAGTAGCGGCGGAAACTGGCATCGGCCGAGGCGGTGGTAATGGTGAATTTTTCGTCAGGAAACAGGCTGTAAAGCCATGTGTTCAGTTGCTGTTGGCGTTGCATCGGATTGCCTTAATGATGGATTTATGCGATTTTAGCACCTTAATATATCTGTCTTGCACCATGCGTTTCAGTTGCTACCTGGTTTTTTCCCTTGGAATTATACTTTTCCCGTTGCGCGGTATGGCGGCCGAGCCAGTCGCTATGGCCAGTGGCGTCAGTGCGGCGCCAAGCGCGGCGGCTTCCGAGCAGGAGATTCAGATTGAGGCTCATGAAATCAAAGGCATGAGGGATGAAGGAACTGAGGCACATGGCAAGGTTGAATTGCGTCAGGGTGTCCAGAAGGTATATGCCGAACATGTTTACTATAAGCAGAAAACCGGGGAGCTTACGGCGGTGGGTAATGTTCGCGTAGAACAGCCTGGGGCAACCATCAATGGGCCAGATCTCAAATTCAATTCGGTAACCAGCAGCAGCGAAATGCACGAACCGGTGTTCCAGATGCAGCAATACAATTCAAGGGGCTCGGCGAAATTGATGCGCAGCTCCGACAAGCTGCACTACGAATATAAGGATGCGGTCTATACCACGTGCCCTCCCGGCAATGACGACTGGCTGGTCAAAATGACCACGCTTGAGATTGATCGCGAAACGCAGGTAGGCACGGCATATAACAGCCGCATCGAATTCATGGGGGTGCCATTCCTGTATACGCCCTGGATGGATTTTCCATTGCAGGGACGAAAGTCCGGCTTCCTGGCCCCTAGCTGGGGGTTCACTACCTCAAGCGGACAGGAGTACACCATTCCGTTCTACTGGAATATCGCTCCGAATTACGACGCAACGATTTCTGCGCGCCATATGAACTTGCGGGGTACCCAGCTTAACGATGAATTCAGGTATATGGGCGAGAGTTATTCCGGAAAGATCAATTATGATGTTCTGCAAAATGACCAGTTGACGAATATGTCCCGCACCCATATGCAACTGGAACACGGCCAGAAGTTCGGCGACAGCGTGATGGCTGCGGCGTCCTTGAGCCGGGTTGGTGATGATGCCTATTTCAGGGATCTGTCACCCACGGCAGCAGGAACGTTACAGACCCAATTGCTGAGCCAGGGGTCTTTGAGTTACGCCGCCGGCTGGGGCTCGGCGTCAATGCGCTTGCAGTCCTACCAGACTTTGCAGAATCCGTTGGCTCCGGTGGCAGTTCCATACCAGCGCATGCCGCAGATCAACCTGAATATTCAGAAAACGCTGAATGATGATTTTGAGGATATTGCAACGCTTGATACGAAGAAGAGCGATAAGGATAAGGGTGAGGTCGGTGCGGGTGCAAAAGGAGTGGCGGCAAAAAACGAGCCGACCAGGACTGTGGAAATCCAGCATCCGACCGTAGTCAATCTGATGGCAGAGTATGTGGACTTTCTTCATCCGACCAGCGTGAGCGGGCAGCGTCTGGTGCTGTATCCTGCGGCAACCTATTTATTGCTGAACGATCCAGGGTATTACCTCAAACCCAAAATTGGCGTGCATTACACCGACTATGTGATGGGTATCAACAATAGCTCCAACATTCCGGATGCGACCAGGACGATACCGATTTTCAGCCTGGATGGCGGGGTGGTATTGGAGCGCGATATGGAGCTTGGCAGTGGCGGCTATACCCAGACGCTGGAACCGCGCGCGTTCTATGTGAATATTCCCTATCAGAATCAGGATAGCCTGCCGATTTACGATAGCTCTCTGGCAGGGTTCAGCTTTGCACAGATGTTTTCCGAAAATCGTTATTACGGTAACGACCGGGTAGGGGATGCCAATATGCTTACAACCGCGCTGACCTCCAGGATTATCGATAACAATGGCGGGGTTGAGCGTTTACGCGTAGCGGTGGGGGAGCGCTACAATTTTACGGCTCCCAAGATCGGGGCAACCTCGGCCAACAGCCAGTCCGACATTTTGCTTGCAGTTGGTGGGCGGGTAACCGATGCATTAACCCTGGATAGCCTGTATCAATATGACCCCAACACGCGGTATGTGCTCTCATATAATGCATCGGCCCGTTATTCTCCGGCCAAAGGCAAGGTGCTGAACCTGACCCACAGGTATGCTTTTGTGGATGGCACGCCACAGAACGATTTGCGCCAGGGGGATTTCTCGGCGCAGTGGCCGGTGTTCCGTGGTTGGGATTTAGTGACGCGCTGGACGTATTCGTGGACCGAGCGTCGTGTTTTAGAGCAGATGGGTGGCATTGAATATAATCCTTCCTGCTGGACGCTGCGTCTTGTGGCGCAAAAGTACCCGATTCCGGGGCAGCATGTGGCGACTTCGATCATGATCCAGCTGGAGCTGAATGACCTCGTGGCCGTCGGAACGGACCCTTTAAGCATGTTGCGCACCGAGGTTCCCGGGTATGCAAAGATGAATCAGCGCTAAGAAATTTTTTGAGTGAGTTACGTTAATCGAGGAAGTGAAATGAAATTTGGCAGAGCCCTGTTGGGCGCATTGGTGTGGTTGCTGACGAGTAGCGGGGCAATGGCTGCGGAATCGGTTGGCAAGGACCAGGTCGTCGATAAAGTCATGGTGGTGGTGAACGATGATGTGATAACCCGTCATGAGCTGGATATGCGCATGGGCCTGATCGTCAAGCAATTGAAGCGGCAAGGTACCCCGCTGCCGGAAGCGAGTGTGTTGGAAAAGCAGGTGTTGGAGCGCATGATCGGCGACCTGTTGCAGCAACAATTTGCCAAGGAAATAGGGCTGCGTATTGATGATATGCAGCTCGACAAGGCGCTGCTGAGGATCGCGCAGCAGAACAAAATTTCGACCTTGGATGCGTTTCGCAGCAAGCTGGAGCAGGACGGAGTCGATTTCAAGAAGTTCCGCGAAGAGATTCGCGCCGAAATCCTGAGCGTGCGTTTGCGGGAGCGCGAAGTCGACAGCAAACTCGTCATCAGCGAGAACGAAATTGAGAACTACCTGAAGAACCAGGCCAAGCAGCAGGGTAAAGGTGAGGAGTACGAGCTGGAGCACATCCTGGTTGTAGTGCCCGAGCAGGCAAGTGCCGACAAAATCAATACGTACCGCCAGCGCGCCGAACAGGCGTTGGCAAAGTTAAAGGAGGGTGCGCCATTCGCCCAAGTGGCAGCCGGCTATTCCGATGCGGCAGATGCTTTGCAGGGCGGAAGCCTGGGGTGGCGTGCTTCTGACCGCATTCCGTCAATGTTCCTGGATGCGGTGCAGAAGTTGCAGCCCGGTGACGTGAGTGGAATTTTGCGCAGTCCCAACGGCTTTCATATCCTCAAGCTGGTCGCGAAGCGCAGCAAGGACGCTCCGGTGGTGATTACGCAAACACATGCACGACACATCCTGATCAAGACCAGCGAACTTGTTCCGGAAAATGAGGCAAAAAACCGTCTGATGGAGATCAAGCGTCGCATAGACAAGGGAGCCGATTTTGCCGAACAGGCCAAACTGTATTCGGAGGATGGCAGTGCTGCCCAAGGGGGGGATCTGGGCTGGTTGTCACCCGGGGAGACTGTGCCTGAATTTGAAACGGCCATGAATGCGCTCAAATTGAAGCAGATCAGTGGGCCGGTTCAAAGTGGTTTCGGTTGGCACCTGATCCAGGTCCTTGAGCGGCGCGATGCGGATGTCAGTGCCGAGCAGAAGCGGCAACAAGCGCGCAACGCCATCCGCGCTTTCCGGTCGGATGAAGCGTTTCAGGACTGGCTGCGGCAGTTGCGCGACCGCGCCTTCATTGAATACCACACTGACAATTGATGCGGCCGCCCCTGGTTGTCACTTCGGGCGAACCGGCTGGCATCGGCCCGGATCTGTGCCTTGCACTGGCGCAATGCCAATTGAACCAGCCGCTGGTGGTGCTGGGGGACAAGGCGGTATTGGCGCAGCGCGCCGAGCAGATCGGGATAAAGGTGGCGTTGCGCGATTATGTTCCTGGCGGCGTGGCGCAGAATCAGGGGGAGCTGCAGGTACTGCATGTTGCGGTTGCCTATCCGGTGGTGCCGGGGCAATTGAATTCCGGCAACAGCCGATATGTTCTCGGTTTGCTGGAACGCGCGGTAGCAGGGTGCCTGTCCGGGGAATTTTCCGGCATGGTGACCGCGCCGGTGCATAAGGGTGTGATCAATGATGCCGGGGTGGTTTTTACGGGGCACACCGAGTTTCTGGCCGACCTTACTGCTACCCCGCAGGTGGTCATGATGCTGGCTGGCGGCGGCATGCGGGTGGCGCTCGCGACAACCCATTTGCCATTGCGTGAGGTGGCGGATGCTATCACTCCGCTGTTGCTGGAGTCTGTGTTGCGGATATTGTGGCATGACCTGAAACATCGTTTTGGGATTGCCGCGCCACGGCTCTTGGTGGCTGGATTGAATCCCCATGCAGGTGAGGACGGGCATCTGGGGCGCGAAGAAATCGAAGTCATGATTCCGGTGCTGGAAAAGCTCAGGGCTGAAGGGCTGGGAATTGCGGGGCCGTTGCCTGCCGATACGTTGTTTGCCGCGCATCGCCTGAAGGAGGCAGATGCGGTGCTGGCGATGTATCACGACCAAGGGTTGCCAGTGTTGAAACATGCAAGTTTTGGCGGCGGGGTCAATATTACCCTGGGGTTGCCGATTGTCCGTACTTCGGTCGATCATGGTACGGCGCTTGAGTTGGCTGGAAGTGGCAAGGCCAATGTCGGCAGCCTGCTTGAGGCAATCCGCGTGGCGGCGGAAATGGCGCGACATACGCCCGGAGTACACTGAAATGCAACATCAAGCCAAGAAGCGTTTCGGTCAGAATTTTCTGGTGGATCAGCGCATCATCGCTGAAATTGTGCGGGCAATCCAACCGGCCGCTGCCGACAATATGGTGGAAATCGGGCCGGGTTTGGGGGCTTTGACGCGCCCCCTGTTGAATCATCTGGAGCACTTGCATGTTGTCGAGATAGACCGGGATATCATTGCGCGCCTGCATGCCGAGTATTCTGGAAAGCGGGTGACAGTCCACGAAGGCGACGCGCTCCAGTTTGATTTCGCCAGCTTGCCGGCGCCGCTGCGTATTGTTGGCAACCTTCCTTACAATATCTCATCCCCCTTGCTGTTCCATTTCGCGGGTTTTGCCGAGCGGATCATTGATATGCACTTCATGCTGCAGAAGGAAGTGGTCGAGCGCATGATTGCAGAGCCCTCGACGCCGGAATATGGACGCCTGTCGGTCATGCTGCAATACCGGTTTGATATGGAGAAGTTGCTGGATGTGCCCCCCCAGTCCTTTCGTCCAGCGCCGAAGGTCGATTCGGCCGTGGTGCGCATGGTGCCGAAACCGCTTGCAGCAGTCATGGTAAGCGATGCCAGTCTTTTCTCGGAAGTGGTGAAATCGGCTTTTGCGCAGCGCCGTAAAACCTTGCGTAATACTTTGCGCGGTTATCTGGAGGCGGAGGAGTTTGCCTTGTTGGCGGTCGATCCGCAGGCACGGGCAGAGGACCTTGCCTACCCGGACTATGTCCGGATTGCGGACCTGGTAATGGAGAAGCGCAAGGCCGGAAAAAGCTGATTGCAAAAAGTACGGTTTGACCATAGAGTATGCATCTGAAAATTTGAAGTCACTGCTTGGGGAGAAGAGAAATGCAAAAATGTGAAAAACGCGGCTACACTTTGGTTGTGATTGGCGCACTGCTGAACTTTACGGCGTTTGCTGTGGGTGTTAACGCTGCTGGCGTCATCCTTATGGCGGTTGCGATTGCTTTGGTGGGTTATGGTGCAGGCAGCATCATGGATTCCCCTTGCGGCATGATGAAAAAATAAGCTGTTTCCTGTATTGCTCAACCCGATGAATTTGCTTTTCCTGCGCATGCGGGATGCTTCCTCGTCGGGTACAATCACGCCCCTTCCTTGATTTATTCCATTTACCATGTCTGAAACGCCACCAATTGTGCTGACTTTTGCCGCTACCGATCCCAGCGGCGGTGCCGGTCTGCAGGCGGATATTCTTACCATCGCGAGCATGGGTTGCCATCCCTTGTCGGTGGTGACCGCTATTACGGTGCAGGATACCAGCGGGGTGGAAGATGTGCAGCCGGTAGATGCGGAATGGGTGGTTGACCAGGCGCGCATGGTGCTGGAAGACATGCCGGTAGCGGCCTTCAAGATCGGCTTGCTGGGAAGCGTGGAAAACATCACCGCAATTGCGGAAGTGATCTCGGATTATCCAGAGGTGCCGCTCGTGTTTGATCCCGTGCTGGCTTCCGGACGAGGGGATGAGCTGGCTTCCGAGGATATGATCTTGGCGTTACGGGAATTGTTGCTGCCGCAGACCACTATCCTGACCCCGAACAGCATGGAGGCGCGGCGCCTGATCATCGACGAAGACAACGAGCAGGACGACCCCTCGCTCGCCGAAAGCGCAAGACGCATCATTCAGTTGGGCTGCGAGTATGTATTGATTACCGGAACCCATGAACACACCCCCAAGGTAATCAATTCGCTGTATGGCGAGCGCGGGCTTTTGCGTAGCGATAACTGGCCGCGCCTGCCAGGGATTTACCATGGCTCCGGCTGTACTTTGGCGTCGGCCATCGCTGCACTGTTGGCGAATGGCTTGCCTATCGAGGAGGCTGTTCGCGAAGCCCAGGAATACACTTGGGAGTCCTTGAAGTATGGTTTCCGTCCGGGCATGGGGCAGCATATCCCGGATCGGCTGTTCTGGGCGCGCGATGAAGAGGATGGCGGTGAAACAGTCCGGCATTAATGGACTCTACGCGGTTACCCCGGATATTTTAGATACGGCAGTGCTGCTCGACAAAGTGTGCGCTGTCCTTCGCGGTGGAGCGAAGGTACTGCAGTATCGCAACAAGCTGGCCGATAGCCAGCTCAGGCAACAGCAGGCGATTGCTTTGCGCAGTTTGACCCGCGCGTATGGCGCAACCTTCATTATCAATGACGATGTGTCCCTCGCACTGTGCGCGGAAGCGGATGGCGTGCATCTGGGGGCGGACGATGGTGAAATATCTTGGGCTCGCGCGCAATTGGGCGCAGGCAAGCTGATCGGAGCTTCTTGCTATAATCAGGCGGAATTGGCGCGCCGGGCTGTCGCACAGGGGGCGGATTACGTAGCCTTTGGCGCTTTTTACCCCTCCAGCGTCAAACCGGGAGCGGTACGGGCGGATATGAAATTGCTCAGTGCCATGCGCGACGAGCTGGCAGTGCCGTTGGTCGCAATCGGGGGTATTACGTTGGCTAATGGGCGCGTGCTGGTTGACGCTGGTGCAGATGCGCTCGCGGTAATTTCAAGTGTGTTTGCAGCCGCAGATGTGGAAGTTGCGGCAAGAGAATTTTCCAAACTTTTTTTGCAGGAAGCAGAGGCATGACTTCGCGTAACCAAAAACTTTTCGATGAATCCCAGAAACTTATTCCCGGCGGCGTTAATTCCCCGGTGCGAGCCTTCCGCTCTGTTGGCGGAACGCCGTTGTTTTTCAAGCGTGGACAAGGCGCTTACGTTTGGGATGCGGATGACAAACGCTACATTGATTACGTGAACTCATGGGGGCCGATGATCGTCGGTCATTGCCATCCCGAGGTGGTGAAGGCAGTGCAGGATGCCGCTGCACAAGGCTTGGGTTTCGGAGCGCCGACTGCGTCCGAGCTGGAAATTGCCGAACTGCTGTGCAAAATTTTGCCGAGTCTGGAAATGGTGCGGCTGGTCAGCTCGGGTACCGAGGCGACCATGACGGCAATCCGCCTTGCGCGCGGCTTTACCGGGCGTTCCCGCATCATCAAATTCGAGGGCTGCTACCACGGACACTCCGATGGCTTGCTGGTCAAGGCGGGTTCGGGCGCGCTGACTTTCGGGCAGCCGAGCTCCTCCGGTGTGCCGGCGGAAATTGCATCGCTGACGACCGTGCTGGATTACAACGATGTGGCCGGGCTGGAGAAGACCTTTGCGGAAATCGGCAATGAAATCGCTGCAGTGATTGTGGAGCCTGTTGCTGGCAACATGAACCTGATTCTGCCCAAGCGAGAGTTTCTGGATGCGATGCGCAACCTGTGCACGAAGCACGGCGCCGTGCTGATTCTGGACGAGGTGATGTCCGGTTTCCGCGTCGGCTTGCAAGGGGCGCATGGTCATTATGGCATCAAGCCAGATCTCGTTACCTTGGGCAAGGTGATGGGCGGCGGCTTGCCGGCGGCGGCGTTTGGCGGTCGTCGTGACATCATGCAGTGTTTGGCGCCGCTGGGGGCGGTATATCAGGCGGGTACTTTGTCGGGTAACCCGATCGCGGTGGCGGCCGGGCTGGCAACCCTCAAGCTGGTGCAGGCACCAGGGTTTTACGATCGGCTGACGCAACTGGCCAGACAGATGACAGAGGGGCTGGTGGCCAGCGCGAATAAACACGGGATTGTATTCAGCGCGCAATCAATCGGCAGCATGTTCGGCGTCTATTTCAGTAAAAAAGTCCCGACCAGTTATGCAGAGGTGATGGCTTGCGACAAGGAAGCCTTCAACCGATTTTTCCATGCCATGCTGGAAGAGGGCGTATATCTTGCGCCGTCGGCCTTTGAGGCAGGCTTTGTTTCGGCTGCGCACAGCGAGGCGGATATTGCCGCGACCATCGCCGCAGCCGACAAGATTTTTGCGGCCTGGAAGTAATGGGACTGTTCTCGCAAGCGACTTTCTATACCACGGTCAATCACCTGAGGGATTTGCCGCTGCATGGCGGCAAAGAGGTCGCTTTTGTCGGGCGCTCCAACGCCGGCAAGTCCAGTGCCATTAACACCTTGGCAAACCATACGCGACTTGCGTTTACCAGCAAGACGCCGGGGCGCACCCAGCACCTGAATTATTTTTCACTGGGTGACAATAATTTCCTGGTGGATTTGCCCGGTTATGGCTATGCCAAGGTTCCGCCGGATGTTCAGCAGCATTGGGAAGCACTGCTAAGCCGTTATTTGCAGACCCGCGAGGCTCTATGCGGCCTCGTCGTCATTATGGATGCGCGTCACCCATTGACGCCGCTGGATGAGCGGATGCTGGAATGGTTTTCCGTGACCGGTAAACCAGTGCATATTTTGCTGACCAAGTCGGACAAGCTCAGTCGCCAGCAGGCGACACTGACGCTGCGCAAGGTAAAGGATTACCTGGCAGAATATTTTCCTTTTTGCACGGTACAGCTTTTTTCCAGCCTGAAGAAGCAAGGCGCCGAGGAGGCCGAGGCGGTGATTGCCGGTTGGTTTTAAGGAACTGATGGGCAAAAAAATGCCCCTGAACCAAAGGGGGAGGCCAGGGGCGTAAGTCTTAACAATTAGGGGTTAAGACACCCGCTCAGGGAGGAGAAACGGGAGATGATTCAGCATCATCTGCATGCTCAGATAGCTTGAACATGAAATAGTTCCCCGGGGTTATAAAATTTTTAGGATGAAATATGCAGACATTAGGAAATTACCCACATAAACGTATGCGCCGCATGCGCAGGGATGCCTTTTCGCGCGACCTGATGCGAGAGCACATACTTACTCCAGCAGATTTTATTTACCCGGTTTTTGTGCTGGACGGCAAAAACAAGGTCGAGGATGTAAAGTCCATGCCGGGGGTGCAACGCAAGACACTCGATCTGTTGCTGAAGGATGCTGAGGAGTGTGTAAAGCTTGGGGTTCCGGTGATGGCGATCTTTCCGGTGATTGATGCGCCACTGAAAAGCCTGGATGCCGCCGAAGCCTACAATCCGAAAGGGCTGGTGCCGCGCGTTGTATCCGAACTGAAGAAAAATTTCCCGGAACTCGGGGTGATGACCGATATCGCGCTCGACCCCTACACCAGCCATGGGCAGGACGGCTTGCTGGATGATAGCGGCTATGTGCTGAATGACGAAACCATCGCGGTTCTGACGCGTCAGGCACAAACCCATGCGGCAGCAGGGGCGGATATCGTGGCACCGTCCGACATGATGGATGGCCGCATCGGCGCCGTGCGTGCGGCGTTGGATGCACACAATCATATTTACACGCGCATCATGGCGTACTCGGCGAAATATGCGTCCAGTTTCTATGGGCCATTCCGCGATGCGGTGGGGTCGGCAGGCAATCTTGGCAAGGGCAACAAGTACACCTACCAGATGGACCCCGCCAACTCTGATGAAGCGCTGTGGGAGGTCGGTCTGGACCTGCAGGAAGGTGCGGACATGGTGATGGTGAAGCCCGGCATGCCGTATCTCGACATCGTCAGACGGGTGAAGGACGAGTTCAAGGCGCCAACCTTTGTTTACCAGGTCAGCGGCGAGTATGCGATGTTGAAAGCGGCAGCCCAGAATGGCTGGCTGAACGAGGAGGCGTGTGTGCTCGAAGCGTTGCTGTCGTTCAAGCGCGCAGGTGCGGACGGCATCCTGACCTACTTCGCGCTGGATGCGGCGCGCTGGTTACGTAAATAGCCCGCTGTTACTGCAAAGTCGGTTGGAAAAAAGAGCCCCGCATTTGCGGGGCTCTTTTTTTGAGTGGAGCGGCAAGGCGAGCAAGCTCGCCCTTGGAATTACATCATGCCGCCCATGCCACCCATGTCGCCCATGCCGCCAGCCGGAGCAGCAGGCTTGTCTTCCGGCAACTCGGCTACCATGCAGGCAGTCGTCAGCATCAGGCCGGCTACAGAGGCTGCATTTTGCAATGCGGTGCGGGTAACCTTGGTTGGGTCAACGACACCCATTTCCAGCATGTCGCCAAACTCGCCGCTAGCAGCGTTGTAACCGAAGCTGCCCTTGCCTTCCAGCACCTTGTTCACCACAACAGAAGGCTCATCGCCTGCATTGTGGGTGATGGCACGCAACGGGGCTTCCATTGCACGCAGGACGATGGTGATGCCGGCGTCCTGATCGTGGTTGTCACCCTTCAGTTTGCCGACAGCAGCCTTGGCGCGCAGCAATGCCACGCCACCGCCAGGGACGATGCCTTCTTCCACCGCAGCGCGGGTGGCGTGGAGTGCATCTTCCACACGTGCCTTCTTTTCCTTCATCTCGACTTCGGTCGCTGCGCCAACTTTGATGACAGCTACGCCGCCAGCCAGTTTGGCCTTGCGCTCTTGCAACTTTTCCTTGTCGTAGTCGCTGGTGGACTCTTCGATCTGCTTGTTGATCTGTCCAATGCGACCCTTGATGGCGTCTTCCTTGCCAACGCCGTCGATGATGGTGGTGTTTTCCTTACCCACTTCAATGCGCTTGGCCTGGCCCAGCATGTCCAGAGTAGCCTTCTCAAGAGTCAGGCCAACTTCTTCGGCAATCACGGTGCCGCCGGTCAGGATGGCAATGTCTTCCAGCATGGCTTTGCGGCGGTCGCCGAAGCCAGGGGCCTTGACGGCAACAGTCTTCAGGATGCCGCGGATGTTGTTGACCACCAAGGTGGCCAGCGCTTCGCCTTCGATATCTTCGGCGATGATCAGCAGCGGACGACCAGCCTTGGCAACCTGCTCCAGTACCGGCAGCAAGTCGCGGATGTTGGAGATCTTCTTGTCGTGCAGCAGGATGAACGGGTTCTCCATCGCAGCGATCTGGCGATCCTGGTTGTTGATGAAGTACGGCGACAGGTAGCCACGGTCGAACTGCATGCCTTCGACCACATCCAGCTCGTCTTG
This sequence comes from Pseudomonadota bacterium, assembly GCA_021848465.1. Classification (GTDB taxonomy): domain Bacteria; phylum Pseudomonadota; class Gammaproteobacteria; order Burkholderiales; family Gallionellaceae; genus JAJZUP01. The sequence continues at coordinate 511,571 of JAJZUP010000001.1, forward strand.
CAGGCCGGAACCGTCTTCGATGGTGATAACGCCTTCCTTGCCAACCTTGTCCATCGCTTCAGCAATCTTTTCGCCGACGGTTGTATCGGAGTTGGCAGAAATGGAGCCGACCTGGGCGATTTCCTTGCTGGTGGTGCAAGGTTTTGAAATTTTCTTCAGTTCTTCGACGGCGGCGGTTACGGCCTTGTCGATGCCGCGCTTCAGGTCCATCGGGTTCATTCCGGCGGCAACGAACTTCATGCCTTCCATCACGATGGATTGAGCCAGTACGGTCGCGGTGGTGGTGCCGTCGCCAGCTACGTCGGAAGTCTTGGAAGCCACTTCCTTCACCATTTGCGCGCCCATGTTCTCGAACTTGTCTTTCAGCTCGATTTCCTTGGCAACGGATACGCCGTCCTTGGTGATGGTCGGTGCGCCGTAGGAGCGGTCCAGCACCACGTTGCGGCCTTTGGGGCCCAGGGTTACCTTGACCGCGTCGGCCAGGATATTTACGCCTGCAACCATCTTGGTGCGGGCGGCGTCGTGGAATTTAACGTCTTTAGCTGCCATGTTTATTCTCCTGAGTTTTCTGATTATTTAGGCTTCGATTACACCGATGATGTCGTCTTCACGCATCTGCAGGTATTCCACGCCGTCCATCTTGAAGGCCTGGCCGGAGTATTTGCCGAACAAAATCTTGTCGCCAACTTTGACATTCATCGGACGCACCTTGCCGTCGTCCCCGATCTTGCCGTTGCCAACAGCAACGACTTCGCCTTGGTCGGGTTTCTCGGTCGCTGCATCGGGAATGACAATACCGGATGCGGTCTTACGCTCTTCTTCCATGCGCTTGACGATAACGCGATCGTGCAAAGGACGAATCTTCATGCTTTTTCTCCTGAAAACAAAAGGTTGATTAATTGCCTCGGCACTTGATGAGGATAATGATGTGACATCATTAGCACTCGGCGCCAGCGACTGCTAATGATATGGGTGTGCATGCGCTATTTCAAGAGCATGAACGCAAATTTAACTTTATTGAAGTTTACGGGGGCAATCAGCTCCACTTAGAATTCCGGCTTGACGTAGCTAAACCAAGACAATGACAAACGCAGACATAATCGGCCGCTCGCTGGCAAACATATGGCACCCATGTACGCAGATGAAGCTGCATGAGCAACTGCCGCTGGTGCCGGTCAGGCGGGGCGCAGGGGTGTGGCTATACGATTTTGAGCAAAATCGCTACCTGGATGCGGTCAGCTCATGGTGGGTGAACCTGTTCGGGCATTGCAATCCCCGCATCAATCAAGCCATAAAGGAGCAGCTCGACACGCTGGAGCACGTCATGCTGGCAGGGTTTACCCATGAGCCAGCCGTGCTGCTTTCCGAGCGGTTGTCATCTTTGGCCCCGGCGGGGCTCGGGCATTGTTTTTATGCATCGGATGGGGCCTCGGCAACAGAGATTGCCCTGAAAATGAGTGCGCACTACTGGCGAAATACTGGCAAACCTGACAAGTGCAGCTTTATCAGTTTGCAGAATAGCTATCATGGCGAAACCCTGGGCGCGTTATCGGTAACCGATGTGCCGTTGTTTAAAGCCGCGTACGGTGCGTTGATACGGCAAAATGCGACAGTGCCCAGCCCGGACTCGCGCTTGGCGGAGCAAGGCGAAAGCCCGGAGGAATATGCTCTGCGCTGTGCGGGCAGGCTTGAAGCGTATTTACAGCAGCATCATGCCGGGACGGCGGCCTTGATTATTGAGCCTTTGATTCAGGGGGCGGCCGGCATGGCCATGTACCACCCGGTTTATTTGCGCAAGGCGCGCGAGTTGTGTTCGCGTTATGAAGTTCACCTGATTGCGGATGAGATCGCGGTAGGCATGGGTCGGACAGGAACCCTGTTCGCATGCGAGCAGGCGGAAATATGCCCGGATTTCTTGCTGCTGTCGAAAGGCATCACCGGTGGTTATTTGCCCTTGTCGGTCGTCATGACAACCGATACGGTCTACCAGGCCTATTATTCGAACGACGTCGGCAGGGGCTTCCTGCATTCGCATTCATATACCGGGAACCCGTTGGCTTGCCGGGCGGCACTCGCAACGCTGGATATTTTTGCGGCGGATAATACGCTGGAGACAAACCGCAGCAAGGCTGCGTATATGAATCGCGTTGCTGCACCACTGAGTTCTCACGAGCGTGTGCGGAACTTTCGCAATACCGGGATGGTCTGGGCGTTTGAGGTGGAAACTGCGCACACGGATTTTGCGCAACGCCTTTTCAGCGTGGCACTGGAGCATGGCGTGTTGTTACGCCCGATGGGGAAGACAGCTTATTTCATGCCCCCTTATGTCATCAGTGAGCAAGAGATGGATTTCCTGATGGCGCAAACTCTGGAATCGATTAATAAGATAGGTTAGCGGTATGAAACAGTTATTGGCGTCATTGGGGTTGTGTCTTGGGCTGCTGGCCCAGGCAAATGCTGCGCAATTGCCGGCCAGTGTGCGAAATGCATTGAAGGAAGCGCATATTCCGCAAAGCAGCATTGCCATTGATGTGCGCGAACTGGATGCATCGAATCCCCTGATCAGCATTAATGCGCAGAAGCCGATGAATCCAGCATCGACCATGAAATTGCTGACAACCTATGCCGGACTTGAGTTGCTTGGCCCAAGCTATACCTGGAAAACGGAAGCCTATCTGGATGGAAAGCTGGAAAAGGGGGAATTGAAAGGTAACCTGATACTTAAAGGCTATGGCGACCCGAAGTTCAATATCGAGCAATTCTGGCTTTGGCTGAGCGAGCTGCGTGCTCGCGGGCTGAAAGACATCCAGGGCGATCTCGTGCTGGATCGTAGCTTTTTCAACATTCCTCCCCACAATCCGGCGGAATTCGATAACGACCCGATACGTGCATACAACGTGGGGCCTGATGCCCTGCTGCTGAACTTCAATACCTTGCGTTTGCGTTACCTGCCAGAAGGTAACAAATTGCGTATTATCAGCGAGCCGCCACTTGAGGGAGTGCAACTGGACAACCAGTTGACGCCGCAAGGCCCGCCGGACTGCGAGAATTGGGATGACTCGATCCGCATCCAGGCGCGCGGTGACAGCGTGGTATTCCAGGGAGGCTATCCCAGCGAATGCGGCGAGCGCGAGCAGAACGTGAATGTCATGCCGCATACACGTTATGTTGCGGCGGTGTTCAATGCGATCTGGCAGGAGTTGGGCGGAACGCTGAAAGGGAATACGCGCGAAGCGCCGCTACCCGCAACTGCCACCCTGTTTTCAACCCATTATTCAGCGCCACTTGCGGAAACCATTCGGGACATCAACAAGTTCAGCAACAATGTGATGGCGCGACAATTGTTCCTGACTTTGGGCACCCAGCAGGCACCGCCAGTACCCGCTACCATTTCGGGGAGCATTGATGCGGTACACGCATGGCTCAAGCAGAAGAAACTGAATTTCCCGGAGTTGGTGCTCGAAAACGGAGCCGGCTTGTCGCGCAAGGAGCGTATTTCGGCACTGCATCTGGAGCAAATCCTGCGCAGCGCTGCGGATAGTCCTTACAACGCAGAATACATTGCTTCCTTGCCGATTCTCGGTGTGGATGGCTCGGTCAGGAAGCGCCTGAAAGGCACTGCTGCTGCTGCTCATGCCCATTTGAAAACCGGCACACTGGAAGATGTGAAGTCGATTGCCGGCTATGTGCGATCCAGGAGCGGGAGGGAATGGACGATTGTCTTCCTGATCAATCATCCCAATGCGCGGCTGGGAGCGAAGGCTCAGGATAGCCTGATTGAGTGGTTGCAGAAGAAATAGAAGGGTCTTTACATAAATTAACCCATAATCGAGTGAAATGTGGGTAAAATTTAAACAAGTGTTTAACTATATTTCTGGCTGACTGCAATAGTCGCCAGCAGGAGAGAGTAGTGAAATTTTCAGTAGTCGTACTCGCCGCCGGAATGGCGGTGCAGGTAGCTGTTGCCTGCGCGGAGGGCGAGAATGCCGGTTCAAATGATTCCACATCGCAGCAAACAGCGGCGCAAGAATCCAGTGCAGCCGATTTGCCCCCGATCATCAAAGACGATAAGAACTGGTACTTCTCATGGGGCTATAGTCGGCAGTGGTATGCGCCCTCCGATATTCATGTGACCCAGCCAGGACAGGGAAATAATTTTACCGTGCATCAGGTTAAGGGCTCTGACCTTGCGACAACCATTCCTGATGGGATCGACTCGACCCTGAACCTGAATTTCTTCAATCCGCAGGAAAATATCCGGATCGGTAAATTTACAGGGCCGGATAAGACATTCGCTATCGAATTCTCACTGGATCATAGCAAATACAACACCGACCTCGGTCAGACAGCGTACGTCAGCGGTACGATCAACAATAAGCCTGTCAGCCAAAATATGGTACTCGATGCGCAAACATTCAATTATGTTTATCACAATGGCCTGAACCATATCATGGTGAATGCAGTCTGGTTGCATCACCTGTATGGCCCAAAGCAAAAACCGGGTGACCTGGAATTGATCAGCCGACTTGGCGCCGGCATCTTGCTGCCGCATGCTGAAAACACGATATTGGGTAACACCAATCAGCTTGGGCCAAAGTGGGGGCTGAATTCCTCTTGCTGTTTTGCCGGCAATGACTGGTGGCAGCTGCGCGGCTGGACTGTTGGTGTTGAGGTGGGAACGCGTTACAGGATTACCGAATCGATTTATCTCGAACTGACCGCAAAAGAGGCATACGGTGCATTGCGAAATGTTCCGGTGTATCAAGGTACGGCAGATCAAGAGCTTTGGATGACCGAAGCGGTATTTTCTGCGGGCTACTTGTTTTAAGTACGATTCCGACGAACAAAAGCCGGGCAAAGCCCGGCTTTTTTATTTCACTCTAAAGTCAAAAAAACATACCAAGCATAATTTGCGCACCCCGAAAACCTATCAGAGTTGATAGCTATTTAAATACCTGCTTGAGCATTAATCTCGCCATGACCTTTTGGTCGACATGTCGAATCAACTAATAGTTAATAGATATTAAGAAGGAAGATTAAGATGAAAAAAGTAGTAATGGTTGCAGCAATGTCAGCGTTGTTGAGTTCACCAGCATTTGCGCAGAATTTTATCGGGGCGGCAGTCGGTTCGACGTCTGGGTATCCAGACTCAACAAACACAATTGTTGGCGGGTTGATTGCAAATGGCTGGACATCTGCGTCTGATTCTCAAAAGCTGTCAGCTTCAAGCTTGAGTATTTATGGAGGGCAGTGGCTCAGCGATAAATTAGGCTGGGAAGCCGGATATTTGGACTCTGGCTCGGTGGATGGCACAGCGAACGCTAGTACGGCGACACAGACTTTTGCTTCGCCTTATAAATATTCGGCAACGTCACTATATGGCGCTGTGTTGGGTGCAATGCAGGTCAGTGGCGGTAAACTGTATGCAAAAGTTGGGTTGCATTCGTCATCAGCAAAAACAGAATATACATCAACAAAAAGCACGACTGCCGGAGTGGTTCTGGCAACAGGTGCAGGCTCAACAACTAAATCCACTATAGGGTTCTTGATTGGCGCAGGTTATGAATATGAATTGAATAAAAGCTGGAATTTGCGCGCGGACGTAACCATGCTTGGCGGTGTCCAATTTGCTGATGCTTGGAATTTTGCCAACACAGATACTCAGACATTAACCAACATTTCAATTGGCGCCAATTACAATTTCTAAAAGGGAATTGGTAAAACAAAATAGCCGGGTAGTCCCGGCTATTTTGTTTAGTGCACTAAAAGATCACAATCCTAGCTTGCTCCAAATCGCATCCACCTTGGCCTTCACCGCCGCATCCATCACGATGGGCGTACCCCATTCGCGCTGCGTCTCGCCCGGCCATTTGTTGGTGGCATCCAGCCCCATCTTGCCGCCCAAGCCGCTGACAGGTGAAGCGAAATCGAGATAGTCGATCGGCGTGTTCTCCACCAGCAACGTGTCGCGCACCGGATCCATGCGCGTGGTGATCGCCCACATGACTTCTTTCCAGTCGCGCGTGTCGATGTCGTCGTCCACCACGATGATGAACTTGGTGTACATGAACTGGCGCAGAAAACTCCACACACCGAACATCACGCGCTTGGCGTGTCCGGCGTATTGCTTCTTGATGCTCACCACCGCCATGCGATAACTGCACCCTTCGGGCGGCAGGTAGAAATCAACGATCTCGGGAAATTGCTTCTGCAGCAGCGGCACGAACACCTCATTCAATGCCACGCCCAGCATGGCCGGTTCGTCAGGCGGCTTGCCGGTGTAGGTGCTGTGATAGATCGGATTCTTGCGCATGGTGATGCGCTGGATGGTGAACACCGGAAACTTGTCCTGCTCGTTGTAGTAACCAGTGTGGTCACCATACGGCCCTTCCAGCGCGGTCTCGCCGGGATGAATTACGCCTTCCAGCACGATCTCGGCGGAAGCGGGTACTTGCAAGTCGCTACCGAGGCACTTCACCAGTTCGGTTTTGCTGCCGCGCAGCAATCCGGCGAACTGGTATTCGGACAACGAGTCGGGAACCGGCGTCACTGCGCCGAGGATGGTGGCGGGATCGGCGCCGATCACCACAGCCACCGGGAACGGTTGTCCGGGGTTCTTTTCACAATGGTCGCGATAATCCAGCGCGCCGCCGCGATGCGCCAGCCAGCGCATGATGACCTTGTTCGGTCCCAGCACTTGTTGTCTATAGATGCCCAGGTTCTGGCGCGTCTTGTTCGGCCCGCGCGTGACTACCAGTCCCCAGGTAATCAGAGGCGCGACATCACCCGGCCAGCAATGCTGTATGGGCAGCTTGGTCAGATCGACATCCCCGCCTTCCCACACCACTTCCTGGCACGGAGCAGAAGACAACACCTTCGGCGACATGGTCAGCACTTGTTTCAAAATAGGCCATTTCTCCCAGGCATCCTTCAGCCCCTTGGGCGGCTCCGGCTCTTTGAGGTAGGCGAGCAGCTTGCCGACTTCACGCAAGGCTGCGACGCTTTCTTCGCCCATGCCCAGCGCCACACGGCGCGGTGTGCCGAACAAATTGGCCAGCACGGGCATCTGGTGTCCGGCCACGTTTTCGAACAAGACGGCGGGCCCTTGCGCGCGCAGCACGCGGTCGCAGATCTCGGTCATTTCGAGATGGGTTGAGACGGGCACGGTCACGCGCTTGAGCTCGCCCATCTTTTCCAGTTGCGCGATGAAATCGCGCAGGTCGTGATATTTCATTAGGGCTTCCTGGCTAGCATTGTGTGGTGATCGTGTCGGAGGGGGGTAATGCGCCGCGCGGAACCTTGTAGCGGTTATAACTCCACAGGTATTGTTCCGGGCAAAGGCGAATGATTTCCTCCATTGCCGCATTGATCTGGGGGGGAATCGGGGTGTGCATGTCCAGCAGCAAGGGTTGGAAGTTGAGTTCAAAGCCTTGCCCGGGGGGCAGGCGCCGGCAGTGCGACATAATTACAGTCGCTCCGCTGGCTTCGGCCAGGCGGCCGATCAGGGTCATCGTATAGGCCGGGCGGCCGAAGAAAGAGTGCCATTCGCCGTCGCCATTGCCGGGAACCTGATCCGGCAGCACACCAATACTTTCGCCGCGCTTGAGTGCCTTGAGCATGTGCCGGACGCCGCCCATATCGGCGGCGACCAACTTGGTTTGCCCGCGCGCCCGTCCGGCATGCATCAGGATATCGAGAAATTCCCAGCGCGGGCGGCGGTACATCGTGGTCATCGGCTGGCGCGAGGCAATGTACAGGTTGATTAGCTCAAAACAGCCGAAATGCGGGGTGAGCAAAATGACCCCTTTGCCTGCGGCTTTAGCGGACTCGACATGTTCCCAGCCGTGGCAAGAGGTAATGGTCGACAGCACTTCATCCAGTGGACGGCACCAAATCCACGGCAGCTCCATGGCACCCTTTCCCGCTTCGCTAACATTGTCGCGCAGTACTTGGCGGAATTGCTGTTCCGGCAATTCCGCTGTGCTATAAAGAAAGCCCAAGCCGTGGCGCAGGTTATCGCGCAGACGTTCAGCATAGCGGCCGGAGGTCAGGTAAGCCAGCCAGCCCAGCAGGCTGCCAATCCGGTGCAGCAGCGGCAAGGGCAGGCGTGCCAGCAAGTAGAAGAGCCGTACCATCATGTTGCTGCGTCCATGGAACTGCTGCTTCCGAATTTTGTTATAATGCGAGTTCTTTGGGTTAACACTTTGATAGCGAGCCAAATAATATGAGCGAATTTTTCTTTACGTCTGAATCGGTTTCCGAAGGCCATCCGGATAAAGTGGCAGACCAGATTTCCGACGCGATTCTGGATGCAATTCTAGCCCAAGACCCGACAGCGCGTGTAGCTGCCGAGACGCTGGTGACGACCGGCCTGACCGTTCTGGCAGGTGAAATTACCACGACTGCCAACTTGAATTATGCCAAGGTGGCACGCGAAACCATCCGCCGCATTGGCTATGACGACCCGACCATGCGTTTCGATGCCGACGGCTGTTCAGTGCATGTCTGTTATGGCACGCAGAGCCCGAATATTGCGCAAGGCGTGGATCGCGCCTCCGACGACTACCTGAATCAGGGCGCCGGTGACCAAGGCCTGATGTTCGGCTACGCCTGTACCGAGACCGACACCTTGATGCCGCTGCCGATCTACCTGTCGCATCGTATCGTCGAACGTCAGGCACTGCTGCGCAAGGATGGCCGCCTGCCTTGGCTGCGTCCCGACGCGAAGTCGCAGGTAACCGTGAAATATGTGCACGGGAAACCGCACTCCATCGACACCGTGGTGCTCTCCACCCAGCACACACCAGAATTCTCGCCGCCCGAAAAGCAGAAGACCCTGCATGAAGCAGTGATCGAAGACATCATCAAGCCGGTGCTGCCCAAGGAGCTGATCAAGGGCGACATCAAGTACCTGGTGAACCCCACCGGTTGCTTCGAGATCGGCGGGCCACACGGCGATGCTGGCCTCACCGGCCGCAAGATCATCGTCGACACCTACGGTGGTGCAGCCCCGCACGGCGGCGGCGCGTTCTCCGGCAAGGACCCGTCCAAGGTTGACCGCTCGGCAGCCTATGCTGGCCGCTATGTGGCGAAAAACATCGTCGCGGCCGGTCTGGCCGACAAGTGTCTGGTGCAGGTTTCCTATGCGATCGGCGTGGCGCAGCCTACCAGCATCATGGTCACCACCTATGGCACCGGCAAGATCTCCGACGAGAAGATCACTGCACTGGTGAAGAAACATTTCGACCTGCGTCCCAAGGGTATCGTCAATATGCTCAACCTGCTGCGCCCGATCTACCAGAAGACCGCCGCCTACGGCCACTTTGGCCGCGAGGAGCCGGAGTTCACCTGGGAGGCCACCGACAAGGCGGCGGCATTGAGGGCTGACGCAGGCCTGTAATCCGTAACACCCATCCCGCCGAGGGGCGCTGCGACCGACTTGATCGGCCAGGCTCGGCAGGATGGCTCAACAATGTTGTAACGGCGCCCATTCATTATTTTTTGTGAATGGAGACCGTTATGACTAAAGATTACGTCATTGCAGACATCAATCTGGCCGATTGGGGCCGCAAGGAAATCGCCATCGCCGAGCATGAAATGCCGGGCCTGATGGCAATCCGTGCAGAATTTGCCAAGACGCAGCCGCTGAAAGGCGCGCGCATCACTGGTTCGCTGCACATGACCATCCAGACCGCCGTGCTGATCGAGACGCTGAAGGCGCTCGGTGCAGAAGTGCGTTGGGCTTCGTGCAACATCTTCTCAACCCAGGATCATGCCGCTGCGGCGATCGCTGCCGGCGGTACACCGGTTTTTGCAGTCAAGGGCGAAACGCTGACCGAATACTGGGACTACACCCACCGCATCTTCGAATGGGCGGACGGCGGTTATTCCAACATGATCCTCGACGATGGCGGCGACGCGACGCTGCTGCTGCATTTGGGCGCACGCGCCGAAAAAGACGCCTCACTGATCAGCAAGCCGACTTCGGAAGAGGAGACCTGCTTGTTTGCATCGATCAAGGCCAAGTTGGCCAAGGACCCGACCTGGTATTCGACTCGCCTGTCCAAGATCAAGGGCGTAACCGAAGAAACCACCACCGGCGTGCACCGTTTGTACCAGATGCACCAGCGCGGCGAACTGAAGTTCCCCGGCATCAACGTGAACGATTCCGTGACCAAGTCGAAATTCGACAACCTGTATGGTTGCCGCGAATCGCTGGTGGACGGCGTCAAGCGCGCCACCGACGTGATGATCGCGGGCAAGATCGCGGTGATCTGCGGCTACGGCGATGTGGGCAAGGGCTCGGCGCAAGCCATGCGTGCGCTGTCCGCGCAAGTGTGGGTCACCGAGATTGACCCGATCTGCGCGCTGCAAGCCGCGATGGAAGGCTACCGCGTGGTGACCATGGAATACGCCGCCGACAAGGCCGACATCTTCGTCACCACCACCGGCAACTTCCACGTTATAACCCATGACCACATGGTGAAGATGAAGAACAACGCCATCGTGTGCAACATCGGCCACTTCGACAACGAAATCGACGTTGCTTCGCTGGAAAAATACCAGTGGGAAGAAATCAAGCCGCAAGTCGACCACGTGATTTTCCCGGACGGCAAGCGCATCATTCTGCTGGCCAAGGGCCGTCTGGTGAACCTCGGTTGCGGCACTGGACATCCGTCCTACGTGATGTCTTCTTCGTTCGCCAACCAGACCATCGCCCAGATCGAACTGTGGACAGAGCGCGACTCCGGTAAATACCCGGTGGGCGTGTACACCCTGCCCAAGCATCTGGATGAGAAGGTTGCGCGCCTGCAACTGAAAACGCTGAATGCGCAACTGACCGAGTTGACCGACCAGCAGGCTGCATACATCAACGTGCCCAAGCAAGGTCCATACAAGGCCGACCACTACCGCTACTAAGCAGGTAATGGGGGTATGATGGCGGGGCGGGATTTCCCGCCCCTTACTATTTGAAGACAATGCTACGATTGTTATTGATCTGGTCCCTGAATTCACTGGCATTGATTGCTGTGGCGAGTTTCGTTCCCGGCATCCATGTCGATGGCCTCATGGCCGCGTTTATTGCGGCCTTTGTGCTGGGGCTGGTCAATACGCTCATTCGCCCGATATTCCTGGTGCTGACATTGCCGGTCACCGTGGTCACGCTGGGCCTGTTCATCTTCGTGATCAACGGCCTGATGTTCTGGTTCGCGGGTTCCATCCTGCGCGGCTTCGTGGTCGACAGTTTCTGGCATGGCGTAATGGGCGCCGTGTTGTATAGCATTTTCTCCTGGGCGCTGAGTTCGGCAGCAGCCCAACTACTGGTGAGTACACATGGGAAAAACACAGATACCGATTAGTTTTGAATTCTTTCCGCCGCAAACGCCCGAGGGTGTAAGCAAACTGGCAGCCGCGCGCCAGCGCCTCGCTGAATACCAGCCGGAATTCTTTTCCGTCACGTTCGGTGCCGGCGGCTCCACCCAGGAGCGCACGCAGGACATCGTGCTGCAAATCCACAAGGAAGGCTACGCCGCTGCGCCGCACCTCTCCTGCGTCGGCAGCACGCGCGAGAGTATCCGCGCCTTGCTGCATGCCTACAAGAATGCCGGCATCAAGCGCATCGTCGCGTTGCGCGGTGACCTGCCTTCCGGCATGGCGAGCATCGGCGAGTTCCAGTACGCAAACGAACTGGTGGCCTTCATCCGCGCTGAAACCGGCGACCACTTCCATATCGAGGTCGCAGCTTATCCGGAGTTTCATCCGCAGGCCAACTCGGCGCAGGAGGATATGCGCAACTTCAAGCGCAAGATAGAAGCAGGCGCCGATTCCGCCATCACGCAGTATTTCTATAACGCTGATGCCTATTTCCGTTTCGTTGAGCAGACGCGCAAGCTCGGTGTGACGGTGCCGGTTGTGCCGGGCATCATGCCCATCGTGCGCTACTCGCAACTGGCGCGCTTCTCCGATGCCTGCGGTGCGGAAATTCCGCGCTGGATGCGCAAAACCATGGAAGGTTATGGCGACGATGTGGAGTCGGTGCAGGCGTTCGGCCAGGATGTGGTTGCCGCACTGTGCGAAAAGCTCATTGCGGGCGGCGTGCCGTCCTTGCATTTCTACACGCTGAACCAGGCTAACGCATCGATCGAGATCCTGCGCCGCCTCGGCTATCAGGCATGATCATGAAAGCACCGGAACTCCTGCTCCCCGCCGCCTCGCTGGAAAAAATGCGCACCGCCTACGCCTATGGCGCGGATGCGGTGTATGCGGGCCAGCCGCGCTACAGCCTGCGCGTGCGCAACAACGAGTTCATGATGGAGCAGCTCGCGCAGGGCATTGCTGAGGCGCATGCGATGGGCAAGCAGTTCTACGTCGCTAGCAACTTGATGCCGCACAACGCCAAGGTGAAGACCTATATGGCCGACATGGAGCCTGTCATCGCGATGAAGCCGGATGCGCTCATCATGGCCGACCCCGGCCTGATTGCGATGGTGCGCGAGCGCTGGCCGGAGCAAGTGGTGCACCTTTCGGTGCAGGCCAACACCGTCAACTACGCCTCGGTGAAATTCTGGAAGTCCATCGGCTTGTCGCGTGTGATCCTCTCGCGCGAACTGTCGCTGGATGAAATCGCCGAGATCCGCCAGCAATGCCCGGACATGGAGTTGGAAGTATTCGTGCACGGCGCGCTGTGCATCGCCTACTCGGGGCGTTGCCTGTTGTCCGGTTACTTCAATCACCGCGACGCGAACCAGGGCACCTGCACCAACTCCTGCCGCTGGGATTACAAGGTCGACAACGCCGCCGAAGACGGCACGGGGCACATCGAGAAAATCGACTTCGATTTCGACAAGGCGCTCAGCGAGTCGGCCTTGTCCGATTGCGGTAGCCAGCCGCGCCACCCTTTGGCCGATCGCGTCTACGTCATCTCGCGCCAGGATCATCCCGGCGAGTTGATGCCGGTGCTGGAGGATGAGCACGGCACCTACATCATGAATTCCAAAGACCTGCGCGCGGTCGAGCACGTCGAGCGCCTGGTCAGGATCGGCGTCGATTCGCTCAAGATCGAAGGGCGCACCAAATCCATCTACTACGTGGCACGAACTGCACAGGTGTACCGCAAGGCGATTGATGATGCGGTACAGGGGCGGCCGTTTGACCTGAAACTGTTGGGCGCGCTGGATGCACTCGCCAACCGTGGCTACACCGACGGCTTCTACGAACGCCACCACACCCACGAACAGCAGAACTACATGCGCGGCCACTCCGAGAGTTTCCGTCAGCAATATGTCGGCGACATCGTGGCGTGCGCCAACGGCATGGCCGAGATCGAAGTGAAAAACAAGTTTTCCGTCGGCGACAAGCTCGAGGTTATCCACCCCTCTGGTAATTCGATTATTGAAGTGAAAGAGATGCAGGGCGAGGAGGGCGAAGCGCTCAGCGTCGCGCCCGGCAGCGGGCATCATGTACGCATACCGATGCAGGGCGATTATCGGCACGGCATGATTGCGCGTTTCATTTAAAAGGACCTCAGATGATCCTCTCATCCCTCTCCCAATCCACCCGCTACGCCGGACTGCACCCGTTGTTCCAGCAGGCGTTCGACTACATCCGCGACACCGACCTGTACAACATGGCGCCGGGGCGCTACCACCTCGCCGGTGAAGACCTGATCGCCATCGTCGAGCATGTCTCTGGGCGTTCCAAAGAGGTGGCGAAACTTGAGGCGCATCGTCGCTACATCGACATCCAGTTGGTGCTGGAAGGAGATGAAGCCATGGGCTGGAAGCCGCTGGCGGATTGCCTGAACCCGGTGAGCGAGCACAGTGAAGAAAAGGACATCCGCTTTTTCCACGATGCTCCGGCCTCCTACGTGCCGGTGCCGCCGGATCATTTCTGCATTTTCTTCCCGGAGGATGCGCATATGCCGCTGATCGGCAGCGGCAACATCAAGAAGGTGATCTTCAAGGTTGCTGTCTAGGGTGGCGATGGCTATCCGCATCGACTTCGCCAACGCTGACGATCTGCCCCACATGGCCGATCTGCTGGCCGAGCTGTTCACGCTGGAAAGCGACTTTCAACCGGAGCGCGCCAAGCAGTTGCGCGCCTTGCGCACGATACTGGATAACCCGGCCACAGGGCGACTGTTTGTGTTGCGCGTAAACGGCGCGGTGGCGGGCATGGCGAATGCATTAATTACGTTGAGCACGGCAGAAGGTGGGCCGGTGCTGTTGCTGGAGGATGTGATTGTGGCGCGTGCGCAGCGCGGTGGCGGGTTGGGGCGGCAGTTGCTCGAGCATGTGCTGGCCTGGGCGCGCCAGCAGGGTATGACGCGCGTGACGCTGCTGGCCGACCGGCAGAACGAGGCCGCGCTGGCGTTCTACCGCAAGCTCGGTTTTGCGCCTTCCAATATGAACGTGCTGCGTTACCAACTGTAATTCCAAGGCGCGACAAACATTTGTCGCGTTTGCGACAAAATCGTGACACGCTCTCACAGCCGGATGTTGCAACCGCCTGTATTCAGGCGGGCTGATGTGGTGGCACGGTGGTTGCTCATTCTTTTCCCATACACGTTGTGGGGCATCAATTGAAAGTTTCTGAAATGCCGGAACATCATTCCGAAGCGTCGCCGCTGATCGCATTGGCCGATTGTTCGGCCTGTCGTTTTTGGGCGTTACGCGCAAAAGAGCAGTGCGTGCCGGGCGATATTTGCGTGGCCGCCCACAGCGGGCGCCAGATTGACCGTTTCCTGAAACGCCACTCGCAGTATGCCTCCGATTACCTGGCGGATGAATTCTGGGAGCGGCGTGCGATTGCCGCGCGCTATGCGCCGCTTGAGGAAATGCGGCGCATGCCGTTCGACGAGGATGAAGTGGTGCGCCGAGTCGTATCGAGCCGGTTGCCGGTCGATGAACTGGAGCTCTACCTGCATGACCCGGATCGCGAGGTGCGCATGACGGTGGCAAACCGTATTGCACCCGAGCAGTTAACCGCGTTGCTTAATGATGCGGATTATCTGGTGCGCCTGCAGGTGGCACGCCGCCTGCCGCATGGGCAACTGCGTCACATGGTGGGCGACGAGGATCGCGAGGTGCGCAAGGAGGTGGCGCGCCGCTTGCCGGCATTTGCACTGAGCCTGCTGGCACGCGATGCCGATGCGGAAGTGCGGCGCATCGTTGCTGCGCGCACACTGCCCGAGGATGCGGCTAAAATGCTGGACGATCCGGATTGGCTGGTGCGCTTGGAAGCCGTGCAGCGGGCGCCGCTCGAAGCAATCGCAGAGCGGGTGGAAGACGCCGAGCCGGATGTGCGCGCCGTGGTGCACCAGCGCCTGAATGATTTTTTACTGGGGGACGAGAAATGAGCATCTACACACCTGACGACGCGGCATTGAACGCGCTTGCGAGCCAGATCGAAGCGATCGCGCCGCGTCCGCACCATAGTGCGCTGCTCGAAATTGCCAATCGCATTCGTCCCGGCTGTACTTTCGCATATGCATTGAATCGCGGCGGCTGGTATCGCTCTGGCGGCGTGATCGCTGCCGACGGTACGCGCATTGCCGACAGTCTGGATAATTGGGCGCGTGGCGAGCTGGAAGCGTGCGATGGCGATATGGGGGAATTGCTGGATCGTTATCAGGATAAGGGGTTGCTGGTGACACGCCATACCGGGCGCACGCATTATTTTGTCGGCGCATACGGGCCGGCCCCATCCGACTTCCTGCAACTGGAGGTGGAGGAATTGCAGGAGGTGCTGGATCGCCCGCTCATCAATACCGACAAGTCGCCGCTCGACATCCAGGAGCTGATTGACCCGATCAGCCCGCAGGAAATCGAGGCGCAGCCGGTGGGGGCGCCGCGTTACCGGTTTCGCCGGTTGCTCGATATGCGCCAGACTGCCGCTCGGGTTGCGTCGATCGGCAATGCCGGTACGTCAGGGTTGCCGCGCATGTTGACGGAGTGGGCGCACAGCAGTGCTTCGGCGCGCGGACATTTCAGCGACCATTGGCTGGTCAGCCTGCGCGAGCACCAGGATCGTTACCGTAATCCGGTGGTGACGGCGACGCTGATCTCGCGCCATGCGCGCGACCTGAAAACCTTTCAGTGGAATATCGAGTTGGCTGGAGTGGAGATGTCCGCGCAGCTGCAGGCGTTTGACCGTGCGGCAGGCTATGCTTCTGCCTGGTATTTCCACCTGGTCTCCGGCGCCATCACGCCGCCCAAGGCGGCCTATGCGGTGGCGCGCGACCTGGATGCCGGGTTCAGCTACTTGCCGGATACCGAAGCGGCACTGCTGCGCGGCTGGGTGGCCGCGCCGTATTCAGTTTGATGCGGATTAGGAAAGCGCCGGGCTGGCGGCTGGATCAGCCGTTGACCCAAGCCTTGGCTTCGTCGTAGTTGTCGAAGGCGCGGATGTCGGCATTCAGGAATACGCGCGACAGCCATGCTTGCCAAGTGATCCACTGGTTGCTGGTGACAATGGCGATCTTGTCGAAATCGTAGTTGTGCTGGCGACTGAAAAACTTGATGTCTTCCCAGGCTACATCCGGTGTGTAGCTGATCATGCCGCGCAGGTCGAACAACAGGTCGAGTTCCCCGGGGGATTTCAGCTTGTACAGTGCATCCTGCTCGAATTGCTTGAAATCGGCCAGCGTGAATTCGCCCATCACGGCGACGTTGACCAGGTTTTCTTTTTGTTCGACGGTGATCATGATCCAGTATTCCTTAATGCTTTGGCGACAGGCGCAAGCTTAACACACCGCTGCCGACTATGAGTGCGATGCCCATCCAGCCGCTGGGCGGGAGCGACTCATTCCACAGCACCAGGCCGAACAGGCTGCCGAAAGCGATGGTGCCGTAAGACAAAGTGCTCATCACCTGGGTGTGACCGAGCCGGTAGGCGCGCGTCAGGGCCAGTTGCGCGAACGTCGCGCTGGCGCCTACTGCAAACAGCAGCGGCAGGTCGTGCCAGCTTACCGCATGCACCTCGCCGCGCAGCATCCACAGGCCGCAGGCAATCGAGGCGATCAGGTTCAGGTAAAACACCACGCGCGTGGCGGGTTCGCCAAGCCGGCCGAGTTGGCGGACATTCATCAGCGCAATGCCGGCCAGGAAGCCAGAGGCCAGTCCGGCAAGCCCGTCCAGCAACTGCTCGCGCTCCAGCGTCGGGTGCAGCAACAGGATGATGCCGATGAACCCGAGCACCAGGCTGGCGGCGAGCGGCAGGTGCAGCTTGTCCTTGTAGACGACCAGTGTAAGCCCGGTCAGGAATAGCGAGGAGGTGTAGTTCAGCGTGAGGGCGGTTGCCAGCGGCAGGGTGGTCAGGCAATAGTAGAACAGCATCATCGCCACGGTGCCGCTCAGGCCGCGCCATAAATGGCCGCGCCAGTGCGGCGTGGCGATCGGGATGCGCTTCGGGTACAGCATGCTGCTGACCAGTACCAGTCCGAACAGCGAGCGGTAAAAGGCCAGCTCGGTGCTGGAGAAATTGGCCGAAGCCAGCTTGACGAAAACGCCCATGCTGGCGAACAGCAGCCCCGCCGCTAACATCCAGAGTGCGCCAGCCATGTCGGTGCGGGTTCAGTCCAAGGGGGCACTCAGAGGTGCGGGCCCAGGTTGCGGCGCAGGTACTCGTGGAAGTGCAGCATGCCGTCTTCGGTGGGTGACTGGTACGGGCCGACTTCCTCGCGTCCTTCGCGGTAAAGAGCGCGACGCCCTTCGTGCATGCGCAGGCAGATGATGTCGTCTTCGACGGCTGTTTCGCGGTAGGCCTTCTTTTCCGCTTCCACATATTCGCGCTCGAACAGCACGATGTCTTCGGGGTAGTAGAACTCCACGATGTTGGTGCAGGCATCCGTGCCGCGCGGCACGATGGTGCTGACTACCAGCGTGTTCGGGTACCACTCGACCATGATGTTCGGGTAATAGGTCAGCCAGATTGCGCCGTACTTCGGAATCTTGCCGTTGTTGTAGCGTTTCACCTGCTCCGCCCACTGCTCGTACACCGGGCTGCCGGCCTTGCGCAGTTCATTGTTGATGCCAACGGTCTGCACGCTGCACCAGTCGCTGAACACCCATTCGAGATTGTTGCAGTCCACGAACTGGCCCAGGCCGGGATGGAACGGCACGACGTGGTAATCCTCCTGGTACACCTCGATGAAGGTTTTCCAGTTGAAGTTGTATTCATCCACTTCCACGCGATCCAGCATATAGCCGGAGAAATCGATTTCCTCGAAGGCAGGGATTGCGGCGAGATCCTTTGCGATGTCGCGCTGACCGGCAAACAGCAGGCCGTTCCAGTTCTGCAGCGGCGTCTTGTTCAGGTGCAGGCAGGGATTCTGCGGGAACTGCGGCGCGCCCATCAGCTCGCCGCTGGTTTTGTAGGTCCAGCGATGCAGCGGACAAACGATATTCTTGGCGTTGCCGCGGCCTTCCAGCATGATGGCCTGGCGGTGGCGGCAGATATTCGACAGCAATTCCACTCCGTGTTCGTTGCGTACCAGCATCTTGGCATTGTTCATCCAGCCGACCACATGGTAGTCGCCGAGATTGGGTACCATCAATTCGTGGCCGACATATTTCGGGCCGGCGTCAAACAGCAGGCGCTGCTCGATTTCCAGTACCTTGGGGTCGAAGTACCAGCTTAATGGCGGTTGAGCAGAGACCGGTTGGAATTGCTTCAGCTTTGCGATTTCAGACATACCCACGCCCTTATGCGAATAACGGTGAATACGATTCGGAGAGCCGCGGATTGTCCCTTAATCGAAAAGGCGGCGCAACAAAAAATTCCTGTAATGAAGCGCATTGGGTAAAATGCGCCCCTTTGGTTATCGGGAAGCGTGATATGGCTGGCAAGACGCAGAAAGCCTTGTCTTTTGAGGCCGCCGTCGCGGAGCTTGAGCAAGTGGTGGTAGACATGGAGTCCGGCAAATTGTCGCTCGAGGAATCGCTCGCCGCTTACCAGCGCGGTGCCGAATTGCTTGCACATTGCCGCGCGCGGCTGGATGATGCGCAGCAGCAGGTGCGTGTTCTCGAAGAGGGCGTGCTGAAAGATTTTGTCGATGGAGCCAAGGGCGGAGATGTCTGATTTTCAAACCTGGGTGCACGCGCACCAGCAGCGTTTTGAAGAAGTGCTGCGTGAGTTGTTGCCGCCCGCCGATATTGCGCCGCAGCGCCTGCATGCTGCCATGCGTTACAGCGTGCTGGACGGCGGCAAGCGCGTGCGTCCCCTGCTGGCATTCGCCGCCGGGGAACTGGCCGGCGCCGCTCTGGCGCGCGTGAACTATGCAGCGGCGGCAGTCGAGATGATCCATGCCTATTCGCTGGTGCATGACGACATGCCGTGCATGGACAACGATGTGTTGCGGCGCGGCAAGCCGACCTGCCACGTCGAGTACGACGAGGCGACCGCGCTGCTGGTGGGCGATGCGTTGCAGAGTCTTGCATTCCAGATGCTGTCGGAAACCGCGTTGGCGGACGACTCGGCGCGGCAATTGCAGATGGTGAAGTTGCTGGCGACTGCCAGCGGTTCGCGCGGCATGGCCGGGGGACAGGCATTTGACCTCGCCAGCGTCGGCAAGCAGCTCAGCATCTCCGAACTCGAATTCATGCATATCCACAAGACTGGCGCGCTGATCCGCGCGGCGATCCTGCTCGGCGCGTATTGCGGCAAGGACATGACGGAGGCGCAGTTCGGCAAGCTGGATCACTACGGCAAATGCGTGGGGCTGGCGTTCCAGGTGGTGGACGACGTGCTTGACGCGGAAGCGGACACGGCCACGCTGGGCAAGACCGCCGGCAAGGATGCCGACAACGACAAGCCGACCTACGTGACCTTGCTGGGCGCGGCGGCCGCGAAAAAAATGGCGGCCGAACTGCATGCCGAAGCCTTGCAGGCGCTCGACGAATTTGGCGACAAGGCGCAGCGCCTGCGCGAGTTGGCTGACTTTATCGTGATGCGGAAATACTGATGTTTGCGTTGCTTAACTCCATTGATTATCCCGAAGACTTGCGCAAGCTGGAGCGCAAACAATTGCCGCAACTTGCCGAAGAGTTGCGCGCCTTCCTGGTGGAGTCGGTCAGCAAGACCGGCGGGCATTTGTCCTCCAACCTGGGGACGGTGGAGCTGACCATTGCGCTGCATTACGTGTTCAACACCCCGGAAGACAAGCTGGTGTGGGATGTCGGCCACCAGACCTATGCGCACAAGATCCTGACCGGGCGGCGCGAGGCCATGCGCACTTTGCGCATGGCGGATGGTCTGTCCGGCTTTCCCAAACGCAGCGAAAGCCAATTCGATACGTTCGGCACCGGCCATTCCAGCACTTCGATTTCGGCGGCGCTGGGCATGGCGGTAGCGGCGCGTCTCGCCGGCACCCAGCAACGTGCGGTGGCGATCATCGGCGACGGCGCGATGACCGGCGGCATGGCATTCGAGGCGCTGAACAATGCGGGAGCGCTGGACGCGAACCTGCTGGTGATTCTGAACGACAACGACATGTCGATTTCGCGTCCGGTCGGCGCACTGAACAATTATTTTGCGAAGCTGATGTCCGGCCAGTTTTATGCGGCGGCCCGCCGCGCCAGCGAAAAAGTGCTGAAGGGCATGCCGCCGGTGCTGGAGTTTGCCAAGCGCGCCGAAGAGCACGTCAAGGGCATGGTGACGCCGGGCACGTTGTTCGAGGAATTCGGTTTCAATTACATCGGCCCGATCGACGGGCACGATCTCGATACGCTGGTTACCACGCTGGGCAATATCCGCGGACTGGAAGGGCCGCAGTTCCTGCATATCGTCACCCAGAAGGGCAAGGGCTACGCCCACGCAGAAGATAATTGCGTGCTGTACCACGGCGTCGGCAAGTTCGATCCGGTACAGGGCATTATTGCCAAGCCGGCCGCGAAGAAAACCTATACCCAGATATTCGGTGAGTGGCTGTGCGACATGGCGGCGGCGGACGAGCGGCTGGTCGGCATCACGCCCGCGATGTGCGAAGGCTCCGGCATGGTCGAGTTCTCCGAGAAATATGCAGCGCGCTATTTCGACGTGGGTATTGCCGAGCAGCATGCGCTCACCTTTGCGGCGGGGCTGGCATGCGATGGCTACAAACCGGTGGTGGCGATTTATTCCACTTTTCTGCAACGCGCCTACGACCAGTTGATTCACGACATCGCGATCCAGAACCTGCCGGTGGTGCTGGCGATAGACCGCGGCGGACTGGTCGGCGCAGATGGCGCAACGCATGCCGGCAGCTTCGACCTGGGTTTCCTGCGCAGCGTCCCGAATATGACCGTGATGGCGCCGGCCGACGAGAACGA
Organism: Pseudomonadota bacterium; assembly: GCA_021848465.1. GTDB lineage: Bacteria > Pseudomonadota > Gammaproteobacteria > Burkholderiales > Gallionellaceae > JAJZUP01. Next base: position 532,879 of record JAJZUP010000001.1, read on the forward strand.
ATGCCGCCAGATGTTGACCACCGCATACCGGATGGATACGCCGACTGCGGTGCGCTACCCGCGCGGCAGTGGCTGCGGCGCCCATGTAGACCCTGCGCTGCATGGCCTGCCAGTTGGCAAGGGCGAGTTGCGTCGGCGCGGCAGGAAAGTGGCTGTCCTGGCGTTCGGCTCCATGCTGGCGCCCGCGCTGGAGGCAGCCGAACAATTGGACGCGAGCGTGGCCAACATGCGCTTCGTGAAGCCGCTGGATGAAGAGTTGGTATTGCAGTTGGCGCGCGAGCATGCGCTGCTGGTGACGGTCGAGGAAAACGTTATCCAGGGCGGCGCCGGTGGTGCGGTGTCCGAATGCCTGTCCCGTCATGGCGTCACGGTGCCGATCATGCACCTTGGGTTGCCTGACGCGTTCATCGAGCAGGGCGAACCCGCCAAACTGCTGGCGGACTGCGGCCTCGACGTTGCGGGAATCACGCATTCGATCCAGCACCGGCTGGCGCATCTTTAAGCCGGGCTGTATACCTGATGGATAAAATACTTGACTGATTCTATCGGGAAAAAGTTATAATTCCTTTCCCCTCTCGAGAATGTGCCATGAATCCGAGCGAACCCATCCCTGACGTGCAAAGCAGTGTCGACACCCGCCACCTGGCGATCAACAAGGTCGGCATCAAGAGCATCCGCCACCCGGTTGTGGTGAAAGACAAGCGTGAAGGGGTGCAACACACCATTGCCACCTTCAACATGTATGTGCACCTGCCGCATAATTTCAAGGGCACGCACATGTCGCGCTTTGTGCAGATATTGAATGAGCACGGCCGCGAAATTTCGGTGGAGTCATTCGAGAGCATCCTGCGCGAGATGACCGCGCGGCTGGAGGCGCAATCGGGTTACATCGAAATGGCGTTCCCGTATTTCGTGAACAAAACCGCCCCGGTATCCGGCGTGCAGAGCCTGCTCGATTACGATGTCACTTTCATCGGCGAGATCGTTGACGGCGTGTACCGCTTCACCATGAAGGTGCAGATCCCGGTGACCAGCCTGTGCCCCTGCTCCAAGGAAATTTCCGAGCGCGGCGCGCACAATCAGCGCTCGCATGTCACCCTGACCGTACGCACCAAGGTGCCGGTCTGGATCGAGGACATCGTGCGCGTGGCCGAGGAACAGGCCTCCAGCGAGCTATACGGACTGCTCAAACGCCCGGATGAGAAATTCGTAACCGAGCGCGCTTACGACAACCCGAAATTTGTTGAAGACATGGTGCGCGATGTCGCTGCAATGCTGAACGCCGACGACCGCATCGAAGCCTATGTTGTCGAATCGGAAAATTTTGAATCGATCCACAACCACTCGGCTTATGCTCTTATTGAAAGAGATAAGACGAAGAACTAAACGTAGCAAATAGCAATTCAAAATTTCGGCGGAGGCTAATATTGGCCGCAGGCCGATGTTATGCCGGAGCCAAAACTTTGCGTTGATCGAACGCGACAAGACGAAAGAGTAAGGCTCGTCTTGTCTCGCAATGGATTCGAAGTTTCGGTGCAGGCTAATATCGGCCACATGCCGATGTTATGCCGGAGCCAAAACTTTGTATTGATTGAGCGCGACAAGACGAAAGAGTAAAGCTCGTCCTGTCTGAATATTCTGCTTGTCCAGAGTTTTACTTATGAAACCCATCGCGATTTTCCGTCACTCTCCTACCGAAGGCGCAGGCCAGTTTGCGCTGTTCCTGACCGAGCATGCCATTCCCTGGCAGATGATCCATATCGACCAGGGCGAAGCGGTGCCGGCAGATGCTAGCGCATTCAGTGGACTGGTGTTCATGGGCGGACCGATGAGCGTGAATGACGACCTGCCCTGGATAGCGAAAGTGCTGGATTTGATCCGCGACGCTTACGCCAAGGATGTGTCGCTGCTCGGTCATTGCCTGGGCGGGCAGTTGATGTCCAAGGCGCTGGGCGGTGTGGTGACGAAAAACCCGGTGAAGGAACTGGGCTGGGGCAAGGTGACGGTGGCGGATAACGACATTGCGCGGCAGTGGTTCGGCGACATCCACGAGTTTGACTCCTTTCACTGGCATGGCGAGACCTTCTCGTTGCCGCCAGGAGCGACGCTGCTGATGTCCAGCGCGCATTGCGTCAATCAGGCCTATGCCATCGGCAAGCATCTCGGCATGCAATGCCATGTCGAGATGACCGAACACATGATCCGCGACTGGTGCGAAAATGGCGCACAGGAGATACTCGATAACCTGTCCAGCCCCGGCGTGCAGAGCGCCGAGGTGATTCAGGCCGAGATGCACGACAAGCTGCCGCCGCTGCATGCGGTGGCAAACCGGTTGTACCGCCAGTGGTTGCATGGCGTGACGCAGCATCGCTAGTCAGGTATAAATCGCGGTAATTCAAAGTTGAGGCCGGCCCGGCAGCCGGCCAATTCCATGTAAACATGAACAAGCTATTAAAAAAACGAATCAGGTTGCTGGTGGGCGGCGGCGCATTGCTGCTGCTGCTCACGGTCGGGATCAGCGTGTTCCTGCTGTACAACCTGCTGGACGACGTGAGCGAAGAAACCGTGCAGGGCGTCAGCTCTGTGGCGGATATCGTGGATAACACTCGCCAGGCTCAGACTGCATTCCTGCGCCAGGTGCAGGAGTGGAAGGATATGCTGCTGCGCGGGCGCGACGGCAGTTTGTTCGAGCACCACGAGCATGCATTTTATGCACAGTCTGATCTGGTGACAAAATCGCTGAATGCACTGGCATTGCGCATGAAACAGATGGGCATGAATACCGCCCATGTCGAGGCCATCCAGCGCAGTCACGCCAATATGCTGGAGCGCTACAAGGCTGCGCTGGCGCACTATCCGCTGACGCAGCGCCCGGATAACTTCATGCGTGTGGATGCCGAGGTACGCGGCATTGATCGCGAGCTGTCGGCCGAATTCGATGTGTTGAAAAAGGAAGTGTCGGATGAAACGCTATCGCGCATCGGCACGGTAGGCGGCACGGTGCGTTCCCGCCATGAATGGCAAAAATATTACCTGTTGGTGATGTTGCTGGTGATGTTGCCCGGCGTCAGCCTGTACGGGTTTTACCGGACCGCCCGCCTGTCGCGCCAGTTAGCCGAGGACAAGGAGCGCGCCCAGGTGACGCTGGCCTCCATCGGCGACGCCGTTATCGTTACCGATACACGAGGACAGGTGGACTACATGAATGCGGTGGCGGAGCGTATGACCGGTTGGCCGCTGGCGGAGGCGCGCGGCCGCCCGATGCAGGAAATCTTTGTGATCGTGAACGAGATGACGCGCCACCCGGTGCCGAATCCGATCGAGGAAGTGTTCCTGAAGGGGGCCATCGTCGGTCTCGCGAATCATACGGTATTGATCGCCCGCGACGGTAGCGAGCGCGCCATCGAAGATTCAGCCGCGCCGGTACGCAACGAAGAGGGTGAGATCACCGGGGCCGTGCTGGTGTTCCACGATGCCACCGGGCAGAAGGCCGCGCAACGCGAGATCGAACATCTTGCCTACCACGACCACCTGACCGGATTGCCGAATCGCCGCCTGTTGCAGGATCGCATCGACAAGGCGATCAGCCATGCTGCGCGTCATGAAGAGAAGCTGGCGGTAATGTTCATCGACCTGGACCGCTTCAAGATCATCAACGACACGCTCGGACATGAGTATGGCGACCAGTTGCTGATAAACGCCGCCGAGCGCTTGCGCAGTTGCGTGCGCGAAGAGGATACGATTGCCCGCACCGGCGGCGACGAGTTTGTTGTACTGGTGACCGACATCGATGAGGTCAAACACGTGGCGGGCGTGGCGCAAAAAATCCTTGATGCCATGTCCAAACCCTACCAGATCATGGGCTCCGAGCTGCGCAGCACGCCCAGCATCGGCATCAGCGTGTTCCCGGATGACGGGCGCAGCATCGACATCCTGATGAAACATGCCGACGTGGCGATGTATCACGTCAAGGAGCATGGGCGTGCCGGCTACCATTTCTTTGCCGAAGAAATGAATGTGCGCACGCTGGAGCGCCTTACAGTGGAAAACAGTCTGCACCGCGCGCTGGAACGCAGTGAATTCCAACTGCACTACCAGCCCAAATTCAACATGCGCAACCGCAGCCTGGTAGGGGCGGAAGCGCTGGTGCGCTGGCGCCATCCGGAACAGGGCATGATCCCGCCCGGGAAATTCATCCCGATCGCCGAGGAGAGCGGCATCATCAGCGCGGTTGGCGAATGGGTTGCGCACAATGCCTGCCTGCAAAGCCGCCTGTGGATGGATACCGGCCATCGCCTGCCGCTCAGCATCAACGTCTCTGCGCGCCAGTTCATGAGCGGCGATTTGCCGGGCGTGCTGGCGCGCATCGTGCGCGATACCGGCGTCGATCCGGCACTGATGGAGCTGGAACTGACCGAGGGCGTGCTGCTTAACCAGCAGGATGCCAAAGCCATTCTCGGAACCCTCAAGGGCATGGGGTTCCGGGTGGCGATAGACGACTTCGGCACCGGTTATTCCAGCCTGGCCTATCTGCGCCGCATGTCGATCGACACATTGAAGATCGACCGTACATTTGTGATGAACCTGGAAAGCAATCCCGATGACGTCGCGATTGTGCAGACCATCATTGCGATGGCGCGCAACATGCGCATGCATGTGATCGCCGAAGGGGTCGAGACGCAGGCCCAGGCAGACATCCTGCTGCAAAGCGGCTGCGAAGAATGCCAGGGCTATTATTTCGGCAAGCCCCAGCCCGCGAGCGACTTCGCCACCCTGTTCGCCAAGGCGTGAATCGGTTAAGGTTGCGGCATCTTTGTCCGGGAGGGTAAATCATGGCCTACGTCGTTGCCGAAAACTGCATCCGCTGCAAATACACCGACTGCGTGGAAGTGTGCCCGGTGGACTGCTTCCGCGAAGGGCCGAATTTCCTGGTCATTGATCCGGACGAGTGTATCGACTGTTCGCTGTGCGTGCCCGAGTGCCCGGCCAATGCGATCTACGCGGCGGATGAACTTCCCGCCGGCCAGCAGCAATTCATCGCCCTGAATGCCGAGCTGGCAAAACAGTGGAAAGCGATCACGGATAAAAAGGACGCGCCAGCCGATGCCGACGAGTGGCTGAATGTCCAGGGGAAACTGAAATACCTTGAGCGCTGAATTCCTGTTCGACAAAGTCGCGCAGCGCATACTCGCCGCGCATCCCGCGCCCGACCTGCGCGGCATCACTGTCCTCCTGCCTAACATGCATGCGGCGCAACCCTTGGCACAAGCCTTGCTGCGTCGGGCGCAAACGCCTGCGCTGCTGCTGCCGCAGATGACTACGCTGGATGCGTGGGCGCAAGGCGTGCTGCCGGAAATGGCGGTGACGCCGGACAGCCAGCGCAGCGCGCTGCTCTACCAGCAATTGCGCAAACTGCGCTGGTTCGAGCAGGCGGACATGTGGGGCATGACGCAAGAATTGCTGAAACTGTTCGACCAGCTCACGCTGTCCCTGCATGCGTTTCCGGATAACGAGGAGGAATTTACGACGCTCGTGCAGCGCGCCTACCAGGCGCGCCAGAACGAAGCGCTGCAACTCGAAGCGCGGCTGGTGTTCGAGTTGTGGCATGCCATGCAGCAGGGCAGCGGGCTGGACAAGGCGCGCGCCTACCAGCAACGGCTTGCGCAATTGGCGCAACGCGCCGAGCGTCCGTTGTATGTGCTGCGTGCTTCGGCATGGGACAGCGTCGAGCAGCGTTTTATTGAGATGTATGAGCAGCACGCGCTCGTAAAAGTATTTGACCTGCGCGAGATGCAGGCACCGCGCAATGCGCCGATGTTCTTTGCCGCCACCTCGCTTGAGCAGGAAGCTCGCGCTGCCGCCATGCAGGTGCGCTGCTGGCTTGCCGAAGGCAAGCGCAGCATCGCCATCGTCGCGCAAGACCGCGTGACCGCGCGGCGCATGCGCGCCTTGCTGGAACGCGCCGAGGTACTGGTGGCGGACGAAACCGGCTGGACTTTCGCCACGCTGTCCGTGAGCACGGTGCTGGAACGCTGGCTGACTGCGCTGCAAAGCGATTTCTACCATCACGATTTGCTCGACCTGCTGAAGTCGCCGTTCATATTCGCCGACATGGCGGCGGGCGAACGAAAAAATATCGTGTACCAATTGGAACAATTGCTGCGCCGTCACGGCGTGGTGGCGGGGCTTCAGTCTTTCGCGGAGTTGGCCGGGAATGCGCCCGCCGTGCAGGCGGCGCTGGCGCGCCTGCATGAGGCGGCGGCGCAACTCGGGCAGGGGCGCAAGCGGACGCTGGCCGAGTGGCTGGCGGCTTTGCAGGGCAGTCTGGCGGTGCTGGGGATCGAGCGCGGTTTGCAGCAGGACGAAGCCGGCCAGCAATTGCTGGGTGCGCTGGAGGGCTGGCGGCAGGAGCTGGCGCGCGATGCGGGCGCCTACCGCTTTAATGAGTGGCGGCGCTGGCTGGCACAGCAACTGGACGAGAAAACGTTCCGCGACAGCAGCATCGACAGTCCGGTATGTTTTACCCATCTGGCGGCGACGCGCTGGCGCAGCTTCGATGCCGTGCTGTTGCTCGGTTGCGACGCCGAGCATTTGCCTAGCGTGGGCGACATCGGCAGTTTCTTCAATGATGCAGTGCGTGCCGCGCTTGACCTGCCGACGCGCAGTTTCCTGGCGCAGCGCCAGCGCGATGACCTGCATGGCCTGCTGGCATTGAACGACTGCGTGCTGGTCACCTGGCAGAAGGACAAGAACGGCGAAGAGGGGCTGCTCAGCCCCTACCTGCAAATCCTGCGCGATGAACTCGAAGCCGGGCACGAGCTGGAGCTGGAAGAGAAAACGCTGCACGGCCTGCTGGCCGTTGAGGATGCGCGCACCGTGCCATTGCCGCAAGCAGTGCAACCTGCTCCGGGCGTGGCCGCGGAGATGATGCCGCAGCGCGTTTCCATCAGCGCCTATAACGCGCTGGTGGCTTGCCCCTACCAGTTCCATGTGCGTCATATCCTAAGGCTCAACGAGCTGGACGAAGTGCAGGAGGCCATCGAGAAGCGCGATTATGGCGAGCTGGTGCACAAGATATTGCAGCGCTTCCATGAGCGCTATCGGTGTGTGAGCGAACATCCTCGCGCGGAGATGGAAGCGGCGTTGCGTCAGCTCAGCGCGGAAACATTTTCCGGCTTGCTGCAACAGGATTTTGCCGCGCGTGCCTGGCTGGCGCGCTGGGACAAGTCGTTGCCGGCCTACCTCGACTGGCAGGCGGCAAACGAGGCGGCGGGCTGGCGCTATGCGGCGGCCGAGCAGGATTTCATCGAAGAGCTGGACGGCGTGCGCCTGCGCGGGCGCATCGACCGCGTGGATGAACAGGCCGGACAGCGCTGCGTGTACGACTACAAGACGCAGGGCGAGCAGCAATTGCGCAACAAACTGAAGGAGCCGGGCGAGGACGTGCAGCTTGCCAGTTATGCCTTGGCGGCCGGCGCCGCAGAGACGGCGTTTGTCAGCATCGAGGATGGCAAGGTTAAGGCCATCGCGCCGCCGCATGACATCGGGCAATTGGCGCAATTGAATGCGGCGCGACTGGAGCAGCTGATGGCGGCGTTGCGCGGCGGCGCCGGTTTGCCGGCAAACGGGGTGGATGCCGCATGCCAGCACTGCGAAGTGCGCGGGGTATGCCGGAAGGGGGAGTGGTGATGCTTGTTGGAGCCGCGCGCTCATATCGTCATTCCGGCGCAGGCCGGAATCCAGCCAGAAAAGAAAATGCTCGCGAAGCGAGGCAACCCGGTTTTGTCCGCTGCGCGGATTATTCGATTGACTGGATTCCGGCCTGCGCCGGAATGAGGGGAGGGTGTCATGACTAACCATATCGCCCTCGATCCCAGGTGCAGCGTCGTTGTCGAAGCCTGTGCCGGCAGCGGCAAGACCTGGCTGCTGGTGTCGCGCATTGTGCGGCTGTTGCTGGATGGCGCGCAGCCTTCGCAGATACTCGCAATCACCTTCACGCGCAAGGCCGCGCAGGAAATGCAGGCGCGTCTGCAACTGTGGCTGCGCGAACTGGCAAATGCGCCGGACGATGCCGCCGTGCGCCATTTTTTTGCCGAGCGCGGACTGGAGCAACTGGACGATGAGCAGGTGCGGCGCGCACGCGGCCTGTATGCCGGGGTGCTGCTGGCGCAGCCCGGCGTCACCATCAGCACCTTCCACGGCTGGTTCATGCAGGTGATCCAGCGCGCGCCGCTGAATGCCGGGGTAATGCAGGGCATGACGCTGCTTGAACGACCCGGCGCGGAGCAGGAGGAAGCCTGGGAAGAGTTGCTGGAACAGATGCGCAGGCAGCCTGAGAGTGAGCTGGCGCAACGCATGCAGTGGCTGTTTGCCGAGTGCGGGTTGTTCAGCGCGCGCAAGCTGTTGGCGAATTTTGTCGCCAAGCGCGCCGAGTGGTGGGCCTACACCCAAGGTCGGGCAGCAGGACTGACTTTTGCGCTGGAAAACTTGCGCAACGATCTGGATGTGGACATGGACTTCGATCCGGTCGCCGACTGGGGGATGTGCGGCAACAACGAGGAGATTTTCTTTGCCTTTGTGCGGCAGTTGGCGCAGGGCGGGACGGATACCCAGCAAGCCAAGGCAAGCGAGCTGGAGCGCGCGTGGACCGACACAACAGCGGAGGCGCGTTTCAATAAAATATGGCCGCAATTGTTCACCCAGAAGCATGAGCCTAGGAAAGGCAAACCGATTGCTCCAACCAAGAAACAGGATGAAGCCGTTTTTCTGACAACTTTGACGGTGTTGCAAGACAGTCTGCAGCAAGTGCGCGATACATTGGCCGAGCAACAGGCATATCGCCTGAACGAGGCCGTGCTGCATTGCGGGGCAGCGTTGCTCGATCGCTACCAGGCACTCAAGCAGCAAAAGCAGCAGATGGATTTTTCCGACCTCGAGTGGCAGCTCTGCAAGCTGCTGCAAACCAGCGAGCACGCCGAGACCATGCAATACAAGCTCGACAGCCGCTACCGTCATGTGCTGCTGGACGAGTTCCAGGACACCAACCCGTTGCAATGGCAGATCATGCGCGCCTGGTTCGATGCGGCGGTGGCGGTGGAGTCGCAGCCCACGGTTTTCCTGGTCGGCGACCCCAAGCAATCCATCTACCGTTTCCGCCGCGCCGATGCGCGCCTGTTCGGCGTGGCGCGCGACTATTTGCGCGAGCACTTCGCCGCGCATGAGTTGCGCAACAACCATACGCGCCGCAATGCGCAGCCGATCGTGGCGGCGGTGAATGCGGTGTTCCGCAGCCAGCCGGAAGGCTTCGAATTTGTCGAGCACGACACGCACCAGAAATTGTTGCCCGGCCATGTGTTCGTGCTGCCGCTGGCGCAGGAGCCCTCCCCCATCGCAGGCGAGGCTGGCGGTGACGATCGATCCGAAGCGCTCGTACTGCGCAACCCGCTGACCACGCAGCGCAGTGAAGCGGGCGAAAATGCGCGGCATGAAGAGGCGCGCGAGTTTGCCGCGCTATTGAGCACCATCGTGGCGGACTGGCGGGTGCGCGAAGGAGCGACCGAGCGTGCCGCAACCTTTGGCGACATCATGGTGCTGGTGCGCAGCCGCACGCATCTTGCCATCTACGAAGAGGCGTTGCGCGCCAGGCATATCCCGTTCATCAGCTCCCGTCGCGGCGGACTGCTCGATACGCTGGAGGCCGAAGATGCCCAGGCATTGCTGCTATTCCTGATCACGCCCTTTGCCGATCTTGCGCTGGCACAGGTGCTGCGCACGCCGATCTTTGCATGCAGCGATGACGATTTGATGGCGCTAGGATTTGGGAATTGGGATTCAGGATTTGAGGATACGGGGCGTGATGGTGGCGCAATTTTCCCGGAATCCGGAATCCGCAATCCGAAATCCTCCTGGTGGTCGCGCCTGCTACAACTGGATGCGCCTTCCGCCGCCCTGGCGCGTGCACGCGAACTGCTGGCACGCTGGCTCGCACTGGCCGACAAGTTGCCGGTGCATGACCTGCTGGACCGGATTTATTTCGAGGGCGATGTAATCGCGCGCTACCGTGCGGTGGCACCGCTGGAGCGGCGTGCCAAGGTGGTTGCGAATCTGCATGCGTTCATGGAAATCGCGCTCTCGGTGGATGCCGGGCGTTACCCAAGCTTGCCGCGTTTCCTGCAGGAGCTGCGCGAGCTGCGCGACAGCAGCGACGATGCGCCGAACGAAGGCAAGCTCGGCACAGCCGGCAACGCGGTGCGCATTTACACCGTGCATGAGTCGAAGGGGTTGGAGGCGCCCATCGTCTGGCTGCTGGATGCGAATGCGGAACAGAAAAACCGCGAAGGCAATGATGTGCTGCTGGACTGGGCGCCGCACGCAGAGCGCCCGGCGCATTTCTCGCTGTTTGCCGATCAGGCTTCGCGCGGCAGGAAGCGCGCGCCGCTGTTTGAGCAGGATGCCGCGCAGCAGGCGCGCGAGGATATGAACCTGCTTTACGTTGCGATGACCCGCGCGCAGCAGGCATTGATCGTCAGCGGCAACCAGGGTGGGCGCGATGCCAAACAGCTTACCTGGTATGGGCGTATCGCTGCCGTGGTGGACGAGCAGCCGAATCCGCTGGTTGTAGGAGCGGCTTCAGCCGCGAATGCCAACAGCGAGGCGCAACGCGATGTTCTCCAGCAAGCGGCCGCGCGCGTGCTGCCCGCCATTATTCCAGCCGGCAAACGCGCTGCGCGCAACAGCGCACAACAGCAACGCGGTATCTGGCTGCATGCCCTGCTGCAACACCTGAGCGAAATCTCTTCGCACCCTTTCCCCGAGGGGGAGGGGGCGGATTCAGGGAGGCGGGACGACGTCCAGCGTCGTCTCGCCATTCCCGCCGATGAGATCGAATCCTTGTGGCAATCGGCGCGCCACCTGCTCGCCTTGCCGCAACTGGCTCGCTATTTCGACGCGCAACAATACCGGGCTGCCTATAATGAAATGCCGTACATCAACGTGCAGGGCGAATTGAAACGTATCGATCGCCTGGTCGAGTTCGATGACGAAGTGTGGGTGCTGGACTACAAGCTGGGCGATGCCGCAGATGCGGCGCGTTACCGGGCACAGATGCTCGAGTATCGAACCGCGATGCAGGCGGTGTTTGCCGGCAAGCCGGTCCGGTGTGCGCTGGTGTTTGCGGGCGGCACGGTTAGTGAGATTGCCTGAGATTTGACCGCAATGGATAGCCAATCCTCACCAGGTGATGAAGTCATGTGCCATTGTAGCGGCACCCGGCGCGAATACATCCGGCAACTGTTTGAGCAGGGCATGGATATCCAGGCCATTTCGCGCTGGACCGGTGCGTTGTCAGGCTGTGGCGGCTGCGAGTGGGATATTGCAGATTTTCTCAAGACACTGGCTGCACAGAAGGATAAGCGGGCCTGAAAACAAAATATTGATGCTCGCTGTTCGATGACATAGCGCCGCCCTCATCCCCACCCTTCTGCCAAGGGGAGAAAGGCTTCTGCCTCCCTCGCCCTTTGGGAGAGGGATTGAGGGTGAGGGAAAATCGTCCGATGTTCGAGCGCACCGGGCAAACCGGCTACACGCTTGGCCATAGCGTGCTTGGCTTGCAGGGAAGGTACTGGACCGGCGATTTGTTCATCGGCGTGCACGGCGCGCTGTATACCGAAACGACGACCACGAACACCGGTACCAGCTCCGCCTCGCAAACCGGAAACGGCCAAGGCCTGATTGTCGGATGGGAGCCCTCCAAGAGTGGCTGGTCGATCATGCTGCAAGGCGACTCAGCAACGTTCAAATATCCGGATCAGGATGTGACGATGACTGGCGTACGCTTGAGTGTGGGCTATCGCTGGAAATAAACGGACCATCTACATTCAATTTCCGGCAAGCATCTTGAGCGGGGTGTTTCTTTGGTAAAGATCCACCAGCTCGGCTGCAGTTTTCCGGAGCAGTGCCGGGTTTGTCTGCAGCACTTCACTCAGGCTGTCGGCGAGTCGGTAAATTCCCGTTGTGGAGGCCGGGCCGGCGGTTTCCCAGGTTGCGGCATATGCAGCCTGTTTCGTGATGCAGTGTTGCTGACGCGGATGCAGAATGCTGAGATGCGGTAGTGCAAAAGCTGTGGCAACAATGCGGCCATGCAGGCTGCTGCCGCAATAGCCGCGGCTGTATGCGATCAGTGCGCAGATGTCCCACAGGTTGGTTGAGCTGAAAATTTGCACTGATGGCGTGTGCATGCGCGCAGCAATACGCTGGTAGATGGCGAGATCGTCGTGCCAGGGAGCAGTTCCGGCACGAAAGAAACAGATGCCATAGCCGGTCTCGATTGCCACTGCGTCGAGTTGCGCAGCAAGGGTTGCCAAGGTATCAGGATCCCCGAAATCGGCGCTGCATTGCACCGCGAGATAGCCTTGCGCAAATGTTTCCAGGATATGGGAGAGCTCCGTTTCGTGTGCGCGGATGCGGATGGTTTCGCCAAACAGTTCCGCCACCATTACCGCCGGGTCCGGGATGAGGCTGGCCGAGAGTCCGGCGTGCTGAAAGTGTGCAAAGGTTACCTGGTCGCGCACACTGACCGCAGTGGCAGCGCGGAGGTTGTCGATGACTTCCGCGTGCATGGCTGGGGTGCAGTGCTCGAGGTCGACGCCGCCCACGCCGTTGTAGATGATGCTGGCGGCATGCGGAAATAAATTTCTGGAAATACTGTAAGGGGCTAGCGCGGTCATGCCCAGCACGCTACGAGCCCACGGCTGCCTTTCCTGCGGGTGGGCGGCGAGGTTGGCAATGGCGCGTTCGGCTTCACCCGCGGGCAACAGCATGACGGCGGCTTGCCAAGCCTCGCAGGTCAGCAGTTCTCCGCCGGCATGGACGATGTTGATCGGCCGGTCGCGCAAGGCCTCGGCAAGTGCCCGGACATGATGCCCGCCGACGTTGCGCAAATCGCGCTCCAGCAAGCCTGCGAATATCAGCTCTTGATCCGGCAGCATGTCTGCAACGATGTGCGGAAACAGCAGGTCACCGAAATTGTGGCGGTCGAATGCGCCGAAGACGAGAGTAGTCATCTGTCGTGCGCTACCATGAATTCTCCTTCCTGCCAGCGCATGAGCCTTGCGCGCATGCATCGGTAGTGCGAACCGCGCCAGAAGACGCGGTCGCAGGTTGGGCAATGGCTGAAGGATTCAGCGGGCTGTCGGCACGCGTCGGCGGGAATGCGTTGCATTGCCGCAGTATCGGCGGCTTGCAGTGGCGTGTTGTCTATCAGGCAGCGCGTGAAGGCATGTGCGAGCCAATCTATCCTGACCTGTGCCGCGCGCAGGTAGCGGCACAATCCGCCCAGCATTTCGTCACAGAGGAAACGCGGCGGGGTGTTCACTCGTTTGCCGGCCACTCGCTGAATGGGAACGGTGTTTCTTCACTGGCAAAAGTCAGGAAATTCACGATTTGCCGGAAGTAATTACCCAAGTGGCGCCCGAAAGCGATTAGCCGGGCATTGGGAGCGCCATTCAGCAGTTGCATTACAAACTGGATGAAGGCAACTACGATCAGGAGCGTGCCGCAGACATGCAGTATCAAAGCCGTCAGTAGCATGAAAATGGCGCGCATCCATATGTTGTGTTTTACATCCGCCGTATCCGGGTTTTCCATGGTCTGCCCTCCCAAGAGCTAGCGTACATATTGCCATTTGCCTGGTGACAATATGCCGGTTTCCAAAGGCTTGTTAATCATAACTGGTTTGATGCTGGCCTCTGGAATAGCATAAGGTTAAAATGGAACGAACGTTCTTTTTTTGGATGCGTAAAAGCAATAGGGAATTTTTGCGTGAAACATGAAATAAACAAAGGCCGTGGCGCCACACTCCAGATCGAAGGCCGTTTCGAATCGGTGGTGCGCGAGCGCGTTGATGACGGCTGGGGCACGGCGGATGAGGAACTGCCGCCGTTCAAAACCACGGTAACCACGGAGAAGGCGAAGAGCGTGCTGCAAAGGCAGGATTCGCCGGACCTTGCGTTTGAGTACTCGATGAATGTGTACCGCGGTTGCGAGCATGGCTGCATCTATTGCTATGCGCGGCCCTCACATGGCTATCTCAATCTTTCGCCGGGGCTGGATTTCGAAACCAAGCTGTTTGCCAAGCCCGATGCGGCGGCGTTGTTGCGCGCGGAGTTGTCCAAACCGTCTTACCGCTGCTCGCCCATTGCGCTGGGGGTGAACACCGACTCCTACCAGCCCATCGAGCGCGATTTGAAAATCGTGCGCGATGTGTTGGAGGTGTTGGCCGAATGCAGGCATCCGGTTTCGATCATCACCAAGTCGGCGCTGATCGAGCGTGACCTGGATTTGCTGACGCAATTGGCGCGCGACAACCTGGTGCAGGTGTTCATAACTGTGACGACACTGGACGCGGAGGTGGCGCGCAAGCTGGAACCGCGTGCCGCATCACCGCGCCGTCGGCTGCAGGCGATGCGTACATTGAACGAAGCCGGCGTGCCGTGCGGTGTGTTTGTGGCCCCGGTGATCCCCTTCCTGACCGATGCGGAGCTGGAGGGTGTATTGCAGGCAGCGCAGGAGCACGGTGCGCGTGCCGCAGCCTATTCCCTGTTGCGGTTGCCGTATGAACTGAAGGATTTGTTCAAGGATTGGCTGTTCACGCATTACCCGCTGAAAGCGAATCATGTGATGAGTCGTCTGCGTGAAATGCGCGCGGGCAAGGAGAATGATGCCAATTTCGGTTCGCGGTTTCACGGCACGGGGCTGTTCGCGCAACTGCTGGCACAGCGTTTCCAGTTGGCATGCGAGCGGCTGGGGTTCGACTGGCCGCAGGTGGCACTCGATACCACGCAATTCATCCGGCCCGGTCCGGGCGGGCAACAGTCCCTGTTTTAGCGGTACACTGCACGTCATCTCAACACAAGGAGTTGCGCCATGACGCTGGTTCCGCATGAAACGTTGGCCTCCTATTGGTCTGCTTCGCTGGTAGCCACAAACGTGGTGATTTTCATGAACCTGGTTGGGGCGTTGGCGCTTGGCCTGATCGTCGGTTATGAGCGTTCGTTTCATGGCCGCGCTGCCGGCATGCGTACCTATGGGCTGGTGTGCATGGCCTCGGCGGCGGTGACGCTGATCGCGGGGTATCCCCATTTCTGGTACGGCGCCGAAGGTGGCACCGTGGCCGGGCCTGATCCAACACGGGTAATCCAGGGGGTGGTTACCGGCGTCGGCTTTCTCGGTGCAGGGGTCATCATGCGCGAGGGGTTCAACATCAGCGGGCTGACCACGGCGGCCTCGATCTGGGCATCATGTGCAATCGGCGTGATGGTCGGCGTCGGGTTTTACGCCGCCGCGATCCTGCTGACCTTGCTGTCTGCTGCGAGCATGTTGTGGATGTCGCGGCTGGAGCAATGGTTGCCCTCCCATCCGGCGATTGCGATCGTGCTTCAATTCCGGCACGGATTTACGCCACGACTGGAAGTGTTGAGACGGGTGGCTGGCGAGCGCGGCTACGATATTGCCGAGGGCACCCTGACCATCAATTACAAGGACGGCAAGCCGGAATGGCATTTTGTGGCGATTGCCAAAGGCCGGGATAAAGGCGAGCCGATGGCCGATTTATCGCGCGAACTGGCTAAATTCGATGGAGTAGAGAGCTATTTCCTGTCTCATGCGCGAAATTAACCATTGAAGTTGGTGCGCGGGGTTGTCGCGTTAGCGACATTGGGATGCTTCTGCTAAAATGCGCCGGATAAAATTTTCATATCTATCAGGAGAGACTGACCATGTCGCAGAAACACCCCGTTATTGCCGTTACTGGCTCCTCTGGCGCCGGCACGACCACCGTCAAGCGCGCTTTTGAAAACATTTTCCGCCGTGAAGGCATCACTGCCGCAGTGATCGAAGGCGATAGCCTGCACAGCCTGGATCGCATGGCGTTCCGCGCCGCTGCTGCCGAAGCCGCCAAGGCTGGCCACAACACTTTCAGCCATTTCGGTCCGGAAGCCAACCATTTCGACAAGATCGAAGCAATGTTCAAGCAGTATGGCGAGACCGGCATGTGCCAGCGCCGCTACTATGTACATAGCGACGAAGAAGCGGTGCTCCACAACAAGCACTTCAATATGACCGAACTGAAGCCCGGTACGTTTACGCCATGGGAAAACATCGAGGCCAATTCCGACCTGCTGTTCTACGAAGGCCTGCATGGCCTGGCCGTGGATGAGGCAAAAGGTATTGATGCTGGCCGTTATGTAGACTTGGGCATTGGCGTGGTGCCGGTGGTTAACCTGGAGTGGATCCAGAAGATTCACCGCGACAAGGCCGAGCGCGGCTATTCCGCCGAAGCGACCGTGGACACGATCCTGCGCCGCATGCCGGACTACATCAATTACATTACGCCACAGTTCTCGCGCACAGACATCAACTTCCAGCGCGTAGCTACTGTGGACACTTCCAATCCGTTCATTGCGCGCGACATCCCGACTCCGGACGAAAGCTTTGTCGTGATCCGCTTCCGTGAGCCAAAGGGCGTGGACTTCCCATATATGCTCAACATGATCCCGAATTCGTTCATGTCCCGCGCCAACACCCTGGTGGTGCCCGGCGGCAAGATGAGCCATGCGATGGAAATCATCCTCGCGCCGATCATGCACGACATGATCGAAAAGAAAAACAAGAAATAATTGATCGAAAGATCGACAGACGGGGAAGCAGAAATGCTTCCCCGTTTTGTTTTTGGTCGAGCAGCGATGTGGGATAATCACACCATGAATTCCTCGCTGCTTTCCGGTCTCAATCCCGAACAACGTGCCGCTGTCGAACTTCCCGCCCAGTCCGCGCTGATCCTGGCCGGGGCCGGCAGCGGCAAGACGCGCGTGCTGACCACGCGCATCGCTTACCTGATCAGCACCGGGCAGGTCTCCCCGCATGGCATCCTCGCCGTCACCTTTACCAACAAGGCCGCCAAGGAAATGGTCACGCGCCTTTCGGCGCTGTTGCCGATCAATACGCGCGGCATGTGGATCGGCACCTTTCACGGCTTGTGCAACCGCATGCTGCGCGCGCACTTCCGCGAGGCTAATCTGCCGCAGACTTTCCAGATCCTCGACTCCGGCGACCAGCTTTCCGCGATCAAGCGCCTGATGAAAGTCATGAATGTCGATGACGAGAAATATCCGCCGCGCGAAGTGGCGAATTTCATCAGCGGCAGCAAGGAACAGGGGCTGCGCGCCTCCGATGTGGAGGCATACGATCCTTACACGCGGCGCAAGGTGGAAATCTTCGCCGAATACGATGCGCAGTGCCAGCGCGAAGGCGTGGTGGATTTTTCGGAGCTGCTGCTGCGCTGTTATGAGCTGCTGCAACGCAACCAGCAACTGCGCGAGCATTACCAGGCGCGCTTCAAGCACATCCTGGTGGACGAATTCCAGGATACCAATCCGTTGCAGTACCGCTGGCTGAAATTGCTGGCGGGTCGCGACAATGCGTTGTTCGCGGTTGGCGACGACGACCAGTCCATCTATGCGTTCCGCGGTGCCAATGTCGGCAACATGCAGGAGCTGCTGCGCGACTTTCATGTCGAGAGCGTCATCAAGCTGGAGCAGAACTACCGCTCGCACGGAAACATCCTCGATGCCGCGAATGCGCTGATCCAGAACAACCGCAACCGCCTCGGCAAGAACCTGTGGACCGATGCGCACAAGGGCGAGCCGTTGCGCGTGTACGAAGCACCGAACGATGTGGAAGAGGCGCGCTTCATCGTGGACGAGATCCAGCAGTTGCGGCGCGAGGATGTGCGGCTGTCCGAGATTGCGCTGCTGTACCGTTCGAACGCGCAGTCGCGCGTGCTGGAACATGCGCTGGTGTCGGCCGGGCTGTCGTACCGCGTGTACGGCGGGCTGCGCTTCTTCGAGCGCCAGGAAATCAAGCATGCGCTGGCCTACCTGCGCCTGATGGAAAACACCGACGACGACAACGCGCTGCTGCGCATCATCAACTTTCCTACGCGCGGCATCGGTGCGCGCAGCATCGAGCAGTTGCAGGAGTCCGCGCGCCAGTTCAACACCACGCTGTTCAATGCCGCCGCCCGCGCGGGTGGAAAGGTCGCCGCGTTTGTCGGCATCATCGAAGCGTTGCGCAACGAGACCAGGGATTTGCCGCTGCCCGAGATCATCGATCACGTGCTCCAGCACAGCGGGCTGGTTGCGCACTACGAGGCCGAGAAAACAACACCGGCGAAACGGCGCGAAGCGGAAGAGCGGCTCGACAACCTGAATGAATTGCTTAATGCCGCCACGCTGTTTGTGCATGAAGCCGAGGATGACAGCCTCACCGCGTTCCTTACCCATGCCTCGCTGGAGGCGGGCGAGCACCAGGCCGGCGACAGCGAAGATGCGCTGCACCTGATGACGGTGCATGCCGCGAAAGGACTGGAGTTCCATACGGTGTTCATCACAGGGCTGGAGCAGGGTTTGTTTCCGCACGAGAACAGCGTCAACGAAGACGGCGGGCTCGATGAAGAGCGCCGCCTGATGTACGTCGCGCTCACGCGCGCGCGGCGCCGGCTGTACCTCAGCTTTGCGCAGAGCCGAATGCTGCACGGCCAGGTGAATTACAGCGTGATGTCGAATTTCCTGCGCGAGATACCCGAAGAATTGCTGCACTGGCTGACGCCGCGCTTCGAGGCACGCCGCACGTTCAGCAGCGGCAGTCAGGAGACGGCGAGCTACGTGGCGGCATTCGGTGCTGCGCACAGCGAGCCCGCGCCGCCGTCGCCGCAAGCCGCATGGCGTATCGGGCAGCGCGTATTCCACCAGAAGTTCGGCGAGGGCGTGGTGACCGATGCCGAAGGCAGCGGCAACGACGGCCGCGTGCAGGTCAATTTCAAGCGGGCCGGCAGCAAGTGGCTGGCGCTCGAATATGCCAAGCTCACCGCCCTGTGAGCGCGTACCCATCGGGCGCTTGCGCCTGCTGGCGGAAAGCTACCGGCGCCTGACCGGCAAGCCCCTGCCTGGAAATATCCTCCCCGTAGGAGCGGCTTCAGCCGCGAATATTGCGTTCTCCTCAAGCGCTTTCGCGGCTGAAGCCGCTCCTGCGGATGACGAGGCTCTGCACGCGGCGCTGTGGAGCGCGCCGTTCGCCATCGTTGCGCATGGTACCGAGGCCGATCCGATTTTCTTTTACGGCAACCGCTATGCCTTGCGCAGTTTCGAAATGGACTTCGATGAGTTTGCCCGTCTGCCGTCGCGGCTTTCTGCCGAACCGCTGAACCAGGAAGCGCGCGAACAGGCGTTGCGCAAGGTCAGTGCGCAAGGTTATATCGACGGCTATTCCGGCATGCGCATTGCCAGCAGCGGGCGACGCTTCATGATTACCGATTGCACGATCTGGAACCTGGTCGATGCGGACGGCGTGGCGCACGGCCAGGCCGCAATTTTCGTTGAACAACAGGCATAGGAGGTAACGATGAGCAAATCATTCAAGGCCATGACGCATGAGATCAGCAAGACACTCAGCAGCTTCCGCAAGGAAGCTGCCGAGCCGATGGCCGGCTTCGATGCGATGGCGAAATCGGCGATGGCCGACGGCGTGCTGTCGGCATTGCAGAAAGAATTGATCGCCACCGGGATTGCGGTCTCCACGCGTTGCGACGGCTGCATTGCCTACCATGTGCGTTCGCTCGTGAAGCTGGGCGCGACGCGCGAGCAGGTCAACGAGATGCTCGCGGTAGCGGTGTATATGGGCGGCGGCCCGTCGCTGATGTATGCCGCAGAAGTGCTGAACGCCTTTGAGGAATTCCAGCAGCCTGCCTGACGTTCAGGGCTCGGCCTGTTCGTCGTTGGCGGCGGCAGGAGTGTCGTTCTCGCCGCTAGCGGCAGCAGGTGCTTCCTCCTTCGGGAAAATGCCGCGGTAGGAGGCGTAGATCGAGGTGATCATGAGGGGTAGCAGGAGCAGCCAGCCCAGCATCATCGGCAGCGAGGCCACCAGCGCGAACAGCAGCATCATGATGCCGTAAACCGAGAGCGGCACCAGGTTGTTCACGCAGGCGCGAATGCTGAGCTTCAACGCGGCGATGGGTGCGACATTGTCGAACAGCACCAGCATCGGCGCGTATTGCGTTGCCATCAGCAGCAGGGTGAACAGGATCAGGCCGATCGTGATGGACAGTCCCGCCCCGGCGATGGCATGGGCGAATACGGCGGGGTCTTCCACCGGGGTGCCGCTCATCAGGATGTTCACCAGTTCCGAGCCGCCGGTCGCCATCATGACGCCGAAGATGGCCAGTTGCCCGAGCAGGTTGAGGCCGCCCAGTGCCACGAGTTGCTGGGTGCGGTTGCGGAATCCGGCGAACAAGTGGGGAAGTTCCAGCTCTTCATCGTCTTCCAGCGCGCGGCAGCCGAGCAGCAGTCCGCCGAACAGCACCGGGAACAGTAAGGTTGCCAGCGGGTCGCCGACGGTCGGGATGCTGCTGATCGCGATCAGGCTGGTGATGCCCATGAAAGTAAGCACTACCCAGAGGATCGGGCTCTTCTTGAACAGGTACAGGCCCTGCCTGATCCAGAGCCAGCCGCTGCCGACATTCAGTGTTTTGGGTTCCATAGCGTTCCTTTAAAGCCAGGGCACATTCGAGCCGGCTGCAATATGGCGCTGCAGGATGTGCTTGAACTGGTCCGGGTTGTGCGCGTTCACGATTTCACCGGCGCGCGGCAAGTGCAGGTCGAACAGGCGCGAAATCCAGAAGCGCAATGCAGCCACGCGCAATGCCGTCGGCCAGCTCGCCTGTTCCAGCGCGGTGAACGGGCGGGTGGAGTGGTAAGCGCGCAGGAATGCGAGGGTGCGCTCACTGTCCAGGTTGCCGTCGGCATTCATGCACCAGTCGTTCACGGTGATCGCCACATCATAAAGCAAGGTGTCGTTGCAGGCGAAGTAGAAATCGATCAGGCCGCCCACCCGTTCGCCGTCCAGCAGCACGTTGTCGCGGAACAGGTCGGCATGCACGACCCCGGCGGGCAGGTTGGTAAGCGTATGCTCCGCATGGTAGGCCACTTCGCTGTCCAGCAGTGCGGCATCTTCGGCATTCAGGAATTGCCTGACCATCTGGGCGGCGCTGGCGCGCCAGGCCGTGCCGCGCGGGTTGACCATTTTGCCGCTGAAGCTTTGTCCGGCCGTATGCATCTGCCCCAGCATCGCGCCCACGGCGGCGCAGTTGGCGACGCTGGGCTGCGTGACGGATTTGCCGGGCAGGCGGCTCACGATGCAGGCAGGCTTGGCATTCAGGATGCCGAGGAACTGGTCGCGCTTGTCGGCCACTGGCGCCGGGCAGGGGATGCCGTGGCGCGCGAGGTGCGCCATCAGGTCCAGGTAGAACGGCAGCTCGCTGACCGTGAGCTTTTCGAACAGCGTCAGCACGAAGCGGCCATTGCTGGTCGTGACAAAGTAATTGGTGTTTTCGATGCCCGAGGCAATGCCTTGCAATTCGAGCAGGGTGCCGAGCGAATAATTATTCAGCCAGGCGGTGATGTCCGCTTCGGTGACGCGAGTGAATACAGCCATGCAGCAGTTCCAGTTTCAGAATTTATAGATGACCCAGGAGGGCACGCGGAAGCCGGAATCCAGGCTTTCCTGGCGCGCGAAGCGGCCGTCGCCGCGGTCGTCGATCAGGTAATAGGGTTTGCCGTGCTTGGGCGTGACCTTGATCATGTACAGGCGGCCATGCGAGCGGTACTCCTCGACGGTTTGCTCGGCTTCCTTGGTGATGGTCACCTGCGGCTCGTCCGGCGACTCTTCCTGGTTCAGCGCCGGAGGTGGTGGTGGCAGCTTGTCGCCGGCCGGTTTGGCATCCTCGGCAAAGGCCGCAGTGCTCAGGCAGGAGATCAACAGCAGGGTGGCGATGCGCATATTCAGCTTTCGGATTCAGTATGCGGGTATTTTAACAGAGAAGGGGGCAGGGAGAAGGCGGGGCGCACTTTGCCGTGCCGGGGCCCGCCTCCATACCCGGACTTACAGGGTCAGCTGCATTTCGCGTTCCAGCTCGGAAGGCTCGAAGCCGCGCGATTCGTAGTGGTTGAAGATCGCGCTGACCACCTGCTCCGGTTCGTCAATGATCTGGATCAGGTCGATGTCCTCCGGGCTGATCATCTTTTCTTCCAGCAAGCTGGTCTTGATCCACTCGACCATGCCGCCCCAGAACTTGCTGCCGACCAGGATGATCGGCATGCGGCGCGTTTTGCCGGTCTGCACCAGCGTGAGCGCTTCCATCAATTCGTCCAGCGTGCCGAACCCGCCCGGCATCACCACATAGGCGCTGGCGAATTTCACGAACATCACCTTGCGCGTGAAGAAGTGCTGGAAGGTCTGGCTGATGTTCTGGTACGGGTTGTTATGCTGTTCGTGCGGCAACTGGATGTTCAGGCCTACGCTGGGGGACTTGCCGTAATAGGCGCCCTTGTTGGCCGCTTCCATGATGCCGGGGCCGCCGCCCGAGATCACCGAGAAGCCGGCATCGGACAGCAGGCGCGCGATTTCCTCGGTGAGCTTGTAGTACGGATGGTCGTGCGGCGTGCGCGCGCTGCCGAAGATGCTCACAGCAGGCTGGATGTCCTGCAGGCGCTGGGTGGCCGACACGAACTCTGACATAATGCCGAACACGCGCCAGGCCTCTTTCGATTGCATCAGCTCGGGCAGGGGTGCATGGGGTACCTTGGATGTTCCGTTCATCTGGATCTTTCAAAAATAATGACAACGAATTCCGCAAAAACTCTGCTGCTGGTCGACGGCTCATCTTACCTGTATCGGGCCTTTCACGCGATGCCCGATTTGCGCAGCCCGGACGGACGGCCCACCGGCGCGATCCAGGGCGTGCTGAACATGCTGCGCCGCCTGCAAAAAGATTTTCCGGCGGATTATAGCGCCTGCGTGTTTGATGCCAAAGGCAAAACCTTCCGCGACGAGTGGTATCCAGAATACAAGGCGCACCGTCCGCCGATGCCGGACGACCTGCGCGCGCAGGTCGAACCGCTGCACGAAGCGGTCGCCGCCTACGGCTGGAACATCCTGATGATCGACGGCGTGGAAGCCGACGACGTGATCGGCACGCTGGCACAACAGGCCGCCGCCAAAGGCGTGCGCTGCGTGATCTCCACCGGCGACAAGGACCTGACGCAACTGGTCAACGAGCACGTGCTGTGGGTCAACACCATGAGCGAAGAGATGCTGGATGCGGACGGCGTGGCCGCGAAATTCGGCGTGCCGCCGGAACGCATCGTGGATTACCTCGCGCTGGTCGGCGACACCGTCGACAACGTGCCGGGCGTGACCAAGTGCGGGCCAAAAACCGCCGTGAAATGGCTGGGCGAATACGGCACGCTGGACAACCTGGTTGCGCATGCCGCGGAAGTGAAAGGCGTGGTCGGCGACAACCTGCGCGCCGCGCTGGACTGGCTGCCGCTCGGGCGCAAGCTGGTCACCGTGAAATGCGATGTCGAGTTGCCGGTGCATTTCGACCAGCTCACCCCGCCGCCGCAGGACAAGGAAAAGCTGCGCACGCTGTTCGAGGGCTTCGGCTTCCGCACCTGGTTGCGCGAGATCAACGGCGAGGCGCCGGCGGCATCCGCGCCGCGCGCCGCAGCGCCGACGTTGCAGCGCCAGTTCGAGCCGCAGCCCGCCGGAGAGTTGTTCCAGAACGACACCTCGCAGTACCAGGCCATCCTGACCGAGGCGCAACTGGAAACCTGGCTGCACAAACTGATGCAGGCCGAGCTGGTGAGCCTCGATACCGAAACCACCAGCCTGGAAGCGATGCAAGCGCAACTGGTTGGCATCTCGTTCGCAATCACCCCGCACGAGGCCGCCTACCTGCCGCTGGCGCACAATTATCCCGGCGCGCCGCAGCAACTGGAGCGCGCGCATGCGCTGCACAAGCTCAAGCACTGGCTGGAAAGTCCGGTGCACAAGAAAGTCGGGCAAAACCTGAAATACGACCAGCACGTATTTGCCAACCACGGCATCGCCCTGCGCGGCATCGCCGAAGATACGCTGCTGCAATCCTACGTGCTGGAGTCGCACAAGCCGCACGACCTGGAAAATCTGGTGCTGCGCCACCTCGGCCTGAAAACCATTCCCTATACCGAAGTGGTGGGCAAGGGAGCCAAGCAGATCGGCTTCGACCAGGTGGACATCGACACCGCCGCCCGCTATGCCGCCGAAGATGCCGACATTACCTTGCGCCTGTACCGGCACTTCGCGCCGCAACTGGCTAGCGCAAGCGCGCATACCCCGCATGCAGGAGCGCCCTTGCTCGTGAACGGCGGCGGCCCCGACGGCTTGAACTACGTGTACCGCAGCATCGAGCTGCCGGTGCGCGAAGTGCTGTTCAAGATGGAATGCAACGGCGTGCTGATCGACACCGCCAAGCTGGCGCGGCAAAGCCATGAGCTGGGTTTGAAGCTGAATGAAATCGAACGGCAGGCATTCGCGGCCGCCGGCCAGCCGTTCAACCTGAGCTCGCCCAAGCAATTGCAGGAAATCCTGTTCGACAAGCTCGGCATCCCGTCGAAGAAAAAAACCGCCACCGGCGCGCGCTCCACCGACGAAGAAGTGTTGCAGGAACTCGCGCTCGATTACCCGCTGCCGAAAATCATCCTCGAGCATCGCGGGCTGGCGAAACTGAAATCCACCTACACCGACAAGTTGCCGCAGATGGTGAACCGTGCCACCGGGCGCGTGCACACCAACTACGCGCAAGCCGTGGCGGTGACCGGGCGGCTGGCGTCGAACGACCCCAACCTGCAAAACATCCCGGTGCGCACGCCGGAAGGCCGCCGCATCCGCGAGGCCTTCATCGCGCCGCCGGGCTCGCGCATCGTTTCCGCCGACTATTCGCAGATCGAGCTGCGCATCATGGCCCACCTCTCCGGCGATGAGGGCCTGCTGAAAGCCTTTGCCGAAGGGCGCGACATTCACCGCGCCACCGCCGCCGAGGTGTTCGGCGTCGCGCTCGACGCGGTCAGCAGCGAACAGCGCCGCTACGCCAAGGTCATCAACTTCGGCCTGATCTACGGCATGTCCGCCTTCGGCCTCGCCAGCCAGCTCGACATCGAGCGCAGCGCGGCGCAGCAATACATTGACCTCTACTTCGCGCGCTATCCCGGCGTGAAGCGCTACATGGACGAAACCCGCCTGCAAGCCAAGCAGCAAGGCTACGTCGAAACCGTGTTCGGCAGAAGGTTGTGGCTGCCCGAGATCAACGGTGCCAACGGCATGCGCCGCCAGGCCGCCGAGCGCGCCGCCATCAACGCGCCGATGCAAGGCACTGCCGCCGACCTGATCAAGCTCGCGATGATCGCGGTGCAGGACTGGCTGGAGAAAGAAAAACTGCACACCAAGCTGATCATGCAGGTGCACGACGAACTGGTGCTCGAAGTGCCGGAGCAAGAGTTGGCCTTGGTGAAGGAAAAACTACGCGAGCTGATGTGTACTGTCGCCGCACTCAAGGTGCCGCTCGAAGTGGGATTGGGTGAGGGCGGGAATTGGGATGAGGCGCATTAACGCATGCTGATCGCTGCCCGGTGGAAAGGTGCATTTCTTGTCTTGCCAAGAAATGCACTTAATCACTAAAACAAGAAGCTCGCATCTATGACTGCAAGAATTTATCTGTTGATCAAGGTATTTGACAAAGAGGAATATGCGGATGCCTTTATTCAGAAAGGCGAATTGTTTTGCAGAACTCTTGGTGATTTCAAGCGTATTGAAAATGATGCGGCAAGGGGTGATACATACGAAGGTGTTACAGACTGGCACCAACCGGACAAAATAACTCTGACCCTTACTTTCAAAGACAAGGATGGTGTGGAAAAAACGATACCGATTGAGAAATTGGCAGGTCCTGTTGTTGTGCAAAGTAACGGATATGATAAGTTGAATCTCTACTGTATGTATGCAGTCAATTCTCAAGAATTTGAGGAATCCTATGAGACTGAAGAAGAAAGAATTCGTATTGTTGAAAGTATCAACACAATGCTCAAGGAAAGAAGCACCCTTAGCAATGAAGTTCAATCTTTAGGGGAGTTTGCTGTTGTTGTTTATCAGGTGGAAAAATTCATAGGCAGGGTAAAGAATGCAGCCAAGGAAGGAAATTTTGCCTGCTGGAACGGTTTGATTGACTACTATGATCCAGATACGTTTCATGGAAGCTTCAAGGAGCTTGAAGCTGTTTTCAGGAAAAGAAGCATCTATAAGCATCAAAATGAATATCGCTTTGCTTTTGGTTCACATGGGCCAGCAGGTAATAAGGTAATTCATCTTGGCTCTTTAGAGAGTATCGCTATTAAAGTGCCAACTAGAGAGATAAACGATAAGGTTCAACTGAAGCTTGTTGAGTAGCCATGTAAGGTGGGCACATCGTGCCCTCCCTACATCACCCGGCCGTGCGTGCAGCACTTCCGGTGGATAGGCCCCGTTGGCGCTGGTGTCCAGCAGTACCGGGATCAAAGGGCTCAGCGTTGCATTTGCCGCAAATACAACTCCTCCACCTTCGCCCGCGCCCATGGCGTGCGGCGCAGGAATTTCAAGCTGGATTTGATGCTCGGGTCATGGGTGAAGCAGCGGATGGGGACGGCTTCGCCCATGGCTTCCCAGCCGATTTTTT
The DNA here is from genome assembly GCA_021848465.1 of Pseudomonadota bacterium. GTDB lineage: Bacteria > Pseudomonadota > Gammaproteobacteria > Burkholderiales > Gallionellaceae > JAJZUP01. Next base: position 559,514 of record JAJZUP010000001.1, read on the forward strand.
CCGACAGTTGTGTGACGATCATCTCAAGGGTGATACCCTCTAGCGGTGGGCGTTTGGTGTTTGCGTTCATGGTTCAATTTTACAGGAGAAGTGATGCAACCGTTTTGCTGGTGGGAGGACGATACGCTGGTGCTGAATATTCTTGGGCGCCCGCGTGCCAAGCAGACGCGCATCGGCAAGGTGATCGGCCACCAGCTTGAGGTGCACGTGGCGGAGATGCCGGTGCGCGGCCGTGCGACGGCGCATCTGGTGCGCTATCTGGCGGGGCGTTTCGATGTGTCCGAGGCGGCGATCACGGTGGTGTTCGGCGTGTACAACGTGAACAAGCAGTTGCGCATCAAGGCGCCGCAGCAATTGCCGGCGGTGATCGCCAAGCACCTAGAGCGTGCCGCCGGGTAAATTCTCCCGTGCATTGAGCATGGTCAAAACGCCCGTGCTTCGGTACATTACGCGCCCGCCGCAGGGCGCATGAAAAATTCTATCGCGGTATCTATGTTATGAGCGCGCAACAAATCCTCCACGATGTATTCGGCTACAGCGCGTTTCGCGGCGCGCAGCAGGCCATCGTCGAGCACGTCGCGGCAGGCGGCGATGCGCTGGTGTTGATGCCGACCGGCGGCGGCAAGTCGCTGTGCTACCAGATTCCCGCGCTGCTGCGTCCCGGTGTCGGCATCGTGGTGTCGCCGCTGATCGCGCTGATGCAGGATCAGGTGGATGCATTGAAGCAGCTCGGGATTGCCGCCGCTTTCCTCAATTCCAGCCTGGATGCCGATGCGGCGCGCGAGGTGTACCGGCAGGCGCTGCGCGGCGAATTGAAGTTGCTGTACGTCGCGCCGGAGCGGCTGGTGACGGAGGGCTTCCTCGGCTTGCTGGAGAAACTGGCGCAGGAGCGCGGCATTGCGCTGTTCGCCATCGACGAGGCGCATTGCGTGTCGCAGTGGGGCCACGATTTCCGGCCGGAATATCGCCAGCTCACCATCCTGCACGAGCGCTTTCCCGCGGTGCCGCGCATCGCGCTGACCGCCACCGCCGATGCGCCGACGCGCAATGAGATCGTCGAGCGGCTAGCGCTGGAGGACGCGCGGCAATTCGTTTCCAGCTTCGACCGTCCGAACATCCGCTACCGCGTGGCGCTCAAGGACAACGCACGCAAGCAGTTGCAGGACTTCCTCGAAAGCGAGCATCCGAACGATGCCGGCATCGTGTATTGCCTGTCCCGCCGGAAGGTCGAGGAGACCGCGGCCTGGCTCAAGGAGCAGGGCTGGGGCGCCTTGCCCTATCACGCCGGGCTGGAGGTTGCGGTGCGCAACGCCAACCAGCAGCGCTTCCTGCGCGAGGAAGGCGTCATCATGGTCGCCACGGTCGCCTTCGGCATGGGCATCGACAAGCCCAACGTGCGCTTCGTCGCGCACCTCGACCTGCCGAAGAGCATGGAAGGCTATTACCAGGAAACCGGCCGCGCCGGGCGCGACGGCCAGCCCGCCAATGCCTGGATGGCCTACGGGCTCGGCGATGTGGTGTCGATGCGGCAGATGCTGCTGTCGGGCGACGCACCGGAGGAACGCAAGCGTGTGGAGCTGCAAAAACTCGACGCGCTGCTGGGCTACTGCGAATCCACCGCCTGCCGCCACCAGACCATCCTGCGCTATTTCGGCGAGGAGCATCCCGGCGCTTGCGGGCAGTGCGACAACTGCCTGGCGCCGGTGGATACCTGGGATGCCACGCAGGCCGCGCAGATGGCGCTGTCGTGCGTGTACCGCACCGGGCAACGCTTCGGCGTGGCGCACCTGATCGATGTGCTGCTCGGCAAGCAGACGCCGAAGGTCGAACAGTTCAACCACCAGCAACTGTCGGTGTTCGGCATCGGCGATGCGCTGGCGCAGCAGCAATGGAGCAGCGTGTACCGGCAACTGACCGCCGCCGGACTCATCAGCGTGGACATCGAAGCCTACGGCGGCCTGCGCCTCACCGAGGCGGCGCGGCCCGTGCTGCGCGGCGAACAGGAAGTCTGGTTGCGCCGCGATGCCGCGCCGGAGCGGCGCGCTTCCAAGGCCGAACGCGCCGCCCGCCGCCGCGAGGCCTTCGCCGGGGCCAACGACGACCCGCTGTGGCAGGCGCTCAAGGCCCGGCGCATGGAGCTGGCACGCGAACAGGGCGTGCCGCCGTATGTGATTTTCCACGACAGCACCCTGCTGGAAATCCTCAACCGCAAGCCGCAGTCGCTGGACGAGATGGGGCAGATCAGCGGCATCGGACAGGCCAAGCTGGCGCGCTACGGCGACGACTTCCTGAAGGTGCTGGAAGATATGGCGTGACGGCTGGTTGTCGGTAGGGGCGGCCTCGCTTGCGATCCGGTCATGGTAGCCGGCTTTCCTGGCCTGCCGGTGTGCGAGGTCGCGAGCCCAGCCGCACATTGCGATCGGTAGGTTTTTTCGCAAAGAATCCGCGTAATCCCAGGCGGCCTAACTGGTAATACAGGAAGCATCCAATGCACCATCCCTTGTAGGAAATGAACGTCAGGGCAATGAGCACCCACACCAGGCTCCAGCCGGTTACGGCGAATTCTGCATGCAGGATTGCAGCGGCCATGGCGGCGGTTGCTGCCCCAATGGCCTGACCAAACAGGTGGGGTTGCAGATTGTCTACGCGGATATCCGGTTTAACCAAACCGGACGGTTTCAACAGCAAGCGATAGATCAAAACAAACGGCCCGAGCGGATGCACTGTCGCCGTAATCAGGAAAATAACGGCGAGCAGTGCCACTCCTTCCCAGCGCTGCAATGCAAATGAGGCCAGCAGCAAGGCAATGGTCAGCAATTGCCCGGTCTTGATGGCGGCATGGTCAACGGTCGTCTGATAGCTCATGTGATTTCCTTTCTTTGATGACAGTGGCAGCATGCTAAGCTATGCAAATATGAATTGTCTTGAGCGGAATTTGAATGGCGACGATACAAATATGAATGAGCTGGATTGGGATTCCTTGCGTTACTTTCTGGCTGCTGCCCGCACGGGCAGCCTGACTGCAGCTGGCCGTTTGCTGGGCAGCAACCAGCCCACTGTCGGAAGGCGTATCGATGCGCTGGAGGTGCAGCTAGGCGTGTGTGTATTCCAGCGGCATAGCGGTGGCTTGACGTTGACGGAAGAAGGGCGGCGTTTGCTTGAGGTGGCGACTGCGATGGAAACGCAGGCGGCCAATGCCTTGCGCTGTGTGCAGACGAATCAGGAGATACCCTCTGGCATGGTCCGGATCGCAGCGCCGGAAGGAATGGGCGTCTTGCTGCTGGCGCCAGCATTGCCGCGTCTGCATCAAGACTATCCGGAACTTGAAATCGTGATTGAGCCGTCATCGGCTTATGCCGATCTGAAGCGGGGGCAGGCCGATGTGGCATTGCGATTTTCACGCCCAGTCGAGGCGGACATGGTGTCGCGGCAGGTGTGTGAAGTGGGGTTCGGCCTGTATGCGGCACAGGATTATCTCAATCGCAATGGTGTGCCAACGACTGTGGAGGAGTTGCGGGGGCATCATGTTATTGCCTATGGCGAAGCCTTGAAGGAGCAACCGGAAAACCTCTGGTTGATGGAAAAGGCCGGTGGGGCAGTTTGTCGGGTGCGTAGTGACAATACCCTGGCAAGGCTGATGGCCTTGATGTCAGGCAATGGCATCGGGGTGATGCCCCATCTGCTGATGCATGGGCAACCGGGATGCGTGCGGGTCTTGCCCAGTCAGGAAGCGCCGGGGCATATGTTGTGGCTGGCGGTGCACGGCGATTTGCGTCACGTGCCACGGGTGCGGGTGGTGATGGATTTTATGTATGAATTGCTGCAGGAAGCTGATTCCCTCATTTCGCGAAAAAACTGAGATCGTCGCAACAATGGGGCTGAGCACAATTCCGACCATCAGACGGCGGTATTCCTGCCGGGTAGAGTGAATCGGCCCAGCATTGCAATTGTCTCTCCGCCACAGTTAAGGCAAGATGCGCGCTTTCATTCTTACTTAGCAGGAAGTCAGTCATGGGCGCACAGTGGAAATCCAAGCATAAAGAAATCGCGGCGAATGCCAAGGGCAAAATCTTCGGTAAGCTGGCCAAGGAAATCATGGTGGCGGCGCGCGGCGGAGCCGACCCGGATTCCAATTCGCGCTTGCGCATTGTGGTGGAGCAGGCGAAGAAAGCTTCGATGCCAAAGGACACGCTGGATCGCGCCATCAAGAAGGGGGCAGGGTTGCTGGATGGCGGCGTGAGCCTGGACCGTCTGGTGTATGAGGGCTTTGCGCCACACCGCGTGCCGGTGATCGTGGAGTGCCTGTCCGACAACGTGAACCGCACCAAGTCGAGCATGAACGTGCTGTTCCGCAAGGGCCAGCTCGGCGCGGAAGGCTCGGTGTCGTGGGATTTCGATTACGTCGGCATGATTGAGGCGACGCCGAATACGGCGGATGCCGATGTCGAAATGGCTGCCATCGAAGCGGGTGCGCAGGATTTCGAAGCGGCAGACGCAGAGGATGAAGAGCGCACCGCGCTGTTCATCACCGATACCACCGACCTGGATGCGGTGTGCAAGGCGCTGCCGGCACAGGGCTTCACCGTGACTTCCGCCAAGCTGGGCTACCGCCCGAAGAATCCGGTGACTGCGTTGAGTGATGCCGAGCGTGCCGAGGTGGAAGAATTCCTTGAAGCAATGGACAACGACGACGATGTGCAGAACGTGTACGTCGGGCTGGCTTGAGCGCTGCGCAGGATGTCAGGCGGTTTCCTGGACTGCAACGCCGTTGGCGGGCAGCAGGGATTTCAGGTCGTTCAGGCGGTTGATGGATAGTTCGGTGAGGGTGTGTCCGGACGACAGGATCAGCGTGCCATCTTTCAGGTAAACATTCTCTTTCAGGATCATGCCGGGCCGCAGCCGGGTGAGCGAGCAATTCGGGCCGGCCGCCTGGCTGGCCTTGCGCTGTGCGGCGCTTGCGCCCTGCTGTACGGCTTGTGCGTCCAGCCTGGGCAGGCTTCTTAAATCGGTTTTGACTGCCTCATAAGCAATCGAGGCGCGCAGGTGCAGGCGTTCCGCAAGCGCTTGGCGGAGCTTTTCCTCGACCACCGCCGGGATGATCGGTTTGACCAGGAAGCCGTTGACATCCAGGGCCAGCGCGGTGCCGAGGATTTCCGTCTGCGAGAAGGAGCTGAGGATCATGATCCGCGTTTCCGGCTTGGCGTGGGTCTTCCCGGCACGGATGAGCTGAACCAGTTTCAGGCCGTTCACGCCCGGCATGTTGACGTCGGTAATGATGAGGTCGAACGGCTGGCTCTCCAGCAGCCGGACGGCTGAGCTTGCCGAATTGGTGTCTGCCAGCTCGGCATACCCGAGCTCCCCGAGCACCCTGACGATGATGCGGCGCGTGAAGTCGTCGTCGTCCACAACCAGTATTTTGGTATGCGCGATCTTTTTCGCCTGTCCGGCCGGGGTTCCCGGCTGCACGACCGGGGTGTGCGTGTGCGTTTCGGCAAAGGACTGGAATGCCTGGCCGTCCATCGGTTGTGCGATGAAATAACCTTGCACCGTGTCGCAGCCTATGGCTTTAAGTGTGTCCCAGTCCTGCTGGTTCTCGACGCCTTCCGCCACGCTTTTCACCAGCAGCTTGTGCGCCATGTCGATACTCGATTCGACGACGATGCGCAGGGAGCGGTTTTCCGCGAAGCCGTTAACAAACGACTGGTCGATCTTGAGTTCGTTGAAGGCGATGCGCGTCAGCTGTTGCAGGTTTGACGCGCCGGTCCCGTAATCGTCGATTGCCAGCGAAAATCCGTTCAGGCATAGCCGCGCAAGATTCTCCAGAGCCTTGCCTTCATCGGTCATGGCGGCGGATTCGGTGATCTCGAGCACGATGTATTGCGGCTCGACGCCGGCATCGCGCACGATCTGCGCGACAGTGTCCGCCAGCGTCGGCTTGTCCAGCGAGGTCAGCGACAGGTTTACCGCGATCGTCAGCAGGTGGCCTTGCTCCTGCAAGGTGCGGCAGGCCTGGGCAGATTTTTGCAGCATCTGGAAAGTCAGCGTGTCGATGTTGCGGGTGGTTTCGAGCAGCGGGATGAATGCTTGCGGGGAAACGATGCCGTGCTCAGGGTGATGCCAGCGGGCAAGCGCTTCCGCGCCGATGACCCTGCCGGTTTGCATGTCGACCTTGGGCTGGAAGAAGGGTTCGAATTGCCCGGCCATCAGGCCCGCGAGAATCTCGTCGAGCGTGAATTCCAGCGAACGCGGTGCGAGTGCCGGGTCGGAAGGCGGTTCGTAGCGGAGCAACAGTTCCTTGAGCTTGGGTAGCAAGACTGGTTTTTCGATGATGCCGAGCAGGTTGATGCCGTACATCCGCGTCATCCTGCCTACCGAGGAGAGCAGCTTCTCGCTCATGGCGCTGGTCAGGATGACGGCAATGTTCTGCTGTTCTTCGCTGAGATGGCGCAGGAACTCCATGCCGTCCATTTCCGGCATGTTCAGGTCGCACAGTGCAATGTTGATCGGCGCAGCCGCCGCAGTGTGGATGGCGTCCAGCGCTTGCTTGCCGTTGCTTGCATGCAGGGTATTCGTAATGCCAAGCGATTCCAGTATCGTGGCAAGAATGCCGCGCTGGAATTCGTCGTCCTCCACGATCAGCACCCGCATATCCGCCAGCCTCATTGGTTTGCTCCCGGAAATTTTCCGGCCAGGCAGGCTTCCAGCTTGCGCTGCGCGGCAGGTATGGAGGCGAAAGCGGCATGGAGTGCGGCGGTGTCCTTATTCTGCGCGGCCTGCTCGGCAGCAGCGCAGGCTTGCGCGATCTGCGTGGCCCCCACCATTTTGCTGGAGCCGCTCATGCGGTGTGCGGTGTCGCGGGCATGGGCGAAATCGTTTTTCTGCAGCGATGTTTCCAGGTTGGTGTAGTCGCTGCTTAAATGCGCAAGGAAATCCTGCAGTATTTTTTGCTGGCTGGCGCGGTCGGCAACGACCATGTCGAGCACCGCGAAGTCGATCGGCTCGGCATCGGCCGCATGGGATGGGCTGGCGGCGGCTTGATCGAGGAAGAGCCATTTTGCCAGCGTCTTCTTCAGTTCGAGCAGGTTCGCCGGCTTGACCAGCAGTTCGTCCATGCCGGCAGCCTGGCAGCGCCCCGCCTCTTCGGCGAGCGCGTTGGCGGTCCATGCAATGATCGGGGTGCGCGGACGCTGGCTGCTTGCCTCGATCTTGCGGATTTCCGCCGCCAATTCGTAGCCGTCCATCTCCGGCATGTGGCAGTCGGTAATGACCAGGTCGCACTCTCCTTCACGCCAAAGGCTCAGAGCTGCGACGCCGTTCTCTGCGGTCTGGGCGCGCAGGCCGAGCAGGCGCACCTGGCGCGCCAGCAGGTCACGGTTGATCGGGTGGTCATCGACCGCCAGCACCAGCGGTGCGCGGCTGCTGTCGGTGAGCAGCGGCTGGACATCGCGCTGCTTCACCTCAAGATGGATATTCTTGACGATCTTGCCCGGGACGTTGGAGATGGGCAGCGACAGGATGAGGCTGAAGGTTGAGCCTTGTCCGGGTTCGCTCTTCAGCTCGATTTTGCCATCCATCATTTCTGCCAGCCGCTGGCAGATCGACAGCCCCAGCCCGGTGCCTCCATACATGCGTGCGGTATCGGCGCTTTCCTGGGCATAGCGCTGGAACAGCCGCTTCTGGACCTCTTCGGTAATGCCTATCCCGGTGTCTTTCACCGAGAATCGCACCAGATCGTTGCCGTCCTGGTGTTTGAGGAGGTCGGCACGCAGTTCGACTTCGCCATCGCGGGTGAACTTGATGGCATTGCTGACGAAATTGTTCAGCACTTGCGAGAGCCGCAGCGGGTCGACGATGTAGGCTTCGCCCAGCCGCGCATCGGCATGCTGCCAGAGCAGCAGGGAATTCGAGCTGGCTATGCGCGAGTAGGTGTTGACCACATCCTGCAATACTTGCTGCACCGAGGTGGGTTGCGGCGAGATTTCCATTTTCCCGGCCTCGATTTTCGACCAGTCGAGAATGTCGCTGACGATGCGAAGCAGTCCCCGCCCGGAATCCCAGGCGGCATCGAGCGTGGAGCGTTGCTCGTCGTCGAGCGCGGTCAAGGACAGCAGTTCCAGCATGCCCAGCATGCCGGTGAGGGGTGTGCGAATCTCATGGCTCATTGTGGCGAGGAAGGAGTCCTTGGCAAGGTTCGCTGTCTCGGCAGCAATTTTCAGTTCGTAAAGTTTGCGCTCTTTTTCCTTGCGCTCGCCGATATCGGTGATGACCCAGATTTCGCTGCCGGGGGCGTCATCGCTGCCGAGGGTTTTGGCGACAAGGCGGAACCAGCATGGACTTCCGTCCTGGCGCAGGATTTCGGTCTCGGTGATGAAAACCTCGCCCTTGCGGAATTGCGCCTGTGCGTCCTCGACCAGGTTGGCATCCGACACCGGTTGCAGCAGTGCTGGCAGGGAAGTGGCGAGCAGGGCATCCTGCGCAGCGAAGCGGAAAATCCCTGCGGCTTTCGGGTTGGTGCGGACGATTTTTCCATCAAGCGCAAACACGATGCCAACCTGCACATTGTCGAGAATGGACTGGAGTTCGGAAGTGCGATGCCGGACGCGCTGTTCAAGCTCTTCGTAGACGCGTACATTTTCCATCGCCACTGCGGTGGTGTCGGCGAGTGCCTGCAATACTTTTACCTGTTCCGGGGTGGGCTGGTGCCGCGAGGCCCAGTAGTTGCCGATTGCGCCGACCGGGTCGATTGTGCGGATGGGAACCATCGCGAGACTGTGTACGAACGTCGGTCGGTAGGCATCCGCCGGGATGCGCGGATCGGCATAAATGTCCTCAATCACGGCCGGCTGTTTGTTGAGCATGACCCAGCCGCTGATGCAGGCGCTCATCGGGAAACGCTGGCCTTTCCAGAGCGGGCTGATGGCGTCCTCTTCGGCATAGAAGCATTTTCCATCGTCGCGCAGCACGAAGGTTGCACCGTCGGCACCGGTCAGTTTGCGGGCTGCATGGCGCACGATGTCCATCACGGCAGGCAAATCGCGGGCAAGCGAAAGCTGTTGTATGACCTCGACCAGTTGCTCCATCGCTTGTGCGTACCAGAGATGGGGGTCCTGCCCGGGCGAAGGCGTTCCGCCGGGAAGATCAGTCTGTGATGGTGCGGGTGATGCGCGATCTGGCGATGTGCTCATATCGGTACCGGATAATTGATGGATCAAATCCCTGCGCGGCTTTGCAAAACCATTTCCTGGAATGAGGCAGTTTTCCGCGCAATCCGGCGCGATTCCAGCGGCGGGTGGCTCAACCGCCGAGCGCGGATTGGAACACTGCGGGGGGCTATTGAAAATAGCTACAATGAACTATGCCGCGAGCGAAAAATATCTAGATATTCTCGGTGGATGGCAGATGAGTGCCGGATGTCGCGTTAAATGTGCATGAAATTCTTGAGACGGGTTGAGCGCCCGCTTTGCTGGTCGAACTGTTTGTTTGCGTTGCGACGGTGTGCAGCCCGGCTGATGCTTTGCTGGTGTCAGACGGGCTGCTTACCTTTCAGGTTTCTTCCGCGACCATCTTGATCGCGCCGCACGGGCACTCCTCGGCGCACAGGCCGCAGCCCTTGCAGTAGTCGTACTTGAACCGGAAGCGGTTGCCGGGGCCGAGTTTGATCACGGCATTGTCCGGGCAAACGCCATAGCAGTTGTCGCACTCGAAACAGTTGCCGCACGACAGGCAGCGGCGCGCCTCGAACAGCGCGTTGGATTCGTCGAGCCCGCCCTGCACCTCGTCGAAGCTGGTCTTGCGGCGGATGATGTCCAGCATCGGGCGCACGGTTTTGGGCGCGTCGGAGTAGTACCAGGTGTTCAGGTTCTTGAAGTCGGCCAGCTCGTGCTTGGCGGGCGCTTCGTAGGTGGCGCCGCGCAGCCAGGCGTCGATGTGGCGTGCGGCTTTCTTGCCGTGGCCGACCGCCACGGTGACGGTGCGCTCGGAGGGCACCATGTCGCCGCCGGCGAAGATGCCGGGGAAGCCGGTCATCATGTTCGGGTTCACCTGCACTACGCCGTCCTTCACCTCGAGGCCTGGCACGCCCTGCAGCAGCGACAGGTCGACGTCCTGTCCGAGTGCGAGTACCACCGAATCGGCTTCAAGCTTTTCGAATTCGCCGGTGGGCTGCGGGAAGCCTTTGTCGTCCAGCGCCATTTTTTCGACGGTGATTTCGCCGGCTCCGGCCTGCTTGATCGTGGAGAGCCACTTGATCATCACGCCTTCCTGCAAGGCTTCCTCGATTTCGAAATCGTGCGCCGGCGCCTTGTCGCGCGTGCGGCGGTAGACGATGATCGGCTCGGCGCCCATGCGCTTGACGGTGCGTGCGACGTCGATGGCGGTGTTGCCGCCGCCGTATACCACGACGCGCCGTCCCAGCATCGGCTTGTCCTCACCCTCCATCGAGCGCAGCACCGACACCGCATCGACGATGTGCGAGGCGTCGCCCGCCGGGATGGTGGTGCGTTTGCCGATATGTGCGCCGACCGCGAGGAAGGCCGCATCGAAGCCGCCCGCCTGCATGCTCTGTTGGATGTTCTCCACCTTGGTGTTGAATTTCAGCGTGACGCCGAGATCGAGGATGCGTTGCACTTCGGCGTCCAGCACCTCGCGCGGCAGGCGGTATTTGGGGATGCCGAAACGCATCATGCCGCCCGCCAGCGGGCCGGCTTCCTGGATTTCGACCTGGTGGCCCATGCGCGCCAGGTGGTAGGCGGCGGACAGGCCGGACGGGCCGGCGCCGACCACCAGCACTTTCTTGCCGGTGGCGGGAGCGGGCTTATCGAATTTCCAGCCGCGCTTGATTGCCTCGTCGCCGAGGAAGCGCTCCACCGAGTTGATGCCCACCGCCTCGTCGAGCTGCGCGCGGTTGCAGGCGGTCTCGCACGGGTGGTAGCACACGCGGCCCATCGCGGCGGGCAGCGGGTTGTTTTCCACCAGCACGCGCCAGGCCTGCTCGTAGTCGCCCGACTCGGCGTGGAACAGCCAGCCCTGAATGTTTTCACCGGCGGGGCAGGCGTTGTTGCAGGGCGGCAGGCGGTCGAGGTAGACCGGGCGGAATGTGCGCCAGCTGCCGGTGAGGTTGGACAGCGAGGAGCCGGCTTTCAGCGTGATCGCAAAAGGCTTGTTTGCCATGTCAGTTGTCTCCTTGTTCGAGCAGGCCGTATTTGCGGATGTTGCGGTCCGCGATGGCTTGCAGGCGGGCGATCATTTCAGGATGCGCGTGTTTGCCGAACAGGTGCGCGAAACGTTTCTGCGGCTGCAGGTATTCCTCCACCGGCACCTGCTTGCGGATTTTCAGCACGCCGGTCACCTCGCCGTGCTCGGCTTCGAACACCGGGAACATGCCGCTTTCCTTGGCGAGGCGCGCCATGCGGATGGTGTCGTGCGAGGCGGTGCCCCAGCCCAGCGGGCACGGCACGAAAATCTGGATGTAGCGCGCGCCGCGAATCTTCATGGCCTTGCGCACCTTGTATTCGAGGTCGCGCAGGTCGGCCACGGTCGCGGTGGCGACATACGGGATGCCGTGCGCCATGGCGATCTCCGGCACGTTCTTGCCCTGACCGAACACGTTGCCCGGCTCATTGCCCACCGGCATCGTGGTCGCCGTGCGCGCGGCGGGCGGCGTGGCCGAGGAGCGCTGCACGCCGGTGTTCATGTAGGCTTCGTTGTCATAGCAGATGTACAGCACATCGTCGTTGCGTTCGAACATGCCCGAGAGGCAGCCGAAGCCGATGTCGGTGGTGCCGCCGTCGCCGCCCTGCGCCACCACGCGCACATCGCTGCGCCCTTTCACTTTCATCGCGGCGGCGACCCCGGTGGCTACTGCGGGAGCATTGCCGAACAGCGAGTGGATCCACGCGACTTGCCAGGACGATTCCGGGTAGGGCGTGGAAAACACTTCCAGGCAGCCGGTGGCATTCACCGAAATGAGCTGGCCGTTGCTTTCCGCCATCGCAGCGTCGATCGCGTAGCGTGCGCCGAGCGCCTCGCCGCAGCCCTGGCAGGCGCGATGGCCGGAGTTGATCGAATTGCTGCGCAACTCGCCGGCCTGCACGCTGCGCTCATCCGGTGCGAGCAGGCGGTTGCCGACGGTGTAGGTGCCGGTCTGGTAAAACTTTACGGGTTGGAAACTCATGGCATTCTCCTCAACCGAATTTCGCCGAAGTGGTCATCCCCTTGGCGTGCAGGATGTTCTCGGCGATGGGGCCGGAATGGCGGTTCTGTTTTTCGCGTTCCAGTTGCTTGTTGACCACATCCCAGTCGAGATCGACGAAGGTGATGGCTTCCAGGCTCTCGGCTTCCGCTTTCAGGAACAGGTCTTGCAGCGAGGCCTTCGGGATCGGGCGGCCGCCGAGCCCGGCAATCGCGGTGTAGCCGGTGAGCTTCAGGCCCGCCACGGCCATGCGCAGCGTGGTGGTGAGCACGCCGCCGAGTCCGACGGCCAGGTGCTTCTCTACCACCACGAAGCGTTTGCAATGTTGCAGCGCTTCGCGCGCCTGCTCCATCGGGAACGGGCGGAAGCTGATGATGCCGAGCACGCCGATCTTGTGGCCCTGCGCGCGCAGGTCGTCCACCACGTCCTTGATGGTGCCCAGCACCGAGCCCATCGCCACGACGATGGTTTCCGCATCCTCAATGCGGTATGAGCGCACCAGCCCGCCGCTGTCGCGGCCGAACTTTTCCTTGAACTCGGCGGCGTATTGCGGGATCAGTTCCAGCGCTTGCAGTTGCTTGGCGTGCGCCAGGTACTTCACTTCCATGAACGCTTCCGGCCCGACCATTGCGCCGATCGAAATTGGGTCGGCGGGGTCGAGCACCTGGCGCGGCTCATAGGGCGGCAGGAAGGCATCCACCTGCTCCTGCGTCGGGATGTCCACGCGCTCGAAGGCGTGGGTGAGGATGAAACCGTCCATGCACACCATCACCGGCATCGATAACTCTTCCGCCAGCTTGAATGCCTGGATGTGCAGGTCCACCGCTTCCTGATTGGTTTCGGCGAACAACTGCATCCAGCCGGAATCGCGCTGCGAAATCGAGTCGGAATGGTCGTTCCAGATGTTGATCGGCGCACCGATGGCGCGGTTCGCCACGGTCATCACGATCGGCAGGCCGAGGCCGGAGGCGTTGTACACCGCCTCGACCATGAACAGCAGGCCCTGCGAGGCGGTGGCGGTGTAGGAGCGTGCGCCCGCCGCCGAGGAGCCGATCGCCACCGACATCGCGGCAAACTCGCTCTCCACGTTGATGAACTCGCAGTTCTGCAACTCGCCGGCTTTCACCATCTCGCCGAGTGCTTCGACGATATGCGTCTGCGGCGAGATCGGGTAGGCGCAGATCACTTCCGGGCGGCATAGCGCCACCGCCTCGGCGACGGCTTTGGAACCTTCTGTCTGCTTAAGCATGGATACGCTCCTCCATTTCTTTCTTGACCAGTTCGTAGGCTTCTTGCGCGGCGGCAATATTGCCCGCCGCGACCTTGCCGGAAAACTTTTCGTTGATGGCCTTGATGACCGACTCGAGCTTGAACATGCCGGACAGCGCGGCAAAGCCGGCAATCAGCGGCACATTCGGGATCGGGCGGCCGACATGCTTGAGCCCCAGCTCGGTGGCGGGCAGGGTGCAGAAGCGTTCGGCACGGTGGTTTTGCAGGATGTCCCCGAGGCCCAGTGCCTCGAAAGTCTGGTGGGTGTTCAGCAGCACATAACCGTCCTGCTGCAGCCCGGCGAATACATTGATCTGGTGCAGCAGCGTCGGGTCCTGGATGATCAGCGCATCCGGCTGCATGATGGGCTCGCGCACGCGCAGCTCCTTGTCGTCGATGCGGCAGAACGCCACCACCGGCGCGCCGGTGCGCTCCGACCCGAAACTGGGGAAGGCCTGCGCATGGCGCCCCTCCTCGAATGCCGCAACGGACAACATTTCGGTGGCGGTGACTACCCCTTGTCCGCCCCGGCCATGGACACGTATCTGGAACATGTGCTCCTCCCGTTAATTATTTGCGCCGGGTGATTTTACGCTAATTATTTTTCAGTTTGTGTGACTTGACGGCGGGCAGCGGCGACCATGCCGGACGCTGGCGCACGCCGGAGTCGATCACCACCAGGTAGCGGCCCGACCAGGCGATGTGCGCGCGATCGGCACGCAGCACCTGGGGCGCCTTGCCTTTGGACTGCATCTGTTCGTAATCGGCATCCAGCACGCCGAAATAATCGATGAAGCGGTTCAGAGATGCCGGGATGCGCACGCAGCCCTTGGACTGCGCGGTGCCCAGCCGGCGCTCGAGCTGGGCCGGGTCGGTGGAGTGGATCAGCAGGCGCATGGTGCTTTCGCCGGGACGCCAGGTGCGGCGCGCCTGCACCCAGCCGAAGTCATACACCCGCAAGCCCTTCTCGCCATAGCCCCTGATGCCTTGCTCATTGGGCGTCCCCTCCGAGCGGAAATCGAAATTGGCGACGCTGTGGTCGAACACGCCGACCGGCGTTTCAAAATATTCCACGCCGTCTTTCTTTCCGGTCGAGACCGGCGATGCGCCGATGAACTCGAAACCGCCGTCTTCGCTGATCCAGAACATCAGCAGTGCCTGCACCTTCGGGTTGCGGTCTACCAGCACAACGAATTGCGTCGCGAGTTTCAGTCCGCCCTGCTGCAACTGCTTGTCCAGCAGCTCGGCGTAATGCTGTTGCACCTCCGCCGGAATGTCGAGGCGGCGGTCAACCTGCTGCGCGTAGAGTCCGCGCAATTCCAGCGGGGAATCCAGCGCAAAGACCGATGGCGCTGTGAGGACGGCGATGAGCAGGAGCAGGTGGCGGAGCATGGTTTATGGTAGCGGATAGTGGGGGAGTGTGCGAGCCCGAGTAGTCGAGCTGTCCGCTGCGCGGGCAGGGTTTCATTCGTGCTGAGCTTGTTGAAGCATGAACGGGTTTATTCGGTGTGCAACGGAAACCGCCGGGGGTGGCCCGGCAGCCAGTCACTTCTTCTTGCTTCGCCAAGAAGAAGTAACCAAGAAGAAGGCGCCCCCGGTTTGCCGCCCACTGCGTGGGTTCCCTCGATCAGTCACAAACGAGCGGGGCTGCGCAACTCGCACGATCCGCTGCGCGGCCACGTGCTCAAACAGTGCTCGCCTAACTGCACCGCCCGTTTGTGACTGATCGAGGCGGCGCACAGGGGATGGTAAAGCAAAACCCAAAAAAACTGATGCCGCGTAAGCGCGGCATCAAAAACACCGGGCTACCCCCTCACTTTAAAAAACAATATCTTCATCAGCGTCTTTACGGCTAGAACGGTGGAGTACGAATTTCGCTTCATTATTCTCTATCCATTTCCACCCGCTGTCGGTTATTTTTATGCCGTCATACGACTCTTGACTATTGTCATCCCAAAGTTCAACAATTTCGATAAACTTCTTCGTCGATAGACGTCGAATACCAATGTTGAAACCCACGTTTGTAACTCCTGCTCGCTCTGAATCCCGCTTCGCACTAAAAGCACTAACAGGATCGGTTGGTAAAAAACTACTCCCCCCCAGAACCGCAAGCACAAGAATTTCTGCTTGAGTTAATCCTTCAACCGGAGCTATTGGATCTGATTCTGATAACTGCTGTAATGTTTCCCCTTTTTTCACAAGAGCTTTGATTCTGGCAGTCAGGCTATCTTTCAATTTGTCAAAGTCACTTGGCGAATCAGCTTGGTATGGAATGATGCTCCGATGTTGGATATCGAAAGGATATTTCTTGCCGGTGCGTTCGTCTGAGCAGACCATGACAACGGGTCGTCCGGCTGCGAATGCATAACCAAGTTCGTACCAAACATTTGGATTGTCAGCAGTTATGTCGGCAAGACAAACAGATGCTTGCTTAATGCCATCCTCAATGGAGTCAATGGGAATCGAAACACTGGGGTCTTTATCCACCCGATATGCTTCAAGTCCTGCTGCCTCAATGGCTGGTTTATAAATATCAGCAAAACGCTTATCAAACTTTCCCGAGTCGAATGGTTGAATTACAAAGCAAGTGGCCATGAGGAATCCTTAAACGTGGTTGAAATCGAACTATAGATTTTAATTAGAAGGGCATGTTATCCATACTACACTTCCCACCCAAGTAACACGCGAAACCTTGTGGGGTTTCAATGTGCCGTAGTCAGATTGTTTTGCCTATCGCCACAACATGGAGGGCAACTTGTTGCCCTCCATCAGGGGTTAAGGTTTGGAACTTCTTTCCCCTGTGCGCCGCCGAGTAGCGCAGGCTGGTCAGGGGTAGTCGGCGAGGACTGTTTGAGCACGTGGCCGCGTAGCGGATCGTGCGAGTTCCGCAGCCGCCTGACTAGTCGAGCAACGCAGGGAACCCACGCAGTGGGCGGCAAACCGGGGTCGCCTTCTTCTTGGCTACTTCTTCTTGGCGAAGCAAGAAGAAGTAGCTGGCTGTCGGGCCACCCCCGACGGTTTTGTTTTTAACCCGTTCATGCTTCGACCAGCTCAGCACAAACAAATCAGCAAACCTTACTCGCCCCACTTCCCGATCAACCTCTGCTCTACCCCCAGATGATCGAGCAAGCGCGCCACGACGAAATCCACCAAATCCTGCACGCTTTGCGGGTGGTGATAAAACCCCGGATTGGGCGGCATGATGACGGCGCCGGCTTGCGCGAGCTTGAGCATGTTTTCCAGGTGGATGGAGGAGAACGGCATCTCGCGCGGAACCAGGATCAGCGTGCGCTTTTCCTTCAGCATCACATCGGCGGCGCGGCACACGAGGTCGTCGCTGATGCCGGCGGCGATCTTGCCGAGGGTGCCCATGGTGCAGGGGCAGACCACCATCGCGTCGCCGGGATTCGAGCCTGAGGCCATCGGCGCAAACCAGTCTTGCAGGCCGTAGACTTTCAGTGTGCCGCTGAATTTGCCCAGGCGCTCGGTGAGCATGGCTTCGGCTTCCTGCGGGCGGCCGGGCAGCGTGAAATTCATTTCCTGCGTTGCGACGACTTGTGCGGCCTGGGTGTAGACGAGCTGCACATGCTGGCCGCTTTGCAGCAGGCATTCGAGCAGGCGCATGCCGTAGGGCAGGCCGGAGGCGCCGGTGAAGGCCAGGGTAATTGTTTTCACGGTTGGGGCTCCGGATGGGATGGTTTGCCATTATCCATAAATTGCGCCGCAACCAAACCGTTTACGGTGCCGAACACAAGGGCGGCGGCGGCGAATATCGGCAGCAGGTAGGCGATGCCGGCGTGCGGGATGAGCCACTGGTACACCACCAGCATTTGTCCGGCGATGTGGGCATAGGCGGCGAGGATGCTGTGCGTGATGGGGCCGAACCAGCGCCGGGGCAGGTGCATGCCGAGTGCGAGGACGGCAAGGCTGCATAAGGCGCCGGTCAGGCTCAGGAAGAAGCCGGGGGCGAGGAAGCTGCCCATCAGCAGGCTGCCGGCCACGACGCGCAGCAGCGAGACCCAGGCTGCTGCGCGCCAGCCGTAGCGCGCCAGCACGACCAGCACCACGATGTTGGCGAGGCCGGGTTTGACCCCGGGCAGCGGCGACGGGATCGCGGCTTCCAGCACCGTGAGTCCTAGCGCTACGGCGGCGAGGCGTGCGATGTGGTGGTCTTCGGGCGTGGCTTCAAGCAGGATTCGGGATTTGGGATTCGGGATTTGCGGCGGGCGGGCGGCGTTGCGCTGGTCATCCAGCGTGGAAGCCTGCGGGCTGCTGTTTGTCTCAATCCTCATTCCTAATTCCCAAATCCTAGTAGTTGAGGCTGTCGTATTTTTTATCCCCGCCGGACAGTTCGACGCTGACTTCGTTGGGCAGGCAGATGGCGATTTCGCCAGCGTTTTTCAGCCAGCCCTGACGCACGCAATACTGGCGCGGGCTGGGGTCGGAGGCGATGCGCGCCTGGTGGTTGCGGATGGCGACGATGCTGGTGCCGAGCGGGCCGGGCACGCTGATTTCGGTGTCATGCGCCAGCGTGACCTCGCGGAATATCTTGCCGCCGCTGCGGATGATGGCCTTGTCGGCCGCACCGCCGTGCCAGGCGAGCGTGGTGAGCCAGACAGTGCCGAGACCGGCCAGCAGCAAGATCAGGCTGTCTCCGGGCTTGAAGTGCGCGAGGCGGTGCACGGTCAGGCGTGCTGCGAAAGCTCGCGGTGGCGCACGATGACCTGCTGTTGATCCTTGAAGTGCTGTGCCAGTTTTTCCACGAGGTAGACCGAGCGGTGCTGGCCGCCGGTGCAGCCGATCGCGACGGTGAGGTAGCTGCGGTTGTCGGCGACATAGCAGGGCAGCCAGTCGGCCACGAAGTTGCGGATGTCAGCGTGCATTTTCTGCACGCTGCTGGTTTTTTCGAGAAAATCGATCACCGGTTCGTCGCGTCCGGTGAGCGGGCGCAGTCGTTCGCTGTAGTGCGGGTTGGGCAGGCAGCGCACGTCGAACACCAGGTCGGAGTCGAGCGGGATGCCGTACTTGAAACCGAACGACTGGAACAGCAGCGTGAGGCGCGAGCGGTCGATCTGGATGAAGTCCTTGACCCAGGAGCGCAGGGTGTTGGCGCCGACATCGCTGGTGTCGATGTGGTGGCCAATGCTGCTGATGTCGATCAGCAGTTCGCGTTCGAGCTGTACGCATTCGGTCAGCGTGCGCTGGTCGTTGCTGAGCGGATGGCGGCGGCGCGTTTCCGAGAAGCGTTTGACCAGGGTGTCGTTCTGCGCATCGAGGAACAGCAGGTGTACATCAACCCCTTGCTGTTTGAGCTTTTCCATGTGGCGCGGCACAGTGTGCATGCTGCCGCCGCTGCGCACGTCGATGCTGACCGCACAACGGGTGAGCCCGGCCTGCTGCAGGTTGGTGATCAGCGCGGGCAGCAGGTCGACCGGCAGGTTGTCGACGCAATAATAGTCACTGTCCTCCAGCACCTTGAGCGCGACGCTCTTGCCCGAGCCGGACAGGCCGCTGATCAGGAACAGCTTCAATTGGAAAGCTCCGACATGTGGTGTTCGTGGCGCGTGATGAACTCTTCCATGGTGTTGATGCCGCGCTGTTGCAGCACGAAGTTGCGTGCCGCCGCTTCCACCAGCACCGCCAGGTTGCGGCCGGCCATCACCGGGATGCTGACCGTGCTGATCTTGACGCCGAGGATTTCCTGGAAGCTGGCGCTCAGCGGCAGCCGTTCCATGTTCGACAGGTCGCCGCCGCTCGGGCGGTGCAGGTGCACGATCAGCTTCAGGCTTTTTTTGCGGCGCACGGCGGTTTCGCCGAACATGGTGCGGATGTTCAATACGCCGAGGCCGCGCACTTCGAGGAAGTCGCGCAGCAGGTCGGGGCAGCGCCCTTCCAGCGTTTCCGGGGCGATGCGGTAGAGTTCGGTGATGTCGTCCGCAACCAGGCCGTTGCCGCGCGTGATCAGTTCCAGCGCGAGTTCGCTTTTACCGACGCCGCTGTCGCCGGTGATCATGACTCCGACGCCGAGTACGTCGAGGAATACGCCGTGGCGGGTGGTCGACTCGGCCAGTTCCTTGACGATGTAATGGCGTACCATCCACATCAGGTGCACGCTGGTTTGCGGCGAGCGGAACAGCGGGATGCGCGAGCGGTTGGCGAAGGCCACCAGTTCCGGCGGCACGTCATCAACGCCGGCGAGGATCAGGCACAGCGAGCCGGAGTTTTCCAGTTGGGCGAAAGCCTGCGCCAGCGCCGCCGGGTCGAGGTCACGCAAGTATTCCAGTTCGGTGGTGCTGATGACCTGCACCCAGTTCGGGTGGATCAGGTTGAGGTGGCCGATGATGCCCTTGTCGGAGGCGTTGACGACCTCGCCTTGCAGCACGCGGTCGGCGCCATCGGCACCGGCCACCCAGGTCAGGCCGAGACGTTCCTGCTTGTCCTGGAAGAGTTTCTGGATGTTGACCTCAGCCACAATGCTTACTCCCGAAGTTCGAATTTAGGCGCGTTACAGAAGCGCATCTTACTGCGATTGTTTATTCGTGCCAGTCGCAAAACATCTGGTGAATCGCGGCCGGGTCGTTGCATGCCTGCAGGCGCGAACGGAAGTCCGCGTTGCTGAACATCTGGGCGAGTTCGCCCAGCAGTTGCAAATGCAGGTCGGTGGCGCGTTCCGGTACCAGCAACACGAATATCAGGTTGACTGGCGCACCGTCCGGGGCGTCGAACGGGATCGGGGTTTCGGTCTTGACGAAGGCGGCAACGGCATCGCGCAGGTTCTTGATTCGTCCATGCGGGATGGCCACCCCTTGCCCCAGTCCGGTCGAACCGAGTTTCTCGCGTGCGAACAGGCTGTCGAAGACCTGGCTGCGCGCAATGTTCTGGGAATTCTCGAACAGCAGGCCGACGCGCTCAAATACCCGTTTCTTGCTCGCGGACTCGGCATCCAGCAGGATGTTCTCCGGCGAAAGGATTTTACTAATCAGGCTCATTGTTTCCGGTATCCAAACAAAAGGGCGATCCTGCCGGATCGCCCTTGGTTCATTATTCCGCTGCAGCGTGTTTGCCGGAATCGTCGTGGCGGCGCGCAGTGTTCTTTTCCTTATGCTTGAGCACCTGGCGGTCCAGCGATTCGATCAGGGCGTCAATGGCTGCGTACAGGTTTTCATTCACTGCTTCGGCAACAATCGTCTTGCCGGAGAGATGCAGGCTGGCTTCGGCCTTCTGTTGCAGTTTGTCCACCGACAGGATCACGTTGACGTCGATGACATTGTCGAAATGGCGTTTAACCTTGTCGAGTTTTGCAACAACGTGCTCGCGGATGGCCGGGGTGATTTCGAGATGTCGTCCTGTGAGGTTGAGGTTCATGGCCTGCTCCTATATGGTTAGATGGATTTACGAAGATTCACCGGGAGTATGTTCAACAGCTCCCGGTATTTTGCCACGGTACGCCGGGCAACGAGTATGCCCTGCTGTGCCAGGATTTCGGAAATGCGGCTGTCGGTGAGGGGGGTCTTGCTGTCCTCCTCACTGATCAGCTGCTTGATGATGGAGCGAATGGCGGTGGACGAGCATGCTCCGCCTGCCTCGGTGGAAAGGCCGCTGCCAAAAAAATACTTGAGTTCGTAGATGCCGCGCGGTGTCAGCATGAATTTCTGCGTGGTCACGCGCGAAATGGTCGATTCATGCAGTTCCAGTTGTTCGGCGATTTCGCGCAGCACCAGCGGGCGCATGCCGATGTCGCCATGCTCGAAGAATTGGCGCTGGCGTTCGACAATGGCTTGCGACACGCGCAGGATGGTTTCGAAACGCTGCTGCAGGTTCTTGATGAACCAGCGCGCTTCCTGCAACTGGCTGGTCATCTGCTGGGAATTCTGTTCTTCGCGGCGCTGCATGATATTGGCGTAGATCTGGTTGATGCGCAGGCGCGGCATGGCTTCCGGATTGAGGCGGGCACGCCAGGAGTTGCCTTGGCGCTCAACCAGCACGTCCGGCACTACATAGTCAGCGGCGCGCTGTTCGAAGGCGGTGCCGGGCTTGGGTTGCAGGTGCACGATCAGGTCTTGTGCGCAGCGCAGCGCAGCGTCGTCGCAATGCAGCGCTTTCTTGAGCTTGTTGAAGTCGCGATTGCCGAGCAGGTCGAGGTGGCGCGTGACAATAAGCTGGGCCAGGTCGCGGCCCGGGGTGTCTTCCGGCAGCGCCTGCAATTGCAGCGCCAGGCATTCACTCAGGCTGCGCGCCCCGATGCCGGGTTCGTCCAGGTGCTGGAGCTGGATCAGCGCGGTCTCCAGGTCGTCCAGCGTGACATCCAGTTCGCTGGGCAGCATTTCGAGGATTTCTTCCAGTGGCTGCGACAGGTAGCCGTTGTCATCCAGCGCATCAATCAGCAGGCCGATCAGATTCTTGTCGCGGTTGTCCAGTTGGCTCATGGTGGTCTGCCACAGCAGGTGCTCGCGCATGTTGGGGCGGTCTGCCGCGATTTCGGCGAAGCCTTCGTCCTCGTCATCCATGCTGCCGGAGGCGGTGAAATTGGGTTCGTTCCAGTCCAGTTCGGCGGCCGGGGCTTCGGAGTCGTTCGCCGGTTCCTTCTCGGTAGTTGCGGAGGTTGTACCGGTATCTTGCCGGAAAGGCGCGGACACCCCGTCGTCCTCGCGTTCGAGGAACGGGTTGTCATCCAGCAGGCGCGCGGTCTCCTGATTGATTTCCTGGGTGGACAGTTGCAACAGGCGGATGGCTTGCTGCAGTTGCGGCGTCAGCGTCAGTTGTTGCGACTGTCTGAGTTGTAGTACTGCTTTCATTTTAAGCTGGGATATTTCGGGCTTTAGAGCTTGAAATTTTCGCCGAGGTAGACTTTTCTGACGCCTTCATTATAGATGATTTCTTCAGGTTTGCCTTCCGCCATCACGGTGCCGGCGTTGATGATGTAGGCGCGGTCGCAAATCCCCAATGTTTCCCGGACGTTATGGTCGGTAATCAGGACGCCGATATTGCGCTCCTTGAGGAACTGGATGATTTTCTGGATATCCAGTACGGCAATCGGGTCGACCCCGGCGAACGGTTCGTCCAGCAGGATGAAGCGGGGGTTGGTGGCGAGCGCACGTGCAATTTCCACGCGGCGCCTCTCCCCGCCCGACAGGCTGAGGGCCTGGTTGTTGCGGATATGCGTGATGTGCAGGTCGTTCAGCAGGTCTTCCAGGCGCGCATCGCGCTCTTCCTGGGACATGCCTTGCAGTTCGAGGACGGCCATGATGTTTTCCGCCACGCTGAGACGGCGGAAGATCGAGGCTTCCTGCGGCAGGTAGCCAAGCCCAAGGCGGGCACGGCGATGGATCGGCAGGTGGGTGATGTCCTGGTTGTCGATGAAAATACTGCCGCCATCGGCGGCGACCAGCCCGACGATCATGTAGAAACTGGTGGTCTTGCCGGCCCCGTTGGGGCCGAGCAGTCCGACGACCTCGCCGCTCCTGACCGCCAGGGAAACGTCCTGCACCACGGTGCGGGAGCGATATGTTTTTTTCAGGGTGCTGGTGCGTAATTCACTCATGGCTGTACGACGGGTTGGTTGGTTGGGGCGACGCCGCTGGCGGCATGCGGGACGTTGGCTTGCTCTTGTGGGGCATTGGCCTGCTTGCTCTTGGGCAGGATCGTTGCATGCACGCGCTCGCTGTTCGGGCTGCCGCTGACACGGAAAATTTCAGTCTGGGTATTGTAGGTAATATGGTCGCCGCGCACATCATCCTGTTCGCGTTTGACCCGGGCATGGGTGAAGAAATCGACCGTGCCGGCGAGCGAGTCATATTCGATGCGCTCGCCGTATCCTTCCACCAACTCATCGACCTTTTCGCGCTTCTGGCGGAAGTAGGCCGGTTTGCCGGTTGCAACCGAATGCTTGTTGCCGGCGGCATCTTCGGTGACCACCAGCTTGTTGGCGAGCAGGTGCAGCGTGCCCTGGGTCAACTCCACCCTGCCTTCGAAGGTGCTGACGCGGCTGGCGTCATCGACGCTGAGCTTGTCCGAGACGATGTTGATGGGTTTGTCGCGATCGCCTTTTTCCGCATGGGCGGCAACGCTGATGCCGAGCAGCAGGATCAGCAGGAGGAATTTATTTCTTGGGCGGGACATGGGTGCTGTGTACGTCGGACAGGAATGTGACATGGCGAGCCTTGTTGTCGAAGGTCATGCCGACGGCATGTATGGTGTCGTGGGCTCCGATCACCGTCACGGGCTGGTCGGTGTCGGCCAGGTCCTTGTTCGGGATCAGGTGCAGGTAATCGGTGGTGAAGATCATCTGGTCCTGCTCGGTGTCGCCCAGGCGCATGATCTTGACGTCGTCATGCAGGAATACCTCGTCGCCGTGGCTGGACACCGTGCCTTCCTGCGCCCAGGTGACCAGCGGCGCACGGGCATTCTGCAGGCTGACAAAGCGCGGCGATTGCAGGTGGGTCGAGTCGTCGTCCGGATAGTGCCACATTCTTTCCGTGGTCATCATGTAGCGCCCGCGACCATGCTCGTCGAGGCTGACGGAAGACAGGTTGGTGACGGCATAGTCGATGTCATGGCGCTTGCTGTCATCGGCCTTGGGCGGCAGCGGCTGCACTTGCAGGTTCAGCCAGTAGGTGCCGGCCAGCAGCAGCAGCAGTGGTAGCAGCGGCAGCCAGGCGCGCAGGCGGTCGAGCAGTGGGTGATAGTCCGTCATGCGAGGTAAGGAGCCAGTTGCCGGGACAGCGTTCCCTGCGTCGACATGATCAGTTCGCAGACTTCGCGCACGGCGCCATTTCCACCCGCCAGCCGGGTGGTGTAATGAGCATGGTCGCGCACGACGGCAGGGGCCGCCGGAACCGTGATTGCAAAGCCGACACGGCGCATGGCCGGCAGGTCGACAACGTCATCGCCCATGAATGCGGCGGCATCAGGGGGGATGCCAAGCTGGCCGAGCAGTTCCTGCATGGCTTCCCATTTTTTTTCCACGCCCTGGTACAGGTGGCTGATGCCGAGGTTTTTTGCGCGCAACTCCACGCAGCGCGAAGTCCGCCCGGTGATGATGGCCAACTCCACGCCCGAGGCTTTCAGCATTTTCAGGCCATGACCGTCAAGCGAGTTGAAGCGTTTAATTTCTTCGCCGGAATCGGACAGGAACAGCCCGCCGTCGGTCATGATGCCGTCCACGTCAAAGGCGATCAGGCGCAGCGGGTGTATGCGTTCGGCCACCATGTCAGATCACCTTTGCGCGCAGCAGGTCGAACATGTTGAGCGCCCCGACCAGGCGTCGCTCTGCATCAATCACCAGCATCTGGCTGATGCGGTATTGCTCCATGGTTTGCACCGCTTCGGCGGCGAGGGCGTCGGCGGAGATGCAGCGCGGGTTGTGCGACATGACGGCGTCCACGCGGGTGGCGCTGAAATCGAGGCGTTTCTCCAGCGTGCGGCGCAGGTCGCCATCGGTATAAATGCCCAGCACTTTGCGTTCGGCGTCCACAATTGCGGTCATGCCCAGGCTCTTGCGGGACATTTCCAGCACGGCGTCTGCCAGGGTAGCGTCATGCGCCACGGCCGGGATGTTTTCGCCAGTATGCATGATGTCGCGCACATGGGTAAGCAGGCGGCGGCCCAGGCTGCCGCCGGGATGGGAGCGGGCGAAGTCTTCTTCGCCGAATCCCTTGGCGTCGAGCAGGGCAACGGCCAGTGCGTCTCCTAGCGCGAGGGCGGCCGTGGTGCTGGCAGTGGGGGCCAGGCCCATCGGGCATGCTTCCTGGTCGACGTGGCCGTTCAGGTGGGCATCGGCTACTTGCGCCAGGCTGGACTTCGGGTTGCCGGTCAGGCTGATCAGTTTGGCGCCCTGGCGCTTGATGACCGGGACGATGGTAAGCAGCTCTTCGCTTTCCCCGGAATAGGAAATGGCGATGAAGACATCCTCCGCGGTGATCATGCCCAAGTCGCCATGGCTGGCTTCGCCCGGGTGGACAAAGTAGGCCGGAGTCCCGGTGCTGGACATGGTTGCGGCGATCTTGCGCGCAATGTGGCCGGATTTGCCCATGCCGCTGACGATGACGCGGCCTTCGCTGGACAGGATGAGGTCCAGTGCGAGCAGGAAGGAGTCGTCGATCCGTTGTTCGAGTGCTCTGAGCGCATCTGTTTCGATGCGCAATACCTTGCGCGCGAGTTCAAGTGCGTGGCTGCTGGCTGAGATGTGTTTGTTCATAAGCCGGGATTATACCAAGGACATGGCAACATATTCATTCTGCAAACCGGCCACTTGTTACGGGGGCGGATTGGTACTCTTGGGGTAAGATGCCCCGAACTGTTGGTGATCCGGATGGAAACTTGGCGCGGGCGGGAGGTTCAGATGGAAAGCAGGCAACACGGCTTCAGTTTGATCGAGATTGCGATTGTGCTGGTGATCATAACCTTGTTGCTCGGCGGGGTTATGAAAGGGCAGGAGCTGATCAACAATGCCAAGGTGGCCAATCTGGCGCGCGATTTCGATTCCATCAAGCAGGCGATCTACGGTTACCAGGGCAGCTACAAGGCCTTGCCCGGGGATGACGTGAATGCGGTGCTGCATGTGGCCGGGACGGTCGCCACGACCCCAGCCTCGGCAATAGGCAATGGCACGATTGACGGCAGTTGGGATTCGGTAACCGCGACGGATGAAAGCGTGGTGTTCTGGCAGCATGTGCGTATGGCCGGCTTGCTGACCGGATCGCAGACCATCTCCACGGCCAGTCTGCTCGATCCTTTTTTTCCTGCCAATGTGGCTGGCGGCCGGATCGGGGTTCAGGGCAATCTTGGTACGACGAATTCCCCCAAGCCCGTCGCCGGCATTCCGGGCACGTATGTGATTTGCTCGGCAAGCATCCCCGGCAAGCTGGCAAAGCGGCTTGACATTATGCTCGACGATGGCGATACGGCCTTGGGCTCGATGCGGGTGACGTCCGCTGCCGCCGGAACGGCAGCCATCGCGAGCGGGCAGGCGGTGGCAACCAAGCCTTTGGCTGATGATGCGCTCTATACCGTTTGCCTGGGGGTGTAGAGGCGCTGGTTGAGCCCTCATGATTTATCGGGCACGGTAATTCTATGCGCCATAAATGGCGCTACCCGGGCAGGATTTGTTAGAGTGAGGACTTTAGTATTTTCACTCGGCCCGGAATTGTGTCCAGTCCCGTTATTGCTCGTCGTATATTCAGGTTCGTTGTCTTGGCCTTGTCCTTGCTATTTGCCGGGCAGGTGCGAGCGCAGCCGCAGGAATTGCACGGGCAGTGGTATGGTGCGGCGGCGGACTGGGCTTATGCCGGACAGCCGGAACTGGCGGACAATGCATTAACGCCGGTTACGCAGTTGAGTCGTATCGGCGGACGCTTCTTCTTTCAGGGCGACTTCGATGTCCGGGATGAAGTGCTGGTGCTGGATTTCAAGAATAGCAGTGTGATCGGGTTGTTCCATCACTACATTTTCAACGCGCAAGGCAGGCTGGTTGCGGGGTTCAGCGGAGGGATCCAGAGCGCTGATGAGAATCCTTTCCTGTTGCGCCACGGGCGCGAGCTGCATTTGCCGCCCGGGCATTATCGGCTGGTTACCGAGCTCCGCTCGCCGTTTTTGCTGGCCCAGCCGCAGCCTTACATCGATACCCTGCAGCACTATCGTCAGGCGATCAAGCCGGGTAATGTGCTGACGCTGGTTTGCCTGGGGATACTGTTCAGCCTGGCGTTCTATTACGGCATCCTGGCAATTGCGCGCCGCAATCTGGTGGATGTCCTGTATGTCGTATTCATTGCGGGAAATCTGGTGTACAACATGACGGGGCTGCTGGTTTTCCCGGATTTGTTCGGCATCCACTGGTTCTACCTGATCAGTTTTCCGTTCCTGTTATTCGTCAATTGGGCTTATATCCTGTTCCTGATCGGGTTGCTGGACATCCGGCGCGGGCAGCAGCCCAAGTTGTTCCGGGCCGGGATGGCATTGATCGCGTTGTACCTGGTGTTTGCTGTCGTGGCATTTTTCAAGCCGCACTGGTCGCTGGAGTTGGTTCGGGTGGCGGTCGGGCTGAGTCTGCCGTACGGGTTGGTTTGCGGCGTTGTACGAGCGCGGGAGGGCAATCCTACCGCACGTATTTACCTGTTTGCGATCGGCGCTTTTGTCGCGATTGGCATCCCCGCCATTTTGTTGAGCGGCGCGGCGGGTGTTTATACCTACTATGTCGAGCATTTGGGTTTGCTTGCCGTTACGGCTGAAGCCATGTTGCTGTCATTCGTTTTGGCACAACAATTCTCTATGCTGCATAAGGAAAAAGAACAAGCGCTGGCTCAAGCCATGCATAACCTGCGGGCGGCCAGCACCGACACCTTGACCGGCCTGCCGAACCGGTTTGCCTTGCAGCATGAATTGCGGCAATTGCCTGGCGCAGGCAGCCTCACCTTTATCGATCTGGACGGACTCAAGTATTACAACGACAGTTATGGGCATGAGCGCGGTGACGAATTGCTATGCGGCTTTGGTCGTGAGTTGAGGCATCGTTTGCCGACCCTGGCGCAACTGCATCGCCTGGGCGGTGACGAGTTTGCCATTACCCATCCTTTGGGTGATGTGCGGGCCGTCGAAGAGGCGCTGGAAAGTGCGGTGTCGGAGTTGCGCCGCGCCGGGTTTGAGCTGGCTGGAGCCAGTCACGGGTCGGTATGCGTCAGCGAGAACCCGTCCAAGGAAAATCTGATGAACCTTGCGGACGAGCGCATGTATCAGCACAAGCGCAGTCGCAAGAATAGCGTGCCTGCCAGCGCATGACATCCTTGAGTTACAAGAATGGTTTTGGCAGTTGCCGGGCTGTGACCTGTTTGTTCCAGAGTGTCGAAATGATGTAACTGGCCTGGGCAGCGTCGCCGCTGGTATAAAAGGTTTCCCGGCTTTGCGGATTGCCGTTCCCGGTCGGTGGGGGGAGTTCGGCTTCAATGCGGCGTTGCAACTGGCGTGCAACTGCTGCGCCGGTGTCGATCAGGCTGATCTGCGCACCGGCAATCTGGCGAATCAGCGGCGCGAGGAAGGGGTAGTGCGTGCAGCCGAGGATCAGCGTATCGGCGCCGCGGTCGAGCAGCGGCCGGGCGTAGCGTTCGACCAATTGCAGGGTCTCCGGGCTGTTTAAATCGCCACGCTCAATGGCCTCCACCAGCCCAGGGCAGCCTTGGGTGACGATTTCAACCATCCCGGCATATTTTTCCAGCAGCGCAGCAAAGCGTGCGCTCTCGAGGGTGCCGACAGTAGCCAATACACCGACTACGCCGGATTTGCTCGCCGCGACCGCGGGTTTGACCGCAGGCTCCATTGCAATGATGGGCAGGCTGTAGGTGTCGCGCAGGCTGGCCGCGGCGGCGGCAGTTGCGGTGTTGCAGGCGATGACAATGGCCTCGGCACCTTGCTCAAGCAGGAAGCGGGTGAGGGTGTGCGAACGGGTCTCAATGTAGGCGGGAGGTTTGTCGCCATAAGGCACGTGCGCGGAATCAGCCACATAAATCAGGTGCGCATCGGGCAGGGCGGCTCGGATATGGTGCAGAACCGAGAGTCCCCCCACGCCGGAATCGAATACGCCGATGGTGCGGCCTCCCTGTGGCATGGCCATCTCGTGTCAGTGCTCTTCCACGCCTTGTGAGCGCAGGTATTCTTCATACGTGCCGTGGTAGTCGGTTACGCCCTTTTCGCTGATTTCGATAATGCGTGTCGCGATCGAGCTGACGAACTCGCGGTCATGGCTGACGAACACCAGCGTACCTTTGAACTCGAGCAGTGCGGTATTCAGCGCCTCGATGGATTCCATGTCCATGTGGTTGGTCGGTTCGTCCATCAGCAGCACGTTGGGGCGTTGCAGCATCAGCTTGCCGAACAGCATGCGGCCCTTTTCGCCACCGGACAGTACCTTCACGTTTTTTTTCACTTCATCGCCGCCGAACAGCAGTCGGCCCAGCGTGCCACGCACGACCTGGTCGTCGTCATTTTCACCTCGCCAGTCGGTCATCCAGTCGGTTAGCGTCTTGTTGTTGGCGAACTCGTATTCGTGGTCCTGCGCGTAATAGCCAGGTTTGGCCTTTTCCGCCCATTTCACGGTGCCGGTGTCAGGCTCGAGATCGCCCGCGAGGATGCGCAGCAAAGTTGTTTTACCGATGCCGTTGGGGCCGATGATGGCCACCTTCTCGCCCGCCTCGATGCGGAAGTTGACGTTGGAGAACAGCATGCGGTCAAAGCCCTTGGCCATCTTCTGCACTTCGACGGCGGTGCGGTGCAGTTTGTCCTTGTCGTCGAACTCGTAGCGGATGAACGGGTACTGGCGGCTGGATGGCTTGAATTCCTCGATCTTGATCTTGTCGATCTGCTTGGCGCGCGAAGTGGCCTGGCGTGCCTTGGAGGCATTGGCCGAGAAGCGCGCCACGAAGGCTTTCAGTTCGGCAATCTTTTCCTTGGCCTTGGCGTTGTCCGCCGCCAGGCGTTCGCGCGCCTGCGTGGAGGCCAGCATGTAATCGTCGTAGTTGCCCGGGTAGATGGTGATCTTGCCGTAGTCCAGATCGGCCATGTGCGTGCACACGCTGTTCAGGAAGTGGCGGTCGTGCGAGATGATGACCATGGTGGAGTTACGCTCATTGAGCACGTGCTCCAGCCAGCGGATGGTGTTGATGTCCAGGTTGTTGGTTGGTTCGTCCAGCAGCAGGATGTCCGGATTGGAGAACAGCGCCTGTGCCAGCAGCACGCGCACCTTGAAGCCGGGGGCCACTGCGCTCATCGGGCCGTTGTGCAGGTCGATGGCGATACCCACACCGTGCAGCAACTCTCCGGCGCGCGCTTCGGCGGTGTAGCCGTCGAATTCGGCGAAAGTGGCTTCCAGGTCAGCGGCACGCATGTAGTCTTCTTCGCTCGCATCCGGATTGGCGTAGATCGCATCGCGCTCGCTCATTGCTGCCCACATTTCGGCATGGCCCATCATTACCACGTCCAGTACGCGCACGTCCTCATACGCGAACTGATCCTGGCGCAGCTTGCCAAGGCGCTCGCCCTTGTCCAGCATGACCTCGCCCGATGTTTGCGCCAGATCGCCACCAAGGATCTTCATGAAGGTGGATTTGCCGCAGCCATTGGCGCCGATCAGGCCATAGCGGTTGCCTTCGCCGAATTTGACGGAAACGTTCTCGAACAGGGGCTTGGCCCCGAATTGCATGGTGATGTTTGCGGTGGATAGCATGGTGTACTGTTAATCGGGCCAAAGCAGGCTGCCTGCGCCGGAAGGGGGCTTTGCCTGGTTGACCAACTCCGTAAATAGATCAGAAGGGCGCATTCTAACATTGCCGATGTGCGGTCATGAGTATTGCGACCCAAGCCGGGAAACAATTTGACGCGAATTGATCAATTCCGTTAAAGTGCCGGAGCATTGCCGGCTTTCAAACCGGCTCCTGCAAGGGCAAACCCGTTGAAAGGCGGGGGCGCAAAGCTTCCGGGCTAAGGGACAGGGTCCTATCCGACGCGAGTCGAATGCCAGCGGGGTCGCCAGGTTATCAATAATTCTCGGCCGTTCGCGCCCCTGTTTTTCCTGTAAGCCAAGATTGTGAGTGCACGCATGTCGTGCGTATTGGGGGGATTAAGCATGGAACAGGATGAAATCAATTTTTCAGACTTTATCGCGTCGTCTACGCACGACATGAAGAATTCGTTGAATATCCAGATCGGCTTTCTGGAAGAATTGATGGCGGTTTGTCGCGACAAGATTGATGCTTCCATGCTGGATCGGCTTGGGCACTCGATCTACGAGGCAAACCGGATGAATATGAACCTCATCCAGATACTCAGCTTGTATAAATTGGGCAAATCGATTTATCCGATGGATATTTCCGAGCAATCGGTAAACCAGATGCTGGAAGAGGTAGTCATGCAGAACCAGTCCATCATGGGATACAAGGGCATTACCGTTACTACCGAATGCGAGGACAGCTGCTACTGGTATTTTGACCGCGACCTGGTGTCCGGAATATTGGTGAATGCGCTTAATAATGCCTATAACTACACAACTGACAAGATACATGTTCTTTCCAGGGTTCGCGATGGCATGCTGGAAATTCGGGTGGAGGACAACGGCAAGGGGTATCCGCAGCATATGCTGAAGTCAAATGTAACGGATAACAGAGGGGTCAGCTTTGCGACGGGAAGTACCGGGCTTGGTTTTTACTTTTCCTCGCTGGTTGCTGGCATGCACAAGAATGCTGGGAAACAGGGGCGCCTCATTATCGAGAATGGTGGTGCTTATGGCGGAGGATGTTTTGTAGTCACCCTGCCCTGACGGCACTTATTGCTTTAACAGACGCGACTCGGATCGCAAAATGGAACGATTATGGCAACTTCATTAAAACAGTCGGCAACGCTAGTCATCGACGACTTTCAAAGTATGCGCTCCATGCTGATGAGCTTTCTCAAGGCTATGGGGGTTACCGGGATTGATAATGTCGGGACGGCCAAAGAGGCGCTGGCATTGCTTGCGGCAAAAAAATACGACTTGGTGATTTGCGACTACAACCTTGGGCACGGCCAAAACGGTCAGCAGATTCTTGAAGAGGCAAAATTCAGGAACTACATCGGTTACTCGACGATTTGGGTGATGGTAACCGCTGAGAAAACCATGGATATGTTCATGGGTGCAGCAGAAACCAAGCCGGACGACTATTTGCTGAAACCGATTACCGAGTCATTGCTGGAGGCTCGCCTGAACAAACTGATCGAGAAGAAGCAGGTGCTTGAGCCGATAGAAAAGGCGGTGAAGTCCAAAGATTATTTGAAGGCGATTGCCTTGTGCGATGAGCAGCTCAAGGTGCATTCGGCGAGTACGCAGGATCTGCTGCGCATCAAAAGCGATTTGCTGCTTACCACCGGCGACTTCCCGGCCGCGAACGCATTTTTCGAAAGTCTCCTGAAAGCTCGCAGCACGCCTTGGGCCAAGACTGGTTTGGGTAAGGTGTTATTCATGACCAAGGAATACACCAAGGCCAAGGAAGTTTTCGAGGAAGTGCTCGAAGAAAACAAGATGTATCTGGAGGCAGCCGACTGGTTGGCAAAGACGCTGGATGCCTTGGGCGATTTCGGGCAGGCCCAGCACGTGTTGAGCAAGGCGATGGCGCTATCCCCCAATGCGGCCGGGCGGCAGAAGAGCCTGGCGGATGCTGCGTACAAGAATGGCGAGCTTGATCTGGCTCAGACTTCTTATGAGAAGGCGATCAAGTTGGGTGAGCACTCGATTCATAAAAGTGCCAGCACTTATTCCGGTCTGGCCAAGGTGCTGACAGCCAAAGATGATCCGTCTGAGGCGTTGCGGGTGCTGGATAGCAGCCGGAGTGAGTTCAAGGACGATCCGGATGCGGCGTTACAGACTGCGGTCATCGAGGGACTGGCTTTCCAGAAGCTTGGGCAGCCTGAGAAAGCCGCTGCCGCCTTGGCGACTGCAGAGGCACTGATGCGTGAGCAGCCGGGGGGTGTCAGTGCCGAAACAAGCATGGATATGGCTAATGCTCTGTTCAAGCTGGGTCAAAAGGAAAAGGCGTCTGCTCTGCTGGAAAACGTGGTCAAGAACAATCATGAAAATGCGCACATCATCCATCAGGTGGAAGCCGTTTTTGAAGATGCCGGTATGGGCGGTGAGGGTGATGAGCTTATCAAGAAGTCTACCGCCGAGGTCGTGGGTATTAATAATCAGGGCGTGATGCTTGCCAACGAGGGCAAGTTTGAGGAGGGCATCAAGTTAATGCGTCAGGCGGTGAAGAGTCTGCCGAATAATGACCTGATGATTGCCAATTTGTGCGGCATGATGATCGGGCTGATGGGGCGCCAAGGCAAGGACGATCGCATGATTTTCGAGGCCAAGGAGTTGCTTGATCGGGTCAGGAGGATCAATCCGAATAACAAGAAATACAATGCTTATATGAATTTATTGAGCAAGCTCGCTTCAGGGCAGGGCTGAGTGTCCTGAGCCTGTCCCCCGGAATGACTGGCGCGCATATTGTTCGGCATGGTTGCCTGGGCTTCCGGAGGGGGTAAATAACATGCGGCCTTTCACGAAAGTGATGACTTAATGTACGGTCAGCGATCAAAAGGGAAGACGCTCAAACGGCGGGTGATCGTAAGGAAGGTGCGCAAGGTGGTTTTGCCCCAGCCCCGGGGGGCGTGGAAAATAGCCTATGCCGATTTTGTAACGGCTTTGCTGGCATTCTTCCTGCTGATGTGGATGACCGCTGCGGTTTCCCAAAAAGATCTTCTGGCAATCGCCGATTATTTCAAAACGCCTATGGTTGTTTATCTCGGAGGAAAAAGTACGGATGAGTCCTCCAGTCTGATTCCCAGTGAGTACGGCGACGATAAAACCAAAGACTCCGGGCAGGAGCGCAAGGGCGATAAACCGATTGTTCTATCCGAAGCAGATGTGCATAAGTTATTGCGCCAGCAGGAGGTTGCGCGCTTGCGTATGCTCAAGGGGGAGCTGGAGCAGCTTATCAATAATGACCCCCAGTTGCGTCAATTCAAGAATCAGTTATTGATTGATATGACGACGGAAGGATTGCGCATAATGATTATTGATGAGCAAAACCGGCCGATGTTTGAATTGGGAAGCTCTGTGTTGCAGCCATATACCGTGGAAATACTCCATGCCATTGGCGGTCTGCTGAATAAGGTGCAGAACCGGATTGCCTTGTCCGGACATACCGATGCGACCCCTTATGTAGGCACCGGGGAAAACTATACAAACTGGGAGCTTTCAATGGATCGCGCCAATGCTTCCCGGCGTGCCCTGGCCGAGGGCGGGATGAATTCGGATAAGGTGTTGCGTGTGGTTGGGCTGGCAGATTCGGCTTTGTTTAATCCGAATAACCCATTTGATCCCAATAATCGCCGCATCAGTATCATTGTCCTGAATCAGGCTGCGGAGCAGGCAATCACCCAGCAGTTGCTACCTTGATCTGCGTCAATGACTCGCTATGCACTGCGCATCAATCCGGGGCGGCAGTCATAGGTCGGGCATGTAACTGACTGAAATATTTGCTGCGCGTGCAATTTTCCTTGCATTGAAAACAATATTACCGTATATACGGTTTGCACGATGATGTGTCCCATCAATTCAGGCAAAATGCAGGAGGAAATATGAACCAGCAGCAATCTTTTTCGCATGGCTTGCTTTACTCAATTGCTCCGGAAAATTTTTCCGAATTGCATATTGGCGATGAAATTGAGCATGATGCATTCGATTGGAGTGAGCAGCAAAGAGAGGCTGGATTCGCTGCGATCCTGAAGACGTTCCTTGCTATTACTGCCGCCAAATGGGGATTGTTGAAGTCATCCCACTGATTTCCTGAAATACCCGATAAGCGCCGCAAAACCCGTGCTATTTGCGGGATGGTATTTTGGCGGGACGGGGATAATGGCGACATGGGGGTTGGAAGGCATAGGAAATTTTCCTACAAAATGCCGGAAACAACTTCCTACAGAAGAATTAGCCATTCTCCGATTTTTCCTACACGCCTCCCCGCGCACAATGCGTCCATCGAAAAACGCAACGCATTGAACCGAGGAGACCGTCATGAATGCACAGCAACTGCACGAAGAAATCAAGGAAGCCAACCTGTCCTACCTGATGCTGGCCAAGCAGATGATCAACGACGACAAGACCAGCGCGATCTTCCGTCTGGGTATCAGCGAAGAAATGGCCGACATGCTGGCCGGACTGACTCCCGCCCAGTTGCTCAAGATGGCCGCCAGCAACATGCTCCTGTGCGCCTTCCGCTTCGACGAACGCCTGCTGCTGAACATGCTCACCGACTACAACAAGGACCGCATGATGAGCCAGGCTCACGCCACCATCCTCATGGCCGGCCGCCCGGTCGAAGCACTGGCAGCCTGAACAATCCTAGGAACAGGGAGCACACCATGAAGAACAAAAGCGTCGTCACCGAAGCCCGCGAAATCCAGCTTGCCATCGAACTGATCAACCTCGGCGCCCGCCTGCAAGTGCTGCAGGAAGAAACCAAGCTCAGTCGCGAACGACTGCTCAAGCTCTACAAGGAAGTCAAAGGCGAGTCCCCCTCCAAGGGCATGCTCCCGTACTCCACCGACTGGTTCATGAGCTGGCTGCCGAACATCCACTCATCGTTGTTCATGGACATCTACCAGTACCTGGCCAAGCACAGCAGCGTCAGCGGCGTCGAAGCCCTGATCAAAAGCTACCGCCTGTACCTGGAGCAGATCGAAATCTCGCAAGGCGAACCCGAACTCAGCATCACCCGCGCCTGGTTCCTGATCCGTTTCTTCGAAGCCAACATGCTGGAACTGACCGAATGCAAGGAATGCGGCGGGCACTTCGTCACCCACACCGACGAATTGACCAAAGACTACGTCTGCGGCATCTGCCGTCCGCCCTCGCGCGCCGGCAAGACCAAGAAAGCCGCCCTGATGGACGCCATTGCGGCCTAGCCAACAGGGATATTGATAACGCAAACAAGGAAGCAAGACACCGGACTCACTCAAACAGGAGGCTATCATGCAAGTACATCAACACATCCCCCATGGATTGCTGTATTCGGTTGCACCACAGGACATCGACCAGTTGCGCTTGAGCGACCACGCGGTGCATGACGAGTTTGACTGGGAGGAGTATGAGTCCGGCGGCGCCGAGGGTTCCCTTGCCAGCAATATGCTTGATTTCCTCAGGGAAAACGACGGCGAGTAGGGGGCGCCGCTTATACGGGGATGCTTTTTACCCGTGTAATCCGAACAACTTCGGTGATCTTGCGCAGGTTGCGCATGATGTTGGCTAGATGCAGGCGGTTGCTAACTTGCAAGGTGAAATACAGAGCTGTGTATTCACCCTCGCTACTGAAGTGTACGTTCTCAATATTGGATTCTGCCTCGGCAATTGAAGCGGCCACTTTGGCCAGAACACCGCGCTGGTTGGCTACAATAAGTTTGATATTGACGTCAAAGAGCTTGCTGATATTTTTGTCCCACACAACATCCAGCCATTCTTCCGCATTGCTGCGTCCCTTGCGCAAGGAGGGGCAGTCGTGAGTGTGAATAATTAGTCCTTGCCCGGATTTGATTAGCCCAATGATCGGATCGCCGGGAATCGGTCGGCAACATTTTGCGAATTGAATTGCCATTCCCTCAGTGCCCTGAATGGTGATGGTGGCATTATTTCCGGACTCTTGCTGGCTGATGTCGCCAACCCGGGCCAGCTGTTTTGCAATGACCATATTCAAGCGTCGTCCCAGCCCAATGTCGGCAAGAATTTCCTGCCGGGATTTTGCGCTAGTTTCGTTAACCAGACGTTCCCAGCATGAGTCGGGAATATCCTGCAACTTAAAGCCAAGAGAGCTTAATGCTTGGCTTAGCAGTCGCTCGCCCAGTTTTGCCGATTCCTCGAGATGCATGGTTTTAAGGGCATGGCGAATTTCACTGCGCGCCCGGCTGGTAACGACAAAATTCAGCCAAACGGGGTTGGGGTGGGCATGAGGTGCAGTCGTGATTTCGACGCGGTCGCCATTTTGCAATTCGGTGCGCAATGGAACCAGTTCGAAATTTACTTTTACAGCCACACAGCGGTTGCCAATGTCGGTGTGAACGCTATAGGCGAAGTCAACAGCGGTTGCGCCTCTTGGCAAGGCAAATATTTTGCCCTTAGGGGAGAATACGTAAACCTCGTCTGGAAAGAGATCGATTTTAAGGTGCTCAAGAAACTCAACAGAATCACCGCTTTGAGAAAGACTTTCCAGTAAGGTTTGCAGCCATTGGTGAGTTTTCTGGTGAAGCTCATTGATTGGAGTCTCTGCCGTTTTGTAAAGCCAATGCGAGGCGAGGCCGGCTTCGGCGATCTTGTTCATTTCGTGGGTTCGGATCTGAATTTCAATCGGCGTACCAAAAGGGCCGAATAGTGTTGTGTGCAACGACTGATAACCATTGGCCTTCGGAATCGCGATGTAATCTTTGAATTTTCCGGGTAGCGGTTTGTACAGGCTGTGCAGCGCGCCTAATGCCAGATAGCATGATGGAATGTCGTCGACAAGAACCCGAAAGCCGTAAATATCGAGAACCTGGGAGAAGGCCAGGTGTTTGGCCTGCATCTTTTTGTAAATGCCATATAGATGCTTTTCGCGACCTTTGGCTTCGGCGTTTATTTCAGACTCGGCCAAGCGCGCACGAATGGCATCCAGAATTTTCCCTACAACCTCCCGACGGTTACCGCGCGCAAACTTGATTGCTTTTGTGAGTACGGCGTAACGATTCGGGTGTAAAAACTTGAAACTGAGATCTTGCAGTTCCTGGAAAATGGTATTCAGCCCCAAGCGATTGGCAATAGGCGCATAGATTTCCATTGTTTCTCGGGCAATTCGTACACTTTTTTGTTGCTGAACAGCTTCCAATGTGCGCATGTTATGCAGGCGGTCAGCGAGCTTGATGAGAATGACTCGAACATCTCGAGCCATTGCCATCAGCATTTTACGGAAATTTTCAGCCTGGGCGTCTTCCTGGGTTTCAAACTTGAGCTTGTCAAGCTTGCTGAGTCCTTCGACCATGTCGGCAACAGGCTTGCCAAACGCATCTGAGATGGCCTCCGTGCGAGTGTTGGTGTCTTCGAGTACATCATGAAGTAGCGCTGCAACAATGGCCTGTGCATCGAGATGCAGCGTGGTCAGGATGCGCGCTACCGCGATAGGATGGGAAACATATGGCTCACCCGATTGCCGAGTTTGCCCAAGATGGGCGGTAGTGCTGAACTCTAATGCAGCCTTGATGTTGTCAATGTCATCGGGTTTGAGGTAGGAGGAAGTCTCCTGAATGAGCAACTCAGCATCTGTCGAAGCCATAGATGTGTGAGGTGGATTGCTCCAGTCCGTATTCAGAATGGGCATGATATTCGGGTTGGAACCATGCCCAGCAAAATTAAGCCATTCCGCGGTTCAGGATTTCGATACCAACTTTACCTTCTCCAATTTCCCGCAGCGCAATGACAGTTGGCTTGTCTTTGCTTTCATCAACCATATGACTGGCGCCATTTGCCAGTTGTCGTGCGCGGTATGCGGCGGCCAAAGTTAACTCAAAGCGATTGGGAATGTGTCTCATGCAATCCTCGACAGTAATG
The DNA here is from genome assembly GCA_021848465.1 of Pseudomonadota bacterium. Lineage (GTDB taxonomy): Bacteria > Pseudomonadota > Gammaproteobacteria > Burkholderiales > Gallionellaceae > JAJZUP01. Next base: position 598,105 of record JAJZUP010000001.1, read on the forward strand.
CGGGCCATTGATATCTCCTGAATGATTTATTGAAGCTGACGAATGAGGTCGGCGTGCACTTCAAGTTGCCTTTGGCGAACTAGGGATGCAGCAACAACTACCGAATTAAGTTGCTGCAAGGCGACCTCTATGTTGTCGTTAATAATAACATAATCAAATTCTGCAACATGCGAAATGTCTTCACGAGCAGCCATCATGCGTCGTTGGATAACCTCCGGACTGTCTTGATTTCGACTGTTAAGGCGAGCCTCCAAGGCTTGTAATGATGGAGGGAGGATGAAAATGCTGGAACAGTCAGGAAAATGCTTGCGGACTTGGGCAGCACCTTGCCAGTCGATTTCAAGGAGGATGTCGCGCCCCTCATGAATTTTCTGAGTTAGCCAATGATGCGATGTTCCGTAAAGATTTCCATAGACTTCAGCACTTTCAATAAAGGCACCGTTTTGGGCCATTTGCAAAAAACATTCACGAGTAACGAATTGGTAGTTAATCCCGTCAATTTCTCCCGGGCGAGGTGCGCGCGTTGTGTATGAAACTGAGAGTTGTATGTTTAGGTTCAGTTTCAGTAGGGCAGAAACTAAACTGGTTTTTCCTGCACCAGAAGGGGCGCTGATGATAAATAAATGGCCGGTCATGATTGATTGAAAACCTTGGAATAATTGCAAAGCAATTTCGAAATCGGCAAATTATAGCGTAAGGGGTGTGAACAGGTGGCTGAAAAAAAACGTTAATTATTGGCATGAAAGTAGATAAAAAAATGAGGGGAGAAAAAGGCTGAAGCTCAAGGCAACAATTCCCTTGACAAGCAAAGGACATGCTCTTTAAGATTCGAAAATCTGGGCTTCGCAGGGCTGCTATTTGCTTTGATGTGAGCGAGCTTGGCGGTGAGGGTTGTATGTGGGGCGATAGTAAAAATAAGTAGTGGATTGGGAAGTTGATTGTTGTTTTGTTGGTCTTTATAGTTACTTAACAGGGGGGGTACACATGAGTGCAGAGAAGAAGACATATCGATCCTTTTGGTTGATTCTGGTGAGCGGAATGTTGACGGGGATGGGGAATGGCAGTGTGTTTGGTGCTGCCATGATGTGCCTGATGGGTCGTGGGGGGTTTGCTAACTGGGGCGGAGCGGGCATGGATTCATATAATCCGTCGACTTTCACTGGTTTTGTGGATTGGACCATGATTGTTTTTGGCTTGGCCTTCTGCGTGATTCTGGTGGTTGGGCTTGGTGGGCATGAAAAGCTGGAAGCCAAGCAGGCTGCCTAATTCAATCGTTACGATTCTGAAATTAGATAAAGGGAGGAAGTTATGGCTGTAATTGCGGGTGCATTGGGGGTTTTGCTTGCGTTCTCGAGTATGTTGCTTTCGTGGTATGTCCTCGTTCCGCGTGACAATAAGAGCGCTGATCGTCACTAATTGTTTATTTTGAGTTGAGGGGGAGATGCATGTTTAAGTATTTATTTGCAAAGAACGAGGACATTCCCGCTGGTTCGGCGGCAGTGTTCTTTGGGTTTTCGGCGATTGTCTGGTTTGTAATTGGAACGGGTTTGGGTTCGTTTAATGCTGCAAAGCTGGCGTTCCCGGATTTTGTTACCGGCAATATGTATTTTGCGTTCGGTCATATGCGCCAGGTGCACGTGCATGCGGTGATTTTTGGCTGGATTTCGATGGCATTTGCTATGGCCATGATGTATATCGCTCCTGCGCTGGGAAATAACAAGCTCTGGTCTGAGAAGCTGGGTTTGTGGAACTGTATGTTCTGGAACGTTGGTTTGGCGTTGGGTCTTACTGTGCTGTGGGCTGGCATTACTTCGGGTCGTGAGTACTCTGACTTCCCGTGGCCAATTGACTTGTATCTGGCGGTTTTTGTATTCATTCCGCTGGCGCTCAACGTGTGGATGACGGTTCTGAATCGTAAAACGCAAGGTATTTATACAACCAACTGGTTCTTTATCGCCTCGTTGTTCATGGTGATTATTGTGTTCTTGGTGGGTAACTCCCCTGAGTTTTTCCATTTGTCTGGTTTGACAGAGGCTTACTTGACGTGGTGGTTTGCTCACAACGTGCTGGGCTTGTGGATTACTCCGGTTGCTGCGGCGATCGCGTACTACACGGTTCCGAAGGTGACCGGCAATCCTCTGTACTCGCACCGTATTGGCCATTTGCACTTCTGGTCGGTGGTTGTGTTCTACTCCACTCCGGCTGCGCACCATTTGATGTCTGCTCCTCTGCCTGAATGGTTGAAGTCGTTTGCTTCAGTTGAGGGCGTGCTGATTCTGGTTCCTGCGATTGCATTCGTGTCCAACATCATGCTGACCATGAAGGGTAAGTGGTACATGTTTGTTGAGAATATTGAAATTCGATTCACGATTACTGGCTGCTTGATGGCGATTCCGCTGAATATGCAGGGTGGTTTCCAGCAGACACGTGCAATTAACTGGTATATCCATGGTACGGGTTGGATTGTGGCTCATGCGCACTTGGCTTTGCTGGGCTTCTCTACCTTCCTGGAGGGGGCGGCTGTCTATCTGGGCCTGCAGACAATTATGCGTCGTAAGCTGTATTCGCTGACTCTGGCTAACATGCACTTCTGGCTGTTGCTGATTGGCTTCACAATTTACTGGGTATCCATGACTATTGCCGGTCTGATTCAGGGCGCAGGTAAGATCTACGAAGTTCCCTACATCGACGTGGTTATTGCTGAGCACCCCTATATGATCGCTCGTTGGATTGGCGGTACCTTGGTCTTCGTTGGTAACGTATTGTGGCTGTACAACATGTGGATGACAGCACGCAAGGGAACTGAAGTGCCAGTGGGTCGTATGCCTCACGAATTGAGCTACGAGCGTTAATCTGCACAGTCGAAAAATATAGGGAGATTAAGAATGGCTGGATTTAGAGAGTATAAAGTCGGAACAAGGATTTTTGCCTTGGCGCTGGGTGGTTCAATGTGTATCACCCTGCTGTTTCCTGCTTCTGATATGTCCAAGGTGTCGGCAACCGACATGGCATTGGAGAAGCAGTTGTCGGCTGGTCGTGAAACGGGTTTCAATCTGGATGACCCGTTCTTGCAGGGCTGGAACAAGCCGCTGGGTGTTGAGTTGACGGTTGATCCGAAAACTAATCAACCCATGGCAACAGCTATGACGGTGTACGTGTATCAGAAGGGGACGCCGTTCCCTTCTGGTATTCTGCATCCGCGTGTGCTGGGTGCGGGTGTCCAAGAGCTTAGTGTGGAACAAGGTCATATTGTTGACGCCAAGAAGGATGCTGGTGCTGTGTTTGCAATCAGCAAGGGTGTATACAATGGTCAGCAAGTCAGCTATATCGACAACCTGACTGCCACCAAAGGTTGGACTCCTGACGACGTAATGCATGTTGCCAAGGATTCCGACATTTCCGAAGCAGGTAAGGGTAAGACTATGTTCGTGCGTGAGGGTTGCTGGTGGTGTCACACACTGCTGCCAGAACAAACGCAAGACTGGCAGGTATTCGGTGCTCCACCAATGCTGGGTGACTTTAACGGGGAATCTCCAACAGCATTTGGTTCTGACCGCAAGGCTCCAGACTTGCTGCACGTGGGCTCGCGCAACTCCTCCAGAGAGTGGATGATGATGCACTTCTTCAACCCACGCTTGGTTCAGCCGCACTCAATTATGCCTCGCTACGATTATCTGTGGGGGGATAAGGATGCTTCTGGTCAGGCGATCGACTTTGCGAAGTGGAGGGCTGAGTATGATGAGTATCGCGAAGGTAAGCGCGTTAATCCTCCTGAAGTTCCGAGCTATGCAAGCAATTCGGAAATTCGCGGTCTGATTGACTTTATGTTGAGCCTAAAATAAGAGGGGGAGAAAATGGCTTGGAATTTTGATAAACCACTGATCACACTTTGTGATGCTGCGACTAACGAAGCAGATAAAGTGCTCTGGGAAAAGGAAGACTTGGGTACCATCACCGAGGATAACAACCGCATGCCAATTCCAGTTGTTATGCTGGTGTTCCTGACGGTGTTGACTGCCTTTGCGATTACTTTCCCGCTTTGGGGGCAGCGTCCTACGGCTTCTTTGTATGTGGGCTATGTCAAGGCCATGAATATGCCGGAAGTAGCGGCTATTCAGGATGATGATGCTGCAATGAAGAAAATCGAGGAATTGGGCTCAGCAGGCGTTGACAAGGAAAAACTGGATCGCCATCCAGTATCCATGAACGACTTGCGCATTATCAAGCCACAGATTGAGGCATTGATGGCTAAGGGCGTAAATCTCGAAGAGTACACTGTTGTTGGCGATCAGGTAGTGCTGTCGAACTTTGAAGGTAACAAGAAGGCGGACGGAACTACTGAGCGTATTCAGCCTTGGTGGGATGTGGGTTACACTGTTGATATCTTCTATGTGATCTACTTCTTTACAATGGTTACGGTCTTGATTAAGCGACTGCCACCATCGTCTTGGCAGCCTCGTCACCACAAGTAAGAAAGTCTGGGCTGGCGTTAAAGGCCAGCCCAATCTTAATAAAGATTAGGGAGAAAGTGATGATAGAATTTGATAATGGTCCGGCAGTTCTGGCAGGCATTATTGCTCTGGTGTTTATTGCCCCAATCGCTTATGGCCTCTTCATTGATCGTGTAAAGGCATAAGCCGCATTGGCAATGCATCAAGATTAGTGTACGTCCTTATGAGTTGCTAATCGCTTGAAGAAATAGATACCCCAGCCAAGAGCTGGGGTATCTATTTTCAGCAAAAAAAGGAGTGCAAGATTAACAGTTTCGCTTTAAACTTTTTCAGCATTCAGTTATCCAACGTCCCGCCGGATATTTCACCAAAGCTGGATCTAAGCATTGAAGGCATGCGCAGCCAGCAATTTAGCGAGTGGATATTCGTATTTCTTCTGATCGGAATTCTGGTTTTTTTTGGAATAGTGTTAGCGCTACTAAAAACCAAGATTCAAACAAAAGATGTCAGACCTGGGGAGAAAATGATGTTCGCCGCGATTATCGGCGGACTGATAATCGCAATCCTTATAGGTGCGGTACAGATGCTGGGCGGATATTTATTTTGAAAAATCACTTTGAGATATAGGAAAACGAAATGGCAAGCTACATCGAATCACTTCCGGATGGTTGGACAATTTACCTATGGTTGATCATTGGGGCGATGATTATTGCTGCCGTGCTCTACTGGATACGCTGGGCCGCCAAGAATGAGCAGTTCAATGAAGACATCAAATATGTGGTCTTCAACGAAGATGACAAGGAAAAGATGGATCCGGAAGAGTATGTAAAAAGCCGCGAAGTCATGAAGTCGCAAATGGAAAGCCGCGAACGCTTCTTGGCACAGGAAGCCGAAAGAAATAAGAAGAGCGCATGAAGAGCGGAGAAAAATTTGTCCTGTTTGCAATCGTAGCGCTCTTGATTGCAGGGATCGCGCAATCAATGCTTCATGTCAAACAGCCACATGAAGAAGAAATTCCCTACTACAGCACAGCGTCAACAGAGGTGGCAGATAAAGCCATGGTGCTCTATCGGGAATACAACTGCAGATCGTGCCACTCATTATGGACTCTGAAAGACGTGATGCAATCAGTACCGGCTCCAATTCTGGACGGCATTGGCTCGCTAAAAACGGAAGAGTGGCTATATCAGTATTTGTCGGCTCAAAATCCTCAGATGATTATTCCATCACGGCTCAAGAAAAAATATCAGATGCCGTCATTCGCATCTATGCCTGAAAGTGACAGAAAGCTGCTGGCAAATTATTTGGCCAGTCTGAAAGTAAAAGAATGGTACCTTGAGCAAACCAAAAAGAATGAATACGAAAAACTGACTGGCAAGGATGCGCCATGAAGAATCAAAAACTTCTTTCAGGAATTTTGGCGCTGGTGGTAGGCGTAATTTTGAACTACCTCGGTGACAAGCTTCTAGGCGTTAAAATTGAAATATTCTACGGACTATCGACATTCAGTTTTGCATGGATGATAGACGTATTCCTGCTGCCATTCGGGATCGGCTTGTTGGTGGCATGGATATTCGGTAGGGGAGCAAAGTGGCTCAGTTATTTCCCTCCCTTGATTGTGCGCTGCATTAGTTATGCCGAAATAGTTTATATAACCGGTGTTCCGCACGGGGCAAACCTCAATCCACTGGGATGGTGGGGGTTTTATGTCGTTCTCGCAATGGAGTCGGCGGGTATAGGCGGTATACTGGGCGAAGTGATTATCAAAAATATTTACGGTCGCTCTAATATGATGAATTCGGTGTCCGAAACAGCACTCAAGAAAAAGGAAACGTAATGCTGAATGCAAGAAAGCGCGCCGTTCAGCAAGATTCTGCGGAGCTGCAAAGAAGGAAGAAATACCTCGGAGCAACAATTGTTACCTGTATAGCTTTGGTAGTCGTTGGTGGAAGTCTGCATGTGGTTGGACTGGGCTCATTACGCATGGGGGAAATGCGTTCGCTGGCAACGTATAACCTGAAAGAAGAGTCCTCCAGAATTCGTGCTGCGGGAGAGGACATTGCTCTGCATGAAGAGAATGAAAAAAATCTTGGCAGTGCAAAGGGCTACACAATTCAGGAAGCTGAAGCATTACTGCCAAAAGAAAAATGGCTAGAGCTTGATGCAATGGTTGAAATACCTGCAGGTAAATTCCTGATGGGTACCAATGCGAAAAATGCCGATGAGGCTTCTCACCCTCAACACGCAGTGAATCTCTCGAGATACAAGATAGACAAGTATTTGGTAACCAATGCGCAATACGCGCGATTTGTTGCGGCGACTGGGCATCGCCCCCCCTCAAGCTGGAAAGACGGGAAAATTGCGCGAGCCGAACTCCTTAATCCTGTCACGCTTGTGAACTGGTACGATGCACAAGCGTATGCCAAATGGGCCGGAAAAAGATTGCCAACCGAAGCAGAGTGGGAAAAGGCGGCACGCGGAACTGATGGCCGCAGGTGGCCATGGGGAGACAAAATGGACCCTGCGCGTTTGAACACTTACTATAACGTCGGCTCGGCAACAGATGTAACTACCTACAGCAACGGACTCAGCCCATATGGGGTTTATGATATGGCGGGCAATGTCGATCAGTGGGTAGAGGACGATTTCTTGCCCTACCCAGAAACAGATGCAAAGCCGGAACAGTTTCAGGGCAAAATGTCTCTGGTGCAAAGCGAGCAAGATCGCGCAATGAAGCTCTCAGATCAGGTTGTGGTCGATAAGCGCTATAAGGTGCTTCGTGGCGGCTCATGGAAAAGCGATCCGTTTTCGACAGCAACATATCACAGGGATTATTCTTGGCCGAACTTTGCATCGGATTTTTATGGTTTTCGATGCGCGGCGGACATAAAAAAATAACAGGAGCGGCTCAATATGAAAACATGCTGGCTAAAGAATATATTGGCGATTTTGTTATGCGCAAGCTCGACTGCCCAGGCTGCGGTTGATAGCTACAGGTTTGCACACGTAACCATTTCTACTCCTTGGTATATCTTCATTTTTCTGATGATGGGAGTATTTGCCCCATTTATATTAATGGTCATTCTGGCGTGGCGCAGTGCAATGCGAAAACCAGAGCAGAATGAAAATAAGAAATAAAAGCTCGACTAGGATAACTCAAATATGTACCAGCCAATTTTTGCCATAAGCCGGAAAATGTTTGCGCAATTTACGCTTGCGTGCGCATTGATGTTTGCATTTGGTGCACTGCCAGCCAGAGCGGAAGTGCAAAATCAGGGCGCAGAAAGCGCGCAAATTCTGCAAGAGTTCAACAAACAGCACCAGGAAAACGAGCACGCAAAATCCATAACGGATAAAGACAAGCAAGTAGTTATGTTCATTATGGGGGTTGCTTTGCTGGTGCTGGTATTAATAACCGGGGGCTTGGGCTTGGCTCTGGGGGTTTATGGAAAACCAGTATTTGTCACACATATGGTGTTTGCCGCACTTAGTGTTACCTTGGCAATTGCTCACGCAATTGTAGGTCTCGTCTGGTATTACCCCTTCTAAAAGCAAACGCCGTTGTCTTCTTTCATACCGGTGACCTGTATCGGGGCCGTCAAGTGACATCGCCAATGACACCTGTAACAAAAGAACATCAGGAATTCCGGTCAGCTTATCCAAGCTGGCCTATTTTATTTCTATACTTCATTTCAGGCGGGCTAGGCATTGCCTACGAGGTTCTCTGGTCGCGCATGATGAGCATGCAGTTCGGCGTCAGTATATTTGGCGTGGTGCTGGCAGTTACAGCATTCATGTTGGGATTGGGAGCGGGCAGCCTGCTGGGAGCAAGGTGGGCAAAGCGTGTTGAGAGCCCCTTGAAAATATTTGGTCTGCTGGAAATTGCCATTGCACTTTACGCTTTGCTTTTGCCAAGCCTGCTGCAGCAATTTGCAAATTGGCAAGCCATTTTCGCGAGTGAAATGGGCTTGCTTGCGTGGTACGTTGCACAGGGGTTGACCAGCCTGATGCTTCTGGCGCTGCCAGCCGGAATTATGGGGGCGGGCTTTGCGATGGTATTGCGGACAACCGAACGGGCTCCACATACATTGGCACAGGTATACGGGGTCAACACATTGGGCGGGGTGCTGGGCGCACTATTTCCACTCTGGGGGTTGACGGCTCTGGGTTGGAGCAATTCAGTCCGGCTGCTTGCGTTTATGGGCTTGATTGTTGGCGGCGTAGCAATGATGTTGGCAATGCGCCTGGGTAAATCTGAAGCGAGGAACAAGCCTGCGGATCGCCCGTCACAAGCAATATTGTTGATGTATGCGGGCATAGGTGCGGGAAGTATCATGCTCGAAATCGGCTGGATACGCCTGTACGGAATGGTTATGCTGCGCACGGAGTATGTGCTTGCGGTTATCCTTGCGGTATTCCTCATGGGAATCGCTGCAGGAAGCCTGTTGGCCCGCCAAATTCCGCAATTGCTGATACGCTTCCTTCCGGTTGTTGCAGGCCTTGCCGTGATGGGGAGTGTCTGGGCGCTACCAACAGTCTCGGCCTGGATTGAGCAACATCAATTTCAATCTCTAGCTGGCGCTCTAGGCGTTCAAGTCATGCTACTGGTTATGCTGACACTGCCGGTAACTATGGTACTGGGTGTGTGGCTGCCGTTCCTGAATAAAAAATACTCTGCCAATGAAAATGGTGGCATATGGCTGTATGGCGTTAATTGTTTTGGCGGAGTAATCGGCGCACTCGCTGCTAGCCTGGTACTGATTCCTGCCGTCGGGAGTATCGGGACAGTCCTGATAAGTGGGCTCATTATCGCGGCTCTGGCATTCAGCACCGAGACATCGCGCTGGAAATGGCCGGCAATGCTGGTGCTGATCCTGCTTGCTTGGCCGCTGCATCGCATGCCGCCAGTGCATGACCTGCTTCCGAAAATGGAAGCAGGTAGTCGCGACCTGAACCTGTATGAAGATGCGATTGCGTTGACGCACGTTGTGGAACAGCAAGATGGTCAGCGCATCTTGCTTAGCGATCTGCAACGCATGGACGCTTCAACCGACCCTGCTGCAGTGGCAATTCAGATGGATCAGGCAAGACTGCCACTGCTCCTGCATGGCAATCCGCACAGCGTGCTCTTTCTCGGGCTGGGAACCGGCGTCTCAATGGCAGGTTCCCTGCCATTCCCTAATTTGCAACGAACTGCAGTAGAGCTTTCGCAAGGTTCGATAAATGCCGCCCAGACCTGGTTTGAACAGGTTAATGCAGGTGTGCTGAAAAATTCGCAAGTATTCCGGGATGATGCCCGACATTTTCTCAACGCGACTGACAAGAAATACGATGTAATCATCGGTGATCTGTTTCATCCGGATATCGCGGGAATGGGTTCGCTACTCTCACTGCAACAATTCCAACGTGCAAAAAACCATCTGAATACGGATGGCATCTTTGTACAGTGGGTAGCGCTGAATCAGTTCGATACCCACTCAATGGAGGTGGTGTTGCGAACGTTTCAGCATGTTTTTCCTGATGCGCAAGTATTCATGGATGGAATGCACCTCGCGTTAGTCGGGCCGCAGGGAAAATTCCGGGGGGCTAATGCTCTGCTGGAAGGTATACACAATGTGCCTTCAGAAGATCAGGGCCAGGCGACCGGAAACGAGGGCGTATGGACATGGGCGGGGCGTTATTGGGGGCCAATTGCCGCGAGCTCGGGCAAGATGCAGGATGAATGGGTGCCATATGTCGAATACCAATTGCCACGTGCACGTTACAACGGCAGCGTCGACTTGGCGACCATGATGGTCTGGATGTTGCAGCGTCACCCGACTCCTGAAGAGGCGATAAAGCTGTTCGCCATTCCAGCTGAGCAAGCACGTGAGTTTGGGCGAGCCTATATCGCGACAGAATTGACAGCACGCTCCTGGGTCTCAGCCATGGAGGGGGATGCAGGTAAATCCGGTAAATTGATCTGGCTTGCTTACCAGGCAAATCCACGAGACCGCTGGATAGCGAATGCGCTCGCAGACAATATGCTGATGTCGCTGAACCAGGCTCTGCAGCATGGTTTGAGCGAACGAGAAGCATTGCAGCGAATATTGCAGGTGTACCCGGAGTCAGTAGGTGCTCTGCGCGCTCTGTGGAAACTAGAACAGGCTCAAGGTAATGAAATGCAGGCAGCGGTTTACCGAGCTAAACTCCAAACACTCTCGCCGCTTGACCGCGAGATTGCCGGGAAAACACCACAGCATTAAGGCGCGACATGTCTTCCAAAAGCAAGAAATCATTATCCGAAATTCCGGTAAAGGTAGTTAGGCTGGGGCCGGAGAAAAGGGGGATGTCCCTGCACCGAAAGCGCCGCATTGTCCAGATAGCGATATTGATCCTGCTGGTACTGATACCGGTGATGGGACTGTTCCGCATTGATCCGGTAAATGGTGCACTTGTCGTACTGGACCATCAAATCTGGTTTGCCGATTTTTTCCTGATCTCGGGATTGTGGATTACCGTACTAACCCTGCTGGTGGCCCTGTACTCATTGGCAGGAACCGTATTTTGCGGCTGGGCATGCCCGCAAAACACCATGGCTGAATGGGCCAACCACATGACACATAAATTGCTCGGGAAGCGTGCTGAGGTCAGTCTGGATGGCGAGGCGCCCAAGGTGGCCGCGGCCAAGAACAAAGCCTTGAATTGGATATTGCTGGGGTTATCATTACTAGGCGCCTCAATGTTGTTCGCATTGCTGCCTTTGCTCTATTTCTATCCCCCTGACGTTATCTGGTCGTTTATCACTTTCCGGGACGATGCTAGGTTAGCGGGCTCGCTGCACTGGATTTATACCGTCTGGGTGGTCATTATTTTCCTGGATTTTTCCGTGCTCAGGCATTTCTGGTGTCGTTTTGCATGCGTGTACAAGGTTTGGCAGCATTCGTTCAAAACTAAGGAAACACTACATGTGGCATATGACAGCAGTCGATCCGGCGAGTGTGAGAAATGCAATTACTGCGTGACGACTTGTTTCATAGATCTCGATCCGCGCAAAACCGAGGTATACGACAGCTGTATAAATTGCGGCGACTGTATTGATGCCTGTCGCACCCTGCAAGCAAAGCGCGGCAAATCCGGCTTGCTCAAATTTGAATTGGGTCAAACAGCTCGCTCGCGCACCAAAGAATTGCGCGATAATTCAGTTTCACTTGTGGCTCGCTCACGCTGGGCGCTAGCATTTGGACTGCTGGGCTTGCTACTGCTGGGGTGGGGGATATGGTCATACGAGCCATATCACTTATCGGTCGGCTATGTGACAACTGCGCAGAACCAGTCTGCGCGAGATTACCGCATCGAGGTTGCGAGCAAGCGATATCGTCCGACCGAACTGGGAATCACGGTAGAGGGGCTGCAACCGGGTGAATATGTGCTTAGCACTGGGCAAATTCACTTGGAAACAGTCGGGCGAGCCTCAGTGTACCTTACAATGTCACCAGCAATGCGGCACGGATTTCATCCTTTTATGGTCACGGTGAAATCCGCTGACGGTTGGATCGGGCATTTCAGGATGCAACATTTTGCTGAGTGAGGAGAGCTGCAATGGACGTGAAAGATAAACAATACGATCTATCCAAAGAAGAAACAAAATGGGGTGAACTGCGCAAAGACCATTTTGGCTATGCCTCAGATGAAGAGCGTTTGGAAAAGCGCGGCATGGAGGATTGGGAGTTGGTAGAGAAAATACCGGAATCCCAGCGCAAGGTCCCATACTGGTTCATGGCGGTGGTTGTTAGTGTGCTGCTGGTGGGGGTGGGCCTCAGCTTCCCATTCTGGGGCTTGCGGCCGGGCGTGGAGGTCGACTGGCATGAATGGGTGAAGGATCCCGGATTTTTGGGTTCGCTGGTGTATATCAGTGCGGCTGCTGCCTTTATTTACTACATGGTCAATGTCTACGGAGCAAAACATTCCAAACAAGCAGATGAGGAATCTGCCGGACCTGAAGAATCGAAAGAGCACAAAGACTGAGGCGAAGGGCGGTACGATGAAAAAATGGGTGGTATTGGCAGTGCTAGCGATGAGTCTGGCCGGCTGTGGAGGAAATCCGGGCGAGATTCATATTCCTGCGCAACATTGGAAAACGATGGATGTGCGGATTGAAACTCATCCGAATCCACCGATTGCCGGCATGTCAGAAATCGTAGTCATTGTGACTGGACCTCGTGGCAGGCCGGTTTCCGATCTGAAAGTGCAGATGCGCGCTAGCGACGCAATGCCATGGGTGCAGGGCATTCAGGATGGTTTGATCGGAGTTTACCGGCGAGCCGTTGATCTGGGGGCAGGCGCAGAGGCAACCTTGCAGGTTCAGCTGGTAGAGGCATCAACAGATCAAACAACCTTGCTGTTTCCGATGAAACTCGCGGTTGGTGAGTGAACTGCTGCTCCCAGATTCAGGGAGCGCTATTTCGATTTTACCACTACGCTTAACAGCACATTCGCAAAGAAGGTGCAAAAGCCGACCGCCATGGTGGTTCCAGATACAGCCATTACCATGCCATAGACATGCTGTATGTCGGAATAGTCACGCGACTCCAGCAGCAGTTGCCCCTCCCAGATGCCGAAGATGATCTGAATGATGTAGAAACTGTACACACCAACGGTTACCCACAACAAGGTGTGCTTGACGAGCTTCATCGAATAGATGGCTCGGCCGGTGAAGACGGGCAGCAGGTAGAACGTGACACACATCGCGAGCAAAACCACGCCGCCAACGAGGTTCATGTGCGCATGTGCCAGTGGGTCAATCATGTGCCCCGGGCCGCCGTAAGGACTGCCGATCGAGTCTAGCCACGCCCGGATCGGGGGCATTACCTGCAACATGCCGTGTAACGTGCCGATCAGGAATGATAGTGCGGAAAGCACCAGATACTTCAGCAGATAGCTATGCAGGGTGTTATTGCTGTCCATACGCCTTGGGGATAACTGCGATCCAGATAATGCAGGATCAGGTTGATGCGAAAGTACTTAAGAAATACCCCAGAGCGAAAATCGTCTCTGGGGTATCTTTAAATCTCGTTTGATGCAGATTTATTATTATTTGCCTTCGTTTACGCGGTCAATGCCGATACCGCCAAGAGCGATCGCAACGCCTGCACCGAAAACGAAGAAAATCACGACTGGAACTAACAGTTCTGCTGGCATGGTATACCCTCCCCTAATAGTTAATGATGAATCACGCAATACTTCTTGACTCAGCGACGCAGTCTAGCTGAATCTTGTAATGCGCGCAACAAATGAAAATGGATATTCATCTTCCGTTTTTGCGGCGCTGTACTACATCCCAAGCCATATATGCCATGGCGCACAGCACCGCACCGCACACAACGACAATCAGCTTGTGTTCAGTTTCGATGCTGACGAGTCCGCCAACAAACATATGCACGGCATAGCCAGAAATAAACAATGCGCCCAAGCCGGCGATCGAAAAAATCAGGATTTCAACCATGCTGCACCTCAGTTTTCCGCCGCAGGTAGCGCCTCAGCGGGTGCTTGTGGGGCTGGAATTACTGGCGTCGTCTTGATCTTGAAAATAGCGCCACCTGCTTGCACGGTTACTGTCTCGACTTTCGTCGAGTCGATCGTGGACAAGTTGCGCGTGAGCGGACGATTAGCCAGGTCATGTGGGTCAAATATCAGAAAATTGATGGTTTTTAGCATGGCGAGCAAAGCATCGCCATCCTTGGCCTCAGGTGGCAGCGGCAGTGCATCGCAGCGACACGCCAGCATGGTCAATCCAGGCCACTGGCTAGCAATGCGGATCATTTTCTTGGGTGTATTGGGCTCGTCTTCGAAGAACAGTCCGCTGTCTTCAGCCAGCGTCTTGATCAGTTCGTCGCGCGCAGAGAGCGTTTTGGCAACGACATCCTGATAGCGGAATTTGTCGAAGACCATGAAAGTTGTCGAGAGGATGAAAGTCAGCGCCAACACCAGGCCGCGTTGCTGTGCGAAACTGCTGTTGCCTTCGGGTTTGCGTAGCAGGAGGGGAATGCCCCAGTACAAGCAGGTCAGCACAGCCACAAAGCCGAATATCTCATCTCCGACAAACAGTCCGATTGCAAGGGCGACCAGCAGCGTCCGGCCGAACAGGTCGGCCCACATGGCCCGGGCCTGTTTCCAGACGACCAGCAACAGGATTGCGAACAGGCTACCGCCAGTGATCCAGCGGAAGGCTCCCAGCCCGTTATCGACCATCTCTGAAGTGAACAATGTGGACAGGCCGCGGATCGGGTTCGTGAACCAGTTTACATGCTCCCACCCCGAGGTCAGGATCAGGGCAATGAAGACCGCACTACCGATGCCTGTATAGAAATATTTTTGCTGCTTTACATCAAGTGGATTTTTATACCAACCCCAGAACAGGGCTAAGGGCAGGGCCAGGCCTACCGGGTGGAAGGACACGCTGACCAGGCTCAAAAACATTTGCGCAAAATACATCCCGCCGAATGCGCGTGGCGAGTTGCGATAGAGGTGGTCAGACCAGGCAGTCAGGCTGAAAGCAAACAGCAGGTAGGCTGCGACCGAAATTGTATCAATCTGGCTCTGAGTCAACGGGGCCAGCAACAGCAGGCCGGAGGCGAGCAGGGCGCCCTCATCGTCGCCATGGTGCTGGCGCCAGCGATGCACGGCCCAGATGCCGACGGCCAGGATCAGCATAGTGGCCATCTTGGCGGCCAGCACGCTGCCGGTCCACAGCAAACCGATCGGGGCCAGGAAGATGGTGCGGAAATCGGGGACGCCCATCGTAACGACAGGGCTGATGACAGCGTCAGCTACCGACCACACCAGCAACAGGGAGCGCGCGGCGCTTTCCTCAATGCCGTAGACGGTTTTATGCAGCAACATGAAGCTAAATCCGGCCCAGATCGAGAGCGCGAGATAAGCCCAGCATTTTCTGGGCATGCGTGCCAACAGGTTATTCATTTCAGCGTACATCCATAAAATCGAAAGGGATTCCAGCTTGCGGGCAGTGCATGTCCCGGGGGATACTGGCAATGCGGCGCAAGATTCTAGCATAAGGGGTCTTGGGCAAGCAGATTCCGCGAAGAAACGAAAAGCAAGGCAGGGGAACCTGGCGAGGTGCAGCCTGTCCATGCCAAGTTAAGAATATGTCATGAAAGTTTCTGATTTACGGTCTGAATGGATTACGATGGCTGGACGTTTATTCAGGGATTCAGCGGCAGCAAGGAAAAAATGAAATTTTCGGTTTACCAGACCAGCCAGATCGGCGGGCGCAAATACAATCAGGATCGCGTGGCCTACGCCTATAGCAACGAAGCCCTGCTGCTGGTGCTGGCGGATGGGATGGGTGGGCACCTGCATGGTGAAGTGGCCGCCCAGATTGCGATTCACACCATGATGCAGGCATTTGCCCAGGTGGCAACGCCGCGCGTGCCGGATCCCGTGGTTTTCCTGAGCGAAAATATCAAATACGGCCACCAGGCGATTCTGCGCTATGCACATGATAATCAGCTGGGGGGTAATCCGGGTACGACCTGTGTTGCGGCGCTGGTGCAAAATGGTGAAGTATGGTGGGCGCATGCTGGGGACTCGCGTTTTTATTTGTTGCGCGATCGCCATGTACTTTCGGTTACGCATGATCATTCTGTGGTTCAGCAATGGGCGGACTGGGGTGTGATTACAGTGGACGAAATGAAAACCCATCCGGATCGCAACAAAATTACCAATTGTCTTGGCGGTATCGAAGACATGCTGTTTGTCGAGACCTCCCAGCCAATGGCGGTGCATGAGGGGGATGTCCTGCTGCTGTGCAGCGACGGCCTGTGGGGGCCATTGTCCGATGAGGAAATTGCGCAAGGCGCATTTTCTGGCGCCCTGCCGCAAGCTGTGGGCAGGATGGTAGATCTTGCGGTAATGCGCGAGCAAGCGCGCGCCGACAATACTACGGTGGTGGCGGTAAGGTACGGTGATGGGGAGGAGCACCAGGCAGAACGCCCAATGTGCATGGTACTGGATTACCGTTAAGCGTAATGAGCGAGCGTGCTCGCGATAGCAATTTGCCAATACCGCATTTTTCGTGAGTAAGCCCGCGTTTTCGCTGCACGCTATAATGCGTACCGTTTCAATTCACCGGAATTTTTATCATGCGTCCCAGCCAGCGACAAGCCAACCATCTGCGCACCATCCGTATTACCCGTCATTACACCAAGCATGCCGAAGGCTCTGTACTGATTGAATGCGGCGACACCAAGGTGATCTGTACCGCCAGTGTGGAAGAGCGTGTGCCGCCGCACAAGAAGGGGAGCGGCGAGGGGTGGGTGACTGCCGAATACGGCATGTTGCCACGCTCCACTGGCGAGCGTATGCAGCGCGAAGCCGCAAAGGGTAAGCAATCCGGGCGCACTCAGGAGATCCAGCGCCTGATTGGGCGCAGCCTGCGCGCCGTGGTTGATCTTGCCAAACTGGGCGAACGTACCATCACGCTGGACTGTGATGTGATCCAGGCTGACGGTGGCACGCGTACCGCCAGCATTACCGGGGCGTATGTCGCGTTGCATGATGCGGTCAGCGCGCTAACGAAAAGGGGCCTGATAAAGGAGAGTCCATTGCGCGATTCCGTGGCCGCGATCTCGGTTGGCATCTATCAGGGCGTCCCCGTGCTCGACCTCGATTACCTCGAAGACTCCGATTGCGATACCGATATGAACGTGGTGATGCTGGGTAGCGGTCACTTTGTCGAAGTTCAGGGCACCGCGGAAGGCCACCCATTCTCGCGCGAGGAGATGGATACACTGCTGGAGTTGGCCAAGCACGGGATTGCACAATTGAGCGACATGCAGCGCAAAGCGCTGACGCAATGAACAAGCTGGTCATCGCCTCCAACAATCAAGGCAAGCTGCGCGAATTCCAGCGCATGCTGGCACCGCTCGGCATCGAGGTGCTGACCCAGGCACAACTCGGCATCAGTGAGGCAGAAGAGCCGCATTGCACATTCGTCGAGAATGCGCTGGCCAAAGCGCGCCATGTCAGCCGCGAGAGCGGTTTGCCAGCGTTAGCCGATGATTCCGGCATTTGCGTCGAAGCACTGGGCGGCGCGCCAGGGGTGATCTCGGCACGCTATGCGGGCGACAATCCGAAGTCGGATGTGCGTAACAATGAAAAACTCTTGCGCGAAATGCAGGGTGTCGCGAACCGCAATGCGCACTATTATTGCGTGCTGGTGCTGGTGCGCCATGCCGATGATCCGCAACCGTTGATTGCCGAGGGTGAATGGCATGGAGAAATCTTCCACGAAGAACGCGGCGATGGTGGTTTCGGCTATGACCCGATGTTCTGGTTGCCGCAATACGGCAAGACTGCAGCGGAACTGTCGCACGACGAAAAGGCGCAGATCAGTCACCGGGCTTTGGCGTTGAAGGTGCTGCTGGAAAAGCTGAAGCTCAAGTACTGATGCAGTGAGTACGCAAATCCTGCAACCCTTCGGCCTCAAGTCTCAGCCCCTGAATTTTCAGGCATTGCCGCCACTGTCACTCTACATCCATATTCCCTGGTGCGTGCGCAAATGTCCCTACTGCGATTTTAATTCGCATGAAGCGCGCGGAGGTTTGCCTGAGGCGGCATACGTCGATGCGCTGCTGCGCGATCTGGAGTCCGCATTGCCCTTGGTATGGGGGCGCAAGGTGTATTCGATCTTCATCGGCGGTGGAACGCCAAGCTTGTTGTCGGGGGCTGCGCTGGCGCGATTGCTCACAGAAGTGCGCATGCGCCTGCCATTGGTGCATGAGGCCGAGATCACGCTGGAGGCAAATCCTGGTACCGTCGAGACAAATAAATTCGCGGCGTTCCGCGACGCGGGCGTAAACCGTTTGTCGCTCGGTATCCAGAGTTTTAATGATGCACACTTGCATGCATTGGGACGCATTCATACGGCGGATGAAGCGCGGCATGCTATCGAGATTGCGCAACAGCATTTCGATAACATCAACCTCGACCTGATGTACGCCTTGCCGCAACAGATCGTAGAGCAAGCTGTGCAGGATGTGCATAGTGCGCTGTCGTTCAGGCCGCAGCATCTCTCTTGCTACCACCTCACGCTGGAGCCCAACACACTCTTTGCGCACCAGCCGCCGCTGGTGCCTGATGACGATACCAGCAGCGAGATGCAGCAGCGCGTCGAAGATTTGCTGGCGCAGCACGGCTACCAGCATTACGAGACTTCGGCATTTGCACAGCCGAAAAAATACTCGCGCCACAACCTGAATTACTGGCAATTCGGCGATTACCTTGGTATCGGTGCTGGTGCGCACAGCAAGCTAAGTTTCCACGACAAGGTTATCCGTCAAGCGCGTCTCAAACAGCCGCAGAGCTATATGGAAAGCGTTGCACAGGGGGGGCAAATACAGAACGAACAGCTGCTCGACAAAAATGATCTCGCCTTCGAGTTCATGATGAATGCTTTGCGCCTGAACGACGGCTTTGATGAAGCACTCTTTCGGGAGTGCACCAGCTTGCCGTTATTGCTGATCCGGCGCGAACTGGAAGGGGCCGAGCAGCGCGGGTTGCTGGTGCGAGAAGCCGGTCGTATTGCGCCAACAGCTCTTGGGCGACGCTTCCTGAACGATCTTTTGCAAATATTCATGGTTGGTCAGGCTGAATAAGCCGGGCGTCGGGTGTGGAGTGCATGTACACAGCATGGCCGGCTGGAGCAATGATTGACTGGGCAGGTCAAACTTGCAATACTCATTCGGTCAAGAGGGTTCATCTGTTCAAGTTTCAGTTTATGCAAAAATTATTCGATCACTGTCCCAATGGTTGTAATTCAGAGTTGCGTCCTACCGATATTGACGTTGCCGAAGGTGTGCTGCTTGAGTGCAGCGCCTGTGGGCAATTGGTGACGTCATGCAGCAGGGAATATTACGACCAGGCGAAAGGCGCATGGAGCTCATCCGAAGTTGGCTGGCCGTCAGGGAAGGAACTGGCACGGTTAACCAAACGCAGGAGCGAGGATATTCAGAACATTTCCAAGCTGCTTGCAAAAAAATATTCGGATATCAACATCCTGGATGTTGGCAGTTCTAATGGCTCATTTGTTTCTATTGCAAACAAGCTGGGGCTGCAGGCCGAAGGTGTCGACCCCTCTCCCAAAGCCATTGAGGATGGAGTAAAAAGAGGCCTGAAGCTCCATCTGGGTTATTTGCATGAGGTCGGATTTGCGGACGGCACATTTGATGCTATCACTCTGTATGAGGTTGCCGAGCATCTTCCTGATCCGATTGGCTTGCTGCAGGAATGCGCGCGTATATTGAAGCCGAATGGTTTGCTGCTCATCGGCACGGGGAATACCGATAGCTGGACGCGGCACGTGCGCCAGAACAAGTGGGACTTCTTTAACTTGAAATTGCATGGCGGGCATATCAGTTTTTTTTCGCCCGCAACCTTCAAGGTATTAGCAGCAAAAACTGGCTTTGATGTGGTGAAGGTTTCCACCTCTTCCGTCAGATTTTACGAGCAAGGCGAGCTGCCCTTTATCCTGTATCGCACAATCAAGCTGGTTACCGAATTGCTGAATATCCTGGCAAAACTGCTTAACAAAGGTAGCCAGATGGAGATCTACCTGCGTAAGCGGTAGCTGCGATTGCGGGCAGGGCGCTACTTTCCAGCGCCGCACCGTTTAAACACCAAATCCCACACGCCATGCCCGAGCTTTATTCCGCGTTGCTCGAATTTGGTGAGCGGACGGTAGGCTGGGCGCGGCGCGTAGTCTGCTGCGGTGTTCTGCAGTTGCGGTTCTGCGGAGAGTACTGCGAGCATTTGTTCTGCGTAGTCCTGCCAGTCGGTAGCGGCATGGATATATCCGCCTGGTTTCAGTTTCTGCACTAACTTGGCGATGAATGGCCCTTGAATCAGGCGGCGCTTGTTGTGGCGTGCCTTGTGCCACGGGTCGGGGAAAAAGATATGCACGCCATCCAGTGAGCCATCGGCAATCATGTCGCGCAGCACTTCCACGGCGTCGTGCTGGATGATGCGGATATTGTTCAATGCTTGCTCATCAATCAATTTGAGCAGGTTGCCCACGCCGGGGGTGTGCACTTCCAGCGCGAGGTAGTCGGTCTCCGGATGTGCCTGGGCAATTTCCGCGGTGGCGCCGCCCATGCCGAAACCGATTTCAAGGATTTTGGGGGCATTGCGCCCGAATGCGCTGTCGAGAGCGAGTTGCCCGGGCTGGTAAGGGATGCCATAGCGCGGCATCAATGCGTCCACTGCGCGTTTTTGAGCCACGGAGAGATGTCCTTGGCGCAACACGAAGCTGCGGATGTGTCGGTGTCCGCCGGGCCTGGAGTTCTCTTCATTTACGTGAGCTTCTGCCGCGACTTCGTTGTGGTGGTCGGTCGGGGCGCTTGATTCGTTGGTGTCGGCCATAAAATTTGTCTAATCGTTCGCCCCAAGCTTGCCTAAGGAGTGAACATTGTTTAAGGATGACTTTCGTTCATGCCGCGACATGCTCGGCATGAACGGGCATAGCCTAGCTGCGCGCCGAAGCGATGATGCCTGCTGTCGGCGAACTGGGGCTGGCGCTATACAGTTTCTTCGGCATGCGGCCCGCCAGGTAAGCTTCGCGTCCGGCTTCCACGCCCTTTTTCATGGCTGAGGCCATCAGCACCGGATTCTGCGCGGCGGCAATCGCCGTATTCATCAGCACGCCGTCGCAGCCCAGTTCCATCGCAATCGCGGCGTCGGAGGCGGTGCCTACGCCGGCATCGACGATCACCGGCACATTGACGCGTTCCATGATCAGTTGCAGGTTCCACGGGTTCAGGATGCCCATGCCAGAGCCGATCAGCGAGGCCAGCGGCATGATGGCAACGCAGCCGATGTCTTCGAGCTGTTTGGCGACGATGGGGTCGTCCGAGGTGTACACCATCACCTGGAAGCCATCGGACACCAGTGTCTTTGCGGCAGCAATGGTCTCGATGACGTTGGGGTACAACGATTGCGGGTCGCCCAACACTTCCAGTTTTACCAGTGAATGCCCATCCAGCAGTTCGCGCGCCAGGCGCAGGGTGCGCACGGCATCGTCTGCTGTGTAGCAGCCGGCGGTGTTGGGCAAGTAGGTGAATTTCGACGCCGGCACCGCATCGAGCAGACTGGGCTCGTTGGCGTTCTGGCCAATATTGGTGCGGCGGATCGCCACCGTCACGATTTCCGCGCCGCTGGCATCCAGTGCGGCACGGGTCTCGGTGAAGTCCTTGTATTTTCCGGTGCCGACCAGCAAGCGTGAGGAATAGGATTTGCCGGCAAGTATCAGTGCGTCATTGCTCATGGTGAGTGCTTTCAGGTGATGGGCGGTCAGCCGCCGCCGACGGCAACCACGATTTCGATCCGGTCACCTTCGTGCAACGGGTGTTGCGCGAAGGTGCTGCGCGGTACAATCTCGCCGTTGCATTCGATGGCGATGCGTTTGCCGCCAAGGTTCAATGCGGCAACCAGATCGGCTACGGTGCTGACCTGTTCGAATGCTTGCGATGTCCCGTTGATGTAGACGGAAATCATGTTTGCTTCAGCTCATGTTAGAATGGGCGCACATTTTACATGCGGGTGTAGTTCAATGGTAGAACGAAAGCTTCCCAAGCTTTAGACGTGGGTTCGATTCCCATCACCCGCTCCAGATTTTCCGGCCGGGCACGGCCGGCTCAATTGGGCGAAATCATCATGAGTGAAAATAGAGCATATGCTGCGGGCAGCCTGGAAGTTGACCTGGAGCTGATCCGGCGCCTCGACAAGAATGGCCCGCGCTACACCTCTTACCCGACCGCTGACCGGTTTACGGATGCGCTCAATGCACAGGCTTATAGCGCCTGGCTGTCCCGGCGCGCCGTGAGTCCGGCGCAGACACCTCTGTCGCTGTATGTGCATATCCCGTTCTGCAATACCCTGTGCTTCTATTGCGCCTGCAACAAGGTGATCACCAAGGATTTCAGCAAGTCTGCAGAATATGTGCGCTACGTCACCAAGGAGCTGGAAATGCAGGCCGCCTTGCTGGGCAGCAACCGCCGTGTGGAGCAACTGCACTTCGGCGGCGGCACGCCGACCTTTCTCAGCAATGACGAGTTGCGTCAGTTGATGGGGGCGATCCGCAAGAATTTTCAGTTGGTGGAAGATGGTGAGTATTCCATCGAAATCGACCCGCGCAAGGTGAGCGATGAAACGGTGGCACTATTGGGGCAACTGGGCTTCAACCGCATCAGCATCGGCGTGCAGGATTTTGACGAGGCTGTGCAGAAGGCAGTGAACCGCATCCAGAGCGAGGCGGAAACGCTTCAGGTCATCAAAGCGGCGCGTGCGAACGGTTTCAAATCGGTGAGCATTGACCTGATCTACGGACTGCCAAAACAGAACCTGCAAGGGTTCAAGGCGACACTGGACAAGGTGATCGCGGCTGGCGTGGATCGCTTGTCGATCTACAACTACGCGCACATGCCGACGCTATTCAAGCCGCAGCGCCGCATCCATGAAGAAGATCTGCCTGCACCGCAGACCAAGCTGGATATTCTGAAACTGGCCGTGAATACACTGACTGACGCAGGCTATGTGTACATCGGCATGGACCATTTTGCCAAGCCGGATGACGAACTGGCTATCGCGCAGCGCGAAGGCCGCCTGCACCGCAATTTTCAAGGCTATTCGACCCATTCCGATTGCGATCTGGTGGCTGTGGGGGTCAGTTCGATTGGCAAGGTCGGGCCGACTTACAGCCAGAATTTCCGCGAACTGGAGCCGTACTATGCCGCACTCGACAACAATACCCTGCCGATCATGCGCGGGATGGAGTTGAACGAGGACGACCAGATCCGTCGCGAAATCATCCAGGCGTTGATGTGCCACTTTGAAATCGACAAGGTGGCATTCGGCAAGGAATTCAAAATCGACTTCGACCAGTATTTCGCGGTGGAGCAGGCCGAGCTCCGGGAGTATGAGCGGGAAGGTCTGTTGACCATGTCTGCGGGGCATGTCAGTGTCACGCCCAAGGGACGCATGCTGATCCGCAATATCTGCATGGTCTTTGACAAGTACTTGCGCACCCGACAGGAGCATGCGCGGTATTCCAAGGTCATCTGACGGGGTTTGGGGTAAGATACCCAATGCCGCCCCATGGCGGGCTGGCGGAAACAAGAGGAGGAGTCCCTTGCCCGAGGGAATATAATGACAAGAAAAGTTGATGATTTCCGCTTGCGTTTAGGCAAGCATGAGTTGGTTCCGATCATGATCGGAGGGATGGGCGTGGATATTTCCACGGCCGAATTGGCGCTCGAGGCTGCGCGCTTGGGCGGGGTCGGACATATCTCCGATGCGATGTTGCCAACCGTGACCGATCGCCGCTACGACACCGATTTCGTCAAGACCAAGCTGACACAGTACAAGTACAACCTCGAAAACTCGGACAAGACTGACATCAAATTTGATTTGGGGCAGGTGTCGGAGGCCACGCGCCTGCATGTCAGCAAGACCATGGAGGCCAAGCGCGGCCCAGGCATGGTGTTCCTCAATGTGATGGAAAAACTCACGATGAATGCCCCCAGGGAAACCCTGAAGGCACGTCTGGAGGCCGCGCTTTCCGCTGGCATAGACGGCATTACGCTGGCGGCCGGATTGCACCTTGGATCGTTTGCGATGATCGAAGACCATCCGCGTTTCCGCGATGCCAAGCTGGGAATTATCGTGTCGTCCGTCCGTGCGCTGCAGTTGTTCCTGCGCAAGAATGTTCGCTCCAACCGCCTGCCGGATTACATCGTGATCGAAGGGCCGCTGGCCGGCGGTCATCTGGGCTTTGGACTGGATTGGCAAAAGTATGATCTTGCCACCATTACCCTGGAGGTGATGGAGTACCTGAAAGCCGAGAAGCTCGATATTCCGGTGATCCCGGCCGGCGGTATTTTTACCGGCAGTGATGCGACACGCTTCCTGGAAATAGGGGCGGCGGGTGTACAGGTGGCGACGCGTTTCACTGTAGCCAAGGAGTGTGGGTTGCCGAGCGATGTGAAGCAGGAATACTTCAAGACCAGCGAAGCGGATATTGAGGTGAATAACGTTTCGCCGACCGGCTATCCGATGCGGATGTTGAAACACAGCCCCGCAATCGGCTCCGGCATCCGTCCTGGGTGCGAATCATACGGTTATCTGCTGGATGCGAATGGCCGCTGCTCCTATATCGACTCGTACAATCGCGAGATTGCGCTGCACCCCGACGCGAAGAAGATCGAGGTCTACGACAAGACCTGTTTGTGCACGCATATGCGCAATTTCAAATTATGGACCTGCGGCCACTATGCCTATCGTCTGAAGGACACTGCGCGTAAACAGGCGGATGGCAGTTATGAGCTGTTGAGCGCCGAGCATGTGTTCAAGGACTACCAGTTCGGCACCGATAACCGCATTGCCTTGCCGGAATAATCGGCTTGGCATTCGCAGTCGCGAGGCGATCGGCTAGAATGGCGCTGTTTCCTATCCCGGCAGTCATATGGTTCCGCATCTCACCACCGCATTGAAAGGCCCGCTGCTCGATCTGGAGCGGCGCATCATCACCGCACAGCCGGCTATCGAGCACTGGTTTCGCACGCAATGGCAGGAGCACACGCCGCCGTTTTATTCTTCGGTGGATTTGCGTAACAGCGGCTTCAAGCTGGCGCCAGTGGATACCAACCTGTTTCCCGGCGGTTTCAACAACCTGAATCCGGATTTTGTGCCGTTGTGTGTGCAGGCGGTGCAAAGCACGATTGAGAAGGTGTGCCCGGAAGCGCGCGGATTATTGCTGATTCCGGAGAACCACACGCGCAACCAGTTTTACCTGCAAAACGTAGCGCAGCTTGCGCTGGTGTTGCGTCAGGCCGGGCTGAATGTGCGCATCGGTTCACTGTTGCCGGAAATTACCCAGCCCACCACGCTGGAGTTGGCCAACGGTTCGACGCTGACGCTGGAACCCCTGCTGCGTAACGGCAATCGCTTGGGTGTGACAGGCTTCGACCCGTGCGTGGTGTTGCTGAACAACGATTTGTCGGCAGGCGCTCCGGATATCCTGAAAAATCTTGAGCAGACCGTTCTGCCGCCGCTGGAAGCGGGCTGGTACAGGCGCCGCAAGTCGCAGCATTTCTCCGCTTATCGACACGTGGCACAACAGTTTTCGGAATTGCTGGGCATCGACCCCTGGCTGATCGATCCGTTTTTCGCAGTGTGTAATCAGGTCAATTTCCAGGAAAAGGTCGGTGAGGAATGTCTCGCCGCGCAGGTGGATTCCGTGTTGCAGCAAGTGCGCGCGAAATATGCCGAGTATGGCGTGAAGCAAGACCCGTTTGTGATCGTGAAGGCCGATGCGGGAACTTACGGCATGGGCATCATGACCGTGAAGGATGCCAGCGAGGTGCGCGACCTGAATCGCCGCCAGCGCAACAAGATGGCGGTGATCAAGGAAGGCATGCAGGTATCCGATGTACTGGTGCAGGAGGGTGTGTATACCTTTGAGGACTTGAGCGGCGCCGTGGCCGAGCCGGTCGTATACATGATCGACCGCTATGTGGTCGGCGGTTTCTACCGCGTTCATACCGAGCGCGGCGTGGATGAGAACCTGAATGCGCCGGGCATGAAATTCGAACCCCTGGCCTTTGAGCAATGTTGCACCTTGCCCAGTCCCGAGTGCGCGCCTGACGATACCCCGAACCGTTTTTACGCCTACGGAGTGGTCGCACGACTGGCCATGCTGGCAGCCTCGCTGGAACTGGAAGGGGCGCAGGCATGATGAAGCGCTGGTTGCTGATTGGCTTGGTATTGCTGCTGCAAGCGTGCAGCAAGGAGCTGCCAACATACCAGGAGCAAGGCTATGTGTTCGGCACGCTGGTGGAGGTCAGCATCTACGGCGAAGATGAGGTCAAGGCACGGGCGGCGGTTACGGCGGTGATGCGTGAGTTCCAGCGGCTGCATGACATGCTGCATGCCTGGAAGCCTTCCGAACTGAGCAGTTTGAATATGGCATTCGCACGCGGCAGGCCGCAGGCGGTGACACCGGAGCTGACCGCCATGTTGCGCGACGCGGTACGGGTTTCCGAGCAATCCGACGGCTTGTTCAATCCGGCGATCGGTGGCCTGATCCAGGCCTGGGGTTTCCAGGCGGACGATTTCAAGGCTGTACTGCCGAATGAGCGGAAGATTGCCGCATTGGTGCATGCGCATCCGCAAATGAGCGATCTTGTGTTTGACGGTGACCGTTTGCGCAGCCGCAATCTGGCGGTCAAGCTGGATCTTGGCGGTTATGCGAAGGGCTATGCGCTGGATCGTGCTGCCGGCATCCTCAGGCAACGCGGTATCAATAATGCGCTGATCAATATCGGCGGGAATGTATTGGCGATGGGCGCTCATGGCAAGCGCGCTTGGCGTATTGGCATCCAGCATCCGCGCAAGCCCGGTCCGATCGCGACGCTGGAGCTGCATGATGGCGAAGCAATCGGCACCTCAGGCGATTATCAGCGTTTTTTTGAAGTGGATGCGAAACGTTATTGTCATTTGATTGATCCGCGTACCGGCTATCCGGTGCAAGGGGTGGAGGCAGTTACGATCCTGACGCATGGTGAACATGCGGGGCTGCAGTCTGATGCCGCCTCGAAGCCGCTATTCATTTCCGGAGTGCAAGGCTGGCGCGAGGCAGCGCATAAAATGCAACTCGAAGACGCGCTGCTGATTGACGCCCAAGGCGTGGTGCATCTGACCGATGCGATGCGCAAGCGGCTGGAGTTCATGGATAGCAATACCACTTTGGACGCAGGATCGTAGGAGCGAACGTGGTCGGGATTCTATTGGTTACACATAACGGTCTGGGGGATAGCCTGGCGGATTGCGTCAGGCACGTGCTGGGGGCCGTGCCGGCACATCTGATGGTCTTGTCAGTCCTGGCGGACGACGACCCCGGGAAAAAAGAGGCCGAAGGACGAGCGCTAATTGCCGGGCTGGATACGGGGTCTGGGGTATTGATCCTGTGCGATGTATTCGGCGCGACGCCGGGCAACATTGCGTTGCGGCTGCTGGAAAAAGGCCGCGTTGAAGGAGTAGCCGGAGTTAATTTGCCGATGCTGTTGCGTGCGGTAACTTGCGGACGGGAAAAGGGGCTGGCGGAAGCGCGACAGCGCGCGCTGGATGGCGGACGCGATTGTATAGTGTTCATGGATCAGGAAGCGAAGGGGTGTGATGTTGCAACAAGACGCGCAGATCATTAACAAGCTGGGCCTGCATGCTCGCGCTTCGGCCAAATTGACCCAGTTGGCTTCGCAGTTTCCCTGCGAAGTGTGGCTGTCGCGCAATGGCCGGCGCATCAATGCGAAAAGCATCATGGGCGTGATGATGCTGGCTGCGGCGAAAGGTAGCACAATTACCATAGAAACGAACGGCGAGCGCGAGCAGGAGGCGATGACCGCCATCCTGGCGTTGATTGGCGATTATTTCGGGGAGGGTGAATGAGCTTCGCACTGCATGGCCTCCCGGTTTCGCGCGGCATTGCCATCGGGCATGCGCATCTGGTGTCGCACGCGGTGCTGGAAGTTACGCATTATGTGTTGCCAAAGCATCTGGTTCATGAGGAGGTTGCTCGGCTTGATGATGCCCTGCAGGCGACACGACAGGAGCTGCTGGCATTGCGCGAATACCGGCCGCAACTGGCGGCGGCGGAATTCGACGCGTTTCTTGATCTGCACTTGATGATCCTTGATGATGTGCATATCAGCTCAGCCGCGCGCGAGATGATCCAGCGCGAACACTGTAATGCCGAATGGGCGTTGAAGACCCAGATGGAGGAACTCGTGGCGCAATTCGAGGCATTTGAAGATGCCTATTTGCGTGAACGTAAAACCGATGTGATCCAGGTGGTGGAGCGGATTTTGAAAACGCTCAGCGGGCACCCCGGCCATGTGCCTCCTGACAGCCTGCGCGAAGCAAGCTTGATTTTGGTCGCGCACGATGTGAGTCCGGCCGACCTGATCCAGCTCAAACCGAACCAGTTCAGTGCAATCCTGACCGACCTGGGCGGCGCGACCTCACATACCGCCATTGTGGCACGCGGTCTGAATAAGCCTTGCGTGGTGGGGCTGCATCACGCGCGCGAATTGATCAAGGATAACGATCTATTGATCATTGACGGCGAGCAGGGTGTGGTGCTGGTTAATCCGGACAAGCAACTGGTTGCCGAGTACCGACTGCGGCAGAGCCAGTTCGATCTGGAACGGCAGAAGCTCAAGCGTCTGAAGTCAGCCCATGCGAATACGCTGGATGGAACTCACGTTGAGCTGCATGCAAACATCGAGATGCCAAACGACCTGCCCGAGGTAAAGGAAAACGGTGCCACCGGCATTGGCCTGTTCCGCAGCGAATTCCTGTTCCTGAACCGCGATACCCTGCCCGACGAGGAGGAGCAGTTTGCTGCATATCGCTCAGCGGTGGAAGGCATGGATGGTTTGCCGGTTACCATCCGCACGTTTGACCTGGGGGCGGACAAGCAGATGAAGCAGGCTGTGCGGGTTGCAAGCAATCCGGCGCTGGGCTTGCGAGCGATCCGCCTGTGCCTGGCCGAGCCACAACTGTTCCGCACCCAGCTGCGCGCGCTCTTGCGAGCTTCGGCATACGGAAACATGAAGATTCTGGTACCTATGCTGTCGGGTTTGGCAGAGATCAATCAGACCTTGCAGTTTATTTCGCAGACCAAGCATGAGCTGTCGGCACAGGGGATCGCATTCGATCCGAACGTGCCGATCGGCGGCATGATCGAGATTCCGGCTGCGGCCCTGTCGATGAGCGCTTTTCTGAAGAAGCTGGATTTCCTGTCCATTGGTACAAACGATTTGATCCAGTACACGCTTGCCATCGACCGTACCGACGAGGAGGTCGCACATCTTTACGATCCCTTGCATCCGTCCGTGTTATACCTGCTTGCGCATGTGATCGGTCAGGCGAACAATGCCAATGTTCCGGTTTCGGTGTGCGGCGAAATGGCCGGTGAGCTGGCTTATACCCGCTTGCTGCTGGGCCTTGGACTACGGCAGTTTTCGATGAACCCGGGCCAGTTGCTGGCGACCAAGCAGCGCATCCTGACCAGTAGCTTGCCGGACATCATGCCAATTACACAGAAAATCCTGCACTCGGATGATCCGCTCAGGATGCAGGAACTGCTTGCCCAATTGAACGCCTGACGTTGAGGCGCGGGGAGGCGCTTGCTATACTCGCAGGCTCGAAATAACGCTACCCGGAGATGCAGGGAGATGAACAATATGGAACAGCTTCGCTTTAACATGATTGAACAGCAGATTCGTCCATGGGATGTGCTGGATAGTAATGTGCTTGATCTGCTTAAAAAGGTGAAACGCGAACAGTTCGTACCGGCTGCGCAACGGGCATTGGCGTTTATGGATATGGAAATCCCGCTGGGGCATGGTTCCAGCATGTGGCAACCCAAACTGGAGGCCCGTGCTTTGCAGGCACTGGCGCTGGGGCGCGTTGACCAAGTGCTGGAAGTAGGGACCGGCAGCGGCTACCTGACGGCTTTACTTGCCAGCCAGGCTGAACATGTTACCAGCGTGGAAATTGTGCGTGACTTGAGCGACATGGCTGCGCGAAACATCGAGGCGCTGCACATTGCGAATGTTACGCTTGCGGTTGGTGATGCAGCCAATGGTTGGGGAAATCAGCAATATGATGCAATCATCCTGACTGGCTCGGTGCCGCTGGAGCCGGCTGCGTTCCTGGCTAACCTGAAAATTGGCGGGCGGATGTTTGCCGTGGTTGGTGAAGGTGCTGCAATGGCGGCTAGCCTGTTTACCCGTACCGCCAGTGAGACCGTCCAGCGTCGTGTGCTTTTCGAAACCAGTGTCACACCGCTGGTAAATGCGCCGCAGCCACAACGCTTTGTATTCTAGCGGTTTCCTGCCACAGGCAAGGTGCCCTTGAGTTATTGTTGTCTTACGTGGTATATTAGAAAAATCTAATATTCATTTGGTGCCGAAAATGAAACTTTCCAACTTGACGTTAATGATCCTGGGAACATTGAGTGTTGCGCCACTGGCGCAAGCAATGGACTTGCAGGAAGTGTATCGTACGGCAGTCGGACAGGATGCAGTGTTTGCTGCAGCCCGCGCGGCGCAACAGGCCGGCCAAGAGAAAGAAACTCAAGGACGCTCATTGCTTCTGCCAAGCGTCAATGCAACAGCGAACTCGACCTATAACGATATTGGTGTTCAGTTCGCAACGGGCTCGCGCACTTTGCAATACAACAACTCCGGCTATGGCGTCAGTCTGGTGCAGCCCTTGTTTCGTGAGCAGTCCTGGTTGTCTTATACCGAATCCGAATTGCAGGTAGCCATTTCGGATGCCCAATACAAGCTGGCAGAAGATGACTTGATTCTGCGCGTGGCACAAAGCTATTTTGATGTACTGCTGGCGCAGGATAATGTGCAGTTAGCTGAAGCGCAGAAGCGGGCAATTTCCGAACAATTGGAGCAGGCCAAGCGCAACTTCGAGGTCGGGACCGCAACGATCACCGACACTTATGAGGCGCAGGCACGCTACGATCTGGTGGTGGCACAGGAAATATCGGCACAGAGCAATCTGGAGATCAAGAAACGCAGTTTGCAACAGATCATCAATACCGACGCGGGCGAACTGAGGACACTTGGTAACGACTTGAAGCTTGAGATTCCGCAACCGGCAAATGCCGAGGCGTGGGTGCAAGAAGCCTTGCAACATAACTTGCAGGTCGCGATTGCCGAGGCGGGCGCCGAGTTGGCGGACAAAGAGGTGACCCGTACTTTTGGCGGCCATCTGCCTACAGTGGATTTGGTTGCCAGTTACTCATTCAATTCGGCCAATGGCGGCACCTTCACTGGAACAGGGTATGGGGCGGCTGATACGACCAGCAAGGTGGTCGGAGTGCAGTTGAACATGCCGCTGTTCCAAGGCGGCGCCACCCAGTCAAAATACCGCGAAGCCGCGGCCAGTCGCGATAAGGCACGCAACGACCTGGAAAATGCGCGACGTACCGTATCCATCCAGACGCGGCAGGCTTACCTCGGAGTTGAAAATGGGATTGCACAGGTCAAGGCATTGCAGCAGGCCCTGAAATCCAGCGAGAGTTTGCTGGAGGCAAGCAAGCTGGGACAGGGGGTGGGCGTACGCACCAATCTCGATGTGTTGAATGCCCAGCAGCAATTATTTTCAACGCGCCGCGATCTGTATCAGGCTGAATATAACTATCTGCTCAGCCGCCTGCGCCTTAAGGCTGCGGTAGGTACGCTGACGGAAGAGGATGTCGGGCTGGTCAATCAGGCGCTGCGCTGAGCCTTGGCGAGCGCAGCATCGATCACATGCAGGGCGCGCTCAGTAGCGCCCTGATTCGTTCGTACAAAATGCTGAGCTTGCATCCCCATGGTGTGCATCAGCTCAGGATTCTCAAACAGGGATTTGACTGAGGCAACCAGCGCACCGGCATCGGCGACGCGTTGCGCTGCGCCAGCGGCAACCGCAAGCTCACTGGCTTGTGCAAAGTTGTATGTATGCGGGCCGATGAGCACAGGCTTGCCGACGGCGCAGGCCTCAATCAGGTTTTGACCTCCAAAGGGTAGCAGGCTTCCGCCAATAAATGCCAGATCACAGGCGGCGTAATACGCGAACATTTCTCCCATCGAATCGCCAAGGACTACCTGCGTACTCGCATGAACAGGCGCATTATCGCTGCGGCGCTGTAGCGAGAAATTCATTTTGTGAATCAGGTTTGCCACTTCGTCAAAGCGCTGCGGATGGCGAGGGACAATTACGAGCAGCATATTGCCGAGAGCAGCATGCGAAACAGCTTCAAGAATCGCCAATTCCTCACCATCGCGCGTACTTGCAACCAGAAAAATTTTGCGCTGTACGCCAAATAATTCGCGCAGCTGGTTTCCGCGTATCAGCATTTCCTCTGGCGGCGTAATGTCATATTTCAAGTTGCCCATGACCGAAATGGCTTGTCCGCCAAGAGAGGCAAGTCGATCAGCATCCGCGTCCGTCTGCGCGGCGATCCCGGATAGCTCACTCAGGCCTTGGTGCACGAGTTTGGGGAAGCGCGCATAGCGTCGGAGCGATTTTTCGGAGAGTCGTGCATTAAGCAGCATTAACGGTAGTTTGAGCTGATGACAAGCATGTGTCAGGTTAAACCATATTTCCGTTTCCAGCAGAATGCCAATTCTCGGCTGGAAGTGCCGCAGGAAGCGGCGCACAGCAAATGGGTAATCGTAAGGCAGGTACACTCGTATAACGTCGTTCCCGTAAAGCTGAGTGCTGGTGGCGCGCCCGGTAGGTGTGGTGTGGGTGAGCAATATCTGGTGCGAAGGATAGTGTGCGCGAATACGTTGGATCAGGCTGGCGGCAGCACGGGTTTCGCCAACAGATACGGTGTGCAGCCAAATGACAGGCTTGTTGGTGGACCTCGTGTAGAAACCGAAGCGTTCGCCAATGTATTGCAAATATTCCGGCTGCTTGCGTGCGCGCCATACCAGATGAAAAAAAACATATGGCAGCAGCAGCCACAACAGCGAGGTATAAAGAAGCCGGTTAAGCATCGCCAAGCAAACGGTGGCAGGTGGCGAGAACAATATCGACTGAGGGTGGTTTGTGTATTCCCCCCAGATTGACCGCAGTTTGTCCTGCATAAAGCCCGGTGAGTCCGGGCTCGGTCGCAGTATAAATGCCAATCGTTGGGATGTTGAATGCCGCAGCAAGATGGCTCAGCCCGGTATCGACACCAATTGCGGCGCGAGCTTTGCCTAGCAATGCGGCTGCCTCAGTCAAATTGAGGGTAGGTGGACACGTGGCATTCGGGATGGATGCGGCAAGTCGCTGGCTGCGCTGGTGCTCTTTCGCGTTCCCCCACGGCAGGATCAATTGGAACCCATCAAGAGCGAGCTCATGTCCGAGCATAACCCAGTTTTTTTCATTCCATAGTTTGTCGTCGCGACTTGTAGCATGCAGCAAGACAATATAAGGTTTTCCAAAATCCAGCCAGTCCAGTTCGAGGCCAGGCGGACGTATGCCATAGTCTGCGGTACTTGACGGCTCATAGCCCAATGCAAAGCCAGCTAATATGCGGTTTCGCTCAACGGCATGCAGATCGCGGGCAACAGAATAGGTGTGGTCATAAAACAGGCTGGCAAGAGGCTCGCGGGCGCTATGCCAATCATAACCAGCGCGCGAGTGTGACAGGCAGCGGGTGATGATTGCACTTTTAAGCAGGCCTTGCGTGTCTATTACATGATCGTAATCCGTCTTGCCAAGTGATTTGCAAATGGCACGAATTTCATGGCGGGAAGCCCACCAGGATTTGCGCCAGCGCCGCATGGCAACGGGTATGACATTGCGCACGGCGGGGTGCAATGCCGGCATGGCTGCAAAACTTTCTTCAACAACCCAGTCGATTTGAGCGTGCGGGAAGCGTTTGGCGATATCACTTGCGACAGGAAGATTGTGCAGCACATCCCCCATGGAGGATGTCTTGATCAGCAAAATATCAGTCATGATGAATGACGCAGATAATCGTCCTCAAACCGCTCAATATCATCTTCGCCAAGATAAGAGCCTGATTGAACTTCAATCAGGTGCAAAGGGGTGTCCCCGATATTTTCAAGACGATGCACTACTCCAAGCGGAATATAGGTGGATTGATCGGCGTGGAGAACCAGAGAGTCTTCTCCGCGAGTTACACGTGCTTTGCCGGAAACAACCACCCAGTGCTCGGCACGGAACTGATGCTTCTGCAGGGAAAGGCGTGAGCCTGGATTGACAACGATACGCTTGGCCTGAAAGCGTTCCCCAGCGTCTATCCCTTCATAGTAGCCCCAGGGGCGATATACGCGACGATGAACAAGATGCTCAGAACGCTCAGCCTGTTTCAGATATTCAACCGTATGTTTTACATCCTGCGCGGCATCCTTATGTAGAACCAAGACGGCATCAGCGGTCTCTACAACCACAAGATCTTTGACGCCGATCGCGGCAACTAGTCGGCTTTCAGAGCGGATGTAGCAGTTTTTCGCATCGGCAGTATATACATCGCCGCGTAATGCATTGCCATGCGAATCATGCGCACTGACTTCAGCAAGCGAAGCCCATGAACCGATGTCATTCCATCCCATGTCAACGGTGATGACTGCGGCAGACTGTGTGTGCTCCATAACTGCGTAGTCAATTGATTCAGATGGGCACTTGGCAAAAATTGCTTCGTCCAAACGGAAAAAATCAAGGTCCTTATGGCCAGTCTTCCAAGTGAGCTCGGCAGCAGAATAAATATCGGGCCGGAATTTGTTTAGCTCACTAAGGTAAGTTGTAGCCTTGAAGACGAAAATGCCACTATTCCAGAAAAAATTTCCTGAGGCCAGGAATTGCTCGGCAATTGTTTGGCTGGGCTTTTCTACAAAACGTGCGACGGTAAAACCATGGTTTACATTATGAAGCGGTTGGCCGCGTTCGATATAGCCAAAACCTGTTGCAGGCAGGTCAGGTT
This sequence comes from Pseudomonadota bacterium, assembly GCA_021848465.1. Taxonomy (GTDB): domain Bacteria; phylum Pseudomonadota; class Gammaproteobacteria; order Burkholderiales; family Gallionellaceae; genus JAJZUP01. The sequence goes on from JAJZUP010000001.1 coordinate 633,106, forward strand.
GAATGCCAAAGGTGACAAGGCGATCAATCTTGGCTAACTCAACGGCCGAGCTTACGGCATCAGCAAACGCAGTGCAATTCGTGATCAGGTGATCGGCGGGAAGAACGAGGAGAATGGCGTCCTTATTAGTGGAATGTGCGGAAAACGCAGCTAGCGCGACTGCCGGTGCTGTATTGCGTGCACATGGTTCAAGAATCAGTGAATGCGCTTCAGCGTTAAGTGAGCGGAGCTGTTCTGCTACCAAAAATCGATGTTCGACGTTGCAAACCACGATCGGTGAACTGATTTCCTCAATGTGCTGCAAACGCAACAGGGTTTCCTGAAACATAGTGTTTTGCGAGACCAGAGGCAAAAACTGCTTGGGCAGGGCTGCGCGCGAAAGGGGCCACAAGCGCGACCCAGAGCCGCCGGAGAGCACTAACGGATAGAGCATGGGATGTGTGGGGTTAAATTATCTGATTGAATTATATTATGATCGGGAATACTTATGGGGAAATGTAAAATATACTTAGTAATTCTTGTTATGATTGGTTAGTTTGGCTTTATTAAGAAATTAGGTAAAACAGTGCAAACACAAACAGTAGACGCCGGCAATTCCATCTCATTATTACTAAAAAGATTTTGGAAGTACGTTGAGAGACGCAGAAAACGGCAGTTTTTTTTATTATTTGTAATGACCGTCTTTGGATCATTTGCTGAAATGCTTAGTTTAGGGGCGGTATTGCCATTTGTTGGGGTCATTACACAGCCAGATAAAATATCTGATTTTCCAGTCGTTGGGCAAATCGCAAGCATAATCGGAATAGAACCCGGAGCAGGAATGATTTTTCCTCTGGCGATTATCTTTGCGTCAGCGGCGCTCCTTGCAAATGGCTTCCGTCTTTTGTTGCTCTGGTATGGATTGAGGTTGGCAAACGATACCGGTGCTGATATTGGGGTGGAGGTCTTTCGTAGAACACTTTATCAACCGTATAGTGTTCATATTTCTCGTGGAAGTAATGAGGTTATTGCAAGCATTACGCAAAAGGTGGGATTGGCTACAGGTGTGCTAATTGCTGTAGCGAATATGGGCACTTCACTTATTTTGTTTGCCTCTATTTTGGCAACGTTATTGGTTATAAATCCGGTTATGGCAATTGTCGCAGGAATTAGTTTCGGGCTTGCATATATTGGCATTGCCGCAGTCACCCGTCGAAGACTTGTTCGCAACAGTCAGCGTATAGCTAAAGAGCAGACTCAAGTTGTTAAGTCGCTCCAAGAGGGCTTGGGGGCTATTCGTGATGTACTTTTAGATGGGACACAAAGGGTATATTGCAGCGGATATCGAAATTCAGTTTACCCGCTTCAGCGGGCGGCATCAGAAAATAGTTTCATTGGGGCGGCTCCTAGATTCATTATGGAAGCGGTAGGAATGATCTTGGTTTCTATTTTGGTTCTCCTTTTATCAAGGAGTAATGAGGGGATTGTTACTACACTTCCTATGCTGGGCGTGTTGGGGATCGCCGCACAACGCTTGTTGCCGTTGATGCAATTAATTTTTGGAAATTGGGCGACGGTATCCGGAAGTAGGGCGGCCCTTAATGATGTATTGAGTCTGCTTGAGCAACCGCTGATTGAGGGAGGGGAAAAGGAGCCATCTCCAATGGGGTTAAGCGGCTCTATTAAATTTGAAAATGTTGGCTTTCGCTATGGCACAGCAGAATCATGGGTGCTAAAGAACGTAAGCTTTGAAATTGCGAAGGGGGAGCGTGTTGGATTTGTTGGAAGTACAGGGAGTGGTAAAAGCACAACGCTTGATTTGTTAATGAGGTTGCTGGAACCAGTGGAGGGGAAAATCTTAATTGATGGGCGCCAAGTTGATTCCTCAAATACGCGTGCGTGGCAGCGAACAATTGCTCATGTGCCGCAACATATTTTCCTTTCGGATGCTTCTATAGCTGAGAATATAGCATTTGGGGTGCCGTTGGGGGATATTGATATCGAGCGAGTGCGGACAGTGGCAAGGCAAGCAAAAATTGCCGATTTTATTGAGAGTCGACCATTGGGCTATCAAGCTGCTGTAGGGGAGCGAGGGGTGCGGTTAAGTGGGGGGCAACGTCAAAGAATTGGCATTGCTCGAGCATTATATAAGCAGGCAAGCGTGCTAATTTTTGATGAGGCAACGAGTGCGCTGGATCATGAAACTGAACAGGCAGTTATGGCAGCTATAGAAGATTTAAGTCAAGACTTAACAATTCTCATCATTGCACATCGACTAACAACATTGCAAGGGTGTTCGCAGGTAATAAAATTAGACGGTGGGCATGCGTATAGTGTAAGCTATAAAGATATAGTTTCTGAAAAAACCAAATAACCCCTTGATTAGGGGTGGGGTGATTTTTCTGATTTTCTGTTTTAATTCCAGTCAAATTTATAATCATGGAACTGCTAATAAAGAATTACTCAGACAAGCTGGTTGAGGCAATGAGTTCGCCGGTTGCTATGGGGCGAATTCCGGAGCTTGCGGAAACGTTATTGATGGCGTGGAAGAGTGGTCGAACAATTTATATTTGTGGGAATGGTGGAAGTGCTGCAAATGCCGTTCATATGGCCAACGATTTTATTTTTGGGGCTGGGAAAAAAAATGGTCGGGGTCTTAGGGTGGAGGCGCTTAGTGCTAATTCAGCAGTGCTGACGTGTCTAGCCAATGATTTGGGGTATGAAGATATCTTTTCGGAGCAATTGAAAGTCAAGGGTGTTGAGGGGGATGTATTGATTGTTCTCTCCGGAAGTGGGAATTCTCCGAATGTTGTTAAGGCAATTGAGGTTGCAAATGTTATAGGGATGAAAACCTATGCGATATTGGGCTTTTCTGGTGGGCGATGCAAAGAGGTTGTGCAGTGCCCCATTCACTTTCCTGTTGAAGATATGCAGATTGCAGAAGATATGCAATTAATAGTGGGGCATATTTGCATGCAATGGTTGAGTGGAAAATCGGTTTCAGAAAGTAGTTGAGTTATATAAAACGAAGGATTTGCACATGAGCGATAAATACGCAATCGATAGCCACAAGCTGATATATCACCCCAAGCGTGTTGCCCAGCTTTTGGAGGTTGGGGATGACTGGGAAAAGGCTAAATCAGTTTATCCAATTTATGTTGAGATCGCCCCGGTTGGTGCGTGTAATCATCGCTGTACTTTTTGTGCGGTGGATTATATTGGCTATAAAACCAATATGCTTGATGTCGGGGTGTTAAAGGAACGCTTGGCGGAAATGGGGCGCTTAGGCGTTAAAAGTATTATGTATGCAGGGGAGGGGGAACCTTTGCTTCATAAACGCATACATGAAATTGTCAAAATGACCAAAGAAGCAGGAATTGACGTTTCATTTACTAGTAATGCGACGGTGATGACGGATCAGTTCCTTCAAGAAGCATTGCCTTTAATTTCTTGGTTCAAGGTGTCGTTCAATGCGGGAACGGCTAAGACTTATGCTCAGATACATCAAACAAGAGAGCGGGATTTTCAAAAAGTAATTGATAACTTAAAGCGCGCCGTTGCGGTAAAGAGGGAGAAAAATCTGGAATGTACGCTGGGTATCCAGTCGCTATTGCTGCCAGAAAATGCAGGGGAAATGGAGCAGTTGGCTGAACTAAGCCGTGATATAGGTCTTGATTATTTGGTCGTGAAGCCTTATTCGCAACACTTGTTTAGTGAGACTCACAAATACGAGGATATCGACTACTCTCCCCATTTAGAAATGGCTAGAAAGCTTGAGAGCTACAATACTAAAGATTTTAATGTCGTTTTCCGCGGGCACACGATGAAGAAGTATATCGAAACTGGTCGCTATCAGAAATGCTATGCGACTCCATTTGTTTGGGGGTACATCATGGCGGATGGTTCGGTATACGGATGTAGTGCCTACCTATTAGACAAGCGATTCGAATATGGCAATATTAATGAGCAGTCATTTCAAGAGATTTGGGAGGGCGCGCGTCGCGAAGAAAACTTCAGATATATTCGCCATGAGCTTGACATAAAAGAGTGTCGTCGCAATTGCCGCATGGATGAAATCAATCGTTACTTGCATGCGTTGCAGGAAAATACAATTCCGCACGTTAATTTCATTTAATAAATAATATTCTTATGAAGACACTGGTAACTGGGGGTTGTGGTTTTATTGGTAGTCACTTGTCGGAAATGCTGCTAGCGTTGGGGCACGAGGTTGTGATTCTTGATAATCTTGCGTGTGGGCGCAAGTCAAATATTCAGTCATTTGAAGAAGATCCTAATCTGAAATTTCATCAGGTTGATATTTGTGATCGGGATGCAATGCGGCCTTATTTCCAGGGGGTGGATTGGGTATTCCACATGGCAGGATTGGCAGATATTGTGCCTTCTATTGAGCAGCCCGATGGTTATTTTCAGACTAATGTTTCGGGAACCCTTAATGTGTTGCAGTGCGCGCGCGAGGCTGGTGTGAAGCGATTGGTATATGCGGCTTCGTCATCAAGTTATGGAATCCCGGATGCATATCCTACGCCGGAAACGGCGCTAATCTCTCCTCAATATCCGTACGCGCTGACAAAATATATGGGAGAGGAATTGGTGTTGCATTGGGCGCATACATACAAATTGCCGGCAATATCTTTGCGACTATTTAATGTATATGGTCCTCGCTCACGTACATCGGGGGCATACGGGGCGGTTTTTGGAGTCTTCCTAGCGCAAAAACTAAACGGTAAGCCTTTTACCGTTGTCGGCGATGGCACGCAGACGCGTGATTTTACCTATGTGACGGATGTGGCTTCGGCATTCATTAAGGCGGCTCAATCTGATGTGAGTGGCGAGGCAATGAACGTCGGGAGTGGCAACCATTATAGTGTGAATCGGCTTGTGGAGTTGCTGGGGGGGGGGGTTGTTTATATTCCTAAACGGCCAGGGGAGCCAGATTGCACGTTTGCGGATACCAGTAAAATTAAAACATTGTTGGGGTGGGAACCCCAAGTTCCGTTTGAGATCGGCGTAAAAAATATGCTAAATAGCATTGCAAACTGGAAGGATGCGCCAGTATGGGATCCGGGTAGCATTGGGCAAGCGACTAGTACGTGGTTCCGTTATTTGGGAAAAAAATAGAACCCGCCTACCATTTTGAAACGATAGCATTAAGGAAGAAAAGATGCATCATCATGCATTGTACCGGTCAATGTTGCGAATTCGGCGAATCGAGGAGGCTTTAGCGGATCGATATGCTGAGCAGGAAATGCGTTGTCCAATGCATCTGTGTATTGGGCAGGAAGCAATTGCTGTTGGGGTGTGTGCGGCGCTTTCTGCCAGCGATGTAATGTTTAGTAATCATCGTGCGCATGGTCATTACCTCGCTAAAGGCGGAAGTCTGAATGCGATGGTCGCGGAACTCTATGGACGTTCAACGGGCTGTTGTGGCGGTCGTGGGGGGTCGATGCACTTGATTGATCTGGATGTCGGCTTTATGGGGGCGACCCCGATTGTGGCGGGGACGGTTCCACTTGCAGTAGGGGCGGCTTGGGCGGCATCACTTAAAAAGGAAAAACGTGTCAGTGTGATTTTTCTAGGAGATGGTTGTTTTGAGGAGGGGGTTGTGCATGAGTCGATGAACTTTGCCGCTCTGCATAAACTGCCGATTGTTTTTGTATGTGAGAACAATGAGTTCTCAGTTTATACGCATTTAAGTGAGCGTCAAGCAAAGCGTCCGATTTATCGAATTGCGGAAGCTCATGGTTTGATGACCCAAGTTGGGAATGGAAATGATGTCGATGAGGTTTTGACCTTGGCTAAGACTGCGGTGCAGAACGCTAAGCATGGCAAAGGGCCTCAATTCATGGAATTCAGTACGTATCGTTGGCGTGAGCACTGCGGACCAGATTTTGACGACCATCTTGGATATAGAACAACACAGGAAATTGAAATTGGACTAAAAGATTGTCCGATTGCAAAATATGAACAGAGGCTCAAGCAAAGCAATAGCTTATCTCAAGCGGACATTGATAAATATGAAGTAGAAATACGTGAAGAGGTAATCAAGTCGTTTGAATTTGCCTTGTCTAGTCCAAAACCTACTGCAATGGATGCGATGGAGAGAGTCTATGCATAATGCCGGAAGTAGGGATATTACCTTTGCCGAGGCGGTAAGGGAGGGATTGGATAATGCAATGGAGCGCGATTCGCGCGTCATCCTAATAGGTGAAGGGGTGCCCGACCCCAAGGCCATTTTTAATACAACCGCAGGTCTACGCAATAAATATGGCGCGCAACGTGTATTTGATATGCCTTTGGCAGAGAATGGGCTGACAGGAGTTTGTATTGGTGCGGCTCTATCTGGCATGCGCCCCGTCATGGTTCACCAGCGTATTGATTTCGCTTTGTTGGCGATAGATCAACTGATTAATAATGCGGCTAAATGGCATTATATGTTTGATGGGAAAGCCTCTGTCCCATTGGTGGTTCGCGTAATAGTCGGTCGCGGCTGGGGGCAGGGGCCTCAACATTCGCAAAGCTTGCAAGCGATGTTTTCACTTGTGCCGGGATTGAAGGTGGTTATGCCGACTACGGCATATGATGCAAAGGGAATGCTGCTCTCGGCAATAGAAGATGACAACCCGGTCATGTTCATTGAACACCGTTGGTTACACCAGATCAAAGATAACGTGCCAGAGGAGTCTTACCGAGTGCCCTTAGACAAGGCAAAAATCTTGCACGAGGGAAATAAGGTTACAGTAGCCGCATTTTCATATATGGCAGTGGAGTCGCTAATCGCGGCAAAGGGGCTGATGGCGGCAATGGGAATAGCCGTTGATGTCCTTGACATGCGCAGTGTAAGTCAGCTGGATGTGGCCAGTGTTATAGACTCGGTTCGCAAAACTGGGCGGCTTATTGTCGCAGATACAGCGTTTCGCACTGGAAGTATTGCAGGAGAGTTGATTGCGAAGGTTGTCGAGCAGGCAATGGATTTACTAACAACCAAGCCGGTGCGAGTGGCTTCGCCAGATCACCCTACGCCGACCTCTCACTTCATGGCTGAGCATTATTATCCAACCCCCCAGACGATAGCGGATGCGGTTCTAGATATGCTGGGGGCAGACAAAAACTCAGATGCATACCGGAAATTGTGCGAGCTGCTTCAGCGAGATGGTCCGCACGATACACCGAATCGTAGTTTTAAGGGTCCGTTTTAGTATTTATTAGTTAAGGTCAATTTTATGAGTAGCAATCTTCAATATGCCACTGCGTTAACACCTAAACCGGGAGCAATGTGGCAGCAGGCACCCGATAGTGAGCGCCTAGAGTCGGTCAAAAAAGCCATGGCTTCCAATGCGGCTTTTCCAAGCAACATCATTACCGCAGTTGAGGCAAAGGCTGATGGTCAAGTAATTGTTAGGCTGCATGCCCCAGTTTCAGCAGATAAGCGAGGGACATTGTTGCTTGATCTTGAGGATTTTCTAAAAGCAACAGTTGATTCCGGCTTGGCTGTATGGCTTGAGCCTTTGGGTGATCGTAGTTCGCTAAGAAATCTTCGTGGAATTGAGGTGAAATAATGAGTGCAGCAGTTCAAACAAAAGAAGGGGCTCTGATCCTCGATTCACATAAACTTTCTTATCATATGGATCGAGTAAACGCATGGGAGGCTGGTGAGCGTATAGCACCGGTAAGCGTGGATATGTCCTTAACGCGTGCGTGCGGAGCAATGTGCTCATTTTGCTACGCTATGATGCAGGAGTCGCAAGCGCGCAGTAGCATTAAAACAGCGACAGCGCTTAATCTATTGGATGATTTCGCAGCAATCGGAATTAGAAGTGTCTCGCTGGTTTCGGATGGGGAAAGCACGCTTTCTAAAGCTTATGTGCCATTTATTCAGCATGCAGCGGAAGTAGGTATTGACGTCGGGAATGCGACAAACGCATGGGAGTGGGAGCCTGAAAAAATTGAGGCAGTTTTGCCTCACATGACATGGATACGCTTTACGGTGGCAGCAGGGCGTCCCGAAAGCTATGCGAGCATCATGTATAAAGGGCCTGAGCATACTGAGGTTTTTGATCGGGCCATAAAACACATAAAATATGCCGTGGACTTAAAGAAAAGAAAAGGTCTGAAGGTGACTCTTGGCATTCAAATGGTGCTGATGCCGCATTTAAAAGACGAGATTATTCCATTTGCGCAACTGGGACTTGATTTGGGTGTTGATTATGCTGTGATCAAGCATTGCTCGGATGATGAGCAGCACACATTAGGTATTGATTATAGCCAGTATGACAGCTTGCATAATTTATTGGTGCAAGCGGAGGGGATGAGTAATGATCAGACCAAGATCATTGTTAAATGGGACAAGATTAAAGATGGTGACAAGCCATCATATAACAGGTTTTATGGTCCTCAATTTCTCTTGCAAATCAGCGGTAGTGGTTTGGTAGCGCCTTCCGGCATGTTTTTCAATGCACGGTACTCCAAATTGCACATCGGCAATTTTACAGAAGAGCGTTTTATTGATATCTGGAAATCAGATCGATATTGGCGCGCGATGAATTACCTCGCCTCCCCTTCATTCGATGCTCAGACCATGATGGGGACTCTGCCGATACAGCATTACGTAAGTGTCGCACTCGATAATCATGCTAAGGGTATTCAGCGTATTCAACCGGGTGTCGGGCAAAAACCACTGCATGTAAATTTCCTGTAATTCTGGATTGTCGCGTGTCGCAAGAGGTCGTGGTAAAAGCGATAATCTATGATCAAAGCGGGCGAGTCCTTTTGCAGCATAGAGATAATATCCCTAATATAATCGAGCCGAATTGTTGGAGTTTTTTTGGTGGGGGAGTGGAAGCTGGCGAGAGCTTGCAGGAGGCGCTGGAGCGGGAGCTGCAAGAAGAGCTTGGTTGTAATGTAGGAAAAATAGAAAAAGAATTATTTCGCTGGACTCAAAGTGAAACAGGATACCTTCACGTGTGTTTTGGAGTCAGCTTTACTGCTTCGATTGAGGATTTGCATCTGAAGGAAGGCCAGGCCATGGCTTGGTATACAACGAGCGAATTAATGGATGCTCCCTTGGATTTGTGCTCATTAGTTCGAATTGGCTTGCCTTATTTGGCAAGCGTTAGTAAAGAAAAAAACATCTGAAACGCCGATGCGATGTGGTTTCCTTTTGCTAAATAACGCTACGAAAAACATTGTAGATCAGGCTACAGCTTAAAGGCTTATAGTATTTTTGACCGGATATGAAAAATGCAAAATAGATGGCAAGAGGATAAAGCAGAAAAAGTAAAGCACAGTGAACTGGAGTTGCGTGTTTATACTTCGCGCTTGCTGGGATATGACAAGTCGCTGGTGTTGCATGGAGGCGGCAATACCTCGGTAAAACTTTCTGAGAAGAACATCTTCGGGGAGGAGGAGCAGATCCTTTATGTGAAGGGCAGCGGCTGGGATTTGGAGACGATCGAGGCAGCCGGTTTTGCGCCAGTGCAACTGGAATACCTGAAGAAACTGTCGAAGCTGCCCGAGCTGTCCGATCCCGAAATGGTCAACCAGCTCGTCACCCACCAGACTCGTGCGTCGGCACCGGTGCCATCGGTGGAAGCGATCCTGCATGCGATCCTGCCGTATCCGTTCGTCGACCATACGCACGCCGACGCCATCGTTTCGATCACCAACACTGCCGACGGTGAGAAGCGCATCCGCGAAATCTACGGCAACGACGTGGTGGTGATTCCCTACGTGATGCCGGGTTTTGATCTGGCGCGGTTGTGCGCCGAGCGTTTCGCCGCCGAGGCGGGAGCGCAGACCATAGGCATGGTGCTGTTGAACCATGGCATCTTCTCGTTTGGCCAGACCGCGAAGGAGTCCTATGAGCGCATGATCGCGCTGGTCGGCCGCGCCGAGGACTACCTCAAGCAGCACAAAGCCTGGGAATTCGCACCGGCTGCGCAAAGCGTCAGCAGCAGCGGCGAGCTTGCGCGAGCACAGGCCAAGCTGCGCGCGGACGTGTCGCTGGCGGCCGGTTTTCCGGTCGTGGTGTCGCGCCATGCCAACGAACGCACGCTGTCTTTTGCGCGCCGCGCGGACATCTCCACCATCGCGCAGCAAGGTCCGGCCACGCCCGACCATGTGATCCGTACCAAGCGCCTGCCGATGCTGGGGCGCGACGTGGGCGCATATGTTGCCGAATACAAGAAGTATTTCGAAAGCCTTGAGCCAAAAGCTAAGGAGCGCAAGTCGATGCTCGATCCCGCGCCGCGCCTGGTGCTGGACGCCGAACTGGGCATGTGCGCGATAGGCCGCACCGTCAAGGATGCCGAGATCGTGGCCGACATCTACAACCACACCATCGACATTATCCAGCGCGCCACCGCGCTCGGCGGCTATCGGGCTTTGCCGGCCAAGGACATCTTCGACGTCGAATACTGGGACCTTGAGCAGGCCAAGCTGCGCAAGGGAGGCAAGGCACCGCAGTTCGCTGGCGAGGTGGCGCTGGTCACCGGTGCCGCTTCCGGCATCGGCAAGGCCTGCGTCGAATCGCTGTTGGCGCGCGGTGCAGCGGTGGTCGCACTCGACTTGGCCGAATCGGTGGTTACGATGAAGAGCGGGCCGAATTTCCTCGGCCTGCAGTGCGATCTGACTTCCGAGGAACAGTTCAAGAAGGCATTGGTGCAGACCGTGGAGCGCTTCGGCGGGCTGGACATGCTGGTGCTGAACGCGGGTATCTTCCCGGGCGGCTGCCGCATCGAGGCGCTGAAAACCGAGGAATGGCAGAAGGTGATGCGCATTAACCTCGATGCCAACCTGATGTTGATGCGCGAATGCCATCCGTTCCTCAAGCTTGCGCCGCGCGGTGGTCGAGTAGTGGTGATCGGCTCGAAGAACGTGCCGGCGCCGGGACCGGGTGCCGCGGCTTATTCCGCCTCTAAGGCGGCGCTGAACCAGCTTGCACGCGTCGCGGCGCTGGAATGGGGGGGCGACAACATCCGTATCAATTCGCTGCATCCGAATGCAGTGTTCGACACCGGCTTGTGGACCGAGGAAGTACTGGCCGCACGTGCCAAGCACTACGGCCTCACTGTGCAGGAATACAAAACAAATAACGTATTAAAAGTTGAGGTAACCAGCAAGGACGTGGCCGAGCTGACCGCCGAGATGTGCGGCCCGCTGTTCGCCAAAACGACCGGCGCATGGCTGCCGGTGGACGGTGGCAATGACCGCGTGATCTGAACGATTAATCAAATCATCCAAGGGAACATTCATGAGCGAAGCAAACAAGCCGGTGTTCGGCATCATCGGCGGCAGCGGTGTGTACGACATCGACGGGCTGGTCAACAAGCGCTGGCAGAAAATTTCCTCGCCGTTCGGCGAGCCCTCGGACGAATTGCTGTTCGGCGAACTTGACGGGCAGCAACTGGTGTTCCTGCCGCGCCACGGCCGCGGCCACAAGATCCCGCCGTCCGAGATCAACTTCCGCGCCAATATCGATGCATTGAAGCGCGCCGGCTGTACCGACGTGATTTCGGTCAGCGCGGTGGGATCCTTGCGTGAGCACCTGCAGCCCGGCATGTTTGTGATTGTCGATCAGTTCATCGACCGTACTTTTGCTCGTAATAAGTCGTTCTTCGGCAGCGGTCTGGTGGCGCACGTCTCGATGGCTCACCCTGTCTGTTCGCGTCTCGGTGATCACATTGAGGCAGCAGCTAAAGAGGCAGGTATTGAGGCGATGCGCGGAGGTACCTATCTGGTGATGGAGGGGCCGCAGTTCTCCACACTAGCCGAATCCGAACTGTATCGTTCCTGGAATTGCGACGTAATTGGAATGACCAACATGCCTGAGGCCAAGCTCGCCCGCGAGGCCGAGCTGTGCTATGCCACGGTTGCGATGGTTACCGACTACGACTGTTGGCATCCGGGGCATGATGCCGTGACCGTAGATCAGATCATCAAAGTGCTGCTCGGCAACGCCGATAAAGCGCGCAGCCTTGTCAAGCACGTAGTGCCGAAACTCGGCGCCGATGCTGGTGCATGCAACTGTTCGTGCAGAAGCGCACTGGAGTTTGCGTTGATTACTGCCCCAGAGGCGCGCGATCCGCAGAAGGTCAAACACCTAGATGCAGTAGCCGGGCGTTTACTGAATAAATAACAACCTATCCCTGGAGTCATCATGCCGATCAAATCACGCATCAGAACCGTCCCGCATTATCCCAAGCAGGGCATTATGTTTCGCGACATCACCACGTTGCTAAAGGATCCTGTTGGCCTGCGGGTTACCATAGACGAGCTGGCTCGACGCTATGGCGACATGAAAATCGACAAGGTTGCTGGCATCGAATCACGCGGCTTCATTCTTGGCGCGCCACTGGCCTATGTGTTGGGCAAAGGTTTCATTCCGATCCGCAAGAAGGGCAAACTGCCAGCGGAAACAATCGGCCACGACTATGAACTCGAATACGGTACTGACCGCATTGAGATACATACTGACGCCATTTCCAAAGGCGAGCGTGTGCTACTGGTTGATGATCTGATCGCTACTGGAGGAACTGCGGAAGCTGCATGTTCGCTGATCCAGAAAATCGGTGGTGAAATCGTTGAATGCTGTTTTGTTATTGATTTGCCGGACGTCGGTGGGCGAGCACGACTCGAAAAGCACGGACAAAAAGTGTTTGCTTTATGCGAATTTGAGGGTGATTGATGAAAGTCAATGGCATCCCATACCGCACCATCTGGCCAGCAGCAGACGGACAAGCAGTAGAAATTATTGATCAAACCAAATTGCCGCATATGTTCAAGACATTGCGCCTGTCAACAATGCTCGATGCCGAGCGTGCAATCAAAGATATGGAAGTGCGCGGGGCGCCGTTGATCGGCGTGACAGGAGCATACGGCATTGCATTGGCGATGCGTGAAGGCTCTTCCGATGCTGCATTGAATAAAGCTTGCGACAGGTTGGCTGAGGCCCGCCCGACGGCAGTAAATCTCCGCTGGGGTGTTGAGCGCATGCGCGCATTCCTAACGCCGTTGCCCGAGAATGATCGCGCAGCGGCTGCATGGCGCGAGGCTGCGCATATTGCCGACGAGGACGTTGAGATCAACGCTTCTATTGGCAGACATGGCGGGGATATCATCAAGTCCATCTATGATAAAAAGAAAAGCACGGTAAACATCCTGACCCACTGTAATGCGGGTTGGCTGGCGACGGTGGACTGGGGTACTGCGCTGGCGCCAATCTATAACGCATTCGATGCGGGCATCCCGCTTCACGTATGGGTAGACGAAACACGGCCCCGCAACCAGGGGGCCAGCTTGACCGCGTGGGAGCTTAACCAGCATGGTGTTCCGCATACGGTGATCGCTGACAACACTGGCGGACACTTGATGCAGCACGGAATGGTGGATATGGCTATCGTGGGCTGTGATCGCGTCACAGCCGCAGGCGATGTTTGCAACAAAATCGGTACCTACCTCAAGGCGCTAGCCGCAAATGACAATGGCGTACCTTTCTATGTTGCCCTGCCCTCTCCGACGGTGGACTGGACGATTTTTGATGGAGTGAAAGAAATCCCTATCGAAGAGCGTTCCGCTGCAGAAGTTACACATATTTCCGGATTGAGCGACGACGGTCAGGTTTGCACAGTGCAGGTTACACCGACTGGCTCGCCAGCCATAAATTATGGATTCGATGTAACCCCAGCGCGCTTGGTAACAGCACTGATTACAGAGAAAGGTGTTGTTTTAAAACCCGATCAAGCAAAGCTTGAAAAATTGCTGCAGGCTACACGCTGAAAGAGATAGTTTTATTAGGACTAAGTAATGCAAAACGACAAACTAGTACTTGTTTCCGGCCACTTCAACGTCTTGCATCCAGGACACTTGCGGCTGCTACGTTTTGCGAAAGAGTGTGGTAGCCGTCTTGTGGTTGCGGTTGAGAGTGACCGGGTGGCAGGCGATGCTGCACATGTGTTGGAAACGCTGCGTCTTGAAAGTGTCCAGAGCATAAGTTGGGTGGATGAGGCATTTCTCATGGATGAGCCTCTTTCGGCAGTGATCGAGCGCTTGCGCCCGGATATTGTTGTGAAGGGGAAGGAGCACGAATTACGTTTTAATCCCGAACTTGAGGCACTGCAAAAGTTCGGCGGGAAGCTAATATTCAGCTCGGGCGAAACTGTTTTTTCATCACTTGACTTGATTCGCAAGGAGTTTCGCGAATTTGACCCGAGCTCAATTAGCATGCCACTCGAGTATCAAGCGCGTCACGGCATTGATGCGGCGAGATTAACCGAGCTGTTAAAGCAATTCGCAAAACTTAAAGTATGTGTAGTCGGTGACCTGATCATTGATGAGTACATTACATGCCAGCCATTAGGTATGTCGCAGGAAGATCCCACAATCGTTGTCACTCCGATTGATTCAACCAAATTTATAGGGGGGGCGGGAATTGTTGCTGCACATGCAGCAGGTCTGGGCGCGTCAGTTCAATACTTTTCGGTAACAGGCAATGACGCAAGCAGGGAATTCGCACTGGAAAAACTAAAAGAAATTGGTGTTGATGCTCGGATGTTGATTGATGAAGGCCGGCCAACTACCCTGAAGCAACGCTACAGAAGCAAAGGAAAAAGCATGCTTCGGGTTAGTTATCTACATCAAGGGGCAATTTCGGTAGCATTACAGCAGCGGATGCTCGCAGAGCTTGAGCAAGCCATGAGTGAGGCAGACCTTCTAGTGTTTTCCGATTTCAATTACGGCTGTCTACCACAACCGCTGGTTGATCAACTGGTCCCAATCGCAAAAAAGAATGGCGTGTTGCTGGCGGCCGATAGTCAATCCTCCTCGCAAGTCGGAGACATTGGCCGTTTTAAAGAAATGGATTTGATAACACCAACAGAGCGCGAAGCACGCGTAAGCACGCGTAATGGTGAGGACGGATTGGTGATACTTGCGGAGCAGCTTCGCAGGGAGGCGCGCGCGCAGAATGTATTGTTGAAATTAGGGGAGGAAGGTGTATTAATCCATGCGCGCCAGGGACAAAGTGACGACTGGCTGACTGACAGAATTGCCGCACTTAATAGTGCTCCCAAGGATGTCGCAGGCGCAGGAGACTCTTTATTAATAGCGAGTGCAATGGCGCTGGCATGTGGCTCCAATATTTGGGAGGCGGCATGCCTGGGCTCACTGGCAGCCGCAGTGCAAGTGGGCAGAGTTGGAAATACACCACTTCGAACTGAGGAACTTGTTCGGGAAATGCTTTAATGAAAGCGCTATTACTGGCGGCAGGCTTTGGTACAAGGCTGCGGCCATTAACCAATACCATTCCAAAGTGTTTGGTGCCTATCAAAGGAAAGCCACTATTGCAGATATGGCTGGAGAGGCTATCCAACGCAGGTATAGGTCCTTTTCTAATTAATACTCATTATTTAGCCGAGCAGGTTAATGCGTTTGTAGAAACAAGCGACTACCGCCCGCAAATTAGCTTGGTGCATGAAAAAGACTTGCTCGGAACAGCCGGTACACTTATTGCCAACCTGGAATTCTTCCAAGGCGAAGATGGGCTGCTCATTCATGCCGATAACTATTGCATGGCAGACATGGCTGCATTTGTAAACGCCCACAATAATAGGCCGGATGGATGCATCATGACAATGATGACTTTTCGAACAGATACCCCCTCAACTTGCGGAATTGTAGAGCTAGATAATAGAGGGGTAGTAATTGGTTTTCACGAAAAGGTTGCCAACCCTCCCGGCAATCTGGCTAACGGGGCTGTTTATATTTTATCAGGCGAATTGTTTAAGCTATTAAGTAATGAGCTCCATAACGCGTCTGATTTCAGCACAGAGGTATTACATCGCTTCTTGGGCAGAATCTACACTTACGAGACAAAAGAAACATTCATGGATATTGGGACACTCACTGCATATGAGAAAGCTCAATATATCTGAATCAACCTATTGCGCGATAACAACTTAATTTCCACTGTGAATAAAAAATTTAGAATTGTTCGGGAAGAGCCCTGGTTAACTCTGGCACTTCCTATTTCGCTTGTTTCCTTGCTTCTTATTTTCCTCCTTCGCCCGCTTATTAAAATCAGAATTGGTTTTTTGCGGTGTGACCGCCTTGGACATTTTGGCGCTAACACGGAGCTGTATTTGTGTGAGCGCGAGAAAAACAAAATCAAGACCCTAGACCTCTTCTACTATCCGAGGAAAGTTTGTAATAAGCAACTCGCCAAAATGTGGCAACGGGAGCTTATTGTGCTTCCTTGGTTTCTGCTCCGGCCATTGGATTTAATCATTCGCTCATTTGATGCGCTAAGACCGCTGCATGCCGCAGAAGGAAAGGGCGGGGATAGGGATATATTAAATCTGATGGACGAAATGTCCCCGCATCTGGGATTTACCGCTACAGAAGAAAAACGCGGTCAAGCCGGACTGCGCGCAATGGGTATTCCTGAAGGGGCACAATTCGTTTGCTTAACAGTAAGGGATAGTGCGTATCTTGCTTCGCACTATCAGGGGGCCGATACCAGTGCGCACAATTTCCGTGATAGCGATATACAAAATGTTGTGCTGGCAGCAGAGGCGCTAGCAGACAGAGGTTATTACATAGTCAGGATGGGGGCAAAAGTTCGCGCCCCATTTGAAAGTGCAAGTGAACAAGTGATCGACTACGCCACCAATGGGATGCGCAGTGATTTTATGGATATCTATCTTGGTGCCAAGTGTGCATTTTGTATATCTACATCAACAGGGTTTGACGCTGTGCCGTTCATATTCAGGCGCCCTATTGTGTATATAAATTCGGTACACATCGGCTGGCTGTTTACGTTTAGTAAAAGATTTCTCGCAATAGCAAAACATCATTATTCGATTCGAGAGGGACGCGAACTGTCATTGCGCGAAATTTTCTCAAACGATGTCGGATTTAGTTTAAGTGGGGCCGATTATGAAGCGAAAGGGATCAGGCTCATTGAAAATACACCCGAGGAAATCCGGGATGTTGTGATTGAGATGGATGAGCGAATAAAAGGAACATGGAAGCCTCTGGCGGAAGATGCGGAGCTGCAAAAGAAATTCTGGGAAATTTTCCCAACCAAAGCGATAAATATTACCGGAGCCCCATTTCATGGTGAAATTCGGTCACATTTCGGCGCCGTTTTTCTGCGAAACAATAAAGGGTGGCTTTCATGATGGCCAATATCTTGAATGGCCTTGTGGGAGGGGCGAGATGAGCCACAGAGTCATGGTATTAAAGCGCCGTATAAAAAAAGCGGCTGCAATGGTGCTGATGGTGCTGACAGCGCCTTTGCAGATCCTGGCGTTAATTATTGTCAGGGCTATAAAGCCATGGTTGTTAGTGCGCATAGGGTGGATCAATAGCACACGCATCGGGCATATGGCTGCCAATATGGAGTTGAGATTGTGCGCAATCGATGCAGGACTTTGCAATCCCGAAGGCAGGCATCTCGATCTGTGGTGTTGCACGCAGGAATATGTTTGCAATGAGCAGTTATTGAAAATGTGGAAGAGGCGCGTAATCCTATTGCCGCGATGGTCGCTTACGGTATTGGCCCATCTCAATCTGCGGCTAAAAGGGGGCGAGGCGCACCACCTTGATCAATACTCAGATAGAGATATTCATAATTTACTGGATTCGAGCCAGCCGCATTTGCAATTTACAAAGAAAGAATTGCAGTTCGGGCAAGAGCAGCTGACAAGAATCGGGGTTCCCAAGGGGGCAAAGTTCGTATGCCTTGTGGTGCGAGACTCCAGCTACTTGAATTACATGTACAGCCAAAGCGATTGGCAATATCACAACCATAGGGATAGCGATATACAAAGTTATGTTTTGGCTGCCGAGGCGCTGGCTGAGCGCGGCTATTATGTATTGAGAATGGGGGCGAAGGTTCATGCCCCGATTAACAGCAAGCACCC
Source organism: Pseudomonadota bacterium (assembly GCA_021848465.1). Taxonomy (GTDB): domain Bacteria; phylum Pseudomonadota; class Gammaproteobacteria; order Burkholderiales; family Gallionellaceae; genus JAJZUP01. The sequence continues at coordinate 651,024 of JAJZUP010000001.1, forward strand.
AAGAGTAATCGACTATGCAGCTAATGGTATGCGTAGTGATTTTATGGACATATATTTGGGCGCAACCTGTGAGTTTTGCATTTCAACTTCCACAGGTTTTGATGCGGTCCCGCTAATATTCAGGCGCCCAATTGTTTATGTAAATATGGTGCCACCTGGTTGGCTATTTACTTTCAGCAAACGTTTTTTAGCAATTACCAAGCACCATTATTTGATATCCGAAAATCGTGAATTGACCCTGAGAGAGATTTTTTCAAATGGGGTCGGTTTTTGCACGTCCAATGCAGAATATCAGGAGCGCAATGTGCGTCTGGTAGACAATTCTCCAGAGGAAATACGGGATGTTGTGTTGGAGATGGCGGACAGGCTGGCAGGAACGTGGGTTGCGCAAGAAAGGGATGAGGAACTGCAGCAAAAATTCTGGGCGATATTCCCGACTGACGCAAAGTGGCCCAACGGTGTGCCGTACCATGGCGAGATACGCTCGCGTTATGGGGCGCACTTCTTGCGCAACAGCCCATCGTGGGTAGAGGGTTCAACGGGCAATTAGTCGAGCATCGCTTTGAGGTATCGCTGACGGAAGCCATGAGATGAGTAACCTCGTTGAGTGGATATAAATCCGCGATTGCCTATGGTGAGGGTGTGATCGTCAAGGTGAGGGGGGGAGGCAGGTCCATCCAAAATGGAACGGAGTACTTGTCTGCTAAGGATGTTCTGTGTAATGAAAAAGGGTGTCTGGCGCTTGTAAATAAAACCGAAATAGCGTCTTTTGATACGGGCCATTTGTCCAGATATGCATCTGGTTTTGTTGCTAATGAGTTACTTTCCGAATTGAGCCAGAAAAAATTATTGGGCTCAATTAAAGTAGTATATTTTGCCCCGATTGGGGGCAAAGGCTGGGCGTTGTAACTGCCAGTAAATTGCATACATTGAAAATTTACCGCATAGGTATACTAGAGAAGGTAGAATATACAAGTTAATAAACTATTTAACTTTGTATTTATGATGTTATCCGTCCTCTCTCTAATTGGTCGAGAAAAAGAGCTTTTTGTTCACGATATAAATTCCCACGAAGCCGAATTAAAGCAAATTGTTGCTTCGTCGTCATTTCTGGTTATCGGTGGCGCCGGGTCCATCGGCCAGGCAGTTACCAAAGAAATTTTCAAACGAAATCCCCGCAAGCTGCATGTTGTAGATATCAGCGAGAACAACATGGTGGAGTTGGTGCGGGATATTCGTAGTTCCTACGGTTATATTAAGGGAGACTTTCAGACTTTTGCGCTTGATGTGGGATCGATTGAATATGATGCTTTCATTAAGACAGATGGCCAGTATGATTATGTGTTGAATCTCTCAGCGTTGAAGCATGTTCGCAGTGAGAAGGATCCATTCACTTTGATGCGAATGATTGATGTGAATATTCTGAATACTGAAAAGACGCTGCTTCAGTCTATTGCACACAAGTCCCGAAAATATTTTTGTGTTTCTACAGATAAGGCCGCAAACCCGGTAAATATGATGGGCGCGTCAAAACGTATTATGGAAATGTTCCTGATGCGGAGGAGTCTGGATATTGATATATCTACGGCGCGTTTTGCCAATGTCGCGTTTTCAGATGGGTCGTTGTTGCATGGGTTCAATCAGCGAATTCAAAAACGCCAGCCGATTGTCGCTCCGAACGATATCAAGCGGTATTTCGTTACCCCGCAGGAGTCAGGGGAGCTTTGTTTGATGTCATGTATTTTTGGGGAAAACCGGGATATTTTCTTTCCGAAGCTAAGCGAGGAGCTGCATCTAATAACGTTTGCCGAGATCGCCATCAAGTATCTCAAGCAGTTGGGGTATGAGCCTTATTTGTGTGCTACAGAGGATGAAGCAAGGCGTCTTGCTGATACTTTGCCAGATCAAGGCAAGTGGCCCTGTCTATTTACTGGCAGCGATACGACGGGGGAAAAGGACTTTGAGGAGTTCTATACGGATAAAGAAACTCTCGATATGAACCGGTTCCACAACCTCGGTATTATTAAAAATGAGCCATCGTTTGATGCGTTGGCGCTGGATGAATTTACTGGCGTGATTAACGGGCTTAAAGTTCAACTAACCTGGAGCAAAGAAGAGATTGTTACTTTGTTTCACAAAATGATCCCAGATTTCGGGCATAAAGAAACGGGCAAGTATCTGGATGGGAAGATGTAGCAATGAGTAAGCAGTATCAAGACATCATTGAATTTGTTCGTGGGCTGTACAACACTACGGACTTTATTCCGTTGCATGAGCCTAAGTTTGTCGGTAACGAGCGGGAATATGTGCTTGACTGCATTGACTCAACATTCGTATCCAGCGTGGGCAAGTATGTAGATCGGTTTGAGCGCATGATGGCGGAGTTCGCTGGGGCTAAATACGCCGTGGCTACTGTTAATGGGACGGCGGCCTTGCACATATGCCTCAAGCTGGCCGGGGTTGGTCAGGGCGATGAAGTGCTGACCCAGTCGCTTTCATTTATTGCCACGTGTAATGCGATTAGTTACTGCGGGGCAAAGCCAGTATTCATCGATGTCGATAGGCATACCTTGGGGATGAGTCCGGATAGTTTGCGCGCGTTTCTTGCAGCCGAGTCAGTGATGACGCCGAATGGGTGTATCAATAAAACAACTGGGAGAAGGCTGGCTGCCGTTGTGCCTATGCATACGTTTGGGCATCCGTGCCGGGTAGATGAAATTGCGATCGTTTGTGAGGAGTTTGGTATACCTCTTGTCGAGGATGCAGCGGAAAGCCTCGGTAGCTATTATTTGGGGAAGCATACGGGCACTTTCGGCAAGTTGGCTGCATTCAGTTTCAATGGTAACAAGACCATTACCACCGGAGGCGGTGGAATGATTATTACTGATGACGAAGTGCTGGCAAGGCATGCTAAGCACGTGACCACGACAGCGAAAAAACCGCATTCTTATGAATTTGTTCATGATGAAATTGGTTATAACTATAGGTTGCCAAATATCAATGCAGCTCTCGGCTGCGCACAGATGGAGTCATTGCCGCGTTTATTGGAGAGCAAGCGACAGATTGCCACTTCATATGAGCAATTCTTTTCTAATTCCGGGAAAAAATTTGTAGCTGAGCCAGCGCATGCTACGTCGAACTATTGGCTTAACGCGCTTGTGCTTGAAGATTATTCAGCTCGCGATGAGTTTTTGAAGGAGCTGAATGATGTCGGCGTGATGTCCCGGCCTATCTGGCGACTGATGAACGAGCTGCCAATGTTTGCCGATTGCCAGTCGGATGGGTTGGCAAATGCCAAGTGGCTGGAGGAGCGGGTCGTTAATATTCCAAGTAGTGCGAGGCTGTAGTGAGGCCGCAGTTGCTTCTCATCGGGGGCGGAGGGCATTGCGCGGCGTGTATCGACGTAATCGAGTTGGAGGGGAAATTCCAGATCGGCGGTGTGGTGGATGTAAATCCTGACGCCGGCCAGATGTTGGGCTACCCGGTTTTAGGCGGGGACGATCGGCTTGGAGAATTACGCGCGCAATATAGTCATGCGCTTATAACTATTGGGCAAATCAAAAGCACTTCAGCGCGTATTCGGCTTTGGGAGCGGCTCGAATCATTGGGCTATGTACTTCCCACAATTTTTTCACCACGCGCTTATGTTGCAAAGAGTGCAACCGTGGGGGCTGGCACCATTGTTATGCATGATGCGCTAATTAATGCAAATGCTAAGGTAGGGCGCAATTGCATAATTAATACAAAGGCGTTGATTGAGCATGACAGTGTTGTTGGGGATAATTGCCATATATCGACTGCTGCGGTAATCAATGGGGGTGTGGTGGTCGGTCAGGGGACTTTCGTGGGTAGCAATGCGGTTACTAAGCAATATGCTAAAACTCGAGAGAATGATTTTATTAAAGCCGGAGCATTATTTACAGGTTATATCAATGAATAGAACTTTTATTATTGCGGAGGCTGGTGTTAATCATAATGGTTCGCTCGATTTGGCAAAAAAGCTCGTGGATGTTGCGGTTGAGGCTGGTGCAGATGCGGTGAAGTTCCAAACTTTCAAAGCGGACAAACTGGTAAGTAAAAGTGCACAAAAGGCCGACTATCAAAAGCGCACAACCCAATCCGGGGAGTCGCAATATGCGATGATAAAAAGGCTGGAGCTTGATGAGGAGGCGCATCAAGCACTCATCTCCTACTGTGCGTCAAAAAACATATTGTTCCTTTCGACCCCATTTGATCATGACAGTATTGAATTGTTGCATGGCTTGGGGATGCCCATTTTCAAAATTCCGAGCGGTGAAATTACCAATTTGCCTTATTTGCGACATATCGGGGGCTTGGGAAAAGAGGTGATTCTTTCAACCGGCATGTCCAGCCTCGGGGAAATTGAGGATGCATTAAAGGTTTTGGTGCATGCGGGGGTGCCCAAAGAAAAAATTACCGTACTGCACGCGACTACGGAGTATCCCTGCCCAATGGAGGATGTGAATTTGCTCGCAATGCGGACAATCGGGGCGGCCTTTGGTGTGCGAGTGGGATATTCTGATCATACTCAAGGTATCGAGGTGCCTATAGCCGCTGTTGCGTTGGGAGCAAGCGTGATCGAGAAACATTTTACGCTTGATCGCAATATGGATGGGCCAGACCATAAAGCAAGCTTGGAGCCGTCAGAGTTAATAGCAATGGTTCGGGCTATTCGTCAAGTAACATGTGCGATGGGAGATGGGATTAAGCATCCCAGCCAGAGCGAAATAAAAAATATTGCAGTTGCCAGAAAGAGTATTGTGGCAAGTTGCACAATTAAGGCGGGCGAACTATTTAGCCCACAAAACATTTCAGTAAAGAGACCGGGCAACGGTATGAGCCCAATGCGCTGGGATGAAGTGATAGGGACGGCCGCATTAAAGGACTATCAGGCGGATGACTTGATATGAGAAAAATTTGCGTTGTCACCGGAACGCGAGCCGAATATGGGCTTCTACTCTGGCTAATGAAGGAAATTCAGGCTGCCCCTGATTTGCAGTTACAGGTGGTGGTAACAGGGATGCATCTTTCGCCTGAATTCGGGCTGACATACAAGGAAATTGAGAAAGAATTCTCAATCGATAAGAAAATTGAGATGCTTCTGTCTTCCGACACGGCTATTGGCATTTCAAAATCCATGGGCTTGGCTCAAATCTCATTTGCAGAGGCCTACGCGGAGCTTCAGCCGGATTTGGTGGTTGTGTTGGGAGACCGATTTGAAATTTTTGCGGCGGCTGCAGCGGCTATGATTGCGCGTATTCCTATTGCGCACATCCATGGTGGAGAAACAACCGAGGGGGCCTTTGATGAGGCGATTCGCCATTCTGTCTCTAAGATGAGTCACTTGCATTTTGTTGCAACGGAAGAGTATCGCAAGCGCGTTATCCAGCTTGGAGAGGATCCGCAAAGGGTATTCAACTTTGGGGCACCTGGGCTGGATAGTATTGCCAACCTGCAGTTATTAAATAGGGTTGAGTTGGAGAAAAGCATTGGCTTCAAATTGGCGGAGAAGAATTTATTAGTGACATTTCATCCTGTGACACTTGAGCAAAGTACTGCTCAGGAACAATTTCAGCAATTGCTATTTGCACTGGATGAGATTCAGGACGCACACGTAATTTTTACCAAAGCCAATGCCGATACAGATGGGCGGATTATTAATTCGATGATTGATGCTTATGTGCAGCGCAATTCTGAGCGGGCGATAGCGTTTGCATCTTTGGGGCAGTTGCGTTATCTATCGGCATTGGTACATGTTGATGCAGTGGTGGGGAATAGTTCGAGTGGTTTGGTTGAGGCGCCTTCGTTTAAAATCGGCACTGTCAATATTGGGGATCGCCAAAAAGGGCGAGTCAGGGCTTCAAGCGTAATTGATTGTGCTCCGGATAAAGGGGAAATTGTGGAAGCTGTTCGCAGCCTTTATCAACCCGAGTTTCGAAAAAAGCTGCATGAGGTGGTAAATCCTTATGGCGTGGCTGGTGCGTCAAACAGGATTGTGGGGATTCTACGATCTTGCACATTGGAAAATTTACTAAAGAAAAAATTTAATGACATCCCAGTATTTCTTCCGTCAGCATGAATAATTTCCACAAGACACTCCTGTCGCCAACTGCGACGATTCGCGAAGCCCTAAAGATAATTGATAGTGGGGCAATGAAAATTGCTCTGGTCGTTGATGGCAACCAAAAGCTGTTAGGGACTCTTACAGATGGTGATGTGCGACGCGCCATTCTGAATGGTTGTGGGCTGGATAGTTCAATTCAGGATGTTTATTACAAATCGCCAACCACCTGTGGTATTAATGACTCAAAAGAAAAAATACTTCAGCTTGCAGTGGCGCATAAGCTATATCAAATTCCTGTTATTGATGACGAGGGGCGAATTGTCTCAATTGCGGAGGTAGATGATTTACTCAGGCCGATACACCGGAAAAACAAAGTTGTTCTTATGGCTGGCGGGTTGGGGTCGCGACTAAGTCCACTTACGGACACAACTCCGAAGCCTATGCTTCATGTGGGGAATAAGCCCATACTTGAAACCATCATCGAAAACTTTGCGAAATATGGCTATACCGAAATCATCATTAGTGTGAATTACAAGTCTCATATCATCGAGGAGTATTTCGGAGATGGAGAGCGGTTCGGGGTGGAAATTACTTATATTCACGAGACTAAGCGTATGGGAACGGCTGGGGCGCTTAGCCTGATGCGAGATCATCTGTCTGAGCCATTCTTTGTGATGAATGGTGACTTGCTAACTAATATTAATTTTGAACATATGCATGATTACCATCTTTCCCATGATGCAATCGCAACTATGGCCGTTCGAGAATACGACTTTCAGGTTCCTTATGGTGTAGTAAATGTGCTAGACGGGAAAATAGTTTCAATCGAAGAAAAACCGACACATAGATTTTTTGTTAGTGCGGGCATTTACATGCTTTCCCCAGATGTTTTGCCTAATATTCCCGAAGATCAGTTTTTTGATATGCCCACCCTTTTTGAAAAACTTATTTCGGAAAGGCATAATGCAGTTTCATTTCCAATCAGGGAATACTGGTTGGATATTGGCAGAATGAGCGATTACGAGCGGGCAAATAGCGAATATAGCGGGGTTTTCGACTGATGTATCAAGGAAAACGGTTTTTGGCGATTATTCCTGCGCGGGCGGGAAGCAAGGGATTGCCGGGAAAAAACATTAAGCCACTCTGCGGAAAACCACTCATTGCCTGGAGCATTGAGGCGGCTCTGGGGAGTAAATATATTGATGAAACAATGGTTACTACCGATGGCGAGGAGATTGCCAGAGTGGCGCGTCGGTTTGGTGCTTCTGTTCCATTTATGAGGCCGGCAGCATTGGCCAGTGATACGGCAACGTCTTTTGATGTGATTAAGCACACAATTGACTTTTATAGAAATGAGCTGCATCAGGAGTTTGACTATATCGTTTTATTAGAGCCTACCTCTCCATTAAGGGATGTGGCAGATATTGACCTTGCCATTGAGCAATTGCTTTCAAACCAAGATGCATTGTCAATAGTTGGGGTGTGTAAAACCGAGTCTCAAAATCCCGCATTCCTTGTTAAAAGATCTGCCGCTGGATTTTTAATCGGATATGAAAACCAGGAAATGAAGGTGTTGCGCAGGCAGGAGATAAGTGATGTTTATTTTTTCGAGGGCAGCGTGTATGTGTCAAAGGTGGATGCACTCTTGACACTGAAAACGTTCTATCACGAGCATACATTGGGATATGAGTTTCCCAAATGGAAATCACTAGAGATTGACGATATGGATGATTTTATTATGGTGCAAGCATTAATGCAGGCAAAGAAGGGAAAGTTATGAATTATCAAGAAAGATTATTAAAGGCCATTCCTGGCGGGGCCCACACTTACTCGAGAGGGTTCGATCAGTACCCTTCAAATGCCCCGCAAATTTTATCAAGAGGGAAGGGGGCATATATTTATGACCCAGAGGGGAATAAATATCTTGATTACGGTATGGCTCTGCGTGCCGTAAATCTTGGTTATGCCGAGGATGAAATTGACCAGGCTGCATATGAGCAGATTAGAAATGGTAATAACCTGACCCGCCCCTCTGTGATTGAGTTGGAGGCAGCTGAGTTGTTTATTGAATTAATTGACTCGGTTGATATGGTGAAATTCACAAAGAATGGCTCAACGGCGGTATCAGCCGCTGTCAAATTAGCGCGAGCATTCACAGGAAGGGAATTAGTTGCGCGTTGTGCAGAGCACCCTTTCTTTTCATATGATGACTGGTTTATAGGGTCAACTCCAATAACACGCGGTATTCCTCAGGAAACGATCGAGAAAACTAAGACATTTCGTTATAACGATTATGCTTCGCTCGAGCAACTGATATCAGAACATCCTGGTAAGTTTGCTTGTGTCGTACTTGAGCCGGCTGCAACAGAGGAGCCCAAGGATGGTTTCTTGCAAAAAGTTCAGGCTTTGTGCAAAGCCAATGGAATTGTCTTTATTTTGGACGAAATGATTACAGGCTTTCGCTGGCATATGAAAGGTGCACAGCATTTGTATGGCGTCACACCGGATCTGTGTACATTCGGCAAGGCTATGGCAAATGGATTTGCAGTCGCCTGCGTTGCAGGCAGGCGGGAAATTATGGAATTAGGCTCTATTGAATTTGAAGGGAGAGAGCGCGTTTTCCTTTTGTCTACCACTCATGGTGCAGAAATGTGCGGTTTGGGGGCGTTTGTTGCTACTACGAAATTTATGCAGAAACACAGGGTCGTTGAGCACCTCTGGGAGTATGGTCGCAAGTTGATGGATATGATGCAGCGCCAAGCAATTGCACATGGGGTTGGCGACAGCTTCAAAGTGGGTGGGATCCCGTGCTCACCATACTATCTGACTTTGGATAAAGCGGGAGCAAGTTCTTTAGGATTGCGCACGTTATTTTCTCAGGAAATGATTCGTAATGGCGTTTTGATGCCTTGGATAGCGTTGTCGTATAGGCATGGTGATGCTGAGTTGGCGGCGACAGAAGAGGCACTCGTGCGCACCTTCAAAACATATAGGCTTGCGCTTGAAGAAGGAGTCGACAAATACCTTAACGGCCCTATTATTAAGCCAGTATTCAGAAAACATAATTAATGCGTGTAGCCCTCGTATCATTAAATCAGGCTTGGGAAAGTAAAAAGCAAAATTATTTAGCTTGTCGAGATTTTATTCAAAAAGCTAAAGAGTTTGGTGCGGAGCTTATTATTTTTCCTGAAATGACTCTTACATCCTTTTCGATGAATATAGAGTTGACTGCCGAGAGCAGAGAGTCGTCTGAAACTGTTGCGCAGTTTCAAGATTTGGCCGTCAGGTTTCAAATTGCAATTGTCTTTGGGGTCGTTTTTCGCGACGGAGAAAAGGCTGTCAATGCCTCCTTGCTTATAGACCGCTCAGGAGCAATTAAGGAAAGCTATTATAAAATACATCCATTTAGTTTTGCTGGGGAGGATAAGGCTTTCAATGGAGGGGATAAAATCAGTTTTTCTGATTTGGGCAATGTAAAAATTGGCCTTTCAATTTGTTATGACCTTAGATTCCCTGAGATTTATAGCGCACTTGGAAAATATTGCGATTTAATTATTAATATCGCAAATTGGCCTGCAAAGCGGATTGACCATTGGGGTACCTTGCTTAAGGCTCGGGCAATTGAGAATCAGCTTTTCGTGATCGGGGTTAATCGCACCGGAATTGACGGGAATGGGCTTGAATATATCAAAAGCTCAAAAGTAATAAACCCCAATGGTGACTTATTACAGCCAATAATTACGGATGCAGAGCTCGATATTTTTGATATTGATTTAACATACATCCACAAATTTAGAAAATCTTTTTCAACAACTCAGGACCGTAAGCTAGCTTTTTACAAATCCATTTTATGAATTTGTAAATTGTTTCCTGCTAATCCCATAATTTTGCTGAAACTAAGTGTTGCGTATGAATACAGTTAATGAACTAATGAATTTAAATGGTCGACGCGCTTTGATAACAGGCGCGGCGGGGGCTCTCGGCAAGGTAATGGCAGATACATTAGCGGAGCTTGGAGCAGAGTTAATATTGATTGATCGCCAAGAATCTGATTTATCCAGTTTTGCATTAGAGTTGGCAGAGCGGAGGGGCGGAAAAGTCCAATTCTATTGCTGTGATCTTGAGATGCAAGATCAACGAAGAAAGCTAATAGAGTGGATGCGAAATGAAGTTGGAGGGCTCAACATTTTAATTAACAATGCGGCATTTGTGGGAACGTCTGGGCTGGAAGGATGGGCCGTTCCTTTTGAGTCGCAAACAGTCGATACGTGGCGAAGAGCGCTGGAAGTGAATCTTACGGCAGCATTCGAGCTTTCCCAAGGATTGACCCCATTGCTGAAGGAAGGTGTGGGGGGCAACATAATTAATATTGCCTCAATCTACGGAGAGTATGGCCCTGATTGGGGGCTGTATGAGCAAACGAATATGAGTAACCCTGCGGCCTATGGGGCGTCTAAAGGCGGGTTGATTCAGCTGACACGGTGGTTGGCTACAACAGTCGCTCCCCACGTGCGAGTTAATACAATTTCTCCGGGGGGGATATTTAGAAATCAGCCCGAAATATTTGTGCGACGTTATGAGTCAAAAACTCCACTACGGCGGATGGCAACAGAGGAAGATTTTCGAGGGGCAGTGGCATATCTCGCTAGTGATTTATCAAAATATGTAACTGGACAAAATCTTGTAGTTGATGGCGGATGGGGCATATGGTGAGCGATACGCTATCGGTTTATTTCAAACAGTTACAATAACCTTCAAGTAAATAAATTATTTCCGGTGGCATGAATACATCAGCAATTAAAGGGATCTTAAAGAAAGTTCATTATGCATTTTGGAAATTGCATAAACCGTTTCTAGCTAGAAATGTAGAACTTCGCGGATCGCATGATGGTGAAACATGTTTGATTTTGGGGAATGGGGGCTCTTTAAAGTTTCTTGATTTTGAAAAATTAGGAAACATACCAGCAATTGGTTGTAGTTATACATTACTCGATAAGCGTGCTCGTCAGTTAAATCTGAAATATATGATTTTTTCGGATCCATACGAGCTGATGCCTGTGAGATTCAACCGGATTACTGGAACGCTACAAACGAAGTTCTACCCACCCATTTTTAAAAAAAATATCAAAGATTTTAAAGATATTACCTTTTTCACCTCCTTAACAAATGTATATGCTCACTTAATTCGCCCTTCTAATTTATATTATTTTAATTATTGCGCTCCTCGAAAAACCACCCATGATATTTCAGGTGATTTCTCATATACAAACGGAGCTCTCGATATAATGATTGGGGTTGCCAAGTATTTAGGATTCAAAAAAATTATCTTGCTTGGGTGCGACTACTTGGGGGTGCCGAAGCTTGAGGGGCATTTTTACGCATATAAAGCTCCCGCTCCAGGGAAACCAGATAAAGAGTTTTGCGAGCGAGTTAAGTTGTTATCCGATGGGTTGGAAGTTGTTTTTGTTTCATTAAAAGGTATACAAAGTCCTGTTTTTGAGTCAGTAGCATTTTGCGACTATTTCGGTGGGGATGAACTGTACCGGGAGAATACTGAAATTATTGAAGAGCAATATTTAAAAAAGCTTCAGGAGGGTGCCAAGAAAAAGCAGGTCTATATTTAATCCCCCGTTGTTAGCAATAAATCAGCGTTTGGTTGGCTGATCGATATTAAAACGCAATTCATATTTTTAAATTTCTTCTGTGAGCGAAAATTTTAGACAATCTAGAACAGGTGTTGGGGGGCTAAACGGCCAGATTGATACGATAGTGTTTTTGACTCGCAGACCGATTTCAAAATTTGAAGAGGAGAAGTGGGGGTTTGCTTATTTACGGGATCGGGGATTTAAGCTGGAAGTTTTTGATTGCACTCAGTTGCTGTATCGGGATAAAAAAACCTGTGAATCAGTAACGGCTTTGGTTCAGCAAGCATTGCAGGGCGACTATATTCATCAATTTAATTCCTATTGTGAGCTTGAGCTTTCCCTAAAGCGTTTGGCAGTAAGCTCTTTGTTTGTTGATTACATCATGGGGAATCTTGATGTGACATTAAAGGAAGAGAGAATTTTCAGACTTCTGAAAAAATATAAAGCACGCTATACATTTGTTTCAGCCGGGACGTTACCGGTTCCCTCAATGTTCATCACAAATAACCCAACTGGGCTAAAAGCTTTTAAGCGAAAATTAATGAAGGCGGTATCTAATCCATCCCTTCTATTTAATTATTTGGCATCCAAGGTCATTCTATTATTAACAAGGCATCATATTTTTTATCCGTTACCGATGATGATTTTTGGTGGGCATTCTGAAATACTCCAAAGCTATCTAGCTAATAGGAACATAAAAAGTAAAGTAATACCGATCAATTCGTTTGACTATGACACATGCATTGCATATACGCAGCAGGAAAAAAATATAGTAACGGAGAAAGAGGATATATGTGTTTTCCTAGATGAGGCCGCAACTCACCATCCAGACAATTCTATGCTCGGAATAGAGGCTGCATCGCCTGAGATATATTTTAGTGCAATTAAAAGTTTCTTTAATTTTATAGAAGAGAATACCGGCTATAGGGTTGTAATTGCAGCACATCCACGCTCGAATTATGAGTCACTCGGAGCACCATTTGGTGAGCGTCAGATCATAAAAGGGAAGACTGCAGAATTAGTTGCGAAAAGTAAATTGGTTGTGATGCATGCTAGTACTTCATTAAGCTACGCTGTGTTTTTTAGGAAGCCAATAATATTTTTGAAAGTTCCGGGGCTGAGCCAAGAGAATCATGTAGATCGAATGGTTGAGGCTATGGCAAATATAATCGGCAATACGCCAATTGATCTAATGAAAGATGCACCAACTCCCACTCTGCTACAATGTAAATATGCCCCTGAGAAATATAATGAATATGAAAGTCGTTACATTAAAACGGATGAGGCGGAAGCCTTGCCGGTTTGGGCTATAGTGACTAAATCAATTGAAAATATGCAGTTGTGCCAATGAGGCATGTAGAATTGCCTGATGTACAGAATCAAAAAGGGGGTGTGATGCGTAGTGTCATCAATTTGATTGAAAATATAATACTCGGATTAGTGTTTTTTGTGGTGCTTACGCCGCTATCCGTTATTTACCGTTTCGTGGGACAAGACCCGCTGCAGATGAAATCGAATAAAAAGCAAAAAAGCTATTGGATTGTGAGAGGTAATGATGATCCGGTGGTAAAGGATTTTAAATCTCAATTTGTCAGTAAAAGGGCCAAATAGCCCCGGATCGCAAAAGGTCGAGCTGGGGCGTTTTTCAGGCGCTCGTGAAACAATAATCGTTAATCAAATCAAACTTAACAATGAAAATTCTTGGTATTTCAGCGTTCTATCATGACTCGGCAGCCGCTCTTGTTATTGACGGGGAAATTATTGCTGCAGCTCAAGAGGAGCGCTTTACCCGTATAAAGCATGATTTGGGCTATCCAGTTAATGCGATTCATTTTTGCTTGAAATACGCAGGAATTAATGCCAAAGAAATTGACTATGTTGTCTTTTATGACAAACCGTTGTCAAAATTTGAGCGGTTAATGAAAACGTATCTCGCATTTGCGCCTAAAGGGTTCGCCTCGTTTCGCGAGGCAGTACCTGTGTGGTTAAAAGAAAAAGTTTTTCATAAAAATTTGCTGCTTGAGAAATTAAAGGAGCTGGACGGTAATGTTGATTGGGAAAGTAGGCTAACTTTTTCAGAACATCATTTAAGTCATGCTGCCAGTGCATTTTTCCCATCCCCATTTGAGCGGGCTGCAGTTTTAACGATGGATGGTGTAGGGGAGTGGACTACGACCTCCCTGGCAATAGGAAATGGCAATGCATTAACGGTAAATCGGGAAATATGCTTTCCGCATTCCTTGGGGTTGCTATATTCTGCGTTCACTTACTATACAGGCTTTAAGGTAAATTCCGGTGAATATAAGGTGATGGGGTTGGCCCCTTACGGAGAGCCGCGCTACGTTGATTTGATCAAAGACCATCTGATTGATATTAAGGATGATGGGTCTTTTCACTTAAACATGGATTACTTTGACTATTGCACAGCTTTGCGAATGACGAATGAGAAATTTCATTCCTTATTTGGGGCTCAACCTAGGGCTCCTGAGGTTCCGCTTACTCAACGGGAAATGGATCTTGCATCAAGCGTGCAGGCAGTGACAGAGGAGGTGGTAATTAAGTTAGCTCGCAATATTGCGAAAGAAACAGGGGAGCGGCATTTATGCTTGGCAGGCGGGGTGGCTCTAAACTGTGTTGCTAACGGTAAATTGCTTCGTGAAAAGATTTTTGACCAAATTTGGATACAACCTGCGGCAGGAGATGCGGGTGGGGCCTTGGGGGCGGCATTGGCTGGGTACTATCTGCTTCAAGGGGGGGCAAGGTCGGTTGCGTCAAAGGGGGACGCAATGAAAGGGAGCTATTTGGGGCCAAACTACAGTCAAGACGAAATTGAGGGTAGATTAAAGGCAGTAGGTGCAAGATTTAAAACGCTTGATGATAACGAGTTAATTGATTTCTGTGCGCAAGCGCTTAGTGAGGGCAAAGCGATTGGATGGCACCAAGGGCGCATGGAGTTTGGTCCGCGTGCATTGGGCGGGCGATCAATCATCGGCGATGCACGTTCATCAACAATGCAAAAACTTCTTAATTTGAAAGTGAAATATCGGGAGTCGTTTCGTCCTTTTGCTCCATCCGTTTTGAGGGAGGATGTTGCCGACTGGTTTGATTTGGATAGCGATAGTCCTTATATGCTGTTGGTTGCAGATGTGAAAGCTGAACACAGGATTGCAATGTCTCCGGCAGAGCAAAAGCTTTTTGGGATCGATAAACTTAATGTTAAGCGATCAACAATTCCGGCAGTCACTCACGTCGACTATTCTGCAAGAATACAGACGGTACATAGGGATACAAATCCACGTTATTACTCACTAATTTCTCGCTTTAAGGAATTGACAGGTTGCCCAGTGATTGTTAACACGTCATTTAATGTGCGGGGGGAGCCTATAGTGAATACCCCAGAGGATGCTTTCCGTTGTTTCATGGGAACCGAAATCGAAGTTTTGGTAGTCGGAAACTGTGTATTAATGAAAGAAAATCAGGATAAGTCTTTAGCACTCAGCTACGAGAACAACTTCGAGCTTGATTAAGTCATGCGTCAGGTTGGGCAGTGTTCCATATTGGAGAAAGTGATGCTACAAAAACTAATTGATTTTATTGCCAAGCTGTTTGGTGTTAAGCGTAAGCCGTCAAACCAAAAGAAAACATCAACGGATGATATTTATCCGATGTGGTGATATATGGCAGACTTAAATGAAGTAATGCGCACCATTTGGCGTAGATTTATTTCGTCGCTGCGAGCTCCAGGTTCTGGCGTGGCGTGGCTGCTAAGTGTGTTTGTGGCGTTTCCGGTTGCGTTGGCAATTGCTACTGGTGATGGCGTTGGTAGCATAGTCGTATTCTTCCTTGTATTTGTAATTTCCCTGTTGCTGGCCGCTGAAATATTTTTCAGATTGGGGTACCGTCTATACAAAGGAGAGGCGTATCGTCCCTTTCCTCGACTGCCTTTCGAAAATTTGTATGTAGAGCCTCACCCCTACATTCCATTTGTCAATAAGCGCAACTTTACGACTGAGAAGGGGGGGCCGGCTACCTATCCCTTGCATAAAGGACGGTTTTTTTTTGGATGCTACACAACAAACAGTCTTGGATTTATAAATGGCTATAACGGGAGTCGTGATATAGCTGTTCCTAAGCCGGATGGATTACTTCGCATTAATTGTATAGGCGCTTCGACCACTGGCAATTATATTGAGTTTGATGGGCGTGCTTATTCATATCCCATGGAGTTGGAGGGTATACTCCAGTCTAGGATGTCTGTACCTGTTGAAGTTAACAATTGTGGGCAGGGGGGGTATAACTCAGCTGACATGATGGTTCGCTTTGCGCTGCAGGTGATTGATACGCAACCAGATATCGTGGTTATCTATCATGCCTATAACGACATAAGGGCATATTTGACGTCAGAGTTTAAATCTGACTATTCTCATGTTCGACGCAATCTTGGCGAGAGTTACTGGAAATTTGCTTTGGCATCGAAAATTCCCTATATTCCGGTGAAGTTTTTGAACTTTTTATTCAATCAGTGGTTACCGGGTAATATTCGCAATTCACTCTTAGAGCAAGTGACGAAGGGTAGTTTTGATTCGCGTCTTGATCCGTCGATTGGACTCAGCGCATACCAAAGAAATCTGCAGCATATTATTGATCTGTGCCGTTGCAATGGTATTCAAGTGGTTCTTAGTACCTATTGCCATTTTCTTCATGACGCGATTAAGGAAGATCCTTTGCATCTTTTGTACAGGCGCATTGTGAACGAAGAAAATAAAATCATGCGCTATCTCTCTGAAAAGAATGGATTGAAGCTTGTTGATAATGCGGCGCTCGTCCCGCCTGACGAGCATTATTTCGTCGATAGCATACATTTTACTCCAGAGGGAATGCGACTGATCGCCAGTAATATAGCGGACGTGATCATATAACGACTTTTCGGGATGAATAGATTCCGTTCAGGATTTTTAGTGTATTAACTCAGCTATCAAGCATGAAGCTCTCGATTTGCATTCCAACCTATAACCGTGCAGCTCATTTGGCAGACTGCTTGAATTCGATTATTTTGTGCGATGTACAATCGAATTTCAATTTTGAAGTCTGTATCTCTGATAACGGCTCTACTGATGGAACCGAGGATGTTGTACGTGTTGCACAATCGGTTATAAATATCAAATACCATAAGAATGCTGTCAACCTTGGTATGACAAGGAATTTTTTAAATGTGGTCTCAATGGCGGAAGGAGACTTTGTATGGATGATCGGTGATGATGATCTATTGGTTCCCAATGCGATTGCCAAGTTGTATCGATTAATTGACTCGCATCCCAAGGTGGATTTTTTTTATGTTAATTCATTTCATTTGAATACCGAGTATTTGAAGAATTTTTCGTCGCCCTTTGATACGGCAAATTTACCTGAAAATATGGAGCCATTTTCAAAGTGGGCCATTGCTGGTGAAGTGGATTTTCTTGAATTGATAGACCCAAGGATTTCATTCGATTTTTTGGGAGGAATATTTTTATCTGTATTCCGCAGAGAGAATTGGAATCTGAATGCAGATGTGCTTGATGGAAATGCAGTGAAGGACGATCGTGTTTTCTCTCATTTTGACAATACGTTCCCTCACGTGAAGATATTTGCAAACGCTTTTCGTGATTCAAGGGCATATTTGAATACTCAGCCACTTAGTGTTTGTTTAACAGGTGCGCGTGAATGGTCGCCTATGTATCCATTTGTTCGTAGCGTGCGCCTGGTCGAGGCGCTCGGGGAATATCGAAAAAATGGGTTGTCGTACAGGAAATACATATATTGTAAAAATTATGCACTCGGCAATTGCATTCCTGATTTCATAAGGATATTAGCCAATAGGAAAAGATCGGGATACATCTTTATCAGGCCATTTAAGTTGTTCCTGGACTACGGGTGTTATCCAAATTTCTATCTCTCCATTTTTTATTTTATCGGGGGGCGCATTTCCCGTTTTTATAGACGTCTGTTGGAGTATGCTATTAACAGGTATTTCTGAAAATTTGCAGACTCAATATTGTGTAATACTGGCACTAATGAATTAATAAATTTGGTAAGGCAGAGTTTCGTATGGATAAAGAATCAATAAAACAACAAATACTGAATTTGGTCGGGCGGTACAGTGAATTGCATTTTGCCGAGACGCCATTTCAGGCGGGGAGCAGTATCGTCCCTCCTTCTGGTAAAGTGCTCAGTGCCAAGGAATTGAAGAATATGGTAGAGGCATCCTTGGACGGTTGGCTCACTACGGGGCGTTTCAATGAAGCTTTTGAGAAGCGTTTCGCCGAGTTTGTTGGCGTACCCTATGCTTTGACCACGACTTCGGGATCATCCGCAAATCTATTGGCATTCACGGCACTTACTTCGTACAGGTTGGGAGCGCGGGCATTGAAAGCTGGGGATGAAGTTATCACTGTCGCAGCAGGCTTTCCAACCACCGTAAATCCCATTTTGCAGAATGGCATGGTGCCTGTATTTGTTGATGTGGACATCCCTACTTATAATATTGATTCGAAGAAAATTGCGGCAGCAGTGACAGATCGCACTCGCGCCATTATGGTGGCGCATACTTTGGGCAATCCCTTTGATCTTGATGCTGTAATGTCCTTGGCTAGGAAGCATGATCTATGGGTTATCGAAGACTGTTGTGATGCGTTGGGTTCGCGTTATAAAGATCAACATGTTGGGACTTTCGGGCACATTGCGACCTGCAGTTTCTATCCCGCTCACCATATCACCATGGGTGAGGGGGGCATGGTGTTTACCAAGGATCGCGAACTGCGCTCTATCATTGAATCCATTCGTGATTGGGGCCGCGATTGTTACTGCGCTCCGGGTTGCGACAACACCTGTGGAAGACGTTTTGGCTGGAAGTTGGGTTCGTTGCCGGAAGGTTATGATCACAAATATACATACTCGCACTTGGGCTATAACCTCAAGATTACCGACATGCAAGCAGCTTGCGCATTGGCACAGATGGAGCGATTGCCTGAATTTATTGAAGCCCGTAAACGCAACTTCGCTTTTCTTAAATCACGTTTGATATCCTGCGAAGATTTTTTGATACTGCCGGAGGCAACACCGGGTAGTGATCCTTCTTGGTTCGGTTTTCCAATTACTTTGCGTGAATCGGCTGGAGTCGATCGGGTAGAACTATTGAAGTATCTGGACCAATATAAAGTTGGTACTCGCTTGCTGTTCGCGGGCAATCTCACGCGCCAACCATATTTTGAAGGTCGCAGCTACCGAATCAATGGTGCGCTTGTCAATACCGACAAGATAATGAATGATACTCTGTGGGTTGGTGTGTATCCGGGGTTGAGCGAAGAGATGCTAAGTTTCGTAGCTGACAAGATTGAGCTGTTCTTCGGCGTCAACTTCTAGCCAGTTGCCCCGTTAAATTGCATAAATGAAAGCAAAATACGTCGCGTTGGTAACGGGAGGAACTGGATTTACCGGCTCCCGTTTGATTGAAAAGCTGGTTGCTGATGACTGGAGCGTTCATGCAATTGTTCGGCCCAACTCGGACTTGGCTTTGCTGGAAAAAAATATAAAGCAGATAAAGTTGCATGTCCATGATGGCAGTACGTCAGATTTGGTAAAAATAGTTGCAGATGCTAAGCCTGATGTCGTATTTCATTTGGCGGCGCTGGTTTTGGCGCAGCATGCGCCTAAGGATGTGGAGGCTCTGCTTCAAAGCAACCTTGTTTTTTCGACGCAGCTAGCCGAAGCGATGGTGGAGAATGGCGTTGGGAATATGGTAAATACGGGAACCTTTTGGCAGCATTATGAAAACAGGGAGTATGCTCCAACATGCTTATATGCTGCTACCAAGCAGGCATTTGAAGCTGTCCTGCAATATTATGTCGATGTAAAATCTTTGACGGTAATTACGTTGAAACTATTTGATAGCTATGGGTCTGATGATCCGCGTCAAAAATTGTTTACTATGTTGCGTAACGCGGGCAAAGCTACCCAGCCACTTCTTATGTCCCCCGGTGAACAATTGATCGATCTTGTGCATATCGACGACGTTGTCGAGGCTTTTGTTGTTGCGGCTAGGCACCTTTTGGGCGGTGGGGTGAATGGGCATCAATGTTATGCGGTTTCATCTGGCAATCCACTTCCTCTCAAAGAGGTGGTTCGCACCTACGAAAAGGTGACAGGAGTAAAGCTGCCTATTCAATGGGGAGGGCGGCCTTATCGAGAGAGAGAGGTGATGTTGCCTTGGAATCAAGGCACTTTGCTGCCGGATTGGAGGCCAAGAATTTCGTTGATTGAGGGGATAAAGACCATCATAAAATAGCTAAGTGTTGTTTGGTGCGCGCTGGGTTATTATCGTAATTAGGTTCATTCAAGAAAAATTATTCATTACCAATCGATTAAGTTTGAAAATTATGCCAACACACTATTTATCCCAATCTTTTGCAGGTAAAAAAGTATTTATCACCGGACATACAGGATTTAAGGGGTCTTGGCTTGCATTTATATTGCATGAGTTGGGGGCTGAGGTGATGGGTTTCGCTTTGCCGCCAGCAACTTCGGTTAATCACTTTGATTTACTCAAACTTGATGAAAAAATTCAACATGTCACCGGCGATATTCGTGACGCGAAACTGTTTTCCAATACGATGCAAAAATTTCAACCGGAATTCGTATTTCATCTTGCCGCGCAAGCCTTAGTTAGACCTTCGTATGATGACCCGGTGTCGACTTTTTCGACCAATGTCTTGGGTTCTGTTAATTTGTTAGAGGCGGTGCGTCAGTGTAAGTCAGTACGCTCACTGGTCTATATTACCTCCGATAAATGCTACGAGAATGTTGAATGGATATGGGGATATCGGGAGAACGATCAGCTCGGCGGGCGAGACCCTTACAGTGCATCTAAGGCCGCAGCTGAGATTGCATTCTCTTCTTACGCGCGCTCGTTCTTTGATCAGCGGCCGACATTGGGGGCTGCGAGTACGCGGGCGGGGAATGTGATCGGAGGCGGAGACTGGGCCGTTGACCGGATAATTCCGGACTGCATTCGGGCTATCGAAGCGGGGCAGCCAGTCTGTCTGCGTAACCCCGCTGCGACACGCCCTTGGCAACATGTGTTGGAGCCGCTCGCCGGGTATTTGTTGCTGGCCGCACGGTTATATGATGAGCCAAAACGATGGGGGGGCTCTTGGAATTTTGGCCCTTCTACCAATGAAGTTCGTACAGTGGAAAACGTTGCTGAAATTATTGTGAGCCATATCGGCAAGGGGAGTGTTGAAATTGTTGAGTCTCAAACGCAGGTGCATGAGGCGAGACTACTCCAATTGAATTGTGATAAGGCGCATCAATTACTGGGTTGGTATCCTCGTTGGCACGTTGATAAAACCTTGGAGGCAACGGCTCTTTGGTATAAGGCCATTATGAACGGCAGGAATGCCGAAGAGATAACCCGATCACAGATTCATGAATTTTTCCCGGAGTGGAAATGATTGACGGTGTGGTGCTGACGCCGCTGCGCCAGATTTTTGACGAGCGCGGCAAGGTTATGCATATGCTGCGTGAAGACGCCTCAGTCTTTTCAAGATTTGGGGAGATATATTTCTCGTGTACGCACCCCGGTGTTGTAAAAGCGTGGCATTTGCATAAAGAGATGACACTGAATTATGCGGTGATTTACGGTGAAATCAAATTTGTATTATTTGATGATCGTCCAGAAAGTCCAACTCGCGGTTTGGTTCAGGAGCTTTTTATTTCTCCGGAAAATTATCTTTTGGTGACGGTGCCACCGAGGATTTGGAACGGTTTTAAAAGTGTCGGGACTCAAACGGCAATTGTTGCGAACTGTGCAACTTTGCCTCATCGTGCAGATGAAATTGAGCGGCGTCCCGCTTTCGATCCTAGTATTCCATATCACTGGGATTTGCAGCATCGATAGTTTAATTCCATTAATCTTTTTTAGTAATTTAATAGAGGCGAATCTATGAAGGTGATTCTTCTTGCAGGTGGTTTTGGTACTCGGCTGTCAGAATATACGGATGTGATCCCTAAACCGATGGTGCCAATCGGTGGAAAACCGATTTTATGGCATATCATGAAAACTTATGCTCATTTTGGACATAAGGATTTTCATGTTGCACTTGGTTACAAGGCTGAAGTTATAAAAGAATATTTTCTTAATTATAGGGCGCTTAATGCGGATTTTACGGTTGACCTCGCAACCGGTGCGCTATCCTCACATCAGTTTGATTCGGTAGATTGGCGAGTCACTTTGGTAAATACAGGTGCGTCATCTATGACAGGGGGGCGAGTGAAGCGCATGCAACCATTTATTGGGAATGAAACATGTATGCTGACATACGGTGATGGCGTGGCGGATATTGATTTGGATGCACTACTTAAATTTCATCGAAGTCATGGAAAAATGGTCACAGTTTCGGCTGTGAGACCCGCCGCTCGCTTTGGTGAATTGGAAATTGAAAATGGAAAAGTGACGAATTTTCAAGAGAAACCGCAGCTACATGATGGCTGGATAAACGGAGGATATTTTGTCATTGAGCCTGAATTCTTTGATTTTATTGAGGGAGACAATACTTTGCTCGAGCGTGAACCGTTAGAGCGCGCGACAAAGGCCGGAGAATTAATGGCGTATCACCACCATGGTTTTTGGCATTGTATGGATACTAAGCGCGATCATGATTTATTAGAGGCGATGTGGGCAAAAGGTGCCCCTTGGGTGTTATAAAATATTGTGCGAGTTTTAATAACGGGTGGACAAGGATTCGTAGGGGCGCGGTTGGCACAGCATTTGGCGCTACTGAATTATGAAATTCTTGTGGGGTCACGTTTTAAGACGTCTGCCTCATATTATCAACTGGGCATTGAGTGTGCAACGATTGAATGGGAGAATTTCTCTTCAATAAAAGAAGCCTGTTCCGGCGTTGATATAGTAATACATGCGGCTGGTATGAATGCTCAAGATTGCTATAGCGATCCAGAGTCTGCGTTGTATTTTAACGGGGTTATAACTGCAAGGCTGATACGCGCTGCAATTGATGAGCGGGTGAAGAAATTTATTTATTTATCTACCGCACATATATATGGCGCACCGTTATGTGGCGTAATTTCAGAAACCAAGTGTCCGCAAAATTTACACCCATATGCGACATCGCATTTAGCAGGTGAGCAAATGTGCTTATCTGCTAGGCAGCAAGGAAAAATTGAGGGAAGTGTCTTGCGTTTGTCAAATGCATTTGGTGCGCCGGTGCATAAAGACACAAATTGTTGGACGTTATTAATCAATGATCTATGTAGGCAGGCGGCTACTACTGGAAAATTAAAGTTAAGATCGGCGGGTTTGCAACGAAGGGACTTTGTATCGCTTACTAATGTCGTCAGGGCTGTCTCGCATGTCATGTTGTTAAACCCCTCCCAAGCAGGAAATGGAATTTTTAATGTTGGTGGGATGTGGGCTCCAAGAGTGATTGATGTCGCCAAATTAATACAGGCTCGCAGTTCCGTAATATTTGGGTACTCTCCAGAAATTTGCGTTGCTGAGAACTCTAGTGACGAGATAACGCAGGATTTAGATTATTGCATTGATAAATTGAGTGGCACCGGCTTCCATTTGCTAAACAATGTAACAGATGAGGTCGATTCAATTTTGATGTATTGCCAAAATTTTTTTGGAAAGAATGGATGAATACATCGCCAAGAGTTTCAATCATAATCCCGACCTATAATCATGCGAATTTTTTAAGAGAGGCCTTGCAATCGATACAGGCGCAATCTTTAAGTGATTGGGAAGCAATTGTGGTAAACAATTATTCTGAAGACGATACCATTTCTATTGTCGAATCATTTCGCGATCCACGAATTAGATTGGTGAATTTTAGGAATAATGGTGTTATTGCTGCCTCTAGAAATAAAGGGATAGGCCTTTCCAGAGGCGAATATCTAGCATTTCTGGACTCGGATGACATATGGTTTCCGGAAAAACTAGCTAAATGTCTTCAACATTTCACCGATGATATAAAGCTCGTTGGTCACGGATTTTCATTGTTGGGCCCTAAAAGGCGAAATATTTTTTCTGGACCGGAAAATCGGGCGACCTTTGCCTCCTTGCTTTATGAAGGGAACTGTATAACCCCATCAGCTACTGTGGTACGAAGGGATGCGGTTATATCAGTTGGAGGGTTTTCTGAATCGAGAGACGTGATTACGGCTGAGGACTATCATCTATGGCTTAAATTGGCGCAAGCTGGGAACAAAATGTTTTTCCTAAAGGATGTTTTGGCGGGATATCGCATTCACTCAGGAAACCAAAGTAGTTCGGTTGATAAGCATTTATGTGCATTGCTGTCAGTCCTAAATGAATTTTTTCCGAAGTCGGATGGCCTAAATTTGAAAATAAGGAGCCAAATTAGAAGACGGTATGCTATTGCTTTTTATGGCGCAGGACGCTCATATCAGCAAAGTGGAGCGTATTTGAGTTCACTTCCGCTATTATTTAGATCAATACAGACATGGCCGTTTTTTTTGAAAAGCTACATGGCTATTGTATTCGCATTAGTCGGTGCCATGGTACGAAAGCAACCTAGGAGCAGGAGTTGAAGGGCTCTGTTCTTTAAAATATGAGAGCAATGCCATTGGTTTTCCTTCCCGTGTTGTTCTACCCGCCTTTACAACTTACGGATGTTGTTCCTTCCACTTTGCGGGTATCCCTTTTTATATTTCTGGTCGCATGGTTATTTCTGAAGACAAGAAAGCTTTCGCAAAAAGACTTGATAATTTTTTTTGTATTAATGCTCCTGTTATGTTTGGTTATCACTGTAAATTATTTTGATGCAGCGGGCCTAAGAACGGCATCAAGCACAACTTTAACTCTGATATTCGCCTGGATCTCATTTAGGGCGGTAAGGGCAAACGAAAAAGTAAGAAGTGCGCTAATTTACTTTTATTTTGTTGTTTTTCTAATAGTTCCAATATTTTCATTACTTAGCCTAGCATATTACTTTTTGTGGGGTGAGGTTAATTTATTAAACATAGATCCGGGAGGGCACGGATCATACATTTACACACCATTCGGGACCTTGGTTTCAAAAGATTTTTGGGGAGTTTGGATTGCTTATAGAAGCTTTTCATATTTTTATGAGCCGGTATTACTAGCTTTTTTTTATGCGGTCAATATATTCGTATTGGTGCCCTTATTAAGAGAGAAAAAATACAAAACTAAACTGTTCTTATGGGTAAACTGGCTCGGGGGGATATTCACATTCTCGTATTTATTTATGGTGTTGTGTGGTTATTTTATTTTTTTGGAGAAAATAAATCTATCGCCGAAGAAGATATTACTTTTCGTGACCGGAAGTATTATGGTGGTCGCTTTAATTTTTCATTTTGACATATTTTCAGCTAGCTCCTTAGGGGAAAGAGTGGTTAGGATTCAAGGCTTTATTGATGCCATGGAAAAGAGTAACATTGTTCAGTTATTTTTTGGACATGGATTTACACAGGATACCGGTTTTAATATGGGGTTTGCGAGTGGAGTGTTAACATCAATTTACGAAATTGGTTTAATCGGTCTAGTAATCAGTTTAGTTTTTTTACTAATTGTTATAAACGGGAACTATGGTGCGTTACCAGTTTACTTAATTGCAGATCTAATCTTTGAGCCACTGAAAATGCCATTATTTTGGGTACTGGTTATATTGCTGTCAGCTATTGGTAAGTATGGTTTTGATCAATATCAAAGAAAAACCGAATAATTTTGTTTGGCAATGCATTTCAGTGTTTATTTGAGATTTGTAATTGGGGGGCAGTATAAGAATGAAAGTTCTAGTTACTGGGGGCGCAGGGTATATTGGCTCTCACACTTGCGTGAGTCTTATGTCAGCAGGTTATGAAGTCGCAGTATTGGATAATCTTAGCAATGGGCATTTCGAGGCTGTACTGCGGGCCCAGCAGCTTTCAGGACATTCGCTCAGATTTTATAACGCTGACTTGCGTGACAAGGCTGACGTAGAGAAAGTTTTTTATGCATTCCAACCTGAAGCAGTTATTCATTTTGCGGCACTCAAATCGGTCGAAGAGTCAATACGTGAACCGTTGCTTTACTATGAAAGTAATGTTGCCGGTAGCGTAATCTTGCTTCAGGTCATGAGCGAATACAAAGTGAAGCAGCTAGTCTTTTCTTCAACTGCGAATGTGTATGGTCATGCTTTGGATGTTCCGATAAGCGAAGATTCTCATATTGCCCCAACCAACCCATATGGGCGAAGTAAGGCGATGATTGAGCAGATACTTTCGGATATAGTTGCCTCTGAGGCTGATTGGAGGGTTGCCAGGCTACGCTATTTTAATCCAATGGGCGCGCATCCAAGCGGGATAATTGGGGAGGACCCACGTGGGGTGCCAAGTAATCTGCCCCCCTATATAGCTCAAGTGGCATTAGGGCGGCGTAGTCAATTACAAATTTTTGGGGGTGATTACGATACTCCAGACGGGACAGGCGTCCGTGACTATATCCATGTTGTTGATCTTGCCGAAGGGCATGTGGCTGCGCTGAATTATTTGACAAACAATATGGGTTTGGTCACGGCCAACTTGGGGACAGGGCGAGGATATAGCGTGTTGGAAATGGTTAAGGCTTTTGAGCGCGTTAGCGGGCATCCTATTCCATATCGAATAGTTGGGCGCCGCTCTGGTGATGTGGCAAAAAGTTATGCGGCTACAAATAAGGCTGAGAAATTATTTGCGTGGAAGGCTAGATTTGGTTTGGATGATATGTGTCGCGATGCATGGCGATGGCAGGTGATGAATCCCAGCGGCTATAGCCGTAATAATTGAAAACTATAGGCAATCATGCGTATATTCATCAATGCACTTTCGGCACGATTGGGCGGTGGGCAGACATATCTCATCAATCTTCTTAGACTGGTTCCGCAGGATAGAAATATCCAAATATTCGTTTTAGTTCAACCGTCATTTCAACTGGCGGGCCTGCCTCAAAACGTTATTCGGATAGAGCGGCAGTCGCTGGGAAATCCATTTGTTCGAGCAATTTGGGAAGAGCTCTTTCTGCCAAGCTTGTTAAAGAGCTTGAAAATTGATCTATTCTTTTCGCCGGGCGGATTGTTGCCAAGGAGGTTGCCAATCGGGATGCAGGCTGTTGTAACGTTTCAGAACATGCTGCCATTTGATCTTGTGCAGAGAGCCAAATATCCGTATGGCTATAGAAGATTCCGGGACTGGCTGTTGGAGCGGGGATTGTCAGCTGCGATGCGGCGTTCGAATTTAGTGATATTTATTTCTAATTTTGCTAAAGACTTTATTAAACGTACATTAGGGGAATTACCTGGCAAGAGCATTGTGGTTCCACACGGCATACACCCGGCATTTAGATTGTCGTCAGAGGGGGGCTTAAGAAGACCAAACTGGGTGCCACAAAGTGACTACTTTTTATATGTATCTTTTATAGATTTCTATAAATCACAATTGGAGGTGGTGCGTGGGTTTGACATGTACCTGCGTCGAGGGGGGGCTGGGCAGTTATTGTTGGTTGGTGCGGAATACCGGCACTACGGGGACTTAGTGAGAGATGAGATAGTAAAGCTCGGGCTGCAAGATAAAGTAATTATGATTGGTAATGTTCCTCACGATGAGTTACCGGCCGCTTATCAGAATGCAAAGGTTAATATTTTCGCATCGCTTACAGAAAACTGCCCAAATATTCTGTTAGAAATAATGGCTTCGGGGCGGCCAGCGCTGGTTTCAGACCGTCCGCCTATGCCAGAGTTTGGTGGGGGAGCAGTAGAGTATTTCAATCCCTCGAGTCCGGAAGATTTTGCAAATCGGCTTGAGCAATTGATGGGGGATGAGGAAAAGCAAAGCAGGTTAGGCAAAATTGCTAAGGAGCATGTAGTTGGGTGGGATTGGGATGTGGCGGCGGACTCCACATGGACGGCTATCTCTAATATAAACGAATAAGACCGTGCTTGCGGGCATAATATTTCGTAGATAAAGGTACACATGTTTGCTAATAAAAAACTGGTTATTACTGGTGGAACTGGGTCGTTTGGAAATGCAGTGTTGAAGCGATTTTTGCATACAGATATAGCAGAAATACGTATTTTCAGTCGGGACGAAAAAAAACAAGATGATATGCGCAAGCAATATAGCAATCCGAAACTGAAATTCTATATTGGCGATGTAAGAGATTCACGTAGTTTGCTACAAGCGTTTCGAGGAGTGGATTTCTGTTTTCATGCGGCCGCACTTAAACAAGTACCTTCTTGCGAATTTTATCCGATGGAAGCATTTAGAACCAATGTAATTGGTACAGAAAATGTACTTGAAGCCGCTATTTCGAATGGACTAAAGAAGGTGGTCTGTTTGAGCACTGACAAAGCGGTCTACCCTATAAATGCAATGGGGATATCCAAGGCAATGATGGAAAAGGTGATGGTTGCGACATCTCGCAACTTAGACCAGGGCGGGACCGTAATTTGTGGTACTCGCTATGGAAATGTAATGGCCTCACGAGGATCTGTTATTCCTCTCTTTGTGGAGCAGGTATTGGCAAAAATACCGCTCTCAATCACAGACCCATCCATGACGCGTTTTATGATGACTTTGGAGGATGCGGTAGATCTGGTGTTATACGCTTTTGAGCACGGCAAGAATGGGGACATATTTGTACAGAAGTCGCCGGCGGCGACTATTAGCGTATTAGCAAAGGCTTTGTTGCAAATCATGAACAGGCCAGAACATGAGATTCGCGTAATTGGTACACGTCATGGCGAAAAACTTTATGAAGTTTTGTTAAGTCGCGAAGAAAGGGTGGCCTCACGAGATATGGGGAATTATTACTGTATTCCGCCGGACTTGCGAGATTTAAATTATGGGAAATTCGTCGAGCAAGGCGAAGTGAAAATATCCGGGGCGGAGGATTACAACTCCCACAATACTGAAAGGCTGGATGTGGCAGGAATGAAGGCTTTATTGCTTAAACTCCCATATATTCAAGCGGTCATGCGCGAAGAACAGGCGCAGGTAGAAACTTAAATGAAAGTATTGATAACTGGTGCGAATGGATTTATAGGAAAAAACTTGTGCGTTCATTTACGCGAACGAGGTATTGAGTCAGTTTCTTTCGTGAGGGGCATGACTCAGGCCGACCTTGCTGCAAAGCTTGAGGGGGTGGAATTTATCTTTCATCTTGCGGGAGTTAATCGTCCCAAGGATGAGTCAGAGTTTATTATTGGCAATACAAGTTTGACCCAGAGTCTTTGCGAATTAATTCGGGAAAGTGGTAGGAAAATCCCAATACTATATACCTCTTCGATTCAGGCAGAAATTGATAATCCTTATGGGCAAAGCAAGCGAGAGGCGGAAGAAGCTTTGTTGCAATTGGAGAAGGCAGCAGGAATTCCTGTTTATATATATCGACTGCCTAATGTGTTTGGAAAATGGAGTCGCCCGAATTACAACTCGGTGGTAGCCACTTTTTGCCATAACATTGCAAACGACTTGCCAATCCATATTAATTTCCCTGATGCGATTTTGACATTGGTTTATATCGACGATGTGGTGCGTGAATTTATGCGACTGCTCGAAGATCGCCCATTGGGAGTTGTTTGGCCAGAAATTACGCCACAATACGAAATTACGGTTGGGGAGTTGGCCGCACAGATTAAGGCATTCAAGGATAGCCGTAATTCTATGATTATCGAGGAGGTGGGGCAGGGGGTGACTAGAGCGTTGTATTCTACCTATCTAAGTTACCTTCGCCCAGCTCAGTTTACTTATCCTCTTCGATCTCATGTGGATGTGAGGGGGCAATTTGTAGAATTTCTAAAAACTAAAAACGTTGGGCAATTTTCCTTCTTTACGGCTCATTCAGGAGTGACTCGGGGCGGGCATTATCATCATTCAAAAAATGAAAAGTTTCTAGTAGTGCAAGGCCGCGCGAAGTTTAAATTCCGTCATATAGAAACTGGGGAAAGTTACGAAATCCTAACAGATGCGGCAACTCCTGAGGTCGTGGAGACTGTACCAGGTTGGTCTCATGATATTACCAATATTGGTAATGGAGAAATGATTGTATTGCTTTGGGCTAATGAAATTTTCGACCCTCAATATCCCGATACCATTACCTATAAGGTTTGATAATGAAAAGATTAAAAGTTGTCTCTATTGTGGGGACGAGACCGGAGATTATTCGTCTTTCTCGCGTTCTTGCTTGTCTGGATGAGCATTGTGAGCATGTGCTGGTTCATACCGGACAAAATTATGATTACGAATTAAATCAAATTTTTTTCGAGGATTTGGGAGTTCGAAAGCCAGACTATTTTTTGAATAGTGCATCAAACAGCACGGGTGCTGCACATACGATCGGGAATCTAATTATTGCGACCGACAAAGTGCTTAGTGATGTGCAGCCAGATGCATTGCTTGTGCTTGGCGATACGAATAGCTGTCTGTCAGTGATTCCTGCCAAGCGGCGCAAGATTCCGATTTTCCATATGGAGGCCGGAAATCGATGTTTTGATATGCGAGTGCCGGAAGAGACAAATCGGCGTATTGTTGACCATACTGCAGACGTAAATCTGACTTACAGCACAATTGCACGAGATTATCTGCTACGCGAAGGGCTGCCGCCTGACTTAGTGATAAAAACAGGTAGCCCGATGTTTGAGGTATTGAATTACTATCGAGACAGAATCGATGCCTCAACAGTGTTGGAGCGCTTAGGATTAAGGCGAGGGCACTATTTCGTGGTAAGTGCGCATCGAGAGGAGAATATCGAATCTTCCAAGTCGTTTACTAAGCTAGTGGAAATACTGAATGCGATAGCAGAGGATTATGATATTCCTGTGATTGTATCTACGCATCCGCGTACTCAAAAAAGGATTGATGTTGCGAAGTCAAAATTCCACTCGCAAGTTCGTTTGCTGAAACCGCTTGGATTTCATGACTATGTCAAGCTTCAATTATCAGCACGAGCGGTCTTATCGGACAGCGGAACAATAAACGAAGAGTCGTCAATTTTAAACTTTCCTGCATTGAACTTACGTGAGGCTCATGAGCGACCTGAGGGGATGGAGGAGGCATCAGTAATGATGGTCGGACTAGAGGTTGATCGAGTCCGGCAGGGGCTGGCTATCTTGGCGACACAACCTTCTGGTTCGGAGCGAATACTAAGGCAGGTTAACGATTACAGTATGCCCAACGTGTCAGAAAAGGTGGTTCGAATAATTCACAGTTATACGGATTATGTAAACCGCGTGGTATGGAAAAAATACTAATGATGTGATTCAAAAGGAGCCGAGGTTTGAGGCTTATAGGTAGAATATTTTGCGAGCATTAATTATTAGCCAATATTTTTGGCCGGAAAGCTTTCGCATTAACGAGATTGCAGAAACTTTGCAGAATCGAGGGGTGGAATTAGAGATTCTGACAGGGAAGCCCAATTATCCTGAAGGCAAGGTTTATGATGGCTATCGGTCGATGGGTTGCCAGAAAGGGCAATACAAGGGGATAGTAGTAAATAGAGTCCCAATTTTTCCTAGGGGACGAGGGGGGATTCGCCTAGCCATCAATTACTTTTCCTTTGTATTTTTCGGAGCGTTTTTAGGCGCCTGGCTGGTTCGCAAAAAGAATTTCGATGTGATATTTGTCTCAGCTCCTTCACCGATCCTTCAAGCTATCCCAGCATTATTTATCGGATGGTTAAAAGGTTGCCCAGTGGTGTTGTGGGTTCAAGACTTGTGGCCGGAGAGCTTATCTGCGACAGGATATGTTAATAATCCAGCTGCATTAAAGTTGGTGGAGTATGTGGTGCGCTTAATCTACCGGCATACGGATTTGATTCTGATTGCATCGGCAGCTTTTGAAAAGCCGGTTCAGGCGCTTGCAGGAGGGACTGAAATTCGTTATTACCCAAATTCTGTTGATGACTCCTTTGCAAAGCCCTCTGATCTCACCCCTCCAACTGTTATTGGGCTGGAGGAAAGATTTTCAATTTTGTTCGCGGGAAATATTGGGACTGCGCAAGGCGTGGAGGTGATCATAGAAGCCGCCTCGCTGTTGACTGAATATAAAGATATTAGCTTTGTGGTGATGGGGGATGGTAGTGCTCGAGAGTGGATGGTACAGGAAGCAGAGCGACGGGGGCTTTCTAATATTTTTTTTCCAGGGCGCTTCCCAGTTGAATTAATGCCTTCATTTATGCAAAAAGCTTCAGCGCTGTTGGTAACTCTGGCGGATCGTCCAATTTTCGCTGTGACCGTGCCGAACAAAATACAAGCATATTTGGCCGCAGGTCGGCCGATAATTGCTTGCTTAAATGGGGAAGGCGCCCGAATAGTGGCAGAGGCAAGAGCTGGTGTCACTGTTCATGCGGAGGATGCGAATGGCCTTGCTGAGGCAGTCTTATATTTGTACCGAAAAACGGCAGCGGAGTTAGAGCAGGTTGGGCGTAATGGGCGTGAATATTATAAGAGAAATTTTGAGCATGAGAGCCTTGTAGACCAATTAGTTATGATTATGCATTCAGTTCAGAAGACTCGGGGGGCGGTTTGAGCATATTAGTAACTGGCGCGAATGGTTTTGTGGGGAGAGCTTTGTGTGTTGAATTGGTTAACAGAGGTTACAGTGTCCGCGCAGGTATGAGGGATGTGAGCCAAGCAATAGTTGGGGGGGGCATCGCGGTGCAAATTCCCAATATGGACTCATCGGATCAGTGGGCGGAAATATTATTAGGGGTTGATACAATTATTCATCTTGCGGCTCGTGTTCATGTAATGCGAGATCAGGCGCTTAACCCACTTGATGAGTTTCGAAGAGCCAATGTGCTTGGTATGGATAATTTGGCTCATGCTGCAGTTGCATGTGGTGTTCGCAGACTGATATTCTTGAGCTCAATTAAAGTGAGCGGCGAAGGTACGCGTATAGACCAGCAGTTTACTGAGATGGATTTACCCTCGCCCAAAGATCCGTATGGTATTTCGAAATATGAAGCGGAGCTTACCTTGCAAGCAATTTCACAACAGTCAGACTTGGAGGCGGTAATTATTCGCCCGCCACTTATATTTGGCCCAGGGGTAAAAGGAAATTTTGCTCAGATGTTAAATATATTGGCCAAGGGGATCCCCCTCCCCTTGGCCTCGGTAAAAAACCTTAGAAGCCTTATTTATCTAGATAATTTGGTTGATGCAGTGATCGCATGTGTATCGCATCCGGCTGCGGCGGGAGAAACTTTTCTGGTAAGTGATGGTGAGGATATTTCTACTCCTGATTTGATGTACGCCCTCGGTGGGGCCATGGGGATGCCGGCTCGTTTATACCCTTGTCCGCTTCCTGTTCTTAAAGCGGCAGCTTTGATTTCAGGGAAGGCGGGCCAATATGAGAGGTTAGTCGGCTCTCTGAGGGTGAATAGTGGTAAAATAAACAAAATGTTGGGGTGGGCTCCTCCCTTTTCGCTTCGCGAAGGATTAATGCGAACGGGGAAGCAATTTGTATTACGTGATTAAGGATCGGGGATGAGTGTTGGATGCAAATAAGGATGAAATAACCTTTGCTGAAATTATCAGCTTTATCTGGTATTACAAATGGCTCTTGACTGGACTAACTTTTGTGAGTATGGCGTGTGCATATTTATGGCTACAAGTTGTTGCACAACCGATTTGGGAGTCTAGTGCTGTTATTAATGTTGGGCGTTATTGGCAAGAGTCAGCATCAAAAAGCGAAAGTATCGAATCTTTTGAGAGGCTGAAAATTAGGCTTAAATCTCCCTCTTATCTTGATGCGGTAATGCGTGCGGTTAATTTGCCAATGGAAAAACAAGCAGTGGCGAAGGCAGATGTTGGCGCAATGGTAATATCAGAAATTAAAGGAAGTGATGTATTGCAGTTGACTCTTCGTGCGGACTCACCGGAATTAGCTCAATATCTACTGCAAGCAGCTATTTCAGAGCTTCAAATCCAGCATGGAGTATTGCTAGAGGACCCTGTCCAGACGTTGCTGGATCAGAAAGCTATTCTAGAAAAGGATAAGGAGCGCGCTAGCTTTGATGTGGATGTATTAAAAAGAAAATTGCAGGCGGAACATGCTTGGAATTCATTTGATGTGACTTTGGCAGCAACTGTGTTGCGGGATAAAACAAACGAGTTGCGCGATCTTCAGCAAAAGCTCCTTGCGATCAATGAACATTTAAATTTTCGGACTACGTTTAATACATGGATTGTTAGGAAAGTGGTGGCTTCGGGAGGCCCGGTATTTCCGAGAAGAGTATTTACCTTAATTTTGTCTGCTGCGGTGGGGTTGGCAGTTGCACTCCTAATTGCGTTTATACACAGTCAATTTATTAGGAAATCCACGGAAGTTATTTAACGTCAGTTGTTTAAATGAATTACGCCCCCTTATTTTCTGCCTTCGTAACGTTATTAATAACGTTTTTATTACTGCATAATAAAAAAACGAATAGTATCGTAGATATTCCCAATGGTCGATCTTTGCACTACTCCCCAACCCCTCGAGTTGGCGGGGTTGGAATAACGGCCGGAGTGCTTTCAGGATGGGCAAGTATGTATTCGCTTGTTCCATTTTCGTTAGTGTTACCGCTAATACTACTGTTTGTCCTCTCTCTTTGGGATGATATTCGCGGATTACCAGTGGCTTTCCGTTTTTTTCTGCATTTTGTGGCTGCGATATGGTTTGTGTTTGGCTGTGGCCTGTTCACTAGTGTCGGTATTATTGCTTTGAGTTTCACTATATTGGCAATTGTTTGGTCAATAAATCTTTACAATTTCATGGATGGTTCGGACGGCCTTGCCGGAGGCATGGCTTTATTTGGATTTTCTATATATGGAGTTGCTGCGCTTATGGGGGGGGATAGTGCGCTAGCAATGATTTGCTTCTCTGTTGGAGCGGCTACGCTCGCATTTTTATATTTTAATTTTGCCCCGGCGAAGATATTTATGGGGGATGCGGGTTCAATTCCTCTGGGTTTTTTGGTGTCGGCAATTGGGATACTAGGGTGGAACCGCACTTTGTGGCCCTTCTGGTTCCCAGTAATGGTGTTTTCTCCATTTGTAGTCGATGCAACAGTAACACTAATTAAACGGTTTGCTCGTGGCCAGAAAATTTGGCAGGCTCATCGAGAACATTACTATCAGAAACTTGTGCAAATTGGAGTCGGGCATAGAAACACTGCGCTCCTAGAATATTTAATAATGTTTGCTGTTGGTCTAAGTGCCCTTTGCGCAATGCGAGCGCAAGAAATAACGCATTTAATAATTGCGACTTGGACTGTTATGTATTTTCTAGCATTGGGGTATCTGGATTATAGGTGGGGTCAGCGTAAACATGATTAATCGTTTACGACATTCTCACCGGGCTGTGTTGGCTTTGCTGCATGACCTGATCGCAGGTGCAACCGCATGGATTTTTGCTCATCTTCTTCGATTTAATTTCGAAGTTCCTGCGAATTACGTTCATGAAATGTGGAGTACATTGATATGGGTAGCTCCTTTGCAGGGCGTTATTTTCTGGCAATTTGGCCTTTACCGAGGTATATGGCGCTATGCCAGCATGTCAGATCTAAGGCGAATATTTGTAGCAGTATTTACAACGATGGTTTTTATTACTTCCATTCTTTGGATGTTGCGCCTGGAAGCAGTGGTTCCCCGTTCGGTTCTAATAATTCATCCCATGCTGTTATTGTTTTTGATGGGGGGGAGCAGACTTGTATATCGGCTATGGAAAGAGAACTTGCTATATAACTCGCTTCAGTTAAATGGAGAGCCTATCCTTATTTTGGGAACTGGTGATGCGGCGGTAGCATTGTCAAAGGAGTTGCAGCGGAGTAAGGCTTGGCAGGTGGTTGGCTTCCTGGATGATGATAAAGCAAAACATGGTCGCCTGTTGAATGGGAAAAAAGTATATGGCGGTATAGATGAGCTTGGACTATGGTCAGATAAGCTTTGCGTTAAGCAGGCCATAATTGCGATGCCTGATGCAACTCATCAACAAAGAAAACACGTGGTTAGTGTGTGTAATCAGGTTGATTTAAGAACTTTAACTGTGCCGTCATATGAGGATTTATTAAGTGGGAGAGTATCTATATCCCAATTAAGGCAAGTGGAATTAGAAGATCTTCTGGGCCGCGATCCGGTTCAATTGGACGAAATTGGATTGCAGGAGCAATTTTCCAATAGTGTGGTGCTAGTAACAGGTGCGGGTGGTTCGATTGGTTCTGAATTGTGCCGGCAGATTGCTCGTTTTAGGCCGAAAAAATTAATACTTTTTGAAATAAGCGAATTTGCTTTATATAGCATTGAACAGGAGTTGCGGGAGAAATTTCCAAGTCTTGACACAGTATTTTTGGCAGGTGATGTAAGAGATGCAGTACGGCTTGAACAGGTTTTTGCGGAAAATTTGCCGAAGCTGGTATTCCATGCGGCAGCATATAAGCACGTTCCTCTAATGGAACGAGATAACGCATGGCAAGCTGTAAAAAATAACGTGTTTGGAACTTGGCAAGTTGCACGTGTTGCTAAAAAACACGGTGTAGAGAAATTTGTTCTTATTTCGACAGATAAGGCTGTTAATCCCACAAACGTAATGGGAACGACCAAACGTATGGCTGAAATGATTTGTCAGGGATTGCAAGCTGAAGTTGAAGGCCAAACAAATTTTATTATTGTTCGCTTTGGGAATGTGCTAGGGAGTAATGGGAGCGTGATTCCTAAATTCAGGGAGCAAATTGCTAAGGGCGGTCCTGTCACCGTAACACACCCTGAGATTACTCGGTATTTCATGTCAATCCCGGAAGCGGCACAACTGGTAATTCAAGCTGGTTATATGGGGCAGGGAGGTGAGATATTTGTTTTGGATATGGGCGAGCCGGTACGAATTGCTGACTTAGCGCGAGACCTTATTTCATTGTCCGGATTTAAGGAAGATGAAATCAAGATTGAATTTACAGGCCTACGCCCCGGTGAAAAACTTTACGAGGAGCTGTTGGCGGATGATGAAAACACTTTGCCAACTCATCATGTCAAGCTACGCATCGCCAAAGCACGTCAAGTTACGGTGAGCGAATTTAATTCAATTACTAACTGGGTTTCCACAGACATTATCCTGAAAGATGACGCGGTGAAAAAAAGTATGCAACAATGGGTTCCTGAGTATCAGCCAATGAAAGGTTTGTGACATGGCTGATCAGTCGCTTCAGACTCCTAAAATCAGCGTATATATTATTACGTACAATGAGGCCGCAAAAATTGCCGATGCTGTCTTAAGTGTAAAGTGGGCAGACGAAATTCTTGTTCTCGACTCAAATAGCAGTGATGGGACAGCGCAGATTGCCGCAGATCTTGGCGCAACGGTAAGGCAGATTCCATTTTCAACCTTTGGCAAGCTGAGAAATGATGCAATCGCTGCATGTGCGCACGAATGGGTGTTCAGTCTCGATGCGGATGAACGTTGTACAAAGGCTGCTCAAGCAGAAATTCTGAAGGTGCTTGAAAACCCGCAGGCCGACGCTTATTACATACCGCGGCGCAATTGGTTTATGGGGCGCTGGATTAAACACTGCGGATGGTATCCGGATTACCGCCAGCCTCAATTGTTCCGCAAATCGGCTTTGAGATTTGATGATAGTGAAGAGGTGCATGAATCGTTTCAGGTACGGGGCAAAGTGGGCTATTTAAGCAAAGCAATAATCCAGGTTCCATTTCAGAACTTAGAGCAACTGGTTCACAAAATGCAGCGCTACTCATCCCTTGGTGCGAGGAAGCTTGAGCGTAAACGGCGGCGGTATGGGATGAGGAGTGCTTTGCTACATGGTCTTTGGGCGTTTTTTCGTATTTATATCCTTAAGCGGGGATTTCTGGATGGCTGGGCGGGCTTTGTCTTAGCTTTGGGAAATTTTGAGGGGACATTTTATCGTTATGCCAAGGCTTCAACGGCAAACTTGAATTGGAGTCGCCCTCCGCTTGATCATGATGGTTTCCAATAAGCTCCGTATTGCGGTCATTATTACGACATATAACCGACCTGATGCTTTGCGTTCAGTGTTGGAGGGCTACCTTGCTCAAAGCGATACAAACTTTGAGGTGTGGGTAGCAGATGACGGCTCAACTGCTGACACAGCAGAATTGGTAAAATATTTTCAAATTCGGGCCAAGTTCCCAATTCATCACGTTTGGCAGGAGGATATTGGCTTTCGCGCTGCAACGATACGTAATCGTGCATTGGCAAAAACTCTTGCAGATTATGTAATTTATACAGATGGTGATTGCATTCCAACATCGGACTTCGTATTGCAGCATCGAAAATTGGCGGAGCCGGGCTGGTTTCTTTCTGGTAGCCGTGTATTGCTCTCGGAATCCTTTACTGCAAAAGTTTTGGGTGCTTCGGTTCCGTTGCATACTTGGAGTATTCTTAAATGGGTTGGGGCGAGAATTTCGGGCAAAATAAATCGGCTCTTGCCGCTCATCCAGCTTCCAGATAGCCCCTGGCTGCGTAAACGGACGCCTCAGCGATGGGAGGGGGCCAAAACATGCAATTTGTCTGCGTTCAGGCAAGATTTGCTGCGCGTGAATGGGCTTGATGAAAGTTATACGGGGTGGGGGCAAGAGGACTCGGATTTAGTGGTAAGGCTGATCAGGTCAGGCTTAGGGAATAAGAGTGCTCGCTTTTCAGCCACTGTGCTTCATTTGTGGCACAAAGAAAATGACCGCTCTCATCTTGAGGAAAACAAGCGGCGGCTACGAGAGGTAATTTCGGCTACACATATTCGCGCAAGAAAAGGTGTAGACCAATATCTGTAATTATAGATATTCAATTTATTCGTGTTGCCACGATCCCTGACCCGAAACGGGATCCCACCGATCAATTCCTTCTAACGGATAATCGCAATATAGTCCATAGCCAGCTCGGCGCAGGCGGCCAATAAGTGTCGCACGTGGGATTAAATGCGAATACTTTTGAGTAAGTTCTGATGAAGAAGTACCGTTCAACTTAGACATATAGTTGCGATAAAACTCCCCCTGCGTAATGCCCCATTTCATCACGAAAACACGGCCACCTTTTGTGTTGTGAATGCGGCCGGTGCTCTTGCAAACAAAGTGATAAAAGCGACTATTGCCCACAATGCGAAAATGGCGGCATCCTGCAACCCAGAATTTCATTGCCAAGTCGTCATCGCTGCTCATTCCCGGGCTAAATTCAAGACTATATCCCCCAACGATTTGCCACCACTTTTTGTGAAATAACGTAGGCTGAGATATTGCGCCCTCAGTGTCCTCGCGTTTTTCGGATAGGAAATTTTTTAGCAGACCTTCAGAGTCAAATGTTTCCGGGGTAGAGCCGAAGTCATGCTCAACCATGTGGTGATTTTTGCCAATCTTCGGTTGAATCAGTGTTGAGAAATATAACGCCAGATCAGTTTTATTTGAAATAATGGCTTCTACAAATGCAGTGTCCCAGCCCGGACATGCAACCATGTCATCATTGACATAGAGCACCCAATCGTTGGTTGCAAGTGTGACCAGATGGTTGACAGATAAACAGATTCCAACATTCTTCTCACTATGGCTGAACTTAAGTCCCTCACCCTTAACCCAGTCAAGAGTGCCATCAGATCCATCATTTACATGCACGATGATTTCATGACTAAAAGTGGAGTGTCTTTTCAGACTGTCAATACATAGCTTGAGGTATGGAAGATTATTCCAAGTTGGAATAATGATTGTAAAAGCTTTGGGGGGCTGGTGATGTTGAATGCGTGGATCAATTACCGCCCCATTCAATGCGTTCAATATACGCCCAACAGCTTGCTCAACTCCTAATGGAGGTAAGGTTGTTTCGGGCAACTGATCAAGTTTCCAATCATGATAAGCTGTTTCCAGGGCCTCAACGATTTGTGGTTGCAGTGTGGCTTCAGCAACATAATGCTTGCGCTCATGCAGCATCTTATCTAACTGAGCATTTTTGTGCGTGAGGGCAATGATAGGTCGACCAGCCCAAAGGTACTCATAGAATTTGGAAGGGATATACTCGCTGCAGGCAGCAAAATTTCCATGCAGCAGTAACAAAAAGTCTGACTGATACATAAGGTCAATGACCTGTTCTCGGCCACTTTTCCCAGTAAGTGGAGATTGCTCAAGTCGGCCAAAAGACACAAAGATGTCGCTCAAACCGGATTTATTGATTTCGCTGGAGGAAACCGAGTCAATTTGTCCTCCGTAAATATGAAAGCGAAGCACACTACGTAACTCGGGTAGTCTATCCAGCAGGGTCTTAACGGCTTCAACAATCGGGAGGAGCGAACGGTTTTCCGAAAGCAGCCCGAAATACGAAACGACCATCATTGAGGTGCGTATATATTGGGCTGAGCTTGGCAACTTCTCAACCCCGGGGAGAACGGTCAACCCTCTTTCGCCTAGCTCTGGATGGCGATCACGCGCGCTCTTGAGGGCGGCATCAGTGAACCACCAAGCCAAGTCGGCATAGCGGCATATGTACCCCTCAAGCTTTGACATTAGCCAGAAATTTCGGTTCTGCTTCATGTCAGCAGCAATCATAGGGTCATGAACCTCGGCAATCCAAGTGATTCCAGTGAGTCTTTTAAGAATATAGCCAGCCAAATGCGCAGAATAGGCTCCTCCTGTAGAGTAAATGACAGTTGGTTTGCGCTTGCGAATGAGGCGCAATGAATGAAAAACAGCCGGAAATGCCCATGAAAACTGGCCTTGAAACCCGAAAAAAACTCTTTCTAGTAATGACAACGGAAGGAATATTATAGAAAGCAGGAAGCTGAAGATGCGATATCGCCAATCACGCCCCCAGTGCTGGCGGGCAAGTTGACGCAGATCAAAACTGATCCCGGCTGGCCCCCACGGTAATAATTGCAGGTGAGTAAAGCGTGAGTCTTTGTTCCCCATGATGCCGCTCAACACGGCGATATCAATTCCATGATTAAGAAGATATGGAATCTTGTCAGTAATAGTCAGGCTTGATGCCTGCCCATCCTGATTAAAGCTGTGGGATAAAATAATCCAGTATTGCTTATTTTCTTCAATCATATTGGGATGCGCTAGACTTTTCTTGCAAGAAAGATGTATTGATACGCTAGAAATCTTTCAAACAATCCAAAAGTCAGAAAATTGATATTCCTATGTGTCTTACGTGCAAATTTTGCTTTGCATTTAATAAATTGCAGGCCACCAGTGTTTAGCAGTCTGATCGCGGATTTTCGGGTAAAAAAACGCAAGTGCGTTTGATCAAGAATGCCGGCATTTTCATAACGCCAATCGTTTTTCAAAATAATACCCGACAGGACAGACAGATGGGAAATATTCGGCAAGCTGACAATTACCGAGCCATCAGGTTTGAGCTTACTTAGCAATTGGGGAAGTACGAGCCATGGATTGCGCAAATGCTCCAAAACGTCCAGGAACAGGATCAAATCATATTGAATATGAAAAGGAAGCACATCGGTTTCAATATCCAGCACAGCAATATCCAGCCCATTTGATTGCCCTGTTTTTGCAACCTCGGCGAAGATTTCCACTCCGTGACACACACTTACCGAGCGTTCGTTTTTTAGCCAGAGTAATGTTTGCCCTTCGCCACAGCCGACTTCAAGAACACTTTCAACGCGAGCTGGAAGAAACGGGGCGATTTCGCGACGAGCATTCGAATAATAATTAGGGGCAGATATGTTCATGGATTAAGCTGCTTTTGAGACATTACCTTATGTTGCGGAGTGCAGATTTGAATTTATATGCAATTCTTTTGAGTGGCTGCAACCTTTTGGGATACCAGTTGGATTGATATACAACGCCCATATAATCTACAGCGAGAATGCTTTCGTCATTCCCTGCGCGCCGATCCTGTTCGTATTCCTCAAAGTATAAGTATGCCTTAAAAAAAGGCTCCCGAGGAAGTAAGGGTATTGATTTATATTTTAATAAAGCCTCTCCATACCAAAAGGCTTCACTCGGGAGCAGCAAAATGGCATCAAGTATGGTGATATTTTGGGGTGCAAAAATATTGTGTTCAAGATCGCGCCAAACTTGAGCGTTCCACAGGACTGGGAACGGGCCGAAATTATAAGCGGGGCCACTTCTTCCAAAAAAGTCACGAAATTGAGCCTGAATTTTGCTGAAATTTGCATGTGTATCCTGAAGTCGATGTGTCAGGCAAAACTGTGAATAATTTTTTCCTTCATGGATGAGGGTATACGGTATCCCGTCAACAGAGATGAGTTCAGATGAGTGAAAATTGCGGATGAACCTGCAGTCAGAGTCAATGCAAAGATAATTGCTTTGCGGATTGAGGCGCCAGAATTCGGATTTTACAATTTGTTGCGAAATGTGGCCCGGTAAAGACTGGTACTCAGTAAATTGAATCTTTGAGTTCGCGGAAATGATTTCTTCGTCGCTAAGCCATGAAATACCCTCATTTCCGAGCTGATTTTTGAAGAGCGCGATATCTTTTTGCGGTACAGAGAAAAATAACGGCAAGTTACTGCGGTTATATTCACGAACGCTGTTTGCTAGTGAAATGGCTCTTTCAATATCCCCGTGGTAGCTTTTGCAAAACAGAGAAACATTATTCATCTGAGACTATTCCAAAGTGGCGGCAATTTTGCGAAGGCGCCTTAAATAGCGCCACCGTTTAAACCAGCTTCTGGGTAGACTATTATGGGCAAGCGCAAGGCGATTCTGGATTCTATATGCCGGTAACGTACTTCCTCCGGCATTTAACTGAGCATACTGCGCGAGTATCGCCAGGTTGGCTTCGCGTGTATGTAGGAGGGTAATATTAGTTTTTCCGTGTTTGCTAAGTATGAGCCTCTTGTTACGCTTCAGCAGCTCGCGAGTTTCCTTTGGCATTTTCTTGAAGCTGGCGCTGCCTCGATGGTAAATAAAGACATCCTCGGCAACTCTTAATGAGAGGCCAGCTTTCTTGACGCGCAATGAATAGTCGAAATCCTCGTAATAACCACGTCCAAATGCCTCATCAAGAAGACCGACTTGCTCGATTGCCCTGCGAGCAATGGCTACACAATGGAAGTCCATACGATAAGTCTCAAGCAGGTTTGCCTCCCCGCTATTGGCGTACGCCAAACCTTGGCTAATTATGTCGGCAATGGATTTTTCACTGATGTAGATAGCCTGCTCGTTGCCAGCGGCGTTAGTGACAGGCCCCAGCATGCCTAATGCGGGCATGTCTTTAAAATGCTGTGCCAATCTGGAGATCATTCCAGAGGGGGCGATGGTGTCGCTATTAAGCAGAATGACAACCTCTCCGCTGGATAAATTGATTCCTACATTATTCCCTCCGGCGTAACCAAGATTCCTTTCATTAAAGATAAAATGCACAGAGGGATATTGCTGCTGTGCTTGGCGCAAGGAGGCTTGCGTTGTATTATCGGAGGCATTGTCGACAACAAATACTTCCCAGCTATGGAATGCAGGATCCTGCGTCAATGAGTCTAGGCATGGGCCTGTGGTGCCAGGGTAGTCATTAAAGCTGAGGATGACAATGCTAATCTTCATGAGCGATAGGTCTTGGCCGGAACCAGTGACAGGGCGCGAGAAATTGCTGGCCCGGCCAAGTGTGAGAGCTTCAGTAAGGTATCAATTTCGCCTTGAGCCTTACTGTGGTACCAGGAGCGGTGAACAAGAATCAAATCTCGCTGGACATTATGCTTTCCATGCGCGAGCAAGATAAACCCCATGCGCTGAAGCAACCCGACAACATCGGGTTCAAGTTTCTGTCCGGGCCAACACTCACTGGTCTCGACT
Source organism: Pseudomonadota bacterium (assembly GCA_021848465.1). Classification (GTDB taxonomy): domain Bacteria; phylum Pseudomonadota; class Gammaproteobacteria; order Burkholderiales; family Gallionellaceae; genus JAJZUP01. Next base: position 694,574 of record JAJZUP010000001.1, read on the forward strand.
TCAACATGGATTAATTTGATGTTTTCAGCACACCCAGACATGCTTTCGAGAGCCTCGTATGCGAACCCTTCTACATCAACCCACATGGCAACTTTGGAGGATTGTGGATAGTTCTGAGTAATAAAACTGTCAATCCGGACAGAAGCAACTTGAACTTCTTCGTTTCGCATGCCGGACTCAGTGCGAGGAAGAGCGGAGCTGGTGCCTCGGTTAAGGCCCGGGGCTTCTTTTTCCGGCCGCTGAATGTAGAACGACTGAATGCCTTGTGAGCCGGATACTAACTGGTTAATTACCCGGATACGCTTGTCATGGATATCCTTATCCGCTTCCATTAGCCGGAAATTATTCGGATTAGCCTCAAATGCTACTAAGTCGGCATCCCTTAATAAGCTACGAAAACGTTTAGAGTCAGCACCGTCCATGCTGCCGATATCAAATACTACATCGGGATTAAGTGCCCATAACAAGGTATGAAAAGCGTATTTTGTTTTCAATACTAAAGGGCGCATAAGCTTGCTCAATGACTAAATGGAAAGAGTATATCTATTCTGGTTACGTAATGGCAGTCATTTGGTTGAAGTGGACTATTTATCAATAAAGCGTGATAGTTCCTGCCCCATAATCAGGAAGCCGAGAGTGGAGAGATGGGTATCGTTAGCGCGATACAAATCAACTGTTTTGTCTTGTATTGCTTCCCTGAACGTCGATAAGAGATCCGGGGCGAGAAAATGCTCCTTGGCTTGTTGCCAGAACAATTTATTTGGGTTTAGGTAGGCAGTTGATTTGTCCGGGACGACAGCCCAGATGACAACAAGCCCTGGCAAGCGTGTTTCAAGAGTAGACATTTTCTTATACATGGAATCGTCAAAATCATTCATCCGATCCTCATTAAAAAATAGCACGTCACGGCAGCGCGGATGGCTGAAAAGCTCGCAACCGTTGGCTAATCTTTCGAGTCGAACTTCTTTGGAAACCTGCCATGTCTTGAAAGCAGGTTTTGAGCCCAGGTATTCATACTCCAGCATGTGTAAGCGGGTCATGATGCCAACAGAAAGTTGGCCAGAGTAATCCGTGCGTGCGCGGTCCGGAAGAGTATCGGGAGGGGCGAGCTGAGGGTAGGCATAGTTGCGATACCGCATATTTTTGCACTCGAGCGATTTATTTAGATTGCCTTCAACACCTCTCTCGGCATTTTCAAGGATGACATATTTTCCCTTGAACTTAAGGCTGGATAACCAGCTCTGAAAATCAGCACAGACAGCCTGAACATTAATCCAGTCTTCTGTGTGAACCTTTAGCCCATGGCTTACTAGAACGCTTTGCCATAAATGAGGTTTGGAATAACTGTCGCCGATCACCAGAACATCAGCCTCGCTCCATGATGATTGCTGTAATAGAGCGGGGGCAATAGCTGGCTGTGGTTTTGTCCATCCGAACTGTATTTCTGGCAGCTTTCCTATACGTGTCAGGTCGCCTTCGTAGCTCGCCAGGGGTAAAAAATAGAATCCTGTTATTGTATAAAGGATCAGGATGCTAAGAACCAGAAGAAAGAATAGTTTGGCTTGGCGCATGTCAGAACTGGAAGTACAGGAATGGGCTGTAACTGCCAAACTGGTCTATTGCCAGGCATAAGAAGAAAGAAACTGCTATGGCTTGTACCGCGGTGAGAGCGGCATTCCCGGGGGCCAAGCGGAGTTTCTCGGTGCCAGGCAGAAGCCAGACCCATAGAAGGGAGAGCAGGGTTAGTTTTGCGAGTGGCGCTCCCGACAGATTCGAAGAGGGTAGTAAATGTCCGTGTGTGACGTCGAAGAATGAGATTGGGAGGGCATTGATGTGGTACATGGCGCTTAGTATGGATGCACAACTTGCAAGATCGTGGGCGCGGAATATTACCCAGGCGGTAACGACAGCGACGAAGGTAAGTAGTCCTTTCAGTAATGAATCAAGCGAGGTTGGCAAGGAGAAATTGATATGGGGAGAGCAATGCTCGCGCCAGATATGATTGAGCGTCAGATACAGGCCATGTACTGCCCCCCACAAAATAAAAGTCCAGCCCGCCCCATGCCAAAGTCCGCCAAGCAACATTGTGAGCCATAGATTGAGATAACGTCTGAACTTTCCTCTCCGGTTTCCCCCCAGAGGAATATAAAGGTAATCGCGCAAATAGCGGGAAAGTGTCATATGCCAGCGACGCCAGAATTCAATAATGCTTGTAGCACGATATGGAGAGTTGAAATTGGCCGGTAGACGAATGTTGAACATTAATGCAATTCCCAGCGCCATATCGGTATAGCCGGAAAAATCAAAATAAATTTGCATGGAATATGCGAGGGCGCCGGCCCAAGCTTCATATGTAGTAAGCAGATTCCCGTGTTGGGCTGAGTCAAACACGGCGTTAGCATATGGAGCAAAGGAGTCAGCCAGTAAGGTTTTCTTGCCTAGTCCCAATGTGAAGAGAAGCAGTCCTGAGGCAAGATTGTTCCAGTCAAGCCTGTAGGTTTTCGGATTGTTAAATTGCGGCATCATTTCCTGATGATGCAGTACCGGTCCGGCTAGCAAGTGCGGGAAGTAGGTTACGAACAGAACGTAATGCACAAAACGGTATTCTTTAACCTTGCCTTGGAATGTGTCTACCAAAAAGGCAATCTGAGTGAATGTAAAAAAGGAGATGCCCAATGGCAGGATGATTTCCCCAATATTCCAATGTGCTCCGGTGATGTTGTTCACATTGCTGATGAAGAAATTTGCATATTTATAATAGCCGAGCAATATCAGGTTTGCGGCAATTGCGGTGATCAGCAGGATCTTTTCGCGGGATATGTTGGAGGCGTGAGCATGTGAGTAGTGTGCTCTTGCGATCCAGAGTCCGAAAGTATAGTTAAACGCAATCGAGCCAAGTAGCAGGCCAATATATGCGGGATTCCAATATCCGTAAAACAGCAGTGATGCCACCGCAAGCCAGGCTGCGGCATAGCCATGGCTGGTACGGGCGAGCCACAGGTATCCCGCCAATGTGGCAGGCAGGAACAGGAAAATGAAAACGTATGAATTAAAAAGCACGAGGCGGCTCTTATGCTTTATCGGATACTATGTAGGTATCAGAATTAATATTGTTTGTAGCTATCGCCAAGAGGGCGGCCATTGTTAGGCAGTAAAATGATACGGTCATTTTTAGATTAAAAATCTCGACAGTGAACCCATAGATGAAAAATCCAACTACAAGCATGCATCCCATCAAACTCGCAATTTGTTGAATATTTGAGGAGGTGCGGTAGGAGTGTATAAAAAGAAACAGTGGGACAAATATTACAAACAAAGATGCTAGCAGTCCAAAAATTCCGGTTTCCGCGCATTTAGATAAAATCTCGTTATGAATTTCAGCGCGCCCCATAAATGCGGCCTCTGCAGTGAGTACTTTATTCATTTGAAGGGATTCAGTGGAGATTGCGAATTCTCCTGGTCCAATACCAAAAACTGGGTTTTCAATAAAAAAATGCCATGCAGCTTGCCACAATTGTATGCGTATACCTAACGAAGTATCTTTTTGCCCTTTCGCATATGCCTCGATGTCATTGAATGCCAGATCAATTCTATTGTGCATAATGTCAGTGCCGAGGTAAGCAATAGCCAAGAGAAGAAATGAAGTAACGGAGACTATTAATAATTTCCGTATCAAATTTCCTGTATTTAATGACATTAATGTAATCAGTACTAATGGCGGGATTGTTAGTAAGCCACCGCGCTCTCCAGTTTGAATAGCCATATACACTCCGCATAGGAATGCAAAAAATTTCAGGATAATAGCTGGGAGGCGATCATGATTTGGCCAGTTTATGCTTATCAATGAAAGGAATGCGAGCATTAATGCGATATCGCTAAAATGATTTAGGTTAAAAAACTGGCCGGTGGTCGAGCGATTGTCAACCCAATTATATGGAGCAATAATTAAAAGGAGCAGGCCCCCAATAATTCCAATGGGGATTCCTAGTTGTAAGATGGCTGTCTGGCGCCAATTTATTTGACGCAACATGAGATATATTGGGATTGTCAGTAAAAAGCGAGACGGTGCATCGTAGGAGGGGAGGTTAAAGTTTTTGTGGTAGGCTTGGCTGAGTAAAATAGCAATTACTGGAGTTGCCATAGCAAATGCAAAAATCAGACTGGTTCGATCCCACAATGGAAATCGCATCGACTTGTGGTTCCAACACAAATAAAAAACTGCAATAAGCAGCAGCAAGAAAAAAAAGAAGCTGGTGCTGCCCTTGATTGTAAATATGAATACTGGGTAATAAAAAATAACCAGCAACACTAATTTCTCAATAATTGGCAGACTTATTTTGGCGAGTATGAAGCGCGGCACGTATATTGCTCCAGCTAATTATTGAGAACTTCCATATTGTATATGCAACTGATATTGGCAATCTTCAAATTGTGGGGAACAGTTTGCATAAGCGAGGTATAGAAATTTTGATGGAACACATATGTCAACTTACGCTATAGGCGACATACAAGGCTGTTACAGCGAATTTTGCGGACTGCTTGAGCAAATCGATTTTGAACCTGTAAAGGATAAATTATGGCTGGTCGGGGACTTGGTGAACCGTGGGCCGGGGTCGCTTGATGTTTTGCGCTTGATAAAATCGCTCGGGGATAGTGCGATTTGTGTACTTGGCAATCACGATTTGCATCTATTGGCGGTTGCCGCCGGTATCGGGGAGTTGCATCGCAGCGATACTCTGGATGAGATACTGAACGCACCTGATCGGGAGGAGTTGCTGTACTGGTTGCGCCATCAGCGTCTGGCCTATGCGGAGAATGGCTACCTGCTGGTTCATGCTGGGGTGTTGCCGGCATGGACGACGGCACAGACGGTAAAGCTCGCCAACGAAGTGGAAAATGCATTGCGTAGCGAGAACTATGTTGAATTTCTTTCTCATATGTACGGCAACGCGCCGCATGGATGGAGGGATGATTTAACTGGCTATAAGCGTCTGCGCGTGATCGTGAATGCGCTGACGCGTTTGCGCATTTGCTCGTCGCAAGGTGAAATGGAATTCAAATTCAAGGGGGAGGTGCCGAACATCCCGGAGGGCTATCTTCCTTGGTTTCGGGCCCCACAGCGCAAAACCCAAGAAAGCACGGTCATTTTCGGGCATTGGTCGGCATTGGGGCTGCTCGTCGAAGATAATCTTATGGCGCTGGACACTGGCTGCCTGTGGGGCGGACCAATGACGGCTATTCGTCTTGATGACCGCAAATTATTCCAGGTGGCGTGTACACAGCCGGTTGAAAAGCACTGGTAGGCTAGCGCGTGCAGGCCAACAGGCGTTGCATCGTATGTTCTGCCTGGCGCGCATAGCCGCCACCAAACAGGTTGGCGTGATTCAGGATGTGGTAGAGGTTATATAGCTCGCGCCGGGTGGTGTAGCCCTGATCGAGTGGCCAGGCAGAGCGATAGGCTGCATAAAATTCTGCATTGTATCCGCCGAAGAGCTCGGTCATGGCAAGATCGCATTCGCGATCGCCATAATAGGCAGCGGGGTCAAATATTGCAGGCGAGCCATCAGCAAGGAACCCATGATTGCCGGACCACAGGTCTCCATGCAGCAATGAAGGCTGCGGCGTGTACCCGGCAAAAAAAGCCGGAAGCGCTGCGAGCAGTTCCGCGCCAAATTCTTGCAGTCTGCCAGCAAAGCCTTTGCGCTCCGCCAACTGTAATTGTCTGCCAAGGCGTTGTTCGCGCCAAAACGCAACCCAGTCGTTGCTCCAGTCGTTTGCTTGCAGCGTGCGGCCGATAAAATTGTTTTGCTTGAAGCCGAATTGATCCGCAAGGCAGCGGTGCAGTGCAGCGAGTCGTTCCCCGAGCAGGCCGGAATTGCCATGGCAGCCAAGATCAAGATGCTCCAGGATCAGGAAACTGTGCTGGTCGGTTATGCCATGCGTTACGACATGCGGCACCCGGATGGCGTTCGTATCGGCAATCGCTGCCAGCCCGGCGGCCTCGGCGGCGAACAGATCGGTATAGGCTGCCGTATTCAGCTTCAGGAAAAAGCTGCGGCCATCCAGCCCAGTCAGTCGGTAACTTTCATTGATGTCGCCGCCGCTGACCGAAACGGCCTTGACCAGAGAAAAGCTGGAACCCGTCGCGGCGCCGATAGCGCGCGCGACAAGATTCCAGGCGGTCATGGGTTACAGTGTGATTGAGAAGCCGAAGTGCTTCTGGAACAGGTCGGCAATTTCGGTACGCGAGTGGCGATGGTTTTGTCCGCCGCGACTGGCGATTTTCAGCGAGCCCATCAGCGAGGCCAGGCGCCCCGTAGTTTCCCAGTCCCAGCCGCGCTGGATGCCATACAACAAGCCGGCGCGGTAAGCATCGCCGCATCCGGTTGGGTCTACGACTGCGGTTGCTTTTGGCGTGGGGATGGCGATTTGCTTGCCATCGGCGTAGATCATTGAGCCGTCCGAGCCGAGGGTGACGATCAGCGCAGTGACGCGCTGGGCGATTTCGGCCAAGGTCTTGCCAGTCTTGTCCTGCAACATCTGGGCTTCATAGTCATTGACCGTGATGTAGTTCGCCTGCTCGATGAAATCCAGCAACTCATTGCCGGAAAACATCGGCATCCCCTGGCCCGGGTCGAACACGAACGGGATGCCTGCATCGGAAAATTCCTGCGCATGCTTGATCATGCCGTCACGACCATCCGGGGAAACAATCCCGAGCGAAACTTCTTTGGCTGCCGTGACGTGATTCAGGTGCGACATCGACATGGCGCCGGGGTGGAACGCGGTGATCTGGTTGTCGTCGAGGTCGGTGGTGATAAAAGCCTGGCCGGTAAAATTGCCTGGCACAGCCCGGATATGCGTCTGTGGCAATCCGAGTTTTTCCAGGCGATTTGCGTAAGGGCCGAAATCGTCGCCGACCGTTGCCATGATCAGCGGGTTGCCGCCGAGCAGTTGCAGGTTGTAGGCGATGTTGCCGGCACATCCGCCATATTCCCGGCGCATCTCCGGCACCAGGAAGGCGACATTGAGAATATGAATCTGTTCAGGAAGAATGTGTTTCTTGAAATGGTCCTTGAACACCATGATGGTATCGTATGCCATTGAGCCGCAAATCAGAGTATTCATATTGCTCCTGAAGGAAAAGTGTATCGCGATTATAGCAGCAGAGTTTAATCGAACAGCACCAGCAGCCACACCGCGACCGCATTGATCAGGCTCACCAGCACAGCTGCGCTGCCAATATCCTTGGCCCGTTTAGCCAAGTCGTGATCTTCCAGCGAGATGCGATCCACCGTGGCCTCAATGGCCGAATTCAGCAGCTCGACAATCAATACCAGCAGGATGCTGCCGATCAGTAATGCCTTGCCGATGTGGCTGACAGGCAGGAAGAATGCCAGCGGAATGGTGATAACCGCCGCCAGCAACTCCATGCGGAACGCATCTTCATGATGGAAGGCGGCGCGGAAGCCTTCCATCGAATAGCCGAGTGCGTTCCAGAGTCGCCGCAGGCCGGTTTTGCCTTTGTGGGGGCTGGTGTGCATCTTGTCTATGCGTAAGCCGTCACTGGTGGGCAAGAGCAAACCAGGTTCTTGTCGCCGTACACGTTATCCACGCGTGCGACGGCCGGCCAGAACTTGTTCTCGCGCACCCAGTCGAGCGGATAGGCCGCCTGCTCGCGCGTATAGGGACGCGACCACTCGGTGGCGCATACCTTCTTCGCGGTGTGCGGGGCGTGCTTCAGGATGTTGTCCTTCTTGTCCACCTTGCCCGTGATGACCTGCTCGATCTCGCTGCGGATGGCGATCATCGCCGCGCAGAAGCGGTCCAGCTCCGCCTTCGATTCGCTCTCGGTTGGTTCCACCATCAGCGTATCCACCACCGGGAAGGAAGTCGTCGGCGCATGGAAGCCGAAGTCCATCAGGCGCTTGGCGATGTCCGCCACTTCCACGCCTGCCGCTTTCCATGCGCGGCAGTCCAGGATCATCTCGTGCGCGCAGCGGCCATTCGCGCCGCTGTACAGCGTGGCGTAATGGTCCTTCAACGATTCCTTGATGTAGTTCGCATTCAGGATCGCCATCTTGGTCGCTTCGGTCAGGCCCTTGCCGCCCATCATCTTGATGTAGGCGTAAGAGATCAGCAAGATCAGCGCACTGCCGTAGGGAGCGGCGGAGACGGCATGGATACCCTGTGCGCCGCCCACCTTCACCACCGGGTGCGAAGGCAGGAAGGGTGCGAGGTGCGCCGCGACGCCGATGGGGCCGGCACCCGGTCCGCCACCGCCGTGGGGGATGGCGAAGGTCTTGTGCAGATTCAGGTGGCACACGTCAGCACCGATGGTGGCTGGATTGGTCAGCCCCACCTGCGCGTTCATGTTGGCGCCGTCCATGTACACCTGGCCGCCGTTGGCATGCACGATGGCAGTGATCTCCTTGATGCGCTCTTCATATACGCCGTGCGTGCTGGGGTAGGTCACCATCAGGCAGGACAGCGTATCCTTGTGCTCTTCCGCCTTGGCGCGCAGGTCATCCACGTCGATGTTGCCGCGCTCATCGCACTTCACCACCACGATGTTCATGCCGCACATCGCTGCCGACGCCGGGTTGGTGCCGTGCGCGGAAGAGGGGATCAGCACCACGTTGCGCTGTGCTTCGCCGCGCGAGCGGTGGTAAGCCTGGATCACCAAAAGGCCGGCATACTCGCCGGAAGCGCCGCTGTTGGGCTGGAAGCTCATTTGCGCGAAACCGGTGATCTCGCACAGCGCTGCATTCAGCCCCTCGATCAGTTCGGCGTAGCCCTCGGCCTGCTGTGCGGGCACAAACGGGTGCAGGTTGGCGAATTCTGGCCAGGTCAGCGCCAGCATCTCCGAGGCTGCGTTCAGCTTCATGGTGCAGGAGCCGAGCGAGATCATCGAATGCGTCAGCGACAGGTCCTTGTTCTCCAGCCGCTTGATGTAGCGCATCATCTCGCTTTCAGTGTGGTAGCTGTTGAATACCGGGTGACCGAGGATGGCGGACTGGCGCAGTGTGATGCGCGGACGTTGCGCTTCGATTTGCTCACGGGTGATCTGTGCCGCCGTTTTTCCTGCGGCCTGTGCGAACACGTTGGCAATGGCATTGAGGTCGGCCAGCGTCACGGTTTCGTCCAGCGACAGGGCAAGCCCGTCGGGCGTGTAGCGGAAATTGATTCCGGCAGCTTCGGCAAGCGCATGTATCTTGACGTTGTCGGTATGCAGCAGGTGCAGCGTGTCGAAGAACAGCGTATTGGCCAATTGGTAGCCCTGACGTTTCAATTCGTTCGATAATGCCACCGTGAACAGGTGCACCTGGGTAGCAATGCGCTGCAGTCCTTGCGGGCCGTGATACACCGCATACATCGACGCCATGATGGCGAGCAAGGCCTGCGCCGTGCAGATGTTCGATGTCGCCTTCTCGCGCCGGATATGCTGCTCGCGCGTTTGCAGCGCCATGCGCAGCGCCGGGTTGCCGTCGGCATCCACCGACACGCCGATGATGCGTCCCGGCATCGAGCGTTTGTGCGCATCGCGGCAGGCAAAGAAGGCGGCGTGCGGGCCGCCGTAGCCCATCGGTACGCCGAAGCGTTGCGCCGAACCGAACACCACGTCCGCGCCCCATTCTCCCGGCGGCGTCAACAATACGAGGCTGAGAATGTCGGCGGCCACCGCGATGGTCATACCCTGCGCCTTGGCGCGTGTTACAAAATCGGCATAGTCATGCACCGTGCCGTCTGTGGCGGGGTATTGCAGCAGTGCGCCGTATAGCTGGTCGTTCAGCGTGAGCGTCTTGAAATCGCCAATCACCAGTTCGATGCCCAACGGCTTGGCGCGAGTCTTCAGCACCTCGATGGTTTGCGGGAAGCACTCGTGCGATACGAAGAAGCTGTTCTTGCCGGCCGCTACATCGTCACGCGAGCGCAGGCCGTGCAGCATGGTCATTGCCTCGGCGGCGGCGGTCGCCTCGTCCAGCAGCGAAGCGTTGGCGATCTCCATGCCGGTCAGATCGCATACCATGGTCTGGAAATTCAGCAGCGCCTCCAGGCGGCCTTGGGCGATCTCGGCCTGGTAGGGCGTGTAGGCGGTGTACCAGCCCGGGTTTTCCAGCACGTTGCGCTGGATCACGGCGGGCAGCACGGTGTCGTAATAACCGAGGCCGATATAGCTCTTGTACAGCTTGTTCTTTGCCGCGACGCCGCGCAAATGCTGCATCAGCGCATGCTCGCTCATGCCCTCGGGCAGGGCGAGCGGCTTGGGCAGGCGGATGGAAGCGGGTACGGTCTGGTCGATCAGCGCATCCAGTGTCGGCGCATTGATCTTGTTCAACATGGCCTGAATGTCTTTTGCGTTCGAGCCGTTGTGGCGAGAGAGGAATTGGTCGGTGTTCATGACGGGTGCTTTCTTGGGGAAGGGGGAAGGGACCGCACCTTCGGTGCTCAAGGGAGAAGGGGGAGGCCCAAGGCGCGCAATGCGCGCCACCCTTCCCTCTTCTCCCTTATCCCTTCCTGGGGTTTAGTGTGCTTCGCTATCCACGACGGCTTGATAGGCCGCCACGTCCAGCAGTGCAGCTACATCCGCAGCATTGTCCGGTTTCATCTTGAAAATCCAGGCGCCGTACGGGTCGCTGTTGATGCTTTCCGGGCTTGCATCCAGGTCGCCGTTCGCGGCGGTGACCGTTCCGGAAACCGGGGCGTACACGTCGGCGGCAGCCTTGACCGATTCCACCACGGCGCTCTCCTCCTTGGCCTTCAGGGCGCGGCCGATTTCCGGCGCTTCAACAAACACCATGTCGCCCAGCAACTCTTGTGCGTGCTGGGTGATGCCGACACTGATCGTGCCGTCGGCTTCAACTTTTACCCACTCGTGGGAGGCGGTGTATTTCAGGTTGGACGGGTTGCTCATGTTCGTTTCCTCAAAAATTAAATTAAACCTTTACCATTGCGGGCGAATGGGTACTTTACTACTTTAGCATTTAACAGCTTGTCGCGGATTTCGACCTGCACCGTGTCGCCAACCTGTACTGCGTTGGGAATGCGTGCCAGTGCGATGGACTTCTCCAAAGTGGGCGAGAACGTACCGCTGGTGATTTCGCCGTCGCCGTGCTGCGTGACCACTTTCTGGTGGCCGCGCAGCACGCCGCGATCCAGCAATACCAAACCGGCCAGTTTCTTTGTCGGCGGATTGGCCAACAGCGCGGCCTTGCCGATGAAATCACGTTCGCTCTTCAGGTCTACCGTCCATGCGAGGCCGGATTCCAGCGGGCCGACGGATTCGTCCATATCCTGCCCGTACAAATTCATGCCGGCTTCGAGGCGCAGCGTATCGCGAGCGCCCAGCCCAATCGGCGGCACCCCTGCCTTGTTCAGGGCGTACCAGAATTCTTCCACCTTGGTCTTGGGCAGCATGACTTCGAAACCGTCTTCGCCGGTGTAGCCGGTGCGCGCCACGAAATACTCGCCGCAGTCGGCCGCCTGGAAATTGACCAGGTTTTCGGTTGCCGCCTTGGTTTGCGGCAATACTTGCCACACCTTGGCACGCGCATTCGGGCCTTGAATGGCAACCATCGCGAGGTCGTCGCGCGAGGTGATGGTGAGGCCGGGCGCATGCGTCGCGGCTTGCTCTTTCATCCAGGCGATGTCCTTGTCCGCCGTACCCGCGTTCACCACGATGCGGAACCACTGCTCGGTCATGAAATAGATGATCAGGTCGTCGATTACGCCGCCATTGGGGCGCAGCATGGCCGAGTAGAGTGCCTTGCCGGGGATGGTGATTTTGTCGGCGTTGTTTGCCAGCAGGTAACGCAGGAAGGCGCGCACGCCGGCGCCCTTGGCATCCACCACGCGCATGTGGCACACGTCGAACATGCCGCAGTCTTTGCGCACCTGATGGTGCTCATCAATCTGCGAACCGTAATTGACCGGCATATCCCAGCCGCCAAAGTCCACCATCTTGGCGCCCATGGCGCGGTGTGCTGCATTCAGGGGGGTTTGCTTCAAAGTTGTCATTCGGTACCTCAAAAAAGAAAAAGGCACTGCACACATGCGCAGTGCCCCATCTGTCCTCGGTACCTGAGAGATTGCAGCGATGGCTGCGTGCCCCTTCGGTGGCTGATTCAACAGCGCTCTCCAGATTTGCCTGTTCCGGTTGGTTCTTGAGCCTGAGCGGTTTCGGGTATTGCGCCTTCGGCGGTGCTGGTCAGCACGCTCTCCCAATCGGCCTGAACGGCGGGCGGATTATACCGGATCGAAAGGCTAAAACAACGTGCAAATTATTATTGATAATAAAGGAATAACTTATACCCGTCCGGCTTCAGATCAAGCGTATCAAGTTGCAATTTGACGCTGGTCTCGCGATTGGGGGCAAACCCGAGCAACTCGTTTTCGCTTGCCTTCAGGTACATGGTCGGGGTGAAGTCGCGCCGCGCGATTACCTTGTCGTGCATGTCCGTAAGACTGAGCTCAATATTCGGGTAGGCTTGGGTGTAACTTGCGCGGTTATGCAGTTGTGCACTGAGCATAATGATGCTGGCCTGTTGCGGCGAGGCCTCCAGGTCGGAAGCATCGATGCTGATCAGGTCAATTCTTTTAGGCAGTGGGAGGTCGCATTGCAGGATTGAGCAGTATTGCAGCAGGGCCGGCTTCAATCCTGGCATGCGCGCGGCAAAATCTACGCGGTAGAAATAGAGAACCTGGGCCGACAAGGTCAGCACCAATAACATGGCTCCCAGCAGCCACGGCCAGCGTAGCGGCTTCTTGAGAGGAGACTCTGCGGGGGAGGTTTCCGGCGCAGCCTCGTCAAAATGAAATTCATGTTTGATCTCTTCCGTATCGTCGGCAATGGCGTCGTCCAAAGACGGCATGCCGGGCTCGCGTGCGTGGAGCAACTCGGAGGACTCATCCAGATCAATGAACTCGGGAGGCGTGTATGAAGCTTCCGGCTGCTCGGGGGCGGGTACTTCGGTGCCACCCTCTTTCGGGAGCGGTTCGTCATGCATCGGGGCGGCCGCATGTTCGTCGGTGTGTTCGGCCGGGATCGGCAGACTTTCGTCCCCGTGCAGTTGCGCTCGCGCATTGAAAATCTGGCTGCAGCGTCCACAGCGCACCATGCCATTGCGGGCATCCAGTTGTTCCGCTGTGACGCGAAACTGGGTGGCGCATTGTGGACATTGTGTGGTCAGAGCATTCATCTTTTTATACCGGAAAGGCAAGCCCACCCCTCGTCAAGGATGGCTGGGGCCATATCGAACCATTCACTGTAGATTCTTATCACGTCATCGGCCTGTTCGGCAAGAATGCCGGACAAAACGATGCGGCCGCTTCTCTTTGCGGAACTGGCCAGCACCGGCGCCAAGGCGCGCAATGGGTTGGTCAGGATGTTGGCAACCACAATGTCGGATTGCAGTGCTGGGGCGTTTTCAGTAGTGAAAAAATCTGCCCGCACTGCATTGGCCTCGGCATTATCACGGCTGGCGATGACGGCCTGCGGGTCGATGTCGATGCCGACCGCATTTGCCGCACCGAGCTTCATTGCGGCAATCGCCAGAATGCCGGAGCCGCAGCCGTAATCCAGCACGCTTTCGCCTCCTTTGATGTGGGTATCCAGCCAGCGCAGGCACAAGCGAGTGGTGGGGTGGCTGCCGGTGCCGAATGCCAGGCCGGGGTCGAGCGCGATATTGATGGCCTTGGGATCGCTCGGCTCATGCCAGGTCGGCACGATCCACAGGCGCTCGCTGATGCGGATAGGGTCGAACTGGGATTGGGTCAGGCGCACCCAGTCGTTCTCCGGGAGCGGCTCTATCCGGTGTTCGGGTTGCGGCGAGATGCTGAGTTTTGCGCAGCAGGCCTGCAATATGCCTGTGACATCGGCATCGTTCTCGAACAATGCATTGACGAGGTTGTGCTGCCAGACTGCGGAGGTTGGTTCCCCCGGCTCGCCAAAGATGGCCTGCTCGTCCGGGGTGTCTGCATCGGCGTCGAGCATGTCCACCGCCAGCGCCCCGGTTTCCAGAAGTGCCTCGCTCAATGCCTCGGCATAGCTCGCATCGGCTTGTATCGACAGCGTGAGCCAGGGCACGGCTTACTTGCCTTTCGTCCGTTCAGCCAGTTTGTTTTCCAGATAATGGATATTCGTTCCGCCGCGCACAAAAGCCGCGTCCTGCATCAATTCCTGATGCAGCGGAATGTTGGTCTGGATGCCTTCGACGGCCATTTCGGACAGCGCAGTGCGCATGCGGGCAATAGCCTGCTCGCGCGTGTCGCCATAGGCAATCAGTTTGCCGATCATCGAGTCATAGTTGGGCGGAATGAAGTAATTCGCGTAAACATGGGAGTCGACGCGGATACCAGGCCCACCCGGCACGTGCCAGGTGTTGATGCGTCCCGGCGACGGCACGAATGTATAGGGATGTTCGGCGTTGATGCGGCATTCGATTGCATGTCCACGGAAATGGATGTCGCGCTGGCGGAATGGCAGCTTTTCGCCGGCCGCGATGCGGATTTGCTGCTGCACGATGTCGATGCCGGTGATCATCTCGGAAACAGGGTGCTCGACCTGGACGCGGGTATTCATTTCGATGAAATAGAACTCGCCGTTTTCGTACAGGAATTCGAATGTGCCTGCGCCGCGATAGCCGATCTTGCGGCAGGCTTCGGCGCAGCGCTCACCGATCTTGTCGCGCAGCTTGGTGTTCAGCAACGGAGCGGGCGCTTCTTCGATGATCTTCTGGTGACGGCGCTGCATCGAGCAGTCGCGCTCGCCCAGATATACCGCGTTGCCATGCTGGTCGGCCAATATCTGGATTTCGATGTGGCGCGGGTTTTCCAGGAACTTCTCCATGTACACCATGGGGTTGTTGAAGGCGGCCTGCGCTTCGGTCTTGGTCATCGTTACCGCATTCAGCAGCGCGGCTTCGGTATGCACCACGCGCATGCCGCGTCCGCCGCCACCACCCGCTGCCTTGATAATGACCGGGTAGCCGATGAACTTGGCGATGCGCATGATTTCTTTCGGGTCGTCCGGCAAAGCGCCCTCGACGCCGGGAACGCAAGGAACGCCGGCTTTGACCATGGCGGCTTTGGCAGAAACCTTGTCGCCCATCAGGCGGATCGTTTCGGCGCGCGGCCCGATGAATACGAAACCGGACTTCTCGACGCGTTCGGCGAAGTCGGCATTCTCGGACAGGAAACCGTAACCGGGATGGATGGCCTGCGCGTCGGTTACTTCGGCGGCGCTGATGATGGCCGGTACGTGCAGGTAGCTCTGGTTGGACGGGGCCGGGCCGATACAGACGGACTCATCGGCGAGTTTGACGTATTTGGCATCGGCATCGGCCACCGAGTGGACTGCAACGGTCTTGATGCCCATCTCGCGGCAGGCGCGCTGGATGCGTAGCGCAATCTCGCCGCGGTTGGCGATCAGGATCTTGTCAAACATGATCGGTGTTTCCGGCTTTGCCGGTGTGCTGGTTTTGCGTGGGAACATCGCCATGATGGATCAACCGATAATGAACAGGGGTTGCCCGAATTCGACCGGCTGGCCGTTTTCAACCAGGATGGCCTTGATGGTGCCGGATTTGTCGGCTTCGATTTCGTTGAGCAGCTTCATGGCTTCGATGATGCACAGCGTGTCGCCGGCATTCACGGTCTGCCCGATGTCGACAAACACCTTCGCGCCGGGCGATGGGGCGCGGTAGAAACTGCCCACCATCGGCGATTTCACCACGTGGCCTTCCGGGGCTGCCGGTTCGCTGGCGGTCGGAGCGGCAGCGGATGCGGCGGTAGCAACCGGCGCGGCGGCGGGAGCGGCAAAAACCTGATGTACCGGTGCCGCAATCGCGGAAGCGCGCGAAATACGCACATGCTCCTCGCCTTCGGTCAACTCCAGTTCGGTAATGGTGGAGTTCTCAACCAGTTCAATCAGTGTCTTGAGTTTGCGCAGATCCATTTTTTATTAGCTCCTTACAGAATATTGTAGTGCGTATTGCAATGCGAGTTCGTAACCGGTGGCCCCCAGCCCGCTGATAACGCCGACGGCGATATCGGAAAAGAAGGATTCCTTGCGGAATGCTTCGCGGGCAAACACATTGGAGAGGTGTACCTCAATAAACGGGATCGATACGCCGGCCAGTGCATCGCGCAGGGCAACGCTGGTATGCGTAAACGCCGCCGGGTTGATGATGATGAATTCGGTGCCGTCCTTACGGGCAGCGTGTATCCGCTCAATCAGTGCAAATTCGGCGTTGCTCTGGAAACTGTTGAGCGTTGCGCCATTGTTGTGGGCTTGTGCCGATAATTTTGCATTAATTTCGTCCAACGTGATGCGACCATACACTTCCGGCTCGCGTGTGCCGAGCAGGTTCAAGTTGGGGCCGTGAAGGACGAGGATGTTTTTCATGGCGCGCAGTTTGCCGCAAAATGGGGGAGTTTGTCCATCAATTCGATGTAATTGCCTTAATAAAGCATAAAGCAGGCATTTTTATGGTTACAGCCCAACACGCTGCAGCGACTCGCCGAATTGGGTGGGATCCTGAAAGCCGGTCACGCGCAGATCGGCCAGCTCTTTGCCGTGATTGTCAAAAAACAGTATAGCCGGCGGACCAAACAACTGGAAACGCTGCAGCAGGGCTTTATCGTCGCTATTGTTCGCGGTGACGTCTGCTTGCAGCAGGATGGTGTTTTTCAGTCGTGCCTGGATTGCGGCATCGCTGAACGTCAGGCGCTCCATTTCCTTGCAGGAGACGCACCAGTCGGCATAAAAGTCCAGCATGACTGGCTTCCCGGCCTCGGCAATACGGGCATCCAGTTCGGCGCTGCTTTTGATGCGCTCGAAGCGCAATGTGGCAGGGGCTGCGGTTGCGCTATGTCCGACATTGCCGAGCGGGTGCAGGATGTCCGTGGCTCCGGACAAAGCGCCGATCAGGTAGGACGCGCCCAGCAGCAGGGCGAGCACGCCGACTCCCTTCCACAGTTTGCGCCAGCCGCTGGCGTTGCCGGGCAGGGCATCCAGTGCATGCAGGTAGATGGCGGACAAAACCAGCAAGGCGCCCCAGAGCAGCATCTGTACGGCAACCGGGATCACCGGGGAGACGATCCAGATCGCCAGCGCCAGCATGATGGCGCCAAAAAACCGTTTGACTGCTTCCATCCAGGCGCCAGCCTTGGGCAGCAGTGCGCCGGCGGATGTGCCGATCAGCAGCAGCGGAGCCCCCATGCCGAGTGCGAGCGCAAACAGCGCGGTGCCGCCCAGCACCGCATCATGGGTTTTTCCGATGTACAGCAACGCCCCGGCCATCGGCGCGGCGACGCAGGGGCTCATGATGATGGCCGACAGCGCGCCCATCGCGAAGACCCCGGAAATGTGCCCGCCGTGCAACTGGTTGCTGGTATTGGTCAGCCTGCTTTGCAGGGCGGAAGGCAGTTGCAGCTCATAGAAGCCGAACATGGACAGCGAAAGCAACACGAACAGTGCGGCAAAGCTGCCCAGCACCCACGGCGTTTGCAGCGCATTGGAAATCAGTTCGCCGGACAACCCTGCTGCAATACCGGCGATCGCGTAAGTAAGCGCCATCCCCATTACATAAGTCAGGGACAGGATGAATGCATGCATGTGGGTGATTTTGTGGCCGCGGCCAACGATGATGCCGGACAGGATCGGGATCATCGGAAATACGCATGGCGTGAAAGCCAGCAGCAGGCCGGCGCCAAAGAAGAACGTGATCACCAGCCAGAAGCTGCCTTGTTTGAGCACGTTGGCGATGCGGGCGTTATCGCTTTCCGGTGCGACCGCAGCGGGCGCTGGCGCATTGCTGATGGCTTGCGCCAGGTCGACAGTCAGGGTTTTCTCGATCGGCGGGTAACACAGTCCTTTTTCGCTGCATCCCTGGTAGCTGGCGTTGATGACCACTGGGCGGGCCGGGTCGGCATCAGCGATGTCAATTTCGGCCTGGAACGATTGATGGTAAACCTCCAGCGTGCCGAAATTCGGGTCCTGCTTGGTTTCGCCGGGCGGTAGCTTGATGGCGGTGATTTTTGCCGGATTGCCGGAAACGGCGAAGGTAATTTTATTACGGTACAGATAATAGTCCGGCGTGACCTTGAAACTGGCGATCAGCACATTCCTGTTCTGCGCATTGATGCTCAGGCCGAATGCCGCGTCCGGTTGCAGGAAATCCGGTTGTCCGGAGGATAGACCGATGCGATCCAGCAGGCCATTGGCGTGGACGCTTGGGGCAAGGCAAAGCCATAACAGGAGCAGGTAGCGAATCATTCAATATTCCTCGGTTGTGTTTCGGCGGCGACCCAGGCCAGGTATGCCGGCAGGCCGGCGTTGACAGGGACAGCAATCAATTCCGGAAGTTCATAAGGGTGCAGGTCGCGTATGGCTGCTTCCAGACGCGCAAAAGCCGATGGTGTGGTCTTGATCAGCAGCGGCACTTCGCCGGCATGCTCCACGACACCGTTCCAGCGGTATACGGAGCGGCATTCGGGCAGGATGTTGACGCAGGCGGCAAGCCGGTCGGCAACAAGCCGGTCAGCCATGCGTTCCGCGGCGGCGCGATCCGGCAGGTTGGTGAATACCAGCAGGACCTCGGTGCTCATCGCGTCCCCACACTGGCGCAACGCAGGCCGAGCTGCATCAGCTCATCCCAGACATCGCCCTGGCGCAGCCCTTTGACCAGCTTGTCGATCTGGGCCGCCTGGCGCAGCGCACGCTCGGCCACGCCGGCCGGGAAGCGGCGTACTGCGCGTTCAACCAGCTTTTGCCGCACGCCCCAGACGCGTGCCTCGCGCAGTGCTCCAGCCATATTGCCATTGCTTTGCAAGGCGCGGCTGACTTTGGCCAGGGCGCGGATGTCCTCCGCGAGCGTCCAGAGAATCAGCACCGTGGCGGTGCCTTCCGCGCGCAGGCCCTCCAGCACACGCGCATAACGCGCGGCGTCGCCGGCCAGCATCGCTTCGGACAAGCTGAATACGTCATAGCGCGCGACATCCATCACCGCGTCCTTCACCTGATCGAACGACAGCGGTCCGGCCGGGAACAGCAAAGCCAGCTTCTGGATTTCCTGGTAGGCGGCCAGCAGGTTGCCTTCCACGCGCTGTGCCAGGAAGGCGAGCGTGTCGGCGTCGGCCGACTGTCCTTGCCGCTTCAGGCGCGATGAAATCCAGGCCGGCAGCGCCGCCAGCGGAATGTCGTCGGCGCTGATGACGACGCCATGTTCCTCCAGCGCAGTAAACCATTTGCTTTTCATCGCGGTGCCGTCGAGCTTGGGCAGTGAAATCAGCGTAAGGTCGTCCGGGTTCAGGTCTTCGCAATAGGCCTGCAACGCCTGCGCGCCTTCCACGCCGGGTTTTCCGGAGGGAATGCGCAGGTCGATCAGTTTGCGTGACGAAAACAGCGACATGTTCTGGGCGCTGCTGCGCAGTTCGCCCCATTTGTAATACTGCTCGGCGATGATCACTTCACGCTCGGTATAACCGGCGGTGCGTGCGGCGGCGCGGATCGCATCCGCCGCCTCGATGGCCAGCAGCAGCGCCTCGCCATGCACAACGTACAGCGGCTTCAAGCCTTGGGCAAGATGGCGCGGAAGGTCTTCGCTGGCGAGGCGCATGCGGTAATCCCGGTTAGTTGCCGGTGGGCATGCCTGCCCCCGGGGCGACGGCACTGCTGGCACCTACCGCACTTGCCGCAATGACGCCGGATGCAGACGGCGTCATCAATGCACCCGTTGCGTCGTGCGGATGGGCGCGGCTCAGGCGGCGCAGGGCCTGTTGCACGGCATCGTTGCGCATATCTTTGTACAACAGGGCTTCTTCCTGTTCCTTGGCCAGCACTTGCGTATCGTCGTAAGCCAAGGTGCGGAACAGCAGGATTTCCTCGCTGGGCAGCCAGTCGTTCAGCTGGGCATCATAAGCACTCACGGTAACGCGGAAGCCGAGTTGGTATTCGAGCACCTTGCCGGCGCTGGACAGGGACTGGATTTGTTTCGTGGTCGACTCGCTGGAAACGCTGAGCGTAATCGTGGCATCGGTCGGGCTGTCCTTCAATGACACCTTGTTCGACATCAGCGCATTGCGCAGGTCGTTGACGAACGGCGTTTCCTTGTCGAACTTAAGGTAAACGCTCTCGAAAGCCAGCTTCACCGCTGCGCCGTGGCCGCGCAAATGGAAGCCGCAGGCCGTGACCAGCAAGGTCGCCAACAAGGGGAGAATGAAGTAAAGCGCGCGCATGGCGTCAGGCTACCACATTCACCAGCCGGCCCGGCACCACGATCACCTTCTTCGGTGCGCCGCCGTTGAGCTGCTTCTGCACCGCTTCGTGCGCAATCGCGGCGGCTTCGATGGCGGCCTTGTCCGCACTCGCTGATACCTTGATGCTGCCGCGCATCTTGCCGTTTACCTGCAGCACCAGTTCCAGCTCATCCTGTACCAGTGCGGCCTCCAGCGGTTCCGGCCACTGTGCAGCGAGCACATCGTCGCCGTAACCCAGTTCGCGCCACAGCGCATGCGCGATGTGCGGCGTGATGGGCGACAGCAGGCGCAACAGGATGGACAACGCTTCGTTGACCACGGCGCGGTTTGCGGCTTCCTTGCCGGATTTCTCCAGCGCGTTGAGCATCTTCATTGCGGCAGAGACCACTGTGTTGAACTGGAAGCGCGCCATGTCGTAGTTGGCCTGACGCAGCGCGAGGTGGATTTCGCGGCGCAGCGCCTTGGCGTCGCCGGAAAGCGCGCCGAGGTCGTGTGTTTCCTTGCCGATGTTGGCGAACTCGGCACCGAACGCCCACAGGCGCTTGAGGAAGCGGTGCGCACCTTCCACGCCGGAGTCGGCCCATTCCAGCGTTTGTTCCGGTGGTGCGGCGAACATCATGAACAGGCGCGCGGTATCGGCGCCGTATTCGTCGATCAGCGCCTGCGGGTCGACGCCGTTGAGCTTGGACTTGGACATGGTGCCGATGCCCTGATAATCGACGGCGCTGCCGTCGCTGACCAGCTTGGCGGTGATGCGGCCGCCCTCGTCCTTCATCATCTCTACTTCGTTCGGCGCGAAGTACTGGATGCCGCCCTTATCGGTGCGGTGCGAGAAGATGTGGTTGAGTACCATGCCCTGCGTGAGCAGGTTGGCGAACGGCTCGTCGTAGTTCACCAGCTTGAGGTCGCGCATCACCTTGCTCCAGAAGCGCGAATACAGCAGGTGCAAGATTGCGTGTTCGATGCCGCCGATGTATTGGTCCACCGGCATCCAGTGGTTGGTCTCCTCGTCCACCATCGCATCGCTCTTGAAGCCGCTGGCGTAGCGCGAGTAGTACCAGGACGAATCGACGAAAGTGTCCATGGTGTCGGTCTCGCGGCGCGCGGGCTTGCCGCACTTGGGGCAGGTGCAGTTCAGGAAATCGGCGCGCTTGTGCAGTGGGTTGCCGCTGCCGTCCGGCACGCAGTCCTCGGGCAGCACCACCGGCAACTGCTCGTCCGGTACCGGCACCGAGCCGCAGCTGTCGCAGTGGATGATGGGAATCGGGCAGCCCCAGTAGCGCTGGCGCGAGATGCCCCAGTCGCGCAGGCGCCATTGCACCTGCTTGTCGCCGAGGTTCTTTGCTTTGAGGTCGGCTGCGATGGTATCCACGGCCTGCTGGTAATTCAGGCCATCGTATTTGCCGGAGTTCACGCAGACGCCGTTCTCCTTGTCGCCGTACCACTCCAGCCATTTGTCAGTGGAGAAGGTCTTGTCCGCGACGCGGATGCTCTGCTTGATCGGCAAGCTGTATTTCTTGGCGAAGCCGAAGTCGCGCTCGTCATGCGCCGGCACGGCCATCACGGCGCCCTCGCCATAGCCCATCAGCACATAGTTGCCGACCCATACCGGCACCTGTTCGCCAGTGAGCGGGTGGGTGACCTTGAGGCCGGTGTCCACGCCTTCCTTTTCCATGGTGGCGATGTCCGCTTCCATCACCGACACGTGTTTGCACTTCTCGACGAAGGCGGCGACATCCTTGTTGCTCTTGGCAGCATGCGCGGCCAGCGGATGCTCTGCGGCGACGGCGACGAAGGTGACGCCCATGATGGTGTCGGCGCGGGTGGTGTAGACCCACAGCTTGCCGTCATTGATGGCAGCGCCGTTATCCTTGATGTCATGCGGGAAGGCGAAGCGCACGCCAAAGCTCTTGCCGATCCAGTTGGCCTGCATGGCCTTCACGCGGTCCGGCCAGCCGGGCAGCTTGTCGAGGTCGGCTAGCAGTTCTTCCGCGTATTGGGTGATGCCGAGGTAGTAGCCGGGGATCTCGCGCTTTTCCACCAGCGCGCCGGTGCGCCAGCCGCGGCCGTCGATCACCTGTTCGTTGGCCAGCACGGTCTGGTCCACCGGGTCCCAGTTCACCACTTGGGTCTTTTTATAGGCGATGCCCTTTTCCAGCATGCGCAGGAACAGCCACTGGTTCCATTTGTAATAGTCCGGCTTGCAGGTGGCGATCTCGCGCGACCAGTCGATGCCCAGCCCCAGCGACTGGAGCTGCTTCTTCATATAGGCGATGTTGTCGTAGGTCCATTTTGCGGGCGGCACCTTGTTGGCGATGGCCGCGTTCTCGGCCGGCAGGCCGAAGGCATCCCAGCCCATGGGTTGCAGCACGCTGTAGCCACGCATCTTGTGCCAGCGGGTGAGCACGTCGCCGATGGTGTAGTTCCGCACGTGCCCCATGTGCAGCTTGCCGGAGGGGTAGGGGAACATGGACAGGCAGTAATACTTGGGCTTGCCGGATTCCTTGACGGCGCGGAAGGCTTCGGTCTGGCTCCAGTGCTGTTGTGCGGTGGCTTCGATGTCTTTGGGCGAGTAATTCTGTTGCATGGTGTTCCGTGGATGTCCGGCGAAAAAAATAAGTGCGCATTATATCTTGTTGTGCAAAGCGGCGCGGTTGCTCAATGCGGCAGGGTGCGCGCCACCACCCAGGCGCTGATGCGGGTGGCGCCGGCGCGGCGCAATGTAGCGGACAGCGCGCCGATGGAGGCGCCGGTGGTCATGACATCATCCACGACCGCGACATGTTTCCCTTGCAGGTCAAGGTTGCACGTGAACGCCTTGCGCATGTTTTTGTCCCGCTCTTTCCAGGGCAGGGTGGATTGCGGCGCGGTGTTGCGTATGCGGGTGCAGGCATCGGGCAACACCGGTATGCCGAGAAAACGCGCAAGGTGTTGCGCCAGCAACTCGGACTGGTTGAAGCCGCGCTCGCGCAGCCGCTGCGGGTGCAAGGGCATGGCGACAATGGCAGCGGGCCTCTCGTCAATACGTTGCGCCAGGGCATCGGCCAGTTGCAGTGCCAGCGTGAGGTTCTCGGAAAATTTCAGGGCCTGTACCAGTTTGTCCACCGGAAAGGCGTAGGCAAAGGCCGCCACGGTGTGGTCGAACGGCGGCGGGTGGCGCAGGCAATGGCCGCAAATATTGCCTTGCGGCGTAGGCAGGGCGCAGACCGGGCAATGATTGTCGCCCAAGTGTGGCAGTTCGGCGGCGCACGCCTTGCACCATATGCCGTCGTGACTGGGCGTGCCGCACAGTGCGCAGGGCTGCGCGGGCAGGATTTGATTAAAAAATGATCGACTGTTAATTTGCGATGACATCATAAATTGACAGCAAAGCCTGTTTCCATGAAGATGCGCGCCTTAATTTTTCAGCCATTTTGCCATGCAAACTCAAGCCGTAGCGTTCCATCGTCCAATTGCCGCCAATGAAAATTCCCGCTGGAGCGTTGCTGCAATCGAAGCGCTGTTCCAGTTGCCGTTTGCCGATCTGATGTTTCGCGCGCAGCAAGTGCACCGCGAACATTTCGATCCTAACCAGGTGCAGCTTTCCACCCTGTTGTCGATCAAGACCGGCGGCTGTTCCGAGGATTGCGGCTATTGTCCGCAGTCGGCCTTCCACGATGCCGGCGTGGAGAACCGCCGCATGCTGGATGTGGACGAGGTGGTGAAAGCCGCCAAGGCGGCGCAGCAGGCTGGGGCGGACCGTTTCTGCATGGGGGCGGCCTGGCGCGAGCCCAGCGCGGAAGACATGGCGGCCGTGGTCGAAATGGTGAAGGCGGTGCGCGGGCTGGGCATGGAAACCTGCGCCACGCTGGGCATGCTGAATGAAGCGCAGACCGCGCAGCTCAAAGACGCGGGGCTGGATTACTACAATCACAACCTCGATACCGCGCCGGAGTTCTACGGCAACATCATCAGCACGCGCGATTACCAGGATCGGCTGGATACGCTGGAGCGTGTGCGCAAGGCGGGCATGCACATTTGCAGCGGCGGCATCATCGGCATGGGCGAATCGCTGACCCAGCGCGCCGGGCTGATCGCGCAACTGGCCAATATGGAACCATATCCCGAGAGCGTGCCGATCAACAACCTGGTGAAGGTGGAAGGCACGCCGCTGGCCGACCAGCAGGACATCGATCCGCTCGATTTCGTGCGCATGATCGCAGTGGCGCGCATCACGATGCCCAAGGCGCGCGTGCGCCTGTCGGCAGGTCGCCAGCAGATGGGCGAGGCGGTGCAGGCATTGTGTTTCCTGGCCGGGGCCAATTCGATTTTCTACGGCGACCAGTTGCTGACCACCGGCAACCCGGACGTTGAGCGCGACCGCGCCTTGATGGACAAGCTCGGCATGTATCCTTTCGCCGAGCAACACGGATGATTTTTGCGGCGCTGCAACAGGCGTTGGATCAGCGCGCCGCACAAGGCCTGTTGCGCCAGCGGCGTACGTTGGAAACGCCGCAATCGCCGCATATCGTGGTTGATGGCAAACCGTATCTTTCCTTTTGCAGTAACGACTACCTCGGGCTTGCCAGCCATCCGCACCTGGTTGCTGCGTTGCAACAGGGGGCGCAGCAGTGGGGCGCAGGTGCAGGCGCTGCGCATCTGGTCAGCGGGCATTTCGCGCCGCACCATACACTTGAGCAGCGCCTGGCCGCTTTTGTCGGCAAGCCCGCCGCCTTGCTGTTTTCCACCGGCTTCATGGCCAATCTCGGCGTGGTGCAGGCTTTGGTCGGCAAGGGCGACACGGTGTTTGCCGACAAGCTGAACCACGCTTCGCTGAACGATGCGATGCAATTGTCGCGCGCCGAGCTGAAGCGCTACCGCCACAACGATATGGCGCACCTTGCACAATTGCTGGCGCAGGAGACGCAAGGCCGCAAGCTGGTGATCACCGACGCAGTGTTCAGCATGGATGGCGACCTGGCACCGTTGCCGGAAATCCTGGCGCTGTGCGAGCAGCACGGTGCCTGGCTGCTGGTGGACGATGCGCACGGCTTCGGTGTGCTGGGCGCACAAGGGCGCGGCTCATTGGCGCATTTCGGCCTCGCTTCCCCGCGCATCATCTACATGGGCACGTTGGGCAAAGCCGCCGGGGTGTCCGGTGCCTTTGTCGCGGCCGAGCAGGTGGTCATCGATACGCTGGTCAATGCGGCGCACAGCTATGTGTACACCACGGCCTCCCCGCCGGCCTTGGCGGTTGCGTTGCTGGAAAGCCTGCGCCTGATCGAACAGGGCGAGGCATTACGTGAGCATTTGCAGGCACTGATTGTGCAGTTGCGTGCGGGATTGCACGGGCTGCCTTGGCAATTGATGCCGTCGGATACCGCCATCCAGCCCTTGCTGGTGGGCGAAAATGAACTGGCGCTGGAGTTGAGTGGCGGGCTGCGCGAACGCGGCATCTGGGTGGCGGCCATCCGCCCGCCTACCGTGCCGCAAGGAACGGCGCGGCTGCGCATCACCTTGTCCGCCGCGCATACTGCGGCAGATGTGAACCAGTTGATCGAGGCAGTGCATGAGCTTGCACGTTGAAACCATCGGGCATGGCGCACCGCTGGTCATGTTGCATGGCTGGGGCATGCATGGCGGCATCTGGCACGAAACGGCTGCCGCCCTGGCCGGTTCTTTCACCGTGCATGTTGTCGATTTGCCCGGGCATGGGTTGAGCAGGGTGAGTGAAACGGCAAACGGCGCAGCAGCGGATTCGCCCTTTCCGTTTGCGCCGCCTTTCTTCTCCCTCGACGCGGTCGTCTCCGAGTTGGCAGAGCAATTCGGCGAACCGGTACAGGTGCTCGGCTGGTCGCTGGGCGGCATCATCGCGCAGCATTGGGCGCTACGCGCACCGCAACAAGTGCAGCGGCTGGTGCTGGTGGCGAGCACACCATGCTTTGCCGAGCAGGCGGACTGGCTGTGCGGCATGCCGCGCGCGACGCTGGAGCAATTTGCCGCCGAGCTGGAAAAGAATCATGCCGCCACCCTGCGCCGTTTCCTGGCCTTGCAGGTGCGCGGCAGCGAGGATGAGCGGGAACTGTTGGCGTTGCTGCGCGAACGGCTGTTCAGCCGCGGGGAGCCGGATCCGCACGCCTTGCGCGGCGGACTGGAAGTTTTACGCAACGCCGACCTGCGCGGGGAGCTGGCACAGATCGCGCAGCCGTTGCTGGCGATTGCCGGTGAGCGCGACAAATTGACGCCGCCGCAGGCTTCGCACCATATTGCGCAGGCAGTGCAAAACGGCCGCGTTGTGGAAATAGCCGGTGCGGCGCACGCGCCGTTCCTGTCGCATGCAAATGAATTCGTGGCAGCAGTGAGCGATTTTCTGAAAGTTAAAGGCACATAGTCACAAAGGGCACAGAGTTCATGGAGCAAATCGCTGCGAAGAACGATTTTATGAAGTTCGCTGTGCTCTCTGTGGCAAAAAGGGTTCTGAAGTGAACGAATTTGAAATAGACAAGAAAGAAGTCCGCCGCGCTTTCAGCAAGGCGGCCCATACCTATGATGCCGCCGCAGTCGTGCAGCGCGAGGTATGCATACGCATGCTGGAAAAGCTGGATGTGATCAAGTTGCAGCCGGCGCGGGTGCTGGATGTCGGTAGCGGCACCGGCTGGGGCACGCGGCAACTGGGCGAGCGTTATCCGCGGGCGGACATCGTTGCGCTGGATATTGCGCTGGGCATGTTGCAGGCGGCACGCGGTACCTCGAGCTGGTGGCAGAAACTGTTTTCCGGCAACAGGCAGCGCTTCATTTGCGCGGATGTCGAGGCATTGCCGCTGGCAGTCCAGAGCGTGGACATGGTGTGGTCCAGCCTGGCCGTGCAGTGGTGCAATGACCTGCCTGCCACGTTTGCCGGACTGCACCGCATTATCCGCAACGACGGCCTGCTGCTGTTCTCCACGTTTGGCCCGGATACGCTGAGCGAGTTGCGCAGTGCTTTTTCCGGAGTGGACGGTTACAACCACATCAGCCGCTTCGCCGACATGCACGATATCGGCGATATGCTGGTTGCCGCGGGCTTTGCCGATCCGGTGATGGAAATGGAAAAAATCACGCTAACCTATGCCGACGTCAAGGCCGTGATGCAGGACCTGCGCGACATCGGGGCGCACAACGCCACGAGCGGGCGCGCGCCGGGCATGCTGGGCAAGGCGAAATGGGCGCGCATCGTGCAGAATTACGAAGCGCTGCGGCGCGACGGCAGGCTGCCCGCGACCTTCGAGATCATCTACGGGCATGCCTGGCGCGTGCCGCCGAAACTGACGGCGGACGGCAGGTCGATTGTTAAGGCGAATTTCAAGTTATGAGCTATTTCATTACCGGCACCGACACTGGCGTGGGCAAGACGCTCATCAGTTGCGCGCTGTTGCATGCGTTTGCGGCAAAAGGGTTGCGTGCGGCGGGCTTCAAGCCAGTGGCTGCGGGAGGGTCGCTGCGAAGCAGCGGGGTACCCACCGGCGCCCCCCTTGCGGGTGCTGCGGACTACATGGATTTTGACCACAACGATGATGCGCTGGCTTTGCGCGCAGCCAGCTCAATGCAACTGACCTACGGGCAGGTTAACCCGTATTGTTTTGCCCAGGCCGTGGCACCGCATATCGCTTCGCAGAATACCGGCGTGCGCATTGAGATGGCGCGCATCCTGGTCTCGTATCGCGAACTGGCGGGGCAGGCGGACGAGGTGATTGTCGAGGGGGCGGGCGGATTCATGGTTCCGTTGAATGCGCGCCAGACTTTTGCCGATCTGGCAAAGGAGCTGGGCTTGCCGGTCATCCTGGTAGTGGGCATGCGTCTCGGCTGCCTTAACCACGCGTTGCTGACCGCCCGCGCAATTGCTGATTACGGATTAGAATATGCAGGATGGGTGGCTAATGTGCTGGACGGCGACATGCCCATGCTGCAACAGAATATCGACTCCTTGCGCGAGCGACTGCCGGCGCCGCTGCTTGGCGTGGTGCCGCAGATGCAGGTTGCCGATGCGCGACAGGTTGCCGGAATGCTGGATATCGACGTATTGATGAAGGGCGATGGGCATGACCAAACTGACTAGGCTTTTCCTGCTGCTGGCACTGGCGCTGCTAGCGGGGTGCTCGAAACCGGAATATTCCGCGCCGCTCCATGCGATCGACGTTTCCTGGCAACACCCGCACCCCGATTTCCACCTGATGGACGCAACCGGCAAGCCGCGCACCCTCGCGGACTATCGCGGCAAGGTGGTGGTGCTGTTTTTCGGCTATACGCATTGCCCGGAAGTTTGCCCTACCACGCTGGCCGACCTGGCCCAGGTGATGCGGCTGCTCGGCAAGGATGCGTCATCCGTGCAGGTGCTGTTTGTCACGCTCGACCCGGAGCGTGATACACCGGCAGTCCTGTCCAAATTCGTTCCCTCGTTCGATCCTTCTTTTGTTGGCCTGTACGGCAATGCCGAGGCGACTGCACAGGCAGCCAAGGCGTTCGGCGTGAACTATGAAAAGCATGCCGACAAGCATGGTGGTTACACGCTGGATCATACCGACAGCACCTACCTGATCGGCCCCGACGGTGCGCCACTCTGGATGTCGCGCTACGGCGAGCAGGCCGAGCTGGTGGTGAAGGACATCAACCTGCTGCTGGCGATGCGCCACTGAGGGGAACGGTATGCCGCGTCCTAATTTCCGGGATGAAGTATGCTTCCGGATCAATGCGGAAAATCTGCCGATCCGCGTCGACCAGGTACGTGCGCGACTGCAGATGTTCCCGGTCATGGTGGGCAGCCAGCTTGTCACCGAGCCGCTGACGGCGGCGCTGTTGTGGGATGAGGTGCCACACACCAATCTGCTGGCCTGGTGGCTGGCATTGCTGGTCATCCACTTGTTTGAACTTTTTGCCTGGTGGAGGTTCCGCGACCAGGTCGGGCTGATCGAGCAATGCCGCGCCTGGCACTGGCGCTTTATCTTGTTTGCAGGCCTGGTGGGCAGCCTGTGGGGTGTGGCGGCGATCTTCTTTTTCCCGGTTGCGATGGCTTACCAGGCGCTGCTGATCTGTGTGCTGATCGGGTTGACCTCCGGCGCGACCACAATGAATCCGGTGCATCCCCCGGCGCTTTACCTGTATGTGCTGACGATACAACTCTCGGCAATCGCGCGCATTGCGTATGAAGGGGATTTTTCGCACCTGATCATTGCCGCGATGATGGCACTGTATACCGTGGTCATCCTGAATTCAGGACGGCAACTCAGCGAAACATTCGTGATTTCATTGCGGCGCCGTTATGAGAACCTGGCGCTGGTGGACCTGCTGACCAAGGAGAAAGCGCGCGCCGAAGCTGCCAATCGCGAGAAATCGCGCTTCCTGGCCACCGCCAGTCACGACTTGCGCCAGCCATTGCAGGCCCTGATGCTGTTCAGCGATGCGATGCAGGAAATGGCGCGTGAGCCGGAGATCAAGCGGGTATCCGGACAGATAACCAAATCGGTTGCCGCGCTGGTGGAGATGTTTGACGAGTTGCTTGATGTGTCGCGGCTGGAAGCGGGGATCATTGAGGTGCGCAAACATAATTTCGAATTGCAGCCGCTGCTGGATCGCCTTTATCTGGATATGGCGCCGCAGGCGCTGGGCAAGGGGCTGTCGTTCAATATGCAGGACACGGATGCGGTGGTTTTCAGCGACCCCATGCTGCTCGAACGCGTGCTGCGCAACCTGTTGTCCAATGCCTTGCGCTACACGGATCTGGGCAGTGTCAGTGTGGAGAGTCAGGCGACGGATTCCGGGGTGCGCATTGCAGTGATCGATACCGGCATCGGCATTCACCCGGATGCGTTGCCGCACATTTTTGACGAGTTTTACCAAGTGGAAAACCAGCATCGCGACCGGCGCAAGGGTTTGGGGCTGGGGCTGGCGATTGTACGCAGGATGGAAGGATTGCTCGGCATCCGGATTGAGGTTGAGTCGGAACCGGGCAGGGGCACGCGGTTCAGTTTTGATGTGCCGCGCGGCTCAGCCGAGCCGAGCATGAAGCAGCCCTTTGCGATTTCCGCCGTGCGCTACGATTTGCGCGGCGAAGTGATTGCCTTTGTGGAGGACGATCCGGATATCCGCGAGACCGTGGCCGGGCTGATGGCGGAGTGGGGGTGCCGGGTGTTCTCGGGCGAAAGCGGCGGTGAGGTGATCCGCCAACTCCAGTTGGCTGGATTGCGGCCGGATTTGCTGGTGTGCGACTACCGGCTGCCGGGTGGCCAGACGGCGGTGCAGGTCATCCGCGAGGTCAGGGAAATATGGGGCGATAAAATTCCGGCCCTGGTGGTGACCGGGGATACCGCCAAGGAGGCCCTGATGGAGATTCACGACAGCGGCGCAATCATGCTGCACAAGCCGATCTCGCCAATGCGGTTGCGCAGCATGATGTATTTCGCATTGCATGGAGAAGGTTGAGCTGCTCGACAGGGATGGTATGATTGTCGGCTAAAGGGGGCGTCATGAAAATCAAAGTTCTGATGGTGGATGACCACGCGCTGTTTCGCGATGGCATGCGTTATGTGCTGCAGCAACTTGCCGATGAGGTGGAAATCATTGACTGCGGCAACTTTGCGGACGGGATGAAACAGGCTGCCGACAATCCAGACATCGACCTGGCCCTGATCGATTTGCATATGCCGGGGGGTAATGGCGTGCTCTCGATCCAGGAGTTCCATGCGAGCAACCCCAGCATTCCGCTTGTGGTGGTGTCAGGCTCGGACCAGCGCGAGGATATCGAACGCGCGATGGAATACGGCGCGATGGGCTTCATTTCGAAAATGTCGTCGAGCAAGATCATGCTGTCGGCTCTGCGCATGGTGATGGATGGCGGCGTATACCTGCCGCCGCAGTTGCTGCATGCCGCCGTCGAGAAGCTTGAGCAGGCAAACAATGACCGCCGCACCGACCGGGCCAACAAGAGCGGCCTGACCTTGCGCCAGATGGAAACCCTGCAATTGCTGGCCGAGGGGTTGTCGAACAAGGAAATTTCCATGCGCATGAACCTGGCTGAAGGTACAGTCAAAATACATACCGCAGCCATTTACCAGGCTTTGCGGGTGAATTCCAGGATGGAAGCCGTCAGTGTGGCGCGACGCCTCGGTTTCCTTCCTCCCGTGGAGTCCAATTCAAATGGCATCGCCTTCTAACAGCACTTCCCAGCCCTTTCCCGAAAAATTGATGTCGTTGTTGCGCGAGTCTCGCTGGCTGCTGCTGGCGGGATTTGCGCTGTACTTCATCCTGATCCTGTACGGCTATGACCGCGCGGACAGCGCCTGGTCGCACAGCGCAGATGTCGGCAGGGCGCATAACCCGGGCGGCGTTGTCGGTGCGTGGCTGGCCGACCTGATCCTGTATGTTTTCGGCTTCTCGGCCTGGTGGTGGGTGGTGCTGATGGTGGCGCGAGTGCGTGCCAAATTCCGCAGTGTGCGCGCCGACAGCCTGTTTGGCGAGCGCGCAACCTGGATGGTGTGGCTGGGCTTTTTCACCTTGCTGTTTTCGAGCAGTGCGCTGGAAGCGTTGCGCCTGTACACCTGGAAAGTCGAGCTGCCCTTGGCTCCGGGCGGCATGGCAGGGGCGGTGCTTGGGCATGCATTGGCGCATTGGCTCGGCTACACCGGCGCCACGTTGCTGTTGCTGGTGCTGATGGCGGCGAGCTTCAGCCTGTTTTCCGGCCTGTCCTGGCTTCGTTTCATCGACAGTCTGGGCGGAGGCCTCGAAAATCTTTACTTGTGGGCGCGCAATACCTGGCAGACACGCCAGGATAGGCGCATCGGCGCGCAGGCGGTCAATGAGCGCAGCGCCGTGGTGGAGGAGGAGAAGAAGCGCGTAGAGGAGCATGAGCCGCTGCATATCGAGATGCCGGTGGTCGAAGTGCCGCGCTCGGTGCGCGTGGAGAAGGAAAAGCAGGTTTCGCTGTTTTCCGACATGCCGGACTCCGACCTGCCGCCGCTGCATCTGCTGGATCAGCCGGCGCAGCAGGTCGAGGTGATTTCTGCCGATGCGCTGGAATTCACTTCACGCCTGATCGAGCGCAAGCTCAACGATTTCGGCGTCGAGGTCAAAGTGGTGGGCGCCTATCCGGGGCCGGTGATTACGCGCTATGAGATCGACCCGGCGGTGGGCGTCAAGGGCAGCCAGATCGTGAATCTGGTGAAAGACCTGGCGCGCGCCTTGTCGGTGGTCAGCATCCGTGTGGTGGAAACGATACCCGGAAAAGCCTATATGGCGCTGGAGTTGCCCAACCCGAAACGCCAGATCGTGCAGTTGTCCGAAATACTCGGTTCGCAAGTGTATGCCGACATGAGTTCGCCGCTGACCATGGCGATGGGCAAGGACATTTCCGGCAAGCCGGTGGTAGCCGACCTGGCCAAGATGCCGCACGTGCTGGTGGCGGGCACCACCGGTTCCGGCAAATCGGTGGCGATCAACGCGATGATCCTGTCGCTGCTGTACAAGGCTACGCCGCAGCAGGTGCGCTTGTTGCTGATCGACCCGAAGATGCTGGAGTTGTCGGTTTATGAGGATATTCCGCACCTGATCGCTCCGGTGGTGACCGACATGCGCCAGGCAGCGGCCGGCCTGAACTGGTGTGTGCAGGAAATGGACAAGCGCTACAAACTGATGTCGGCATTGGGCGTGCGTAATATCGCCGGCTACAACCAGAAGGTGCGCGACGCGGCGAAAGCGGGCACCCCGCTGACCAACCCGTTCACGTTGACGCCGGAAAATCCGGAGGCCTTGGAAGAGTTGCCATTCCTGGTGGTGTTCATCGACGAATTGGCCGACCTGATGATGGTCGTCGGCAAGAAGGTGGAAGAGCTGATTGCGCGCCTGGCGCAGAAAGCGCGCGCTGCGGGTATCCATCTGGTGCTGGCGACGCAGCGTCCCTCGGTGGATGTGATCACTGGCCTGATCAAGGCCAACGTGCCGACGCGTGTGGCGTTCCAGGTGTCGAGCAAGATCGACTCGCGCACCATCCTCGACCAGATGGGCGCGGAGTCGCTGCTGGGGCAGGGCGATATGCTGTACCTGCCGCCAGGTAGCGGTTTTCCGCAGCGCGTGCATGGCGCTTTCGTGTCCGACCAGGAAGTGCATCGTGTGACAGAACACCTGAAATCGCAGGGGCAACCGAATTACATTGAAGGAGTCTTGACCTCGTCCGAAGAACAGGGCGAGGGCGGTGAACTGGATGGTGGCGCGGACGGCGAGGCCGATCCGCTGTACGACCAAGCCGTGGCGCTGGTGCTGAAATCGCGCCGCGCGTCGATTTCCTACGTGCAGCGCGATTTGCGCATTGGCTATAACCGTGCGGCGCGCCTGATCGAGCAGATGGAAAAGGCCGGACTGGTCTCGCCGATGCAGAGCAACGGCAATCGCGAAGTGCTGGCCCCTAACCGGGAAGGGTAAAGGGAGAAGAGGGAAGGGGCGGGGGCGCGGAGCTCCAAGATTTTCCCCCTGCTCTCTTCCCCCTTCCCTCCCCCCTAACTCAGGTTCGGAATATGTTTAAAAAAACACTAATCGTTTTTTTGTTGCTGGCCTCGACGACCGTCCATGCAGCGGCCATAGAGAAACTGCACACTTTCATGGCTGCCACACACTCGGCGCAGGCGAATTTCACGCAGGAAGTACGCGACAAAAACGGCAAGCGCATCCAGCTTGCGTCGGGCACCATGCAGTTCGAGCGGCCCGGCAAATTCCGCTGGGTATACCAGAAGCCGTATGAGCAGCTCATCGTCGGCGACGGCAAGAAATTCTGGCTGTATGACGTCGACCTGAACCAGGTGACGGTCAAGAAACTCGATGCCGCACTGGGCAGCAGCCCGGCCGCCCTGCTGTCCGGCAACAACGAAATCGAGCACGGTTTTGCGCTGCAGGACATCGATCGTAACGACGGGCTGGAGTGGCTGCAGGCCGAGCCGAAAACCAGCGAGAGCAATTTCGAGAAGATACGCCTGGCCTTCAATCCGGCTGCCGAGCTGGTGGTCATGGAGCTGGACGACACCTTCGGCCATCGCACGACGCTGCGTTTCAGCCAACTGAAAAACAACCCGGCGCTTTCCGCGCAATTGTTCCGCTTTACTCCCCCCCAAGGGGCAGATGTGCTGGGCGAATAATGGGCGATCTCTTCGCCCCTAACCAGCCGGCTGCGCCGCTCGCCGAGCGCCTGCGGCCCAGGCATATCGATGAGGTCATCGGGCAGTCGCACTTGCTCGGGCCGGGCAAGCCGCTGCGGCTGGCGTTTGAGTCGGGCAAACTGCATTCGATGATCCTGTGGGGGCCGCCGGGGGTGGGAAAGACCACGCTGGCGCGGCTGATGGCGTCGGCTTTCGATGCCGAATTCACGCCGCTGTCGGCGGTGCTGTCCGGCGTTAAGGACATCCGCGATGCGATTGCGCAGGCCGAGATGACCTTGCAGCAACGCGGTCGCCATACCATCCTGTTTGTCGATGAGGTGCACCGTTTCAACAAGTCGCAGCAGGATGCGTTCCTGCCGTATGTGGAGCAGGGCCTGGTCACCTTCATCGGAGCGACCACCGAGAACCCGTCGTTCGAGGTAAACGGCGCGTTGCTGTCGCGGGCACAGGTGTATGTGCTGAAATCGCTGTCGGAATCCGAAATGGCGCAGTTGTTCGAGCGTGCGCACAAGGAGGCCTTGCAGGACATTACGTTCGATGACGATGCCGAGGCGCGCGTGATTGGCTATGCCGATGGCGACGCGCGGCGCTTCCTGAATGTGCTGGAGCAATTGCAGACGGCGGCGCGCGCGGCCAAGGTGAGCAAGATCGATGTCCAGTTTCTGGATGCTACGCTGGCGCAAAACCTGCGCCGCTTCGACAAGGGCGGCGAGGCGTTCTACGACCAGATCTCCGCACTGCACAAATCGGTGCGCGGTTCCAATCCCGATGCCGCGCTGTACTGGTTCACGCGCATGCTCGACGGCGGCGCCGATCCGCGCTACCTGGCGCGGCGCATCGTGCGCATGGCTTGGGAAGACATCGGTCTCGCCGATCCGCGTGCGATGCAGTTATGCAACGATGCGGCCACTACCTATGAACGCCTGGGTTCGCCCGAGGGCGAGCTGGCGCTGGCACAGGCGGTGATTTATCTCGCTGTCGCAGCGAAATCGAATGCGGGCTATGTCGCGTATAATGCCGCCCGCGCTTTTGTCAGCCAGGACGGTTCGCGCGAAGTGCCGCTGCATTTGCGCAACGCGCCGACCAAGCTGATGAAGCAACTGGATTACGGCAAGAACTACCGCTATGCGCACGACGAAGCTGGCGGTTATGCAGCAGGGGAGAATTACTTCCCCGACGGCTTGCCTGAGGTCAGTTTCTATGAGCCGACCGAACGCGGGCTGGAAGCGAAGATTGCAGAGAAGCTGGCGCATTTGCGGCAACTTGATGCGGAAGCAAAAAACAAAAAAGGATAAGTGGCATGTTGGACCTACAAGCATTACGCAACGACCTGGCCGGTGTGGCCGCACGACTGGCGACACGCAACTACCAACTGGATACCGCGAAGTTCGAGCAGCTCGAAGCCGAGCGCAAGACCATCCAGACCCGCACGCAGGAGTTGCAGGCCAAGCGCAACGCGGCCTCCAAGCAGATCGGGCAAGCCAAGGCCAAGGGCGAGGATGTTTCCGCAATCATGGCCGAGGTGGGCGCGCTGGGCGATGAGCTGAAGAAACTGGAAGCGGAAGCGCTGCCCAAGGTGTTGGCCGAGATGGATGCCTTCCTCGCCACCATCCCTAACCTGCCACATGCCAGCGTGCCGGTCGGAAAATCCGAAGCGGACAACCTCGAAGTGCGCAAGGTCGGCACGCCGCCCAAGTTCGATTTCGAGGTGAAGGACCACGTCGATGTCGGCGCGCCGCTGGGGTTGGACTTCGATACCGGTGCAAAACTGACAGGTAGCCGCTTTACCTTCATGCGCGGTCCGGTGGCGCGGTTGCATCGCGCATTGGCGCAGTTCATGGTTGATACGCAAACCAGCGAGCATGGTTACACCGAGTGCTACACGCCTTACATCGTGAATGCCGATACGCTTCGTGGCACCGGGCAACTGCCCAAGTTCGAAGCTGACCTGTTCGCCGCCAAGAAGGGCGGGCAGGAAGGCGAGGGCGAAGCGCTGTACCTGATTCCGACCTCCGAGGTGACGCTCACCAACACCGTGCGCGGCGAGATCCTGGCGCTGGAGTCGCTTCCGATCAAACTCACCGGCCACACGCCGTGCTTCCGGAGCGAGGCCGGTTCCTATGGTCGCGATACACGCGGCATGATCCGTCAGCACCAGTTCGACAAGGTCGAGATGGTGCAGATTGTGCATCCCGAGAAGAGCTACGAAGCGCTCGATGAGATGGTCGGCCATGCCGAAAATATCCTGAAGAAGCTGGGCCTGCCCTACCGTGTGGTGAGCCTGTGCACCGGCGATATGGGCTTTGGCGCGACCAAGACCTTCGACCTCGAAGTGTGGCTGCCCGCGCAGAACACTTATCGCGAAATTTCTTCGATTTCCAACTGCGAAGCCTTCCAGGCGCGGCGCATGCAGGCCCGCTTCAAGAATGCGCAGGGCAAGAACGAACTGGTGCATACGCTGAATGGATCAGGGCTTGCGGTTGGCCGTACGTTGGTGGCTGTTCTTGAGAACTACCAGCAGGCCGACGGAAGCGTGCGCATTCCTGAAGTGCTGCGTCCCTATATGGGCGGGATGGCTTCGCTTACTGCAGCAAGCTGATTTTGGGCAGCAGCCCGAAATAAGGGGCAGGCGGTACATGCGGCATTTCGCCGGTATCCAGCCGGTTCAGCATGTCTTCGTATAGCCGCACGGTCTCAACCAGGATCACCGCCTCGCCACCGCGCGCCTGGCCGTGCTTGGCCTGTTGGTAAAACTCCGGCTTGTTCAATAGCGGCATTACCTTGCGTACGTCCGACCAGATGTCGGGGTTCAGGCCGGATTTCATGGCCAGTACGCGCGCATCTTCCAGGTGCCCCATCCCCTGGTTATAGGCGGCCAGCGCCATCCAGGTGCGCTCCTTGTCGTCGATGCGGTCAGGCAGCGCGTCTTTCAGCAGTTGCAGATATTTCGCACCGGCGATGATGCTGTCGTGCGCATCCAGCCGGTCTTCGACTTCCATGCGGTCGGCGGTGTCTTCGGTCAGCATCATCATCCCGCGCACATTGGTATATGACGTGGCATGCGGATCCCAGTGCGATTCCTGGTAGGCCAGCGCGGCGAGCAGTTGCCAGTCGATGCCGGTCAATTCGGCGGCCTCTTCAAACCAGCGCTTGTAGTGTGGCAAGTCGGTGCGCACTTTGCTGACAAAGGCTACTGCGTCGGGAACTTCCAGCCGTTCGTTGTGCCCGTAATGGTGGTCGATCAGCCGCACCAGCGTGCCGTTGCGTTTGATACCTTCAAAGAAATCACGCACTGCACTGTACAGTTCGGGGTCGACGTCCGCAGGCATTGCCCAGGTCAGGTACGAAGGCGATCGCAAATCGAACTCGTTGCCCAGACTATGGAAGAAATTCCTCCCCAGCGCAATCTGCTCCTCATTGGCGACGGTGCAATCAATCTTGCCCTCGGCAACCTCTTGCAGAAGGTCGGAAACGGTCTGGCCGTGCCGGGATTCCCAGTGCAGGTCGGGCAAATGTTCGGCGATGTCGCGCAGTGCGTACTCGTGGGCGGACTCAGCCACGACCGCGAAGCTGCGTTTCGGTAAATCGCCTAGTCGCCGTGGCGGTTTGCCCTGGCATACAGCTTCTTCGCGCAGTATCTGGAAGGACGGGCTGAAGCGGAATTTGTCGGACTGGTTGTTACGCATGCCCGTCGCGGCGAGGTGAATCTTGTGCGTCAGCAGCGCGTGCGGCACCTGTTCATAGTCGAGCGTAACGGTCTTGAGCTGCAGATGCATGTATTCGGCAAACTGTTCAGCCAATTCCTGTTCGAAATCGGCATCCACTCCCATGCCGGATGGCGGCAGGGCGACATACAACTCGCCCTTGTGCCAGTTCGGGGCCGGGCGGCTTTCCAGATAAACCATGCCCAACCACACTGTTAGCATGATCAGTGCTGCGATTTTCCAGAAAAAAGAGATACGCATGGAAACATTCTGCCCGATTTTTCGTATGAGCTGGTAAAATACCGCCATATCGCACTGACGCGCATACTCCGGAGAGGTGGCAGAGTGGTCGAATGTACCTGACTCGAAATCAGGCGTACGGTAACCCCGTACCGAGGGTTCGAATCCCTCCCTCTCCGCCAGATACAATTCATTTTATTGCAATAGCCATGTGGCTATACTTAGCACTCGAGTCGTGGGTCAAGGATAAGAACATGCATAAGTCAGTTGGTACTTCCCTCCATAAATTCCTGTCTGTCCTTTTGGTTGTCTTGTTGGCGTTCACTGCCCCCGCATACGCACAGGAGGGCGGCAAAGAAGGCGAGTCGATGTACCACAAGCTGGAGCCGTTTACCGTCAACCTCGTCGGCATGACCCAGGTTGTTCAGGTGGTGGTGACCCTGAAACTTGCCAGTCCCGAAATAGACCCCAAAGTGAGCCTGTACTTGCCAGCCATCCGGAACCAGATGATCCTGCTGTTGAGCAGCAAGACCGCGGAAGATCTGCAGACGGTTGAGGGTAAGAGCAAGCTGATAGCCGAAAGCAAGGTTGCCGTGAACAAGGCGCTGGAGACCAAACCGCAAAGCGGCGTGACGGATGTGCTGTTCGAATCGATCATCATCCAGTAAATCCCCCGCACCTGACCGGGCGTTAGAACCGATTTGACGTTGCTTT
Source organism: Pseudomonadota bacterium (assembly GCA_021848465.1). GTDB lineage: Bacteria > Pseudomonadota > Gammaproteobacteria > Burkholderiales > Gallionellaceae > JAJZUP01. Next base: position 733,644 of record JAJZUP010000001.1, read on the forward strand.
AAGCCTTATGCTCGCCCCTTCTTTTATTCATCTGCGCCTGCACAGCGAGTATTCGATTGTGGACGGTATTGTCCGCATCGGCGACGCGGTGAAGGCCGCCCGGCAGGATGCAATGCCGGCGTTGGCGCTGACTGACCTGTCCAATGTGTTTGGCCTGGTAAAGTTTTACAAGGAAGCCCGCTCCGCCGGGATCAAGCCGATTGTCGGTTGCGATGTGTTCATCACGAATGAGGCTTCGCGCGACCAGCCGATGCGCGTGTTGTTGCTGTGCCAGTCGCATGCGGGCTACCTGCGGCTGTGCGAGTTGCTGACGCGGGCCTATTTGGAGAACCAGTATCGCGGCCGCCCCGAGTTGCGCAAGGATTGGCTCAAGGAAGGCACCGAGGGGCTGATTGCCTTGTCCGGCGCCCAGCATGGCGAGGTTGGCATGGCGTTGCTGAACGGCAATGCCGCCAGTGCTGAAGTGCTGGCGCGCGAATGGGCTGCAATGTTTCCCGGCCGCTACTACCTCGAGGTGCAGCGCACCGGCATGGCGCGCGAAGAAGTGCATGTGCGCGAAACGGTGAAGCTGGCTGCCGGACTGGCGTTGCCGGTAGTGGCGACGCACCCGGTGCAGTTCCTTTCCATTGATGACTTCAAGGCGCATGAAGCGCGCGTGTGCATCGCCGAAGGCTATGTGCTGAACGACAAGCGCCGCGTGAAGCAATTCACCGCGCAGCAATATTTCAAGACGCAGTCCGAGATGTCGGCGCTGTTTGCCGACCTGCCCGAGGCGTTGCAGAACAGCGTTGAGATTGCCAAACGCTGCAACATCGCGCTCAAGCTCGGCAAGAATTATCTGCCCGATTTCCCGACGCCCAACGGCGAATCGCTGGATGACTTCCTGCGCAGCGAATCGCAGCGCGGGCTGGAGCAGCGCGTGCGGCAGCTCTACCCGGACGAGGCGCAGCGTGCCGCGAAGATGCCGGAGTATCAGGCGCGCCTTGATTTCGAGGTTAACACCATCATCAACATGAAGTTCCCCGGTTACTTCCTGATCGTGGCCGACTTCATCCGCTGGGCGAAATCATACCGCGACGAAAAATTCCCCAACGGTGTGCCGGTGGGGCCGGGGCGCGGTTCCGGTGCGGGTTCGCTGGTAGCCTACAGCTTGGGCATTACCGACCTTGATCCGTTACGTTATGAGCTGCTGTTCGAGCGCTTCCTCAATCCGGAGCGCGTGTCCATGCCGGACTTCGACGTGGACTTCTGCCAGGACGGGCGCGAGCTGGTGATCCAGTATGTGCGCCGCCATTACGGCGAGTCCTGCGTGTCGCAGATCGCCACCTTCGGCACCATGGCCTCCAAGGGCGTGATCCGCGATGTCGGGCGCGTGCTCGATTTCCCCTATGGCTTGTGCGACAAGTTGTCCAAGCTGGTGCCGGTGGAAGGCGTGAAACCGGTGTCGCTGAAAAAGGCGCGCGAGATGGAGCCGGAATTCAACGCCGTCATCGCCAGCGAAGAAGGCGTGGACGAATTGATGGAGTTGGGTGAGCGCCTGGAAGACCTGACCCGCAACGTCGGCATGCACGCGGGCGGCGTGCTGATCGCGCCCGGCAAGCTGACCGATTTCTGTCCGCTGTATTGCGCCGAGGGCAGCGAAAGCACGGTCAGCCAGTACGACAAGGACGATGTGGAGGCGGTCGGCTTGGTGAAGTTCGACTTCCTCGGTCTGCGCACGCTGACGATCATCGATTGGGCGGTGCGTTATGTGCGCATGCTCCCCGGGCAGGAAGCCTTTAACATCGATACGATTCCGCTCGACGACAAGGCAACCTACGACCGCATCTTCAAGCCCGCGAACACGACCGCGGTGTTCCAGTTCGAGTCGCGCGGCATGAAGGACACGCTGGTCAAGGCGCAGCCGGACTGTATCGATGACCTGATCGCGCTGAATGCGCTGTACCGTCCGGGCCCGATGGATTTCATCCCCGATTACATCAACCGCAAACACAAGCGCGAGAAGGTGATCCTGCCGCATCCGCTGCTGGAAAAGGTGGTGGGCAGCACCTACGGCATCATGGTGTACCAGGAGCAGGTGATGCAGTCGGCACAGGTGGTGGCGGGCTACAGCCTGGGCGGCGCGGACATGCTGCGCCGCGCGATGGGCAAGAAAAAGCCGGAGGAGATGGCCGAGCAGCGCGGCATTTTCGTGGCGGGCGCGGCGAAGAACAACATCGACGAGCAGAAGGCGAACGAAATCTTCGATACGATGGAAAAGTTCGCCGGCTACGGTTTCAACAAGTCGCACGCCGCCGCTTACTCGGTGGTCGCCTACCAGACCGCCTACCTGAAATGTCATTTCCCTGCCGCCTTCATGGCTTCGACCATGACCTCGGAAATGACCAACACCGACAAGGTGAGTTTCTTCTATCAGGATACCGCGCAACAAGGGCTGGTCATCCTGCCGCCGGACATCAACAGCTCGCTGTTCCGCTTTACTCCGGTCGATGAGAAGACCATCGCGTACGGGCTCGGCGCAATCAAGGGCACCGGTGAGGGTGCGGTGGAAAACATTGTGGCGGCGCGCAATGAGGGCGGCGCATTCAAGGACCTGTTCAATTTCTGCCGCCGCGTCGACAAGCGCATCGTCAATCGCCGCACGATCGAAGCGCTGATCCGCGGTGGGGCGTTCGACAGTATCAGTGACCATCGCCACCAGATGCTGGCGTCGCTGGATGCGGCGTTGGGCAGCGCCGAACAGCAGGCGCGCGCGGCTAACCAGAATAGCCTGTTCGGCGACGATGAGGGCGCGGATATGCCGGTGCAGCTGGCCGAGGTTCCGCGCTGGTCGTTGCGCGAAAAGTTGCAGAACGAAAAAAACAGTCTGGGGTTTTACCTGAGCGGGCATCCGTTCCAGGAGTTTGAGCAGGAGGTGGCGAGCTTCGTCAAAACCGCGCTGGGCGACATCACACCGGCCAGCCTGCCGCAAAATCCGGCACATCGACGCAGCGGCAAGGAGGTGGTGCTGGCGGGCATTGTTGCCGAAGTGCGCATTCAGCAGACGCGGCGCGGACGCATGGCGGTCGTCAAACTGGAGGACGGCAAGAGCCAGCTTGAAGTGACCGTATTCAACGAAATTTTTGAGGCCAGCCGCACCTGGATACGCGAAGGCGAACTACTGGTGGTACACGGCAAGGCTACCTTTGACGAGTACCTGGGCGGGATGCGCGTGTCGGCGGACGAAGTGTTCGATCTGGCCTCCGCGCGCGCAGCTGCGGCAAAGCGGTTGGAAATCCGCTGCGACATCAATCATCCAGTGCGGATCAATGAGTTGGTCGAGCTGATCAAGCCATGGTGCGGCGGGAAATGCCCGGTGGTAATCAGTTACAGCAACCTGATCGGAAGGGCGCAACTACGCCTCGGAGAAGCCTGGCAGGTCACGTTGCCGGATATGCTGCTGAGTGATTTGCGCGGACGCTTGGGAATAGATAATGTGAGCGTGGTATATGCCAATAATTAGGCTTGTAGATTCCAGTCGCGTGAGGTAGATTGTCCGGGTAGAGCAACCTGCCTGATAAGCAGCAGGTGGAAAAAATCCGGCTTGGTTCGTGTTTATTAACTCGTATTGGGAGAATTGAATATGTCGAAGATTACCAATGTATTGTTGATGTCCGTGATGGCTGTAGGGCTGGCTGCCTGCGGCTCCAATCCTCCTGCACCGGCCAAGCCAGTGGTTGCGGATTGCGTTTTCCCGGGTACGACAGAGCCAGCTCCCGGCTGGATTTGCGACGAGCCGGTCGAAGGTGTTGAGGTCAGCGCTGTCGGCACCGCCGAAGCCTCCCAGGCAGGCGATGCCTTCATGAAACAGATGGCCGCCACCGATGCGCGCGTGCAACTGGCGCAGCGCATGAAAGTGCAAGTGCAGAACATGATCAAGCAATATGCCGAGACCACCGGTTCGGGCAAGAGCGAGACCGTGGACCGCGTGAATACTTCGGTGACCAAGCAGATTACCAACGAAACCCTGGTGGGGACCAAGATTTTCAAATCCCGCGTAGGCCCGAACGGCAAGATGTACGTGCTGGTCGGTCTCGACCCGGCTTCGGTGCAGAAGATTGCCGAAGCTGCGATCAAGACCAGCATGAACAACGACCAGGCGCTGTGGCAGAAATTCCAGGCCGGCAAGGCCCAGGACGAAATGGCTGCCGAGATCGCCAAGCAGAAAGTTGAAGCCCAGAAATAAGAGGGTGGCGTAACGCTGTCATCAGAAAACCTATGCTCGATCCGGGCATAGGTTTTTTTATTTGAGAGACTGTGAGGACAAAATGAAAATTGCCAAGATCATGTTGTTAGCGGTTGGGTTCTGCCTGGTTGCAGCCTGTTCCGAAGCGCCGGTCAAGACCGGTAACTCCTCCGAGGTGCAGCGCGCCCATGCCGAACAGGGGCAGCGTGAACTGTCGTCGGAAGTGAAAAAGTAACGCGCGACAGGGGGCCATCATGATCCGTTACGGATTCATTGTCCTTTTCGGCTGGTTGCTGGCGGCGCCATGTTTTGCCGCTAACCAGGTTGCAGTGGTGAAATCGGATGGCGCAGTCGAGCTGGGTACGCCCGGGCTTGCCGCAGGCAAAGGCGGCGGGACGGTGCAGACCGTTTCGACCGGGGCCAACGGCAAGGCAGTGGTGCGCGTCGGCAACAGCTACCTGGTGCTGGGCAACAACAGCAAGGTCGAAATCGGGTTCGCCGGCAAGGTGGCAGGCTTCTTCAAGCATGTCGGCGGCATGGTGTATTACGCGTTTGAATCGGTGCGTGGCCGCGAGGCGGGGCCGGAAGTCCAGACGCGCCTCGCGACCATCGGCATTCGCGGCACGCGCTTTCTGGTGGTGGATGAGGACGACCAGAGCGGCATCGGCATGCGCAAGGGCGTTGTCAGCGTGACCAGCCAGGGCGAGGATTTTGAAGTGCACCGCAAGGCCGAGCAGGAAGATTTCGAGTCTTTCAAACGGCAAGGTACGGATGCGGTCGAAAAGGAAAAGTCCGCGTTCCGCACCTATCAGGAAAACACCCAGAAAGAGTTTGTCGAGTACAAGCGCCAGCTTTCCCTGGGGGCGGGCAATATGTTGTCGTTCAGCGGCAACCGGGTCGATGAGCAGGCACTGGGCGGCAAGACGCAACAGCAAATGGAAAATCTGGAAGACTACGGGAACGACTGGGTCAGCCAGGTTCACGATTGAGGAATGGGTATGAAGCGGTTATGGATCGCGCTGTTTGCGCTATTGCTGTCGGCGTGTGCCACGGCACCAGTCGATAACAATCCGCGCCCGGCGTGGATCGATAACCCCGGCGACGGGGTGTCCGCTTCGGCTGGCACGCATGTGAAGGGCCGGGTGGCCCAGGAGGAGCTGGCCATTGCGCGCGCGCGGGTGGAATTCGCCAAGCGCTTCGGCGTGGCCATCGACGCCGGGCAGACGACTGCCACGCAAGTCGCCAATGGACGCAGCAGCACGGTGAGCACCGCCGTGTCGACTGAAGAAACGCGCCAGATGGATGTCAAGGCAATGGTCAAGGCCAAGTGGCTTGATGTGGAAAGGGATGTGTTGTGGGTCTGGCTGGTTCCTGCGCATTGAGGAGGACGACAGATGAAAACCAATTACAGATTTGTGTTGCTGGCCGCTGCTGCTCTGGTCGCGCCGCAGGCATGGGCTGAGGACGATTTCGCCGCTTTCCGCGCGCAGCAGATGCAGGGCGTGCAGCAGATCAAGAGCGACTTCCGTGAATACAAGGAAAAGCAGGATCGCGAGTTCGCGGATTTCCTGAAAACGCAGTGGAGCGAGTTCGAGACCTTCCAGGGCAAGAAACGTATTCAGGAGCCCAAGCCCAGGCAGGTTCCGGTTGTGCCATCAATCAAGCCGACTCCCCAAGTGGTTGTGCCGCCAGTCATTGCACCCGTCGCGCCACCCCCGCCGCCACCGCAGCCGGCTCCCGTGCCGCTGGCCGCCAATGAGCTGGAATTGACGTTCTATGGCAACGCCGTGCGTCTTCCCTACGACAACCAATGGCAAGCCTATCGCCTGACCGGAGGCGCGCGCCCGGAAGCATTCAGCGATTTCTGGACCATGATGAGCGGCAGCAGCTATGCGGCGACGGTGCAGGCCATCGGCTCCGCGCGCAGCCAGCTCAAGCTCGACGACTGGGGCTTTGTCATGTTGTGGCGCGAAGTGGCGCGTGCGTTGCAGCCCGGGCGTCCGACCGAGCAGAACCTGCTGCTGTGGTATTTCCTGGTCAAGTCCGGATGCGATGTGCGCCTGGGCTATTACGGCAACGACGTGTTCCTGTTCGAGGCGATCCGCCAGCCGGTTTATGCCACCAAATACACCAAGGTCAACAACCAGACCTATTACGCAGCGTTGGCCGGCGACCGTGGCAACGGCATCCGCGCTTTCTACTCGTACAAGTCGGATTATCCGGTCAAGCTGAGCGCGTTGAACATCCAGGCTGCATCAACGGGGTTCACCAAGACCATGCAGGGCCAGCGCACGCTGGCATTCGACTACAAGGGGCAGACCATCAAGTTCACCGTGCCCTATGATCGTCGCCTGGTCGAGTATGTCGGCAATTTCCCGCAAACCGAATTCGAGTTGTATTTCGATACCGATGGCAGCGCGCTGCTGCGCAACACGCTGCTGCCCGATCTGAAGAAATACACCGATACGATGGGCAAGGAAGAAGCATTGAATTTCCTGCTCGCGTTCGTACAGAAGGCGTTCGCTTACAAGACGGATGAAGAACAGTTCGGCTACGAGAAATATTTCTTCGTCGAGGAGTCGTTGTATTACCCGTATAACGATTGCGAAGACCGTTCCGTGCTGTATGCCTGGCTGGTGCGCGAACTGCTTGGGCTCAAGGTAGTCGGGTTGCTGTACCCGAACCATATGACCACTGCGGTGCTGTTCAAGCCAGCCGAGGAAAATGTTGCGACGATCATGCATGACGGGCAGCGTTTTGTTATCGCAGATCCTACTTACATTGGCGCTTCGTTGGGTATGGCGATGCCGTCGTATGCCAAGTACCAGCCGACGCGTATTGTGGATATCCAGTAGTCGATGGCCGTGCGGGTTTTCCCGCACGGCCAGATCGGTCCGTTCAAGCATGAAGCTTCATCTTCAATCCGTTTCCATCCTCATCCTGTTGGCAGTGCAGCCGACGCTGGCTACGGCCGGAATTTTTTCAAGCTGCGCGGGCGGCAGCGACACCCCGCGCCCTGCCTGGGTGGAAAATCCAGCCTATGTAATTCCGGATGCCTATGTGGCGACCGGCATGGCGCTCGACGAAGGCAAGAACTTGCAGGAGTTGCGCAAGCTGTCGGAAAACGATGCCAAGCAGCACCTGGTTGAGCAGATCGAAGTCAATATCCGTTCCGAAAACCGGCAGGGGCGCGAAGTCAGCGGTACCGCCGTGCAGCAGTTTGCGAGTAGCGAATTGCTTGCCACTGCCGACGAGGAATTGCGCGGTATGAAGTCGCAACAATGGGTGGACAAGGACAGTTGCATGGTTTACACGCTGATGACCGTGCAGGTCGATGCAGTGGAGCAGGCAAAAAAGGAAAAACGTTCACGCCAGCATTTCGAGCAATTCAAGTCACTGCTGGCGCAGGGAACCGATCGCGCGGCTACTCCTGCAGCGATACAGCGGCGCAAATTTCTTGAGCAGGCCCGGCTGGAATTGGAGGGCGTTGATTTTGCCGCGATCCACGAAACGTATGCGCGCCCGGTGTGGACAAAAAAACTCGCCGACGCGCAGGACGGGACAAGCCGCGAGGCCACGGAGTTGCAAAGTCGTGTAGCCGTGCTGGCGATAAATCCCGATGGCATGATCGGCAAGGCCATTGTTGCGAAATTGCAGGGGCAGCTTGCCGGAGAAGGCGCCAAGAACGAGGTCATGATTTCTGACTGCCGAAATTTTCAGGACTGCCTGGCGGCAGCGAAAGCGCGCGGCTACGGTGCGCTGATGCTGCTCAGGATTGACGCGAAGACCGAGAACAGCGGCATGGGCGCCCTGAAAGGAATTTTGACCCTCACCAAAACGGCCTACGACATCATCCGCGACCAGGCACGCGCCAGCGCCAGCGCCTCCGCCCAGGTCATCGGCTGGGGCAGCGCCGACCTGGGCTGGGATGTGGCCGCCGACAAGGCTATGCGCGCACTGAAATAGGCCTGCTGTGCTTCGCGTAAGGTGCCGCGCTTAGGCGGCCCGGACGGTCAACAAGTGCCGGGCGCGTTTCAGAGCATCGTCCAGGTTTGCCACCACGTTTTCCTTGCCGATCTTTTCGAACAGTCCAGCCTGGTGCATCAGGAAATACGGCTGGGTGTGCGGCCCGCACAGGATCAGGTGTTTCTTGCGCCGCGCCAGCTTGGCATGCAGGTCTTCCAGCACGTGCATGGCGCTGGCGTCCATGCTGATCACTTCCGCCATGTTCAGGATCAGCACTTCCGGTTCCGTGTGCTGCTGGTGCAGCACGCTTTCCAGCTTGTCCGCGATGCCGAAAAACAGCGCGCCGTACAGGCGGTAGATCAGCACACCTGGCGGCGCCATCTTGCGCGCCAGCGTGGCTTCGCCGTCCTCCGGCATCGCCGTGTGCTCCTCGGACAGTTTGACGTGCGACAGCTCGGTCATGTTGCGGATGAAGAAAATCGCCGCCAGCAGCAGGCCGACTTCCACCGCCACTGTCAGGTCAAAAATCACCGTGAACGAGAAGGTCACCAGCAGCACCACCGCATCGTGGCGCGGGTAGGTCTTGAGGCGCTTGAATACGTCCCATTCCCCCATGTTGATCGAAACGATCAAGAGGATCGCCGCCAGCGAGGCGAGCGGGATGTATTGCGCCAGCGGCGCGGCCACCAGGATGATCAGCAGCAACGTGAGCGCATGCACGATGCCGGAAACCGGGCTGGAAGCGCCGGAACGCACATTGGTTGCCGTGCGCGCGATCGCGCCCGTGGCCGGGATGCCGCCGAAGAATGGGGTCACGATGTTGGCGATGCCCTGCGCCATCAATTCCTGGTTGGGATCGTGCTTGTCGTCGATCATGCCGTCGGCCACGGCCGCTGACAGCAGCGACTCAATCGCGCCGAGCAGCGCAATCGTGAAGGCCGGCATGATCAGGTAGCGCAGCGTGTCGATCGAGAAGTCCGGTATGCTGAAGGCTGGCAAACCTTGCGGAATGCCGCCGAAGCGCGTGCCGATGGTTTCCACCGGCAGGTGCATCAGCGCAACCAGTGCTGTGCCCAGCGCCAGCGCGACGATCGGCGAGGGGAAGCGTGCGGCCCAGGCCTTCGGGTAAAACCAGATGAATAATGCGGTCACTGCGGCCAGGCCGAAAGTCAGCAGGTCGAAAGTCGGCAGCGCATGCGCCAGCGCGGCAATCTTGTGGAAAAACTCCGCAGGGAGCGAATCGGTTTTCAGGCCGAAGAAATCCTTGATCTCAGATAGTGCGATCAGCACCGCAATGCCATTGGTGAAGCCGATGATCAGCGGCCTGGGGAAATATTTGAGCAGGCTGCCCAGCTTGAACGCGCCCATCGCGATCAGCATCGCGCCGGCCATGATGGTGCAGATGATCAGGTTGGCGTAGCCGTACTGCGCGATGATGCCGTACACGATCACGATGAACGCGCCGGTGGGGCCGCCGATCTGTACGCGCGAGCCGCCCAGCGCGGAGATCAGGAATCCGGCGATGATGGCGGTGAATATCCCGGCTTCGGGTTTGGCGCCGGAAGCGATGGCAAAAGCGATGGCAAGCGGCAGGGCAACGACGCCGACGGTGATGCCGGCGATGAGGTCGGTGGAGAAGCGCGACTTGTTGTAGTCACGCAGGGCGTCGATCAGACGCGGGCGAAAGTAATGCGAAAGCTTCACCAGTTGCGAATTGTTCATAATTGCTGTGTCAGCACCTCCCAGATTAAAAATTCCGTTCGTGGTGAGCGTGTCGAGCCATGAACGGGTTGTGATACGGTTGTGTTCACCCCTCGAAAAGCTCAGGGTGAACGGCTGCCTTACTTGATGCGCATACCCGGTTGCGCACCGCTATCCGGCGACAGGATATACAGTCCCGGCGCTTCACCCGAAGCCGCCAGCACCATGCCTTCCGACATGCCGAATTTCATCTTGCGCGGCGCCAGGTTCGCCACCATCACGGTCAGGCGTCCCTTGAGCAGCTCGGGATCATAGGCCGACTTGATGCCGGCAAACACCGTGCGCGGTTTTTCCTCGCCGATGTCCAGCGTCAGCTTCAACAGTTTTTCCGCGCCCTCCACGTGCTCGGCATTCACGATCTTTGCCACACGCAAATCCACCTTCATGAAATCGTCTATCGAGATATAGGGCTCGAACCCTTTTTCCGCTTCCGTCATTTCTTTCTTTGCCTGATTTTGTTGATGGGCTGCATGGCGCTGTTCCGATTGCACAGGAGCAGCGGCCTGCAGGCTTTCCTTGTTTGCCGCGACCATTGCTTCGATCAGCTTGGGATCGAGGCGGGTCATCAAGTGTGAGTAATCGTTAATTTTTCCATCTAAGAAATCTTCAGCATCAGACCAGATCAGAGGTTCGATATTTAAAAATGACTCAACCTGCTCTGCCAATTTTGGCAGTATCGGTTTCAGATAGAGGGTAAGGATTCTGAATAAGTTCAGGCTTACGGTACAAACCTCTTGAAGTCTTTCATCTTGACCTTCTTGTTTTGCTAATACCCAAGGGGCCTGTTCGTTTACATATTCGTTGGCTAAATCAGCGAGGCGCATGATTTCACGTATGGCTTTGCCAAAGTCGCGGCTTTCGTAAGAATCGGCAATCTGACTTTCTGCGTCAACAAACTTCCCCCACAACTCGAGGCCTGCGCTTGCGCGAACATGGTCACTTTTAGTGTCCGTAAAATTGAATTTAGTGATTGAGCCGCCGAACTTCTTGCTGATGAAGCCCGCCGTTCGGCTCGCAATATTGATGTACTTCCCGATCAAATCGCTGTTCACTTTTGCCACGAAGTCGTCGAGGTTCAGGTCGAGGTCTTCCATCGTGCCGTTCAGTTTGGCCGCGTAGTAGTAGCGCAGGTACTCGGTGTTTTTCACATGCTCCACATAGCTGCGCGCGGTGATGAAAGTGCCGCGCGATTTGCTCATCTTCTCGCCGTTCACGGTGAGGAAACCGTGCGCGAACAGTTTGGTCGGGGTGCGGTAGCCGGCATGCTCCAGCATGGCGGGCCAGAACAGTGCGTGGAAGTAGAGGATGTCCTTGCCGATGAAGTGGTACAGCTCGGCATCGGAACCCTGTTTCCAGAAGGCGTCGAAGTCGATGCCCTGCTTGGCGCATAGCTGCCTGAAGCTGCCCATGTAGCCCACCGGCGCATCCAGCCACACGTAGAAATATTTGCCCGGCGCATCGGGAATCTCGAAGCCGAAATAGGGCGCGTCGCGCGAGATGTCCCAGTCGGTGAGCTTGTTCTCGCCTGCCGCGCCCAGCCATTCCTGCATTTTGTTGGAGGCTTCGGTTTGCAGCGTGTCGCTCTTGGTCCACTGGCGCAGGAATGCTTGGCAGCGCGGGTCGGAGAGCTTGAAGAAATAGTGGTCGGAATTGCGCAGTTCCGGCTTGGCGCCGGAGACGGCGGAATACGGTTCGATCAGTTCGGTGGGGGCATATGCTGCGCCGCATACCTCGCAGTTGTCGCCATATTGATCCTTGGCGTGACACTTGGGGCATTCGCCCTTGATGAAGCGATCCGGCAGGAACATCTGTTTGACCGGGTCGTAATACTGTTCGATCGAGCGCGTCTCGATCAGTTTTTCAGCGCGTAATTTGCGGTAGATGCCTTGCGCCAGCTCCTTGGTTTCGCCGGAGTTGGTCGAGCCGTAGTTGTCGAAGGCAATGTGGAACGCGGAGAAGTCGTCGAAGTGTTCCTGCCATACCCGGGCAATCAGCTGTTCGGGCGTGATGCCCTCTTTCTCGGCGCGCAGCATGATCGGGGTGCCGTGGGTGTCGTCGGCGCAGACGTAATGACACTCATTGCCGCGCATTTTCTGGAAGCGCACCCAGATGTCGGTCTGGATATATTCAACGAGGTGGCCGAGGTGGATGCTGCCGTTGGCATAAGGCAGCGCGGAGGTGACAAGTATTTTGCGGGCCATGTATTTCCTTTAAAAGCACGCGTAGCAGGGCTAAATAACCACTTTCGCACTTTTGGTATTAACTTAGGGGCGCGATTGTAGCAAAAGCCGCACATATTCGTGGAATTCGGTAAAATTGCCGCCTTCGAGTTTTAGCACGGATTGGGAACGACATGAGTTTTACCGATGCAGATGTACAGGCCGCCCTCAAGCAGTTGATCGATCCCAACACGAAAAAGGATTTCGTGGCGGGCAAGTCGGTGAAAAATGTAAAGGTCAGCGGCAACGATGTGACGCTGGAGATTCAGCTCGGCTATCCGGCCAAGAGCGTGTGGGCCGAGATCAAGGCGCAGGTGGAAGGCCATTTGCGCAAGGCATTGCCGGGCGCAGGCAAGATCGAGGCGAGCGTCAGCAGCAAGGTTGTGCCGCATGCGGTGCAGCGCGGCGTGAAGCTGGTGGACGGCGTGAAGAACATCATTGCCGTGGCTTCCGGCAAGGGCGGTGTGGGCAAATCCACCACCGCGGTCAATCTCGCATTGGCATTGGCCGCCGAGGGCGCGCGCGTCGGCATGCTGGACGCGGATATTTACGGCCCTTCGCAGCCGACCATGCTGGGGATTTCCGGCCAGCCGAAATCGCGCGACGGCAAATCCATCGAGCCGATGCAGGGGCACGGGCTGCAGGCCATGTCGATCGGTTTCATGATCGAGGGCGATGATGCGCCGATGATCTGGCGCGGCCCGATGGCGACGCAGGCGATGGAGCAGTTGCTGCGCCAGACCGCCTGGGACAACCTCGACTATCTGGTGATCGACCTGCCGCCGGGCACCGGCGACATCCAGCTCTCGCTGGCGCAGAAGGTGCCGGTGACCGGTGCGGTGATCGTGACCACGCCGCAGGATATTGCGCTGCTGGATGCGAAGAAGGGTCTGAAGATGTTCGAGAAGGTCGATGTGAAAATCATCGGCCTGGTTGAAAACATGAGCACGCATATCTGCTCGAAATGCGGCCATGAGGAGCATATCTTCGGTGCCGGCGGCGGTGTGAAAATGTGCGAGGAATACGGCACCGAATTGCTGGGCTCGCTGCCGCTGGACATCAACATCCGCGAGCAGGCCGATTCCGGCAAGCCGACGGTGATTGCCGATCCGGAAGGCGCGGTGTCCAAGGTGTACAAGCAGATTGCACGGCGCGTGGCGGTGCGGGTTGCCGAGATGGCGCAGGACCACAGCGCGGTGTTTCCGAAGATTGTTGTGCAAAATACTTAAAGACCGTTCGCCCTGAGCTTGTCGAAGGGAGAGCGCTACGTCCGTTTATGGTTCGACAGGCTCACCACGAACGGACTGAATACGAAATTTAACGAGGTCAAGTATGAGCATCAAATCGGATAAATGGATACGCCGCATGGCGGAGCAGCACGGCATGATCGAGCCGTTCGAGCCGGGGCAGGTGAAGGAAGTGGATGGCCGCAAGATCGTGTCCTACGGCACGTCCAGCTACGGCTACGATATCCGCTGCTCGCGCGAGTTCAAGCTGTTCACCAACCTGAATAGCACCATTGTCGATCCCAAGAACTTCGACCCGAATTCTTTCGTGAAGGTCGAGGGCGATTACTGCATCATCCCGCCCAATTCGTTTGCACTGGCGCGCACTGTGGAATATTTCCGTATTCCGCGCAGCGTGCTGACGGTGTGTCTGGGCAAGTCCACCTATGCGCGCTGCGGCATTATCGTGAACGTCACGCCGTTCGAGCCGGAGTGGGAAGGCTATGTGACGCTGGAGTTTTCCAACACCACGCCGCTGCCCGCGAAGATTTACGCCAACGAAGGCGTAGCGCAGGTGCTGTTCTTCGAGAGCGATGAAATCTGCGAGACCTCGTACAAGGATCGCGGCGGCAAGTATCAGGGGCAGGTCGGCGTGACCCTGCCGAAAATTTAATGCATCCCGACCCTGCAAAAGTCATCTGGCGCGATTCCGAAGGAAAGGTGATTGCCTGCGTCGAAAAGAACAAGGTGATGCGCGAAAATCTCGAGGAAATCCGCCAGGTCTGCCAGGACGCGCTGGAAGATGCCGTGCTGATGGGCTGCGACGAGAAGCAGGTGCGTGCGGTGCTGGCGGAACTGGTGGCTTCGCTGGAAAGCCATTACCACGCATGAGCGGTAATATTTCTTTGTTACATTGTTCCATATTAGTCATGAAGTTTAATTTTAGTTCCGACATCACATTGGCCTATGGCCAATATGAGTCTGCACTGAAGTTGAATTTCTGCCGGGCTCTTTCCAAGGGCGCTGGTTATCTTAACGTTCATCTCTCTGAATAGGATTTTGCGATGAAATTCAACTTTCCCATCATCATCATTGACGAGGACTTCCGGTCGGAGAATGCCAGCGGGCTGGGTATCCGTGCGTTGGCCGATGCCATCCAGAAAGAGGGCATGGAAGTGCTAGGCGTGACCAGCTACGGCGACCTGACTTCGTTTGCCCAGCAGCAGAGCCGCGCTTCCGCTTTCCTGTTGTCGATTGACGATGAGGAGTTCGGCGGCGGCAGCGAAGAGGAAACCGAGACCGCGCTGAAATCGTTGCGTGCCTTTGTCAGCGAGATCCGCTTCAAGAATGCCGACATTCCGATCTACCTGTATGGCGAAACCCGTACCTCGCGCCACATTCCGAACGACATCCTGCGCGAATTGCACGGCTTCATCCACATGCATGAGGATACGCCTGAGTTCGTTGCGCGCCACATCATCCGCGAAGCCAAGAGCTACCTGGATTCGTTGGCGCCGCCGTTCTTCCGCGCGCTGCTGCACTACGCGCAGGACGGCTCCTACTCCTGGCATTGCCCCGGCCACTCGGGCGGCGTGGCATTCCTGAAATCGCCGGTGGGGCAGATGTTCCACCAGTTCTTCGGCGAGAACATGTTGCGCGCCGACGTCTGCAATGCGGTGGACGAACTCGGGCAGTTGCTCGACCACACCGGTCCGGTGGCGGCATCGGAGCGCAACGCCGCGCGCATTTTCAATTCCGATCACCTGTTCTTCGTGACCAACGGCACTTCGACCTCGAACAAGATCGTGTGGCATTCGATGGTGGCGCCGGATGACATCGTGGTGGTGGACCGCAACTGCCATAAGTCCATCCTGCACTCGATCATGATGACCGGCGCGGTGCCGGTGTTCCTGACGCCGACGCGAAACCATTACGGCATCATCGGCCCGATCCCGAAATCGGAATTCGAGATGTCCAACATCCAGAAGAAGATAGACGCCAATCCGTTCATCAAGGACAAGAAGAAAAAGCCACGCATCCTGACCATCACGCAGAGCACCTATGACGGGGTGCTGTACAACGTGGAAACGCTGAAGGAGATGCTGGACGGCAAGATCGACACGCTGCATTTCGACGAGGCCTGGCTGCCGCATGCGGCGTTCCATGATTTCTACAAGGACATGCATGCGATCGGCCGCGACCGGCCGCGCGCGAAGGAGTCCATGATTTTTGCGACGCAGTCCACGCACAAACTGCTGGCCGGCTTGTCGCAGGCGTCGCAGATCCTGGTGCGCGAATCGCAGACGCGCAAGCTGAACAGCCACGTATTCAACGAAGCCTTCCTGATGCACACCTCGACGTCGCCGCAGTACGCGATCATTGCCTCATGCGACGTGGCTGCCGCGATGATGGAACCGCCCGGCGGTACGGCGCTGGTGGAGGAAAGCATCGCCGAAGCGATCGATTTCCGCCGCGCGATGAAGAAGGTGGATGCCGACTGGGGCAAGGACTGGTGGTTCAAAGTGTGGGGGCCGGACAGTATTGTCGAGGAGGGCGTCGGTTCGCGTGAGGCCTGGGTGTTGCAGGGCGGCGACAATTGGCATGGTTTCGGCAACCTGGCCCCCGGTTTCAACATGCTCGATCCGATCAAGGCTACGGTGATTACCCCAGGCCTGAATGTGGACGGCGATTTCGACGATAGCGGCATCCCGGCCGCGATGGTGACCAAGTACCTGGCCGAACATGGCGTGATCGTGGAGAAGTGCGGGCTGTACTCGTTCTTCATCATGTTCACAATCGGCATCACCAAGGGACGCTGGAACACGCTGGTGACGGCCTTGCAGCAATTCAAGGACGATTACGACAAGAATGCACCGATGTGGCGCATCCTGCCGGAGTTCACGGCCAAGCATCCGCAATATGAGCGTACCGGCCTGCGCGACCTGTGCCAGCAAATCCACGATACTTACAAGAAGCACAACGTGGCGAAGATGACCACCGAGATGTACCTGTCCGACATGCAGCCGGCAATGAAGCCGTCCGATGCGTTCGCCAAGATGGCGCACGACGAAATCGAGCGGGTCGAGATCGACCACCTGGAAGGGCGTGTCACTGCGGTGTTGCTGACGCCATACCCGCCGGGCATACCGCTGCTGATTCCGGGCGAGCGTTTCAACAAGACCATCGTGGATTACCTGAAATTTGCGCGCGATTTCAACCAGCGCTTCCCGGGTTTTGAAACCGACATCCACGGCCTGGTCGCGGAAAGGAATGGCTCAGTCAGGTATTACGTGGACTGCGTGAGGTAGCGTAGCGTGCTTGCGGTGCCGCACTCATGAAGCAGGCCGCTTACGCACGGGAGTTGGAATGGTTGAAAACCAATCCCGCGCTGGACGAGTTGCGTGCGCGCTACCCGCAAGATTGGAAAGCCGTGCAGCAGGAAATCGCTGCGATTGTCGAGCGCGGTATTGCTGAGGAGTTGAATGCCTACCTGGCGCATTATGCAGTGGCGGCAGAAGCGCCCGGGCAGCGCCAGCAGGACTTGCAGTCGAAGCTCTCGCATTATGTGCGTGGACGCATGGCGCGCGAGTCGGTCAAACAGTTGTGTTCTTCAACGCTTGCTGCTGCCAGTGGTGCAAAGAATGGCAAGTTGCGCTTCAACCTGTTCAATGGCTTTGTTGCGCAGAAACTGCTGTTTGCGCGGGAGCTCGAACGTAAACCGGTTTCGTTGTTCTGGTTCCGCCTGTTGTGGCCGCTGGTGTGGCAGCGCAAGCGGCTGATGCCCTTGGTGCAGCCGCGGGGGATTTACTGTTTCTACTCGCGGGAACTGGTTGCGCAGTTGGCAAAATTGATAGCCGGGCGGCGCTGCCTGGAGATCGGCGCCGGGGACGGGACGCTGGCGCGCTTCCTGGCTGCGCAGGGCGTGCAGATTACTGCCACAGACAATTATGCCTGGGGTCACGCGGTAAAATACCCGGACTCGGTCATCAGGCTCGATGCGCGTGCAGCGCTTGCTGCCTATACGCCCGAGGTGGTGATTTGCTCATGGCCGCCGGCGCAGAACGACTTCGAGCGTGATGTGTTCAGGACGCCCGGCGTACAGCTCTACATTGTCATCGGCAGCCGGCACCAGTTCGCTTTCGGCAACTGGAAAGACTACTGCACGCAATCCGAGTTTGAGCTTGAGGAAGATGCGCGGCTCAGCAAGATGGTGCTGCCGCCGGAACTGGAGTCTGTGGTCTATGTGTTCCGGCGCAAGCAGTGAATAACCCCGGGGGCTTTGCCGCCGCGCATGCTCGCCTGATGTGAATTGTTTTCCTTATCGTTTGTAAATCATGACCGACACACCGACTAAAAAAACTCCCGCGCAGAAATGGCGCAGCTTCGCCATCAAGGCGCTGATCTTCATTGCCGTCATTATCGCTTTCCGTGCCTGGCAGCAGCGCGATATGGTGAGCGGGCCGGCTCCCGGATTGCAGGGCGTGACGCTGGCCGGGCAACCGTACCAATTGCCTGCGCATCCGCAGCGGCCCGTCCTGGTGCATTTCTGGGCAACCTGGTGCCCGATCTGCAAAGCCGAGCAAGGCGCCATTGATGCCATCGCGCACGATAACCCGAATGTGATTACCATTGCCATGAACAGCGGCAAGCCGGAGCAGGTGGCCAAGCATATGCAGGAGCAAGGCCTCGGCTTTACGGTGCTGAACGACCCCGACAGCAGCATCTCCAACGCCTGGGGTGTCCATGCGGTGCCGGCCAGTTTTATCATCGCGCCCAATGGACAAATTCGTTTTGTTGAAGTCGGGTATACCACAGGCATTGGCCTGCGCCTGCGCCTCTGGCTGGCCGGCCTGATCTGATCCACCATGCACGCCGGGCTTGCGTGCTTGCGGAAACCTGAACAAGGATAGCAGCATGATTGCCCGTATTGCTTCCCGTTGCAGTCTCCTGTCTGTGGCTATTTTGCGGGTATGGAATTCATTGCTCGCGATAAAAGCATGTTGGTTCAATGCGTTGCTTATTGAGGTATTGACCGCAAATTATGCATGTAGCATGATTTTGCCGAGCAGGGAGGAGAGCTGGTGGATAATTTCATGATGCATTTTTTCCAGGGAAAGCGGCTGGCGCTGGCGGCGGCATTGGCCGTGTTCGTGCTGGTGTTTGCGCTGGGTGAAATGTATATCCACAACCATCTGGATGAGGACAGGGGGGAACTGTTCAAGACCAATATCGCGAATGCCTCCAAGTTGCGGGCACAGATCGAGGGGGAGCTGAATTCCCTTTTGTATCTCAGCAGCGGGCTTGGCGGCTACCTGGTGGTGCGCAACGACAACCTCAAGGAAAAAGAAGTCAACGACATTCTGGGCGTGCTGTTCCGCAGCAGCCGCCATGTGCGCAATTTCGGCGTTGCTGTCGATTACCGGATCAAGTATGTGTTTCCGCGTGAAGGTAATGAAAAGGTCATCGGCATCGATTACCGCGATTTGCCCGGGCAGTGGCCGGTGGTCAAGAAAATAACCGAGAGCGGTATCCCGGTACTGGCTGGCCCCGTCAATCTGGTGCAGGGCGGGCGCGGCCTGATTTACCGCGTGCCTTTATACATCGATAAAAAATACTGGGGCCTGCTGTCTACCGTGATCGACCTCGATTCCATGATTAATGTGGTATCTGCGGCGGTCAGCGAAAACAGCGAATTTGCGATTCGCGGCAAGGATGGCAGCGGCCTGAAGGGCGACATGGTCTGGGGGCGGGCGGAACTGTTCCGCGATCCCGAGTCGGTGATTCAGGAAATCAGCATTCCCGGTGGAAGCTGGGCGGTTGCGATGAAACCGGCGAGCGACCAGCTCTTCCACAATTACCTGTTTGTGCGTCTGCTGGTGTATCCGTTGGCGTTGCTCGCCGCATGGATGATGTACATGCTGGTACACAGCCGTGCGGCAATGGCCGAGCTCGCGATGTACGATCCGTTGACCAGCTTGCCAAACCGCAACTTGCTGGAAGACCGCGCCGAGTTCGCTTTCGCCCGCCAGAAGCGCAAGCCCGAGCATGTCTGCGCCATCCTGTTTTTCGACCTGGACGGGTTCAAGGGCATCAATGATCATTATGGGCACAAAGCGGGAGATGCGATCCTGGTTGCAGTCGCACGCCGCGCGACTTCAATTTTGCGCAACCATGACACGGTGGCGCGCTGGGGCGGGGACGAGTTCATCATCCTGCTCGAAGAAATCAAGCCGGTACTGCTGACGCCGCTGATCAACCGCTTGCGTGACGAGATCGAGAAGCCGATCGAGTTTGAAGGGGAAATCCTGCACGTCGGTGTATCGGTCGGGCTGGCGATCTATCCGGAAAGTGGTGCCACGCTGGATCACTTGCTGAAAATGGCGGACCAAAGCATGTATGCCGACAAGCAGCAGCGCAAGAAGGGTTGAGTTCAGGCGCGCGGATGGAATGTCACCGGCACCGCTGACGGCGGCGCCGATTTCAGGACATGTTTCTTCGCCTTGCCCATCACGTGCATTTCGCACTTCCTGCAATCGAATTCCAGGCGCAGTTTTTCATTGCCGTTGACCAGCGTCATCGGTTCCGCGCGCACCTGTCCTTGCACGCCGATGACGCCCTTGGCCTGCTTGGGGCACAGGCTTAATGAATAGCGGATGCAGTGGCGCGTGATCATCAGCGAGACATCGCCTGCTTCCTGATGTGCTTCATAGGCGGCTTCGATCAGCTTCACGCCATGCCGGGTATAGAAAGCCTGCGCGGCAGAGTTGTAGACATTGGCGAGGTAGGAAAGCGATTCCTCGGGGTACTTGGCGGGCGGTACTGCTTCCGGTTTGCGTGCCAGCGGCACATGCGCCGCGAGGCGGGCGGCTTCCAGTTTTTCCACCGCTTCACGGCGTAGCTGGTTGAGCAGCGAGCTGGGAACGAATTGCGGATGCGACCAAGTAATCTGGATTGAATTGTAGGAGCGAGCTTGCTCGCGATTCCAATTCGCGAGCAAGCTCGCTCCTACAGGGCTGGTCTCGAAATCGGTATTGCCCAACCGCGCCAACTGATTGCGCACCGCGTCTTCCGCTTCATCGGGATTTTTCGCGGGCTGCTTCTCGAAAGCGGCACTGGCGCTGGCGCTGATGCCATCCTCATCGGTCAGCGTTAATGCGTAGCCTTCGGCCGTTTCGCCGAACGCCATCTGCACGCCGATCTTGCGCTCGGCGGATTTCTTCGCCAGTGTCGTCTCCCAGGCCTGATCGCTGTTGCGGTTGATGTCGAGGCCGATGCGCAATCCGACCAGCTCGGTGATCTTCTCGTTCGGCCACACGCGCCAAACGCTTTGAATAGCCTGCTGCGCAGCCAGATCACTGCGTTGCGCGGTACTCGCTTCCTCGCCTACCTTGCTTGGTATGTCTCGTCGCTCCGCTCCGTGCGCCTTGCGCTCAGGCTGCTCGCGACGGCTATTCAAAGCGTTACTTATTTTTTTTACGGTGTTGGCGCGGATGCCGCGCGTCTCGCGCTTGTGCAGGTAGTTGAGGCCGTCGCCGTTGGCGAGCGTCTCGCCGGTCTCGATTTCAAACCAGTCGGGGCCGATCTTCGATACTGTGCCCAGCGGCAGGCCGACGAAGCTGGGCGCATCGAAGGCGCCGATGTCGACCTTGCGCCCGGTGGCGAAATAATCGGTCGCGCCGCGATGGAAGGTCTTGTCGGGATCGGGCGTGAAAAGAAGTTTTGTCGTTCCGCTGGAAGCGGCATGCAGTTCGGGCTGCTCGTCCAGGATTTCGTCGAGCAACCGGCGGTAATGCCCGGTGATGTTCTTCACGTAAGGCGCATCCTTGTAGCGCCCCTCGATCTTGAAGCTGCGCACCCCGGCGGCGATCAGCGCGCGCAAGTTGGCGCTCTGGTTGTTGTCCTTCACCGACAGCAGGTGTTTTTCGAACGCGACGACTTGCCCCTTGTTGTCTTGCAGGGTGTAGGGCAGGCGGCAGGCCTGCGAACAGTCGCCGCGGTTGGCCGAACGGCCGGTATGGGCATGGCTGATGTAGCACTGGCCGGAATAGGCCACACATAGCGCGCCGTGGATGAAGTGCTCCACCACCGTCTGGGCCGGCAGCACGGCGCGGATGGCAGCGATCTCCTCGATCGTGAGCTCGCGCGCCAGCACCAGTTGCGAGAAGCCGACGTCGGCTAAAAACTTCGCCTTCTCCGGCGTGCGGATGTCGCACTGCGTCGAGGCATGCAAATCAATCGGCGGCAGGTCGAGTTCGAGCAGGCCCATGTCCTGCACGATGAGCGCATCCACGCCGATGTCGTAGCAATCCTGCGCCAGTTTGCGCGCCGCTTCCAGCTCGGCATCGTGCAGGATGGTGTTCAGCGTGACATAGATTTTGGCGTGGAAGCGATGCGCATACTTCACCAGCTCTGCGATTTCTTCGATGGAATTACCTGCCTTGTCGCGCGCCCCGAACGACGGCCCGCCGATGTACACCGCATCGGCACCGTGCGTCACGGCTTCGCGGCCAATGGCGGCGGTTTTGGCGGGGGAGAGGAGTTCGAGAGCGGAAGTGGCGGTAAGCATGGGCGCAATTATACGCGACTGTGCTGAGTGCTTCGTGCGGGGCGATGGTTGGCATAACGCAAAACATCCATGGAGCGGCACTCAACCAACCGATGCCTGAAACGTGCATTTCGGTGCTGCTTTCCAAATGCTGTAACAGTTGCATGTTAGCGTGTGGCGATATGCGGCAAGCATGGCATGGATGCAGGTCATTGATGATAGCGCTCATTTTGGAAGCTAATTGTGATTGCGCAATGCCGGGCAAGAAGCTAACTTTCAAATCTGCAAGGGGTATGCAGCATGACATCGACCTTCAAGAAATATAAGAAGATCAAAACGGCGCTGAGTGAATTTCCCGGAGTAAAAACCTACAAGGAATTCGATCTGCTGATCGAGATCGGGTATCACCAGGAGCAAGGATGCCCTTTGACCATAAAACAGTTGCTTCTGCTTGAGATCGCCTCTCAGGCTACGGTACGGCGATATCTGGTTAATCTGGTCAAGAACGGGATGGTGCGGAAAGAGGAGTCAGATCGCGATCATCGCTCGGTTACGCTAATTTTGTCCCATGCAACTGTCAAAATGCTCAGTAAGCATCTGCTCAAAATATTGGAGCATATAAAGGCGATACATGATGAAGCTCTGCCCGGACATGGGGATCACAAGAAAAAGCAGAAGGCCGGAAAGTGAGCATGGTAAACGGTTGAGGGACGGTTGAAGATAGCAGATGAACTGAAAATCGAGGACCAGCACTCACCGTTGAGTGCTGCCCAACTGCAATGCGTTTTGGAGCGGATGGGTGAGAGTGTGGTCTGCCTGGGTGAAACCGGGCTGGTTGTCTACGCCAATGCGATGGCAAAGCAATTGCTGGAATATTCCGGTGCGGATACCCGGCAATATTCGGTCGCAAACCTTGTGCCGGAGGCCAGTGCTGGTTTATGGCCCCGGTATTGGGAGCAGGCCAGGCGGGAAAAAATTGTTCTGGAGACCATCCTGCGGACGGCGAGTGGACGGTTATACCCTGTTGAGGTGACGCTCAGTCATCTTGGTGACGATTCAGGCGAGCTTGCGATCGCGCTCATTCGCGATATTTCCCAACGCAAGCACAGTGAAGCGGCAATGAAGCTGGCGGCAGCCATCTACATGTCAAGCAACGAAGCCGTGATGGTGACCAATGAACATAACCATGTCATCCAGGTTAACCCGGCGTTTACTTCAATTACCGATTACACGCTGGACGACCTTTATGGCAAGAGGCCAGCGGTGTTCTGGAGCGATCTGCACGATGAAGCGTTTTACCATGCCATGTGGAAAGACATTCGCGAGACAGGGCATTGGCAAGGCGAAATGTGGGGGCGCAGGAAGACCGGGGAAAGTTTTGCCAGCCACATTACTTTCAGCCTGATACGCAATCAGGATGGCAGCGTATTCGGATATGTGGCGCAATTCCTCGAAATCACCGAGAAAAAGCGCCGCGATGAAATCATATGGAGGCACGCCAATTACGATACGCTGACGGCATTGCCCAACCGCCGTCTGTTTGAAGACCGGCTGGAGCAGGAGATCAAAAAATCCGTTCGTACCGGTTTGGCCTTGGCGGTGCTGTTTATCGACCTGGATGGTTTCAAGCAGGTGAATGATCAGCTCGGTCACGACAAGGGAGATTTGTTGCTGGTTGAGGCGGCGGGCCGCATCAGGAATTGCGTGCGCGAAACCGACACCGTAGCCCGCCTGGGGGGCGACGAGTTTACGATCATTCTTCCGAATTACGGCGGTCGCGGCGATGTTGAACGGATTGCCAACTCGATCGTGGGGGCATTGCAGGAGCCGATCATCCTTGGAAATGACTCATGCGGGGTAGGGGCCAGCATCGGCATTGCGATTTTTCCTGATGATGCCGGCGAGGTAGAAGCACTGATGCGTTGTGCCGATCATGCAATGTATGCCGCCAAGAAAAACGGACGGTGCGGGTTCAGCCATGCCTCGGATAATTGAGCGCCCTATGACTGGCCATGGAGCGGATCAGGTGCGTCGGCGATAACTCACAAAATGGTAGGCAAGTGGCTGTGCTGCGTTTTGCGCGCGTACCTCGCGCGCGCCGAACGACGGCCCGCCGATGTACACCGCATCGGCACCGTGCGTCACGGCTTCGCGGCCAATGGCGGCGGTGTTGGCGGGGGAGAGGAGTTCCAGTGTCGAGCCGTAGTCAGGCATACATCGCCATCAGATCAAGCCCATCGTCACCAGCGCGATGAACGCGGCGAACAAGGCGAAGTGACTGATGCCCTCGATGGCGTTGGTTTCGCCGTCGTGCAGGTTGTTCATCACTGTGACGAAGGTGAGCAGCAGCATACCGCCCTGCACCGGCGTGAGCGCCATGACGATGCGCTCGCCGTTGAACAGGGCGATGGCTTCGATCACAGGCAGCGTGAGCAGCACGGTGGCGAGCGATGCGCCGAGGGCGATGTTGATGGTGGTCTGCATGCGGTCCTGCTGCGCGGCCTTGAGCGCGGTGAGAATCTCCGGGCTGGCCGAGATCAGTGCCACCAGCACGGCAGGGATGGATTTGGGCAGGCCGCTGCCGGCCAGCCCCGCGTCCAGCAGCACCGACAATATCTCCGACAGCAGGCCGACCAGAACGATGGCGCCGATCATGATGCCGATATGCAAGGCGTTCGGGCTGTGGGCTTCGTCATGCACCTCCTTGTCGGTCTCGGACGAGTACTCGAAAAACGTGCGGTGCTCTACCGTCTGCAAACGCAAGAATCCCATGTACATCACGGCCATGATGCCGATAGAAAAGACGGAGTAGATTTGCCATTTTTCACCCGGCACGAAGTCGGGGATGAACATGCCGATGCCGAGGGCGACGATCAGCATGGCGATGAACGAGTTGGCCGAGTCCACGTTGTATTTCGCGCTGCCGTGCTTGAGTCCGCCGACGATGGCGGCCAGCCCGAGGATGCCGTTGATGTCGAACATCACGGCGGAGAATACGGTGTCGCGTGCCAGCGTGGGGTTGGGGTCGCCCGTTAGCAGCACCACCAGAATGACCACCTCGACCGAGACGGCGGCCAGCGTGAGGATGAGTGTGCCATATGGCTCGCCGAAGCGTACCGCCAGCACTTCTGCGTGATGCGCGATGCGGAATGCGACACCGATAATGGCGGCGAGAATCACCAGCAGCAGTCCCCACAATGCGCCGCCACCATGTTCGATGGCGCCGTGTTCGAGGGCGAAGCCCAAGCCGAGCGCGACGAGCGCGGCGGCGATGGGAAGTTCTGATTTCAGGTTCTTCAAGGGAATTCCTTAGCTGCGCTGATACGTCACGAAATGATATTTCAGCGGCTGCGGCGTTTCCTGCGAGCGAACTTCGCGCGAGACTTCGCGCCACTCACTCTTGTCGAATTCGGGGAAGTGCGCGTCTCCTTCGACGTCTTGCTGGATTTCGGTAATGTACATGGTGCTTACCTCCGGTAAAGCCTGCGCATACAGTTCTGCTCCGCCGACGATGAATACTTCGTCATCTTTTGGACATTTTGCAATTGCTTCCTCTAGGGTGTGCGCCACTTCACAGCCAAGAATCTTCTCATAGTATGTATTACGAGTTGCAACTACTGTAGTGCGACCCGGTAGCGGCTTGCCGATGGAATCGAAAGTCTTGCGCCCCATGATCATGTGGTGCCCCATGGTCAGCGCCTTGAAGTGTTTCAGGTCTTCGGGGCAACGCCAGGGCAGTGTGTTGTTGATGCCGATGGTGCGGTTGCGCGCCATGGCAACGATGATGGAAAGCTTGCTCATACCGCGACTGGCGCCTTGATGGCCGGATGCGGATCGTAGCCCTCCAGCGTGAAATCCTCGAACTTGAAGCTGAAGATGTCTTTAACGGCCGGATTGATCTTCATGGTCGGCAGCGGGCGTGGTTCGCGCGACAGTTGCAGCGCGGTCTGCTCCATGTGGTTGGAATACAGGTGCGCATCGCCGAAGGTGTGCACGAAATCGCCGTACTGCAAGCCGCACACTTGCGCCATCATCATCGTGAGCAGCGCATACGAGGCAATGTTGAACGGCACGCCGAGGAAAATGTCCGCGCTGCGCTGGTAGAGCTGGCACGACAGTTTGCCGTCCGCCACGTAGAACTGGAAGAAGGCATGGCAGGGGGCCAGCGCCATCTTGTCCAGCTCGCCCACGTTCCAGGCCGAGACGATGATGCGGCGCGAATCCGGGTTGTTCTTGAGCTGATCCACGGCAATCTTGATCTGGTCGATCACGCGGCCATCGATGGCTTCCCACGAACGCCACTGCTTGCCGTACACCGGGCCGAGGTTGCCGTTCTCGTCCGCCCACTCGTCCCAGATGCTGACGCCGTTGTCCTTCAGGTATTTGATGTTGGTGCTGCCCTGCAAAAACCACAGCAGCTCATGGATGATGGATTTCAGGTGGCACTTCTTGGTAGTGACCAGCGGAAAGCCCTGCGAGAGGTCGAAGCGCATCTGGTAGCCGAACACGCTGGTGGTGCCGGTACCGGTGCGGTCGGATTTCTTGGTGCCGTGATCCAGCACGTGTTGCATCAAATCAAGGTATTGGCGCATGGAGTATCTCGTTGTGTTGCGGCGCCGGGCGGCGCGTTCAGGGGCGTAATCCTAGCACAGGGATGCAAGGGTTTTTAGCTTGCCGTGCGAACTATTGCCGGAATCAACTAGGGGGCGGCTACTGCGAATCGTCGTGACTCAAATCCAGGCACAGCACCGTGGGCTGTTCACGGTTGCCGAAGCTGATCGACAGCGTGACGCAGAGCGCGCCGCTGGAGGCGGAGAGATACGGGCGGGTGGCCTGCACTTCGCCGAAGTGATGCAGTGCGCGGCGCCAGTAGGAGCGCCGCATCCAGATCGCGTCGCTGGCGTTTTCCAGCGGGCGGAAGCGCGGGTCGTTGGCGCGTTGTCCGGCGGCGATGCGGCTGGCGCCGATCTGGCGGCCTTCGTGGTCAATCAGGTAGCAGCGTTCGACCTGCGCAAGCTGCAATAGCCGGTCTACCGCCGGGCAATGCAGGGTGGTGCTTGCAGCGACGGCAGCGGCTGCTGCCGGAAGTAACCGGATATGGGCTGCATGATGGTTATCTTGCGGGAGTTGCGGTTTGCGGTCGCGGTAATGGTCGAACAGGGTATGGATCGTGGGGCTGGTTGCGTCCAGTTCGGTGGGCACAGGGGCTGGGCGGGCAAAGTAATAGCCTTGCGCAAGCTCGGCGTCGCTTTCCATTGCCAGCATGGCCTCGTATTCGTCTTCGATGCCCTCGATGAGCACAATGCAGCCGGCCTCATGCAGCAGCTTCACCAGCCGGGGCAGCACGCGGCGCGCGGTGGCATCCTGGCGCGCAAATATCAATGTGGAGCGGTCCAGCTTGACGATGTGCGGCTTCACTTGCCAGATGCGTCCGAAATTGGAGTGGCCGATGCCGAAATCGTCGAGCGCGACAAGGCAGCCGCGCTCACGGTAAAACGAGACGGCAGAGGTGAGCTGCTGGTCGTCCAGCATGTCGCCTTCGAGGATTTCGATGACGATGCGTTCCGGCGGCAGCCCGACTGTCGCCAGCAGCTCTTCAAAAAAGCTGCCGTAGAGGCGGCCATTCACGCTGACGATCGGGTGGACATTCAGGAATAGCCAACTGTCGTTGCGGGCATGGCGCACAAAGTTGTGCGTATGCACGGCGCGGCACAGGCGATCAAGATGCACCAGTTCTGCGGCATCCGCGACAGTGTCGAACAGGGCCGGGGGCGCTACCGCGACGCCGTTGCTGTCGGTGGTTCGCACCAGTGCTTCATATCCCACCGTGCGGCAATGCGCGAGGCTGACGATGGGCTGGAATGCACTGCGCAGCGTGAATTCGTGATGTTGTCCGCAGGTTCCCTGCGCATCGGTGCGCAGGGCGTGCAGGATATGCTGGGCAGCGGCGTTCATCGGGCGGGTCTCAGTGCTGGCTGACCTGGAACTGGTCGGCCAGGCTCTTGATGCGCCCGGCAGTTTGCCGTGCCTGGACCGCGCTGAAGTTCAGCTCGTTCAAGGCGTCGCGCATGGATTCGGTTACTTTCGCCACGCCTTGCGCGCTTTGGCCGTAACTGTGTGTGCTGTGTGAAATGTCCTGGATGATGGCGAACATGCGCTCGAGGATTTGCTGCATGCCGGATTTGTCCGACGCGGCCTGTTCGGCGAGGCGCAGGCTTTCCTCCATGTTGCTCATGCCCGACTCCATGATGCCGACCGCGTCCTTTGCCTGGCCTTGTACCGTGGCGATCATCTGGCCGATCTCGCGGGTGGCTTGCGCTGTGCGTTCCGCCAGCTTGCGCACCTCGTCCGCCACGACCGCGAAGCCGCGCCCGGCTTCCCCGGCGCGTGCTGCTTCGATGGCGGCATTCAGCGCGAGCAGGTTGGTCTGGTCCGCGATCTCATTGATGACGATGACGATCTGGCCGATGCGCGTGGTGCTGTCGCTGAGCGTGCGAATGGTCGATGCGGATTCGTCTATCGAGGTGCGGATGCCTTGCGTGCGGGTCAGTACCACTTCGAATTGCGCTTTGGCCTGGTCTACCGCCTGTTGCATGGCGCGGCGGATTTCGTCGGCGGTGTGGTTGGCGATGTCGATGTCGGCAATCTGCTTTTGCAGCGACGCGGTGATGTCGCCGATGGCTTCCAGTACGCGCATGCTCGCGGCGGTTGCCTCGCTGTTCTTGGCGGCCATCTGTTGCTGGATGCCATCCATTTCGCCGATGCCGCCGATGACGCGGCTGACCGTGCCGTCCAGTGTGTCGATGAAGCTGTTGACCCACATGCCCAGCATGGCGGGTTCGTCCGTGGTGCCGGTGTGGTGGGGAATGCGTTGCGCGAGGTTGCCGCCGCCTTCGGCAATGTTGCGGATCATGCCGCCCATTGCGCGCATGCGGGCGACCAGCGGCTGGCTGCCTAGCCGGTAAAAGAATGTAGCGCCGAGCCCCAGCAGGCCGAGGTTGATGCACGCGGTCGCCGTGGCGCCAAGCGTCAGTCCATACCCGATGACCATGCTGGCGATCCAGGTGGAGAGCACGACACTGAGGTAAACGCGCATCAGGTGGAAATTGATCGAGCGGAAGCGGAAGACCTCTTCCAGATCGGCTTCGCACATCATGCCCCAGGTGTCGGGCGATCCGGGCAACTGGAACGTGACACCCTTGCCGACTACCGGGATGTGGCGGTAATCGGAGTAGCCGGGATAAGTGACGTAGAGATTGTGTCCCTGCGCAATCGTTTCGCGCACGCCGGGGTGCAATTGCCGGGTGGCGGGGTCGGTGAACATCAGCTCGAACTCGGTGTGCTTGCGCACTTGCACGGTGCCAAATGCCGTGTGTACACCCTGCTTCAGGTTGTCGCCCAGCGAGAAGGTGGCGTCTTCGAACCGCGAGCGGGACAGCGCGGTGCCGGGCTGGATCGTGGTGTCGAATGCTGACTTGACCATGAACAGATAGTTGTCGCCCGATTCGCGATAGATGTGTCCGGCTTCGCGCTGGATCAGGTCGCCCACTACATCGTTGGGGATGCGGCCGCACAGGCAGCCGCAGGCCTTGCCGTTGGCCGACAGCGGTAAGTAGAACATCAGCGTGACCTCATCGTGGAATTGCGACGACGACGGGCCGATGGACTCGGTTGCGCTATCGAGATACGGACCATGCAGGAAACGTTGCCGCAGGCCGCGTTCGACGGCGCGCGCCGGCAGGTCGCTGGCGCCGATGCGCTTGGCATAAGTAGAGGCCTGCACGCGTCCGGCAGGATCGATGACGAACAGTTCGGAGAAATCCTGGAAACGGGTTTTATCCAGGCTGGCCTGTACGTGCCGGGTTGAGTCGAGGTGACGTGCCAGCTCATCGCCAAGATGCTGCAGGTGCGACCATTGCAACTCCACCCAGTTGTTCAGGATGTTGACGCGGTTCGCAGCAATCCCTTCGAAAGTCTGCTCCAGCAAGCCATAGCGCTGGCGGTTAAGGTGGCAAGCCCAGAGCATCGCGAGTTTGCCGGTTTTGCCAAACCAGGGCAGCCAGCGTTTTTCAGCGGGGGAGAGGCGCATTTCCTTGCTTTTCAGAATCATTGGGCATCCTTGCAATTTTGGTCCCGTCTCCATGCAAACTGCATGCCACCCTTTTTTAGTGCGCTGTTGTGATGAGTTCGCACCAAAATAAAGTTTGCTGTGCACCCAAATGGTGAATGTGCACCATTTGGGTGCTGTGGTGGACGAAGGCTGAGTGCGGTGAATGTCCGTATAATCGCGACTCTTTCGAATTCTGTGAGACACCGTCATGCTGGCCAAACTGAGTTTCATTTCCACACTGCCCCACACCCTGCATTTGCTGGTATTGCTGCCAAAAGCCAAGACTCTGCCGAAAGACGTCGCACATGGCGAGTTGCTCGCCAGTGTGCTGAAGCGCCGCGACATGAAGGCGGAAGAGCTGGCGAAGGCGCCGGTCGCGGCGAATGCGGCGGATGGCGCGCTGGTGGTATGGGCGATGCTGGACGAAAAGCAGGATGCCTTTGCCCAGCAGGTGGTGGTGCGCAAGGCGTTGCAATTGTTGCTGGAAGAGCAGCCCAAAGCACTGGGCATTGCGGTGTCGGGGACGACGGCGCAACGTGCGGCGGAGCTGGCGGTATATGGCGCCTGGGTGAATGGCGCCTTGCTGCCGGTGCACAAGAAGAAGGACGAGCGCAAGCCGTTACAGAAGATCGAGTTGTTCTGGCTGGATGTAGAAGCGGCTGCGGTTGCGAAAGGCGCTCGCCAGCAAGCGGGCTTCGACAAGCATGCATTCGAAGGTTTGCGCGCACAGGCCGAGGGTAACCTGCTATGCCGCGAGCTGACCATTCTGCCGCCGAACGAGCTGACGCCAGGCATGTACCGCGAGCGCGTGAAAAAACTCGCGAAGGAGCACGGCTGGAAGCATGAGGAATTCGACATGAAGGCGCTGCGCAAGATGGGCGCGGGTGCTTTCGTCGCCGTGGCGCAAGGTAGCGAGACGGAAGATGCCGCCATCGTTCATCTTACATACAAACATCCGAAGGCGAAGCAGACGGTGGCGCTGGTCGGCAAGGGCATCTGCTTCGACACCGGCGGTCACAACCTCAAGCCGTCGCGCTACATGCACAACATGCACGAGGATATGAACGGCTCCGCCGTTGCGTTGGGCATCCTGCTGGCGGCGACGCAGCAGAAACTGGCAGTGAACATCGATTGCTGGCTGGCATTGGCGCAGAACCACATCAGCCCGAAAGCCTACAAGCAGAACGACATCGTGAAGGCGCTCAACGGCCTGTCCATCGAGATCATCCACACCGATGCCGAGGGGCGCATGGTGCTGGCCGACACGCTCACGCTTGCCTCGCGTGCCAAGCCCGACCTGATGATCGACTTCGCCACGCTTACCGGCAGCATGGCCACCGCGCTGGGGGCGCGCTATTCCGGCGTGTTCGCCACCAGCGACGAACTGGCAAGCCGTGCGGTGAACACCGGCAAGCAGGCTGGTGAGCGCCTGTGCGCGTTCCCGCAGGATGAGGATTACGAAGCCGAGCTGGATTCCAAGGTGGCCGACATCAAACAGTGCACCCTGGCCGGCGAGGCGGATCACATCCTCGCCACGCGCTTCCTGAAGCGCTTCGTCGAGCACGAGACGCCCTGGCTGCATGTGGACCTGTCATCCAGCCGCTGCGAAGGCGGGTTGGGCATTGTGGCGGGTGAGGTCAACGGCTTCGGTGTGGCCTGGGGCTTGCAGATGCTGCGGTAGCAGCGATTTGCGTAGGAGCGGCTTTAGCCGCGAAGGGTTAAGCGAGGTGCTCGGATCGCATTCGCGGCCGAGGCCGCTCCCACAGAATGCGGCGGTTCGCGTAGGAGCGGCTTTAGCCGCGAATGCAGGAGGCTCAGCTTTTATGCCGCATAAGCGAAATTGGCAGCAGGAATAAGGCTGTGATAGATTGCCGGCAGCAATAGACTTGCTGCAAATTATTTATACAAGGGGGATCAGAATGAAAAAGGTTTTATCCGGGATGGCGCTAGCACTTTCGCTGACGGTATTCGCCTCGACGGGCGCCCAGGCTGGCAGCACGCAACAGGCAGTTGGCTGCGGTATCGGCACCATGATTTTCGATAGCGAAACCGGCTTGCTGTACAGCCTGCTGGCGATGACCACCAACACCACTACGTTCCAGACTGTTTCGATGACATTGGGGTTGGGGAACTGTCCGTCGGGCGCCTCGTTGCGCGGCCGGATTGCCAGCTTCATCGACTTCAACAAGCCGCAATTGGCGATGGAAGTAGCGCAAGGCAAAGGCGAGCGCCTGGCTGCACTGGTGGAAATGTATGGCGTGAAAGAGTCTGACCGCCCAGCCGCGATTGCCGCGCTGAAATCCAACCAGATTACGATTTTCAGCCACCAGTCCTCGGACGCCATCGAGCTTGAAATGAGCAAGACATTGCAGGCCTATACCGCCTGAAGTGCTTGATCAGGAAAATTAAGAAAGCCGGGAAGCCCCCGGCTTTTTTATTGCTATCCATACATTAACTATGCAAATTGGATTTATGTTAGCCTAACGTCAGCAGCAAACTGTGCTGCCAAATTTTTTCTTCACTTGAGGGGACTGCAAAATGAAAAAGATGTTATCCAGGGTGGCAATGGTATTGGGTCTGGTCATGTTCGCTTCAAGCGCTGCGCAGGCATCTTCAACACAGGAAGCGGCCGGTTGCGGTGTCGGTACGATGGTTTTCAAGGATCAGCATGGCCTGCTGTATAACCTGCTGGCAACCACGACCAATGGCATGTTGTTCGGCACGGTTTCGCAAACTTTCGGCCTGTTGAACTGCCCGGCCGATGCGTCGGTGTCAGGCAAGATCGCCAGCTTCATTGATTTCAACAAGCCGCAACTGGCATCCGAAGTGGCGCAGGGCAAGGGTGAGCGCCTGGCTGCTTTGGTGGAAATGTATGGCGTGAAGGAATCTGACCGTCCAGCTGCTATTGCCGCACTGAAGGCCAACCAGGTTGTCATCTTCAAGGATTCTTCGACAGCAGCGATCCAGAGCGAGATGAACAAGACATTGCAGGCTTACCTTTCCTGATAAATTTCTTTCATCAACAAAAAACCGAGGCTTCCACCTCGGTTTTTTGTTGCTATGATGCGCATGATGAATGTCCGAGTATTCCTGTTCCTGTTGTTGTTCCTGGCGGCGCATGCGCACGCGGAGGTTGAGACCGCAAACCGCCATGAGGCCGACATTGCGAAGATGCTGGAATTGGCGCAGCAGGCCAAGCTGGCGCAGCGGCCTGAGTGGCTGAAGATCAACCTGTATCATCGCAGCATCACCGGCATGACCAGCCGCGTGGATGATCCTACTTATTTCCTTGCACCGGATGGCAAGCACGACCCGCAGGCGGAACTGCTGGCGACGATACGCGGCGCATTCGACGACTCCATGGCCAAGACCAGCCGGCAGCCAAACGTGTGCCGCTGGATTGCGCGTTACCAGTTCCTGAGCCGCAGCATGAAGGAGCTGGGCTTTGACTACACCCCGATGTATTGCGAAGGATTCGAGCATTGGCGCGCAGGGATTGCCACGCACAAGCTGACGCTGGTCTTTGCCGCGGTTTACCTGAACAGCCCGGCCTCCATGTACGGGCATGCCTTTGTGCGCTTCGATAGTGACAAGGCCGGCGAATACAACCGCCTGAACGATGCCACGGTCGGCTACTCGGTGCAGGATCCCGGCGGCAACACTGCCATGTTCCTGGTGCGCAGCCTGTTTGGCGGTTATCCCGGTTCGTTCGTGTTTGTGCCGTACTACATGAAAATGCGCGAGTACTCCGATCTGGAAAACCGCGACCTGTGGGAGTACCAGACCAGCCTGAGCAGCGAGGAAATCCAGCGCATGCTGGCGTTCATCTGGGAGCAGAGTTTTACCTACATGAACTATTATTTCTTCGATGACAATTGTGCGTTGATGTTGCTGGCCTCATTTGAAGCAGCACGTCCGAGCCTGAATGCGATCGACCAGGCCAAGCCCTGGTTCATTCCGCTCGACATGGTGAAGCTGTTGCGCCAGCAGCCCGGCCTGATCGAGAAAATCCATTTCCGTCCGTCGCAATACAACACGCTGCTGCGCAATTACAAGCAGGCCTCGACATCGGAGCGGGAACAGGCCATTGCCTTGCAGGAAGATGATCGCGCGGCTGTAGTGCTGGACAAGCTCGATGCGCGCGAACAAGGCAGGGTGCTGGACCTTGCCTTGGGCATCGCCGAATATCAGCGCAACCAGAAGCACAGCCAGGAAGAAGCGGCGGACATTACGGCGCGTCTGCTCAAGCTGTCCGGTATCCGCAGCAAGGTGGATGCGCCATCGGAATACAACGACCAGGAGCCGCCGCGGGAGCGTCCGGACGAAGGGCACGATTCGCTGCGCGCCGGACTGGCATATGGTCAGGTGGGTTCGGCGCAGTATATGCAATTGAATTTGCGAGGTGGCTATCACGACAGCCTTGATCCGCAAAGCGGGTTCACGCCGGGCGCCAGTTCCAAGATCGGGGATTTGTATCTGCGGCTGAATGGCGGGCAGGTACGTTTCGAGCGTCTCGATCTGTTCGATGTGTTTGTGCCTTCGGTGCAGACCGAATGGGTCAGGCCGCAGACCATCAAGTTGAATATTTCGGTGCGTCGCGAAGTGTTGCAGGACGATGCGCTGGGGCCGACGGCCTTGCGCGTACAGGCCGCCGCCGGGAAGAGCTACAGTTTGGGCGATGATGCTCGCGCCTACGTCCTTGCTGACACTGTCAGTCGTTTCGGTCCGACCACCTCATTCAGCGCCGGGCCGTCGGCGGGGTTGTTCTGGGCACCCGCTTTGCACTGGCGCATGGAGATGGCGGCGAATACCTACTGGAATGCATATGGCGATGTGCAGGATGCCTGGCAGTACCAGCTGAAGGCTGGCCTTGCCTGGGATTTATGCAACAACCAGAACAGCATGCGCCTGAACGTCGCGCGCCAGGGACTCAGTACGGCCAGTGACCCTGCGCGCAGCTTTACCGATGTGCAGCTTGCCTACTACCACTATTTCTGACGGGCAGACTCAGACGTTGAGCGCGAAGGCAATCGCCGCATAGCGGGCAAATTTGCCGGCGAACATGAATAGTGCTGCGTAAAACGGATTAAGGCGCAGCCAGCCTGCGGCGAGGCAAAGGGCGTCGCCGATGATCGGAGTCCAGGCGAATACCAGCGCGGGCGTGCCGAAGCGGCGCACTTTTTCGACGTGTTTCAATTGCTGCGTCTGCGGCAACATCCAGCCCATGAAGAAGGAAATCATGCCGCCCAGCGTGTTGCCGAGTGTGCCCAGCAACAATGCAGGCCAGAATAATTCCGGATGCAGCCCGATCACGCCCGCCAGTACCAGTTCCGAGCCGCCGGGCAGCAGGGTTGCGCTCAGCAGGCTGGAGAGGAACAACCCCCACAGGCTGACATCGCTATTGAGGAACTGGCTCAAGGTGTCCATAAGTTTTCCCGGCGTCTGGCGCGACAATAATCAAAGGCCGCAGTAATGCATACGGCCGGGACAGCATACCACGCTCAAGTTTCAGAAAACGAGAAGAGGTTGGTTCGGGCGGCAGTCTGAATTTCAACGATTTTCGATGTATTTGAGGGTGCCCGATAATAAATAATTGCGATTTCCCACAATAACCGCGGGCTTGTGGGAAAATGGCGGCCCGCGCGCAGTGCGGATTGCATAAGGGAAAAGAGGTAATCTCTTACACCATTTTCACGCAATAACACTGCGCTAACGATTAAAATGCCGCCCGCGCCGCCAGCCGCAATTGAATGTGCGGCGCTGAATGGAAGTGTCCCGTTGGGTGGTTGTTTGATACTGAGTGATTTCGCCAGGAGAAAGGCTGATTTTATGATTGCACCGATTCCGTTGAGGAACATTCCCGAAAATAATATTTTCCGCAAAGGCGATGTGTTTGTTCTGTTCGGCGAGCTGTTTGGTCGCGGCTATGCCAACGGCCTGGTCAATGAGGCGCGCAAGGTCGGGATGACCGTCGTCGGCGTGACGGTGGGGCGGCGTGACGAAAACAACAAGTTGCGTCCGCTGACGGCCGAAGAACTGGCAATTGCCGAAGAAAACCTGGGCGGGCGCATCATCAATGTGCCCTTGATGGCAGGGTTCGATCTGGATGCTCCGGCTGGTGAGCCCACTCCTACCGACTTGATCGCCAACATGACGTTGAAGAGCTGGCAGACCGACAAGCTGGACTGGGCGCAAATCGAGCGTTGCCGGGAAGCCGGTGTGAAGCGCTTCAAGGATTCGGTAGCGACCGTGATGACGCAACTGGACAAGATGATCCCGGACGGCAGCAATGTGTTTTTTGCGCACACCATGGCCGGCGGCATCCCCAAGGTAAAGGTGTTCCTGGCGATTGCCAACCGCATCTACAAGGGGCAGGGTGAGCGCTTCCAGTGCTCCCGCAATTTGCTCGACAGCGATCTGGGCAAGCTGATCCTGATGAATTTCGATGAAGTGACTGCGAATACTTTCGAGTACCTGATCGAAGGCAGCGCGGCGATCCGTGCGCGCGTGGAAAAGACTGGCGGCCAAGTGCGTTACACCGCCTACGGTTACCACGGCACGGAAATCCTGATCGACGGCAAGTATCAGTGGCAGACCTATACAAACTATACCCAGGGCTATGCCAAGATGCGCCTGGAGCGGCATGCCGAAGCGGCCTGGAAGCAGGGCATCAAGGCAACCGTTTATAACTGTCCGGAAATCCGCACCAATTCATCCGATATTTTTGTCGGCGTGGAGCTGTCGCTGTTTCCCTTGCTCAAGGCGCTGAAGCAGGAAAACGGCGGGGCTTGGGCAGAAGCGCAGTGGCAGGCATGTCGTGCATTGATGCAGGACGGGGCATCGCTGGAAAGCCTGCTCGACAAGATCGATGCCTATAACAACAGCGAAGTCATGGCAGGGTTCCGCAACTTTGCGGCCTGGCCGATGGACAACACCCAGCAACTGGCCGACTTGATGATCAGCACATCCGACGGCATCACCGCCATGCACAAGGATCGCAAGGCGCTGGTGACAGATCACCTGAGTGCATTGGTGCTGGAAGGCACCGGGCCGCTGATGTTCTACGAAACCTCCAATCCGGCAGGCCCGGTGTTGTGGGTGAATCACGATGTCATTGCCAAGCAGTTGAACCGCATGCACAACTGAAAGGGCAGGTCGCGCGCCTTTCTCCGGCGCGCACCTGATGGGTGCGGGGCGGCCCCCGGTATTCGCGGCTGAAGCCGCTCCCACGAAAACCGTCGCACCCTGTGGGAGCGGCTTTAGCCGCGAATGCGCACCATGTATCCCGCATCCCTTCGCGGTTGAAACCGCTCCCACGAAAACCGCCGCGCCCTGTAGGGGCGGCTTCAGCCGCGAATGCGCACCATGTATCCCGCATCCCTTCGCGGTTGAAACCGCTCCCACGAAAACCGCCGCGCCCTGTAGGGGCGGCTTCAGCCACGAATGTGCACGGAGCGGAGGGGCGGGAGCACGGATGCTCCCCTCCTTCCGCACCCGGTTAGTGTTTCTTGCGCGGCGGCATCAGGTCGGTGATGGTGCCTTCCGCCATTTCGGCGGCGAAGTTGAAGGTTTCCGACAGCGTCGGGTGCGGGTGGATGGTGAGGCCGATGTCCTCCATGTCCGCGCCCATTTCCAGTGCCAGTACGGCTTCGGCAATCAGTTCGCCTGCGTTGGTGCCGACGATGCCGGCACCGAGGATGCGACGGCTCTTCGGATCGAGCAGCACCTTGGTGGCACCCTCTTCGCGGGCGATGGACAGTGCGCGGCCTGATGCGGCCCACGGGAACGAGGCCTTCTCGTACTCGATGCCTTGTGCCTTGGCCTGGGTTTCGGTGAGACCCATCCACGCCACTTCGGGGTCGGTGTAGGCTACCGACGGGATGGTCAGCGGCTCGAAGAAGGCCTTGTGTCCGGCGATGTTCTCGGCGGCCACTTTGCCCTCATGCACGGCTTTGTGTGCCAGCATCGGGTCGCCCACGATGTCGCCGATGGCGAAGATGTGCGGCACGTTGGTGCGCATCTGTTTGTCCACCGGGATAAAGCCGCGCTCGTTGACGATCAATCCGGCCTTTTCCGCATCGATCATCTTGCCGTTCGGGCGGCGGCCTACGGCCATCAGCACCTTGTCATACAACTGCGGCTCGGCGGGCGCTTGCTCGCCTTCGAAGGTGACCTTCAGTCCGGCCTTGGTTGCTTCGATCTTGGTGACCTTGGTCTTCAGCATGATAGCTTCATAACGCTTGGCGATGCGCGTGTGCAGCGGTTTTACCATGTCCTTGTCGGCGCCCGGCATCAGTTGGTCCATTAATTCGACGACGGAAATTTTCGCTCCCAGCGCGTCATACACCGTGGCCATTTCCAGGCCGATGATGCCGCCGCCGATGACCAGCATGCGCTTCGGCACATCCTTCAGCGCCAGAGCGCCGGTGGAGTCGATGATGCGCTCGTCTTCATAGGGGAAGACGGGGATGCGTGCCACGCTGGAGCCCGCCGCGACGATGCAGTTATCGAACGTGACGATCTTCTTGCCTTCGGCGGTGTCGACTTCCAGACTGTTGGGCGAAGTGAATTTCGCTACGCCACGTACCACCTGAACCTTGCGTTGTTTCGCCAATCCGGCGAGGCCGCCGGTGAGCTTGCCGATCACACTTTCTTTCCAGGTGCGAATGGCGTCGATGTCGATCTTCGGCTTGCCGAAGGTTACGCCGTGGTGCGATACCTCGTCTGCCTCGTTGATGACCTTGGCGACGTGCAGCAGCGCCTTGGACGGGATGCAACCCACGTTGAGGCAGACGCCGCCGAGCGTGGCATGCTTTTCGATCAGGATGACCTGCTTACCGAGGTCGGCGGCGCGGAAGGCGGCCGTGTAGCCGCCAGGGCCTGCGCCGAGTACGACGACTTCGGCGTGCAGATCACCTTTGGCGACGGCAGCGGCAGGAGTCGGTGCAACTTGTGGCGCGGCTGCTGGAGCAACAGCTTGTGGTGCAGGCGCAGCCTTGGCTGGAGCGGGTGCGGCCGCGCTGCTTTCCAGCATCAAGATCACCGAGCCTTCGCTGACCTTGTCGCCTACTTTGATTTTCATTTCTTTCACCACGCCGGCGGCGGGTGAGGGCACATCCATGGTGGCCTTGTCGGTCTCCAGTGTGATCAGGGTTTGCTCCTGCTCCACGGTGTCACCCGCCTTGACGGCCACTTCGATGATGGCGACATCCTTGAAGCCGCCGATGTCCGGTACCTTGATTTCAATAGTGCTCATGGTTTTCTCTCTGGTTTAAACGCGAATTTGCCCGTTGCCGAGCACGATGAATTTTTGCGACGTCAGTCCTTCCAGCCCGACCGGGCCGCGCGCATGCAGCTTGTCGGTGGAGATACCGATCTCTGCGCCGAGACCGAACTCGAAACCGTCGGCGAAGCGCGTGGAGGCGTTCACCATCACGCTGGCGGAATCGACCTCGCGCAGGAAGCGCATCGCCTTGCTGTAGTTCTCGGTGACGATGCTGTCGGTGTGTTGCGAGCTGTAGGTATTGATGTGGGCGATGGCCTCATCCAGTCCGTTCACGATGCGGATGCTCAAGATCGGCGCGAGGTATTCGGTGCGCCAGTCTTCCTCGGTGGCGACTTTCATCTGCGCCACGAGTTTGCGTGCCGCGTCGTCGCCGCGCAGTTCGACGCCCTTGTCGAGGTATATCTTGCACAGCTCGGGCAGCACTTTCGCTGCGACATCCGCATGCACCAGCAATGTCTCCATCGCATTGCACACGCCGTAGCGGTGAGTCTTGGCGTTGTCGGCAATCTTGACCGCCTTGGTAAGGTCGGCCTCGTCGTCGATATACACATGGCAGATGCCGTCCAGGTGTTTGATGACCGGCACCTTGGCCTCGGCCGAGATGCGTTCGATCAGGCTCTTGCCGCCACGCGGCACGATCACATCAACATATTCTTTCATGGTGATGAGCTCACCCACTGCGGCGCGGTCGGTGGTGTTGATCACCTGTACGGCGGTCTCGGGCAGGCCCGCTTCACGCAGACCCTGATGCACGCAGGCGGCGATGGCCTGGTTGGAATGGATGGCTTCGGAACCGCCGCGCAGGATGCAGGCATTGCCCGACTTCAGGCACAGGCCGGCCGCATCGGCCGTCACGTTGGGACGCGATTCGTAGATGATGCCGATGACGCCCAGCGGTACGCGCATCTTGCCGACCTGGATGCCGGTGGGGCGGTACTTCATGTCGCTGATCTCGCCGATGGGATCGGGCAGCGCCGCGATCTGGCGCAAGCCTTCGGCCATACCCTTGATGGTCTTCTCGGTGAGCGTGAGGCGGTCGATGGCGGCCGGGTCGAGGCCGTTGGTTTTGGCGGCCGCGACATCCTTGGCGTTCTCGGTCAGTAGCTTGCCGCTGGCGAGCAGGATGGCGGTGGCAATGTTTTCCAGCGCACGGTTTTTTGCATTCGTGTCGGCCAGTGCCATGCTGCGTGAAGCAGCGCGGGCCGCCTGGCCGATACTGCGCATGTATTGTTTTACGTCTTCCATGATATTCCCGGTGTTACGCACGGCGCGCATTTTAACATTGCGCATGCGCTAGAATACGCGCCTTATTCAAGAGAACCGGATATGTCAGATATTTTGAAGAAAATCCTCGCGGTCAAGGCGCAGGAAGTGGCTGCCGCCATTTCGGCCAAGCCCCTGCCCGTCATGCGCGCTGAAGCGGAGCAAGCTGCGCCGCCGCGCGATTTCGTCGGGGCGATCCGCGCCAAGATTGCGGCGGGCATGCCGGCCGTCATCGCTGAAGTCAAGAAGGCGAGCCCGAGCAAGGGTGTGATCCGGGCAGACTTTCATCCGGCTGAGATTGCGCGTAGCTACGCGCAGCACGGGGCAGCTTGCTTGTCGGTGCTGACTGACGAGCAGTTTTTCCAGGGCAGCGAGGCTTATTTGCGCGAAGCGCGCGCTGCGTGTGAGTTGCCGGTGTTGCGCAAGGACTTCATGGTGCATGAGTATCAGGTGTACCAGGCACGGGCAATGGGCGCCGATGCGATCCTGCTGATCGCGGCGGAATTAACCTTGGGCCAGATGAAAACGCTGGAAAAACTCGCGCACAAGCTGGGCATGGCTGTGCTGGTCGAGGTGCATGACGGCAAGGAGCTGGATGTCGCCTTGCAACTGACCACCCCCTTGCTCGGCATCAATAATCGCAACCTGCGCACGTTTGAAGTCAGCCTCCAGACCACGCTCGACTTGCTGGCGCAGATTCCGGCAGACCGGATTGTGGTGACCGAAAGCGGGATATTTACCCCGGCGGATGTGCAGCGGATGCGCGACCAGCAAGTGCATGCGTTTCTGGTGGGGGAGGCGTTTATGCGCGCGGAGAATCCGGGGCTGGAATTGAGCAAGGTTTTTGGGGTGTTGTAAAAAAACAACCGCTGCGTGAAATTTTTATTACAAACCGATGAAACGCATTTTTTACGGCAGAATGCGCGCCGAATTCTCACTCGAGGGAATTTTGCCTGAGCCGGCGAAGTGACCGGCGCAGGCGATAACGACATCAATTGTTAAGGAGCTCTACTAACATGCAAAAGAAAATCATCGCCATGGCAATTGCCGCAGCAATTTCTGCACCAGCATTTGCGGACAACGCGAACGTGACTGTGTACGGCAAGGCTTTCATGGACATCGAGTCTGTCAGCAACGACAAGTCAACTCTGAGCAGCGCGACTCGCGTACAGACTAATGCTTCGCGTTTCGGCGTGAAGGGCAAGGAAGATCTGGGCGAGGGCCTGAGCGGCTGGTACCAGTACGAAGTGCAGATTGACACTGACGGCAATGCCGGAAATGGTGCTGGTAATGGTACACGTAACAGCGGTGTAGGTTTGGATGGCGATTTCGGTACTGTAATGCTGGGTAACTGGGATACACCATTCAAGGTTGCTCATAACAAGATGGAATTGTTTGATAACACCACCGTGTTCAGCGCGATCAACCTGATGGGCCGTGCTAAAGGGACAGTTGCAAACTACAACACCCGTCGTAGCAATGATGTGCAGTACTGGTCTCCATCCCTCGGTGGTGTGAAGGTAAACGTTTCCTTCAGCCCGGATGAAGGTGGTTCTGGTACTCCAACTACCCAAGGCTCCAACAAGAGCCAGACTTCGCTGTCTGCAGTTTATGACGTGGATGCCCTGTATGTGGCTGCAGCTTACGAAACCCGTCCGGATGCAAGCGTAGCGACAACAGCTGACAGCGCGACTCGCTTGGTTGGTCGTTATGACCTCGGCAATATCTGGGTTGGTCTGACTTTTGAAGGTATCAAGGTGAATACTTCAGCATCGGCCAGCTACACCCAGAACAACACCGAAGTTGCCGCTGAATACAAGGCTGGTGCCAACAAGTTTGCAGTGAGTTACGCAATTGCTGGCGCATCGGGTGCAGCAGGTACAACCAGCGATGGCGCAACTCAGGTTTCTCTGCGTTATGGCATGAATTTGTCCAAGCGTACCGAGCTGTTTGCTGCTTACACTGCGTTGAAGAATGATACCAATGGCGCATATGGCTTTAGCGCGGGTACGCCCTTTGGTACCAACGCTGGTTCCAGCCAGACAGCCTTTGGTACAGGCTTGATCGTATCCTTCTAATTTCTTGCCCCGCACGGGGTTCGAAACTATGAAGCAGACGGGCACCTTCGGGTGCCCGTTTTGTTTATTGTAAAAATACAACAGTTGGCGATTGATTTCTTGTCAATGCTTTGATCTTTAATATAGCCTGTCGATGCCCACTTTTATGGTGTGGTTAAGCATAATAAT
Organism: Pseudomonadota bacterium; assembly: GCA_021848465.1. Taxonomy (GTDB): domain Bacteria; phylum Pseudomonadota; class Gammaproteobacteria; order Burkholderiales; family Gallionellaceae; genus JAJZUP01. The sequence goes on from JAJZUP010000001.1 coordinate 776,491, forward strand.
TCCGGCCTTGAGGCTAACTTTGGAGAGGAATAGACGATGAAAAAGAAATTGATTGCTGCTGCGGTAATTGCTGTTGTGTCGGCTCCGGCATTTGCCGAGGTGTCGTTTTATGGTGTGTTGGATGCAGCTGTAGCCAGCGTCTCTAACACGGGTAAACAAAGCGATATTCTGGCGCTGTCCGGCGCGATGTCGGCGTCCCGTCTGGGCGTCAAAGCGAGCGAAGATCTTGGTGACGGGCTGACGGCATTGGCTGTGCTGGAATACAAGCTTGATGGAGAGACTTCTGCCGGCACCTCATTGGCGAACAATGCGCGCCAACAGATGCTGGCGCTGGCTGGCGGCTTCGGTACGGTCGCTGCCGGGTATTTGCAGACTACGGCATGGGACTTTGCCGGCAAGTATGACCCGGTGTCGGGTTCGGCAGCGTCTCCTTACGACACGATCGCCAAGGGCGACGGTTTCCTGATCAGTGCAACTGCCGCTGCGGCCCGCGCTTCGCGCGCCGTGGCTTATATTTCTCCAAATATGAATGGCCTGACGGTGGCGGTGAATCATTCCACGGCCTTGTCGGATGGTACCGGCAATCTTAATGTCGCCGACCCAGGCGGCACCAGCACCAAGGTTTCGGCTAACCTGGCCTCGGTGAATTACGAAAACGGGCCATTGAGTGCAGGCGCAGTCTATGCGGCAACAAACAATGCGATTGCAACCTCGAACGTTACTGAGTACGCCTTTGGAGCATCGTATAACCTGGATGTAACCAAGCTGTATGCGACCTACCAAACGCAGACTAACAATGCGGCGACATCCACATCCAACAGCATGTACTCCGTGGCAGCCGTTGTGCCAATGGGCAGCGATGCGCTGGCGGTGAGCTATGCAGCCAGTTCGATGAATGCGTCCGCTTCCAGCAGCAGAGGCTACACCCTGGGCTATATGCACACCATGTCCAAGACTGTAACGGCATATGCTGCTTACACGGCTATCACCAACGATACCAATGCGGCGCTTGGGGTGGCTAATACCCTGATTGCACCGAGTGCCGGCGGCAACTCCAGCATGGTAGGGGTTGGCCTGCGCAAGAAGTTCTAATCCTCTCTTGGGGAAAGATCAATGGCCGCCTTATGGCGGCCGTTTTATTTGACACTGCGCGAACGATTGCCTAAATTGCCGGGCAATTGAAATTGATCGAGGTCGTCATGCTGAATCTGGACACGCTTATCATCGAATTTGACAAGGGATTGCGCACCTTGCTGGCCAAGGCACCGACGGCGCGCCCCTATCCGGATACCGGGTTGGCTGATGCGCCGCTGGATGAGTCGGAAAAAAAACATGCCGCCGCGTTGATGCGGATCAATCATACCGGCGAGATTTGTGCCCAAGCCTTGTATCAAGGGCAGGCGTTGACTGCTCGCGACCCAGTGGTGCAGGAAAAACTCAAACAGGCCGCTTGGGAAGAAACCGAGCATTTGGCGTGGACCTCCAAGCGGGTCGGGGAGTTGGGCAGCCACTTGAGCGTGCTGAATCCACTTTGGTATACCGGTTCCTTGGCATTGGGGGCCGTGGCAGGTGTGCTGGGCGACAGGTGGAATCTGGGTTTTCTGGCCGAGACTGAGCGCCAGGTCGGCGCGCATTTGCAAAGCCATCTGGATAGCTTGCCGCCGCAGGATGCCAAGAGCAGGGCGATCGTCGAAAAGATGTATGCCGACGAGGTTGGTCACGCCGATATGGCGATTGAGCTGGGCGGCAGCGAGCTGCCCCTGCCAGTCAAGTTGGCGATGCGAGGGATGTCCAGGGTAATGACCCGGACGGTTTACTGGGTCTGATTCAATGTGGCCGCAGGGGGTAGGAGCGGCTTTAGCCGCGAAAGCCACCATCAGTTTGGCAAATTTCGCGGCTGAAGCCGCTCCCACGCTTGCCGCTTTTTCCCATGGGGCTGCTTGGTCGCGATACCGCAGGCTCCTACGCTTCTATGATTTCAAAGTCGTGCGTAATATTGGCCGTCTTGCCCAGCATGATGGAGGCTGAGCAGTACTTTTCGGCGGATAGCCGGATAGCGCGATCGACTACATCGGGCTTGATATTTTTTCCTTTTACGACAAAGTGCATGTGTATCTTGGTGAAGACTTTGGGATCCTCATCAGCTCGTTGCGCATCAATCTCCACATAGCAGTCTGCCACTTCCTGGCGACTTTTCTTCAGGATGCCGATCACGTCGAAGCTGGTGCATCCCCCTGCACCCAGCAAAAGCATTTCCATCGGGCGAGGACCGAGGTTGCGCCCGCCCGCAGCGGGTGCACCATCCATCAGGACGGCATGGCCGCTTTCAGTTTCGCCGAGGAAGGAAACTTGCTCGACCCATTTGACACGTGCTTTCATGAGGTGCTCCTGTCTGTGCTAGATGAGTGATTTTAACCGATACCAGAGCAGCCCGATTTCTTCGTGGATAAAGACACTGCTGGCGGAAAGGGCGTGCGCGCTTGGGATAAAGCTCAGGATGTTGGTCGCAAAACGGGTGGTGAAAACCGTGGGGGCGGCAACGACCTCGAAGCCGGCAGCCTTGAAAGCAAGCACAGCGCGCGGCATGTGCCAGGCGTGGGTGACGAGGTAAATTCGTTTGATGCCGAGAGAATGCAGGATGGTGTAGCTGTATCTGGCGTTCTCAAAAGTGTTGTCCGAGTTATCTTCGGTCCACTGTACCGGGATCTTGAACTCCTGTTCCAGCACGCTTTTCATTTGAGCCGCCTCTGAGAGCGCATTGCCCAAGGGTTTGCCGCCGGTGACAAGAATGGGGCGGCCGGTTTCATGGAACAGTTTGGCGGCGTAGCGCAGCCGCTGCAAGCTGGCCTCGCTGACTGTGTCCCCGCCATATTCCGGGGCGTTGAAATAGGTTCCGCCGCCCAGCACGACAATCGCGTCGGCAGGCTCTGCTCGGGTGTTAACGGGGCGCTGCTGTTGTTCCAGATATTGGAACAATGCTTGCGCGACATAAGGGGTTGAGAATATCCACAGCAAAGCAGTCGCCGAGATCAGCAAGCCCAGCGAAAGGCGTTTGCGTTTTTTCCAGAACAGCAGGCCGGCAATGGCAAGGAGGAGGAAAAAAAATGGCGGCAGCAGGAAGGCAGCGATGAAATTGGTAATAAGCCAGGCCATGGAGCGCAGTTCGGATTGATAAAGGCGTGCATCATACTGCACGCCTTCAATTTCCGGTTATGGGGCGTCAGTCGCGGCTATAGATTTTCTCAGGATACGTGCGCGGCTCAATGAACAGGCTGTTGCCCGCGATCCGTTTGGCCATTTTTTTTGCAAGCGTGGCCGCGTTGGAAACCTCGTTGTGTGAGTGGAATTGTTGCGGGCTGACCGGAATGGCGCCAATGGACAGGCTGCTGAGCGGGTGAAGCACCTGGTTGCCGTTGCGATCTTCGCTGACATAACCGCCCGCCGCCTGATGTTCCGGCGTAAACAAAAGCGACGCTCCTTGTTCGAATGCGCGCAGTGCCTGCTCCAGGCGAGCCTTCCAGTCGCGGCTTTGCATCAGCAGGATGAAATCGTCACCGCCCAGGTGTCCGATGAAATCAAGTTTGGGGTCGCACGCCCAGTTGAGCACGCGGCCGCATAGCTGGATCATTTCATCGCCCTTGTGATAGCCATACACATCGTTATAGGGCTTGAAATGGTCCAGGTCGCAATAACAGGCGATGAACTGGGTTTGGGTGTGCAGCAAGTGCTCGATGCGCTGGTTGATGGGGACGTTGCCCGGCAGCAATGTGAGCGGATTGGCGTAACGTGCGGCGGCAATCTGCATCTGCGTAATTTCGCGCAACAGGTTCTGGCAGGAGGAAATGCCGAGATAACGTCCTTGCTCGGTCACGATAAAGCCGCTGTTGAATTGCTCCTCGTCGGCATTGGACAGGAAGTTGCTGAGCTCCTCAATGGGCATTTCCTTGTCCACTAGCAACGGGGTTGATTGCATGAATTGCTCGCAGGGGCGCTTGCCATGCAGTTCGCGCTGGAACGGGCGAGAGAAGGTATCGAGAAATACCGAGCGATTGATCAGCCCGAGCGGAACGCCATTGTTGACGATCGGGATCGCCCGCAATGCGGGTTCTGCGCAGAAGCGATCAAAAATTGCGTTGTTTTCAGTTGCGGGGCGCTCAGGCTCGATGTAGGTCAGCAGCATCTGGGCGGTTTTATTGCTGGAATAAGGTTGGTCCAGTTTGGGCAACGGCTGCATACCAAACGAGTTGAGCGCGCTGCTGGTTTCGGCCGATGCGAGCAATGGCGGGGTGGGGCAGGGGCGGGAGATGAAATAGCCTTGGCCGACGGCAATGCCCAGTTCCTTGATGACTTTGAGTTCGGCTTCGGTTTCGATTCCTTCGGCAATCACCTCGGTTCCGCAACTCAGCGCTATCTGTTGCAGGGATTTCAGGAATTGGCGCTTGACCGGGTTGGTGTCCACGCCTTGCACAAAGTGCATGTCGATCTTGATGAATTCCGGGCGCAATTCCGACCACAAGCGCAGACTGGAAAAGCCCTCACCAAGGTCGTCAATGGCGATCTTGAAGCCCATGGAGCGGTAATGCAGCAGGGCGCCGCGCATCGCTACGAAATCATAAGTTGGCTGGTTTTCCGTGATTTCGATGATGACGCGCTCTGGCGAAAGGCCAAGCTGGTTCATGAACTCAAGGGTTTGACCGTTCTTGAAGCTCGGGTGGGTCAGCGTTTGCGGGCTGACATTCAGGAACAGGCTACCGGGCAGATTCAGGTGCACAAAGCTTTGCAGGACCACTTGCCGGCACAGCATCTCCAGCTCCAGGGAGAGGCCTTGCTCTTGCGCTGTATTGAAAAGGTTGGCGGGAGAATGCAGCGGGCTGTTGGCCGGGCCGCGTATCAGCCCTTCGTAGCCGAGAAACTCTCCACTATCCATATCCAGCAACGGCTGGAAAAGTGCGGTCAGTTTTCGCTGCTCAAGGATGTCAGACAGGGTAAGGGTTTCAACTCCCCGGGGTGCCTCGTCAATATGCATGGCCGGCAACGCAATGACATTATTATAGCTGGAGTTAAGAGTGGCGCTGGTCATCAGTTTCCCGGGAATATAATTGAAGTTGCGCGCACAATAGAGAAGCTTTGTTACGGAAATATTAATCAGTATTAATCAGAAGGGATTTGACAGCGCTTGCAAGTCTCGAATACAATCCGCGCCCTTCGAAAGTTTAATAACCATTTTGTATTAGGAAATGCCATGAAAACATTTTCCGCAAAACCGCAAGAAGTCCAGCACGATTGGCTTCTGGTCGATGCTTCCAATCAGATTCTGGGGCGTTTGGCCAGCCAGATCGCAATCCGTTTGCGCGGCAAGCATAAGGCGATCTATACGCCTCATGTCGATACTGGCGATTTCGTTGTGGTAGTCAATGCTGAGAAATTGCGTGTCACGGGAAATAAGGCGCAAGCCAAGATGTATTACCGTCACTCGACCTATCCCGGCGGTATTTACGAAACCAATTTCACCAAGTTGCAGCAGCGTCATCCGCATCGCGTATTGCAGAAGGCCGTTCGCGGCATGCTGCCTAAAGGCCCGCTGGGCTATGCAATGTTGCGCAAGCTCAAGGTGTACGCAGGCGGTACCCATCCGCACAGCGCGCAGCAACCCAAACCTGTTGATCTGTTAAAGGCCTAATCATGAGCGTCAATTACAATTACGGCACAGGCCGTCGCAAGAGCGCAGTTGCTCGCGTATTCATCAAGCCCGGCAAGGGCAACATTGTCGTCAACGACAAGCCGGTGGACGTGTTCTTCTCGCGCGAAACCGGTCGCATGATCGTGCGCCAGCCGCTGGAACTGACTGAAACACTGAGCAAGTTCGACATCATGGTGAACGTGACCGGTGGCGGTGAGTCTGGCCAGGCGGGTGCTGTGCGCCACGGCATTACCCGTGCATTGATCGATTATGATGCCAGCTTGAAGCCGGCCCTGAGCAAGGCGGGTCTGGTGACTCGCGATGCGCGTGAAGTCGAGCGTAAGAAGGTCGGTCTGCGCAAGGCCCGTCGCAGGAAGCAATTCTCCAAGCGTTAAGCTTGTGCGACGCAGAAAAGACCGCCTTCGGGCGGTCTTTTCATTTATCATTGCACCAGATTGGAATTGGAGCCGGAAGTGATCAAAGTCGGTATTGTTGGCGGGACAGGGTATACAGGGGTGGAACTGCTGCGGTTGCTTGCAGTGCATCCTCAGGTTCAGTTGCAAGTCATTACCTCTCGGGCCGATGCGGGCACCCCGGTCAGCCAGATGTTTCCAAGCTTGCGTGGCTATGTTGACTTGGTGTTTACCCACCCGGACCAGGCACATCTGGAGCAATGCGATCTGGTGTTTTTTGCCACGCCAAACGGTATCGCCATGCATCAAGCACGGGCATTGCTTGATGCCGGGGTAAGACTGATCGACCTGGCAGCGGATTTTCGCATCAAGGATATTACGGTCTGGGAAAAGTGGTACGGCATGACGCATGCCTGTCCCGACTTGGTAAGCGAGGCGGTTTATGGCCTGCCCGAGGTGAATCGGGACAAGATCAGGCAGGCGCGTCTGGTAGCAAATCCCGGGTGCTATCCGACTGCGGTACAGTTGGGATTTATTCCGCTGCTGGAAGCCGGGGTGATTGAAGATGCGTCTTTGATCGCCGATGCCAAGTCCGGGGTCTCCGGAGCCGGGCGCAAGGCCGAGATGCATATCCTGCTGGCCGAGGCCGGGGATAACTTCAAGGCCTACGGTGTCGCCGGGCACAGGCATTTGCCGGAAATCAGCCAAGGGCTAACGCTGGCGGTGGGCAAGCCGGTCGGATTAACATTTGTTCCGCATCTGCTCCCGATGATCCGGGGAATACATGCCACGCTATACGGGCGGCTGAAAAAAGATGTCGATTTGCAGGCGTTATTCGAGCAGCGTTACGCCAATGAGGCATTTGTAGATGTCTTGCCTGCGGGAAGCATGCCCGAAACCCGCTCGGTGCGCGGCTCGAATCATTGCCGGATTGCGGTGCACCGTCCGCAAGGCGGCGATACGGTGGTGGTACTGTCGGTGATCGATAATCTGGTCAAAGGCGCGGCAGGGCAGGCTGTCCAGAACATGAACATCATGTTCGGTCTGCCCGAAGCGACGGCTTTGGGAATCGTTCCCTTGCTACCATGATCATGATTCGCAAGTTCAGGCGCAAGTTCAGCATTTCGGCCCCGCGGCTCGCGGTGCGCCCCCATGTGCCGTGGTATTTGCGTTGGGCATTGACCATTCCGTTTATTGTCGGTGCGGCGACGATGGTGTGGTGGGCTTACGATTCCGGGTTGGAGTTGGCCGGATTTCATCGTGGTCAAGCCGAGCGTGAATTGGATACATTGCGTGACCGCGTGTCCTTCCTGGAAGGTGAGAATACCCGCCTCTCCAATGAAATGGCAGCGAGGGATCGCCAGCTGCAGATTGAGCACGCTGCGATGATGGAGACCGCAAACCAGGTGAAAAGCCTGACTGACGAAAATGCAAGCCTGAAGGAAGACTTGTCGTTTTTCCAGAATCTTCCTTTGACTGCCGGGCGCGAGACGGATTTGAGCATTCATCGACTGAAAGTTGATTCAGGAGCGTTGCCGGGTGAGTTCCATTGCCGCCTGCTGCTGGTGCAGAATGTCCAGCAACGTGCGAAGGAGTTCCAGGGGAGCATGCAGTTGCTGGCATCCGGCGAGCAGGATGGCAAGAAAGTAGTGTTACAATTTCCGCAGAGTAACAATGCTGCGGATGTGGCTGCGCATCAGCTAAGCTTCAAGTATTATCAGCGGATAGATCGGACTTTCACGATTCCGGCAGATGTGCACCTGGAAAGTGTCGAAGTCAGGGTGTATGAAAAAGGGGCCAGCGAGCCCAAAGTAAAACAAACCATAGAGATGGGCTGAAAGGGAGAGCAGGATGTTCGGAAGTCGACCCAGTAAACCGCAAAACCGGATTGATTCGCTGATTGGCGCGGGAACCAAAGTCAAAGGGGATGTGTCTTTTACAGGCGGATTGCGGATAGATGGCGAGGTGGACGGCAACGTCATTGCCGAACCGGGGAAAGCCAGCACACTGGTGTTGAGCGAACATGCGCGGGTTGACGGGCAGATCAGCGTCACTCATCTGGTGGTAAATGGAACAGTGACCGGACCGGTGCGTGCAACCGAATATCTGGAACTGCAAGGGAAAGCCAAGCTGGTTGGCGATGTACATTACAAGACGCTCGAAATTCAATTGGGCGCGATTATTGAGGGCAAATTGATCCACCTGAACGAGGCATCCGAAAAAGTGGTGCCGTTGAAAGTGGGCGGGGCTGAATCTTAAAATTGATTGGAGGCAACACGATGAATACAGTAGCTGATATGCAAGACCCATTGCTGTTTACCGACAGCGCGGCCAACAAGGTAAAGCAGTTGATCGAGGAGGAAGGCAATTCCGAATTGAAACTGCGCGTATTTGTGACGGGCGGCGGCTGCTCCGGTTTTCAGTACGGGTTTACGTTTGACGAAGTGGTCAACGAGGACGACACCGTGATGAACAAGAACGGCGTGCAGTTGTTGATCGACCCAATGAGCTTCCAGTACCTCGTCGGTGCCGAGATCGATTACACCGAAGGGCTGGAAGGTTCCCAGTTCGTGATCAAGAACCCTAACGCCACCACCACTTGTGGTTGCGGCTCGTCGTTCTCGGTTTAAACCGGAATTACTTGGAAGAGGGGAGGCGTGAATGCCTCCCTTTTTTCATGCCTGGTAAACGGCACCCTGAATGCACGGGTGTTTTGCGCCCGTGACGGCGGGAAGATTGGCTGGTTTCCCATGCAGGGTTTGCTGGGCAAACCAGGCGAATGCAATGGCTTCAAGCCAATCGGCGTCGACACCCAGCACATCGGTTTTTTCCAGCAGGACGTGTAGTAGCTTTTGGGCAAGGTAATGGCGCAGCGCAGCGTTATGCGCGCCGCCGCCGCATAAATAGACTTCCTGCGCGCCACCGCAGTATTTCAGGATTGCCTCGGCAATGCTGCTCCCGGTCAGGGCCAGCAGCGTGGCTTGAACATCCTCGGGCTTTTCCTGGCCCGTCAATCTTTGGGTAAGCCAATCCATATTGAACAGATCACGACCGCTGCTTTTGGGCGGCGCAGCCCGGAAAAAAGGCTCATCCAGCAGGTGCTTCAGTAGTTCGGGAATGACCGTGCCGCTGGATGCCCATGCACCATCCTTGTCATAGGCTTGGCCGCGATGGCTGTGTATCCATGCGTCCATCAGCAGGTTGCCGGGGCCGCAGTCAAAGCCGGTCACCGTCCCGTCGGCGGGCAGGCTGGTCAGGTTGCTGATGCCGCCAATATTGACGATGACACGATGGGTTTGCGGTGCGCGCAGTACATGATTGTGGAAAGCCGGCACCAAAGGCGCACCTTGGCCGCCGGCGGCTATATCGCGGCTGCGGAAATCGCCAACCACGCTGATGCCGGTCAACTCAGCCAGCAAGGCGTGATTGCCGAGCTGAATGGTATAACCCTCTTCGGGCCGGTGGCGTATGGTCTGGCCGTGGCAACCGATGGCGCGGATTTCAGCGGCAGTGAGGCCGGTCTTTTGTAGCAGGGCCAACACTGCGTGGGCATAGTCGCGGGCCAGTTGGTTGGCAGTGATTTGCGCCAGATGTAACTCGTTATGCGCCGGCTGGTGCAGTGCGAGCAGGGTTTCTTTCAGCTCTGCCGGGTAGGGCTGGTAATGGGTGCCTTGCAGTTGCGGCTGCGAGCCTGATAAATCGACCAGCGCGACATCAATCCCGTCCAGGCTGGTGCCGGACATGATGCCGATATAGAGCTCACTGCGCACTGGTGAAAATCAGTCCAGCTTGGCCAGGCGAGTATTGCGCAGCATGGTCAGCCGTTCGGACAGTTCGCGGGTACCATCAGCAAAAGCGGCTTTCTGGGCGGCGCTGATCGGGGCGGCATCCGGCAGTGCAACACGCAACGGGTCGCGTTGCACGCCATTGATCTTGAATTCGTAATGCAGGTGCGGGCCGGTTGCCAGACCGGTCATGCCGACGTAGCCAATGACTTCGCCCTGGCTGACATGCTGGCCGCGATGCAGACCAGCAGCGAATTTCGACAAGTGACCATACACGGTCGTGTAGCGGCCCTGATGGTTGACCATGATCACATTGCCGTAGCCGCCTTGCTTGCCGACCAGTGCAACGATGCCGTCAGCGGTAACCTTGACCTTGGTGCCGGTAGGGGCAGCATAGTCCACCCCTTTATGTGCACGCCAGGTATTCAGCACCGGGTGCAGGCGCGCCAGACTGAAGCCGGAGCTGACGCGCGAGAATTCCAGCGGCGAACGCAGGAACGCCTTGTGCATGCTCTTGCCGTCGGGGGAGTAATAGTCGCCGTGGGTGGGGCTGGTCTGGAAGTACAGCGCCCGATAACTGTGGCCCTGGTTGATGAACTCAGCGGCGAGGATGCGTCCCGACCGGATCGGTTCGCCATTGCTGTATGCCATCTCGTACACCACTGTGAAACGGTCACCCTTGCGCAAATCGTGGTGGAAGTCGATATCGCCGCCAAAAATATCAGCCATCTGGTTGGCAACCGGATCGCTCAGCCCGGCGGCATCTGTTGCCGCGTACAGGCTGGATTTGATCTCGCCGGTGCGCATGAAGATGCGCTGTTCAAGTTGGGCCGGCAGGGATTTGCTGGCAAAGCCGGAACCGTTCTTTTCGATTACTGCCTGGTTGCCATCGTTATCCAGGAAGCGCAGCGCCAGCAGGCTGCCATCCGCCGCGGTTTCGGATTGCACCTCTTTGCCGACTGCGAGCTGGCGGAAGCTCGTGGCCGATTGGTCCTTGAGCAGGAAATCGGTGGCGGCGCTGTCGTCCACATTCAGGCGATGCAGCAGCTCGGCAACCGTGTCGCCGCGCTGCACGCGCTCACTGCGCCAGAAGGTTGCAGCGCTGCCGTCGGCTTGCGGCTGCGTGGCGGCAGGCAAGGCGATTTCTTCCACCACGGTTTTCGGTTTTGCCGTGTTGAACACGGTTTGCGGCATGATGCCGAATGCCGTTACCACGCCGAATAACGGCACGGTCGACAGCGTTACAAACCAGCGCAATTTCATTTTGTGCGCTTGCGATAAGGTGTTTTGCGGTAACATTCGCGCCTCCCTAGGCAGCTAAATCCAGATGCTACGAGCCATGCTCGTAAAAACGGCCGCTACTTTAACAGAAACAGGGGTTTGCTCAAAATCCGCCGAGGGCATCGGGGGCGTATGGACGAGTGGCGATTTCGACCGACGAGCGGTCTGAAAGCCTAGATGAGCGGTAGCGAGCGAAGTGAATATTTTTCGAAGCAATAGCAAATGACATTACAAAACACCCTGGAAATTATCAAACGTGGCAGCGATGAACTGCTGATCGAAGCCGAACTGGTCAAGAAACTCGAGCAAGGCCGTCCGCTACGCATCAAGGCTGGGTTCGATCCTACAGCGCCGGATTTGCATCTGGGCCACACTGTGCTGCTGAACAAAATGCGCCAGTTGCAGGATTTGGGGCACCAGGCATTGTTCCTGATAGGTGACTTTACCGGCATGATCGGCGATCCTACCGGCAAGAATGCAACGCGCCCGCCCTTGTCGCGTGAGCAGGTGCTCGCCAATGCCGAAACGTACCGCAGCCAGGTATTCAAGGTGCTCGACCCCGAAAAAACCGAGGTGGTATTCAACTCCGCCTGGATGGACAAGTTCAGCGCGGTAGACCTGATCCGCCTGGCGGCCACCCACACCGTGGCACAGATGCTGGAGCGCGACGATTTTTCCAAGCGTTACAAGAATAACCAGCCCATCGCCATCCACGAATTCATCTACCCGCTGGTGCAAGGCTACGACTCCGTGGCACTCAAGGCTGACATCGAGCTGGGCGGCACCGACCAGAAATTCAACCTGCTGATGGGGCGCGAATTGCAAAAGCATTTCGGGCAGGCGCCGCAGTGCGTGCTGACCATGCCCTTGCTGGAAGGGCTGGATGGCGTCAACAAGATGTCCAAATCGCTGGGCAACTACATCGGCATCACCGACACTCCCACCGAAATGTTCGGCAAGATCATGTCGGTTTCCGACGACCTGATGTGGCGTTATTACGACCTGCTGTCGTTCCGCAGCCTGGCGGAAATTTCCGCCTTCAAGGCGGAAGTCGCCCAAGGCCGCAACCCGCGCGACATCAAGGTGCTGCTGGCGCAGGAAATCGTCGCCCGCTTCCACTCGCAGCAAGCCGCCGAAGCGGCACTGGCCGAATTCGAGGCGCGCTTCCAGAAAGGCGTGCTGCCGGACGACATGCCCGAATTGAGCGTGCAATCCAGCAGCGGCGCCATCGGCATCGCCCACCTGCTCAAGCAGGCCAACCTCGTTGCCAGCACCTCCGAGGCGCTGCGCATGATCGACGGCGGCGGGGTCAGGCTGGACGGCGAAAAGGTCAGCGACAAAGCCTTGCAGATCAAGGCTGGGAGCGTGGTTGTCGCCCAGGTTGGCAAGCGCAAGTTCGGGCGGGTGACGGTTATTTGAGGCTTGAGGTGACGAAAATTGTCACCTGAGCTGACGTTCCTGGGTAGTAAAGAAGGCTTTACTTGCTGCCTGAGCCCCTCTTGTAGGAGCGGCCATGGCCGCGAATTCCCCACTTATTCAAGCCAAACGCATAAAACGATCAGGCCTGGCACGCATCCTGCATAATGCTGGTCGCACACCTTGTGTGTACCCTACAACGTTAAAGGAGTTCAAACATGAAACAAGTACAAAAGGGCTTTACCCTGATCGAACTGATGATCGTAGTTGCGATTATCGGTATTCTGGCTGCGGTAGCGATTCCGGCTTATCAGGACTACATCACTAAGGCTAAATTCTCCAAGATTTCGTCTGCAGTGAGTGCTGTACAAACCGCAGTTGGTATGTATATTCAGGATAATGGCATTACTCAAGCTAACGTAACCGCTAGCACTGTGTTCCCTGCCGCGGACTCTTGGACTTCATTAGGGCTCGGCTCTGGACCAACGCCAACAACCGAGGTTTCAAGTATTTCTGTTAGCACTGCGGGTGTCATTACGGCTACAGTGGCTGGTGGCGTGATTGGCTCAACATCTTGTGGTAATGTGACGTTCACTCCTAGCATCGGCAACTCTGCGATCAAATGGAGCGTTGCGACAACTTGTGCTGCCCCTGCACCAACTATCGTTGCGAAATGGAACTAATCAAGTTTGAATGCCAAGCTTGAGAAAAGCCCCTCTTCGGAGGGGCTTTTTTTTTGGTGAGTAACGGGAGTGCGCATGAAATTTTTCGGAAGTGATCGTAGTAAAGCAGCGCTTCTTGCCGCAATGGCATTGCTGGTTTACTTACCATTTATCAGCAACCCACTGATATTCGACGACTTGCCATTCTTCCCGGGTGTGCTCGGTTTCGCTGATTTCCCGTTTAATTTATATCAACGCTGGTTTCCGTACGTGTCGCTTGGCGTGACTGCCGCATTTGCGGAAAACCATTTGTCCTATTTCCGAATCGAAAATTTATTGCTGCACAACCTGAATGTGTTGCTGCTGCTGCTGTTATTGCGGCTCTGGATTTCCCTGTTTATTACCGATGTCAATCAAGCCAAGCTGGCCCGCTGGGGTGCGTGGCTCGGAGCATTGGTATTTGCCTGCCATCCGCTCGCCGTGTATGCGGTGGGCTATCTGGTGGAGCGCAGCATCCTGATGGCGACCTTGTTCTCGCTGGTGATGTACCTGGCTTATTTGCGCGGCCTGCTGGAAAACAACGGGCGCTATTTGGCGCTGGCGGTGGCGGCGTATTTCCTTGCTGTGTTCAGCAAGGAGCACAGCGTGATGGCTCCGGCACTCTTGCTGCCATTGACCTGGCTGCTGCGTGAGCGCATCCGTGTCCCTGCCTGGTGGCTGCTGGCGACTTGGCTGGGTTTCTTCTGCACTGCCGTGTTGATCGTGCTGCGCATGAAGGGCTTGCTGGGGGTGGCATACGAGGCCGATGCGGCGAGCCTGTTCGCGCAACAAAACATGGTGCATGCCAGTTACCTGTTGAGTGTGTTGACCCAGGCGGGTTTGTTCTTTAAATATTGCCTGTTGATGCTGCTACCGAACCCGGCCTGGATGTCCATCGACATGCGTGAAAATTTCATCACTTCGGCGGCAGACTGGACAAATTGGATCGGTTTGGCGGCGTTTGTGCTGTACGGGCTTATTGCGTTGCGACTGCTGTTTTGTCGGGGGCGCTTGGTCTTACTTGGATTGGCCTTGTTGTACCCCTGGCTGTTGTTCATGACCGAGTTTTCCACGATCCGGGTGCAGGAAAGTTTTGTGCTGTATCGCAGCTACCTATGGCTGCCGGGATATATGTTGCTGTTTGCATTGCTGGCGAGCTGGCTGCCCGAGCGCCGGGTATGGCTGGCGGGCGTGGTGCTGGCGGCAGTGCTGGTGCCGCTGGCCTGGAACCGCCTGTGGGTGTTTGCGGATGAATACCGCTTGTGGGACGACGCGGTGAAGTTGTTGCATGGCGAAGACCGGCTTGGCGCGCAGCGCACCTATTACAACCGGGCGCTGGCCTCGGAGAAAAAGAAAAATTGGGACGCCGCAATTGCGGATTACCGCAAATCGTTGGCGATCGATGACTCGCATCCACAGGTATATCTGGCGCTGGCCAATGCCTACTACGGGGCCGGGCGTTATCAAGAGGCGCTGACTGCACTGGACACCTCGATAACGCGTGATGGCAAGAATGCCTATGCGTATTTCAATCGTGCAATGGTGCGGGTAAAACTCGAAGGCAAGCCAGCCGCCCTGCCGGACCTCAAGAGGAGCTGCGAACTGGGCTATGTGGTTGCGTGCGGAATTGTCGAGATGGAGCAGCGCAAGCTACATTTGGACGGAGCCGAAGTCGCCCCTGCGAGAGCCGCCCCCGAGGCAGTAGCTCCTGTGGGAGCGGCTTCAGCCGCGAAAGCACACTGAGCGCACCACAACCCTTTGCGAATCCCCGTAAAGGGGACGCCGGAGGGTACCCCGCTGCTGCAGCGACCCTTCCGCAGTAAATTCGCTCCCACGAAAACCGCATTTTGTAGGAGCGGTTTTAACCGCGAAGGGTTTTAGGTGTTTGTAGTTCGCATTCGCGGCCAAGGCCGCTCCTACGAAAACTGCATGCCCTGTGGGAGCGGCTTCAGCCGCGAAAGTGCGTCTTTAATTCTTCCGGCGTTGCGCTGCGGCGATTTCCCTGAATTGCTTCAGTTCGCTCTCGATGGTGGAAAGCTCGTAGTAATCGTTGCCGCTTTGCCGCGCGAGCTCGAGCTGCTCGATTGCGCCGCGCAGGTTGCCGTGCAGGATGTAGTTGTAGGCCAGCGCATGGTGCTCCTCCTGGGCGCGTCCCAGCGCGGCGAAGGTGCGGGCTTGCAGCTCGTACAGGCGCGCATCGTTGCCGCGCGTCTGGAGCTGCGCATTCAGCAGCTTCAACGCCTCGTTGTATTGCCCTTGCTGCAGCAGGATATTGGCATAGTCATACACCAGCGCGCGATGCTGCGGAAAACGTTCGGACGCAGTGCGGTAAAAATCGGTGACTTCCCGGGTATTTCCATTCAGGTGCTTGAGTTGCCCTTCCAGCGTGGTGAGGATCGCGTTCGAGATGGCCTGCGTCTGGAGCGGTGCAAATTCCTGCACTGCGCGCTGGTTCTGGTTGTTGCGCAACAGCGCCAGCACCAGCCCGTAACGGTTCGCAATCGGGTTGCCGAATTTCTGCTTGTCCAGCGCCGAGGTGAAATAAGCAACGGCCTCGTCTGCTGGCCTCAGGCTGGCGATGAGTTTGGCGCGCACCAACTGGAAATTGATATTGTCGGACACCAGGTGGTAGGGCAACTGCTCGACGCGGTTGTCCACATCGGCGATACGTTCGGCGGTGACCGGGTGGGTGCGCAGGTAAGTCGGGGTGTTGCCTTCGTACAGGCGTGTGGCGCGCTGCATCCGCTCAAAAAACTCGGGCATGGCGCGGGTGTCGAAGCCGGCTTTTTCGAGTGTATCGAGGCCGATGCGGTCGGCCTCCATTTCATGGGTGCGGGTGAAATTCAACTGCCGCTGCATCGCGCCGCCCTGGGCGCCGTAGATCGCCGCCGAGGCGGCTTGCGGATTGTTGCGCGCGGCGAGGATGGCGACGGCAATGGCGGCAATCGCCGCCAGTGAGTCGTACCGTTGCCCGGCGATCATGCGCGCCAGGTGATGCTGGGTGACGTGCGCAATTTCGTGGCTCAGCACCGAAGCCAGCTCAGATTCGTTTTCTGCCAGCAGGATCAACCCGGTATTCACGCCGACGAAACCGCCCGGCATGGCAAAGGCGTTGATCGCATTATCGTTGATTGCGAAAAACTCGAAATGCTGGGTAGGGTCACCGCAGTTGGCCACCAGGCGTTCGCCCAGCTGGTTCAGGTAGTCGGCAACCTCCGCATCGTCGAGATAGCTTTTGTCGGCGCGGATTTGCAGCATGCTCTGCTCGCCGATCTGGCGCTCCTGTTGCGGCGAGAGCATTTCCTGCGACGAGTCGCCCAAGTCGGGCAAACCGTCCGCATGGCAATTCAGCGCGAGGAGACTGCACAACAAAAGAATAAGTCGGGTCATGCGGATAATCATAATGGCTTTGCAAGCGGGTGAATGACATTTTACGGTTTTTAACGGGCCGCGGGTGAATATGGACAGGCCCGGCCTAAAGTTGCAGAATGCGCGCCCTTGAACGGCGCAAGCAATGGAGGGCGGGAAATGAGTTTTAAGAATATTAGCGTGGCTGAGTTGCAGCCGTTACTGGCGGGCGGCAAGGTGCGGCTGGTGGATGTGCGCACGGATGCCGAAATTGCCCAGGGGCATATTCGCGGCGCGGAGAAATTGCCGCTGCATTTGCTGCCTATCCGCATCGGCGAACTGGATGCCGGTTTGCCGACGGTGTTTTATTGCCAGATGGGTGGGCGCTCCGCCCAGGCGGCCGCGTTTGCTGAAAAGCAGGGCATGCGAGACGTGTATAACCTGCAAGGCGGAATTACGGCCTGGGCACACGCCGGAGGCGAGGTGGTGCGATGAATGGTAGCGCTTTCGATGCCGAGCTGGATGTGCGGAAACTGGCCTGTCCGCTGCCTATCCTGCGCGCCAAGAAAGCCCTGTCTGCCATGTCTTCCGGCCAGGTGTTGCGCATTGTTGCGACCGACCCGGGGGCGCCCAAGGATTTCGCGGATTTCTGCCGCAAGACCGATAACGAGTTGCTATCCTCGACCGAGCAGGATGGCGAATACATCTTCCTGATCCGTCGCCGGGCCGGATAACGACAAAGCTTCAGAGGTGATGCGGACGGTCGTTATCCGCCGGGTAAGCAGTCGCAGTATGTTTATTGCTTTTGCGCGCTTGGTATTCCCAAACATTTTTCGCGGCTGAAGCCGCTCCTACAGGGGCGACGGTTTTTGTGGGAGCGGCTTCAGCCGCGAAGGCCGGTAGGGCAACATAGGCGCGTTTTGGCGAATGCCTTCCGCTTCCATCAAACCATTTGCGGCCGAGGCTGCTCCTGCAAAACCAGTCCACGCAGGAGCAACCTTGCGTGCGATCACCCCAGCTTGGCGCGCTGCGCCTGCATTTGCTCCAGCGTAGCGCTGAAATCGGCCAGGCGTTTTTTCTCCTGCTCCACCACTGCGGCGGGCGCGCGAGCCACGAAGCTTTCGTTGCCGAGCTTGGCGCTCGCCTTGGCGATTTCCGCAGAGAGCTTGGCGATTTCCTTGCTCAGGCGTTCGCGTTCGGCAGCCACATCGATTTCCACTTTCAGCATCAGCTTGAACGGCCCGACGATGGCAACCGCCGCGTCGGTTTCCGGCAGCCTGTCCATGATGCTGACTTCACTGAGCTTCGACAGCGATTGCAGATAAGGGGCAAAACTGCGCAGTGTGGCGTCGTCGCCGCTGGCGAGCAGCGGCACGCGCAGAGCGGGCGACAGGTTCATCTGGCTGCGCAGGCTGCGGCAGGCATTCACCATGTCCTGCAACAGTTTGGCCTGCTCCAGGGCAGCCGGCGCGATGTGCGCAGGATTTGCCTTGGGGTAGGGTTGCAGCATGATGGTCTCCCCTGGCATGCCAGCCAGCGGCGCGACCTTTTGCCATAACTCTTCGGTGATGAAAGGGATGATCGGGTGAGCGAGGCGCAGGATCGCTTCCAGCACGCGTACCAGCGTGCGACGTGTGGTGCGGCATTGTGCCGGATTGCCGGCGGCCAGTTGCACCTTGGCCAATTCCACATACCAGTCGCAATAGGTATCCCAGACCAGCTCGTAAATGCTGCGTGCGGCAAAGTCGAAACGGTAGTCGGCAAAGTGGCGCGCCATGTCCTCTTCGGCCTGCTGCAACAGGCTGATCATCCACTGGTCGGCGAACGAATATTCGCGCGGCAGCGCGTCATCCAGGCCGACATCCTGGCCTTCGCAATTCATCAGCACGAAGCGCGTCGCGTTCCACAGCTTGTTGCAGAAGTTGCGATAACCTTCGCAGCGCTGCATGTCGAACTTGATGTCGCGGCCGGGCGAGGCGAGCGAAGCGAACGTGAAGCGCAGCGCATCGGTGCCGAAGGCGGGGATGCCTTCCGGGAATTCCTTGCGCGTGCGTTTCTCGATCTGTTCCGCCTGCTTGGGGTTCATCAGGCCGGTGGTGCGTTTCTTCACCAGGTCTTCGAGCGCGATGCCGTCGATCAGGTCGATCGGGTCGAGCACGTTGCCCTTGGATTTGGACATCTTCTGACCTTCCGCATCGCGGATCAGGCCGTGCACGTACACGTCCTTGAACGGGATCTTGCCGGTGATGTGCTTGGTCATCATCACCATCCGCGCAACCCAGAAGAAGATGATGTCGAATCCGGTGACCAGCACCGACGACGGCAGGTACTGTTTGACGAATGGGTTCTGCGCGTCGAACGGCTTGAACATATCCCAATCGAGTGTCGAGAATGGCCACAGCGCCGACGAGAACCAGGTGTCGAGTACGTCTTCATCACGCTTCAGTGTTCCGAGGTAACCGGCGCGCGCGGCAAGCTGTTTGGCTTCCGCCTCGTCGTGTGCCACCCATTCGCGGCCATCGTCTCCGTACCATGCCGGTATCTGGTGGCCCCACCACAGTTGGCGCGAGATGCACCAATCCTGGATGTTGTTCAGCCACTGATTGTAGGTGTTGACCCAGTTCTCCGGATGGAAGCGGATTTCGCCGGAGCTTACGCATTCCAGTGCCTGCTCGGTGATGCTCTTGCCCTCCGGGTTGTCACTGGTTTTCGGTGCAGGCTTGCTCATCGCTACGAACCATTGGTCAGTCAGCATCGGCTCGATCACCACGCCGGTGCGGTCGCCGCGCGGCACCTTGAGTTTGTGCTTGTCGGCCTTGATGAACAGGCCGGCGGCTTCGAGGTCGGCAACAATCTGCTTGCGCGCGTCGAAGCGGTCCATGCCGCGATACTTGGCGGGCGCGTGGTCGTTGATCTTGGCATCCAGGGTCAGAATGGAGATCATCTCCAGTTTGTGGCGCTGGCCGACGGCATAGTCGTTGAAGTCATGCGCGGGCGTGACCTTGACCACGCCAGTGCCGAATTCCTTGTCCACGTATTCGTCAGCGATCACCGGGATGGTGCGCTCGCATAGCGGCAGCGTGACCTGCTTGCCGATCAGGTGACGGTAGCGCTCGTCCTCGGGGTGCACCATCACCGCGACGTCGCCCAGCATGGTCTCGGGACGCGTGGTTGCAACGACTAGTTCACCGGAGCCATCGGCCAGCGGATAGCGGATGTGGTACATGAAGCCGTCTTCTTCTTCCTGGGCCACTTCGAGGTCGCTTACTGCGGTGTGCAGCTTGGGGTCCCAGTTCACCAGACGCTTGCCGCGATAGATTAGGCCTTCGTTATACAGACGCACGAAGGTCTCGGTGACGGCCTTGGACAGGCCTTCGTCCATGGTGAAGCGCTCGCGCGACCAGTCGGGCGAAGTGCCGAGGCGGCGCATCTGTTTGGTGATGGTGCCGCCGGAATATTCCTTCCACTCCCACACCTTCTCGATGAACTTCTCGCGACCGAGGTCGTGGCGCGAAATCTTCTGCGCGTCGAGCTGGCGCTCCACCACGATCTGGGTGGCGATGCCGGCATGGTCGGTGCCGGGCTGCCACAGCGTGTTGTCGCCTTTCATGCGGTGGTAGCGCGTCAACGCATCCATCAGCGTCTGGTTGAAGCCGTGGCCCATGTGCAGCGTCCCGGTGACGTTGGGCGGCGGCAGCTGGATGCAGAAATTATCCGGCTTGGCGGCGTCGAGGCCGGCCTTGAAGAAACCGGCATTTTCCCAGGCGGGATACCAGCGTGCTTCGATGTCCTTGGGGTCAAAACTTTTTGCGAGTTCTTGTGCGTTGTTCATGCTGTTGCTCAATCTGGGTGCGGCGGAAAAGGGCGGGATTATACTCGAAGCCGAAGTGCTCGCCGCAGCCAGCGGCAGGGCGGACTCCT
The DNA here is from genome assembly GCA_021848465.1 of Pseudomonadota bacterium. Classification (GTDB taxonomy): domain Bacteria; phylum Pseudomonadota; class Gammaproteobacteria; order Burkholderiales; family Gallionellaceae; genus JAJZUP01. The sequence continues at coordinate 797,036 of JAJZUP010000001.1, forward strand.
GCAATTGTGCGCGGATCAGCCCCGGCAGCGCTCGCTTGATTTCGGGCCAGTCGATGTCGGTCTGGAATTCGGAATGCGCAAACAGCCAGGCTTCGATGCGGGCGATCAGCGCGTCGGTAAACTGGTCGGCCGGGTTGGCCGCAGGTTGCGAGGCTGCGGATTCCTGCGTACTGTCGGCTCGTGCGGCGACCGCCTGTTTTGGCGCAGGCGGCGTTGTTTTGAGCGGCTCGGGAATCGTAATGTCGTAGTCGGGCTCAACGGCGATTTCGGCTGCGGCATCGGGCTCGCGGGCGGGCGCGGATGCAATTTCTTCGGTTAACACCGGCAGGTCAGACAGGGGCTCCCCGACCACTTCGGTCAGCGTGGGAATATCGTCTTCAAACAGCGATTCTTCAGGGGTCATGCGGAATCCCCGGGTTTCTTGGTCAAGTCGAAATGGCGCAGTTCATAACCGCGATCCTTGTAGAATTTGAAGCGCTCGCGCCCAAGCTTGGCATCCTCGTCGTCTGCGCTGACGATTTCGATCACACGCTCGAAGCGGCTGAAGAAGGGCTGGCAGTCGCGATGCAGGCTGATGAGCAGGTCTGAGTGATGGAAGGTCTCGTCGCGGCCGATGACAACAGGCATGTCGGCGGCTTTATCCTCGTGGCTGTGGCAATGCGGCATGAACGCGGTGGGCGGAAAATGCCACAGCAGCTTGTCCAGCTTGTCGGCCGTATCGTCGTCGGGCACGTGCAGCAACACCCTCAGGCCATGCTGCATGGCCTTGTGGCTGAGCTGGCAAGCGGTGCGCAATTTATCTTCGCTGCCGGTGTAGAAATCTATTTTAGTCATGATGCAAAACCCATTTGCCACAGAGACCACAGAGAAAAACCTCCGCTTCCTTCTCTGTGATCTCTGTGTGCTCTGTGGCAAAAAGGTTATTTGCCGTTTGCCTTGTTGATCAAATACTGCGTCAGCAGCGGCACTGGACGTCCGGTCGCGCCTTTGTCCTTGCCGGACTTGTTGGCGGTGCCGGCGATATCCAGGTGCGCCCAGCGGTAGTCCTTGGTGAAGCGCGCCAGGAAGCAGGCCGCGGTAATCGTGCCGCCGGCGCGGCCGCCGATGTTGGCCATGTCGGCAAAATTGCTGTCGAGCAGCGGCTGGTAGTCTTCCCACAGCGGCAATTGCCAGACACGGTCGTGCGCATCGTTGCCCGCCGCGATCAGCTCGTCGGCGAGTTTGTCTTCATTGGCAAACATGCCGCTGGCGACGCTGCCCAGCGCAATCACGCAGGCGCCGGTGAGCGTGGCGATATCGATGACGGTGTCGGGTTTGAACTTGGCGGAATAGGTCAGCGCGTCGCACAGGATCAGGCGGCCTTCGGCATCGGTGTTCAGGATCTCGATGGTCTGGCCGGACATGCTGGTGACGATGTCGCCGGGCTTGGTGGCGCGGCCGCTCGGCATGTTTTCGCAAGTCGGGATAACGCCGACCACATTCAGCTTGAGCCCCATTTCAGCCACGGCCTGCAAAGTGCCGAGCACGCTGCCTGCGCCGCTCATGTCGTATTTCATTTCGTCCATGTCGGCGCCCGGCTTCAGCGAAATGCCGCCGGTGTCGAACGTAATGCCTTTGCCTACCAGCACGACGGGCTTCTGTGTCCTGGGGGCGCCGTAGTATTCCAGCGTGATGAGCTTGGGCGGTTGCTCGCTGCCGCGTGTGACGGAGAGGAAGGAGCCCATTCCGAGCCGCTGCATATCCTTTTCTTCAAGCACGGTGGTTTTGATGCTGCGGTGTTTTTTCGCCAGCGCCAGGGCTTGCGCAGCCAGGTAGGTCGGGGTGCAGATGTTGCCGGGCAGGTTGCCCAGGGTTTTGGTCAGCTCCATGCCGTGCGCGGTGGCGACTGCCTGGTCGAGCGCCGTTTTCATGGCGGCAGTCGGACGGTTTGCGGAAGCGAGGATGATCTGCTTGAGGACTGCTTGCTTGCCCGGTTTGCTTTTCATGCCGTCCGCGCGGAAGGCTGCATCTGCCGCACAGAGCACGGCTTGCTTGAGTACCCACAACTTGTCCTGGCCCGCTTCTTCATCAAACAGGTAGAGCGCGGCATCCTTGGCGGACGTGTTGTTGAGCGCGGAGAAAGTGGCGCGCAGGATTTCCACGGTGCCCTTGGCGTTCAATTCTTCGGCCTTGCCCAGGCCAACCAGCAGCACGCGCTCGGCGGCAACGCCGGCCGGCTTGTGCAGCAGCAGGGTACTGGCGGCTTTTCCGGTCATGTCGCCGCGGGCAATGATTTCGCTGATTACACGCTTGCTGGCCTGGTCAATTGCCTGTGCGGCCTGGGAAAGTTTGCCCCCCTCAAACACGCCAGCCACAACGCAACCGCACTTCAGTTTTTCCGGTCCACCCTGTTTTATGCTAAATTCCACGCGCTTCTCCCTGTCAATCTCAATAATAGTTTCAGATGCCGGATTATCCGCAATCCCAGCCACCCAAGTCAAAGTCATCGCGCGCGCCGGTCCGGGGCGGCGTTTTCTATCGCTCGCTGGTGCGCGAATTATTCGTTACCGGCGCGCTGGTGTCGTCCATCCTGCTTGCCATCGTCGTGTTTACCCAGTTGATCCGCTTGCTGGGCGATTCCGTCAGCGGCTTGCTGGCAGTCGATGGCGTGGCTGCGCTGGTGGGCTTCAGTGCCCTGAATTATCTGCCCATCCTGCTGTCGGTGAGCGTGTACTTTGCCGTGTTGCTGACATTGACGCGCAGTTACCGCGACAGCGAAATGGTGGTCTGGTTTTCTTCCGGCATTGGCCTGACGCGCTGGATACGCCCGGTGATGGGGTTTGCCGTGCCGGTGGTGTGCGTGATTGCCTTGCTGACTTTTGTGCTGACGCCTTGGTCGCGCCAGAAGGCGGAGGAGTTCAAAAGCCGGCTGGATACGCGTGATGATGTGTCGCTGGCTACGCCCGGGGCATTCCGCGAGTCCAAGCAGGCGGATCGGGTGTTTTTCCTGGAGAACATTGATACCCGGAACAACCATGTCAGCAATATATTCGTGCAGTCGGTACAGAACAGCCGCGAAGGAACGATGGTGGCCAAGGAGGGGGTGCAGGAAACCGCGCCAAATGGTGATCGTTTCCTGGTGCTGCTGAACGGCACCCGCTACGAGGGGACTCCGGGGCAGGCCGATTTCAAGATTGTTGAATTCGAGCGCTATGCCGTCCGGATCGAGGGGGCGGAGGTCAAGGAGGCGAAGCAGGATTACAAGAGTTATTCGACGCTCTATCTGCTGAAAAATCCCACGACCTGGAACATGTCGGAACTGGAATGGCGCATCGGCTTGCCGGTGAGCGCGCTGGTTCTCGCGTTGCTGGCGATCCCGATGAGCTTTGTGAACCCGCGCGCGGGACGCTCCCTGAATTTGATCATGGCGATAGTGTTGTATATGGCTTACAGCAATATGGTGGGGGTGGCGACGTCGTGGGTTGGGCAGGGCAAGATCAGCCTGATGGCGGGCATGTGGGCGGTGCACGGCATGATGGCAGCATTGCTGGTGGTGCTGTTCTATAAACGCCTGGCGGTGTATTCCTGGCGGAGGCTGTTGCGGCGATGAAAATACTGACCCGTTATCTTGCCCGTGAAATTTATTTCAGCGTGGCCCTGGTGTTTGCTGTGCTGATTGCACTGTTTTCGTTCATGGACCTGATCCAGGAGTTGAACGATGTCGGCGCCGGGAATTATCACCTGAAGAATGTGTTGTTGTATGTCGGGCTGATTATCCCGACGCACATCTATGAGCTGTTTCCGCTGGCGGCCCTGATCGGGACCATTTTTGCCGTGGTGCAGATGGCGAGCAGCTCGGAGCTGATGGTGTATCGCAGCTCGGGCGCGTCGGCCGGGCAGATGGTGCTTGCCATGCTGAAGATCGGCATTCCGCTGGTGGTGCTATGCCTGGTGTTCGGCGAAATCATCGCCCCACCCAGTGACCACCTGGCCCAGGAGCTAAGCCTGAAAGCCAAGAATGCCAATGTGCTGCTGAAGGAGTTTCGCTCCGGGGTGTGGGCGAAGGATGAGCATAGCTTTGTCAACATCAAGACCGTGATGCCGGACACTTCGCTGATGAACGTGAGTATCTATGAGTTTGACGATACCTATCATTTGCGCGAGATCACTGCGGCAGAGCGGGCGCACTACGTCAGCGACGATTTATGGGAGTTGCAAGGGGTCAAACAGACCCGTTTCGATACCCAGGGAGCCGAGGTCAACAACCAGGACAAGCTGGAGTGGCATTCGACCTTGAACCCGCGCCTGCTGAACGTGCTGGTGTTGCTGCCGGAAAAAATGTCTTCCTGGGATCTGTACCAGTACATCGAGCACCTGAGCGAAAACCACCAGAAAACCGCGCGCTATGAAGTGGCGATGTGGAACAAGCTGGTCTACCCGGTTGCCGTGCTGATCATGATGCTGCTGGCCTTGCCGTTTGCATCCCACCAGCGGCGCGAGGGCGGGGTGAGCGGAAAAATATTTTCCGGCATCGTGCTGGGCCTGAGCTTCCATTTCGGCGGGCGCCTGTTCTCCAATCTCGGTTCGCTGAATGAGTGGAACCCGATGTTGAGCGCAACCGCGATCAGTTGGGTTTACCTGGCGCTGGCGCTGGGCTTGATCTGGAGGATGGAGCGGCGCTGAGCCGGGTCAGGCGTCAGGGCTTCGGCTGTGCCGGTGCGACCGCGCTGGCGGCTTGTTCGCGCATGGCATGACGCTGGCGTAAATGCTGCTTCATCGCTTCGCGCTTTTCCGGCGGCAGTTTTCGGTAGGTGCGGTATTTTTCCCGGATGTGGTCACGCTGCTCCGGAGTCAGCTTGCTCCAGCGCACCAGCCGGTCATGGACGCGTTCCTGTTGCAGCGGGGTGAGTTTCGGGTAGCGTTTGGCAATGCCGAGGAAATTGGTTTGCTGTTTCTCGGAGAGTTTGTTCCATTCGCCGGAAAGCGGGGCCAGCGCCTGTTGTTGCTGCGGGGTCAGTTCTGCCCAAGTCGCTGCATGGGCCAGCAGCGGGATCAGGAGTGCTACGGCTGCGGCAGCGTATTTGCATAAGTGATTAAATTGCATTGTCTCAGTCTATGTATGCATCCACTGGGAGGTCGTCGGTCAGGATCGCAATATCGATGTCGCTGTGGTCATAGGCGTGCTCGTTAGCGGCCTGGAAATATGCGATTCCGCCAATCAGGCTGGCGGTCAGGGTCAGGGCCAGTACGGCGCGCGGCATGCTCCAGAAGCCATGGCTGCCACCCTTTAAGCCGTGACTGCTGAGCCAGGCAAGCACGGGTGCCTCTTCCGCTAACCGCTGTCTTTCCAGCGCACGCATGCGCGCCTGACGCAAGCTGTCCAAGGTTGCATCATCCAGTTGATGTGCCGATTGGTTTAACAGTTTCCTGATCGAGTCTGTGGTCAGATTCTTGTTTCTCATTTCAAATCCCCCCCTTTCTCTCCAAGTTTCAGGGCAAGTGCGTGCGTTGCACGCGAACAGTGGGTTTTGACGCTGCCTTCCGAGCAGCCCATGATGGCGGCAGTTTCGGCAGTATCCATTTCTTCCCAGTAACGCAGCAGGAATGCTTCGCGTTGACGTGCAGGCAGTTCGGCCAGCGCTTTTTCAATGCGGGCAATGAGTTGCGCTTGATCGAGGGCTTCTTCTGGCTCAAGGGGCTGGCTATTGTTGTTTTTGTCGTGCAGCGTGTCCAACGGGTCATTTTCCTCTGCCGCATCGCTTTGCGGATACAGGGAGGAAAACAGGGTCGTCCAGAATGAGCGTACTTTCTGGCGGCGGAAATGATCCCGTATGGTGTTCTGCAAAATGCGCTGGAACAACAAGGGGTACTCGTCCGCTGGCTTGTTCCCGTAACGCTCGGCGAGCTTGAGCATGGCGTCCTGCACGATGTCCAGCGCGGTATGTTCGTCATGGACGGCAAACAGAGCCTGTTTGTAGGCGCGGCGCTCGATTTCGGCAAGGAATTGGGAAAGTTCGTATTGGCTGCTCAGATGATGTCCCCGTGAAAGCGGGGCGCCATACTAGCAAATTCCGCTGCCCGGCGGGGTGGTTTTTGGTAAATCCGGGGCGCCGCAGGGGTTGACCAAATCGGCAGCAGCCTTTACCCTGCGCGGTCTTTCATTCGTTGCATATAAGGTAGTTTGCCATGGAACTGACGGGCGCAGAGATCGCCATCAAATGTTTGCAGGAAGAGGGGGTTGAATACGTATTCGGCTACCCGGGCGGAGCAGTGCTGTTCATTTACGATGCTTTGTTCAATCAGGAGCAGGTCAAGCACGTGCTCGTGCGCCATGAGCAGGCTGCCGTGCATGCGGCCGACGGCTATTCGCGCTCGACCGACAAGGTCGGGGTTGCGCTGGTGACGTCCGGCCCCGGCGTGACCAATGCCATTACCGGCATTGCCACTGCCTACATGGATTCGATTCCGATGGTCGTGATCAGCGGCCAGGTGTCTTCCAGCCTGATTGGCGAGGACGCCTTCCAGGAGGTGGACGCAGTAGGAATTTCGCGCCCTTGCGTGAAGCATAACTTCCTGGTGAAGGATGCCAAGGATATTGCCAGCACGCTCAAGAAAGCGTTTTATCTGGCCAAGAGCGGCCGTCCGGGGCCGGTGCTCGTTGATATCCCCAAGGATGTGTCGAACCAGAAGGCGGAATACAGCTATCCGGCTACCGTCAATATCCGCTCTTATCATCCGGAAAAACATGGCGACGTCACCCAGATCAAGCGTGCTGCGCAGCTTCTGGTGGAAGCCAAGCGTCCGATGATCTACGCCGGCGGCGGGGTGGTGCTGGCGGATGCCGCCAAGCCGCTGACCGACCTGGTGCGTTTGCTCGGTGCTCCGTGCACCAATACCTTGATGGGACTGGGCGGCTTCCCCGCCACCGATAAGCAGTTTGTCGGCATGCTGGGCATGCACGGCACTTACGAAGCCAATATGGCGATGCAGAATTGCGACGTGTTGCTGGCGGTGGGCGCGCGTTTTGACGATCGCGTGATCGGCAATGTCGCGCATTTCGGCTCGGTACCGCGCAAGATCATCCATATCGATATCGACCCGGCTTCGATTTCCAAGCGCGTGCCGGTGGACGTGCCCATCGTCGGCGATGTGGCGCACGTGCTGGGCGACCTGCTGGCCGTGCTGCACAGCAGCAAGCAGAAGCCGGATGCCGCCTCCCTCGAAACATGGTGGAAGCAGATCGGCGAGTGGCGCTCACGCAATTCGCTCAAGTACAAGTATTCCGATGAAGTGATCAAGCCGCAGTACGTGATCGAGAAGCTGTACGAGATTACGCGCGGTGAGGCTTTTGTGACTTCGGATGTCGGGCAGCACCAGATGTTCTCCGCCCAGTACTACAAATTTGACCAGCCGCGGCGCTGGATCAATTCCGGCGGCCTGGGCACCATGGGCTTCGGCCTGCCGGCGGCGATGGGCGTGCAACTGGCCCACCCCGGTGCGACCGTCGCCTGCGTCACCGGCGAGGGCAGCATCCAGATGAACATCCAGGAGCTTTCCACCTGCAAGCAGTTCCGTCTGCCGATCAAGATCATCGCATTGAACAATCGCTACCTGGGCATGGTGCGCCAGTGGCAGGAGTTCTTCCACGGCAACCGCTATTCCGAATCGTACATGGATGCGCTGCCCGATTTCGTGAAGCTGGCTGAGGCCTACGGCCATGTCGGCATCCGCATCGAGCGGCCGTCCGATGTGGAGGGGGCGTTGCGCGAAGCGTTTGCGCGCAAGGATGAGCTGGTGTTCCTGGACTTCCGTACCGACCCGACCGAGAACGTGTTCCCGATGGTGCCCGGCGGCAAGGGTCTGTCCGAAGTGATCCTGGCGGAGGACATGTAAGATGCGGCATATTATTTCCCTGTTGATGGAAAATGAAGCAGGCGCGTTGTCGCGCGTGGCAGGTTTGTTTTCGGCGCGCGGCTATAACATCGAATCGTTGACGGTTGCGCCGACTGAGGATGAAACCCTGTCGCGCATGACAATCGTGACGCGCGGATCGGACGCGGTGATCGAGCAGATCCAGAAGCAACTGAACAAGCTGATCGAAGTGGTTGCAGTGGTGGACCTGACCGACGGCGATCATCTAGAGCGCGAGCTGATGCTGGTCAAGGTGCGTGCGCAAGGCGAGGCGCGCGAGGAGTTGAAGCGCATGACCGACATCTTCCGTGGCCGCATCATTGATGTGTCGGACAAGACCTACACCATCGAGCTGACCGGTGCCGGTTCCAAGCTGGACAGCTTCCTGCAAGCCATAGACCGCAACCTGATCCTGGAAACCGTGCGTACCGGTGCATCCGGCATCGGGCGCGGCGACCGTATTTTGAAACTGTAATTTGAATTTGATTTTATTGAAGAGGCCAACATGAAAGTTTATTACGACAAAGACGCAGACCTGTCCCTGATCAAGGGCAAGCAAGTAACCATCATCGGCTACGGCTCGCAGGGCCACGCCCACGCACAGAACCTGAAGGAATCCGGCGTCAACGTGACCGTCGGTCTGCGCAAGAACGGCGCATCCTGGAAGAAGGCGGAAGGCGCCGGACTGAAAGTGGCTGAAGTGGCTGACGCAGTAAAGAGCGCCGACGTGGTGATGATGTTGCTGCCCGACGAAAATATCCCCGACGTTTACAACAACGAAGTCGCCCCGAACATCAAGGCCGGCGCGGCACTGGCATTTGCCCACGGCTTCAATGTGCACTACAACCAGGTTGTGCCCCGCGCCGACGTGGATGTCATCATGATTGCACCGAAGGGCCCAGGCCACACTGTGCGTTCCGAATACCTGAAGGGCGGCGGTGTGCCTACGCTGATCGCTGTGTACCAGGACAAGACCGGCAAAGCCAAGGACATCGCGCTGTCCTACGCGGCTGCCAACGGCGGCACCAAGGGCGGCGTGATTGAGACCAACTTCCGTGAAGAGACCGAGACCGACCTGTTCGGCGAGCAGGCCGTATTGTGCGGCGGCGCCGTGGAACTGGTGAAAGCCGGTTTCGAGACGCTGGTGGAAGCCGGTTACGCTCCCGAAATGGCCTACTTCGAGTGCCTGCACGAGCTGAAGCTGATCGTCGACCTGATGTACGAAGGCGGCATCGCCAACATGAACTACTCCATCTCCAACAACGCCGAGTATGGTGAATATGTCACTGGTGAGCGCGTGATCGCCGACCAGGCTCGTGCCGCGATGAAGGAGTGCCTGAAGAACATCCAGAACGGTTCTTACGCCAAGCGCTTCATCCTCGAAGGCCGTACCAACTATCCGGAAATGACTGCGCGTCGCCGTTTGAACGCCGAGCATCCGATCGAAGTCGTGGGCGGTCAATTGCGCGCGATGATGCCCTGGATCGCCAAGAACAAGCTGGTTGACCAGTCGAAGAACTAAGAACCGGGAAGGGGGAAGAGTCGAGGTGGCGGCGAGTCCGCTGCTCCAGGCTTTTCCCCCTTGTTCTTTTCCCTGTACCCTTCCCGCGAACTTCGCGGAGCTATCGTCAAGATCAGCATCAGTGATAAAGTATTGGCGATGACCATTTTAGCCTGGCTATAGCGAATGACTACTGAACCGAACAAACGCAAACCGCTGGATTTACGCCGTCGCAGCATTTACCTGCTGCCGAACCTGTTTACCACGGGCGCGCTGTTTGCCGGTTTTTATGCGATCGTGCAGGCGATGAATGGCCGCTTCGAGTTTGCTTCCGTGGCCATTTTCATCGCGATGGTGCTGGACGGACTGGACGGGCGCGTCGCGCGGCTGACGCGTACCCAGAGCGAATTCGGTGCCGAGTACGACAGCCTGTCAGACATGGTGTCGTTCGGGGTTGCGCCGTCGCTGGTGATGTACGAGTGGGCGCTCAAGGGGCTCGGCAAATGGGGCTGGTTCGCGGCCTTCATCTATTGTGCCGGTACCGCCTTGCGCCTGGCCCGTTTCAACACCAATATCGATATTGTGGACAAACGCTATTTCCAGGGGCTGCCCAGCCCGGCGGCAGCGGCGCTGGTAGCGGGCTTTGTCTGGGTGATGGGCGACTTCGATTTTACCGGACATGAAATGCGCTGGTATGCCGCCGCGATCACGGTGTTCGCCGGCCTGACCATGGTCAGCAATGTCCGCTTCTACAGCTTCAAGGATTTGAACGTGCGCAAGAGTGTGCCGTTCATCGCGATTTTCCTGCTGGCCCTGTTTTTCATCCTGATTTCCAGTTATCCGCCGGGTGTCCTGTTCCTGTTGTTCCTGGGCTATGCGCTGTCCGGCTATGTGATGTGGCTTCTGGAGCTGCGCAAGCCGCCCCAGCAAAATTCCTAGTTTTGTCAGCGATGCGCACCTGATTTGCGGGTGGAACATGAGGCGGCTCCCCCATCTGAAGAAATCCTTGTTGGCAATGTTCGCACTCAGTGTTTTGACTGGGTGCGTGCAGATTACTCCACGCACATCCGGTCAGGCAGCGGATAATTATTTTGCGCAACCGGTGTATGCGGACAACACCCCGCTGCAGTCCTGGCAGGAAATGCGTCAGGAGTCGGAGATCAAGGAAGTGTTCGAGGAGGACTGGACCGACAAGCTCCAGCGCATGGAAAAGGCCAACGCAGCCCGCTCCAAGAAAAACCTGAAAGCAGCACCGGATAAAGGTGCCAAACCCAACAAGACCGCAGACCAGCCGGCACCCGCCAAGCCCAGGCAGGACGGCAAAAGCCAAAGCGGCCGTAAATAAAAACGCCCCGTGATGCCGGGGCGTTTTTATTCGCCTGTAGTTAGGGGAGTACTCAATAACTCCGTTCACTCCGAGCGGGTCGCATTGATTACCCCATATCCACCGGGACAAACATCTTCTGGCCGTTGCGCATGATGAGCAACGCCGCATGCTGCTGGTGGTGTGCCAACTGCTTGCGCAACTCGCTGACGCTGGCGGTGGGTTCGGCATTGACCGACAGGATGATGTCGCCGGGGCGGATGCCGGCATGGGCTGCCGGACCGTTTGCGATATTTTCCACCAGCAGCCCGCCAGCGATGTCTGCCTGCTTGCGCTCTCGTGGTGTCAGTGGCCGCACCGACATGCCCAGTTCATTATCGGCCTGCTGCGCAGGGGCACTGTCGTTGCTGGCGGCATTCATATCCCCGACGTAAAGCGAGACCAGTTTGCGCTTGCCCTTGTGCCATATCTCGAGCTTGGCTGGGCTGCCGGCTGCCAGGCTGGAAACCAGTGGGGGCAGATCGTCCGAACGGGTGATCGCGGTGTCGTTGAACTTCAGGATCACATCGCCGGATTCGATCCCGGCTTTCTCCGCCGGGCTGCCGCTGCTCACCGAGCTGACCAGCGCACCTGCGGCCTGATCCAGCCCGAAGGTGCCAGCCAAGTCTTGTGTGACCTCCTGGATGGTGATGCCCAGGCGGCCGTGGCTGACTTTACCGTGGGCGGCAATCTGCTGCTCAACCTTCATGGCCACATCGATCGGGATCGCGAAAGACAAGCCTTGATAGCCTCCACTGCGAGTATAGATCTGCGAATTGATGCCGATCACTTCGCCGCTGGTATTGAACAACGGGCCGCCGGAGTTGCCAGGATTGACCGCCACATCGGTTTGCAGGAACGGAACATAACCTTCATCCGGCAGCGAGCGCGACTTGGCGGAAATGATGCCGGCAGTCACCGTGTTTTCAAAACCGAAAGGCGAGCCGATCGCGATCACCCATTCGCCGACACGCGCGCTTTGCGGGTTACCGATTTTTACGACCGGCAAATTCTGGGCCGAGATTTTCAGCACAGCCACATCGGACACCTTGTCCAGACCAAGCACCTTGGCTTTGAACTCACGCTTGTCGGTCAGTTTGACGATGACATCGTTGGCGTCGGCAACGACATGGGCATTGGTGAGGATAATGCCATCCGGGCTGATGATGAAACCGGAGCCGAGACCATGCGTCGGCTGTCCATCCTGCGGCGTCGGAAACTGGAAATGCTTGAAGAAATCGAAGAACGGATCGTTCGGATCCATTTGGGGTACGCCCGGAAAGCCGGAATCGCTGGTCTTGACGGTGCCCGAAACGCTGATATTGACCACCGCCTGGCCTTGTTGCGCAACGATGGAGGCAAAGTCAGGCAAGGCAACCGCGGTGCGCGAGTTTGTATCAACAATGCTCGGCGGGCTGGAGGCCTGAGCCGAACTGACAATCGGGATGTCATGATTGGCATAGATGCTGACGAGCAGCGCTGTCAGCGAAAAAAAGACCGCTAACGAACCGGGTTGGAAAATTCTGGAAAAATTAAATTTCATGTTGATCGCTCCTCTGAAGAAATCCATTTTTCGGCAGGCACTCCTGAACTTGCCTGCATGGATGGCGGATGTGAGTTTCAGTAATTTAAAAAGTTCAAAATCAATGCGTTAAGAAAGTGTTAAGCAATCACAAGAAATACGCATTAAACATCCTCGCTGCGTGCGCGGGCAGGCCGGTTAAAATGGACGGGTTGCCTGGAAAAGTATTGCCATGATTCGCTTTCGCACCTTCGTTTTTTCTCTGCTCTTGGGCGTTGCCCCCATCTTGTTGCAGTCACCTGCCTGCGCCATCGTGAACATCGAGCAGGCAATAATCGGGCACCCGCAGGAAGGCCGTCACAGCAAGCTGGACCTGCTTGCCAGCGGTGCGAGCGGCAACACCGACAAGAGTACGGTCCAGTCCAATCTGTTGACCACATTGCAACATGGGGCGCATACCGAGTTCCTGCAAATGCAGTATGCGTATGGACAAAGCCGCGGCCAGACCGACACCGATCGCGCGTTCATGCATTTGCGGCATCGCACGACGCTCAGCGATGACTGGGGCGTGGAAGAGTTTTTCCAGGTGGGGCGCGATACCTTCGCGCGGCTGACCCTGCGTCGGCTGCTCGGCGGCGGCCTGCGCCGCATATTGTTTGAGGAGCCGGGCGTGATGGCAGGTTATCTCGGAGCGGGGGCCTTCTACGAGCAGGAAATATTGAGCGCAAAATTCGGCACTACCGATCCGGTTGATACCAGCCTGTGGCGCGCGAATTCCTACCTGGTGCTGCAGCGCCAGTTCAATGAGCAGGTACGTTTCAACAATACCCTGTATTACCAGCCCGCATTGGCGAACACAGCGAACTACCGCATTCTTGAGCAGGCATCCATGCTGGTCAAACTGGGGCAAAGTCTTGACCTGAAATTGACGCTGGATATTTCCTACGACTCGCTGCCGCCGCAAACCGTCGAGCGGCGCGACATGCTCTACAGCACCGGCCTGGAATTCAGTTTCTGAGACCGGTGTTGCGCCGGGAACTAAATTTGCGGCATCCAACCTATTGAGTATTGCGCGACCCAGTGCGCCAGATTGGAAAGGAATGCCATGAAGTTGTTCAAGATACTCCCTGCTGCCGCAGGCATCATCGCCTTGACGGCAACCGTAAGCTTTGCGCGTGACATGAATGAAAAGGAAGAGGACGGCGCATGCCGTACCGTGCTCGTGATCCGCGACGATGCAAAACTTCAGGAACGGGAATCATCCTCGCATCAGCCAGATCCGGACAGCGCGGCCAATAACAGTAATATTTACCGCGTCAAGGTCATGCGTGGCGACACGGTGCGCGTGATCGACATCGATGCATACACCGGGCATATTCTGAACACTCAGGAAGGTCAGACCCAGTCGAGTTGAGTTTCCTGGCAACGCCAGGAAGCGTGTAACGCTAGGCAGGCTCACCTGCTGGCGCTACACTCGCCACGCTTTGTTTTCCTCTGGAATATGCTGAATGAGAATCAGGGACGTTTTTATCTGGATGGCGTTGCTCGCGGCGTTTCCGTCGGAGGCTGCTGAATTCAAGATCACCGGCAGCGTATTCGAAAAGGGCATCCGCAAGCCAATACCGGGAGCTGTGATCAAGCTGCAAGGCAGCCAGCTCAGCGCCGTCACTGACCAGCAGGGGCATTACTCCATTGTCGTATCCGGGCTCCAGCACTTTGCCTTGTCGGCAGAAAAACCCGGCGAGTTTTCGCTGTCGGTACAGGAGCTCGATCGGGTCGCGCAAGATGCGTCCGTCAATTTCTATCTCGAGCCGTTGTTCAAGATGGACGAAGTGGTGGTGGTGAGCCAGCGCAGCCAGGATCGCGTCAGCAAAACAGTCATCAGCGGCAAGGAGTTGAACCGGGTTGCCGGCACCAGCGGCGACCCGCTGGCGGGGCTGCAAACCCTGCCTGGCGTGGTGGCCTCCAACAACGGCAACGCGCCCGCGGTGCGCGGCTCCGGCCCCGGCGACAATGCCTATTACGTTGACAGCTTGCCGGTCAACAAGGTGTTCCATTCCGTGGGCATCAGCGTGTTCAACGCCGACCTCATCAGCGACTTCAATTTGTACAGCGCGGCCTTTGCCCCGCGCTATGCCAATGTGACCGGCGCGGTGATTGATGTCGCTTTGCGCAACCCGCGCACCGACCGCCTGGGCGGCAAGGTGAACGTCAACATGCTGGGCGCGGATGCACTGGTCGAAGGCCCGGTAAGCGACGACCAGTCGTTTTATTTCGCCGCACGCCGCAGCTATATCGACCTGCTGGTAAAGCAGGTCGAGCAGAACGGCATCACGTTGCAGATACCGAATTATTCCGACTACCAGGGCAAGTACATCAAGAAACTGAATGCCACCGACCGGCTGACGTTTCATATGCAGGGGGCGACGGATACGCTCAGCCTGAACGTCGGCGGCAATTCCGATCTCGCCAAGAAGCAACCGGTGCTGGCCGGCAACATCGCGCTCTCCGACGCCTACACGATGCAGGCGCTGGTGTGGGATGCCGCGCTCTCCGATGCAGCCAACAACAAGCTGGCGCTGGAGCATCGCGTTTCGGATGCCACCACCTCCGCCGCCAGTGCCGGCAATCTTTACCTCGCGCAGGAAGACTGGATGGTGCGCGAGTATGCAACGCTGGCGCTCAACGAGGGGCACGAGCTGGCGCTGGGCGCGAATGTCACCCAGATACATTTTGCCGTCGACGCCAACGCCAAGAATGCAACCTGCACGCAATTCAATCCCAGTTGCGATTTGACCAGCGCCACCCAGCAGCAACTGCACGAGCGCTTCATATCCAATGGCTGGGACACTTCGGCGCAGGACCGCAAGCGCATTGCTTCCGACGTGACGCTGGTGACCGGCGTGCGCTACAGCTACGAAGATTACCTGTACCGGTCGTACACCGAGCCGCGCATCGGAATCGAGTGGGAAACTTCACCGCAGACCTTGATTACCGCCGGGTGGGGGCGGCACAACCAGATGCCGCCCGCGCAGCAGGTCGCCCGGGTTTTCGGCAACCCGAATCTCGACCATTTGCGCGCCGACCACAGCGTGCTGGGCATCCAGCACAAGCTCGATGACTTATGGTCGGTGAAGGCAGAAACCTACTACAAGAAATTCAGCAACCTGGTGGTGGACGACCCGCAGTTGAACTACGTCAACGGCGCGAGCGGCAGCGCCTATGGCCTGGAAATGCTGGTCAAGAAAGACAGCGGAGAGCAGATGTCGGGATGGTTCTCGTTGTCGCTGTCGCGCTCCGAGCGCCGCAACGACATAACCGGGCAAACCTTCCGCTTCGAACTCGACCAGCCGGTGAATGCCAAGCTGGTCAACAGCTACAAACTCAACGACGACTGGACGCTGGACACCACCTGGACCGCGCACTCCGGCACGCCCTACACCCCGATCAATGGCACCAGCGGCACCTACGCCGACGGCCGGCCGATTCCCAACTACGCCACGGTCAACTCCGGCACGCTGCCGTTCTACCATCGCCTGGATGTGCGGCTGGAGCGCAAGCTGCTGAAAGACACCTACAAGCTCAACTGGTACTTCGAGCTGAACAACATTTACCAGCAGCAAAACATCGTCGGCTACACCTACGATCCGACCTATACCGTCAAGAAACCGGTCTACCCATTCGTGCTGCCGATTTCATTTGGGGTGCAGGCGGAGTTTTGAGGGGCTGTAGTTAGCTAAGAGCGAGGGACGGCTTTTCGGCCAAGGCGGTCGGTAGGAGATGAAAAGTTAACGACCGGTTTACACAGAATTCCGGACATGCTCTTGAGTAGCTTCAAACCCTATTTCTGATAGTGCGAACATTTTACATATGCAATGTATAGGCATTATTTAATGTTGACCACGTAATACCTGAAGAATAGTGTGCGAATAAAACTCTTGTTGTATTTCAAGCAGGCAATAATTTTTGCGATTCCAAGAAAATCTAATGCACTAGAGTTGAATCAAGGTTCCATCACAAAAGGGAGGGCAATTGAAACCTAAAGTTTTTATATTGCTTGGCTTGTTGCTTGCGGGATTGTATTGGATTGTTGAGTCTTATATTCATAGCGCGGTATTTCATCAGGGCGATTTTGTACATAACCTTAGTTCGGGTAGCCCCAATGAAATTTGGATGCGATTAGTAATAGCGGTGCTGTTTATTTCATTTGGAAGTATCACTCAATACCTACATGATCAGCGAGTCAAACTAGTAACTAGGCATAGCAATGAACAACTTAAGAAAATGGTGGACTCTTCCCCTGAGGCCATCGCAATCGTATTGGAACACAAAATAACTTACCCCAATTCAGCCTTTGCGCATCTAGTCGGAGCAACAGATCCGCAAGAGCTAACCGGAACAGAGTTGTTGAGCTTAGTTTGTCCTAATGAACGAGATTATGTTAACGAACAAATTAAACAAATTGTTACTGAAAAAAAATCTCCTCGCCACATTGAGAGTAAATTAACTCGATTGAACACCGCCCCGTTCCTCGCTGAAATTACAGCTCTTCCTGTCGAGTTCGACAATGCTTATGCTGTTATGGTTCTAGTGCGAGATATAAATGAACGCAGGCGCTGGGAACTGGAACTTCAAGCCAGCTTAGAACGCACTGAAACTGCTCTGAAACGAGAAAGAGCACAATCCAAGTTACTGGAACGCTTTTACCAGCACACCCTTGATTGTATTGTCCTGTTGGAT
The DNA here is from genome assembly GCA_021848465.1 of Pseudomonadota bacterium. Classification (GTDB taxonomy): domain Bacteria; phylum Pseudomonadota; class Gammaproteobacteria; order Burkholderiales; family Gallionellaceae; genus JAJZUP01. The sequence continues at coordinate 814,052 of JAJZUP010000001.1, forward strand.
AGAAACTTTAATTTTGTTCAGGTCAATCAAGCTTACGCAAGAAGTTGCGGGCGTGAAGTTGATGAATTTCCTGGGCACAATCATTTTGATTTCTATCCTTCTCCCATTATTGAAGATTTTAAGCAAGTCGTTAGTACAGGCGTTAGGTACAGCGCAAGTGCCCGCCCCTTTGTTTTTCCAGATCATCCCGAGTGGGGGGAAACATATTGGGATTTGTCGTTAGTACCAATCCATAACGAAAGCGGTGAAGTAGATATTCTACTGTTTACCCTGAGGGATGTTACAAAACGACATATGGCAGAAGTTGCATTAAGTAAAATCAATCGTGAATTGCTTATCGTTAGTGCTTGTGACTCGCTAATGGTTCATTCGTCCGATGAGTCTAGTCTGCTGGATAGTATGACTCATATGATCGTTGATAAGAATCGATACTGCACTGCATGGGTCGGCTACGCAGTCCAAGACGCGCAAAAAACATTATCGATCCAGACGTATGCCGGAGATGGAATAAATTTTTTCGAGAAAGCTCAGTTTAGTTGGGGAGATAATGAACTCGGACGCGCTCCATCTGGTACGGCGATTAGAACATCTCAAACGGTTGTTATTCACGATATAAAAGAAACAGAGTGTCGTCCCTGGTGTACATATGCGATGGAATGTGGTTATGCATCTTGCATTTCCTTGCCTTTGAGGAACGGAGAAAACGTATTTGGTGTTTTGTCTATCTATAGCCAGGAGTTAAATGCGTTCGCTGGCGATGAGGTCAAATTGCTGGAGCAGCTTGCGGACGATCTTTCCTTCGGCATATGCAACATTCGGTCAAACTTAGCCCGCCGAAACGCTGAGGAAAAGATCGCTACTTATGTGCAACAGCTTGAAGAGTCAATGCAGGGCACCCTCCAGGCTGTATCAAATATGGTGGAACAGAGAGACCCATATACTGCTGGTCATGAAAGACGCGTCGGTATAATAGCTTCAGATATTGCTCGGGAAATGGAGTGGCCTGCGGAAAAGTGTAATAGTCTAAAACTGATTGGGCTGGTACATGACATTGGCAAGATTGCTATCCCTTCAGAGATTCTTACCAAGCCGGGGTGGTTGACACCCTTGGAATATGAAGTGGTCAAATGCCATGTTGAGAAAGGGTATGAAATACTTAAAGATGTGAATTTCCCACTTCCTATTGCTGAAATCATACGCCAGCATCATGAGCATATGGATGGGAGCGGCTATCCCCGGGGGCTAAAAGGGCATGAGATTCTTCCTGAAGCGCGCATTATTGCTGTATCCGACGTTCTGGAATCCATGTCTTCACATCGCCCATATCGCCCTGCTAAGGGAGTTGAGGCGGCACTCAAAGAAATTGTAGATCACCGCAATACGTTTTATGATGCCTGTGTAGTTGATACTTTGATACAAATGGTAAAAGAAAAAGGATACCAACTTCCATCCTGATTCGTGGTTTTTTGTACAAAACGGCAGTCTTACACCGTTGCTTGCACGTCTGTTTTGGCCGGAACATGGCTGCTACCTGATGCACAACGGACGTAATAGTTTGCCGACTCTAATGACGGCAATGGCCGAATAACTGCCTTCTTAAGTTCTCCGCAGCAATAAAAAAACGCATCACTTAGGGGCTCTTGTTGCATTTACTTAGACACTTGACTGGCGTACGTAATGGCGTACCATTCGGCGCTCTTCAAAGGAGTACGAAATGAACACCCTTACCGCAAGCGAAGCCCGCGCAAATCTGTACCGGCTCATAGATCAAACAGTAGAGACCCATCAGCCAATCATCATTTCCGGGAAGCGCAACAATGCCGTGCTTCTTTCTGCGGAAGATTGGAGCGCAATTCAGGAAACCTTGTACCTCCTGGCCGTGCCCGGCATGCGTGAATCTATCAAAGCCGGCATGGCCGAACCTCTCACAAAAAGCGCCAAGGAGTTTAAGTGGTGAGTTGGGTAGTTGTCTTTGCCAAGCAGGCGTTGAAGGATGCAAAGAAGCTTGCAGCAAGCGGTCTTAAACCAAAGGCGCAAGAGCTGCTTGCGGTTCTCGCCAATGACCCATTTCAAAATCCACCTCCCTTCGAAAAATTAGTCGGCGATCTTGCCGGGGCATACTCTCGCCGCATCAATATTCAGCATCGCATCGTTTACGAGGTCTTTGCCAAAGAGAAAACGGTGCGCGTTCTGCGGATGTGGACTCACTATGAATAAGCGGCTTGATGCGACTAGGGATTACTTATTGAGGAGTACCCCAGATGAAAAAGCTTGATGCGTTCGAAAAGGACATTTTGGAAGCTTATGAAAAGGGCGAGCTTGTATCCACCTCCCCGTCAAAAGCAAAACTGGCCAAATTCAAGGCTGCCGCCACGGCCACTTTTTTCAAGGAAAAGCGGGTCAATATCCGGCTTTCCACGCCGGACCTGATGGATATTCAAGCCCGCGCGCTGGAAGAGGGGGTGCCATACCAAACATTGATCGCCAGTGTGCTCCACAAGTTTGTGTCCGGGCGTCTCGTTGAGTCATCTCCTGCCTTGCCCCAGCGCTCAAGCGGGGCACGCCAAAAGCGCCGCGCCCCTTAGCCCCACTGTTGTCTAAGATGCATCTACGCGGCTATGCAATGCAACTGTCTGAATGGCAGCCTCATGTGTAAGCACAAGCAATTGGTGCGGCAAAGCTGAACATGCCCTCTTGTGTTTTCCACAGGAAATAAAAAAGCGCATCACCAGGATGCGCTTTTTATTTGTTGGCTAACGCCGGAAGCGTCAGGCTTTGCCGTGTTCGGCGGTGCGACGGCGTGCGATGTCGGTCAGGCGCAATACCTTGGCGGACGAGAACAGTCCGCGCAGGTGATGCTCCTTGCCTTCGTGGTTGTCGATGACTGCCAGGTGGGTGAGGCCGGTGCGCTGGAATACTTCCAGCAGCGCCTGCACGTTGACCTGCTCGACGTTCTTCATTTCCACGCTGACCCAGTCTTCCACCTTGACCATGATGTCCTTGACCTTGATGTCCTTGTGGGTCACGCCGCGGTCGGCAAAGCCCACGCTTTGCAGGTAGCGCATCGGCTTTTCGCCCATGATGTCGTAGGAGGTGATCATGCCGAGGATTTTTTCGCTGTGGTCTTCCACAACGAAGGCGATACGCAGGCCGGCTACCTTCATCTTCTGCAGCGCTTCATCAATGGTATCCTCCGGGGAAACCTTGAATACGGCGCGCACGCTGAAGTCGGTCATGACCGAAACGGCCGGCGAACTCAGCTCGACCTGCCAGAGTTCATTGTCCGGCAGCATGATGTTGGAAAGCTCGGTGAAAGTCTGCAAAGTTGGCTGTTGCTTGTGGTGATGAGGCATTGCGTTCTCCGTAGATTCGATTGGTTGTTATCGGTTGGCGCGAAGTATACCGTTTCCGGGATTTTCCGTCAGGCGGAAAAGTCATCGCTGCGGCTTGACGGCTGCGCGCTTCTTTGCTTTCCGGGGCAGGCGCAACTTACTGCTTTTCCAGGCAGGCGAGGTATACCGCGGCATCCGGTGCGGTCTTGTTGCGCTGGGCTTGCCAGATCATTTCCCCGAGGCAGTCCATGATGGCGTGCTGGGCTTCGTGTTCGGACTGGTATTTTTCGGTCAGCCGCGCAAATTGCTCACGGATGCCGTGCGGCTGGCCGATCGAGAGCTGCTCTTCAATGGTCAGGTGCATCATCAGGTGCAGGAACGGGTTGATTTCGCTGCCGTCGGGCGCGTAATCGCGGTCCAGGCTGGCCTCCGGCGCGGCGAGCAGCGCATGGTATTCGGGGTGCTTGTCGATGAGCTGGGAAGCAAGATCCTCCAGCGGGGTCAGCAGCTCACTGGCGCGGCGCTTGCGCCAGCTTTCGAACAGGAACTGCCTTGCTTGATCGCGGGTAGGGTTGAACATGTGCTTGCCTCAGTCTGGGGGGCGGATTGTCGCGGCAAGCACGGTAGGCGTCAATAAGCGCCCGGCAGGTTTAGCCGGGCGAATGGCACAACAGGCTGTTATCGCCTTCGCCGGCGACAGCAAGCCGTTCCAGTGCCGCCAGCACTTCCATGCTGGCGGTTTCCATTTTTGCGACCAGCTCCATGCCGCGCATCGGGTTGCCGGCGCTGAATTCAGTCACGGCTTCCTTGCCGAACTGGTGGAAGGCCTGGTGCGGGGCGGCGACTGCGGCATAACCGTCCAGTTTCGAGAAGCAGTCCCTGCCTTCCCCTTCGAAATACCATTTGCCCAGACGGCAGTCGGTGTGGGTGGCGAAGCTGTCGGCTTTACGCTCGGAGATGCCCATGAACACCTTGTAGATTTCGAACTTGTACAGCACGTGGTCGATCTTGGCGACCTCGACGAAGCTGCGCAGCGCGGCGGCCGAAATCGTGCCTTCCATCTGGTTGGACAGGCCCAGCAGATGCTTCATGCTGCCCATCACGTTGCTGACGTTCTGGCTGAATTCCTGCGACTGGCTCGCCAGGTTGTTCATCTGCACCTGGGTCTGGCGCGTGTCGTCCTGAATGGCAGACACGATGCCGGAAATTTCGTTGGTGGCGTTCGAGGTGCGTTCCGCCAGCTTGCGCACTTCGTCGGCGACGACCGCGAAGCCGCGCCCTTGCTCGCCGGCGCGTGCCGCTTCGATCGCGGCATTCAGGGCCAGCAGGTTGGTCTGGTCGGCAATTTCCTTGATGAGCTGGACGATGTTGCCGATCTGGGCCGTGCGCTGGGCGAGGTTCTCGACATTCCCCGAGGATTGCCGCGTATCGGCAGACAAGGCTTCCAGGCTGCCGGCGATCCTTTCCATAGCCTCGCCATTGCCGGCGGACATGCTGGCCGCTTCCACCGCGTGTCCTTTTTCCTCTTTCAGTGCCTGTGCTGCCGCCACTTGCGATTGCTGCAAGGCAATGAAGGACTCGCCGAAATTCTGCATATTGCGGTAAATCTGGCGTGCGACCTCGCATTCCGTGCGTGCCTGGAGGGCTTCCGCGCGTGCATTGGCCAGCTCGTTTTCTGCGCGGCGCAGGGCATCCTGCGTCTGGGTTAATTCGTTTTCACTTTGGCTGAGCTTGAGCTTGGCCAGGTGCAGTTCCTGTTTGGTTTTTCCGCAAAACATATTGCTCTCCTCGTATCGGCTACATTTATGCCGCCATTTTTTGTTGTGATTATCGATCGGAAAAAAGGTTTTGATGTCATGAAAACAGCGGTTTTTTACCTCCTATAATCCGCTTCGCACGGCTTGGCCTGCGGTCTTGCCTCGAAATTCGCATAAATCGTGGATGATGCATTGGCTGCACTTCGGGCTGCGCGCAGTGCAGACATAGCGGCCGTGCAGGATCAGCCAATGGTGCGCATCCTGACGGAACTCGGCGGGCACCACTTTCAGCAGTTTCTTTTCCACCTCCAGCACATTCTTGCCGGGGGCGAGGCCGATGCGGTTGCTGATGCGGAAGATATGGGTGTCCACCGCCATGGTCGGCTGACCGAAGGCGGTGTTGAGGATCACGTTGGCGGTCTTGCGTCCGACGCCGGGCAGCGCCTCCAGCTCCTCGCGCGTTTGCGGCACCGCGCCGGCATGCTGATCGAGCAGGATGCGGCACATCTGGATGATGTGCTTGCTCTTGGTCTGGTACAGGCCGATGCGCTGCACGTATTCGCGCAGGCCGTCCTCGCCGAGTGCGAGGATCTTTTCCGGCGTGTTCGCAATCGGGAACAATTCGCGCGTGGCAAGGTTGACGCTCTTGTCGGTGGCCTGCGCCGACAGGACGACGGCGACCAGCAGCTCAAACGGTGTCTTGTATTCCAGCTCGGTGGTCGGGTGCGGATTGGCAGCCTGCAAGCGCAGGAAAATTTCGCGGCGTTTTGCTGGATTCACAAAGCGGATATACCTAACTTGAATTTGGCGGCACAGTAGGCGCGGGCATTGGCTTGCCATGCCTGCAATGTGGGAATGCAGGCCACCATTTTCTTGATAATTTCGGACAGTGCGTCGAGATCGTCTTCGTATTCGTGGTTAATCTGGTTGCGTATCTCGCGGATTTCTTTCCATTCGGATTCGCTGGCGATGATTCCCGCTTTTTCGGCAAAAGCCAGCACATCGGAAAAGCCGCTATAGGCAACCTCTTCCTCGCGGGCAATCGAGGCCAGCAGTTTGCCGAGATGTTCTTGAAACTCTGAAACGCGCATGCGAAAGGCGGCGAGATTATTGGAGTCGTCGAGCGAATAATCGGCCGGTGATTTTTGCAGCATCCCGGATTGTTCGAGTTTGGCGGTAGCGTGGGTCAGGTAGGCGCGTAATTTTTCGAGCTGATCGAGCCGCGATGCGATTAACTGCAAATGAGTTTTCATGCGAGACGCACCCCTTCCTCGCGGGCTATTTGGTAGATGGGGCGGGACTTGCGGTGATTATTCACCACCAGATCAACCGAGCGCCCGAACAGGTCGTTCAATGCAATTTTTGCGCGCACCGTTTCATCCAGCAACACGCCGGGCAACGAAGTTTCTGCATATAAATCCACATCGCCGCCGCGCTTGGAGTCATCCGCACGGGAACCGAACAGCCATACTGCCGCATCCGCACCCAAAGAGTTGCGGATGATGGCGACTGCTTGTTCAGCTTGTGCGGGAGTGATGCGCATGTCCTGCTCCTCGGAAAGTAAGGACATTTTACACGACTACCTCAGGGGTGCCTCAACCTAACAATGTTGGAGCGTTGGCCCCGGTCGATTGCAATCTTATGATTGATGCAGCGAAGGGCTGCAGCCCCCATCAATTGGCGTGGCGACGGCCTGCGCGCCTTTGAGCTTGCGCTCCTTGCGCAGGTTGAGCCAGTTCTTGCCGGCAATCAGCAGCCCCAGTCCGATGAAGGCGCCGGGCGGCAGGATGGCGAGCAGGAAGCCGTGGTAATCCGGGATGACATGGATGACCCAATGCTTCGCCACATCGCCGAGGGCGAGGTCGATGCCGGACAGCAGCGTGCCGTGGCCGATGATTTCGCGGATGCCGCCGAGCACGGCGAGCACGGCGGTCAGGCCCAGGCCCATTGCCATACCGTCAAGGGCCGAAGCGCCGACCGGATTTTTCGAAGCAAAGGCTTCGATGCGCGCCAGCACGATGCAGTTGGTGACGATCAGCGGAATGAAGATGCCGAGCACGACATACAAGCCGTACATGTAGGCGTTCATCAGGTACTGCACCACGGTGACCAGCACCGCGATGATCAGGATGAAGACCGGGATGCGGATCTCGTTCGGTACATAGGCGCGGATCGGCGCAATCGCCGCGCCGCTCAGCGTCATTACCAGCGTGGTGGCAAGCCCGAGGCTGACGCCGTTTACCACCGAGCTGCTGACGGCGAGAATCGGGCACAGGCCGAGCAGTTGCACGACGCCGGTGTTCTGTTTCCAGACACCGTTATAGAGGATGTCCTTGAATTCCTGTGCGGTCATGGTGTGTCTCCCTTGGGGGCAGCAACAGCGGGGGCGAACAGTTTGTCACGATTCGCATCGAAATATAACAGCGCCTTGTGTACGGCTTTTACCACGGCGCGCGGCGTGATCGTCGCCCCGGCCATGTAGTCGAACTTGCCGCCGTCTTTCTTCACGTGCCAGTCGGCCTCGCCGTAAGCGGCATCCGACTTGCCGTCAAAGCCCTTGATCCACGGGCTTTTCGCCAGCTCGATATAGTCGCCCAGGCCGGGCGTTTCCTTGTGGGTGACCACACGCACGCCGGCCAGTTCGCCGTTCGCGCGCACGGCGAGGATCAGCGCGATCTTGCCGCTGTAGCCGTCCGGCGCAACGGCCTCAAACACGACTGCGGAAGGCTCGCCCTGCAGGCGCGCGCGGTAGGCGGTGGTCGGCGCGTCAGTGCCGAGCAGCGCATCGGGCGGCAGGGTCAGGGTGTCCTGCATGATGGCGTTGTCGAACAGGCTGTTCGGCACGAGTTGCGTGATGAGTTTGAGCTTTTCCGCTTCTTCGCTTTTGACGATGGTGGCATGCGTCATGTAATACGTGGCGGACAGCACTGCGGTGCCGATGACCGCGAAGAACACCAGGTTGATCGCGGTTTGCAGCGTGGATTTGGCGATGCGCTTCATGGCTTGCCGCCTTTCTTGCCGAATACCTTGGGCTGGGTCCAGGCATCAATCAAGGGCACGCAGATGTTCATGAACAGCGTGGCGAAAGCCACGCCATCAGGGAAGCCGCCGAACACGCGGATCAGGTAGGTCAGCACGCCGGCGCACGCGGCAAAGATCAGCTTGCCTTTGGCGGTCGTCGGGGAGGTGATCGGGTCGGTCAGGATGAAGAATGCACCGAGCATGGCAGCGCCCGAAAACCAGTGGAACAGCGGCGCGGCATACTGCGCCGGGTTGGACAGGTGGAACAGCTCCGCAGTTACGAACAGTGCGGCAAGGAAAGCGACCGGCAGGTGCCAGGTGATGATGCGCGCCAGCAACAGGTAGAGACCGCCGGCGGCAAAACCCAGCGCAACCAGTTCGCTGCCTTTGCCGGCCAGGTAGCCGTATATCGGCATATGGTGCGTCTCGGTGACGGTGCTGCCCATGTGCAGTTGCGTCTTCAGGGTGTCGAGCGGGGTGGCGGTGGTGATGGCGTCCAGCGTGGCGCCGTCAGGCAGTGCCGAGTTGAAAATGTAGGCGAGCTGTTCGGAAAACGACAGCTCCAGCGACCCTACGCCGTGCGGCGCGAGCCAGTGGGTCATGTGCACCGGGAAGGAGATGATCAGTACCGCGTAGCCGATCATCGCCGGGTTGAACGGGTTGCTGCCGAGTCCGCCGTACAGGTGTTTGGAGACCGCGATGGCGAAGGCCGTGCCGACCACTACCAGCCACCAGGGCGCGAGCGGCGGGATGGACAGCGCCAGCAGCCAAGCGGTAAGCAGTGCGCTGTTGTCGGACAGGAAGGGTTTCAGCGGGCGGTTGCGCAGCTTCAGCATCGCGGCCTCGGTGCACAGCGCGGTGAGCGAGGCCAGGGTCATGGACACCAGGATGGCCGGGCCGAAATACCACACGTAGAGAGCAACGCCCGGCAGCAGGGCCAGCAGCACGCGCAGCATGATCTGGCTGACGCTGGTGGAACGCGTGAAGAAGGGCGACATCCACATGTTATTTATCCTCGTTCGGTTGCGGCGCGGCCGCTGCGTGTGCCTGTGCCCGGCGCGCGTCGATTGCGGCGATCTCGGCCTGTTGTGCCGGCGTCAGGTGGTCGGTGTTTTGGGGATGGCTGGCCGCAGCCTGCTCCCTGGCGCGCGCCAGCGCGGCCTCGATGCGCTGCTGTGCCGCATCGTCCGGCTCAACGGCGCTGGTGGAGGGTTGTGCGCTGGCCTGTTTGGCTGCCAGCGTGGCGCGTTCCTTCTGCGCCAGCTTTTCCGCTTTCTCCTGTTTCTCGCGCTCGATGCGGAGCAGCCGGTATTCATGGCGCTCGCGTGCCACCTCGGAAGCCTCGGTTTCGCGCTCGCGCGCCCAGATTTCGCTCTTGGCGTAGCGGTAATAATTAACCAGCGGAATATGGCTGGGGCAGACATAGGCGCAGGCACCGCACTCAATGCAGTCGAACAGGTGGAATTCCTGCGCCTTGCCGAAATTGTCCGACTTGGCAAACCAGAACAAATCCTGCGGCTGCAATTCGGCCGGGCAGACTTGCGCGCAGCGCGTGCAGCGGATGCAGGGCATCGCGGGCGGCGGCGGCGGAAACAGTGCGGGAGAGGCGGCGATGATGCAGTTGGTGGCCTTGGTGATGCCGACCCGGTTCGAGGGTAGTTGCACGCCCATCATCGGGCCACCCATGATGTAGCGGTCGGTATCCGCCTTGCAGCCGGCCTGGGCGAGCAGCTCATCGACCGGCGTGCCGAGCAGCACTTCGAAATTCTGCGCGTTTGCAACATTGCCGGTGACGGTGACGATGCGCGACAGCAGCGGTTCGCCGTGCGCGATGGCACGCCAGGTGCTGTACGCGGTCGCGACGTTGAAACACTGCACGCCTTTCTCGGTGGAACGGATGCCAGCAGCCACTTCGATGCCGGTCAGGATGCGGATCAGCTGTTTGGCGCCGCCGCTCGGATACAGGGTGGGGATGGATACCACCTCCATCCGGCATTTTGCACAGCCGGAAACTGCCTGCCGCATGGCGGCGATGGCTTCCGGCTTGTTGTCTTCGATGCCGATCAGCACCTCTTCGGCATGCAGCAATTCGCGCAGGATTTCAGCGCCGTGCACGATGTCGCTCGCGCGTTCGCGCATCAGCATGTCGTCGCAGGTGATGTACGGTTCGCACTCGGCCCCGTTCAGCACCAGCGTGTGGATTTTGTGTTTGTGCGCGTAGGCTTTCAGGTCGCTCGGGAATACCGCGCCACCCAGGCCGACGACGCCAGCCTGGCGTAGCAGGTGGCGCAGGTCGGAATGGCTGGTTTGCGTGTAGTCGACGCCGCTGTGATCGATCCATTGATCCTTGCCGTCGGGCTTTAGCGTGATGCATAAATCCGGCAGCCCGGAGGGGTGGGCAACCTGCTGCATGTCGATGGCGAGCACGGTGCCGGAAGTGGGGGCATGCACCGCGCTGGAAAGGCGTCCTTCCGCGCGTCCGATCAATTGCCCTTTCAGCACCTGCGCGCCGACTTCGACTACCGGCTTGGCGCGGTTGCCGACATGCTGGTGCAGCGGGATGACCAGCCGCGACGGCATGGCGGCCAGGGTAATCGGGCTGCGCGTGGATTCAAGCTTGTGCGTGGGCGGGTGCACGCCGCCATGGAATTTATGCAGTGTTCTCATGCGCGCACCTGGATGGGAAAGACCGGGTAGCGCCATTTCCAGGTGCTGATGTCTTCGTTGATCGGAAGCATGCTGATGCAGTCCACCGGGCAGGGCGCGATGCACAATTCGCAGCCGGTGCATTCCGACTTGATGATGGTGTGCATCTGCTTGGCTGCGCCGACGATCGCGTCCACCGGGCAGGCCTGGATGCACAGGGTGCAGCCGATGCAGGTGTTCTCGTCGATGAAGGCAACCATCTTGCCTTTGGGACCGGCGCCTTCGCCGAACGGGATGAAGTCCTTGCCGAGCAGGTCGGCAAGCTTGTGGATGCCGTCCTCGCCGCCGGGCGGGCACAGGTTGATCTCGGCTTCGCCGGCGGCGATGGCCGTCGCATACGGCTTGCAGCCAGGGTAGCCGCATTGGCCGCATTGGGTTTGCGGCAGCACGGCATTGATCTTGTCGATCAGCGGATTGCCTTCCACCTTGAAACGGAGGGCCGAATAGCCGAGCACGATGCCCAGAGCCAGGGCAATACCGATCATGACCAGAAGCGCGGAAATCATTTCACCAGGCCCGAGAACCCCATGAAGGTCAGGCTCATCAACCCGGCGGTGACCATGGCGATGGCCGAGCCCTTGAAAATGCCCGGCACGTCGGCGCCTTCAAGGCGTTCGCGGATGCCGGCAAACAGGATCATGACCAGCGTGAAGCCGAGCGCGCCGCCAAAGCCGAACAGCAGGGACTGGACGAAATCATGCTTGGCTTGGACGTTGAGCAGCGGGATGCCCAGCACGGCGCAGTTGGTGGTGATCAGCGGCAGGTAGATGCCGAGCACCTGGTACAGCGCGGGACTGGTTTTGCGCACCACCATTTCGGTGAATTGCACGATGCTGGCGATGACGACAATAAACGACAGCGTGGTGAGGTAGGCCAGGTCCGGTCCGAGCAGGTAGTGCTGGATCAGGTAACTGGCGCCGGAGCCCAGCGTCAGCACGAAGGTCGTGGCCGCGCCCATGCCCACGGCGGCTTCCAGTTTCTTGGAAACCCCCATGAACGGACACAGCCCGAGAATTTTCACCATGACGATATTGTTCACGAACACGGTGCTGACGAGGATGAGTAGGTATTCGGCCATCGACTTGCCTTTACAAGAGGTTGCGGATTATCCGCTGATTCCGCCGGGGGCTCAACTGGATCCGGGCTATATCTATATAACCAGTGAGTGATTACAACAACACTTTTGTGCCCAATTCCACGACCTGGTTGGCCGGCAGGTTGAAGAAACCGGCGGCGCCTTCGGACTGGCGCGTCATCCAGGAAAACAGTGAGCGGCGCCAGCGCTGCATGCCGCCGAAACCTTCGGCCACCGTGGAGCGGGCAATGAAGTAGGTGGCGCCCATGTCCTCGAATTGCAACCCATGCGCAGACAATGCCTGCAAGGCTTGCGGGATGTCCACTTCCTGACGGAAGCCGAAATGCAGCGTCACGTTATACATGCCGGGAGCGAGTTGCCTGAACTCCATTGCGGTCGCGGCGGGCACGCGCGGGACATCATCGGTGACAACGTGCAGAAACAGGGTTTGCTCGTGCAGCACCTTGAAGTGCTTGAGGTTGTGGAACAGTGCGCTGGGCACCAGAGTGGGGTCGGCGGTGAGGTACACAGCAGTTCCGGCTACACGCGGAACGTCAGGCTGGGTGCCGGATATGAAAATGTCCATCGGAATATCCAGTTTGCGGCGTTGCTCAGCAACCAGGGTGCTGCCGCGTTTCCAGGTGGACAGCGTGATGAACAGCAGCAGCCCCAGCCCCAGCGGCATCCAGCCGCCATGCATGACCTTGGTCAGGTTCGAGGACAGGAACAACATTTCGAGCAGTGCGAAAACCACCAGTGCCAGCAGCAAAGCTGAGCGCATGTGTCCGGGCTGCTTGCTGGCCACAAACAGGGTGAGCAGGGTGGTGATGATCATCGTGCAGGAAACGGCGATGCCGTAAGCGGCGGCGAGCGCGCTCGATGAGCCGAATTCGATCACCAGCAGGATCACGCCGGCGAGCATCATCCAGTTGACGGCGGGGATGTAGATTTGCCCGCGCTGCGAGTCCGAGGTGTGCTGGATGAACAGGCGCGGCAGGTAACCCATGCGCATGGCTTGCAATGTGATCGAATAGGCGCCGGTGATGGTGGCCTGCGAGGCAATCACGGTGGCGGCAGTGGCGAGTGCGACCAGCGGCAGCAGGAACCAGCCCGGCGACAGCAGGTAAAACGGGTTTTGTATTGCGTCTGCCGAGCGCAACACCAGCGCGCCCTGGCCGAAGTAATTGATCAGCAGTGCCGGGCACACCAGGCCGTACCAAGCCAGCCGCACCGGGCGGGCGCCGAAGTGCCCCATGTCGGCATACAGCGCTTCACCGCCGGTCAGCGCCAGGAATACCGCCGACAGCAACATGAACATGCCTTCCGGGTGCGCGACGGCAAACTGTATTGCGTAGGCCGGGCTGAGTGCGTTCAGCACGGACGGGGTTTCGGCGATGCTGAGCGCGCCCAGTATTGCCAGCGTGATAAACCACACGAGCGTGACCGGGCCGAACAGCTGTCCGATGCGGCTGGTTCCGCGTCGCTGGATCAGGAACAGGCCGATCAGCACGCCCGCGGTGACCGGAAGGATCAGGTTGTCCAGTGCCGGGGTGGCGATGCTGATGCCTTCGACGGCGGAAAGCACCGAGATGGCGGGGGTGATCAGTGCATCGCTGTAGAACAGGGCGGCGGCGAAAATGCCGGCGGTGACGATGCCGCGTCTCCAGCGTGCGTCGCCGCGGGCGGTGCGGTTGGCCAGCGCGGTGAGCGCCAGCACGCCGCCTTCGCCGTCGTTGTGGTAGCGCAGCATGACCAGCACGTATTTGAAGGAGATGATCAGCATCATGGCCCAGAACAGCGCGGACAGGGCCGCGAATATATTGGTTTCCGTGGGCGGGAGTGCGTGTGCCCCGGTGAATGCTTCCTTGAAGGCATACAGCGGGCTGGTGCCGATGTCGCCGTACACCACGCCGAGTGCGGCGAGGGTCAGGATGCCAGTGGATTTTTTTGTGGTCTCGTGGTTCATGGGATTAATGCTCGTCAAGGTTGGAAGCGGTAGCCGATCCCGGTTTCAGTCAGGAAATGCTTCGGTTGAGTGGTGTCGTCTTCGAGCTTCTGGCGCAGCCGGCCGACATAGATGCGCAGGTAATGGTTGCTCTCGGCATGGGCGTTACCCCATACCGCGCGCAGCAAATGGCGATACGTCAGCACCTTGCCGGGATTGGAAAGCATGGTCAGCAGCAGGCGATGCTCAATCGGGGTGAGGTGGACAATGGCGTTGTTGCGCGTAACCTGGCGATGGGCCAGGTCGACCTCGATTTCGCCGAAGCGGTAACTGGCCTCCAGGTTGGGCGCATCAGTCTTGTTACGCCGCAGCAGTGCGCGCACCCGCGCCAGCAGCTCGCCGATCGCAAACGGCTTGGTCAGGTAGTCGTCCGCGCCGTTATCCAGTGCATGGATTTTTTCCGCTTCGCTACTGCGGGCCGAGAGCACCAGTACCGGCATATCGGTATGCAGGCGTACCGAGCGGATGAAGTCGACACCGTCTCCGTCCGGCAGTCCGAGGTCCAGGATGATCATGGCGGGAGCGGTCTCCTGAAGGTGCTCCAGAGCCTTATGCATGGTGTCGCTTTCCACGATGCTGTAGCCCTCTTCTTCCAGTGCCTGCCGTACAAAGCGGCGGATCTGGACTTCATCTTCGATCAGCAATATGCGGGAGGATTTATTCATTTTCACTTTCGGTTTCAATGTGAGGTGGGTTGCCCAGCGGCAAGGTGAAGCTTATGCACGCACCGTTGTCATTGCGTGCGCTGATTTCCCCGCCATGGGCTGCCACAATCGTGCGGCAAATCGCCAGCCCGAGACCGGCACCCTGGATGCTGGATTCGTTGTCGCCGCGTTCGAACAGGCCGAATACGGCATCCAGTTTATACGGAGGAAATCCCGGGCCCCGGTCCCACACGGAGATGCGGGCAAAGCTGCCCAGAAAGTCGGCGCGGATATAAATCGGGGAATCGGGATAGGCATATTTGACGGAGTTTTCGAACAGGTTGCAAAGTACGCGTTCGATCAATACTGCATCGAATCTGAGCAGCGGGAAATCCGGCGCGATGCTGACGTTTACCGGGTGTTGCTGCAAGGCGTCGCCCAGCAGTTTTATGCTTGATCCGATAACTTCTTCGACCGGCTGCCATTGCAGGTCGAGTTGAATGTTTCCGGCGCGCAGCTTGGCCATGTCCAGCAAATTGCTGACGATGCTGTTCAGGCGGCGCGCCTGCTCGCGGATGGCCTCTGCAACCGTGCGGTCGGAGTCTTGCAGCTTGCTGCGCGTCAAGGTGTCGGCCATGCCATACAGGATGGTGAGCGGTGTGCGGATGTCGTGGGATATGGCGGAGAGCAGCGTGTTGCGCAGGCGTTCATCCATGATTTGCAGTTGGGTGTGCTGGGCTATTTCAAAAAAATGCAGGCGCTCGATTGATGTCGCAATGAGTGCCGCGATGGCTTCATACAGGCTTTTTTGCGTTTCGATATGTGCCGGGGGCGTCTGGCCAAAATCGATTGCCAGGATGCCGCGTATATAAGTTGCACCGCGTAATGGAAGAAACAGCCAGTGATGATCCGCTTCGCGCATGTGCCGCGTTTCCGACATATGCAGGGCGGTTTCGGCTGCGGCAATCTGCAGCGACGAGAGTTCCTGGTGTCCGGCTTCAACCAGTTGCAACAACTCGTTGTTACGGATCAGCAGCATGCCGGTACAATGATGATTGTCGTGCAGGTATTCACGCGTGACGACGGCGACTTGCTGGAGACTGGTTGATCCGGCTAGCTGGCTGGCCAGCAGGTACAAGGCTTGCGAGAGCTGTTCGCGCTGGGTAGCAGCCAGTGCCTGCAGCCTGAGCCGGGCTGCAAGGTCGGCGACAATCAGGGCAACGGTCAGCATCACTGCCAGCGTGATGGCGTATTGCATATGGGTTATCGAAAACGACAGCACCGGGTGGATGAAGAAAAAGTCCAGCATGGCGGTGCTCAGGATTGCAGCGATGATGGCGGCCAGCTTGTCTGCCCGTATTGCAACAATGGCAACTGCGAGCAGGTACAGCATGGCAATGTTGGGGGGCTCTAGAAAGCCGCGCAACGGCCAGGCGAGCAGCGTGGTCAGGCCGCAACACGCGACAATCCATCCGGCTCTGGATGTCAGGCCAGGTTGTCCGGGCGGGATGGCGTCGAGTTGGAGGGGGGGCTGTTTGCGCATGCGGCAGGATTATTCCTGCCCAAGAATAAAAATGCTGTAAAAATTTCCGTGACCGGTTTTCGGTTGACTCACCCGTGCACTACTGGAATGGTCTTGAATGCCGGGGAATTTTTTGCGGATGGCTTGATCGCGTCCGCGAGGGTGAACTTGTCCAGTTCCTGCAGGAAAATATCCCGGGCATTGAATAGTACCGATTTCAAGGCGCAGGCACGGGTGATGACGCATTGATCCTCTTCGGGGTTGAAGCATTCCAGCAGGTTGAAGTCCGGCTCCATCGCACGCACGACATCGCCGACAATGATTTTGTCCGCCGGGTGTGCCAGCCTGAGGCCGCCATTCTTGCCCCGTATGGTCTGGATGAAGCCGTTCAGCCCAAGGTTATGCACCACCTTGACCAGATGGTTGCGGGAAATATTGTAAAAATCGGCCAGCTCGCTGATGGTTACATTAGCGTCCTTCTTGTAAGCCAGGTAGATCAGGACGCGGAGTGAATAATCGGTGTATTGGGTCAGGCGCATATCAAGTCCTCGCGGTCAGACTGTCCTTGACAGGATAGCAGATGGACAATAAGATGTAAAAAGGATGCATGTTAAGAAGTGGGGCCAAATATCAGTGGATCCGAATATACATCCTGACGCAGCGTTGCACAATCGCCGGGCTATGCCGGTTGCATGTAAATTACACGAAAGGAATGACAATGAGCGTTTATGACGAAATTGGTGGCGAAGCAGCAATGAATGCAGCAGTGGATGTTTTTTATCGCAAGGTCCTGAAAGATGATCGCATCAAGCACTTCTTCGATGGTGTTGACATGGCGAGGCAGGCGGCCAAGCAGAAGGCCTTCCTGACCATGGCATTGGGCGGCCCCAACAACTATACCGGCGAGGATATGCGCAAAGGTCATGCGCATCTGGTTGCACGCGGCTTGAACGATAGCCATTTTGATGCGGTAATGGAAAATCTGGGTGCAACCCTGAAAGAGTTGAATGTTCCCGGTCATTTGATCGCTCAGGCGGCCGCAATCGCGGAAAGCACTCGCAAAGACGTGCTGGGCAAATAATTCCCCTATGTCTCGCGTCATCTATGACGGACAGGCAATCGAGCGCGGAGATTTGTCCGTGCTCGATTGCCTTACCGAACACGGGATCAATATCCCGTCCTCCTGTCATTCTGGGTTGTGCCAGACGTGCCTGTCCCGTGCGGCAAGCGGCTCGATACCCGCCAGGGCGCAAACCGGGTTGAAAGAAACCCAGATTGCGCAAAACTATTTCCTGGCTTGCGTGTGCTATCCGGAGCACGATATTGAAGTTGCAATGGAAGACGGAGTGAACAAATTGCCGGCGCTTGTCAGCGGGGTCAAACACCTGAGCGCCGACATTCTCGGGGTGCACCTGAAACCGCAGCATCCTTTCAATTATCGTGCCGGGCAATTCATCAATTTCTTCAAGGACGAAAATACGGTTCGTTCCTATTCGCTGGCGAGTGTGCCTGAGCTGGACGATGAGTTGTTCCTGCATGTGCGCAAGGTGCCCGGTGGGCAGGTAAGCCCCTGGATGTTCGAGCACCTCAAGCCCGGCGACCAGGTTCAGATCACTGAGCCAGCGGGCGAATGTTTCTATGTGCCCGGCAAACCGGCACAAAATATCCTGCTGGTCGGGACCGGGTCAGGACTGGCTCCGCTGTATGGAATTATCCGCGATGCGCTCCAGCAAGGGCATACGGGCAAAATCGTGCTGTATCACGGCAGTACTTCTTTCGGCGGGCTGTATCTGGTGGATGAATTGCGCACTCTCGCGCAGAAGCACGAAAATTTCAGCTACGTTCCCTGTATTTCCGAGTCCGCCGTGCCGGAGGGCTATGCTTCCGGCATGGTGCTGGATGTCGTGCTGGCAAGGCAGGCCGATCTTTCCGGTTGGCGCGTGTTTCTGTGCGGTCATCCGGAGATGGTCAAATCCGGCAGGCAGGAGGCATTTCTGGCCGGGGCTTCGATGAGTGAAATTTTTGCCGATCCGTTCTAGGCGCCCGATCACTTCAGGCAATAACTTTCCAGAGCAGTTTCGCCGCCAGACCGATCAGCAGCCAGGCGAATATCTTGCGCAGCAGGGCTACGTTGGTGCGATGCGCGGTTTTCGCACCCAGCGGCGCGGTTACCACACTGGCGCTGGCGCAGCCGAATAATGCCGGCAGGAAGACGTAGCCCAGAGTTGCGTCCGGAAGGCTGCTGTGGTGTAGACCGGTGGCGATGTAGCCAATCGAGCCCCCCAGCGCAATCGGAAAACCGATGGCGGCAGCGGTGCCGATTGCCTGGCGTATCGGCACATTGCACCAGATCAGGAATGGTACGGTCAGGGTTCCGCCGCCCACCGAAACCAGCGTGCTGACCCAGCCGGTTACTGTTCCCATCAAGGTCATCCCGCGCCATCCCGGCAGCTCGCGTGCGGCATGCGGCTTGACGTCCAGCAGGATTTGCATGGCTGCGAAACCCAGAAACAGCGCGAAGAAAATGGTCAGGAAAACCGGCGATACGTTGGCGGCCAGCAAGGTGCCGAGCAAAGTGCCGAACAGGATGCCAGGGGTAATGCTCATTACCGCGCGCCATTGCACCGCACCGTGTTGATGGTGTTTGTACATGCTGGCGATGGAAGTAAACAGGATGACGGCCATGGCACTGCCGAGCGCCAGGTGCATGGCGTGTTCGGGCGGAAAATGCTGTGCTTCGAACAACATCAGCAACACCGGAACCAGTACCGTGCCGCCACCGATACCGAACATGCCGCCAAGGAAGCCGGCTATGGCACCCAGCAGCAGGTAGGCAAGCAGCCACGCCATTACTTCTGTACGAGTCGGGTGGTAATGAAGTCCCACTCCGCCGGATCCAGCGGCGTAATGGAAAGGCGGTTGCCTTTCTGCAGGGTGCGCATATTGGCGAGTTCGGGATGGCTGCGCAGTTCAGCGATGGAAATGAGTGCGATTTTCTTCACCAGTTGCACATCGACGTTGAACCAGCGTGGCTGCTCTTGTGTTGCTTTCGGATCGAAGTATTTGCTGTTCGGGTCGAACTGCGTGGCATCGGGATAGGCAGGTGCACTGACACGGGCAATGCCGGCAATGCCCGGCTCCTTGCAGTTGGAGTGGTAAAACAGCACGCCATCGCCTACCAGCATCTGGTTGCGCATGAAATTGCGCGCCTGGTAATTGCGCACGCCATACCAGGCCACGCTCTGGTTCGGCATGGTGGCGAGATCGTCAATGCTGACATCCGCTGGCTCGGATTTCATTAACCAGTACCGCATGAACTTCCCCTACAAATGAAAAGTGCGATCCCGCAAGATCGCACTGAATAAAGCCCCCGCCTGTGCCGTTGACCCAAGTATCTTGAACCTGGGTTCAAGAGGGTTGTTTCCCGATCACATCAGGTGCATTCGCATGGAATGCTCACAACAGTGATTGTATGGGGCACAACCTAAGCATTTAGCTCATTGGTTCAAAGAAATTATTGAGCCTGACGTACACCGCAGGGACAAAACTAGAACAACTTATCCTGATCCTCCAACGCCTCATCGATAGTTGCCTGCATGGCCTGCATTCTACGCTTGTAATCGGCTATATCAACCCCGCTGCCCAGTCGGGTAGTAAGGAACTCGTGCGTGATGTTGAGCGCGGCCATGATGGCAATGCGTTCGGCAGAAGCGATTTTTCCGGCATCGCGAATTTCGCGCATGCGCTTGTCCAGATAGGCGACGGACTCCAGCAATTCGGCTTTTTCATCAGGGGGGCAGGCAACCCGGAAATCCCGATCAAGAATTTTGATGTCGAGTGCGTCGGAGGGTTTGGCGCTCATATTTTCTCGTCTGGAAGTTTTGCAATGATGGACTCAAGCCTTACCTTGGCGGCATTTAGCTTGTCGTCACTTTGACGTGCATGACTTTGCGCCTCCGCGAGTTCCTGGCGCAAAAGATGATTTTCTGCGCGCATGCGTTTATTCAGTTGTACCAACTGGGCGAGTTTGTGTTCAAGTAAATTGAGTTCACCTTGCATGATCGGCACTATAGATTAAAAAAACCTGATGGGTCAAATGGTAACACGATATTGTGCAAGTATTTTAAAGGAGAGGTTAAGCGCTCTGCTATAATCTGCGGCACTTCAAGGTGCTGTCTTTCGTTAGCCAGACAGTTAAACGGGAAACAGGTGTAAAACCTGTGCTGCCCCCGCAACGGTAAGTGAGTGCGGGTTCTCCGAAATGCCACTGTGCACCAGCATGGGAAGGCGGGGAATCAAGACTTGCGAGCCCGGATACCGGCCATGAAGCAAGCTGGGAAGTGCTGCGGGAGGCGCACGGGGGCTCATTACGTTTGGCATGTAGCCCGTGCTCTTTTCCGGTATTTCCTGTTTCTCAATGTTCCAACGGGGTCGCTTGGAGCTTTTTCAGGAAAACCATATGAAGCAAAAGCAATTCGTGGCCGTGCTGTTATGTGCGGTTACCCAATCGGCGCAAGCCGCAAGCAATTCAATCGACGAAGTGGTGGTAACGGCGACGCGCACGCCGCAGTTCGCCGACTCCGCACTATCGTCCGTTACAGTCATCAACCGTCAGGATATCGAGCATCTGCAAGCCCAATCGCTGCCGGATGTGTTGCGTGGCGTGCAGGGGCTGACCCTCAGCAATAACGGCGGTCCCGGCAAGGTGACGTCGGTGTACCTGCGCGGCAGCAACGCCGATCATGTGCTGGTGCTGGTGGATGGCGTCAAAGTGGGATCGGCGACTACCGGTACCGCAGCCTTCCAGGATATTCCGGTGGCCCAGATTGAGCGCATCGAGATCGTGCGCGGGCCGCGCGCCAGCCTGTATGGATCAGATGCAATCGGCGGGGTCATCCAGATTTTTACGCGCGGCAACAAGGCGGGTTCCGCCACTGCGCTGAGCTTTACTGCTGGCAGTTATGGCACCTATAACACGGCCGCGCGACTGAATAGGGGAGGCGAGCAAGCTTGGTTCAGCGCCAAGGTCAATCAGCAGAACACAACCGGGTTCAATGCTTGTCGCGGCAGCCTGACTGCCGGGTGCTTTGCGATCCAGCCGGACGACGACGGTTACCACAACACATCGCTGGGGTTGGATGGAGGTTACCGTTTCGACAACGGGCTGGTTGCAGAGGCGCAGGTATTGCGCGCAAACAGCACCACCCAGTATGACGGTGCGTCGCAGAACGAAGCCTCTGGCGTGCAGCAGGTCGTGGGCGGTACATTGCGCTATGCCCCGGCGGCCATCTGGAATACCAGCCTGCATGTGGGCAGCAGCCAGGACGATGCAAACAACTACCTGAACAGCGCGTTCAAATCCCGCTTCAACAGCCGTCGCGATACGGCGTCCTGGCAGAATGATGTTGCCATTACGGAAAACCAGCTGGTGACTGCCGGCTTTGATTACCAGAACGATATTGTCGATAGCACGACGGCTTATGTCGAATCCAAGCGCGATGACGATGGCGTGTTTGGCCAGTACCAGGGCAGTTTTGGCGCGCACAGAGTCCAGCTCAGCGCGCGCCACGACAACAACCAGCAATTCGGCGGGCACGATACCAGCGGCATCGGTTATGGATATGTGTTCAGCGATGCGCTGCGAATGACGGCCAGCTATGGTACGGCATTCAAGGCGCCTACCTTCAACCAGTTGTACTACCCGGGGTTCGGCAGTGCCACCTTGCGGCCGGAGTTGTCGCGCAGCATGGAAGCAGGCCTGTCCGGTCATGGCAGCATCGGCAAATGGTCCGTATCGGCCTACCAGACCGACATCACCGACCTGATCGGGTTCGACGCCGCTTACAACCCGGTTAACATTGATTCGGCGCGCCTGAGCGGGATGGAAGGACAGCTTGCCACGCAGGTGGCGGACACGGAGGTGAATACAACCGTGACGCTGCAGGACCCGCGCCAGACTTCCGGCACCAATAACGGCAAATTGCTGAATCGTCGGGCGACCGAAGCCGTACGTATCGAGCTGGCGCATGAATATGGCGCGTGGCGCGTGGCAACGTCGCTATATGCCGAAGGGCGGCGCTTCGATGATCTGGCGAATACCCCGGGCAAGGAATTGCCCGGGTACGGTCTGCTGGATGTGCGGGCGGGATACCGCCTGGCCCGGGAGTGGCTGCTGCAGGGGCGGGTCGATAACCTGCTGGACAAGCCGTACGAAACGGCGCAGTACTTCAACCAGCCTGGGCGCGGGGTATACTTGACCCTGAATTACCAGTCGAAAAACTAGTGCACCGGGGCCGGGCCTTGCCCGGCTGCCGCAATTACCAAAGGAGAAAGAATATGAAAACACTGTCATACCGTCCGGCAATCGTGGCTGCGGGGCTGATCGTCCTGATGGCGGCAACCCGCATGCACCATTTTGGCGACAGCTTTCATCTACCGGATGCTTCACTGGCAGTTTTCCTGCTGGCCGGTTTTTTTGTTGCATCCCCGGTGCTGTTCGGCATCTTGCTGATTGAAGCCGGCGTGCTGGACTACCTGGCGATCACCCAGTTCGGGGTCAGTGACTACTGCGTGACTCCGGCATACTGGTTCCTGATCCCGACCTACGCCGTGCTGTGGTATGCCGGGCGCTACTATGCGAGCATCCACCAGCAGACCCTGCGCAGCCTGGGCATTTTTGCCGCATTGGCGTGGCTGGCGAACTCTGTGGCGTTCGTGCTTTCAAGCGGGTCGTTCTACCTGTTCTCCGGCAAGTTTGCCGCGCTCGGCATGTCCGAATATGCCGGGCGTGTGGCGCAGTATTACCTGCCTTATCTGGGCGGCGCGGCCACTTATCTTGTGCCGGCGGTATTGCTGTATGCGGTATTTTCCCAGCGCGCAGCCGGGATGCAGCACGAAGTGCGCTAGCCTGTTGCATGCCGGATAAAGAAACCCTCCACCGGCAGCGCATGGCGCGCAAGAAGGCCGTGGTCGATGCGGCCATTGCCCGTGCCACGGATAAACGCGGGATCGTCGTCATCCATACCGGTAATGGCAAAGGCAAAAGCACCGCCGCCTTCGGGACGCTCGCGCGCACCTTGGGCTATGGCTTGCAGGCAGCAGTCGTGCAATTCGTCAAAAGCCGTCGCGACACCGGCGAGGAAGCTTTTTTTGCCCGCCAGACGGGGGTGCAATGGGAGGTTGTCGGGAGCGGCTTCACCTGGGAGACGCAGAACCGTGAGGCGGATACCGCCACCGCGCGCCACGCATGGACCGTGGCCCAGGGTTTTTTGCGTGACCCCTCCCTGCACCTGGTGGTACTGGATGAGCTGACCTATCTGCTCAAGGACGGTTATCTGGACGAACAACAAGTGTGTGCCGACCTTCTGGCGCGTCCGCCGATGCAACACGTCATCATCACCGGGCGCGCTGCACCGCAATGCCTGATCGACCTGGCCGACACCGTCAGCGAGATACGCGATGTGAAGCACGCATTCCGCGCGGGTGTGGCTGCGCAGGCAGGTATCGATCTGTGAACCCTGCCACACGTCAGTGTCCCGCCGTATTGATCAGTGCGCCCGCTTCAGGGCAGGGCAAAACCACCATCACGGTCGCGTTGGCGGCCTACCATCGCAGCCAGGGGCGTCGGGTGCGGGTGTTCAAGACCGGCCCGGATTTCATTGACCCCACCTTGCATGAGCAGGCATCCGGGCATCCGGTGTATCAGCTCGATCTCTGGATGGGCGGCGAGGCCGATTGCCGCGAGCGCCTGTATCGCGCGGCGGCCGAGGCCGACCTGATCCTGATCGAAGGCGTGATGGGGCTGTTCGACGGCAACCCTTGCAGTGCCGATCTCGCCAAATTGTTCGGCATCCCTGTCCTGGCCGTGATCGATGCCGGGGCCATGGCGCAAACCTTTGCCGCGCTGGCATATGGCTTGTCTCGCCTCGATGCACAATTGCCGTTCCATGGCGTGGTGGCCAACCGTGTGGGGAGCGAGCGCCATGCCGCCATGCTCAGGGAGCGCCTGCCGGATGATTTACGATTCTGTGGCGCATTGCCGCGCGCAGCGGAGCTGAGCGTTCCCGAACGTCATCTGGGGCTGTTGCTGGCCGAAGAATTGCCGGACATGGAGCAGCGCATCGCACGGGCCGCCGGGTGGTGGGCCCAGCATGCGGATACCGCTTTGCCGTCGCCCGTCGATTTTGCGCCAGTGCCGACTACCGAAAAATCCGCGTTGTCGCCAGCCCTGCGCGGAGTCACGATCGGCGTGGCCCGTGATGCGGCCTTCTGCTTTTTGTATCGCGCCAATCTGGATGTGCTGGAAGCGCTCGGAGCGCGACTGATGTATTTCTCTCCTTTGCATGACACCGCCTTGCCTGAGGTGGACAGCCTGTATCTGCCGGGCGGCTACCCTGAGTTGCATCTGTCGCAACTGGCGCATAACACCGGCATGCTGTCAGCCATCCGTGCGCATCATGCCGCGGGCAAGCCGGTGGTCGCCGAATGCGGCGGCATGCTGTACGTGTTGCGTTCCCTCACCGATGCGCAGGGAATGCGCAGCGACATGCTGGGCCTTCTGGCTGGCGAAGCCGTGATGCAGTCGCGCCTGACTGCGCTGGCGTTGCAGCGAGTGGTTTTGCCGCAGGGCGAACTGCGCGGGCACACCTTCCATTATTCGCGCATGCAAAGCGATCTCACCCCGGTCGCGAAAGGCGTGTGCCCGAACGGCAGCGCAAGCAGCGAAGCGGTGTATCAGCAGAGCCGGTTGACGGCTTCCTATATCCATCTGTATTTCCCCTCCAACCCCGAGGCAGTCGCGCAACTGTTCCGGCCATGATAACCATGACCGATCTGTCTCTGTGGTTGACTCCGCTGCTGATGCTGCTTGCTGTGGCGCTGGATCAGCTGCTGGGCGAACCGCAGCGCTTCCATCCGCTGGTGGGCTTCGGCTGGCTGGCGCGGCGCGTGGAGGGGTTGTTGTACGGCAAGGTTCAGACGAGCGATCCTGTGCGCTACCTGCGTGGCGTGGCGGCCGTGGCGCTGTTGTTGCTGCCACTGACGTTCTGCCTGTGGCAGGTGCAGTCCATTCCTGTGCTGGGTGCGATCATTTCTGTCGTCGTGCTGTATTTCGCCATCGCCCCGCGCAGTTTGCGCGAACATGCCGAGCGGGTGGCCGCAGCACTCACCGCACATGACCTGCCCGCTGCACGACAGGCTGTCGGCATGATGGTCAGTCGCGATACGCGCGAGCTGGACACGGAAAGCGTGGCGCGTGCCGCGGTGGAATCGGTGCTGGAGAATGGCAACGATGCGATTTTCGGTGCGCTGTTCTGGTTTGCGGTCGCAGGTGCGCCAGGCGTATTGCTGTTTCGTTTGAGCAACACGCTGGACGCGATGTGGGGTTACCGCAACGCGCGCTACAACGCATTCGGCTGGGCGGCGGCGCGGCTGGACGATGTGCTGAATTACATTCCGGCGCGTCTGACCGCCTTGAGCTATGCCCTGGTGGGCAAGACGCGCAGCGCGCTGCAATGCTGGCGTGAGCAGGCTCCGCGCTGGGAAAGCCCGAATGCCGGCCCGGTAATGGCCGCCGGAGCAGGTGCTTTGCAGGTGAAGCTGGGGGGCGCTGCGGTCTATCACGGCGAACTGAGCGAGCGGCCCGTGCTGGGGTGCGGCATGCAGGTGGACGGGCATGATATTCACCGTACCGTGCAACTGGTGCAGCGCACGCTTTACCTGTGGTTGCTGGCGGCGTTTGTGTTGGCGGGGGGGATGCAGCATGCTTGAGTGCGGCACGATGCTGGTACATGGCGGCAGGCTGCGCGCTGCAGCGCGGCGTTACGGCATTCCTGAAGCGGAGTGGCTGGATCTGTCCACCGGTATCAATCCGCAAGGCTGGCCGGTGCCAGCTACTCCGCCGCAGATGTGGCGCTGCCTGCCACAGGACGATGACGACCTGCATGCGGCCGCACAAGCCTGCTATGGTACCTCCAGCGTGCTGGCAGTCGCCGGTTCGCAGGTCGCGATACAGTCGTTGCCACGCCTGCGCGAACCCGGTGTGGTGGCGGTTGCTGCCCCCGCCTATGCCGAGCATGCTCATGCCTGGCAGCAGCATGGGCACAAGGTGATCTCGCTTCCCTCCGAGGCCCTGCTGGAGCCCGGCGATGAAGTACGGATGGTGATCGTCATCAATCCAAACAATCCCAGCGGCCATCTGTTCACGCGCGAAGCCTTGCTGGCATTGCATGCGAAGCTCGCGGCACGCGGCGGCTGGCTGGTGGTGGATGAAGCGTTCATGGATGCGACGCCGGAGCAGAGTCTGGCATCGGCCTGCCCGCTTCCCGGTTTGATCGTGCTGCGCTCACTCGGAAAATTCTTTGGTCTGGCCGGTGCGCGCGTCGGTTTCGTGTTGGCCGAAGCACAGGTATTGCATGCGTTGGCGGTAATGCAAGGTCCCTGGCCAATCGCTGCCCCCGCGCGTTTTGTCGCCACCACAGCATTGCGCGACGTTGCCTGGCAGCTGCACGCGCGTCAGGCACTGGCCGATGCCGCAGTGCGACTGGCGCAGGTGTTGACGCAACAAGGGCTGCTGCCCGCCGGGGGCTGCGCCCTGTTCCAGTGGGTGCGCATGGATGACGCGGCCCGTCTCCATGAGCAGCTTGCACAGCATGGAATACTCACCCGCTTGTTCGAACAACCGGCCAGTGTGCGCTTCGGTCTGCCTGCTGACGAAGCGCAGTGGCAACGCCTGTCCCGGACTTTGGCCGAGGCGCAAAGATGACGGCGCGTACCGTGATGGTGCAGGGCACGACCTCGGATGCGGGCAAAAGCACGCTGGTGGCGGCCCTGTGCCGCTGGCTGGTGCGGCAAGGCATACACGTTGCGCCGTTCAAGCCGCAGAACATGGCACTCAATAGCGCGGTGACGTCGGACGGCGGCGAAATCGGCCGTGCGCAGGCAGTGCAGGCACAGGCGGCGAAGCTGGCGCCGCATACCGACATGAACCCGGTACTGCTCAAACCCAACAGCGATACCGGCGCGCAGGTCATCATCCAGGGGGGCGCCATCGGCAACATGGAAGCCCTGGCCTATCACGAGTACAAGACCACAGCACGCAATGCCGTGCTGCAATCGTATGCCCGTCTGGCAGGGCAATATCAGGCAGTCGTGGTGGAGGGCGCGGGCAGCCCGGCCGAGATCAACCTGCGCGCGGGTGACATCGCCAACATGGGCTTTGCCGAGGCGGTCGACTGTCCTGTCATCCTGATCGCAGACATCGACCGTGGCGGCGTGTTCGCCCATCTGGTGGGGACGCTGGCGCTGCTGAGCGAAAGCGAACAGGCGCGCGTCGTCGGCTTCGTCATCAACCGTTTTCGCGGTGATCTGGCCTTGCTGCAACCCGGCCTGGACTGGCTGCAGCAACACACGGGCAAACCGGTGCTGGGCGTCTTGCCCTATTTTCACGACCTGCATCTGGAAGCGGAGGATGCGGTGCCGCGTACCGCAGCATTGTCAGCCGCTGCTACGGGTAAATTGCGGGTGGTGGTGCCTGTCCTGCCGCATATCAGCAATCACACGGATTTCGATGCCTTGCGCATGCACCCGCAAGTCGAATTCAGTTTCGTACGGTTGGACGAGCAGGTGCCGGCGGCCGACCTGATCGTGCTGCCCGGCAGTAAATCGGTGCGCAGCGATCTGGAGAGTTTGCGCCGTGCCGGCTGGGATGTCGCGATCAAGCGGCACTTGCGCTACGGCGGCAAACTCATCGGCATCTGCGGCGGGCTGCAAATGCTGGGGCAGCACATCCACGACCCGCTGGGCATCGAAGGTGAGGAGGGCAGCAGCGCGGGGCTGAGCTTGCTGGAGCTGGAGACCACGCTGGCGGCGGAAAAACAATTGCGCAATGTGCGAGGCAGCTTGTTGTCGTGCGATGCACCGGTGGCGGGTTACGAGATCCATGCTGGCGTGTCCAGTGGGCGCGCTCTGGAGAATCCGGCCTTGCAGCTGGAGCACGGACCCGACGGTGCTGTCTCGGCGGATGGGCAGATATTGGCGACTTACCTGCATGGCGTGTTCGACTTGCCTGCCGCCTGCGATGGTCTATTGAAATGGGCCGGACTGACGGAAGTGCAGACGCCGGATTATCGTGCGCGTTGCGAGGCCGATATCGAAAGGCTCGCGGATGCGGTAGGGCGTTATCTGGATACTGCTTTGTTGCGTAGGTTATTCGGTGTGGAGAAGTGCAATGCGTGAATTGATATTGGGCGGGGTGCGTTCCGGCAAGAGCCGCCTGGCCGAGCAGCATGCTGCCGCCAGCGGGCTGGAGGTGGTGTATGTCGCGACCGCGCAAGTGCTGGATGAGGAGATGCGCTTGCGCATTGCACAGCACCAGCTACGTCGTCCTGCGCACTGGCGAGTGGTTGAGGCCGGATACAACCTGGCGCAAGTGTTGCAGCAACAGGCTCAGCCACAGCGCTGTGTACTGGTGGATTGTCTGACCTTGTGGCTGACGCAATTATTGTGTGCAGAGGATGCCTCCTTGCTGCGGCGCGAAGTGGATGGCTTGCTGGCGGCGCTGCCCGGTCTGTCGGGGCAGATTATCCTGGTCAGCAACGAAACCAATATGGGGGTGGTGCCGCTAGGCGAATTGTCGCGGCGCTATTGCGATGAGGCGGGGCGTTTGCACCAGCAGTTGGGGGGCGTGTGCGAGCGCGTGATTTTGACGGTGGCTGGGTTGCCGCTGGTGGTGAAAGGGGATTGAAAATGGCGATGGAATGGTTGATGCAGCCTTGTGCTGTACTGGATGGAAATGCGCGTGCGGCGGCCTTGGCGCGCCAGGGGCAATTGACCAAACCGCCCGGGGCGCTGGGGCAGCTTGAAAGCCTGGCGGTGCGGCTGGCCGCGATGCAGGGCGTGGAGCGGCCTGTGGTCGAGCGCGTGGCGATTGCAATTTTTGCCGCCGACCACGGCGTGGCGGCAGAAAATGTTTCCGCGTTCCCGCAGGCGGTGACGGGCGAGATGGTGAAGAATTTTGCCCGCGGCGGCGCGGCCATCAGTGTGCTGGCGAAAACGCAGGGGGCGCGACTGGAGGTGGTGAACCTCGGCACGGTCAACGATCCCGGCGAACTGCCCGGCGTGGTGCGCGAGATCATTGCACCTGCCACGGCCAACTTTGCGCAGCAAGCGGCCATGACGGAGGCCCAGCTCGAACAGGCGCTGCAGGCCGGACATGACAGCGCGCTGCGCGCCAAGGCGGACGGCGCGGACGTGTATATCGGCGGAGAGATGGGGATTGCGAATACTACGGCTGCCGCTGCGTTGGGCTGCGCGCTGCTCAAGGCCACACCGCGCGAGCTGGCGGGGCCGGGTACCGGCCTGGATCCGGCGGGGGTGTCACACAAGATCAGCGTGCTGGAACGCGCGCTGGCCCTGCATACGCCGCATTGCACTACGGCGCTGGAAACCCTGCGCCGTCTGGGCGGCTTTGAGATTGCCGCGCTGACCGGTGCTTACATCGCGTGCGCACAACATGAACTCCCGGTTTTGGTGGATGGCTTCATTACCACGGCGGCAGCGCTCACGGCAGTGCGCATCGCGCCGCAATGTGCAGACTGGTTTATCTACGCGCACGGTTCCGCCGAGCCGGGGCATGCGCGCCTGTTGCAGGCACTGGAGGCGCGCCCCCTGCTTGATCTCGGCATGCGCCTCGGGGAGGGGAGCGGTGCGGCGACGGCGCTGCCTTTGCTGCGGCTGGCGTGTGCGCTGCACAACGGCATGGCGACGTTTGCCGAGGCGGCGGTATCGGAAAAGATTTGAATCCCGAGTCGGCACACGAAAAATGGCGGCAGCGGTGTAGCGGTAACAGCCGGGCTGTAACCTGTTCAGGTTGGCAGGACACAGATCAAGAGGCTGAAAATAGAATGGTCCGCGTTGGATTGGTGCGACGCTTGCGGGTAGGGCAGCAAGTTGTGGTGTTCAGTTCAACTCGCGCGGGCCGGGTGGATTCCCGGTTGGGGCGATAAGGGCTGGGCAGGCGCAATCCTGTCTGGCTTCCATCAATAAAATCGTTAATCAAAGGGATACGCCATGTTGAAAAAAATGACTTCTGTGCTGTTTACGATGCTTGCCGCAATTTCGTTCCAGTCCGCTGCCCAGGCCGGCAACCCACCGGGTTCTTACCAGGATACCTGCTCGAACATTGTGGTGAGTGGTGAGACACTGAGCGCCACCTGCAAGACCTTCAGCGGTCAGCCGAACAAGACCGAACTGCCTTTCGCGACCACCTGTGTCGGCAATATCAGCAACGTAAACGGTGTCCTGGTATGCACCGGGGCGACCGGGTCTTTCGCCAGGACATGCAAGAATGCCTCGATTGCGAATGCCACGCTGACAGCAAACTGCCAGAAAATCGACGGGTCATGGATGACTTCCAGCACTTCGTATAGCGGGTTCCAGCACCAGGTGACCAACTGCAATGGCCAGCTGGTTGATAAACCGAGCTGCCAATAGTGGCGTCGGCATGACGCACTATCCATGAGGGTGGTGCGTTGTGTTGCGGCCGAGGCGATCGGCTTATAGCCTGACTCCGATTACAGTTCCGAAGCCGATCTCCCAATCCGCAATTTCCTCCAGCGCGATATTTCCCAGCAGTGCCAGCATTGCGCGGATGCTTCCCGCATGTGTAACCAGGGCGACATGCTGTTGCGGAAGTTGCGCGAGGTCATCCAGCAACGTTTGCATCCGCAGCAGCAGTTGCTGAGCCGACTCGCCTCCAGCAGCGGCGTACCCCATGAAGTCGTTCGCCCAGGCGTCGATTTCCTCGCGCGCAATGTGTTCCCAGGCTTTTCCTTCCCAGACGCCGAAATGTTTTTCCTTCAGGCGCGCGTCGCTGCGCAGCTCGCAACTGTGCGCCAGCGCCAGGTGTTCGGCCAGACGGCGGGTGCGCAATAGCGGCGAAGAGAGGATCAACTGCGGCGGCGGCAGGGTGTTCAGGACATGGTCGGCCTCGGCAGCGAAGCTGTCCGCCACATCGACATCCAGCTGTCCATAACAGATGCCGGGCGCGACTGCCGGAGTCGTATGTCTGACTAGGTAAAGGGTTTTCATCAGAGGCAGGCAATCAGGCCAAGGTAAAAGGCAATCTCGCTGAGTTGCTGGACGGCCCCGAGACAGTCCCCGGTATAGCCGCCCAGCCGCTGTTTCAGGTGCCGGGCGAGCCAGGCACGCGCCAGCAGCGCTGCGCTTGCTGCGCCGGCAATCGCCGCAGGCGATGCGCCGGCTTCCGACAGGAAAAGAAGCGAGGCGAAACCAGTGAGTGCCGCAATCACAAAACTGCCCAGGCTCATTCGCAGGGCGGCGGGACGGGCGCGAGCGCTGTCATCATTGCGGACATAGTCCTGCGTCCGGATCAGGCTGGCAGCCAGCAAGCGGCTGAAGCTGTGCGCACTGACGAGAGCGGCGCACAGCAGCCATAGCCCGTGCGAGGCTCCTATCGCCTGGAGCGATTGGTATTTCAGCAACAGGACAATGATCAGTGCGATGACGCCGTAGGCGCCGACACGGGAGTCCTTCATGATGGCCAGTATTTTTTCGCGGCTGTGGCCACCCCCCATGCCGTCGGCATAGTCGCTCAGACCGTCTTCGTGGAATGCACCGGTCATCAGGATGCTGGCGGCCATGCTTAGTGCTATCGCCAGCGGCAATGGCAGCAGCAATGTGCCGAGCCATAAGACGGCAACGGCGCCGAGGCCGACCAGCATGCCAACCAGCGGCAGATAGCGCGACGATTGCTCAAGCTGGTGTGAGGAATGGCCGACCCAGGCCGGAACCGGGAGGCGGGTGAAGAATTGGACGGCGGTAAAAAATAAACGCAGTTCGTTCAGCATTGCATACGGGGGAAATTACAGGCAGGGCCAGACTAACAGTGCCGGGATGGACTGTCCAGTTTCCGGCATCGGCATGCCTGCGGGGCGGGCGGGAAGGACGCATTTCTGATAAAGTGCGCCCCCATGAAAACGACCCTCAAGCTTTATGCGCGGCTGCTCCGCTATGTAGTTCCATATTGGCATGCATTTGCCGTTTCCATCGTCGGCATGGCAATTTCGGCGGCGACCGAGCCGCTACTCCCGGCATTGTTGAAGCCGTTTCTTGATGGCACCTTTGTGCACAAGGACGATCTGGTGATGCGCTGGGCACCCGTGCTCATTCTCGCAATCTTTTTCGTGCGCGGGATCGCCGGGTTTGTCGGCTCATATGCGATTCACTGGGTGGGCAACAAGCTGGTGATGGATTTGCGCGGAGAAATGTTCCGCAAGCTGTTGGCACTGCCAACGCACTATTACGATGACCATGCCACGGGAACGCTGATTTCGAAACTGACCTATGACGTGATGAATGTCACTGCTGCGGCGACATCTGTCGTGACGATTACCATCCGCGATACGATCATCATCATCGGCCTGCTGGGCTGGCTGTTCTATCTGGACTGGAAGCTGACCATGCTGTCGCTGATCGTTGCACCGATCGTTGCCCTGGTGATCAGCACCATCAACAAGCGTTTGCGCAGTTCCAGCCGCGACATGCAGCGTGTGATGGGCAGCATCACCCAGGTGATCGAAGAGACCATTACCGCGCACAAGGTGGTCAAGCTGTTTGGCGGCCAGGAGTACGAACAGAAGCGTTTTTATGATGAGATCAACCTGGTGCGCCGTCACCTGATGCGGCAGGCAGTTGCAGCGCTGGCGAATGTGCCGATCGTGCAGATGGTGGCGGCCATTGCCTTGTCGATGGTGATTTACCTGGCGATTGGACAAGCGAAGAGCGACACTTCGACCGTCGGCGGATTCCTGTCGTTTGTTACCGCGATGTTGATGCTGACCGCGCCACTCAAGCGCATAACCAGCGTGAATGAGTTCATGCAACGCGGCCTGGCGGCGGCGGAGAGCGTGTTTGAGCTGGTCGACACGCCGAGCGAGCAGGATCATGGCAAGCAGGTAATTGCTCGCGCCAAGGGTAACCTGGTTTTTGAGCATGTCAGTCTTTCCTATCATTCCGACGACCGTTATGCGCTATCCGATGTCAGCCTGGATATTCCTGCGGGCCAGTCTGTCGCCCTGGTGGGGGCCTCCGGCAGCGGCAAGAGTACGCTGGCGAATCTGGTGCCGCGGTTTTATTCGCCGACCAGCGGGCGCATCCTGCTGGACGGGCATGACCTGGCCGATCTGACGCTGGCCAGCCTGCGCGCCAATATTGCGCTGGTGAGCCAGGAGGTGGTGCTGTTCAACGATACGATTGCGGCCAATATCTCATACGGGCAAATGCGCGAAGTTCCCGAAGCGGAAATCATCGCGGCAGCAGAGGCGGCGCACGCCATGGAGTTCATCCGAGAATTGCCGGAAGGGTTGAATACGCTGGTCGGGGAAAAAGGCGTGCGTCTTTCCGGAGGCCAGCGGCAGCGCCTTGCGATTGCCCGCGCGATTCTGAAGGATGCACCGGTACTGATTTTGGATGAGGCAACTTCGGCGCTGGACAGTGAATCGGAGCGGCATGTACAGGCAGCGTTGGAAACCTTGATGCAGGGGCGTACCACGCTGGTGATTGCACACCGGCTTTCGACGATTGAAAAAGCCGACCGCATCGTCGTCATGCAGAAGGGCAGGATTGTCGAGATGGGAACGCACCCGGAATTGCTGGCTGCGGAAGGCGTTTATGCGCAACTCCACCGCATCCAGTTTCATGGCATGCTGCTGGAGCAGTAGTGATGTCGCGGATTTTCGGTTGACAGGGCTTGCCAGTCTCGCTAAATTCCATACCCAAGCATTTCAGTCAACAAAATCACCCACAAGGAGACTATCATGGCCGTTCTAGTAGGCAAGGCAGCACCCGATTTCACTGCAACTGCGGTACTTGGAAATAATGAAATTACCGACGTCACCCTGTCCAAAGTTATCAAGGGCAAATATGCCGTCATTTTTTTCTACCCGCTGGACTTCACTTTTGTGTGTCCATCCGAGCTGATCGCTTTCAATCACCGCCTGGACGAATTCAAGAAGCGTAATGTTGAAGTGATTGGTGTTTCAATCGACTCGCAGTTTACCCACTTGGCCTGGAAGAATACGCCGGTTGACAAGGGCGGCATCGGCAATGTCGGGTATACCCTGGTTGCAGACGTGAAGCATGAGATTTGCAAAGCCTATGATGTGGAGTCTGCCGGCGGTGTGGCTTTCCGCGGTTCGTTCCTGATTGACCAGGCCGGTGTGGTTCGCCACCAGGTTGTGAACGACCTGCCGCTGGGGCGCAATATCGATGAAATGCTGCGCATGGTTGATGCGTTGCAGTTTACCGAAGAGCATGGCGAAGTGTGCCCGGCCGGTTGGAACAAGGGCAAGGCCGGCATGGATGCTTCTCCGGAAGGTGTTGCCAAGTACTTGGCAACGCACGCCAAGGAACTGTAAGCCGGTTTCGTCGGCTCGGACCAACAAAATAGCCCCTCTGGGGCTTTTTTGTTGCCCGTCGAAAAGTTGCGCTCGGTACAAACTCGCTGCATTATCCGCATCCGATGAGTCTATCTCCTTCAACGAAACAGGCCTGTATGGCAGTTTGCCTGCGGTTATTGCTGATATTGGCAAGCGTCAGTGGCGCTTTTTCAACCGCAGCCTGCGCCGGCGACCAGCCTCCCGCTGCGTCGCGAAATGCACAGTTGCCTGGATTCTTCGACAGGTTCATCGATCTGCCCCATGAGTACCTGTCATCTAAATTCGTGGATCTTGCCAGCGGCGTCGACGACTTTTTCGGGAATGACCGCAGCTTCCAGGAAAGCAATAAAAGCGTGCTGCAGTTCGACCTGACGCGCCTGTATGAGAGTAATTCTTCAGGCAGTTTTGTGCCTTCCTTCCGCGCCAAACTGCATTTGCCCGGCACCCAGGATCGTCTGCACCAGTGGCTGGAGCGCGTGCACCTTTTGCTGGAAACCAACCCGGATAGAAACCTGCAGGGGGCTGGTGCCGGCGGGATCGTGCAGCAGGGCAGGGGGACGCTGTTCAATGAGGTTGCCACACCGGACAGTTACGGCGCCGCATTGCGTTTTGAAAACCGGGAGGACAGTGCCTGGCGGGCCAGTGCCGATACCGGGTTGAAACTGGTTAACGCAACCGATGTGATGAAACTGAACCAGACCGGGCTGGATCCGTTTGTGCGTACCCGGTTCAGTTACCTGTACCCCGCCGGGATCACCCAGCTCAAGCTGACCGAGTCACTGTTCTGGTTCAATACGGTGGGGGCAGGGGAAAGCACGCAATTCGACGCGGACTACAAGATCAGCGATCCGTTGCTGTTTCGTGCCACCAGCGGGGCAACCTGGTTGCACGATACGCAGAATTTCGATTTGCGGCAGGATTTTTCGTTGTATCAAACGCTGAATGAAAGTGTCTCCCGTTTGTATCAGGCGAGCGTGATAGGGGTGACCAAGCCTCAGGCCCAGGTGGCCGAATATGTGGTTTTGATGCTGCATCGCCAGCGTATACACCGTGACTGGATGTTTCTCGAATTGAGCCCGCAGCTCCACTATCCCCGGGTAAACAACTATCAATTGAACGCCCAATTCATCATCAGGCTGGAAATCCTGTTCGCCAAATAAGGGCTGAATTTTCGCAGCAGCCCAGGCTCATGATTTACAATTTGAAAATATCATTGCGAGCGCGCGAGTTTTCGAGATGCTGATCTGGTTCATCGTTATCTATCTGCTGCTGTCCGTATCGATCGGTTTGTATGCCGCCACGCGCGTGCATAACACCAAGGATTTTGCCGTTGCAGGACGCCATCTGCCGCTGCCGATGGTGACCGCGACGGTGTTCGCCACCTGGTTCGGCGCGGAGACCGTGCTGGGCATTTCGGCAACCTTCGTGCAGGAAGGCCTGCACGGTGTGGTGGCGGACCCGTTCGGGGCAAGCCTGTGCCTGATTCTTGCAGGGCTGTTCTTCGCGAACAAGCTGTATCGCATGAACCTGCTGACCATTGGCGATTACTACCGCATGCGCTACAGCCGGACTGTCGAACTGATTACCAGCATCTGCATCGTGATCTCCTACCTCGGCTGGGTGTCGGCGCAGATCATGGCGTTGGGGCTGGTCTTCAATGTGGTGACAGACGGCGGGGTCAGCCGCGAAGCGGGCATGATGATCGGAGCCTCCATCGTGCTGACCTACACCATGTTCGGCGGCATGTGGTCGGTGGCTCTGCTGGACATTGTGCAGATGACGGTAATCATGGCCGGCATGTTGTTTATCGCATACCTGATCAGCGGACAGACCGGCGGCGTCGGCACCGTGGTCGCCCATGCGCAGGCGGCCGGCAAGCTGGATTTCTTCCCGCATGGGGACTACACGCAATGGGTGCCGTTCCTCGGGGCCTGGGTCACCATGATGCTGGGCTCGATCCCGCAGCAGGACGTATTCCAGCGCATCACTTCGGCCAAGACGGAACGCATTGCGGTGAGCGGCTCGGTACTCGGCGGCGGGTTGTATTTCATGTTTGCGTTTGTGCCGATGTTCCTGGCGTATTCCGCAACCCTGATTGATCCGGCAGTGTTTTCCAGTCTGCTCGACAAGGATCCGCAACTGATTCTGCCCACCCTGATTCTCAACCACACCCCGGTTTTCGCGCAGGTGATCTTTTTCGGTGCCTTGCTGTCCGCCATCATGAGCTGCTCCTCGGCCACGTTGCTGGCCCCCTCCGTCACCTTCACCGAAAACATCCTCAAGCACTTCATGCTGAAAAACATGACGGATCGCCAGTTCCTGCTGGCCATGCGGATTGTGCTGGTCGGCTTCGGGCTGCTGGTGCTGTTTGTTGCGATGCATGCCGAGGTCAGCATTTTCCGCATGGTGGAAAATGCCTACAAGGTGACGCTGGTTGCGGCGTTTGTCCCGTTGGCGTTCGGCCTGTACTGGAAACGCGCGAACAACCAGGGGGCGTTGCTGGCGATCGTATTGGGGCTGGCAAGCTGGCTGCTGATGGAGGTGTTCAACGGGGACAGCGTCTGGCCGCCGCAATTGATCGGCCTGATGATGAGCATCTGCGGCATGGTGGCGGGCTCGCTGCTGCCGAATATGATCGGGAAGCCGCTGCCGCAGGAACCGGAGCACGCTTACCTGCATCATCACGCAGCCAGCCAGACCGAGCATGTGGCAACGCATCCGCATGAAATCCGGCGTGAGTGACGCGGTTTTTTGTCATGTTGCTGTCACAATTCTTCAATACCATCGCAACTTGGATGCAATCGTTCACAGTTCATGGAGATTTAAATGACAGCCAATATCCTGCTGGTGGAAGACGAGCCGGCAATTCAAGAGTTGCTGACGTTCAACGTCACACAGTGCGGTTTTCGTGCGATTCCTGCCAGTGACGCCAATGCGGCCCTGGGCTTGATCAACCGGGCGTTGCCGGATTTGATCCTGCTGGACTGGATGCTGCCTGGCATGTCCGGTGTGGAACTGGCCCGGCGCCTGCGTGCCGACCAGCGCACCCACAATATCCCGATCATCATGCTGACTGCGCGCACTGATGAACGCGATAAGGTGCTCGGCCTGGAGTCCGGCGCCGATGATTACATTACCAAACCGTTTTCGCCGCGCGAATTGATGGCGCGCATTCGTGCCGTTCTGCGCCGCCGTGCGCCTCAGATGAGCGATGAGCTGGTGCGTGTGGAAGGGCTTGAGTTGTCGCCGGTTACCCATCGCGTGATGGCCAACGGCCAGAATGTCGACCTGGGGCCAACTGAGTTTCGTTTGCTGCACTTCTTCATGACGCATGCAGAGCGCGTTTATACGCGTTCCCAGTTATTGGACCAGGTGTGGGGAGACCATGTGTTTGTGGAGGAACGCACGGTTGACGTGCACATCCGTCGCCTGCGCCAGGCGCTCGAGTCCAGCGGCTTTGATCGCATGGTGCAAACCGTGCGTGGCAGCGGCTACCGGTTTTCGCGCGCCTGAGAGCTGTCAGCCTGCGGTGGCGGGGCGAGGAAGCCGTCGGCGCGATAGGTCAGTACCAGCGTATCGCGGTAGCCGTCCAGTGCGTCCGGCTGGATCGGGGTGGACTCATGGATGACGCGCTGGTCATCCAGTAGCAGCAAGGTCCAGGGCTCGGTCAGTGTGAAGCGCTGCCCATGCCGGCCTGTGGCGGCGAATACGCGGCTCTCGCCGCCCCTGACGTGATGGCGGCCGGCAAACAGGATGGCGACAAAATCGACTCCGTCGCGGTGTGCGCCTTCCGGCGTGGGACGCCCGATCCCGTTGCGGGTGTCGATGCGGAACTGGTGGGCTTCGACATGCCAGCGTGGAGTTTCCTTGATGCGTGAGCAGAGCCGGGCCAATGCCAGCAGCAGGTTGCGGAATGGCGGGCTGGATGAAAATTCGCTGCTAAGCGGTTCAAACATGCGCAGCATGCCGCCGTGCAGCGCGTTGTACTCCAGCGGCTGGTAGTGGGCGCGGTGCGGCACCTGCAGTATTTCCTGCGCGGTGATGATGAAGCAGGAATGGCGGCGCCGGCGGTAGCTGCCGCCGTCTTTCAGGAAGGCATCAAGAGGAAGATCATCCCAGCCGGGTTTCAGCGCGTCCAGCTCAGATAGCGGGGTTGCGATCAGTGTCGACAGTCCTTGCGGTGACAAAACGCCAAAGCCGTCGCGGCGCAGTGTCTGCTCCAGATAATCTGGTTCAGTGAACTCCGGGGCAAGGGGCTGGAGCGGCATAACGCGAGTTACATGAAGAGCAAGGCAGCTCTACTCGTCGGCGGCTGCAATCTGATCGGCTTCTTCATACAGCGTTTCCAGGGACTCCTCGCCGATGCCGAGGATGTCCATGCATGCCTGGCCCAGCTTGATCCACTCCTGGGTGCGGCTGAGCCCGAGCTGGCGCTGGATGATATGTTCCGAAAGTTGTGCCGTGGCGACCAGCCTGCGGCTCATGACAGGCAGCGAGGAGGTTTCAGACGTCAGGGCATCCAGGTCATGGTGATTGCGGATGGCGAGGCAGATTTCTTCCGGCAGCCACCAGCTTTGCGCCAGCAGGCAGCCGACAATCGCATGGTTGCTCGGCAGTGTTTCTTCTTCAATCGCGGTAAAACTGCGTACCGCATCCTGGTTTGCAGAAGCAAGAATCGAGGTGTAGACCGGGAAACGGCCAAGCAGTACCGGGATGCCGCAATCGCGGAACAGCCCGTAAGTGTAGGCATCCTCGGGTTGCAGCTTGAGCTCGAATTGCTGGGCCAGCCAGCCGGAAACGCGCGCGATGCGCGCCGAGGCGTCCCAGAAGCGCTCCAGGTTGGGCACATGCGGGAAAGAGTTGCGCAGAATGATGCCGGCAATCGCGCGGCTGGCAGCGTTCAGTCCCAGCACGGTTAATGCTTCGTTGGCAGAGCGAACGCGCTGGCGCATGCCGAAATAAGGCGAGTTTGCGGTTTTGATGAGGCTGGCCGACAGGCTGACATCCGTGCTGATGATGGTGGCCAGACGCTTGAGATCGGGTTCGTCCTTGCGGGTTTCGGCAATGAAGCGGTCCAGGATGGCCGGGCAGGGCGGGATGCCGATATCGATGATCGAGCGCGCCAGCATCTCGTCTACTGCCGATTTGCCGGTGTCTTGTGCGAGTGCATTCATTTTGAGTCGTTCCTTGTCTTGATCCAGGACAGCAGTGTCTCCCCCGGCATTGGCTTGGCGAAATAGAAACCCTGGATGGCGTCCACGCCAGCATCCAGCAGTGCATCTATCTCCTCCTTGCGTTCGCAGCCCTCGGCCACGATGGTCATGCCAAGCTCATGGCCGAGCTGGGTCATCGCCTTGACTACCGAATAGGCGCGCTGGTCTTCCGGCAATGCGTTGACAAACGCGCGGTCCAGCTTGAGCTTTTTGGCCTGGATGTCTTTCAGGTTGGCCAGGCACGAGTAGCCGGTGCCGAAATCGTCGATAGCCAGGCTGACGCCGGCAGCCAGCGCACTTTTCAGGTTGCGCTGCACCACGTCAGATACATCCATGAATAGCGACTCGGTCAATTCCAGTTCCAGCAGTTCGGGCTTGACGTTGGAGCAGATCAGCGCCGCATGCAGCGCTTGCGTGAACTTCGGGGAAACGAGCTGGGCGCGCGAAACATTGACCGCTACCTTGGTCTGGTAGCCAGCTTCCTGCAGCATGCGCGCGTGGGTCGCGCCCTGCAGCAGGCT
Source organism: Pseudomonadota bacterium (assembly GCA_021848465.1). GTDB lineage: Bacteria > Pseudomonadota > Gammaproteobacteria > Burkholderiales > Gallionellaceae > JAJZUP01. The sequence goes on from JAJZUP010000001.1 coordinate 854,303, forward strand.
CCATTCGCCGAGACGGATGACCAAGCCGGTTTTTTCCGCCACCGGGATGAATTTCCCCGGCGGGATGTTTTCGCCGTCCAGGTTACAGCGCATCAGCGCTTCCACAGCCTCGATCCTGCCGTCGGCGGCAATGATGGGCTGGTAGTGCAAGGACAGGCCGCCGGTCTCCAGCGCCGTGTGCAGGATGTTTTCGATCACCAGTTCTTCGCGGGCGAGCGTGATGCCCAGGCGACCGGGAATCGGCTCATCGCCCGAAAATACGATGTTGTTGCCGCCCTTGGCCTTCGCTGCATGCATGGCGCGATCGGCACGCTCCAGCAGTTTCAGCGAATCCTCGCCATATTCGTGGATGGCAATGCCAATGCTGGCGGTGGGGCGCAAGGTAAGGTCGCCCACCGTATAGGGCTCCTCCACGGTGTGAGATAGTTCCGCGGCGATTTGCTGTGCGCGGCCGCGGTCGCAGCTCGGCACCAGGAATACAAACTCGTCGCCGCTCATGCGGCTGGCTTCGGCGCGTCCGCTGATGCGGGTGCGGAAACGCCGGGCGACATCCTTCAGCATATGGTCGCCGCCCTGATGACCAAACGATTCGTTGATTTGCTTGAAACGATCCAGGTCCAGCCAGATGGCCGCGAAGGCCTGCTCGTGCGCGGTGGACCGGACGGCAAATTGCTGGGCGGTTTGCAGGCAACCAAAACGATCCAGAAGCCCGGTGAGTGGATCTATGCTATTCATCTCGCTGTGCGAACGGCGCTAACTGCGCGGGGTGCGTAGCATAAACCATACAAAAAAAAAGTACAGGGGACGCGCCAGCCTGTACTGGCGCGGTTTTTAGCGTGTTACCGGTATCAGAGCGCCAGGCCGGCGGCGTCGAACATGCCTTCGAACAGGATTGAGCTCAGGTAACGCTCGCCGGAATCCGGCAGAATCACAACGATGGTCTTGCCCGCGTTTTCCACCTTCTGCGCCAGCCGCACCGCAGCCGCCACCGCCGCCCCGCTGGAGATGCCGGAGATGATGCCCTCCTCACGCGCCAGGCGGCGGGCGTACAGCACGGCATCCTCATTCGTGACTTGCTCGATGTCATCCACCAGCGACAAGTCCAGCGCGCCGGGAATGAAGCCCGCGCCAATACCCTGGATTTTGTGCGGCGCCGGCTTGAGTTCCTGTCCCGCGCGCTGCTGCGTCAGGATGGGACTGGAGGAGGGTTCCACCGCGACCGACCTGATCGCCTTGCCTTGGGTCTTTTTGATATAACGCGACACGCCGGTGATCGTCCCCCCGGTGCCCACGCCCGCCACGAAAATATCGACCTTGCCGTCGGTATCGTGCCAGATTTCCGGTCCGGTGGTGGCTTCGTGGATGGCCGGGTTGGCCGGATTTTCGAACTGTTGCAGCAGCACGTATTTGGCGTCGGACGCAGCGATCTCCTTCGCCTTGGCCACGGCACCGCTCATGCCCTTGGCGCCTTCGGTCCGTACCAGTTTCGCGCCGTAAGCGACCAGCAGCTTGCGCCGTTCCAGGCTCATGGTTTCTGGCATCGTCAGCGTCAGCGGAATGCCGCGCGCCGCCGCCACGAAGGCCAGCGCAATGCCGGTGTTGCCGCTGGTCGGCTCGACAATCTCCTTGCCGGGGCCGAGCAGGCCGCGTTTCTCGGCATCATCGATCAACGCCACGCCGATGCGGTCTTTCACCGAGTAGGCCGGGTTGCGGCCTTCGATCTTGGCTAGGATGGTGGCCTTCGCACCGTCAGCGACGCGGTTCAGCTTGATGAGCGGGGTGTGGCCGACGGACAGCGAATTGTTGGCAAACAGTGCGGGCATGCTTCTCTCCTCAGGGCGGGTTCTCAATGGTGCAAGTCTAACCAAGCCGCAGCGCTTTATGAACTTCCGATTGGTTATATGCATAGAACCGGGCGAGAAAGTTCATTGCCGTGCAATACGCGCACCGTATAATGCCGGTTCATTTTTTCAGGTAATGCAGTGTGGATTTCTGGCAGAGAGCCTCATTTTTTCCGGTCATGATGCTGGTGCTGGCACTGGCGCTGTGGGCCATCTTCAATGCGCTGACCGGGGCCGTGTTTTTCAGTGTCGTCATCCTGTTACGCTACCTTGGCCACCTGCGCCAACTGGCGGCGCTGGAGCGCTGGGCCATGCACCCGGAGACGACGCCAGTGCCGGATGCATCGGGGTTGTGGGACGAAGTGTTTTCGCGCCTGAACAAAATGATGCGCAAGCAGCGCGAGGATCAGGAGCACCACCGTGCGGCGCTGCACCAGATCGAGCAGGCCACCTCGGCCCTGCCCGAGGGCGTGGTGATCCTGGATGAGGCCGGCCACATCGAATGGTGCAACCCGCTGGCGGAGATGCATTTCGGTCTGGACAGCAAGCGCGACGTCGGCCAGCAAATCACCTACCTGGCGCGCCAGCCCGAATTCGTGCAATACCTGGCGCGGGACGTGTTCAACGACCCGCTGATCCTGCGCGGCACCCGCCAGGGCGAACTGGTGCTGTCGATCAAGGTGGTGTCGTACGGCGAAAACAAGAAGCTGCTGATCAGCCGCGACATTACACATTTCGAGCGCATCGAAACCATGCGGCGCGATTTCGTCGCCAACGTTTCGCATGAACTGCGCACGCCGCTGACCGTGGTGAACGGGTTTGTCGAGACGTTGCAGGACATGCCGAAACTGGAAAACGACATGGCGCGTCGCGCGTTGCAGTTGATGGGCGAACAGACGCGGCGCATGGAAACGCTGGTGGATGACTTGCTGACGCTGTCGCGCCTGGAGAATTCGCAGAACCTGCTCGTGGAAGAGGAGGTGGATGTGCCGGCCCTGCTGGAGTCGCTGCACCGGGACGGTCTGGCGCTGAGCGCCGGGCAGCACAAGATCAGACTGGAGATTGCCAGCTCCGCGCGCTTGCAGGGCAACACCGCCGAGTTGCGCAGTGCATTCGGCAACCTGGTTTCGAACGCGGTGCGTTACACGCCCAAGGACGGCGAGATCGTGATGCACTGGGAAGTGCAGCCCGACGGGCGCGCGGTATTCAGCGTGAAGGACAGCGGTATCGGCATTGCGCCTGAACACATCCCGCGCCTGACCGAGCGCTTCTACCGCGTGGACCGCAGCCGCTCCCGTGAAACCGGCGGTACCGGCCTCGGCCTCGCCATCGTCAAACACATTGTCAATCGCCACCAGGCGCAGTTGCATGTCGTCAGCCAGGAAGGCGAAGGCAGTACCTTCGGCATCATTTTCCCCCTGCAACGCGTGCTCGCGTAGGGGCGCATGATTGTGGGGGCGTAGCGCGTATTCGCGAATAAATTCGCTCCTACAGGGGGGCGGTGGTTGTCGTAGGAGCGGTTTTGATGAAACTACTAGCCAATCCACTAAGCACGATAAAGCCGTGCAAGTGGCTGGTTACAACCGCGAAGGGAAGTGGTGGGCTAATGCGTATTCGCAGCAAAGGCCTGTGGCTATGCCGGGGCGAAACTGATGCGCTCGTAGTCGCCGCCCTTGTCCACGCTGAAGCCCATTTTGACGGTCTCGGTCTTGCCGTCGAGGTGGGTGATCTCCGCCAGATGGTTGGCATGGAAAAATTCGCGCGGCACGATCAGGCTGGGCGGGGTTTTCAGCGCCGGTACCGCCGGCAGCAGCAGCGCGGCATCGGTGCGGTCGGCCAGGCTGGCATTGAGGCCTTGCTCGCGAATCGCGATGGGTTCGGCGATACCGGGGAAATACTGGATGCCCATGCGCAACTGGCCGCTCTGCGTGACGACCAGCCAACTGGTTCGCCCGATGATGAAGGCCGATGCATCGCTCGGCTTGAGCGCAACCAGGTGGTGCACACCGACACGTCCTCCGGCAGAGACAACGCGCACGACGCGCGAGCCGAGCAGGCTTTCGTTTTCGATCTGCCATTGCTCCAGCGCGAAACCCATTTCGGCGGCATTGAAACGGTCGGTGTCGGACAGCACCTCGCCAAAGGCCACGATCTGTTTGTAGATCGCGCTGTCGTCGCCCGGTTTGCGCCGCGGCGCCTTGAACGGCTTGTGTGCGATGTGCGCGTAAATTGCTTCGATGCCGAAGCACAGCTCCGCCGAACTGGCGACGGTGTGGCGTTCGGATTTACGCTGTTCGGCCGGCTCGCAGCAGTAGCGGTGCAGCAGGTTGAGGAATTCCGCGCAATCGGACGAGCTGCACTCCGGCCCCAGCTCGAGCTGTTCGGCCGATTGCCCTTGCTGCAACAGGATGGTTTTCACGCGCAGCAATTTGCTCAGCGGCACCATCGGCAGGTAGCGCACGCTTGACCCAGGGCGGACGAATTGCGCGGCCTGCAAGCCTTGGTCGCTCGCCAGGTCGACGGCCAGCGGCGGCGCGTCTTCCTTGCTGGCCGCGTACTGGTGCTCGACGCTGAATACGTCGCGCCATTGCGTCAGCCAGCGATCCAGCAGTTGCAATTGCCCGCGCGTCAGTTCGAACGGGCGCACATGGCAGGCCAGCAGGGTCTTGGCATACACCGACAAACAGGTGCTGGGCTGTGCGGATGGGTGCAGCGCATCCGCCACTTCGCGGCGCGGGAAGTCCTGCTCCTCGGCAAAGGCGAACAAGCTATGCAGCTGGTGCCAGAGCTTGCTGTCGAACTCATAACCGGTGCGCAGGTACTCGAAGATTTGCAGCCCGGTGTAACGCAGGCAGCGTTGCGTCAGCAAGGCTGCCAGGTCGGCCACCTGACGGTCGCCGGCCAATAGTGCCTGCAGGCAGCGCTGGTAGCCTTGCACCAGTCCTTGCCACAGGCCGGCGATCGCGACGAACACGGTCAACTCGTCATGGCTGAGCGGCAGCTTTTTCGAGATCAGTTTCTTGGCGTAGTCGCGCTGCACCAGCACGATGGTTTCGCGCAGCAGCTCGAGGGTCTGCAAGCGGTCTTGCGCGCGCAGCGGGTAGCGGTTGAATTCGTCCAGTTGCGCGCGCAGGATGCCGTGGGCCTGGTGCAGATTGGTCAATTGCAACTGCTGCAACCAACTGCGGCATGACGCCGCGTCGGTAAAGGCGGGGCGCGCGCGGTCGTCGGTCGGGTCCAGGGGCAGGTCGAGCATGGTGGCTGGGAGTCAGGATTCGGGGGAGTGGCGGTGCGTTTGCGTGGTGGTCGTTTTGTAGTTTTGCATACTAATCCCTGAGGTTCGGTTTCTCAAATCCTAATTCCTAAATCCTGACCCGCACTCCCAATTCCAGAATCCTAAAGCAGCACGCGTTCGATGCCGCCGTTATTGGCCTTCTCCACATAGTCGGCGAGCCAGTTGGCGCCGAGCCGGTGACGAGCCATTTCCACCACCACGTATTCGGCGCGCGTGCCGGCATCCTCGTCATAACGCGACAAACCTTGCTGGCAAGCCGGGCAGGAGGTCAGGATTTTTACCTCGCCGGCATAGCCATCGGCGCGCAACGCATCCACCCCTTTGCGCATTTCTTCTTCCTTGCGGAACCTGACCTGGGTGGCAATCGGAGGGTTGCTCAGCCCCCAGGTGCCGGATTCGCCGCAGCAGCGGTCGTTCAGCGGCACTTTCTGGTTCATCAGCTCGCCCACGACTTTCAGCGGTGCATAGGTCTTCATCGGCGTATGGCACGGGTCGTGGTACATGTAGCGCAAGCCGGTTGCCTGCTCCAGTTTGATGCCTTTTTCCAGCAAATATTCGTGGATGTCGAGCAGGCGGCAGCCCGGGAAAATCTTGTCGAACTGGTATTTCAGCAACTGGTCCATGCAGGTGCCGCACGAGACGATCACGGTCTTGATGTCGAGGTAGTTCAGCGTGTTGGCGACGCGATGGAACAGCACGCGGTTCTCGGTGGTGATACGGTTGCCCTTGTCTTCGTTGCCGGTCGCGCTTTGCGGATAACCGCAGCACAGGTAGCCGGGCGGCAGCACGGTGATCGCGCCCGCTTCATACAGCATGGCCTGGGTTGCCAGCCCCACTTCGCTGAACAGGCGTTCCGAGCCGCAGCCGGGGAAATAGAATACCGCCTCGGACTCCTCGCTGGTTTTGCGCGGGTCGCGCACGATCGGGACAATGGTGTTGTCCTCGATGTCGAGCAGAGCGCGTGCGGTCTTCTTCGGCAGGTTGCCGGGCAGCGGCTTGTTGAAGAAGTGGATCACTTGCGCCTGCAATGGCGCAGCACCCACCGTGGCGGGCGGATGCGCCACCTGCTTGCGGAACAACCCCAGCGACCGGGCAATGCGGTAGCCGCTGCGCTGTGCCTTGTAGGCCCACTCGATCATGACCTTGCGCATCAGCTTGATGGTCGCCGGATTGGCGGCGTTCAGGTACAGCATCGACAGCGACGAGACCGGGCTGAATTTCTTCTTGCCCTGTACGCGCAGGAAATTGCGCATCGCGACCGTCACATCGCCGAAATCGATATTGACCGGGCACGGGTTCACGCAGCGGTGGCACACTGTGCAATGGTTTGCCACATCGTTGAATTCGGCGAAATGCGCGATCGAGACGCCGCGCCGCGTCTGCTCCTCGTACAGGAATGCCTCGATCAGCAGCGAAGTGGCGAGGATCTTGTTGCGCGGCGAGTACAGCAGGTTGGCGCGCGGCACGTGCGTGGTGCACACCGGCTTGCATTTTCCGCAGCGCAGGCAATCCTTGATCGAGTCGGAGATGTTGCCGAGCTCGCTCTTTTCCAGGATCAGGCTCTCCAGCTCCATCAGGTTGAAGCTGGGCGTATAGGCGCGCTCCAGGTTGCTGCCCGGCAGCAGCTTGCCCTTGTTGAAATGTCCGTGCGGATCGACCTGCTGCTTGTAGGCGATGAACGGCGCGATTTCGCCGGCTTCGAGGAAGTCGAACTTGGTAATGCCGATGCCGTGCTCGCCCGAGATGACGCCGCCGAGATCCTTGGCCAGCTGCATGATGCGATCCACCGCCGCATAGGCCTGCTGCAGCATCGCGTAGTCATCCGAGTTGACCGGGATGTTGGTGTGTACGTTGCCGTCGCCCGCGTGCATGTGCAGCGCCACGAACACGCGGCTCTTCAGCACGCGCTGGTGCACCGCCCCGCATTGTTCCAGGATGGGCGCGTAGGTGTTGCCGCTGAAAATCTGGCGCAGCGGCTCGCGCACTTCCTGCTTCCAGCTGGCGCGCAGCATGTGGCGCTGCACTGCGTCGAACACGCTGCGCGCGTCCTGATGCGCGTCCGGTGCGAAGGGGCAGGATGCAAGCGCAGCATCCAGGTGGTCGAGCAACCATTGCCAGCGTGCGCGCACGTCGGCCAGCAATTGCTGTGCGTTCTGGCGGCGCTCGCCGAGCAGTTCGGCATCGCCCAGCTGCGCGTCATCCTGGTAGTGCAGCGGCAGGTCGCCGGCAAAGAATTCGTCCAGCGCGTCCAGCAGCTTGAGCTTGTTGTGCAACGACAACTCGATATTGATGCGTTCGATGCCGTCGCAATAATCGCCCATGCGCGGCAGCGGGATGACCACGTCTTCGTTGATCTTGAAGGCGTTGGTGTGTTTGGCGATCGCGGCGGTGCGTGCGCGGTCGAGCCAGAATTTCTTGCGCGCCTCGGCGGTGACGGCGATGAAGCCCTCGCCGTGGCGCAGGTTGGCGCGGCGCACGATTTCCGAGGCCATTTCCGCGGCGGCGTTCTCGTCGTTGCTGGCGACATCGGCGATCAGCACCATCTTCGGGCGCGTCCCGCGCCGGGCCTTGGTCGCGTAACCCACGGCTTTCAGGTAGCGCTCATCCAGATGCTCCAACCCGGCGAGAAACACCGGCGAGCCGGCGCGGTTGTTCAGCAGCGAAGTGATTTCGACGATGGCCGGAACGGCCTCGCGTACCTGGCCGAAAAACTCCAGGCAGACCGTGCGCGTGTGGCGGAATTCGCGGTGCAGGATGAAGCGCGCCGAGGTGATGATGCCGTCGCAGCCTTCTTTCTGGACACCGGGCAGGCCGGCAAGGAATTTGTCGGTGACATCCTTGCCCAGGCCGGTCTTGCGGAAACTGCTGCCGGGAATCTCGAGTATCTCGGGCTCGCCCTGCAGCGTGCGCCCATCGGCGGCGAAACGGCTGATGCGGAAGCGCGCGGTTTCGACATCGTGGATTTTGCCGAGATTGTGGTCGAGACGCTCGACCTGCATCCACAGGCCGTCCGGCGTGACCATCTTCCACGACGCCAGGTTGTCGAGCGCGGTGCCCCACATCACGGCTTTCTTGCCGCCTGCGTTCATGGCGACGTTGCCTCCGATACAGGAGGCGTCGGCCGAGGTCGGGTCGACCGCGAATACCAGCCCATTGGTTTCGGCAGCCTCCATCACGCGCCGCGTCACCACGCCCGCGCCGCAATGGATGGTGGCGTAGGGCGCGGCCAGGCCGGGCAGCACGGTCTGTTCGACCGCGGAAATCGCGTCCAGCTTTTCGGTGTTGATGACGGCGGAAAGCTTGGTGAGCGGTACGGCGCCGCCGGTGTAGCCGGTGCCGCCGCCGCGCGGGATCAGCGTCAGGCCCAATTCGATACAGGCGCGCACCAGCGGGGCGACCTCGTCTTCGCTGTCCGGATGCAGCACCACGAACGGGTATTCCACGCGCCAGTCGGTGGCGTCGGTGACATGCGAGACGCGCGCCAGTCCGTCGAACTGGATGTTGTCGCGGCGCGTGTGGCGCGCCAGCTCGTGCAGCGCACGGGCACGCAGTTGCAGCGTATGCTCGAAATCGGCTTCAAAGGTATCCACCGCGCGGTGGGCCAGCTCCAGCAGGCGCTGCACCGAATGGTTTTGTGTCGGGCTGGCCGCGTCTGCGGTGGCTGCGCGCCGGTCCTCGATGGCGTTCAGGCGGTGGCGCAACGCGCCGACCAGCGCGGCGCGGCGCTTGCGGTTGCCGAGCAGGTCGTCCTGCAGGTAGGGGTTGCGGCTGATGACCCAGATGTCGCCCAGCACCTCATACAGCATGCGTGCCGAACGTCCGGTGCGGCGCTCGTCGCGGAGTGTCTCGATAATTTCCCAGGCTTCCTGGCCGAGAATGCGGATTGCAATCTCGCGGTCGGAGAACGAGGTGTAGTTATAGGGAATTTCGCGGAGCCGGGCGTTCATACCGTAGGTCTTGTCAGTAAGGCGCGCATTCTACCGCAATGCGCACCGATGCTCGACCCTCACGCAAACAGGGGCGAACTGGTAAGCTCTGTCCATGCAGACAAATCCGGAAAATCCCTCCTTGCGGCTGTTCTTTGCGCTGTGGCCGCAACCTGCCGAGCAACAGGCGCTGGCAGGCTGGCAGCCTGCGCTGCACCAACTGTGCGGCGGCTCGCCGATGCAGGAGAGCACCCTGCATTGCACGCTGGTGTTCCTCGGTGCGACCGCAGCGGAGCGGCTTGAGGCGCTGCTGCTGGCGGCACAGGAGGTGGAGTGGCAGGGCTTCGAGATTTGCCTGGATGAGGCGCGCTACTGGGGGCATAACCATATCGCCTATGCCGCGCCGCGCCGGGTTCCGCGGCAACTGGAGACGCTGGTGGCGGCCTTGGAGCAGCGCCTGCGCCGCCACCGTTTCGCATTCGAGGCGCGCGCATACAAGCCGCATGTCACGCTGCTGCGCCATGTGCACTGGCGCGATGTACCGTTGCCGCAGATGCCGCCGCTACACTGGCGCGTACAGGAGTTCGCGCTGGTGCAATCGCTCGGGGACGAGCACGGTGCGCGCTACGAGGTGCTGGCGCGCTTCCCTGCGTCGACATGAAGGTATACAGCCCCGCTTGCCGGGGGGGCGAGGTATTGAAGGATTTGAGGAGGAGTTGGGATGAGCAATACAAAACAGGTGGATATGCAGTTAATGTCGTTGGGCATGGTTGCGGTACTGACGGCACAGTTCCTTTCCGCGCTGGCCGACAACGCGGTGCTCATCGCTGCCATCGCCATCGTGAAATCGCGGGGGCTGCCGAACCTTGTGCCGCTGTTGCAGGAATCCTTCCTGGTGCCTTTCATCCTGCTCGCGCCTTTTGTCGGGCAGCTTGCCGACAGCTTTCCCAAGGGGCGCGTGATGCTGGCGGCAAACCTGCTCAAGCTGGTGGGAGCGCTGGGCATGATGGCGGGCGTCAATCCGCTTGCCGCTTATGCTGTCATCGGCATTGGTGCCGCGATGTATTCGCCCGCCAAGTACGGCATCCTCGCGCAGATGTTCGGCCCGGAAAAGCTGGTGCGCGCCAACGGCATGATGGAGGGCTCGACCATCGTCGCCATCCTGCTGGGCGTGCTGCTGGGCGGCTGGCTGGCTGACTATTCAATGCAATGGGCTTTTGCCGGCGTGGTGGCGGCCTACAGTGTCGCCGCGCTTGCCAACCTGTTCATTCCGCGGCTTCCTCCCGAGAAAACGGGCGAGAGTTTTCATCCCCTCTTGCTGCTGAAGAAATTCGCGGGCGTGCTCGTGTTGCTGTCCAGGAACAAGGATGCGCGTTTCACCCTTCTCGGCACGAGCGTGTTCTGGGGCAGCGGCACGACCTTGCGCCTGATGCTGTTCGCCTGGGTGCCGGCCGTGCTGCTTATCACCGACAACCAGACCCCGGCCAACCTGATGGGCGCGGTGTCCGTCGGCATTGTGCTCGGCGCAGTGGTGGCTGGGCTGTGGATATCGCTTGCCAATGTCAATCGCGCCTTGCTTGGCGGTTTGCTGCTCGGGCCGGCCGTGCTTGCACTGGCGTTTGTCCACTCGCTGTATCCGGCCTATGTGCTGATGGTCGCCATCGGCCTGTGCGGCGGTCTGTTTGTCGTGCCGCTGAATGCCTTGCTGCAAGAGCGCGGTCACGAAAGTGTCGGTGCGGGCAATGCGCTGGCGGTGCAGAATTTTGCCGAGAACATCGCCATGCTGTTGTTCGTGGGAGCATACAGCGCAACGGCAGCGGCGGGCATGCCGGTGCAGGCTGCCGCGGTGTGGTTCGGGGCGATCATGCTGGTCATTCTCGGCGTGCTGGCCGCGTCCAGGCTCAGGCCGAAGTGAGGAGCAAGCAGTACCTGTCCTGGGAAAACGCTTCCCGGTGCATGCCTACTGGCCCGGCGGCATGAGGCGGTTGTTCATCTGCCCCTGGCTGGTGACCTGGTAGGCGGCGAGCAAATCCTGCTCCATGGCGTCGAGTTGCGTTGCGGACAAGTTGCCGCCCGCGCTGACGCGGCGCGTCAGGTCGTGCGAGACCCAGCCCTGGGCGGTGATCCAGTCCAGCACATCGCCGCGCACCGACAGCGAAGCGCGCGTTTCCGGATGCGTGGCGTCGAACAGCGAGCGGCCGAGGCCGGCATAGCCGGTCGACCAGCCGCCGAGGTCGATCAGCGTCGGCAGGATGTCGAACTGGCTGCCGAACTGCGGGTCAATTCCGCTCGGGACGCCCGGCCCGACGATCAGCAGCGGGATATGGAACAAATTGGGCACCAGGTCCACATGCTCCACGAACTCGTTGGCGTGGTCGGCCGTGATCACGAAAATCGTGTTGTCGTAGTAGCCGGCCTTCTTGGCGGACTCGATGAACTGGCCCAGCGCCCAGTCGGCGTAATACAGCGAGTTCAGGAAGGACTCGAGGTCGGTCTTGCCGGGATACTTGTGCCAGCGCTCATCCGGAATGATCCAGGGCACGTGCGTGGTCGAGGTGAAGATGAAGCCGAGGAATGGTTTTTTGGCTGCCGCGAACAGGCGGTTGGCCTCCTGGAAAGTATTGTGGTCCCAGGTGCCCCAGGTCGAAGGCGGCTTCGGGTGCTCATGCATTTCCGGGATTTCCTGCGCGCCGCGGTAGGTGCTGAAACCGGCGCGCGCGGAAACCGCATCGAAGCGTAGCGAGCCGTGGTCGCTGCTTTGCAGGAAGAACGTCTCATAGCCTTGCTGGCGTGCGATTTCGCCCATGTAGCTCTGGCGGTTCTGCTCCAGCCCCTCGCCGAGGAACGGCATGCTCGGGAAAGTGGGCAGGCTGGCGAGGATGGACTCCGCGCCCTGGATCGAGCGCTGGCCGTTGGCGTAGAAATGGGTGTACAGCCGCCCCTGTTTGGCGAGCGCGTCGAAGTTCGGCGTTACGCCGAGCGGCGGCAGGCCCATCTGCTGGCGCAGGGCGTCGATATGCAGCGCGCCCCAGCTTTCCAGCATCAGCACCACCACGTTGGGCTTGGGTTTGGCCGGCGGCGTGTAGCGCTGCTGGTAGAGCGGATAGTCCTTGTCCGGAAATACCGAGTGCGGCCCGGCCAGGTGCTGTTGCACGCGCGCCGCAGCCTGGGCGGGCGGCATGAAGGTTTTCAGCGGCGGCGTGGTATCGGCCAGCGCGCGCGACATCGCGAATGCCCCGTTCAGCGCGAGATAGCCCTGCGGCAGTGAATCGTTGAAGAACGCCTCGCCCACGCTGATTGGCTTGCCGGTGAAGCCGCCGCGCCCGAGCACCAGCATGGCGACGAACAGCAGCGGCAGCGCAACCAGGCGCAGCCACACCCGTACCCCGCGCGGCGGGGTGGGGATCGGCGTCAGCACGCTGCGCCAGAACCAGGCGCCGAGCAGGGCTGCCGCGCCGAACAGCAGCAGCGAGCCGCGGTATTCGCTGAATGCAATGCGCACCATCGAATCCATGTCCGCCGACAGCGTGTTGATCTCGGAGCCGACATGGCGGTGCACATAGCCGAAATACACCGCGTCGATGATCATCATCAGGATGAACACCAGCAAGGCCAGGTACACCAGCCAGCCCCACAGGCGTTGCCACAGCACGTGGTGGCTCCAGCGGAACGGCAGCAGCAACAGCAGCAGCGGGATGCCGATCACCATCACCGCCATCGAGAAATCGAAGCGCAGCCCGACCAGGAAGGAGGCCAGCACCTGGCTAAAGCTGAGGCTGCTGAAATCCTGCGGGTAGCCGAGGTAGAGCCCGAGCCGGATCAGGGTGGCCGGCAACAGGAACAGGATCATCAGGATGGCGATACGCCCATAGGGGTGGGCGTGCAGGGCGGTGAGTCGTTTTTTCATGGGGCGCTATTCTAGCAGGCTGCTGGAATACGTAGCGAGGATGGTCAAATGCAAGGCGCACGGCACGCAGCGACCGAGACATATCGAGTAGATAGGCGAGGAAGTGAGTACCGCGTAACGCCGCAGATGACCACCGCAGTAGTTTTCCAGCAGCCTGCTAGCGTATTGGCGCGGCTGTACCGGTTCGGGGGCGGGGGATCGGGCAGGGTTGCACACCGGGGTGGATTCGTGGATAATCCGCGCCCTCCTGTGTGCGTACTTTTGCCGCACCACCCATTTGAAGAGAGAGAACGCCATGAAACCCGAAATTCATCCAGCCTACGCCGACGTTGCTGTGAACTGCAGCTGCGGTAATACATTTACTACCCGCTCGACCCTGGGCCGCCCGCTGCATATCGAAGTATGCTCCGAGTGCCACCCATACTACACCGGCACCCAGAAGATCGTGGACACCGCCGGCCGCGTCGAGAAGTTCCGCCAGAAGTACAGCATGAAGGGCGGCAAGGCTGCGTAAGCAACCTGTTTGACCCGCTTCAAGGAAGGCAGCATAGGCTGCCTTTTTTGTTTCTCGCCGCCCAGCGCTTTGCCGCATAATAGGCGGCCTTCATAATCCGGCCCCGGCATGTATACCTACGCATACCAGAAAGACCAGAACATCACCCCGACCAAGGCGCTGCTCATGGGGATGCTGTGTGCGGTCTGGCTGCTGACCGGGCTGATCGGCCACGATCCGTGGAAGCCGGATGAGGCCTACAGCTTCGGCCTGGTGTACCACATCCTGAAAAGTGGCGACTGGCTGGTGCCGACTCTTGCCGGCGACGTATTCATCGAAAAGCCGCCGCTGTTCTACTGGACCGCCGCGCTCTGCGCCAAGCTCGCCGCCCCGATCTATCCGCTGCATGACGGCGCGCGCCTGGCCAGCGGCCTGTACATGCTGCTCACCATGCTGCTGGTCGGCGCGACCGGGCGCGAGCTGTTCGGCAAGGGCGCCGGCTGGGCCGCCGTCATCACGCTGATCGGCTCGCTCGGGCTGCTGATCCGCGCCCACCTGATGGTCACCGACATCGCGCTGCTCGCCGGCTGCGCGATGATGCTGTACGGTTATGCGCTCAGTACGCGGCGCGAGTTGCTGGCCGGTTTCCTGATCGGCACCGGCATGGGCATCGGCTTCATGTCCAAGGGCTTCATCGCGCCGGTGTTTTTCCTGTTCATCAGCATCGGGCTGCTGAGTTTCCGCGACTGGCGCCGCCGCCCGTTCTACATCACGCTTTCGATGGCCGTGCTGTCCAGCCTGCCCTGGCTCACCGTGTGGCCGCTGCTGCTGTACCACCATTCGCCGCAACTGTTCAGCCTGTGGTTCTGGGACCTCAACGTCGGGCGCTGGGCCGACTACATGCGCAACGGCGACCATGCCGACACCTTCTATTATTTCGGCCTGCTGCCCTGGTATGCCTGGCCGGCCGCGCCGCTGGCCGGCTGGGCCGTGTGGGAGGCGCGCAAAAAAATGCTGCACGCGGCCGAGTTCCAGATATTGCTGGTCAGCTTCATCGTGATGTTCGTGGCGCTGAGCCTGGCGCCGCGCATCAACGACCTGAATGCGTTGCCGATGCTGCTGCCGCTGGCATTGCTGGCGACTGCTGCGCTGTACACGCTACGGCGTGGTGCGGCAAACGCGCTCGACTGGTTCGGCATCATGACCTTCGCCTTCATCGCCATCCTGATGTGGTGGGGCTGGACCGGCCTGCTGGTGGACAGCCCGGCCTACATCACGCAATTGCTGAAAAACTACCGTCCCGGCTTTACGCCAGTCTTGCAGGAAAACCAGTTCTGGATCGCGGTGTTCGTCAGCGTGCTGTGGATGGTGCTGGTATGGCGCGTGGGCCGATCGATCCGCCGCTCCGTCATCAACTGGGCGGCCGGCGTCACGCTGCTGTGGATTCTCGCCGTCACCCTGTGGATGCCCTGGCTCGACAATACCAAGAGCTACCGACCGATGGTGCTGGAAATCCGCAAGGCCATCCCGGCCGACTACAACTGCCTGTCCGGCATCGGGCTGGGCGAAGCGCAACGCGCGATGCTGGATTATTTCGGCGGCATCGTCGTGCATGAGCAGCCTCAGCCCGCGTGCGACTGGAAACTGGTCGCCGGCAGCGGCCGCGTGACGCACAGCGAAGACCCGGCGCAGTGGGCGGAGATGTGGGAAGGCGGGCGGCCGGGGGATAAGGGCGAGCATTATTGGTTGTATCGGAAGGTGGGGCACTAGCCTTGAATCTTTCACTTTTTACCGCTCGTTTAGAGCAGCGTGTTGCCGAAGCAGATGCTGGAAAGTTTGCTTCGGATGAAGCGGTAGAGCAATTTTTTCTTGAGTGTGGCGAAATGGATTCTGGTTGCGCAACGCTTGTCGGTGTAGGAGCCAGCTTGCTGGCGAAAGCGTAGTGTTCTCGCACACCGCAGTCCGTTCGTGGTGAGCTTGTCGAACCATGCACCTGTTCCTTGTTTAAAAGCAAAACCGTTGGGACCCGACAGAAACCGCGGGGAGCGGCCCCGCACGCCGATTACTTTCTTTGTGCGGCCAAAGAAAGTAATCAAAGAAATGCCGCCCCGGTTCACCGCCGCTGCGCGGTTCCCTGCGTTGCTCATCTGGTCAGGCGGCTGCGGAACTCGCGCTTCGCGCTCAGACAGTCCTCGCCGACCACCCCTGACCAGCCTGCGCTACTCGGCGGTTCACAGGGGAGACAAAATCAAACTCGGGTTTGTGTGCGCTTTGCGCACGATTTTCTTCTGGGTGTTGGCGAGGCGGGCGTTGCCCACCTCGCTGGTTTCGGGTTTCCGGTTTTGATTTTTCTTCCCCTGTGCGCCGCCTCGGTCAGGCGCGAACGGGCGGTGCAGTTAGGCGAGCACTGTTTGAGCACGTGGCCGCGTAGCGGATCGTGCGAGTTGCGCAGCCCCGCTCGTTTGTGACTGATCGAGGGAACCCACGCAGTGGGCGGCAAACCGGGGTCGCCTTCTTCTTGGCTACTTCTTCTTGGCGAAGCAAGAAGAAGTAGCTGGCTGTCGGGCCACCCCCGACGGTTTTGGTTTTTTAATCCCGCTGGTGCAATGCCTATTGGTTATTGCGCCCTACGTTTACTGTGCTTAGCCACTTGCTCATCTAAAGGCTTTTGAACGCGAACATACCAACGTCTAAATCCCCAAAAGGAAATCCACGGCCCAGCTATAAAGCCAATAATCGCGGCGGTGAAATATTTTGAGGATAAATCGAGTTTCGTTTGAGTAATTTTGACGAGTCTATCGAGTTCAATCTTTTTAGTTTGGCTTTGTAAAATTCGTTCCCTTAAACCTGACACTTCCTGTGGTGTGGGTTGCTTCGCCTTTTCCAACTCTCCAACCAGTTGCTCTATTGCGGCCAATTCGATTTCGATTTTGGCTTTCTCGGCTTGAGCATCAATGACGGCGAGCTTAAACTCTTCAGCCTTGTTAAGAGGATAGGTTAGTGAAACCAGCGTGATCAAAAGCCCTGCGAATGCAACGAACTTGTATAGATTGTCAGAAGGAAGGGAGGGGATGTCCACAATCGCACCTATCGCAACTTCACCGTCTCACACACCACATCCCCATTCTGCCCCCGCTGCCTCAACGCATGATCCATCAACACCAACGCCACCATCGCCTCGGCAATCGGCGTGGCGCGGATGCCGACGCAGGGATCGTGTCGGCCTTCGGTCGAAACCTTCACTGCTTCGCCAGCTTTGTTGATCGAATTTCGTTCGATGCGGATGCTGGAAGTCGGCTTGATCGCGTAGCGCGCGACGATGTCCTGCCCGGTGGAGATGCCGCCGAGGATGCCGCCGGCGTTGTTCGAGGCGAAGCCGTGCGGGGTGAGTTCGTCGCCGTGTTCGCTGCCTTTCTGGGTGACGCAGGCGAAGCCCGCGCCGATTTCCACGCCCTTGACGGCGTTGATGCCCATCAGCGCATGGGCGATGTCGGCATCGAGGCGGTCGAAGACCGGCTCGCCCCAGCCTACCGGTACGTTCTGCGCGACGACGGCGAGTTTGGCGCCGATGGAGTCACCGGATTTGCGCAGCGCGTCCATGTAGTCTTCCAGTTGGCCGATGTAGGTGGCGTCGGCGACGAAGAAGCTGTTGCCTTCTTCATGCAGGTCGCCCCAGCTCTTGAACGGGATTTTGATTTCGCCGAGCTGTTCCAGGTAGCCGCGCACTTCGACGCCGTATTGCTGAGCCAGCCATTTTTTCGCGATGGCGCCGGCAGCGACGCGCGCTGCGGTTTCGCGCGCCGAGGAGCGGCCGCCGCCGCGGTAGTCGCGGATGCCGTATTTCTGCCAGTAGGTGTAGTCGGCATGGCCGGGGCGGAAGGTGTCGGCAATGTTGCCGTAGTCCTTGCTGCGCTGGTCTTCGTTGCGGATCAGCAGTGCAATCGGGGTGCCGGTGGTCTTGCCTTCGAAGACGCCGGACAGGATTTCCACGCTGTCGGCTTCTCGGCGCTGCGTCACGTGGCGCGAGGTGCCGGGCTTGCGGCGGTCGAGGTCGGGCTGGATGTCGGCTTCGCACAGGGCCATGCCGGGGGGGCAGCCATCCACGATGCAGCCGATGGCTTTGCCGTGCGATTCGCCGAATGAGGTGACGGTGAAGAGCGTGCCGAAGGTATTTCCAGACATAGTGCTATCTCGCAAAAAAAGTGCGCGGAGTTTAACATAGCGCCCCTGCGCGGAAGTCGCGAATCAATGCCGCGCCGCCCGCATGAACCTTACGGTAAACCCATTATGTTTATAGATACCCACTGCCACCTGGATGCTTCCGAGTTCGACGATACGCAGGTCGAGCTGGTGCAGGCGGCGGTCGCCGCAGGCGTGACGCGCATCGTGGTGCCGGCGGTGGAGCGCGGCAATTTCGAGGCGGTGCAGCAGCTGTGCGCACGCTTTCCGCAATGTCTGCCGGCCTATGGCATCCACCCGATGTATACCGATCACGCACACCCGGACGACCTCAAGGTGCTGCGCGATTATCTCGAGCGCCAGCGTCCGGTTGCGCTCGGCGAGATCGGGCTGGATTTCTTCATCGACCATTACGACCGCGCCTGCCAGGAACATTTTTTCGTGGAGCAGCTGAAGCTGGCGCAGGAATTCAACCTGCCGGTGCTGCTGCATGTGCGCCGTGCGCAAGACGTCATTCTCAAGCATCTGCGCGAACACAAGGTGCGCGGGGGCATCGCGCATGCGTTCAACGGCAGCCGCCAGCAGGCGGAGGAATTCATCAAGCTCGGCTTCAGGCTCGGCTTCGGCGGCGCGATGACCTACTCGCGCGCGACGAAGCTGCGCGACCTCGCCGCGACGGTGCCGCTGGAAAGCATCGTGCTGGAAACCGACGCGCCGGACATCCCGCCGGATTTCCTGGAGCGCGGCGAGCCGAACAAGCCGGAGTACGTGCCGCGTATCGCGCAGACGCTGGCGGAGTTGCGCGGCATGCCGCTGGACGAGGTTGCACGCATCACGACGCAGAACGCAGCGTCGCTGCTTTCGCTTTGACTGCCATGCACAGCCATCCGCTCGACGACCATCATCCGCGCCGCTTCGGCGGCCTGGACCGCCTGTACGGCGAGGGCGCGCGCTTGCGCCTGCACCGGGCGCGCGTGGCGGTCATCGGCGTCGGCGGGGTGGGCTCCTGGGTGGTGGAGGCCCTGACGCGCAGCGGCGTCGGCAATCTGACGCTGATCGATTTCGACAATGTGGCGGTGTCGAATGTGAACCGGCAAATCCAGGCGCTGGAGAGCACGCTGGGGGAGGCCAAGGTGCTGGCGTTGCAGGCGCGTATCCGCGACATCAACCCGGCCTGCAAGGTGACGGCGGTCGAGGATTTCCTGACGCAGGAAAACATGGCGCAGTTGCTGCCGCCGGGCGCTTACGATGCCGTGGTGGATGCGTGCGATGAGGCGAAGGTGAAGGCGGCGCTGATCGCGCATGCGCGTTTCAACAAGATCAAGTTGGTGGTGTGCGGCGCGGCGGGCGGCAAGCGTGACCCGCTGGCGTTGCGGCGCGACGACCTTGCGCGCGTCACCCACGATGCGCTGCTGGCGCGTATCCGCACCCAACTGAAGAAGAACCTGAACATCCTGCCGCGCAAGAACGGCAAGTTCGGCGTGCCGTGCATCTACCTGGAGGAGCCGTCGTTGCGTAGCACGTCGTGCGCCAGCGCGGACTTGAGCTGTTCGGGTTACGGCTCGGCGGTGACGGTGACGGCGAGCATGGGGCTGGCGGCGGCGGCCTGGTGCGTGGAGCAGGTGCTGGCGGCCCCGCAATAAGCCGGTTTGGCTCGCGGTATGGACGAAAAAAGGGGTAGCGCATACAATGTGCGCCGTTTTGCCGGATCAGCCGGGCATTTACTAAGCAGATTTTCCGAGTGCGGCTTTGCCGCATTTTCTTTTTCATAGAGTTTACACATGCCGATCATCACCTTGCCGGATGGCTCGCAGCGCAGCTTTCCCAACCCTGTCACCGTGGCCGAGGTCGCCCAGAATATTGGCGCAGGCCTGGCGCGTGCCACGCTGGCAGGCAAGGTGGACGGCAAGCTGGTGGACGCTTCGCACCTGATCGAGCGCGATGCCAGCCTGGCGATCGTGACCGACAAGGATGCGGATGGGCTGGAGTTGATCCGCCACTCCACGGCGCACCTGTTGGCTTATGCGGTGAAGGAGCTGTTTCCCGAGGCGCAGGTGACGATCGGCCCGGTGATCGAGAACGGCTTTTACTACGATTTTGCCTATTCGCGCCCCTTCACGCCGGAAGACCTGGAGGCCATCGAAAAGCGCATGGCCGAGCTGGCGAAGAAGGATATTCCGGTGACGCGCAAGGTGCTGCCGCGCGACGAGGCGGTGGCCTATTTCAAAGGGCTGGGCGAAAAATACAAGGCTGAACTGATTGAGGCGATCCCGGCCGACCAGGACGTGTCGCTGTACACCGAAGGGGCGTTCACCGACTTGTGTCGCGGCCCGCACGTGCCTTCCACCGGCAAGCTCAAGGCGTTCAAGTTGATGAAGGTGGCGGGCGCCTACTGGCGCGGCGATGCCAAGAACGAGATGCTACAGCGCATCTACGGCACGGCCTGGGCCAAGAAGGAAGACCTCGACGCTTACCTGCACCAGATTGAAGAGGCCGAGAAGCGCGACCACCGCAAGCTGGGCAAGCAGCTCGACCTGTTCCACATGCAGGACGAGGCGCCGGGCATGGTGTTCTGGCATCCCAAGGGCTGGGCGATGTGGCAGGTGATCGAGCAATACATGCGCGGCATCTACCGCGACAACGGCTACCAGGAGATCCGCTGCCCGCAGATCATCGATCGCGTGCTGTGGGAGAAATCCGGCCACTGGGAGCATTACAAGGCCAACATGTTCACCACCGAGTCGGAGAAGCACGACTACGCGATCAAGCCGATGAATTGCCCGGGCCATGTGCAGGTGTTCAATTCCGACCTGCGTTCCTACCGCGAACTGCCGCTGCGCTACGGCGAATTCGGCTCCTGCCATCGCAACGAGCCGTCCGGCGGCCTGCACGGCCTGATGCGGGTGCGCGGTTTCGTGCAGGATGACGGCCATATTTTCTGTACCGAGGAGCAGATCGAATCCGAGGTGACCGCCTTTAATGCGCTGGTGCTGAAGGTCTACAAGGATTTCGGTTTCCATGAGGTGCGGGTGAAGCTGGCGCTGCGCCCGGAAAGCCGTGTGGGTTCGGACGAGATTTGGGATAAATCCGAAAACGCGTTGCGCGGCGCTTTGCGCGCTTCTGGCATGGAGTGGGAAGAGTTGCCGGGCGAAGGTGCTTTCTACGGCCCGAAGATCGAATTCCATATCAAGGATGCGATCGGGCGTTCCTGGCAGTGCGGCACGATCCAGGTGGACTTCTCGATGCCGGGGCGTCTCGGCGCGGAATATGTGGCGGAAGATAACAGCCGCAAAGTGCCAGTGATGCTGCATCGCGCGGTGCTCGGTTCGCTGGAACGCTTCATCGGCATCTTGGTGGAAAACCACGCCGGAGCGCTGCCGCTGTGGCTGGCGCCGGTGCAGATGGTGGTGATGAATATCTCGCAGGCGCAGGAAGGATATGCGGAAAAAATAATCGATACATTGCGTGCCGCCGGCTTCCGCGTACAGGCGGATTTGCGCAATGAGAAGATTACCTATAAAATACGAGAACATAGCTTGCAGAAGCTGCCTTACCAGCTGATTACCGGCGATAAGGAGATGGCTGCAGGACTCGTCGCTGTGCGTTCCCGTAGTGGTGAAGACCTTGGGCAGATGTCGGTGGAGGCGTTGATTGAGCGCTTGAACGCCGAGCTGTTGCAACGCGCGGTTTAATTTTTTTAATGGAGAAATTGCAATAGCACAGGAAAAGTCACAGCGCGTCAATGAGCAGATAACGGCACCGCAGGTGCGGCTTATTGGCGAAGGCGGGGAGCAGGTTGGCATCGTGGCAATCGCGGAAGCGTTGCGCATGGCGGAAGAGGCAGAGCTGGAGCTGGTGGAGATTGCGCCACTGGCAGAGCCGCCGGTGTGTCGCATCATGGATATTGGCAAGTTCCGCTATGCGGAAGCCAAGCGGCAGCATGAAGCCAAGATGAAGCAGAAGCAGGTGCAGATCAAGGAAATCAAGTTCCGTCCCGGGACTGATGAAGGCGATTACAACATCAAGCTGCGCAACCTGATCAAATTCCTCGGCGAGGGTGACAAGACCAAGGTGACATTGCGTTTCCGCGGACGCGAAATCGCCCACCAGGAGTTCGGCATGCAGTTGCTGGAGCGGGTGAAGGAAGATTTGGCCGAGCACGGTGTGGTGGAGCAGTTCCCGAAGATGGAAGGCCGCCAGATGGTGATGGTGATCGCGCCCAAGCGTAAGTGATTCGATACCGTGCTGGTTCAGGGACTGGCAGGCACGGCGTAGCAGTACCCAGTCCCGGATAAGTGGCTTCGGGGTTCCAAGTGTTTCTGCCAGAAACCTCCCGCTGTCATCCAATAACAAAGGAGTTGTCATGCCTAAGATGAAAACGAAAAGCGGGGCGAAAAAGCGCTTCGTTGTCCGTGCAGGCGGAAGCATCAAGCGTTCGCAAGCCTTCAAGCGTCATATCCTGACCAAGAAGACCACCAAGAACAAACGTCAGTTGCGCGGCACTGCCGAAGTCCATGCAACCAACGCGGCGTCCGTGCGCGCCATGATGCCTTATGCTTAAGGAGGATAGGAAATGCCAAGAGTAAAACGTGGTGTAGTGGCGCGTGCGCGCCATAAGAAGGTTCTTGACCAGGCCAAGGGTTATCGCGGCCGCCGCAAGAATGTGTACCGTATCGCCAAAGAAGCGGTGATGAAGGCCGGGCAGTATGCCTACCGTGACCGTCGTCAGAGGAAGCGTCAGTTCCGCACCCTGTGGATTGCGCGTATCAATGCCGCTGCACGCGAGCAGGGCATGGCTTACAGCGTGTTCATGAACGGTCTGAAGAAGGCCGCGATTGACCTGGATCGCAAGGTACTGGCCGACCTGGCCGTGTTCGACAAGGCTGCCTTTACGCAGCTGGTCGCACAAGCCAAAGCCAGCCTCGGCGCTTAAGACGTAAGCAGCATGAAAAAGGAGGCGTGAGCCTCCTTTTTTGTTTGTGGGATGTGACCATGCAAGAACTGCAACAAATTCTCGATGATGCGCTGAAAAGCTTTGCTGCGACCAGCGATGCCGCCGAACTGGAAAACATCAAGGCGCGCTACCTGGGCAAGGAAGGCAGCCTGACCGGTTTGCTGAAAGGGCTGGGCAAGCTGTCCGCCGAAGAGCGGCCGGCAGCGGGCGCTCGCATCAATCAAATCAAGCAGCAAATCGAAGCCGCATTGCAGGCGCGACGCGACGCGATCCAGCAGCAGGCGCTGCAAGCCAAGCTGGCCGCCGAGGCGCTGGATGTGACGTTGCCCGGGCGCGGTGTAGGCGTCGGTGGTTTGCACCCGGTGACGCGCACTTTGGAGCGCATCGAAACGTTGTTCCATTCGATCGGTTATGCCGTGGCGGAAGGGCCGGAGATCGAAAACGATTTCTACAATTTCACCGCGCTGAACATTCCGGAAGACCATCCGGCGCGCGCGATGCACGATACTTTCTACATCGACGAGCAGCATGTGCTGCGCACGCATACTTCGCCGATCCAGATCCGCTACATGCAGGCGCACATGGAAAAGTACCGCAACCAGCCGACGATGCCGGACATCCGCATCATTGCGCCGGGACGCGTGTACCGCGTCGATTCGGACGCGACGCACTCGCCGATGTTCCACCAGGTGGAGGGCTTGTGGGTGGGCGAGAAGGTAAGCTTCGCCGACCTGAAAGGCGTGATCGCCGACTTCCTGCAAAACTTCTTCGAGACGAAGGATATGCAGGTGCGTTTCCGTCCCTCGTTTTTCCCGTTCACCGAGCCATCGGCCGAGATGGACATGAGCTGGAAAGGCGGCTGGCTGGAAATCGGCGGCTGCGGCATGGTGCACCCGAACGTGCTGAAGCATGTCGGCATCGACAGCGAGAAATACATCGGCTTCGCCTTCGGTATGGGGGTGGAGCGTCTGGCGATGCTGCGCTACGGTGTGAACGACCTCAGGTTATTTTTCGAGAATGACCTGCAATTTTTGAAGCAATTTAATTAACTATGCAATTTTCTGAATCGTGGTTGCGTACCCTGACTAACCCGGCGCTGTCGAGCGCGGAGTTGTCCCACTTGTTGACCATGGCGGGACTGGAGGTCGAAGAAATGGTGGCGGTTGCCCCGACCTTCGACAAGGTTGTCGTGGCACAGGTATTGAGCAAGGAAAAGCATCCCGACGCCGACCGCCTGAACCTGCTCAGCGTGGATGTCGGCCAGGGCGAACCGCTGGCCATCGTATGCGGCGCGGGCAATGTCACGGTGGGCATGAAGGCGCCGTGTGCGTTGGTCGGCGCCAGGTTGCCGGGCATTGAAATCAAACAGGCCAAGGTGCGCGGCGTGGCCTCGTTCGGCATGATGTGCTCCGCCAAGGAACTCGGCCTCGCGGAGGAAAGCAGCGGTTTGCTGGAGCTGGCGGCCGATGCGGTTGTTGGACAAAGCATTCGCGACCACCTCGAACTGGATGATCAGTTGATTACGCTGAAACTGACGCCGAATCGTAGCGACTGCCTGTCGCTGTACGGCATTGCGCGTGAAGTGTCGGCACTTACCGGCGCACCGCTGCAAGCCAGGCCGCAGCCGACTTTCAAGGTGGGCGGCCATCATGTGCGCAAAGTGAAAGTGTCCGCAGCGCAGGCTTGTCCGCGCTATACCGGTCGCGTGATTTCCGGCGTGAACGCCAAGGCGGCGACGCCGGAATGGATGGTGCGTCGCCTGGAGCGCTGCGGCCTGCGCAGCATCAGCGCGCTGGTGGATGTGACCAATTACGTGTTGCTGGAGCTGGGGCAGCCGCTGCACGCGTTTGACCAGTGCAAACTGCAGGGCGGTATCGAGGTGCGTTTTGCGCAGCCCGGCGAGCAAATCAAGTTGCTGAACGAGCAGCAGGTCGAGTTGCAGGACGACATGCTGGTAATCGCCGACGGCATGGGGCCGGTGGCGCTGGCCGGCATCATGGGCGGCGCGGAGAGCGCCGTGGATGAGAACACGCAGGATATTTTCCTCGAGAGCGCGTTCTTTACTCCCGGCGTCATTATCGGCAAAGCGCGTCGCCTTGGCTTCGGCTCGGACTCTTCCTATCGCTTCGAGCGTGGTGTGGATTTTGCCGCGACCGAGGTCGCACTGGATCGCGCCACGCAACTGATCCTGGAGATTTGCGGCGGGCAGGCCGGCCCGGTAACCGAAGTGAGCGGTGCGTTGCCGGCACGCAGCGCGGTGACGCTGCGCCCCGAACGTGCACAGCGCGTGCTGGGTGTCGCACTGGAAGCGGATGCCATTGCGCATATCCTGTCGCGCCTGGGCATGAGTTACCAGCGCAATGGCGCGCAGTTCGCTGTGACGCCGCCGAGCTACCGTTTTGACATTGCGATCGAGGAAGACCTGATCGAAGAGATTGCGCGGGTGCATGGTTACGAAAATATCCAGCCGGCTCCCATCAAGGCGCGCATGAGCATGCTGCCTTTGGATGAAGCGCGGCGTCCGTTGGCGCGGCTGCGCCAGGCGATGGTGCTGCGCGATTACCAGGAAGCGGTGACTTACTCATTTGTGGAATCGGCGTGGGAACGCGATCTGTGCGGCAATACTGACCCGGTCGCATTGCAGAACCCGATTGCCAGCCAGATGAGCGTAATGCGCAGCAGCTTGCTGGGCGGACTGCTGGAGGCAGTGCGTACTAACCTGGCGCGCAAACAGGTGCGTGTGCGCCTGTTCGAAATCGGCGGATGTTTTGCCGCGCAGCAAGGGGCCTATACACAGCAGCAACGTCTGGCCAGTGTCGCATATGGTGCTGCGACTCCGGAGCAGTGGGGGCTGGCAGCGCGCAATGTGGATTTCTACGATGTGAAGGGCGATGTCGAGGCCCTGTTTGCACCGCGCCGCCTGAAATTCGAGGCCGCCGTGCATCCCGCTTCGCATCCCGGGCGCTCGGCGCGCATCCTGCTGGACGGCAATCCGATCGGCTGGGTCGGCGAGCTGCATCCGCAGTGGCAGCAGCAATATGGCTTGCCGCAGTCGCTGGTATGGTTCGAGGTAAATCAGGATGCCCTGCTGGAAGCCGGCGTGCCGACGGCCAGCGAAGTGTCGAAATTCCCGCCCGTGCGCCGCGATCTCGCGGTTGTCGTGGCGGAAAACGTGGCAGCGGACAGTCTGGCGGCAGCATTGCAGACTGGTAACGTGCCATATGTGGTGGATGTCGGACTGTTTGATGTGTATCGCGGCAAAGGCGTGGAGCAGGGAAATAAAAGCCTTGCATTCCGTGTGTTATTGCAAGATACTCAGAAGACTTTGACCGAGAATGAGATTGATAACAGCATCGCGCGCATGGTGGAAATTTTGCATCAGCACGGCGCCCAGATGCGAGTCTGAGGAGGGTAGGGTATGACAACATTAACCAAGGCCGAGTTGGCCGATTTGCTGTTTGAGAAAGTCGGGCTGAACAAGCGTGAAGCCAAGGATATGGTAGAGGCATTTTTCGAGGAAATCCGCGGGCAATTGGAGCAAGGGGAAAGCGTGAAGCTGTCCGGCTTCGGCAATTTCCAGCTGCGCGACAAGCCGCAGCGTCCCGGGCGCAACCCGAAGACCGGCGAGGAAATCCCGATTACTGCACGTCGCGTGGTGACCTTCCATCCCAGCCAGAAACTCAAAAGCATGGTAGAGAAGAGCTATCATGGAGCACCACGTACCTAATTCCGAATTGCCGCCAATCCCGGCCAAGCGCTACTTCACGATTGGTGAGGTCAGCGAATTGTGCGGGGTGAAGGCGCACGTGCTGCGCTACTGGGAGCAGGAGTTCACCCAGCTCAAGCCAGTCAAGCGCGGCGGCAACCGGCGCTATTACCAGCATCACGAAGTCCTGCTGATCCGGCGTATCCGTCAATTGCTGTATGAGGATGGCTTCACCATCAGCGGCGCTCGCAGCCGTCTGGATCAGCTCGCATCCAAACAGGCCGAACCAGTCGCGGCCGAAACCAGGCCTGCTCCTGTCTCGTCCCCAGCTTACGATATGCGCGAATTGCGGCGCGAGTTGCAGGGCGTGCTGGCCCTGCTGCAAGCCTGAGTGTGCTGCAATACCAGCGCGAAATTGCTTCAAGGAATATTCGGCTCTGTTATAATGCGCGCCTTCGGGGCGTAGCGCAGCCTGGTAGCGTACTTGCATGGGGTGCAAGTGGTCGGAGGTTCGAATCCTCTCGCCCCGACCAGTCTTCTAAAACAACTTGGGGGTCAGGTTTTTCGTCCCGCGTTGTCAATCAATGTTTGATTTTCTCGTGAAGTTCCGGCAGCACATGCTGCGCCTGACGGCCGTCGGGCTGCTGGTGTTGCTGTCCGCCTGCCAGAGCGTTCCGCCGCCGCCTCCCGTCGAGGTTCCTTCGGTCGTTCCACCTGTTGTGGTCGCACCACAGCCGCAACACCGGGTTGCCCTTGTGCTGGGCGGCGGCGCCGCCAAGGGATTTGCACATGTCGGCGTTATCAAGAAGCTTGAAGAAGCCGGTATCCATCCGGATCTGATCGTGGGGACCAGTGCCGGGGCCGTGGTGGGAGCCTTATACGCCTATGGCTACAGCGGCGTCGAACTGGAGCGGATGTCGCGGCAGATCGAGGAAAGCCAGTTGACCGACTGGTCGTTGCCCAACCGCGGCGTCATCAAGGGACAGGCCTTGCAGGGTTTCATCGATCGGGCGGTGCAGCATCAGCCGCTGGAAAAGCTCAAGCGTCCGCTCGCGGTGGTCGCAACCGACCTGCACAGCGGGGAGATAGTGGTGTTCCGCAGCGGCGACACCGGCATGGCGGTGCGCGCGTCCAGCACGATTCCGGGCGTGTTCCAGCCGGTCACGATAGACCGGCGCGAGTATGTCGATGGCGGGCTGGTGAGCCCGGTGCCGGTCAAGGTCGCGCGTGCGCTGGGTGCCGACTTCGTGATTGCGGTGGATATTTCCAAGGCACCGGAAAGCGGCAAGACCGACTCCTATCTGGAGGTCATGATGCAAAGCTTCATCATCATGGGCAAAACCATACGCAGCTATGAGTTGCCGCTTGCGGATGTGGTGATTCGCCCGGACATGCAGGGCATCGGCGGACTGAACTTCAAGCGGCGTGAAGAGGCGATCCGCGAGGGCGAGCGCGCCGCGGCGGCGGCGCTGCCGGATTTGCAACTGCGTCTTGGGCGGGTGAGCAGCATCAGCGATCCGGGCGTGAACCCTATTCGCTGATGCCGTAGCTGCGCAGTTCGCTGCGGCAGCGTGCATAGTCGGGCAGCACGCTGCCCACCACGCTCCAGAATGCCGCGGAGTGGTTCATTTCGATCAGGTGCGCGAGCTCGTGCACCACGACATAGTCGATCAGGTGCAGCGGCATTTTTACCAGTTGCCAGTTCAGGCGCACCACGCCGCGCGACGTGCAGCTTCCCCATTGGGTGCGGGCGTTGGCCAGCAATACCTGGCGCGGGGCCACTTGCAGCAGCGGCGCGTAGTGGGCCACGCATTCGGAAAATACCTGCATGGCTTCCTGGCGGTACCAGTGCGTCACCATTTTTTCGATATGCATTTCGTTGGCGTGATCGCGCACATACAGGTGCAACTGTTCGCGGCGCAATTGCGCGGGCGAGTCGAACAGGCTGGGTATGATGCGCAGCGTGAATTTCTCCCCGCGAAAATCGATTTGCTCGCCATCGCGCCACTGCACCGGCGGGGATTTGCGCGACTGCCACGAGCCCAGCTTTTCCACCACCCAGTCGGCCTTTTCATTCAGCACGCTGTGCAGCCACTTTTCCGAGGCGCGCAGCGGCATGCTGACGGTGAGGCCGCGGTCGTCGATGCGCAGGCCGATGCTGCGCCGTTTATTGCTGCGTTTCAGGGTGTAGGTGATGGGGCGGCCGGCCAGCTCGATGCTGCGTTGTTCGGCCACCGGCGGAATGACTTTCTGGCGCAAGCGCTCCAGCATTACTTGAGGCGCTCCATTTCACCCTCGATCCAGTCCTCGACCAGGCGGTTGATCTCTTCGCCCTTTAATCCGGCGGGGTCGATCGGCTTGCCAATACTCATCGTGATGGTGCCCGGACGCTTGATGAAGGCGTTGCGCGCCCAGAGGCGGCCGGCATCATGGGCCACCGGCACGATCAATGCGCCGCTGGAGCGGGCGAGCAGGGCGCCGCCGATCTTGTATTTGCCGCGCACGCCATAAGGCATGCGTGTGCCTTCCGGGAAAACGACTACGCAGAAACCGTCTTCGAGGCGCTGCTTGCCTTGTGCCAGCAACTGCTTCATGGCTTCGCTGCCTTTGCTGCGGTTGATCGCAATCGGGCTGGTGAGCGCCAAGCCCCAGCCGAAGAAAGGCAGCCACAATAATTCGCGCTTGAGCACCCAGACTTGTGGCGGGAATACGGTCTGCAATGCAAAGGTTTCCCAGGCCGATTGATGCTTGGACATGATGATGCAGGGCTCGGCCGGGATGTTTTCCTTGCCGCGCACCTCCATGCGAATGTCGCAGACCACGCGCAGCAGCCACATCATGCTGTAAGCCAGCCCCGAGATGATGCGGTAACGGGTGTGCGGGCTGAGCGGGAAAGTGAGCAGGGAAAATGTCGCGTAGATCGGTATCCAGACTAACTGGATGATCATGAAAAGCAGGGAGCGAATGAATGTCATATCAGGCAAGCAAATGATCAACAACAGCGGCCAGGTCGGGGAATACCAAAGTTCCCTCGGGCAGCCCGCCCTTGGCCTGGGTTTTCGTGCCTTTGCCGGTCAACACCAGGAATGGCCGCGCACCGAGGCGGGCTGTGGCCTCCAGGTCGCGCAGGGAGTCGCCGACCGCCGGTACGCCTGCCAGCGAAATGTTATAACGCGCGGCGATTTCTTCCATCATCCCGCTCTTCGGTTTGCGGCAATTACATTCGTCATCCGCGGTATGCGGGCAGAAAAAGATCGCATCGATGCGTCCGCCGGAGAGGGCGCAGGCCTTGTGCATCTTGTCGTGAATCGCATTCAGCGTGGCCATGTCGAACAGGCCGCGGCCGATGCCGGACTGGTTGGTGGCGACCACTACGCGGTAATCCGCCTGGCACAAGCGGGCGATGGCCGCCAGGCTGCCGGGCACCGGGCGCCACTCATCCGGGCTTTTGATGAACTGGTCGGAATCGAAATTGATGACGCCGTCGCGGTCTAGGATGATGAGTTTCATGTCAGGCCGCCAGTTTGGAAATGTCGGCGACCTGGTTCATCAGCGCACCCAGTTGCTGCAACAGCGCAGCACGGTTGGTGCGCACCGCACGGTCTTCGGCCATGACCATGACCTGGTCGAAAAAGTCGTCGATGAACGGCTTGAGGGTCACCAGCGCCTTCAGGTTCTGGCCGTACTCGCCGCGGTCGAAATAGCCCTGCGCGAACGGAGCAATGTCCTGCAATGCCTGGTACAGGCTGCGCTCGGCCTCGTCGCTCATCAGACGGGTGTCCACTTTGGCGGTGGCCAGCGCGGCGCCGAGCTCCTCATGGTTCTTGCGCATGATGTTCTGCACGCGCTTGTTGGCGGCGGCCAGGTCCTTGGCAACGGCGAGGGCGGCGAAGGTGCGCACGCCCATCAGGCGCGGCACCGCTTCGTGCAGGCGTCCGCCCAGGGTGTACAGCACCGCTTCGATATGCGCGGCTTCGAAGCCGCGATCGCGCAGGTAGCCGCGCAGGCGGTCCAGCATGAAGCCCTCGATGTCTTTGGCAACCGTCGCGCTGAGCATGCCTTGCGGGAAGTTTTCGGCGGCGAGTTTCAGCAGCAGCGGCAGTGGCAGGTCGAGCGGCGTCTCGACCAGGATGCGCAGCACGCCCAGCGCATGGCGGCGCAGGCCGAACGGGTCCTTGTCTCCGGTCGGAATCTGGCCAATGCCGTAGATGCCCAGCAGGGTTTCGAGCTTGTCGGCCAGCGCTACGGCGCAGGCGAGTCGGCCCTGCGGCAAGGTGTCGCCGGCGAAACGCGGGTGGTAATGGGCCTCGATGGCCTCCGCCACTTCGGTTTTTTCGCCATCATGCAGCGCATAGTAGCGGCCCATCACGCCTTGCAGTTCCGGGAACTCGCCCACCATGTCGGTGAGCAGGTCGGCCTTGCACAGGCGCGCAGCCAGTTCGGCTTCGGCCTTGTCGGCGCCGAGCAGGTGCGCAATGCTGCCCGCCAGCGTGGTGATGCGCTCGACGCGCTGCAACTGCGTGCCGAGCTTGTTGTGGTACACGACGCTGCCGAGTTTTTCGACGCGCGCTTCCAGTTTCTGCTTGCGATCCTGATTGAAAAAGAAACGCGCATCGGACAGGCGCGGGCGCACCACGCGCTGGTTGCCGTTGATGATGTGCTCCGGGTTGGCGATCGGCATGTTGGAAACGATCAGGAACTTGTTCAGCAGGCGTCCCTCGCTGTTGAGCAGCGGGAAATACTTCTGGTTCTGCTGCATGGTCAGGATCAGGCATTCCTGCGGCACCTCAAGGAACTCCGCCTCGAATTCGCCGACATAGACTTCCGGCCACTCGACCAGTGCAGTGACTTCGTCGAGCAGGCTGCTCAACAGGCTGCGCTCTTGATTGGACAGGCCCAGCAATTTTTGCAGGTCGATATTCGCATGTCCTACCCAGGTGGCTTTTAGGCGCTCGGCCTGTTCATCCAGCTTGAGTGCGATCATGTCGCGGCGCTTGCTCAGGCTGGGCACGACGCGGCCGTCGCGTTCCAGCGCTGCTTCATAACTGTCGGCATCGCTGATCGTCAGGGTGTCCTGGGTGAGGAAACGGTGCCCGCGTGTGACATTGCCGCTGGTCAGCCCCAGCACTTCCACGACCACCACGCGGCTGCCGTGCAATACGGTCAGCGCGTGTGCCGGGCGCACAAACTGGTGTTCGCTGTCGCCCCAGCGCATCAGTTTCGGGATGGGCAGCTTCTTCAGCGCCAGGGCAATGATTTCCCCGAGGCAGTCATCCAGCGACAGGCCTTTTTGCATGATGCGGGCAGCAAAGTATTCGGCCTTGCCGTCGCTGACCTTTTGCAGGTCGCCGAAGGAAACATTGGCTGAACGCATGAAGCCTTCCAGCGCCTTGGTCGGCTTGCCCTCGGCATCCAGCCCGGCGTTGACGGCCGGCCCTTTGCGCTCGATGGTGCGGTCGGCCTGCATGTCGGCGACATTGCTGATGGTCAGCGCCAGGCGGCGCGGGGTGGCATAACGCGTGCAGATGCTGCTGTCATCCGCAAAGAGCTGTGTCTTCAATGCGCCGAATACTTCGTCGGCAAGGGTCTGGGCCAGCCGGTCCAGCGCCTTGGGCGGCAGTTCTTCGGTCAGGAGTTCGATCAATAGCGTCTGTTTCATTCCTATTCCCCCCGGCCTTTCAGCATCGGGAAGCCGAGCTTTTCTCTTGAGTCGTAATAAGCCTGCGCAACGGCGCGTGCCAGCGTGCGCACGCGGCCGATGTAGCCGGCACGTTCGGTCACCGAGATCGCGCCGCGTGCATCCAGCAGGTTGAAGCTGTGCGAGCACTTCATCACCATCTCGAAAGCGGGCAATACCAGTGCGGCCTCGATCAGGCGCTTGGCCTCGCCTTCGTACTCGTTGAAGTGGCGGAACAGCATGTCGACGTTGGAGTGTTCGAAATTGTATTTCGACTGCTCCACTTCGTTCTGGTGGTAGACGTCGCCATAGGTGACGATATTGCTGCCGTTCCTGGCCCAGACCAGGTCGTAGACGTTTTCCACGCCCTGCAAATACATTGCGAGGCGCTCGAGACCATAGGTGATCTCGCCTAGTACAGGCTTGCAGACGAGCGATCCGACTTCCTGGAAATAGGTGAACTGCGTGACTTCCATACCGTCCAGCCATACTTCCCAGCCCAGGCCCCAAGCGCCCAGCGTAGGGGATTCCCAATCGTCCTCGACGAAGCGGATGTCGTGCTCCTGCGTGTTGATGCCCAGCGCGCGCAGGCTGTCGAGATACAGTTCCTGGATGTTTTCCGGGGACGGTTTCAGCGCTACCTGGAACTGGTAGTAGTGCTGCAAGCGGTTGGGATTTTCGCCGTAGCGGCCGTCCTTCGGTCGGCGCGAAGGCTGCACGTAGGCGGCGCGCCAGTGCTCCGGTCCGATGGCGCGCAAAAAGGTTGCCGTATGGAAAGTGCCCGCGCCGACTTCGATGTCGTAAGGCTGCAGCAGGGCGCAGCCCTGCTTATCCCAGAAATTCTGTAGCGTCAGGATGACTTGCTGAAAGCTGAGGCCTTGCCCCTGCTTCGGTGAGGGCTCATATCCGTTGGTGGATGTGATGCCGGAGTCAAAAGTACTCATGTAAAAAGTGACGTAATTTGCGAAGCGCGTATTTTACGGGTTTTCCGGGGTGGACGTCACCCCGGATGAGCCTTTGCTCGCCAGCTTATGCTGCGTCCGTCTGGAGGGCGTCTGATTCAGCCAGGGCGCGCAGGATGGCGGGGTAGTTGAAATTTTCCGTGAGTGCGGAGAGCCCGTGGTGAAGGTTGGCATCCAGCGGAAGAACCTGGCCGATGGCGGCTTCGATACGGGCGCTATCCAGTTTTTCCAGCGCGTCGGCGAGTTCGCTGCGCAAGGCTTGCGGCAAGGCGGCCAGGGCGGCTGGGTTCAGAGCGGGCAGCTCGGGTGGGGCCGCATCCTGTGTGGCGGCGGTGTACTGGTAGCGGATGCCGAGCTGGCGGGCAAGGCAGTCGTAGATTTCCTCGAAGCGGTAGGGTTTGCGTACGAAGCCGTCCATGCCGACATCCAGCATTTCCTGTTGCTGCTCCTTGAACACCGATGCGGTGACAGCAACGATCCTGACTTTATCCCCGCCGGGCAGTTTTCGGATGCGCCGGGTGGCCTCGATGCCATCCATCACCGGCATGCGCCGATCCATCCAGATCAGCGCGGGTTGCCACTCCGGAAACATTTGCACGGCTTCGGCACCGCTGGCGGCAATCCGGGTTGGCAGGCCGAGTTCTTCCATCAGCTGGCGCAACAACAACTGGTTTTCCTGCTGGTCTTCCACGATCATGATGCGGGGACGCGGCTGGCCCGGCGCGAGCCCGCTCACTTCGCGCTGGATCGTGGCGGTCGGCTTCAATACTTCGCCCGGCTTCGCCAGTTCCGCAGGCAGGTCTACCCGGAACAGCGAACCCTTGCCGACCGTGCTCTCAATGCTGATGGTGCCCCCCATCAGCTCGACGAACTGGCGGGTGATGGACAGCCCCAGCCCGGTTCCGCGCTGCTCCATGCCTTCGGCCAGCTGCACGAAGGGCTCGAACAGGCGCTGCTGGTCGGCGGCGCTGATGCCGGGCCCGGTATCTTCCACTTCGATCAGCAGGTGGGCGCGTGTGTTCTGTCGTGTACCGAGGCGGATCGTGACGCCACCTTGCGCGGTAAATTTGATTGCATTACCGACCAGGTTGACCAGCACCTGACGCAACCGTGCTTCGTCGCCGCGAATGTAGCGTGGGAACTCGGAGGACTGGTCGAGCAGCATTTGCAGGCCTTTTTCTTCAGCACGCTGGTGCATCATGTCGACCACATCGCGCACCATGTTGCCGAGGTCGAATGGGGCGATTTCAAGCTGCTGGCGGCCGGCCTCGATCTTGGCCATTTCCAGCACGTCGTTGATCAGCGTGAGCAGGTGCTCTCCGCTGCGGTTGATGATGTCGAGATTGCTGCGCTGGCTGGCGGAAATGCCCGGATCGCGGCGCATCATGCCGGAGAATCCGAGAATTGCGTTCAACGGGGTGCGCAACTCGTGGCTCATGTTGGCGAGGAAAACACTTTTTGCCTTGTTGGCGGATTGGGCAGCATCGCGCGCCAGCTGCAATTCGGCGGTGCGCTGTTGCACGGTTTCTTCCAGTTGGTCCTTGTAGCGGCGCAATGCCTCCTCGGCCTGCTTCAGATCGGTGATGTCGTGCAGCGTGCCGCGAAAGAACAGTATTTTCCCCTCATCATTGCGTATCGGCTCGCACTTTTCATGAATGTGGCGCGCGGTCTGGTCAGTCAAGCGCTGGATGCGATAGCTGATGCTGTACGGGGTGTTGTCTTGCCGCAGGTGGTCGTAGGCCTCGGAAACATGCGCCCGGTCGGCGGGGTGCATGGTCGCCAGCAGCAGTTGTACTGAAGGCGAACCGGATGGTGCGATACCAAAAATGCGGTAAACCTCATTCGACCAGGACAATTCACCGCGCT
This sequence comes from Pseudomonadota bacterium, assembly GCA_021848465.1. GTDB lineage: Bacteria > Pseudomonadota > Gammaproteobacteria > Burkholderiales > Gallionellaceae > JAJZUP01. The sequence continues at coordinate 889,109 of JAJZUP010000001.1, forward strand.
CACAATTCAGCTCCCAACTACCGAGATGGGCCATGCGCTGCGCTTCGGCCAGCCCCTCCTCGCTTTTCCTCAGCACCCGGCTGCGTTGCAGCAGGGTGGCCTGGTAGCCCTGGAGCGCCTGGCGCATTTCACTGAAACGATCGACCAGCTCACCGACTTCATCATCGCCGCTTTTCTCCAGCGTGCCTTCAAAGCGGTTTTGCGCCATTGCGCTGGCCGCCTTGCCGAGCGTCTTGACCGGGCGGATGACCAACTTCTCCAGCACGAGCCATGCGCTGATCAGGAAGGCGGCGATCATGGCCAGCATCACTGTCACAAGTTCGCGATGGCGCAACTCCATTTGCTTCAGTTGCGGGGTGAAATTGACGCGGACGACAAGCGAGCCGAGGTTCAAGCCGAGATAGTCGATATTTTTCTTCAGCACGTGAATTTCAGCGCCGGGAGCGATGTTGTGCGGCGAGTCGCTGGTTAACGGGTAGAGTTGCCGGCCCTGAGCATCGTCGAGTTCGATGCCGAGCCAGTCGTGGTCGTTTGCCCGCAGCGCGTCGAGGTTTTCATAGACGGTGTCGAGCTGATGACCGAGCAGCAGCGGGATCAACCCAACGGCAACGCTGTCCAGGTGGCGCTCGATGTTTTGCTGGTGTTCGGAGCGGATATTGTCGATGGAGCGCGGCATCCAGTAGCCATACAGGTAACCGAGCAGCAGCAGGCTCAGCAATACCAGCGGCAACAGGACCTTGGTGCGCAGGCTCATATGCGCTTACTTTCCCTCATTGGTGGTCTGCCAGTATTTTTCCAGCCCCCATTTGCGCATGACGGCATAGTCCGTATACGCAACCGGCGCCAGTTTGGTCGTGGGTATCTTGTCCAGCAGGTCGCGACCTTTGGCGGTACCGTCCATGGCAAGCAGCGCTTTACGCACCGCTTCGCGGTCCGGTTTGGGAACCCGCGCATGGGCGGCGATGGGGTGAGACGGACAGGCGCGCGTGGTGTATATCACGCGCAATTGCGCCCTGATTGCCTCGTCCTGCTCTTGCAGGGTTTTTTCCACGCCGCCGCCAGCTGCCGCCATATCCTTGACGACATGCAGATACACCGAGCTGTGCGTGGTGACATACAGCGGGGTGATCTTTACATGTTGAACCTGCTCGAGGTCGGCGCGTACCAGCAGCGAGGAACCCAGCGCGTTGGCGGATGGAAAGGCAACGGTCTTGCCGTCCAGGTCGGCGGGGGTCTGGATCGGACCGTTCTTGCGTACCACGAGGATGCCGCGCAATGGCGTGGTGTCGGCTACAAGAGGCAGGTAGTTTTGGGTATCGTGTACCTGGACCAGGTGATAAGGATTCACGTAAACGAAGTCGAAATCGCCGCGCATGAATGCATTTTCGAAATCCTGGATTTTCAGCGTGGTGACCAGTTCGAAGGTCAGGCCGGTGCGGCGTGACAGGTCGTCGACAATCGGCTTCCAGATGGCGTAGAGCTTGCGTTGTTCGAATTGCGGCACGACGCCAAAACGGTAGATTTTCCCGGTTTCGGCTGACGCGGTTGGTGCGGCGAGGACCAGCAGGGCAGAAAACAGTGCGGCAAACAGCAGCAAGCAAGGGCAGCGCGTCGCGGTATACCTCATGGTCAATTCTCCCGGGAAGAAATGCATGGCAGGGAGAATACCTTGCGCCCTGTTGCACAGCAACCTGGCGAGGCGGGGGATGCCGCATGGTATCCGGTATCCCCCGCTATACGCGGCGCCTTATTGCGAGAAGAACTCCTTGACCTTGCTCATCCACGATTTGTGGCGCGGGCTGTGGCGTTCGCTGTCCTGCTGGCTGATATGCTCGAACTCGCGCAGCAGTTCCTTCTGGCGCTCAGTCAGGTTGGACGGTGTTTCTACCACCACATGGCAATTCAGGTCGCCATAGGTGCCGGTGCGCATGCCCTTGATGCCCTTGCCGCGCAGGCGGAAGATTTTGCCGCTCTGGGTTTCCGGCGGAATCTTGATGCCGGCCTTGCCGTCCAGCGTGGGAATCTCGATTTCGCCGCCGAGTGCTGCAGTGGCAAAGCTGATCGGCATCTCGCAATGCAGGTCGTCGCCGTCGCGCTGGAATACCGCGTGCGGCTTGATGTGGATTTCCACATACAAGTCGCCGCTGGGGGCTCCATTGCTGCCGGCTTCGCCGTGGCCGCTGTGGCGCAGGCGCATGCCGGTATCAATGCCGGCGGGAATCTTGATTTCCAGCGTCTTGTGCTGTTTTACCCGGCCCGAGCCGTGGCAGGTGGTGCAGGGCGACGAAATCTGCTTGCCGCTGCCATGGCAGCGTGGGCAGGTTTGCTGGATCGAGAAAAAGCCCTGCTGCATGCGTACTTGTCCGTGACCGCCGCAGGTGGAGCAGGTGGAGGCGCTGGTGCCGGGTTTGGCGCCACTGCCGTGACAGGTGTCGCACTCCGCCATGGTCGGGATGCGGATCTGTTTCTGGGTGCCGCGCGCAGCTTCTTCCAGCGTGACCTCCAGGTTGTAGCGCAGGTCGGCGCCGCGATGCGCCTGGCTGCGGCCGCGCCCGCCGCCGAAGATGTCGCCGAAGATATCGCCGAAATCAAAACCGCCGGCACCTGCCCCGGCGCCGAACGGATTGCCGCCGCCCATGCCGCCCGCCTCAAATGCGGAGTGGCCGTACTGGTCGTAGGCAGCACGCTTCTGGCTGTCGCTTAGCGTTTCATAGGCCTCCTTGGCTTCCTTGAAATGCTCCTCCGCTTTCGGATTGTCCGGATTGCGGTCAGGGTGGTACTTCATCGCCAGCTTGCGGTAGGCCTTTTTGAGGTCATCTTCCGAAGCGTCGCGGTTGACGCCGAGGATGTCGTAATAGTCTCGCTTACTCATGTTTTTTCCATGTGGCGATGGGGCGCATGCGCCCCATCTGTTGCTACCTCAAGAAATGGACGGCTTATTTCTTGTCTTTGACTTCGGTGAACTCGGCATCAACGACATTGTCGTCGTGAGGTTTGCTGTCCGCTTGTGCGCCGCCCGCAGCGCCGGCCTGTGCTTTGGCCTGCTCAGCGGCATACATCTTTTCGCCCAGCTTCTGCGCGGCGGTAGACAGCGCTTCGGTCTTGGCGTCGATGGCGCCCTTGTCGTTACCTTTTACCGCCTCTTCGGCATCCTTCAGCGCAGACTCGATGGCCGACTTTTCATCGGCAGCCAACTGCTCACCGTACTCCTTCAGCGACTTGTGGGTAGAGTGGATCAGCGCGTCCAGCTGGTTGCGCGCGGTCACCAGTTCCATCGCTTTCTTGTCCTCGTCGGCATGGGCTTCTGCGTCCTGCACCATGCGCTGGATTTCCTCTTCGGACAAACCGGAGCTGGCCTGGATCTTGATCTTGTTTTCCTTGCCGGTGGCCTTGTCCTTCGCGGAAACATGCAGGATGCCGTTGGCGTCGATGTCGAAAGTCACTTCGATCTGCGGCATGCCGCGCGGTGCTGGCGGAATGTCGGACAGGTTGAACTGGCCCAGGCTCTTGTTGCCGGATGCCATGTCGCGCTCGCCCTGCAGCACATGGATGGTCACCGCATTCTGGTTGTCCTCGGCAGTGGAGAATACCTGCGAGGCCTTGGTCGGGATCGTGGTGTTCTTCTTGATCAGCTTGGTCATTACGCCGCCCATGGTTTCGATGCCCAGGCTCAGCGGGGTCACGTCCAGCAGCAGCACGTCCTTCACTTCGCCTTGCAGCACGCCGCCCTGGATGGCTGCACCCACGGCCACGGCCTCATCCGGGTTCACGTCCTTGCGCGGGTCCTTGCCGAAGAATTCCTTAACTTTTTCCTGCACCTTGGGCATGCGGGTCTGGCCGCCGACCAGGATCACGTCGGCGATGTCGGAAGCGGAAACGCCGGCATCCTTCATCGCGATCTTGCATGGCTCGATGGTGCGAGCGATCAGGTCGTCCACCAGGCTTTCCAGCTTGGCGCGGGTGATCTTCACCAGCAGGTGCTTCGGACCGGAAGCGTCTGCCGTGATGTAGGGCAGGTTCACTTCGGTTTGCTGGGCGGAGGACAGCTCGATCTTGGCCTTTTCGGCAGCATCTTTCAGGCGTTGCAGCGCGAGCAGGTCTTTCTTCAGGTCGATGCCGTTTTCCTTCTTGAACTCTTCAATCAGGTGGTCGATCACGCGCAGGTCGAAGTCTTCGCCGCCGAGGAAAGTGTCGCCGTTGGTGGACATCACTTCGAACTGGTGCTCGCCGTCGATTTCGGCGATGTCGATGATGGAGATGTCGAACGTGCCGCCGCCGAGGTCATACACGGCAATCTTGCGGTCGCCTTCCTTCTTGTCCAGGCCGAAAGCCAGCGCGGCTGCGGTCGGTTCGTTGATGATGCGCTTTACTTCCAGACCGGCAATGCGACCGGCATCCTTGGTGGCCTGACGCTGGCTGTCGTTGAAGTAGGCGGGCACGGTGATGACGGCCTCGGTGACCTCTTCGCCCAGGTAGTCCTCGGCGGTCTTCTTCATCTTGACCAGCACTTGTGCGGAGATTTCCGGCGCGGAGATTTCCTTGTCACGCACTTTTACCCAGGCGTCGCCGTTCTTGGCCTTGACGATGGAGTAAGGCACCATGTTGATGTCCTTTTGCACCATCGGCTCTTCGAAACGACGGCCGATCAGGCGCTTCACGCCGTACAGGGTGTTCTTGGGATTGGTCACGGCCTGGCGCTTGGCCGGTGCGCCGACCAGGATTTCGCCGTCTTCCATGTAGGCGATGATGGATGGCGTGGTGCGCGCGCCTTCTGCGTTTTCAATGACCTTGGGCTTGCCGCCTTCCATGATGGCTACGCAGGAGTTGGTCGTGCCCAGGTCAATACCGATGATCTTACCCATGATGTATATCCTTTCAGTTAGATTTGGTTATATCTGTAATTCCGTTGCTCCCCAAAATGGGGCGCGTATTGCTTATTTCAAGAGTCTTTTCGGGGAAGAGGGAAGGGGAAACCCGGGTACATTTTTTCGGAGAGGCGGTGTTACCCTTCCCCCTTAACCCTTCCCGGATTTAGCTCTTGCCCTTGCTGACGGTTACCAGCGCTGGGCGCAGCACGCGGTCATTCAGCGTGTAGCCCTTCTGCATGACGCTGACCACGGTGTTGGCTTCCTGTTCACTTTCCACCATGCCGATGGCCTGATGCTTGTGCGGGTCGAGTTTTTCGCCAACCGGGTTGATTTCCTGGATATTGAATTTTTCGAATACGCTGGACAGTTGCTTCAGCGTCAACTCCATGCCGTTCTTGAAGCTTTCCACGTTTTCGGTCTTTACCGCCAGACCGGCTTCCAGGCTGTCTTTTACCGCCAGCATCTCGTTGGAGAAGCGCTCCACGGCAAATTTTTGCGCCTTGCTCACATCCTCGGCGGCACGGCGGCGGATATTTTCGCCTTCAGCCTTGGCGCGCAGCCAGGCGTCATGGTGTTCCTGTGCCTTTAATTCTGCCTGCTTGAGCAGCTCTTCCATGCTGGGCATGACCTCAGGCGCGGCGGCTGCGTCCGGCTGTTGTTCGTTTTGTGCGGTGTCCTTGTTTTGCTCCATTGCAACTCTCCTGTTTTCGACCTTGCCGCAGATGGGGGCGTGTTTCCGGGTTTCAAGGGGTAATTCGAAATTATTTTTCCAGGGGGAAATTAAACGGGGCCGGGCGTCATCCATGTAAAATGCGCGCCCCAAGTTGTGAATAATCATGAACGATTGCAGAAACTACCACTGGCGCATCGCCGGTTTCTATTTTTTCTATTACGCCTTCGTGGGGATGTTTGCTCCCTACTGGAGCCTGTACCTGAAGTCGTTGCAATTCAGCGCGGTCGAGATCGGCGTCCTGATGTCGATGCAGCCGTTGATGCGCCTGGTGGCGCCGAACATCTGGGGCTGGCTGGCTGACTATTCCGGCAAGCGCCGCGAGGTGGTGATCGCGGCGGCCAGCCTGAGCGCGCTGTTTTACCTGGGGGTGTTTTTCACCACCAGTTTCTGGGGCGTGCTGGCGGTGCTGCTGCTGATGAATTTTTTCTGGAGTGCCTCGATGCCGCTGGTGGAGGCGACCACGCTGTCCTATCTGGGCAAGAACACCGCGCATTATGGGCGCATCCGCTCCTGGGGCTCGGTCGGCTTCATCGTGACGGTGGTGGGGTTGGGCTATGCGTTCGACTACGTCGCGATTGCCTGGCTGCTGTGGGCCGGGCTGGTGTGCGAAATCGGTATCCTGCTGTTCGCGCGGCAGATACCCAGGACCGAGGTGCTGGCGCACCACACCGACAGCCAGCCCATCCGGCAGATCGTGCTGCAGCCGCGCGTGCTGGCCTTGTTTGGTGCCTGCTTCCTGATGTCGGTGGCGCACGGGCCGTACTACACGTTCTACTCGATTTATCTGGTCGAGCATGGTTACGCGAAAAGCGCGGTGGGCGGGCTGTGGGCGCTCGGGGTGATCTGCGAGATCGGGGTATTTTTTCTGATGCCGCGCCTGGTGCAGCGCTTCGGGTTTGTGCGTATTTTGCTATTCAGCCTGGGGGCGGCGGTGGTGCGTTTCGTGCTGATCGGCTGGGCGGTGGACGTGCTGGTGCTGATCCTGCTGGCGCAGGTGTTGCATGCGGCCACGTTCGGCGCGTATCACGCCTCCTCGGTGGGCATGGTGCATGAATTTTTCCAGGGGCGGCACCAGTCCAAGGGGCAGGCGTTGTTCGGCAGCATTACCTATGGCGCGGGCGGCATGCTGGGTGGCTTCGCCAGCGGCCCGATCTGGCAGCATTGGGGCGCGACGGCGCTGTATTCATGCAGCGCGGCGGCGGCGTTGCTGGGGCTGTTCCTGATGGCGTCGGCAGGCAGGCGTCATTGGGGAATGCCGCAGTCCTAGTTCAGAACTTGCATGCCCGGTTGCGGCCCTGCGATTTGGCGCGGTAAAGCGCTGTGTCGGCTTGTTCGATAAACTCTTCGAGGCTGCTTGCACCACTGACAGTGTCGCTTATACCGATACTGACGGTGACCCGTTTGAAGGGTGAATCCTCATGCGGCAGCAGGGCCTGCTCGACTGCCTCGCAGATTTTTTGTGCATAGGATAGGGCGTTCTGGCTGTCCGGTATGGAAAGGAGCATGACAAACTCTTCGCCGCCATAACGGGCAACCAGGTCTTCAGTGCGCTTGGCGTTTGCTTTCAGGAGCTTGGCGATTTTGCGCAGGCATTCGTCGCCGGCCGGGTGGCCGTAGTAATCGTTGTAATTCTTGAACCAGTCTACATCAATGATGGCGAGCGTCAGATTGGTGCCGGTTCTTCGGGAGTGGTTCCACTTTTCAAGCAAGACTTCGTCCAGGCGGCGCCGGTTCGCGATGCCGGTGAGTTCGTCGGTTGTGCTTATTTCTGCCAGTTTCTGGTTGGCCTGTGCGAGTGCGGCAGTGCGCTCTTCGACCTTGCGTTCCAGTGCGGAGTGCGCTTCTTCGACGCGTTCCGCCATCTGGGTGAAATCGCGCGCCAGTTCGCCGATCTCGTCTTCGGCATGGATGGGCAGGTTGTTTTTATCGAGGCTTCCACCGGAGCGACCAACCTGGCGGGTGGCCATCATCAGGCGCGAGAGCGGCTGGGCCACCTGCTTTTGCAGGATGGAGCGGATGATGAAAATTTCGACCAGCAAGGTCAGCAGGCCTACTGCGATGACGATGGCAAGGTTCTGCAGGATGGCCGGTTGCATCAAGGCTTTCGGATAGTGCACGGCCAGCACCCAGGGGGTATCCGGGATGATGCCTAATGCAACTATTTCATGCCCGGTTTCAATCAGGCTGGTTTCGCCCGGACGAAGATTGGGGAGCATGTCCAGCAGTGGATAGTCTGCGGCGATATGCAGCGAGCGGATGGAGGCGCCGCCCTGACTTTGCTTGATGGCGTTGGCGTATTGCGGGTGGTAGAGCAGGGTGCCGTCGCGATCAGCCAGGAACAGGCTGTTCTGCGAGCCGCGCAAGACCGGCCGGGCGGTGCGCTGCATCAGTTGGTCCAGCAGCACATCGACGCAGGCAAGGATGCGGTGTTTGCCGCGGGTGTCGGCGATGTCCGGCGTGGCGATGGTCGTCATCCAGGCAGCATTGGATTCGTCCCAGTACATGCGGGTGAACAGCGTTTCGTGGCTGGCCGAGGCGAAGCCGCGCGCGTAGAACTCATAGGTTTCGAGTTTCAGTGCGTTGGGGCCGGAATAGCTGAACACCTTGGCGATGTCGGCATTCTGGTAAATCGGGAAGCCTTTTTCCGGCACGACACCGTAGAAGTTGAACAGGCGGCCGTGTGCGCTGGAGCCGAATTTGTAGGAAAGCTGGTAGGACAAGGCGAAGCGCGCTTTGATGTCCGGCGTGGGAGCAAAGTCCGGGGCATAGGTCGCCGACATGTTGGCAAAGCGGCGGCCATCCGCCAGAGGCTTGCCCTCAAACAGGCCGGGGCGCTGGGTATAGGAACCATCTGGATGGCGATAGAAAATCAGGTCGAAATCGTGTGCCAGCCGGGCCTGGTTGCCGGGAATTTCATATTGTTGTTTGAACTCGTGCAGGAAATTTTGCTGCAAATCGCGAATTTCGCGGAATGGCAAGGATTCGCGTTGCAAAGTTTGTTCGGTGGACAGGATAAGCTGTTTGCGTACGCCGTCCTCAATCGAGTTTTTGTTGAGCCAGTACGAAATCGCGCCGGCCAGCACCGATACCAATGCAATGCGCAAGGCGGCTTGGCGCAGGGTGCGGGCGGTGAGCGAATTCTGGGATTTGAACATGGGGGGCGAGCGAACCTTTTCTGACTGACAGGATACCGGAATTGCGCCGGCAGTCAGTCAGGAAATCTTGATTTTATTGTAAGTACAAGCTGAGTGGGTAGGGAAATCCTTAGCCAAAATTAATAAAATATGAGGCAAGCGGGGTGCGTTCAAATCGGCAGCGCAGTCTTATCCACTGCCTTGCGCAATACAAAGCTGCTGCGTACGCCGGTGACGCCTTCGATACGCGTGATGCGGTTGAGCAGCAATTCCTGATAGGCATCCATGTCTTTCACTACCACCTTGAGCTGATAGTCGGCGTCCTGTCCGGTGATCAGCAGGCACTCCAGCACCTCGGGAATTTCCACGATGCGCGCCTCGAAGTTATTGAGTCGTTCGGGCGTGTGCTGATCCATGGAGATCAGGATCAGCGCGGTGAGCGACAGGCCGAGTTTCTTCGCGTCCAGCATGGCGCGGTAGCCGGTGATGAGGCTGGATTCTTCCAGGGCATGCAGGCGGCGCAGGCAGGGCGAGGGGGTGAGGTTGATGCGGTCGGCCAAGTCCTGGTTGCTGATGCGGCCGTTTTCCTGCAGCACTCGTAAAAGCTGTAAATCGTAGTTATCGAGTTGCATAAGATTCTCCGGATTTTGATATTACTGGATTAAATTTTAAAGAAATTTATAAATTCGGCAATAAAATTGCGATAAGTGCGAAATTTAGGGATGAATTGGCAAGTGTCTGCTCCAGCTTTGTCGATATGATGGCTTCCGTTGAAATCATACGAATCATGCCCAGGAGAAAGATCATGTTGAGCCATCCCGAAACCAAATATCGCCCGTTCAAGCCCGTGGTGTTGGCTGACCGCCAGTGGCCGGGCCGCACCATCACCCACCCCCCGATCTGGATGAGCACCGATCTGCGCGATGGCAACCAGGCCTTGTTCGAGCCGATGGATGCGAGCCGCAAGATGCGCATGTTCCGCATGTTGTGTGACATCGGTTTCAAGGAGATCGAGGTGGCGTTTCCCTCCGCGTCGCAGACTGAATTCGATTTTGTGCGCAAGCTGATCGAAGACAAGCACATCCCCGATGATGTCACGATCGAAGTGTTGACCCAGGCGCGCGAGCATTTGATCCGCCGCACCATGGAGTCGTTGCGTGGTGCGCGCCGGGCCATTGTGCATGTGTATAACGCCACCTCAGAGCCGTTCCGTGATGTCGTGTTCGGCATGAGCAAGGCGGAGGTGAAAACGATGGCGGTGAATGCAGTGAGCCTGATCCGCCAGTTGGCCGATGAGCAGCCCGGGACTGAGTGGGTGTTGCAGTACAGCCCGGAGACCTTTACCGCGACTGAATTGGAGTTCGCCAAGGAGGTCTGTGACGCGGTGACCGAGACCTGGGGGGCGACCCCGCAGCGCAAGGTTATCCTCAACTTGCCGGCTACGGTGGAGATGGCGACGCCCAATGTGTATGCCGACCAGATCGAATGGATGCACCGCAATCTTGCGCGGCGCGACAGCGTGATTATCAGCTTGCATCCGCACAATGATCGTGGCACCGCCGTGGCTGCGGCGGAACTCGCCATGATGGCCGGTGCGGACCGCGTGGAAGGGTGTTTGTTTGGCAACGGCGAGCGCACCGGCAATGTGGATATCGTGACGCTTGCGCTGAATCTCTACACGCAGGGCATCGCGCCGGGGCTGGATTTTTCGGACATCAATGCGGTGGCACGCACGGTGGAGGAATGCACGCAGTTGTCGGTCCATCCGCGTCACCCCTATGTGGGCGACCTCGTGTTTACGGCGTTCTCGGGTTCGCATCAGGATGCGATCAAGAAGGGGTTCTCCGCGCAGCAAGGCGAGTCTGTGTGGAATGTGCCCTATCTTCCGGTGGACCCGAAGGATGTGGGGCGCAGCTACGACTCGGTGATCCGCGTCAATAGCCAGTCCGGCAAGGGCGGCATTGCCTATCTGCTGGAGACCGAATACGGCATCGTGATGCCGCGCCGCTTGCAGATCGAGTTTTCCGGCGTGGTGCAGAAACATGCCGATGCGCACGGCGGCGAGATCAGCGCGGCCACGTTGTGGAAGCTGTTCTCGGCCACGTATTTCGAGGCGCAGAGCCCGGTGTGTTATCGCCAGCACCACTTGTTTGAGCAGGGGGCGATGCAGGGTATCCGGCTGGAAGTGGAGATCGTCGGGCAGCCGCAGATTCTCGCCGGCACCGGCAATGGCCCCATCGATGCTGCTGTGCATGCCTTGCGTAGCGCCGGAATCGGCGTGCGGGTGTGCAGCTTTGAGGAGCGCGCCATGGCGGCGAGTCGCGAGGGCGGCGATGCGCAAGCGTGCGCCTTCATGGAAATTACGGATGAGGCGAGCGGAAGCGCATGCTATGGCGTCGGTATGGACGCGAATATCGTGACGGCATCGATCCGGGCGCTGTTCAGCGGGTTGAATCGTCTTGAAGCGGCTTGGGCCGGCGTCCGCGCTGTGGCATAATCGCGCGCTCTTGGAAAGAAATGAAATGACTGCAAAAACCTTATACGACAAACTCTGGGACTCCCACGTGGTGCGGCAGGAAGCCGACGGCACCGCATTGATCTACATCGACCGGCAATTGGTGCATGAAGTCACCAGCCCGCAGGCCTTTGAGGGTCTCAAACTGGCGAAGCGCAAGCCGTGGCGCACAGCCTCCATGGTGGCTGTGCCGGATCACAACGTGCCGACCATTAACCGCGCCGCTGGTATCGCCGACCCGATCTCGCGCACCCAAGTGGAAACGCTGGATGCCAATTGTGCCGAGTTCGGCATCGTGGAATTCAAGATGGGCGACATCCGCCAGGGCATCGTGCATGTGATCGGCCCCGAGCAGGGCGCGACCTTGCCAGGCATGACGGTGGTGTGCGGCGATTCCCACACCAGCACGCATGGCGCGTTCGCCGCGCTGGCGCACGGCATCGGCACCAGCGAAGTGGAGCATGTGATGGCGACGCAGTGCCTGGTGGCGAAGAAATCCAAAGCCATGCTGGTCAAGGTGGACGGCAAGCTCGGTCATGGTGTGACCGCCAAGGACATCGCGCTGGCCGTGATCGGCAAGATCGGCACCGCCGGCGGCACTGGCTACGCCATCGAGTTTGCCGGCAGCGCCATTCAGGGCTTGAGCATGGAAGGCCGCATGACCCTGTGCAACATGGCCATCGAGGCCGGGGCGCGTGCCGGGATGGTGGCGTGCGACGACACTACGATCAACTACGTGAAGGGGCGGCCGTTCGCGCCCAAGGACAGCGATTGGGACAAGGCCGTGGCGTACTGGAAGACGCTGCACAGCGATGCTGGTGCGAAATTCGATGCCACGATCGAACTGGATGCCGCACAGATCCGGCCGCAAGTGACCTGGGGTACTTCGCCCGAAATGGTGACCTCGATTGACGGGCGCGTGCCGAACCCGGCGTCTGCGCCGGATGCAGTGAAGCGCGGTGACTGGGAGCGCGCCTTGCAGTACATGGGGCTCAAGGCCGATACGCCGATCAATGAGATCAAGGTGGACAAGGTGTTTATTGGATCCTGCACCAATGCGCGCATTGAGGATATGCGCGAGGCGGCGGCGGTCGCCAAGGGCAAGAAGGTGGCCGCCAATGTGAAGCTGGCGATGGTGGTGCCGGGGTCCGGCCTGGTGAAGGCGCAGGCCGAGCAGGAAGGGCTGGACAAGATTTTTGTGGCCGCCGGTTTCGAGTGGCGCGATCCGGGGTGTTCGATGTGTCTGGCGATGAACGATGACCGGCTGGAGCCGGGTGAGCGTTGTGCCTCCACTTCGAACCGCAACTTCGAAGGGCGTCAGGGGCAGGGCGGGCGTACGCACCTGGTGAGCCCGGCGATGGCGGCGGCGGCGGCGATTGCAGGACACTTTGTGGATGTCAGCCGTTAAGGTTGGACGTTTGTTTTTGATTGCCGCCCTGTGGCTGGGCTGCATGCAAGGAGCAACGGCACGGGAAGAGGAGTCTGCCAAGCGGCTGGAAGCGGATTTGGCCAAAGTGGGGCGCTCCGTCGAAAAAGGCCTGCATGAGGGTGGCGAAGCTGTAGCTAAAGGCGCCCGTAAAGCCGGCGGCTGGTTGGGTAAACAGATGCAGCAGGGCGGCAAAAAATTGGAAAAGGCAGGTAAGTGATGCGTAAATTTGAATTATTGGATGGCGTGGTGGTGCCGTTGGATCGTGCCAATGTGGATACCGACGCGATTATCCCGAAGCAATTTTTGAAATCGATCAAACGCAGCGGCTTCGGTCCGAATGCGTTCGACGAGTGGCGTTATCTCGACCACGGCGAGCCGGGTATGGACAATGGCAAGCGCCCGCTGAACAAGGACTTCGTGCTGAACCAGCCGCGCTATCAGGGGGCGCAGATATTGCTTGCGCGCGAGAACTTCGGCTGCGGCTCTTCGCGCGAGCATGCGCCTTGGGCATTGGAAGATTACGGTTTTCGCGTCATCATCGCGCCGAGCTTCGCCGACATCTTTTTCAACAACTGTTTCAAGAACGGGTTGTTGCCGATCAAGCTCGCGGCGGACAAAGTGGATGTGTTGTTCAAGGCAGTAGAAGCGAATGTCGGCTACAAGCTGAAGGTCGACCTGGAAAAGCAAACTATCACCACGCCGGATGGCTCGGCCTATCCTTTCGAGGTGGATGCCTTCCGCAAGCATTGCCTGTTGAACGGGCTGGATGACATCGGCCTGACTTTGCAGCATGTTGAGGACATCAAGGCATTTGAGGCAAAACACAGGGCGGCGCAGCCCTGGTTGTTCGCATAATCATTCTGTTAATTGGATTGGAATCGTAAATGAAGATCGCAGTATTGCCGGGTGACGGCATCGGACCGGAGATCGTCGCGCAAGCGGTGAAAGTGTTGGAGGCCTTGCGCAGCGACGGCCTGAAGATCGAGATGGAGCACGCACACATCGGCGGTGCGGGTTATGACGCGGCAAAGGACCCGTTGCCGGAAGCGACGCTGAAGCTGTCGCAACAGTCCGACGCGGTGTTGCTCGGTGCGGTGGGTGGCTATCAGTACGATACGCTGCCGCGCCCCATGCGTCCGGAGCAGGGCCTGTTGCGCATCCGCAAGGGGCTCGGTCTGTTCGCCAACCTGCGTCCGGCGCTGGTGTATCCCGAGCTGGTGAATTCCTCCAGCCTCAAGCCGGAGCTGGTGTCCGGTCTGGACATCATGATCCTGCGAGAACTGACTGGCGATATTTACTTCGGCCAGCCGCGCGGCATTCGCACGCTGGATAATGGCGAGCGTCAGGGTTTCGACACCATGCACTACAGCGAGTCGGAAGTGCGTCGCGTGGCGCATGTCGGCTTCCAGATTGCGATGAAGCGCAACAAAAAGATGTGCTCGGTGGACAAGGCCAATGTGCTGGATACCAGCATGTTCTGGCGCGAGATCGTCACCGAGGTGGCGAAGGAATATCCGCAAGTGGAGTTGAGCCACATGTACGTGGACAACGCCGCGATGCAGTTGGTGCGTGCGCCCAAGCAGTTCGACGTGATCCTGACCGGCAATATCTTCGGCGACATCCTGTCCGACGAGGCTTCGATGCTGACCGGCTCCATCGGCATGCTGCCGTCGGCTTCGCTGGACGCGAACAACAAGGGCCTGTACGAGCCGTGCCACGGCTCCGCACCTGACATCGCCGGTAAGGACATCGCGAATCCGCTGGCGACCATCCTGTCGGTGGCGATGATGCTGCGCTATACCTTCGCTGACGAGGCGAATGCGCAGCGCATTGAGAAGGCGGTACGCAAGGTGTTGCAGCAGGGCATCCGTACCGGCGACATCTGGCAGGAAGGCATGCAGAAAGTTGGCTGCGTCGCGATGGGTGATGCGGTAGTGAAGGCGATGTGAAACAAGGGAGGGGTAAAGAGGGAAGGGTGAAGGGTAACGGCGGTGCTGCGGTTACCCTTCACCCTTTACCCTTGAGCACCGCAGGTGCGATCCCTTCCCAATTGAACTGAGGAAAGAAAAATGAAAGTAGGTCTGGTCGGTTGGCGCGGAATGGTTGGTTCGGTGCTCATGCAGCGCATGCGTGAGGAGAAGGATTTCGACCTGATTGATGCAGTGTTCTTTACCACCTCCAATGTTGGCGGCGATGCCCCTGCCGAAGGCAAGGGCGCGAAGCTGAAAGATGCGAATGACATCGACGCACTGAAGGTGATGGATGCGATCATCTCCTGCCAGGGGGGCGACTACACTACAGATATATTCCCCAAGTTGCGCGCGGCTGGCTGGAACGGCTACTGGATTGATGCGGCTTCGACGCTGCGTATGGAAGAGGATGCGGTGATTATCCTTGATCCGGTCAATCGCAATGTGATTGATGCCGCGTTGGCGCGTGGCGTGAAGAATTATATCGGCGGCAACTGCACCAACAGCATCCTGCTGATGGGGCTGGGCGGCTTGTTCCATGCCGGGCTGGTGGAGTGGGTGTCGTCGATGACCTACCAGGCGGCATCCGGCGCAGGCGCGCAGAACATGCGCGAACTGCTGAAGCAGATGGGCATGGTGCACGATTCGGTGGCCGAGCTGTTGCAGGACGACAAGTCCGCCATCCTGGAGATCGACCGCCGCGTGGCGGAAGCGTTGCGCTCCAGCGAGATGCCGACCGAACATTTCGGCGCACCGCTGGCGGGCAGCCTGATCCCCTGGATCGACAAGCAACTGGAGAACGGCCAATCCAAGGAAGAGTGGAAAGGCAAGGCCGAGGTCAACAAGATTCTGGGCACGACTTCCGCCATTCCGGTGGATGGCCTGTGTGTGCGCATCGGGGCGATGCGTTGCCACAGCCTGGCTTTGACGCTCAAGTTGAAGAAGGATGTGCCGTTAAGCGAGATCGAAGCGCTGATCAAGGGCGGCAACCCGTGGGTCAAGTTCGTGCCGAACGAGCGCGCTATCTCGGTGCGTGAGCTGACGCCGGCGGCGGTGACCGGCAAGCTGGATGTGGCCGTGGGACGCGTGCGCAAGATGGAGTTGGGCGCGGAATACCTGGCTGCGTTCGTGTGTGGCGACCAGTTGCTGTGGGGAGCGGCAGAGCCGCTACGGCGCATGCTCCGGATTGTTCTGGAGCGCTGACCGCGCTTCTGGAACCAGATTCAAAATGCCGGGTTAGCGGTTGAATTTAAAGGGAAGGTGAGCTTGCATCACCAACTCTATGATGTTAGTCTGAACAACATTTCGAAAAATTAAAGGGTGGCAGCGTGCTGAAATCACATCTGAAAGCGTTAATTCTTCTTGCCGGTGCGGCATGGTCAGGGGTGGCCGCTGCCGTGGGTTTTGGTGGAATCAATGTTACTTCTTCGCTGGGGCGCCCGCTGTCTGCCGAGATCGAGCTGGTATCAGTCAGCCAGTCGGATAAAGCCGGTCTGGCTGCCAAACTGGCATCTCCCGATGCGTTCAAGGGCGCGGGCATCGACTACCCGTCCACGCTTCCCAAACTGAAGTTTTCCATTGAAACGCGCAGCAATGGCGAGCCCTACATCAAACTGACCTCAACGCAGCCGGTCAATGAGCCGTTTGTCAGTTTGCTGATTGAATTGTCCTGGTCTTCCGGGCGCTTGCTGCGTGAATATACTTTCCTGCTTGATCCTCCGGGGTTTGTAGCGGAGCAACCGGCAGAAGCGGCAGTCAAGCCGATCGAGCCGGTTGTCGTTGCGCCGGCGGCCTCTGCGCCGGTTGCGGTTCCGGAACCGGCTCCGGCGCCGATCGCGGTAGCGGCTCCGGCGGCTGAAGTGGCTGCGGTATCGGCCTCAGCGCCAGTCGAGGCTGAGGCAGTGGCTGCGGCTTCGCAGCCGGTGGAGGCGGCGCAAGTGGCTGCCGCATCGGCGCCTGTTGCCGAGGAGACCAAACCCGTTGAAACGGTGGTAGCGCCGCCTGCCGCCGAAACCATCAAGGCGGAAGCTCCGGCCAAGGTTGAAGAGAGGAAAACCGGACCGGATTCGGTGACGGTCAAGCGCGGTGACACGCTGGGCAAGATTGCGATGGAAACCAAGCAGACCGACGTGAGCCTGGAGCGCATGCTGGTGGCGTTGTACCGCACCAACACCGATGCGTTTGCCGGCAACAATATGAACCGGCTGCGTACCGGCAAGATTTTGCATATGCCGCAGGAAGAAAACCTGGATAAATTGAGCCAAGCCGAAGCCGTGAAAGAAGTGCGTGCGCAAGTGGCGGACTGGAATGCGTACCGGCAGAAACTGGCTGGTGCGATGGCGGCGTCGGGCGAGCAGCATGCAGCTCAGGAGGCTTCCGGCAAAATCAGCACTGCGGTAGTAGACAAGACGCCAGCCGCACCAGCTGCGGGCGCGGAGGTGTTGAAACTGTCCAAGGGCGAGGCTCCGGGTGACCAGACTACCGCAGGCGGCAAGGCAGGTTCCGCCAAGGAAAAGGCCAAGGAAAAAGCCAATGCACGCGACGAAGAGACGGTGGCAAAAACCAAGGCATTGCAGGAATCCGAGCAGCGTACCGCGATGCTTGAGCAGAACATCAAGGAAATGCAGCGACTGGTCGAATTGAAGAACCAGGCTGCAGCGCAGGCAGCTTCGGCGGCAACCGCTGCACCTGTGGCCAAACCGAAACCAGTCGCACCCAAAGTGGTGGCTCCTCCGCCTTCACTGCTGGATGACATCATGGGTAACCCGGTATATCTCGGGGCCGGCGCAGCCGTTGTGCTCGGCCTGGGGGGCTTGTTGCTGATGCGCGTGCGCCAGCGCCAGGCAAAGGGCAAGAAATTTACCGGAGAAGAAACCGGCAGCGCGACCGGCAGGATCGTGGCGCCTGTTGAACCTTCTCCTGATACCGGCGATTTCACTTCGCATTTCACGCCGGTTGCAGAAACCGCAGCCGAAGAGCTGGACCCGATCGGCGAGGCCGACATGTTCCTGAATTTCGGACGCGATGTGCAGGCCGAAGAGGTGCTGAAGGATGCCTTGACCCGCGACCCGTCGAACAACAAAATCAAACTGAAACTGTTGTCGATTTATTCCAGTCGCAAGGACACCAAATCGTTCTATGTGTATGCGATGGAGATCAAGGGGTCCGGCGACGAAGCCGCCTGGGCGCAGGCGGCAGCCATGGGGCTGGCGCTGGAGCCGTCCAATCCAGCATACGGCGGTGCCGAGGCAGCAGCCCCGGTTCCGGAAACGTCGGTGCCACCTGCAGTGGACTTTGATCTCGGCGCAGTCGAGGCAAGCGCTGGGCAGACCATGATTGATCTGGAAGGAGGGCTGAACAAGCCTGCCGTCGGCGAGCAGACTTCAATCATGTCTGCGGCCGAACTGCAGTCGCTGCAGGAATCGCCAATGGACTTTGATGTGACCACTACGCGTCCCGGACTCAATGTGCCTTCTGCGGATGAGCCAAAGCTGGATGTGACGTCGATGGATTTTGACGTGACCGGCACCCATCCTGGCTTGAGCGCGGCAACCGAAGAAGCCCAGCAGTTGGACGTTGCGGCGATGGATTTCGATATAACCGGCGTGAATGCGGGTGCTAAAACCGTTGCCGAGGCTCAGGAACCCGCCGCAGAAATGTCGGGTATCGACTTCGATGTAACCGGAGTCCAGGGTAAGGTCGCCGAGCCGGCCAAGGCCGCTGAACCATTGCCGTCGTTGAACCTGGATGACCTGGTGTTTGAAGCGCCAGCCATGCCTAAAGCTGAGCCGGAGCAAGTGGCCGTTGCGGAAGACAAGGGGCTGGAGTTCAGTATCGACATCCCGGATATCAAGGCAGAGCCGGCAGCACCTGCTGCTCCGGCAGCGCCATCCTTGGGTTTGAGCGAAATCAGCCTGAGTCTGGACGATTCAGTACAATCTGCCGCAACTCCTGCACAGGAAGTGAAGGATGAGCGCTGGCAAGAGGTTGCGACGAAGCTGGACCTGGCCAAGGCCTATCAGGAGATGGGCGACCAGGCTGGCGCGCGCGAAATACTCGAGGAAGTAGTGCGTGACGGCGACGAGCAGCAGCGCGCCACAGCACAGGAATTGCTGCAGCAGCTTGGATAACTTGCAGCGAGCAGTAAGATCGGCAGCCATCCAGCATGGCTGCCGATTTTTATTTTGGGGAGCTTGAAACCGATGGTGCCGCATCCGGCGACGCAAATCATGGCGTGGAGTGTGTTTGCGGTAATGACGCAAACACTCCAATCACTGCCTGTACTGGGCGGCCTGACCAGCTTGCTGGCGTTGCTCGCATTCAGTCTGCACGAGCGGCGCCTGTTCGAACTGATGTACCGGGCGCGCTGGATATTTTTGTCGCTGATGCTGATCTACGCCTACGCAACCCCGGGGGATGCCCTGTGGCAGGGAATGTTTGCACCGAGCCGGGAGGGAGTCGAGGAAGGTGCGCTGCAGTTGCTGCGCCTGCTATCCGTGCTGTCCGGCCTGGCGATCCTGCTGACGTCATTAACGCGGGAAAAGTTGATCAGCGGCATTTACGCGCTGTTGTATCCGCTGCGCTATGTGGGGTTGGCGCCGCAACGCGCCGCAGTACGGCTGGCGCTTACCCTGCACTATGCCGAAACGGCTATGCGCGAAACGGCAAGCGATTGGCGCGGCACCATCGCTACGACATTGGCGGCGAAAGGTGCGGGGGATGTCAGGATTGCACTGGAGATGACGGCACCCAACTGGGCAGACGCAGTGTTGCTGTGCGTGACGATCGGCATGTTGGCGGGAATGTGGTTATGAGAATTGCACTGGGTGTGGAATATGACGGCAGCGGTTTCCATGGCTGGCAAAGCCAGCCTGCGGGGAATACCGTGCAGGATGCCCTGCAGCGGGCGCTTGGCAGCGTGGCAGGCGAAGCAATTTCCGTCGTGGCGGCGGGGCGCACCGATACCGGGGTGCATGCACTCGAACAGGTCGTGCATTTCGATACCCAGGTTGTGCGTCCGTCCGGCGCATGGGTGCGCGGCGCAAATGCCCTGTTACCGCCGCAGGTGGCGGTGCTCTGGTCGGCGGAAGTTCCGGATGATTTCCATGCGCGCTTTTCGGCACAGGCGCGCAGCTACCAGTACGTGCTGTTGAACCGGCCGTCGCGCGGTGCAGTTCATCACGGCAAGATGGGCTGGTTCCATGCGCCGCTGGACCTTGGGGCTATGCGCGCGGCAGCGGCTTACCTGCTGGGGACACATGACTTCACTTCGTTTCGGGCGGCGGAGTGCCAGGCCAAATCGCCAGTCAAGCATTTGACCCGGCTTGAAATCAGCCAGCAGGGCGATGTGTTTATCTTCGAACTGACTGCCAATGCATTCCTGCATCACATGGTGCGCAACATCGTTGGTTGCCTGGTTTATGTCGGCAAGGGCAAGCATCCGCCGGACTGGATGCGGCAAGTGCTTGAAGCGCGCAACCGCAGTCATGCCGCCCCGACTTTCGCGCCGGACGGTTTGTATTTGCGTCATATCACCTATGACAGGAAATGGAGTTTGCCGCAAATGCGCGGGTGACGCAGGTTCAATTGTCGAGTAGCGCGACGAGCTTGCCAAACAGCTCGCTGCCATCCCGAATGCTGAACCAGCGACCGTCCTGCCATACGTAGTGGAACCCGCCGGATTTTGCCGCCAGCCAGATTTCACGATTGGGCAGGTGGCGGTTGACGATGATCTTGCTGCCATTATCGAGCTCGATTTCCATGACTGCGTCGTTGTTGCTGTAATCGATTTCGCGCTCATCCAGCATTTCTTCAATCGCGGAAAAAGCTTCTTTGGCCAGTGCAATATATTCGCTTTCGGTCATCGGGACACCTGTCTTTGCATTTATAATTACGCGCAATTTTACGGGGAAGACGATGCGCAATCCAATACTTGCTTTTACGGGAATCATATTGCTGGCGCTGCTTGCACTGCAAGGCTGCGGCCGCAAGGGACCGCTATTCATGCCCAAAAACAATCCGCCACCGACTCAATCCGATCAGAAGAAATAACATGACCTCGAACTTCCATTACCAGAATGACCAACTCCATGCCGAGAATGTAGCGTTGCAGGATATCGCCGAACGTTTCGGCACCCCAAGTTATGTCTATTCGCGGGCGGCACTGACCGATGCCTACATGCAGTTTGCGGATGCGTTCAAAACGCGCGAAGCGTTGATTTGCTTTGCGGTGAAATCCAATTCCAACCTGGCGATCCTGAACCTGTTTGCACGGCTGGGTGCGGGGTTCGATATTGTGTCCGGCGGCGAATTGCAGCGCGTTCTGGCTGCGGGCGGCGATGCGGGCAAGGTGGTGTTTTCCGGCGTGGGCAAAACTGCGGCGGAAATGCACCAGGCCCTGGAGGCGGGCATCCTGTGCTTCAACGTGGAATCGGAAGCTGAGTTGGAGCGCTTGAATCAGGTGGCAGGGGTAATGAGAAAAACCGCGCCGGTCAGCCTGCGCGTGAATCCGGATGTGGATGCCAAGACGCACCCCTACATCTCCACCGGGCTGAAACAGAATAAATTCGGTGTGGCGTATGCCGATGCGCTGCGCCTGTATCGCAAGGCTGCCGGCATGCCGAATCTGCGCGTGACCGGGATGGATTGCCATATCGGCTCGCAGCTGACCGATGCCAGCCCGTTTGTGGCGGCAGCGGAAAAAATTCTGCAATTGGTCGAACAACTGGCAAGCGAGGGCATTCGCCTTGAGCATCTCGATTTCGGTGGCGGTCTGGGTATTCGCTATCGTGACGAAACCCCGCCCAGTGTTGCCGACTACGCCAATGCCCTGTTGGGCGCGCTGGTTGGCAGGAAGGAAAAGCTGATCCTGGAGCCGGGGCGAGCGCTGGTGGGGAATGCAGGTGTGCTGCTGACCAGGGTGGAATATCTCAAGCCAGGTGAAGAAAAGAATTTTGCAATTGTGGATGCGGCGATGAACGACCTGATGCGGCCGACACTCTACGACGCCTACCATGAGGTGCTGCCCGTGGTTCGAGATGCCACACTGGCATCGCATGTGTATGAGGTTGTCGGGCCGGTGTGCGAGACCGGTGACTTCCTCGCGCACGAACGTGAAATGGCGATAGCACAAGGCTCCTTGTTGGCGCTCATGTCGGCGGGCGCATATGGAATGAGCATGAGTTCCAACTACAATTCGCGGCCGCGTGCTGCGGAAATCATGGTGGACAAAGGCGCGATGCACTTGGTGCGCGAGCGTGAGACGGTTGCGCAAATTTTTGCCGGTGAGAAACTATTCAAATAGTTTTTCAGCATTTTCCGCATAAAAATGTTGCGCAGAAAATTTATTCACGCATAGAATGCGCGCACCAAGCGCCTCGGTTGTGTTTCAGGGATTGCAGCGTGTTTGGTGGTGCGGTGTCTGCACCAGTTGTGCCGAAGGGTTTTAGTCAATTTAAAAAAGGAAAGAACATGGCTGCAACAACTACCAAAGCAAAGAGCACTACTGCCAAGAAAACAACCGCAAAAAAAGCCGCAGCAAAGCCGGCAGCTAAAAAGGCAGTAGCCAAACCTGCTGCGAAGAAAGCTGCCGCAAAACCAGTTGCCAAGAAGGCGACCGCCAAGCCTGCTGCAAAGAAAACCGCAGCAAAGCCGGCAGCTAAAAAAGCTGCAGCCAAACCTGCTGTGAAGAAAGCTGCGGCAAAACCAGCTGCCAAGAAGGCAACCGCCAAGCCTGCTGCAAAGAAAGCCACGGCAAAGCCAGCCGCAAAGAAGGTCGCAGCAAAGCCTGTAGCAAAGAAAGCAGCTGCCAAGCCGGTTGCAAAGAAAGCCGCTGCGAAGCCAACCGCCAAGAAGGTTGCAGCCAAGCCGGCAGCTAAAAAAGCAGCCGCCAAACCTGCTGCGAAAAAAGCCGTGGCTAAGCCAGCTGCCAAGCCGGTTGCAAAGAAAGCCGCAGCGAAGCCAGCCGCCAAGAAGGTTGCAGCCAAGCCAGCGGCGAAGAAACCGGCCGGTCGCGCCTGACTCGGTCATTGATGGTTTCGCCGGCGTAGAGGCGATAGCAATCGCCTCTACGCGCTTTCTTCAGCAGGTCCCTTACGTTTAGTGGCGGGTCCAGTAAGCGTTTATTCTCCGCCAGCCAGCCTGGCTGGCTCTGATCCTGGCCCGGGATTTCCATTTAAAACTGACGAAGAGTGAGCGCATGAACAGCACGAACTTGAGGTTATTGTTTTTTGCGTTATTGCTTGTGGGCGGCTGCAGCAAGAAGACCGCAGACAACAAGCCGGTTCAGGGCGCAATTCCGGTGACGGTTGTGCAGAGCACATCCCGGCCGCTGGAACTGGTCGAGGAATCGGTGGGTACGCTGGAGAGCCTGACTGATCCGACGATTTCGGCGGAGGTATCGGGCAAGGTGCTACAAATCCGTGCCGTAGCCGGGAGTGCCATTCGCGAAGGTGACACGCTGGCGGTGCTGGACTCACAGGATGTGGAATTGGCGCGTAAATCCGCGCAGGCAGAGGTGCAACGCGTCGGCATCCTGATCAACAACCAGACCAGAAACCTCGAGCGCATGCAGCAACTGCGCCAGAAGAATTTCATTTCCCAGTCGGCGCTTGATGATGCCGTCGCGCAGACAAATGCGTTGCGCAACCAGGTGCGCGCAGCGCAGGCGCAGTTGGCATTGGCGGAGCGCAATGTCGGCAAGACCCGGATTGTGTCTCCGGTCAACGGCCGCGTGGAAAAGCAGATTGCCGAACGCGGGCAGTATGTCAAAGTCGGCGATCCGCTGTTCCAGTTGGTGACCTTGGGCAGTTTGCGCGCGCGCTTGCCGTTCCCTGAAAAATTCTCCGCACAACTGCAACGCGGCATGACGGTGCGTTTGTCCAGCCCGGCAGACGACCGGGTGGTTTCCGGGAAAATTTCTGAAATCCGTCCGATGGCCGAGACCAATAGCCGCGCCTTCGATGTGTATGTGAGCCTGAACAATCCGGGCAACTGGAAACCGGGCGCCAGTGTGCTGGGCAAGGTGGTGCTGGGTGAGCATCCGGATGCTGTCATTGTCCCGGAAAACAGTGTGGTGATGCGGCCAGCAGGCAAAGTGTTGTATGTGGTGAATAACGGCAAGGCCGAACAGCGGGTTGTGCAAACCGGGGTTGAGCAGGATGGCGTGATCGAAGTGACCAGCGGGGTGCGACCTGGAGAAGAGGTGGTAGTGGACGGCGCCGGATTCCTGACCGACCATGCTGAAGTTGCAATCAAGAGCAGCGAGGGGGCTCCGCCTCCGGCGTCTTCCGCTGTCAGTGCGGCCAATTAACTGAAGCGTTGCCGATGAATCTGCCAGAACTTTCAATCCGGCGCCACGTGTTTGCCACCATGCTGAGTGGTGTGTTGATGCTGACCGGGTTGATCGCCTACCAGCGTATCGGGGTCGACCAGTTCCCGAAAATCGAGTTCCCGATCATTTCGGTGATGACCACGATGCAGGGGGCCAACCCGGAAAGCATGGATATGAGCGTGACCAACGTGCTCGAGACCGCAGTCAACAGCGTGCCGGGAATCGAGCATGTCCAGTCCAGTTCGTCGCCGGGCGTCTCCGTCATCGCAATCACGTTCAGCCTGGAAAAAAATGTCGATGTGGCCTTCAACGAAGTCCAGGCCAAGGTCAATCGCGCGCTCAGACTCCTGCCCAAGGATGCAGATGCGCCGGTGGTCGCCAAACTTGATACCAGCTCCAACCCGATCATGTGGCTCGCCTTGCAGGGCGATCGCACGCAGCAGCAGCTTAACCAGTATGCGACGAATATCATCAAGAAGAAGCTGGAGACGATTGACGGCGTCGGCGAGGTCCGGCTGGGGGGGCGGCGCGATCGTACGATCCGCGTGCACCTGAATCCGGAGCGCATGGCTGCGCTGGGATTGACTGCGCAGGATGTCGCCGCAACCTTTGCCCGCGAGCATGTGCAATTGCCCGGTGGCTTCCTGACCGGCAACGCCAATGAATACCTGCTCAAGCTGGACTTGGAGTTCCATCAGCTCGAAGGGTTGCGTCATATGACCGTCGCGTATCGCGCCGGTGCGATCGTCCAGCTTGAAGATATTGCGACCGTGACGGACGGGCTGGCCGATTTCAGGCAGCTTGCGCGCTTCAACGGCAAGCCGGCGGTCGGGATCGGCATCGTGAAGGTTTCCGATGGCAATACCGTGGCGATTACCGAGGAAATCAAGCGCAGGCTGGAAAAGGAAATCATTCCCGCCCTGCCGCCCGGCATGACCCTGCGCATCGCCACCAACGACGGCATCTTCATCCAGGAAATGATTGACGCACTCAAGGAGCACCTGGTGGAGGGAACGCTGCTGGCGGCGCTGGTCGTGTGGGTGTTCCTGCGCAGCATCCGCTCGACCCTGATCATCGCGATGGCGATCCCGGTATCGTTGCTGGGCGCCATCGCGGTGATCTATTTCCTCGGCTACTCATTCAACGCGATGACCATGCTGGCCCTGCTGCTGCTGATCGGGGTGGTGGTGGACGACGCGATTGTGGTGCTGGAAAATATTTTCCGGCATCGCGAACAGATCGATCCTGACCCGGTGAAGGCCGCGATCAACGGCAGCAACGAGGTCGTGTTCGCGGTCATCGCCGCATCCCTGTCGCTGGTCTCGATTTTTGCGCCGGTGATTTTCATGAGCGGCATCATCGGCATGTTCTTCAAGTCGTTCGCCGTGGTGGTGACGTTCGGCGTGCTGGTCTCCCTGTTTGTTTCGCTGACACTGACCCCGATGTTGTGCTCGCGCTTCCTGAATGTCGCACCGCGTCACGGCAGGTTGTACCACTTGCTGGATGGCCTGTTTCGCGGCCTGGACCGGTTTTACCGCGGCCTGTTGGCAAGTTCGTTGCAGCATCGCTGGAAAGTGGTGGTGCTGACCATCCTGGTGGTGGCCTCAAGCAGCTTTTTCCTGGCTCGCGTGGGTAAGGCCTTCCTGCCGGACGAGGATCAGGGGCGCTTCATGGTGTTCAGCAAGGTGCCTTTGGGCTCGTCTATCGAATATACCAACGGCAAGCTGGAAGAAGTGGAGCGGATACTCGCCCGCCATCCGGAGGTCGAGACCGATTTCAGCGCCATCGGTGCAGGCTCGGCCGGGCAGGTCAATCAGGCGTTTTCCTTTGTGCGCATGGTGCCGCGCCAGATGCGCACAGTTTCGCAGCAGGAGTTACTGGGGCAATTGCGCAAGGAACTCGCCGAGATTCCGGGGGTACGGGCGTTTCCGGCCCCCGTTTCGAATGTCGGAGGACAGCGCGGCGAGCCGTTGCAGTTCGTCCTGACCGGAACCAACCTGGATGAGGTGGCACGCCTTGCGGGAGGATTCCAGCGCGAACTGTCCAGGGAGATCCCCGGGCTGGGGCGCGTCGACCTTGACCTGCAACTGGACCTGCCCGAGTTGTCGGTCAACTTGGACCGCGCCAAGGCGGCAGCCTTGGGTATTTCGGCGCAGGACGTAGCCCTGGCGGTGAGCACGCTGACCGGCGGGATGGACATTGCCCAGTACAACGACGAGCCCGGCGATGGTCAGCGTTACTATATCCGGCTGAAGGCCGGGGAGGGCGACTTCACGCGAGCTGCCGATATGCGCCAGATTTACCTGCGCGCGCGCGACGGCAGCATGGTGCGGCTCGATAACCTGGCAAATTTTGACGAGAAGCTGGGCGCGGCAGTGGTCGGGCGTTACGACCTGCAGTATTCAGCGACCTTTTATGCCACCCCGCTGATGCCGCTGGGCGAGGCGACCGCCAGGCTCAAGGAGGTGGCAGCCAAATTCCTGCCGGCGGGGTACCGTGTGAAGCTGATCGGTCAGGCGGAGGAGTTCGGCAAAACAGTGGGCTATATGCTGTTCGCGTTTGTCCTGGCAATTGTGTTGCTGTACATGGTGCTGGCCAGCCAGTTCAACTCGTTCGTCCAGCCCTTCATCATCATGATGGCGCAGCCGCTGGCGATCATCGGCGGAGTGGCGGCTTTGTGGCTGGTCGGGCACACGCTGAATATTTACTCGATGGTAGGGCTGGTGCTGCTGATTGGCCTGGTGGCCAAAAACTCGATCCTGCTGATCGACCTCACCAACCAGCGCCGTGCCGGCGGCATGCCGATCGACGCGGCCCTGCTGGACGCCTGCCCCATCCGTCTGCGTCCGGTGCTGATGACCTCGGCAACGATCATCCTGGCCCTGTTCCCGGCGGCGCTCGGGTTCGGTGCCGGCGCCGAGACCAATGGCCCGCTGGCGGTAGCGGTGATCGGCGGGATGATTTCCTCGACCCTGTTGACCCTGGTGGTGGTGCCTTCCGTGTACTCGCTGGTGGAAGGGGGCTTGCAGCGGCGTGCGCAAAAGCATGGCCGCAAACAGGCAGAATAAGGCTGTCTCCAAATCCCGGAAATAGGGTGTTTTTCCGTCGCAGTTCGGCAATATGGATTTGCGCAGGCTCTGTTAGAGTGCAGACTGGTTACATCATCATGTTACTCGTTTAACTACGGAGAAGATCATGTCCTCAATTAGCGGAGTTTCGAATATGCGCGAAGCGACGATGCCGCAGGTGAATAAGGTAAAGCCCAAACCTGCCGCAACCCCGTCGCCTCAGCAAAAACTTGCCAGCATGTTTCAGAAGATCGACACAGAAGGCAAGGGCAGCATCACCAAGGCACAATTTGAACAGGTGTTCAGCAAGCTTGATACGCCCCCGGCACTCAAGGCCATGGGTGCGGAAGAAACATTCAAGAAACTGGATGCCAAGGGCACCGGTGTGGTGAGCAAGGATGAGTTCATCAAGGGCATGGAGTCGGTGATTGAGCAGGCAAAGAGCGGCAAACCGGCGCCGGCAAAAGCTGCTCCGGCAGTTGCCAAAGCCGCGCCCGCAGCAGCGCCTGCGGCCCATCATGTAGCCCAGACCTATTCGGCGCCATCTGCGCCTGCGGCACACCCGGCATCACAAGGCGCGGTCGGCAACACGATCAACCTGACTGCCTGATTCCTGCGCGAACAGGCGGCAGGTCGTTGCAGTTCTGGCTTCAGTTTCCGGGCTTGATGAGACCCAGGAACTGCTCGAGCGGTTGCGGTGCACTGAACAGGTAGCCTTGGAAATCATGGCAGCCATGCTGGTCCAGGAAGTCGCGCTGGGCCTCGGTCTCCACGCCCTCGGCAATGACGCTTAATCCGAGTGCCTGCGACATGGCAATGATGGCCTGCACGATTGCTGCGCCGTTCGGGTCGCTGGTGATGTCACGCACAAATGACTGGTCGATCTTGACCTGGTCTATCGGCAGGCGCTTCAGGTACTGCAACGAAGAATAGCCGGTGCCGAAGTCATCCATCGAGAAGCTGACACCATGCAGTTTCAACTCACGCATTTTGGCAATCGTATCTTCCATGTTTTCCAGCACGGTGCTTTCGGTCAGCTCAAGCTTCAAATGTGAGGCCTTGGCGCCCGACTCCTGCAGGATGCGCTTAACCTGAGTGGCAAAATCGGCCTGGCGGAACTGCCGCGCGCTGACGTTGACTGCCAGGGTCAGGTTGCGCAGCAGGACATTTTCCTGCCAAGTGCGCAGCGTCTCGCAGGCGGTCTTCAATACCCAGAGGCCAATGGGGATGATGAGCCCGGTTTCCTCCGCCAGCGGGATGAATTGCGCCGGCGAAACAAGTCCCTGTTCCGGATGCTGCCAGCGTAGCAGTACCTCCGCCCCGATCGGACGGTGCAGGCTGTCTACTTGTATCTGGTAGTACAGGAGCAGTTGTTGCGCCTTGAGCGCGTTGCGCAATGCGCCCTCCATGTCAGCGCGCGCCTCGATCGCTGCCTGCATGCCGGGATCGTAGAAGCGGATCGCGTTGCGCCCGGAGGTCTTGGCCAGGTACATGGCAGAATCGGCATATTTGAGCAGGTTGTCCAGGCTGTCCTGATGCCCGCGGAACAGCACTATGCCGATGCTCGGGGAGGTGAAATGCGTGTAACTCCCAAGCTGGAAGGGTTTGTTCAATGCTTCCTGGATGCGTTCAGCGGCGAGCTTGGCCTGGTTGGCCGCATCGGTAGGATTGGCATTCAGGGACTCCAGCACAATGATGAATTCATCCCCACCCAGCCGCCCCACCAAATCGCCGGGGTTGAGCGTGGCATTGATGCGCTTGCTGACTTCAACCAGGAGCTGGTCTCCGACCTCATGACCCTTGGTGTCATTCAGGGTTTTGAAATGGTCCAGATCCAGCAGCAGGATTGCGCCGTGCTTGCCGTTATGCAGGCTGGAGGAGAATACCTTGGGCAGTTGGGATATCAACAGGCGCCGGTTGGGAAGTCCGGTCAGGGAGTCATAGAACGCCAGATGGTGGATTTGTGCTTCCGCCTCCTTGCGTTGGCTGATGTCCGAGAACATGCAGACATAGTTGCTCAGGCTACCATCCTTGTCCCGTACTTGGCTGATGTTGATCCACTCCGGATAGATTTCGCCGTTTTTGCGGCGGTTCCAGATTTCCCCGTGCCAATACCCCTTTTCCATTAATTCATGCCACATTTCCTGGTAGAAATGATGGTCGTGCTGTCCCGATGCCAGGAAATTCGGGTTCTTGCCGATGGCCTCGGCGGCCGCATAGCCGGTGATGCGGGTGAAGGCCTGGTTTACGCGGGTGATGATGTTGCCGGCATCCGTGATCATGATCCCGGAATAACTGCTGGCAAAAACTTCTGAAAGCTGGTCCCGTTCTGAAATCAGTTTGTGAGTGTAGGCGTCATTGCTGCGGCACAGCACGATGGCCTTGGCGAGATGCCCCAGTATCGGCTGGAACATCAATGTCAGCGGTTGCTCGGTGGCTGGGGTTTCCGGCGCCAGCAGGATGATGGCGCCGCAGCCTTCGATCGGGAGTCTCAAAAAGCTGCGATAGGCCGGGCCAAGACCGGAAAGCAATTCCGGACGACTTCCTTCGCGGATGGCGGGGCCGCATAGCAGTGCGCAGGGCATCTGCACCGGTTTTCCCACCAATGCAACCAGGTCGTAATCACCCACTGCGGCATGGAGGGTGGTGACTACCTCATTGCAGCCGGTGGTGCACTGTTGCGTGTCCAGGCAGATGAAACCTGCCGGAAACGAGGTGTAGTACAGCAGGCGTTGCAGCGTGCGGGTCAGCAGTGGCTGCAGGCTGATTTCATTGCCAATGGTGATGGCAAGGTCATACAGGATAGGAAGAATCTGTTCCTTATCCACCGGCCTGCCTTATCGGGGTGTCCATTTCGACGCAACCAGGGTGGCGTTCTGAAACAGTGGGTAGCCGCCTACGGTGGAACTGCCGATCTCACCCAGAGAGAGTGCGCCAGCCACCTGTTGGGCCGCAGTGCGGGTAAAGAACTCTTGCAGTTCTGCGCTGGCCTGCTCGATGCCGAGGTGCAGGCGGCGGCCTGCGCAATAAAACAGCAGCAGTTCGGTGCCCGCAGGCGAGCCATTCAGCGCTGTCATGCCATCGAGGAGTACGCGCATGGTTTCCTGGGTGTCTACCGAGGGGGCTTCGAGCAGGGTCAGCATGGAGTTGGCGGGAACTTCGCCGACGCAAAACAGCGAACCATCGTCCTGCAGGGCCACCGGGATGCGGACAACGACATGGTGGTTGGCGCGCAGGATGCCGAAAGGGAAATGCACCGCGTGCTGGTAGAAATTTTCGCGGGTGACTTCGATATGGTATTGGGCATGCACCAATTCCTGGTAGACCTCGAAAGCCGGGCGCCAATCAATCTGGCTGATACAGTTTCCCTGAGTCGACGTCGCATACACGGTACGTTGCGGAGCCTTGTATCCATGCTCCAGGATCGCGCCGCGATGTTGTTTCAACAGAATCAGCAGCACCCCGTTAGAAACGATGCGCTGGCTGTCGAACAGGCACGGCATGGGCTGGAAGGTCTCGCTGCCAGCATTTGCGCCGGCATAGTGAACCCGGTTGGCCAGTTTCAGGTACAGGCGATCAAGCAATGTCGCGATGTTCGGAACCATTGCGTCGAACAGCATGAACAGGGTGACATCCGGCGTGTGGTCGATTTGAGTGCGGATGTCTTGAGCGATGATTTCGATGACCTGTTCCGCCGCATTGTCTTCGGTGGGCAGGTTCTCATGGAGCGCGTAATGCGGCATCTGTGGAAAGCACAACAGCCACACACCGGAATTGACGAAACCTTCATTTTTCAGCAAGGCCGGAAAAATGCCGCCGACCAGAGGAATGTTGTGGCGCTGGCAGGCCGTCTGCAATTGCTTTACCGAAGCGGCGCCGGATTCAGGAACAAGTGCGCAAATTCCCATTTCCGGAAACTGCTGTTTCCAGCCAGTCAGCACTAAGTCGAGTTGGCGGTCATCCGGTGCGGCGAGGTAATGCATGTGGTTTGCCATGATGTCCTCCTGCTGAGTCCAATGAGTAAAAGAGTATGAAGCTTACCCCTGTTCAGATAGCAAGTATCTTGACCATCAACGTGTCAAAAGGCAAGGGGTCACTGCGGCCGCACAAGCCAGCCGGTAGTTTGGCTGCATTTGTCCCGGACGCTTAAACGATGTTTGGGATAGTCCGAGGAATTTCATGATGCATATGAAATGATGGGATATTTTTTAGGTCTGGGGGTGAGCTTCCGGTCCGGAAAAAAACGAATTGGACCGAAAAAGGGTGCTTAATCGCGCTTTGGGATTTTGCAAAATGCGATAAATTGCAGCCATTGCTACTCGCCATAAATGTTTTGCCAAGGGTATGTCAGGCGAAATGGTTGGGGTAAGCGAGAAGGGCATGAAAAAAATGCTCTGATAACTGGACCAACGGCAGACTACCTGCCTTGTGACCAGAATTAACTGGAAGCAATGGCAGCAGAGTCGTAATAACGAAATAGTTAAAGGAGAAATAAAATGCCTCAGTATATCAATACAAATATTGCGTCATTGAACGCTCAGCGAAACCTGAATGCATCCCAGGGCGCGCTGCATACCTCCTTGCAACGTCTGTCGTCGGGCATGCGCGTAAACAGCGCCAAGGACGATGCGGCGGGGATGGCAATCGCGACACGTATGGAAAGCCAGATTCGCGGCTTGAACCAGGCAGTGCGCAACGCCAGTGACGGTATCTCGCTTGCGCAAACTGCCGAAGGTGCTCTGGGCGACATCCAGAACAACCTGGCACGTATGCGCGAACTGGCGGTTCAGGCAGCCAATGCCACATCCAACTCAGACATTGCTTCGATCAATGCCGAATATACGCAGTTGAATGCTGAAAACCAGCGCGTGATTCAGGCGACCACGTTCAACAACATCCCGTTGCTGTCCGAGGCGGTAAACCAGACTTTCCAGATTGGTGCGAACAGTGTGGCCGGGGTGGATGACATCACGATTTCAACGCCCGCAGCCCTGCAACCCTCATCGACTACCTTGGGGGAGACCTCGGAAACCGCCCGTGAGGAAATCGGCAAGCTGGATAACGATATTGCTGCGGTGGCCACGTTGCGTGCGACATATGGTTCGGTGCAATCGCGTTTTGAGTCGATCATCAACAACCTGCAGATTGCATCCGAAAACCAGACTGCATCGCGCAGCCGGATTATGGATGCCGACTATGCAGCGGAAACTGCAGCACTGACTCGCGCCCAGATCCTGCAGCAAGCTGGTACCGCCATGCTGGCACAAGCCAACCAGTCGCCGAACACCGTGCTGCAACTGCTGCGTTAAGCGTAGTGGTTTGGTGTGCAACCTTGCAGGCACGAGGTTGCTGCGAGTGAGGTTGACGCGTGCACTTCCATGCTTCGGGCTTGCTGCCTGGGCGGGTTGCGGTGTGCCAGTTGGCTTGGGGAATGTATTGCCGCAGTGACGGTGGAAAAACATCAGGCACATGCGCATAAAATGGAACAGAAAAAAAGGTCTTCCCTGCTGCACCTCTTGATTGCACTGTGTTGCCTGGCAGTGGCGTCGGCACCGGCTTATGCCGCGAGAACCAAGCCCGCGAAAACTGCAAAGCCGGCGAAGCAGCGAACACACACGAGCAGCTATTCCGGCCATGGTCTGGCGCGGGAGTGGGAGCCGACCTACGAGATCAAGCAGTACAAGCAGAATTACGTCTTGCTGTATGCCCTGTCGTCAGCTCCGAATAACCTGCCGACCAGCCCGAATCCGCTGAACCAGGTGCTGATTCCCTATGCGCTGGACAATCGCGACATGAAGTTCCAGATCAGCCTGAAACTGGCTTTGGCCGATTATGAGGAGTATGGAGCCTTGTGGTTTGCCTATACCCAGACTTCGTTCTGGCAGTTTTATAACAAGGCCAATTCCCAGCCGTTCCGGGAAACCGATTATTCGCCCGAACTGATTTACTCCTTGCGCCCGTTTGACGGCAGCATTCTCAACTTTGGCGTGCAGCATGAATCCAATGGCGAATCCAATCCGCGCTCAAGAAGCTGGAACCGGGTATATCTCCAGCCCGGCGTCGACCTGTTCGACTTCGACGGTAATCGCCTGTCGGTCATCGTGCGCTGGTGGCAGCGTTTTCAGGAATCCCCTGCTGGGGACGACAACCCGGACATCGCCGATTTTCTTGGCTACCGGGAGGTCGAGTGGCGCTTCATGCAGGACAACGGCTGGCAAATCACGTCGTTGACGCGCAGCAAATCAATCCAGCTGGATATCGCTGCGCCGTGGACTTCCTGGCTGATGATGCCGGATGGCGACGAGCATCCGTTGAATATACACTTGCAGTATTTCAGCGGCTATGGCGAGAGCCTGCTGGACTACAACCAGGGGCATGTCACCTGGGGACTGGGGCTGTCGCTCCCGATTGAATAACTCGCACCGCAGCTTAAACTGCCCGACAGCGGTAGCGAAGCTGGCATTCCTGAATCTGATATTTCATGCTCCCGCACGTGTGTTGAAATACACTCCTGCCTTTGCTGTATTTTGAATATATAATAATTCCGACCTTGCCTTCAATCCAGCAATGGATGTGATGGGCCAGGCATCCGCGATTACACATAACAAACGGCGGAGTTGGGGATGAGAGAGAGCGGCAAAACAATCACCGCGTACCTGTTGATCACGCTGTCCTACGTGGTCAGCGGGAAGCTGGCCCTGATGCTTGCGTTGCCTCCGGGGTACGCTTCCGCGATTTTTCCGCCTGCCGGAATTGCCGTGGCAGCGGTACTGATCGGCGGACGCTCTGTCCTGCCTTGGGTCTTTGCCGGTTCTTTCCTGTTGAATTTCTGGGTGGGGTATGCGGCGCAGCCGCACAACCTTGCGCTCGGGCTGGGTGCTGCGCTGATCATTGCCGCAGCATCCGTGGCACAGGCGGCGTTCGGCGGCTGGTTGTTGCGACGCGTGGTCGGTTGCCCTTGTGCGTTTGATAACGTCTTCGAGACTTTCTCCTTCCTTCTGCTGGCTCCGCTGATTTGCCTGGTGAGTGCAACGCTCTCCTTGGCGGGTTTGAGCGTGATCGGGGTTATCGACCGCAGTGATTTATTAATCGGTTGGGGTGCCTGGTGGGCCGGCGATACCCTGGGGGTGATGGTGACATTGCCATTGGTATTGATCGTGGCCGGGGAGCCGCGTTCGTTATGGCGCAGCCGAATCAAGTCGGTGGCGCTGCCCATGTTGCTGATTTTCGGATTGCTGGTAGTGATGTTCCTGAAAACCAACCAATGGGAACGCGAAGATACGCTGACGGAATTCCGCCTGGCTTCAACACAAGCGATTAACCAGATCCAGAACAAGCTTGATGAGCAAAACACGCTGTTGCTGGCCTTGAACAACCTGATCATCCACAGCCCGGATGCGGAGGTCGATCGGGCTGAATTCCGGCGCTTTACCGCGACGCTGTTGCAACGCTTTCCCATGATCCAGGGCTTGGAATGGGTGCCGCGTGTGTCTGCCGGAGAGCGCGACAGGTTTGTTGCCCGGCAGCGCAAGGAAATTTCCGATTTCGAGATCCGCGAACAAGGGCAGGATGACAAGCTGCAAGTGGCGGCGAGGCGCAGCGAGTACTACCCGGTCACTTACGTCGAGCCTTTGGAGGGAAACCAGGCCGTACTCGGATTCGATCTGGAGTCCAACTCCCAGAGGCGGGAGGCAATCCGGAAGTCGCTGCAAAGCAGCGGGGGCGTTGCCTCTGAGCCTGTCCGGTTGGTGCAGGCAGACGGACAGCCGGGTCTGTTGTTGCTGAAAAGCGTGCGGACAAACGGCCGGGAGATTGGCGTAGTGCTAGTCGTGCTGAAAATGCATGAGTTCATCGAGAAGACCTTGCCGGAAAGTCACAAACTGATGAATTTGCATTTTTCCGACGAAGACGCACACAGAGTGCTGTATGACGGTTATAGCGGTCAGGTTCGTGCTGGTGAAGGCTTTACGAATGTTTTTGAGTTTGGTTCGCGCCACTACCGCCTGTCGACTTCCCCCACCCGTGACTATCTGAAAGCACATCGCAGTTGGGAAAGCTGGGGGGTGCTGGCTGTGGGGACGGCGGTTACTGGAATCCTGGGGGGCATGTTGTTACTCGGCACCGGGTTTACCTACCGCATGCAACGTACGGTTGCCGATCGTACTTTCCAGATGCAGCAGAGCGAGCGGCGTCTGCGCGGCGCGTATCGCGAGCTTGAAGATAAAACCGACAAGCTTGCCAGCGAAAATGAAAAAAGCCAGGCGCTGCTGCGCAATGCGAGCGACGGTATCCATATTCTTGATGATGCGGGAAATGTCATTGAGGCCAGCGATTCATTCTGTGCCATGCTGGGGTATTCGCGCGACGAAGTAATCGGCATGAATCTGGCCGTATGGGATGCAGGGTTCACCAGCCATGAAGCTCTGATGGGTAAGCTCAAGGAGCAGTTCGATAGCCCTGAGCGCGCCTTGTTTGAGACCCGTCATCGTTGCAAGGACGGCAGGGTCATTGATGTCGAGGTAAGCGGCCACGTGCTTGAGCTGGGGGGGCGGCATGTGCTTTTCAACTCTTCTCGCGACATTACCGAGCGCAAGCGTGTCGAAGAGGAAATGCGCGAAAGCGAGCAGCGGTTGCTTGAAATATTGAACCTCAGTCCAATTGCCGTGCGCATTGCCGCCGATCAGGGGCGCACCGTCATGTTTTGCAATGCGGCTTATGTCGTGCTGATCAGGAATACCCATGCGATGGGGGATGACCCGCGCCGCTATTACGCCAGGCCGGAGGATTACGATGCAGTCCTGGCTGAACTGGCCGCCGGGGAAGTCATCATCAATCGTGAAATTGAGTTGTGCATCCCGGAGGGCGGAACAGTCTGGGTTTTGGCCTCGTACATGCCGATCAGGTATCACGGCATGGATGCCGTACTGGGCTGGTTCTATGACGTGACCGAACGGAGGAACTACACCGCCCGTCTGCAGCAAAGCGAACAGGAATACCGCCACCTGATTGAGTTCCTGCCGTATGGGGCGCTGGTACATCGCGGCGGAAATATCCTGTTAACAAATCAGGTGGCCGCCAGTTTGTTGCGAGCTTCGAGCAGCAGTGAGTTGGTTGGCAAGCCGGTCCTGGATTTCGTGCACCCCGATTACCGTGGGGTGGTGCAGGGGCGCGTGCGCGCGGCGATTGATCAGGGCGAAAACCAGAACGTGATCGAAGAAAAACTGGTACGTATTGATGGTGGCGTGTTCTATGCCGAAGTTGCTGCCATTTCAGTTTTGTTTGAGGGCCGTCCTGCTTCACTGGCCGTGTTTATGGATATTTCCGGCCGCAAGCGGGCCGAGGATGAGCTGCGGCTGGCAGCATCGGTATACCGGAACAGCAGCGAAGGCATGATGATTACCGATGCCGAAGGTCGAATCGAGGCAATCAACCCGGCCTTTACACAGTTGACCGGATATGAGTTGGCCGATGTCCTCGGGATGAATCCCAGAATATTGAAATCGGGCATGCAGCCAGCTGAGTTTTATCAGGATATGTGGATGCAACTCAATACTACCGGGCAGTGGCGTGGCGAGCTATGGAACCGGCGCAAGGATGGCCAATTGTTTGCCGAAACGCTTTCGATCAATGCGGAAAAGCATGCGAATGGCAGTGTCCATCGCTATGTTGCGCTGTTCTCGGATATTACCGACCAGAAGAAAAAGGAAGAGCTGATCTGGACGCATGCGAACTTTGACACTTTGACCGGACTGCCTAACCGGAGGCTGTTCATGGATCGTCTGGATCAGGAGATGCGCAGGGTGAAGCGGTCCGGTACGAAGCTGGCATTGCT
Organism: Pseudomonadota bacterium; assembly: GCA_021848465.1. Lineage (GTDB taxonomy): Bacteria > Pseudomonadota > Gammaproteobacteria > Burkholderiales > Gallionellaceae > JAJZUP01. The sequence goes on from JAJZUP010000001.1 coordinate 925,989, forward strand.
TTTCATCGATCTGGATCACTTCAAGGAGGTTAACGATACGCTGGGGCATGCAAAAGGAGACAACTTGCTGATTGAGGCCACGCGGCGCATCCGTATTCATGTGCGAGACACCGATACGTTGGCTCGTCTGGGCGGGGATGAATTCACGCTGATCCTGCCGGAGTTCGGCGAGCTGTCGAATATAGACCGGGTCGTGCAAAATATCCTGCGGGAGCTCGGGACGCCGTTCGATCTGGGCGGCGGCGATATGGGACATATCTCTGGCAGTATCGGGATTACGCTGTACCCGGATGATGCCGCCGTGATGGATGAACTCCTGCAACATGCCGACCAGGCCATGTATGCAGCGAAGGCCGCCGGCCGCAATGGGTTCAGCTATTTCACGATGAGCATGCAGGTCGATGCGCAGGAGAAATTGCAGTTGACCAATGACCTGCGCCACGCGCTGGCTCGCGATGAGCTAGAGGTGCTGTTCCAGCCCATCATCGAGGCGAGTTCCGGGCGGGTTACCAAGGCGGAGGCATTATTGCGCTGGCATCATCCGTTGCGGGGGACGGTCAGCCCAGCGACTTTTATTCCCTTGGCAGAGGAATCCGGGCTGATACTGGAAATAGGTGAGTGGGTATTCCTTGAGGTCATACGCAACATCCAAATATGGATGCAGCAGACTGGCAAGCTGGTCCAGGTGAGTGTTAACAAGTCTCCTGTACAGTTTATCCGCGCCACGGAGCATCGCTGGCAGGACCGCCTGGCGGAGTCTGGGCTTCCTGCCGGGTGCATTACGGTCGAAATTACCGAAGGGTTGCTGCTCAATGACTCGGTGGCAATCAGGAATAAGCTGGACGACTTCGGCAAGAGGGGAATCGAGGTTTCAATCGACGATTTCGGTACGGGATTTTCCGCGTTGTCTTACCTGAACAAGTTCGACATTGACTACCTGAAGATAGATCGCTCGTTTGTGAGCGAAATGCATGCGAGCAAGACCAGCAGGGCGCTGACCGAGGCCATCATTTCCATGGCGCACAAGCTTGGCATCAAGGCCATCGCGGAGGGCGTTGAAACCGAAGTGCAGCGTGACCTTCTGCTCAAATTGGGATGCGATTACCTGCAGGGCTACCTGTTCTCCAGACCGGTTCCCGCCGCTGATTTCGAGAAATTGCTGAGGCAGCAGGAGCAGGCTTGAAGTTGCGGCAAGGCTCCGTTAATGGTTTGTCCGCGCAGCTCTGAGCCAGGGGGGCGCAGCGAACGGTCTTTCTTCAGAACGTATACAGTGACGAAAGGCCGACGCGATAGATGCTGCCGCCAAAGCTGTAATTCGTTGCCGTGACCGTTCCGGTCGTTGAGCCGTTCACCTGGTAGTTGTAACCGGTTTCGGCAAACAGGCGCAGCGTGGTATTGCGGGTTGCCTCATATTGCAGCCCGACCCCGTAGGGCATGGTGGACAGGCTGTTGCTGATGCCACTGACGGTTGTTCCGCTCATGATTGAGCTGACCTGGGCGGCTTCGATCTTTGCATACACCGATGCACGGCGGCTCAGCGGCTGGAGCAGCAGCAGCGCGATCCCTTTGCTGCTGGCGGAAATTTTATTGTTCTTGTCGTCGCTCAACTCGCCGTGGTCGGTATATTCCGCCTCCACAGCCAGATTCGGGCTGAATTGGGCGCCGAGCAGGACGCTGTAACTCACGCCGGAATAGGTCGCGCCGTTTGCTTCGGTTTGCGATTGGGCCAGGCCGACCGCGAAATAGGCTGCTTCGCGCGCCGCTGCCGGCGTCGCAAAAACCATCAGACCCAAGATGCAAACCAGGATATTGCGGAACATAAAAACGCTCTGTGTTGCGAAATTCAGCCCGCACGAATCTGTCCGGGCCGGCGTATATGGCAGAAAAACAAAAGCCAGACTAATGCGCCTGGCCGATGTATTTGAAAAACTGGTGGGTCGGGCGAGATTCGAACTCGCGACCAACGGATTAAAAGTCCGCTGCTCTACCGACTGAGCTACCGACCCAGTCCCCGAAAGGAACCGCGCATTATACGGATTTGCCTTTTACTGTCAACGCGCGGCTTTTTGATAACGTGTCATGTCCGCTACCTGCGCGGCTTCAAAGCCGGCTTTGCGCAGGCGGCATGAGTCGCAAACCCCGCAAGCGCGTCCCAACTCGTCGGCCTGATAGCACGATACCGTGATGCCGTAGTCTATGCCCAGTGCAACACCGCGCTGGATGATTTCGGCCTTGCTCAAATGCTGCAACGGGGCATGCAGGGTGAGCGGACGGCCCTCCACCGCGGCTTTGGTGGCGAGGTTGGCCATGCGTTCGAAAGCTGTCACGTATTCCGGGCGGCAGTCCGGGTAACCGGAATAATCCACCGCATTCACGCCGAAGAAAATGTCCTGTGCCTGCAGCACCTCGGCCCAGGCCAGCGCCAGTGACAGCATGATGGTATTGCGCGCCGGCACATAGGTGAGCGGGATGCCGGTGGTGGCCTGTTCGGGTACGGCAATATTCTTGTCGGTGAGGGCCGAGCCGCCGAATGCCGTAAGGTCGATATGGATCACGCGGTGTTCGCGGGCGCCCAGCGCTTTGGCCACGCGCGCGGCGGCATCCAGTTCGGCATGGTGGCGCTGGCCGTAATCCACGCTCAAGGCGTGGCAGGCATAGCCTTGCGCACGGGCCATCGCCAGTACTGTTGCGGAATCCAGTCCGCCGGAAAGCAATACGACTGCGTTGTTCATTTTCCTTGCTGGTTACCCCAGAGTAGTTTGTGCAACTGGATTTGCAAGCGCACCTGCAGCTTGTCGCGCAGGATCCAGTCGGCCAAGTCGCGCGCCTCCAGTTGGCCTTGTGCCGCGGAGAATAGCACGTTGCGCCGCTCCAGTTGATGGGCCTCACAGAACTCCCTGGCCCACCGGTAGTCGGCTTCATCGCACAACACGAACTTGATTTCGTCCTGCGGCCGGAGGTGATCGAGATTGCCGGTGAGGTTGCGGGACGATTCGCCCGAAGCGGGTGTCTTCACATCCAGCACCACCGCGACGCGCGGGTCGACTGGCGCGGTATCCAGCGCCCCGCTGGTTTCCAGCGAAACCTGGAAGCCTTGATCGCACAGGCGCGTCAGCAAGACCAGGCAATTCTTCTGTGCCAGCGGCTCGCCGCCGGTGACGCAGACATAACGGGTTGGGTTGGCCTGTACGGCCTGCATGATTGCGTCCAGCGACATGCTGGTTCCGCCGCTGAAGGCATAAGTGGTGTCGCAATAGTTGCAGCGCAACGGACAGCCGGTCAGGCGCACGAACGTAGTCGGCAGCCCGGTGCGCGAGGTTTCGCCCTGCAGGGAATAGAATATCTCATTGATGCGGAGCGTCATGTCCGCGCTGGAAGTGGTCATCGTGCAACTTACTTTTTCAGGGCTGCGAGGCGCTTCTTGGCAGTGCGTGCGGCCTCGGTATTCGGGAATTTTCCGATAACCTGCTTGAGGGCGGATTTCTCGCCATCCGTATTGCCCAGCAACTCCTGGCAATCGGCGATGCTCAGCAGGGCTTCCGCTACCTTGGGGTGCGAATCGTATTTCTGCACCAGTAGCTGGTAGTTGGCCAGGCTGTTCTTGTAGTCCTTCAGGATGAAGTACGAATTTCCCAGCCAGTAACGGATATTCGCGGCATGTGCCGATTTCGGGTAGTTGCTGAGGAAATCCTGAAAGGCATCGACGGCGTTCTGGAAATGCTCGGTTTTATAAAAATTGAAAGCCGCTTCGAGGGCGCGGTTTTCGGTTGCCGGATCGTCGGTTTTCGCTTGCGGGTTATTGGCCTTGGTAGCTGCGGCGGTGTCCACCGCTTCAAAGCGGTGCAGGCGCCCATCCAGGTCTACATAGAAGTCCTGGACCCGTTTTTCGGTTTCCTGCTGGTTGTGCAGCAACTCCTCATTCTGGCCGCGCAGTTTGCGCAGCTCGGTATTCAGTGTGTCGATCGACATTTGCAGATCCAGCAGGGCGCTGGTCTGTTTCTTGTAGGCATCATTGAGCTTGGTCAGCGAGGCCTCGGCTTCGGCGAGGCGCGCATCCATCTGCTGGATTTGCAGGCGCGCTTCTTCATCGTTGAACAGCCCCGCCGAAGCCGGGGCTGCCGCGACCAGCAATAGGAGGCTGAGCGATGAAAGGGCGAGCCTGCGCATGCTTACTTGTAAATGATGTCGGCGCGGCGGTTTTGCGACCAGGCGGCCTCGTTATGCTCGGTTGCGCGCGGGCGCTCTTCGCCGTAGCTGAGGGTCTCGATCTGGTCATTGTGGGCACCGCTCAACACCAGGGCTTTCCTGGTGTTGTTTGCGCGGCGCTGTCCGAGTGCCAGGTTGTATTCGCTGCTGCCGCGCTCATCGGCATTGCCTTCCACGCGCGCCTTGCGCTCGGGATGGTCATGCAGGTATGCGCCGTGCGCCTGGATCACATCCTTGTCGCCGTCCTGGATGGCATCCACATCAAACGGGAAGAACACGCTGTTCTTCGGCGGGGTCATCGCCTCATCGGCGGCGCTAGTTGTCTGAGCGGGTGCTGCTGCTTCGGCCTTCGGTGCGGCTGCGTTATCCAGCGTCTGGGCGCTCACATCGGCTGAGCCGGCGGTTCCGGTTGCGGGTGTTTCAGCCGCAGGGGTGGTGGCTGCGGGTTCGGCGGCATTCTCTGCAGGCTTTTCCTTGGTCGGTGCGCTGGAGCAGGCTGCGAGCAGATTGACGACTAAGAAACCTAGGATCAGTTTTTTCATTGGGAACTCCTCAATTACTGTTTAACGAACGGGCCCCAGACTGGCTCACGAATGTCACCTTGCTGTGGGGTCATCTTGAGTTTAACGCGACCATCGCTTGAAACGGTAGACAATATACCACGCCCGTTTACCTCGGTGGCAAACAGGATCAATTTGCCGTTGGGGGCGAAGCTTGGCTTTTTCTCCCAGCCGCCGGGCGTAAGTATCTGCACCTGGCCGCTCAGGAAGTCCTGCACGGCGATATGGAAAATGCCGTCGTTGAATTGCGTATACACAAATGATTTGCCGTCCGGACTGTAGTGCGGGGAGAAGTTGTTGCTGCCTTCAAAGGTCAGGCGCTCCGCAGTCCCGCCGCTGACTGGCATGCGGTAGATTTGCGCGCTGCCGCCGCGGTCCGATGTGAACAGCAGGAAGCGGCCATCCGGGGAAAAGGTCGGCTCGGTGTCGATCGCCTCGCTGAAGGTGATGCGGCGCAGGTCGCTGCCGTCCTTGCGCATCAGGTAGATTTGCGAAGAGCCGTCATGGGTGAGCACGATGGCAAGCTGTTGCCCGTCGGGCGACCAGGCCGGGGCGCTGTTGCTTCCGGGGTAGCTGGCCAGCAGCACCGGCTTTCCGGTCGCCAGGGGCTGCATGAAAACCATCGCGCGTCCGCGCTCAAAGCTCACATAGGCCAGTGCGCTGCCGTCCGGTGACCAGGAAGGCGACATGATGGGCTGGTTTTGCGCCAGCAAGGTCTGCTCGCCAAAACCGTCGCTGTCGGCAATCACCAGGCGGTTATAGCGGCCCTGGCGATTGACGTAAGCGATGCGCGTGCTAAAAACGCCGGGAGCGCCGGTCAGCTTCTCGTAGATGGCATCGGCAATGTGGTGGGCAATCGCACGCGCCTGCTCCGGGCTGGCGCTGACCGCCTGGGCGAGCAACTCGCCTTGCTTGACAGTATCCAGCAGATGAAAGCGCACCTCGATATGTCCGTCCGGGAACTTGTCGACCTGACCGACCAGCAGCGATTCGACGTTCTGCCAGTTCGCATAATTGACATCCGGCACGTCATGCGGAGCTTTGCCGGCGGGATCGACCAGTTTGAACAGGCCGGTGCGCAACAGGTCGCTGCGGATGACTTCACTGACCTGCTGCTCAAGCTTGTCCTCGCCGGAAAACGGCACGATCGTCATCGGCATCTGGTGCTCGCCGGCGCCGGTCACTTCGATGTCAAGTACGGCGCGCGCAGGCACGGCAATGAAAAACAAAATCATCAGACTGCATAGGCGCAGCATCACGGTTCTCCTTATGGTTTGATCGACAGGCGCAGCTCGCGGAACATGCGCGCCAGGTCGGCATCCGGCGGCATCGGCAGCGGCTGCGCCTTGTAAATTGCTCGTTCGGCTGCCGCATCGTAGGCGGCATTGCCGCTGCTTTTCTTCAATGTCACGCTGACCACGTCGCCGCCGGGCAGCACGATCACGAAAAACTGCGCTTCGGCGCTATCCGGCACATCGGGCGGCATGACAATGTTGCGGCGGATTTTAGCCTGAATCATGTCTTTGAAATGTGAAACCTGAGCCTGTCGCTCGGAGTCCAGCTCGGCCTGCATTTGTGCTTTCAGTGCCTGGATGCGGGCATTCTCCATGGCGGTACGAGCAGCTTCCTGGCGCTCCTGCGCCAGAACTTTCTGTTTCTCGGCGATCTTTTGCGCTTCCAGGCGGGCCTTGGCCTCCTCTTCCTGCTTCAGGCGTTCCTGCTTTTTCTTTTTTTCCTTGAATTCGATATCGGCCTTGTGTGGCAGTTCCGGCTCAACTGCCTTGGGTGGCGGCGGTGCGACCTTGGGTGGCGCTGCGGGCGGCGGGAGTTCCTGCGCGGCATGGGGTGCCGGGGCGTCCGCCTTCATGTCGGGCAGCTTGTCCCACATTTGCACCTCGACATGGCGCGGCGAGCGGACATGCCAGTTGAAACCGAAAAACAGGAAGCTGAAAAACAGCCCGTGTACCAGCAACGCCAGCAGCATGGCGGAGACGCGGTTCGGCTCGTTATAGGTATATGCATCCATGCCTAACGCAATTTGGTATACAGGCCGACTTTCCTGATCTGCTGCTGTTGCAGCAGATCCATCACATTGATGACTTCCTCATAGCGCACGCTCTTGTCGGCGGAAATGACCACCGGCTGATCCGGATTTTTTGTCTGCTTCTGCTTCAGCAGCAACGTCAGTTCATCGCGCGAAACCGGGTATTCGTGTCCGCCCTGGCTGTGGTCGCGCAGCGCCAGTGTGGTGTCCTTGCGGATCAACACTTCCAGCGGAGCGACGGCCGGCGCCGCCGATTTGCCGATGCTGGGCAGATCGATCTGGCCGGGATTCATCATCGGCGCCGTGATCATGAAAATCACCAGCAGCACCAGCATCACGTCGATATAGGGAACGACGTTGATCTGGCTCATCGGCACGTGCTTGGTGCGGCGGCTCATGCGTGCGCCTCAGTGCGGTCAGTCTTACTGCCGGGGCAGGCGAAAAGCGGGTAGCCGATCATTGTTGCCTCTGCAGCACGTTGGAAAACTCTTCCATGAAGCTTTCGAAACGCGTGGACAGGCGGTTGATGTCATGCGCGTAGCGGTTATAGGCAACCACTGCAGGGATCGCCGCGAACAGGCCCATGGCCGTCGCCACCAGCGCCTCGGCGATGCCCGGCGCCACGTGCGCCAGCGTGGCCTGCCCCACGCTCGACAGGCTGCGGAATGCATTCATGATGCCCCAAACCGTGCCGAACAGTCCGACGTATGGGCTCACTGAGCCGACCGTCGCCAGGAACGACAGGTGCGATTCGAGGTGGTCCATTTCGCGCTGGTAGGTGGCGCGCATGGCGCGGCGCGCGCCGTCCATGATGGCATTGTTGTCGACGGACCCCTTTTTCTTCAGCTTGGCAAACTCGCTGATGCCGGCGCTGAAAATGCGCTCCATGCTGCCGGCCTCCATGCCCGCGTTCTTCACCTGGTGATACAGATCGTTCAGGTCCGAATTGGCCCAGAATTCATCCTCGAACGCGGCGCTCTGGCGGATGGCGCGGCGCACCGTAAACATCTTCAGGAAGATGTACCACCACGACAGCAGCGACACCAGCAGCAGCAGGCCCATCACCAGTTGCACCAGCACGCTGGCATTTTCCACCAGGTGCACAAACGACAAATCTTGAATCACATCCATTGTTTCAGCTCCATTGCTTGCGCAGCACATCCGGCACGCTCACCGGTTTGAACGTATCCGCAGTCACGCACACCAAATGTACTTCACCCTCGGTCAATAAAACGTCATCCCGCTGTACGCTTTGCAGCAGCGTCAGGCGGCTGCGGCCGATGTCCTTCACCTGCACGGTGATGCTGAGCAGGTCGTCCAGCATGGCCGGCTTCAGGTAGTCCACCTTCAACGCGCGCACCACGAACATCGTGCCCAGTTCCTTCATCATGCCCGAATTGCTGAAACCGAAGCTGCGCAGCCACTCAGTGCGCGCACGCTCCATGAAATTCACATAATTCGAGTGATAAACCACGCCGCCTGCATCGGTGTCTTCATAATACACGCGCACCTGGAGCGAAAACGGGTGATGCCTATTCATCCCACAACTCCTTGTTGTGTACGCTGCGCGGCTGTACCAAACCAAAATGCTGGTAGGCATTGGCGGTGGCGACGCGGCCGCGCGGGGTGCGGTGCAGGTAACCCTGCTGGATTAAATAGGGCTCCAGCACATCCTCAATGGTGTCGCGCTCTTCGCCTATCGCTGCCGCGAGGTTGTCCACGCCAACCGGGCCGCCCATGAACTTCTCGATCACGGCGAGTAGCAGTTTCCTGTCCATCAGATCCAGGCCGAGAGCATCTACATCCAGCATGGTCAGCGCTGCATCCGCCACCTCGCGGGTAGCCGATCCATCGGCTTTCACATCGGCGTAGTCGCGCACGCGGCGCAGCAGGCGGTTGGCGATACGCGGCGTGCCGCGCGAACGCTTGGCCACCTCCAGCGCGCCGTCCGGTAAGATGGGGAGTTCCAGCAACGCGGCGGAACGGGTGACGATGCGCTGCAATTCTTCCGGCGTGTAAAACTCCAGCCGCGCCACGATGCCAAAGCGGTCGCGCAGCGGGTTGGTCAGCATGCCCGCGCGCGTGGTCGCGCCCACCAGCGTGAACGGCGGCAGGTCGAGCTTTACCGAGCGCGCCGCCGGGCCTTCGCCGATCATGATGTCGATCTGGTAGTCCTCCAGCGCCGGGTAGAGGATTTCCTCCACCACCGGCGACAGGCGGTGGATTTCATCAATGAACAAGACATCGTTGGGTTCGAGGTTGGTCAGCAGTGCCGCCAGGTCGCCAGCGCGCTCCAGCACCGGGCCGGAAGTCTGGCGCAGGTTCACTCCCATTTCGCGCGCGATGATGTGCGCCAGCGTGGTCTTGCCCAGGCCCGGCGGGCCGAACAGCAGCACATGGTCGAGCGGCTCCTTGCGCCTCTTGGCGGCCTCGATGAAGATTTGCAACTGGCCGCGGATTTTTTCCTGGCCGACATATTCGTCCAGCAGCTTGGGGCGCAGCGCGCGCTCCAGCGCCTCTTCCTGCGAAGAGGCGGGCGTGGCGGAGATGATGCGCGATGCGGTGAGGTCGTCGTTCTGGATCATGGGTGTGATGATAACGTAAAGCTATCTCAGGATTTGGACAGGAGTTTGAGCGCCTGGCGGATACCGCCCGAAACATCCACCTCGGCAGGCAGTTGCTGCGCGGCCCAGGACGATTCCTTTTCGTTATAGCCCAGTGCCAGCAGGGCGTTGATGATGTCGTTGCTGGCGGTGGGGGCGGCGCTGGCGGCGGCAGATGCGATGTTGCCGCCAGCGCTGAATTTGCCTTGCAGTTCGAGCAGCAGGCGTTCGGCGGTCTTCTTGCCCACGCCGGGTATCTTGGTCAGGCGCGTGACGTCCTTGCTCGCAACCGCCGCAGTGAGGTCGGCGATCGAGAGGCCGGACAGGACGGACAGCGCCATCTTCGGCCCGACGCCGCTGATTTTCAGCAACTGGCGGAAAGTCAGGCGCTCCTCGTCGGTGAGGAAGCCGAACAGCAGATGCGCGTCCTCGCGCACGATGAGCTGGGTGTGCAGCACCACTTTTTCATGCAGCGCGGGCAGGTTGTAGAAGGTGCTCATCGGCACATCCGCCTCGTAGCCCACGCCCTGTACGTCCACCAGGATTTGCGGGGGATTTTTCTCCAGCAGGATGCCGCTCAGTCTTCCGATCATTTAAACCAGCCTTCCATTTTTCACTCGTAATCCTTTGGTTGCCAGCGCGCCAAGCCCGAGTCCGCCGTGCGCGTGGCAGATGGCGCAGGCCAGCGCATCCGCCGCGTCAGGGCTGGGTGTGCCGGAGAGATTCAGCAGCCTCTGCACCATGGCTTGCACCTGCTCCTTGTCGGCATGGCCGTTGCCGACCACGGCCTGTTTCACTTGCAGCGCGGTGTACTCGGCCACGTCGAGGTCGGCCAGCACTGCGGCGCAGATGGCGGCGCCGCGCGCCTGACCCAGCAACAACGTGGACTGCGGATTCACGTTGACGAACACTTTTTCGATTGCCACCAGTTGCGGCTGGTGCTGCGCGATCACCTCGCCGAGCGAGGCCAGGATCACCTTGAGACGCGGGGGCAATTCGCCGTCTGGTGTCTTGATGCAGCCGCTCGCCACGTATTGCAGGCGCTGGCCTTCCTTGTCGATGACGCCAAAGCCGGTAGAACGCAAACCGGGGTCGATGCCGAGGATGCGCATTGAGGATCGAGGGGGGAGGGGGGAGTCAGACATCGAGACGCCTCAGCCCGGGTTCCCTAAATCCCAACTCCGAATTCCTCAATCCTCGATCACCGCCGAGGTGTAGACTTCCTGCACATCGTCGAGGTCTTCCAGCGCGTCCAGCAATTTCTGCATTTTCACCGCGTCGTCGCCGGTGAAGATGACCTCACTGTCCGGCTTCATCGTGACTTCGCCCATTTCCGGCTTGAAGCCCGCCGCTTCGAGAGTCTGTTTGATTTCGATGAAGTCGTAAGGGCCGGTAATGACCTCAATGCTGCCGTCGTCATTGGTGATGATGTCTTCGGCGCCTGCGACCAAGGCGGCTTCCATCAGTGCATCTTCATTCGTTCCCGGGGCGAAGATCATTTGTCCGCAGTGCTTGAACATGAAGGCTACGCAGCCGTCGGTGCCGAGGTTGCCGCCGTATTTGGTAAAGGCATGGCGCACGTCGGCCACGGTGCGGGTCTTGTTGTCGGTCATGCAGTCCACCATCACGGCGGCGCCATTGATGCCATAGCCTTCGTAGCGCAACTCCTGGTAATCCACGCCTTCCAGTTCGCCGCAGCCGCGCTTGATGGCGCGCTCGACGTTGTCCTTGGGCATGTTCTGCTCATAGGCTTTTTCCATCGCCAGGCGCAGGCGCGGGTTGCAGCCCGGGTCGCCGCCGCCGAGCCGCGCGGAGACGGTGATCTCCTTGATCAGGCGCGTGAATATCTTGCCGCGCTTGGCGTCCTGGCGTCCTTTGCGATGCTGGATATTGGCCCATTTGCTGTGTCCTGCCATGTTGCTCTCCGTGTCTCCATGTGTTCGGCGGCTGCGCGACCGGCGCCGCATAAATAGGCGCGATGGTAACATTTTTTGGCGTGCGGCGATGAGGGCGGCATGCGTTTTGGCTTGTGTTGTAGATGGTTTGCACGTGGTTTAGAATGCGCGCCTTGGTAAACATGTCCGAAGAAGGTTCAACTTGGTGTCTGCCCAACCGCTGGTCGAAATCCGCGACGTCAATTTCACGTACGATACTCGCGCCATCCTGAAAGGCATCAACATGGACTTTCATCGTGGCAAGGTGATCGCGATCATGGGCGGGAGCGGCTGCGGCAAGACTACGCTGTTCCGCCTGATCGGCGGGGCGCTCAAGCCAAGCCGCGGCGAGGTCAGGATCAATGGGCAGGTGATCCACGAGCTGGATGAAAAAGGTCTGTATGCGATGCGCCGCAAGATGGGCGTGCTGTTCCAGTTCGGTGCGCTGTTTACCGATCTGTCGGTGTACGACAACGTGGCTTTCCAGATGCGCGAGCTGACCGATCTGCCGGAGAGCATGATCCGCGACCTGGTGACGATGAAGCTGCATGCGGTGGGACTACGCGGCACCGAAAACCTGATGCCGAACCAGCTTTCCGGCGGCATGGCGCGGCGCGTGGCGCTAGCGCGCACGATCGCGCTGGACCCGATGCTGATCCTGTATGACGAGCCGTTCACCGGCCTCGACCCGATTTCCCTGACCATGATCGGCGATTCCATCCGCCGCTTGAACAACGCGCTGGGCGCGACTTCGGTGCTGGTGACGCACGATGTGCAGGAGTCGTTGAAGATCGTGGATTACATTTATTTCATTGCCGACGGCGTGATCGCCGCGGAAGGCACGCCGGAGGAAATCATGGCGACCGACAAGCCGTTCGTGCACCAGTTCGTGCATGGCCTGGGCGATGGGCCGGTGCCGTTCCATTTCCCCGCGTCGAGCAGCTATGCCGAAGATCTGGGAGTGAGGGCCTGATGCCAGTCGCACGCACCATACGCAATCTCGGGCATCGCACGGTAGAGGCGGTGTGGCGCATCGGTTATGCCTCGCGCTTCTTTGCGATGATCCTGCTGCATTCCGGCACCAGCTTCCGGCGCTTCCAGCTCACGATCAAGGAAGTCTATTTCACTGGCGTGATGTCGCTGGTTATCATCCTGGTGGCTGGCTTGTTTGTCGGCGTGGTGCTGGGTTTGCAGGGTTACGAAACGCTGAAAAGCTACGGTTCGGAATCGTCGCTGGGCGAACTGGTGGCATTGAGTCTGGTGCGCGAACTTGGGCCAGTGTTGGGCGCATTGTTGTTTGCCAGTCGCGCCGGATCGGCGATGACCGCCGAGATCGGCCTCATGAAGGCGACCGAGCAATTGGCCGCGATGGAAATGATGTCGATCAACCCGATTTCGCGCGTGATTGCGCCGCGCTTCTGGTCCGGCGTGATTTCGATGCCGATCCTGGCGGCGATGTTTTCCGTGGTTGGTGTATTCGGCGGCTACTTGGTCGGGGTGGTGTATATCGGTGTGGACAACGGCTCGTTCTGGTCGCAGATGCAGGCGTCGGTGGATTTCCAGCACGATGTGGTGAACGGCGTTATCAAGAGCTTTGTCTTCGGCATCGCAGTCACCGCCATTTCGTTGTTCGAAGGGTATGATGCGCCGCCGACGGCGGAAGGCGTGTCCCACGCGACCACGCGCACCGTAGTGGAGTCGTCGCTGGTGATCCTGATGCTGGATGTCGTATTGACCGCAGTAATGTTTCGAGGAGTTTGACATGGAGCGAGCCAAGCTGGATTTGTGGGTGGGGATGTTTGTGGTGGCCGGATTCGCGGCTTTGGCAATCCTGGCGTTCAAGGTCGGGAACCTCGACTCGCTCAGCATGTCCGATACCTACGTTCTGAAAGCCAACTTCGGCAACATCGGCGGGCTGAAGGCTTCGGCCTCGGTGAAAAGCGCCGGGGTGGTGGTGGGGCGGGTAACCGACATCAAGCTGAACCCGGAAAGCTATGAAGCCCAGGTGACCATCAAGGTTGACAAGCATTACCAGTTTCCGAAAGATTCGCTGATCGGCATCATGACGTCGGGGCTGCTGGGTGACCAGTACCTCAGCCTGAAGCCGGGCGTGGATGACGATATGTTGAAAAACGGCGATGTAATCAAGCAGGCGCGTTCGGCGATTGTGCTGGAAGACCTGATTGGACAGGTGGTTGCCAGCAAGGCCGAGAGCGCCAAATAAACAGAGAGGTGAGTATGAAACAATGGATTGCGACAGTTGCTGCCGGTGCGATGCTGGCGTTTACGACGTTTGCCCATGCGGTAAGCCAGGATGTGAATCCGGATGTGTTGGTGGAGAGCACCATCCATGAGGCGCTTGACCTGGTCAAGCACGAGAAGGACCAGAAAAAAATCCAGGCCATGGTGGACGAAAAAATCCTGCCGCTGTTCGACTTTACGCTGATTACCAAGCGCGCCATCGGGGTGGCCTGGAAGTCGGCCTCGGCCGAACAGAAGCAGCAACTGGTGGAGGAATTCCGCTCTTTGCTGGTGCGCGTGTTCATCTCCAAGGCCTTCAATAACCTTGCCAATCGCACGATCAAGGTCGAGCGTGGCGATTTCAGCAGCGGCGATGATCAGGCCACCGTGCATACCGTGGTGAATACGCCGGGCGAGGCACCGTTGAGTGTGGATTACGATTTCAAGAAAACAGCGGGCGGCTGGAAGGTAGTTGACCTCGGCGTGGCCGGGCCGCGTGTGGCGCTGGAAATCTATCGCAACCAGTTCCAAGGGCAAATCCAGCAGGGCGGAGTGGACTCCGTCATCAAGTTTCTGGCCGACAAAAATCATGAGGCGGCGAGCGTGAAGAAGGCTGGTCTCAAGTGACAGGTACCGCCGGCGACACGGTGCAGCTCTCCGGGCGCTTGACGCTGGAGCAATCGGTTGCGCTGTTCAACAAAGGCCTGCCGTGGCCGGATGGCGAAGCTGCGGTGCGCATCGATTTTGCGCAGGTCGAGGAGGTGGACTCCACGGCCGTGAGCCTGATGCTGTCCTGGCTGCGTGCCGCGCAGCAGAAAAATGTCGCGCTGGCATTTGTGAATGTGCCGGAAAATCTGTTGAGCCTGACCAAGCTGTATGGTGTGGACAGCACCTTGCCCTTGCAGGCGGCCTGACCTGCACCCGCAATCTTTTTTTATGACCTTTATTTTCCCAGTATGCAAAAACTAGCCATTCAGGGCGGCACCCCGTTACGTGGAGAAGTGCGTATTTCCGGCGCAAAAAATGCGGCGCTGCCGATCATGTGCGCCAGCCTGTTGACCGCCGACACCCTGCGCCTGACCAATATGCCCGACCTGCATGACGTGATTACCATGCGCAAGCTGCTGGAGCAGATGGGCGTCGCAGCGCAAGTCGCACCGGGCGAGATTGCTTTCACGGGCGACCTGATCAACAAGTGGGAGGCGCCATACGACATGGTGAAGACCATGCGCGCCGCGATCCTGGTGCTGGGGCCGCTGGTTGCGCGCTTCGGTGATGCCCGCGTGTCGCTGCCCGGCGGTTGCGCGATCGGTTCGCGCCCGGTCAATCTGCATATCAAGGGCTTGCAGGCGATGGGGGCGGAAATCACCATCGAGCATGGCTACATTCACGCCAAGGCCAAGCGCCTGAAAGGCGCTCGCATTTTCTTCGACATCGTCAGCGTCACCGGCACCGAAAACCTGATGATGGCGGCGGCATTGGCCGATGGCGTGACTGTGCTGGAAAACGCCGCGCGCGAGCCGGAAGTGATCGACCTTGCCAACTGCCTGCGCGCCATGGGCGCAAAAATCGCGGGTGATGGAACCGACACCATCACCATCACCGGCGTCGAAAAACTGGGCGGCGCGGAGCACCGCATCATGCCCGACCGCATCGAAAGCGGCACCTTCCTCGTCGCAGCGGCGGCCACCGGCGGCAGCATTACCCTGACCGAAACGCGTGCCGACATTCTCGAAACCGTGCTGGAAAAACTCACCGAAGCCGGTGCGCAGATCAAGGTGCAGGGCAATACCATCCATCTCGAAATGAACGGTCGCCCCAAGGCTGTCAATGTGCGTACCGCGCCGCATCCCGCGTTCCCCACCGACATGCAGGCACAATTCATGGCGCTCAACTGCATCGCCGAGGGTAGTGCGATGGTGGTGGAAACCATCTTCGAAAACCGCTTCATGCACGTGCAGGAACTGCGCCGCCTCGGTGCGCAGATTGACGTGGAAGGCAACACCGCCGTGGTGAAGGGCGTCGATCACCTCGAAGGTGCCACCGTTATGGCCACCGACCTGCGCGCCTCGGCCTGCCTGGTCATCGCCGGGCTTGTCGCGCAAGGCGAAACCGTCATCGACCGCATCTACCATCTGGATCGCGGGTATGAGCACATCGAGGCCAAGCTGGAGAAGCTTGGGGCGAATATTCGGCGGCTCAAATAGGATTGCCTCCGGGCAATACGTTGGCAATTGCCTGATGTAGGAGCGAGCTTGCTCGCGAAAGGGCTGGCCGTTCGTGCTGAGCGTAGGCGGTTTTGTCGCCGAAGTCGAAGGGTGAACGTCAAAAGCAAAATCGTCGGGAGTGGCTCGAAAGAAAACCGCGGGGTGCGGCCCCGCACGCCGACTACTTTCTTTGTGCGGCCAAAGAAAGTAGTCAAAGAAATGCCGCCCCGGTTTGCCGCCCACTGTGTGGGTTCCCTCGATCAGTCACAAACGGGCGGGGCTGCGCAACTCGCACGATCCGCTACGCGGCCACGTGCTCAAACAGTGCTCGCCTAACTGCACCGCCCGTTCGCACCTGATCGAGGCGGCGCACAGGGGATGGGAATTCAACAGCGGTTTTGTGTGCGCTTTACGCACGATTTATTTTGTTTGCCGCACGGCTAAAGCCACGCGGCATTGCTGCGCAGAACCCGATATTAACTATTTTGCGAGGAGCAGCGCGGTTTGGTTATTTGTACTTGGCAAGCGATTTTGCGTACTTAACAGTAAGCTGGTGAAGAGTTTCGATATTTCCTTCGCTTATTAGCATAAGGATGCTTTCGCATTTATTTGTGCGGATTGTGGGGAAACCCTTTTCGGTTTGAACAGGAACATTCAGGATTCCGCAAATAACGTTCATTGAGATTTGCTGCTGTTTTGTTGGGGATTGAGTAGATGCCCATTCATCATAGTGCCGAAAATTTGAAGCGGCTGCTGCAAATATTTCCCCAAGGGAAAAGCCGGAAAATATAGGTTCTGCATGGCGCCATTCCTCGTTTGATGCGTCGATATCTTGCTTTAATCTTTGCAGTAGATTATTCGAGATGACAGCTATTGATCCTGCAAGTGTAGAAGCTACCAATTGAGCTTCGATAATCGAATCGGTGGTTTCATGATATGCCTGCGGGTTTAGGCTAAGCGTGGGGTATTCTCCCCTCTCTCTTGAACGAGATAAGTTGTTAAATTTTATTGCTTCGCGTGCCATCGGTGTGAATAACTCTGTAATTGCTGATTCACTTTGACGCCAGCGTTCAATAAATCTAAATAATCCATTTGTGCTTCGGTTTCCGAGCTGTAAATCGCCGTCTCTGGTAAGCGCAATGTCGCCGCTTGGGGTGAGCTGCAAGTCAAGGCCGTTTGTTAGTCTTTCAAGACCGAAGCGCGATAGTGTTTGGTCGAATTTTTGTGGGGGCATAAAGATACTGTGATTGCATGGTTGTTATTCTTAATATGATGCAACATAAATTATGATGAGGATTGAATTTAAATCTGCATAAAACTAAGCGAGTTGCCATTTGCCTTCGTGCGCTGCCACAAGAGTTTATAAACGAGCAGAGACTTGGTGATCACTGTTCAAGCCCAGCAGCGGGGCATGGTCTATATGTCTTACAGGTCGAGTTGCTCAGCTCCAATGGTTTAGCTTTTGATGGTTTATTAGTTGAAATCCGACACGGATTTCAATCTCTGTCCCATTTAACGTTAAAATGCGTCCCTTTGAACAATTGGCCGAATTATGACCATCACCATTGCCCTGTCGAAGGGCCGTATTTTTGAAGAGACCATGCCGCTGTTGAATGCGGCGGGCATTACCGCGCTGGAAGATCCGGAGTCTTCGCGCAAGCTGATTATCCCGACCAACCGCGCCGATGTGCGGCTGATCATTGTGCGCGCTTCCGATGTGCCGACGTATGTGCAGTACGGCGCGGCGGACATGGGCGTGGCGGGCAAGGATGTGCTGAACGAGCACGGTGGCACGGGGCTGTACCAGCCGCTGGATTTGAATATCGCCAAGTGCCGCATGATGGTGGCGGTGCAGGAGGGGTTCGATTACGAGTCGGCGGTGAAGCAGGGCGCACGCTTGCGCGTGGCGACCAAGTATGTGCAGACGGCGCGCGAGCACTTCGCCTCCAAGGGCGTGCATGTGGATTTGATCAAGCTGTACGGTTCGATGGAGCTGGCGCCGCTGGTAGGGCTGTCCGATGCGATTGTCGACCTGGTGAGCAGCGGCGGCACCTTGCGCGCCAACAACCTGAAGGCGGTGGAGCATATCGCCGATATTTCCTCGCGCCTGGTGGTGAACCAGGCTTCGCTGAAGCTGAAACGTGCGCTGATCCAGCCGATGCTGGATGCGTTTGCAGGAGCCATTAAATGAAGATCACCCGACTCTCTACCCAGCAGGCCGATTTCGACAGCAGGCTGACGACGCTGCTGGCCTTTGAGGAAACGGCCGACGAGAAGCTGGAAGCGACGGTGGCTTCCATTCTGGCGGACGTGAAAAAACGCGGCGACGAGGCGGTGCTGGAATACACGCGCAAGTTCGACCGCTTGCCACTGGCCGACGCCAGGGCAATGGAGTTGCCGAAGGCCGAATTGAAGGCAGCGTTCGACAGTCTGCCTGCCGACCAGAAGGCGGCGCTGGAGCAGGCTGCTAAGCGCGTGACGGCTTACCATGAGAAGCAGGTGCAGCAGTCGTGGACATACACCGAGGCGGACGGCACGATGCTCGGGCAGCAGATCACGGCACTGGATCGCGTGGGTCTGTATGTGCCGGGCGGCAAGGCGGCGTACCCGTCTTCCGTGCTGATGAATGCCTTGCCGGCCAAGGTGGCGGGCGTGGGCGAGCTGATCATGGTGGTGCCGACGCCGGACGGCACGCGCAACCAATTGGTGTTGGCAGCGGCTTACCTGTGCGGCGTGGATCGCGTATTCACCATCGGCGGTGCGCAGGCGGTGGGCGCGCTGGCTTATGGCACGGCGACCATCCCCAAGGTGGACAAGATCGTCGGCCCCGGCAATGCCTATGTGGCCTCGGCCAAGCGCCGCGTGTTCGGCGTGTGCGGCATCGACATGATCGCCGGGCCGTCGGAAATCCTGGTGGTGTGCGACGGCAAGACCAACCCGGACTGGGTGGCGATGGACTTGTTCTCGCAGGCCGAGCACGATGAGCTGGCGCAGGCCATCCTGGTGTCGCCGGATGCGGCGTTCATTGAGGCGGTGGCAGCCAGCGCCAACAAGCTGCTGGAGCAGATGCCGCGCAAAACTATTATCCAGACCGCGCTGGAAAACCGCGGCGCGCTGATTCATGTCGCCGACATGGATGAGGCGTGCCGCATCAGCAACCGTATCGCGCCGGAGCACTTGGAGCTGTCGGTGGAAGACCCGCAGGCCTGGCTGCCGAAGCTCAAGCACGCCGGGGCGATTTTCATGGGGCGCTATACCTCGGAATCGCTGGGCGACTACTGTGCCGGCCCCAACCACGTACTGCCGACCTCCGGCACTGCGCGTTTCTCTTCGCCGCTGGGGGTCTATGACTTCCAGAAGCGCAGCAGCCTGATCCAGGTGTCGGCGCAGGGCGCGCAGACACTGGGGGCGATTGCGTCCTGCCTGGCGTTCGGCGAGGGGTTGCAGGCGCACGCGCAGTCGGCGCTGTTCCGCAAGGGCTGATCTCCGCAAAGTTTTGCCGTTGAGTCGCGATTTTTCAGATTGTCTTTGACAAGCAGGGCGGATGTATGGATAATCGCGGGCTCATTTTTGGAGGGGTGGCCGAGTGGTTAAAGGCAGCAGACTGTAAATCTGCCCTCTTACGAGTACGATGGTTCGAATCCGTCCCCCTCCACCAGATTCTAGTATTAAAGAAGTGCCGGGTTGTAACGATCACATGACTTTATGTGGTTGTTGGTTGGGAACTCCGCGGGTGTAGCTCAATGGTAGAGCAGAAGCCTTCCAAGCTTACGACGAGGGTTCGATTCCCTTCACCCGCTCCAGTTTGCAGCATGCCCATGTGGCTCAGTGGTAGAGCACTCCCTTGGTAAGGGAGAGGTCGCGGGTCCGATTCCCGCCATGGGCACCAAGGGTTTTTTGGTTGTTTTTTATTAATTGAGGCGTCATACGCCGGTGATGAGGGTGATAAATCATGGCAAAGAGCAAATTTGAACGTACGAAGCCGCACGTAAACGTAGGCACGATTGGACACGTTGACCACGGGAAGACGACCCTGACAGCGGCGATCACGACCGTGTTGTCGAAGAAGTTTGGTGGTGAAGCGAAGGCATATGACCAGATCGACGCAGCGCCGGAAGAAAAGGCGCGCGGCATTACCATCAACACCGCCCACGTTGAATACGAAACCCAGAACCGTCACTACGCACACGTTGACTGCCCGGGCCACGCTGACTACGTCAAGAACATGATTACCGGTGCAGCCCAGATGGACGGCGCGATTCTGGTTGTATCCGCAGCTGACGGCCCAATGCCCCAGACTCGCGAGCACATCCTGCTGGCTCGTCAGGTAGGCGTACCTTACATCATTGTGTTCATGAACAAGTGCGACATGGTTGACGATCCTGAGTTGCTCGAACTCGTGGAAATGGAAGTTCGCGAACTCCTGTCCAAATACGAATTCCCAGGCGATGACATCCCCATCGTCAAAGGCTCCGCACTGAAGGCCGTAGAAGGCGACGCAGGCGAGCTGGGCGAAGGCGCCATCATGAAGCTGGCAGAAGCCCTGGACACCTACATCCCGACACCGGAGCGCGCAGTAGACGGCGCCTTCCTGATGCCAGTAGAAGACGTATTCTCCATCTCCGGCCGCGGCACCGTAGTAACCGGCCGTGTAGAACGCGGCATCGTCAAGGTGGGCGATGAAATCGAAATCGTTGGTCTCAAGCCAACCCTGAAGACCACCTGCACCGGCGTGGAAATGTTCCGCAAGCTGCTGGATCAAGGTCAGGCAGGCGACAACGTAGGTATCCTGCTGCGCGGCACCAAGCGTGAAGAAGTAGAGCGCGGCCAAGTGTTGGCCAAGCCTGGTTCCATCACTCCGCACACCAAGTTCACCGCAGAAATCTACGTGCTGGGCAAAGACGAAGGTGGTCGTCATACGCCGTTCTTCCAGGGCTATCGTCCACAGTTCTACTTCCGTACCACGGACGTAACCGGTGCGGTAGAACTGCCAGCCGGCACCGAAATGGTGATGCCAGGCGACAACGTATCGATCACGGTCAGCCTGATTGCCCCGATTGCGATGGAAGAAGGTCTGCGTTTCGCGATTCGTGAAGGCGGCCGCACCGTTGGTGCCGGCGTTGTAGCCAAGATCATCGAGTAAGAAGGATTCAGGATGTGGAAAACAGGGTTCAGGAAAGTATTGCTGAATCCTGTTTTGCTGCATCCCGCTCCAAAGTTTATAGGCCAGTAGCTCAATTGGTAGAGTATCGGTCTCCAAAACCGAGGGTTGGGGGTTCGAGACCCTCCTGGCCTGCCAGTTAAAAGTTGAAACGGATCGTTTGCTCATGGCTGACAAGATCAAATTAGTGCTTGCATTCCTGCTGGTAGTGGCGGGAGTGGTCGGCTTTTATGTGTTGCACGACAGTCCGGCTGTGGTGCGCGTGCTCTCGGTATTAGGGGGTGTTGCGCTGGCGGTGGGTGTGTTGTGGACTACCGAGCTGGGTAAGCGTCTGTTCGGCTTTGTTCAGGATTCCGTTGCGGAATCCAAGCGTGTTGTATGGCCAACGCGTGCCGAGACCCTGCAGACCACCGGTGTGGTGGTGCTGTTTGCGGTGGTGATGGCGCTGTTTCTGTGGGCTGTGGATGCGAGCCTGTTATTGGTCGTCAACAAATTAATGGGACGGAGTTAAGTAATGGCTAAGCGCTGGTATGTTGTGCATACGTACTCCCAGTTTGAGAAAAGCGTGCAGCGTGCCTTGCAGGAGCGCATTGTGCGCGAGGGCATGGAAGACCTGTTCGGCCAAATCCTGGTTCCAGTGGAAGAAGTGGTTGAGCTGAAGTCCGGACAGAAGAGCATCAGCGAGCGCAAGTTCTTCCCCGGTTATGTACTGGTCGAGATGGAAATGACCGACGAGAGCTGGCATCTGGTGAAGAACACGCCCAAGGTTACCGGTTTCCTCGGCGGTTCCGCCATGAAGCCGACGCCGATTAGCCAGAAGGAAGTCGACAATATCATGTCGCAGATGCAGGCAGGGGTCGAGAAGCCGCGTCCCAAGATCCTGTTCGAGGTGGGCGAGACTGTGCGCGTCAAGGAAGGTCCGTTTACCGATTTCAATGGAACAGTGGAAGACGTCAATTACGACAAGAGCAAGCTGCGGGTGGCGGTTACGATTTTCGGTCGCTCGACACCTGTGGAACTGAATTTCGGCCAAGTAGAGAAGGCCTAGTGGGGAAGGGATAAGGGAGAAGGGGGAGGGGTAAAGCCGGTTTCGGCAGTTACCTGTCACCCTTCCCTCTTCTCCCTTCTCGGTTTTGAACGGGGAGTGTATCGGAGTAGTTGCGGTATGCGTTTAACCCACATTTAGGAGTAGCAAAATGGCAAAGAAGATTGTCGGCTATATCAAGCTGCAAGTTCCGGCCGGTAAGGCCAATCCCAGTCCTCCCATCGGTCCCGCTCTCGGTCAGCGCGGCCTGAACATCATGGAGTTTTGTAAGGCATTCAATGCGCAGACCCAAGGCGTTGAGCCAGGTCTGCCGATCCCGGTGGTGATTACTGCATTTGCAGACAAGAGCTTCACCTTCGTGATGAAGACGCCTCCTGCGACCATTCTGATCAAGAAGGCCGCTGGCGTGCAAAAGGGCAGCAAGACCCCGCATACCGACAAGGTAGGCAAGCTGACCCGCAAGCAGGCTGAAGAAATCGCGAAAACCAAACAACCCGACCTGACGGCAGCCGACATGGACGCCGCGGTGCGCACCATCGCTGGCAGCGCACGCAGCATGGGCATTACTGTGGAAGGGGTGAATTAATCATGGCAAAAATTTCCAAGCGTTATAAGGCCATCGCAGCCAAGGTTGATCGCAGCAAGCTGTATTCGCTGGATGAGGCCCTGAAGCTGGTTAAAGAAACCGCCAAGGCAAAGTTTGACGAATCCATCGACGTGGCCGTGAATCTGGGCGTGGATGCGAAGAAGTCCGACCAGCTCGTGCGCGGCTCTGTTGTGCTGCCAAAGGGTACCGGCAAGAGCGTGCGTGTGGCTGTGTTCGCGCAAGGCCCCAAGGCTGCTGAAGCCAAGGCTGCCGGCGCAGACATCGTTGGTTTTGACGACCTGGCTGAGAGCATCAAGGCCGGCAATATGGATTTCGATGTGGTGATCGCTTCTCCGGACGCAATGCGTATCGTGGGGGCGTTGGGCCAGATCCTCGGTCCGCGCGGCTTGATGCCGAACCCCAAGGTTGGTACCGTGACTCCGGATGTTGCCGGTGCAGTGAAGAATGCCAAGGCTGGTCAAGTGCAGTACCGCACCGACAAGAACGGCATCATCCAGTGCACGATCGGCCGCGCTTCGTTTGAAGCCGATGCGCTGAAGGAAAACATGCTGGCGCTGATCGATGCATTGAACAAGGCCAAGCCAGCTGCCTCCAAAGGCATATACCTGAAGAAAATCGCGATCTCCAGCACCATGGGTGTGGGCATTCGCGTCGAGCAGGCCAGCCTGACCGCCTGATGTCGTGTTTCTGGCGCGGGCTCCGTCCCGCGCCGCAAGTTCTTTGTATCGCTGGTTGCATAGGCGTCAAAGACCGTAGGTGTCCGGGAGCGGTTGACCCGGGCTTAAATGGCGCAAGCCGGCCCACGTAGATGGTGTGCCCTGCGAGCAGGAATGATGTTGTTGCTCCTGTCTTGAGGTCGCAGTTGTTAACCTGGATACCGCAAGGTATCTGCGTAAAGATGGAGAAGACTTTGGCTCTTAATCTGCAAGAAAAGCGGGCAGTGGTCGCGGAAGTCAGCGCACAAGTGGCGCAGGCCCAGACCATCGTCGTGGCTGAGTACCGCGGCATTCCAGTGGCTGAAATCACCACGCTGCGTGCAAATGCACGTAAAAACGGGGTGTATTTCCACGTGTTGAAAAACACGCTGGCACGTCGTGCAGTACAGGGCACTCCCTTTGAATCGCTGGCTGACCAGATGTCCGGTCCGCTGGTGTACAGCATCAGTGCTGATGCTGTGGCTGCTGCAAAGGTGGTGCACGAATTCGCCAAGACGAACGACAAGCTGATCATCAAGGCCGGCGCCTACAATGGCAAGGTTCTGGATGCAGCTGCTGTCGCAGCCCTGGCAAGCGTACCAAGCAAGGAAGTGCTGCTGGCCCAGTTGCTGGGCGTGATGAAGTCGCCTATCACGAGCATGGCTATCGTACTGAAAGCCCTGTCCGAGAAGAAGGCCGGCGCTGCTGCTTGATTAATCATTCTTAATTCAGGAAGAAATAACATGGCATTTGATAAAGACGCATTTTTGGCAGCACTGGACGGCATGTCCGTGCTGGAATTGAACGAGCTGGTAAAGGCTGTTGAAGAGAAGTTTGGCGTATCCGCTGCTGCTATGGCTGCTCCTGCTGCTGGTGGCGCTGCTGCCGGTGGCGCTGCCGCTGCTGCTGAGCAGACCGAGTTCACCGTGATCCTGAAGTCCGCTGGCGACCAGAAGGTAAACGTGATCAAGGTTGTTCGCGCAATCACTGGCCTGGGCTTGAAGGAAGCCAAGGACATGGTTGACGGCGCACCGAAGCCACTGAAGGAAGGTGTAAGCAAGGCTGACGCAGACGCAATCGTCAAGCAGTTGGTTGAAGCAGGCGCTACAGCTGAACTCAAGTAAGCTGTATCGAGGTGAAAAGGCTGACGGCATGCCGTCAGCCTTTTGCCGCTTGTAAAACCGGGCATCAAAAAGGCTGTTTTTGTTGAGTAGAAGCCAATGGTGAATGAGCGCTAACAGAGTTCATTGTCCATTGTCTTTTCATGTTGTGGAGATACCATGAGTTATTCTTTTACTGAAAAAAAACGTATCCGTAAAAGTTTTGCAAAACGAGTCGGTGCGCTGCCAGTGCCGTTCCTGCTGTCCACGCAATTGGAATCCTACAGCGCGTTTTTGCAAGCTTGGGTCGCTCCCGAACAACGCAAAAATGAAGGTCTGCAGGCGGCCTTCAACTCGATTTTCCCGATCGAGAGCCATAACAAGTTCGCACGTCTTGATTTCGTCAACTACACCCTGGGCATGCCGCCGTTTGATGTGCGCGAGTGCCAGCAGCGCGGCCTGACCTATGCATCGCCATTGCGTGCACGCGTGCGCCTGACCATCCTCGACAAGGAGGCTTCCAAGCCGACCGTTAAGGAAGTCAAGGAGCAGGAAGTGTACATGGGCGAGATCCCGCTGATGACCAACACCGGCTCGTTCGTGATCAACGGTACCGAGCGCGTGATCGTGTCGCAGCTGCACCGTTCTCCGGGCGTGTTCTTCGAGCATGACCGCGGCAAGACCCACAGCTCCGGCAAGCTGCTGTTCTCCGCACGCATCATTCCGTACCGCGGCTCCTGGCTGGACTTCGAATTCGACGCCAAGGATTTCGTGTACTTCCGTATTGACCGTCGCCGCAAGATGCCGGTAACCATCCTGCTGAAGTCGCTGGGCTTTACGCCGGAACAGATCATCAAGGAATTTTTCGTATTCGACACCTTCCACCTGGGCAAGAAGGGCATCCAGTTCGAGGTGGTGCCTGAGCGTCTGCGCGGTGAAATCGCGCGCTTCGATATCGAAGGCAAGGGCGGCAAACTGATCGTTGCCAAGGACAAGCGCATTACCGTGCGCCACATCCGTGAAATGCAGGAAGCCGGTATCGACAAATTGGCAGTAGGCGACGATTTCCTGGTTGGTCGTACCCTGGCGCACAATGTGGTGGATAAGGATACCGGCGAGATCATCGCCAACGTCAACGACGAAATCACTGAAACCGTACTGGGCAAGCTGCAGGCTGCCGGTGTGACCAAGATCCAGACCCTGTATATCAACGACCTGGATCAGGGCGGCTTTATCTCGCAGACATTGCGCACCGATGAAACCACCGACCAGTGGACCGCGCGCGTGGCGATTTACCGCATGATGCGTCCTGGCGAACCGCCGACAGAAGAGGCAGTGGAAGCCTTGTTCCAGGGCCTGTTCTTCAGCGAGGAGCGTTACGACCTGTCTGCCGTGGGCCGCATGAAGTTCAACCGTCGCGTGGGTCGCGAAGAGCTGACCGGCGCGTTGACGCTGTCGAACGACGACATCGTTGCCGTGATCAAGATCCTGGTTGAGCTGCGCAATGGCCGCGGCGAAATCGACGATATCGACCACCTGGGTAACCGCCGTGTACGCGCAGTGGGCGAATTGGCCGAAAACCAGTTCCGCACGGGCTTGGCTCGTGTTGAGCGCGCCGTGAAGGAGCGCCTTGGCCAGGCCGAAACTGAAAACCTGATGCCGCACGACCTGATCAACGCCAAGCCGATCTCGGCCGCGGTGAAGGAATTCTTCGGCTCCAGCCAGTTGTCGCAGTTCATGGATCAGACCAACCCGCTGGCGGAAGTGACCCACAAGCGCCGTATTTCCGCGCTCGGCCCTGGCGGCCTGACGCGCGAACGCGCCGGCTTCGAAGTGCGCGACGTGCACCCGACCCATTATGGCCGTGTGTGCCCAATCGAAACGCCTGAAGGTCCGAACATCGGCCTGATCAACTCGCTGGCGCTGTATGCACGTACCAACGAATACGGCTTCATCGAGACACCGTACCGCAAGGTGGCGAAGAGCCGTGCGCTGGACGATGTGGATTACCTGTCTGCGATTGAGGAAGGCAAGTACACCATTGCCCAGGCTAACGCCGAGCTGGACAAGAAGGGGCACTTTACCAGCGAGATCGTCTCCGCCCGTCAGCACAACGAGTTCGTGCTGGCCGAGCCTGAGAACCTCGAGTATATGGACGTGGCGCCAGCCCAGGTCGTGTCGGTTGCGGCTTCGCTGATCCCGTTCCTGGAACATGACGACGCGAACCGCGCGTTGATGGGTGCCAACATGCAACGTCAGGCAGTGCCGGTATTGCGCGCTGAAAAAGCGTTGGTGGGTACTGGCATCGAGCGTACCGTGGCAGTCGACTCCGGTACCGCCGTGCAAGCATGGCGTGGTGGCCGCGTGGACTACGTGGATTCCGGCCGTATCGTGGTGCGTGTGAATGATGATGAAACCACCGCAGGCGAAGTTGGCGTGGACATCTACAACCTGACCAAGTACACCCGCTCCAACCAGAACACCAACATCAACCAGCGTCCGCTGGTAAAAGTGGGTGATGTGATTGCGCGCGGCGATGTGGTGGCCGACGGCGCGTCGACCGATATGGGCGAACTGGCGCTGGGTCAGAACATGCTGGTCGCGTTCATGCCGTGGAACGGCTATAACTACGAAGACTCGATCCTGATTTCCGAGCGCGTAGTGGCCGAAGACCGCTTTACCTCGATCCACATTGAAGAGCTGACCGTGATGGCGCGCGATACCAAACTGGGTACCGAAGAAATCACGCGCGACATTCCGAACTTGTCGGAAGCGCAGTTGGGACGTCTGGACGAATCCGGCATCGTGCACATCGGTGCGGAAGTGAACGTGGGCGACGTGCTGGTGGGCAAGGTGACGCCGAAGGGCGAAACCCAATTGACTCCGGAAGAGAAATTGCTGCGTGCGATTTTCGGCGAGAAGGCTTCCGATGTTAAGGATACCTCGCTGCGCGTGAAGGCCGGCATGTCGGGTACCGTGATCGACGTGCAAGTGTTTACTCGCGAAGGCTTGCAGCGCGACAAGCGCGCCCAGCAGATCATTGACGACCAGTTGGCTCGTTACAAGAAAGACCTGGCCGACCAGATGCGTATCGTGGAAGACGACGTGTTCATGCGTCTGGAAAAGATGCTGGTGGGCAAGGTTGCCAACGGCGGTCCGAAGAAACTGGCCAAGGGTACCAAGCTGGACAAGGCATACCTGTCTTCGCTGGAGCACCATCACTGGTTCGACATCCGCCTGGCGGACGACGAGGTTGCCGGTCAGCTGGAGCAGGTCAAGGAAGGTCTGGCGCAAAAGCGTGTCGAGTTTGATGCGGCTTTCGACCTGAAGAAAAAGAAATTGACGCAAGGCGACGAATTGCAGGCCGGCGTGCAGAAGATGGTCAAGGTGTATGTGGCTGTGAAGCGCCGCTTGCAGCCCGGCGACAAGATGGCCGGTCGTCACGGTAACAAGGGTGTGGTTTCGCGCATCGTGCCGGTGGAAGACATGCCGCACATGGCAGACGGTACCCCGGTCGATATCGTGTTGAACCCGCTGGGCGTGCCTTCACGTATGAACATCGGTCAGGTGCTGGAAGTGCACTTGGGCTGGGCCGCCAAGGGCCTGGGCAAGAAGATTGCCCAGATGCTGGCCGCCGAAGCCAAGATTGCTGACGTGCGCAAGTTCCTCGCCAAGATTTACAAGGGCGACCAGGCTGACGAAATCGCCGCATTCAGCGACGACGAAGTTGTGGAGCTGTGCCGCAACCTGCGTGCCGGTGTGCCGTTCGCGACCCCGGTATTCGACGGTGCCAGCGAAGAGGAAATCAAGGAGCTGCTGGAGCTGGCCGACCTGCCGCCTTCCGGCCAGATCACGCTGCACGATGGCCGTACCGGCGATGCATTCGACCGCAAGGTGACCGTGGGTTACATGCATGTGCTGAAGCTGCACCACCTGGTGGACGACAAGATGCACGCACGTTCGACCGGCCCGTACTCGCTTGTTACCCAGCAGCCGCTCGGTGGTAAGGCACAGTTCGGTGGTCAGCGTTTCGGTGAAATGGAAGTGTGGGCGCTGGAAGCATACGGTGCAGCTTACACGCTGCAGGAAATGCTGACGGTGAAATCCGACGACGTCAATGGCCGTACCAAGGTGTACGAGAACATCGTCAAGGGCGATCACAAGATCGACGCCGGCATGCCCGAGTCGTTCAACGTGCTCACCAAGGAAATCCGTTCGCTGGGTATCGATATCGATCTGGAACGCCACTAATGCAGGATTGAGGAATGAGGATTTGGGATTTGGCACAAGCTTTTCCCAAATCCTAAAACCTAAATCCAAAATCCTTACAAGGAGTCATACATGAAAGCATTGCTCGATCTGTTTAAGCAGGTTACACAAAAAGAAGAGTTCGACACGATCAAGATCGGCCTGGCCTCTCCCGAGAAGATCCGTTCCTGGTCGTACGGTGAAGTGAAGAAGCCCGAAACCATCAACTACCGTACCTTCAAGCCGGAGCGCGATGGTTTGTTCTGCGCCAAGATTTTCGGCCCGGTAAAGGACTACGAATGCTTGTGCGGCAAGTACAAGCGCCTCAAGCATCGCGGTGTGATCTGCGAGAAGTGCGGCGTTGAAGTGACCTTGTCCAAGGTGCGTCGCGAGCGCATGGGCCACATTGAGCTGGCATCGCCTGTCGCCCACATCTGGTTCCTGAAATCGCTGCCGTCGCGCCTGGGTATGGTGCTGGATATGACGTTGCGCGACATTGAGCGCGTGCTGTATTTCGAAGCCTACGTTGTGGTTGAGCCCGGCATGACGCCGCTGAACCGCGGCCAGTTGCTGACCGAAGACGATTACCTCGCCAAGCTGGAAGAGTATGGCGACGAGTTCCAGGCACAGATGGGGGCAGAAGGTGTGCGTGCCTTGCTGCGTGCGCTGGATGTGCCGTCTGAAGTGGAGCGTCTGCGCAGCGAGCTGGAAGGGACGACATCCGAGACCAAGATCAAGAAGTTTGCCAAGCGCCTGAAGGTGCTGGAAGCATTCCAGGCATCCGGTATCAAGCCGGAATGGATGATCATGGAAGTGTTGCCGGTGCTGCCGCCGGAACTGCGTCCGCTGGTGCCGCTGGACGGTGGCCGCTTCGCGACCTCCGACCTGAACGATCTGTATCGTCGCGTGATCAACCGTAACAACCGTCTGAAGCGCTTGCTGGAACTGAAGGCGCCGGAAATCATCGTGCGCAACGAAAAGCGCATGCTGCAAGAGTCCGTTGACTCCTTGCTGGACAACGGTCGTCGCGGCAAGGCGATGACTGGCGCGAACAAGCGTCCGCTGAAATCACTGGCCGACATGATCAAGGGCAAGGGCGGTCGTTTCCGTCAGAACCTGCTGGGTAAGCGCGTGGACTACTCCGGCCGCTCCGTGATCGTGGTGGGCCCGCAACTCAAATTGCACCAGTGCGGCCTGCCCAAGAAGATGGCGCTGGAATTGTTCAAGCCGTTCATCTTCGAACGTCTGGAAAAGATGGGCTTGGCAACCACGATCAAGGCCGGCAAACGCATGGTCGAGGCCGAAGAGCCGATCGTGTGGGACATCCTCGAAGAAGTGATTCGCGAACATCCGGTGATGCTGAACCGTGCGCCTACGTTGCACCGTCTCGGTATCCAGGCATTCGAACCGATCCTGATCGAAGGCAAGGCGATCCAGTTGCATCCGCTGGTGTGTTCCGCATTCAACGCCGACTTCGACGGCGACCAGATGGCTGTTCACGTGCCGTTGTCGCTCGAAGCACAGATGGAAGCCCGCACCCTGATGCTGGCATCCAACAACGTGCTGTCGCCCGCCAACGGCGACCCGATCATCGTGCCGTCGCAGGATATCGTGCTAGGGCTGTACTACATGACGCGTGAAAAACTCGGTGCGCTGGGCGAAGGCTCCATGTTCGCCGATGTGTCCGAAGTGTTGCGCGCATACCGTTCCGGCCACATTGATTTGCAGGCAAAGATCCTGGTGCGTATCAAGGAAACCACCTGTGATGAAAACGGCGAGAAGAGCGACAAGCTGACCCGCTACGAGACGACGGTCGGTCGTGCGATCCTGTCCGAAATCCTGCCGGCCAACCTGCCATTCAGCACCGTGAACAAGGCGCTGAAGAAGAAGGAGATCTCGCGCCTGATCAATACCAGCTTCCGCCGTTGCGGCTTGCGCGACACTGTCATCATGGCCGACAAGCTGATGTATACCGGTTTCACCTACGCGACCCGCGCCGGTATTTCCATCTGCGTGGACGACATGCTGGTGCCGCAACAGAAGAACGACCTGATTGCCGCGGCCGAGAAGGAAGTGCATGAAATCCAGGCACAGTACACTTCCGGTCTGGTGACCCAGGGGGAGCGCTACAACAAGGTGGTGGACATCTGGGGCCGCACCGGCGACCAGGTCGCCAAGGCCATGATGGAGCAGTTGGGCAGCGAGCCGGTGATTGACTGTGCAAGCGGCGACGTGCTGAAAGACAAGAAAGGCCATCCGGTTACCCAGGAATCTTTCAACTCCATCTACATGATGGCCGACTCCGGTGCGCGCGGCTCTGCAGCGCAGATCCGTCAGTTGTCCGGTATGCGCGGCCTGATGGCGAAGCCGGACGGCTCCATCATTGAGACGCCGATTACCGCGAACTTCCGCGAAGGCCTGAACATGCTGCAGTACTTCATCTCGACGCACGGTGCGCGTAAAGGTCTGGCCGACACCGCGCTGAAGACCGCGAACTCGGGTTACCTGACGCGTCGTCTGGTGGATGTGACGCAGGATCTTGTGATTACCGAAGAGGATTGCGGCACCGAAAATGGCCGTTCGATGAAGGCGCTGGTCGAGGGCGGTGAGGTTATCGAGCCGTTGCGCGAGCGCATTCTGGGTCGTGTGGCTGCTGCCGACGTGGTGAATCCGGAAACCGGCGAAACCGTTTATGAGGCGGGCACCCTGCTCAATGAAGACATGGTGGACAACATCGAGGCGCTGGGCATCGACGAAGTGCGCGTGCGCACTCCGCTGACCTGCGATACGCGCTACGGTCTCTGCTCCAAGTGCTATGGTCGCGATCTCGGCCGTGGCGGTCTGGTGAGCGTGGGCGAAGCGGTCGGCGTGATTGCCGCCCAGTCCATCGGTGAGCCGGGTACCCAGTTGACCATGCGTACCTTCCACATCGGTGGTGCTGCATCGCGTACCGTGGTGGCGAGCCAGGTCGAGAGCAAGTCAAACGGTATCATCAAGTACAGCCCGAACATGCGTACAGTGACCACTGCGCGCGGCGACCTGGTTGTGGTGGCGCGTTCTGGCGAGGTTCTGGTGACTGACGATCACGGTCGTGAGCGCGAGCGTCACAAGGTGCCGTATGGCGCGAACCTGGCTGCCCGTGAAGGCGCAGCGGTCAAGGCTGGCGAAATCCTGGCGACCTGGGATCCGCACACCCGTCCGATTATCACGGAATACGCCGGACAAGTGCGTTTCGAGAATGTAGAGGAAGGTGCCACCGTTGCCAAGCAGATCGACGAAGTAACCGGTCTGTCGACGCTGGTGGTAATCGATCCGAAGCGCTCCACTTCCAGCAAGGGGGTTCGTCCGCTGGTGCGGCTGCTGGACAAGGCGGGCAACGAGATCAAACTTGCCGGAACCGACACCCCGATTTCCGTGACTTTCCAGGTGGGCTCCATCATCACCGTGGAAGACGGTCAGCACGTGGGCGTGGGCGATGTGCTGGCGCGCATTCCGCAGGAAAGCTCGAAGACGCGCGACATTACCGGTGGTTTGCCGCGTGTGGCGGAACTATTCGAAGCACGCTCACCGAAAGATGCCGGCATGTTGGCAGAGGTTACCGGTACAGCATCGTTCGGCAAGGAAACCAAGGGCAAGCAGCGCCTCATCATCACCGATGTGGACGGCACTCCGCATGAATTCCTGATTCCGAAGGAAAAGCATGTGCTGGTGCACGACGGTCAGGTGGTGAACCAGGGCGAAATGATTGTGGACGGCCCAGCCGATCCGCATGACATCCTGCGCCTGCTGGGTATCGAAGCGCTGGCCCGCTACATTACCGATGAAGTACAGGACGTGTACCGCTTGCAGGGCGTGAAGATCAACGACAAGCATATTGAAGTAATCGTGCGTCAGATGTTGCGTCGCGTTGCGATCGTCGACGAAGGTGACACCACCTTCATTCCGAAGGAGCAGGTGGAGCGTGCCGAGGTGCTGACCGAGAACGAGCGCGTGGTGGCCGAGGGCAAGCAGCCAGCCTCGTTCCAGTACATGCTGTTGGGTATTACCAAGGCCTCGCTGTCGACCGATTCGTTCATCTCCGCGGCTTCCTTCCAGGAAACCACGCGCGTGCTGACCGAAGCGGCGATCATGGGCAAGAAGGACGATCTGCGCGGCTTGAAGGAAAACGTGATTGTGGGGCGCTTGATACCGGCCGGTACCGGTTTGGCGTACCACAACATGAGTCGCAAGCAGCGCCAGGGAGTCGACATGGCTGGCGGCGCTGGATTGACAAGCCCGGAAGCCATGACCGAAACGCCTGATACGGTCTAGCATTGCTTGACAGGCCGCGTGTTCATCAATAGAATGCGCGGTCTTTTTAGCCTGTAAGGCGGGGTGTTTTTTGCCTGTCGCCAATTTTTATTTGTAATACATTGATTATTTTGTAAGTTTTTAGGGATATACGATGCCAACAATCAACCAGTTATTGCGCAAGCCCCGTTCAGCGGAAGTTGTTAAAAGCAAGGTGCCTGCGCTTGCGGGAAGTCCGCAAAAGCGCGGGGTCTGTACGCGTGTTTATACAACAACTCCAAAGAAGCCGAACTCGGCGTTGCGTAAGGTTGCCAAAGTGCGCCTGACCAACGGGTTTGAGGTGATTTCGTATATTGGTGGTGAGGGGCACAATCTGCAGGAGCACTCGGTTGTGCTGATCCGCGGCGGTCGTGTGAAAGACTTGCCGGGTGTGCGTTACCACATGGTGCGCGGTAGTCTGGATACGGCGGGTGTTAAGGATCGTAAGCAGAGCCGTTCCAAGTATGGTGCGAAGCGTCCGAAGAAGGCGTAATGCAGCTTCGCTCCACTGTTCTTTAAGTTAGCTAAATTATTCGAGGTTTTTGACATGCCAAGACGCAGAGAAGTCCCCAAGCGTGAAGTTCTGCCTGATCCGAAGTTCGGTAACCAGGAGTTGTCCAAGTTCGTCAATGTATTGATGACTGCGGGTAAGAAGTCTGTAGCTGAGCGCATTTTGTATGGCGCGATGGAGCAGATTTCCAAAAAGAGTGGAAAGGACCCGATCGAGGTCTTCAACCAGGCACTGAATAACGCCAAGCCGATGGTGGAAGTGAAGAGCCGTCGCGTGGGTGGTGCGAACTACCAGGTTCCTGTGGAAGTGCGTCCGGCGCGCCGCATGGCGTTGGCAATGCGCTGGCTCAAGGAGGCGGCGCGCAAGCGTGGCGAGAAGTCCATGGGGCAGCGTCTGGCGGGTGAATTGATTGATGCGGCCGAAGGTCGTGGCGGCGCAGTCAAGAAGCGCGAGGAAGTCCATCGCATGGCGGATGCAAACAAAGCGTTCTCGCATTTCCGTTTCTAAAGTATTCATAAAGGCTAGTACATCGTGGCACGTAAAACACCCATCGAACGTTATCGCAATATTGGTATCAGTGCACATATTGATGCCGGTAAAACCACCACCACCGAGCGTATCCTGTTTTATACCGGGGTGAATCACAAGATTGGTGAAGTGCATGATGGCGCTGCCACCATGGACTGGATGGAGCAGGAGCAGGAGCGTGGTATTACCATTACCTCGGCTGCGACAACCTGCTTCTGGAAGGGCATGGACATGAACTTCCCGGAGCATCGCTTCAACATTATTGATACGCCGGGACACGTGGACTTCACGATTGAAGTGGAGCGCTCCATGCGCGTGCTGGATGGCGCTTGCATGGTGTATTGCGCCGTGGGTGGCGTGCAGCCACAGTCCGAGACTGTTTGGCGTCAGGCTAACAAGTATCATGTGCCGCGTCTGGCCTTTGTGAACAAGATGGATCGCTCTGGCGCGAACTTCTTCAAGGTCGTCGAGCAGATGAAAACGCGCTTGAAGGCTAGTCCTGTTCCGATTGTGGTGCCTATCGGTGCGGAAGATGGCTTTGTGGGTGTGGTCGACTTGATCAAGATGAAGGCTATCTTCTGGGATGAGGCATCCCAGGGTATGAAGTTTGAATACAAGGACATTCCGGCTGACCTGGCTGGCGTGGCTGCTGAGTGGCGCGAAAAGATGGTCGAGTCGGCCGCCGAGGCTTCCGAGGAAATGATGAATCAGTACCTCGAGAATGGCGATTTGACTGAAGAGCAAATCATTCAAGGGATTCGCACTCGTACCATCGCCTGCGAAATCCAGCCGATGCTGTGCGGGTCCGCGTTCAAGAACAAGGGTGTGCAGCGCATGCTGGACGCAGTGATCCAGTTCCTGCCGTCGCCGGTGGATATCCCGGATGTGAAGGGTGAAACCGAGACCGGCGAACCGGCGAGTCGCAAGGCTGATGACAGTGAAAAGTTCTCCGCGTTGGCGTTCAAGTTGATGACGGACCCGTTTGTTGGACAGCTGACTTTCGTGCGCGTCTATTCCGGCGTGCTGAAAAAAGGCGACACGGTTTATAACTCGGTGCGAGGCAAGAAAGAGCGTATTGGCCGTATCGTGCAGATGCATGCCAACAACCGTGAAGAAGTGGACGAAATTCTGGCGGGCGACATCGCGGCTTGTATCGGTCTGAAAGAAGTTACTACTGGCGAATCGCTGTGCGACCCGGACAAGACAATCATTCTGGAGCGCATGGTGTTTCCTGAGCCTGTGATCCACGTCGCAGTTGAGCCAAAGACCAAGGCTGACCAGGAAAAGATGGGTATCGCGCTGGGGCGTTTGGCGCAGGAAGACCCGTCGTTCCGTGTGCGTACCGACGAAGAGTCTGGTCAGACCATTATTTCCGGTATGGGCGAGTTGCATCTGGAAATTCTGGTGGATCGAATGAAGCGTGAATTCGGCGTGGAAGCCAACGTGGGTGCGCCGCAAGTGGCCTATCGCGAAGCGATCCGCAAGTCTGTCGAAATCGAAGGTAAGTACGCCAAGCAAACGGGTGGTCGTGGTCAGTACGGTCACGTGTGGATCAAGATGGAGCCGAACGAAGCTGGCAAGGGCTTCGAGTTCGTCGATGCGATCAAGGGTGGTACCGTTCCGCGCGAATTCATCCCTGCGGTTGAAAAGGGCTTGCGCGAGACATTGCCAAGCGGCGTGCTGGCAGGCTTCCCGGTCGTTGATGTGAAGGTTACATTGTTCGATGGTTCTTACCACGACGTCGACTCGAACGAAAACGCGTTCAAGATGGCAGCTTCCATGGCGTTCAAGGATGGTATGCGCAAAGCCAATCCGGTGCTGCTGGAGCCGATGATGTCGGTGGAGGTGGAAACGCCGGAAGACTATACCGGCACGGTGATGGGTGACTTGTCGTCCCGTCGCGGCATGGTTCAGGGTATGGACGATATGCCTGGCGGCGGCAAGACGGTGAAGGCGGAAGTGCCATTGTCTGAAATGTTCGGTTATTCGACTGCGCTGCGTTCCGCAACACAAGGTCGTGCGACCTATACCATGGAATTCAAGCACTATGCCGAGGCGCCCAAGAACGTCGCCGAAGCGGTAATGAACAGCAAGAAATAAACTACTCGGAGAATGTAAATCATGGCAAAGAGCAAATTTGAACGTACGAAGCCGCACGTAAACGTAGGCACGATTGGGCACGTTGACCACGGGAAGACGACCCTGACAGCGGCGATCACGACCGTGTTGTCGAAGAAGTTTGGTGGTGAAGCGAAGGCATATGACCAGATCGACGCAGCGCCGGAAGAAAAGGCGCGCGGCATTACCATCAACACCGCCCACGTTGAATACGAAACCCAGAACCGTCACTACGCACACGTTGACTGCCCGGGCCACGCTGACTACGTCAAGAACATGATTACCGGTGCAGCCCAGATGGACGGCGCGATTCTGGTTGTATCCGCAGCTGACGGCCCAATGCCCCAGACTCGCGAGCACATCCTGCTGGCTCGTCAGGTAGGCGTACCTTACATCATTGTGTTCATGAACAAGTGCGACATGGTTGACGATCCTGAGTTGCTCGAACTCGTGGAAATGGAAGTTCGCGAACTCCTGTCCAAATACGAATTCCCAGGCGATGACATCCCCATCGTCAAAGGCTCCGCACTGAAGGCCGTAGAAGGCGACGCAGGCGAGCTGGGCGAAGGCGCCATCATGAAGCTGGCAGAAGCCCTGGACACCTACATCCCGACACCGGAGCGCGCAGTAGACGGCGCCTTCCTGATGCCAGTAGAAGACGTATTCTCCATCTCCGGCCGCGGCACCGTAGTAACCGGTCGTGTTGAGCGCGGCATCGTCAAGGTGGGTGATGAAATCGAAATCGTTGGTCTCAAGCCAACCCTGAAGACCACCTGCACCGGCGTGGAAATGTTCCGCAAGCTGCTCGACCAAGGTCAGGCCGGCGACAACGTAGGTATCCTGCTGCGCGGCACCAAGCGTGAAGAAGTTGAGCGTGGTCAGGTGTTGGCCAAGCCTGGTTCCATCACTCCGCACACCAAGTTCACCGCAGAAATCTACGTGCTGGGCAAAGACGAAGGTGGTCGTCATACTCCGTTCTTCCAGGGCTATCGTCCACAGTTCTACTTCCGTACCACGGACGTAACCGGTGCGGTAGAGCTGCCAGCCGGCACCGAAATGGTGATGCCAGGCGACAACGTATCGATCACGGTCAGCCTGATTGCGCCGATTGCGATGGAAGAAGGTCTGCGTTTCGCGATTCGTGAAGGCGGCCGCACCGTTGGTGCCGGCGTTGTAGCCAAGATCATCGAGTAAGCCAGTGAGATGATGGGCTGGGGTGGCTTTCTTCCCTGGCCCAAATTTGTTTGCAAAGTAATTGAAGTAAGAATACAATGCGCGCCCTCGCGTGGCCGAGTGCTACGCGTTATCGTTCTTTAAACCGCGGCTATGCCGCATTGAGCTAGAGATAATTATGCAAAGCCAGAAAATTCGCATTCGCCTGAAAGCTTTTGACTATCGCTTGATTGACCAGTCTGCATTGCAGATTGTTGATACGGCCAAGCGTACTGGTGCGGTGGTCAAGGGGCCGGTGCCTTTGCCAACCAAGATCGAGCGTTTTGATGTGCTGCGTTCACCGCACGTTAATAAAACCTCGCGCGATCAGTTTGAGATTCGTACACATTTGCGCCTGATGGACATCATTGACCCGACAGATAAGACGGTTGATGCGTTGATGAAGCTGGATTTGCCAGCTGGTGTTGATGTTGAAATCAAGTTGCAGTAATTGTAAGTTTTTGTAGTTGAATCGGCCAACCAATTGAAGTTGGTCCCTTAATAAAAAGGAAGTGAAAATGAGTCTAGGACTTGTCGGTCGCAAGATTGGCATGACCCGCATATTCGCCGACGACGGTACGTCGTTGCCGGTAACTGTGCTGGACGTGTCCAATAATCGTGTCGCTCAAATCAAATCCGCTCCTGTTGATGGTTATTCAGCAGTGCAACTTGCCTTTGGCAATCGTCGCGCCAGTCGTGTAACCAAGGCTGCTGCCGGGCATTTTGCCAAGGCAGGCATTGAGGCAGGGAGCAAGCTGAGAGAATTTACTGTTGCGCCGGATCAGGCTGCTGCTATGCAGCCGGGCGCAAAAGTGGGGGTCGAGCTGTTCGAGGTTGGGCAGAAGGTCGACGTGACTGGGGTGACCATTGGTAAGGGTTATGCCGGTACCATCAAGCGTTACCACTTCTCCTCCGGTCGTGCAACCCACGGTAACTCCAAGTCGCATAACGTACCGGGTTCGATCGGTATGGCGCAGGATCCGGGTCGCGTGTTTCCGGGTAAGCGCATGACTGGTCATCTGGGTGATGTGCAGCGCACTGTGCAAAATCTTCAAATCGTACGCATTGATGCGGAGCGTCAATTGCTGCTGGTCAAGGGCGCGGTGCCTGGTTCGGCTGGTGGCGATGTGATTGTGCGTCCGGCAGTGAAAGCGGGGGCATAATGGAACTCAAGGTTATTAACGCAAACGGCCAGCCTTCTGCAAGCATTTCTGCTTCAGATGAGTTGTTTGGTCGTGAATACAATGAAGCGCTGGTGCATCAGCTCGTGACTGCCTATCAGGCGAATGCGCGCTCTGCGAACAGCAAGCAAAAAGGTCGTAGCGAGATCAACAAGTCTACGCACAAGCCATGGGCCCAGAAGGGTACCGGTCGTGCGCGTTCTGGACGTGCTTCCAGCCCACTGTGGCGTGGTGGTGGTAAGATTTTCCCGAACAGCCCTGATCAAAATTACACCCAAAAGATCAATCGCAAGATGTATCGCGCCGGTCTGGCTTCCATCTTCTCGCAACTAGTGCGCGAAGGGCGTTTGTCGGTAGTTGAAGATATGGCTGTAGATGCTCCGAAGACCAAGCTTTTGGCTGACAAGATCAAGGGTATGGGTTTTGGTGCTGAGCGTGTTTTGATCATTACTGACAATCTTGATGAGAATCTGTACCTGTCGTCGCGCAACCTGCCGAATGTGCTGGTGCTGGAGGCTCATCAGGCTGATCCGCTGAGCCTGGTGCGCTTCAACAAAGTGCTGATGACTCGCAATGCGGTTGCCAAAATCGAGGAGGTGCTGGTATGAGCGCGCAAAAATTCAATGAAGAGCGTTTGCTGAACGTGTTGCTGGCGCCCCAGATTTCCGAGAAGGCAACTTTTGTTGCTGAGAAGAATGAGCAGGTGATTTTCCGTGTTGCATCAAATGCAACCAAGCCGGAAATCAAGGCGGCTGTCGAAATGCTGTTCAAGGTTAATGTTGATAGCGTGCAGATCAGCAACGTCAAGGGCAAGCAAAAACGCTTCGGGCGTCTGACAGGTCGTCGCCAGGATTGGAAGAAGGCTTATGTAAATCTGGCGCCTGGTCAGGAAATCAATTTTGCCGCGAGCGAGCAAGGATAACATCATGGCACTGATAAAACTAAAACCAACTTCTCCTGGACGTCGTGCGGTCGTGCGTGTGGTTAACCCTGAGTTGCATAAGGGTAAGCCGGTAGCAGCTCTGGTCGAGAAAAAGAACAGGACCGCTGGTCGTAACCACAATGGTCATATCACTACCCGTCACATGGGTGGTGGACACAAGAAAAACTATCGTATCGTTGACTTCAGGCGTGACAAGGATGGTATCCCGGCACAGGTTGAGCGTCTCGAGTACGACCCGAATCGCAGCGCGCACTTGGCTCTGTTGTGCTACGCGGATGGTGAGCGTCGCTATATCCTGGCTCCGAAGGGCATTTCAGCCGGTACGCAACTGGTTAGCGGCTCGGAAGCTCCGATCAAGGCTGGAAATGCTTTGCCGCTGCGCAACATTCCGGTAGGTTCCACGATTCATGCGATTGAGATGTTGCCTGGTAAGGGTGCTCAACTGGCGCGTTCTGCTGGTGCTGCCGTGCAGCTGCTGGCACGTGAAGGTAGCTACGCTCAGTTGCGTTTGCGCTCCGGTGAAATTCGCAAAGTGCATGTCGACTGCCGTGCAACCATCGGCGAAGTCGGTAATAGCGAGCACTCCCTGCGTTCGATCGGTAAGGCTGGTGCAAACCGTTGGCGCGGTATCCGCCCGACAGTGCGTGGTGTGGCAATGAACCCGGTCGATCACCCGCATGGTGGCGGTGAGGGTAAGACTGCTGCCGGTCGTAATCCGGTTAGCCCATGGGGTGTTCCAGCCAAGGGCTATCGTACACGTAGCAACAAGCGTACATCAGGCATGATCGTGCGTCGTCGCTTTCAGGTTTAAGGGGTAGGAAGATATGGCTCGTTCGATTAAAAAAGGCCCGTTTGTTGACTTGCACCTGATCAAGAAGGTGGAAACAGTACGCGCTACCAATGACAAGCGTCCGGTTAAGACATGGTCGCGCCGCTCTACCGTATTGCCCGAGTTCGTCGGTCTGACGATTGCGGTGCACAACGGTAAGCAGCATATACCGGTTTACATTTCTGAAAATATGGTTGGTCACAAGCTCGGCGAGTTTGCGCTGACTCGTACCTTCAAGGGTCATGCGGCTGACAAAAAAGCCGCAGCCAAGAAATAAGGAGACAAGATGAGCACAACTGCTGTTATTAAAGGTGTTCGCCTGTCGGCCCAGAAAGGTCGATTGGTTGCGGACCAGATCCGCGGTCTGCCTGTTGCGCAAGCCTTGAATATCCTGGCTTTCAGCCCGAAAAAAGGTGCTGCGATCATCAAGAAGGCGCTCGATTCCGCAATTGCGAATGCTGAGCATAATGATGGCGCGGACATTGATGAGCTGAAAGTGACGACCATCTATATCGACAAGGCGACTTCTCTGAAGCGCATGATTCCGCGCGCCAAAGGGCGTGGTACCGGCATCGAAAAGCAAACTTGTCATATTACGATTACTGTTGGGGGTTAAACATGGGTCAGAAAATTCATCCAATCGGTTTCCGGTTGAGCGTTCAGAAGGACTGGTCCTCCAAGTGGTATTCGGATAGCAAGCAGTTTTCCGATCTGTTGC
Organism: Pseudomonadota bacterium; assembly: GCA_021848465.1. Taxonomy (GTDB): domain Bacteria; phylum Pseudomonadota; class Gammaproteobacteria; order Burkholderiales; family Gallionellaceae; genus JAJZUP01. The sequence goes on from JAJZUP010000001.1 coordinate 967,009, forward strand.
TGAAGGATATTCAGGTTCGCGATTACCTCAAGAAGAAACTCGCGAGTGCAGGCATCTCCAAGATCGTCATCGAGCGTCCGGCCAAGAACGCCAAGATCACAATTTATACGGCTCGTCCGGGCGTGGTGATCGGCAAGAAAGGTGAAGACATCGAGGCGCTGCGCAACGAACTAAAGAAGCGCATGGGTTTGCCTGAGGTGGCGCTGAATATTGAGGAAGTGCGCAAGCCGGAAATCGATGCTCAGTTGATTGCTGATTCGATTACCCAGCAGCTCGAAAAGCGCATCATGTTCCGCCGTGCGATGAAGCGTGCAATGCAGAATGCAATGCGCCTTGGCGCTCAGGGTATCAAGATCATGAGCGGTGGCCGCTTGAATGGTATCGAAATTGCCCGTAGCGAGTGGTATCGCGAAGGTCGCGTGCCCTTGCATACGTTGCGTGCGGATATTGACTATGGCTTTTCCGAAGCCAAGACCACTTACGGCATCATTGGTGTGAAGGTTTGGGTTTATAAGGGTGAGCAGAACGGCCAGCAGGAACAAGCTGCTCCGGTGGCTGCAGAGCCTGAAAAGAAAGTAAGAAAGTCGGGGGCAAAACATGCTACAGCCAGCTAGAAGAAAATACCGCAAGGAGCAGAAAGGCCGTAATACCGGCCTCGCGACGCGCGGCAACAAAGTCAGTTTCGGTGAATTCGGCCTGAAGGCCGTGACGCGCGGTCGTCTGACTGCTCGCCAGATTGAAGCCGCTCGACGCGCAATGACGCGTCACATTAAGCGCGGTGGCCGTATCTGGATCCGTATTTTTCCGGATAAGCCAATTTCCCAGAAGCCTGCTGAAGTGCGTATGGGTAACGGTAAAGGTAGTCCAGAGTACTACGTGGCCGAAATCCAGCCCGGCAAGATGCTGTATGAAATGGACGGTGTTGATGAAGCGTTGGCTCGCGAAGCGTTCCGTCTGGCATCGGCCAAGCTGCCAATTGCCACGACATTCGTAGTTAGACAGGTAGGGACATGATCATGAAGGCAAGCGAACTGAAAGCGAAAACTGCGGCTGAGTTGCAGCAGGAACTGCTGTCTCTGAATAAAGCTCAATTTGGCCTGCGTATGCAGCTGGCTACCCAGCAATTGACCAACACGAGTCAATTGCGCAAGGTGCGCCGCGACATTGCGCGTGTTAAAACTGTTTTGACTGAAAAGGGTGCGCAGCAATGAGTGCAACGAATTTGAAGCGTGAGCTGACAGGCAGGGTTGTCAGCGACAAGATGGACAAGACTGTGACAGTTCTGGTTGAGCGCAAGGCGAAGCATCCAGTGCTGGGCAAGGTGATCAGCGTTTCCAAGAAGTACCATGCTCATGATGAGAACAATGAGTATCATCAGGGTGATGTGGTTATGATTGAGGAAACGCGTCCGATGTCTAAGACCAAGACTTGGCGAGTCTCCAAGCTGGTAGAGAAGGCTGCGGCACTTTAATTGAAAAAAGAGCTTGTGTTTATTTGCAAGCTTCACTAGAATGCGCGGCTTCGTTTCACCGTCGCTTGCGGCGGCCTAACCCGAACGGGTTCCAAGACTAGCCGCCAGAGGCGGAAAAAGTTGGAGATTAAAAAATGATACAAATGCAGTCAGTTTTGAATGTTGCCGACAATACCGGTGCGCGCTCGGTCATGTGCATTAAGGTGCTGGGTGGTTCCAAGCGTCGCTATGCTGCTATTGGCGATGTAATTAAGGTTAGCGTAAAAGACGCAGCCCCGCGTTCGCGCGTTAAAAAGGGTGAGGTCTACAATGCAGTCGTGGTGCGCACAGCCAAGGGTGTGCGTCGTAGCGATGGTTCGCTGGTCAAGTTTGATGGCAATGCGGCAGTGTTGCTGAACAACAAGCTGGAGCCTATTGGTACGCGTATTTTCGGGCCTGTAACGCGCGAACTGCGTAGCGAACGCTTCATGAAGATTGTTTCGCTGGCTCCGGAAGTGCTGTAAGGCAAACGAGGAAATAAACATGCGCAAGATCAGGAAAAACGACGATGTAATCGTCATTACTGGCAAAGATAAGGGTAATCGCGGCAGTGTGTTGAGTGTGCGCGGTGATTACGTGCTGGTAAGTGGTATTAATAAGGTGAAGAAGCACCAGAAACCGAATCCGGTTAAGGGTGTAGCGGGTGGTATCGTGGAGATGGAAGTGCCTATCCATGTTTCCAATATTGCCATTTACAACGCATCTACCAAAAAGGCGGATCGCGTTGGTGTGAAACAGCTCGAAGATGGACGCAAAGTTCGCGTTTTCAAGTCTTCTGGCGAAGTGATTGCCTAAGGGGTAGCAGAGCATGGCTCGTTTATACGACTTTTACAAACAGACAGTGGTGCCTGACTTGATGAAGAAGTTTGGCTACAAGTCCATCATGGAAGTGCCTCGCATTGAAAAGATTACACTGAATATGGGTGTTGGTGAGGCCGTTGCTGACAAGAAGGTAATGGATCACGCTGTGGCTGATATGCAGAAGATTTCCGGGCAGAAGCCGGTTGTGACCAAGGCGAAGAAATCCATTGCGGGTTTCAAGATTCGCCAGGATTACCCGGTTGGTTGCAAGGTGACATTGCGTCGTGATCGCATGTATGAATTCCTTGATCGTCTGGTGACTATTGCTATTCCGCGTGTGCGAGATTTCCGTGGTATTTCCGGCAAGTCGTTTGACGGTCGTGGAAACTACAATATGGGTGTGAAAGAGCAAATCATTTTCCCGGAAATCGAGTACGACAAGATTGATGCGCTGCGTGGTATGAACATCACTATCACGACAACGGCCAAGACCGACGAGGAAGCTAAGGCTCTCTTGTTGGCATTCAAATTCCCATTGAAGAACTGAGGGCGATATGGCGAAGTTATCCTTGATTAATCGCGAGCAGAAGCGTCGTGACACTGTAAAGAAATATGCGGCCAAGCGTGCTGAATTGTTTGCCATTGCAAACAATGTGTCGCTGAGTGATGAAGAGCGTTTTGCCGCGCGCCAGAAGATTCAGGCGTTGCCGCGCAACTCCAGTCCGGTTAGGCAGCGTAATCGTTGTGCACTGACGGGTCGTCCCCGCGGCACGTTCCGTAAGTTCGGTTTGGGGCGCACCAAATTGCGTGAATACGCAATGCGCGGTGAGATTCCAGGTGTAGTCAAGGCAAGCTGGTAAGGGTGAATTTATGAGTATGAGTGATCCGATCTCCGATATGCTGACGCGTATTCGTAACGCGCAGATGGCGGAAAAAGTAACGGTAGTAATGCCTTCTTCCAAGCTTAAGGTGGCTATCGCCAAGGTGTTGAGCGACGAGGGTTATGTTGATGGCTATAAAGTGATCGACGTTGATGGCAAGTCGAGCCTGGAAATTGGCTTGAAGTATTACGCCAATCGTCCTGTTATCGAAACCATCCAGCGTGTCAGTCGGCCGGGTTTGCGTGTATACAAGGCAAGCACAGACATTCCAAGGGTGATGAATGGTTTGGGTATCGCTATTGTCTCAACCTCCAAAGGGGTGATGACCGATCATAAGGCGCGCGCCAATGGTGTGGGTGGCGAAGTGCTGTGCATCGTGGCGTAACGGAGGGAATATGTCCAGAGTAGCTAAAAATCCAGTCGTTGTTCCATCCGGTGTTGAAGTCAGTGTGGCGGTCGACAAAATTTCGATCAAAGGTCCAAAGGGTACTTTGACGCAATTGCTGAATGGCGATGTGGCTGTTGAGCGTCAGGGTGATAAATTGCTGTGCAAGGCGACCAGTGGCTCGCGTCAGGCTAATGCCCAGTCCGGTACGATCCGTGCCCTGTTGGCTAATATGGTGCAGGGCGTGTCTCAAGGTTTTGAGCGCAAACTGACTCTGGTTGGCGTTGGTTACCGAGCTCAGGCCGCCGGCGACACATTGAACCTGTCTTTGGGCTTCTCCCATCCGGTGGCTTACAAGATGCCGGCAGGGGTTAAGGTTGCCACGCCATCGCAAACTGAAATTGTGCTGACTGGTTCTGATAAGCAACAAGTTGGACAGGTTGCTGCTGAAATCCGTGCTTACCGTTCTCCAGAGCCATATAAGGGCAAGGGAGTTCGCTACGCTGATGAAGTAGTGATCCTGAAAGAAACCAAGAAGAAATAATCGAGGCTGATATGTTGAACAAAAAAGAAACTCGTTTGCGCAGAGCACGTAAAACCCGTGCAAGAATTGCAGACCAGAAGGCAGTGCGCCTGGCGATCCATCGCACCAACCAGCATATCTATGCCCAAGTGATTTCTGCTTGTGGCGGCAAGATTTTGGCAAGTGCGTCTACAGTTGAGGCTGATGTGCGTAAAGAGGTTGGCAATGGCGGTAACGCTGCGGCAGCCGCGATTGTTGGTAAGCGCATTGCTGAGAAAGCTAAGAGTGCTGGTGTCACTTCCGTTGCATTCGATCGTTCCGGTAATAAGTACCATGGTCGCATCAAGGCGCTGGCTGATGCAGCGCGCGAACATGGCTTACAGTTCTAAGCAGAGGTAATCATGGCTAAAGCAGCTCAAGGTAAGGCTCAGCAGCAGCAACAAGAAGAGCGTGGTGACGGTCTCATTGAGAAGATGATCCACGTAAACCGTGTGACCAAGGTTGTAAAGGGTGGTCGTATCATGGGTTTTGCTGCACTGACCGTGGTTGGTGATGGTGATGGTCGCGTTGGCATGGGTAAGGGAAAGTCCAAGGAAGTTCCAGTTGCTGTGCAGAAAGCAATGGAAGAATCCCGTCGCAAGCTGGTGCGCGTAAACCTGAAGAGCGGCACGCTCCATCATTCTGTTATTGGTCGTCATGGCGCGGCCAAGGTGTACATGCAGCCGGCTTCAGAGGGTACTGGAATTATTGCTGGTGGTGCGATGCGCGCGGTTTTTGAAGCTGCGGGCGTGCGTAACGTGCTGGCTAAATGTATCGGCTCAAGCAATCCATACAATGTTGTGCGTGCAACGCTGAATGGTTTGATGGCGCTGAATTCGCCAGCAGAAATCGCTGCCAAGCGTGGCAAGAGCGTAGAAGAAATTCAGGGGTAATCTCATGGCACAGGCAAAAAAACTTAAAGTAACGCTGATCAAGAGCGTTATCGGAACAAAGGAATCGCATCGTGCATGTGTTCGCGGCTTGGGGCTGCGTCGGATGAATCACACTGTCGAAGTTGAAGATACTCCGGCTGTGCGCGGCATGATCAATAAGGTGTATTACCTGGTTAAGTGGGAGGCGTAAGTGCAACTCAATGAAATTAAGCCTGGTGCAGGTGCCAAGCACGCCAAGCGTCGCGTAGGCCGTGGTATCGGTTCTGGTTTGGGAAAAACGGCTGGTCGTGGTCACAAAGGTCAGAAATCCCGTTCCGGTGGTTTCCACAAGGTGGGTTTTGAAGGCGGTCAGATGCCATTGCAGCGTCGTTTGCCAAAGCGCGGCTTTGTGTCGCTGACTCGTGGCGACACTGCTGAAGTACGTCTGTCTGATTTGCAGAACATTCCTGTTGATACCGTTGATCTGCTGGCTTTGAAGCAGGCGGGGATTGTTCCTGCTACTGCGTTGTCTGCCAAGGTGATCATGGCTGGTGAAATCAAGCGCGCCGTCAAGTTGCAGGGATTGACTCTGACCAAGGGCGCACGTGCTGCGGTTGAAGCCGCAGGCGGCAGTGTTGCAGAGTAAGGTTGGCAGTGAGTAACGCTGTAAGCAAGGGAAAGTACGGAGATCTCGGCAAGCGCCTGTGGTTCTTGCTGGGTGCCTTGATTGTGTACCGGATTGGTGCACACATCCCGGTGCCCGGGATTGACCCGGTTGAACTGGCGAACCTGTTCAAGTCGCAGAAAGGCGGCATTCTGGGCATGTTCAATATGTTCTCTGGCGGTGCGCTGTCGCGCTTTACCATTTTTGCATTGGGGATCATGCCGTATATCTCGGCTTCGATCATCATGCAGTTGGCTGCAATTGCCGTCCCGACCCTTGAGCAGTTGAAAAAGGAAGGTGAGGCCGGTCGCCGCAAGATTACCCAGTACACACGCTACGGTACCTTGCTGTTGGCCATCTTTCAGGCTTTCGGGATTTCGGTGGCGTTGCAGTCGCAACCGAACTTGGTGCCGCATCCTGGAGCAATGTTCCAGATGACGACAGTGATTACTCTGGTTACCGGAACAATGTTCCTGATGTGGCTGGGAGAGCAAATTACCGAGCGCGGATTGGGTAACGGGATTTCGCTGATCATTTTTGCTGGTATCGCTGCAGGATTGCCGAATGCAATTGGCAATACGCTCGAGATGGCGCGTACCGGTGCATTCTCGATTCCGCTGGTGCTGTTCCTGTTTATCGGGGCAGTTGCGGTGACTGCGCTGGTTGTCTTTGTCGAGCGCGGTCAGCGCAAGATTCTGGTGAACTATGCCAAGCGCCAGGTTGGCAACAAGGTGTATGGCGGGCAAAGTTCTCATTTGCCGCTGAAATTGAATATGGCGGGTGTGATTCCCCCCATCTTTGCTTCAAGCATCATCCTGTTTCCGGCAACATTGGCAGGCTGGTTTGGTTCTGGTCAGAGCATGACCTGGTTGAAAGATGTCAGCGAAAAGCTATCACCCGGTCAGCCGATTTATGTTTTGTTGTATGCTGCTGCTATCATCTTCTTCTGCTTCTTTTACACGGCGCTGGTATTCAGCCCGAAGGAAACCGCAGATAACCTGAAGAAGAGCGGTGCTTTCCTGCCGGGAATTCGCCCGGGGGAGCAGACTGCGCGGTACATTGAGAAAATCATGCTGCGTTTGACGCTGGTTGGCGCAGTGTATATTACCTTGGTGTGCTTGCTGCCGGAGTTTCTGGTGGTGAAGTGGAATGTCCCTTTCTATTTTGGTGGCACTTCACTGTTGATCCTGGTGGTGGTGACCATGGACTTTATGGCACAGGTTCAGTCGTACATGATGACGCATCAGTATGAAAGCCTGTTGAAAAAGGCTAATTTCAAGGGCGGGTTGACACGCTGATGGCAAAAGAAGATGTAATCCAGATGCAAGGAGAAATCCTTGAGGCACTGCCCAACGCGACTTTTCGTGTAAAACTGGAAAATGGGTTTGTAGTATTGGGGCACATATCTGGCAAGATGCGAATGCACTATATTCGCATCTTGCCCGGAGACAAAGTAACTGTGGACGTGTCGCCTTATGATTTGAGCAAGGCGCGCATTGTGTTCCGTGCAAAGTAAATGGTTGTTAGGTTTTAGGAGAACGAAATGAAAGTTCAGGCTTCAGTAAAAAAAGTTTGCCGTAATTGCAAAATTATACGGCGCAACCGTGTGGTTCGAGTGATTTGCAGCAGCGATCCTCGCCACAAGCAGCGCCAGGGCTGATTGAGTTTAATCGCCACTGGATGTTATAATTTTTGTCTTTTTTGAACGATAGGGTAGCTGCATGGCTCGTATTGCCGGTGTAAACATTCCGAATCATCAACATGCTGAGATCGCTTTGACAGCGATTTACGGTATCGGCCGCACGCGTGCGCGTGAAATCTGCGCCGCTGCTGGTGTTGTGACTACAACAAAAATCAAGGATATCAGCGATGCTGATATGGAAAAACTGCGCGAAGAAGTAGGCAAATTCACTGTAGAGGGTGATTTGCGTCGTGAAGTTTCCATGAACATCAAGCGTTTGATGGACTTGGGTTGTTACCGTGGCTTGCGTCACCGTCGAGGCTTGCCTTGCCGCGGCCAGCGCACGCGCACCAATGCACGTACCCGTAAAGGCCCGCGCAAGGCGATTGCCGGCGCCAAGAAGTAATTTCACAGAGGATTGAAACATGGCTAAGACCAGCACAAGAGTGCGCAAGAAAGTCAAAAAGAACGTAGCCGAGGGCATCGCTCACGTGCATGCTTCTTTTAACAACACGATTGTGACCATCACTGATCGTCAGGGAAATGCCTTGGCATGGTCCACAAGTGGTGGTAACGGCTTCAAGGGTTCGCGTAAGAGCACCCCGTTTGCTGCGCAGATTGCAGCCGAGCAGGCAGGCAAGGCAGCCCAGGAATGTGGCGTTAAGAACCTTGAAGTCCGTATCAAAGGTCCCGGCCCTGGTCGTGAATCGGCTGTGCGTGCCCTGAATGCTGTTGGTTTCAAAATCACCAGCGTCTCGGACATTACTCCGGTGCCTCATAACGGTTGCCGTCCGCCGAAGAAGCGTCGTATCTAATTGTTGGGAGTATAGATCTTGGCTAGAAATCTTGATGCAAAATGCCGCCAGTGCCGTCGTGAAGGCGAGAAACTGTTCCTGAAGGCAGAAAAGTGCTACACCGATAAGTGTGCTGTTGAGCGCCGTGCTTACGCGCCTGGTCAGCATGGTCAGAAGAAAAATACCCGTCTGTCCGAGTACGGCGGTCAATTGCGTGAAAAGCAGAAACTGCGTCGTGTCTACGGCATTCTCGAAGGTCAGTTCCGCCGTACATACCAGCGCGCTGAACAGGCTCGCGGAATTACCGGTGAAGCATTGCTGCAATTTCTTGAGTCCCGTTTGGACAACGTGTCTTACCGCATGGGTTTTGGCGGTTCTCGTGCCGAAGCGCGCCAGACCGTGCGTCACAACGGCATTCTGGTGAATGGCAAGCGAGTAAATATTCCTTCCTATCAAGTGCGTCCTGGTGATGTCATTGAAGTGGCTGAGAAGGCGAAGAATCATCTGCGTCTGAAGTCCGCTATTGAGGCGGCTGAGCAGCGCGGCTTCCCGGAGTGGATTGATGTCAACGCCAAGGAACTGAAAGGAACCTACAAGGCTATGCCGCAGCGTTCCGAATTGCCGGCCACGATCAATGAACACCTGATCGTCGAGTTGTATTCCAAGTAATCACGCGGAGACGCATAAATGTCATATACCAATTTGCTGAAGCCCCGTATCATCGACGTTCAACGCATTTCTCCCACACAGGCACGTGTGGTGATGGAACCGTTCGAGCGTGGTTACGGCCACACTTTGGGCAATGCCCTGCGTCGTATCCTGTTGTCGTCCATGCCTGGTTTTGCAGTGACCGAAGTCAAGATTGCCGGCGTGCTGCATGAGTACTCATCCATTGATGGCGTACAAGAAGACGTTGTTGAAATCCTGCTGAACCTGAAGGGTTTGGTCCTCAAGCTGCATAACATCCGTGAAACGACGCTGCATCTGAGAAAATCGGGTGCCGGTGTGGTAACTGCAGCTGACATTGAAACCAATGCGGATACCGAAGTTATCAATCCGGGACATGTACTTGCGCACCTGACCGCTGGCGGCAAGCTGGATATGGAAATCAAGGTTGAGCAGGGTCGTGGCTATGTTTCCGCCATTGCCCGCCAGCAGCCTGGTCATACCCGTCCAATCGGCCATATCGCACTGGATGCTTCGTTCAGCCCGATTAATCGCGTCAGCTACTCGGTGGAAAGTGCCCGCGTTGAGCAGCGTACCGACCTCGACAAGCTGATCATGGATATTGAAACCAACAGCGCAATCGATCCTGAAGAATCGATCCGTTATGCGGCTCGTATCCTCGTTGATCAGTTCTCCGTATTTGCGGCTCTGGAAGGTACTCCAGCACCGGTTGAAAAACCGCAAGCTCCGAAGGTTGATCCGATGTTGCTGCGTCCGGTGGACGATCTGGAATTGACACCGCGCTCTTCGAACTGCCTGAAGGCACAGAGCATCCATTACATTGGTGACCTGATCCAGCATAGCGAAGCTGACCTGTTGCGCACGCCGAATCTGGGTCGCAAGTCGCTGAACGAGATCAAGCAGGTATTGGCCGAGCACGGCCTCTCACTGGGAATGAAACTGGAGAACTGGCCTGCTACGGCAGAGAAGTAATCCTCCATAGATAAGAGCTGTACGAAAGGATAATCATGCGTCACCGTTTAGGCCTCAGAAAACTTAACCGCACCAGCAGCCACCGTCTGGCGATGTTGCGCAACATGACTGTGTCGCTGCTGCGCCATGAAGTCATCAAGACCACTTTGCCCAAGGCCAAGGAACTGCGCCGTGTGGCAGAGCCCATCCTGACTCTGGGCAAGACCCCCAGCTTGGCCAACAAGCGTCTGGCGTTTTCCCGCCTGCGCGACCGCGAGATGGTGACCAAGCTGTTTGACGAGCTGGGCCCACGCTACGCAGCCCGCAATGGCGGTTATACGCGTATCCTGAAGTTCGGTTTCCGCAAGGGCGACAATGCTCCGATGGCACTGATGGAGCTGGTGGATCGTCCAGCTGATGCGCAGCCAGTAGAAGCTGGCGCCAGCGATTAATCGCGGGTCGCAATCGAAATGGACAAGGCCGGGTTTACCCGGCCTTGTTGCTTTTAAATTCCATCAATACGGTTTTTCGCCAATCCAGTTTCCGGCGGGTTGGTAGCGGCATACCCATATCTGATCCTGCGAGTCGCTGCATAGCGCAACAGCACAGCCGACCTCGGCAGTGTTTTTCCAGACCAGCTGCGTGTAGTGACCGCATACCTTGCCGGGCAGGCAGCCATTGTGCGGATAGTCGTAGTTGCTGCGCTCGCTGGCCCAGGCATCGACGACCTTGGCTGGCGTGACCTGCTGTAATTCACTGCGCCCATCCGACCAGTTGATTGCGCTGGCCCAATACAGGTTTTCGCCGTATTGGCCGTCGGATTGGCTGTGCTGCATTCTGCATTGCCGCGATTGCATCAGGTGGTTAGCCCATTGCTGTGCGCCGCCAGCCAACGCATGGGAGTACATCAGTGGTGGCACACCGACTGCGTTGCGCCACCGATTGTGGGCGGCCAGTATTTCAGTGCTGTCAAACTCGATACATAGCGCGGCCTGCCACGGCATTGTCAGCAGGCCAAGCACTAAAAGCTTCTTCATGAGAGAAGTTTTTTCAGGTAAGGCCCCGTAACACTGTTCTTGTCAGCCGCCAGTGTTTTTGGCGAGCCTTGTGCGACGATGCGGCCGCCGCCTTCGCCGCCTTCCGGGCCGAGATCAATAACCCAGTCAGCAGTTTTGATCACATCAAGATTGTGCTCAATGATCACCAGGGTATTGCCCTGGTCGCGCAGCGTGTGGATCACCTTCAACAACATGTCGATATCGTGGAAATGCAGGCCGGTGGTCGGCTCGTCGAGGATATACAACGTGCGTCCGGTGTCGCGTTTGGAAAGTTCCAGCGACAGCTTGACCCGTTGCGCTTCGCCTCCGGAAAGAGTGGTCGCACTCTGTCCCAGCGTAATGTAGCCCAGGCCCACATCCAGCAGGGTTTGCAGCTTGCGCTTGATCACCGGCACGGCATTGAAAAATTCATGCGCGTGCTCGACGGTCATGTTCAACACCTGATGGATATTCTGGCCCTTGTATAGCACCTCAAGCGTTTCGCGGTTATAGCGCTGGCCGTGACAGACATCGCAGGGGACATAAACGTCAGGCAGGAAGTGCATCTCGACCTTGATGACGCCATCGCCCTGGCACGATTCGCAACGCCCCCCCTTTACGTTGAAAGAGAAACGACCGGGACCGTAACCGCGCTCGCGCGCCATAGGCACACCGGAAAACAGGTCGCGGATCGGCGTGAACAGACCGGTGTAGGTCGCCGGGTTGGAGCGCGGTGTGCGGCCGATAGGAGACTGGTCCACCGCGATGACCTTGTCGAAAAATTCCAGCCCGTGTATTTCACGGAACGGCGCAGGCTCGGCAGTGCTGCCGTACAGATGTTGTGCGACCGCGTTGTAAAGCGTGTCGTTGATCAGCGTGGATTTGCCGGAGCCGGACACGCCGGCAATGCAGGTAAGCAGCCCCACGGGCAGATCCAGTGTCACATCTTTCAGGTTGTTGCCGCTGGCACCAATGATTTTAAGGCGGCGTTCGGGATCGGGTTTGCGATAAGCCTTGGGAGACTGGATAGCCTTGCGCCCAGACAGGTAGTCGCCGGTCAACGATTGCGGGTTGGCGCATACTTGCGTGGGGGTGCCTTGCGCGACCACCGTACCACCATGCTCGCCTGCCCCCGGCCCCATGTCCACGACATAATCCGCTGTGCGGATTGCATCCTCGTCGTGTTCTACCACAATCACGCTGTTGCCCATGTCGCGCAACCGCATCAACGTAGCCAGCAGGCGGTCATTGTCGCGCTGGTGCAGCCCGATGGAGGGCTCGTCCAGCACATACATCACGCCGGTCAGTCCGGAGCCGATTTGCGATGCCAGCCGGATACGTTGCGCTTCACCGCCCGAGAGCGTCTCGGCGGAGCGCTCCAGCGACAGGTAGTCGAGCCCGACATTGTTGAGGAAGGTCAGGCGGCTGGCAATTTCCAGCACAATCTTTTCGGCGATGGCGGCCTTGTTGCCGGGAAGCTTCACGTCCTGGAAAAAAGTCAGCGCCTGCTTCAAGGGTAATGCGCTGAGTTCATAGATCGTGCGGTCGGCCACGCGCACATGGCGCGCCTCTTCGCGCAAACGAGTACCGTTGCAATCGGGGCAGCTGCAGGTGTTCAGATATTTCGCCAACTCTTCGCGCACCGTGGGCGAATCGGTCTCGTTGTAGCGGCGTTGCAGGTTGTTTACGATGCCCTCGAAAGCATGCTCGCGCGTGACCTTCTTGCCGCGCTCGTTGACGTAGATGAACGGAATTTCAGCGTTGCCGCTTCCGTACAGCAAGACCTGCTGGATCTTTTGCGGCAGGCTCTCGAAAGGGCGCTCCAGGTCGAAGTCATAATGCTTGGCCAGGCTGTCCAGCATCTGGAAATAAAACTGGTTGCGCCGGTCCCAGCCCTTGATTGCCCCACTGGACAAAGACAGGTTCGGGAATGCGACGATGCGAACCGGATCGAAGAACGAGATCACGCCCAAACCATCGCACTTGGGGCAGGCGCCCATCGGGCTGTTGAACGAGAACAGGCGCGGCTCGAGTTCTTGCAGCGAGTAGTTGCAAACCGGGCAGGCGAATTTTGCCGAGAACAGGTGCTCCTTGCCGGAATCCATTTCCACGGCCAGAGCGCGGCCATCGGCATGGCGCAACGCGGTCTCGAACGATTCGGCCAGCCGCTGCTTGATGTCAGCACTGACTTTCAGGCGGTCCACTACAATTTCGATGGTGTGCTTGGAATTTTTTGCCAGCTTGGGCAGGGCATCCATTTCACATACCTTGCCGTTCACACGCAGGCGCACAAAACCTTGCGCGCGCAGTTCGTCGAACAGGTCGAGTTGCTCGCCTTTGCGTTCCACGACGATTGGCGACAGGATCATTACCTTGGTGCCTTCAGGCAGCGCCAGCACCGCGTCCACCATTTGTCCCACGGATTGGGCGCGCAGCACAATGTCGTGTTGCGGGCAGTACGGGTCGCCCGCACGCGCGAACAGCAGGCGCAGGTAATCGTGGATTTCGGTCACAGTCCCCACGGTGGAGCGCGGGTTGTGCGAGGTCGCTTTCTGTTCGATGGCGATGGCCGGGGAAAGCCCCTCGATCAGGTCGACATCGGGTTTTTCCATCAATTGCAGGAACTGTCGCGCATAGGCAGAGAGTGATTCCACGTAGCGGCGCTGGCCTTCGGCATACAGGGTGTCGAACGCCAGTGAGGACTTGCCCGAGCCGGAAAGTCCGGTAATGACGACCAGTTGGTTGCGCGGGATGTCGAGGCTGATGTTCTTCAGGTTGTGAGTGCGCGCGCCGCGTATCTTGATCTGTTCCATGCCTGTGTTACCGGAGTGAAAAACGACCAGACAATATACGCGATTTTCCGGGCTTCCCCAAATTCGTCAAAGGGCCGTCAATTGTGTGGCGCATGCTTAATCCCTTTTGTTATCAGGGGCGGAACAGGGGGCTCGGTCTGATAGAATGCTCACTTGTCATTAAAAATCCGTTTCGAGTTGCTTATGGCCACCCCAACCCCCATGACCCCGATCGAACGCCGTGCCAGCATTGGGCTGGCCGGCATTTATGGCCTGCGCATGCTGGGCCTCTTCATCATCCTGCCGATTTTTGCGCTGTACGCCGAAACCCTGCCCGGTGGGCAAAGCCATTTCCTGATCGGTGTGGCACTGGGCGCCTACGGCCTGACGCAAGCCATCCTGCAAATTCCGGCGGGCTGGATGTCCGATCGTTTCGGGCGCAAGCCGGTCATCATCATCGGCCTGTTGCTGTTCGCACTGGGCAGTTTCATTGCCGGCCAGGCGCAGGACATTTACTGGATCATCATCGGCCGCGTGATCCAGGGCGCCGGGGCGATCAACGCGGCGGTCATGGCGCTGACCGCCGACCTGACGCGCGAGGAGCACCGTACCAAGGCCATGGCGATGATCGGCATGACCATAGGCGTGACCTTTTCGCTGTCGATGATCCTGTCACCCCTGTTGTACAAGCATATCGGCATGTCCGGCATGTTCGACCTGATCGGCATCCTGGCCTTTGTTTCCATCGCGGTGGTACTGTGGTTCATCCCGACGCCGACCATCACCCGCTTCCATTCCGACACGGAGGCCAACACCAGTAAACTCCGCGAGGTGTTGCGCAATGCCGATTTGTTGCGCATGGACTTCGGCGTGTTCACGCTGCATGCGATCCTGATGTCGGTGTTCATGCAGGTGCCGTTCATCCTGCGCGCGGACGGACTGGATGCGCAGCACCAGTGGCAGGTGTACCTGCCGGTGATGCTGGTGGCATTTGCACTGATGGTGCCGCCCATTATCATTGCTGAAAAGAAGGCCAAGATGAAGCAGGTATTCATGGGCGCGATTGCTCTGGCCGCGTTGGCGCAGCTGGCGATCATGCTGCTGCACGGCAGCCTGTGGGGCGTGGCGTTTGCACTGCTGATTTTCTTCACTGCCTTTAATGTGCTGGAAGCCACCCAGCCCTCCATCGTCAGCAAGATCGCGCCGCTGGCGGCGAAGGGAACCGCGATGGGCGTATTCAGCAGCGTGCAGTTCCTCGGCGCCTTCTTCGGCTCGGCCATGGGCGGGCTGCTGATGCAGTTCTTCGGCGGCAATGCGGTGCTGATATTTGCGGTGGGCATGCTGTTGCTCTGGTTGCTGGTGGCCTCCACCATGCGGCCGCCGCAGCCCCTGGCGACCCGCATCTATCATTTGCCGGAAATGGATAGCAAGGCGGCAAGCGCATTGCAGCAGTCTCTGGCACAATTGCGCGGTGTGCGCGAAGTGTTGGTTGTTGCGCATGAACAGATTGCCCTGCTCAAGGTGGAGATGAGCGGATTTGACGAGGCAGCCGTAGAAAATTTAGTGAAAGGGGTTTGAGATGTCGGTAAACAAGGTGATATTGGTGGGGCGCCTGGGCAAGGACCCGGAAGTGCGTTACATGACCAGCGGCGAAGCCGTGGCCAATGCGACGCTGGCGACATCCGAAAACTGGAAGGACAAGAGCGGCGAGAAGCAGGAAAAGACCGAGTGGCATAACCTCGTGTTTTACCGTCGTCTGGCAGAGATTGCCGGGGAGTACCTGCGCAAGGGCTCACAAGTGTATGTCGAAGGCAAGATCCAGACCCGCAAATGGCAGGACAAGAACAGCGGGCAGGATCGCTATACCACTGAAATCATCGTCAACGAAATGCAGATGCTGGGCAGCAAGGGCGGAGGCGCCGGCAGCTTCGAAGTAATGGACGACCAATCGGCAGCGCCGGCACGCAGCAGCGCACCGGCCAGCCGTCCGGCCCCTGCCGCCAAGAGCAATTTCGACAACTTCGACGACGATATTCCGTTCTGAGGAATCGGCCATGAGCGAACCCGCAAACAGGACAGGAACACGTGCACATATGCCAGACCTGGACTGGAGCCAGGTGCGCGAAACCATGCTGATGCTGGAGCTGTCGATTGCGCAGATCGAGTCGGCGATGAAAGACAGTAATACGTCGGTGGATGTGCTGACGGACAGTTTTACGACCATGGCCGGCTATATGCATATGATAGCTGGCACGCTGGCGGCCTTGCCGGATAAGGGCGAGGTGGGCGAAACCAAGAAGAACGCCATTGAGGCTGCCACCCATGTCAGCGGCATGGTGCAGCAGTCCATCGTTGCCTTCCAGTTTTACGACAAGCTGACGCAACGCTTGTCACATGTGAGCCACAGCCTGGCGGCGCTGAATGAACTGGTTGGTGACCAGCGTCGCATCTTCAATCCGCAGGAGTGGGTGATGTTGCAGGAGAAAATCCGTTCCAAATACACCACTGCCGAAGAGCGTACGATGTTCGATGCCGTCATGGGTGGCATGCCGGTACACGAGGCATTGGAGCAGTACCTGAGTGAGATCAAGGACAAGGGTAACGACATCGACCTGTTTTGAGGGCATTCGCGCAGAGGGTATCCCGATGAGAGTGCAAAGCGTTTTTCAGAAACTCATGCTATGTGTGCTGTGCATGGCGGCCATGCCTGCCGAAGCCGATGAGGCGGCAGGCGAATTTCACGATTGCCCGACTTGCCCGGAGATGGTCGTCATTCCTGCGGGCAGTTTTGATATGGGCTCCTACGACGGCGATGTGGATGAAGCTCCGGTGCATCGCGTAACCATCGCCAAGCCGTTTGCGATGAGCAAGACCGAGATTACCCAGATCCAGTGGCGCGCGGTGATGCAATCTCAAAGCCGCACCATGGCCGGCAACGACCCCAGCTATTTTTCGAGTTGCGGCGAAGACTGCCCGGTAGAGCAAGTGAGCTGGAACGATGTGCAGATATTCATCCAGCGGTTGAGCGCGCGAACGCGCAAGCAATACCGCTTACCGACCGAGGCCGAGTGGGAATATGCCTGTCGTGCCGGCAAGCAGGAACAATATTGCGGTGGGGACGATGCGTCCAAGGTGGCATGGTATGGCGGAGCCGCCGACACCGAGCACGGCAGTCAATCCTCCTCCCCTGTTGCGCGCAAGGAGCCGAACGCGTTTGGCCTGTACGACATGAGCGGCAATGTCTGGGAGTGGGTTGCCGACAGCTATCACGACAACTACAAGGGCGCCCCGGGCGATGGTCGCGCCTGGCAGAGTGATGGCAAGCTGCGCGTGTTGCGCGGCGGCTCCTGGTTCAACGATGTGCCTGCATTACGGGCAACCAGCAGGCACAAGGAGGCCCCCGTTTTTCGTTCGAAATTTGTGGGCTTCCGGGTTGTTCAAGTCTTGCCCTAGCGTGTAGTCCTTGACAATTGCTGCGACTCCAATAAAATGCGCGACCTCTTCCGGGTCGTTAGCTCAGCTGGTAGAGCAGCGGACTCTTAATCCGTTGGTCGAGTGTTCGAATCACTCACGACCCACCAAACAGATCAAGGCGGCTTAGGGTTTATCCTTAAGCCGCTTTGTTTTGAGCGTGACTAAAATGTGACAACTGCCCACGTTCCCTCCACGCGCTCTTTCAATGCGGCTGATGGTAACTGTTGGGCACTTGATTTAAGCTTGGTGGCCTCGCATTCTAGATATGCGCAGCGTTGAGCAATCTCTGCTCATTTCCCCGTCGAATAACGGCATAACTCTGTTTGTGATTGAGTTATTTCATATGGGCCAAAGACATCAACAGTTTCATTAGTTTTGCACGGCTATTGGTGTTGGTTTTTTCATAGATATGCTGTTGATGTGCCTTTACCGTGCTTCTGCTGATGCCTAACTGCTCGGCTGTTTCTTCGACGGTGAGGCATTCTGCCAGCATTTCCGCTACGCGTATTTCTGCAGAGGTCAGTCCATAGGTTTTTTTCATTAACTCGGCGTTAAGTCTGATCGGCTCTGCACTGTCGGTTACAAATGCGATGGCATGCGGCGTGTTGTCCTCTGAGCCAAATTCATTCTGCGTTGCGAGCGATGAGAAGTTAAAGGTGTAGGCCTGACGTCCTGATGGGCGCGATATGCTTACCGCTTGCGAGAAGTGAAGTGTATGTAACGGGTCGGGGGAAATGGCGTTTTTGATTGCGTTCGAAAAATTTTCTTGGGCCTTGCTATCTTCTATGATGATTTCCCCAAGGCCGCTGTTTTCTGTGAGATGGCGCAATCGGACTCCATCCTCCTCCGCCAGGATTCGCTGAGCAGAACGGTTGGCAAAACATAACGCGCCCCCGCTGTCGAATAGCACGATCCCAGTGTTCAGTCGGTCAAGGGCTGCAAGGCTTGCAGCTGCTTTGAATTCCATATCGCGCAATCGAACCATGGTGCCTAATGCACGGGAAACATGCGGCAAGATCAGTTGCAAGCGATACTTGTGGGATTCAGTGAAGTTTCCATCATTCAAGCTGCGATAGAAACTCATTATTGTTGGCCTGTCGTTTTCTGCAGACAAGCCGAAAACAACACTGAATAAAAAGTGGTCAATGCCATTCGGATGATTCAGCTCACGGTAAATCGGCTCCTGCTGCAGCTTTTCAAAGGGGAGTAAGTCTTCCCCGATGCCGACGTTGCCATCCGTAATCAGGCCTCGCTCGACAGCGATTTGCACATATACATCCTTCCCATGCCAGTGGGTGTTCCATAGCTGTAATACATGGTCAGGAATTCCGTGATTGAAATGAAAACCACCATTTTCATGATTGTGTAACGGGGTGAAGAGCAACCCCATCGGTGCACCAACCCAGTCGGCTATTTGGGTCAGGATGTTGCCCCACTGCTGGGGGGCTGTTGTCCCTTCGTAGATGTTGTCGATTAATTCGCTTAGCTGCGCCAGCTCCGTATGGTGGGCTGAAGTATTGGCCTGTATCAAAATTACTCCCTGTACTGATGCTCTTCCGTTTATAGAACAGATTCATTAACCCTGTGGTTTTACGTAAATTTTACATAAACTAATTTTTAAATCCATGTTTCATATTGGCCATTTGGCCAATATGAAAGCGTAAAGGCTGGAGACATAATTGCGACTATTTGATTTATAAGGCTGTCTTGGTGTTATTCGGCTGTGCCAACAAATTTTAATTACCAATGAGTGGAAAATTGATTTATTGCCATCGATGCAGAAAGTCACATAGCGCAGATGAAATGCTACTTATGAGTAGCAAGTCCGGGAAATTCTGGAGATGTAAGAAGAGTATTCAAGGAAGCCTGAAAAAAGTCGCAGATCGAGATTTATTTGGCGAGAAATTCAGCAAAAGAAGCTAAGCAACCTTTGGGGGGAAAGAGGCGGTATGGAATGCCGGCTCATAATCTGGAGTGTTCTGCTAGTCAGGGGCGCTTGAGGCGAGCGAGTGGCATGGCTGTTTGATGGCTTTTTTCGGATGGCTAGTGAGCGTAATGAGTTGCATTGCTGCCCGGGTTGGTATTCTGGAATGAACACTTATTAGGTCGGTACAGGGGAAATGAAATGGGCGTCTTCAAAGATGCGTATAAAATTTGGCTGTGCTGACTTTGTTGCGGCCTCCATTGAATAAGGGCCGATAGATTTTTGTAAATCGGTTCGAAATACTATTTAAGCGTTTTGCTTGGATGTTAAATTACGGTTATATTTATGCCGTTTGCGTATGTTGGACTAGGATCGTCTATTCAAATTTTTGAAATAACTAATAATTAAAGGGGGTTGTGAGTGAATAAGCTGGCTGCATTGATGGTTGGGAGCGTGTTGTTCTTTTCGCAAACGGTTTATGCCGAGGATGCTCAGTCTGGCGAGAGAACGTGGTGGGGGGGCATAAGTGCAAAATATTGGATGGTGAATTACAACTCACCATCAGTTCAATCTACAAGCGTTTCACAAATTATTCCGACCATTGCCGTTGGCTATAAGGATTTCTTTTATACGCTATCGATCATTGGCAACCAAAAAGCTGGCAATACCGAATACCAGGAAGAGTCATTTGGATTCGGGTACCGCGTTACACCGAATATTGCGGCTGTGCTGGGATTCCGAGTGTTCGGCGAAATCCCGCCTCCAGGAGGCGCGGTTATAAATCGTACCGCTTATCAAACTGCAGCCGTACTGTTCAATTGGCCCGTACCTGACTCGAAGCTCCTTTTGAACGGGAGCTTAGGTTATGGTTTCGGAAAGCCGCAGAACGGAAATTTTCCAGATGATAATAGCAATCACCCTTATAGCGGCGTGGAGTTCGGCGTAAGTTATCCGGTTGCAGATTCAGCCAAGGTTTCATTGGGCTACAAGGCAGAAAAATTCGATCTTCCGTATCGCAACGCTAACGCAACTGTAACGACCTCGGGTGTTGCGGATAAGAGCGGTTTCTACTTTGGGGCAGACTACTCATTTTGAGCCGCAGATTGATTTGCCGAAATTGTGCTGAATAAGCTGTCGCGCTCATTTCTATTTATCCTCTCCTCCCCCTTGGCCTTGCTGTTGTTAGGGGGAGGAGTTGTTTCGTTTGATGTTAATGCCGCAAAGTTAAAGCAATCCAAAGTTGTTAAGGAAAAGCTTGTGCTAATGCCTCTGCGAATATCGGTGGAGGACAGGAGCTTGACCAGCTCAATGGAGTCCGCGTTAGTCGAGGGGCTGCAGCAAAAATATGAGGTGCTGGCAGGAGATCGTGTTGCCCAAAAGGCCAAGGCAATATTTGAGAAGGAGTCCCAGAGCTCCACTCATAAGGAATGTGATGAAACGAAATGCCTGCAAGGAGTGGCAGAAGCCTTTCAATCTGAATTGCTGGCTATCGCCAATGTTACAAAAAGGGATGATGGCTATTTCTTGGCACTGACTATCCGCAATATTTTCGACAACGTTGTCGTTTACTCCAAGTCTTCGCCGTGCAGGCATTGCGATGCTTATGCAGTAATTGACAAATTGAAGGAACTAAGTGGGGTTCCACTGGAAAGCGAGGGCGGCGCAGCAATGCCGTCAGCTGCGCCGCGCGGCGCGCGCGCGGAGTCATCAGATGCGGAAACAGAGTTGTGGGACGAGGTTAAGAGTCTCAATCAAATAGATAATTATCAGCTTTACATATCCCAGTTTCCTGATGGGCGCTATGTTTCATTAGCCCGGATTTTGATAAGAAAACTGGAGCAAGAAGCAGCTGAACAACAAGCACGCAAAGATCAGCAGGCTTGGGCGCAGGCAGAACAGGAAAGGACTGAGGCAGGCTACCGAAAATATCTTCAGAGCTTTCCTGAGGGGCGTTATGTCGCCAACGCGGAACAGAAGATCAGTAAGCTTCAGGCAGAGCGGAAAGCGCTTGAAGACAGGGCTTTGTGGGATCGAACCAAATCATTGGATACCAAGAGCGCATACCAAGCTTATATTGCTACCGGTGGCAGCTATGTCGCTATTGCACGCTTAAAGTTGCAGGCCATAGTTCAGGATGAAAATGATCAGGCCGCCTGGAAAAAAGCCTTGCAGGAAAACAGCGTAAAGGGTTTTCAAGACTATCTGGATGCCAATGCAAGTGGCAAGCATGTAGAGGAAGCCAAAACAAAAATGGCTGAAATCCGCAAGCTGGAGGCTGAGCAGGCGGAATTGTCATTTTGGAAGCAAACACAATACGCCGACAATATGCAGGCATATAAAGGGTATTTGGCAAAGTATCCCAGCGGGCTGCACACGGAAGCGGCCAAGCAACGAATATCTGAATTGGCCGCGGCTTACGAAGAGCAGGAGTATTGGGACAAGATTCGAGCGGCAGATACGCTGCAATCGTATCAGTCCTATCTGACAAAATATCCCAGTGGCGCACACAATTTGATTGCGCAGGAGCGCATTGCTTCGATTCGCAAATTGGAGGCTGAAAAGGCAGAAGATGCCGCCTGGCAGAAAGCATCGGCATCAAACAGTATCCAAGGCTTTCAGGATTTCCTGACCCAGTTCCCGTCCGGCAAACACGCGCTTCTGGCCAGAGAGAAATTGGCCAGTATCCGGAGAGAGTTGGTAAAGCAAGAGGAAGACGGCTTTTGGCAGAAAGTGCAAGCAACCGACTCCTTGCAGGGGTATCAGGATTATCTGGTCAAATACCCGGACGGTGCCTATGCGCAGAACGCGCGCAAGCGTGTCGCGGCCATTCAGGCACAGCTTGAGGAGCAGTCAGTCTGGCGCCAGGCGCAAGGCGCGGACTCACTGGAGGGTTACCAAGGGTACTTGGGCAAGTATCCATCCGGACAATTCGTGCTGCAGGCGCGGGAAAAAATTGCTGTTATTCGGCAGCGGCTGGCGGAGCAAGCGGCTGAGGCATTGTGGCAAAAAAGTCTGGCGGCGGATTCAATTCCATCGTATTCCGAATACATCAACAAATATCCAAATGGAGCGCATGTAGAGCAGGCGCAACAAAAGATTGCGGCGATTCGTAAACAGCAGGCAGAGTTGGCAGAGGCGGCATTGTGGCAAAAGGCCCTTGCAGAAGACCGCGAAGGAATTTATGTCGACTATTTGAGGCAGTTTCCCTCTGGTAAGCATACGGATGAGGCGCAACAAAAACTCGATGCGATACGCAAGCTAATGGCGGAAAGGGCGGATCAGGACGCATGGCAGTCGGCCCTTGGTGATAATACGGCAAAAGCTTATAGAGCCTATATCAAGCGTTTCCCCTCCGGAAAGTATGCAGGCCAAGCCCAACTTAAAATCAGTGAACTCTCTGCGCAAGAAGAGGAAAGCATGTGGGGGGATGCAGTTGCAGCCAATAGGTCTGGGGCATTCCAGGACTATCTGGATGAATATCCCAACGGTAAGTATGCATCTGCGGCCCGCGACAAAGTGGCCAGTCTGCGCGTGCTTGAAGCAAAAAAGAGTCGCAGTAATGTAACGCCGAGTTTTTAGGCTTGCAAAATTTTTAATGCGGTTTGCAAGAGCCAATTTTGCGCAATGCAGAGCAGGTGATGGTGATGTGCGGCATATTTAAGTTTGACAACCCGAGCCATGGATTGCCTGAATGGGAAGCTACTCATTAATAAAGATCAAAGGTTATGGCGTCTTGCGAGTCGATCCGGTTATTCTTCTAGCTGTTATCGTGATTGCGCTGGGCACGGCTCTTCCCTTCACCCATAAATCCGCGCTATCCCAGGCTCAACCACCCGCACTTAAAACTGTCCTCCCCAATTCTTCTAAGGGTGCAACTGAGGCCTCGCTTTCTGCCTCTTCTCCTATGGTGGCGACACCCGCCAGCCCCCTGGTATTCGAAAGCAGCTTCTACGACTTTGGAACCGTGACTGAAGGCGATGTCGTCAAGCACACATTCAAATTCAGGAATGAGGGCAGTGTTCCGATCAAAATCATTAAAACCGAAACCTCCTGTGGTTGCACTACCGCCAATGGCGCGCTTAAGGAATATGCGCCGGGAGAGCAAGGCGAAATGGAAGTGGTGGTGGATACGGTGGGCAAGAAAGGCATCATCGTCAAAGCCGTCAAGCTCTCTCTTGCAGGTGGCCCCAAGGCCAGCGAAGAAATTACCCTTACCATGAGTCTGGTGCCGCCCCCGCATCCCAAGAAAGAGCATCTGGCCAATCTCAATACCGATGCTCGCTGCAAAGGTTGCCATCTGGAAAATGGTCAAGGCCAGACCGGTATCTTTTTATACCACCGGGTGTGCGTACAATGTCACGGCAAGAAGGGCGTAGGGGCGACGGCGCGCGCCTTGAACGATGCGCAATGGCAGCAGACTATCAAGGACGACTACATCCGGAAACGTATCGTAAATGGCTGGCCGGAGCATGGCATGCCGTCGTTTGTAAAAGGCGTTTCGCCTGCATTGGACACAGAGCAAGTAGAGTCGCTGATCCAGTACATCAGGAAACTGGGTGAGGCTAAGCAATAAAGGGGATGGGGCATGAAAACGACAAGGTACGCGATGCTGGGAATCTTATTGGCGGGTATGTCCGACCCGGCAGCGGCATCACTGTTCACCTGTGACGGGGCAAGCGACACGCCCAAGCCGGAGTGGATCGGGAAGGATTACAACCTCCAGGGGTACTATTCCGCGGTTGGCGTTGCGGACAAGAGCGGCAAGCCATTTGCCCAGCGCCGCCAACAGTCCGAAGCGGATGCGAAGCAACATCTGGTCGAACAAATTGAAGTCACGATTCGCTCGGAAAACAAGCAAAGCAAACAGGTCGGCAGCAGCGGCGTAACGCAAAGTGCGAGCTCTGAAGTCTCTGTTATTTCAAACGAGCTTCTCCGGGGGGTGACGATTCGGGAGCAGTGGGTGGATGCAGACACCTGTATGGTGTACACCTTGGCGGTGGTAAGTCGCGACTCGGTTGCGCAAACCCGCAACGAGAAGCACTCTCGCCTGCACTACATTCAAATGAAAACATTCCTCGCGGACGGAACCGACCGTGAGCTCAATCGCGATCCACAAGTTCGCAAAACAGCGCTGGAGCAGGCCAAGCTGGAGTTCAACGGCATTGATTTTGCCATCCTCAACGAAGGCTATGCACGTGAAGCCTATGCCAGAAAGATCAACGATGCCTTGACCGCAGTGAACAAGGAGCTTGCCGATTCGCAAAGCCGAACTGCGGCCAAGGCATTCAATCCGGACGGTAAATTGCCTGCCTCTGTGCTCCGCAAAATCGTAGACCGCTTGAACGCTGCTGGACGCAAGGTCGAGCTGTTGCTGGATGACTGTAGCGATGCCGGTGAGTGTCGCGCCAGAGCCAGGGAGCGCGGGTATGGACAACTGATAACGCTGAAGGTGGATGCGCGCACTGAAACCAGTGCGATGGGGGCCATGAAAGGCACGATGACGATTTCCGAGACGGTTTATGACATTGCCCAGGACAAGCCAATTAAAACTCCTCCAGCAGCTACCGCACAGGTCATCGGTTGGGATAACGAAGAGCTGAACTGGGATTTGGCGGCTGACAAGGTCATGCAAGAACTGAAATAGCACCACCAATACGATACGAAAAACAGGGAGCGCAACCATGAAACGCGTAGTCAGATCGCTTGTTATTTATCTCTTACCCCTCTTGGGGCTTTATGCAAACGCTGCGCTTGCCGATGCCGGCCCGGCAGTGGGCGCAGAAGCACCCAAACTGATCGCCCGCACACTCGACGATCAGCTTTACCTGCTGTCCCATGACAAAGGGCGGCCAAAGGTCATGAACTTCTTCTGGGTGCAGTGTGTGCCATGCAAAGCTGAAATGCCGGAGTTGGCAAAACTTGAACTGGCCTATCCCAAGGTCAAATTCGTATCAGTTCATGCATCCACGGAAAGCCCGGAGGAGGTAGCGAAATTCATTCACGGTTTGTCAGGTGCCCCCTCAAATATCGTGGTGACTCAGGCTGCGGCCCGGGATGCCTTCAACGTAAAGGGGCTGCCGCATACTATCGTCATGGATCAGGATAATATCGTGCAGGCCAACCTGGTGGGCTACACCCCCAAGAACATGGCAGCCCTGAAGAAGATGCTGGATAAACTCGCGCAATAGGAGCATGAATATGCACACCATGATCAAGACAATTTGTCTGGTAGCTGCCTTGCTGTTTAACATATCGCTGGCGCAGGGTGCTGAGCGCATCGTTCTGCTTCCGGTCGCCGGTGAATTGTTGGCAAGCGAGAAAGTTCAGTTGGCTGATGCGGCGGCGCACGCGGTGTCCGGGCAATACCATGTCCTTTATGGAGATAAAGTAAATCAGTTCGTGGTGAAGGCTTTTCAGGATGAAAGCAAAAAGCTGGACTGCGACGAAAGCAATTGCTACAAAAAAATCGCCTCGGAATTTAAGGTGGACAAGATCATGGCATTGAAAATTGCCAAGGTAGCTAGCGGAAAATATCTCGTAGCGCTCAATCTGTACGACATTCCGACCGGGGGCGTCATTGTGAGCAAGAGTGCTGAGTGTAGTGAATGCTCATTTGAAAAGCTGGTAGCAACTGCGCAGTCCATCATGAATGTCCTGGCAAAAGGAAGCCAGGATAAAAGCAAATGAAGCGCATTTCCTTATCTGTTGTGCTGGGCTGCTGACAGTACTACTCAACTGCGCTGCCATTGCCGCCCCAGCATCCTAACCAGCCAAGGCTGCATGGAAAGAGTGCGTAGTAAAGCATCGGATGAGGATACGCGCCTCGCGCCAACATGGAGGCCGCGCCGATGGAAGGCCTCTAGCAGATATACAAGTACTTTCCTGGTGTTTGAGTCCGTGGTTCACGTAACCGATTAGCCAGCCCTTAGTGCGATTACGCTTTGTCAGCGTGCCGCCTCCATGCCTCCCAGCACGCAATCCATCCATATCTTGGCCGATTATGTCGCCCATCCTGTCCGGCGGGTACCCCCTTTGGATGGCATTCACAAGATTTTCTCAAGATATATCTTGACAAGACTTTTGTAGTTGAGATAATTTTTCAAAAGCTGTACGCAAAATGCAACTTAATGTGCTGAGGTGGGAGCGCGTGAGGGTTCGATTGCGGACAAAATAATGTATATAAACTACAACTAATAAATAAAGGGGGCGTCATGGGGAGATTGATCATGAGAGTAGTGGCATTCCTGTTTGCTGTTGTGTTTTTGCCCAATGTGGCATGGGCTGAACATCGCGAATTCAATATGACGATTGACGAGGTCGCGATTAACGTTGCGCCTGGTTTTATCACCAAGGTATTTGCCTTTAACGGCCAGGTTCCGGGGCCGCTGATTCATGTCAAGGAAGGTGATGACCTGACCATTCACGTGACCAACAATACTACTTTGCCGCATACCATCCACTGGCACGGTGTGAACCAGACTGCAACCTGGCAGAGCGATGGCGTGCCAGGCGTCACGCAGGAGGCGATCCAGCCAGGAACGTCATTCACATACCGCTTCACGGTCGATCGTCCCGGCAGCCTGTGGTATCACTGCCACGTCAATGTCTGGGAGCATGTGGCAACCCGCGGAATGTGGGGGCCGCTGATTGTTGATCCCAAGCACCCCACGGCGCAGGAAAAGAAGGTGACCAAAGATGTCATCATGATGATGAGCACTTGGGAGTCCGAATATGCCGATACATACGGCAAGGGCGGGGCGCCAAACGATGTTTCGGATTATTTCTCGGTCAACGCCAAGTCGTTTCCGCTGTCGCAGCCGATCCGCGTGAAAAAAGGCGATGTGCTGCGGCTGCGCATGTACGGCGCCGGCGACGAGATACATGAAATGCACCTGCACGGACATGACCAGCTGTTCGCCTTTAAAGACGGCTATCCGTTGCCGACTCCTTACTACGTCGACACCGTGCCGGTTGGCCCGGGGGAGCGCTACGATACCATTGTGCAGATGAACAACCCCGGACGCTTTATTTTCCATGACCACGTCGATCGCCATATCTATATGAAAGGCATGCTCGGCGGGCCGATCACGGTGATCGAATACGACGGCATCCCGGCCGAGCCTTGGTACGCATGGAAAGACAAGGTCTACGACCCTGACTTTTTCTACAGCGAGTCGATGAAGAAGGGGTACGGCCTGTTCAATCACGCCGAATTCCAGGGTAAGCAAATCGAGCAGACCAGAAGGAGGAGGGCAGAATGAAAATAAAAATGTTGTTGCCGCTGGTATTCGTGGCAATTGCGGCGCCGGCACTGGCTGACGATGGGATGGCAATCATCAAGCGCGATTGCGTTACTTGTCACAACATCAGCGGTCCCGCTCCCCAGACCTTGAAAGAGGTATGGAACCTGAAGGGGCCGAATCTGGCCTACGCCGGCAACAAGTATCGCGAGGCGTGGCTGGTCTCCTGGTTGCAGAAGCCGCAGCGCATCCGTCCGGCAGGCGAGTTCTATGGGAATCACATCAAGATCGGGGACAAGCACGATGTTGTGGATGAAGCCACGTTGAAGGATCACATGGTGCTGTCCAAGGCAGATGCGACAGCCGTAGCCCACGAGCTGATGGAGCTGAAGCAGCACGACGATTTGATCGCGCAGGAGAAGCTAGAGCCGGGAACCGGTTCGAAGATGATGGGCGAGATGATGTTCGACAAGTTCCTCGGCTGCATGGCATGCCACCGCATCGAGCCCGATTATGGCGGGCTGTCCGGCCCCGAGGTCTACACGGCATCCAGGCGTCTGCAACCGCAGTTCATCGCCAGCTTCATTCGCAATCCGCAGGCATGGGAGCCGAAAACCTGGATGCCGAACAAGCATGTGTCGGACGCCAATCTCCAGAAACTGGTCTATTACTTTGATGCGTTAGCCGCGGGAGAAGGAAATGGCAAATAAATTTCTATTCGTTCTGACCGCCGTTTTATTTTCCATCACGGCACATGCCAAGGAAAGTGCGGTCGATAACTACAAGACCTATTGCGTCCAGTGCCACGGCCTTAAGGGGAATGGCAATGGCGTAAACGTACGCGACATGTCGGTTCAGCCACGCGACCATACCGACGCAAAATCAATGTCGGGGCGTTCGGACGAGATGCTGTTCAAGGTGATCAAGGAGGGCGGGCCGTCAATCGACAAGTCGATCCTGATGCCGCCCTGGGGTGACACTTTCAGCGACGATGAGATCAAGGATTTGGTGCAGCACTTGCGCCAGCTTTGCAAATGCAAGTTTGGATCGTAGGGAGGGGGAGCAGTAGTAGTAGGCAGTAAGTAGTAAGTAGTAAGTAGTAAGTAGTAAGTAGTAAGTAGTAAGTAGTAAGCAGCAAGCAGTAAGAGGGGGGGGATGTAAATCCCTGTGTAGTACTAACGTAGAGGAAAGGGAGCACATACATGAAGCAATTCAAGAAAATCACTTGCGCAGCATTTGCCGTGACGGCATTGCTGTCAGCGGCTGGCGCTTACGCCAAGACCGTTGAAGTCACCATGACTGCACGGGAAGTGGACGTGCCAGTCAATGGCAAGCTGGTGGGCGGGGCCGATACCATGGCCGCATGGACCTTTGATGGCAGCATACCGGGCAAACCAGTGCGCGTGCAGGAAGGCGACACTGTGGACTTTACCCTGGTCAACCCAGCCGAGAACAAGAACTCGCACGCGATGGATTTTCATGCCGCACAGGTGAACGTCCTGGACGAATTCGCTCCAGTCAAGCCGGGCGAATCGAAGCATTTCAAGTTTGAGGCCAAGGTTCCGGGTGTGTTCATGTACCACTGCGGCGCGAGCCCGATGGTGCAGCACATCGCACGCGGCATGTACGGTATCATCATTGTCGAGCCGAAGGATAAGAAGAACTATCCCAAGGCAGACCGCGAGTATGTTCTGATTCAGCAGCAGTACTTCCCGGATGTGGAGAACTACGGCGCGATGCTGGGTGATGCCAATGCCTGGAAGGGTTCTCTGATCAACGGCAAGGTTCTGCACTATGATCCAGTGCATGATCCGAACGGCGGCCACGATGTGCTGGAAGCCAAGCCGGGCGAGCGCGTTCGCATCTATTTCGTGAATGCCAATATCAACAACCCTGTGGCGCTGCACCCGATTGCAAGCATCTGGGATCGCGTGTACATCAACGGCAATCCGAAGAACCAGTTGCAGGGTATCCAGACCTATAACGTGGCAGTCGCAGAGGCCGACACGTTTGACCTGGTGACCCCGAAGGACAAGGAAGTTGCCGGTATCGCCATCGTTGACCATGCGATGAATGCTGCGCTGCGCGGTGCCATCACCGTGCTGGTCAGCAAGAAGGATGCCGATCCCAAGAAGGGACACGGCGAACTTATTGTGAAGTAACTGCACGATGATGAAGTAAATGCATCACGGGGGGAGGCTATGCTTCCCCTCTCTTTTTTAGAAAACGAGCGAGATGAATAAAAAACGCGGGGCGCTTGTAGCTGCAGTCATCATTGCGCTGGTAGCGCTGCTGGTTTTTGTTCGACCAGGTTTATTGGGGCGGGCCGCTACGAATGGCGCCGCAACACAAGCAGAAGTTACTCAGGAAAAAAACCGCCATTGGGTATGTCCGATGCATCCGGAAATCGTTCAGGATCATCCGGGCACCTGTCCGATCTGCGGAATGAAACTGGTTTCAAGGGAGCACGCCGGGATGCACGAGTACGGCGTCCGCGTCGATGGCGCCACGGTGCAGCGTCTCGGGGTGCGCGTGTCGCCTGTCCGGCGCGGCCTCATCGGGCAGCGCGTGCAAACCTATGGGAATGTCGTGGTTGCAGCTGACTCAAACTATTCGGTGCAAGCTAAATATGAAGGGTGGATCAGAAAACTGCGCGTACACGCGCTCGGCGAGCAGGTGCATGCGGGGCAGGTATTATATGAAATTTACTCCCCGGACCTGATCGCGCGCCAGCGGACATACCTGAGTTCAATCGAGCGGCAGCGCCAGTTGCTGCAAACCATTCCAACGACGGCGGACACCGAAAACGATTACGTGATGGCCCTGACGATGGATGCTGCCAATGATCGCGCGCGCCTGCACAGTGAAGAAGGGGTCAGTGTCGAGGATATTCTCGAGATCGAGCGCACCAAGCAGGTAAAAGACGTGGTGCACATTGTTGCCCCGCATGATGGCGTGGTGACCCGCATTGATGTACAGGAGGGCTCTCTGGTGATGGCCGCTACCGTGCTGATGACTTTGAGCGATGTGTCGCGTGTGTGGCTGGATATTCCGCTGTACCCAGACCAGGCCGGACAGGTGGCGGTTGGCGATTCGCTGACGGCAACGCTTCCAGACGGACATGAATTCCAGGCTCGCGTCGACTTCGTCAGTCCGGTGGCTGACGCCAACAAGACGGTGGCGCGCGCCTATCTGGATAACCGCAAGCTGCATTTGCGGCCCGGCAGTTTTGTGGATGTTGCCATCAGCAATCATTCCCATGAGGCATTGCTGCTGCCACGCTCCGCCATCATCTACGGCGCGCAAGGAAATCGCGTCATGCTGTCACGCGGCGATGGCCACTTCCTGCCTGTCCCGGTGAAGACAGGCCTTGAGGAAGGCGATCAGGTTGAGTTGCTGGATGGTTTGCACGAGGGCGCGGAGGTGGCAACCAACGGCCAGTTCCTGCTCGATGCCGCCGCGTCGCTGAATGCCGCCGGCGAACGAATGAGCATGCAATAGCATGATCCGGCGCGTTATCGACTGGTCGCTGCACAATCGCCTGACGGTGATTGTCGTTGCGTTGCTGGTGGCGGGGTGGGGCGTCTACGCCGCGACCCAGATACGGCTCGACGCGATCCCGGACCTGTCCGATCTCCAAGTCATCATCAAAACCTCCTACCCGGGGCAGTCGCCCGAAATCGTCGAAGACCAGGTCACTTACCCGCTGACCTCGGCACTGCTCTCGGTGCCCGGTTCGACTGCCGTACGCGGTTTTTCGATGTTCGGCGAATCCTACCTGTATGTCATTTTCCGCGATGGTACCGATCCTTACTGGGCGCGCTCGCGGGTGCTGGAGTATATGAGCCAGGCGGCTCCGCGCTTGCCTGCGGGCGTGGTGCCGACGCTCGGTCCGGATGCCTCGGGAGTGGGCTGGGTGTTCGAGTATGCGCTGGTTGACCGCAATCACCGTTACGATCCGGACCAGCTGCGTGCATTGCAGGACTTCTACCTGAAATACGAATTGCAAGGCTTGCCCGGCGTCGCCGAAGTGGCCAGTGTCGGGGGCATGGTGCGGCAATACCAGATCGAAATTGATCCGGCGCGCCTCGCCGCTTATCACATCTCGCTGCAGCAGGTGGCGCAGGCCGTGCGCGACAACAATCAATCGAGCGGCGGCTCGGTGGTTGAGCTGGGGCGCAGCGAGTTCATGGTGCGCGCGCGCGGCTATTTGTCCTCGCTGGATGACTTCAGGAACATTCCGGTTGCGACCGATGCGCAGGGCATGCCGGTACGGTTGCAGGATGTGGCGCATATCGGTATCGGGGCCGAACCGCGGCGGGGCGTGGCAGACCTGGATGGGCAGGGGGAGGTGACCGGGGGCATCGTTGTGATGCGCTATGGTGCCAATGCACTGGATACGGTGCATGCCGTGCGGCAGCGGCTGGATGAGCTGAAGGCCGGACTTCCCGAAGGCGTCGAACTGGTGGTGACTTATGATCGCTCCGGCCTGATCGAGCACGCGGTCGCGACGTTGCGCAACAAACTGGTTGAGGAGTCGCTGGCGGTGATGCTGGCCTGCCTGCTGTTTCTGTCGCACCTGCGTTCGGCGCTGGTGGCGGTGGTAACGCTTCCGGTCGGAATCCTGACTGCGCTGATTATCATGCAGCAGCAAGGTGTGACTGCGAACATACTGTCGCTGGGCGGCATTGCAATCGCGATCGGCACCATGGTCGATGCGGCGATCGTGATGGTCGAGAATATGCACAAACATATCGAACATCCGCAATGGGACGGCAATTACTGGCTCGCGGCGCGGCACAGCGCGCAGGAGGTCGGCCCGGCCTTGTTCTTTTCGTTGCTGGTGATCACCGTGTCGTTCCTGCCGGTATTCGTCCTGAACGGGCAGGAGGGAAAGCTGTTCGCACCGCTGGCCTATACCAAAACTTATGCCATGGCAGCGTCGGCGCTGTTGGCGATCACGCTGCTTCCGGTGTTGATGGGGTATTTCGTCCGTGGCCGCATCCGCGCGGAACAGGATAATCGCCTGAACAGCCTGTTGCAGCGCGGCTACCAGCGCGTACTGGAGAGCATGCTGGAACGCAAACGCCTGGTTGCAGGCGTCGCCCTGGTGATGCTGCTCTCCACCGCCTATCCGCTGTGGAAGATCGGCAGCGAATTCATGCCGCCGCTGTACGAGGGGGATTTGCTGTACATGCCGACCACACTGCCGGGAGTTTCGCTCGACGAGGCGGCGAATTTGCTGCAAATCACCGACCGCATCATCGGCCAAATGCCGGAGGTGGAGCGCGTGTTCGGCAAGGCGGGGCGCGCGGACAGTGCCACCGATCCTGCGCCAGTGTCGATGTTTGAAACCACGATCATGTTGAAACCGCGCGAGCAGTGGCCGGCGGGCGAGACGGTGGAGCAGCTGATCGAGAAGCTGCAACGTGAGGTTCAACTGCCGGGCCTGACCAATTCCTGGGCCTACCCGATCCGTACACGGATTGATATGTTGTCCACCGGCATCCGGACGCCGCTTGG
This sequence comes from Pseudomonadota bacterium, assembly GCA_021848465.1. Lineage (GTDB taxonomy): Bacteria > Pseudomonadota > Gammaproteobacteria > Burkholderiales > Gallionellaceae > JAJZUP01. The sequence goes on from JAJZUP010000001.1 coordinate 999,787, forward strand.
CATCAAGATCTCCGGCCCCGATTTGGCGGGGATCGCCGCTATCGGGGAGCAGATCGAAACCGTCCTGAAACGTTTGCCCGGCACTCAGAGCGTGTTCGCGGAGCGTGTGACCAGCGGCCATTATCTCGACGTGGATGTGAATCGCGCACAGGCGGCGCGCTATGGCGTGACAATCGCCGACGTAACCGGGCTGATAGAAGGGGCGGTTGGAGGCGTAAGCATTGCCACCCAGATTTCCGGACGTGAACGCTATTCGATCAGCATCCGCTACCCGCGCGATTTGCGCGAGTCACTCCCGCAATTGGCGGCCAGCCGCATCACGCTGCAGAATGGCGAGCAGATTCCGCTGGGCAACCTGGCCCGCCTGTCCCTGAGTGATGGCCCGGCGGAGATCCGGAGTGAGAACGCGCGTCTTTCCGGCTATGTTTACATCACGCTCGACAGCAGCGACCTGGGCGGTTATGTCGCTGCGGCGCAGGCTGCGGTTGCGCACGAAGTCAAGCTCAAGCCCGGATATGCGATCCGCTGGGCCGGCCAGTACGAAAACCTGCTGCATGCCAAGCAGCGCCTGGCCCTGGCGATCCCGCTCACGCTGGGGCTGGTCATGCTGCTGCTCTATGCGCACTTCCGGCATTGGGGAAAAGTGCTGCTGGTCATGCTGTGCCTGCCGTTCTCGCTTGTGGGCGGGCTTTGGCTGGTATATCTGCTGGGTTACCAGATGTCGGTGGCTGTGGCGATCGGGTTCATTGCGCTTGCCGGCCTGGCGGCCGAGTTCGGGATCGTCATGCTGCTCTATCTTGACAAGGCAATTGCCGCTGCGCGCGAGGCGGGCAGCCTGGTAGATCGCCGCGCGTTGCGTGCTGCAATCATGCAGGGAGCGGCCATGCGCCTGCGTCCGAAGCTGATGACCGTGTCGGTGATTGTGGTCGGCCTGTTGCCGGTGATGTTCAGCGATGCGATAGGCGCGGACGTGATGAAACGCGTGGCAGCGCCGCTGATAGGCGGGATGCTTACTGCACCGCTGTTATCGCTGCTGGTGGTTCCATCGTTGTATTTGTGGTGGCAGGGGGCGCAGTTTGAGCGCAATCAAAAGAGTTCATTCAACTGAAGGAGGGGTAAATCATGAAACGTTTTGCATCAATCACGATTTTGCTGTCGCTTGTTTCCATCCCGGCTCAGGCTGCGGATATGGTCATGGGCGGCATGCATATGGGCAGTAGTGCACAGGAACAATCTGCTGCAGTTCAGGCCGTAGGCGTGGTGAAGGCGGTAGACCAGGCGCGGGGCGTGGTTACCATCACGCATGAGCCGATTCCGAGCCTGGGATGGTCTGCGATGACGATGGATTTCATGGTCGACAAACCGGCGCTGTATAAAAAGCTGATGCCGGGAAAGAAGGTGCATTTCCAGTTTCGCGAGCGCGGCGAAGACTATCTGCTTATCGCAGTTAATTAGCCTTAGTCATTGTGCGCGGCTCGCGGGGTAAAGCCGCCTGCAATGTGTTGATCGGGAGTGGCTCCAGCGCGGCCGCTTTCCTGCATTGGTCAGGCAAATTGCGACGCGCACATGTATGGTTATTGAACTCCAGACCGCAGAGAGGGAATTGGCCTTGTGCGTACCGGTTTGCCCCTTTATTACCTTAACAGGTGCGCAATTCATGGCTTAAAATTCGCAGCATGGGCAGTAAATTTATCGCGGAGAGGTCATGAAGTATTTATGCGCAGTGTTTTTGGTCATCGTCGCGGCTCAGCCGGTCTGGGCTGGTGAGCCGGCTAGCCAGGATGAGGCCAAATGCCAGAATTTTGTCGAGGCAGCGATTGAGGGGCGCGCCACGATGCCGCCGGAAGTGGAACGGACCACGGGCGAGTTGAATAACGAGCAGATCAAAATGATTGTTGCCCACCAGGGCTGGTGTGCGGCCAAGGCTGAAATCTGGAAGGCATATATCAGCAAGGAAGGCGCCAAGAACGGAAAGCCGATGGATTAAGCCCGGCTGCCGCTGCGGCCTCCGCCTGAAGCAAGCGTATCTGCGCTCTTGAGTACGTCGAATGTAAATGTTGTCAATGCGGTTTATCAAACTGCTAGCATTACTGTCCCGGCTGCTGCACACCCGTTAATGTTTCGCACCCCCTGTCAGGAGGGCCCATGAGTGTAAATATTCCGCGCCGTACCTTTATCAAACAGGCTTGTGTGGTGCTGGCGGTCATTCCGGCGCTGACGCTGTCGGCAGCAGCCGGAGCGGTAACCAATACCGAGTTGCGCAAGAAGCTGCAATATCAGCCTACTCCTAAGGACGGGATGAGCTGCAATGTGTGCCTGGAGTTTCTGGCCGGCAAAACGGAGCGGGATTTTGGGCGATGCAAGGTGATTCCCGGTGATGACGAGATTTCTCCCGCGGGTTATTGCATCAAGTGGAACAGCATGTAGCTGGACAATTTTTTGAAAGTTATTGGTTGGACTTATGAGAATCCTGCATACCATGATCCGCGTCGGAAATCTTGAGCGCGCGGTTGCGTTTTACACCGAAGTGCTGGGCATGAAGGAGCTGCGCCGCAGCGAATACCCGGAGGGTAAATTCACCCTGGTTTTTCTCGGCTATCAATCCGAGCAGGAGGGGGCGGTGCTTGAGCTGACCTATAACTGGGGTGTCGAGGCATATGAAATGGGTAACGCTTACGGCCATATCGCGATAGCGGTGGACGACGTGGCGCAGGCCTGCGCACGAGTCCGCGAAATGGGCGGCAGCGTCGTCAAGGAGCCGGGCGCATTGCGACCGGGCGCGCGGCCGATCGCGTTCATTAAAGACCCGGACGGTTATTTCATTGAGTTTATCCAGCAAGATTAACGCTGGACTGGTTGCATCAGGTTTGTGCGTCAGCGCGTCAGCTCGGCATAAAGCATCAGCATCTTTTCCGGCAGGCAACTGATGTGGTCCACTACCATGTAGTTGCGTGCGCCAAAGATGCGCGCGATATATTCGTCGGCATCCGGATCTAGCCCGACGCAATAGGTATGGATGCCTTTGCGGTCGGCGTTCTCCACCGCCATTTTGGCGTCGTGGCGCAGATAGCGTCCGTCGTGTACATCGACATCGGATGGCGCGCCGTCCGTGATGATCATCAGTAGCTTCTTGCCGGAAGGCTGGCTGTTCAGCAAATGGGTGGCATGGCGTATCGCGGCCCCCATCCGTGTGGCGCGCTGGCCGCTCATGCCGGCGACGCGGCTGCGCGCGGCCTCGTCGTAGGGCTGGTCGAAATCCTTGAAGCGGTAGTATTCGACGTGGCGGCGGCCTTCGGAGCAGAAGCCGTGGATGGCAAAGGTGTCGCCCACCGAAGCGATGGCGTCGGCAAACAGCGCGCAGACCTCCTGGGTGAGTTGCAGTACCGAGTAGTCCTTGTCCTTGACCTTGCTGTTGGTCGAGTAGGAAAGATCGAGCAGCACCAGCGCGGAAATGCCGCGGGTTTTGCGGATGGAGCGCATCATGATGCGCGTGTCCGGCTGGATGCCTTGGCGCAGGTCAATCTGCGCGCGGATGGCGGCATTGATGTCGAGCTCGTCGCCTTCTTCCAGCTTGCGGATACGCCGCACGCCATCCAGGCGCACCGCTTCCAGCAAGGTCTTCATGCGTGACAGCAACGGTTTGTTGCGCGCAACGATATTGTCCACGACCTGCAGGTCGCCGTCGGCGGCGGGGATTTCGCGCAATGTCACCCAGTCGCGGGTTTCTACCTGGTGGCGGTAATTCCACTCCGGGTAGAAGAAGGGAGCGGATTCCTTGCCGGTGAATTCGATGTCGTCGGGCTCATGCTCCAGCACGCGCTTGTTGTGTTGGTCGCTGTCGCTGGGTTCGACCAGTGTCTTGGTAGGGCCGGTTTTCTTGAAAGGGTTGATGATGAGCGGGGGCAGGTCTTTCTCGGCAATGAAGTTTGCCGCTTCCCACAGGTAGCAGTTGTCATCGCGGTAGTCCGCACTGAGGCGATCGGTACGCGGGTTCGGGCGAATTTTCTTCTCGGCGAACGTGTGCGCGAGGGCAAGCCCGATTTCGCGTGAGAGCTGTTCGGATTCAATGCTCGCGGCATTCCGGAACAATGCGCGACCCTGTTCAACCCACGGGTCTGCGTCTGCGTAGTTGTCGTCCAGCAGGGCGCGCGCCAGGCGGTTAAGGTAGTCTCCTGCAGTCCTGTTTTGCGCCGGTGTGGCGATGTGCTGGCGAACCCAGAGCTGGTACAGGCCGGGGAAGCGCCGGATCGCCAGCGCCTCGACGCGCGCATCTTCGATGACGGAAATAACGGCCATCTGCCAGGGCGTCAGCTTGTCCTTGGCGAAATGCTGCCGGGTAAACATGATGTGGGCGGCGGCATGCGCCGCGGCTGCGCGATAAATTTCCAGCGCGGAGATTCCGCCCGTTTCCGCCAGGTTGAGGTCGTAGCAGATCGCGGGCAGGCTGATGACCTGCAATTCGATGCTGGCGGGAATGTTGATCCGCGCTTCGTAATTGCGTGGCGCGGACTTGATGGTGAAATCGTGCGCCCACATGGCGCGCAGGTAGATGGCGATGCGCCGCTCAACCTCGGCAAATTCCAGGCCGGGGCGCAAGGCGGCCTGGCTGTGTGCAGGCGTGGCGCGTGTGCGGACGCGCGCCAGCAAGCGGTGGGTGAAATTCCTGATCCGGGTTTTCATCGCAACGCGCAGGCTGCCTCAATTGAAGAAGGTGCTGACCGCGGCCTCCAGCGCATCGCGCATATCCAGGTCATCGGTAATTGGCGACACCAAGGCTACGCGGCACGCGCGTTTGGGCTCCACGCCTTTTGCAATCAGGTTGCCTGCGTACACCAACATGCGCGTCGAGATGCCCTCATACAGGCCATGCCCCTTCAGGTTGCGCGCCATTCCTGCAATCGACACCAGCTTGTCGGCGATGTCGCGGGCAATGCCGGATTCGTGTGTGATGATCTCGGTTTCGATGCCGGGGGCCGGGTAGTTGAAGTCGAGCGAGCCGAAGCGCTGTTTGGTCGATTGCTTGAGGTCTTTCATCACGCTCTGATAGCCCGGATTATATGAGATGACCAGTTGGAAATCGGGATGGGCGTGGATCAGTTCGCCGGTCTTTTCGAGCGGCAGCACGCGACGGTTGTCGGTCAGCGGGTGGATGACCACGGTGGTGTCCTGGCGCGCTTCCACTACTTCGTCCAGGTAGCAGATGGCGCCGTGACGCGCGGCCAGCGCGAGCGGGCCGTCCTGCCAGTGCGTGCCGTTGGCGTCGAGCAGGAAGCGCCCTACCAGATCCGATGCCGTCATGTCTTCGTTGCAGGCAACCGTGATCAACGGCTTCTTCAGTCGCCAGGCCATGTGTTCGATGAAACGGGTCTTGCCGCAACCGGTCGGGCCTTTCAGCATGATCGGCATGCGCACGGAAAAGGCTGCATCGAAGACGTCGATTTCATCCGCCACCGGGCGGTAATAGGGCTCTTCGCCGATCAGGTACTGGCTGATGATGTCGCTCATGTTGTCTCTCCCATTCAAGCTTGTTTTTATCCGTTAACCTGTTCCGCTAGCGGGCGGAAGGTGCGTGCGCCTCCAGACGCTTCAGGTTGGCGTTGTTGCTGTCCACGCACTCGCGCCAGGTGGCGCTCGATGCATTGGCCGGGTCCTGCTCCAGCGAGCAGGCGCATTTGCACGCCGCAGCACGATAGCATCCCGCAATATTCTTGCCGTTGCAGGTCGCCTGCAACGGTGCGCACTGGCTGTTGCATACCCGCGCGACCTGTTGGTTCTTCAACAGTTCCTCGTGCGAAATCTGCGGCTGCGCCTCCGGCTGGGTCACGATTCCCCATACCATCATCACGCAACCCGCCAGGAACATCGCGCCAACCAGCCAGTTGAAGCGCGAAGCAATTTCGCTGAGTTTCTCGCGCCAGGTTGTCTTGCTGCCGCGCTCGCCGACCTCGAAGCGCAACAGGCCGACGGTATCCGATTTTGCATGCAGGCGGTTGCAGGCATCAATGCACTCACCACAATTGATGCAGGGATCGTACTGCTTGATCTGGGTGGGCTCGATGGAGGTGATGCAGGTGGTGGCGCAGTAGTTGCACTTGGCGCAATCGGCGGAGCGCGAGCTGTCATAGGTCACGTGCAGTGCATCCTGGGTCTTGAAGATGCGCTGGCCGATGCGGTACAAGCAGGCGTAGTCGCACAGGAAGTAGCGCACTGCGGCAATGTCAATGAAGATCAACAGCACGGTAAACACATAGGGGTATTGCATGAAGCTGAACGACTGCTCGTCGCTGCGCAGCGTGATGAAAGCCCAGACGTCGTGCGGCGGATAGAAAAACAGCAGCACGATGACGGTCAGCACCATCGATGCCATGATGAAGATGACCGAAAGGATGATCCAGTTGATGAGTTTGTTCTTGGAGGCGGCAACCACCATCCCCTTGCCGTCCACGCGCACATCGGCACGCTTGCCGAGAAATTTGTAGGTCAGGTTGTTGGCCCATTCGGACAGCAGGTTTTGCGGGCAGGCCCAGCCGCACCAGATGGTGCCGATAGTCATGTAGGTCAGGATGGGGGCGGTCGCCGCCACCAGCGCAAGACCGAATACAAAAGAAAAATTCGACCACCAGATCTGGTGCCCCAGCGTGACGAAACTGGCACTAGCCAGGTCAATGCGCAACAAGCCGAGTACAGGAATCAGCGCGATCAACAGCAGGGTAGCGATCTGGGTCAGTTTGCGTGCCCAGTGGTATTGCGGGGTGTTTTGCTTTATTTCCTTCTCCAAGTTGCCAGCTCCTCGATATTGCTGGTGCCTTGTGGTAGTAGGTATGGCGGCACCTTGTGGTGATCAAATTTGTGGCGCAAACAGGCGGGAACTTCCGCTAGCGCGAGTGGAAAACAACCGGGATGTTTCCAGATTTGCTGGTGTTTACACACAACGCCGGAAAGGTTAAGCGCGGCCTAACTTGATGATCCTGCCTGACTTGGCATTCTCGCACGCATTCTCTTTTCATGTGTAAAAAATATGTGTTCCACGCCCATGAAATTTTCGATCCGGCTGCATGCTTGCCAGGCCGGCAGGTTTGTCTGAAAATCCGCGCATGTACCTGGTGCTTCTTCTTATTGCTTGTTACACGATGCGCTGGTCGGCCAATGTGCTGATCGGGGATGTGTTCGTCGGCAATTTCGAATCGCTTTGGGTGTTCAGCGCCGGATTGTTTTCGCTCTTTCTGGCTGCCTGGTCTTTGGTTCATCTGGCCTTCCTGCCCTGAGTTTTTCAGCGGCGATATTCACTCCTTCTGTCAGGGGTATTCAGTTCGGCGCATTGTCCTGATGCCGGCTATAATGCGCGGCTGCGTTTGATCCAGACTGAATATGCGCCCCGGACACTCATCCCACAATCCCATGCATGCAGGTCGCGCCGACTGGCGCACCGTGCGCATGCTGATGCCGTACCTGATGGAATTCAAGGTGCGCGTTGCGCTGGTCATCGTCCTGCTGATCCTGGCCAAGCTGACCAATGTGGCCGTGCCCCTGGTACTGAAGGAGATCGTGGATGCGATGGGGCAGCCCAAAGCGATGCTGATGGTGCCGGTGTTCCTGATCGTCGGCTACGGCCTGCTGCGCCTATTCAGCACGCTGTTCGGTGAAATCCGCGATGCGGTGTTTGCCAAGGTCACCCAGCGCGCGATCCGCCGCGTTTCGATCAAGGTATTTGCCCACCTGCACGGGTTGAGCCTGCGTTTCCATCTGGAGCGCCAGACCGGCGGGGTCTCGCGGGACATCGAGCGCGGTACGCGCGGCATCAGTTTCCTGCTGACCTACCTGCTGTTCAACATCCTGCCGACGCTGCTGGAGATCGGTCTCGTGGCGGGCATCCTGCTGGTCAAATACAACCCCTGGTTTGCCATCATCACATTTGTCACGCTGGTGAGTTATATCGTGTTCACACTGCTCATCACCGAATGGCGCATGGTCTACCGGCGCACGATGAACGACATGGACTCCAAGGCCAATACCCGCGCAATCGACAGCCTGTTGAATTACGAAACGGTCAAATACTTCGGCAACGAACGCTACGAAGTTCGCCGCTACGACGAGCAGATGGAGAAATGGGAAGTGTCTGCCGTGCAGAACCAGACCTCGCTTGCGGCACTGAATGCCGGTCAGAGCACGATCATCGCGGTTGGCGTCACCTTGCTGATGCTGCTCGCCGCACAGGAAGTGGTGGAAGGCAAGATGACGGTGGGCGACCTCGTGCTCGTCAATGTGTACATGCTGCAGTTGTACATGCCGCTGCACTTCCTCGGCTTCGTGTACCGCGAAATCAAGAACGCGCTGGCCGACATGGAGCGCATGTTCCGGCTGCTGAACGAAAACCGTGAGGTGGAGGATGCCCCCGGTGCGTTGCCGCTGAAGCTGGAGGCTGGGCGGGTCGAGTTCAGGCATGTATCGTTTCACTACGATGCCGAGCGTCAGATATTGCGCGATGTGGATTTCGAGATTCCATCCGGGCACACCGTGGCGGTCGTCGGTGCAAGCGGGGCGGGGAAATCCACGCTGTCGCGCCTGTTGTTCCGTTTTTATGATGTCAACGAGGGCGGCATCCTGATCGACGGGCAGGACATCCGCTCGGTGACGCAAGCCAGCCTGCGCGCCGCGATCGGCATCGTGCCGCAGGACACGGTGCTGTTCAACGATACGATCTATTACAACATCGCCTACGGACGTCCGGACGCAACGCACGAAGAAATCTTGCAAGCCGCTCAATCGGCCCATATCCACGCCTTTATCACATCGCTGCCGCAAGGCTATGATACGGTGGTAGGCGAGCGCGGGTTGAAGCTGTCCGGCGGGGAAAAGCAGCGCGTGGCGATTGCGCGCGCGATCCTGAAAAACCCATCCATCCTGATTTTTGACGAAGCAACTTCGGCACTGGATTCCAAATCGGAAAAAGCGATCCAGGACGAATTGCGCAATGTGGCGCGTAATCGCACTACGCTGGTGATTGCGCACCGGTTATCGACGGTGGTGGATGCGCAACAAATTCTGGTCGTGGACAAAGGGCGCATTGTGGAGCGCGGCTCACACCGAAAATTGCTGGCGCAACAAGGAGTTTATGCCCAAATGTGGGCTTTGCAGCAGCAAGAAGAACATTAACGTTTTAATATTGCACCTTGATTTATTGAGATTTTAAGGTATCCTTCGGGTTGAGGTCATATTCCTGCGGTGGGTTATGAAGAAAAATATCACTATATTGCTGTTGTCGTTGGGGTTGGGCGTGTCTGCCTGTTCCAAGGATCGCAACACGATTTCCAAGGCTGACAGCCCCAAGCTGGATGCCGTTGCCGGTATGATGGTTGCCAAGGCGCCTGAGGCGGTTGCTGCCCCGGCTCCGGTTGCCGTAGCGCAAAAACCCAAGGATGAAGAGCTGACCGACACGGTTTTCAAGCACACCTCGGCGCCGCGCCTGCAATCGGCCATTGCGCTGATATATGACGAGCAGGCCGAGCGCCCGCTCTATACCAAGAATGCCGACAATGTGGCGCCGATTGCCTCGATCACCAAGTTGATGACTGCCATGGTGGTGCTCGATGCCAAGCTGCCGATGGATGAGAAAGTCACCGTCACGGCCGATGACGCAGACCACCTGAAGAATACCCATTCGCGCGTGCGTAATGGCTCGGTGATGACACGCGGCGAGTTGTTGAAGATTGCCTTGATGGCTTCCGAAAACAAGGCTGCGGCGGCACTGGCGCGCACCTACCCGGGCGGCACCAAGGCTGCCGTGGCAATGATGAACAACAAGGCATTGCAACTGGGCATGACTTCGACCCGCTTCTTTGATCCGACCGGGTTGAACAGCAACAATGTTTCAACCGCGCATGATTTGGTGTTGATGGTTCGCGCAGCCCAGTATTACGACCTGATCCATAAATTCACCACCACTTCGGCACATACCGTGCAGCTTGCGCATCATCGCCCACTGCAATTTCATAATACCAATCCGCTGGTTAAGAACGCGTCCTGGGATATTCGCCTGAGCAAGACCGGTTACATCAGCGAGGCAGGCCGTTGTCTGGTGATGAAGGCCAATATTTCCAAGCGCCCGGTAATCATTGTGCTGCTCGACTCTTGGGGCAAGCGCACCCGGGTGGGTGATGCCAACCGCATCAAGAAATGGATGGAAAGTTCGACCGCGCGTGCAACGCGCTTTGCCAACCGGCGCAGCTGATTTACGGGGAGACGTTGGGGTAGGGGAAGGAGGGAAGCCGGGGGGCTTCCCTCTTTTTTCTGGGACAATCTCTGGTGCAACTTTTTTCCGGAAGCCTGCTCCAATGCCGGAGCGGCGGTTGGGGCTATTGAAAAACACAAGGTGTGCCTGCATATAGGTCGTGTCGGGCTGCGGGTGCTGCGCCCAAGATAAATTTGATCTCGGAGATGAGTAATGAAACGTATTTTCCTGTTTATCCTGACAAACATTGCAGTACTGCTGGTCATCAATATCACGCTGCGCCTGCTTGGGGTGGACCACTGGGCTACGGCCAACGGCATCAATTTCGGGGCCTTGCTGGTGTTGTCCGCCGTGATCGGCTTTGCCGGTTCGATCGTATCGCTGCTGATGTCCAAGTGGATGGCAAAGATGTCGGTTGGCGCGCAAGTCATCACCAACCCGTTTGACCCGACCGAGCGCTGGCTGCTCGAAACCGTGCGCCGTCAAGCGCAGGCAGCCGGAATCGGCATGCCGGAAGTGGCCATTTACGATGCGCCCGATGTGAACGCGTTTGCCACCGGCTGGAATCGCAATGATGCGCTAGTTGCCGTGAGCACTGGCCTGCTGAACAATATGAGCAAGGACGAGGCCGAAGCCGTGCTGGGGCATGAGATCAGCCATGTTGCAAACGGGGATATGGTGACCTTGGCGCTGATCCAGGGAGTGGTGAATACTTTCGTGGTGTTCTTCTCGAAACTGTTCGGCTTCTTCGTGGATCGCGTATTGCTGAAGAACGACGAGCGCAACGGCCCCGGCATCGGGGCATTTGTGGCCGAAATCGTGGCGCAACTGGTGCTCGGCATTTTGGCCAGCATGATCGTCATGTGGTTCTCGCGCCTGCGCGAATTCCGTGCCGATGCGGGGGGCGCGCAACTGGCCGGGCGCCAGAAAATGATCGCCGCCCTGGAGCGCTTGAAGATGAACCACGAACAAGCCGCCCTGCCGCAGAACATGGCAGCCTTCGGTATCTCTGGTGGCGGCGGATTCGCCAAACTGTTCATGACCCATCCTCCGCTGGAGGAGCGTATCGCGGCATTGCGCGCAGCACAGTAGTTTGATTACGCGCCCGGCGCAATGCCGGGCGTGCTTACACCTGGGCCGGGATATGGGTGGACAACTCCTTCTCCAGTTCGACCAGCCCGTTTGCCAGGAAATTGTTGAACTTGATCCCGGCGCGGAACAGGCCGTTGTTCGCCAGCACACAGTAGGTTGACTGGCCGTTTGCCTGGATGACTTTGGGCTGGTCATGAGCGGTTTTCGGAGGGATCTGGAAAAAGACCTGAAAGCGTGAATTGATCGGCAGGTTATTTTCCAGGTAGGCCGTGGCGTGCGTGGTGGAAATATCGCCGAACCAGCCATGGAAATTGCGCTCAACGCCGTTAATCTGCAGGCTCAGTACCACCCTCCACTTGATCAGGTAATGGCGGTGGAGAACCTTGGTGGCGTCATCGGAATGGGGTTCAGTGAGAATGTCCTTGTCCATTTCGCACCTGTCATTTTGCACGCAGTATGGTCAACTCAATCATCGTCTTCGTCGTCGATATATTTTTCGCGCGGAGGATGACCATCGTAAACCAGGTTTTTACGGCGCGCGAGGTAGAAATCGCGAACGAATGCGTAACGATCCGGCGCTTCATCCAGCGTCGGTTCCTGCGGGATCAGTTGCGCGCGCTCTTCCACCTTGTCTGCCGCATACAGACTGTTGCGCACCGGCACATCGCGGATATTGGTGATGACGCCAGTGTAGCCGTCCCCGACCAGGCCTACGCTGTCGCGCACCGTGCTGGGGCCGAAGAACGGCAGCATGATATAGGGGCCGCTGCCGACCCCCCAATAACCCAGCGTCTGCCCGAAATCCTCGTTATGCTTGGGCAGGCGGTCGGTGATGTTGATGAAGCCCAGCAAGCCGAAAGTGGTGTTGAAAATTACCCGGTAACCATCCGACATGGCCTGCCTGAATTTCAATTGCAGCAAATCGTTGAACGTGATCGAGACGTCGTCCAGGTTCGAGAAGAAATTGTGGATCATGGTCTTGGCCGGTTTCGGCAGGGCGGCATCATAGCCGTGCGCCAGCGGTTTCATGACCGCCTTGTCCAGCGCCATATTGAATTTGAATGCCTTGCGGTTATAGGCTTCATACGGGTCTTGCGGGTTGCCGCCCGGCGTCGAGGCGCAACCGGTCAGCATCACGGCAATGAGTACGGGCAGGAAATATTTCATTGCAGTCGGGCTCAGTCAGGCGTGCGGCGCATAACGGACAGGCGGCTCCAGGTCGGCATTGAAAAAGTGGAAGCTCCCCTGTTTGCGCTCCTCGAAATAGCGCTGCAAGGTGAACTTGACCGGGCGAAAGGCCAGCGTATCCCAGGGGATTTCATCTTCTGCAAACAACTGCACTTCCAGGCTTTCGACGCCGGGGAAAAAGTCCAGGTCGAGCAGGCGCGCGCGGAACAGCAAATGCACCTGGTTGATATACGGCAGGTTGTGCATCGAGTAGAGTTCGCCGATTTCGACGCGCGCATTGGCCTCTTCCAGGGTTTCGCGTGCCGCCGCCTGGCGCGTGGTTTCATCGTTCTCCATGAAGCCGGCAGGCAGGGTCCACAAGCCATGGCGCGGCTCGATGGCGCGGCGGCAGAGCAGGATGCGTCCGTCTTGCCATTCCGGGATTGCGCCGACGATCAGTTTGGGGTTGTGGTAGTGGATCGCGCCGCACTGAGTACAAACATGGCGCTCACGATGATCGTCCGGCGGGATGCGCAGGACGACTGGGGCGCCACACTCCGGGCAGAAATTCACGGCTGTGCTCCGCTGCTAATCCCAGAATTTCCACCAGGCATGCGGTTGCTGCGGCGACTCCTTGGCAGCAGGGGCCGCCTCGTTGCTGGCGAGGTTCTGGTTCAGGATGCGTTGAGTATCGTCGCGCAGGTCGGTCATGCCCAATGCGTCATAGGCCTGGATCATGATTTGCAGGGCATCGCGGGTTTGCGGAGTGGTCGGGTAGTTGACCAGAATCTCCTTGGCGCGATTGAGTGCCGCCACATAGGCGCCACGGCGCAGGTAATAACTGGCAATGTGCAAGTCTGATCCTGCCAGGTTGTCCAGCAGGTACTGCATGCGCAACCGCGCATCCGGCGCATAGCGGCTGTCCGGGAAGCGGGTGACGAGTTCCTTGAATGTGTCGAACGATTCGCGCAATGACTTGGGGTCGCGCTCGGCCGGGTCCTGGTCGCCGATAGCGTTCATCACACTGGCCAGGTTTTCGTCGAAATTGATCAGCCCTTTCAGGTAATACATGTAGTCGAGGCTGGAGCTGTTCGGGTACTGCTTGATAAAGCGGTCGATCGCGCCGAGCGCCGGGGCCGGCTCGCCTTGCTTGTAGTAGGCATAGGCGATTTCCATCTGTGCCTGCTGCGCATAACGGCCGTAGGGGTAACGGGACTGCAGCTTTTCGAATGCCTTGACCGCCTTCTCGTAGTTGTGGTCTTCCATGGAGTCCATCGCCATCGAATACAACTCTTCGGCGCTGTAATTCTTCTTGTCGTCGATCGAAGAACTGCATGCCACTAACGAGAGCAACAGGAAAACGTATAAACTATGACGCATGGCTGGATCCGAAAAAAATTTCCCGAATTATAGCAAAGATACCCCCGCATCCGGCTCAGGCATGAACGAACCGGATTTTGAGGCGGATGTTGATACTGACTGGGCGCCCCCGGCTGAGTCCGTTTCGGCATTGACCCTGACTGTGACGGCGGAATACGCCGGATTGCGCCTGGATCAGGCGCTGGCAAAATTATTGCCGGAGTATTCGCGCAGCCGGCTGCAGGACTGGATCGGCCAAGGGCTGGTCAAGTTGAACGGCGCGGCAGCTGCTATCCGGCAAAAAGTCTGGGGGGGCGACACCATAGCTGTCGTGCCGCAGAGCCATCCTTCCGAGCAGCCCTACCAGGCGGAAGCCATCGCGCTGGAAATCGTGTACGAGGATGACAGTATCCTTGTGATCAACAAACCCGCCGGGCTGGTGGTGCATCCCGGCAGCGGAAATTGGCAGGGCACCCTGCTGAATGCGCTGCTGCATCACGACCCGGCCTTGGCCGGGGTGCCGCGCGCGGGTATCGTGCACCGACTGGACAAGGATACCAGCGGCCTGCTGGTGGTCGCCAAAACCCTCACGGCGCAGACCGCATTGGTGCGCCAGCTACAGGCGCGCAGTGTGCGCCGCGAATACCTGGCGCTGGTGTACGGCGAACTGGCGCACGGCGGGCGCGTGGACCAGCCGATCGACCGTCACCCGACGCAGCGCACGCGCATGGCGGTGGTGGCTGGCGGCAAACCTGCCATCACCCATTATGCGGTCGAGGAGTCGTTTTCCGGTTGCACGCTGGTGCGCTGCAAACTCGAAACCGGGCGTACCCACCAGATCCGCGTGCATATGACGTATCTGGGGCATCCGCTCGTGGGCGACCAGACCTATCTCAAGGGCGCCCAGAAATGCCCGCCGCAACTGCGCGACTTGCTGGCGTCGTTTCCGCGCCAGGCCCTGCATGCCGAGCGCCTCGGGCTGGAGCACCCGGCCAGCGGCGAATGGCTGGAGTGGCATGTGGCCATGCCCGCCGATATGCAGCATTTACTCGAAACAGTCAGGGAGGTGTTGGATGGATTTGCGTGAGTATTGCATCGTCCCTGAATGGCCGGCCCCTGCTGCAGTGCGGGCATTGCAGACGACGCGACGCGGAGGGTTGAGCGCGCCGCCGTATGCCAGTCTGAATCTTGGCGACCATGTCGGCGATGAGCCGCTGCACGTGGCGCGTAACCGCCAGCGGCTGGCGGCGCTGATGCCGGGCGAGCCGGTGTGGCTGCAGCAGGTGCATGGCGTGGTAGTGGCGGATGCGGATTTGGGCAGTTGCCGAATCGAGGGCGATGCCAGCGTGGCACGCCAGCCGGGGTCGGTCTGCGTGGTGATGACGGCCGACTGCCTGCCGGTGTTGTTGTGCGATGACGCCGGCACAGTGGTGGCTGCGGCGCATGCCGGGTGGAAAGGGCTGGCGGCCGGCGTGATTGAAACTACCGTGCAAAACATGGCGTGCGAACCGCAGCGGCTGATGGCGTGGCTCGGCCCGGCGATTGGCCCGCAGGCATTTGAAGTGGGCGATGACGTTCGCGCCGCCTTCATGGCCCACGATGCCGCTGCGAAAGCGGCTTTCCAGCCCGGCAAACCGGGCAAGTGGCTGGCGGACATTTACCTGCTGGCGCGTCAGCGCCTGGCTGCGCTGGGCATTACTCGCGTGTACGGCGGCGGGCTATGCACCTACAGCGATGCGGAAACTTTCTTCTCCTATCGTCGCGACGGCGTGACCGGGCGCATGGGCACCTTCATCTGGCTGCAACGCCCGGTCTAGCGGTTCAAGTCCTGAACGCTTCCACCATCCCTTTCAGTTGGGACGATTTCTGCTCCAGTTCGCGGGCCAGGTCTTGCAGGCTTTGCGCTGCGCCGGAATTTTCCTCCGACATCTGGGCAATACTTTCGGTATTGCCGGCCAGCTCGTTGGCGGCGGCATTCTGCTGATCCACCGCATCGGAGATTTCGTCGATCACCTGCGCGACTTCGTTGAAGCTCAGTTGAATATTCGCGATGGAGGATTGCGCTTGTTCGGCATCCGCCACGCCCTCGCGCGTGGTCTGCACCACATTGTCCATGCCGGATAACGCGTGCCGGGCGACTTCAGCGATCTTGCTCGACATCTGGTCGATTTCGGTGGTCGCACTGGATGTGCGTTCGGCCAGCTTGCGCACTTCGTCCGCCACCACGGCAAAGCCGCGTCCCTGTTCGCCGGCGCGTGCGGCTTCGATGGCGGCATTCAACGCCAGCAGGTTGGTCTGTTCGGCAATCTCGCGGATCACCTTGACCACATCCGTGATGCGCGAAGCATCGTCGCCGAGATGCGAGACGTCAGTCGACGCGGTTTCGATTTCGCGTGCGGTCATCAGCAGGCCGGAGACCGTCTTGTTGATGATGGCGGCGCCATTTTCGGCATTCTGGCGCGAGTGACTGGCGATCTCTTTGGCGCCTTTTCCTTTTTCGGAAATGTGGGCGGTCGAGGCGCTCATTTCCTCGATGGAGGCAGCCATCTCCGTGACCGACCCGGTTTCGCGCTGCACGCTCTGGAAAATCTGTTGCGAGGCGGATGCGAGGTTATGGGACATATCGGTTAGCGCCAGGGAGTGGGAGCGGATACCGTCGATCATCTTGCACAGGCCGGACTGCATTTCATAGGCACTGGCCACCAGGCTGCCGGGAACCGGCGCTTGCTGCGGGCGGCGCGACAGGTCGCCGGATGCCATGGTGTGCAGCACCTCTGCAACTTCCAGCGGGTCTCCGCCCAACTGGCGCATCACACTGCGGATGACCAGCGTTCCCAAAACGATGGATAGCGCGAGTGAAAGCACCGCCCAGACCAGCATGATGTTGCGATGCGCCAGGTAGTCCTGATGTGCCAGATCGATTTTTTCCTGGTTCTTGGCCTCGACGAAGGCTTTGAAATCCATCTGCAGGTCAGTGATCAGCTTGGTCACGGCACGGTCGATCCCGGCAACTTTAGAGTCCGAGTC
Source organism: Pseudomonadota bacterium (assembly GCA_021848465.1). Classification (GTDB taxonomy): domain Bacteria; phylum Pseudomonadota; class Gammaproteobacteria; order Burkholderiales; family Gallionellaceae; genus JAJZUP01. Next base: position 1,016,660 of record JAJZUP010000001.1, read on the forward strand.
GGTCGTGCTGACATGCACGTCGATTTGCGCGAGATATTTGCCACTGGCTGTTTTATGCGCCTCATCAAGCTGGTTCAGGCGATCGATGAACGCCTCGAAGCCGTCATGTCCGGCCGCCAGTTCGTTGATCGTGGCCAGTGCCGCCAGCCGGTTCTTCTCGAAGGACTCTGCTTGCTCGATATATTCGCCGCGATATTTTTTCAGCTTGTCCGCATCGCTGCCGCGCATCCAGACATCCTTGGCCAGTTTGACTTCCTTCAGGAACGCGACATTCATGTTGTCGATGTATTCCATCGCGTTGATGTCGGCATGCAGGCGGTTGTAGTTTTCTTCATTGCTGGTGAGCGATGCATGCAGTTGCAGGATGCCGAAGGCGGTCATCAACAAAAACATGGCAAAAGATAGCCCCTCCAGCGCCCAGAGTTTGCGCTTAAGCGTTCCAAACATTGACTCTCTCTCCTGTGTTGCTGGTTTTTATTGTTGTTGGCCCGGGTGTGGTGCCCCGTCCTTGTTATTTTTGATGTGGCGTGGTTGCCTGGTGTCGCATTGCCATGGGCGATATGGCTTGTCAGCTTTGTAATGAATGCGACAATCCGATTTTAGCGCAGATTTTCTGCGTAAATATTTCAAAAGGCCGGGAAAAGTGGCGGGATTTAATTGAATTTACATATAGCCTTTGAGCTGCAAGGTTATTTGCATGCGTAATGAATATTTTTTGAAGAAAGATGGTTTTTTTGCGGAAAAAGCGGGCGCTCTCTCTTCTGAGTATAATCCGCGCCTTGTTAAGACTATGAGAATCGAATGAGCGTATTGGCCTGGATTATTGCCGCCAGCCTGTTTGGCGGCATCCTGAGCGTAGCATGTGCGGCGCTGTTTGCCCTGGGCGCCCGTGCCCACTGGGTGGGCGGGCTGGTCAGCTATGCCATCGGCGCGCTGCTGGGCGCGGTCTTCCTCGACATGCTCCCGGAAGCCATTCGGCTCAGCACCAGCATCACGGCGGTCAGCAGCACGGTGCTGTTCGGCATCCTGCTGTTTTTCACTCTGGAAAAAGTGCTGATCTGGCGCCATTGCCATCACGACCATTGCGAGGCGCACGAACCGCATGCGGCGACAGCGCATGACCACGGGCGCAGTGGCGCCATGGTGATCGTCGGCGACACCTTCCACAACTTCATCGACGGCGTGATTATCGCCGCCGCCTTCCTGACCGACACGCATCTCGGCGTCGTCACTGCGCTGGCCATCATCGCCCACGAAATTCCGCAGGAAGTCGGCGACTTCGCCGTGCTGCTGCACTCCGGCTACAGCAAAGCGCGCGCATTGCGAATGAACCTGATTTCCAGCTTTGCCACCGTGATCGGCGGCATGCTCGGCTACCTGACTTTGCAGACCATGCAGTCCTGGGTGCCGTCCCTGCTGGCATTGGCGGCGGCCAGCATGATCTACGTCGCCGTGGCCGACCTGATTCCCGGCCTGCACAAGCGCACCAGCCTGCACGACACCTTGCAGCAGGTGATCCTGATCGGCCTCGGCATCGGCACCGTGGCATTGACCGGCAGCCTGCTGGCCGAGTGACGGGCATGGCGCGCGCGCACCTGAAACGCTACGCCTGGCTGTCGATTGCGGCGGCCATCGCCACCATCCTGCTGAAGACCGTCGCCTGGTGGCTCACCGGCTCGGTGGGCCTGTTGTCCGATGCGCTGGAGTCCGTGGTCAACCTGGCGGGAGCCGTCATGGCGCTTGCGATGCTGTCGCTAGCGGCCACGCCCGCCGACGAAAAGCACGCTTATGGGCACGGCAAGGCGGAATATTTTTCGAGCGCGTTCGAAGGGTTTTTAATTTTGCTGGCGGCGCTCAGCATCGGCTACACCGCGATCGAACGCCTGCTGCATCCGCAGGCATTGCAGGATATTGGCGCTGGCTTGCTGGTGTCGGTGCTGGCTTCGCTGATCAACTGGCTTGCCGCGCGCGAGCTCTTCAAGGCCGGCGCGGCGCACAACTCGATCACGCTGGAAGCGGACGCCAAGCACCTGATGACGGATGTGTGGACCTCCGCCGGAGTGATCCTGGCGGTCGGGCTGGTGTGGCTGAGCGGCTGGCTGTGGCTCGACCCGCTGATCGCGCTGGCGGTGGCGCTCAACATCGTCTGGACCGGCTGGCAGTTGCTGCATCGCTCGGCCTCCGGCCTGATGGACGAATCGTTGCCGCAGGCGCAAATCGAGGCGATCAAGGCCGTGCTCGCAAAGCATTGCGGCCAGGGCATCGAGTTCCACGCCTTGCGCACGCGCCAGGCCGGGCGTCAGGCCTTCATCTCGATGCACGTGCTGGTGCCCGGCGAGTGGACTGTGCAGCGCGGGCACGACCTGCTTGAGCAGATCGAGGCTGAAATTCGTGCGGCCATCCCGTTCAGCCACCTGACCACGCACCTGGAGCCGATCGAAGATCCGCTTTCGCATTCGGACAAAGTGCTGGAACGCGAAGGCTGCTGAATAGAACCAAGGCAGGAAATTTATCAGGAACACATCATGAGCAAAGCAACCCCAAAAATCGGATTCGTTTCACTCGGCTGCCCCAAGGCCACCTCCGACTCCGAACTCATCCTCACGCGCATGCAGGCCGAGGGCTATGAGATTACGCCCAGCTACCAGCAGGCCGACCTGGTGGTGGTCAACACCTGCGGCTTTATCGACAGCGCGGTGGCCGAATCGCTGGAGGCCATCGGCGAAGCCTTGCAGGAAAACGGCAAGGTGATCGTCACCGGCTGCCTCGGCGCCAAGGGCGACATCGTCAGACAGACCCACCCCAAGGTACTCGCCGTCACCGGCCCGCACGCCACCGAAGAGGTAATGGAGGCCGTGCACCAGCACCTGCCGAGGCTGCACGACCCGTATGTGGACCTGGTGCCGCCGCAGGGTGTGCGCCTCACGCCGCAGCACTTCGCCTACCTGAAAATTTCCGAGGGCTGCAACCACAGTTGCACCTTCTGCATCATCCCCGCGTTGCGCGGGCCGCTGGTGAGCCGCCCTATTCACGAGGTGATGAACGAGGCGGAAAAGCTGGTTGAGTCAGGCGTGCGGGAATTGCTGGTGATTTCGCAGGACACCAGCGCCTACGGCGTGGATGTGAAATACCGCACCGGCTTCTGGAATGGTGTGCCGATCAAGACGCGCATGACCGACCTGGCCAATGCGCTGGGCAGCCTGGGCGTATGGACGCGTCTGCACTACGTGTACCCCTATCCCAGCGTGGACGACGTGATTCCGCTGATGGCCGAAGGCAAGATCCTGCCGTATCTCGACATCCCGTTTCAGCATGCCAATGCGCGCATCCTCAAGCTGATGAAGCGCCCCGCCAGCAGCGAGAATGTGCTCAAGCGCATCCAGCAATGGCGCGAAATTTGTCCAGACATCACCTTGCGCAGCACCTTCATCGTCGGCTTCCCCGGCGAGACCGAAGAGGAGTTTGAAGAGCTGCTCGACTTTATCGAAGAGGCGCAGCTCGACCGCGTCGGCGCATTCAAATATTCGCCGGTGGAAGGCGCGGCGGCAAATGCCTTGCCCGACCATGTCGACCCGGACGAACAGGAAGACCGCCTGGCGCGCCTGATGTATTTGCAGGAAGAAATCAGCGCCGCGAAACTGGCAAAGAAAGTCGGCCGGACCATGACCGTGCTGGTTGACGACGTCGACGAGCAAGGCGCAGTTGCGCGCAGCAGCGCCGATGCGCCGGAAATCGACGGGCTGGTGTATATCGACGGCGCGCAACTGGAAGTAGGCGAATTCGTGACAGTGAAGATCACCGACTCCGATGAGCACGATTTATGGGGCGAGGTGGTGGCGGAGTAGTGTGAGGTTAAGGGGGCGTGCCGCAGGCGCATCCCAGCAATCGGAGGAAGGCTAGGCTGCACGCGCAAGAGTCTTTGCGCGCTCGGCTCCCCAATTTACTCTGCCGTTTTCAATGGCTGAAATGGTGGCTTGATGGATACCTGTAAATTCGGCGAGCTGGCTTTGGCTCAACTCCTGGAGTTCGCGCAAAATGCGAACAGACTCACCCACCGAGACTTCAACGCGTTTTTTTGCAGGGCGAAACTCTTTCATGTCATGGCCTCCACGTAATTGTGGGCGGTTACTTGAACAACCTGAATCCGTAACGCTTTGGCAAAAAAATCGGTTTTAGCGCAGGGTTAGGCAATGAGTTTGTCGTACTCTGAATGCAAGCCAACCCACACCCACAGGAACCCGCCTTCAACCTCAACGGCAACAGCACGATGATGAATGCCGACCCGAACAGACCACACTTTCCCCACTTTTTTGAAATGCAGTGATGGGTGTCGGGGATTGCTTTTGAGTAGTTCGAAATTTTTGTCCGCGAGTATGCGGACATCTTCGGGGAGCGCGTCATAGCATCCCCAGAATCGGCTGGAAGTCGAATGCTTCACAGAGGTTTTGTTTTTCCAGCACGGTGTTCGGCAAGTGCCTCGTCAATCAGAAAATCGAGTTTGCCAGCTTCTGAGTCGGCCGCAATCTGGCGATCCCAACGCGTGTGCTCATATTCGATAAACCAGTTGCGAAGAGCGGCGAATGACTGGTTGTCGAGATGCTGAATTTGATCTTCAATCAGTTGAATGTTTGCCATAGCTTAAACCTCCAGAATATGCGCTCAATTCTAGCGCGCCTTGCCAACCCGTGTCTAACGTAAGCCTGACGAAAGTTAAGGGGCGCGCCGAAGGCGCGTCCCAGTGACCGGAGGGAGCGAACTTGAGCGTAGGGTTAGGCCGGCTGGACAAAACGGTGAGTATTTTGAAGTTGTTCGTGATCATGGTCAGGACAACCGAACGTTTATAGCCAAAGCACTACGACGCAGATGAGTAACCAAGACAAAAATAGCCCCACAAAAAGCAAAGCTTTCCATCGATTAAATCGAAACAAGTAGCCGATAAAGACAAACGAAAATCCAAGGTAAAGCAGTCCCATCAACGTGGCAGATTCTCCCGAAAATAGACGGGGCGTGCGGTTGCCACGAACGAAGCTCGAAGCCTCGGAAAAGAATATGCCTCGAATGGCGCGCTCCAGTAGGGCGGCCGCTGATAGACCGGCAAACACAATATCGAACTTCGAATTCTTGAAGCCGTTTGTCATTTTCGAGAGGCCTAACGTGGAATGGAGGGGCTGCGCGCTTTTGCGCAGTCCCGCTCGAATGCAGGGTTGGGCGTATTATTCCTTACTGCGGCGAGGCCGGAATTTCCGCATGAAGAAGTCGGGTGGCATGCCTGACTCCATGCAGAGATGCTCAATAGGGCGCTCTAGCCTGCGAACTGACGAACGAAGCATTTCTGTTTGCTCGGGGTTTAATGGTTTGCCATCTTCAAACTCCATTGCCCTATTCAATCTGTCCACACACATCATCAAGTCTTCAATGACCGAAGGGTGTGTGTTCATTCGACCCCGGAAACCGTCGCGCATATCCCCCATACCGGTGCGAATCTCAGTGAGCATCGTGATGATTTCCGCATAACTTTTTTCCAAGGGATTGTCGCTTTTACGTAGGGATTGAAGTTCAACCGCCACAGAAATTGGTGTATCAACATCTTCTGGATTTTTCTCTACAGCCCGAATTTGGCGAACGATTTCTTCCTTTGCTCTTGCAACACTATCGAGGTCGCGGTGATCTACATGGACGGTTCTACTTGCCGCAACGTCGAATGGTATTGATTCGGTGGCGTGGATAATTTGCACTACTGGCTTCTTGATTGCGTGACGCAAGGCCAGTTCATAAAAGACGTTGGGGTTTCGGCCTGTCAAATCAGCGATCACCAATGGGTCATCAACAATGTGCTGAATAACTTGTGATGTTATAAGCCCAGGCTCGGAAATCTGATCTGCCCTAATTGGCTCATATCCACATTCCCGAACAGAGGGTGCGATGATGTGCTTTAGAACTTGATCTGATCGAATGCGGATATCGGAGCCGTCCGTACCAATTGGCGCAATAACAAAACAACTTCTGACTTTTTCTTCTTTTGCCATTATTCACCTCTCAATAATTAGACGCCCAACGTGGAGCTGAGGGGCGCGCCGTAGGCGCGTCCCAGCCCCCGAAGGGGGCGAACTCGAGCGTAAGGTTAAAACTGTGTAAGTTCATCCTGCATCGCCATAAGTACCGCATTGGGTTTCTGTTCCCACCACTGCACATTTTTAGGAAGGTCTGAAATTGCTTGGCGAGTCTTTTGTCCGAAGTAGATTGCAGCAAGTTGCAGTGTGCTTGCATAGTCAGCGTTTAATTTTACCATTTCTTGATGAGCGGGAAGAACGGCTAAAGGGTCTTGCTTCTCATCGCAAAATTTTGGTACTGGCTTCTTGGCTAATTCATCTGTGATACAGGCGAGATGCGCTTGGGCTATGCTTGCTTCTGCATCAAACAACTTCTGTAGTATGGCTGGGCGTTGTGTGGAATTCATGAGAACGCTTAACCGCTCGATCAGGTGAATTCGCTGGTCTATGATGGCGCGGCGTTGTTCTAGCGAGCTTTGAGCTTCCCATTGGCTCCGAGTGAAATAACTTCCGAGCATTGTGCCCGCAATGGTCGTAACAAGAGATACGACGGCCACGATTAGTGCAATTTTTGATTCTTCTCGCATAGCCATAGGTAAACAGTTTTAACTAAAAATAGAAAACAATTTCATAAGAGGGCAATGTCGCCTATGTCAGTTCGCGCTGTCAAGCCTATCTTTTAATTCATGTAATTAGCATAGTTTTTACATATTCGGGCAATCTGAAATTTTGCGGCTGGAGGCCCGGCTAATTTTTCTGACCTCTCTACACAAGAGCGGCTGGTTCACTCCGATATGCCTCCGCTGATTTACACTTACGCCCTTATAAAAATTGTTGTTGCCAGAGTAAGACTTAAGGTCAAAATAAATCATGAGTGAACCTAACCCATGCTTGAGTTGCGGTGCGTGCTGCGCGCATTTCCGCATTATGCTCTATCCCGATGAGGTCGCGCCGCAGGGCGGGGTGGCGCGTGCGCTGGTGGATGCGGTGGGCGGGGCGTTTTGCATGAAGGGCACCGCTACGTACCCGCCGCGCTGCATTGCGCTGGAAGGCGAGGTGGGGCAGGCGGTGCGCTGCACGATCTACGCGCAGCGTCCGCAGGTGTGCCGCGAGTTCAACGAGTATGAGCTGGACGGTGCGCCGAACAGCCGCTGCTTCAAGCTGCGCGGGCTGGTGCCGCCACCTATGGCGATGGGTTAACCGGCGCATGACATTCGGCGCAAGCTAACCTGCTACAATCCGGCCACTATGATCTACACCTTTCTTGCCATCGGACTGGGGGCGGCCATCGGCGCATGGCTGCGCTGGGGCTTGGGGCTGTGGTTCAACCCGGTGCTGACCGACTTGCCGCTCGGCACATTGGCGGCCAACCTGATCGGCGGTTACCTGGTGGGTGTTGCGGTGGCGTTTTTCATGCAGCACCCGGGCCTTGCGCCGGAGTGGCGCTTGTTCATCATCACCGGCTTTCTCGGCGGGCTCACCACCTTTTCCACCTTTTCATCAGAGACCGTCACGCTGCTGCTGCGCGGGCAATATGGCTGGGGCGCGACAATCATTGCGGTGCATCTGGGCGGCTCGCTGCTGATGACGGTGCTGGGCATACATACCATGAAGTGGATGCAGAGTTAGACAGGAGGCATCATGCAGGCAAACTACCTGAAGTTTTACCTGACCGAAAAGCAGAAGCATGACAACAAGCCTATGTACGAGTGGCTGCTGGAGCAAGCCAAGCTGATCGGGGTGCCGGGCGGTTCGGTGTTTCGTGCGATTGCCGGCTATGGCCGTCACGGCAGCCTGCATGCGGAAACCTTTATCGAGTTGGGCGGGGAAATGCCGATCCAGGTGGAATTCGTGCTGGATGCACGCAAAGCCGAGGAACTGCTCGCCACCTTGCGCGCTTACGAGCTCAACATCCGTTACGTGCGCTACAGCGTCACCGTCGATACGGTTTAGGTTCTACAGTACTAGCGTGCCGTTCAGGCAAGTCTGCGCCTGCTCCAGCCGCGTCAGCGTGGGCAGCAGATTCAGGCTGGTGCGCTCCTTCAGTTCCAGCGCCATATCTTTCAGGTCATCCAGCGCAATTTCGATAGGATTTCCCGCCGCCGCAAAACAGATCGCATTGCCGCTGTCGCATGAGGGGAAGGCAATCGCGCGTTCGTCAAAAGCCGCGCCGATGCGCTGCACGCTCGCTTCAAAGCCCTTGCTGCGCCCGAGCAGATTCACGGCCAGGATGCCGTTATTGCCGAGACGGGCGCGCGCTGCCTGGTAAAACGGCAGGGTGTCGAGCGCCCCGGCGCGTGCGTTGTGGTCGAAGCCGTCCACCAGGATCAGGTCCCAATCCTTGTCGTTGTTCAGCATGAATTCCGCGCCGTCGCCGACCACGACATTGAGGCGCAACGGGTCGTTGGGCAGCTTGAAAAACTGTTGCGCGGCGGCAACCACGCGCGGCTCGATTTCCACCACGGTCAGCTTGGCGAGCGGGTAGTGCCGGTACAGGAATTTGGTCAGCGAGGCAGCGCCCAGCCCGATCAGCAAAATGCGGCGCGGTGCGGCGTCGCGCAGCAGCAATGACGCCATCATTTCGCGCGTGTAGTCGAGTTCAAGGTGCCATGGGCGCGCAATGCGCATCGCACCTTGTATCCACAGGGTGCCGAAGTGCAGGTAGCGCACCCCGGCTTCTTCGCTGATGTCGATGGACCAGGACATGGTTAGTGAGGGTGAGCGGGTTGGGGAAACATTGTGAGCTGCTTATTATAAAACCATCCTCGTGCGCATGAGTTGCATTCGCGGCTGAAGCCGCTCCCACGGGGGAAGCGGTTTTCGTAGGAGCGGCTTCAGCCGCGAAGGGCGCGCAGGCTGTCAGTGTGTCAGTTCGCCAGCCACTGGTTCAACAGCCAGCGCGACCATTCGGTGACTTCGGTGGCGCTCATGCCGATGGTGGCGACTTGCTCGGCGAGTGCGTCGCCCGCTGCGCCATGCAGGTGCACCGCCAGCAGCAGCGCGGCGTCGGCTTCCATGCCTTGCGCGATGAAGGCGGCCACCATGCCGGCCAGCGCGTCGCCCATGCCGGCGCTGCTCATGCCGGGGTTGCCGGTGCGGTTCACGTATACCTTGCCGTCGCGCGTGGCGACCAGGCTGTCGGCGCCTTTCAATACCACTCTGGCCGAGTAGCGCTTGGCGATTTCCTGTACCGACTCAAGGCGTGCGGCCTGCACCTCTTCGGTTTTGCTGTGCAGCAGGCGCGCGGCCTCGCCGGGGTGTGGCGTCAGCACGGTGGCGTGCTTGCGTTCAAACAGCAGGCCGCGCAAGTCGGGGCGTTCGGCCAGGATGTTCAGTGCGTCGGCATCCAGCACCAGGGCGGCCGGTAGCTTGATGGCGTCGTGCAACAGCTTGTGTGCGGGCAGGCTGCGGCCGAGGCCGTTGCCGACGACGGCGACATCCAGTGGCAGTTTCAGCAGTGCGGCGGCCGGGTGCAGCATCAGCTCCGGCATGCGCATGTCGACCAGCGGCATCTTGTCGGCCAGCAAGCCGACATGCACCGCGCCCGCGCCCAGCTTCAGCGCTGCGCGTCCGGCCAGGACGGCTGCACCCAGCATGCCCTCGCTGCCGCCGATAATGCCCACAGTGCCGCACTGGCCTTTATGGCTGTCGCGGGGGCGTTTCGGGAAGGCGGACAAGGCTTGTTTGCGGGTAATGGCGGGGATGCGGGGTGTGCTCATGCTGTTTTCCTGAGTTTATAGACCGGCTGCATTATAATTGCACTCTGTCCTCAACGCTTTTATGAGATCGATTTATGTCCCGTTCCACCAGCAGCAAAATCTCCATTGGCAGTGCCGCGCTTTCCGCTTTCCGTCTTGAGAAACTGCGTGCCGCGATCAAGGCCGTGGCGCCCGGCATTTCCCTCGAAGATACCCGTCACTGGTATTTCACCGAACTGAGCGAGCCGCTCAGCGCGGAACAGGAAAAACGACTGGAGCGCTTGCTGAACCTGGATGCCCAGGCCGGCCAGCCCGGCGGGCGCGTGCAGAAACTGCTGGTGATCCCGCGCCTGGGCACGATTTCGCCGTGGTCTTCCAAGGCGACCGACATTGCCCGGCATTGTGCGCTGCCGAATGTGCAGCGTATCGAGCGTGGTGTGGTGTATTACCTCGGCAGCAAGAGCGGCAAGCCGATGACCGAGGAAGAAACCCGGGCGGTATTGCCATTGCTGCACGACCGCATGACCGAGTCGGTGGTCAGCGAAATCGCGGGGATTGAAGCGCGCATCTTCCAGCATGGCACCCCGCAGCCGCTGTCCAGCGTGGATATCATCAAGGGCGGCAAGGCCGCGCTGGAGCTGGCGAACCGCACGATGGGATTGGCGCTGTCGCCGGATGAAATCGACTACCTGTACGAGAATTTCTACAAGCTGAAACGCAACCCGACCGATGTCGAGTTGATGATGTTTGCGCAGGCCAACTCCGAGCATTGCCGCCACAAGATTTTCAACGCCGACTGGGTGATCGACGACGAGAAGCAGGCTATTTCGCTGTTCGGCATGATCCGCAATACGCACAAGCTGTATCCGGAGGGCACCGTGGTGGCCTATTCGGACAACTCTTCGGTGATCGAGGGGGCGGAGGTCGAGCGCTTCTATCCGCGCGCCGACGGCAGCTATGCTTACAGCAAGGAACTGACGCACACGCTGATGAAGGTGGAAACGCACAACCACCCGACCGCGATTGCGCCGTTTGCCGGCGCGGCCACCGGCGCCGGCGGCGAGATTCGCGACGAGGGCGCGACCGGCACCGGTTCCAAGCCCAAGGCGGGCCTCACCGGTTTCTCGGTGTCCAATCTGCATATCCCCGATTTTGAGCAGCCTTGGGAGACGGGCGGCATTGGCAAGCCGGGACGTATCGCTTCGGCGTTGCAGATCATGATTGACGGCCCCTTGGGCGGGGCGGCGTTCAACAACGAATTCGGCCGTCCGAACCTGGCCGGCTATTTCCGTACTTTTGAAGAGCAGGTGGGCGGCGAAGTGCGCGGCTACCACAAGCCGATCATGTTGGCGGGCGGCCTCGGCAATATCAAGGCCGAGCATACCCACAAGCAGCAGTTGCCGGCCGGTGCATTGCTGATCCAGTTGGGCGGGCCGGGCATGCTGATCGGCCTGGGCGGCGGTGCGGCTTCCTCGATGGATACCGGCGCGAATGCCGAAAACCTGGACTTTGATTCAGTGCAGCGCGGCAATCCGGAAATGCAGCGCCGCGCGCAGGAAGTCATCGACCGTTGCTGGCAGCTCGGCGAGGACAACCCGATCCTGTCGATTCACGACGTCGGCGCGGGCGGCATCTCGAATGCGCTGCCGGAGCTGGTGCATGGCGGCGGCAAGGGGGCGAAGTTCGAGTTGCGCTCGGTGCCGTCGGAAGAGCGCGGCATGACGCCGATGCAAATCTGGAGCAACGAGGCGCAAGAGCGCTACGTGTTGGCGATTGCGCCGGAGCGGCTGGATGAATTCACTGCGATGTGCGAGCGCGAGCGTTGCCCGTTTGCGGTGCTGGGCAAGGCCGTGGTGGGCGACCAGTTGACCGTGCACGATTCCGAATTCAACAACCACCCGGTGAACATGCCGTTGTCCGTGTTGCTCGGCAAGCCGCCCAAGATGACGCGCAAGGTGACGCATGAAGCGCCGCAGTTGAGCGCATTCAATACCCAGGGCATTGCGCTGAAGGATGCCATCGAGCGCGTGCTGCGCCTGCCTTCCGTGGCCGACAAGACCTTCCTGATCACGATCGGCGACCGCACCGTGGGCGGCTATACCGCGCGCGACCAGATGGTGGGGCCGTGGCAGGTGCCGGTGGCCGATGTGGCGGTGACGCTGATGGGCTACCACGGTTATCTCGGCGAGGCGTTTGCGCTCGGCGAGCGCACGCCGGTTGCGCTGATCAACGGTCCGGCCTCCGGGCGCATGGCGATCGGCGAAGCGATCACCAATATTGCCGCCGCGCGCATCGAGAAAATCGGCGACATCAAACTGTCGGCCAACTGGATGGCTCCAGCCGGTCATCATGGCGAAGATGCGATTTTGTACGACACCGTGAAAGCGGTCGGCATGGAGTTGTGCCCGCAGCTCGGCATCAGCATCCCGGTCGGCAAGGATTCGATGTCGATGCGCACAGCCTGGGAAGAGAACGGCGCGAAGAAAGCCGTGACCGCTCCGCTGTCGCTGATCATTTCCGCGTTTGCGCCGTGTCCGGATGTGCGCAACACGCTGACGCCGCAACTGGTGGCCGATACCGATACCGTGGTGCTGTTGTTCGATCTCGGTCAAGGCAAAAACCGCCTCGGCGGTTCGGCGCTGGCACAGGTGTACAAGCAGGTCGGCGATGTGGCACCGGATGTGGATGATGCGCAAGTGCTGAAGAGCTTCTTCAACCTGATCCAGCGCCTCAATCGCGATGGCAAGCTGCTGGCCTACCACGACCGTTCCGACGGCGGCATGCTGGCGGCGCTGTGCGAGATGACCTTTGCTTCGCACATCGGGCTGGATGTCTGTCTCGATGAGCTGAAGGGCGGGGACCTGGATGTGTTGTTCAACGAGGAGCTGGGCGCGCTGGTGCAGGTGCGCCGCCGCGACCTCGCCGATATTTTTGTGCAGTGCGACGAAGCCGGCGTGGGCCGCGTGCATGAAGTGGCGCGCCTGAATACCAACGGTACGGTGAGCGTGCGTCGCGCCGGCAAACTGTTGTATAGCGAAAACGCCATCGAGTTGCGCCGTATCTGGAGCGAGACGACTTACCAGATGCAGAAGCTGCGCGACAATCCGGCGTGCGCACAGCAGGAGTACGACCGCACGCTGGACGCGGGCGACATGGGCCTGAATGTGCATCTCACCTACGACCAGAACGAAAATATTGCGCCCGCGCTGCTGAAATCGCGCCCGAAGATGGCGATCCTGCGCGAGCAGGGCGTGAACGGCCATGTCGAAATGGCGGCGGCATTCGATCGCGCCGGATTCCACGCGGTGGATGTGCATATGAGCGACATCATCAGCGGGCGTGTGAAGCTGCACGATTTCAAGGGCGTGGTGGCGTGCGGCGGCTTCTCCTACGGCGATGTGCTGGGAGCGGGCGAGGGCTGGGCCAAGTCGATCCTGTTCAACCCGCGCGCGCGCGACGAGTTCGAGGCGTTTTTCAAGCGCAGCGACACGTTCGCACTGGGCGTGTGCAACGGCTGCCAGATGATGAGCAACCTGCACGAGATCATCCCCGGCGCGGAAAACTGGGCGCATTTCGTGCGCAACCAGTCCGAGCAATTCGAGGCGCGTTTCGTGATGGTGGAGGTGCAGCAGTCGCCGTCGATCCTGTTCAAGGATATGGCGGGCAGCCGCATGCCTATCGTGGTGGCACACGGCGAAGGCTACGCTGACTTCGGCGGCGACGCCAAGCTGCAGGCGGTGCAGCCGCTGGTGGCGCTGCGTTACGTGGACAACTACGGCAAGCCCACCGAGACCTACCCGCTGAACCCGAACGGTTCGCCGCAGGGCATCACCGGCCTGACCACGCCGGACGGGCGTTTCAGCATCATGATGCCGCACCCCGAGCGCGTGTTCCGTGCCGTGCAAAACTCCTGGTATCCATCGGCGTGGCAGGAGAACGGTGCCTGGCTGCGCATGTTCCAGAATGCGCGCAAGTGGGTGGGGTAATCTGCACTACCAAGTAAAAAAGGCGGCCTTGCGGTCGCCTTTTTTGTTTGCGGGATGGTGCATCAAATTACCGTCAGGCCAAGCGCGCACCAGTCCTGCATGCCGCCGCGATACCACTTCAGCTTTTCTGCCGGGTAACGCTGTGCGAGCAGCGTGCGGATGTAGTTGGGTGTCTGTCCGCACCACGGGCCATTGCAGAAAATTGCCAGCGTGCGTGCGCGGCTGAAATCGAGCGTGTCGCCGGAAAGTTGTAGCCGGCAATGGTCGAGCATTGACTGGCGCAGGCCCGGCAAGTCGCTGGGCTGCCCCGCCATGTTTTGCGCGTAGGGAATGTTCACCGCACCGGGGATGGTGCCCTTGGCATACCAGTCCGGCGTACGCGAATCGACCAGCAGCAGTGCCTCGTCTCCGGCACTGATGCGGCGCAAGAAATCCAGCACTTCCAGTTCGCCCAAGGTCTCGACACCCGGCTCCAGTTGCATCGGCTGGATGCAGTACGGCGGGCAGGGGCGTGCTGTGACTGCGTACTCTGCACGCAGCGTGGCGGTAGGATTGCTTTCGCGCCTGATCGTGATGGTTTGTCCTGCATGCAGAGCCGTTATCGAAGGCAGGTCTGCGGTGATGTTATAGCCGGGCATGGGGGCAGCACGAAGTTATGGGCAATGCGGCGATTGTACCGGAATGTCGGCGCTGCCCGATGCGGGGAGGGAAACCTTGTTTTACGTGATGGATATTGCCCAGCTACAGTTGAGGACTTCCAGACAGGAGTGGCTGCGTATGGCTGGAGTTTCGGGCGGGCTTTCTGCGGCCTGAATTGCGCTTGATTTCCTGATTAAGCAGGTTTTCCAGACTGCGCAATTTTTTGATGATGAATGCCACGGCGGCGATATCAGCGGCGACCAATAACGCACCCAGACTCCATTCGAGTAGTGCGCCTGAGAACAGCGCGGTTAAGTTATCCATAAATTCCATACCCCTCCCTGCTTGTTGCCATAGTTAAACAAGAAAGCGGGGAGTTGTGTACCTGGCAACTCTGATAGGTTTGAGGAGTATGGCAGGCTATATCAGGTACGCCCCGTACACATAGCCCTGGATATTGCCCGGCGTGAGCGCGACCACCTTGATCCAGCCGTCGCTGCCGGTTTCCAGTTGCGCCACTTTGGTTCCCTGCACCAGAGGCAGACCGGCAACGGGGAAGGTGGCACCCGGCCCGGTGCGGATGTTGAGTTTCGGAACGTTCACGGTAAATTGCCGCCCCTCTTCGACATGGCTATCTCGTCCGAATGCGGCGGTTTGCATGCGGTCCATGGGGAAGGCCGGGCCCGGGTCAAACTTGCGGTCGGGTGCAATGTCTTCATGCCCAACGATGCCTTTCAGTCCATAGCTGGCGGTCAGGGCTACGGCGAGCGCCTCGCAGGTATTCAACTGTTCGGGTGTGTAGCGCTGCCAGAAATTTGCCGTGCAGGACGGGTTTTTATGTTTTGCCTGGATCACCTGGTCGGACGGAACATTGTCGTGGTTGTCGGACACATAGCCGCCATTTGGGGTGGGGTGCAGGTAGCCGAAATTTTCCACCTCGATGCCGATGGAGTAGGTATTCATGTCGTTCAGGCCGTTCCATGAACTGGTGCCTGCATGCCAGGCCCGGCGGTTAAACTCCACCATCTGCGTGACTTCGCCGCTGCGGCTGACCACCAGATGAGCCGAGGCCGTCTTGGGGCCTTGCGGCCCGAAAGAACGGATCGTACTGGCGTAATCCAGCACCGTGTAATGGAACGTGAGATATTGCGGGACAATATATTTCCCGGCGGTGTAATTCCCGGTGCCGTTATAGACAACTGCGGGACCTGCGAGACGGTTTGCGTTGATCGTGTACATATCTCACCCCGCGATATTTTCAGTAGTGCCAGTCGCTGCGGTGCCCGTCTTGGTCGGTGGCGCGGCATTGTCCTTGTTCGAATTTTCGATGCCTTTCGAGATCAGGTAGCTGCCGCCGCTGATGCCGATCAGGCCGAGCACTGATGGGTCTATGGTGGGCAAGGAAGCACCGGTGCTGACGCTGTGGAACGCGAGGACGATGTAAGCCGAGGCAACGATGAATGTGAAAATCAGGAACTGGAAGCGCGAGAAGCTGGCAACGCCGTTTTCTTCGCTGATGAGTTTTTCGAGGTTGATGTGGCGGCGCCAGATGAACCAGAGGATTATTGCTTCGAGCAGTACCAGGAAAATTGCCAGGCTCCACTCCATTGTCAGTGCGGGGCCGGAAACATTGGCACCCACTTGCAGGACGCCGCTGGCGGGCAGGGTGCTGCTGATGTTCAGTGTACCGTTGACCGGGACAACGCCGCTGGCGCCTAGTATCGAGAACGATGCTTCCATGTTTTCTCCTTGTTGGTGAAATGAGTAGTGGGCTATAAAACCGATTTGAGCTTTCCGAGCAGGTAGATCGCATGGCTGCCGCCCATGACGGCGAGCAGTTCGCCGGGGGCGGCGGGGAGCGCTTGCGCTTGCAGGTTACTTTTAACTGCCAGCAGGTAGGTGGCGCCGCCGGTAAGCGTGGCGAGCAATGCCTGAATTCGTCCGGGACTGAGGTTTCTATTCCCATCCTGCAACAAGCCGCGCAGGTTGATGCTTCCGGTGAGCATCTGGTACGCCACGATCACGGCTAGCGCAGCAAGAAATGCGATGGCAGTTTCATACATGAAGTTGGCTGGGTTCATTGTGTGCGCTCCGCTGACATGTTGTTCACCGTTCTGGACTCATGGATGGACTGACGGCTTTCCGGGGCAATCGGGCTGCATGCGTGCCGTGCATGAACGTAACCGCTGTGCTGTGCAAAAAAGCATTGACGGGTGCGCTTTGCTGGAGAGATAAGTGGCGCGCAGCACCCATGGAGATGCTGCACATATTTGTGCTGCGAAGCCTTGCTCATGAATTCCCCTTTTTAAATTCATCTGCAAACGTGCAACCGACAGGCCGGCGAAGTGGTGCTGGATATTTAGTTATGCGTAGGCTTGTCGTTTTTTTAGTAAAACAAAAAAGCCCAATACTGCCCACCTAGTTACCCAGATAGGTGGGTAAAGTCAGGCAGGTGCGACTGAGGGTGGGAGGTAGGAGCGGCTTCAGCCGCGAAGGTAGAGATGTGCTTTTTCGAATTTTCGCGAGGAGTGGTGGAATTTCTGCGGCGCAGCGGTTTGTTGCGATACGCTTTCGCGAACCCCCGTAAAGGGGACGCCGGGGGTACCCCGTTGCTGTGCAGCGGCCCTTCCGCAGCAAGTTCGCTCCTGCGGGAGCGGCTTGTAGGAGCAGCTTGTGGGAGCGGCTTCAGCCGCGAATGCCGGGCTGGATTACAGCGCGCGCACTTTCACGGCCTTGCCTTTGACCTTGCCGAGGGATAGGCGGCGCACGGCTTCGTCGGCGATGTCGCGCGTGACGGCGACGTAGGTGTGGTAGTCGGTGACATTGATCTTGCCCACTTGTTCGCGCGTGAAGCCGGCTTCGCCGGTGAGCGCGCCCAGCACATCGCCGGGGCGGATTTTTTCCTTGCGGCCGCCGAGGATTTGCAGCGTCACCATCGCGGGCAGCAGCGGGGCGTCGTGCGCGGTTTCCAGCTCAGCCAATGCCTGCCACTCCGGCTCGATGCGCATCATCCTTGCAATGGCCTCGATGCGGTGCAGCTCGGTAGGGCCGCACAGGTTGAGCGCCCAGCCGTTGCCCTCGGCGCGGCCGGTGCGGCCGATGCGGTGGATATGCACCTCCGGGTCGGGCGTGACATCGACATTGATGACTGCCTCAAGCTGGGAAATATCCAGGCCGCGCGCGGCCACATCAGTGGCCACCAGCACCGGGCAACTGCGGTTGGAAAACTGGATCAGCACCTGGTCGCGTTCGCGTTGCTCCATGTCGCCGTTCAGCGTCAGCGCCTTGATGCCCTGCGCGTCCAGCTCATCGAGCAAATCGCGGCAGCGCTGCTTGGTGTTGCAGAAGGCCAGTGTGCTGGTCGGGCGGAAATGCAACAGCAGCGTGGCAACCGCTTGCAAGCGGTTGGCGTTGTCCACCTTGTAGAAACGCTGGCGTATCTTGTGCTCTTCGTGCAACTCCTCCAGCTTGACCTCCTGCGGCGCGCGCATGAATTGCTGCGCCAGCCGCGTGACACCCGGCGGATAGGTCGCCGAAAACATCAGCGTCTGGCGATCCAGCGGGCAATGATCGGCCACATAGGCGATGGAGTCGTAAAAGCCCATGTCCAGCATGCGGTCCGCCTCGTCCAGCACCAGCGTTTGCAAAGCGTCCAGCTTCAGGCTGCCGTATTCCAGATGATCCATGATGCGGCCCGGCGTGCCCACCACAATATGTGCGCCGTGCGCCAGAGTGTCGCGCTGCGGGCGAATCGTCGTGCCGCCGCATAGTGTCACTACCTTGATGTTGTCCGCGTAGCGCGCCAGCCGGCGTATCTCCTGCGCCACCTGGTCGGCCAGCTCGCGCGTCGGGCACAGTACCATCGCCTGCACCGCAAAGTGACGCGGGTTCAGCTTGGTCAGCAGCGGCAGCGAGAAAGCCGCCGTCTTGCCGCTGCCGGTCTTGGCCTGCGCGATCAGGTCATGCCATGCCAGCGTGATCGGCAGGCTCGCCGCCTGAATCGGCGTCATCGAGTGGTAGCCGAGCAACTCCAGGTTACCCAGCATCCCCGGCGCAAGCGGCAGCGAGCTGAATGCCGGGCCGTGCGGCTTGGCGGCGGGCTTATGGTGCGTCATGCCGTGTACTCCCGTGCAAAGGGGAAAGAGGGCAGGGCAGCGTTATCGTCAGGGCGCATCGTGAACCTTGAAAAGTTTGGGTAAATGAGCCGCAGGCAAGCGGCGTTTTGCGAAGTCGGCAGTGTAATGGTTCGCGGCAAAATCGCGAAATGGATTGTTTTTGTTCCGCGTCGCGCATGATGGCGTAGATGTTACTCAGGCCGGTTTTATTGGTATAGAATCCGCCGCACCTCATTGATTCTTGCCGGGTATGCCCACTGTCCTGAGATTGCTGAATTGGCGTTTCCATTTTTACTCTGATGAGGGCATGGAACCGCTGCATATTCATGTAGACACAGGAGCAGGCGAATGCAAGTTTTGGTTAGAGCCGATACGGCTGGCAAAAAGCCGCAATATCAGCCCCATCGAGTTAAGGCGCATCGAAGCGGCCGTATTTCAGCATCAGGAAATGTTCAAGGAGAAATGGCATGAATTCTTCAACGATTGAACTGGAGCATTGCGCCACCCGAGTCTGGGTGAGTGGGCGTATCGTGTTTGTCGAGCTTACCGATGGGCGCCAGATCGGCTTTCCGGCAGCAAGGTTCAAGTTGCTGAGTAAAGCGAGCGATGAGCAGTTAAAGAATGTCGCCTTGCGCGCAAACGGCACCGCGTTGCGCTGGGATGAGCTGGATGAAGACATCACTGTCAGCGGCGTGGTTGAAGGACGTTTTCAGCTGCCGTTGCCGATGGCGGCGTGATTTTTTTCGGTGTGGCAAAAGCGAACCGCACCCCGTATTTGTGTTTTCCCTCTTTTTGCCAACCTCGACCGCGAAGGGATTGTCCGCATTGAATTCAGCGGTCGTCATCGGCAGGCCGATCCCCAGCGAAATCTGCTCGTTAAATGCAGAAGGGGATAGGACAAGAAAAGGATGAATGTCCCGCATCTCGCGGCCAGCCTGGAGGTTGCAATCGATCCAGATGACCTCCTGCTGGTCTGGAACCCAGGCGAGTGCTGGATTGCAAGACCTTCCCCCGCGTTTTTTGGTGTTGGAGTATTTGACAACACACTTGCCTGTTGTTATTGTCTCCAACATGAAGGCCCGAGAATTATTCAATCGCCGTGTGCCAGTTACTGAGCAGGCGTTTGCTGAGCTGGTGCTTTGGGAGGTGAGCGAGCCAGTTCCCGGCAGTGCACACTGCTATAAATACCGACTGGCATTCGTGGTTGCTGGGGCATGTGTGTTGCGTTACGACAATGAAGCGGGCAAGGGCGATCATAAGCATGTGCGTGGCAAGCAACTGAAATACCGCTTTGCTTCGGTAGATAAATTGGTCGCGGATTTTTTCGAGGATATGCGGAGGTGGCGCAATGAAAACAGTAACGATTGATGTCCGGCCATTGGCCGACGCGCTGGGCGATTTCACCCAAGCATGGAAGAGCGGAAAAGGCTCCTCCCCGCGCATCAGCTTTGAATCGCCCGAGTTGCTGTTCAAAGTGTTGTCCGGCAAACGCTGGGAGCTGCTGAATGCAATGACCGGAGCGGGAGCCATGTCTATCCGCGAAGCGGCGCGGCGCGTGGAGCGTGATGTCAAAGCCGTGCATGGCGATGTGACCGCATTGCTCAACGCAGGGATATTGATCAAGACCGACGATGGGATGATCGCCTTTCCCTACGACGCGATCCATGTGGATTTTATGCTGAAGGCTGCTTGAGGAGGGAAGACGAAGCTGATCCTTTAGCTACTCCAATCGAGCCTGTTCCGATCAAATGATTATTGCCCCAGTATTTGTAGCGCCCTCGCTGCATCCTTATCGCCTTGCTCGGCATCATCTTGGCTGGAGTGGCATTAGCCGCGATGAAAGAAGCGATCTAGCCGACCTGAATAATCTGATTGAGCACGGCGCATACCTCGGCGAAATGCGCGTCGGATAAACGCTTCATCGGGTGAGCCTTGGCTGAGCGCATTCTCCAGTCGAAAGATTTTGGCTGATGGCACAGCGCATAGCTGGCCTTGCCGGTTTTCTTTCCTGTCGTCTTGCCAACCTCGACCGCGAAGGGATTATCCGCATTGAATTCGGCGGTAGTCATCGGCAGGCCGATCACCAGCGAAGTCCTCTCGTTAAATGCAGAAGGGGAGGGGACAAGAAAAGGATGAATGTCCCGCATCTCGCGGCCAGCCAGGGGATTGCAATCGATCCAGATGACTTCCTGCCGAGAAGCTGGCGCATCATGGCTATGCTCAGTAGAAGGCGGTAAGGGAAGCATGCGCCTCCGCGTTGCGCAGGTATCAAAAAATGATTCGGGGACAAAAAACAAGAACAAAAAGCGCGGTAATTCCCGCGCTTTTTTTATGTCCAGATTTGCTCTGGAAATGGGTTTTTCTACAGCGCCAACGTTTGAATTCACCGGCCTGCGCGGCTTTTCGCGCAGGTCCGGTGGAATGAGAGGTTAGCCATCGCTGCGCACTGCACGAAGGCGACGTTCTTCATCGATTGCCATTAGCTCTTTCCCTTTCGCAATCTGCTCCTCAGTGGGGTCAGGCAGTTCATCAAACCAGCGTTCCCATCTAGCCGCGAGTGCATTCAACGAGATTTCATCTGTACGCCCTCTGTGGATGTGTGGTTTGATGAGGGCATAAAGCTCTGGGGCGAGTTCCTTCTTTTCCATCACGCGCTTAAATATCCAGAGATGAATATCGACAAGCTCAAGCCCCCCGCTGCTTGCACTAGACGAAAACGAGATGGGAGTTTTCGGCATGCCGCTGAAATCGATTGCCGGAAGGCCAGGGCCGTTGACTGCCGAAATCCCGCTCATTGCAGCGAAGTATTCAGATAGAGACTTTTGCGCCTTGTTGAATTGGGACTGTTAGTCAACGATGATCGCGGCTTCCTTCTTCCGTTGCTTCTTCAGGCGAGATGCAATGCCATGCATTACTGACTGAAAGCCAATGATATTGGGCGTGACCTGTAGCCGATCCTTTTTGCTCTTGGTGTTGTAGTAGATCTCGGATGGATTGCTCTCAGCCCATGTGAGGACATCGGAGATAAGCTGTCGGGATCGAGCGTCGGGCAGTTCTCCTACTCGGGAACGCAAATCCACGCAGACGGACGCAAGTGCTGCTTCCGCTTTTGCATCATCGATTTCAATCCGTGCCTCCCATGCACGTTTGGCAAGGTCCTCATCGAATAATGACGCCAGTTTGAGCAGCAGTACATAGCGCATTGGTGTCCAGTAACCCGACCAAGTAATAGCAGGATTATTTCCGTGGTCAAAGACTTGGTCAAAAAAGCAAATGATTGCGTGATCTGGCTTTGCAACCCGATATAGGTCAAATCGAAAATCGAGCCGTCGCTGGATTGCAACGAGCCCTTCGATCAAAGGAACTAAACCACCGTTGCCTAGTTCATTTGCATGAAGGCGCGGCACTTGCGCCTGACGCCTTAACTTTTGAAGATGTTCCTCGGCCAGGAAGTCGATGTTGACCTGGCTGGAAAGAACGCCGTAGTACAGCATTGGCTGGTCGGGGTCGAATAGGTTTGGGCCGGTGTGACCGCTCTCATCAACGTAGAAGTACAAGAGGCGTCCTCTGGAATGTGATGGCTAACGTGGAGCTAAGGGGCGCGCCGCAGGCGCGTCCCAGCGACCGGAGGGAGCGAACTTGGGCGCAGGGTTAGGCATCATGAAATTGACACCTCAGAAACGGGCGTACCATCTGGGAGGTCCTTCACCTGCCGATGGATCTGGCCTGAAAGCGAAAAATGGATCTGCATGTCTGTTGGCTCTAAGTTATCGACATCGAAGCTTCCTCCGAGAATTGGCGGTTGTACGAAGCCAAAGACTTGACCAGGTGAAAGCGACTTTCCCCCATTGCGTAGGCTCGCAAAATCTTTAACTAGGAACTCGGAGAGAACGAACTCTTGATCGGATAGGAGTTGCTGGAACTCTTCAAATGACTGAGCGATCTCGCGGAGCTTTCCTTCGCCGGGATCGAGCAAGGAAATTGTTCCTTCCTGATTGTCTTGGAGGAACGCGGTGCCCATAGCGGTGATGAGCACCGGAAGCTTGTGGTCGCCGATCATCCACTGCCAGTCCGCCAGCAAGGCGGACCGATCAAGGTGCTTGAAGTTGACGGTGAGATCGTTGAGTGTGATTGCCATAGAGATTTCCTTGATGCCTAACTAAAAATAGAAAACATTTTCATGATGTGGCAATGTCGCCTATATCCTAATTGCCCGTCAAGACGACATTGGAAATCAGCTGCTTGGTGCAAATCTGCGACAGACTTTCATTATTAGGCAACCTAAAATTACGCGGATGGAGTTTCATCGCAATCATTCCTTCCCAAACAACTCATTTAGCGGATTCTTCTTCTCTGCACTCACATCCGCAGCCGCCACCCGCTTCGCCGTAAATTCCTCTTCGATGTTGTCGCGGTAGTAGCTCCAGGCGGAGCTGGAGGTGCTGAGCCTGCGCCAGGCCTCTTCGCCGACGGCGCTGTATTGCAGCGTGGTGCCGTCGTCGAGTTGCACTTGCAGCAGGCGTGCGGCTTTGTCGTAGCCGATGGCGCGCAGTTTGCCGGAGTTGATCTTTTTCATATCCATGGCGGGTCTCCCTGTCGTTTGCGGCATGGTATATGTTTTTGTCTTCCGGGTATTCAGTACTGCGGTATCGGGTAGGGCGTGCATTGTCCGCCGGCGCTGACTTCGTAAAACACTTCGCTCATGCTGCCGTCCGGCCTGAGGGTGAGGATGGCGAAGCCGTTGCGCATTTGTTTCGAGCCGGGCGCCAGTTCGGTGTGCGCGTAGTAATCGACGTTGCCGGTGTTCATGCCGCTGGCGCGGCCGAATGGGATGGCGGAATGGCCGACGCAGCGGCCCAGCGTGCCGAGTTTGCCGATGGCCGAGTTGGGGTTGTAGGCGGCGCCGAGGTGGATGTGCCCCCAGTACCAGACATCGGGGGCGCGGCCGCCCAGGGTGGAGTGCATGCCGTCCCATAACGTGGTGCCGGCTTTGCTGTTGGGGGTGATGCTGTTGCCGTCGAAGCTCATCGGGCTGTGGTGCGTCATGGTCAGCACTTTGCGGCCCGCCAGGTTGCCGAAGGTGGACTGGATGAAGGCCTGTTGCTGGGTGTTGCCGGTGTCGCCCAGCGCGCCTTGCAGGTACAGCGTGGAGGGGTCGAAGTAGGCGCTGTCCAGTCCGAGGATGACCCACTTGCCGTATTGCAGGCCGAAGTAGGTGGTGCCGCGCTGGTGCGAAAACGGCGTGCCGTTGTTCAGCGCAATGCCGATCAGCCCCTTTTCCGCGCCGTATTTTTCGTGGTTGGAGTTGAGCGCGAAGCTGGTTTGCGCGGCCGTTCCGGTATCCCACATATTGAGGAAGTTGTCCTGCTCTTCGTGCTCGGGGTGGCGGTTGGCGGTGCCGCTGTAGTACACGTCGCCGAGGTGCACGACGTAGTCGGGCTGCAATCCCTTGATGGCTTGCATGACGGCGGCGGCGGGGCCTTTGCCGGCGTAGTTGGCGTCGTACACGCCGGTGCCCCAGTCGCCGAGCATGGCGATGCGGATGGCCGGGATGTTGGCATCGATCGTGGCGGTATAGGGCGTGGTCGGGAAGGGGGCGTAGAGGCTGGCCGGGTCGAGCAGGTTGATTGCGTAGTTGATGATCGGCAGGATCCAGTGCGGATCGAGCATGGCGTATTTGCCGAGGGTGAACAGGGTGCCGTCGGCGGCGACATAGCCGATGTTGTACGGGTTGCCACCCAGTTCGGCGGCAAGGTCGTAGTCCATCCGGCTGGGCGGTGCGAGGTGTTGCAGCGCGCGCAGCACCAGGGCATGGGTGCGGTTGGTTTGCAGCAGGCCGGCGTGTTCGAGCGTCGGATGGTGCAGCCAGTACAACGCCATGCCGAACTCGAGATGCACTTCGCTGTCGGCAAGCGTGGTGTCGCTAACGCTGGTCGCCTGGAGTCGCGGGGAGGTTGGCGTTGTTGCAGTCGCCGTTGGCGTGTGCAGCTCATAAGGCGCAGTGCCGGTCGTCTGCGCGGCGGCATTGGCCGCAGAGAGTGGGCTGACGCGTCCCTCCTTGGCGGCTTTCAGGGTGGCGACCACCTTTGCTTCGCTGGCAACGAGGTATTCAAATAGTGGCACGAGGCGGTGCCGGGCGTCGGGAATGGCTAGTAACAGGGCTTCGAAATGTTCCAGGTCGTCGAGTAGTTTTGACATCGGTTTATCGGGCAATTGCGTGAGGCTGGCAAGGCAGCGATGGGCCGGATTGTTGCCGAAAGTGCGCGTGGGCGAACCTAGCTACCCGAATAGGTTCGATTTCAATTGAACGGGAATGAGAGGCCGATGCCCCAGGTTTCGTGCGGATGGTTGTAGTCGATCAGGCTGTCGCCGTAGCCGTTGAAGTATTGCAGGTGAATATTGGTGTTGTGCTCGCCGGGTGACGCCAGCGTGAGCAGGCGCCAGGCGGTCCACGGCACCGAGATGTCGATCTGGATGGCGCGAGTGCGGGCGAGGGCGGCAACTTCCCACAGGCTGTTTTGCGAGTAGCGTACTTCGAGGTCGCCGTTACCCATGTAGTCGGAAATGTCCGGATTGTCGTCGGTGGCCGGGTCTTCCTTGATGCGTTCCCACCAGCGCGCCAGCACCACCAGGCGGTGGTCGCCGCCATAGTTGTGCTCGATGCCGGGCTGGATGTAGACGCGGTTCCAGCTGCGCGAGCGCGGGTTGGATTGGCCGTTGGACTGGTGCACGACGCCGATATTCACGATGCTGGGGTTGATGTCGAGTTTCGTGATCAGGTCATTTGGGCGGATCGAGTAGATCAGTTCCGGTTCATAGTTGTTTTCGCGGAACGGGCGCGAGTTGGCGGCGTCGTACATCTGCCAGAACGATTGCTGGGTGTAGCCGAACCAGAGCGAGCCGAAACGGTCGAAATCGGCCAGGTCGTGCTTGATGCTGAACTGGAATTTGAGATCGCGATTGTCCAGTACGACGGGCGTGGTTACCTGGTTTTGCGGGTTGGGGCTGGTGGGCGCGTTGTTGGTGGAGGACGAGTACGAGTACACCAGAACGTAATTCTGTTTGTAGACCGCCAGCGGGGCGTTGCTCGGCGCCCACTCTTCGGCCAGCCCGGAAGCACGGGATTGCAGCAGCGCTTTGGGTGGGGCCGGTTGTACGGTGGCCTGGCGGTAGCAGTCCAGCTCGGCGGCAGGTGCGGCCTTGTCGCGCATGTCCGCGCAGTCTTGCAGATCGGGTGCGGCGGCAGTGTGCCGGGCAAGCGATAGCAGCAGCAAAGCGCAAAAGCGGGCGGGCAGTTTCATCATATATATAGGCAAGGCCGGGCGCGGCACTGTAGGCAGCGCGGCGCCCGCTGTCAAATGCCGGTAAGCCGGATGGCCGCGCTATTTTCAGGCTATGTTGTTCGCGCGCTTGCCTTTTCTTCGGCTTCTGTCGTAGAATTCGCGCCCTTTGGCTTAGTCCAGATAAACAATTCATCGGGTTTTTGATATGGTAATCATTCGTATGTCTCGTGGCGGTTCTAAGAATCGTCCGTTCTACAACGTGGTCGTAGCTGATTCGCGCAATCGTCGCGATGGCCGTTTCATCGAGCGCGTAGGCTTCTTCAATCCTCTGGCTCCGGAAGGCAGCGCTGATGGTCTGCGCTTGCAACTGGACCGTGTTTCCCATTGGCAGGATCGCGGCGCGCAATTGAGCGACGCCGTTGCCAAGCTGGTGAAGCGCGCGAGTGCAGCAGCCAAGGCCTGATAGCACTGACCCCATGGTCGTCATGGGGCGTATCGTCGGGGCATACGGCATCCAGGGCTGGGTCAAGGTGCAGACCTTTACCGAGTATCTCGACAGCCTGCTTGATTTTGACGACTGGTATGTGGGCAACGAAGCACAACCCTGGCGCAAGCTGGAGGTGCTCGAAGCAAATGTGCACAGCAAGGTGCTGGTTGCCAGGCTGCAAGGCGTAGACGACCGCACGGCTGCGGAAAGATGCAAGGGGCTGTTGGTTGCGGTGCCGCGCGACAGCCTGCCGCAGGCAGAAGAAGGCGAATACTACTGGGCCGACCTGATCGGTATGCGCGTGGTCGGGCCGGCGGAAGAGTTGCTGGGTACAGTGGAAAATCTGCTGGAAACCGGCGCCAACGATGTGCTGGAGGTGCGCGACGCACAGGGCCGGGAAATCCTGATCCCCTTCATCGCGAGCGTGATTCTGCACGTTGACTCCCAGCAAAGAGTGATTCGTGTCGATTGGCTGGCGGATTACTGAAGGCGTATTGCGGCAACGGGCGCCACTGTGCTTCAGGTTGTCTGGGGCTGCGCAAAGATGAGATTTGATGTAATCACACTGTTTCCCGAAATGTTCGGCGCGCTCACCCAATACGGGGTGACGCGACGCGCGGCGGAGCAGGGCAAGTTTCAGTTGCAGACGTGGAATCCGCGTGAGTTTACGTCTGACAATCACCGCACGGTGGATGACCGGCCTTTCGGCGGCGGCCCCGGCATGGTGATGCTGGTTGAGCCGCTGGCGCGCGCGATCAGTGCAGCGAAAGCAGCACAGGCAGCAGCAGGTGTTGGCCCGAGTCGGGTGATACACCTTTCGCCGCAAGGTCGGCCGCTCACCGACGCGGTGGTGAAGGAGTTGCTGGCGCGCGAAGGCGGGTTGATCCTGCTGGCGAGCCGCTACGAGGGCGTCGATGAACGCCTGATCCGGCGGCATGTGGATGAAGAGATTTCCATCGGCGACTATGTGTTGTCCGGTGGCGAACTGGCAGCAATGGTGCTGATGGACAGCATGGTGCGGCAGTTGCCCGGTGTGTTGGGCGATGCCGATTCCGCAGAACAGGATTCGTTCGTGGATGGCCTGCTGGATTGTCCGCACTACACGCGCCCGGAAATATATGACGGCGAGGGCGTCCCGGCGGTATTGATGTCGGGGCATCACGCCGAAATAGAGAAGTGGCGATTGAAGCAGTCGTTAGGTCGTACTGCGGAACGTCGCCCGGATTTGCTGGCCCAGCGCCAGTTGACTAAACAGGAAGCTCGGCTACTGGCAGAGTACCAGCAGGAACAGGCTTCCGTACAACAAGAGGAAACGAAATGAACCTGATTGCACAACTGGAAAAAGAAGAAATCGCCCGCTTGGGCAAGACCGTCCCCAACTTCGCACCCGGCGACACTGTGCTGGTGAGCGTGAACGTGGTGGAAGGCGACAAGAAGCGCGTGCAGGCTTATGAAGGCGTGGTGATTGCCAAGCGCAACCGTGGTCTGAACTCATCCTTCATCGTGCGTAAGGTTTCTTCCGGCGAAGGCGTGGAACGTACCTTCCAGACCTACTCCCCATCTATCGCCAACATCGAAGTGAAGCGCAGGGGTGATGTGCGTCGCGCCAAGCTGTACTACCTGCGCGAGCGTTCCGGCAAATCCGCCCGTATCAAGGAAAAACTCACAGCCAAAGCGGCTAGCTGAGTTTTCAGAGAAGACTCATGCCCGCATCAGCGGGTGTGATGTCGGAACTAAAAACTCACAGCCAAAGCGGCTAGCTGAGTTTTCAGAGAAGACTCATGCCCGCGTTAGCGGGCGTGATGTCGGAACAAAAAAACATTGCCTGCCAGTATGCCGGATTGGCATGTTGCGGGCGGTGGCAGAAACCGGGGGCTTCGGCCCCCGGTTTTTTTATGGGATTTATCCCTGTCGCCCTCGTGGTATGAGGCCGCCTGGGTTATCATGCGCGGATGGAATATCAGGCCATTTACTCAGCTCCGTTTGGAAAGCTCGGCATCCGTTGTTCGGATGACGCCGTGCATGGCATTGACTTCCTTGCCTCCAGCGTGCGCAAGCATGGTGCGCGCAATGCCTTGGCGAAACAGGCCTGCGCACAACTGGATGCCTACCTCGCCAACCCGGATTTCCGGTTCGATCTGCCGCTGCAGCTGGACGGCACGGAACACCAGCTTCGGGTCTGGCACATGATGCGAGTGATCCCGCGCGGGCAAACCCTCAGCTATGGCGACCTGGCAACCGAGATCGGTTCCAGTGCGCGCGCCGTGGGGCAGGCCTGTGGCAGCAATCCGGTGCCGCTTGTGATTCCTTGTCACCGCGTGGTGGGCAAGGCCGGGCTGGGCGGTTTCATGCATCGCGCCGATCACGGTGCGGTCGATATCAAACGCTGGCTGCTGGCGCATGAACAACGCTGAACTGCTGGATGAGTTCTGTGATGCACTGTGGCTGGAGGATGGACTTTCGCGCAATACGCTGGACAGCTACCGCCGCGACCTGAACAAATTTTCCGCATGGTTGTCCGCGCAGCGCGGCGTGGCATCCATCCTGCAGGCAACCCAGGCCGATATGCAAGGCTTCCTCGCTTACCTGATGAGTGAGCAAAAGGCCAAGGCCACCTCGACCTCCCGCGCCATTTCCAGTCTCAAACGCCTGTACCGCTACCTGTTGCGGCAGAACCGCGTCAGCGCGGACCCCACCTTGCAGATCGATACTCCGAAGCTGCCGCGCTCGCTGCCCAAGAGCCTGACCGAGGAAGATGTCGAACAGTTGCTGGGCGCGCCGGATGTGCAGGCCCCGCTCGGGCTGCGCGACCGCACCATGCTGGAGGTGTTGTATGCCAGCGGTTTGCGCGTGTCCGAACTGGTCGGCCTGAAGATTGCCCAGGTCAGCCTGGACATGGGAGTGGTGCGCGTGATGGGCAAGGGCAGCAAGGAGCGGCTGGTGCCGCTGGGCGAGGAGGCGCTGGACTGGCTCAAGCGTTATCTCGCCGAGGCGCGCCCGTTGTTGCTGGGCGGACAGATCAGCGATGCCCTGTTCGTGACGCAGCGCGGCGAGGGCATGACGCGCCAGATGTTCTGGTACCTGATCAAGAAGCATGCGAAGCTGGGCGGGGTGCACAAACCGTTGTCACCACATACCTTGCGCCATGCCTTCGCTACGCACCTGCTGAATCACGGCGCGGACTTGCGCGTGGTGCAGATGCTGCTCGGTCATGCCGATATTTCGACGACGCAAATCTATACCCATGTCGCGCGCGAACGCCTGAAAGCGCTGCATGCGAAACATCATCCCAGAGGGTGAGCGGCGCGCCGGTGACGGTGGGGATGGAATGCTTTCGCGGCTGAAGCCGCTCCCACGAAATGCGCCGCTCCTGTGGGAGCGGCTTCAGCCGCGAATCGGGTGTGACCGCATGCACGCACGCCAGCATCTTCGGGTGCCGCGGATGTTAATAATTGTGAAGCGTGCCGCGCAGCGCCGTACTTGTTGAATCGGGCGCTTTAACCGATAATGCCGGCCGCCGCAGGGCCTTGTTTTATCGCCTTGGGTGAGGGTTTCGGCCCGCTTCTTAAAGTGATTGGACGTTTCATTTGAATATCAATTTTCAACGGGCGGTTGACCGTATAGCGGGTGTACCGATCTGCAAGCTGCTTTCCTGGTTTGAGCGCTTGCGCGGCGGGCTGTTCGGCAGCCGCAGGCTGGACGGTCCTCCCAAGCGCATCCTGATCATCCTGCTGTCCGAGATGGGTAGCCTGGTACTGGCGGAGCCCATGTTCGCCAGGCTGCGCGCCCAATACCCTGGCGCTACGCTGCATATCCTGATGTTCAAGAAAAACCGCGAAGTGCTCGACCTGCTCAATGTGATGCCGCGCGACCACGTGATCACCCTGAACGACAAATCGCTCGGCGAATTTGTTTCGGATATCCTGCATGCCCTGCGCACGATGCGCGGCCTCAAGTTCGACGTGGTAATCGACTGCGAGTTGTTTTCGCGCGTCAGCAGTATTTTCTCCTACCTGTCCGGCGCGCCGTTGCGTGTGGGCTTTCATCCGCATACCCAGGAGGGTTTGTATCGGGGCGATTTCATCACCCACCCGGTGATGTATAACCCGTACCGCCATTTGTCCCAGCAATTCCTGACCATGGTGGCGGCGATCGAGTCGAGCGGTACGCCGATTGCGAAAGGCGTGGCGGCCGAATTGTCCGCGCCGCCGCTGTTGCAATTCGAGCCGGGCGAGTTGGCGCAGGTAAAGGAAAAGCTGCATGCCGATTTCCCGATGCTGGTCGGCAAGAAGCTGGTGCTGGTGTATCCGGACGGTGGCATTCTGCCGATCCGCGCCTGGCCGCCGGAATACTACAAACAGTTGTGCGCTGACCTGCTGCGCGACG
Source organism: Pseudomonadota bacterium (assembly GCA_021848465.1). Classification (GTDB taxonomy): domain Bacteria; phylum Pseudomonadota; class Gammaproteobacteria; order Burkholderiales; family Gallionellaceae; genus JAJZUP01. The sequence goes on from JAJZUP010000001.1 coordinate 1,047,304, forward strand.
GTTGCGCCGTGGCGCTGATCGGCCTGCCGGAAGCGAAGCCGCTGGCGCAGCAGATCGTGGCGCACTGCGCACACACCGATTGCATCGACCTCACCGGCTACACCAAATCGGTGCGCCACTTGCTGGCAATTTTCAATCACGCCGACCTGCTGGTGACCAACGACGGCGGCCCGGGGCAGTTTTCCGCGCTGACGCGTTTGCCGACGCTGGTGTTTTTCGGGCCGGAAACCCCGGCGCTGTATAGCCCGCTGGCGCCGAACATCCATTGCCTGTACACGGCGTTGTCCTGTTCTCCCTGCCTGACCGCCTACAACCATCGCAACTCGGCATGCGACGGCAACAACCAGTGCCTCAAGTTGATTACACCGCAACAGGTGCTGGCGCGCGCGCGCGAATTGCTGGCGGCAGGGCCGGCCGCATGAGGTCGGGCCTCAACCTGCGCATGCACACCGCTTCGCTGTTGCGACGCGTGTTTTCGAGACGCTTCCTGAAGTTCGGCACCGTCGGGGTCTCCGGCATTGTGGTCAACCAGGGCGTGTTGTATGTGGCGCAGGAATATGTTTTCCATGTGTCGCATGTGCCCGGCGAGGTCAATTGGCTGGGGCTCAACCTGTCGCTCGGAATGGCGATATTCTTTGCCACGCTGAACAATTTTTTCTGGAACCGGTTGTGGACCTGGGCCGACCGCAAGCAGCACTATGACCGTCCGTGGCTGGTGCAGTTCGGCCAGTACACCCTGTCCTGCGGGCTCAGCATCGCGCTGCAAATCATCTTCACCAACCTGCTGGCGCCGCATATCTACTACATGATTGCCAACTTCATCGCGATCGTGTTCACCAGTGTGCTCAATTTCCTGCTGAACGACATCTGGACCTTCGGCCGTGTGAAGATGACGCACCATGCCGAAGCGCACCGGGACAGGGAGTAGCCGGCCAATGAATCCGCTACGCCTGACCGGATATGTGCTGGCTGTGCTGTTGGCGGTATTCACCTATTTCTATGGGCTGGACAGTCCGCATATACCGAAGAACGGCGATGAGTTTCCCTATGCGCACATCACGCGCCTGACCGCCGCGAGCGGCCACTGGCTGCCGTTGCAGTCCGAGCTGCACGAGATGCGCAACACCAAGCCGCCGCTGCTGTTCTGGCAGGGGATTGTTGCGACGGACTGGGGCAAGCACTGGACCTGGTGGAACCTGCGCTACCCGAGCGTGATCTACACACTGCTGACAGCGCTGCTGGTGTTTCTGCTGGCGGCGCGCGTGGTCCGCAACCAGGGTGGTGCGCCATATGAAGCACAGGAGACCGGCTTCATCGCGGCGCTGACCTTCCTCGCTTTTTTCAGCACCTACCGGTTCGGGCGGCCGTTCCTGGTCAACCCGGCCGAGGTGTTCTGGTTCTTCCTGCCGTTTTTCACGCTGCTTTACTGGCGCTCCAGCGCATTCGACTCGCGTCTGAACATTCCGCTGCTGCTGGGCGTGGAGGTGGGCATCGGCCTGCTGTACAAATCGTTTGCGCTGGTGGCGCCGGTGGCGTTTGCGCTGTCCTGGTGGTATCTGCACCAGCGCAACTACCGCTTCAAGGCCTTCCTGCAACGCGACTCGTGGAAAGTGGCTCTTACGGTTGTGGTGGCGCTGGGCATTTTCAGTCTGTGGTTCGTGTTCGACCCCGATCCGCAAGCGGTGTGGCGCGAATTCGTGATCGGCGAGAATGCCGGCAAATTCGACCCCGGACACACCAGCTACCTGGCTACCCTGTTGTGGGGCGGCAGCAGTGTCTGGGCGCTGCTGGTGGGCTACCCGATGAATGCCGGCTTGCTGGCCTTTCCGGTGATCGCGCTGTTCTGGAATGCGTACCGCCGCCGCAACCTGCTCGGCGATGCAGAAAAAATGCTGTGGATCTGGATGGTGGTGCTGTTCATCGTGTTCAGCCTGCCGAGCCAGCGCACGGCGCGTTACCTGCTGGAGGCGATGCCGGGGCTGGCGGTGCTGTGCGCACTGAACTGGCAGCGCATCAACCGCATGGCGTTTGTCGGCACCTTGCTGTTTGCCGCCTTCATGCTCGGGCTGATCGGCTTCCTGTCCTGGCGCTTGCATCACGAGTTTCCGGGCGAGGCGCTGTATGCCGTGTGGTACTGGCTGTTGCTGGTTGTCGCAGGCGTGCTGACGCTTGTGGGAATTTTCTGGGCTCGCTACACGCGTGGGCTGGTGAACGTGGTGGCGTTGCTGGTGCTGCTGGTGCTGGCCGCATTCCTGCGACCGTTTGATGGCGCGCCCGGCAACTTCAGTGCGGAAGCGCAACGCTACGCACAAGGCAAGGATGTGTGGACGCCGTGCAATTTCCGCGCGGTGGATGAGGGCTACCGCTTCCTGTTGCCGGGCGCGCATGTGCATGGCTATTTCTCGTTGCCGCCGCAAGGCGTGGCGGAGTTGTCCGGCAAATACAAGTTGTTTGCAGTGCAATTGCCGCTGCATGAGCAGTGCAGCGGCTGCAAGGTGATCGGCGAGCGTCTGGAAATCCGCAGCCGCCACACGCCGGAAGAAATCCGCCGCATTCTCGCGGGCGAAGTATTCCAGCAATTGTTTGCGCGCGAGTGGCTGGTGGAATCGCCGCAGACCGGTTTTGCCCCGCAGCAGGAAGGGTGTCGCTGATGCGCCGCGCGGGCTGGTTCCTGCCTGGCTTGATTGCGGTCGCGTTCGCCGGTGCATTCATCAAGCAGGAGCTGCGTCCCGGTACGCCGAATTTCCAGGCGCCAGCCCCGTTTGCAATCGCTCCCGACGCACCGCTTTTCGAAACGCATTTCGCTTCGTCGCAGCAAGGCGTGCAGGTGCATGCGGCTTCTGCGGTCGAGCTCAAGGACGGTCGCATCCGTGCCTTCTGGTTTTCCGGCAGCCACGAGGGCGCTGCGGACGTGAGCATCCACAGCGCGGTGTTTGACCCGGCAAGCAGATTGTGGGGCGGCGAGACGGTGGCGATGACGCGCGCGCGCACCCAGCAGGCGCTGCATCGTTTTATCGCCAAGCTGGGTAATCCGGTGGTGGTGCGTGTCGCCGACGGCAGCCTGCGCATGATCTATGTCACCGTGTCGGTGGGCGGCTGGGCGGGCAGCGCGCTGGCGACCGCGGTTTCACATGACGAGGGCGCAAGCTGGAGTGCGCCGCGCCGGTTGGTCACTTCGCCGTTCCTGAATATCAGCACCCTGGTGAAAGGCACGCCGTTCCTGTACGGTGACGGTACGCTGGGGGTGCCGGTGTACCACGAATTCATCAGCAAGTTCGGCGAGATCCTGCGTCTGGATGCAACCGGCAGGGTGCTCGACAAGCAGCGCCTGGCTGCGGGCGGGCAGGGCACTTTGCAGCCGGTGGTGCTGGTGCAGGGCGAGCAGGTGGCGCGCGTGTTGATGCGTTATGCGGGCAGCGCCGCATCGTTCAACGTAGTGGGCGTGACCACGCAGGATGCCGGGCGGCACTGGAGCGCGCCGCAGAAGCTGACCATGCATAACCCGGATGCGGCAGTAACCGGAGTGGCCGTGCCGGGCGGCAACTTGCTGGCCGTGCTGAATAACCAGGAACATGGCCGCGACACCTTGTCGCTGATGGTGTCTGCGGATGGCGGCGCAAATTGGCGCGAATTGCAGCGCCTCGAAGACCAGCAGGCGGCAACTGCGCAGCCACAAGAGGCCGCCTACGTCGCGAATGTGCGAACGCTGGCGGCGCAGAGCGATGCGAGTGCAGTCGCACAGCCGGCGGCGTATGTCGACTCGGCGCGTCGCGCGGCCTGCAAGGAGGGGCGCTGCCGCTATGAGTTTTCCTATCCTTACCTGATTCGTACACGCAACGGCGAATTCGATCTGCTCTACACCTGGAATCGCGCGTTCATCAAACACGTGCGTTTCAACCAGGCCTGGCTCGATGAACGCATGAAGGACTTACCCCATGCCGAACTTCACTGACCTCACCGGATTGGCAGGCATTGCACTCGCGCTGCTGGCTGCGGCAGTGCGCCTGCCCGGCGTCGCGCGGTTGCAGGCGCGGTTCAAGCTGGTGTTTGCACTGGCCGTGCTGGGCGTATTGGCGACGCCGTTCGGTGCGCTGTCCGCACTCGAATATGTGCGCGGGCTGAGCGGCGACTTGAGCTTTGTCTCGCTGGTGCTGCTGGGCTGCGGCATGTGCCGCGCTTTTGAAGTGCTGCCCCCGGTGCGGGCGACTTGCGCGCAAAGTGCCGTGTTGCGTAGCTTTGCCGCACTGGCGGCCGTGCTGCTGTACCCGTTCGCATTGGGCCTCGGCATGTTTGATCCATACCGTCTCGGCTTCGGCAACGTCTGGCTCATCGCCGCCTTGCTGGCGCTCGCCTTATTGGCCTGGCGCAAGAAACAGACATTGCTGGTGCTGGCGCTCGCCTTGGCTACGCTGGCCTGGAGCGTGGGCTGGTATGAATCCAATAACCTGTGGGATTACCTGATCGATCCGTGGGTGGCGATTTATGCGCTGAGTGGATTAGTCATCCCGCTTGTTATGAGTGTGTTGCGCAAGGTAACGCGCCGATAGCTGCTGTCTGACACCCCTCGGGGGCCGGTTATTTCACCTGCCCGCGTTCAATGCTGATCCCTACCATCTTGCTGCCCCGGATGGCTTGCAGTTTTGCCACGCTGACTTTTGCCCACGGCGCTTTAAAGTCGTTCAATAGAATCTGTGCGATGTGTTCGGCCAGCGCTTCTAGCAGGTTGAAGTGGCGGTTGGCGAGTTCGTCCTGGATGCGGCGCACGATGTCGGCGTAGTTCAATGCGTCGTCGATGTTGTCGGTTGCGCAGGCGCGGCTGCTGGGCAGGGCGATGTCGAGGTCGATCTGCAGGGTTTGCGGTACGCGCTTTTCCCATTCGTATACGCCGATGAGGGTGTCGATCTTGAGTTCGCGCAGGAAGATGATGTCCATGTTTGGTGAGTTATGCTGTTGAATTGCCGGTCGCTATTTTGTCGCTTTGGGGGTTTCAAGTAGAATCCGCGGCTCGCATTTTAAGGTATTCCAGATGATGACCCTAGTTTTTGTGATTTGTGCGTATTTGTTGGGCTCGGTTTCTTTTGCGGTTTTGATGAGCAAGGCGTTTGGTCTGGCCGATCCGCGCACTTATGGTTCCGGCAATCCGGGGGCGACGAATGTGTTGCGCAGCGGCAAGAAGCTGGCTGCCGCGCTGACTTTGCTGGGCGATGCGGCCAAGGGGACGGTGGCGGTGTTGTTGGCGCAGCATTTTGCGCCGCAGGATGGTCATGCGACTGTGCTGGTGGCGGATGTGGCGATGGCGGTGTTCTTCGGACATCTGTTCCCGGTGTTCCTGAAGTTCAAGGGCGGTAAGGGGGTGGCAACCGCGCTCGGGGTGCTGCTGGCATTGAGTGTGTGGCTGGGGCTGGCGGTACTGGGGGTCTGGGTGCTGATGGCTGCGGTGTTTCGCTACTCGTCACTTTCCGCGCTGGTGGCGGCTTTCGTTGCGCCGGTGATCGCGTGGTTGCTGAGTCTGCCGACGAGCTGGACTTTGGCGGTGCTGGTGATGTCGCTGATGCTGATCTGGCGTCATAAGAGCAATATCCGCAATTTGCTGATCGGGCAGGAGTCGAAGATCGGCAGCAAGAAGAAGGCGTGAGCGGAATGGCGGGGGGGCTGCGCTATGCCGCCGTCCTTAACTTGCGTGGTTGATCTGTTGTAAGTCCCAGCGCGGTTTGATGTCGAAGCGGTAATCGCGCCGTGCATGCTGCAGCCGGGCTGCGCCGGCAAAAGCGATCATTGCACCATTGTCGGTGCAGAATTCCAAGTCTGGATAGAATACTTTGAAGTTGCGTTGCTGCGCGGCTTGGTTGAGCTGTGCGCGCAATTGCTGGTTGGCGCCGACGCCGCCGGCTACGACGAGTTGCTTTAATCCGCTGTGTTTGAGTGCGCTCAGGGCTTTGCTGGCGAGCACGTCGACGATTGCGGACTGTACGGCATGGGCAATATCGGCACGGGTCTGCTCATCAGTGTCATTTTGCTGTACGGCCAGCAGCACGGCTGTTTTCAGGCCGCTGAAGCTGAAATCGAAATCTCCACTATGTAGCATCGGGCGCGGCAGTTTGATGCGGCCGGGCGTTCCGCGCTGGGCGAGGCGCGAGAGCAGCGCGCCACCGGGGTAGTCCAAGCCAAGCAGCTTGGCGCTTTTGTCGAAGGCTTCGCCGGCGGCGTCGTCCAGGGTTTCGCCGAGCAGGCTGTATTGCCCGACGCTGTCCACGCGCATGAGTTGTGTGTGACCGCCTGAGACAAGCAGGGCCACAAATGGGAATTCTGGGGCCGGGGTGGACAGCAGGGGGGAGAGCAGGTGGCCTTCCAGATGATGTACGGGGATGGTGGGAATGCCGAGGGCATAAGCCAATGCATTGGCGACACTGGCGCCGACCAGCAGCGCTCCGCCGAGTCCTGGCCCTTGGGTGTAGGCGATGGCATCAATATCCGGCAAGGTGCAGTTGGCTTTGCTAAGTGCCGCGCGGATGAGGGGCGATATGTGGCGCACGTGGTCGCGTGAGGCGAGTTCCGGTACGACGCCGCCATATTCATTATGTAATGCGATCTGCGAGTGCAATGTATGCGCGAGCAGGCCGCGCTCGGTGTGATAGAGGGCGATGCCGGTTTCGTCGCAGGAAGATTCGATGCCAAGTATGAGTGCCATGAAAAATACGTGTCGATACAGTCTGTTTCAAACTGTGGACATTGTACTTTTCATCTCTTCGCAACAACACCGCAAAATTTTTTTAACAAAGTGCTTGACCTCCTCGAATCAATCTATATAATGCGCACCTCTTCGCAGCCAAGGCTGCAAAGCAAAGAAGCAGAAGCTCTTTAAAAGTTAAATAAAACAACCGATTAGTGTGGGTATGTGTATTGGGGTTAAGTTTGATGTTTAGCTTC
>JAJZUP010000004.1 GCA_021848465.1 Pseudomonadota bacterium
GTCTGCGCCGCAATATGCTGCTTGGCAGCATATTGTTTTAGCTCAGCGAATGTTAAGTCCCAACGGGACGGCTGGAACCAAAGTAGGTCATCGTCAGACTCCTTGGAAATCAAAACACCCCGCCAGAATTGCCAGGGCGTTTTGATTTATAACTACCAATCTAGAGCAGTTCGATCTTGCTGCAAATCAGCTCGTAAACACAGGAGGGTCAGGCAGACAATCTGCTACATACCTTGCAGGAGGGATCTTGATGCAGTCTGATCACGCGCGGCTCCATGACCTTTGCATCCAGCAGCAGCAGGCGGCTATGGAGCGTACCGGGTATTTGCGCCAAGAGCTTTAGGGTTTCGCATGCCTGAATGCTGCCAATAATGCCTACGAGCGGGGCAAATACACCCATGGTGGCGCAGCGCTCTTCATCTGTTTCGCTATCCTCCGGGTACAGGCAGTTGTAGCACGGAGCTTTTGGTTGGCGAAAATCGAACACGCTGACTTGCCCTGAGAAGCGTATGGCGGCACCAGAGACCAACGGGACATTATGCAGTCGACAAGCCTTATTGAGAGCATAGCGCGTGGCGAAATTGTCGCTGCAATCGACTATTACGTCGTGACGGGTCACTTCCAGCTCAAGTTCTTTGTCGGCAATGCGCAGAGGAACAGGCTGGAGTGTAATGTGCGGGTTGATGTCAGCGAGGGTTAATGCGCCAGATTCTGCCTTGTTGAATCCAGCGCGGCTGGTAGAGTGCAATATCTGGCGCTGCAGGTTGGTCAGGTCAACCTTATCGTGGTCGCACAAAGTGATGTGACCAACACCGCTAGCCGCAAGATACATTGCAACAGGGGATCCGAGGCCGCCGGCGCCAATTACCAGAACGCGCGCTTTACAGATGCGCTCCTGACCGTTGATACCGATTTCCGGAAGCAGAATATGGCGGCTATAACGCAGGAGTTGCTGATCATCCATGCTGCATTTTATTTGTACTCGCGCAGCTCGGGCGGGGTGTCGTCATGATTGCCGTGCGGATGCTTTTCGTAGGCTTTGGCAAATACCTCGGATTCATTCTTTTTTGTATGGTGTTCGGGAATATCAAGGTTATGCTTTTGCACATCCTCGCAGTAGTGTACGAGATGTTTGTGGATTATATCGAACCAGCTTTCCTTGAAGCGGAAACCCTCCTTGATGAGGGCTCTCTCAAGGGCTTCGTGTGAATAGTGTTCAAGGCTGTAGTGAATGATCAACGCATTGGGCTGATTGCTGCGTTCAACGCGCAGATTTTCGATGCTGGTGAGCAGGAGGTACGCCTGCTCAACCTGGCATGACGGATCGTCAGAGAAAATCAATTCACGTTTCTTGAGCAGCTCAAATGGGTTCATGGTTATTTCCCGTGCAGGATATTCATTCCTTTCAGCAGGTTCAGTGCCTGGTTCAACTGATAATCGCTCTTACTGCCGAATTCAGCCATTTCAATCTTTTGAGATTCACCATCTTTGGACTTGGCGGGCACCTTGCTATTCAGCTTCGGTGGAGCGCTTTCGGACTTGGCGTCGGATTGTTGATCGTTGGTCAGGTGGTGGTCGAGGTCGGCCTCGCGCAGGCGCAATCCCCCCTCAATTCCGGCTGTAGCCGGATCATCAACCACGATGTCCGGCTCAATGCCTTTAGCCTGAATGGAACGGCCGCTGGGCGTGTAATAGCGGGCAGTAGTCAGCTTGATCGCAGTATTGTTACCCAATGGCAGAATGGTTTGAACTGAGCCTTTGCCGAATGTCTGGGTGCCCATGATGACAGCGCGTTTGTGGTCTTGCAGAGCGCCGGAGACGATTTCAGAGGCCGATGCAGAGCCGCCGTTGACCAGCACGACTAGCGGCAGGGTCTTGAATGCGGCTGGAAGCTCTTTCAGGTAATCGTTGGAGCCGTTGCCGCGCAGATAGTTTTCCGGGGTGGCAGTCAGGCGCATTTGAGCATCCTCCGTCCGTCCCTCGGTATAAACAACAAGCGAGTCTTTCGGCAGGAACGCCGCTGAAACACCGACGGCTGCAGTCAGCAGGCCGCCCGGGTCGTTGCGCAGATCAAGTACGATGCCATTCAGGTTGCCATTGCTTTGCTTGTACATGTTTTCCAGTGCAGTGGCGAGGTTTTCGCCGGTATGTTCCTGAAACTGGGTGATGCGGGCGTAGGCATAGCCAGGTTCAACCAGTTTGGATTTGACGCTTTGCACTTTGATGACTGCGCGGGTCACAGTCACGCTGAAGGGGCGCGGCGTGCCTTTGCGCAAAATGGTCAGCACAATCTTGCTGCCGGGTTTGCCGCGCATGCGCTTTACGGCATCATTCAGTGAGAGCCCTTTAACAAGGGTGTCGTCCAGCTTGATAATGAGGTCGCCGCTTTTGATGCCTGCGGTGTAGGCAGGGGTGTCTTCAATCGGGGAAATGACTTTCACCAGGCCGTCTTCCATGCCCACTTCAATGCCAAGCCCGCCGAACTCACCTTGGGTACCGACCTGGAGCTCCTTGAACGCATCGGCGTCCAGATAGGCAGAGTGCGGGTCTAGGCCGCTCAGCATGCCGTTGATGGCTTCAGTGATCAGCTTCTTGTCGCTGACCGGTTCAACATAGTCGCTCTTGATACGTCCGAACACTTCGGAGAAGGCGCGCAGCTCTTCGACAGGCAAAGGCGCAAGCGTATCTTTCTCGGCTACGGCGGAGAAGTGCAGGCTGACAAAAATTCCGGCTACGAGACCGATGGCAACCAAACCAAATTTTTCAATACGACTACGCATACTCGACCTTTCGTTAATATTTCATGCTGCTGTGCCTAACGGGAGACCCATTTCATCGGATCGAAGGGTTTTCCCTCATAGCGCAGTTCAAAGTATAAACCGGATTCCTCATTGCCGCCGCTATTGCCTACCGAGGCGACATTTTCTCCGCTATGGACGATGTCGCCAACCTGTTTGAACAGGGACTCATTATTGCCATACAGACTCATATAGCCGCTGCCATGGTCGATGATCAGCAGGTTTCCGAATCCGCGCAGCCAGTCCGCAAAGACGACGCGACCTGCGGCAATGGCTTTGACCGGCTGGCCGGAGTCGGCCCGGAGCAGAATGCCTTTCCATATAAGCGAGCTGTCCGGGCGGTTTTCCCCAAACCGGTTGGTGATCCTGCCCTTGAGCGGGAGCGCCAGTTTGCCTTTCAGGCTGGCAAAAGGTTTGCCATCGAAATTGCTGTCCGGCAGGCGTTCATTGTGCGGAGTGTTGCTGCTTTGGGGCGGCGCCAACATGCGGGAGAGTTTTTCGACCAGTTGCGACAGACGATTCTCATTGTGTTGCAAGCGGCCAATTTCGCGATGCTGCTGACGGAGCTGCAGGGAAAACTTTTTTAAGGTATCGAGACGACTTTGTTTTTCCCGTTCGAGCTGACCATGCTGGCGCTGCTCTTCGGCTTGCAGTGATGAGATTTCCTGGCTTTTGGCGGCGGCGGCGGTAGTTACATTCTGGAGCTTCTCCGAATTTTTGCGCAGCGTATTCAACCAGGAGGCACGATTTCGTGCGATATAGTCATAATACTGGAGCTCGCGGGCAACCTGATTCGGGTCGCGGTTATTCAACAGCAATTTGAGGTATTCCTGTTTGCCGCCGAGATATTGCTGGTATAGCAGCTTGCTGAGCAGGGCTTGCTCTTCCTGAATGTCTTTATCCAGTTGTGTGGATTGCCGCTGCAGGCTGGACAAGGTCTGGCGTGCAGCGGCCTGCTGTTGCGTCAATTCATGCAGCTTGCGGTTGCTGGTGCTGATGGCGCGCTCCGATTCCCGCAACGCATCTGCGGCCTCGGACTTTGATTCGCTGGTTTTTTCAAACTCCTGTTGCATTGACTGGATGCGCTTGCGCAAATTGTCGAGATCATCCTGTTGGGTCGCATGCGTGGTTGTTGCGGAAAGCAGGCACAGTGCGCACAGCAGCGCGCTGGTTACGCGGCTTGTCATGCTTGCTGCAGCCTGAGATGGGGCAAAATGCCGGGCCGCATGGGCTGCAGGGGGACTAAAGGATTTCAATGAGAGATTTGCCCGTCATTTCCGGGGGCTGCGGCAAGCCCATCATATTCAGCAGGGTCGGTGCGATGTCCTGCAATGCACCGCTGTGAGCAATTTGGGCTTTACGACCGATGTAGACGAGCGGAACCAGGTTGAGCGTATGGGCTGTGTGGGGCTGGGCGGTTGAGCGATCCAGCATTTGCTCGGCATTGCCGTGATCCGCCGTAATCAGCACTTCACCACCGATTGACTGCATGGCGGCGACAACCCTGCCAATGCAGGCATCCAGCGCCTCGACCGCCTTGACTGCGGCATCCATATTGCCGCTATGACCAACCATGTCGCCATTAGCATAATTGCACAGAATGGCATGGTATTGACGACTGAGGATTGCGGCCTCCAGTTTTTCAGTGACTTCGTAGGCGCTCATTTCCGGCTGCAAGTCGTAGGTTGCCACTTTGGGTGAGGGAACCAGGATGCGATCTTCGCCGGGATTGGGCTGCTCAACTCCGCCGTTCATGAAATAAGTGACATGCGCGTATTTTTCGGTTTCAGCAATACGCAATTGTTTCAATCCCAAGTTGCCGAGGTATTCGCCCAGGCAGTTGTGAATTGCGGTGGGAGCGAAAGCCGTCGGCAGGGTGAAATCCTCACCATAGCTGCTGAGCGTTGTGTAATTCGCCAGCTTGGGGAAGCGCGTGCGCGCGAAGCTGTTGAACGAAGTATCGGTCAGCGCGCGGGTTATTTCGCGAGCCCGGTCGGCACGGAAATTCATGAACACGACAGCGTCGCCATCCGCCATCGGCTGTGAGGCGCCAATGACGGTGGCCTGCACGAACTCGTCGCTTTCGCCGCGCGCATAGGCCTGTTCAAGGCCTTGCTGGGCGGAGTCTGCACTGAAAGGGGCGGTGCCGGTGGTAAGCAAGTCGTAAGCGACTTGAACTCGCTCCCAGCGATTGTCGCGATCCATCGCATAAAAACGGCCGCAGAGCGTTGCAATGCGGCCAATTCCCAACTCGTCGCATTTGGCCTGCAGTGCCTGCAGTGACTGCGCCGCGCTGCGTGGCGGGGTGTCGCGCCCGTCAAGAAAAGCATGAATGGCAACCTTGGTAAGTCCGTTACGCTTTGCCAGTTCCAGCATGGCATGGATGTGAGCTTCATGACTATGGACGCCGCCAGGGGATAGCAGTCCCAGGATGTGCAGGGTCGAATGGTTGTCTTTTGCGGATTGAACAGCCGCCGCAAGGGCCGAATTAGCGTAAAAGCTACCGTCCTCGATCGCCACATCAACGCGGGTCAGGTCCTGGTAAACAATGCGGCCGGCGCCGATATTAAGGTGTCCCACTTCCGAGTTGCCCATTTGTCCGCGCGGCAGTCCCACGTGTAGCTCGGAAGCATTGATCAGTGTATGCGGGTTGGTCTCCCATAATCTGTCCCAGTTCGGTTTCCGGGCATGCGCAACCGCATTGAAATCGGTATCTTCGCGATAACCGAATCCATCAAGTATCAACAGGAGTACGGGAGTGATTTTCATGCGGGTTGTTCTTTCTTACGGGACGTCGAATGTGGCAATCGATCAAAATATCAGTGGTTGCTAATTTACTGCAAAATATGCACACTATGCACCTTCTATATATTTTATCCGATTTGAGGTCGCGTATGGGGCCTGGACGTGATGGAAACATATTAGGGACATGAAATGACAGCCAAGTTAATTGATAAAGACGAAGACATCTTGCAGGCTTCCTTGGCCATGAAGGCGATCGCTCATCCTTTACGTCTGAAAATTTTGTGCGTGTTGGCGGGCGATGAGTTGAGCGTTCAGGAGATCGTTGACAGCGTCGGGACATCGCAAAGCAATATTTCCCAGCATCTGGCCATTTTGCGTGACAAAGAAGTGCTGGCAACCCGCAAGGACGCCAATCGGGTGTTCTACCGGATTGGCGATCCGCGTACGCTGAAGCTGGTCGGCATGATGCGCGACGTTTTCTGCTCCGTCTGATCGTTTAGACTTCCTTGGGTATCAAGAGTAAATTGCGCCAAGGAAGACTTGCCTTATTTTGAATATTAGAATATACTAATATTCATTAACTCCGTATTAACCAGACAATTTAGGTGGTGACATGAAAACTGACTTGCGATGGATTGCTGCAGGATTGTTGATTCAACTGAGCATGAGTGCTCATGCCGGAGCCGGGCTTGAGACGGTGCCGGTGCAATATCGTGAGGTGGCTCAGACATACAGTGCGGAAGGCGTGGTTGAGGCTACCCGGCAGTCTACCGTTTCGGCGCAAATCTCGGGGCGTGTCAAAGAAGTCGATTTTGATATTGGCGATCATGTGAAAAAAGGCCAGATCATCCTGCGTATTGACGAAAGTGAAGCAGACCAGGCCTTGGCCGGCAGCGAGGCGCAATTGCGCCAGGCTGAGGCTGCCCTGCAGAACGCAAAGCTGAATTATGAGCGCTCGTTGCAATTGTTTGAGCAGAAATTCATCAGCCAGTCGGCGCTGGATAAGGCGTTGTCCGATTACAAGATGGCCCAAGCCCAGGCTGCCGCCAGCGCAGCAGGCGAGAAGCAGTCGGCGTTGGCGCGCTCCTATACCTCAGTCATTGCGCCATACAGCGGTGTGGTGTCTGCGCGCATGGTGGAAATGGGCGAGATGGTCATGGTGGGCAAGCCCCTGATGACAGGCTTCGATCCATCGCAAATGCGAGTCATTGTCAGTGTTCCCCAATACAAGATGGGAGATATCGGGCAGCACCCCAAGGTAACCGTTGAGGTTCCATCGTTGTCGCGCTGGATCAAGGCGGCGTCCGTGGTTGTGCAGCCTGCAGCGGATATGCGCACGCATAGCACGCAAGTGAAGGTCACTTTGCCGGATAACGAGAAGGGGCTGTATCCGGGCATGTTTGCGCGGGCGCATTTCGAGATCGGCAAGACCAGCAAGCTTCTGGTGCCCGCCACTGCGGTGGTACATCGCGGGGAAGTGGTCGCTGTGTACGTGGTCGATGAGAAGGGCGCTATTTCATTGCGCCAGGTGCGGACCAGCGATGAGGGAACCGAAAACGAGGTTGAAATCCTTTCCGGCCTGAATCCTGGCGAGCGGGTGGCTGTCGATGCCGTCAAGGCGGGCATGAGCCTCAAGCAGTCCAAATAAGTGCGTTTGTAGATCAACAACACTTTCTGATGAGGTGAGGTATGGGTATTTCCGGACGCATCGCGAGAATTTTCCTGCATTCGCAAATGACGCCATTGCTGGCGCTGGTGGCGGTGCTGCTGGGCACCTTTGCCGTGCTGGTGACCCCGCGCGAAGAGGAGCCGCAAATCAATGTGACGATGGCGAATGTCATGATCGCTTATCCTGGCGCCTCTGCTCAGGATGTGGCGCGCACGGTTTCGACGCCAGCCGAGCAGGTGTTGTCGCAGATTGCTGGCGTGGATCATGTCTACTCCGTGTCGCAGCCTGGCATGTCGATCCTGACTGTGCAGTTCAAGGTTGGGGAAGCCCATGTTCCTTCGCTGGTGAAGCTGTATGACGTGATTCATTCGCATGCGGATTGGTTGCCGCCGACACTGGGCGTTGAACCACCCATCATCAAGGCGCGCGGGATTGACGATGTGCCGGTGCTGGCGCTGACCTTGTGGCGCGATCAGGATAGCGGTGGCCTGGGGTTGACTCAGGTGGCGCATGCGATTGAGACTGAACTCAAGCGGGTCAAGGGAACGCGCGAAGTCAACACGATTGGCGCTACCCAGCATGTTGTTCGCGTGCAATTGAATCCGGATGCACTGAACGCGCACCAGCTGTCGTTGCAGGATGTAAGGGCGGCATTGCAGGCGGCCAATATGTCGCGCAGCGCAGGCAATCTGGTGCAAAGCAACCGCGAAGTTCTGGTGCAGACCGGGAACTTTCTGAGCAATGCCAACGATGTCAGCCAGCTCGTGGTGGGCGTGGTGGATGGCAAGCCGGTATTCCTGCGCGACGTCGCCGATATCCAGGACGGGGCGGACCAGCCCTCCAGCTATGTTTGGCTTGGGGCTGGCATGGCGGCCGCGGACAAGGATATACATGCCAAGGGTGAGTTCGGGGCGATCACGGTAGCGGTGACTAAGAAGCCGGGGGAGAATGCCGTCGAGGTGGCTGATCGTCTGCTGAAGCGCGTAGATGAATTGAAAGGCAGCGTGATCCCGTCGGATGTACGTGTCACCACGACCCGAAATTATGGCGAGACGGCAAACGACAAGGCGATGAAGCTGATCAAGAAACTGATCTTCGCGACATCGGCAGTCGTGCTGCTGGTGTGGCTCGCACTGGGCAAACGCGAGGCACTGATTGTCGGCATCGCAGTTTCGCTGACGCTGGCGCTGACACTGTTTGCCTCTTGGGCATACGGCTTTACGCTGAATCGCGTCTCCCTGTTCGCATTGATTTTCTCGATTGGTATCCTCGTCGATGATGCGATTGTCGTGGTGGAAAACATCCACCGTCGCCGCGAACTTGCCCAGCACCAGCCGCTGTCCGAGATCATTCCGGAAGCGGTGGATGAGGTGGGCAGCCCAACCATCCTGGCGACCCTGACTGTGATTGCCGCGTTGTTGCCCATGGCGTTTGTCAGCGGTTTGATGGGGCCATACATGAGCCCGATCCCGATCAATGCCAGCATGGGTATGCTGATCTCTCTCGGTGTGGCGTTTGTGATCACGCCGTGGCTGGCGCTGCGTTTAGCTGGTGCGCACCATGCCGTGGTGAGGGATGAGCGCGATACGCCGCTGACCCGTTTCTTCCGCAACCGCCTGGGCCCATTCCTGAATGGGGAGCACGGCAAGCCGGCGCGTCGCAAGCTGTGGCTGGGAATTGTGGCCGGATTGCTGCTGGCGGTATCGCTGGGTGTGGTCAAGCTGGTGGTGTTGAAAATGCTGCCGTTCGACAACAAATCCGAGTTTCAGATCATTGTGGATATGCCGACAGGCACGGCGCTGGAGCAAACCGCCGGTGTGCTGCATGACATTGGTGCTTACCTTGCAACCGTGCCGGAAGTGACGGATTACGAGGGGTACGCTGGGACCGCTTCGCCGATCAATTTCAATGGCTTGGTGCGCCAGTACTATTTGCGCACGGCATCCGAACAGGGCGATCTGCAGGTCAATCTGCAGGACAAGCACCATCGTCATCGTACCAGCCATGAAATCGCCAGCAGCGTTCGTGAGCCGGTCGAGGCCATGGCAAAAAAATGGGGGGCAAAGGTGAAAATCGTCGAGGTGCCGCCGGGACCGCCGGTGATGTCGCCGATCGTAGCCGAAATTTACGGTCCGGATTATGAGGGCGCGCGCGCCGTGGCATCCCAAGTGCGCAAACAGTTTGTCGCAACCAAGGATATCGTCGCGATTGACGACAGCGTAAGCGAACCTGCTCCCAAGCTGCAATTGCGTGTGTTGCAAAGCAAGGCCGCATTGCTGGGTGTGGCGCAGCGTGACATTGTGGATGCCGTGCAGGTGGCCTTGTCCGGACAGGATGTCGCTTCGTTGCATGACAATGATTCGAAATACGCCCCGCCGTTGCGCTTGCGCCTGCCAGCCGAAAAGCGCAACCGCATTGATGAGGTGCTCAAGCTCAAGGTGCGGGCGAGCGACGGCGTTCTGGTACCGCTCTCGGAGGTGGTGCAGTTGGTGCACCTGGAGCGCGACTACCCGATCTATCACAAGGATTTGATGCCGGTGGTCTATATCTTCGGCGATATGGCCGGCAAGCTGGATAGCCCGCTCTATGGCATGTTTGATATCAACGGCAAGACTGCCAGCATGCCACTGGAAGAGGGGGGCAAGCTGCAAAGCTGGTTCTTCAAGGTGCCATCTGATCCCTATGCAAGTTACGCGTTGAAGTGGGATGGCGAGTGGCAGGTGACCTATGAAACTTTCCGTGACATGGGTATCGCTTATGCGGTCGGGCTGGTGTTGATTTACCTGCTGGTGGTCGCGCAATTCAAGAGCTATGTCGTGCCGCTGGTCATCATGGCGCCGATTCCGCTGACCATCATCGGTGTGATGCCGGGGCACGCCTTGCTCGGCGCACAGTTCACCGCGACTTCGATGATCGGCATGATCGCCTTGGCCGGTATCATCGTGCGCAACTCGATCCTGCTGGTGGACTTTGTGAACCTGCAATTGCGCGATGGCGTCGATTTGCAGCATGCCGTGATCAGTGCGGCGGCGGCACGGGCCAAGCCCATCCTGTTGACCGGGCTGGCAGCCATGCTGGGGGCTTTCTTCATCCTGGATGACCCGATCTTCAACGGGCTGGCAATTGCCTTGATTTTCGGCATCCTCGTCTCCACATTGCTGACGCTGGTGGTGATTCCGGTGCTGTATTACGCCACGCTGTACAAGAAATTCCAGTAAAATTTAATCAGGAGAATATTTATGAACGCAGAACGAATTGTCCGTATTGTTGCAGGCACCTTCATCCTGTTGACGTTGTCGCTGGGGGTGGAGGAAAGCCCCCTGTTCGTCAGCAAATACTTTTTGCTGTTTACCGCATTTGTCGGTCTTAACCTGTTCCAGAGCGGATTTACGCAAATCTGCCCGTTGAATAATATCCTTGCCAGGTTCGGCATCAAGGGAAGTTGCTAAGCCGATCCATTTCCCATTCCTTGCGCCTGGCCCACATCAGCCTGACCTTGGTCGGGTTCATGTGGGTCTTGCCGTTTCTATACTACCGTCATGCTTATCCGCTAACCACGTTTTACCAGGAATGGGTGGCTGCGCTGCTCAGCCTGCTGGCGTTGCCGCTGCTGCTGAGCAGTAAATATTGGCAGCGTGCGGAGTTGCCGCGCATCCTGCTGATGCCGTTGGGCATGATCGCATTGATCCTGCTGCAAGCAGCGCTGGGGCGACTGGCAAGCTTCGACCAGGCATTGCTGCTGTGTTCTTATTTCCTGTGGATTGCCTTTTTGCTCATGCTCGGGCATGCATTGCGCAATGAGTTTGGGCTATCACGTATCGTCCCGGTATTGGCGATTTTCCTGTTGATAGGTGCGGAGCTGAACGCTCTGGCCGGCCTGATCCAGCATTACCGCTGGCATACCTTCCTGAACGCCTATGTTACGCGAAAAATGGCTGCTGCCGTTTACGGCAACATTGCCCAGCCCAACCATTTTGCGGATTACCTGACCTTGGGGCTGGTATCGCTGGGCGTGTTATATGGTCGTTTTTTTCAACGTCTCTGGTTGGCTGCTTTGCTGGCAGCCCCCTTATTGTTCGTGATGGTGCTGAGTGCTTCGCGGAGTATCTGGCTATATCTGCTGTTTTTTGTGTTCTGGAGTTACCTGTGGCAGCGGCGTGACCGCGCTTACCGGGGGCTGCTGCACTATAGCTTATTGGTATTGGCCGGGTTTGTGCTGATGCAGTTTGTGGTGCAGCTTCCCTGGTTTGCATCCGGACAGGAAGTTACGACATGGCAGCGCACCATGGAGCAGTCGGGTTCGGGTGGAAGCAGCATTCGTTTGTACTTGTGGCATGAAGCCTGGCTGATATTTACCCAATTCCCATTGCTCGGGGCAGGTCTCGGGCAGTTTGCCTGGCAGCATTTCCAGTTGGGGCCGGCGCTGCATGATCCGGTCATTTTCGGACTGTATAACAATGCCCATAACCTGGTATTGCAGTTGGCCGCAGAAACAGGATTGGCTGGTCTGGCGATGGTGTTGGGGGCGCTGGGGTGGTGGGCGTGGAAAGTCTGGCGCGCGCCATGCAGCATCGAAACGTGGTGGGGCGGCGCCGTAGCAAGCGTGCTTTGTATTCACAGCATGATTGAGTATCCGTTGTGGTACGGCTATTTCATCGGGATAGCAGCAGTCGTCCTTGGGATGCTGGAAAGCGATGTTTACAAGTTGAAATTGCGTGCCATGTGGCGCGGGGCGATGGTTATGATGCTTTTGCTGTGCGCGATGGTGCTGGGGCAGCTATGGCAAAGCTATAGCAGACTGGAAGAGGCGTTCAACCTGAACCGCTCAGCTCCGGACTATGCCGGCCAGTTGAGCCGAAGGTTGGCGCAGGCAGCGGAGTATCCATTGCTCAGGCCTTATGCAGACTTGTTCATGTCCGGCATGATCGGCATTGATCCGGCTCATCTGGACGACGAGCTTGAGCGCAATGAGCGCGTGCTGCGGTTTATCCCGATTGCTTCAGTCGCCTATCGTGAAGTCTGGTTGCTGGCCCAGGCGCGGCGCACGGCAGAGGCCAAGGAGCAGTTGCGCCAGGCTTTATGGTCTTACCCGGCGGATTTTCCTGCCGAGATGGCAGCATTAAGGCGGTTCGCAGCAAACGACCCTGAGCGCTTTGCAGCTCTGTTAGAATTCGCAATTCTGGAAAATGAGGAGTATCAACGTGCAGTACTTGGAAAATAACCTGATGCTGGTTTCGGTTTTTATTGGCAGCGGCCTGATGCTGCTGTGGTCGTTTGTTGGCAACAAGATTCGCGGGATCAAGGAGGTCAGCGCGGTGGAAGCGCTGCAGCTGATCAATCACAAAGATGCGGTGATCATCGATGTGCGCGAACAGAATGAGTTTGCTGGCGGACATTTGCTGAACGCCAAACTGATTCCGCTCGGGGATTTAAAAGCACGTGTCGGCGAGATCGAAAAATATCGCGAGCAACCGGTCCTGGTGGTATGTCGTAGCGGGAATCGCTCAAAGGTCGGTGCTGCCCAGTTGAAACTGCGTGGTTTCAATCAGGCATACAGCCTGGCAGGCGGCGTGGTGGCATGGCAGAAGGCCGAGCTGCCGCTGGAGAAATGATATGCCGCGGATCGTGATGTACTGCACTGAGGTTTGCCCGTATTGCGTGAATGCCGAGCGCCTGCTTAAAAGCAAGGGTGTGAGCGAGATCGAGAAAATACGCATCGATTTGCAACCGGAGTTGCGTGAAGAAATGATAAAGCGCACCGGGCGGTTTACCGTGCCGCAAATCTTCATAGGCGACACCCACGTAGGCGGGTTCGACGATATGGCAGCGCTGGATCGTCGCGGCGGCCTGAAACCATTGCTGGATCAATAAAACACATAAGGGAGAGCATAAATGAGCGAAAACAACACGGCAGGAGCGCAGCCGCAGCAGACCGTATTCAACATCGAGAAGTTGTACGTGAAGGATTTGTCGCTGGAAATACCTCATGCACCGGCGATTTTTCTTGAGCGTGAGGCACCGCAGATCGATTTGCAACTGAATACCAGTGCATCGGTCGTGGAAGAGGGCGTGTATGAAGTGACGGTGACCGTCACGGTTACCGCCACCCTGAAAGAAAAAGACAAGGTCATGTTCCTGGTCGAGGCCAAGCAGGCCGGCATTTTCCAGGTGCGCAATGTTCCGCAAGCCGAGGTCGAACCGGTGCTGGCAATCGTCTGCCCCAATATCCTGTACCCATACCTGCGCGAAGTCGTGTCGGATGTGGTGGTGCGTGCCGGCTTTGCGCCAGTGATTCTGGCCCCGATCAATTTTGAGGTGCTGTACCAGCAGCAAAAACAGCAGGCTGCTGAAGTAAAGCATTAAGCGCCTAAGCGATGCGGGCCGCGATATACGGGTTCCTGTTGCTGTCGGCGGCAGGCCCGGCTTGTGCTTTCGAATTTGTTTCCGTTGCCGAGCCGGCCATTCTGTACGATGCCCCGTCCTTGAAGGCGCGCAAGTTGTATGTGGCGACCCGCTATTTGCCTTTGGAGCAGATTGTCAGCCTGAATAACTGGGTTAAGGTGCGCGATAAAGACAAACACCTGTACTGGATCGAGAAACGAGCGTTGAGCAGCAAGCACTTTGTGGTCGTTACAGCAGCGGTGGCGGCTGTGCATGAAAAGCCGGACGCACAGTCTGCGACTGTTTTCATGGCGCCGCAGCAATTGGCCCTGGAGTGTCAGCAGGATGCCGGGGACGGTTGGCTGAAAATCCTGCACGCAGATGGCACATCCGGCTATATCAAAGCAACCGAGGTGTGGGGGAACTGATGAACATAGCAATCCTGGGGGCTGGCGCGTGGGGCACTGCGCTGGCGATCAGCCTGGCTCCGCGCCACGAAGTAACCTTGTGGGTGCGTAACGCCGAGCAATATACAGATATGCAGGCATGCCGCTGCAACCAGCGCTATCTGCCCGAACTGCCATTCCCTGCAGCTTTGCGCCTGGAGCACGATTTCGATGCTGCGCTGGCCGCAGCCGAACTGCTTATTGTCGCCGTACCGGTATCGGCCTTGCGGGAAATCATCCAGCATGTGGCTGTGCGCGCGGTGCCGGTCATCTGGCTCTGCAAGGGGTTCGAGAGCAGCACATCGCAATTGCCACACCAGATCGTTAATGAGTTATTGCCGCGCCGGGTGCCGCGTGCGGTGCTGTCCGGTCCAAGTTTTGCCCAGGAGGTTGCACGCGGTTTGCCTACTGCACTGACCCTGGCCTCCGACGACATCGCATTCGCGCAGGGCATTGCTCATGCCTTGCACCATACCCGCTTGCGCATTTATTCGAGTGCTGATGTCGTCGGGGTCGAAGTCGGCGGGGCGATCAAGAACGTCCTCGCGATCGCCGCCGGGATCAGCGATGGCCTGCAACTGGGATACAACGCGCGCGCCGCGTTGCTGACGCGCGGGCTGGCGGAGATGTCGCGCCTCGGTTTGCGATTGGGCGGCAAGGCCGAGACGCTGGGCGGGTTGTCGGGAGTCGGTGATTTGATCCTGACCTGCACCGGAGACTTGTCGCGAAACCGCCAGGTGGGAATGTTGCTGGCCCAGCAGCGGGCATTGCCCAACATCCTGGAGCAACTCGGTCATGTGGCCGAGGGGGTGTATACCGCACGCGAGGTACACCGTATTGCGCAGCAACTTGATGTGGATATGCCGATTTGCAGCGCAGTCTACCGAGTGCTGTATGAGGGGCTGGCGGCGGATAAGGCGACCGAAGCCTTGTTGAGCCGGACGCCCAGCAGCGAGTTTTCCCCGCCGGCATAGTGCCTTTATTCCGGCATCAGAGCGCGCCGGGGAAACCGTTCTGGCGCCATGCTTCATACACAACGACGGCGACCGTGTTGGACAAGTTCAGGCTGCGGTTGTCGGGCAGCATCGGCAGGCGCAACTTTTGTTCGGGCGGCAGGGTAGATAATATTTCAGCAGGGAGTCCGCGGCTTTCCGGGCCGAACAGGAAAGAGTCCCCGGGGCGGAATGCGACCGTGTGGTAGTGGCTCGAGGCTTTGGTGGTCAGTGCAAACAGGCGTGTTGCCGGCAGGGTGCGCAGGCAGTCTGCCAGGCTGTCATGCACCTGGAGGTTGGCATACTCGTGGTAGTCCAGCCCGGCGCGGCGTAATTGCTTGTCGTCCAGGCTGAAGCCAAGCGGGCGCACCAAATGCAGTCGGGCGCCACTGTTGGCGCACAGGCGAATCACATTGCCGGTGTTGGGCGGGATCTCGGGCTGGAACAGGATGACATTGAACATCGCGGTATTTTAACGTGCGCCGCCATAAGGAAAATGAATTTTGCGCAAGCTGGCGCAATCAGGCAGGGCAAAAGTGAAAAGCATTATCAAGAGCTGGGTAATATTGGCGGTCTTCCTGCATACGGTTCAGGCGCATGCGGATGAAGCGCAGCGGGATGCAAGCGAAGAGGCCCCGCAGCGTCAGGCTGCCCATGTGCCGACCGAAGAGCATAGCAAGGCGGAAGTGATGTCCGAGCTGGATCCTTACTATAGCGATATCGGAGTGAATATTCCGCTTACCGACAAGCCGATCCCCACGATCAAATCGACCAGCGAGCCGGTGATCTACCGCAACCTGGTTCAAGGCTCGCTGATCCCGCGCTACATGTTGCTGGAAGCCAGTGTCTATCCGATGCCATTGCTGGGCACCTACCTCAAATCGAACCAGCCGGATTTCTACGCCAGCGGACGCGTCGCCAAGACCGGCGTGAACGTGCTCGAGTCCGTGACGGCCGGGTTCCAGGAGCCTTGGGCGGTTTCGGCGTTTTTCGGCAACATCGCCAAGATCGAGCGTCCGGGCGAGGGCAGGGTAGGCAGCAATGTGGGCTATACCGGCTACCTGGTGAGTGCCGGCGCCAAACACATCAAGGACAACCAGATGGTTGATGACCATTGGCTGGAGCTGGAGTGGAAAATCAAGGGCAAGGTCGACTACCCGGACATGAAAATGGGTTGGAGCTTCCGGGTCGGGAGCAAGCTGCATGACAACCCGTATATCACCGATGTCATGTACGTAAGCCTGTTTCGCAGTAACCTGAACATGAACCTGCCCTTCATGAGTTTTGGCAGCAATTCCAGTGTTGAAGTGAAACTGCACTTTTCCGAGGTCACCGGCCAAATCGTGCGCCAGGAATATATCGTCGGAAAGAAGTATCCGAAAATCGGCTGGGCCTATGCGCCAACCCTTGATATTGGTCTGATCTGGGCCAGCCCGGACGAATACTCCGGTGCACTCCGCACCAGCGACCAGAATACTCTCACACTGGTGTTCCGCCCCTCGGTTGAGTTTTAATATTCAAAAAATAATAGTTGATATAAATCCTATGGTATATTGCGCCACCAATGGCAGTGCCATTTTGCTAACTTCAAGGAGACCATGATGGAACATACTTTGCCCCCCTTGCCGTACGCCAAGGATGCGCTGGCCCCGCACATGTCCGCCGAGACATTCGATTATCACTATGCCAAGCATCACCAGGCCTATGTCACCAACCTTAACAACCTGATCAAGGGCACCGAATTTGAAAATGCGGCGCTGGAAGACATCGTCAAGAAAGCTCCGGCCGGCGGTCTTTACAACAACGCCGCACAAGTGTGGAACCACACCTTTTTCTGGAACTGCATGAAGCCGAATGGCGGCGGCGCACCCAAGGGCGCGTTAGCCGACGTGATCAACAAGAAGTGGGGCTCGCTGGATGAATTCAAGAAGGCATTCCAGGCTTCCGCAGTCGGTAACTTCGGCTCCGGCTGGACCTTCCTGGTGAAAAAGACCGATGGCTCACTCGACATCGTGAATCTGGGCGCTGCCGGCAACCCGCTCAAGAGCGGCGAAGGCAAGGCGATCCTGACCGTGGACGTGTGGGAACATGCCTACTACATCGACTATCGCAACCTGCGTCCGAAGTTTGTGGAAACCTTCCTCAACAACCTCGTGAACTGGGAATTCGCAGAAAAGAATTTTGCCTGAGCAGGAAACCTGACAGGTTAAATTCCACTACGGCAGATTGCACAACAGGGCTCCTTATGGAGCCCTGTTTGTTTTCGTGTGCGTCCCCGCTCCTTTTGAGCTCTTCTGGCTAACGATTAGATACGCTAGGAAAGCGCCTATAACCTGTTATCTATACCTATCAAGGTTGCCAGGTGTGCGTACTAGGTTGAATGGCATATGGTAATCAGGTTGCAGCATGGGCAAAATGCGCCGCGCTGGTTTTGTAGAATGGCAGTCACCAAAATACCTTATAACAACAAACTGCTCGGAACCTGCGTAAGTCGAAATGTGATGCAACACTTAACTTAGGAGCGGGATATGAACCACGTTAATGTTGGCATTAAGGAAATCAATCACAAGATCTCGCTGCTGCTGATCGCGGCAGGCTATCTCACCGTTGCAATGCTGAATATCGTTCTGCCTCAATAAGCGAATTCAGTGGTCGGGCCGGGTGTCTGGAGCCCGGCCGCAACATCAATGAAGGGTTGCCTCATCATCCACCCGGTACAGGTTATACCTGGCCCGGTAGAAGTCCGGGTCAATTTTCAGGGCGAAACTAAACTCCTGTCGCGCATCGGCGTAGCGTTGCGCGGCCAGGTAGGCCATGCCGAGGTTGTTGTGCACGCGGGCCTTGTTGGGGGATTGCCGCACGGTATCCTGCCAGAGTGAAATTTCATCCTGATAGGTGAAGTTGCGAGACAGGGTGAGGCCTCCAAGCAGTACGAGCAATGCCGTGGCGAATACCAACCGTGCGCGATGCTCAAACCATAACGATATTTCAATTGCCAGTACCAGGAATAGTGGCCAGCCGGCCAGGTACATTTCACGCTCATTCGCGATGTCGAGCCTGGGCAGCAGGATATACAGCGGCAGCAGGTGCAGCAGCAGCCAGATGCCTGCGAAGCTTAGCCACGGGCGCGTTGTGCGGCAGGCCAGGATGACTCCGCTCAAGATGGCAAAGAGCAGCAGTGGCCACAGCAAGTCACCGAGCAGGGGATGCGACGGCAAGGCCGGGTCGATATTCAGCCAGAGCGGCAGCGCCCATTGCCTGAGCAGATAGGACAAGGCATAGAGCCGGGTAGCAAGGTTGTTTTGCAGGCTGTCGTGTGCCGCGCTGCGCTGCATTTCATGGAAGTAATGCGCGCTCGACAGGAAAAACAATATCGTGATACCCGCCAGCAGCCAGACCGGCCATTGAGCGCGAATGCGCGTGTGCCAGGTGCCGCCGCAACAATACTCCCATGCCAGCAGGGCTGCTGGTAAGGTAATGGCGGTTTCCTTGGTAGCGAGTGCGCAGAGGAAAAACACCGGCGTCCACAGGTACAGGCGCCACGCGTTGCGCTGCATGCGTCCCGAAACGTAGGCCAGCAGGGCTGCTAGGTAAAACAGCGTCATCAGTGAGCTGGAGCGGCCGCTGATATAGCTGACCGCCTCGGTGTGGATCGGGTGCAGGGCGAACAGCAGCGCGGCGAGCAAGGGCGCATGCCGCAACTGCGCGGGAAATGTTTGATGCTGGATGAAACAGTGTGCCAGGCGATACACCAGCCAGGCATTGGTCAGGTGGATCAGCAGGTTGAGTGCGTGAAAGCCGAATGGCAACGGACTCAATGTCCAGTTCAGCGTGTAGCTCAGTTTGAGCAGCGGGCGGATGCCGCTGTTGAGGTGGGCGTACCACGCTTGCCAGTCGTGCACGGGCGGGAAGTCGACGATGACGTTGTAGTCGTCGAACTGGAAGCTGCCGGTGAGCGCATTGGCGTAGGCGAGCAGGACGGCCAGCGCGAGCAGTGCGAAGGAACGGTAGTCGGTCTCAGTGCGCAATGCGTGCATGGTCGAAGGCCAGGTCGAGCATGTCCGCCGAATCCCACCAGCGGTCTTTCCCGTGCAGCATTACCAGCAGCACCTCGTGCGTGTCGCGCTTGGCATACGCCACCAGGCATTTCCCGGCCTGCAGGGTGTAGCCGGTCTTGAGGCCGAGTGCGCCGGGATAACGCCCGATCAGCGCGTTTTTGTTATCGAGCTGGAAGTGCGTATTTCCGTCCACGGTGCTGATGGTGAGGTGTGCCTGAGCGCTGAGGTCGGGGACGGCGGGATGGTGCAATACGGCATGGGCCAGCAGGGCGAGGTCGTGCGCGCTGCTGTAATGGCCGGGGCTGTCATGGCCGCAGGCATTGACGAAGTGGGTGTCGTGCAGGCCCAGCAGTGCGGCGCGGCGATTCATGCGCGCGACAAACGCGGCCTGGTTGCCGGCCAGGTGGTCGGCCAGCGCGTGACAGGCATCGTTTGCCGAGGGGAGCATGGCGGCGGCCAGCAGGTCGTGCAGGCGGAATTGCTGGCCCGCCTTGAGATGCAGCAGCGAGCCGGTTTCCCGGGCTGCGCTGTTGCCGATGGTGACGACATCGTCCATGCGGCCCTGCTCAAGCGCCAGTAGCACGGTCATCAGTTTTGTCAGGCTGGCTTGCGGCAGGCGCCGGTCGGGTTGTCTGGCCCACAGCGGCTTGCCATCCAGCTCGACCAGGTAGGCTGCGGCAACCTGCGGAAACGGGTCGGGCTGCGCGGCGGCACAGGCACTGCCGCCCCACAGCCACAGCCCGATCAGGAGAAGCGCGCGCACTTAAAAGCCGAACAGGCCTTTCAGTTTTTTCGCGCCATCCAGGATTTGACCGGAAGACGGCATGCCATTCGAACCGCCGTTATCGCCGGCCTTCGATGCAGCGCCTTCGTCCGCCGTGAAACTGCGGGTTCCTTTGGGGCCCTTGCCCTCCAGACAGCGCTTCAAATCTTCGGCGCGCGTCTCGGCGCTGTACTGGCGGCCCTCGCACTCCTTGCGGCGCTGTGCTTCGCGGAAGGCCTTGGCCTCGGCCGGGCAATAGCCGGAGAGATCGCTGTAGTTGCGCTCGTTGATGGTTTTGCAAATCTGGCGGGTGGTGCTGTCCATGTCGATATGGCACTCACGCGCCACGCTGATCTGGACCCCGCGCATCTGGTCGTGCTGGAGCAGGGCGAGATAGGTGCGTGTGTCGCGCGGCGCATCCTTGCGCACATGCTCGCACAGTTGCTTGCCCTGTTCCGGGCAGGGCGTGTCCTTATTCAGGAACATCTCCGCGCCGCCGACCCAGTCGGCGGAAGAGCTGAAGTGCGAGGTATCGCAAATCTGCGCCTTCATTTTTTTGCCAGCCTCTTCGGTGTCGCAGCTGCTGCCGAGTTTTTTGCCGCTGAAATTCATGCTCATGTTCATGTCGCGGCCGTGCGACTTGCCCTCGAAGCGCATGCGGCCTTCATAACCGTTTGCGGTGACGGTCTGCTCGCCGCTGCCGGTCATGATCTCGCCGTTCTGGTTGCAGCGCGCCTTCCAGGTAGTCTTGTTGCCGCTGGTTTTGACATCGGTCATTTCGCAATCCTTGTTGCCGGAAGTGCGGCGCGGATCGCTTTCCTGCCCTTTCCCCATACATACTTTGCTGGTTGTGGCGGGCATGGCAAACGGCATGCCCGGCATTTCCATTTTGCTGGTGACTTCCCAGTATTCGCCCGGTGCGGCGAATGCCGCGTGGCAGGATAGTGTTGCGGATAGTGCAAGAACAGCCGAGATCAAACTTTTCATGTTAGCCCCCTGAAGTTGGTTTTTTATGCTGCGTGCATCGGGCGGATTGTTGGCTTTCCCGGGAAAGCCGTCAAGCAGGTGTTAGCGGGAGCCCTTGAGCAGGGTCTGGAGGCGTTGCGCCAGCCGGTGCAGGCGCTGCTTCATGTGCTGGTAGGCCGGCCACTGGTCGAGATAGGCGTGGATGCGGTTGCGGTAGTACATGACGCGATTGTAGAGCCGCACAAACCAGGCGAGCCGCATCAGCGCCGGGCGCGTCAGGTTGAAGATGCGCGCAAACAGTGCCATGCCGACAAATTTTGCCGCCAGCAGGATGCCGCTGCCGAGCAGCCAATGCCCGTGCTCCAGCTCATGCAGCGCCAGTAATTTGGCGGGGATCAGCGTCAGCGTCGGCAGCGAAAAGGCAAACAGGGCGCCGTAAGGCGGCAGGGCCGCGATGCGGCGTTCGACGGCGCGCACCAGCCGCAATGCACTGAGCCGCGCCATGCGCGCGGCGGTCCAGTCCCAGATGGCTTCCTCGATCAGGAAAACCAGCGCCAGCGTCCAGGTGAACGGGGCCAACAGCCATTTCTTGAGTTCGCGCATACCGGGCATGGAGAATTGGAGGCCGGATTGTAGCAATGCTTTGGTAGAATCACGCCCTGAATTTTTGTTTGGCCTGCCGACATGAACCCGACTCTTGTATTTGATATTGAAACCATCCCCGACATTGCCGGGTTGCGCGCTTTGTACGAACTCGATGCGGCGATCACGGACCGGGATGTGGCGGAAATGGCCTTCCAGATGCGCCGCCAGAAGACCGGCAGCGATTTCCTGCCGCACCATTTGCAGAAGGTCGCCGCCATCTCCTGCGTGCTGCGCGAGGGCGACAACTTCAAGGTATGGTCGCTGGGCGAACCCGGCGAGGACGAGGGCAGCCTGATCAAGCGCTTCTTCGACGGCATCGAAAAATACACGCCGCAGCTGGTGAGCTGGAACGGTGGCGGCTTCGACCTGCCGGTGTTGCACTATCGCGGCCTGATCCACGGCATCCAGTGCCCGCGCTATTGGGATATGGGCGAGGACGACCGCGACTTCAAGTGGAACAACTACATCAGCCGTTACCACACGCGTCACCTCGACCTGATGGACTTGCTCGCGATGTACACCGGCCGCGCCAATGCGCCGCTGGATGAGCTGGCCAAGCTGATCGGCTTCCCCGGCAAGCTGGGCATGGACGGCAGCAAGGTGTGGGATGCCTACCAGGACGGCAAGCTGGAAGAAATCCGCAACTATTGCGAGACCGACGTGGTGAACACCTGGCTGGTGTTTGCGCGCTTCCAGTTGATGCGCGGGCAATTCACCCCGGCACGCTACGAGCAGGAGCTGGAACTGGTACGCAGCGTATTGGCGAAGTCGGATGTGCCGCACTGGAAGGAATACCTGGCCGCGTGGCCGGCAAGAAAATAATTTGGCATTTCCGCCCAGGCCCTTCGGCGAAGTGAGGGTTTGTAGGAGCGGCTTCAGCCTCGAAGAGTAGAGGGTGCATGGTGTGCATTCGCGGCTAAAGCCGCTCCCACAGGGTGCGGCGGTTTTCGTAGGAGCGGCTTCAGCCGCGAAGGGTAGAGGGTGCATGGTGTGCATTCGCGGCTAAAGTCGCTCCCACAGGGTGCGACGGTTTTCGTAGGAGCGGCTTCAGCCGCGAAGAGTAGAGGGTGCATGGTATGCATTCGCGGCTAAAGCCGCTCCCACAGGGTGTGGCGGTTTTCGTAGGAGCGGCTTTAGCCGCGAAGGGTTGTGTTGTGCAATGTGCTGAAGTCACCAGCCATTGCAGGTAACGAGAATCTTATGTCTGAAAATATATCGCAAAAAAACGCTGTCGTTGTCGAATCGCTGGACCAGGAAGGGCGCGGCATTGCGCATAACGACGGCAAGGTGATCTTCATCGACGGCGCCATCACGGGTGAACTGGTGACCTATGCGCCGTATCGCAAGAAGCCCAGTTTCGAGAATGCGCAGTTGCTCAGCGTCCTCAGGCCGTCCGGCATGCGCGTGCAGCCCAAGTGCATCCATTTCGGCGTGTGCGGCGGCTGCTCCATGCAGCATCTCGACATAGCGGCGCAGGTGGCGGTGAAGCAGCGCATCCTCGAAGACAACCTCGAACGCATCGGCAAGGTGGAGCCGGAGACCATCCTGCCGCCGATCCACGGCATGCCCTGGGGCTACCGCCAGCGCGCGCGCCTCTCGGTGCGTTATGTGCAGAAGAAGGGCAAGGTGCTGGTCGGCTTCCACGAAAAGCGCAGCAGCTTTGTCGCCGACATGACGCGCTGCGAAATCCTGCCGCCGAAAATTTCCGCGCTGATTCCCAAGCTCTCCGAACTTGTCGAGGGGCTGTCCATCCGCGAACGTTTGCCGCAGATCGAGGTGGCCTGTGGCGACAAGGTGGACGTGCTGGTGATCCGCAACATGGAGCCGCTGACCGCGCAGGACGAAGACACGCTGCGTGCGTTTGCCGATCGCCATGCCATCCAGTTCTGGCTGCAACCGAAGGGGCCGGACACGGTCGTGCCTTTCTATCCGCTAACCGTGCCGCAGCTCACTTACACCCTGCCCGAATTCAGCGTCGAGATGCCGTTCGCACCGACCGAGTTCACACAGGTCAACCACCAGCTCAACCGCGTGATGGTGCATCGCGCCTTGCGCCTGCTCGATCCACAGCCGGGCGAACGCATCGCCGATTTCTTCTGCGGCCTGGGCAACTTTACCCTGCCCATCGCCAGGAGCGGTGCGCAGGTGTTGGGTATCGAAGGCAGCCCGGCGCTGGTCAAGCGCGGCCAGCAGGGCGCGGCGCACAACGGTCTGAGTGAGCGTACGACATTCATGGCGATGAACCTGTTCGAGATGAACGAGGAAGAATTGAGGAAGCTGGGCGCGTTCGATAAATGGCTGGTCGATCCGCCGCGCGACGGCGCCATCGAGTTGGTGAAATCCATCACAGAAACGACTGCCCCGCAGCGCATCGTGTATGTGAGCTGCAATCCCGCCACGCTGGCGCGCGATGCCGAAGTGCTTGTGCACGTGAAGGGCTACGCGTTGAAAGCGGCTGGCGTGATGAACATGTTCCCGCAGACTTCGCATGTGGAGTCCATCGCGGTGTTCGAAAAAATAGCCGGCTAGGGGCGGAGATGTTGCGCGGTAAGAAAATCATAATAGTGGGCGGAGGTTCTGGTATTGGCTTGGCCGTGGCGCAACAAGCTACCGCCGCAGGGGCTGAAGTTGTCATCGCATCGCGTGACCTGGACAAGCTCAAGCAGGCCGCAGAAAAAATTGGCAAGGATGTCCGGTTCGAGCAGGTCGATGTGTGTAGCGAGCATTCCGTGACCGAATTTTTCCACAGGGTGGGAGAGTTCGATCACTTGGCCGCGACAATCAAACCCCAGCTTCCATCCGGCAAGTTTTTGCAGAATGAAACCGAGGCCGCGATGGCGGCGTTTGACGCGAAATTCTGGGGGCAATATCGCTTGCTCAAACACGCGGTTGGCCAAGTGCGGGAAGGTGGCTCCATGGTGTTGACTTCCGGCATTGCTGCGGCGCGCAGTTACGATGGGTATTCCGCGGTGAGCGCGATGAATGCGGCGACGGAGGCATTGGTGAAAGCCGTAGCCCTTGAGTTGGCGCCGGTACGCGTGAATGCGGTGTGCCCCGGCTTTGTGGATACCACGCCACCTGCGGCAGGGAGTCTACAGTACGTGAAAAATATTTCTCCCCGCCTGCCGTTGGACAGGTTGGGGCACGCCGATGAAATTGCGGAGGCTTACCTGTACCTGTTCGGAAACACTTATTCCACGGGTACGGTGGTCGTGGTGGATGGCGGGGCAGTATGTTGACCGCACTGTGAACCTGGAGTGAAAGCATGCCTGTTGCCAGGATAGAAACGCGTAAACATTGGCCACTAGAGCAGGTTCAGGCCATCATGGATGCGGTCTATCTTGCCCAGCGCGAAGCGCTGAAAGTGCCCGAGCATGACCGGCAGATACGCTACATCGAACACCGGCCTGAGCATTTCCATGTACCGCCCGGCAAGACGGAGAATTACACACTGATCGAAATCACGTTGTTTGCGGGACGGTCGTTGGAGGCCAAGCACAACTTGTACCGCGAGATAGTGAAAAGGCTGGGCGCAATCGGCATTGCGCCGGAAGATGTATTCATTGTGCTGCATGAGGAACCGCTCGATAACTGGGGCATACGGGGCGGCGTGCCGGCGTCGGAAGTTGATTTGGGATTCAAGGTGAATGTATGAAACGTTATGATGACTTGGTTGCCGATTCATTGGTGCGTGTAAAGGAAGTTACGCCGTGGGATTTCGGTAAGCGTTACCAGATAGGCGATGTGCCGCTGTTGCTGGATGTACGCGAACCCGTCGAATTTGCAGCCTTGCATATCCCCGGCTCCATCAACGTGCCGCGAGGAATTCTGGAGCAATCCTGCGAATGGGATTACGACGAGACCGTGCCGGAGCTGGTGCAGGGGCGTGCACGCGAGATCGTGGTGATCTGTCGTTCCGGCAAGCGCTCGGTGCTAGCAGCGGACGTGATGCAGCAGATGGGGTTTACCAACGTAGTGTCACTCAAGCTCGGCATTCGCGGCTGGAACGATGCTGAGCTGCCGCTACAAGATGCGGCGGGCAGCTCGGTGGATGCTGATGCCGGGGATGAGATTCTGGCGTCGCGGGTGAGGGCGGAGCAGCGGAAGCCGAAATAATTGGGCGTGGTTGTTCGGTGTGAGTTGGCTGAATTTCGGCCATTTCAGACTTTAAGCGCGGCACCATATAAGGCTGATAATATAACAACAGCGGACGCTGATAGGTTCCAAATAACCAATCGAAATAGCAGAGGAGCAGAAGTGAGTTGGCAACTATTGGCAATAGGTTCTGCATTCTTCGCCGGATTAACAGCAATTTTCGGCAAGATTGGTGTTGAGGGAATAAACTCAAATTTGGCAACGTTCATTAGAACGGCGGTTATTCTTGTAATGACAGCCGGGGTGGTGACATTTCGTGGAGAGTGGGAGTTACCAAAGCACATTGAGCTTAAACCAGCTGCATTTCTTGTGCTCTCTGCCTTTGCAACAGGTTTTTCATGGCTCTTATATTTTCGCGCACTTCAGCTTGCACCTGCTTCAAAGGTTGCACCCATTGATAAATTGAGTGTCGGTTTCGCAATAGTGCTAGCGGTTATTTTTTTAGGGGAACCATTAACTCCCAAGGTGGCACTGGGAGGCCTACTTGTTCTATCTGGGGCATTGATTCTGGCGTTGCCATAATCTCATGCCTGCTGTTGCGATACCCTCATCACAGTTTATCCTGAGTAGTCAGAAATAATATGAACTTAATGATCAAGTGATAGCCTCACAATTTGATATTAACTTGCCGTGAGACCCAAAATGCAGAATGCAGCCGAATTAACCTATAGCAAAGTACCAGAAGTCACATTGATTTTCTGGATCATCAAAGTTCTCGCTACTACTCTAGGCGAAACTGGCGGTGATGCACTGTCGATGTCACTGAATCTTGGTTATCTTATAAGCACTGGGGTTTTCGCCATAATCTTCTTGGCAGCGGTCATGGTGCAAATTAACGCGAAGAAATTTCACCCTGTTATCTACTGGACGACCATTATTGCCACCACTACAGTCGGAACAACATTGGCCGACTTTGCAGACCGCTCGCTAGGAATCGGCTATGCGGGTGGCACCGCCCTGCTTTTAGCATTACTAGTGTCCTCACTATTTATTTGGCATCGCACGCTTGGCACTGTAGCGGTGGATAGTGTGAGCTCGCCGAAATCCGAGATGTTCTATTGGGTGACGATAATGTTCTCTCAGACACTTGGAACGGCGCTTGGTGATTGGACAGCTGACACTGAGGGGCTTGGATATGAAGGTGGCATTGTATTGTTTGGGACTCTGCTCGCTCTGATCGCAGCGCTTTATTATTCTAAGAAGCTTTCCAACACCATTCTGTTCTGGGCAGCCTTCATTCTGACGCGTCCGCTTGGCGCTGTGGTTGGCGATTTTCTGGATAAACCTATCGCCAATGGCGGCCTTGCGTTAAGCCGGTATTCCGCCTCGGCGGCCCTAGTGGCAATGATTGTCTTTTTTATATTCGTATTCCCGCATCGACCTGCACAAAAACAACACTGAATACCTTTTGGCCAGTGATGAGTGGACTATCGCCATGCTTACTTGTATAGAGATCGTGCCATGAGCGAATGTTGTTCCCCAAGTAGTAGTGATGGCGCTCATCCGAAGAAACTGTGTTGCCCAGTCGATGGGCATGAGTGCGCTGAAGTGTCCATCCGTACCATCACTCATCACATCAGGGAATCATGGAATTGGCGGCCGACAGCAAAGCAATATTACTTTTGTGATGATCCGGCTTGCGATATTGTCTATTTCGGCGATGACGGCTCGAAGATACTCAAAACACAGCTACGAACATCGGTCGCGATAAAAGAAGTTTCGGACAACGGGCTACTGTGTTACTGCTTTGGCATCACAAAGCAAAATTTCCTGAGCAGTCCCGCAACGAGGAAATTTGTGGTTGCCCAGACCAAGGCTGGACAATGCTCCTGCGATACAAGCAATCCATCGGGGCGTTGCTGCCTTAAGGACTTGCCGAGGAGTGTTTGTGAATAACTAGGGTGTCTGGAATTTTCTGGAAAGCAGCCATCCCTCACTTAACTCAGATTGGCTGCTATGGCCGATTTTCAGACAGTGATCTAGTGTGCCTCGGATTCAGATGCGCTTCTGCTTTAGCGCCTCGCCCTCAAACTTCACTCCATCCCATCCTGTCTTCATGAAGTTGCGGATGTTCTGGTGGTCGGTGCCTTGCGGGTTGCCGAGCACGTCTTTGCGGTAGTAGTCGCCGAAGCAGGCCAGGGTTTGCTGTGGGCTGAGGTTGTGCAGTTTTCCAAATGAGAAGATTTTGCATGAGCCGTTGTTTTGCCCGGCTTCGCTGCGCAGGTTGCCGTTGCTGAAGGTGGTGGGGGTGAAGTCGTAGTGCGCGTCGATGACGGCGATGGTGTCGTTGAAGGCGATGCTGTCGGCGGCATCGTTCAGGCGTTTCAGGAATGCTTGCAGTTGCATGGTTTGGCTCCGATTATGTCTCGCATAAAACAAAAGGCGGCCTTGCGGCCGCCTGATGTGAGGGGTGTTGCGCTTATTCTTTTTCGCCTGCGAATGCCATCAGCAGGCTCAGCAGGTTGACGAAGATGTTGTAGATGTCCAGGTACAGGGTGAGTGTGGCCATGATGTAGTTGGTCTCGCCGCCGTTCACGATCTGGCTCACGTCGAACAGGATGTAGGCGGAGAAGATCAGCACGGCGATCGCGGAAATGGTCAGGCTCAGCGCGGGAATCTGGAAGAACATGTTGGCGAGCGAGGCGATCAGCAGCAGGATGACGCCGATGAACAGGAATTTGCCCATGAAGCTGAAGTCTTTCTTGGTCACGGTGGCGATGGTTGCCAGACCAAAGAAGATGATGCCGGTGCCGCCTGCGGCCATGCCGACCAGTTGTGCGCCGTTCTTCAGGTGCAATGCGACTTGCAGGATGGGACCGAGGAAGACGCCGGCGAGCAGGGTAAAGCCGAGCAGGGCTGCGATGCCCCAGACGCTGTTGCGCAGTGCGGTGACAGCGAACAGCATGCCCATCATGGCGCCGAACATCAGCAGCGAGGACATGATCGGGTGTTCAGCCATGAACGAGAAGTTGATCGAGGTGCCGATGGCTGCGCCGATGATCGTGGGGATCATGGTGAGTGCGAGCATCAGATAGGTGTTGCGCAGGACTTTATTCTGTTCCAGTGCGGTAGATGCGGTGGTCGAAATTGTCTGGTATTGCATGTCTTAAGGTCTCCCGGTAATGCATTCAGTATCAGGTTGATGCGCCATCCGGCGGGATGGCGTTTTGCAGCGACGGTAAGACTACATAAGTGGGCAGAAAGTTGCAATTTGTTCGTTAAAATTTCGTTAATCCTTCCATGTTAAGAGGGATTTCGGGTATTATGCGCGCCCTCCAGCAGCTTGCTGCGGCTGGATGTCAATGGAAGCTTGGCCGAGCGGTTGAAGGCACCGGTCTTGAAAACCGGCAAGGGTTTGCGCCCTTCGTGAGTTCGAATCTCACAGCTTCCGCCAAATGTTCTTACTTCTTGTATATATTTGTAAATAAAAAATATGTGCTTTCGCGCACATTTCGCATTGATTATTACAATTTTGTCATGTGATAATCCGCCCGCCAAAAATACCAAGAAGGTTCCAGTTCAGGAGCTCGTGGTCAGGGATATGAATTGTCCTTTTGGAGGTAAGTCATGGATAAAGATCAATCACAAATGAACCAGCACGGTTCTTTGCATCATGAAGCGGATGGCGAGTCTGCGTGCCAGCAGCTTTCCGGCGAACAGACCGATGAAGAGCTGGAGCGTCACGCCGCCATGGATGCGATGGAAGCCAGGCTGTTTGCGATGGCGCGTTCGCGCAGTTGATACAATGAGAAAACTGGTTGCAGCAGCCCTGTGCGGGCTGCTTTCCTTTTTTGTGCCTGCGGCAATGGCGGAGGGTTCGTGTCCGGTAACGGACAAGGAATATCTGCACCAGATTACTTCTGCGGCCGACTGGATGGATGTTCATGCGGTGTTCAAGCGCAATTTCCCGGGCTGTTCGGATGAGGGGCTGTACGCCGATGGTTATACCAATATGGTGGTCGGGGTGTTGGCGTCGAATTGGCGCGATGTCGAGTTGCTGGCCGACATGAGCGGCAAGGATGCGGCGTTTCGCGAGTTTGTATTGCGCCACATTGGTGCGAGCGCGTCAGCAGACGATTTGCGCAAGGCGTTGCACAGTTCCGAGTCGGAGTGCCCGGCGACGGCACGCCAGTTGTGCGCGGCGATTGCGCAGCGCTGCAAGGAGGCGTTGGCGGTGAAACGGTAACGCTGCTGGGGCGTTTTGAGGTGTGGCGCTTGGCGCGGGAATAAAAAACGGCGATGTGGAAACATCGCCGTTTTGCCTGGTGCGGCCAGTTTAGCTGGCGCTCATTTCCAGCATGAGCTGGTTCACGCGCTTGACGAAGCTGGCCGGGTCGTCGAGTTGCCCGCCTTCGGCAAGCAAGGCCTGGTCGAACAACACGGCAGCCCAGTCATCGAATTTTTTCTCTTCGGTTTTCAGGCGCAGCACGACCGGATGCTTGGGGTTGATTTCCAGAATGGGCTGGCTCTTGGGCGCGTTCTGGCCGGCTGACTTCAGCAGGCGTGCGAGGTTGGCGCTCATCTCATGCTCATCGACCACCAGGCAGGCCGGGGAGTCGGTCAGGCGGTGGGTAATGCGCACTTCCTTGACGCGTTCGGACAAGCTGGCCTTGATTTTTTCGGTCAGGTCCTTGAAGTCATTGGCCACGGTTTCCTGCTCCTTTTTCTCGGCCTCGTCTTCCAGTTTGCCGAGATCAAGGCCGCCCTTGGCGACGGACACCAGTTGCTTGCCCTGGAATTCCTGCAGGTTGCTGACTACCCATTCATCCACGCGGTCGGACAGCAGCAGGACTTCGATGCCCTTCTTGCGGAAGACCTCGAGGTGCGGGCTGTTCTTGGCGGCGTTGAAGCTGTCTGCCGTGATGTAGTAGATCTTGTCCTGTCCGTCCTTCATGCGGGCGATGTAGTCGGCCAGAGATACGGTCTCGTCGGTGGTGTCGGCATGGGTCGAGGCCAGGCGCAGCAGGCCGGCGATTTTTTCCTTGTTGGCGAAGTCCTCGCCGATACCTTCCTTGAGTACGCGGCCAAACTCCGTCCAGAATTTGCCGTATTTTTCTGCATCGTTCTTAGCCATGTCTTCCAGCAGGCCGAGCACCTTGCTGGTGCAGCCCTTGCGGATGGATTCGATATCCTTGGACTCCTGCAGGATTTCGCGTGACACATTCAGCGGCAGGTCGGCCGAGTCCACGATGCCGCGTACAAAGCGCAGGTAGCGCGGCATCAATTGTTCGGCATCGTCCATGATGAATACGCGGCGCACATACAGTTTTACGCCATGCATGGTGTCGCGATCCCACATGTCGAACGGCGCGCGCGCGGGGATGTACAACAGCTGCGTGTATTCCTGGCGGCCTTCTACGCGTGCGTGAACCCAGGCGAGGGGCTCCTGGAAGTCATGACCGACATGCTTGTAGAACTCCTTGTACTCTTCTTCCTTGATGTCGTTCTTGGAACGGGTCCACAGGGCAACTGCCTGGTTGACGGTTTCGTCCTCATCCAGCATCACTTGCTCGCCGTCTTTCCAGTCTTCCTTTTTCATGACGATGGGCTGGAGGATGTGGTCGGAATATTTGCGGATGATGGAGCGCAGCTTGTAGCCATTCAGCAGGTCGTCCTGGTCGGCGCGCAGATGCAGTACGATTTCAGTTCCGCGCGCGGCCTTTTCCACCATCTCAATCGAGAATTCACCCGCACCGTCGGACTCCCAGCGCACGCCCTGGCTTGCACTTTCTCCCGCGCGGCGTGTGGTGACAGTGACTTTGTCAGCTACGATGAAGGCTGAATAGAAGCCGACGCCGAATTGCCCGATCAGGTTTGCATCCTTTTGCTGGTCTCCGGAAAGGCGCGCAAAGAATTCGCGCGTGCCGGATTTGGCAATGGTGCCGAGGTTGTTGATGACTTCGTCGCGGCTCATGCCGATGCCGTTGTCGCTGATGGTCAGCGTGCGTGCAGTCTTGTCATAGCCGATGCGTATCTTGAGTTCGGAATCGTTTTCGAACAGGCTGGCGTTGTGCAAGGCCTCAAAGCGTAATTTGTCGCTGGCGTCGGCGGCGTTCGAGATCAATTCGCGCAGGAAAATTTCCCGATTTGAGTAAAGCGAGTGGATCATCAACTGAAGGAGTTGCTTGACTTCAGCCTGAAAGCCCATGGTTTCGCGGTTCTGGGTGCTAGTGTTACTCATTGGTTTTTCTCCGATATTGGCAAAAAAATGGTAAAAATTTGCGGATGCCGCACCAAGATGGGGGCAGTCAGCTTTCTTTCAAGGGGCGCGCGCAGCCCTTGTTTATCTCGGAATTGTTAGCTAGGATGCCGTTCGCGGAGGCAAGCTTGAGGCCGGAAGATATAGATATTTTCGTGTATTGCCAGCGAGGAAGATTTCAATGACAATGCAGTCCCGCTTTATTAACCCTAACATTACGGAGTATATGAACTCATGAACAGAAAAGAACTTGTTGACGCACTGGCCTCCAAGACTGATTCCACAAAGGCTGATGCTGAACGCAATATCGCCGCTCTGATTGAAATCATCACTGCCACGCTGAAGAAGGGTGATTCTATTTCGCTGGTGGGATTCGGTTCTTTCGAAGTGCGCAAGCGCGCAGCCCGTACTGGCCGTAACCCGAAGACCGGGGAAGAGCTGAAGATCAAGGCCTCCAAGGTTCCATCTTTCAAGGCTGGCGCATCGTTGAAGGCTGCTGTTAACGGCGGCAAGAAATAAGCAGGTTCATTTCCAGAAAAGCCCCTTGGCCTTGTGCCAAGGGGCTTTTTTATTAGGCGGCATTTGCCTGATTCAACAGGGTTGTGTACCATGCAACCCGTTTTATGCCTCGCGTGCCGAGCTATTGGTTTGCCGGCATTGGCCTGTCAATTTTGTTAAGGAGTCTGAATTATGTCTTTGAGTCGTATTCTTGCCGTATCCATGCTGTGTGCTAGTCCGGCGGTCCTGGCGGATTCTCTGGACGTCAACCTGAATAATAATGCAGCCCAGTTCCAGTTCAACATGTCGGCAAGCGATTTCATCGAGGGCAATTCAGAACTGCATGGTGGTGTGTTGTATAACGACACCAATAACAATTTTATCGATGCCGGTCTGCTGGTAAAGGGCGGCGAGGATAGCGACTCGGCCGGTGTCAGCCTGGCGGTTGGCGCCAAAGGCGTTTTGGGTGTCATCCACCCGGCGGGCCTGCCCAACACAACCTATACCGGTTCCGCCATCGGCGTCGGTGGTGTGCTGACATTGGGGTTGCCGACACCTACCAGGGTTGCACTGGTAGGCGAATATTTTGCGTCTCCGAAAATCATGTCGTTTGCGGATGCCGAGCGTTTTAACCAGTTCGGTGCGCGCGTAGAGATTGAAGCTTCCCCGCAAGCCAGCGTGTACATCGGGTATCGCGAAATCGGTTTCGGAGTCAAGAATGGCGGCAGCCAGACCTTGGACAAGGGGACTATTGTCGGTGTTGTGATGTCGTTCTGAACGGGGCGCGGAAATGAAGCTGCTTGTGGTTATCAGGTTCTCGGCGGTGCTTGTCATGGCCGCTGGAGCTGTGCCAGTCCACGCGCGTGATGTTTCCGCCCAGCAGGCCGGCGTCGAGTATGCCCGGCAAGGAGTTGAGCAGGCGGAAGCGCAGAACAAGGCGGATATGGATCGCCTCGCCGATGCGGAAAAGCTTCTTGCGCAGCGTAAAAGAGCGTACGAGCAGCAAATCAAGCAGGTGGAGGATGATCGCCGCAAGGCAGAGATGTCCCGCCAGCAGTTGCAGGAATCCAAGTCCAAATTATCCAAGGCCCAAGCCATTCTCGACCGGGCCTGGAAAGAGAAATAATACCGGCCGCGTTGCCGCCGGTAACATCAATAGCCCAGTGCGCGGGCGCCCTGATAAAACGCCAAGCTGGTCAGCCAGGCCAGCGCGAGTGACCAGACCAGTGAGAGTAGTGTAAAGCGGATGCTTTTCGATTCGCTGCGCAATGTTGCTACGGTCGACAGGCAAGGGGTGTAGATCAGCGTGAACAGCATGAAACTGTATGCCTGCACCCAGTCCAGCTGGATTGCCAGCGCGTGGCTCAGCGCATGTCCCCCCAGCCCATAAATAACCGCAAGCGAGCCGATTACGATTTCCTTGGCGACAAAGCCGAAGATCAGCGCAATGGTCAGTTCCGCACTGATACCGATTGGTTCGAACAGCGGATGCAGCCATGCGCCGACATGTCCTGCCCAGGTGTCCGGGCCGGCAGGGGTGGCCGAAGTGGGAAGATGGGTAAGCAGCCAGACGAAGACAACGCCCAGGATGATGAATTTGCTGGCGCGGTGCACAAAATGGTAGACCTCGTGCCAGCCGCGCAGCCACATCTGGCGCAGGGTCGGGAAACGGTAGGGCGGGAGCTCCAGCACAAAGGGTTCGTTGTTCTGGAAATGGCGTTTGAATATCAGGGCAGTCAGTATGGCGCTGGCAAAACTGAACAGGTACAACGAGAAAACAGCCAGGGCGGCCGAGCCTGGGGCAAACAGTGCCGCGGAAATAAATACGAAGACCTGCAGGCGTGCCGAGCATAGCGAGAAGGGAATCACCAGCATGCTGAGCAGGCGCAATGAGCGCGAACGCATGACGCGGGTGCCCATCAGGGCGGGCACATTGCAGCCGAAACCCATCAGCAGCATGACAAAGCTGCGGCCATCCAGTCCCAGTCTGGACATCAGTGCGTCCATCAGGAAGGCGGCGCGCGACAGGTAGCCGGTGTCCTCCACGATTGCCATGAACAGGAAGAAAAGCACGATGATGGGGATAAAGGCTGAGACCGTGGCAACACCGTTATAAATGCCGTCCAGCAGCAGTCCCTGAATCACCGGGGGGAGACTGGACAATGCCGGAGCGAGCAGCAGTTCACGCAGCCAGTTGAAGAAGTCCCCGACCGCGCTTTGCAGCGGTTGCCCAAAGAAAAATATGCCCTGGAACAGCAGGTACATGATGCCGAAGAAAATCGGCAGCCCCAGCAGCGGGTGGAGCATCAGGCGATCCAGTTGCGCGGTGAGGTTGTCGGGCAGGCGCGCCGGAACCTGTACGGCATGATCGAGCACGCGCGACATTTCCTCTTCGATATGGGTCTCCGGCTCCAGTTGCGAGCGCAGGTTTTCTGCCATGCCCGGGGTGTTGTAGCGCAAGGCTTTGCCGATCGCGTGCACGGCATCCTGATAGCCATTGCCGTATTTCGCGCTCATCAGAAAGATGGGGATGCCAAGCGCTTCAGTCATTTTCGCGGCGTCAATCGTGATGCCGAATTTTTTTGCCTCGTCGGCCATGTTCAGCAGCACCACCATATTCAAGTTGTATTGCCGGAGTTGCAGCAGCAGGCTGAGCTGGCGCTCGATCTGGGTGGCATTGAGAACAACTACAGCCAAATCCGGAATGTTGTCGTGCAGGAAATGGCGCACGACTTGCTCGTCCTCCGAGAAGCCGTGAATATCGTAGATGCCGGGCAGGTCGATAATCTCGACCATGTCGCCGCCGAGCAGGATGTGTCCGCTGAGCAGGTCAACCGTGATTCCGGGCCAGTTGCCGACGCGCGCCGCGCCACCGGTCATGCGGTTGAACAGGGTGGACTTCCCGGTATTGGGCATGCCGAGCAGGGCAATACGCTTCATGGCTTGTTCACCGTGATTTTTGCGGCTTCCTGGCGGCGCAGCAGGATGTCGGTTGTGCCGATGCGAACCTGCAAAGGGCCGGAGAAGCTGGCCCTGCGGATCACTTCGATGTGCTTTCCGGCGCGGAATCCAAGCGCGAGCAGGCGTTGGCGCAAGGCATCATCAGTCTGGATGGAAACGATGGTGGCGCTTTCGCCGGGGGCCAGGTCGGACAAGGAATGGGTAAATTCGGGTGTTTTCACAGTTCCCCGATTATTTCATAGCAAGCCGTCTTTGCGGGAGTATTTGCGTGCGGAGTCGATGATTTTTTGCGCTGTTTCCTCCCCTGTCGCAGCACCTGCGGCCGGGAATTTTTGCCTTGACGTGACGAAAGATATCGCTATAATCCGCGCTCCCTTAAACCTTGCTCCACCGTCCGACGCATGGCGGGGGGCTTTAAACCACAAGGAGATGCAATGCGACATTACGAAATCGTATTTATTGTGCATCCCGACCAGAGCGAGCAAGTGCCCGCGATGATCGAGCGTTACCGCACATTGGTGACCGGCAAGAATGGCCGTATTCACCGCCTGGAAGACTGGGGCCGCCGCCAGATGGCATACCCAATCGAGAAAATCCACAAGGCACACTATGTGCTGATGAACATTGAAGTTGATCAGGAAACGCTGGATGAGCTGGAGCATGCCTTCAAGTTCAACGACGCCGTGTTGCGTCACCTGATCATCAAGGTTAAAGGCGCAGTGACAGCTCCTTCGGCAATGATGAAGGAAGAAAAGTCGCGCTCCCTGGCAACTGAAGCCGAGCCGGCACAGGCAAGCGCCTGAACGGGTTGAGCAGCAATCGTTGCGTTATAGAAGGCAGGTTGTTTGAGCGGGAAGATTTGCGTTATACCCCGGCGGGGATACCGCGGATCGGTTTGAAGATACGGCACATATCTGAACAGCAGGAAGCAGGTGTCACGCGGCAGGTGCAGTGTGATATTCCGGTTGTGGCCTTGGGCCAGGTTGCGCAAAAGGCTGCGCAATTTGAAATAGGGCAGGAGGTACGTGTCGAAGGTTTCCTGGCTCAGCGCAGCTTGCGCATTGCGCAGTTGGTGCTGCATGTTGAAAACATTATATTGAAACAAGGAGCATAGAAATGGCTCGAGTATTTAAGAAAGACGACAAGAAGAACAACAACGCTTCGCGTCAATTGTTCAAGCGCCGCAAGTTCTGCCGTTTTACAGCAGAAAAAATTGCTGAAGTGGACTACAAGG
This sequence comes from Pseudomonadota bacterium, assembly GCA_021848465.1. Taxonomy (GTDB): domain Bacteria; phylum Pseudomonadota; class Gammaproteobacteria; order Burkholderiales; family Gallionellaceae; genus JAJZUP01. The sequence goes on from JAJZUP010000004.1 coordinate 36,511, forward strand.
ATATCAATATCCTGAAGGAATTCATTTCCGAAAACGGCAAGCTGATTCCGGCACGCATTACCGGCACCAAGTCCCGTTACCAGCGTCAGCTGAGCGTAGCGGTCAAGCGCGCGCGCTTCCTGGCGCTGTTGCCATACACTGATTTGCATTAAGGAGTAGCCATGCAAGTAATTCTGATGGAAAAAGTGGTTAACCTCGGCCAGCTGGGTGATGTGGTCAAGGTCAAGAACGGTTATGCCCGCAACTTCCTGATCCCGCAAGGCAAAGCCAAGCGTGCGACGGAAAACAACGTGGCCGACTTTGCGGCACGCCGTGCCGAACTCGAAGCCGCTGAAGCTGCGAAGCTGGCAGATGCCCAGGCTCGCGGCGCCAAGCTGGAAGGGCTTACTGTGCAAGTCGTGCAGAAGGCCGGCGTCGATGGCAAGCTGTTTGGCTCCGTGACGAACTCTGACATTGCCGCTGCGCTCGAAGCCCAGGGGTTCAAGGTTGAGAAGTCGCAAGTTCGCATGCCGAACGGTCACCTGAAACAGATCGGCGATCATCAGGTCAGCATTGCGCTGCACGCTGATGTGGTCTGCAATATCACGGTGTCTGTGCTGGGCGAATAAGCAGTCGAATACGGTCGTGACGAAAAGGGCTGGCAACGGCCCTTTTTGTTTTTCTGAGGTAAAATGCTTCGGCTAATTACGTTTGTACATCATGCAGAATTTCTCGGCCCCGATTCCTGATCCGCAACTTGAAGCACTCAAGCTGCCGCCACACTCCGTTGAAGCGGAGCAGTCGGTGCTGGGCGGCGTGCTGCTGGACCCCAGTGCGTGGGACAGGGTGGCCGACATTGTGATGGAAGGCGATTTCTACCGTAGCGAGCATCGCCTGATTTACCGCCATATCGCGCGCCTGTCCGAGCATGCCAAGCCGGTGGATGTCATCACGGTGGCCGAGTCGCTGGAAAGCAATGCGGAACTGGAAAAGGTGGGAGGCTTGCCTTATCTCGGCTCGCTGGCCGCCAACGTACCCTCTGCCGCGAATATCAGGCGCTATGCCGAAATTGTGCGGGAGCGCTCCATCATGCGCAAACTGGTGGAGGTGGGAACCGAGATTGCAACCAGTGCATACAATCCCGCAGGCCGTTCGGCCGGCCAGTTGCTGGACGAGGCGGAAAGTCGCGTGCTGGAAATCAACGAAGAGGGCGAGCGTGGCAACCAGGGCTTCATCCCGATCCCGCCGCTCCTGACCCAGGTGGTCGAGCGAATCGAGACCCTGTATGGCCGCGACAACGCCAGCGACGTGACCGGCATTGCTACCGGCTTCTCCGACCTGGATCGCATGACCTCCGGTTTGCAGCCGGGCGATCTGGTTATCGTCGCCGGGCGCCCCAGTATGGGCAAGACCGCCTTCTCGATTAATATCGCCGAAAACGTGGCGCTGGATTCGAACAAGCCGGTGGCGATTTTCAGTATGGAAATGGGCGGGGCGCAATTGGCCATGCGTATGATCGGCTCGGTCGGTCGCCTGAACCAGCACACCTTGCGTACCGGCAAGCTGGAGGACGATGACTGGTCGCGCATGACCCACGCCCTGGGACGCCTGAACGATGCCCCGATTTTTATTGACGAGACTCCCGGTCTGAATTCGCTCGAATTGCGTTCACGCTCACGGCGCTTGCATCGCCAGAACGATGGGCTGGGCTTAATCGTGGTCGACTACCTGCAGCTCATGTCTTCGCCAAGCGCAGGCAAGGGCGGCGGTGAAAACCGCGCCACCGAAATTTCCGAAATATCGCGCTCGCTGAAAGCACTGGCAAAAGAACTGCACGTGCCATTGATCGCACTGTCGCAGTTGAACCGCAGTCTGGAGCAACGCCCGAACAAGCGCCCCGTCATGTCGGACCTGCGCGAATCCGGCGCTATCGAGCAGGATGCCGACTTGATCCTGTTCATCTACCGCGACGAGGTATACAACCCGGACTCGCCGGATAAAGGCAAAGCCGAAATCATTATCGGCAAGCAGCGTAACGGCCCCATCGGCACCGTGTCGATGGCATTCCGCGGCGAATTCACGCGTTTTGAAAACCTTGCGCACGAGCATTACTGAGAGTCTTGATCATTTGCGGCAACAGGAAAGACTTGTGACACACAAGGCAAATCCCTATAATGCGCACCTCTTCGGGAGCATATTTCAGCGGTAGAATATTTCCTCGACAAGGAAAAGGTCACTGGTTCGATCCCAGTTGCTCCCACCAAAATTTAGTATCAGGTAGTCTTAAAAAGGCTGCAAACCCAAGTAATATCAAGGTTTGCGGCCTTTTTTACGTCTTGGGTAGTCTCAATTGGGGGCATTGCGTCCTAGTGTATTTGGGGGCATGATTGGGGGCATGCTCCTAAACCGTGGGGGCATAATCCCCAAAAAGGACACATTATGCCCCTCACTGATGTAGCAATTCGTAATGCAAAACCAAAGGAAAAACTCTATAAACTTTCAGATGGCGGGGGGTTGTATGTCGAAATTGCCCTATCTGGAAGCAAATTATGGCGGATGAAATATCGCTATGCAGGAAAAGAAAAGCGGCTTTCCTTCGGTAGTTATCCAACTGTTAGCCTTGCTGATGCTCGCCAGCATCGTGATGATGCCAAAAAGCTATTAGCGAACAACATTGATCCTAGCGAAGTTAAGCGTGTTGAAAAGCAGCAGCGTGAAATTACTTCATCAAATAGCTTTGAGGCAGTTGCGCGCGATTGGTTTGATCGGCATTTATCTCAAAAAGCGGAAACCACCAAAGCCAAGGTAACCAGCCGCATGGAGCGATTCGTTCTGCCGTATATTGGCAAGCGACCTGTTTCAGAATTAACTGCACCTGATATTTTGACTGTAGTGCGGCGCGTAGAAACTCACGGGTCGCTGGATACTGCGCATCGGGTGCAGCAGGAAATCGGACAGATTCTTCGTTATGCAATCCAGACAGGCAGGGCAGTTAACGACCCAACCCAGTCTTTGCGTGGAGCTTTGCCACCAGTAAAGCAAAATCACTTTGCAGCACCCGCAGAAGACCCTCTTAAAGTGGGTGAATTGCTGCGGACGACGGAAGCCTTTAAGGGGAGTCCAATAGTCGCTGCGGCCATTAAAATCCTTCCAATGGTCTTTTGCCGGCCTGTAGAGCTACGCATGATGAAATGGGCGGATGTTGACCTAGAAGCGGCTGAATGGCGATATACAGCCACTAAAACGAATACTCCTCACCTCGTACCGCTGACCAAGCAAGTCGTCGCAATTTTGAAAGAGCTTTACCCCCTGACAGGGCATCTACTAGGCGGTTATGTATTCAGCGGTGGAAGATCGTCTATGCGCCCTATGAGCGATGCAGCAATCAATGCTGCATATAGGCGGTTAGGGATAGACACCCGCACGGAATTGACGGGGCATGGATGGCGCTCTGTAGCCAGAACGATGCTACATGAGCGGCTAGGTTATGCCCCCGATGTTATTGAGAGGCAGTTGGCCCATGCAGTGAAAGATGCAAACGGCACGGCATACAACCGAACAAAATTTATAGATGAACGGCGGCGCATGATGCAAGATTGGGCTGACTATCTCGACAAGCTAAAGCAGGGGGCAGAAGTAATACCGTTACGTGCGTGAGCTATTACTGAGTGCTTTTATGTCTTCTTGCGTCGATGAGTCTTCAACCGTTCCTCAACAAGGCTAATCAAATCCCCTGCGGGAATTTGCAGCGCATCAGCGAGGGTAAGGATCGTTGCGAGTGATGGGCCTTTTTCGGCACGTTCCAAGGCGCTGATATGACTGCGCTCAGTTCCTGCGCGTTCGGCCAGTTGATCTTGTGTGAGGGCATGCTGCAAGCGTAGTTCCTGCAACACCTCTCCAAAAATCGCCGTAGGTAATTTCTTGTCCTTCATGGGGAGGCGAGGGTCGCCTATGCACTCGCCCTTGTCTGCATACAGTTGTATGCGTTAGACTGCTAGTGTCAATGTCACAACACGACAATTTAGGGGCAATCACAAATGATCAGTTGATTGCTGCGAATGCAGTTCAATGAAGAGGAGAGTTCCGCATGCATGCGTTTATTGACCGAGCGATAGAGATTTTGCTGCCATGCCTATTTTTACTTGCCTTCGTAACAATTATTTGGAAGGCATGGCGAGGACGAAATAACCCAAAATATAAAACACGACGTACTGCATCTAACTATGCAGAAAATGCCCATAAAGATCTCATGGCTCATACTTCTGGCACTCCCATGTCGAACGGCTGCATCTCTCCAATCTATTTATCGAATAACCAAAATCGGGATCACTTCTGATTTTTTGGTGGAGCATTGCGCTGGTCTGAGCACATTCGAGACTAGTCATATTCACGAAGTGGCCGTTTTAAGGAAGGGATGAACTATGAAAAGTAGTTTCAATACTTGGATCAATGTGAATATTAGATTGGCAATTCTTTCATCATGTGCCTTGCTGTTTCCTTCAACAATATTAGCGGCCCCCATCGAAATCGACACGCCAGACGCCCATATCGTGGTCATGCGCGCACTCGATTCATGGTCAGGGGATGAAGGGGCATCCGAGGACTCTTTAGAGGCCGTAGCCGATCATGAAGGGGGATTCCAATTGGAGCGCCCCCAAGGGCTTGTACTAGGCTTTCCGCTGCTCTTTGGTGGGTTGAATGACGATGTGGTTGTCCAGGGCGTCAATTCGGCCCTTAAAGCCATGAAATTCAAACTGACGCAATCCAAGGTCAATTTCAAAGTGGACAAGCCAATTGCCCTAGAGCCTGAGAAATTTGCTGAATTTGCGAAATATCAACGAACCCTATACCAGAACCTGGTTGCCTCCGAAGGCAATCCGGCCACTTTGCACAACAGCGTTCGCGCCAGAAAATTCTTTAGCAGTGTTTTGGCGCTGGGCACTGTTGCCATTGCTGGAGAAAAATATGGCACCTTGGGCAAGGAAACCATGCTCAACTCCGGCATCCCCGGTGACGTGTATCAATTCAGCTCTTCCGGCCGTGCAGCACTCACACCGCTGGACACTCCCGACTTCAAAGCAGCCAGCTACAAATCCATCGACGTGCGCCGTGTGATTCAGGGCAACAATGAGCGCGTTGGGCAAGTCATCATTGCCTATAAAACCGACAAAACAGAAGCCACCGAAAATGATGCACTGATTAAAGCCATCGTCTCTTTGACGGGAGCAGACACGACCGTCGAAGCTATCAAACAAGCGCGTGCCGAAGACCTATCCAAGCGTCAGGCAATTTGGAATGCCTGCGTTAGCGAAGGCAAGTGTAAAAACGAGTGAATTCGAGTGAGTGTCGGGAGCGTCTATTGATAGTGCCCGACAGTCGAAAGTCGCATCGGCAAGCCGCCCCAACGGGGCACAAAAACTCCCCTCAAAATGGAACAGACATTACGCACGAATCGTGCAGCGTCCGAGAAGCCCTGTACCACATTGATAGATAAGCAAAAATCACTGTATACATTTATCTGAAAAAACGACGTGGCGAAAATCACTGATTAGACATCTCTATGATAATCAAGGAAAAGTCGTGTATACATTTGTATACATCTCGAAAAAAACATATAAACGGAGTAGCTTACTTCGGGCTGCAAAACTTAAGTTTTAAGAGGTGCTTTTGCGCAAGCTTTCAAAAAATTTTGGAGTGCTGGTTATCGGCCTAAGCCGTCATTTGAAGTTGTCCTGCTTACTTTTGCTACCGATTCGTTTGCGACATTCAGGTTTGAGAAAAACGGACATTGGTGCTGATTAGGAAATGAGTATTTTAATTTCCTTAAGCCTCAAAACAGTTTTGCTAATAATTTCTGCTTTGCTCTCATGCTCTGTGACGTACATTTTTTCGTAGCAACCGCATACCGTTGAACACCACGATCAGGCTGGCTCCCATGTCGGCGAAAACCGCCATCCAGAGCGTGGCCTTTCCTGCGAGCGCTAGGATGAAGAATACCGCCTTGATGCTGATGGCCAGCGTAATGTTCTGCCGCAGCACGCGATAAGTGTCGCGGCTTAACCGGATGAAGTGCGGCAGTTTGCGCAGGTCGTCATCCATCAGGGCCACGTCGGCGGTCTCGATGGCGGTATCGGTTCCGGCGGCGCCCATAGCGAAACCGATGGATGCCTTGGCCAGCGCCGGTGCATCGTTGATGCCATCACCCACCATACCCACTTGGCCGTAGCGGCGGATCAGTTCGTCGATAACTGCCAGTTTGTCCTCTGGAAGGAGGTTGCCACGCGCATCGTCAATTCCCACCTGATTAGAGATGGCACTGGCCGTCGTCTGATTGTCTCCGGTCAGCATCACCGATGCCACGCCAAGGGCGCGAAGCTGGCGGATTGCCTCGGCGCTGTGTTCTCGCACTGTGTCGGCAACACCAATGACGCACAAAGGTGCACTATCGCTGGACAGTATCACCGCCGTCTTGCCTTCCTTTTCCAGGCTGTTTAGCACTTCCTCAACATGCAGTCCGCAGATGCCCAGTTCCTCGCACAGCCGATGGTTGCCGACATGGTAGAGCTGCCCCGCGATGACCGCTTTCGCGCCACGACCGGTGAGGGACTCGAACGAAGTCGCTGGCAGCAGCGGGCGCTGTGTTGTGTTTGCGCCGTCAGGTGTTTGCCATGCCGAGGTGATCGCGGCAGCAATGGGGTGTTCTGAATGTGCATCCACACTGGCGGCAAGTTGCAGTAATGCGTCCGCCGGTTGTTCAACCAGCGGAACTACATCAGTCACGACCGGCTTGCCGTGGGTCAGTGTGCCAGTTTTGTCCAGTGCCACGACCTTGATCAAGCGGCCATTTTCCAGATGCACACCGCCCTTCACCAACAGCCCCAGCCTTGCTGCCGCAGCAAGACCGCTCACCACGGTAACTGGCGTGGAGATGACCAGTGCGCAGGGACAGGCGATCACCAGCATGACTAGCGCCTTGTATAGCCACGGCTCGAATGCAACGCCGAACAGCAGTGGCGGCACGGCGGCCACCAGAACCGCGAACGCCACGACAGCAGGAGTGTAGTAGCGCGCGAATTGATCGACGAAGCGTTGCGTCGGCGCACGCTGGCCTTGTGCCTCTTGCACCGAGCGGATGATGCGGTCAAGCGTGGTGTGACCCTTGTTCGCGGTGACGCGGAACTCCAGCATGCCGCGCTCGTTCAACGTGCCGGCGAACACCGGATCGCCTGCGGCTTTCATTACGGGAATGCTTTCTCCGGTGATCGGTGCCTGATTCACCGAGCTGCCGCCGGCCGTGACCGTGCCGTCCAGCGGGATGCGCTCACCCGGCCTGACGCGCGCGGTTTGTCCCACCTGTACCTCGGCTGCCGCCACCTCGCGCCACTCGCCGCTGTCGAGGCGCACTGTTGCAGTTTCCGGGGTCATGGCCATGAGGCCGCGTATCGCGTTCTTGGCCCGCTCCAGCGAGAGCGTTTCGATCAGCTCGGCCAGCGCAAACAGGAAGATCACCACCGCAGCCTCCGGCCATTCCCCGATGGCGATGGCACCGATGACTGCGATGCTCATCAGAAAATTCATGTTCAGCGTGAAGGTCTTGAGCGCGATCCAGCCTTTTTTGAGCGTGCTGAAACCGCCGGTGGCGATCGAGAACAGGGCGAGGGCAATGACGGCTGGCGAGTGTTCCGCCGAACCCGCCCATACGAGAATTTCCGCCGCAATGGCAGCGGTGCCAGACACAGTGATGAATGCCCATGTCTTGCTCGACACCGTGTGTGCGCTAGCCTCGTAACCAAGAGAACCGGCTGCCTGTGGAACGGCAACCGCCTCCATGCCGATTTCGCGCAAAGCGTCGAAGATGGGTTGGTCGCCGTCCAGCGTATGCGAAACAGTAAGGTGGCGATCCATGAGATTGAACGCGAGTCCGTCGATGCCGGGCACTGATCCGAGACGCTTGCGGATCAGTGCCTCCTCGGTCGGACAATCCATGTTGCGTATGACGAATAACGACTGCTTCATTTCAAAACCTCGCTGATAAGGCTAATCCTCATTTCTGCTGCCACATCCATTGCTGATGCTGCATCATCTGGTCCATCATCATCTGCATCATGTCCATGCGATTCTGCATCATCTCGGGACTCATCATGCGATTGCCCATCATCGGGCCGCCCATGCCATGCATTCCTCCCGTGCAGCAACCACCCTGATGCATTTGCCCCATCATCATTCCGCCGCAGCACATGTTCATCGTCTGCATCGCCTGCTGCATGGTTTGCCAGTGTTCCTGCATGATGTTCTGGCGTTCCTGCGGGTCGGTCGTCTGCCGCATCTTTTCCATCTGCTGCTGCATGAGCTTGATCTGCTCCTGCCATTGGGCAAGCTGCTTCTCCTGTTCGGCACTGGCCGTAGCTGTTTTGCTCTGCGCTGCCTTGCTCAGTGATTTGGCCGCAGGGGCATCGGCAGCCAAAAGTGCGGGGGCTGACAATGACAGCGCGGCGACGATAGCTAAAGTAATAAGTCGTTGCATGGCGATCTCCTTCTTGAAGTTGAGTGGAAACTCCGGCGATGAAAATGGAAGGCGGGAACCCGGCAGCAGATTGCCGACACCAGGCACCGTCACCCAGTTTATCATTGGAAACCCTGTAGCGACATCAGGGTCAACAGCATGGAACCGAAAACCTTTGAACGGGAGAAAAACATGCTTATCGGCGAATTGCACCAGGCTACCGGAGTGGGAGTCGAAACCATCCGCTACTATGAAAAAGCGGGTTTGTTGCCAGCGCCCGCGCGGACGGGTAACGGTTACCGCAACTATGGATCGGCGCATCTGGAGCGGCTGTCATTTATTCGCCATTGCAGGGCACTGGACCTGCAATGGCGGAAATCAGGCAGATGCTCGATTTCCTTGCCCACCCCGAGGCTGACTGTGGCGACATCAACCGCCTGCTCGACGAGCAACTGGCGCGGGTGCGGGCACGGCTCAAGGCTATGCACGCCATGGAGAAACAGTTGTCTCGGCTTCGCGCTCACTGCGAGGCAGGCCATACTGCCGCCGAGTGCGGCATTCTGCACGAGCTGACGGCGGCTGCCCATCCCAGAAAATAATGTGATTCGCAGGCGCTACAGCGCCTGCATCACCCGCTCAAGCTTCTGCTTGACCTCACTCGCCAGCGCGGCGATCTCGGGTTTGTTTACCAGTTCCAGCACCGCGTTCGGATCCATGAACTCCACTCGAACCTGACCGGTCTCGTCCTGCCGCACCACGACGTTGCACGGCAGCAGCAGGCCGATCGAAGGCTCCGCCTGCAAAGCGCGATGCGCCAAGGGAGGGTTGCAGGCGCCGAGAATGCGGTAGGGCGGCATGTCCCGGTTGAGCTTCTTCTTCAACGTCGCGGCGACATCGATGTCGGTGAGCACGCCGAAGCCCTCGGCCTGCAACGCCTGCGTCACCCGTTCTATCGCCTTGTCAAAAGGCACGTCAACTTTCCTCCCGAAACCGTATTTGTTTTGCATGAGCATCTCCTTTCGATCGATTGAACAACAAACTGCGGTATGCCGCACATCAAATTTGTTGCGAGTCCGTCTGCGTCACAACGCCCCGTGTTTTTCCACCGCAGTGACCCGGTAGATACCGCGCCCCGCCAAGCCGCAGTCGGCGGCGCGCAGCGCCCGCAAGATTTCGTCTACATCTTCGTCTTTGAGCAGAATGTCCACGCGCACATGCGGGGTGTAGCCGATCACGCGGTCGCGCGCCGAAAGTGCGCTGTCATACTCATCCTGGGAGCCGTGGCCTTCGACGCGGGTGAAGGTGAAGCCCGTCACCTGCGCAAAGCTGCGCAGGGTATCCGCCAGCGCCTGCTCAAGGTCGGCATGCACAATCAGCATCAGGTTCTTCATAATGTTTCTCCTTGGGAATGGTTTTTCCGTTCCAGGCGCGTTTCTAGCCAGGCATAAAGCGTGGGCAGCAACACCAGCGTCAGCAGCGTCGAAGTGAACAGGCCGCCGATCACCACCACGGCCAGCGGCCGCTGCAACTCGGAACCCGGGCCGCTGGCGAGCAGCATGGGCACGAGTCCCAACGAAGCGATCAATGCGGTCATCAGCACCGGCCGCAATCTGCGCTCCGCGCCTTCCTGCACGGCCTGCAGCACCGTGCGTCCCGCCGCACGCAACTGGTTGAAGTAGCTCACCATGACAACGCCGTTCAGCACCGCCACGCCGAACAGCGTGATGAAGCCGACTGAGGCCGGCACCGACAGGTACAGCCCGGAAACGTATAGCCCCACCACACCGCCAATCAGCGCGAACGGGATGTTCAGGATGACGAGCCCGGCCTGCCGCACCGAGCGGAAGGTCAGGAACAGCATAAAAAAGATGAGCGCGATGGATACCGGCACCACCAGCCCGAGACGCGCCGCCGCACGCTGCTGGTTCTCGAACTGGCCGCCGTAGACGACGGCGTAGCCGGGCGGCAGTTTGACCTCGCGCTCGATGGCGGCGCGCAGTTCGTCCACGAAGCCCACGACATCGCGTCCCTCGACGTTGCTGCGCACCGTCACTTGTCTCCGGCTCGATTCGCGCTGGATCAGCACCGGGCCGTCCACTTCGCTCACGTCGGCGACCAAGTCGAGCGGTACCAGCGCGCCGTTGGCCGTCTTGACCATCAGCCGTTCGATGGCCTGGGGCGAAGCGCGCGCGGACACCGGGTAGCGCACCAACACGCCGGCGCGGCGGTTGCCCTCGATGATCTCGGTCGCCACCGTTCCGCCGACCGCCATTTCTACCACCCGGTTCACGTCCTCGTTGTTGAGGCCGTAGCGCGCCAGCCGTTCCGAGCGGATGTCCACCTTGAGATAGCCCTGGCCGGAAAGGCGCGCGCGGAACACATCTCTTGCGCCAGCCGTGCGCTTGACGATCTCTTCGATCTGCCCTGCTTTTTCTTCCAGCACCGCGAAGTCGTCGCCGAACAGCTTGATTGCGACTGCGGCGCGCGCCCCGGTCAGCATTTCCGACACGCGCATGTCGATGGGCTGGGTGAAGCCGATTTCGACATCTTCGAATGGCTCCAACTTCTCGCGCAGCTTATCGTGCAGTTCTTTCAGGCTCACCGTCCATTCGCTGCGCGGTCTGGTCTGGAGGAAGCAGTCCGTCTGGTAGAACCCCATCGGATCGAGGCGTAACTCGTCCGCGCCGCTGCGGCAGACCATGCCGGTCACTTCCGGAATCTGCAGCACCGCCTTCTGGATCGGCGCATCCATTGCCAGCGAGGCTTCGAGCGAAATATCGGAAGCTTTCTCCAGGCTGACGATCGGCGTGCCTTCGTCCATCGTCGGCATGAATTCCTTGCCGATATACGGGAACAGCGCAATCGCGCCGGCGAGCGCCAGCAGCGCGCCGCCCACGGCGATGCCACGGTGTTTCAGCGCCCAGCGCATCACCGGCAGATAGGCGCGCTTGACCACCGCCAGCGCGCGACCGTCCTCGTGCGATCCGCCGCGCATCAGGAAACTGGCGAACACCGGGATCACCGTGAGCGACAGCAGCAGCGAGCCGATCAGCGCGAAGGCGATGGTGAGCGCGAGCGGCGCGAACATCCGGCCTTCGAGTCCGGTGAGGCTGAGCAAGGGCAGGAACACGATGATGATGATCAGGATGCCCGAGGTCACCGGCGCGGCCACTTCCAGCGTGGCGCGGTAAATCAGGTGCAGGCGGCTCACGCCCTTGGGCGCATGCGCGAGCTGGGTGTGGATGTTCTCCACCACCACCACCGCCGCATCGACCAGGATGCCGATGGCGATGGTCAGACCGCCGAGCGACATCAGGTTGGCGGAGATGCCGGTGAGCCGCATGAGGATCAGCGTGAACAGCACCGACAGCGGCAGGATCAGGGCGACGGTGAGCGCCGTGCGCAGGTTGCCGAGCAGCACGATGAGCACCAGCACCACCAGCGCCACCGCCTCGCCGAGCGCTTTTTCCACCGTCCCGACCGCCGCATTGATGAGATCGGCGCGGTCGTAGTACGGCTCGATGGTGACGCCCGGCGGCAGCGTGGGGGCAAGCCGCTTGATTTCTGCCTTGACCGCCTCGACGACCGTGCGGCTGTTTGCGCCCACACGCAGCAGCGCTACCCCGGTCACGATCTCGCCTTGCCCGTTGGCGGTGACACCTCCATATCGGATGAGCGAGCCGATGCGCACGGCGGCCACATCGCTCACGCGTACTGGATGGCCGCTACGGGTGACGACCGTGATGCGGCGGATATCCTCCACCGTTTGCAGTTGCCCCACTGTGCGCACCAGCAGCATCTTGCCAGCGCGGTTGATGCGGTCGCCGCCGGCATTGCGGTTGTTGCGCTCGATTGCCCGTGCCAGTTCGTCGATGTCGAGCCCCTGCGCGGCGAGTTTGTCCGGGGCGGGGATCACCTCGAAGGCGCGCACCTCGCCGCCGAGCGCGTTGACATCGGCCACGCCGTCCACGGTGCGCAATTGCGGACGGATGATCCAGTCCTGGATGGTGCGCAGCTCGGTGTTGCTCAGGCCCTCGCCCTTGACGCGGTACATGAAGATATCGCTCAGCGGCGTGGCAATCGGGGCAAGCACCACTTCGGCGCCGGCGGGCAGCGCTGCGCGCGCCTGGGTCAGGCGCTCGGTCACCTGCTGGCGCGCCCAGTAGATGTCGGTGCCGTCGTCGAAGTCGATGACGATGTTGGTCAGCGCGTATTTGGTCGTGGAGCGTAGCGTCTTCTGGCGCGGCAGTCCCTGCATTTCCATCTCGATGGGGAAGGTGATGCGCGATTCCACTTCGGTCGGCGCGAGTCCCGGCGCCTTGACGATGACCTGCACCTGTGGCGGCGAGATTTCGGGGAAAGCGTCGATAGGCAGCGTGTCGAAGGCTAGCAGGCCACCCGCCGTCAGTGCGGCGGCGGCGAGCAGCAACATCAGCCGCTGGATGAGCGAAAATCGAATAAGTGCGGCGATCATAGTTGGGGCTCCGTCGAGGAATCGAGTACCGAGCTACCGGAGGCAAGGCGCAGGTCGGCGGCCGCGAGCGCGCTTTCCTGTTGCAGCTCCAGGTAACGGGCACTGGCATCGAAATAAGTGTTGCTGGCATCCACCAGTGTGAGGACATTGAGTTCGCCGGACGCAAAGCCTCGGCGCGTGAGCGAATACACTTTGCGCGAGGGTTCGAGCAGATTCATGCGTAGTCGCTCGGCCTGTTCGAGCAGGCGCTGAAGTTGCATGTACGCCTGATCGAGACGACTTCGGGTATCGCGCTGCGCTGCCGCGAGTTGTGCCTGCGCGCGACCGGCTTCAGCTCCGGCTTTGGCGACCAAACCCTTGTTGCTGTTCCACAGCGGTATTTGCACGCTCACGCCAATACCGGTTACGTCACGCTGACCCGTAGGGTAATAGTCACGCTCGCGGAACAGGTTTAGTGACGGATCGGCGTAACGCTGGGATTCGGCGACCGCGATTCCCGCTTGCGCTGCCTCGAACTGTTTGCGAGCTGCCGCCAGCGCCGGATGTGCGTCCAGAATTCGCGCATATACATCAAGTCCGCCAGGTGCTGCCGGAGGAACTGGTGCCGTCAATTCAACCCGTGCTTCGGCTGGCAGAGCAAGCAGCGTGTGAAATTCAATGAGCGCTTTCTGCTGTTCACGCTCGGCTGCGGCCAGAGCCTGGTTTGCCTCCTCCTTCAGGATCGCCAGACGTTGGCGTTCGAGAGGTGTGAGGTAACGTACCAGCCTGTCTGTTCCCGTCGCGCGCGAGGTGGTGGGTGATTCCCCGACAAGGCGCAGGCGCTCTTGAGCAAGTTCACGTTTGGCTGCAGCCAGTTGCAGAGCCAGAAAAACACGCGCAATCTCGCGCTCCAGCAGCAGCTTCTGGTAGCGGAGGTTTGCGCGTGCGCTTTCGAGACTCGCCTGGGCAACAACACGCTGACGCTCGATCCTGCGCAGCGGCAGCGGTTGGCTCAGTGCTATCTGGCTGAAATTAGTGCCGTTGCTACCAGTCTCATTCTGAAGGCGATTATCGGCACGCACGTCTATTGTTGGATTTGGCCAGGCTCCGGCTTGTTCGAGTTCGGCTTCGCGTGCCGCAATCTCCGCTTCAGCGGCTCGTAGTTCGGGCGCGATGTCGAACGCGTGCCGGATGCTGTCTGCAAGCGACCAGACTTTTGCATCCCGCACCGGTACGGATAAACCAGCATCCGGTTTGTTTGCTGCAATGGGTATGGCAGGCAGTGTCTGCGAAAAAACAGGGGTGGAAAACAGCGCCGCCAACCCTAGCGGCAAAATGAATCTGAGCATCGAATTCTCCTGAAACGAGGAAGGAATTCGGCGAGGCGTCAGAGGTTGCTATGTGTGAACAAACAAGGAGCGTCCCGCCGGATCAGGCGAGACTGGATTTCGGAGGGCGATCGAGTGAATCAGGGTCTTGCGAGGAATGAATAGACTTCACCAAGAACGCAAACGTATCGGGGATTTTTGGGAAAAATGGAGCGCGGTAATCGGAAGCTTGTATTGGCAAGTGGCTGAACATATGACAACTGCAAGTATGGTCGTCATGGTGCTGCGAAATTGGCAGACCACCTTTAAAGTCATGTGCATCGAAGGCAGCCAGTGTGCTTGTTTCTGTCTCGTGATGCGTATCCGGCGTTGTCGCCTCCCAAGCGAAATCGGGCGACAGTACCGTCCCACTGATAATCAGCAGCATCAAGACGGCAACGAATTTTCGTGTAAGACGAGACATTGGCGCAGTGTGACCATGGAAGTCACGTCTGTCAATAATCAGCACAGACAATGCCCTTATCTTGAGTCAGGCTTATATCTGAGATTGAATGTCCGCAATGAAGGAAAGTGACATGCGGCGGCTTTTTGTATTTCGGAAGTTATAAACGTAATCTTAAAAGGGCAGCTTTGGCCGAATTGCAGTCGCACCCCGTCTTCTCGACTGTCTGGAAATTTTCATGCCGATTTCCAATTTTGAAAGTAATCGGCCATGATTGGCGATGCACCAATACTGAATTAGTGACTTCCAGTTGATGTCTTTATTTCGCACGAAATAGCGAAATTAGCCAAAGTGAAAAACTCTTAAAGCTTACCCTTGTTAATCATTTCTAAAATATTGTCACCGAGGGCGCTTGCGTGCTTAAAGTGAGTTCTGAGCTTTTCTCGTAATTCTGCGGCATCGTGCTGGTCGGCATCCAATGGCAATGCACCGGCTGCTGCGGCGAGTGCAGCAATTTTTGCTAATTGCTCAATATTGTCATCAATGTAATCTAGTCGTCTTAGAAACGTTTCCTGTTTTTGGTCAAATCCAGACAGCGCCTCTATCAAAACAATTTTGGCAGTTTGGTTCTCTTTCAGTTTGCGGTTTTTCGCTTCGATTTGCAGTAATTCAAGCTCTGTCGCGTTCAAACGCAACGTGACAACTTTCCCTTTTTCAATCGGTCGCATTTTGTGCTTTCCATAAAAATGTATACAAATGTATACACAACATTTCATTGATTATCATAGAGATGCCTAATCAATGATTTTCGTTACGTCGTTTTTTCAGATAAATGTATACAGTTAATTTTGCTTATCTATCAACGTAGTACAGGGCTTTTCGCTAGTCGCACGTTTCGTGCATCATGTGTGTGCCATTAGAGGGGGAAATTTTTTGCCTCTTAAGACGACTTGTTTTTAGAACATTCAGCTACGCATTGAGCAATGGCCTGTTCCGTCGTGAGTCGTCCCTGAATGACTTCTTCCTGCTGTGCCAATTGTGCGCTGTCGGTCTCAAATCCCTCTAAAGCAAGTGATGCATTTGCGTAACGAAATGCCTCGCGTTTACGTTCCTGCTCGTTTTGAGGCGGCACGTGCGGAGTGGTCAAATCGTCTATAAAGCTAGCCATGTTGAATTCTCCTTTTTTCGGTTTCATCAATACTTTGTGAGTTAAGACGCAAATAACGGTTATTCAAAAAAACAGCACAACCCAAAAATGACAAGTGATGGACTTTTCCATGAACTGAGCATTTTTCTAAAAATTCGCTCAATGCAGGTTTAGCGATATTCAAGTGATTATTTTTTTATTTTTGTTTTGGTCTTCGGCACCAAATCTTTAACATCCGCTTGAAAAAGGTGATCAAGCTTTTCATCAATTTCGTTTAGATCGGTTTGCAAAAAATTGTCCAGTTGCTTATCAAGTTTTTTGGCACGTTTTAAGACTTCATTCCAGAAAGCCTTTCGTTTATTGTTTTTCTCAGTGTCGGCTTGGACGATTGCAATTATCTCAATCGGGTTTCGCTCCAATAACATCGCAATTCGCATGCAGGCGTTTTCATCTGGTATGCGTTTCCCGCTGATGTAGTCGGCAATTCTCCCTGAGTGTATTTTCAGCGCTTTGGCTAGTTTGTAATCCGTGTCAACGCCGATCTTTTTCTTGCATGCAGTCAATAATTCGATTGTTTTGCTCATTGTCGTGTTCTCTCTGAATGGTGTTTTTACACTGACTCAATCAGTCTCATTCTAACTCCATAATGGAGCTTGACACAACTCCGTTGTGGAGTTAGTGTGCGGGCAGCTCCAAAATGGAGCGCAATAGCTTGTGTGTAAATGAGCAATTAAGCGAGCTATAGATTTTTGAAATGGATAAGAGGGCGCTATGATGCAATCTAATTTACAACAGAGTAATGCAACTCAATGTCATCCTGGCCAAGTCGCAGATTTCCTGATTTCGCGTAAGACAGTTGAAAAATTGTCTGGCTTGAGTAGGGCAACAATTTATCGTTTAATGAAAGCAGGAAAATTTCCTCGCCCCTTAGCAATTGGCACAGGCTCTGTGCGCTGGAGGCAGTCTGATGTGATTGCGTGGCAGCAGTCTCTTGTAGCAACTCTGTAAAAAGGGCGAGTTTCGGTTATCTGCACTAAACTAACTGTCTTTATTTTGACTGCTAAGGTCTGCGGGTCTAGTCTGTCTCAATTATCGGTGCGGAGCTTCGTGACTTTTTAAATGGCATGCCTTTATGTTGCAATGAGCAGTAACTAGTAGCTGGGGGTATATTTGGGGGTATGTTTAAAAATCGAATTGATAAATCGTAACGAAAATAAATAGATCATTCGACTATTCGATAGAAGTTGCTCCACCAGTCATCCCAAAGCCACCACCCGGTGGCTTTGTTGTTTCCAGCTTCTTGATATGCGGATTGCTTGACCTGTGCCAACTTGGGCGTTACCTTGCGTTCGGGCAATGATAAGAAATCGGGGAGGCTGTCATGGTTAAAACAATTCTGATCGTTCTGATATTTGGCTTGCTGGCCGGTTGCGGTTGTCCGCATTATGGCCGAGGGGATTGCGGTAACTGCCGGGCAACCTCCAGTTCCAGCTCCTAGTCTTTGAGCGCGGGATGCCTGTCTTGGCGTGGGGCATGAAAGGGCTGGCCTTGCTGTTCCTCGGCACGGTGCTTGCGGCGCATGCCGACGATAATCCCGCGCCGGGCGGCGACAACTATTCAACCTCACAACAAAAGGCACTGGAGCAATTCAAAAGCATGCGCCAGGAATCCAGCCTGTCCGAGGATGCCGGCGAGCCGGGGCTGCTGGACATATGGGCAGCGGGGGCGGCGAGGAAGCAACGCGCAGCGGCAGAAGGCAAGATCAAGCAAGGCAAGGCCACGCTGAAGAAAGCCGTGACCGAGAAAAATTCTTCCGCGCCGGACGCTGATAACAAGGGAAAACGGGTTGTGTCGCAGCCGAAAGCGCAAGAACCTGCGGATAAGGCCAAGAAAAAAAATACTGCCGCGGGCGGGGGGACGGCGCGCAGCCCGGACGGTACGACACGTAGCGAGCGTTAGCCGTATAGCTGTGCTGCGGCTTGTGTAGTGCAGGCAGTGGTAGCCAGAATGGAGCCGGAATGAGACTCGGGTTTACACACCTTTCAACGCGCATCACACTTCTGGTTATGCTGCTTGTGCTGACCGGGGGATGGATTTGGGTCAAGGGGGAAAATCGCCGCCTGGAGACCAAATACCTGGCCGAACGCGGCATGGAGCTCGACAAGACCTTGCAGAACGAGCAAGCTCATTTGCAGCAGGTCATGCATACCCTGCAACAGGATGTGGTGTTTTTATCCAATACACCACCGGTTGCCGGCATCATCCGGGCGGATGCGAACCACGGCTTCGATGCGCTGGACCGCAATACCCGCCAACAGTGGAATCAGCGCTTGCAGGAAATATTTGCCGCTTTCCTGCGCGCGCATCCTAAATATTTCCAGGTTAGCTATATCGATGCGGCGCATCAGGGGCGCGCACTGGTCAGTGTGGCTTGGCAGGGTGGCGATGTGGTCGTCGAGCCTCCTTCCGGGCGGCAGAGCGATGCCGGAGCCGGTTTGTTGGCTGCAGCCCAATCGTTGCGACCTTCCTCGGTACAGATTTCCGGCATTTCGCTGCGGCCGGTATCCGGTACAACGGGACAAGTTATGCGTGCGGTTGTTTACGCCATGACGCCGGTGTGGACGGCGGAAGGCAAACTCTTCGGCATGCTCCGGATCGGGATGGATCTCAGCCGCGTGCTGGCGTCGAGCGACCACGAGCTTCCCGATGGGGCACAGGTTTATGTGGCGGATCGCGACGGCAACTATTTGCGGGCGGGTAAAGATGTCCAGTTGGCGGGGCTGCCGCAGGCTTCCGGGCGCAATATGCTGCAGGACTTTCCGGTGGTGAAGCAGGCGTTGGCTCATGAGGGACGAAGTGTCTCCATGGTGGCAGCTGAAAAGCGCGGGACGTCAGGTTTTGCCTCGGCACGGGTTGTCCGGCTGGTGCAGGGGGAGGCTGAGCCGTCATTACTGGAAGTGCTGTATCTGCCGGAGAACAACAGTACGGTGCAGGTCGCGGGAGTGGCAGCCGACAGGGTGTTTGAGGTTTTGTTTGCCCTGGTCTTGATGGGCAGCTTGTTGCTCATGCTGCTGCGGCGCGTGTTCGCGCCATTGCAGCATATCGCGGCGACCGCGCGCGCCATTGCCAATGGCAGCGACCAGCGGGAAATCGTCAAACAGAGCAGCGGCGAGATCGGCGAGCTGACGGATGCACTGAATGTGATGCTGCGTAAACTGTCCGGGCATGACGTGCTGGAACGCGAAAACACATTCCACAAGGAGTTGATCGAGTCACTCCCCGGCGTGTTTTATATGCTCGATCAGAACGGGCGCTTCCTGATGTGGAATCGCAATCTGGAGGTAGTGCTGCAGGCCAGCCCCGAAGAGCTTGCCGCGAGCCATGCGTTGTCGTTTTTCTCCGATGCGGAGCAGCCGCGTATCAGCCATGCCATCGCGCAGGTATTCATGGCTGGCGAGGCGGAAATCATGGCCGAGATCACGCCGCGCAACGGTGTCCCGCTCCCGTATCACTTTACCGGTCGCCGGGTGGTGCGGGACGGGAGCGTGGTGCTGATCGGCATGGGGCTGGACGTGTCCGAACAGCGTGCCAATATGCGCGCGCTGACCGATATGCTGCGACGTAACCAGGCACTCATGCAGAACTCCATGGAAGGCGTGCATGTAATGGATGTCCACGGCAACGTGCTGGACGTCAATGACAGCTTTTGCCGCATGCTCGGCTATAGCCGCGAGGAAGCCCTGCACCTCAATATCAGCGATTGGGATGCGAATTTCACCCAAGCGGAATTGCATAACCGCTTCAAGGGATTTATCGGCAAGGGCCGCATGTTTGAAACCGTGCACCGACGCAAGGACGGTACCCTGCTGGATGTGGAGATTTGCACCAACGGCGTTGAAATTGATGGTGTCGGCTACCTGTTTGCATCCAGCCGTGACATCACCGAGCGCAAAAAAAACCAGTTGTTGCTGTCGCGCCACAAACAGGTGATCGAGACCGCGCATGACGGATATTGGCTGACGGATATGCAGGGCACCCTGCTGGAGGCCAACCAGGCCTATGCCGACATGTCCGGTTATAGCGTCGATGAACTGGTCGGCATGCACATCAGCCAACTCGAAGCCAAGGAACTGTCATTGGAGATGGTGCAGACGCACATCCAAAAAGTCATCGGGCAGGGGTATGACATGTTCGAGACGCGCCATCGCCACAAGGACGGCCACGAGATCGACATCGAGATTTCAACGACATTCCTGAAAGACACCAGACAGTTTGTCGTATTCAGCCGCGATATTACCGAACGCAAACGGGTGGAATCGGATTTGCGGGTTGCTGCTGCCGCCTTCGAAACGCATGATGCGATCCTGGTGACGGATGCACGGGCCAATATCATCCGGGTGAACCAGGCGTTTACTGCGATCACCGGCTATGCGGCTGAAGATGTGCTGGGCAAGAATCCGCGCATCATGAGCTCCGGGCGCCAGAGCCGCGAATTCTATGCGGAAATGTGGCGTCTACTGTTGGCGGACGGACATTGGGCTGGCGAGATATGGGATCGGCGCAAGAACGGCGAGATATACCCGAAATGGCTGACCATTACCGCGGTGCGGGATGAGCAGGGCAGAACAACCCAGTATGTGGCGATTTTCAGCGACATTACCGCGCGGAAAATCGCCGAGGAAGAAATTCGCAGTCTGGCGTTTTATGACGCCCTGACGCAATTGCCTAATCGCCGGTTGTTCCTGGATCGCTTCAGTGAGGCGCTGCGCGCCTCGGTACGGAACATGGATTTCGGCGCCTTGATGTTTATCGACCTGGATCGCTTCAAGCTGTTGAATGACACACTGGGACATGATTATGGTGACCTGTTGCTGGTCGAAGTGGCGAAGCGCCTCAAGGAATGCGTACGCGAAGTGGATACGATTGCGCGTTTGGGCGGGGATGAGTTCGTGGTATTGCTGGAGGGGATCAGCGACGAGCGCGAAACTGCCTCGCGCAGGGCGGCGCTGGTGGCCGAAAAAATTCGCGAATCGCTGGCCTATCCTTATCAGCTCAAGGAGCATGAGCATTACAGCTCCCCCAGCATCGGGATTGCGCTGTTCCATGACGGCGAAGCCAGCCAGGAGGAAATGATCAAGCGTGCCGATACCGCGATGTACCAGGCCAAGAATGGCGGCCGCAACATGGTGAGCTTTTACGACCCGGACATGCAGAAGCACATGGAAACGCGCGCTACGCTCGAACACGACCTGCGACATGCGATCGGGAACGGCGAGCTGCAACTGTATTACCAGATGCAGGTGGATAACGCGATGCAAGTGGTGGGGGCGGAAGCCTTGCTGCGCTGGCTGCATCCGCAGCGCGGCATGGTGTCGCCCGCACAGTTCATCACCGTTGCCGAGGACAGCTCGTTGATCATCGACATCGGCAACTGGGTCATGGAGCAGGCGTGTGCGCAGTTGGCATTATGGTGTGACGATCCGCAGTTGAGCCGGATTGTGCTGGCAATCAATGTCAGCGCCAGTCAGTTCCGCCAGCACGATTTCGTCGATCATGTTGCACAAGTGTTGCGCAAACATGGCGTGCAACCGGGGCGGTTGAAGCTGGAGCTGACCGAGAGCGTGGTGCTGGCGGACGTGAACGATGTTGCCGATAAAATGCAGGCCTTGCGTACGCTTGGCGTGCAACTTGCACTGGACGATTTCGGCACCGGCTATTCGTCGCTGGCCTATCTCAAGCGGCTGCCGCTGGATCAGCTCAAGATCGACCAGAGTTTTGTGCGCGACATCGCGCTGGATGAAAGCGATGCTGAAATGGTGCGCACCATCATCGACATCGCCCGAAACTTCAGGCAGGACGTGATTGCGGAAGGCGTTGAGACCGAGATGCAGTTCAACTTCCTGAAGCAGAGCGGTTGCCAGGCCAGCCAGGGCTACCTGTTCAGCAGGCCAATCCCGCTGGACGAATTTGAGGCCCAGGTGCGCAATCGCACTGTTTGAAGCGCTTTGACGTGCGGTTTCGGAATTATAATGACCAAAAAAAACCTGAGGGGATGACATCAAGGTGAAGAAGGCAGAGAAAGACCCGATCAAAGTCATGGTGGTGGAGGACAGCAAGGTCACCATGAAGGTGCTGTGCAATTACCTGGAACGCATGGGCATTGCCCCACTGACTGCCGAGAACGGCACCGAAGCCCTGGAAATCTACTACCGCGAGCAACCGGACATCATCCTGCTGGATGCGCAATTGCCCGACATTGATGGCTTCGATGTGGCGCTGAAAATCCGTGCGCAGGAAAAACCCGAAGACTGGACCGCCATCATTTTCCTGACCAGCATGGACAAGGATGAGGATTTGGCGCGCGGGATCGAAGTAGGCGGCGACGACTACCTGATGAAGCCGATCAGCGAAGTGGTGCTGAAGGCCAAGATCCGGGCCATGTACCGGCTGGTGGAAATGCAGCGTTCGCTGGTGACATTGACTCAGGAGTTGAACGCGGCCAACGTCAAATTGCAGCGCCTGTCCGCCACCGACGGCCTTACCGGCATTTCCAACCGGCGCATGTACGATGAGCTTGCCCCGCGCGAATGGCGCCGTTGCGAGCGCGTGAGCAAGCCGGTTGCGCTGGTGATGATCGATGTGGATTTCTTCAAGCTGTTCAACGACAAATACGGCCACCAGGCGGGCGACGAGTGCCTGCGGCGTGTGGCGGATCAGGTCGGCAAGGCGGCGCCGCGCGCGACCGACCTGGCGGCACGCTACGGCGGCGAGGAGTTCGTGCTGGTGCTGGGCGAGACGGATGCCGACGGCGCCAAATGGATTGCCAACCGCCTGCGCCAGCAGGTGTCGGAATTGAATATCCCGCATTACGCGACCGAGTCGCGTCATGTCACGATCAGTTGCGGCGTGGCAGCGGTGGTGCCATCAGGCAATGTCAGCCTGGAGGTGTTGCTGAAGTCGGCCGATTACGCCTTGTATCAGGCAAAAAAATCCGGCCGTGACCGGGTCGAGATCGGCGTATACGGCAAGGTCGAATAACGCAGGCGCGGAATGGGTGTTTACGCCCCCTGGCGGGTGCAGTCGGCCCAGTTGTTGGGCGTCTCGAACAGGCGCACGCGCTCCAGACGCAAATCGTTGCCGAAAGTGTCGTGATAGGCCGGAGCCAGCAGGTCGAAGGCCGCCTTGGCCAGGTTTTCCGCAGTGGGAATGACATCCAGTACCACGGTCTTGTGGCCGGGCAGGGTGGCAAGGAAATCCAGCACGGGTTTGTCGCCACGGTATACCAGGAAAGCATGATCCCAGGCATCGACGACGCGTTCCTTGGCGATGCGCTTCACATCGGAGAAATCCATCACCATCCCCTGTTCGGATGCGCCCTCGGCCGTGATAACCTGGCCCGACAGGCTGATTTCGATGGCATAGCGGTGCCCGTGCAGGTGCTTGCATTGGCTGTTATGGTTCGGGATGCGGTGTCCGGCATCGAATTCCAGGCGGCGGGTGATCAGCATAGCGGTACGTTGGATTGGGTTTTCGCCATTATAACTTGAAGCGCCGCACCGCATGCCGGAAGGCGCTTATCGCGGCAACCGTCACGCGGTTTCGGTAGCGCAGCGCCAGGTATTGCCGGACTATCTCCTGGATTGCCGTGGCATGTTGCGGAAGCTGCGCGGACGCGCGCCGGGAAAAATCCTGCGGGCCTTCATGTGCGTCGCGTTGTATGCCATGCCGTTCCAGCGTATGGCAAAAATCGAGGTAGAGCTTCTGCACCGCATCAATCGGCTGACGCCGTGGTTGGCGCAGCATCAGCATGGCCAGCAATGCCACCACCATTGCGATGCTGAGCGCCATGCCAGTCACCAGGTTTTGCCAGTCGAAGGTGCCGAGGCCGAAGCGGTTCAGCAGGGCAAACTGTTTCTCGCTGTCGTAGCCGAGTACCCATTGGTTCCACTGGTTGGTCAGCGCGTCCAGGTCCATGCGCAAGGTGCTCAGGAACTGCGGCGGGTTGCGCATGAAAAACGGCAGCAATGCGCTGTCGCTGACCGCGCTGCCCAACCCCTCCTGGATGCGCGCCGGGGCAATGGCGGCGGTGGGGTCCTGGCGCACCCAGCCGCGACCCGGCAGCCATACTTCGGTCCAGGCATGAGCATCCGACTGGCGCAGGATGTAGTAGCCGCCCAGCGCATTGTATTCGCCGCCCTGGTAACCGGTCACCACCCGGGCCGGGATACCGGCGGCGCGCATCAGGAATACGAAGCTGGAGGCATAGTGTTCGCAGAAGCCCTGGCGGGTGTTGAACAGGAAATCGTCCACGCTGTCGCGGCCGAGCAAGGGCGGCTCCAGCGTATAGGTGAAGCCGTTGCGGTGGAAATACGCGAGCGCGGTTTGCACGATTTCCGCTGCGCTATGCGATTGTTGCCGCCAGAGCCCGGCCAGTTCGCGGGCGCGCGGGTCGTATCCGGGCGGCAGGGCGAGCGCGCGGTCGAGTTGCTGCGGTGCCTCGTCGGGATTGGCCTGGTAGCGGGTAAACGAAGTGGCGTCGTAGCGCAGGCGCGTATTTACCGGCGTGGTGCTGAGCAGGTTGAAGTCGGGCGAGTAGGCGGCCGCGGTGGAAATGTGCACCGGAATGTCGAGCGCAAACAGCCAGCGTTTATTGTGCGGTTCCAGCGTGATGGTGTAATGCACCGGTTGCGCCGCGCGCTCCAGGTGTGAGGGGCCGGAAACCGGTGAGCGGCCCTGCGACCATTTGCGCCCGTCAAAATCCCACAGCACCGGGCCGCGCCAATACAGGCGCTCGCGCTCCGGCACCGCGCCGTCAAAGGTGACGCGGAAGGCGACAGCCTCCGACTGTGACAGCCGGCTCAGGCTGCCGGGCGTCATGGTGTCGGACAGGCCGCTGCTGCCGTAGGCATCCTGCGGCATGCCCCACAGGGGTCCCTGGATACGCGGAAAGAATACAAACATCAGCAGCGCAAGCGGGGCCGCTTGCAACAGGATGATGCTGGCCATGCGCGCACGCGCGCGCAGGTCGAGATTTTCCGCCTGGACCTGGAGCCAGGTGGTGACGACCAGAAACAGCTCGCCCAGCATCAGCAACGCGGCCGGGATTGTTTGCGTGTAGAAGAACAGCGTGATGCTGACGAAGCAGCACAGGTAGAGCAGGATCATCGCGTCGCGCGTTTCGCGCAACTCCAGCATCTTCAGCGATCCGAGCAGGATCAGCAAAGTGACGCCAGCCTCGCGTCCGAACAGCGCGTGCAGGTTCAGCACGATGCCGGCGACGCACGCCAGCGTAATCAGCATCAACAGCCGACGTGAGGGCAGCGCTTTGCCGCGATAGCACAGCAACGCACGCCAGGACAGCAGGGCCAGGCCGGTCAGGCTGACCCAAGCGGGGAGGTGGTCGGCATGGGGGGCGCCCGCCAGCAGCAGGCAGGCAATCAGGCCGTAGATCAGGCGCGGATCGGATTTCATGCTTGCCCCGTGCCGAACAACGCCAGCCGGCGCAGGCATTCGCTTGAGTGGGCGGCACCATGATCCGGCCCGGTTTCGCCGTCCGGCAGGCGCAGGCCATAGCGCAGGCCAGCCTGTTCGGCATCGAGCACCCAGCGCGTCAGTAATTGCAGCCGGTGCTCAACGGCCAGTTGCGAGAGCGCATGCCAGTCCAGCCAGAGCTTGTTGCCCTGCAATGCCGAGAATTGCTTGACCTGCAACTCCTGTTCGCGCGCCAGTGTCTTCCAGGCGATGCGCGGCAGGCTGTCGCCGCTCACATAATTGCGCAGTCCGGAAAAATCCTCATCGCCTTGCGCACTGCGCGTTCCGGTCAGGTCTCCCGCGGCGGCTTGCTCCGGAAGCAGCTGCGGCGCGGCAGGTTGCGGATACACCAGGCAGCGGGTGTCGAAATGCAGGTAGGTCCAGGCGTGGAACAGGCCCAGCGGGAATTCGCTGTACAGCGTCAGTTGACCGCTATCCAGCCAGCCGCGCTGGCGTGCCGGGATGGCAAGCTGGATCGCGCTGTCGCTGCGCGCGGGCAGGTCGAATACCGTGCCGTGCCCGGCGTCGTCATGCAGGTGCAGGCGGTAGCGCGCGAACGGCGTGGGATTGGCGAAGTGGAACAGGAAATGCGCGTTGTCACCGGCGAACACCGGCAGGTTGCGTCCGGCGCGGATTTCGATGCGTGCCATGTTGCGGAAGGTGTGCAGCATGCTCATGCCGCTGGCGGCCGCCAGCAGGAACGTCAGGGCATAGCCCAGGCTCAGGCCGTAATTGATGTCGCCCAGCAGCATCAGCACCAGCACGCCGGCAAAGCCCAGCCCCTGGCGCGAAGGCACGATGTAAATGCGGCGCTGGTTGAGCACGACGGTGCCGGACTCGGTGGTGCGGCGGAACGCCCAGTTACGGAATTTTTGTCTGAAGGACAGCACGGCTCACAAGCTCGGATAAGGAGGGGACAGGGGGCACGCTACCTTGATGCATGCAGTGCGTCAACCGTTCGCATCACACCCGGATAGGGTTGCGGCGTGGTACAAAACATGGACTTCGGGTGTAAGATATGAACCGTTTCTGCAAACCTAAAAAAACATGAACAGGAAACGCCCAAAACATCTGGCTTTGCATCAGATCCGGCTGCCGCTGGCCGGTTATGTCTCCATCCTGCATCGTATCAGCGGTGCGCTGCTGTTCCTGGCGCTACCCCTGTTGTTGTGGATGCTGTATGCCAGCCTGCGCTCAATCGAGACTTACACCGCGTTAACAACAATCTTCCTGCACCCGCTGGCGAAACTGGGAATGCTGCTCGTGCTGTGGGCATTCCTGCATCACTTCTGCGCCGGCATCCGCTATCTGGCCATCGACCTCCGTTTGGCCTCCAGCCTGGCGCGAGCACGCGCCAGCAGTGTCTGGGTGATGATTGTCAGCCTGGCGCTGACATTGCTGATCGGGGTGAAGCTATGGTGAATCGTGTCGTAACCGGTGCGCATTACGGCCTGCGCGACTGGCTCGTGCAGCGCGTGACCGCCGCCGTGATGGCCGTGTATGTGCTGTCGCTTGCGGGGTGGCTGCTGGTGCAGCCGCAGCTTGACTACGATGCATGGACCGGACTCTTTGCCAGCAACATCATGCGCAGTTTTACCATGCTGTTCCTGCTGAGCCTGTTCTACCATGCCTGGATCGGGGTGCGCGACATCGTGATGGATTATGTCCATCCTGCCGGCCTGCGGCTGCTGGCGCATGTGCTGGTGATCCTGGCGCTGGTGATGTATGTGATCTGGGCAGTGCAGATTTTGTGGGGGCTATAGCAAGATGGGGATCGCCAAGCGTACGTTTGATGTGGTGGTAGTCGGTGCCGGCGGCGCCGGCATGCGCGCAGCACTGCAACTGGCCCAGGCCGGGCTGAAGGTGGCGGTGCTGTCCAAGGTGTTTCCTACCCGCTCGCACACGGTCGCGGCGCAGGGTGGAATCGCTGCCTCGCTCGGTAATGTGAAGGAAGACAACTGGCATTGGCATATGTACGACACGGTGAAAGGCTCGGATTACCTGGGCGACCAGGATGCGATCGAGTTCATGTGCCGCGCCGCGCCCGAGGTGGTATACGAGTTGGAGCATTTCGGCATGCCGTTCGACCGCCTCGACAACGGCAAGATCTACCAGCGCCCGTTCGGCGGGCACATGCAGGATTACGGCAAGACGCCGGTCGACCGCGCCTGCGCCGCGGCCGACCGCACCGGCCATGCGCTGCTGCATACGCTGTACCAGAAGAATGTGCAGGCCAACACCAACTTTTTCATCGAGTGGATGGCGCTGGACCTGATCCGCGACGATGACGGCGATGTGCTGGGCGTGGTGGCGATGGAGATCGAAACCAGCGAGGTGATGATCCTGCATGCACGCGCGACGCTGTTTGCCACCGGAGGGGCTGGGCGCATTTTCTCTGCCAGCACCAATGCCTACATCAACACCGGCGACGGGCTGGGCATGGCGGCGCGCGCCGGCATCCCCCTCGAGGATATGGAGTTTTACCAGTTCCACCCGACCGGCGTGCACGGCGCCGGGGTGCTGATTACCGAAGGCGTGCGCGGTGAGGGCGGCTACCTGGTGAACAAGGATGGCGAGCGCTTCATGCCACGCTATGCGCCGAACGCGAAGGACCTGGCCAGCCGTGACGTGGTGGCGCGCGCGATGGCAACCGAGATCAAGGAGGGGCGCGGGTGCGGGCCGCATGCCGACCATGTGCTGCTCAAGCTCGATCATCTCGGCGACGATGTGATCCGCCATCGCCTGCCCGGCATCCGCGACATTGCGCTGAAATTTGCCCATGTCGATCCGGCGCGCGCGCCGATCCCGGTGGTGCCGACCGCGCATTACATGATGGGCGGCATCCCGACCAATTACCACGGACAGGTGGTGGCGCCGCACCGTACCGCACCGGAAGACGTGGTGCAGGGCTTTTATGCGGTGGGCGAATGCGCCTGCGTGTCGGTGCATGGCGCCAACCGTCTCGGCTGTAACTCGCTGCTCGACCTGATCGTGTTTGGTCGTGCCGCCGGTCGCCAGATCATCGAAGACCTGAAGGCCAATCCGCACCACAAGCCGCTGCCGGCCGATGCGGCAGAGCGGCCATTGGCGCGGCTGGCACGCCTGGAGGCGCAGAAAGACGGCGAGCGCGTCGCCGATGTCGGCGATGCGATGCGCCGGACAATGCAGCAGCATTGCGGCGTGTTCCGCTTTCCCGACCTGCTGGCCGAAGGCGCGCGCAAGATCGTGGAAGTCGCTGAGCGGGCGCGGTACACCGAGATCCGGGACAAGAGCCGTGTGTTCAATACGGCGCGCGTCGAGGCGCTGGAGCTGGACAACCTGATCGAGGTGGCGCAGGCCACGATGATTGCCGCCGAGGCGCGCAAGGAGAGCCGTGGAGCACATGCGCGCGAGGACTTCCCGGAGCGCGATGACAAGAACTGGCTCAAGCATTCGCTGTATTACAGTGAGGGACGCAGGCTGGACTACAAACCGGTGCGCCTGAAACCGCTGACAGTGGAGTCCTTTCCGCTGAAAGCGCGGGTTTATTGAAGGGTGGGTGGATACTAGGAGAGGGAGCAACCTTGAATATCCTGATGCTGGAAGACAATGCCCTTGATGCCGAGCTGTGCGTGCGCACATTGAAAGGCGCCGGGCTCGATTTTTCCTACCAGCGCGTGGAGACGCGCGCTGCCTTTGAGGCGGCACTGCAGGAGTTTCATCCAGACCTGGTGCTGTCCGACTTCAGTCTGCCCGCCTATAACGGTGCCGATGCGCTGCGCCATGTCAGGGAGGTTGCCCCGGACACTCCCGTGATCATGTTGACCGGTGCGCTGGGCGAAGAGGCGGCGGTTGAGCTGTTGAATGCCGGTGCACGGGACTATGTGTTGAAGGATCGCCTCGTACGCCTGCCCCATGCCATTGAACGGGTTCTTGCAGAAACCGAGCTGGAAAGGCAGCGGCGCGAGTCGGTGCGCCTGCTGCGCGAAAGCGAAGCCAAATTCAAGAACATCCTGGACCATGCCCCGATCGGTATTGCTGTTGCGAAACTGGACGGCCGGATCATCGAGGCCAACCAGTCCCTGAGCCGCCTGCTCGGCTACCGGCGCGACGCCCTGCTGAAAATGGGCATCATGGATTTGGTATACAAGGATGATCTGCCCGTGATGCAGGACAGTTTGCAGCGCCTGCTGGCACGGCAGGTGGAGTCCTTCCATCTGGAAGGGCGTTTTGCCTGTGCCGAGGGCCACGCAGTCTGGGTGCAGATCACCGCTTCGCGGCTGGACGACGGGGTGGACGAGGCCGCAAACCTGATCCTGCAGGTCGAGGATATTACCGAGCGCAAACGCAGCCAGGACGAGATCAGGCAGCTTGCCTACTATGATGTGCTCACCGGCCTGCCGAACCGCCGCCTGCTGCTCGATCGCATGAACCAGTCCATCGCCCAGGCCCAGCGTCACCAGCGCTCGCTCGCGGTGATGTTCTTCGACCTGGACCATTTCAAGGAAATCAACGACACGCTTGGGCATGATGTTGGCGACGAGCTGCTGAAAGTGGTGGCCGAACGCCTGGAAATTTGCGTCCGGGTTGGCGATACCGTTTCCAGGCAGGGTGGGGATGAGTTCGTCATCATCCTTTCTGAAATAGCCAAGCCGCAGGATGCCGCCCTGGTGGCCCAGAAAATCCTGAAGGTGGTGGGCACGCCGGTTGTGATCTGCGAGCATAAGCTGAATGTCACCGCCAGCATTGGCGTGGCCGTGTATGCGACCGACAGTGCCGACGATGCCGCGCGCCTGATGAAAAAAGCCGATGTGGCGATGTATGAGGCCAAGGAGGCGGGGCGGAATACGTTCCGTTTCTATGAGAGCACAGACGAAACCTGAAAGGGCTTTCCGGCTGCGCGGACAGTTCCGGGAAGTGTGCGAATGCGATGATTTCGAGGGCGCCGGTGATTTTCCTGAATTGCCGGGCCACCGTTACGGCGGGAGCGGAGAAACGATATGAGTAAGTGGTGGGTGGTGTTTCTTGCTTTTGCCCTGGCGGGCTGCGGCCAGAGCGATAAGTCGAAGGCATCGGGGCCGGAATTTTCCACCCAGGCTTCGGCAAGCAGGGAGTATGTATTTGCAATTCATCCTTTGCACAATCCGGAGCGGTTGTTTGAAATCTACCGGCCGGTGATCGAATACCTGAATCGCAATATTCCCGAGGCGAAATTCCGGCTCGAGGCTTCACGCAACTATGAGGAGTTCGAGAAAAAACTTTACGCGCGGCAGCCGGAGTTTGCCTTGCCCAATCCCTATCAGACGCTGAATTCCCTGAAACACGGCTATCACGTCATCGCCAAGATGGGGGACGATTACAGGTTCACTGGCGTGATCCTGGTCAGGCGCGATAGCGGCATCACCAGGGTGACCGACCTGAAGGGCAAGAAGGTTTCCTATCCTGCGGCCACGGCGCTGGCCGCCACCATGATGCCGCAATATTATTTCCAGACTCACGGACTGGATGTGAGTCGCGACATCCAGAATCGGTATGTCGGTTCGCAGGAGTCGTCGATCCTGAATGTCTATCACGGCATGACGGCGGCCGGCGCCACCTGGCCGTTGCCGTGGGATGCGTTCCAGAAGGAACACCCGGACGAGGCGAGCGCGTTGACGGTCGCCTGGGAAACTGCGCCGCTCATCAACAACGGCGTGGTGGCGCGCGATGATGTGCCGTCCGCACTGGCCGCCAAAGTGGCGCACTTGCTGGATAGCCTGCACACTTCGGCCGAGGGGCGCGCCATGTTGGCGCGCATGCCGCTGTCGCGTTTCGAACTGGCTGACGACAAGCGCTACGATGTCATCAAGGATTTCCTGGCGGCATTCAGCCGCAGCGTGCGCCCGCTGGAAAGCGAGAAAAAATGAAGCTGCTACCATTGCAATTCTTGCTGTCAGGCTCGTTCACGCGCCAGATCGTGCTGGTCTTCACCATCGGCTTTTTTATCCTCGTCAGCGGTTTTTCCGTTTACATGGTGCGTAGCGAAAAGGCATTTCTTTACCGTGACGGCAACGAAAACGTCAATAGCCTGGCGGACACACTTGCGGCCAGCTCGCTGCCCTGGGTGCTGGCAAACGATGTGGCCGGGCTGCGCGAGATCATGGTCGCGTTCAAGGATCACCCGTACTTGCGCTATGCGCTGATTGTTTCCCCGTCCGGACGGGTGATTGCGCATACCGATGCAAGCAAAATTGGCCTGTTCGTATCCGACACTGCCAGCCTGGACTTGCTCAAGGCGGCGCCGCAGAAGCGGATGCTGGTGAATGACGATTCCGTCGTGGATGTGGCTGCGCCGATCATGCTGCAAGGGCGCTGCATCGGTTGGGTCAGGGTGGCGCAAGGTCGGGAGGGGGCTAATACCAATTTGCGCAACATGATGGCGATCAGCGCCGTCTTTGTACTGTTGGCTACCGCCTTATCGCTGATTGCCGCCTTCATGATTGTCAAGCGCCTGGGGCGTCGCATCGGGGGGCTGGCGGAGGTCGCGCGGCAAGTGCGGGCCGGGAATTTCAATATTCGTGCTGGCGAGGACGGGCGCGATGAAATTGCCGGCTTGGGCACCAGTTTCAACCGGATGCTGGATGCCTTGGAGCGCAGCATGGCCGAGCGCAAGGCCGCCGAGCAGGAAGTGGCGCGGCTGGCGCTGCGCAACAAGCTGATTCTGGATTCTGCGGGTGACGGGATCTATGGCCTGGATAGCGAGGGGCGATGCACCTTCATCAATCCTGCCGGTGCAAGGCTGTTCGGATTCAGCATGGAGGAGCTTATCGGGCGACCCAGCCACGCCATGATCCACCATACCAAGGCTGACGGGCAGCCTTATCCGCAGGAGGAATGCCCGGTCCAGGCGGTATTCAGTCAGGGGAAGATGCATTACGGCGAGGATGTCTACTGGCGCAAGGACGGCAGCAGCTTTCCGGTCGAATACATCAGTACGCCGATCATCGAGGGCGGCGTGACCACCGGTGCGGTGGTCATGTTCCGCGACATTACCGAGCGCAAGCGGAACGAACAGTCCATTTTCGAGGCGCAGCAGGTGTTTCGCACGCTGGTCGAGAATTCTCCGGACATCATTACGCGCTATGACCGCGACTGCAAGAGATCATATGTCAACCCTGCCTATTTGAAGGCAGCCGAGCTGGATAAAGCGATGCTGATGGGAGTCACTCCGGTTCAGCGTTCCCCGCTGCCTCCAGCCAGCGCAGAGGCGCTTCAGCAGTTATTGCGCAGGGTGCTGGATAGCGGGACGGTGGATTCGATTGATGTGGTATGGCCGAAGGCCGACCACATCAATCACTGGTACAACATCTACGCCTTCCCGGAATATGACCGCGTGGGAAGGGTAGTGAGCGTGATGACCGTTTCCCGCGACATCACTCCGCGCAAGCAGGCTGAGGAGGGCTTGCGCGAGAAGGAGCGGCATGCCCGCTCCCTGTTGCGCCTTTCCCGGGACCTGGAGCTTTCCCAGACTTATGGGCAGGCTATCGCTGCGGCCCAGGATGAGGTGCGCGAGGTGATTGGCTACAACAGCGTATGGGTATATTTACTGAGCGACGACAGGAAATATTTGAAAGCGCTGGCAGCGGGAGGGGCGGAGTCCGACTATGTCATGTCCGAGGAGGGAACCGCGACACTGACCATAGCCGGTGATCCGATGCTGGAAGAAATCGCTGCTGCCAGGGATATTGTCGTAGTCGAGGATGCGCGTACCGATTCGCGCACCAACAAGGAAATTGTTGCGACCATGAAGTTGCGGACCATCGTGAATGTTCCGGTGATTTTCATGGATAAAAGGCTTGGCTCCATCGGGACCGGGACTTTCGGCGATGAGGGCGTGCGTGTGCCGAGCGCAGCAGAACAGGAATACTTGCGCACGCTGGCCAGCCAGATGGCTGTGACTTTTGACCGCATTCACCTGCAGGCCCAGCGCAATAAGGCAGAGCAGGAATTGAGAAAACTCAACACTGATTTTGTCATCTTGCTGGAAAACACCGGTGACTTTATCTATTTCAAGGATAAGGATGGTCGCATCATATTCTGCAGCCAGACGCTGGCTGGAATTACTGGGCATGCAAGTTGGCGCGACATGGTCGGCAAGCACGATATGGAGATATTCCCTCCCGATACTGCGCGTATCTATTACGAGGAGGAGTTGCCGATTTTCCGCGAAGGCAAGCCGCTGCTGAACAAAACGGACCCCTATTACGATCAGGGGGGCGGCAAGCGCTGGGTGAGCACCAACAAGTGGCCGGTATTCGCAGAAGATGGCAAGACTGTGATCGGCATATTTGGCATCAGCCGCGACATTACCGAGCTGAAAGAGGCGCAAGACAAAATTGGCGAACTGAACCGCGATCTGGAGCGCCGCGTTGAAGAGCGCACCGCGCAACTGGAGGCGGCGAACAAGGAACTGGAGGCCTTCTCCTACTCGGTGTCGCATGACTTGCGCGCGCCGTTGCGAGCAATCGACGGCTTCTCGCGCATCGTGCTGGACGAATACGCGGACAAGCTGGACGACGAAGGCAAGCGGCTGCTGAACATCGTGCGCAACAACTCGAACCGGATGGCGCAGCTGATCGACGACATCCTGCAATTCTCGCGCACCGGTCGGCTGGAAATTGCGTTCACCCAGGTCGACATGTCCGGCTTGGCACACGAAGTGGCGCAAGAGCTGCAGGAAGCCGCGCCGAACCCTGCGCTGGAAATCCGCATCGGCGAACTGCCGCAAGTGAACGGCGACCGCACCATGCTGCGACAAGTCTTCGTGAACCTGCTGGCGAACGCGATCAAATTCAGCCGCGCGCGCGAACTGCCGGTGGTTGAAGTCAAGGCGGAGCGCAGCGGAGAGGAAATCGTCTACTCGGTGCGGGACAATGGCGCCGGGTTTGACATGCGCTACCAGGAGAAACTGTTCGGGGTCTTCCAGCGGCTGCACACAGTGGAGGAATTCGAGGGTACCGGGATTGGGCTGGCGATCGTGAAGCGCATCGTGACACGGCACGGCGGTCGGGTGTGGGCCGAAGGCAAAGTCGGTGAGGGAGCCGTGGTTTATTTCGCGTTGCCGGCTGCGGAGCAGACGCCATGACGTCCGCAACCCATACCGTGTTTGTTGCCACGCCGGCAGGTGAATTGCGCCTGCCCTTCCAGGCTCGGGATAACCTGCGCGACATCCTGGTTGCCGGCGGTGTTCTCATGCATTCGAATTGCGGTGGCAATGCGGTGTGCGGGCGTTGCCAGGTGCGGGTGCAGGAAAGCAGCGATCTGCCGTTTACCGCAGGCGAGCGGTTGCGGCTTTCCGGCGGGCAACTGGCTGACGGAGTGCGGCTGGCCTGCCAGCTAAAGCCGGAAAGCGATTTGCATGTGGTGGAGATCCGCCCGGTATTGCAGATGGGGTGGCGGCCCTTGCGTGACGACGAATACGGAAGCATGCCGTTTTCAGTGGCGGGATGTGGGGGCGCAGGGCAATATGGGGTGGCGATCGATCTCGGTACCACGCATATCCGGTTGGCGCTGTGGGACATGGCAACGGGAAGGCGTCTGGCCGGGAAAGCCGGGTTGAATCCGCAGGGAAGCTATGGCACGGATGTACTGACGCGCTTGATGGAGGCGGCTCGTGCCGACGAGGTCGCCCAGGACTTGGGGCGATTGGTGCGCCAGGCAATTGCCGAAGCCCTGGCGGGAATCGCCGCCGAGGTCGGGCTTGGTCTGCGCGGGATTTGTCGCGTGCGAGTGGTCGGGAATACCGCCATGCTGAGCCTGCTAGCCGGGAAAAATTACGCACAACTGCTGCAGCCGGAATACTGGACGCAGCCGCTGGATTGCCAGCCGCAGGATGTTTCCTTCCTGAGCGCGGCTTGGGGCGTGGATCGCGCTGCAGATATTCGCCTGGTCAGCCCGCTCGGCGGTTTCATCGGCTCCGACCTGCTGGCGGGGGTGATTGCCACGCGTGTCATCGAGCAGGAGGCCGGAGTGCTGCTGATCGATTTCGGCACCAACTCCGAAATGGCGCTCTGGGATGGACGTATCCTGCACGTCACTTCGGCTGCCGGTGGCCCGGCCTTCGAGGGCAGCGGCATCAGTTGCGGCATGCCCGGGGAGGCTGGGGCGATCTACCGGGTCTCGCAGCACGGTTCAGCAGGATTCGATATCCGCGTATTGGGGGATGCGGAGCCGCTGGGGGTGTGCGGCTCCGGCGTTGTGGATGCCATCGCATGGCTGCGCTGCAATGGCCGGCTGGACAAGGTCGGGCGCTTCATCCCGCGCGACAACGCCGGGTTTGTGCTGCACGATGGGGTGCAGCGAATTGAGCTGCGGCCAGCCGACATTGATGTATTGCAACGGGCCAAGGCGGCGATCGGCGCCGGGGTGCGCTGGCTGTGCCGCAAGGCAGGGGTGCGACTGGATAGGGTGCATACGGTTTATGCTTGCGGCGCGTTCGGCCGACTGCTCGATGCCGAGCATGCCCGGCAGATCGGTCTGCTTCCCCCGTTAGCTTCCGCCGCCGTGAAGACGGAAGGCAATGCCGCACTGGCCGGTTGCGAGGCATTGCTGCTCGCGCCCGAAGCGGAACGGATGCGGGAGGCGGTGGTGCGGGCGGTCAGGGTGTATAACCTGGCCGAGGATGCTGATTTCGAGACGCTGTTCGTGGAAAACCTGTATCTGCAGCCGATGCTGCTTGACCAATAACGGCAGGAAGGGGGACATCATGCTGGACGACGTGGTAAAGGAATACAACGCGGCAGTACTGGATACGGATCGCGCACGCGCGCTGCAGATTGTGGAAGATGCCGTTGCGCGCGGTATCAGCCCTGAGGATATCGTGTTCAAGGTGGTCATTCCCGGCCTGGACATGATGGTCAAGGCGCTGAGCGAAGGATTCGATACCAACCTGGCCCAGCATTTCATGACTTCGCAGATCGCGGCGGATGTCACCGAAAAGATGCTGGCGCAATTCAAGGCACCGCCGCAAAACGTCGGAACAGTGGTGATCGGCACGGCGGCAGGTGATCTGCACACCCTGGGCAAGCGCATCGTGATCGGCTGCCTGAAAGCGCAGATGATCGAGGTGACGGATCTGGGGGTAAATGTCCCGGCCGAGAAGTTTGTCGACGAAGCGGTGGCCCGCGGCGCGCAGGTGATCGGCATTTCCGCGATGATGGTGCATACCGCACGCAGCGAAAATGGCGCGCTCAAGGTGCGCAGGCTGCTGAAGGAACGCGGACTTGAACGCAAGATCAAGCTGGTGGTTGGCGGCGCGCCGTTCCGTTACGACCCGGAGCTGTACAAGGTGGTGGGGGCCGACGCCTGGGCCGAAAATGGCGTGTCGGCATCGCGGGTCATCATGGACTGCATCGCCGAGGTCAAGACGCCGACCAGTACGGAGCGGCTGGTGGCGGCACTGGAGGGGAAGATACTCGACCACATTCCGGTGTTCTGTAACCTGCTCGACCAGGGCGCGCGCGAGCTGGGCATGTCGATCGAGGAATACTTTTCCAAAGGCGAGCACGTGGCCGAGTCGCAACTCCGCATGCTGAAGAAATTCGGTCACGACAATGTGTGGAGCCTGTTCTACGTGGGCAAGGAAGCAGAGCTGTTCGGCTGCAAGAAAATACGCTACGCGGAAGACGGCCCGCCCAACGTGGAGGACTACATCATCCAGTCCTACGACGACATTGCCAAGTTAAAAGTACCGGACGACATCAGCACGCACCCGGCCTTTGCCGAGACCGCGAAATGCCTGGAAATTCTCAAACGCGAGGTGGGCGGCAAGGTGCCGATCTGCGCTTACCTGACGGCCTCCATGTCATTGCCGGCGCTGCTGATGAGCATGGAGAAATGGATGGAGCTGTTGATGATCGGCGCCCCGGCAGTGCGCGACATGCTGCTGGAAAAATGTTCCGATTTCTTCCGCAAGGAAATCGAGGCTTACCGCAAGGCGGGTGCGGACGTGCTGGTGTATGCCGATCCCTATGGCTCGACCGACATCATCCCGATGCGGCTGTTCAAGGAGCTGTCGCTGAAATGGATCAAGCGCGATCTGGAGCCGGGCGGGCTGGATGGCGTGGTGTATTACGTGGGCGGGGCGCGGTTGAACAGCGTGGCGGATGAGGTGATCCGCGAGATTGGCATCGGCGTGTTTTATCCCGGCCCGATGGAGGATATCGCCGAGTCGATGCGCATCATCAATGACCGCGCGTTGTGTGCCGGGGTCATCAACGACATCCGGTTGCTCGACTGGACGCCTGATGAGGTGCGTGCCGAAGTGAAACGCATCGTCCAGGACGGGCTGAAGGTGGGGCACAAACTGTTTTTCGGGACGGTGGTGATGCCGTACGGCATTCCGGAAGAAAACATCAAGGCCATGATCGAGGCAGCAAAGGAATATGGGCGGGCATAGCGAAATGGGCAGGGAAGGCAGGAACTGCCTGCTTCTGGGCTGCGGAATATTGCAGAAAGAAGTCCGGTTCCTCATCGAAAAGAATTCCTGGCCGCTGGATACCGAATTCCTGGATTCCTCCCTGCACGTCAATTTTGAAAAGTTGGCGCATGCCTTGCAGACCGGGATCCTGCGCAACCGCGGGCGTGACATCGTGGTGTTCTACGGCTGTTGCCATCCGCGCATGGACAAGATACTGGAGACGGCGCACACCTTCAGGACCGAGGGGCAGAACTGTGTGGAAATGCTGCTGGGGCGCGACAAATTCATGCAGGAGTTAAGCGACGGCGCTTTTTTCCTGATGGAAGATTGGGCGCTGCGCTGGGACGAGGCCATCGGCAAGACGTTTGGCGATAATCCGGAGGTGGTGCGG
The DNA here is from genome assembly GCA_021848465.1 of Pseudomonadota bacterium. Taxonomy (GTDB): domain Bacteria; phylum Pseudomonadota; class Gammaproteobacteria; order Burkholderiales; family Gallionellaceae; genus JAJZUP01. The sequence goes on from JAJZUP010000004.1 coordinate 74,721, forward strand.
GAAATCTTTCAACTGAGCAGCAAGTTTTTGCTTTGCCTGCGTACTCCGTGTTCCGGGAATTTCGAGCGCGAGGCCGAGGCCATCGGGCTGAAGATCGGGTTGCCAGTGCGCTGGCAGGATGTCGGGCTGGATCATCTGGAGGAGGTATTGCGTGCAGCGGTTGTGCGCAAGTTGGGCACAACTGAGCTTGGGCAAGAAAACAATATGCGTGGAATCAAGGCCGCGAAATCATGAAAAATAGCGATAGCCCGGGACAGGATGCAATTGCAGATGCAGGGATGGTGCTCGCCGAGTTGCGCGAGCGCGAGGCGCAGTTGCGCAGTCTCGGGGATAGTTTGCCGGACAGCTATCTTTACCAGTACACCGTTGAGGCTGGCAAGCCGATGTTTTTGTACATCAGTTCCGGGGTAGAGCGTGTAAACGGGGTACGGCCCGAACAGGTGTTGCAGGATCCCATGTGTCTGATGGGGCAAATCGAACCCGGCCAGCTTGCCGCATATATTGAAGCGCAGGCGGTCAGCGAGCGTGAGTTGTCCGACTTTGAGATGGAGCTGCATTTATGCCGTCCGGATGGTGAATGGCGTTGGCTGCTGGTGAAATCGCGGCCACGTAAAAATGCCGAAGGACAGATTGTCTGGGATGGCATCGCCACCGACATTACCGGGCGCCATCTGTTCGAAACGGAAATCAACCGGCTGGCACAAGCGATTGAACAAAACCCGACCGGGATACTGATCACGCGTACAGATGGCACGCTGGATTTCATGAATGAGGCCTGCTCGCGCATCAGCGGCTATCGCTTTGCGGATGCCTATGGCGGTAACCTGACGGTGCGCAACATCCTGTTCGCGAAGATGGATGAGGCCGGGTATGCGGAGGTGCTGGCGCGTTTGCATGCAGGAAAGACCTGGAGCGGAACGGTGCGCAATCGCCGTCGCAATGGTGACGAATACTGGCAACAGGCCACCGTTGCCCCGGTCTTTGACAATGAGGGGAAAGTGGCAAGCCACTTGTACCTGGTTACGGATGTTTCCGGGCAGAAGGACGCTGAAGCGATGCGTTTACGGCTGGCCGCCATTGTCGAGTCATCCCATGATGCAATTGTCGGCAAAAATCTGGATGGCATCATTACCAGCTGGAACAAGGCCGCCGAACGCATTTACGGCTACTCCGAAGATGAAGTGCTCGGCAGGCATGTCTCGGTACTCGCCCCTCCGTCCCGGCATGCTGAAATACAGCAACATCTGGACATCGTGCGGGCTGGCGGTACGGTGGTCAACCGCGAATCGGAACGGGTGCGCAAGGACGGGGCGGTAATCCATGTTGCATTGACGCTGTCGCCGATCCGGGATGCCACCGGCGCCATTACTGGTATATCCACCATCGTCCGGGATGTTACCGAGAAAAAACACCTGGAAGAGGAGTTGCGCCAGGCTGGCGCCTATAACCGCAGCCTGATCGAGGCGAGTCTGGACCCGCTCGTGACGATCAGTCCGGAAGGAAAGATTACCGATGTCAACCAGGCAACCGAGGCGGTGACCGGCTGCGCGCGTGCCGAGTTGATCGGCACCGATTTTTCGGATTATTTCACCGAGCCGGAACATGCCCGCGCAGGCTATCGCAAAGTGTTCCAGGAAAACTCGGTTCGGGACTATCCCTTGTCGATACGCCATAAAGATGGGCACATCACCGAGGTGCTGTATAACGCCAGCGTGTATCGCGATGAAAATGGCAATGCGCTGGGTGTGTTTGCTGCAGCGCGCGATGTGACAGAGCGCAACAAGGCTGAAAAAGAGTTGCTGCAGAACCAGCACCATGCCGAATCGCTGTTGCGGCTTTCGCGCAATTTTGAAATGGCCCAGAGCTATCGCGATGTGCTGGCCCCGGCCGGGGATGAGATCCGGAGGGTGATCGGCTACCAGACGATCTGGGTGTTCCTGTTTTCGGATGACCGGAAATATGCCTATCCACTGGAGGCAAGCGGGGCCATGTCGGATGGCATCCTGCAGGATGAGGTAACCGCAAAACTCACCATTCCAGGCGACCCGATGCTGGAAGAAATAGCCGCTGCGGATCACATCGTGGTGGTGGCGGATGCGCTGACCGATCCGCGCACCAACAAGGAAATCGTTTCTCATTTGAAGAATCGCACCATCGTCAATGTGCCCATCATCTTCATGGACAAGCATCTCGGTTCGGTGGGTACCGGCACTTTCGGGGATGAGGGCGTGCGACCGCCCTCGCCTGCCGAGGAGCAGTACCTGCTTGCGCTGGCCAGCCACATGGCGGTGACGCTGGATCGGCTGCACTTGTTTTTTGAGCGCCGGAAAGCTGAAGCCAAGATTACCGAATTGAATCGCGACCTTGAGCAGCGGGTAGAAGAGCGCACCGCGCAACTGGAGGCGGCGAACAAGGAACTGGAGGCCTTCTCCTACTCGGTGTCGCATGACTTGCGCACGCCGTTGCGGGCGATCGACGGTTTCTCGCGCATCGTGCTGGACGAATACGCGGACAAGCTGGACGACGAAGGCAAGCGGCTGCTGAACATCGTGCGCAACAACTCGAACCGGATGGCGCAGCTGATCGACGACATCCTGCAATTCTCGCGCACCGGTCGGCTGGAAATTGCGTTCACCCAGGTCGACATGTCCGGCTTGGCACACGAAGTGGCGCAAGAGTTGCAGGAAACCGCGCCGAACCCGGCGCTGGAAATCCGCATCGGCGAACTGCCGCAAGTGAACGGCGACCGCACCATGCTGCGACAAGTCTTCGTGAACCTGCTGGCGAACGCGATCAAATTCAGCCGCGCACGCGAACTGCCGGTGGTTGAAGTCAAGGCGGAGCGCATCGGGGAAGAGATCATCTACTCGGTGCGGGACAATGGCGCCGGGTTTGACATGCGCTATCAGGAGAAACTGTTCGGGGTCTTCCAGCGGCTGCACACAGTGGGGGAATTCGAGGGAACCGGGATTGGGCTGGCGATCGTGAAGCGCATCGTGACGCGGCATGGCGGTCGGGTGTGGGCCGAGGGCAAGGTCGGCGAGGGGGCAACGATTTACTTTGCCTTGCCCGCTGCGCAGACTGCCGCGATGGACTGGCAGGGCGGGCATCATGACTAATATTTTTCAGCGCATATTTTATCTGGCGTTGTTGCTGTTGGCGCTGGCGGCATGCAGCGACAAACCGGTCGAACCGCTGCGTATCGCCACCAACATATGGCCGGGCTATGAGCCGCTTTACCTGGCGCGCGATCTCGGGGAGTTTGAGGGAACGCCGGTCGGCATGGTGGAGATGCCGTCCAATACTGAGGGCATCCGCGCCTTTCGCAACGGTGCGGTGGAGGCCGCAGCCCTGACGCTGGATGAGGTATTGATGCTGCAACAGGATGGCATGGACGTGCGCATCCTGTTCGTGATGGACGTGTCCGACGGGGCGGACGTCGTCATGGCACGCCCAGGCATTGCCACGTTGAAGGATTTGGCGGGGAAACGGGTCGGCGTGGAGGGGTCTGCGCTGGGGGCATACATGCTGGGCCGCGCGCTGGATGCCGCCGGTCTGCATCCAGCCGATGTAAAAATCGTGCCGTTGACGGTGGATCAGCACGAGCAGGCATACCTGAGCGGGGCGGTGGATGCGGTAGTTACCTTCGAGCCAGTGCGCACCAGGCTGCTGCATGCGGGAGCGCATGTGGTTTTCGATAGTAGCCGAATCCCGGATGAGATATTCGATGTGCTGGTGACGCGCGGCGACATTCTGGAGCGGCGTCCGCAGGATTTCCAGCGCCTCAAGGAGAACTGGTTCCGGGCCGTTGCCTATTTGCATACTCATCCGGATGATGCCGCGCAGCGTATCGCCAAGCGTATCGGCATCAGCGGCAAGGAGTACCTGGACTCGCTGAACGGCCTGAAAATTCCCGATCGTGCGGAGAATACCCGGTTGCTCGAAGGGGCAGCGCCGGCCATTCTGGCACCGGCACGCCGTCTGGCTGATGCCATGCAGCAGATGAAGTTGCTGCATGCGTCGGTCAATCCGGCGGCCCTGCTTGGGCAGAAAGGCGATTGATGAGGCGTCTCGCCCTTTTCTCGCTGCGCATCCTGTTCCCGCTGGCGTTTATCGCTTTTGCAGGGCTGGCCGGCTTGTATGTGACCTTGGCGGACTTGCATTCGGCAGAGCGGCGCATCGAACGCGACGGGCAGATCACGGTTGCTTTCCTGATGTCGCAGTTGCAGGGGGAAATCAACGCCCGCGTGGGGGAATTAGGGCTGGAGGGCAGGCGCGAGGAGATCGCTGGTTTTTCCATCGTTCCCCAGATCAGGGTGCTGTTGCTGGCCGATGACCGCGGCAAGGTGCTGGCAGCGAACCACTACGCATGGCAGGGAATGCCGCCAGCGGCGGCAGCGCCACGGTTCGACTCCCGGCAGGCCGATCTTGCCATATCCAGTCAGAAAGGGGTGCGGATGCTGACGCCGGATAGCTCCATGATCCAGGGGTATTATCCGGTGGTACTGGGTTACGCCGGGGGCGAGCTGCGCCCTTCCCGCTTGGGGGTGGTCTATGTGGAATATGATCTCGCCGTGTTGCAGGAAGAAGCGCGCGGCGAAGCGATCAGGCAAACGGCGGGGTTCTGGGTGATTGTGGCGCTGCTGACCCTGGCCTTGTTTGCGCTGCTGCATTTGCGCGTGACGAGACGGGTGGGGAGAATTAACCGAGCGCTTGTCCGCTTTGCCTCCGGTGACCTGGATAGTCGCGCCAGGCTTGCCGGCAACGACGAAATTGCGGAGCTTGGGCGCGGGTTTGACGACATGGCCGGGAAGCTGGCCGCAGAGCGGGCTGCGGTGCAAGAGCTCACCCGCACACTGGAGGCGCGGGTGGCTGCGCGCACGGCGGAGCTGACTGCCGCCAACAAGGAGCTTGAGTCCTACTCCTATTCGATTTCACACGATTTGCGCGTGCCGCTACGCGCGATAGGCGGCTTCGCGCGCATCCTGCAGGATGAATACGGGGGCAAGCTGGACGATGAAGGGCGGCGACTGATCAAGGTGGTGAACGACAGCACCGGGCGCCTGGCCCGCTTCATGGAGGACATTCAGGAATTTTTCAATGCCGGGCGCGCAGAAATCAAATATGCAGAAGCGGATATGGAGATGCTGGCGCGCGACGCGTTGCGGGAGCTGGAGCCTGCCATGGCTGGGCGTGCGATCACCCTGGACATCAAGCCGCTTCCGCGAGCCTATGCGGACCGGGCCATGATGCGTCGCGTGTGGTTGATCCTGTTTGCCAACGCCGTGAAATTTTCCGCTCCCAAGACTGCCGCGCACATCGAAGCGGGAGCGGATAAGATTGGAAACGAGATCATTTACTATGTCAGGGATAACGGCGTCGGGTTTGATATGCAGTATGCCGACAAGTTGTTCGGCATGTTCATGCGCTTGCATCGGGTGGATGAGTTCGAGGGCACCGGGATAGGCCTGGCGCTCGTGAAGCGCATTTTGACGCGGCACGGTGGGCGGGTCTGGGCGGAAGGCAAGGTTGGCGAGGGGGCGGTGGTTTATTTTGCGTTGCCGGTGCGGGGTCTGCCGGCTTAAAGGGGACTGTCATGGTGTGTGGAAAAGGAAGTGCCGTTGCGGTGTGCCTGGTGACAGGCTGGGTAGGCAATTCGTCAGCCCAGCAACTGAGCGAGGAGGAGCAGTTGGCGCTGGTTTACGGCGATCGCGATACGGTCAGTATCGCCACCGGCAGCAAACAATTGTTGCGCCGTGCACCGGCGGTGGCAACCGTGATCACGGCCGAAGACATCAAGGCGATAGGGGCCACCAGCCTGGACGACGTGATGGAATCCGTACCCGGGGTGCATGTGACACGCTCTTACCAGTCCAATTTTTCGATTTATTCGATCAGGGGCATCGGGGCCAACCAGACCACCAATCCGCAGGTGCTGATGCTGCAAAACGGAGTGCCGACCAATACCATGTTCCGCGGTGACCGCGGGCAGGCCATCGGTGCGCCGCTGCTGGAAAATGTCGAGCGCATCGAGATCATTCGCGGCCCCGGTTCAGCCTTGTATGGCGCGGATGCCTTTTCCGGCGTGATCAATATCATTACCAAAAATGCAGAGACGGCACCCGGTACTACAACGGGCATGCGTGCCGGCTCATTCAACTCGCAGAATGTCTGGGTGCAGCACGGCAGCCGGCGCGGTGCGCTGGATGTAGCGGCGTATTTGCAGGCCGGACGGACTGATGGCGCCGGGCAAATTGTCACGGCCGATGCCGTCACCCGGTTTAACCGTGCATTCGGTGGCTCGTCCAGCTATGCCCCGGGCCCGATGAGCACGAATGACGAAATGATCGATGGACAGCTTGACCTTGGCTATGAAAAATGGCGTTTGCGCGGCGGTTACAAGCGGAGTTACGCGGGACTTGGTGTCGGCGCATCGTCCGCGCTGGATCCTGTCGGCAGGGAAAAGGGCGAGCGTATCAATGCGGACCTTTCCTGGAATGATGAAGCATTCTCGCGGAACTGGGGGGTGGGCTTTACCGGGAGCTATCTTCAATATGCGGAAGATATGACCTACCAGATGTTTCCGCCGGGAACGGTGTTGCCGACCGGTACGTTTACCAACGGCATGCTGGGCATGCCGGGACGCTGGGAGCGACAGTACCGTTTTTCCGGCAATGCCACCTACACGGGATTTGCCGACCACAGCGTGCGGTTGGGCGCCGGGCATGAAGACCTGGATATGTACCAGGTCAGGACGCTCAAGAATTTCTTGCTGAACGCATCCGGGGTGCCGGTTCCAACCGGTGCGGTTATCGACTATTCCGCCATCCAGCCGCACCAGTTGCCGCACCGCCGCTTCAACGATTATGCCTATATCCAGGACGAGTGGAATTTCGCGCGCGACTGGGCGCTGACCGCAGGCCTGCGCAACGACAACTTTTCCGATTTCGGTAGCACCACCAACCCGCGCCTGGCGTTGGTGTGGGACACTACCTACGACCTTACTTCAAAACTGTTGTATGGCGAGGCTTTCCGCGCGCCTTCATTCAACGAGCAATACGGCGTTAACCCGGGGGCGGACGGCAACCCGAATATCCGGCCGGAACGCATCAAGACCATCGAGGCCGCCTTTGCCTGGCAGGCGCAGCCGGATGTCAAACTTAACCTGAGTTTGTTCCGCCATATCATGAACGATACGATTCGAACTGTCGGTAAATCCGGCGGCGTGGGATTCCAGTTGACCAATACCGGCCAGTTGCACGGAAGCGGGGCTGAAATTGAAGTGGAGTGGAATGCGAGCCGCAAAGTGCGCGTGACGGCCAACCTTTCCTTGCAGGAGATGATCGATGAGAGTACCAGCATGGATGCCGGATATGCGCCGCGCAAGCATGCATTCGCCAAGGCGGAGTGGCAAATGGCGGGCAACTGGATGCTCGCCCCGCAGGTCAACTGGGTGGCCGACCGCCGCCGCGTACCGGGCGATACCCGTTCTCCGGTCCCGGATTACACCACGTTCGATATGACCTTGCGCAACTCGCTTGAGGGCGGAAAATGGGAACTGTCCGCCTCGGTACGCAACCTGTTTAACGCGACGGCGCTGGAGCCTACGCTTTATCTTGCCGCCCCGGGGAACGTGCCTTCATATCCAACCAGTGCGATTCCCTACGACCTTCCCGTGGCCCCGCGCACTCTTTGGTTACAGGCTGAACTTAAATTATGAGTTGCATGATACAGCCAACCTTGAACCGGCATCCTGTATTCAGGGCGCTGGCGGGGCTGTTATTGCTGGCAGCGCTGGTTGCCGGCAGTACGCAGGCATTTTCGGATATCGCCGGCAGCCAGGCGCGCAAGGCAATTGCCGGTTCCGGGCGGGTAGCCATTGTTTATCCCGCTATCGGGGAGCCATACCGTTCGGTGTTCGAGCAGATCATCTCCGGCATCGAGAGCCAGACGGGAGGGCATACGACCAATTTCGAGGTTGGTGCCAATGCGGATTTCGGGGAACTGAAAAATAGCCTGCGGCAGCAAGGAGTCGAGGTCGTAATCGCGCTGGGGAGTCAGGGCGTCAAGTTTGCCGCCACCCTGGATCGGGACATCGGTGTGGTGGCTGGCGGGGTCATCGCGCCAGCAGGCGATGAGCTGCACGATGCTCCGGTACAGAGTCTCTCGCCGGCACCGGCCTTGTTGTTCGGGCGGCTTAAACAGTTGATGCCGGGCGCGCGGCGGGTGTTTGCGGTTTACGAGCCGCGCCAGAACGGCTGGCTGATCCGGTACGCGAAAGAGGCGGCGCGGGCACAAGGTCTGGAGTTGGTGGCTTATGAGGGACAGGATATGCGCAGTGCTGCTGCGGCTTACCAGAATATCCTGTCTGTCGCGGACAGCCGTCGCGACGCGATCTGGCTGCTGCAGGATTCCATCGGGGCGGAAGGCGGGACCATTTTGCCGATGGTGCTGCAAGAAGCGTGGAATCACAATCTGGTCGTATTCTCCAGCAATTTCGGGCATGTCCGGCGTGGGGCGCTGTTCTCGCTGTATCCGGACAATGTCGGGATGGGGCGTCGGCTGGCCGGGATGGCGTTGGGGTTCCTGTCATCCGGCAGTTATGAGGAGCAGGGCATGATCCCGTTGCGCGAAGTTCAGGCGGCGATCAATCTGCGTACTGCTGAACATCTCGGGGTCAGGCCGGGAAAAGGCATGGAGTTTGGCATGGTGTTTCCTGAGCGTTGAGGCCGGATATGAAAAAAATTCTGGTTACCTTTTTGCATCACTACACCTTCCAACGGCAGCTCGGGGTCATGATTACTGTCGGTATCCTGATGCTGGCTCTGTTGTCTTCACTGGCCGGAGCCTGGTTGGGTAATAACCGCATACGCCATGACATTCTGGAGCAGGGGCGCAATGTCACCGAAAACCTGGCGCGCCAGAGCACCCTGGCCCTGGTGTATGCCTCTCCCGACAACGCCAATGAAGCTGTCCGGGCGACCTTGGGTTTTCCGGGGGTGACCGGGGTGGAGATCCGCGATGGCAGGCAGCGCGTATTGCTGACGCATGGGCAGATTAACCAGCCCGGGTTTGTCATGCAATCCATGGCTGGGAGGCATCGCGACGATGGGAATATGGCGGCAATCCTGGATGCGGAGAGTTCGGATGCATGGCGGTTTGTGGCGCCGGTGTATTCGCAGCCGCAAAGCTCGCCGTTCGCCGAGGAGTCGCGTCCAGAATTGCTGGGATATGCCACTGTCGTGATCAACAAGGAGGTACTTGAGCAGATGACCGCCAGCATTTTCGTGGCGAATCTGGGGACTTCGCTGTCATTTGCGCTGTTGTTCCTGCTCCTGATCCGCGCAATGGCGAATCGCATCACAAAGCCGCTTAACCAGTTGTCCGACAGCATGGGGCGGGCGGAAGACGGCGATATGAAGGTGCGGGCGGAATTGTCCGGCCCCGTGGATATTTCCGATATGGCGCATGCGTTCAACAACATGATGACAAAGCTTGAGACACGTGAGGCGGAAATCAGGCTGCTCAACACCTCTCTTGAGCAGCGGGTAGAAGAGCGCACCGCGCAACTGGAGGCGGCGAACAAGGAACTGGAGGCCTTCTCCTACTCGGTGTCGCATGACTTGCGCACGCCGTTGCGGGCGATCGACGGTTTCTCGCGCATCGTGCTGGACGAATACGCGGACAAGCTGGACGACGAAGGCAAGCGGCTGCTGAACATCGTGCGCAACAACTCGAACCGGATGGCGCAGCTGATCGACGACATCCTGCAATTCTCGCGCACCGGTCGGCTGGAAATTGCGTTCACCCAGGTCGACATGTCCGGCTTGGCACACGAAGTGGCGCAAGAGTTGCAGGAAACCGCGCCGAACCCGGCGCTGGAAATCCGCATCGGCGAACTGCCGCAAGTGAACGGCGACCGCACCATGCTGCGACAAGTCTTCGTGAACCTGCTGGCGAACGCGATCAAATTCAGCCGCGCACGCGAACTGCCGGTGGTTGAAGTCAAGGCGGAGCGCAGCGGGGAGGAGATCATCTACTCGGTGCGGGACAATGGCGCCGGGTTTGACATGCGCTATCAGGAGAAACTGTTCGGGGTATTCCAGCGGCTGCACACGATGGAAGAGTTCGAGGGCACCGGGATTGGGCTGGCGATCGTGAAGCGCATCGTGACGCGGCACGGCGGTCGGGTGTGGGCCGAGGGCAAAGTCGGCGAGGGAGCCGTGGTTTATTTCGCGTTGCCGGCTGCGGTGCAGAGACAATGATTCAGCGCAGCGGATATCTTTCGAGGTTTACGCGCACCCTTTGGCTGACGGTTGTGTTTTTTGTGATGTTTGCCATTACCTTTTTTTTATATCTCAGGGCGGAGAGGCAGACTGAGCATGCCTATGAGTTGCGCCATCATTCTTTTGTCCTGGCCGATGAATTGCGGCAGTCGTCCGATGATCTTACGCGTATGGTGCGCACCTATGTCGCTACTGGCGATCCGATTTACAAACGGCATTACCAGGAAATCCTGAATATTCGCGACGGCAGGATGCCGCGTCCGGTCAGGTATGAGGATATATATTGGGATCTGGTGCTTGATGATGATCGTCGCCCAGCCCCTGATGGAGAGGCAATATCCCTGCTGGAGCGAATGCGCCTGGCAGGTTTTACTACAACAGAGTTGGCGGTGCTTGCCATGGCAAAGGCTAATTCGGATGCACTGACCAAGCCCGAGTTTGCCGCGATGGCGCTTATCGAGCCCCCACATCCGGCGACAGCAACCAATCGCCTTAAAGCGATGCGCATGCTGACCGATACCGCGTACCATTTGGCGAAGGCTGGCATCATGAAGCCAATCAGCGAGTTCTACAAAATGCTTGATGAGCGCACCCTGAAGGCAATCCGTGATGCCGAAAGGTTTGCAACTCTGCTTCGTTTGGCCTTGATTATGCTTGGCGCTGCGCTGGCTTTTTTGTTGTGGAGCGCGTATCGGGTGCTGTACGCAACCTTGGGGTGCTCGGTAGATGAGTTGCAAGAGCGCATTTCACGTCTCGGCAAAGGCGAGCTGTCATTGCCGATCCCGGTTGCGCGCGGCATGGAGGATAGTGTGCTGGCGTGGTTATCGGGAACGCAAAGGAGTCTTGCTCGACTGGATGCCGAGCGCAGGGCGGCGGAAGTGGAGGTGCGCCAGCTTAATGCCGTGCTTGAGCAGCGCGTGGCGCAACGCACAGAGCAGCTTGAAGCGGCAGGGCGGGAGCTTGAGGAGTTTTCCTATTCAATATCGCACAGCATGCGCATCCCGTTGCGCGCACTCGACGGATTTTCGAAGATTTTGCTGGACGAGTACGGAACCACGCTGGATGACGAGGGAAAACGCCTGCTGAATGTAGTGCGCGATAATGCGCAACGCATGGGGCGATTGGTTGATGATATTTTGCACTACCTGAGTCTGGGGCGCAGGCCCCTGGAGCAGGCGCCGATCGACATGGACGGATTGGTGAGGGGGCTGTGTGCGGAAATTCAGGCGGCAACACCAGAGCGCAGTTTGCATTTTTCGATCGGAGAGCTGCCCCCGTCCAGGGGGGATTGGGTCATGATTCGGGAAACTTGGAGGAATTTGCTGTCCAATGCGGTCAAGTTTTCATGGGAAAGCGATTCTGTCTTGGTCGAGATTGGCGGTGCAGCCGGAAACGAGGAGAATGTGTACTGCGTAAAGGACCATGGGGTGGGGTTTGATATGCGCTATGCGGATAAGCTGTTTCGCGTGTTTGAACGGGTGCATCCGACAGGGCAGTACGAGGGGTCTGGTATGGGGCTGGCTGTTGTAAAACGGATTGTCACGCGTCATGGCGGGCGGGTGTGGGCAGAGGGCAAGGTCAACGAAGGCGCTGCCATTTATTTTGCATTACCCAACAAGGGAGAGAATCATGGATGACTCTGTAAAGGAAGTGGAAATCCTGCTGGTGGAAGACAATCCGACCGATGCCGAATTGTGCATGCGCGCACTGAAAAGAAACAAGATGGCCAATCAATTGGTCTGGGTGAAGGATGGTGCCGAGGCGCTGGATTTCATTTTTGCGACTGGGGCTTACAGCAGCCGTAATGTGTGCAACGGCCCCAAGGTGATCCTGCTGGATTTGCAGTTGCCGAAAGTGGGCGGGATGGAGGTGCTGCGGCGGGTCAAGGCCGATGAGCGCACCCACAGTATCCCGGTTGTGATACTGACCTCGTCCAAGGAGGATCGGGATATTGCGGAAAGTTACGAGTTGGGCGTGAACAGTTACATCAGCAAGCCGGTTGAGTTCGATGCCTTTGCAAAAGTGGTGGCCGAACTGGGGATGTACTGGCTGCTGGTGAATCGTCCGCCGATCCTGAAATGAGCGAGATGATCGACAATATAAAAAAACAGATACGTGTTCTGATGCTGGAGGATACGGATACGGATGCGGAACTGGCCGAGTATGAACTGCGCAAGGCCGGGATTGATTTTGTGACGCACCGTGCCGACCGGCGCGAGGGTTTTATCGAAGCGCTGGAAACCTTCCATCCCGATGTGGTGCTGTCCGATTACCACCTGCCCGACTTTAGCGGGCGCGAGGCATTGGAGATCGTGCAACGCAATTACCCGGATGTGCCGGTCATCATGGTGACCGGTGCGTTGCCGGACATTGAAGCCGTCGAACTGATTCATGCCGGTGCCAAGGATTATGTGCTGAAGGATCGCCGTGCGCGTCTGGTGCCGGCGATACAGCGCGCCCTGGCTTCGGTGGAAGAGGTCAAGGCGCGCAAGCAGGCGGAAAAATCCTTGCTGCGCTTGAATCTTACGTTGCGGGCTTTGAGTGCCGGTAACCATGCGCTGGTACATGCGAAGGACGAGCAGGAACTGTTGCAGGATATGTGTCGCGCCGTCACCGAAACCGGCTTTGCCCTGGCCTGGGTCGGTTATGCCATGCGTGACGAGAAAAAGAGCGTGGTTCCCATGTCCATGTCCGGGAAAGGGGTCGGATTTGTCGAAGGACTCGATATCAGTTGGGGCGATACCCCGCAGGGACAGGATACGACCGGGATGGCGGTGCGCCACGGAGCAACCCAGATCTGCCACGATATCCAGGCCGACGCGCACATGCTGCCATGGCGCGAGGTAGCCGAGAAGTACGGCTTTGCGTCGAGCATCGCCTTGCCGTTGAAGATTGATGGCACGGTGATCGGCGCGCTGACGCTGTATGCGGCGGAGGCGCATGTCTTTGATGCGGCGCAGGTGCAGTTGCTGGAGGAGATGGCGGACGACCTGGCGTTCGGGATCGCCAACCTGCGCATGCGCCAGGAGCTGGATGAGGCGATCCAGCAGCGCCAGCGCTATGCCGACGAGTTGCGGGCCAGCATGGAGGACGCCTTGCAGGCGATTTCGGCCACGCTGGAAGCGCGCGATCCTTATACCGCTGGTCACCAGCGCCGGGTGGCGCGGCTGGCGCGGGCGATTGCGGAAGAGCTTGGGCTGGAAAGCGAACAGATGCACGGCATCCACCTGGCCGGCATTGTGCATGATATTGGCAAGATTCATGTGCCCGCAGAGATCCTGAGCAAGCCCGGGCGGCTGAATGATTTCGAATATGGCCTGATCAAGCTGCATCCGCAGAGCGGCCACGAAATCCTCAAGGGCATCAGCTTTCCATGGCCGATTGCGCAGGCGGTGTTGCAGCATCACGAGCGCCTCAACGGTTCGGGCTATCCGCAAGGATTATCCGGGGACAACATCTTGCTGGAGGCGCGCATCCTGGCGGTGGCGGATGTGATAGATGCCATGGCTTCGCATCGGCCCTATCGCGAGGGGCTGGGGCTGGAGGCGGCATTGCACGAATTGCGCAGCAACAGCGGCATCCTGTTCGATGCCGAAGTCGTGGCTGCCTGCATCCGCCTGGTGAGCGAAAAGAATTTCGATATTGAGAAACCGCTTGTGGGAGGGCGCTAGCGATGAAGTTGCGCATATACCGCTATAACCCGGATACTGATGCCGCACCGTACATGCAGGATTATGAGCTGGAGTTTGCCGCGCATGATGCGATGCTGCTCGATGCGTTGATGCTGTTGCGCCAGCAGGACGACAGCATCGGGTTCCGCAAGTCCTGCCGCGAAGGCGTGTGCGGTTCGGATGCGATGAATATCAACGGCCGCAACGGACTCGCCTGCATTACGCCATTGTCCTCGCTGAAGCAGCCGATCGAACTGCGCCCCTTGCCCGGGTTGCCGGTGATCCGCGACCTGATCGTGGACATGACCCAGTTCTTCAAACAGTACCATTCAATCAAACCTTACCTGGTCAACAATGATCCGCCGCCCGAGACCGAGCGGCTGCAATCGCCCGCAGAACGCAGCGAGCTCGATGGCCTGTATGAGTGCATCCTGTGCGGCTGTTGCAGCACCTCCTGTCCCTCGTTCTGGTGGAACCCGGATAAGTTCGTCGGTCCGGCCGGCTTGCTACAGGCGTATCGTTTCATTGCGGATACGCGCGACCAAGCCACGTCCGAGCGCCTGGATAATCTGGAAGACCCATACCGGCTGTTCCGTTGCCACACCATCATGAACTGCGTGGACGTTTGCCCCAAGGAATTGAACCCGACCGAAGCTATTGGCAAGATCAAGGACATGATGGTCAAGCGGGTGGTATGAGGGGCGGGATTCAGGAATTGCGGTTTAAGGATTTGGGAGCTGGGAACTTGGATTTTGGATTGGGAGGGCAGCGTGGAACATGGTTTTGAGCAAAATCCCCAATCCGAATTCCAAAATTCTGACGAAATGCGCCGTCTGCATTGGCGTTGCCGGCGCGGTTTGCTGGAGCTGGACATCGTGCTGGGGCGTTTTGTCGAGGGGGGCTATGCGGAGCTGGATCAAGGGCAACTCGCAGCGCTGGATGCGTTATTGGATATGCCGGACACGGTGCTGTGGGATATGATAACGGGCAAGGAGGCGCCGCCGCAGGATGCGCAGCAGCAAAACCTGCTGGAACGGCTCAGGGCAGCCTGAATAAGATAAATAAACAAGGGAAATACATGGAAAAGCAACGCACCGCAATATTGACACTGGATGATGGCCGCAGCCTGGAACTCCCGATCCTGTCGGGCTCGCTGGGGCCGGATGTGGTCGATATGCGCGGATTGAGCAAGCTGGGGATGTTTACCTACGACCCGGCTTTCATGGCAACGGCGAGCTGCACTTCCGGCATCACCTTTATTGATGGGGATAAAGGTCTGCTGTATTACCGCGGTTACCCGATCGAACAGTTGGCGGAGAAGTCAGACTTCCTGGAGGTTTGCTACCTGCTGTTGAACGGCGAGCTGCCGAATGCGCAGCAGAAGGCCGACTTCAGCTACAAGGTGACCATGCACACCATGGTGCACGACCAGCTGGCCCGCTTCTACAACGGTTTCCGCCGCGACGCGCACCCGATGGCGGTGATGGTCGGCGTGGTCGGGGCACTGTCCGCGTTCTACCACGACTCTCTCGACATCAATAACCCGGAGCATCGCGAGACTTCCGCGCTGCGCCTGATTGCCAAGGTGCCGAACATTGCGGCGATGGCCTACAAGTACAACACCGGTTATCCGTTCATGTTCCCGCAGAACAAATTCGGCTACGTCGAGAATTTCATGTACATGATGTTCGGTACGCCGTGCGAGGAGTATGTGCCGAACCCGGTGCTGGTGCGCGCGCTGGAGCGCATTTTCATCCTGCATGCCGACCATGAGCAAAACGCTTCCACTTCAACCGTGCGCCTGGCCGGTTCGAGCGGGGCCAACCCGTTTGCCTGCGTGGCATCGGGCATCGCGGCGCTGTGGGGGCCGGCACACGGCGGTGCCAACGAGGCAGCGCTGAAGATGCTGGAGGAGATCGGCGATGCGTCGCGCGTGAAGGAATACGTGGCGGGCGTGAAGGACAAGAAATACCGCCTGATGGGCTTTGGCCACCGCGTTTACAAGAACATGGACCCGCGCGCCAGCGTGATGCGCCAGACCTGTTACGAGGTGCTGAAAGAGCTCAAGCTGGAGAACAACAAGCTGTTCGAGCTGGCGCTGGAACTGGAGCGCACGGCCTTGAGCGATCCGTATTTTGTTGAGCGCAAACTCTATCCGAACGTGGACTTCTATTCCGGCATCGTACTGCGCGCGCTGGGTATCCCGACCAACATGTTCACGGTGATCTTCGCGCTGGCGCGCACCATCGGCTGGGTGTCGCAATGGAACGAGATGGTGGGCGATGCCGAGCAGAAAATCGGCCGCCCGCGCCAGTTGTACCGCGGTGCGGCGAAGCGCGATTTCGTACCGCTGGATAGGCGCTAGACGGCAGGCCAACAGGGGCAACCTTGAACGAACCGGTGAATTTCCTCAAGCAGATGCAGGACAGTTCGATGCTGTTCGGCGCCAACAATGTTTTTGTGGAAGGGCTGTACGAGGATTTCCTGCGCAATCCCGCCGCGGTGCCCGACGAATGGCGTGAGTACTTCGAACGCATGGTCGCCGGGGCCAAGGCGCCGGATGTTGCACATAGCGCTGTACAGCGCAGCTTTGCGGCACTGCCGACCCAGTCCGTTCCCGCAGTTGTCCAGTCCGATGCGGACCGCAAGCAGGCCTCCGTCCTGCAGTTGATCAATGCCCATCGTTTCCTGGGTGTGCGGATTGCCGACCTGGACCCATTGCGACGGCACGCAAAGCCGCAGATCGCCGAACTTAACCCGGCCTATTACAGCCTGGACGAGTCCGATATGGACACCACCTTCAACACCGGCTCGCTGGTGGGCGGGGCGCGCATGACGTTGCGCGAGATCATGCAGCGCCTGCGGCGCATCTATTGCGGCAGCGTGGGTGCCGAATACATGTACATCAGCGACATTGCCCAGAAGCGCTGGATTCAGGCGCGACTGGAGGGGCCGGACGGTGAGCCGAAGTATTCCGCTGAAGCCAGGCGGCGGATCCTGGAGCGCCTGACGGCTGCCGAAGGGCTGGAGCGTTACCTGCATACCAAGTATGTCGGCCAGAAACGCTTCTCGCTGGAGGGCGGCGAAACCCTGATTCCGTTGCTGCATCACCTGCTGCAGCGGGCCGGCGAGCAAGGCGTGAAGGAAACCGTGATCGGCATGGCGCATCGCGGCCGCCTGAATGTGCTGGTGAACACGCTGGGCAAACTGCCCAAGGTGCTGTTCGCCGAGTTCGAGGGTATCCATCACGAACACCTGACCTCCGGCGACGTGAAATACCACCAGGGTTTTTCGTCGGATATTGCGACACCGGGCGGTGCGATGCACGTCACGCTGGCTTTCAACCCGTCGCACCTGGAAATCGTCAATCCGGTGGTGGAGGGCTCGGTGCGCGCGCGCCAGCACCGTCGCCACGACCACGATGGTCGCCAGGTGTTGCCGGTGCTGCTGCACGGCGATGCGGCGCTGGCCGGACAAGGGGTCAACCAGGAAACCTTCAACCTGTCGCAGACGCGCGGTTACCGCACCGGCGGCACCGTGCATGTCGTCATCAACAACCAGATCGGCTTTACCACTTCCGATGCGCGCGATGCCCGCTCGTCGCTGTATTGCACCGATGTCGCGAAAATGATCGAGGCGCCGATCTTCCATGTGAACGCTGACAACCCCGAGGCCGTGCTGATGATCACCGAACTGGCGCTGGATTTCCGCATGCAGTTCGGCAAGGATGTGGTCATCGACCTGGTGTGTTTCCGCAAGCTCGGGCATAACGAGCAGGACGAGCCGCTGGTCACCCAGCCGTTCATGTACCGCTACATCAATCAGCATCCCGGCATGCGTGCGCTGTATGCCCAGAAACTGGTCGAGCAGGGTGTGATCAGTGTCGACGAGCCAGACGCCATGGTCGCTGCCTACCGCAAGGCGCTGGATGAGGGGCGGGAGCCGTTGCAATTGACTGTGGAGGCACAGCACGAATTTGCCACCAGTTGGGCCAAATTCAAACAGGATATGGCCTGGACTACGCCTGTCGATACGGCGGTTCCGCGCGCGCGCCTGCAACAGCTTGCCGAGCGCCTGACCACGATTCCGGAAAACTTCAAACTGCATTCGCGTGTCGAGAAAATTATCTCCGACCGCGCGGCAATGGGGCGCGGCGAAATGCCGCTGGACTGGGGTATGGCGGAAAATCTTGCCTATGCCAGCCTGGTTACCGAAGGTTATCCCGTACGTCTGTCCGGCGAGGACTGCGGGCGCGGCACGTTCTTTCACCGTCATGCGGTGCTGCATGACCAGAATCGCGTGCAGTTCGACCAGGGCTACCATGTGCCGTTGCGCAATATTGCAGCGGATCAGGCGGATTTCATCGTGATCGACTCGATCCTGTCGGAAGAGGCCGTGCTGGCATTCGAATATGGCTATGCCACGGCCGAGCCGGATACGCTGACCGTCTGGGAGGCGCAATTCGGCGACTTCGCCAATGGCGCCCAGGTGGTGATCGACCAGTTCATCACCTCGGGCGAAGCCAAATGGGGGCGCTTGTGCGGGCTGACCATGCTGCTGCCGCACGGCTACGAAGGGCAGGGGCCGGAACACTCTTCGGCACGGGTAGAGCGCTATTTGCAAATGTGCGCTGACTACAACATCCAGGTCTGCATCCCGTCGAGTTCGGCGCAAATTTTCCATTTGTTGCGACGCCAGATGTTGCGCCCGTTGCGCAAGCCGCTGGTCGTGTTCACGCCGAAGAGCTTGTTGCGCAGCAAGGACGCAACGGCGACGCTGGACGAGCTGGCGCATGGGCGCTTCCGGCCGGTTATCGGCGAAGTGGATGCGCTGGCGGCCGCCAGGGTGCGGCGCATCGTTGCATGCAGCGGCAAGGTCTACTACGACCTGCTGAAGGCGCGGCGCGAGCGCAACATCGACGACATGGTCATCATCCGGTTGGAGCAGCTCTATCCGTTCCCGCATGACGACTTCACTGCTCAGATCGAGGCCTACCCGAATGCGACGGAAGTCGTGTGGTGCCAGGAGGAGCCCGGCAACCAGGGGGCCTGGCACCGTATCCAGCATTACCTGCTGCGCCACATGCGCGCCGGCATGAGGCTGGGTTACGCGCTGCGGCCTTCATCGGCTTCGCCAGCCGCAGGCTATTTGGCCGTTCACAACGAACAGCAGAAGGCGGTGATCGAGGCCGCGTTCCGTCCCGATCTGGAAATCAAGAATAATCCGCGTGACCGCCAGCATGAGCTGCGTTCGGTTCAGTGACATGTAGAGGGAGTGCCCATGAAAGTCGAAGTCAAAATCCCGCAGCTTTCCGAATCCGTTACCGAGGCAACGCTGCTGAGCTGGCACAAGCAGGCGGGCGAGGCGATCAGCGAAGGCGAAAACCTGATTGATATAGAGACCGACAAGGTGGTGCTGGAACTGCCTGCGGTCAAGAGCGGTGTGCTCAGCCGGATCATCAAGGGGGAAGGCAGCAAGGTGGTCAGCGGTGAAGTGATCGCCGAAATCGATACCGACGCGGTCGCCAGCGCGCTTGCGGCGGCAGCGGCCGTGCCCAATGCGGCATCACCGTCAGTACGCAAGCTGGCGCACGAGCATGATGTCGATGTGACGCAATTGCAGGGCAGCGGCAAACATGGACAGGTGACGCGCGAAGACGTGTTGCAGGCGTTGCAGGACAATGCGCCCGCACCCCAAGCGCAGCCAGTGGTGGCGCCGAGCGGAAACCGTCCCGAGCAGCGCGTGCCGATGACGCGCATCCGTCAGCGCATTGCCGAGCGCCTGTTGCAATCGCAGGCCAATGCCGCGATCCTGACCACGTTCAATGAAGTGAACATGCAGCCGGTGATCGACTTGCGCAACAAGTACAAGGACGCGTTCGAAAAGAAGCACGGCGTGAAGCTGGGCTTCTCCTCGTTCTTCGTGAAAGCCGCCGTGCATGCGTTGCAGAAGTTTCCCATCGTGAATGCGTCGGTGGATGGCAGCGACATCATCTACCACGGTTATTTCGACATCGGTATGGCGATCGGCAGCGAGCGCGGGCTGGTGGTGCCGATCATTCGCGATGCGGACAAGCTGTCGTTTGCCGAGATCGAGAAACGCATCGCCGATTTTGCGGCGCGGGCGAAAGACGGCAAGCTCGGCATGGAGGAACTGGCCGGGGGCACGTTCTCCATTACCAATGGCGGCGTGTTCGGCTCGATGCTGTCCACGCCCATCATCAATCCGCCGCAAAGCGCGATCCTCGGCATCCACGCCACCAAGGACCGGCCGGTGGCCGAGAACGGTCAGGTCGTGATCCGTCCGATGAATTACCTGGCCTTGTCTTATGACCACCGCATCATCGACGGGCGCGAGGCGGTGCAGTTCCTCGTCGCCATCAAGGAGGCGCTGGAATACCCGGGGCGCGTGCTGCTGGACCTGTGATGAGCCGCTTCCGCGCGTTCCGCATCTACGAGGTTGAGGGGCGGGTGGTCGGCCGTTTCGTGGAGCTTGGCCTGGACGATCTCGATCCCGGCGAAGTCGTGATCCGCACGCATTATTCCAGTGTGAACTACAAGGATGCATTGGCGGCCACCGGGGCTGGACGGATCATACGCCGCTATCCCTGCGTCGGCGGGATCGATGTCGCGGGCGAGGTTGAGGTGTCTGCCGATGCCCGTTTCCGGCCCGGCGATGAGGTACTGGTAACCGGTTATGACATGGGCGTGGCGCATGACGGCGGCTATGCCGAATATGTGCGCGTGCCTGCCAACTGGGTGGTGCCGCTGCCGGTCAACCTGTCCTTGTTCGATGCCATGGCTTTGGGAACCGCCGGGTTCACGGCGGCGTTGGCTATCCACCGGCTGGAGCAAAATGAATTGTCGCCGGACAAGGGCAAAGTGCTGGTTACCGGCGCGAGCGGCGGCGTGGGCAGCCTGGCCATCATGATGCTTGCGCAACTCGGGTATCACGTCGTGGCGCTCACCGGCAAAGCGGAGCAGCAGGACTACCTGAAGGCGCTGGGCGCACGCGAGATCCTGCTGCGCAGCACGCTGGAGCTGGACAGTCAGCGTCCGCTCGAGAAAGCGCAATGGGCCGGGGCGCTCGATGCCGTGGGCGGCAATGTGCTGGCCTGGCTGACACGTACCGTACAGCAGGATGGTGCAATCGCCAGCTATGGCAATGCTGCAGGGATCGAGTTGCATACCACGGTGTTTCCTTTCATCCTGCGCGGGGTCAAGCTGCTGGGCGTGGATTCCGCTGCAACGCAAATGTCCTTGCGAAAGCAGGTGTGGCAGCGATTGGCAGGGGCGCTGTATCCTCAGGGGCTGGAAAGGATTGTGCAGACCGTGCCATTCGATGCGCTGCCCGGAGCATTCGGGAAAATGCTGCACGGCGGTGCGCATGGACGCACTGTGGTGGATTTCCCCGCCGGGAAGAAATAAGTCGGTGCTATAATGCGCGCCCTTCGCAGCATGCCCCGGTGGCGGAATTGGTAGACGCACTGGATTTAGGTTCCAGCGCCGCAAGGTGTGGAAGTTCGAGTCTTCTCCGGGGCACCATCCGTAAATCACATCACTGAATTTTTCGGGAAGCATGACTTCGCCGTTCCGGCGAGTTTATGCGGCTGAATTGGCAATGGGTTTCCAGCCTCACATTTGTCGTCGTGCTCCAGGCCGTTAAGGTATGATTGCTGCTCAACATGATAGCCCTCATGCTCTGGCGGAGATATTGAAGGCAATCATCCTCAGCTGTACCGACCATCGGGGGAACTGGATAAATGTCAGCGCTAGCCGGGACTCAGAAGCCGGTTTCCGAGAAAATGATGGCTCTGATGGCATACTTGCTGTTGATGGTGGCCTATGTCGCCAGCGGCAAACTGGGCTTGATGCTGGCACTGCCACCCGGCTATGCAACCCCCTTGTTCCCTCCGGCAGGAATTGCGATTGCGGCTGCTTTTGTCGGCGGCCGCAAGACGTTGCCATGGATATTTCTCGGCTCGCTGGTGCTCAATGTCTGGGTGGGCTATTCCGGCAACCACAGGATTTCGCTCCTTGATGCCGAGGCAGCGCTGGTCATCGCCGTTGCCTCCATGCTGCAGGCGGCGCTGGCAGGTTGGGGGCTGCGGCGGTTAATCGGCCATGCGGAGGCACTGAGCAACATCCGCAGCACCATCCTGTTCCTGCTGTTCACCCCACTTGCCTGTATAACCAGTGCAACATTTTCGGTGGGGGGGCTCTGGGCTTTGGGGATCATCGGTGTCGACCTCGCCACACAATGGTTTTCCTGGTGGTTTGGCGATGTCCTGGGTGTCGTTGTCATGTTTCCCGTTATGCTTGCGGTGCTTGGCGAGCCGCGCACGCCAAGCTTCAACCGGGCGCGCGCGATTGCCTTGCCTGTCCTGCTGGTACTGTTTACCGGTTTTCTTGTCGTGTATTTCTTGCAGCAGGCGGCGATCAACACCGCGCGCCATGCGCAGCAGGACGAGTTCGATTTCCAAGGCCGCGAAGCCGTGCTGCGCATCCAGCAACGCCTGGATTCCTATGCGCAGGTGCTGCGCGGAGCCCGCGGCTTATTTGTGGCATCGCAGCATGTGGAGCGCAAGGAATTCCGCGACTTCGTAACGTCGCTGGATTTGGAAAAACGTTATCCGGGCATACAGGGCATCGGCTTCTCGCTCATCATTCGTCCGGATGAGTTGGCCCGCCATATCGCGTCGGTGCGCAGCGAGGGTTTTCCAAGCTACACCCCGCACCCGTCGGGCGAGCGTGAACTGAATACTACGATCATCTACCTCGAGCCATTTTCCGGGCGCAACCTGCGCGCCTTCGGCTATGACATGTTCTCGGAGCCGGTGCGGCGTGCGGCTATGGAACAGGCGCGCGATGAGGACCGCTCTGTCATGTCGGGCAAGGTCAAGCTGGTGCAGGAGACGGAACGGGATATACAGGCCGGCTTCCTGATGTATCTTCCGGTTTATCGCAGCGGCAAGCCGCATGCGACGTTGGCTGAACGCCGCGCCAATATCGCTGGGTGGGTGTATGCGCCGTTCCGGATGAACGACCTGATGGATGGCATATTGGGCGAACAGGTGCACAACGTCGATCTGGAAATATTCGACGATGCAAGGGTGAGCGCCGAAACGCTGATGTACGACAGCCGCGCCGGTCAGCCGCATAACGGGAATCCGTTGTTTCACTACGCGAAGCTGATTGAGGCTAAAGGGCGCGCATGGATGATCGGCCTGCATTCCAGTCCGGCGTTTGAGGCCGACATCGATACCGGGCGCATCACGGACATCCGCGCCAGCGGATTTCTCATCAGTGTGTTGTTGGCGCTGGTGGTGTGGCAGCTGGCCAGCGGCCGCGCCAGGGCGCTCAAGCTGGCGCAGGACATTACCGGTGAATTGCGGCAAAGCGAGGAGCAGCTCAGGGAGGCGCAGCGCGTCGCTCATCTGGGCAGTTGGGAAGAGAATCTCGTGAGCCACCACCTGGTCTGGTCGGACGAGATGTATCACATCTTTGAGCGCGATCCCGCCTCATTCCAGCCGTCTTATCCAGCTGTGCTGGACGCTATTCACCCGGACGACCGCGCGCTGGTGGACAATGCCTTCAGGGAATCCGTCGCCAGGCGTTCGCCATGGAGCGTCGAACATCGCTTGCTGATGGAGGATGGTCGGGTCAAGTATGTGCGCGCCAATGGAGAGACCTCATACGATGCGCAGGCCCAGGCGCTGCGGGCTATTGGCGCGGTGCAGGACATCACCGAACAGAAACTGGCGCAGGAGCGTATTGAGCGCATGGCTCACTACGATATGCTGACCAAGTTGCCGAACCGCGCGTTGTTCTACGACCGCTTGCGCCAGGCTATCCACGTGGCCCGGCGCAATAAAATTGGGCTCACCTTGTTGTACATGGATCTGGACGGCTTCAAGGCGGTGAACGATACCCTGGGGCACCATACCGGTGACTTGTTGTTGATCGGCGTGGCAGAGCGCCTGTCGGCTTGTGTGCGCGAGAGCGATACCGTAGCTCGCCTGGGCGGCGATGAGTTCACTGTTATCCTTAGCAGTATGCACAGGCTGGAGGATGTGGAGGCAGAGGCGCGGAAGATTATCCGGAGCATGTCCGCGCCTTTCGTTTTGGAGGGCTGCCAGGCAAGTGTCGGAGTCAGCATCGGTATCGCTCGTTACACCGAAGAGGCCGATAACGAAGACGATCTGGTCAGGCGTGCCGATGAGGCGATGTACGCCGCAAAATCAGCGGGGAAAAACACCTATCGCATTGCGGCAGCCGATCCGGGCGAATTTGCCTGAGTCGTTGCCAGGCAGCCTGTGGTGCGCTGGCGGGCAGGTAGCGGGGAGCGTCTTCGGTTGTGCCGCTGCACCCGTCAATCTTTAAGCCGGAACACGCTTACCGATGTCGTCAGGCTCTGCGCTTCTTCCTCCAGCGATGTTGCTGCAGCCGTGGCTTGCTCCACCAGGGCGGCGTTCTGCTGGGTGACTTCATCCATCTGCATGATGGCCTGATTGACCTGCTCGATGCCCTGGCTTTGCTCCGCCGAGGCGGCGCTGATCTCGGACATGATGTCGGTGACGTGTTTGACGGACCTGACGATTTCTTCCATGGTGTCGCCGGCATCGTTGACCAGCTTGGCTCCGACCCCGGTTTTTTCCACAGAGTTGTCGATCAGTTGCTTGATCTCCTTGGCGGCGGTAGCCGAGCGTTGCGCCAGGTTGCGCACTTCGCTGGCAACCACGGCAAAGCCGCGGCCCTGTTCGCCAGCCCGTGCCGCTTCCACTGCGGCATTCAATGCGAGGATATTGGTCTGGAAAGCGATGCCGTCGATGACGCTGATGATGTCCACGATTTTGCGCGAGCTGTCGTCGATGTCGCCCATGGTGCCGATTACCTGCTGCATGATCTCGCCGCCTTTTTCGGCAACCGAGCTGGCCTTGCTCGCCAACTGGTTGGCTTGCCGGGCGTTGTCGGCGTTCTGTTTGACCGTGGCGGTGAGCTCTTCCATGCTGGCCGAGGTTTCTTCCAGACTGGAGGCCTGTTCTTCAGTACGTTGCGACAGGTCGGTGTTGCCCAGTGCAATTTCCTTGGCGGCGGTGCCGATCGAATCGACGGACGTTTTGACTTCGCTGACCAGTTTCTGCAAGTTGTTCACGGTGGTGTTCATGGCGTCCTTGGTCTGGCTGAACAGGCCGGCATAGTCCTTGGTGATTGTTTGCGTCAGATCGCCGTCCGCCAGGGCGCGGGCGACCCGTATGACATCGCGCAGACCGCTGTCGGTAATTTCCGAAAGCTCATTGATGTGCTGGCTGAGCGTCTTCATGAAGCCGGTCTTGCCGGACAAATCCAGGCGCTTGCTGAAATCGCCATTGACGGCGGCCCCGACCATGTCCTGCACTTCGCGCTGGATGGCCGCTTCCTGGGTGGCGTCGAGCCACTCCACCGAGGTGCCGAGGCGTTTGCCTTGCGCGTCGATCACCGGATTGGCGGTCAGGTTGAAGATACGCCCGCCAACAGTGATGGTGGTGCGGTAGGTGGTGTTAAGGCTTGAGACCATCTGGCGCTGGTGCTCCGGACGGGCGTGGAATACGTCGAAATGGCTACCCAGCACCTTGTCGGCGGCGAAATGCGGCAATTGTTTGCGGATGTCGCTTTCCGCATTGCGCAGCATGTCCAGTACGGACTGGTTGGCATAGATGATGTTGCCGGTATTGTCAGCGATCATCACGCTGCCGGTTGCATTGTCGAGCGCTACCTTGATGCGCATGGTCTCTGCTGCAAGGAGGTGGTCTCTTTCGATTTGCGTCTTCAGGTTGGATTGCATGGTTGCCATGGCGCTCAGCAGTTGTGCGGCTTCGTCGCTCCCGCGCGCATCAATGGCGCTCGACAGGTCTCCTTGGGCAATCTGGTTGGCTATCGCAGTGGCCTGGCGCAAAGGGCGTGTGACCAGGCGCTGCAGGATGAGTCTGATGGCAACCCCGAACAACAGTTGCAATGCGAGGATCAGGCCGACGGATGTCCATAGCAGGCCGGACATTTTTTCATTGTTGGCGGAAATGTCCAGGTCGATGACGGCGGCGCCATTGTGGTAGCCTTCAGGTACATCGTGGCAACTCAGGCAATTGGTTCCGCGAAAATCCTTGCTTGCCGTATACGGCACAATGCCGTGCAGCACATTGCCGTTGCGGCTGAACAATGCTTTTCCGTCATCCAGGGTTTGCGATTCCATTGCGTCGGACGGTTGCTCTTCAGGCAAGCCGGGGCCGAACTGTTTTTGTACCAGTTTGTTGCGGATGATCCTGAGGGTCAGGACATGTTCGCTTGCGCCCATTTTGCTGATAAACAATTTGCGCTGCTCCGCATCGCCGATGATGCCGTTCAGCATGAGCATGTTGGCGCCGTTGATCACGCCGTCGGCAAGGGATCTGATGGCCTCCTCCTCCCCGTGGTGATTGGCTTCCAGTTCATTGTTGTAGAACGCGACCGCGATAGCGATGCTCAGCAGCAGGAAAAAGGATTGCAGTGCGAATTGCACCTTGAGTGCAATATTTGGCCTTAAAAAACTCTTCATCAGTTGGTTTCTCTCTCCATGGAGCAGCTTTTTATTATTGCTAGCGCGGGTCTTGTGTTGGTTGTAGCCGGCTAGTGTCAAATGCAGGGCTTTACATATGGCTGACGTCAGCGTCAGGAATGACCCTATACCTTATGGTGACCTGTTTCGTGTTTTGTGACTATCAGGAAATCTTGATATTTTTGTAGGGAGAAACCGATATGTAGGAATTTCCTTAGTGTCGCTATGTCATGTGCATGCGACGTCTGGAAACTGAGAGGGAAGCCGGCCTCTTTTTGGGGAATCAATGCGCGAGGGAGTCTGTAAGCTGCGAGGTACGAATTAGTATTTGGATACGAGATGCCAAAATTCAGTTTTCAGATCACCACACGCGATGGCAACAAGATACCGGCCATCCAGATTTTCGGCGCGGATATGGATGAAGCCGAAGCCAAGTTGCGACGCATGTACCGCTATTGCGAGATCAATCACGTCCGTGAAGCGGATGCCCTTAGAAAAACCTCCACTGTTCCCAATCTTGAAGACATCCTTGAGCTGATTTCCCACTGATCGGTTTACATCTGATCCAGCTGCGATTGGCTGAGCCCGCAAGTGGCCCGGCGGCAGATATTATCCCTACAGGTCAATTGGGTTTGTGCTTGTCGCCTTTGGTTAAGTCTGGGTTAAAATGCTTTCCGGGAGCTACAAAACAACAAGATATATTCCCCGCGCAACAAGGGAATGTGTAGGAGGAGCGTATTAATAAGCCGGTGTTCAATTCTGGCCGCGTGTATGCGGCCATGGCTATACTCATGCTGTCTTGCCTTGCTGCAGCGGCTTGGGGAGTCTCTACGCTTATTTACAACTTTCGCATCAATGAACTGATTCGCCTGGAAAAAGCCGATGTGCAGCAGGATGCCAAAGCGCTTTCTGCGAATATCGCCAGTAATCTCCGGATGCTGCATGGCATTGCGACGCTGGTGGCGAATTTTCCCGAGGTCGGCAAAACGCTCTCCCGTCACGATGTACCCGACTTGGCATCGCGCTTGCCGTCACAGCAATTGAAAAAAGACTGGTCTGGCGATACCAGGCTGCGTGCCCTCAGCCTGCAACTGAAACTGGCGTCCACTTCGCTTGCCGCGGATGTGATTTATATCCTGAATACAGCCGGTGACTGTATCGCTTCGAGCAATATTGACCAGGCAGATAGCCTCATCGGGACCAATTATGCCGGCCGGGAGTATTTCCGGGATGCGATGAAGGGGCTACAGGGCCAGCAATATGCGATGGGGAGGGTGAGCCATATCCCTGGCTTGTTCTTCAGTACCCCGGTATATCGGCACGGGAAAATTATTGGGGTGGCGGCGGCCAAGGTCAATCTGGACAGCCTGGCGTATTGGGTAAATCAGAGCAACGCCTTTATCAGCGACCGCTATGGCGTGGTGATCATGGCAACGGATCCGCGTTTGCTGATGCACGCGCTGAAAAACGGAAAAATAGCCGAGCTATCCGAGCAGCAGCGCCTGGAGCGCTATGCGATCAAGGATTTCCCGCTGCTGGATATTTCCCCGGCGCCCGAAGGGCGTGATGTCGTGTCCTTGACTCTGGGCGAAGAGGTGACGCCCCTGTTGCTCAAGGAGCAGCAAATGGGGGAAGGGAAGCTCAAGGTTCATTATTACTACAAGTTGACTTCGATCGCGCAGATCAAGCGCGATCGCTGGAACTACTTCTTCTGGATGTTTTCGACAGTTGTTCTGGTATTGCTCCTGATTGCGGCACGCATGGCATATGTTCGTGCACGCCGCAGGGGGGAGCTCAAATTGCAGCGGCAATTGCAGTTCGCGCAGGCGCTCAACAAGATTGCCGATGCCCTGGTCGAGCAGGACGAGCCGGAGATCATTCTGGAGCGCACGGCGCAGTATACCGGCGAGGTGCTGGGGGCTGACCGCGCGCTGATCTACGATATTTCTTTTAGCAAGCACCATGCCGCAGCGTTGAGCGAATGGCTCAATCCGGCCTGTGCCGGGATTACCCCGACCAAGGGCACCTATCCGCTGGAAATTTTCATCGGCGGCACGCGCGAGATGTTTCGCACGCAAAGCTGGCTTTTCAGCCATGCCGATGCGATCAACCCGCATCTGATTGAGGATGGCTCCGGGGCTATCCTGCATGGACAGATGCAGATCAAGAGCCTGTTATGGTATCCGTTCAGCTTTCATGCCGAGGGCTATTATTTGCTGGTGTTGAACCAGATCGGAGCGCGCAAGGAGTGGAGTGCGGAAGAGATAACATTCCTTGATTCGGTTGGACATGAAGTCGGAATTGCGCTGGAGAAAATCCGGCTGCTCTCGGAACGTTCCGTCGTGGAAAACAGCTTGCGTATTGCTGCCACGGCTTTTGAAGCACAGGAGGGCATGGTGATTACGGATGCCGATGGCGTGATACTCCGCGTCAACAGCGCTTTCTCCGAGATTACCGGCTATGCCTCGGACGAAGTGATTGGCAAAAGGCCCAATGTGGTCCGCTCGGGCAGGCACGATGCAGCTTTTTATACTGCCATGTGGGAGAGCGTGCGCAACTCAGGAACCTGGTCGGGTGAAATCTGGAACCGGCGCAAGAGCGGGGAAATCTATCCGGAGCACCTGGTGATTACGGCGGTACGTGATGGCGACGGTCGCATCACCAACTATGTCGGGACTTTCAACGACATCACTGAGCGCAAGGCAGCTGCCGATGAAATCCGCAACCTGGCGTTTTACGACCTGTTGACTGGCTTGCCGAATCGCCGCCTGCTGATGGACAGGTTGCAGCACAGCCTGGTGTCCGCCGAGCGGAACAAGCGCGGCAGCGCACTGATGTTTATTGACCTGGATAACTTCAAGACCCTGAACGATACGCTCGGTCACGACATGGGCGACTTGCTGCTGCAGCAGGTCGCACGGCGTCTGGGCGATTGCGTGCGTGAGGTCGACACGGTTGCCCGTCTGGGGGGCGACGAGTTCGTGGTGATGCTGGAGGGATTGGGCGAGCACGAGCTTGAGGTGGCCGCCAATGCGCGCGCGGTTGGCGAGAAAATACTGAATGCATTGAATGCCTCTTATGCATTGGGTTCGCACGATTATCACAGCACTCCGAGCATTGGCGTTACCCTGTTTCATGACGCGTCGGTCAACATCGAAGGCTTGTTCAAGCAGGCCGACATTGCGATGTACCAGGCCAAGAAAGCCGGGCGTAATACCCTGCGCTTCTTTGATCCGGAGATGCAACGAAGCCTGGACAGCGCTGCAGCCCTGGAGCATGAATTACGCAGAGCAATCCAGGATAACCAGTTGCGCTTGTACTACCAGATGCAGGTTGATGAGCAGTTGCGTCCCACCGGGGTTGAAGCATTGATACGCTGGCTGCATCCAGAACGCGGCATCGTCATGCCGGGCCAGTTTATTCCGCTCGCAGAAGAGTGCGGGTTGATTTCGGTGATCGGACACTGGGTTCTGGATACAGCCTGTGCCCAGATCAAGGCTTGGGAGCAGCGCGAGCGGATGAAGGATCTGGTATTGTCGATCAATGTGAGCGCCAAGCAGTTTCGCCAACTTGGGTTTGCCGAGCAGGTCGGAGATGTCGTCCGGCGTCACGGCATCAATCCTGCCTTGCTGAAGCTGGAGCTGACTGAAAGCTTGCTGCTGGAAGATGTCGACAGCGTGATCGCAGTCATGAAGCAGCTGAATGAGTTGAATATCCGGTTTTCACTGGATGACTTCGGTACCGGTTATTCTTCGCTGCAGTACCTGAAAAAACTTCCGCTGGATCAACTCAAGATCGACCAGTCCTTCACTCGTGACATTACGACGGACAATAACGACCAGGCGATCGTCGAAACCATTATCGCGATGGCGAAGAGCCTTAATCTGGGGGTCATTGCCGAAGGGGTGGAAACCTCCGAGCAGCAGGAATTGTTGCGTGCGAAGGGGTGCCGCCAGTATCAGGGGTATCTGTTCAGCAAGCCTGTGCCAGTGGAACAATTGGAAGCATTGCTGGTGGCCTGAACCGCGCAGGGCTTGCTCCCACTTTTCGGCACCGGAAAATGAGGGTAGACTTAGGCTTGTTAAAAGATGTAAGTCCGGAGAGAGTGGAGGGTCATCATGGCTGCCATTTCAAATTTGAACAATTCCAATGTCGGTAACGCAAATGGCGTTAACCAGTCCGCCTATGTGCGGAAAGGGTATAGCACGGTCGTGGCCTCCGAGGAGCGCCATGCCCAGCAACGCGAAGTGGTCAAGGACTCATCATTCGTAAAGATTTCTGAGCGGGCAAAGGAAATGCGCGAAGCCGAGGCGCAGCGTAATGCCAGCAAGCCCAATCAGGACGAGGAGAAGGCGCATATCGAGCGCGTGAAGGAGTACCACCAGACGGATGCAATGGTGCTGGAGCGGCGCGCGCAGGATACCAAGGTCGAAGAGCGCGTGAACGAGGCGCGCCATAAGTCGGACGAGGAGTTTGCCAAGCGCATCAACGTCACGGCTTGAGCTTGTAATGAGGCCGTAAGAATTGCCCATTACAATACGTTCCGATCGATAGATCACAGTTTCTCCTCTACATATTCCGGGCGTCACCTGACGCCCGTTTTTTTTGCGTTGTTTTCCTGTTTGTGCAGGAAATGCCAGGTTTGCTGCAGTTCCGTTTAAGGTATCCGGGGTTTGCTATAATCCACGCATAAGGTGTGAATTCCGCAGAACCTACTGGATAACCGATGATCAAGCGCATACGCAGCGACCAACTCCGGCCAGGCATGTATATCCAGGACCTGAATTGCGGCTGGATGGAGCACCCGTTTGCGTTCAATGCATTCCGGGTGGATGACGATAAAAAAATCCAGCAAATCATTGCTACCGGGATTCGCGAGCTGTATATCGATTCGTCCCGCGGACTGGACGTGGAAAACGCTCAGACCCACGATGAATTCCATGCGGAACTGAACCAGAAAATCCATGCGCTGGCGGAAAACCATGAGGTAAAGCCGCATGTGGTGCCCCTGAGCGAAGAGGTCAAGGTGGCGCAGCATGTGCACCATGATGCCCACAAGGTGGTGCATCATCTGATGTCGGACATTCGCATGGGCCGGCAGATCGAAATGGCCGACACCTCGCCGGTAGTCGAGAGCATTACCGATTCCATTCTGCGCAACAAGGATGCATTCCTCAGCCTGGCACGCATCAAGCGCAAGGACGAGTACACTTTCCAGCACTCGGTTAGCGTATGTGCTTTGCTGGTGGCATTTACCCGGTCGCTGGATTATGAAAGGGCGGTCATCCTGGAGGCAGGGACCGGCGGTCTGCTGCACGACATCGGCAAAATGAAGGTGCCGGACTCGATCCTGAACAAGCCGGCCCCGCTCACCGATGAGGAATTCGTGGTGATGCGTTCCCACGCCGAAATCGGGCGCGAGCTGCTGGAGCACACTCCGGGCGTGCCGGAGACGGCGATCATCATTACCGGGCAGCACCACGAGCGCTTTGATGGCACTGGCTATCCCGGCAGGCTGAAGGAAAAGCAGATTTCGCCCTTGGGGCAGATGGCTTCGATTGTGGATGTTTATGACGCGCTGACCTCAAACCGCATATACCACAAGGGCATGGAGCCGACTGCCGCATTGAAAAAGCTGTTTGAGTGGAGCAAGTTCCACTTTAACGCCGAACTGGTTGAGCGCTTCATCTGCCTGATCGGCATTTATCCGGTGGGGACTTTAGTCAAGCTGGAAAGCGAGATGCTGGCGGTGGTGATCAGCCCTGGACAAGGAAGCTTGCTGCGCCCGCTGGTGCGAGTGGTGTTTGACATCCAGCGGGGACAACCCTTGATGACCCCCTACGATATTGACCTGGAGGCGAAAACGGATAGCATCGTGCAGTATGAGTCTCCGCTGCAATGGGGCATCGACCAGTACAAATACCTATGATCAAACGATCGAGCCAACGTCCTGATGATGGCCACCTGGATCGGTGGCTGGTGTCTTATGCGGACTTCATCACGCTGTTGTTTGCGTTTTTCGTGGTGATGTATTCCATCTCTTCGGTAAACGAAGCCAAGTACAAGTTGTTCAGTGATTCCATCCGTTATGCGCTGACCTTATCCCCGGGTCCGAATGCAAGCTTTTCGCCCTCTAGCCCGACTGTAATCCAGCTGAATTCCGGAAGGCAGCAGACCATCCTGCTGAATCAAGTGCTGGTGGATAAACGCACTGCCGAACTGGGCAAACAGCAGCGCAAGATTGAAGAAAACATGAAAAGGCTCGCGGCCAGCCTGCGCAAGGTAATGGAACCGCTGATCCTGGACGACAAGGTGCAGATTTCAGTCAACAAGCGCGGCGTGGTGGTGGACATCAGTGCAACCACGCTGTTTGCCTCGGCTGATGCAACCTTGCAGCCGAGCTCAATCCCGGTGTTGCGCGCGGTGGCAGACATCCTGGGCAAGGAGGAAGAGCCGATTGAGGTCGAAGGGCATACCGACGACATTCCGATTGCCACGCCCCAGTTTCCTTCGAACTGGGAGTTGTCCTCGGTGCGCGCCAGCAGCGTGGCCCGGGTGCTGATGGAGAGCGGGATACCTGAGCAACGCCTGTCGGTGGTCGGCCTGGCTTCGAATATGCCGCTGGTGCCGAATACCAGCGCAAGCAATCGTTCCCGCAACCGGCGCGTTTCGATCACCATAGCTTCGCCCAACCTGGAGCGTGACTAGGGCGTGTTAACACTAATTTCGCGTCTGCGACGAGGGCGACTGGGGATGTCCTCCGCGAAGCAGGACGCGCCGTAGTGCAAGCGACTACAAGCGGCTTGCGACAAAGGAGGGCGCCCCAGTCGCCCCGTCTCGAAGGGTTGCCGCGAGAAGGTCGCGTCTGCGGCGTTGCAACCCTTGCGAATGGAACAACCATTCGCTACGGCTTGCGCCTTGCATCCACAACCTTCTCGTGGCAACGCAGGCGTGAAATTAGGGTTAACACGCCCTAGCGTCAGGTTTGCGGCGCGACGGCAGACAGCAACAGTTGCATGTCGTTAAGCCAGTTATTTTCAAGCTTGTTCTGCTCTTGCGACGCGGGCCATTGACGGGATATTTCCTGCAGCAATGACTTGAATTGCCAGAGTACTTCGTCAATGACCGGGATGAACTCGGCGATGCATACCGGGTCGTCGGCAAACATTTGCAGCAGGGCCTCCGGCTCGCGCGGATCAAACCCTGCGCGCAGCAAGCCGAGGCGTAGCTCGGCCAGCCTGTGCTGAGCAAACTCGAAGGCCGGGTCGTGAGGGGGCGGGGTGGAATTGCGGTTGAACTCTTCAAATAGCTTGGCAACGATGCGGACCTGCTCGAACAGATGCACCACCTGGGTGCCGTTGGCCTGGGTTTCCGGGGTGTCGTCATGCAATATCTGCAAGTGGCCGATCAGGCCGGGGCCGAACTGTTTTGCATTCAGCTTGAGCATGATGTCCAGGTTCTTCCACGGGACATGCGGATTATTGGAGTCGAAAGCCCTGGCTGCCAGCACGGTAATGCCGAGTATCTGTCCGGCCCGACTGATTTTTTCACCGTGCAGTCCGCGTGGGTAACCGCTGCCGTCCATCTTCTCATGGTGTTCGAACACCGCGTTGGCAATGTGCCTGGGAAGTTCGGGAAACTCCAGCAGCATCAGGTAGGCGGTCAGCGGATGCACGTACAGGTGGCGGCGTTCCGCCGACGACATGACGTGGTTCGGTGCCAGCAACTGCGGATCGATGTGCAGCAGGCCGATGTCCAGCAGCAGGGCCGCGGTGGCGATGGACTCCTCCTCATGCAATGTCATACCTTCGCAACGGGCCAGGTAGACGCTGAGTATCATCATCAACAGGCTGTGCTGGTAGATGTGGGGAAACTGCTCGCGCGCCACCGTCAGCTTGAGTGCAAGCGGAGTGGGTAAATGAATGTCCGCGATAATCTGGCGGTACGAGTTGCCCTGGCTGACGAAGGCTGCGATTTTGCGCAGCTTGTCGTTATGATCCAGCCAGCCATGCACGTCAGCAAGCAGTTGCTCTGCGTTCAGGATGTTTTCGATGGTCAGCGACTTCTCGATCGGGGCCAGCAATTTGTGCCGGATCAACCGTTCGTAAAGGGCACTGGAAATATGGACATTGGCCGAAACCAGCTTGAGGCCGCCTTGGGCGTAAATATCTTCGGTAGAAGTAATGCGCCGCGAATCCCCCAGCTCGGTGAGGGCGCGCAGGTAATATTCGTCGTGACGTTCCTGGCTATCCGCTTCCATGGCAGAACTCCTTGACGAATTTATAACATTTGGAATGAATGAATTCCAGCGTTTCAGGCGTGTTGGGATTCAGCCTTGCCTGGCTCCCATTTTTTCAGAAGCAGCGCATTGGTCACCACTGAAACCGAGCTCATCGCCATTGCCCCACCGGCTATCACCGGATTCAGCAAACCGAAGGCCGCGAGCGGGATGCCCAGCACGTTGTAGGCAAAGGCAAAGAACAGGTTTTGCCGTATTTTTGCCAGTGTCACGCGGGAAAGATCAATCGCGCTGACTACCGACATCAGGTCGTTATGCATCAGCGTGATGTCGGCTGCTTCGATGGCGATGTCGCTGCCGCTCTTCATGGCAAAGCTGACATCGGCAGCGGCCAGTGCCGGGGCGTCGTTGATGCCGTCACCGACCATGCCCACGGTGCGTCCGGTACCCTTCAACGCTGCGATATGGCGGGCTTTATCCTCCGGCCTGACCTCCGCCAGGTATTCGTCAATACCCGCCTGGCGGGCAATAGCCTGCGCCGTGGTTTCGTTATCCCCGCTCAGCATCACCACGCGTATCTTCATCGTGCGCAATTGGCGGATGGCCTCGGTGCTGCTGGGGCGCAAGCGGTCGGCAAATGCCACCAGGCCAAACGGCGCATCCCCGCGCGATACCGCGATGATGCTTTTGCCTTGTTGTTGCAGGCTGATCAGGTCGGCGGCGGAAAATGCCGCACCGGACTGTTCGGCAACAAACGCGGGCGCACCCAGGCGGTAGGTCTCCCCGGCAATCGTGCCGCTCAATCCGCTGCCGGCCAGTTCGTGAAAGTCGCTGGCAGCGTCCAGCGCGATCCCGTGCGTGCGTGCATGAGTGGCGAGCGCGACAGACAGCGGGTGGGTGGAGTGCTGTGCCAGGCTGGCGGCGATCGCCAGCAATTGCTGGCTGTCGCGATTGCTTGCGGGTAGCAGGTCGGTCACGACCGGGATGCCTTCAGTCAGGGTGCCGGTCTTGTCGAGCACCAGCACATTCAATTGGTGGGCGCGCTCCAGAGCGGCAGCATCCTTGACCAGGATGCCGGCGTAGGCCGCGCGGCCGGTGGCCACCACGATGGCGGTGGGAGTAGCGAGACCGAGTGCGCACGGACAGGCAATCACCAGAACGGAAACGGCGCTGATCAGTGCATCGGAGAAATTCTCGCCGCTATACAGCCAGGCAAAGAATGTGATGGCGGCCAGGGCCAGTACAGTCGGCACGAAAATCCCGGAAATCCTGTCGGCCAGCCGCTGGATCGGCGCTTTCGAGCCTTGCGCCTGTTCGACTAGGCGGATGATGGCAGCCAGTTGGGTCTGGCTGCCCACGGCGATTGCGCGGCATTTCAGCAGGCCCTGCTGGTTCAGCGTGGCGGCGTAAACCTTGTCGTCCAGTCGCTTTTCCTGTGGCAGGCTTTCGCCGGTCAGCATGCTTTCATTCACGCTGGAGTTTCCTTCCAGCACCACGCCGTCAACCGGCACGGCCTCGCCGGGACGTACGATGAAAATGTCATCCGGGCGGAATTGCCCGATCGAAACGTCCATCTCCACGCCGTCGCGCACCACGTGGGCAATTTTCGGTTGCAGTTTGAACAGCGCCTCCAGCGCAGCCGAAGCTTTGCCCTTGGCGCGCGCTTCCAGCAGCTTGCCGAGCAGCACCAGCGTGATCAGCGTGGCGCTGGCTTCAAAATACACCGGCTGGTGCACGCCAAACAACACAATGCCGCAACTCAGGAAATAGGCTGCGCTGGTGCCCAGGGCAACCAGCACATCCATGTTGCTGCTACGGTTTTTCAGGCTGGCCCAGGCACCGCGGTAGAAGCGCGCCCCGATCCAGAACTGTACCGGCGTGGCCAGCAGCCATTGCAGCCAGACCGGGAGTATGAAGTGGATGCCGAGCAGCATCATCACCATTTCCAGCAGCATCGGTGTGATCAGGCCAACGGCTATCAGGAACTGCATCTTCTCGTGCTTGTACAGGGCTTCCTTGGCGAGTTTCTCGGCCGCGAAATCGCGTGCGACATGGGCGTCGAAGCCGGTCTTGCGCACGGCTTCAAGCAGGGTGTCCAGCGCGACGTTGTGCGGGTCGAACGTCACACTGGCCTTTTCGGTGGCGATATTGACCACGGCAGTGACATCAGGAAGTTCGTTCAGTGATTTTTCCAGGCGCGCGGAGCAGGAGGCGCAGCGCATCCCGGTAATTTGCAATTCGGCGTGAGAGAGTGATTTATCCATGAGGCATACATTAACATGCTTGAGAAAAAACGGCTTTCCTGTTTCAATCCGGCCAGCCACAACATGGGGACGAGTATGGGAAAAGCAAGTATCGGCATCATCGGCGGCAGCGGCGTATATGACATCGAAGGCCTGACAAACAAGCGCTGGGAACGAATCGAATCGCCTTTCGGGGTTGCATCCGACGAATTGCTGTTCGGCGAACTGAATGGCGTGAAGCTGGCCTTCCTGCCGCGTCATGGTCGCGGACATAAGATTCCCCCGTCTGAAATCAACTTTCGCGCCAATATCGACGTCCTCAAACGCGCCGGTGTTAACGATGTCATTTCCGTCAGCGCAGTCGGCTCGCTGCGCGAGCATCTAGCTCCCGGCACCTTTGTCATTGTCGACCAGTTCATCGACCGCACTTTTGCGCGCGAAAAATCCTTTTTCGGTACCGGGCTGGTGGCGCACGTCTCGATGGCGCACCCGGTGTGCAAGCGCCTCGGCGACCATATCGAGGCTGCGGCAAAGGAGGCCGGTATCGCCGCGCTGCGCGGCGGCACCTACCTGGTGATGGAGGGGCCGCAATTCTCCAGCCTGGCCGAATCCGAGCTGTACCGCCAATGGGGTTGCGATGTGATCGGCATGACCAACATGCCCGAAGCCAAGCTCGCGCACGAGGCTGAGCTGTGCTACGCCACGGTGGCGATGGTGACCGACTACGACTGTTGGCACCCCGGCCATGACGCGGTAACCGTGGAGCAGATCGTCAAGGTGCTGCTGGCGAATGCCGACAAGGCCAAGACGCTGGTGAAGCATGTGGTGCCGCGTGCCGGCGGCGACGCGGCGGCATGTAATTGCGGCTGCCGCAGTGCATTGCAGCATGCGCTGATCACCGCACCGGAAGCGCGCGATCCCGCGCTGCAACAGAAGCTGCAAGCGGTCGCCGGGCGGGTGCTGAAAGCCTGAGCGTGGCAAACAAGGCAGCCTCTTCCGTGCAACATCAGGCCGCACCGGCGGAGAAGGATTTTTTGCTGGAGCGTGCCATCCAGGATGCGTTGCAGGCGCAGTTTTTCGATGTGGCGCCGGGCTGCTTCTACACGATGCAACGCAGTCCTGAAGGCGTATACCGCATAGCATTTGCCAGTGCCGGTATCCGCGAGCTGCTGGGGCTTGAGCCGCAGCAGGTCATGCAGGACATCGCGCTCTTGTCTGCATCCATGCACCCGGAAGATCACTCCGCTGTCCGGCAAAAATGGGAACGCTCCGCAGCGGAACTGATGCCCTTCCACGCCGAATACCGCATCACGCATCCCGGCAAGGGGGCATGCTGGCTCGAATCGCATGCGCGGCCGCAGCGCAATCCGGATGGCAGCGTGTACTGGAGCGGCTTCATGCACGACATCACCGAACGCAAGCGTTCCGAGCAAGCGCTGTATTTCATAGCCCAGCGCAGTTGGGTCGGCAGCGGGCAAAGCTTTTTCCATTCCCTCGCGCAATACCTCGGGGAAACGCTGGCGGTGGATTACGTCATTATCGCCGGGTTGACGGAAACGCCGGAGATTGCCGAGAGCGTTGCGTTTTATGTGCGGGGGCAGATTGTTGAAGACATCCGCTACAACCTGGTCGGAACGCCCTGCGAGAATGTGATGGGGCGCAGTTATAGCTGCTATCCGCGCGGGGTGCGTGAGTTGTTCCCGGATGACCCGACACTGGTGGAGATGGGGGCGGAGAGCTATGCCGGCATTCCGCTGTGGGACTCCACCGGCGACGCAATCGGTGTGATTGCGGCGCTGCACAGTGCACCGTTTGTCGACACAAGCTCCATTCAGCAATTGCTGGAAATCACCTCGATCCGTGCGGCGGCCGAGCTGGAACGCGCCCGCAGCGATGCCGCACTGTGTGCCAGCGAGCGCGAATTTCGCAGCTTGGCCGACAATCAGCCGGATAATGTGATCCGCTTCGACCGTGACGGGCGGGTGCGCTATATGAATCCGGCCGCGCTGAAGAGCCTGGAGGCGGAGCTGCCCCCCGTGTTGGGCAACATTTCCACCGAGATATACCCGGACCGTCCTGCCGCCAGGCAGGTTCAGGCGGTGCTGCAGCAGGTCGTGGCGAGCGGGGTGCCGACCGAAATCGACATCCAGGTCGCGGGGGCTTCCGGTGAGAAGCGCATCCACCATGTGCGCTATGTTCCTGAGCGCAACGAGCTGGGCGAGGTGAGCGGCGTACTGTCTATCGGGCGTGACATCACCGAGCGCATCAGCATGGAGAGGGAAATGCGCAGCTCGCGCGATTTCCTCAATAATGTTCTGCTCACGATCACCGACCCGGTATTCGTCAAGGATCGCGCGCACCGCTGGATACTCATCAACGATGCGTTCTGCAAGCTGGTCGGACAGCCGCGCAAGATGCTGCTCGGAAAAACCGATCACGACTTCATGCCCAGGGAGCAGGCGGACGTTTTCTGGGAAAAAGACGAACTGGTTTTTACGACCGGCGAGCCGAACATCAACGACGAAGTGATCACCGGCACGCATGGGGAAACGCGCTTTGTCCAGACCAAGAAAATGGCCTTTATTTCGAGCAGCGGCCAGCCCATCCTGGTTGGCGTGATCCGCGACATGACCGAGCACAAGTGCTTCGAAGAGCGCTTGCAGGAACTCAATGAAAGCCTGGAGGCGCGCGTCGAACAGCGTACCCATGAACTTGCCCGCGCGATGCGGCAGGCGGAAGCCGCAAACCGTGCCAAGAGCGACTTCCTCGCCAACATGAGTCATGAGATCCGTACGCCGATGAACAGCATCATCGGCATGGCGCAACTCGCGCTGAAACATGAAACTCATCCGCGTACCCGTACATACCTGGAGAAGATCCTGTTTTCCGGCGAGCACCTACTCGGAATCATCGGCGACATCCTGGATTTCTCCAAGCTGGATGCCGGCAAGCTTGAGGTTGAAGAGGTTGATTTCGATCTCGGCGATATCCTGGAAAACCTGCACGACCTGTTCCATGAGCGCGCCGAGAAGAAGGGCCTGAAGCTGCGCTTCGAGATTGAGCCGGGCTTGCGCCTGCACCTGCGCGGCGACCCGCTGCGCCTAGGGCAGGTGCTGATCAACCTGGTGAGCAACGCGATCAAGTTTACCGAAGCGGGGCTGGTCAATGTCGTAGTGCGCATGCTGGAATTGAAGCCCGACTCGGTGCTGGTCTGCTTTGCGGTACAGGACAGCGGCATCGGCATGAGCGAACAGGTGCTCGCGAAACTTTTCCAGCCGTTTCAGCAGGCCGATACTTCAACCACGCGTCAGTATGGCGGCACCGGGCTGGGGCTGGCGATTTGCAAGCAACTGGTCGAATTGATGCCGGATGGCCGTATCGGCGTGGACAGCCAGTTGGGGATAGGCAGCAATTTCTGGTTCCAGGTGCGGTTCGGAAAAGGCAACGTCTTCCAGTCTGCAACGCGGCAGGCTTCGGCGGAGCTGGTTCCGGAGGTGCTGGAAGCATTCGGACAGGCGCGCATCCTGCTGGTGGAAAACAACCAGTTCAATCAGGAAGTGGTGTGCGAATTCCTCGACAACGTCGGAGCCAAGGTAGTTGTCGCCCAGAATGGCCTGGAAGCGCTCCACTGCCTGCGCGGCGAGCAGTTCGACTGTGTGCTGATGGACATCCAGATGCCGGTGATGGACGGCTACGAAGCCACACAGCGGATTCGCGACGAGCTGGAATTGAGCGGATTGCCGGTGATTGCGATGACCGCGGACGTCTGGGACGGCGACCGCGAGCAATGCCTGGCGGCGGGCATGAATGACTACATCAGCAAGCCGTTCCGCCCGGAGGCCCTGTATGCCACCATTGCGCGCTGGCTGCCGGGCGCACCGGCTGCCCCGCAATTCGAGGCTCCGGTCGTCGAAAGCGAGCCGAACGGCGTGCTGGATATGGAGGAACTGGCGGCGCTGGTCGGCGGCAGGCGCGACCGGATGCGCGAATTTGCCGACAAATTCCTGGCATCCGCGCAGGCCGGCATGGAGGAAATCGAAAACGCCTTGCGCCGTCATGACCAGGCGGCACTGGCAGTGCTGGCGCATCATCATAAGGGCGCGGCCGGGCTGGCCGGGGCGACCGGGTTTTTCAAACTGTGCCAGACCCTGGAGCGCCAGGCAAAAAATCAGGACAGCATCCTGCACCTGCTGGAGACCGTATCCGCCATGCATGCCATGCTGGAGCAGGTCGAGCAGCGCATGCGCAAGGAGTTGGGGTAAAGTTCCAAGTTGAATCGCTCGGCGCTGTGCCGAACGCACTACACAGGAAGACAGGCATGACAGAAGCAGAATTACGGCAGCAGTTGCTGCTCACCTTGCGCCGCATGGTCGAACTGGGCCTCAATCGCGGTACGGCCGGCAACGCCTCGGTGCGTTGCGCAGACAATGTCCTGATTACGCCTTCCGCACTACCGGTGGCCGACATGGGCGAATCCGACATGGTGTTGCTGGATAACAACGGCAAGGTGCTGCAAGGCCGCAAGCCCTCCAGCGAATGGCGAGTTCATTGCGACATTCTGAATGCGCGCGCCGAGATCGGTGCTGTGCTGCACATGCACTCGACCTACGCCACCACTCTGGCCTGTCTTGGGCGTGACGTACCTGCCGTGCACTACCATATCGCCATCGCCGGCGGCGACAATATCCGTTGCGCGCCATATACCCTCTTCGGCGAACAGACGCTGGCTGATTTTGCGTCGGACGCCCTGCATGGGCGCAAGGCCTGCCTGCTCGGCAACCACGGAATGATTGCGTTGGGCAAAGACCTTGACGATGCCCTGGCCGTTGCGCAGGAAGTCGAATTCCTGTGCGAGCTCTACTGGCGCACCCTGGCCGTCGGCACGCCCAACATCCTCAGTGCGGCGCAGATGCAGGTCGTGCAGGAAAAATTCGTGGAGTACAAAAAACGCAGTTAGCAAAAACATCCCGTTCGTGGTGAGCCGGTCGAACCATGAACGGATTTATGGTTCGATTCCGTTCGCCCTGCGACAGGCTCAGGACGAACGGGTTTGTAAACAGGAAATCAGCATGCCCATCAAATCCCGTGTCCGTACCGTTCCCCACTACCCCAAGCAGGGCATCATGTTCCGCGACATCACCACGGTGCTCAAAGACCCCGTCGGCCTGCGCGCCACCATCGACGAACTGGTGCGCCGTTATAAAGACGTGAAGATCGACAAGATCGCCGGCATCGAATCGCGCGGCTTCATCATCGGCGCGCCGCTGGCCTACGCGCTCGGCATCGGCTTCGTACCGATCCGCAAGAAAGGCAAGCTGCCCGCCGAAGTCATCGGCCACGACTACGAACTGGAATACGGCACCGACCGCATCGAAATCCACACCGACGCCATCGCCAAAGGCGAAACGGTGCTGCTGGTCGATGACCTCATTGCCACCGGCGGCACCGCCGAAGCCGCCTGTATCCTGATCGAAAAGATGGGCGGCAAGATCGTCGAATGCTGCTTCATGATCGACCTGCCGGACATCGGCGGCCGCGCGCGGCTGGAGCAGCGCGGGCATAAGGTGTTTGCGCTGTGCGAGTTCGAGGGGGACTAGATGAGATGTGTTTTGTTTTTTATTTCATTGCTGATCTCTATACCTTGTGTTGCAAATGACAGCATTGGCTATTTGGGGGCTGGCGGAATTGAGTTTAAAAGGACAACTGATATTTCGATGGAAAGAGAAGTTCTGACCATTTCTCGAAGTTTGATTCGAGTAGAGTATGAATTCTTAAATACCTCTTCTTTTCCAATTAGCGAAACTGTGTTTTTTCCTATGCCTTTTTATGGATTTGATGAGGGATGTAGTCCACAACATTCTGGTCAACTGGTGGGGTTTAAGTTGTGGGTAGATGGGGTTCAGCAGAATACATCACGTTTGGTGCGAGCAATGCTGAAAGACAAAGATGTGACGAGCCGGTTAAGGGAACTAGGCTTTAGTGATGAAGATATTGCTGAATATCGCGGAGTTGAGGGGAACTGTTATTCTGGTAATACGGTTTCTTCGACTGGCGTTTTTTCAAAAAACATGGTGATTTTGAGTAAAGAGGGATTGGCGGATATTAGGAATGAGTCCGGCATTATGTTTGCAACTCCTTTGTGGAAATCAGCCTATTACTATTCTTGGAATCAAGTTTTCCCGCCGAAGACTGTTGTACGCATTAGCCATGAGTATGTCCCGTTCTTAGGTGGGCAAAGCGGAGAGTATAACTTTGCGCGACTAAACGAACTTAAGTCGACCTATGGAAATCTTTTGAGGAATTTTTGTATAACGGATGGGACGCTTCATTCCGGCGCAGAAATTCAGGGGCGCATGACAACAGGGACTTTGCAGATTCCATTGGAAGGGCTTTCAGGCGAGGAGGTCAGCTATATTTTGACGACAGGTGCCAACTGGGCAGGGGCGATTAAGGACTTTACACTGAATTTAAAAAAAGGGAGCAAGGATGAGATCGTCTCATTATGCTTTGACGGAAAATTCAAGAAACAAGATGATTTAACAATCTCCTTGCATGAAAAAAACTTCATTCCAAGAAAAGACATAACAGCAATTTTTTTTCATGTTCCATTGAGTCGCCCCGCAAACCCCGATGAGATACGCTATAGGCCTGGTTATAGGAAACATAAGGACCAGTTAACTGAATCAATCGGAGTTGGTAAATGAAAATCGAAACCCTGCGCTGGTTCAACAACCGGCTGGAAATGATAGACCAGCGCATCCTGCCGGCTGCGTTTGAATACCTGAGTTACTACACGGCGGCCTCGGTGGCCGAGGGCATACGCAGCATGGTGGTGCGCGGTGCACCGGCGATTGGCGTGGCGGCGGCGTATGGCGTGGCGCTGGAGGCATTGAAGTTGTCTCAGGGCGAACAGGCCAAGTTTGATGAGGGCATGGAGGAAGGCTTCAAGGTGCTGGCCGCCAGCCGCCCGACGGCGGTGAACCTGTTCTGGGCGTTGCAGCGCATGCGCCGCGTGTGGGAAAGCGTCGCCGATCAGTCGCCGCAGCAGATCGCACAGCGCCTGTTGGCCGAGGCGCAGGAAATCCACGCCGAGGATATCCGCATCAACAAGGCGATGGGCGCGCACGGCGCGGCGTTGTTGCAAGATGGCGCGCGCGTGCTGACGCATTGCAATGCCGGGGCGCTGGCGACGGCGGGGTGGGGCACGGCGCTGGGCGTGTTCCGCTCGGCGGTGGAGGCAGGCAAGAAAATTTCCGTGATCGCCGACGAAACGCGGCCTTTCCTGCAAGGTGCGCGGCTCACCGCCTGGGAGATGGTGCAGGAAAATATTCCGGTGACGCTGATCACCGACAACATGGCCGGCTACATGATGGCGCAGGGCGAGGTGGATGCGGTGGTTGTCGGCACCGACCGCGTGGCAGCCAACGGCGACGTCGCGAACAAGATCGGCACCTACATGGTGGCGGTGCTGGCACGGCGCCACAACATCCCGTTCTATGTGGCGTGCCCGCTTTCCACCATCGACCTGAACATTGCTTCGGGCAAGGACATTCCCATTGAGGAACGCTCGGCGGATGAGGTGAAAGGCTTCCGTGATACGCATTGGGCGGCGGAAGGTGTACAGATCCGCAATCCTTCGTTCGATGTGACCCCGGCCGAGTTGGTGACTGGGCTCATCACTGAAAAGGGGGTAGTGCTACAGCCGGATGCGGCGAAGCTGCGCGCTCTGTTTGCGTAGGAGCGGGCTGTTTGTATTCGCGAATAAA
The DNA here is from genome assembly GCA_021848465.1 of Pseudomonadota bacterium. Taxonomy (GTDB): domain Bacteria; phylum Pseudomonadota; class Gammaproteobacteria; order Burkholderiales; family Gallionellaceae; genus JAJZUP01. Next base: position 119,496 of record JAJZUP010000004.1, read on the forward strand.
TTCGCTCTACAGGCCCCGCCTTTCGTGGGAGCGGCTTTAGCCGCGAATGCACCCCATGCATCCCGCCCATTCGCGGCTAAAGCCGCTCCCACAAGAAGTCGCTCCCACAGCCCCCCATCAAATACCGCCCGCGTAGACACCGGATTTAGCCGCGATGGGGCGCCCCTATTTGGTGGCTTGCAGTTGCCAGGCGGCGTGGCAGCCCAGGCACTTGCTCATGGTGTTGGTCAGCATGGTTTGCAATTCGGCGGGGCTTTTGCCGCTGTTGGCGGCTTGTGCGAGGTCGTCCATGTCGTGATGCACACTCATGCCGAGCGACTTGAAGTCCAGCGGCAGCTTGGCCATCAGCGCCGGGTTGACGTCGGCGGCTGAGCCCATGCCGGCGCGACGTGCCGCATCCGCAACCTGCTTCATGTCATTTTTGTTGAGTCCATCCAGCACATCATGCACGGTGGTCAGCAGGCCGCGCATTTCCGCCAATATCAATTCACGTTCTGCCGGCGCCAGTACGACGGCGGTGCGTTTGTCAGTGCCGGGGGCGGTGTTGCCACGGATGAAGAAGAAAGCCAGGACGGCGATGGTGAGCAGCCAGAGCGCGAAGGCGGCAATGGCGAGTGTGCGAGCATTCATGGTGTGTTCCCGATGGTTGAAGAGGGGCGCAGCATAAGGGGGTCTTAAAGATGTGGATATAATCCATGTTAGTGATTGACAAGTCGGCCGGTTTTGTTTTTCACGCCGTTTTAACGGTTTTCGATGTTGATGGGTTAAAATGCGGCCGTCAAAATTTGGCCATATTTTCATTATGCTGGAAATCTTCCTGGGGGTTGCCGTGGTGCTGGCGCTGGTACTGCTGGCAATCGTCCTGCTGGCAGTGCGCAAGCTGCCGGCGCAATCCGCCAGTGTGCTGGAACAGCAGCACCGCGCAATGCTGTCCGACCTGCACGACGGGCTGAACAAACAGGGAGACCGGCTGATTGCGGCACAGGCGGCCGAAGCCGAGCGTTTGCGTGCGGCCGTGGCGGAGGAGTTGCGCGCCACGCGCGATGCGTTGAATGCGTTGCAGGCCAAGCAGGATGCGTTGCGCAGCGAGATGCTGGCGCAGACGCTGGAGAAATTGGCCGAGCAGGGGCGCGCCGACCAGAAGCTGATCCAGGAATCGTTCAACAACGCCACCCAGCATTTGCGCACCAGCATCGAAAACCTTTCCAAAACCGTGGATGGCCGCCTGGAGGTGATCGGCGGCAAGGTGAACGAGCGGCTGGACGAAGGCTTCAAGAAAACCAACGAGACTTTTGTCAGCGTGATGGCGCGGCTGGCGACCATCGACGAGGCGCAGAAAAAAATCGACGGGCTGACCAGCAACGTCGTCAGTTTGCAGGAGTTGCTCGGCGACAAGCGTTCGCGCGGTGCGTTCGGCGAGGTGCAACTGGAAGGGCTGGTGCGCAACATCCTGCCGACGCAGGTGTTCGAGATGCAATACACGCTGCCGAACGGCACACGCGCCGACTGCGTGCTGAAGCTGCCGGAGCCGACGGGCATGGTGGCGGTGGATTCCAAGTTCCCGCTGGAGAATTTCCACAAGATGCTGGATGGCGAGCCGGGCGCGGAGAAGCTGTTCAAGGCCGATGTGCGCAAACATATCGACGACATCGGCAACAAGTACATTATTCCCAATGTCACCTCCGATGGTGCGGTGATGTTCGTGCCGGCCGAGGCGGTGTTCGCCGAGATCCATGCGCACCATCCCGAAGTGGTGGACTATGCGATGCAGCGGCGCGTGTGGATCGTGTCGCCGACCACGCTGATGGCGGTGCTGAACACCGCGCGCGCGGTGATGAAGGATGTCGAGACGCGCAAGCAGGTGCACATCATCAAGGACGAACTGGGCAAGCTGGGCAAGGAGTTCGGGCGTTTCGACGAGCGCATGAAGAAACTGGCCGACCATATCCGCCAGGCGCATGAAGATGCGCAGAACGTGCGCATCACCAGCGAAAAGATCACCAAGCGATTCACCAGCATCGAGCAGGTCGAGCTGGATACCGCGTCAGCCCATCCCCCCGCGCTTGAATAATTTCCCGACATGCCGCGCCTGCCAGGAGTCCTGAGCCTTCCCGCCTCGTTACGCAAGCTGTTGCGTTATGCCGCAATTGCGCTGGGGCTGCTGCTCGCGTTGCTGTTGTATGTGTTGGTGATTGGCGTATCCGTGGATGCGTCCGGGCAACGCGCCCGCATCGCCGGCCTGCTGGCACAAAGCCTGGGGCGTGAAGTGCATTTCGACGGGCCGATGCAACTGGAAATTTCCGCGCGTCCCGGTTTGCGCCTCGGCGGCCTGACGATTGCCAATGCCCCGGGTTTTTCCGGCAACGAGTTTGCCAGCCTGGGCGAGGCGCGCCTGAAGTTGAATCTGTGGGCGCTGCTGGCCGGGCGCATGGAAATCGAGAAACTGTCCGGCAGCCAGGTGCGTGCGCACCTGCAGGTAAATGCCGCCGGCAACAACTGGACTTTCAAGCCCGCATCCGCGCCGCGCAACGAACCGGCGCAAGCCGGCAATACTGACATCGGCGCGCTGCTGGCGCGGCTGGATATCGAGCGCATCGCACTGGAAAACCTCGAGGTGGATTTCACGCCGGCCAACGGGCGCAGTCATTCTTTCGAGCTGCAAACGCTGGAGGCGCATTTCCCGGTGGGCAAGCCGCTGACGCTGAGCCTGCATGGCAGCGTCGAAAAGCAGTATCCCTACCGGCTCGACCTGACCGGCGGCACGCTGGCAGAACTGGCGCGGCTGGAGCAGCCTTGGCCGCTGGATTTGAAACTGGAGTTCATGAGTTCGCGCCTGGCGCTGAACGGCAGCTTTTCGAAAGCAGGCGCAACCATCAATTTCGGCCTGGGCACCGAGCATTTCCGCGAGTTTGCGCAACTGTTGCAGACCAGCCTGCCGCCCGTCGGGCTGGCGGGTATCTCCGGCACAGTCAAGTACACACCGGGCAAGGTGGTGCTGGAGGATTTGAGCGGGGTGCTGGGCAATACCACACTGGAGGGAAATGTCGCGCTGGATTTTGGCGGGGCGCGTCCGCGTTTGCAAGGCGCCTTGTCGGTGCCGGTGCTGGATTTGCGGCCGTTCCTGACCGGCAAGCCAGCTACGCAGGAAGCGCCGCCGCCGAAAAGTTTTGCGGAAATATACCGCGAGCTGGCACAGGCCAGCTTCAGCATGGATAGCCTGAACGATGCGGATGTCGATCTCAGCCTGGCGGTCGGGCGCTGGCTGAGCCTGCCCGGCGATGTGCGCGATACCTTGCTGCAAGTGAAGCTGGCGCATGGCCGTTTGCAAATGCCGGTGCATGCGAATGTGGCCGGGGTGGATCTGTCCGGCAGCGCGGTGGCCGATGCCAGCGTTGCGCCGGCGCGCTTCAAGCTGGCGCTGGGTACGCACAACTCCCACTTGGGCAACCTGGCCGGAGTGTTGTTCGGGCTGCCCGGCGTGGAAGGCGAACTGGGGCGCTTCGACCTGCGCATCGCGGCGCGCGGCTCGCGCGGGGCCGAGTTGATGGAAAGCCTGGACGTGCAACTCGACGTGGAGCATGGCGAGCTCAGCTATGGCAACGCATCCGGCGGCAAGCCGGTGCATTTCACGCTGGACGACCTGGAACTGGCATTAGCCGCCGGCAAGCCCATGCATGGCGGCATGCGCGGCACCTTGCTCGATACGCCGTTCAGCGCAACGCTGCAGGGCGGCGTGCTTGCCGCGATGATGCACGAAGGAACGACGCCGCTCGACTTCCGCTTGCAGGCGGGCAGCGCGCATGTCCAGCTTGGCGGCATGCTGCGTTCGGATGGGCAGAATTCGACGCTGGATTTTGAACTGGCTGCGCCGCATTCCAGCGAGGTGGCGCAATGGCTGGGCCTGAAGCCTGGCGTGGATGTGCCGGTCAGCGTACGGGGCAATGTGCATGCCGGGGCAACCGAAATGCATCTGGAAAACCTGGCGGTGCAGATCGGCAAAAGCGACCTGAATGTGGATTTGCAGCGCACACTGGATGGCAAGGGCAAGGCGCTGATCAGCCTGAAACTGGCGGCAGGCCTGATCGATGCGGACCAGTTGCAGGCATTGTTGCCGGAGAGCAAGCCGGCCAAGCCGTCGTCGGCCCCGGCGGCGCAGAACCTGATCGACATTCCGGTGCTGCCGGGCGGGATCAACCTGGCCGATGCCGACATCGTGGTGCGCGTGCAGCGCGTGGCGAGTAAGTCGCCAATTGCGTTGCGCGACATCCGTTTCGACGGGCGAATCCGCGACGGCATGATGTTTGCCTCGCCGTTTGCCGCGAATGTGGCCGAGCACGATTTCCGCGGTGCGATCATGCTCGACCTGCGCAGTCAGGAGCCGCATTCCACCGTGTGGCTGGCGGCGGATTCGCTCGACATCGGTCGCATCCTCGGCAAGCTCGGCATCGGCAATATCGACGCCGGGGTGGGGCACATCAGCCTGCAACTCGACATGCATTCGAGCCGCCTAGGGGAATTGCTGGCGCAATCGGATATGGCGCTGAGCCTGGATGGCGGGCATCTCGGCCTGCGCGATGCGAATACCGGCAACACGATGCAGATTGCGCTGGACAAGGGCGAGCTCAGGTCGCGGGCGGGCGCGCCAGTGTATCTCGAACTGTACGGCGCGCTCGATGCGGTGCCGGTGTTCATCAACATCAAGACCGCCAAGGCGGTGGACCTGATCAATCCGACCGCCGAGATTCCGTTCCGTTTCACCCTGAATGCTGCGGGTGCTGCGTTGCAGTTCGCGGGCGACATCGACCGCCCGTTCACCAAGAAGGATATCGAACTGGCGCTGGATATGAGCGGCATCCGCCTGAACGATCTCGACCGCCTTGCGCATACCGCGCTGCCGCCCTGGGGGCCGTGGGCGGCTTCCGGGAAATTCCACATGACGGCGGGCGGCTATGAAGTGTCGGCACTGGCGTTGCAGGTAGGCAGTAGCCAGTTGACCGGCTTTGGGCGGCTGAATACCCAGGCGACGCCGCCGCGCATCGATGCGGCACTGACGGCACCGGCGATACAACTGGACGATTTCAAGCTGGGCGACGGGACGGCGGAAAAAAGCAAGACGCAGGCCAAGCCGGCTGCGGCCAAGTCAAAGAGCAAGGCCGAGTTGCGCGAGCAAGCCGGAAAATCCAGCAACCAGGCGCAGCAGATGTTAAGCCGCGAGGTGCTGCGCCGCCAGGATGCCTATCTGGTCGTGCGCGTCGGTCAGGTGCTTTCCGGCCGCGATATGCTCGGCAGCGGCGAGCTGGATGCGAAACTGGAGAACGGCCGCGCCGATATTGCTTCACTGGTACATACGCCGGGCGGCTCCGCCTCGTTCAAGCTGGGCTATGAGCCCGGCGAACACGACGTGGCCGCCGATTTGCGCATTGCGGCCAAGCATTTCGATTATGGCGTGCTGGTGCGCCGCAATGATCCGAAGAACGAGATGCGCGGCACGTTCACTCTGGACGTGGATGTGAGCGCGCGCGCGCCGATGCTGTCCGACCTGTTGCGATACGGCAAGGGCCATATCGATTTCGTGGTGTGGCCGCAGAACCTGAAATCCGGGCTGCTTGATGTCTGGGCGGTGAACGTGCTGATGGCCTTGCTGCCCGCTGTGGATGAATCGAACACGTCGAAAGTGAATTGCGCGATCGGGCGTTTCGTGCTGAAAGACGGCGTGCTGTCGGACAAGAGCATCCTGATCGATACCAGCCGCATGCGTGTGAAGGGTGAAGGGAGCGTGAATTTCGCCAGTGAAAAGATCAACCTGTACGTGCAGCCGAAAGCCAAGAAGCCGCAATTCCTGAGCTTCGCGCTGCCGATCGAGCTGAGCGGCACGTTCGACGAATTCCATGTCGGTGTGCGCCCGGCCGATGTGCTGGCGATGACCGGGCAATTGGTGACCTCGGTGGTGTGGGTGCCGCTGATGTCGCTGTTCGGACATGAAACGCCGGCCGACGGGCGCGATGTGTGTCTTTCCAGCGGCATCGAGTAGACAATAACCAGCCGGGCTTTGCTAAACTACGCATATGAGAATCCACCTGTTCGTCATCAACCGCATCCGCCTGTTGTTCGCGCTGTTTTACGATTTGCTGGCGCGACGCTGGAAAAAGAATTTCTACCTGTACCTGGCCGGGGTGTTTACGGTGTTTGCGCTGGCGGACACCGCGTTCCTGCACTTCACCGAGAAGATGCGCCAAGGCGCGTTCGATGCGATGGTGCGCTACCGCATTCATCCGCCCAAGCCGGACAAGGACATCGTGATTGTCGACATCAACGAGGCCAGCCTGGCCGCGATGTCCAGGGATTACGGGCGCTGGCCGTGGCCGCGCCAGGTGCTCGGCGAGTTTGTCGAGCAGATCGAGAAGCAGCATCCCAAGGCGGTGGTGTTCGACATCCTGTTCAGCGATGCCGATGTGTACAACCCCGACAGCGACGCCTATTTCAACGCGGCCATCGCGGCGACGAACAATACCTATTTCCCGCTGCTGCGTCTCGACCAGGACAGCGACAAGCTGAGCCAGATCAAGCCCGGCATGATTCCCGGCGTGACGCCGTTGTCCGACCAGGCCAGCCAGGATGCGACCGTGGCCGTGGTGCTGCCGCATTTCCAGGCGGCGCTCGACGGTGGGCGCATCGGTTTCAACAACATCTACCCGGATGTGGACGGCACCGCGCGGCGTTACCAGATCTACCGCGACGACTACGGCTGGAAGCTGCCCTCTCTGCCGACAAAGCTGGCGGCGGATATGGGCTGGAAACCGGCCCCGGCGCAGGAGGTGCTGCTGAACTGGCGCGGCAAGCCGTTCTCCTACCAGTACGTCAGTTTCAGCGATGTCTATGCGGATATGCAGCGCAAGGACAGACAACGGCCGCTGGATGAGTTCAAGGACAAGATCGTCATCATCGGTTCGACGGCGCCCAGCCTGTTCGACATCAAACCGACGCCGATGAGCAAGATGCACCAGGGCGTCGAAATCCTCGCCACCGCGATCGACAACATGAAGCATGGCGACTACCTGCGCTTCCCCGAGGCCAAGCTGGCCTACCTGATGCTGACGCTGGTGCTGGTATGGGTGACGGCCTGGGCGTTCTACACCAATGTCGGGCGCGACAAGGTGAATCGCCTGTTCGGCCTGTCGCAGGTGCTGTTGATCGTGATTTCCTACGCCAGCATCAATTTCAGCAACACCTACATCAACCTGACCGGGCCGGTGGCGCTGGCCGTCGCATATTTCACGCTGTCGCGTATCTACGCTACCGGCACCTACAAGGCGCTGGAGCAGAACATGGTGCGCGTATCGCTGGAGCGCGGCGGCGGCGAGCTGAACGGCACGTTGCTGATGATCCGCCTGGACGGCACGCAGAACCTGCTGGTGGATGTTGTGCTGGAGCGTATTCGCAACGGGCTGGAGCGTTCCGGCAAGGAGCTGAAGAGCGTGGAGGTGTTGCGCGGCGTGCAGAAAGGCGTGTGGGATTTGATGGAGTACACGTTCACGGTGTCCTGGGTGGCCGATGCGGAGGACAAAGAGGCACAGGCGCGCATCCTGGCCGACCGCGATGCGGTACTGGAAAAACTGCCGCAACTGCTGCATAAAAACCTGGCGCGCCCGGAAGGTGTCGCAAGCTGGTTTACTTATCAGGGCCGCGTGTATGGCGGGGCCAAGGCGCGTGCAAGCTGGCGCATCTTGTTTGCCGAAGCGATTTTGGAATGGGAAAAACAACAGGAGGTGAAGGCATGAGATGGATGAAACCTGTAGCGGCGGCACTGCTGTGCCTGGTGATGCTGCCCGCAATGGCGGCGCAAACCGGCGAGGCCCTGAAGGCCGACGATATTCGCGCGGAGCCGTTTGGCGATGCGAAATCCGTGGGACGTTTGGCGGTAAAGGATAAGGTCGAAATCCTCGGGCGCAATGGCGGCTGGTTGCAGGTGAAGAGCGCCAAGGGCAAAGGCTGGGTGCGCATGCTCAGCATCCGCCAGGGCGAAGCGAAGAAGGGCGGTAACGAGGCGACCGGTTTGTTGAACCTGGCTTCGGGACGCGCCGGCACCGGCAAGGTGGTTGCGACCACCGGCATCCGCGGCCTCAGCGAGGAAGACCTGAAGGCGGCCAAGTTCAGCGCGGACGAGCTGAAGCTTGATGAATCTTATGGCGTAACGAAGGAGCAGGCACAGCAGTTTGCCAACGAAGGCAAGCTGTCCGCGCGCAAGTTCGATTACCTGCCAGAACCGAAATAGGAGCCGCCATGAAAACGATCTTGACATATGCAACAGCAGCAGTGTTGGCTTCATCGTGCAGTATGGCCGCCGCTTTCGATTTTGGCGATCTCGACAAGCTGAAAAAGGAAATCCAGATTCCTGCGGCGCAGCCGGTCCAGCAGTCTGCCCCGCAACCGCCTGCCGCGCAGTTGTTGCAGCAACTGCCGGTTAGCCCGCAGGTGGTCAATGTGGTGAAGGAGGTGGTCGGCCCGAGCGAGCAGGAGGAAATCGCGATCGGACGCCAGATCGCCGGTAACCTGCTGGGCGCTTCACCGCTGGTGAAGGATGCCAAGTTGCAGCAGTACGTGAACATGGTGGGGCGCTGGGTCGCGAGCCAGAGCGAGCGCCCGGACCTGCCCTGGCATTTCGGCGTGATCGACTCGAACGATGTGAACGCGTTTGCGGCGCCGGGCGGTTATGTGTTCGTCACCCTCGGCCTGTACCGCATGCTGCAGAGCGAGGCCGACCTGGCCGGCGTGCTGGCGCATGAAGTCGGCCACGTGATCCGCAAGCATCACCTGAAGATTTTGCAGCAGAGTAAGTTGCTTGAGGCGGGCAGCAATGCGCTGACCAGCTCGGTGGGCAACAACGATGTCGCGCAGAAGCTGATCGGCAGCGGCGCGGAGATCATGTCGCGTTCGCTCGACAAGGATGCCGAATTCGAGGCGGACCGGATCGGCGTGGTGCTGGCGACGCGCGCCGGATACGACTCTTACGGCCTGCCCAGCGTCTTGCAGCAGATCGGCCACATCGCCAAGGATGAGGGCAGCGTGGCGCTGCTGTTCAAGACCCACCCGCTGCCGGATGCGCGTCTGGATAAATTGTCCGTGGCGATGGGCGACAAGTTCGACAGGATCAATGGGGCAACCGTTGCGCAGCGTTTTTACCGCGTCAAATAACAACGTCCGACATCGGGCAGGAAAGGCTGTAGCAGGATGAAGGTTGCGATTGCCCAGATAAATTGCACGGTGGGCGACCTGGCGGGAAATTCCGCCAGGATTCTTGACTATGCGCAGCGTGCGCAGGAGCAGGGGGCGGACATCCTGCTCACGCCCGAGCTGAGCCTGTGCGGCTATCCGCCCGAGGACTTGCTGCTGCGCGAAGGCTTTTACATGGCGTGTGCCGATGCGCTGGATGCGCTGGCCGCACAGGTGTCCGGCATCACGGTGGTGGTGGGACACCCGGAAGAGGTGGGCGGCGAGTTTTATAACGCAGCCTCGATTTTGCGCGATGGCCGCATCATCGCCACTTACCACAAGCATGCACTGCCCAACCACAGCGTGTTTGACGAGGAGCGCTATTTCAGCCACGGCAGCGCGCCGTGCCTGCTGGAAATGGGCGGGATACGCTTTGGCATCAACATCTGTGCCGATGTCTGGCATGAGCATGCCGCCATTCGCGCCAGGGAGGCCGGGGCGCAAATCCTGCTGGTGCTGAATGCCTCGCCCTACCATTTCAACAAACAGGCCACGCGCTACGAGACCGTACGCGAACGGGTGGATGAAACCCGGCTGGCGGTGATCTATGCCAACATGGTGGGCGGCCAGGATGAGCTGGTGTTCGACGGCGGCTCGTTTGTGATGGACGATTGCGGGCGGGTGATCCAGCAGTTGCCGGCGTTTGACGAGGCGCTCGGCATCGTCGAAATTCGCGAGGGAAAATTGCAGCCCGGCGAATTTGCCAGGCTGGAGCAGGAAGAGGCAAGCATTTACCGTGCGCTGTGCCTCGGGGTGCGCGATTACATCACCAAGAACCGTTTTCCCGGCGTGCTGCTGGGGCTTTCAGGCGGCATCGATTCGGCGCTGACGCTGGCAGTGGCGGTGGATGCACTGGGGGCGGACAAGGTGCGCGCGGTGATGATGCCGTCGCCCTATACCGCGCAGATGAGCATCGACGATTCACGCGAGATGGTGAAGCTGCTCGGCGTGAGCTACGAAGAGCTGGACATCCAGCCGACCTTCACCGCATTGCAGGACACGCTGGCGCCGCTGTTTACCGGGTTGCCGACCGATACCACCGAAGAGAATCTGCAGGCGCGCATCCGCGGCGTGCTGCTGATGGCGCTTTCGAACAAGACCGGCGCGCTGGTGCTGACCACCGGCAACAAGTCGGAAATGACGGTGGGCTACTGTACGCTGTATGGCGACATGGCGGGCGGGTTTGCGGTGCTCAAGGATGTCAGCAAGACCTGGGTGTACCGCCTGTCGAATTACCGTAATACGCTGGGGCGGGTGATTCCGGAGCGCATCATCACACGCCCGCCCAGCGCCGAGCTCAAGCCGAACCAGACCGACCAGGACAGCCTGCCGCCCTACGATGTGCTGGATGCGATCATGATGTATTTCGTGGAACGGAATCTCAGCATTGCCGAGATCGTCGCGCACGGCTATGTCGAGGCCGACGTGCAGCGCGTGGTAAAGCTGATCCGCATCAACGAGTACAAGCGCAGGCAGTCGCCGGTGGGCGTGCGCATCACCGATCGCGGTTTCGGCAAGGACTGGCGCTATCCGATCACGGCGCGCTACCAGGATGATTTTTAGCCAACCTGGTTAGTTTTTCCGTGAATAGGTGGGCGCTCAGGCAAACGCTGCGCGGTGTTCCCGGGAGTGCTGGAAAATGAAAAAGGCGATCGGTGATCGCCTTTTTCATTTATATCGAGCGCTGTTCGTTAGCCCCCTGAGTCCTTCATTTTCAAATACGGCGCGTATTTGGCTTTGGCCACGATCCCGGCCTTGTTTTTTGCGTTGGGTTGCGCGCCTTTGTCCAGCAGGTATTGGATCATGGGGCGTACCACTCTGGGATTAAAGTTCGGCTGGATCAAGTGCAGCGGGGTGTCACCTTTGGCATTGGTCGCATTGGGGTCGGCCCCATTGGCCAGAAGGCTTTTCACAATGTCGGGGGTAATGTTTGAAACCGCGACGTGCAGATTGGTATTGCCCGCATCGTTCTTGGCGCTGAGATTAAACCCGTGGGATGCCAATATTGCCAGCATTTTGTCTGTGATCCCAATGTCCGATCCCATGCAGGCAAATTCCGTGAATTCATATTCATTTTCTTCCTTCGGGTTCAGCCGCGCGCCCTTGCTCAGCAGATACAGGATCATGTCCGGTCGCTGCTTGCTGAAGGCAGCCTTGACGGGAGTGATGCCCTGCGCATTTCTGGCGTTGATGTCCAGCCCGGCCTTCAGCAATAAGTCGACCACCTCTGGCGAGCCTTCCATGGCAGCATGGTGCAGCAGCGTCGAATTTTGCGCATCGACCTGGTGAATGTCTGCTCCTTTAGCGATCATCCGCTCGAATATCTTTGCGTTACCAACTGCACGTACCAAGGGAGTCTGATTGGTACGATTAACGTGATTGGGGTCAGCGTCGTTGTCGAGAAGGAGGTCGACGATGTGTTCGTTGCCCATGGCCGCAAACAAGGGCGTGTCACCATTGTCGTCTTGCGCGTTTACATCGGCGCTTTTTTTCACCAGCAATCTGCTCAGGTCTTCATCAGAGGTGGCGGCAGCAAAAAACAGCAGTGTTTTATTCGCGGGGCCACGGGCGTTCACATCGGCACCATTGTTCACCAGCAGTTTGATGAGGTCGTGATTGCCGTCGGAAAAGAAAACGGAAAACGTATAGCGCATGCCACTGTAGGTTCCGTTGGCGTCGGCGCCGTTTTTCAGCAACACCTCGGCAACGGCGGCGTTCTTGGTCCAAGCCAGTGGCGTTGCCCCAAAGGTATTGGTGGCGTTGACATTGGCGCCTTTCTTCAGCAGCCATTTCACGTCGTCCAGATCACCGGCCCTGGCGGCGAAAAACAAGGGAGTTTCCTCCCGGTTGTTCCTGGCGTTAACGTCCGCTCCGTGCGTCACCAGATATTCCATCAGACCCGTATTCCCATTATTCGCGGCGGCATCAAAAAGCAGGTCGTTGGCGACGTCTCCGGAAATGTTTGCGCCATTGGCAATGAATAATTGGGCTAGTTGCGTCCGCACTTCCGGCGAAATCTCCTGGTTGTATCCACCCAAAACATAGGACAACGGCGTAAAGTTATCGGTGTGGTGGTTAACATTGGCGCCGCTCGACAGCAACAACTTGGCCATGGCTACGCTTTTCACCTTGTACAGGGGCGTTAGCTGCGATGCCTCCTCTTCATTATTGGGATCGGTACCATGCTCAAGGAGAAGTCTGGCTTTTTCCAACGAATCGGCCCATACCGCTGCCGCCACCAGACCCGGGGTCTTGGTGCTTGCGCCATTGGAGAGCAGGAATTCCACCATCTTGGGGCTGCCGAAAAAGGCCGCCTTTTTTAATAGTGTAAAGCCCGGGTTTGCCTCTGCATTGATGTCGGCACCCTGTGCAATTGCCTTCTCCATTTCGGCGAAGTTATCTTTGCTGAAAGCATTGATCAGTTGATTGTTGAGCACCTTGCGGTTCTTTTGACCGGGGTCTTGATGCGCCGCCAAGGCCGGCAGTGTGATGAAAAGCAGCAAAAGCGACAGCAGCGGCAAAATTCGTACTTTCATGATCGTATCGGTCGCACTCAAATAAATACTCAAATCATGATGATGGGTATTTTGGTTGTCCTGGTCAAGGCAAATTCGTGTCGCGAACCTGCGCACACCGATTTTTGTTCGGCGCATCCTTGGCGCATCAAGGAATTTGTTTATGCCGGGGATTGGCGTTATCCGATCTCGGTGCGTTACCGGGACGTTTTTAGTTATACTTGCCGTACCATTTTTTGAGAGAGCTACCATGAAAAAAATCGAAGCCATCATCAAGCCGTTCAAACTCGACGAGGTGCGCGAAGCCTTGTCCGAGTTGGGGGTGAGCGGTCTGACTGTTACCGAGGTGAAGGGGTTCGGGCGTCAGAAGGGACATACTGAGCTGTATCGCGGCGCAGAGTATGTGGTGGACTTCCTGCCCAAGATCAAGGTTGAGGTCGTGATTACAGCGGAAATGCTGGATACCGTTGTCGATGCAATCGTCAAGGCGGCGCATACCGGCAAGATCGGCGACGGCAAGATTTTCATTACGCCGGTTGAGCAGGTGATCCGCATCCGCACCGGTGAAACCGGCGCCGAGGCGATCTGAGCTCAGTGATTGCCCGAAAAATATAGTCCCGGTCAAACCGGGCGACAGGGGAGGGGCATTCCAGTTTGTCCCATCGCGGTATGGCAATGCCATGCCGCGCCGTCATTTAATCAGCAACTGTACACGGGGTTTTGTTTGCCATGTCGGTACCTGCAGTGATTGGACGCTTCAACATCATCCGCGAGATTTCCAAGGGAGGGCAGGGAACGGTTTACCTGGCCGAAGATCCGCAACTGGAGCGCCAGGTGGCGATCAAGGTGCTGCGCGCCGATCTCGGGTTGCAGAAGGAAGGATTGCTGCGTGAAGCGCGCATCACCGGCAAATTCCAGCACCCGAATATCGTGACGGTGTTTGATGCGGGCGAGCATGAGGGCATGCCTTACCTGGTTTACCCCTTCATTGAAGGCGAGACGCTGGCACAGGCGCTCAAGCGTTGCGGCACCTTGTCGCTCGCTTATGCGGCCAGGCTGGTGGTTGGCGTGCTGGACGGGCTGGATTACGCGCACCGGCACGGGATCATGCATCTGGACATCAAGCCGGCCAATGTCATCGTCGGCGAAAACGGCCAGCCGATGCTGCTGGATTTCGGCATTGCGCGGCATGCTGGACAGAGCAGTCCGGAGGGCCTGTACGGCACGCCGCAATACATGGCGCCGGAATGCATCAGCCGCAAGGGCGCCGAGGCGCGCTCCGACATCTTCTCGGTGGGCACGTTGCTGTATGAGCTGGTGGCTGGGCGGCCGCCGGTGATCGGCGACAATGCCGCACAGATCCTGCATCGCATCGCGACAGAAAAGGTGGCCGCGCCGTCCTCGCTGAATGTCGATGTCGACGAGGACATGGATGCGATCATCCTGAAGGCGCTGGAAAAACAGCCGCAAGACCGCTACCAGGATGCGGCGGCCATGCGCCAGGCCTTGCTGAACTATCTGGACGCCTCGCAGGGCGTGGCAGTGTCGAGCAACGGCGAGGGCAACCACAGCACGCTGGATTTCCTGTTGCGGCGCATGCGCAGCAAGAGCGATTTCCCGGCGTTGTCCGGCACGATCGGGGAGATCAACCGGATTGCTTCCTCCGAATCGGACAGCCCGGCGAAACTGGCGAAGGCGATCCTGCAGGACTTCGCGCTGACCAACAAATTGTTGAAGCTGGTCAACACGGTTTCATTCGGACAGTTCGGCGGCAATATCAACACGATCTCCAAGGCGGTGGTGATCCTCGGCTTCGACACTGTGCGCAATGTCGCGATGACCCTGATCCTGCTGGAGTTCCTGCAGAACAAGGCGCAGGCGGTGGAGCTGAAGGATGAGGTGATTGCGTCGTTCTTTTCCGGCGTGCTGGCGGCGGAACTGGCCGGTGGCGGCCAGCCCGGAGAAGCCGAGGAGGCGATGATCTGCGCGATGTTCCACAACCTGGGACGCTTGCTGGCGATTTTTTATTTCTTCGAGGAAAGCCAGCAGGTCGCGCGCATGATGGAGGACCAGGGGATCAGCGAGGAGCAGGCTTCAGTCAAGGTGTTGGGCATGTCCTACAACCAGCTCGGTATCGGCGTGGCGGAAAGCTGGAAATTCCCGCAGCGCCTGTTGTCCGGCATGCGCAAGCTGCCGCAGGGCAAGGTGCGCAAACCGCAGAACGATGTCGACCAGTTGTGCGTTGCCGTGAACCTGGCGAACGAGTTATGCATGGTTTCGGCAATGACCGAGGCGCGTGAAAAAAGCAGCGAGTTGCAGAAGCTGAGCGAGCGCTATGGCAGCGCCACGCATGCAACCGAAAAGCGTCTTGCCAACGCACTGGAAAGCGGCCTGAACCATTTGTTCGAGCGCGCCAGCGTATTGGGTATCGTGTCGGGCAAGAGCCCACTGTTGCGGCGCATCCGCGTATGGAGCGGGGAGCGCGAACCAGAGCCGGAGGCGCAACAGCCCAGCTCGCTGGACGGCGTGACGCTGCTGGAGACCATGACGCAGAAGCTGCCTGATGAAGCGCCGCAACTTGATCCGGATGCGGTGCTCAGCGCGGGCATCCAGGATGTCACGAACACGCTGGTGGAAGACTTCAAGCTGAACGACGTGCTGCTGATGGTGCTGGAAACGATTTACCGCAGCATGAATTTCAAGCACACGCTGATCTTTATCCGCGATAACCGCCAGAACGTGATGGCCGCGCGTTTTGGCCTCGGCGAGCGGGTGGATGCGGTGCTGCCGAATTTCCGTTTTTCGCTGAATTTCGTGCCGGATGTCTTCCACCTCGCCATCGACAAGGGGCTGGATATCGTGATCGAAAACGTCAGCTCCGCCACCATCGCCGACAAGATTCCCAAGTGGTATACCGGCACAATAGATGCCCAATGTTTTTTGCTGCTGCCGATCATGGTGAACAAGAAAGCGGTGGGCCTGATCTATGCCGATATGCAGCAGGCGAATGCGCTGCAGGTGTCCGAGAAACAGTTGTCGCTGCTGCGCACGCTGCGCAATCAGGCTGTGCTGGCGATCAAGCAGAAGATGTGACGCGGCAGAAATCAGGATGCACGCAGTTGTCAATTGACAACCATTGTTGATCTGCTACTATGTCCCAAAGGTTCCGGGATAGTTCATGTCTCACTCAAAGAAAGAAGTGAATGCCGCAATCGAATACGCCAAGAGCAAGGGCTGGCGCATTGTCGAAGGAGGCTCGCACGCATGGGGACAAATGTACTGTCCTTACAATGATAGTGCTTGTCGGTGTGGGGAGTTTTGCAGAGCCAGTATATGGAGTACCCCGAAGAGTCCGGGCAATCACGCAAAACAGATTCGCAGAATCGTAGACAACTGCATCAGGCTTAAGGATGGTGAAAAAGACCAGGAGTAAACCATGACAGAATATGACTTCGAGCTTAAATTCACGCTGCCGAGCCCGGATGCCGAGCCGGAACAGTTCGTAAATGCACTTTATGAAGCCGGTTGTGATGATGCAACAGTTGGCTTGGGCCTGCAGGGACGGGTGGCATTAAGTTTTACAAGAGAGGCCACTTCTGCACAGGAAGCTGTTGCGTCAGCGATTGCCGATGTAACGAAAGCAATTCCGGGTGCCAAGCTGATTGAAGCTACTCCCGATTATGTCGGCATAACCGACATTGCCGGTTTTGTTGGATGCAGCAGGCAAAACATCCGGAAAATTCTGATAGACAACAGTTTGGCTCCAACGCCGGTCCATAGCGGCACAACGGTAATTTGGCACTTGGCTAACGTCCTTGATTGGCTGAAGAGCAAAGGGAGCTTCAAGATCGAAGATCGATTGATCGAGATGTCATTCGCTACTATGAAGGTCAATGTTGAAAAAGAAGTAGCAAGTGTTAAACGTGTTGCCCGCAATTCGGCTGCAAGCACCCCAATCAAGCTCAAGGCAGCCAAATATCAGCAACAGACCTCAAAGCAAGTGTTGGCATAAGATATGTCTGGTCGACTCAGTGGCTTGCGCTTACAGGTGCGAACGATAGTAGGCCAGGAAATCGGCGGCCGGGAGCGGGCGGCTGAAGTAGTAGCCCTGGATCTGGTTGCAACCGAGCTCGCGTAGCAGCTCGAGTTGGGCGGGGGTTTCCACCCCTTCGGCAACGGTGTCCATGTCCAGCGCTTGGGCCATCGCGATGATGGTCTTGGCGATCGCGACATCGTCCGGGTTGTCCGGGATGTCCTGGATGAAGGCCTTGTCCACTTTCAAACTGTCGATCGGGAAGCGCTTCAGGTAGGCAAGTGAAGACTGGCCGGTGCCGAAATCGTCCAGTGCGATGTGGATGCCGCGTGTGTGCAGCTCATTCAGCAATGCAATCACTTTTTCCGGTTCGCTCATCACCATGCTTTCGGTGATTTCCAGTTCGAGCGAATCGACAGCGAGGCCGGTCTCGGCCAGGGTGGCGTCGATCTCGTGCAGCAATCCTTCCGAGCCGAACTGGCGCGCAGACAGGTTGACCGCCACCCGCAACGGGCGCAGGCCGGATGCCTGCCATTCGGCATTCTGGCGGCAGGCTTCATGCAGCACCCAGCGACCGATCGGGATGATCAGGCCGGTGTCTTCGGCTACCGGGATGAAGTCGGCCGGGGACACCATGCCGCGTAGCGGGTGCTGCCAGCGCAGCAGCGCCTCCATCCCGAGCAGCCGGCCGCTGGCGGTATCGACCTTGGGCTGGTAGTACAGGCGCAACTCGTTATTTTCCACGGCATGGTGCAGGTCTGCAGCCAGCAGCAGGGCTTGGGCGGCAGCCCGGCTCATGGCTTCGTCGTAAGCGGCAAAACTGTTGCCGCCGGTACGGCGCACATGATTGCAGGCGGAAGCCGCCTGCTGCACCATGATTTCCACCTTGGCGCCGATGTCCTCGTCGCGATCGCAAGTCATCAGCGCCGCGCCGATGGAGAGGGTGGAAATCAGTTCATGGTTTTCCACATGCAACGGTTGGCGCCCGATTTTCAGCAGGGTACGGGCGCGCTCCTGTGCGGCATCCTGGTCGCAAGGCAGGCGCAGCAACACGAAGGCGCTGCTGCCGAAACGATAGAGACGTTCAGTGGCGGCATCCAGGTTGTCGCGCAGACGGTCGGCAACTTTTACCAGCCATTGCTCTGTCTTGGCCGCGCCGAAGCTTTCCAGCAGCTCCTGCTCGTAATCGGCCACGATCATCATCAGCGACCCGGCACATTGTTGCGCCAGCGCATGCGACAGGTCGTCACGCAATTTGTACTGGTTTGGCAGGCCGGTGGCGGCATCAAAATACGCCTGGTAGGCAAGGCGTTCTTCAGCCTGCTTGCGTGCGGTCGCATCCTTCAGGTAGACGTGAAACTCGGCAAAGTCCTCCAGGTAGGCGATCGTGCATTCCAGTGTGCGTTGCGCCAGGCTGTATTCAAACTGGGTGTTCGCCGAGCTGGCGTGGCGCGTTTGCGACAAGTGGGCTGACAAGTCCTCCGGCAACAGGTGTTGCGGTGCGGCGGCGGGCAAGGCCAGTTGTTGCTGCATCGTCTGGGTGGCCGGGTTGGCATACAGCACGCGGCCGTCGAGATTGAGGCGCAGCACGGGATTGGGATCGCGCTCGGCAAACAGCGCCAGTCTGCGCCGCTCTGCGCCTTCGCGGATGATCGCGACCACATAGTAGCCGACAAAAAACGCGATACCGAAAACAATCACCGCAAAACCGATCACCGACTGCACCATGATCGAGACGCTGTGCTGCGATTTGCGTCCGAGCTCCGCGACGGCGCGCTGATTGGCGGTGCTGATCACAGCAAGCGAGGCTTCGATTTCACGTACCTTGGGCTTGACCTGCGCGAGGATGGCGCGCGCCTTGTCCCAGTCTACGTTGTTGCTGTCCAGCGTGGCGGAAAGCTGCTCGGAAAGTTGTTCCAGTTCGCTCAAGTGTGCGCGCAATGTGCGCGGTTCGTCGGGGGAATCGGTTTCCTGTTCCAGGCGCCGGACGATGCTTTCCAGGCGCTTGCCGTTCTCGATATGCTGGGCCAGGAAGAGTTTGCGCGTGGCGGTGTAGGAGTAATACTCATACAGCAGGCGCTCCTCGTCGGCAATGGCGCTGCGCAGTTCCCCGATGCGTTGCGAGAGGGGCAGCTTCTCGTCGATGAACATCCGGTATATCGATTGCACCGAGTCGCCGAGATAGACGATGCGGGCCGAGACGGCGACGCCGAGCAGCAGGACGATAATGAAGGCCAGCCAAATCTTGCGTTGCAGCATCGGCGCGGTTTACCCCTTATTCATGCGGTTTTGTATCAGGACTTTCAGTATTTCCCGCCGGGCATTTCCACTTTGACTTCCGGGCGCAGCTTGCCGCCGATTTTCTGACAGGTGCCGGCCGGAACCGGGCGGAAATCGTCCGGATCGTTGTCCACCTTGGCGCGCCCGGCGCAGGAGTGTTTATTGATATTGCTGTTACAGCCATTCTGTCCGGCCTTGGCAACGCCGAAGCATTTTTCGGTTTCGCCGGCGATGGCATTGCTGCAACTGGCGCCAAAGCCAAGTGCCAGCAACCCGGCGAGTGCAGTGCTGACAAGCTGGTCGTGATTTTTCATGAGCGTCTCCCTGATGGTTGTATGAAGGGCCAAACCCGGATTCTGCGCAGCACGTTAGCATGGAAGTGCGGGATTGTCAGCAGCCTTGCCTGCGTGCGGAAAAGTCTTTGTGATGCAGTGGACGGTTTGCATTAAAATGCGCGGCCCTGATTCCCGTTTGGCAGAGCAACCCATCATGCACCTCGTTATTCAATCCCTGTCTGAAATCTCCGCGGCTTACCTGGATCGACTGGCCGGCCTGGCATTGGCATCCCGGGTCGAGCAGGTCGGGCCATGCTGCTATCGCTTGCATGAGGTTACCCCGCACGACGAGGTGGCATCCTTCTGCTATGAGCACAAGCTGGACTACGGTTTTGTGCGTGACGACCAGAAGCTGGAGGGTTTTGGCCTGGTGGTGATGGATATGGATTCCACGCTGATCAGCATTGAGTGCATCGACGAGATCGCCGACATGCAAGGATTGAAGCCGCAGGTGTCGGCAATTACCGAGTCGGCCATGCGCGGCGAGATCGATTTTGCCGAGAGTTTGCGCCGCCGGGTTGCCCTGCTGGAAGGGCTGGACGAGCATGCGCTACAGCGCGTGTACGACGAACGCCTGCGCCTGAATCCCGGCGCCGAGGCCATGCTGGCAGCGCTCAAGCAACTGGGTATCAAGACCCTGCTGGTGTCCGGTGGCTTTACCTTCTTCACTACGCGCTTGCAGGCCCGGCTCGGGCTGGATTTTGCGCATGCCAACACGCTGGAAATCGTCAACGGAAAACTCACCGGACGCGTGCTCGGCGCGGTGCTGGATGCACAGGCCAAGGCGGACTGGCTGCTGCGCACCCGCGATGAACTGGGGCTGCGTCCGCACCAGGTTATCGCGATGGGCGACGGCGCGAACGACTTGAAGATGATGGGGCAAGCCGGCATCAGCATTGCTTACCACGCAAAACCCATCGTACGTTCGCAGGCCAGCTTCTCATTCAATTTCGTGGGGCTGGACGGGCTGCTGAATTTGCTGGGGTGAGCGGGCATAACCCGCGAAGCCTCGATCAGTAGAGATGTTCAGGCATGCTGCTGCACTAGGATGCCACCTGATTTCGTCCCGCAGATTTCGCCCGGTACAGCGCCTTGTCCGCCTCTTGAAACAGGAAATCGTCACTATGACGCTTGTGTGGGATTGCAGATGCCAAGCCGATGCTGGCAGTTATCTGTTTTGAGTCGTTGCAGTATATCTTGAGGTCGCTGATCGCACTTAAAATCGATTTCGCGATTTCCTGAGCCACTTCAAGCCTGGTGTTTCCTAAAATCAATGCAAATTCATCACCGCCGATGCGCGTTGCCAAGTCGCCAGGCCTGCGCGCATGAGCAAGCAGAACTTGACCAATGTTGCTCAGGCATTGGTCTCCTGCGGCGTGCCCGAACTGATCGTTATATTTTTTGAAGTAATCGACATCAATAAGAATCATGCTGATGGGATTTTGATTACGAATACTGCCGCGTATTTCCTTGCTTAAGTGCTGGAGGTATGCACGTCGATTGCCAAGCCCGGTCAGCGGGTCGTGCATGGCTAGCTCTTCGACTTTTTCTTCAGCAAGTTTGCGTTGCGTAATGTTGTGATGGGAAATGACGAACAGGTTTCCAGAGTCATCGCCATGTAAAGGTGAGATTCGCATGGTGAACCAGCGTTTTTCGTCCGGGCTGTGACAGGGGTATTCGAAGTAAAAAATGGCTCGTTTGCCCGTTAGTACCTCCATGATGCCATGCAATGCTTCGCCTGCGAGACTATCACCGGACGCAACTGAGTTTGATAAGGCCTCGAGATAATTATGGCCGACACACACGTATTCAGAAGGAAGGCCGTTTTGGGTGCCAAAATCTAGCCAAGCCAAATTAACATCAAGAATATTGCCGGTTCGATCAATGACAGCGATCTGATCCTCCAAGGAATGGAAAACTGAGGTGTGCAACGTTGCGGGACTTTGCATGGCGAACGAGCTTGGCATTTTCTTGGTATTTATTCTAGTGCCGGAAAAGTACCCTGTCCAAAATTTATCTGAAGGACTGTCTTCGGCTCAACAAGAGCAGGGCGGTGGCTTCGACCGGTGGCCTGTCAGCTTTTTAGCGGTTGTCATGGCGATTTGCGTCAAAGCACGCCAGCCTGTTTTGAGCACATGGTACTGGCAATAAAAAAGCGGCTCATCGAGCCGCTTTTCTGTTTGGTGCTTGCGTCGCTTATTCCACCTTGGCGTTGGCGCGCAGGGCCTTGACGGCTTCCATCAGGGACATCTGCTGCATGCGTTTTTCCAGCGTGGCCTTGACCTTGTCGAACGGAGGGATTTCCAGGTCGCGCACGTCTTCCAGCTTGATCACGTGCCAGCCGAACTGGGTTTGCACCGGGGCGCTGATCTGGCCCTTGTTCAGCTTGACGATGGCTTCGCCGAAAGGCTGCACGAAAGCTGCCGGGTTGGTCCAGCCCAGTTCGCCGCCTTGTGCCTTGCTGCCGGGGTCCTTGGATTTTTCCTTGGCGATTTTGTCAAAGCCGACCTTCTTCTTTTTCAGCTCGTTGACGATGGCCTGGGCTTCCTTTTCGGAGTCCACCAGGATGTGCGCAACCTTGTATTCCTTGCGTCCGATCAACGACTGCTTCTGCTTTTCGTACTCGGCCTTCAAGGCGTCGTCGGAAATCGGGTGGGTTTTCACGTAGTCCTGGGCAAATGCATTGCGCAGGATGTTTTCCTTGGTGATTTCGATGATCTGGGCGATTTCGGGTTGCGCATCCAGGCCTTTGCGGTGGGCTTCCTGGGCGATGACTTCCAGGTCGATCAGCTCATCGCGGATTTTCCTGCGCAGTTCCGGGCTGTCGGGCTGGCCTTGCTGGGTGACGGCTTTCAGGTTCAGGTCCAGGCGTGCTTGCGGGATGGCAATGCCGTTCACGGTGGCGGCAGGTTTTTGCGCATCGGCACTGCTTGCGGTATCGGCGGCACAGGCAGTGTTTGCTGTCAGGCCAATAGCTGCAATCAGCGCGGCGATATGTAAAGGCTTGGGCATTATTTTTCCTTGTCGAATTGAAAACAAATTACGTTTTTTTATAGGAATTATCTGGTTGTTAATAGAGTTGAGTTTGTGGCACTCCTGTCCCCGGGCGGCAATATAACATAGCCGGGGCGGATGTGTTTGACCGTGCTACGGAAGCACTTTCCTGAATGGTCGTACCGCCACATGCTGGTAGACGCCGGCGCTGACGTACGGGTCGGCATCGGCCCAGATCTGGGCTTCCTGCAACGAGGGGAATTCGGCAACGATCAGGCTGCCGGAAAAACCGGCTGCGCCGGGGTCGTTGGCATCGACGGACGGGAAGGGACCGGCCAGCAGCAGGCGTCCCTCATCCTGCATGGCTTGCAGGCGCTCCAGATGCGCCGGACGCGCGGCCTTGCGGCGCTCCAGGCTGTCCGGGACATCGTGGCCGATGATGGCGTAAAGCATCAGGGTTTGTCGCCTTGCTCATCCTTCATGTAGCGGGCCAGCACAATGGCCTGCAACAGGATGAAGATCAGCATCAAGGTCATCGAGCCGAACAGCTTGAAGTCGACCCAGATGTCCATGCTGTAATGGAAGGCGATATACAGGTTGAGGGCGCCCAGCATGGCAAAGAACAGGCCCCAGGCCAGGTTCAGGTAGTGCCAGACGTTGTTGGGCAGGTTGATCTTGGCTTGCAGCAGCAGGCGCATCAGGTTTTTGTCGAAGAACGCGCGCGAGAACAGGATTGCCACGGCAAAGAACCAGTACAGCGCGGTGGGCTTCCACTTGATGAAGTTTTCGTTGTGGAAAAACAGGGTTGCGCCGCCGAAGACGGTGATGATTGCGAGGCTGACCCAGAGCATCTGGTCAACTTTGCCATTGCGCCACTTTTCCCAGGCTACTTGCAGCGCGGTGGCCACCATGGCTGCCGCAGTGGCAGGGTAGACACCAAACAACTTGAAGACAATGAAGAAAAGAAGAACCGGAAACAGGTCAAATAAAATTCTCATGGGCGCGCATTATGCATACTCGCCCCGTATATGTCTAATTTCTGTCAAGAGCCAATGCGGTCGAGTTGATGCAGTAGCGCAGGCCGGTGGGCTCCGGGCCGTCCTCGAATACATGCCCGAGGTGGGCGTCGCAGCGCGCGCAACACACCTCGATGCGATCCATGTCCAGCGGGTCTTCGTCCTTGTAGACGACGGCTTCCTCGCGCACCGGCTGCCAAAAGCTGGGCCAACCGGTGCCGGACTCGTACTTGGTTTCCGAGTCGAACAGCGCTTCTCCGCAGCATACGCAGCGGTAGATGCCGATGTCGGTGCAGTCCCAGTACTCGCCGGAGAAGGCCAGCTCGGTGCCGCATTCGCGGCAGATTTCATACTGCTCCGGCGTCAGCTCTTCGCGCCATTCGGCATTGGTCTTGTCGAGCGGGTGTTTTTCCATCGCTGTTATAGTACCTCGGCGGCGTGGTCGGCCAGGCGCGAACGCTCGCCGCGCTGCAACGTGACATGGCCGCTATGCTCCCAGCCCTTGAAGCGATCGACCACATAGGTCAGGCCGGAGCTGCCTTCAGTCAGGTACGGTGTGTCGATCTGCGCAATGTTGCCCATGCAGACCACCTTGGTGCCCGGGCCGGCGCGGGTAATCAGGGTTTTCATCTGCTTCGGCGTGAGGTTCTGCGCTTCGTCGATGATCAGGTATTTGTTCAGGAAGGTGCGGCCGCGCATGAAGTTCAGCGACTTGATCTTGATGCGGCTGCGGATCAGGTCGCGCGTGGCGGCGCGGCCCCATTCGCCGCCTTCTTCGTCGGACTTGTTCAGCACGTCGAGGTTGTCGTCCAACGCGCCCATCCAGGGCGACATTTTTTCTTCTTCGGTACCGGGCAGGAAGCCGATGTCCTCGCCCACCGGCACGGTGACGCGGGTCATGATGATTTCGGAGTAGATTTTGTGCTCGAGCACCTGCATCAGGCCGGCGGCCAGCGTCAGCAGGGTCTTGCCGGTGCCGGCCTGGCCCAGCAGCGTGACGAAATCGATTTCCGGGTTCATCAGCAGGTTCAGCACGAAATTCTGTTCGCGGTTGCGCGCGGTGATGCCCCAGATCGCATTCTTGCTATGGGTGTAGTCGGTCAGGGTGCGCAAGGTCGCGGAGTTGCCGTCCTGCGCGGCAACCACTGCATAAAACGGCTTTTCCGCGTTGTCCTGGAATACGAATTCATTCACCAGCAGGTCGCGGCACAGCGGTCCCTTGATCTGGTAATAGTTATGCCCGGCCTGGCTGCCCGACTGCATATCTTTGCCGTGGGTATCCCAGAAATCCGCGGGGAGCTCTTTCATGCCGGTGTACAGCAGGTCGGAATCTTCCAGCACTTTGTCATTGAAGTAATCCTGCGCTTCCAGCCCGAGTGCACGCGCCTTGATGCGCATGTTGATGTCTTTACTGACCAGGATGACCGGGCGCTTGGGCTGCTGGCGATGCAGGTAGGCCACCACGCCGAGGATGGCGTTGTCGGCTTTGCCGTGCGCCATGTTTTCCGGCAGCTCGTGCGAGATGAGTTCGGTCTGCAGGAACAGGCGTCCGGTCGAGCTCTTGTTGCCTTGTGCCTCAAGCGAGACGCCTTCCTCCATATTGTCCGAAGTGCTGACCAGCGAATCGAGGAAGCGGCTGGCCTGGCGCGCGTTGCGCGCAACTTCGGTCATCCCCTTCTTGTTGTTGTCGAGCTCTTCCAGCACGAATATGGGCAGGTAGACATCATGCTCTTCAAAGCGGAACAGGCTGGTCGGGTCGTGCATCAGCACATTGGTGTCCAGCACAAACAGTTTGGTATCGGTATTCCTTCTGCTGGGCGTTGCTGCTGCTTTGCGAGTCGACATGGGGTTCCTTTACAGGGATTGGACGAAAGAGAGGACTTCCTGGGCGTGGCCGTCGGCCTTGAGGCCGCGCCACTCCTTGCGGATATTGCCGTTGCGGTCGAGCACGAAGGTGCTGCGTTCGATGCCGCGCACATCCTTGCCGTACATTTTTTTCATCTTGATCACGCCGAACAACCCGCACGCCAGCTCGTCCGCATCCGACAGCAATTCGAACGGCAGCGTGAATTTGCTCTTGAAGCCCTCATGCGACTTGATGCTGTCGCGCGAAACGCCGACGACTTCACTGTCGGCCTGTTTGAATGCGGCGTACAGGTCGCGGAACTGCTGGGCCTCGGTGGTGCAGCCCGGCGTGTTGTCCTTGGGATAAAAATAAATTACCAATGACTTGGAGCGGAGCGGGTAGAGCTGGAAAGGATGATCGCCCGTTGAGGGCAGCGAAAAATCCGGCACTTTAGGCGACTGCGTGGTTCCTGCTGCGATATTTGACATGCATGACTCCAATAATTCTGGATGCATTGTTGTCAAATTTGGCCGGTTAGGCAAGCCTTACTCATGCATGTTCTGCGGCGTAAAGCGTTTTTCCTGCGCGATCAAGTTGTTGCCAAGATGGCGCGCAATGAATGCTCACTCGGACAGAGGCCATTCGATGTCTACGCGTCCACAGTTGGGCACGGCAGCGAATACCTCTGCTTCGGCCGAAGTTGTCCAGGCCTTGGCGGCGAGAATCGGATTTTCGTGCGACACCAGGATGATGCGTCCCTGCGGGTGGCGCATGACAACATCGTCGAGGAAATTGCGCAGGCGCTCCATCTGTTCGAGGAAGGTTTCGCCGTACGGCGTTTTGTAGTGCAGCGGGTTGCGGCGCACCTCATCGTTGAAGATATGCACAGGATGGCCGTCCAGGCCGGATTTGCGCTCATTCAGGCGCGCGTCAACCTGCGGAATCAGCGGCATGCCGCGCAGCAGGATGGCGAGCGTCTGTTGCGCGCGTAGAAATTCGGAAACATAGGCGTGAGTGAATTGCTCATGGGCAATGGCCGTTGCCAAGGCCTCGGCCTGGGCGATGCCGCGCGCCGTCAGGTTGACCGGTTTGCGCGGGTCGTCGCTGATGAAATTGCCGACGTTGGCTTCGCTCTCGCCATGCCGGATCAAGGTAACCCTCATCTGCTACAACACCGAGACGGTGATGCCGCGCTGCTGAGCGGTCTCGATGACGGTGCTACGGATGAGGGCATTCAATCCCTCATCCGGGCTGCTCACGGCCGACATCCCGGCAAGGGTATTGCCGGTAAACGCCAGAATGTCGTGACGCCGCATATCCGCACTGTCGGACGGCGAACCGGTGGCCTGGAAATACAGCATGCCGTTGCGCTGCGTGATGGCAAGCAGGTAGAAATCCTTGCCATGGGCAGTGACTTCCTTGTCGCGTACTTCAAAGCACAGTGTGTCGCTGTTTGCCGCCAATGCGGCCGGGCTGCCGAGACGTTTGGCAATATCCTCGATGAAGGGTTGTGCCAGGTTGATCTGCGGCGCCAGTGTCACGTGGTATTGGCCGGGGCGCTGGATGACCAGCGGGTTGTTCAGCGGTGGGGTTTTGCCGGGACGGAAAAAGATCAGGAACAGGACGGAAAGGGTGATGATGGTGAGCGTTTCTATCATGTATTTATCCTTAATTCGTTTTCATAACCAGCCTCCGGCAGCAGTGCGGGGTGCGAGCACCGCTCGCATGGGCTTGGGCAGTGAGACTCCGTAGCGGGCAGCCAGAACAGGTGTTACCCGAAAGTGCCCGAAGAAATGATTCCTGCCGTAATGCTAACACGAAGAGTACAGGTGCAAGCCTTGCCGCGCATGCCTTCCGGAGCGCTATTCGTGGCGCGTCGGCCGCAGTTCGTTAAGTGTAACCGCCGATATGTATAATCTGCGTCAATAAACTGGGAGGCGTAATGGCGGCGACGATACTGATTATCGGTTTGATGGTTTTTTTTGCACACTTTCTGTCATTGCAGTTCGGCAAGACGCATATTCCTGACGTACTGGTGCTGATGCTGGTCGGCATCATCGTGGGGCCGCTGCTGGGGTTTGTGACGCCGGAGGATTTCGGCAAGATGGGGTCGTTGATCGCCACCATTGCCTTGGTTGTCATCCTGTTCGAAAGCGGCACCTCGCTCGACCTCGACGTACTGGGAAAATCAGTGGCGACCACCGGCATATTGAGCCTTGTCTGTTTTGCCGTCACTACAGCCATTGTCGCCGCAGTCGGAATGACGGTGATGGGGCTGGGTGTATTGCCGGCGTTCCTGATGGGGGTCACGCTCGGCGGGACCTCGTCGGCTGTCGTTATCCCGATGGTGAATGCACTGCGGCTGTCGGAAAAGCCCAGCACAGTGTTGGTGCTGGAGTCCGCGCTGACGGACGTGCTGTGTATCGTCGGGGTGTTCGCACTGTTGCAAATCTATACCCAGGGCGGTGTGCAGCCGGGGCGGCTGGTGGGGGGCGTGCTTTCCGCACTGATTTTTGCGGCAGTGATCGGCATGCTGGGCGGCATCGGCTGGTTGCTGGTGCTGGGCAAGGTGCGCGATTTCCCGAATACGATCTCGTCCACGCTGGCCTACGTGTTTATCGTGTACGGCATCACCGAGTTGCTCGGTTTCTCCGGCGCGATTGCCGCGCTGACCTTGGGAATTTCGCTGACCAATTACGAAAAATTCGGCCTGCGCCATATCCAGCAACTGGATCGCAAGATTGAGCCATTGAATGAAATCGATCTGACGTTTTACCGCGAGGCGGTGTTCCTGCTGAAGACCTACTTCTTCGTTTATCTGGGTACCTCCATTCACTTCGGCGAGGCTCAGCTGGTCGCGACGGCTTTGCTGATTGTGGTGCTGGTATTTGTCATGCGCGTGCTGTTGACGAAATTCGTGATGAGGGAGCCGGAATTTTCGTTGCGCGACGCGGCCGTCACCTCAATGATGGCGCCCAAGGGGCTGGCCGCTGCGGTGCTGGCGTCCTTGCCGCTGCAATATGGCGTGTCCGGCGGCGAGGCGATCCGCGATACCACGTATATGGTGGTGCTGGTCAGCATTACCTTTACGGCCGTGCTGGTGATGACCTATCCATTGCCGACGGTACAGAAGCTCTACAGCCGGGTATTGCGCAAGCCCATGCCCTGACGGGTTTTTACAGGCGAGGCAGGAAATGAACGCAGACGGCATACAGGAAGCAGTTCCGGCCACGCCGGAGTGGCACAGCATGCATGCGCATGAAGTGTTTGCTGCGCTGGGGGCTGCGCCAAGCGGGCTGTCCGCCGATGATGCGGCAGCCCGGCTACAGCGCCATGGCGAAAACCGCCTGCCCGCCGCGCAGCGCGAAAGTTTGCTGCAGCGTTTTTTCGCACAATTCCGTAATGTCCTGATCTACGTGCTGCTGGTGTCGGCCGGCATCACCGCACTATTGAGCCATTGGGTGGATTGCGGCGTGATTGTCGGGGTCGTGCTGATCAATGCCATCATCGGCGTGATCCAGGAGGGCAAGGCCGAGCGTGCGCTGGATGCGATACGCAATATGCTGTCGCTGAATGCCGTGGTTTTGCGCGACGGTCGCCGCCATGAAATTCCTGCTACGCGGCTGGTGCCGGGCGATGTTGTATTGCTGGCCTCGGGAGACAAGGTTCCTGCCGACCTGCGCCTGGTCGAGGTGCGCCAGTTGCGCGTGGACGAAGCGGCGTTGACCGGCGAATCGCAACCAGTGGACAAGGATGCGGCAACGCTGGGGCGCCAGGCCCTGCTGGCGGACCGCCGCTGCATGGCCTATTCGGGCACGCTGGTGGTGTATGGGCTGGCGCGTGGCGTGGTGGTGGCGACCGGCGCGCATACCCAGATCGGGCGCATCAGCAAACTGATTGCTGCGGTGGACAACCTGGAAACGCCGTTGCTGCGCCAGATGGCCGGCTTCGGCAGGCAGTTGACCGTGGCGATCCTGCTGGTGTCGGCGGCGACTTTCCTGGTCGGCGTGGCCTGGCGCGGCTATGGCTGGGCGGAAATGTTTCTCGCCACGGTAGGTATTGCCGTGGCCGCGATTCCCGAGGGGCTGCCTGCGGTGATGACCATCACGCTGGCGATCGGCGTGCAGCGCATGGCGCGGCGCCACGCGATTATCCGCAAGCTCGCGGCGGTGGAAACGCTGGGCGCGGTGACCGTGATCTGCTCCGACAAGACCGGCACCCTGACGCGCAACGAAATGACGGTGCAGCGCGTCATCACGGCACAACAGGCTTTCGAGGTCAGCGGCAGCGGCTACGCACCGCAGGGCGGTTTTGCGTTGGCGGGCAAGGAGGCTTTTGTTGCGGATTTTCCCGAGCTGGTGGAGTTGGGGCGCGCCGCCTTGCTGTGCAACGATGCCGAGCTGCACGCTCAGGGGGGCGAGTGGCAGATTGCCGGCGACCCGACCGAGGCAGCCTTGTTGACGCTGTCCGCCAAAGCCGGGCTGGACCTGGCTTTTGAGCGCAAGGTGTTCCGCCGTAGCGACCAGATTCCGTTTGAGTCGCAGCATCGCTACATGGCGACGCTGCACCATGACCTGGAAGGGCGCGCGTTCATCTTCCTGAAAGGCGCGCCGGAGCGTGTATTCGAGGTTTGCCAATATGAGCGGTCGGCAGGCGAGGACGTCGCGCTGAATCCTGCGCACTGGCAAGTGGCGATGCACGATGCCGCGCAACAGGGATTGCGCTTGCTGGCGGTGGCGATGCGCAGAGGTGCCGCGCAACAGGCGACGCTCGATTTCACTGATATGCATGGTTTTACGTTGCTGGGGGTGCTGGCCATCGGCGACCCGCCGCGCGATGAGGCGCTGGTTTCAGTGGCGCGCTGCCGTGCTGCTGGCATTTCCGTAAAGATGATTACCGGCGACCACCTGGAGACTGCCCGTGCGATTGGCGCGCGCTTTGGTTTCCACACCGGCAATGCCTTGACCGGGAGCGACATCGAAAGCATGGATGCGCAGGCATTGCGCCAGGCCGTGCGCGAGGCGGAAATTTTTGCGCGCGCCAGCCCGGAGCACAAGCTTGCGCTGGTGCAGGCAATGCAGGCCAATGGCAGCGTGGTGGCGATGACCGGCGACGGCGTCAATGACGCACCGGCGCTGAAGCGCGCCGATGTCGGCGTGGCGATGGGGGCCAAAGGCACCGAGGCCGCACGCGAGGCGGCAGGCATGGTGCTGGCGGACGACAACTTTGCCTCGATAGACGCCGCAGTCGAAGAGGGACGTACGGTATACGACAACCTGAAAAAATCCGTCGTCTTCATCCTGCCGACCAATGGCGGCGAGGCTGCCGTGATCATCGCGGCGATCCTGTTCGGCCTGCAGTTGCCGATCACGCCGGTGCAGATACTCTGGGTGAACATGACCACGGCGGTGACACTGGCGCTGGCCTTGTCGTTCGAGCCTTCCGAAAGCGGCGTGATGCGCCGCATGCCGCGCGACCCGCGCGCACCGATGCTGGACCGCTTCCTGCTGTGGCGCATCGTGCTGGTGTCGCTGCTGATGGTGGCGGGCGGGATCGGCTTTTTCCTGTGGGAGCAGGCGCATGGGGCGAGCATCGAGGCGGCGCGCACGATTGCCGTGAATGCACTGGTGGTGGGAGAGGTGTTCTACCTGTTCAATTGCCGTTACCTGCGTGCGCCGGTGTATGGGCTGCAAGGGTTCGCTTCGCGTCCCGTGCTGATTGCCATTGCCGTGGTGATGAGCCTGCAATTGCTGTTTACCTATCTGCCGTTGTTCCAGCACCTGTTCGGCACGGCAGGCATCGAGCTTGCCGCATGGTGGCGCATCCTGCTGTTCGGGCTGGGCCTGTTTATCGTGGTGGAGCTGGAAAAAGCCTGGCTGCGCCGCTCGGACAGATAAGCAATGCGGCCAATTCCTGCTTGCGGCTGATTTAATATTTCCATAATATTGGAAATATAGAATAATTCGGGCGGAGGGAAAATGAAAGTCATAGAGGCGGTTGAAGCCCTGGCGGCATTGGCGCAGGAGTCGCGGCTGGTGTTATTTCGCATGCTGGTGCAGGCCGGGAAGGACGGGGTGAGCGCGGGCGAGTTGTCGGAGAAGCTGGGCATTCCGCCGGCCACCCTGTCTTTCCACTTGAAGACGTTGGTGCACGCGAAGCTGGTCAAATCGCGCACGGAAGGGCGCTTTGTGATTTACAGCGCAAATTATGCGGGTATGGACAAGCTGATTGCCTACCTGACCGAACATTGTTGCGCCGGCGATGCCGCGCAATGTGCGCCGGTCAAGAAATGTTGAGATGAAAGGAAAGTGCGAATGAGTGAAAAGACCTATAACGTGCTGGTGTTGTGCACCGGGAATTCGGCGCGCAGCATCCTCGGTGAAGTGCTGTTCAATGCCTTGGGCAAGGGACGGTTCAAGGCATACAGCGCGGGTAGCAAACCGGCCGGAAGAGTGAATCCCGGTGCGCTGGAATGGTTGCAGGCGAATGGCTACGGCACGGAAGGACTGCGCAGCAAGAGCTGGGACGAATTTGCCGCGCCGGGCGCGCCGGAGTTCGATTTCGTCTTTACCGTGTGCGACAACGCGGCGGGCGAGGTGTGCCCGGTCTGGTATGGCGCACCCGTTACCGCGCACTGGGGCATCCCTGATCCGGCGCATGTCGAAGGCGATGAAGCGCGGCGGGCTGCATTCAGGAAAGCCGCCGGACAATTGACCCGGCGCATCCAGTTGTTCATGGCGCTGCCGATTGAAAAGCTCGATGCCATGTCCCTGAAAGAGAAGCTGGACGAAATCGGGCGCACCCGGGATTAAGGGGCGGGCATGGATACACCACAAACATCCCCATCCATTTTCACCGGGCAGGTGGCGGAACTCGTCGCCATCGGGGCCGCCATCGCGGCGAATTGCGAACCCTGCTTCAAATACCACTACGACCAGGCGCGCAAACTTGGCGTGAGCGAAGCGGACATGCGCCTTGCCGTCGACCTGGCGCAAAAAGTGAAGGATACCCCCGCCGGCCACATGCTGACGCTTGCCGAGCGCTATCTCGGCGCAGCCACCGACACAAGCAGGGCGGCGGCCAGCGCTTGCTGTCCTGGTTCTTTGCTGCATGCGGGGGCTGACGCATGAATTTCTTCGAGCGCTACCTGACCCTGTGGGTGTTCCTGTGCATCGTGATCGGGGTGCTGCTGGGGCAGGCGCTGCCGGCGCCGTTCCACTGGCTGGGCGGGCTGGAAATCGCCAAGGTGAATATCCCGGTTGGCTTGCTGATCTGGGTGATGATTATCCCGATGCTGCTGCGCATCGACTTCGGCGCGCTGCATGAAGTGCGCAAGCACTGGCGCGGTATCGGCGTCACGCTGTTCATCAACTGGGCGGTGAAGCCCTTCTCCATGGCCTTGCTGGGCTGGCTGTTCATCCGCCATTTCTTTGCGCCGTACTTGCCCGCCGCGCAGCTCGACAGCTATATCGCCGGGCTGGTGTTGCTGGCCGCCGCCCCCTGCACGGCAATGGTGTTCGTGTGGAGCAGGCTGGTCAACGGCGAACCGCTGTTCACGTTGTCGCAGGTGGCGCTGAACGACACCATCATGGTGTTTGCCTTTGCGCCTCTTGTAGCCTTGCTGCTCGGAATTTCCTCCATCGTTGTGCCGTGGGACACCTTGTTGACCTCGGTGGTGCTCTACATCGTATTGCCGGTGCTGCTGGCGCAGGCCTGGCGCAAGGCCTTGCTGCAACGCGGCGCATCCGCCTTGCAGCGTACCCTGGAAAGGCTCGGTCCGGTTTCCATTGCCGCGCTGCTGCTGACCTTGGTGCTGCTGTTCGCCTTCCAGGGCAAGGCCATTGTCGAGCAGCCCTTGGTCATTCTCATGCTCGCCATACCCATCACGATTCAGGTGTACTTCACCTCCGGCCTGGCCTACTGGCTCAATCGCCGCTTTGGCGAGGTGCACTGTGTGGCAGGTCCCTCGGCCCTGATTGGCGCGTCCAACTTTTTTGAGCTGGCCGTCGCCGCCGCCATCAGCCTGTTCGGTTTCGAGTCCGGCGCCGCACTGGCCACCGTGGTGGGCGTGCTGATCGAGGTGCCGGTGATGTTGAGCGTGGTGTATTTGGTGAAGCGGACTGCCGGGTGGTACGAAGCTAAGCGGTGATGGTGGCGCAGATGTTGCTTCTGTAGGCGAGGTTATGCTCACTTGCCGGAGGTTACATGCAGCACGCTACGCTCGTCTCTCCTGATGAAACGGTTTTGCCGGAAGGGGAGTTCATTTATTCCCGCACCGACCTAAAGGGCATCATTCACGAAGCCAATGAGGCATTTTGTCGTATAAGCGACTACACCCAGGAACAAATGGTGGGTAAGCCTCACAATCTGGTGCGTCATCCCGACATGCCTGCCGAAGCGTTTGCCGATATGTGGCGCGATTTGAAAAGCGGCCGTCCGTGGCGCGGGCTGGTCAAGAACCGGCGTCGCGATGGCGGCTTTTACTGGGTGGTTGCGAATGCATCCCCAGTGCGGGAGCGCGGCGAGGTGGTGGGCTTCCAGTCGGTGCGCGGACGCCCGACGCGCGAGGAAATCGCGGCGGCGGAAGATGCATACCAGCGTATCCGCAAGGGGGATAAGTCGATTTACATCGACCACGGGCGGGTGGTGAAACGTCATCCGGCTTGGCTGAATCTGGTTTTGTCGCTGCGCTTCCAGATGGGTGTTTGCGGTGGTCTGGCTTTGCTGGCGGGGTTGTTGCTGGCGAGTGAAGCCTGGCTGGGGCGGCAGTGGCCCGGCAGTCTGGTGTGGCCGGTCGCGGTATTGTCGCTGGTGTTTCCGATATATTTCCTGTTGTTGTATCTGCCGCGTACGCTGTCTGATCTCGATGCGCTGAACAAATCCCTGGAGCATGTGTTGTCCACCGGCGATCTGACGCGGCGGTTTGACCTGGCACGCCGCGATACGCTGGGGGCGCTAAGCCGCAGAATGGACAAGGTGCTGTCGTCATTGCAGGCGACTTTGCAGGGGATGAGCAATGTGAGTCAGCAGGTGGCGTATTCCACCAGTCGCGTGGCGGACGGTGAGCACCAGATTCATGCGTCGGCCCAGGTGCAGAGCGAGGCAACCAGTAGTGCAGCCGCAGCGATCGAGCAGGTTTCGCATTCGATTGCGGAGGTGGCCGGGCATGCGCGGACGACTTTGCAAACAGCAGAGCAGACCGGTATCGCATCGCGCGAGGGGGTGAAGATAACGCATGAGGCCAGCCGCACAATCGCGTCGTTGTCGCTGTCGGTGCGCGCATCGGCGGAGCAGGTCGAAGCGCTTGGGCGCCGCTCGCAGGAGATCAGCCTGATTGCCGGTGCTATCCGCGAAATTGCCGACCAGACGAACCTGCTGGCCCTGAATGCGGCCATCGAAGCAGCACGGGCAGGAGATAGCGGGCGCGGGTTTGCCGTGGTGGCTGATGAAGTGCGCAAGCTGGCCGAACGGACGGCGCATGCCACGGAAGAAATTTCCGGCATGCTCGCAAGTATTCAGTCGGAGACGGCGACTGCCGTTGCCGGAATGCGTGCCGGGGCGGAGCAGGTTACGGATAGCGTGGCACTGGTGAGTAGCGCAGAAGCTTCCCTGCAGCGGATTGATACTGAGATGACGGCAACGGTGCGCATGATTTCCGATATCAGCCAGGCTACCGAAGAGCAACGCGTAGCGGTTATGCAGTTGGCGCAGGATATTGAGAGAGTCGCAACGATGACTGCCTGTACGGTCAATGTGGTCAGCGCCAACGATACGGTTGTGGATAGTCTGGAACAAGCCGTGGCACGGATGGAAAAGGCGGTTCGGCAGTACGCTGTTTAAGTGCGGACTGAAGCGTAAGTCACTGCCGCCTGTGGTGGCGCATTCCATATCGGGTATGATGTTGCCGAGCGATGAACGGGGAGACGCAGATGTTGCGCAGCGCGGTGTTACTGGTGAGTGGTTGCGTATTCACAATGTCGGCACAAGCGGCCGGGTCGGCCATTGTCGGGGCAAACCGCCAGATCGGTTTTGAATCGATTTCCACGCGTGTCGATTACACCGAGACGGGCAATGGTCGGCTCGGCACGGCAACCGGTGTGCTGGATACCGAAAGCGGCCCGGTGCCCGGTATCTCCTTCCATCTTTCCGTAATGGGCGATTGGCTGGCCGGCAACGATTACCTGCGGGTCGAATACGATCACTCCAATGGTTTTACCCATTATGTGGGCGCATATCAGGGCGGCACTTATGGCTCGGTGGTGCAGAATTCCAGCGCGGTATTCAATAATGTCGCGTTTCGTTATGGCAAAGGCTTTGAGCAGGGCGGCAATGCAATGCTGACGCCGTTCCTTGAATTCGGCATGCACCAGTGGGACCGTGGCGTGAATTACGGCGAGACCTATACGCACACCTATCAGGGGCTGGGCTTCCTGCAGCAATACGAGTTAAGCGAGCGCGCTGTTCTGGAAATCAATGCCATGTATGGCTATACCGGCAACTCCTATATCGTGGTGAATTCCGGGCCGCTGTTGACCGGCTTTTCCGGATCACTCGGGGATTCGGAAATCTATCGGGCCGGTTTGGGGCTGGACTACCAGCTTGGGCAAAAGCTGCACCTGACGCTTGGGGTTGACTATATGGCGTTCAGTTATGGCATCAGCGCCACTTATCCCAGTGGAACCGGTTCGGTCTGGGAACCGGACAGTACGACTGCGTATACCATTACCAGGGTTGGGCTGGGTTCAGAGTTTTAACTTCGCAGCGGGGTGGTAGGAGCGACTTTGGTCGCGAAGGAGAGTGGCGTGCATGGGGCGCTTTCGCCGCTGTAACCAGCCACTTGCACGGCTTTATCGTGCTTAGTGGATTGGCTAGTAGTTTCATCAAAGCCGCTCCCACGGAGAGCAGCGGCAGGCGTAGGAGCGGTTTTAACCGCGAAAGGTGGTGGGGGGCGTAGTGCGCATTCGCGGCTATAGCCGCTCCCACAGGGGCGGCGGATTACGGGATTGCCACGGCCTTGATTAGTTCCTGCACCATCTGTTCCCGGTCCTGTGCCAGCGGCGATTGCATGCGTTGCAAACGGTGGCTGGCCACGCCCGGCAGCACTGCCTGCACATCTTCCGGTATGACGGCATCGCGCCCGTCCAGCATCGCCCAGGCGCGCGCTGCAGCAAGCAAGGCCAGCCCGGCGCGCGGCGAGAGTCCATGCAGGTAACGGTCGGATTCACGAGTGTGCTGCAGGATGGCTTGCACGTAATCCAGCAAGGCGGGCGCTACCGTGATGGTTTGCACCCGCTGCTGCAGAGCTGGCAGCTCCTCCGGACTGAGCTGTGGTGTCAGCCGGGTGACCAGGTCGCGCCGGTCGATGCCGGACAACAGTCCGCGCTCGGCTTGCGCATCGGGGTAGCCGAGCTGGATGCGCATCAGGAAACGGTCCAGTTGCGATTCGGGCAAAGGGAAGGTGCCGGCCTGGTTGCTCGGGTTCTGGGTGGCGATCACGAAAAACGGTGCGGGCAGCGGGCGCGTCACGCCTTCCAGCGTGACCTGGCGTTCTTCCATTGCTTCGAGCAGCGCGCTTTGCGTTTTCGGGGTGGCGCGGTTCACTTCGTCGGCAAGGATCATTTGGGCAAAGATCGGCCCTGTATGGAATTTGAACTCTCCGCTTTCGCGCTGGTAGATCGAGACGCCCAGGATGTCGGCGGGCAGCATGTCGCTGGTGAACTGGATGCGCGCGAATTCCAGTCCGAGGGTCTTGGCGAGTACATGCGCCAGCGTGGTTTTCCCTACGCCGGGCAGGTCCTCGATCAGCAAGTGGCCGCGCGCCAGCAAACAGGCGAGCGCAAGCCTGATCTGGCGCGGTTTTCCGAGGATGACCTGTTCGGTCTGGGCGATGACACTGTGTAGTGGGGTAGTCATGGCGCGCAGTATAACCGGCACATGCGCTTCAGTCTGCCGCCGTTGCGGCGAGCGCATAACGGTTGCGCCCGTCGCGCTTGGCTTCATACATGGCGGCATCGGCTGCAGCAAACAGGGCCTGTGCCGAGTTTCCGTGTTGCGGCGCCAGGGCGATGCCGATGCTGGCGCCGATGGTGGCGGTGCCAGCGGAGGTTTCGCAAGGCTGGTTGAGCGCTTCGATGATCTTGCTTGCGGTGGTTGCAGCATGGTCCTGGGCATGGGTGCCGACCAGGGCGATCACAAATTCATCGCCTCCAAGGCGTCCCACCAGGTCGGTGTCGCTGCGCACGTTATGGCGCAGCCGTGCGGCCACCTGTTGCAGGACCTCATCGCCGGCCGCGTGTCCCAGCATGTCGTTCACCGGTTTGAACCGATCCAGGTCAACCAGCAGCAGCGCGCATTTTCTGCGTCCGCCGTGGAGCTGGGCCGCAAAGCGGTGCGCGAAGCCGGCGCGGTTGAGCAGCCCGGTGAGCGGGTCGGTTTCGGCGCGCAGCACGGCTTCGGCTTTTTCCTGGCGCAGGGTGTCGATGCGTTGCGCCAGGGCCAGCGAGAACAGCAGTACTTCGATGCTGACCCCAAGCTGCATGCCGTGCTCGAAAATCGGCAGGTCGGGGAGTATCCCGATGGCGCGGAACAGGGTCAGGGATGCGCCCAGCATCGGGAAGAGTTGCGCCACGAGGAAGATGCGCGCCGGCCGGTAACCTTGCCAGGTGACGCTCACCGTGCAGGAGACGGTCAGTATGATAAAGGGGATGCTGACTACGAAGGCGAGCTGGTTGCCCAGAGCGTAGTGTCCACTCAGGGCTACGGCAATCATCAGCAACGCTGCGGCCATGACTGCCAGCATGCCGCGATCCAGCCTGGGCGTGCGGTGGCGGGTGTCGAGGAAGGTGCGCACCCAGTAGCCTTGCGCGAGGAAATGCAGCGCCGGCAGCAGTACATGCTGGTTGTCAGCCAGCCACAGGTTGTTGGGCCACAGAAATTGGAAGGCATGGCCGTTGAGTTCGGCGACCACCAGCAACATGCTGAATGTCGCAAGCAGATAGGCGCCATACAGCGCCTCGCGCAATGCCAGCCAGAGGAAACCGTTATAGATCAGCATGGCCAGCACAATGCCGTAGCCGATGCCGAGCAACAGGTTTTCCTGTGCCCGGTATTCCTGGAACGCGGTCGGTGTCCAGAGGCGGATCGGCGCGACCAGGCTGTCGTCGCTGCGGATGCGCAGGTAGACGGCCTGCGGTTTGTCGGCGCTGAGGTTCAGCGGAAACACGAACAGGCGATAGGGAATGGGGCGTTCGGCAAAACGGAGGTGGTCGCCGCTGCGCTGCTCCAGCCAACGCCCTTGGCTGTCCTGGGTGTAGACGCGGATGTCGTCCAGCGAGGTAAGGCCGGATTCGAGCAACCATTCGCCACTTTTTTCCGGTTGCAGCATGAGGCGCAGCCAGATGGCGTCGTGCGTGAAGCCAAAGCCGGCTTCACCGGGCAGCGGCTGGAACGCCTTGTTTATGACCTCCGGCAGCGTCAGTTGCCCGGATGGGTCGCGCAATAACTCAAGGTGTCCGTCTGCGCGCTGGCCGTCCGCCTGCGGATGCAGCAGCAATGGCTCCGCTGCCGCAGTGTGGCCGCAGAGCAGTGCGATGAGCAGGAAAAGAGTGCGCATGGTCAGGGCAGGATGGCCGCGGCTACGTTGCGATCCTCTGCGGCGAGGATGTTGTACGTGCGGCAGGCGGCCGGGGTGTTCATGAACTCAACGCCAATACCGGCCTGGATCAGGTCACGGAAAAGTTCCGGGCGCGCGAAATGCTGCTGCGCGCCGGTGCCGATCAGCAGGATTTCCGGTTTTAACTCCAGCAGGATATGGAAATCCTCACGGGTCAGGGCGGAGAATTCCGTCACCTCCCAGTCGGTGCGCACCCCGGCGGCGGACAGGATGATGGATTGCCGGTAAACCTGCCCGTTGACTGCGACATAGCCGTCGCCGTAGGCGCTGAACAGCCTGACGTGGCTGCCGGTAAATTGGTGTAATGCCAAAACATGCTCCCGATTTGCGGCGCTGCCTCCAGGCGCGGTAAAATCGCGGCCTTTGCAACGCCATGCCAGAATGCCGTGGATTTTACCATTGGCCGGAGCATGGCAGATGAGGATGCCCTTCCGTGAAACATGAAAAAAATACGCCCAAGCCAGTTATGAAGTCCACCAAGTTGGCAAATGTCTGTTATGACATTCGCGGCCCGGTGATGGCGCGAGCGAAACAGATGGAAGAAGAAGGCCATCGCATCATCAAGCTGAACATCGGCAACCTGGCGCCGTTCGGCTTCGACGCGCCGGAAGAGGTGCAGCAGGACGTGATCCTGAACCTGCCGAATTCGTCCGGCTATTCCGACTCCAAGGGGCTGTTCGCCGCGCGCAAGGCGATCATGCATTACAGCCAGTTGAAGAAAATTTCCGGCGTGACCATCGAGGACATCTACATTGGCAACGGCGCGTCCGAACTGATCGTGATGTGCATGCAGGGGCTGCTGAACCCCGGCGACGAGGTGCTGGTGCCTTCACCGGATTACCCGCTGTGGACGGCGGCGGTGGCGCTGGGCGGCGGTACGCCGCGTCATTA
The DNA here is from genome assembly GCA_021848465.1 of Pseudomonadota bacterium. Classification (GTDB taxonomy): domain Bacteria; phylum Pseudomonadota; class Gammaproteobacteria; order Burkholderiales; family Gallionellaceae; genus JAJZUP01. The sequence continues at coordinate 159,348 of JAJZUP010000004.1, forward strand.
CCTGTGCGACGAAGCGAATGAGTGGAATCCCGACCTGAAGGATATGCGCAGCAAGATCACGCCGCAGACCAAGGCGATTGTGGTGATCAACCCGAATAACCCGACCGGCGCGGTTTACTCCGACGAGATCCTTAAGGAGATCATCCAGCTTGCGCGCGAGCACAACCTGATTATTTTTGCCGACGAAATCTATGACAAGGTGCTGTACGACGGTGTGAAGCACACTTCGATCGCTTCGCTGGCGGACGATGTGCTGTTCGTCACGCTGAACGGCTTGTCGAAAAACTACCGCGCCTGCGGTTACCGCGCCGGCTGGATGATCATCTCCGGCGACAAGCGCCATGCACAGGACTACCTCGACGGCCTGAACATCCTGGCATCGATGAGGCTGTGCTCGAATGTGCCGGGGCAGTATGCGATCCAGACTGCACTGGGCGGCTACCAGAGCATCGACGACCTGGTGGCGCCGGGCGGGCGTTTATACCGGCAGCGCGAACTGGCTTACAACCTGCTGACCGCGATTCCCGGTGTAACCTGTGTGAAGCCGAAGGCGGCGCTGTACATGTTTCCGAAGCTGGATCACAAGATGTATCCGATCAAGAACGACCAGCAGTTCATTCTTGAGTTGCTGGAGACCGAGAAGGTGCTGATTGTGCAAGGCTCCGGGTTCAACTGGAAACACCCGGATCATTTCCGCATTGTGTTCCTGCCGAACTCGGACGACCTGACCGAGGCCATCAACCGGATCGCGCGCTTCCTGGAACATTACCGCAAGCAACACGGCACATGAAAATCGTCGAGGTGTTTACTCAAGACGGACAACTCGCCGGCGCTGAGTGGTTGGCGCGTGCCGAGGGTGTGCACCGCCAATTGCGCCCGAATTTGCCGAAGGACTACGCGGCCAAGATGGGGCGCGTGTTGAAGGATGCGCGGATGGCGTTGGCGGTCAAAGGCGATACCGTGCTCGGCTTGGCGGTGTACCGCTGGCACGAGAATACTTTCGATGGCTTGAAATTTTACATCGACGACCTCGTTACCGATGAAGCGCGCCGTTCCGGGGGAGTCGGTCACACCATGATGGCGCATCTGGAGCAGGTCGCAAAAGGTTTGGGCGCAAACGGCCTGGTGCTGGATTCCGGCACGCAGCGCACGCAAGCGCACAAGTTCTATTTCCGTGAAGGCTTTGTCATTCCTTCTTTTAACTTTAAGAAATCATTCTCATGAAACCAATCAACGTAGGACTTATTGGCATCGGCACAGTCGGCGGTGGCACGTTCACTGTTTTGAAACGCAATGCGGAAGAGATCATGCGCCGCGCCGGCCGTCCGATCCGTATCGTGGTCGTCGCGGACAAAAACCTGGAGCTGGCGCAGCAGGTCACAGCGGGGGCATGCCGCGTTACCGATGATGCTTTCGCCGTGGTGAACGATCCCGAAGTCGAAATCGTGGTCGAGCTGATCGGCGGCACCGGTGTCGCGAAAGACCTCATGCTGAAGGCGATTCGCAACGGCAAGCATGTGGTCACTGCCAACAAGGCGTTGCTGGCCAAGTATGGCAACGAGATTTTCCAGGAAGCGCAGAAGATGCGTGTGATGGTGGCGTTCGAGGCTGCAGTGGCGGGCGGTATCCCGATCATCAAGGCGGTGCGCGAGGGCCTGGCGGCAAACCGCATCGAATGGATCGCCGGCATCATCAACGGCACCACCAACTTCATCCTGTCCGAGATGCGCGACAAGGGGCTGAGCTTCGACACCGTATTGAAGGAAGCGCAGCGCCTGGGCTACGCCGAGGCCGACCCGACCTTCGACATCGAAGGCGTGGATGCCGCGCACAAGATCACGATCCTGTCCGCGCTGGCGTTCGGCATCCCGATGCAGTTCGACAAGGCCTACGTCGAGGGTATTTCCAAGCTCGATGCCGCCGACATCCGGTATGCCGAGCAGCTCGGCTACCGCATCAAGTTGCTCGGCATCACCAAGCGCACGCCGGAAGGCATCGAACTGCGCGTGCATCCGTCGCTGATCCCGGCACGTCGCCTGATCGCCAATGTCGAAGGAGCGATGAATGCCGTGGTGGTGCAGAGCGATGCGGTGGGTTCCACGCTGTATTACGGCAAGGGCGCCGGTGCCGAACCAACCGCCAGCGCGGTGATCGCCGACCTGGTGGACGTGACGCGCATGGCCACCGCCGATCCGCAGAACCGCGTGCCGCACCTGGCATTCCAGCCCAACCAGCTGTCCGACCTGAAAGTGCTGCCGATGGACGAGGTGGTCACCAGCTACTACCTGCGCCTGCGCGTGCAGGACAAGCCGGGCGTGCTGGCCGACATCACCCGCATCCTCGCCGATGAGCAGATTTCCATCGACGCCGTGATCCAGAAGGAACCCGGCGAAGGCGAAGAGCAGGCCGACCTGATCATGCTGACGCACCAGACGCGCGAAAAGCGCATCAACGCGGCGATTGCGAAGATCGAGAAGCTGGGCGTGGTGGCAGGCAAGGTGACCAAGCTGCGGGTGGAAGAATTAGGCAAATAGTATGGAGCAATACCGCATCCTGTTCGATCAACTACATTGGCAGGATGCCTTGCCTGGTGCGCGTTTCAAGGTGTGCCAGTCTGGCAATAAGCAAGTACGATTATTGGAGTTCACTTCGGAGTTTATTGAGCCCGATTGGTGTGAGAAGGGGCACATTGGTCTTGTGCTGATGGGCGAGCTGGAGATTGATTTTCGCGGTCGGTTGGTGCGTTTTCCGGAAGGCTCTGCGCTTTTCATTCCGCCCGGCACGGTAAGCGGACACAAAGCGCGTTCAGTAGCAGCGGTGACGCGGCTTTTCTTGGTTGAGGATATTTGAATGAAATACATTTCGACGCGCGGCAATAGCCCCGCCAAAACTTTTACCGAAATCCTGCTTGGCGGTCTTGCGCCGGACGGCGGCCTGTACCTGCCGGAGCAGTACCCGCAGGTGACGCGCGCCGAGCTGGATGCCTGGCGCACGCTGTCGTATGCCGATCTGGCGTTTGCGGTGCTGTCGAAATTTGCGACGGATATTCCGGCGGCCGATCTCAAGGCGATCGTGAGCAAAACTTATACCGCCGAGGTGTACAGCAACGGCCGTGCGGACTCCGATTTCAATCAGATCACGCCGCTGCGACATCTGGATGACAATGTGTATATCCTCGAACTTTCCAACGGCCCGACGCTGGCGTTCAAGGACATGGCGATGCAGTTGCTCGGCAACCTGTTTGAATACGCCTTGGCGAAGCAGCATGAAGAACTGAACATTCTCGGCGCGACTTCGGGCGACACCGGTTCCGCCGCCGAGTATGCGATGCGCGGCAAGCAGGGCATCCGCGTGTTCATGCTGTCGCCGGAAGGCAAGATGTCGAGCTTCCAGCGCGCACAGATGTATTCGCTGCAAGACCCCAACATCCACAATATCGCCATCCACGGTTTCTTCGACGATGCGCAGGACATGGTGAAGGCGGTTTCCAACGACCACGCCTTCAAGGCCAAGTACAAGATCGGCACGGTCAACTCGATCAACTGGGCGCGCGTCTCGGCGCAGGTGGTGTATTACTTCAAGGGCTATTTCGCGGCCACGAAGTCCAACGACGAGCAGGTGGCGTTCTCGGTGCCGTCCGGCAACTTCGGCAACATTTGCGCCGGGCACATTGCGCGCATGATGGGCCTGCCCATCGGCCAGCTGATCCTCGCCACCAACGAGAACGATGTGCTGGACGAGTTTTTCCGTAGCGGCGTGTATCGCCCGCGCGACACCAAGCATACCTACGAGACCAGCAGCCCTTCGATGGACATCAGCAAGGCCAGCAACTTCGAGCGCTTCGTGTTCGACCTGGTCGGGCGCGATGCTGCCAAGGTGCGCGAATTCTGGGCGGCGGTGGACAAGGGCGGTTCATTCGACATCAAGGGTACCGACTATTGGCATGCGTTGTCGAAGTTCGATTTTGCTTCGGGCAAGAGCACGCATCTTGACCGCCTCAAGACCATTCGCGAAGTATGGGAGGAGTATGGTGTGATGGTCGATACGCACACTGCCGACGGTCTGAAGGTGGGGCTGGAACAGCGTCGCCCCAGCCTGCCGCTGATCTGTCTTGAGACGGCGCTGCCCGCCAAGTTCGCCGAGACTATCGAGGAGGCGTTGGGCCGCCAGCCCGAGCGTCCCGCCAAACTGGAAGGCATTGAGGCTTTGCCGCAGCGCTGCGAGGTGATGGAGACCGATGTGGCGAAACTGAAGGCCTACATCAGCGCCAATGTGCCAAGCTAGCCGCAGGCTATCCCGGCACAGGCATGAATAATCTCCTGCTGCTCATCGTTTGTTTTGTGGCCGGCATGTTGCTGCGCCGCTTCAAGCGCATGCCGGACAATGCTCCGGCTGCGCTCAACAGTTTCATCATCCATGTTTCGCTGCCGGCGCTGACCCTGTTGTATATCCACCAGCTCAAACCGGGCGGGGATGTCGTGTTGACCGGCTTGATGGCCTGGCTGGTGTTTGGCCTGTCAGCAGGCTTCTTCTGGGTAGTCGGGCGTTGGCTGGATTTGCCCCGGGCCACGGTGGGGGCGCTGACGCTGGTCGGCGGGCTGGGGAATACGTCGTTTTTCGGCTTGCCGATGGTGGAGGCGTATTACGGCGATGCGGGCATATCCACGGCGATCATTGCCGACCAGTTGGGCTCCTTCTTCGCATTGTCGGTCTTGGGTATCACCTTTGCCGGAATTTATTCGAGCGGGCGTCCAACCGCCGCGGAGATCTTGCGGCGCATCATGCTGTTTCCGCCTTTCATTGCGCTGGTTGCGGCAGTCCTGCTGATTCCGGTGAGTTACGCTGAATGGTTTGTCGCGCTGCTGCATCGCCTCGGCGACACGCTTGCGCCGTTGGCATTGCTGTCGGTGGGGATGCAACTGCGGCTGGGGCATGTTGCGGAACACAAGCGCAACCTGGCGCTGGGCCTGGGCTTCAAGCTGGTGCTGGCGCCGCTGGCGGTGTATTTGCTGTATATCCAGTTGCTGGGGGCGCATGGGCAGGCCATGCAGGTGACGCTGTTCGAGGCGGCGATGCCGCCGATGATCACCGCCGCGATTGTTGCTTCCGAGCATGAGCTTGATCCGCCGTTGTCCAATCTGATGGTGGCACTTGGCCTGCTAATTTCATTTGCAACCCTGTCGGCCTGGTGGTGGTGGCTGCGGGCGGTGTGAGCCGGTGAGGAGATGTCCATGCTGAACTTGTTTGCGCGTCTGCAGGCATATCTGGGAGGGCTGGGTGTGTTTGCGCGCGACAGCTTTTCCCTGTTCGGTCAGGCGCTCTATCGCCTGCCTGCCCTGATGAAATGGCCGGTGCGCAGGGCGTTTCTGAAACAGATGTATTTTACCGGCATCCAATCGGTCGGGCCGGTAGGCAGTTTTGGGTTCCTGTCCGGCCTGATCATGGTGATGCAGGTCAGTAGCCTGGTCGGACGCAACGAAATACTGACCCTGCAAGTGCTGATCTGGACTGTGGTGCGCGAACTCGGGCCGCTGCTGACGGCAGTGGTGATCGTGGGGCGCAGCAGTTCGGCGATTGCCAGCGAGCTGGCCGCGATGCAGGTGAACGGGGAAATCATCAGCTTGCAGCGCATGGGCGTTTCGCCGCGCGCCTACCTGATCATGCCGAGAGCGCTGGCGATGACGGTGGCCAGCCTGGCGTTGACGTTTTATTTCCAGTTGGTTGCGATCGGTACCGGAATGGTGGTGACGGCCTGGCACATTGATGTTTCGCTGGCCGGGGAGGTCAGGCATTTTTTCGAGATGCTGAGCTACCGGGAAATCTTTGCGGCGCTGTTGAAGAGCGTGCTGTTCGGCATGCTGGTGTCGGTGGTCTCCTGTTATCATGGGTTGAGCGTGAAGCGCGCCATGACCGAGATACCGATTGCGGCATCGCGTGCGGTGATGCAAAGTCTGCTGGCGGTGTTTGCCTGCGATGGCCTGGTTACGGTGCTGGTGTTCTAGCATGGGGCCATTGTACAAATTCGACTCGGTGCAAAGCGAGGACGGGCAACAGGTTTATTCATTTGTGCTGAATGCGGGGCAAATCCGTTTGCTGCAAGTTGCGTCGCGGGCCGAAAAGGACGCTGTGATCGATCTCGCACTGGGGCGCTTGGTGTGTAACAACGGCAGTATCGAGTTTGCCCAAGGCGAGCGGAGACACAGGCAGCAAGCGGTACCGACCGGACAGGAAAGACGGCACAATAGCCAGCCGCTGCCGGTGATATGGCGCAAACTGATGCCGGGACTTGCGTCCAATGTGGCGTGGGTGGCCGCACAGGGCGGGCTGATCAGCAACCTCAAGGTTTGGGAAAATATCACGCTGCCGCTCTGGTATGCGTCCCGGCGCGATGTCGATGCCACCGAAAAGGAGCTGGTGTACTGGCTGGAAATAATGGGGCTGCCGCATGACATGTTTGCTGAATTTATGGCGGCACCACCATATCGTCTGGAGATGTGGCAGAGAAAATTTGCCGGACTGTTGCGCGCGCTGTTGCATCCGGCCAAGGTGATGGTGGTGGACGCGACCGTGTTTGAAGAAGTGGAGCAGAGCCTGGTTAACCGCTGGGCGGCGGCGCTGGATGCCTACGCAGCGCAGTCGCGTACGGTGCTGGTGGTTTCGGACAAGGCGATGGCGTTGCCCTGGGAAAAGATCGAGTGAGGTCGGTGTGACATTGTTGGCAGACAAGGATGAACGCTTCAAGAACCTGTTTGGCAAAGCCGCCATTTTTTTGCTGTTGGCGGCCTTGGGCATCGGGCTGGTGTTCTTGTGGACCGGGATACAGAAGGGGATGTTTACCGCTACGCAGCCGATCTATTTTGTGGCCGACAGCGGACAGGATTTGAGCGAGGGCATGCCGCTGAAATTCAGCGGTTTCAAGATCGGGAAGCTCAGCTCCCTGGCGCTGGATGAACAGGGGCATGTGCAAGTCGAGGTCGCGGTCGAGGCGAAATACTTCAAGCTGCTGCGGCAGGATTCGGTGATCAGCCTGCAGAAAGAGGGCGTCATCGGCGACGGTGTGTTGAACATCAGTCGCGGTACGGAGAGCAAGCCGGGACTGGCCTCGGGTGACAAGGTGCGCTTCGAGCGGGCAAACGGACTGGAGCAGGTTGTCGTCGATATGAAGAACCGTATCGTGCCGATCCTGGATGACGTGCACCAGTTGCTTTCCGATCCCAATGGCGATGTGCGGCAGACTTTGAAAAACCTGCACCAGTTTTCAGCGGAAATGCACGGCACACGACAGCGCCTGGATACGGTGCTGGACAGCATGAATGGCAACTTGAACAATGAGCTGGGGCCGTTGCTGCATTCCCTGCGCCAGACTTCGGCCAATGCCGAGCGCGTTTCGGCCAGGCTCGAACACGACTTGCCCGCCATGCTGCAAAAGACCGACAACGGCCTGGAAAATTTGCGTCAGAGTACCGAAGCAATCCGCAAAGCAGTGCAGCAAACGGCACCGCAATTGCCGGAAATTTCCGGAAAGACCCGGGATGTGCTTGGTGCGACTCAGGAAACGGTGGATGCGTTGAACTCTACCTGGCCACTGAAGAGCAGCATTCCCCCCATGGAAACCGCGCCTGTCAGGATGGATAGTCATGATTAGACGCCTGCCATTGCTTTTGTTGGTGGCGATGCTGGCGGCATGCGGCAGTGCGCCGGTGCAACCAGTGTCCCCTGTCGCCGAGCGTATCAAGGCGGAAGAAAAGGATGCGCGCCGGGCTTTGAAAAGCGGCGATCTGCCCAGGGCGCACCAGGCCTTCTCGCGGGAGCTGCTGTTGCAGCAATCCGTTGACGATGCGGCCGGGGCCGCCAGTACCGCGATCAATCTGGCTACAGTGAAATATCGTCTACATGACGAAGAGGGCGCGTTGGCCTTGCTGGACGGGATATTGAACGCGAAGGCGATTTATCCGCCGGATTCGGCTGTCCAGGCGGCGTTTCGCAAGGCGGTTGTATTGTTGCATATCGGGCGTCGGGTAGACGCCGTGGCGGCATTGCAACAGGCCGACGGGCTATGCCAGCGGCAATGCGGTTTGCTGGCCAGTCTGGAGCTGCTGCACGCGCGCCTGTTGCTGGCAGGCGGGGATGCGTCGGGGGCCTTGGCATTGGCGCAGCCGTTGAGTGGTCGTTCGGATATCGGGCGCGAGGAACAGGCGAATGCCTTGCGACTGGTGGCTTTTGCCGAGGAAAAATTGCAGCGTCCTGCGGATGCGTTGCAGCATTACCAGGCGGCGTTGGTGCTGGATAAACCGCTGGGATTTGCCGACCGTATTGGCGAGGATCTGTCCGGTATGGCGCGCGCCGCAAAACAGCTTGGACGCGACGGTGAGGCTGAGGTCTATGCCCGCAGGGCTGCGCTGGTGGCGGAGTCGATCAAACAGGAGCATGTGGAGTGATGTCATGAGCAAGGCCTTTACCCGCGAGAACGATGCAGCCGAAGAGGATGATGATGACGCTGGTTTGCCAGCCATCCCGGCGGGAACGAAAAACTATATGACTCCGGCCGGGTATCGCCGGCTTAAAGAAGAGTATATGCATTTGCTCGATGTGGAGCGGCCAGCCCTGGTGCAGACCGTTGCCTGGGCTGCCTCGAATGGGGACCGTTCCGAAAACGGCGACTACATTTATGGCAAGAAGCGCTTGCGTGAGATTGATCGGCGTTTGCGCTTCCTGGCTAAACGGATGGAGTCATCCGAGGTGGTTGATCCGGAGCAGCGGCAAGGTTGCGAGCAGGTTTTTTTCGGGGCCACCGTCACAGTTTGCCATGAGGATGGCGTGGAGCGAACTTACAGCATCGTCGGTATTGACGAGGCGGATGCCGGGCGCGGGCTGATCAGTTGGGTGTCGCCGCTGGCGCGCACCTTGTTGAAGACGCGGGTCGATGATGTGGTGGTGTTGCAGCTTCCCGGCGGAACCGAGGAACTGGTCATTGTGACCGTGGATTACTGCTGTATCGATTTGTGACGCGCCGGGGCTATTCCGGGGTAACCAGCCACAAATACAGGGTGCCACTCTGCGGGTCTGTCCATTCGGCCTGTACTTTTGCAGCTTCCAGCCTGAGTGCGACATTGCTTTGCAGTTCAGCGTCGGAAGTGGCGGACTGGGTTGCAGCGCCGTCGCGGGTTTCGGTTTCGGACTGGTTCGTGGCCTCGATATTGACCTGCAGGGTTTGCGCCAATTCCTGGCGGGCTTTCAGCATTGCAAAACGGTATTGGGCGTCACGTCCGCCCCAGGATTGCTTCGGGGCGTAGCCGACCGCGCTGGTGTAGCCGGGTTTTGCCGGGTTAAGGATCCAGGCGGGTTTCCCCGGCGCCGCAGCGACCTGCGTGTCACCCCAGGCGAATTGCTGGAGTGACAGCAGGCAGAAGCAGAGAAGCAGTTTTTTGAGCATGTGCCGGTTTAAAAGATGACATACAACAAGGCACTCGTGGTGTTGAAAGTCTCAGTCAGCGACCATTCCGTACTGAGCCCGGAGTTGAAGGTGTAGTTGTACAGGTTCCCCTTGTAATCAACCGAGACACCGAAATTCTTCGTAAACGGGTAGGAGTAACTGATGCCGTAACTGAAGCCCAGCGCCAGGTCGGCTTTATTGGTCGTGGTGTTATAGGTGTTTGTTGTGGTGTTGAGTGCGGTCGTGTCGTATTCGCCAGACATGATGCCCATACCGAGGCTCAAGCCCAGCGTACCAGCGCCGCCCAGCCCGATGCCGCCACCGCCGCCAAAGACGAAGCCGCTGGTCTTGAATTTCAGCGAAGGGTTGGTATTTGCACCCGGAGCGCGATCCAGTGAGGTTTCACCATTTTTCCAGCCAGCATACAAGTTGCCGGAGTTTCCGCCGGAGCCGGGGAAGATCGCTCCCAGGATGATGGAGTTGTCATTATGTTTCATGGTCGATGTAAACGGGGTGCCGCTCGTGTATTTCCCGCTCCAGTTTCCATCACCGTTGGAAGTGGCAACATCCAGGTAACCCGACGAGTCCGAAAACAGCAGGGTGGCACCGAGGGTGTTGCCGCTATAGCTGGCAGTACCATAATTGGAAGTCGTGCCAGTGGAGGAAGTTGTGTCCAGTGTGTAACTGTTATTTGTCACACCGCCGCGCAGTTTCAGGTTGACGGCCATGGCATTGCCGGAGAAGAGAACTGCAAGGCCTAACAGGGATACCAGCTTGATCGTCGTTTTCATTTTCCTACCCCTTTCGTTAACGTGCGTTAATCAAATCGATTACACCAAAACTGCCTGATCAGAAATTGATCGTGGGTGTTGCTGAGCGTTGACGTTCCTCTTCCTCTCTTGCTGCCCGGTCGCGTGCTTCTTGCTGGCGGCGTTCTTCTTCCATCCTGGCGGCCTCGGCTGCCCGCCGCCGCTCTTCCTCAGCTTGTGCGGCTTCTTCTTTGCGGCGCCGCTCTTCTTCTGCTCGCGCTGCCTTGCGGGCTTCCTGGCGGGCACGTGCATCGCTTTCGGCTTTCCGCTGGCTCTTGGTCTGGGCGACAGGAGTATCGTCCGATATTGCCGGGTTTTTTACTTGGGTGTAATCAACCTGGCCACCGGCCAAGGCGTAGACCTCGGCGCGGATGCCTTCAGACATCTGCTCGCGCAGGCTATCACCGATCACCGGGCTGACATTGGCCTTCAGGGTGGTTTCATAGCCTTCTGCCTCGCCGAACATCTGCTGTTTTACCACCTCCTTGTTGGAGAGGGTGGCCTGAACTTCGCTGCGGATCTCATCCTTGCTCAGATTGAAGTTTTTAACCTCGGTCAGCGAACTGACGAATACTATCGACCCTTGTTCTGAAGCTGCAACCTCGGCTGCTTTGGTTGCGCGATCCCTGCATTGCTTGATGGTCTCGTCTCCGCAGGTTGTGCGCGTAGTGACGGTTACTTCGCGGGTGGTCTGCATGGACAGGATTTGTTGATCAACCTGGGCGTTGACAATGGTGTCCACGTCGCGCTCGAAAGATTTTTCCAGAATCAGGAATTCGGCATATTTGCCCGACGCCTTGGCATTCAGGATGCTGACCTGGTTCAGGTACTCATCGCTTTTGCTCCTTGCATCATTCAAGGCGGTAAGGGCTTCGCGGTTCCGGCTTTTGGCCTCAGCCAGTTTTTCAGGGGCGATCGTATCTGGAGATTCACGGTCGATTTTCTGTAATGCCGCCAATCGTTGTGCGGCCTGGTCACTTTCTTGTTGCAGATGGTCGATCGAGTCCAGCGTGGCATCGCTCTTGGTTTTTGCGGCAATCAAATCCTTGCTGATTTCATCCAGCTCCTTGACCTTGGCTTTGATGAGGTTGTTCTCCTGGGTGAGCTGGGTGCGCTGATCAGGAGCAAGGTGTGTTGCTGCGGCTACAGCCTGTGCATAGAAAACGAACATCAGGCTACTTATGGAAAATATAGAAATCAGTTTCATTTTTTTTATTGCCCAGGCTTGGATCGGGTGCTTTTTATGGCACTTGGGGCCAAATAGCAATAGCCCGGACTTTCTGAATTGCGTTTATAAATCATTGAGTTTTTGATGCTTATGCACCCTGTATATCTGAGTTGTACGGTACGCCCAAATTACATCTGGGTCAATATCTGTGGTGCAGAAAAATATTACGCTGATGGCCTGTTTGGGGTATGGCGGGCCGAATAGGTTTGCTGGGGGTGGGCTACAATATTCCGGCTCGTGGTTCGTCTTCACGAGCATGCAGACTACATTACAACTTAACGTGTCCATGGTGGAGAAGAACAAGCGAATTGCTGAAACATTTTCGCGTGAACGAGGTCGCTTGCGTGGATTTATCCGGCGGCGCGTGCCTGATGTAAACGATGCAGAAGAAATCCTGCAGGATGTTTTCTTTGAGTTTATCCAGGCATATCGCTTGCCCGGCGCGATTGAGCAGGTCGGCGCCTGGCTTTATCGGGTAGCACGCAATCGCATCATTGACCGCTTCAGGAAAAAGCGTGAAGAACCGTTGCCGGAAATTGCTGGCTCAGATGATGAGGAGCGGCACTGGCTGGATGAGGTATTGCCTGCGGCTGAAGGTAGTCCGGAGGCGGCTTATGCGCGTTCGGTACTGCTTGAGGAAATTTTTGCGGCCTTGCAGGATTTGCCGGTTGAGCAGCGTGAGGTGTTTATCGCGCATGAGTTGGAGGGCAGGAGCTTCAAGGAGCTTGAGGCGGGGCTGGGTGTTGGCCTGAATACGCTGCTGGCGCGCAAGCGTTATGCGGTGTTATTCCTGCGCCGGCGCTTGCAGGAAATCTACGATGAATTTGATTTGTGAAGGAGACTGACATGAGTTGCAAGGCGAAATGCTGGAAAATCGGAGTGCTGGTAGTGGTTGGAGTTGCTGCACTTGGCTGGGTGGTGATGTTGTTATGGAACTGGCTATTGCCCGAGTTGTTCGGTATTCATCCGATCAGCTATGTGCAGGCGATCGGCGTGCTGCTGTTAAGCAAGATATTGTTTGGCGGCTTGCGCGGACACTGTGCGCATGGTCATTGGCATCGCCAGCGCATGGAGCGGATGGCGCCCGAAGAGCGCGATAAATTCCTGGCCGGTATGCGCGGCTGTTGCGGCAGCAGCAAGGCCGGCAAGGAAGGTTTGGAATAGGAAGCAGCACCGGGTTTGGCGCGGCAGTAAGGCATACCCCCGGTTTTGCTGCCTGCGCTGAGTAATTCAGTCGCTTGACTTAATCAAGCGACTGAATTACTGTTCGCGGCCTTAAATTACGACTGAAAATACTGGGACATGAGTGAGAAAGCCAAACCGGATCGTGCCTGTTTGTTGATGCAGACAGCGCAGCGCCTGTTCGGATATCAGCCGACCGCGCAGGAAGAAACGCGCTGGCGTTTGTTGCAAGCGGCGATGGAAGTATTTGCGGACGAGGGTTACCACGCCGCAACGACACGGGAAATATGCAAGCGTGCCGGAGTCAACCTGGCGTCCATCCACTATTACTTCGGCGACAAGGCCGAGCTGTATCGCGAGGTGTTCCGCTTGCCGTTCCTCAACGAGTGCAATGCCTTTATCAAGGTGGATATTGCGCAAAGCCCGCTGGCCGACGCCCTGCGCGCCTTTTACGAATGGTTCTTCCCATCGTTTGGCGAAGATCCGATGCTGCAGTTTTTCCTGCGCTTGCATGCACGCGAAGAGGCCGAGCCTAGCGGCGTGCTGGGAGATGCGATGATTGAGGCTTTTCGCCCCAATCACGAAAAAATGCTTGCCTTGTTATGCCGGGAATTCGGCTTGGAAACGCCTGACGTGGAAGTGGACCGGTTGACGTTTGCGCTGTTAGGGCTCGCAACAGTGTATTTCCACGGGCGCACTGCCATCAGCGGTTTTGCACCCCATCTGGTCGATGGGCAGGGCGCGCGCGAGTTGATGGTGGAGCGGCTGGTCGACTATGGCGTGGCGATGGTCGAATCGGAGCGCAAGCGCCGTAGCAGCGAAAAGAAAAAATAATCAGGCAGTAAAGCGCAAGCCGCAGGGCTTGTCTGCTCAAAATGGATGGAGAGAGAAATGCGAGTTCATGCGAAGAAATATCAATCATTGCTGTTGAAATTCGGCCTGCCGGCTTTGGTCCTGTCTGGTGTGGCGCTCTGGTTGGCCGGCAGCAGCAAGGCGGAGCAGCCGGCGCCGGCTACGGCCAGCAGGCCGGCCCTGACGGTACGCACCACCACGTTGCAGGAAGACAAATGGGCGCGCACGCTGACCGCCAACGGCAGCATCCTGCCCTGGCAGGAGGCCGTGATTTCGGCGCAGATGCAGGGCGTGCGCATTGCCGATGTGAAAGTCAGCATCGGCGACCGCGTCAGGCAAGGAGATGTGCTGGTCACCCTGAACAATTCCATGCGTGCGGACGATAAGGGGCCAGAGGGTATTATCGTTGCCCCGGACGACGGCATCATTTCTGCCGCCAACGCGAATGTCGGTTCGATGGTGCAGCAGGGTGCGGAGTTGTTCCGCCTGATACGCAAGGGACGTCTGGAATGGCGCGCCGAACTGACTGCGGATGAGCTGATGCTGTTGCGCCGGGGTATGCCGGTTTCCATTACGGTGGGCGAAGGCCGCGTGGTCAAGGGAACGGTACGCGCGATCTCGCCCTCGGTAAACAGCCAGACGCGTTATGGCTATGCGCTGGTGGCGCTGGGGGACAGCGACGGAATCATTGCCGGCGCGTATGCACGCGGAACCTTTGACATCAGCGGCGGCAAGAAAACGGTGCAGTCCCTGCCGCAGTCTGCCGTATTGCAGCGCGGCAACCTGGCGTATGTGCTGACCATCGGCGAGGGCAATCGCGTGCACGAGCAGCCGGTAACTCTCGGCCAGCGCTTTTCCGACCATGTGCAGATCCGGCAGGGACTCAAACCAGGGGTGCCGGTGATCGAGAGCGGCGGGGCCTTCCTGACTGAGGGCGATGTCGTGCAGGTGGTGCAATAATCATGAACGTATCCTCCTGGTCAATCCGCAACCCCATCCCCGCCGTGCTTGGCTTCGTGATGCTCACCTTCATGGGTATCATGGCCTTCAAGGCGATGAAGATTCAATTGTTCCCGGACATCGATTTGCCGATGGTGACGGTAACTGCCACCATGCCCGGCGCCTCGCCGGACCAGATGGAAGCCGAGGTGGCGCGCAAGATCGAGAACGTGCTGGCCGGCCTGCAAGGGCTCAAGCATGTCTACACCCACATCAGCGACGGAACCGCCGTGGTGTCCTGTGAATTCAGGCTGGAGCGCAAAACGCAGGATGCACTGGAAGATGTGCGCTCAGCCGTGTCGCGTATCCGTAGCGACTTGCCCAAGGAAATGCTGGACCCGGTCATCAACAAGGTCGAACTTAGCAGCAAGCCCATCCTGACCTATACCATCGATGCGCCGGGCATGAGCGAGGAGGCCTTGTCCTGGTTCGTCGACGACGACATGACCAAGCTGTTGCTCGGCGTCAAAGGCGTGGGGGCGGTCAACCGCGTCGGCGGCGTGACGCGCCAGGTGCAGGTGCAACTCGATCCGCAGAAGTTGCTGGCGTTGAATCTTTCCGCCGCCGAGGTCTCCAGCCAGTTGCGCCAGATACAGCTCGAAGCACCGGGCGGTCGTACCGACCTGGGCGGGATGGAGCAATCCGTGCGGACCGTGGCAACCGTGCAGACCGCGGCACAGCTTGCTGAAATGGAAATCAGCCTGCGCGACGGGCGTCACATCCGGCTGGACCAGGTTGCCGATGTCAGCGACACGATTGCCGAGCGACGCTCCGCCGCGCTGCATAACGGCAAGCCGGTGGTGGGATTCGAAATCATCCGCTCGCTCGGCGCCAGCGATGTCGAAGTGGCGCAGGGCGTGGACAAGGCGCTCGCCGGTTTGCAGAAGGCGCATCCGGAACTCAAGGTAGAGAAAGTTTTCAACACCGTCGACCAGGTATATGAGACCTACAAGGGCTCGATGGAAATGATCTTCGAGGGCTCATTGCTGGCCGTGATCGTGGTGGTGTTCTTCCTGCGCAACGCACGTGCCACCATCGTGGCGGCCACTGCCTTGCCGCTCGCCGTGATTCCCACGTTTGCGCTGATGTATGTGTTCGGCTTCACGATCAACCTGGTGACCTTGCTGGCGCTGTCGCTGGTAGTCGGGGTGCTGGTGGACGATGCGATCGTCGAGATCGAGAACATCATGCGTCACCTGGAAATGGGCAAGAAACCTTACGACGCCGCGATGGAAGCCGCCGCCGAAATCGGCATGGCGGTGATCGCGACCACCTTCACGCTGGTTGCCGTATTCCTGCCCACCGCGTTCATGAGCGGGGTGCCGGGGCGTTTCTTCGTGCAATTCGGCTGGACGGCGGCGGTGGCGGTATTGTTTTCGCTGGTGGTGGCGCGTCTGCTGACGCCGATGATGTCGGCCTACCTGCTCAAGCCGCGTGTACATCATGACACGCCGAAATGGATAACCATCTATCTGGGATGGGCACAGTGGTGCTTGAATAACCGCAAGAAAACCTTGCTGGCGACGGCCGTTTTCTTCTTCGGTTCGTTCATGCTGGCGGGCACGTTGCCGACCGCTTTCCAGCCCAAGGATAACGTGTCGCAGACGCAGGTGTCGCTGACCTTGCCGCCGGGCAGCCGCTTCGAGCAAACCTATGCCCTGGCCGAACAGGCGCGCCAGATTGTGATGCAGAACCCGAATGTCATCCTGGTCTACACCGCCATCGGTGGGGGGGCGACCGGCGGCAACGCATTCGAGCCGGCCAGCGCGGCCGATGTGCGCAAGGCGACCTTGTCGATCCAGTTGAAGCCGCGCGGTGAGCGCTCGTTGCGCAAGCAGCAGATAGAGGATCAGTTGCGCGAAGCGATGCGCGTGTTGCCCGGTGTGCGCGTCAAGGTCGGGCTGGGCTCGGGCGCCGATAAATACCAACTGGTGCTGACCAGCGAGGATGGGGCGTTGCTGGCCCAACATGCGCTGACAGTCGGGCAGGAATTGCGCACCATCCCGGGCATCGGCAATGTGGTGTCGAATTCCAGCGTGTTGCGTCCCGAAGTGGTGGTGCGGCCTGACTTTGCCAAGGCGGCCGACTTGGGTGTGACTTCCAGCGCGATCGCGGAGACCTTGCGTGTGGCGACCAATGGCGACTATGACCAGTCGCTGGCCAAGCTCAACCTGCCGGACCGGCAATTGCCGATTGTGGTGAAGCTGCGCGATGCGGCGCGCCAGGATCTTGATTTGCTGGCGCGCCTGGTGGTGCCGGGTGCGCGCGGGCCGGTGATGCTGGGCAATGTGGCCAGCCTGAACATCGAGAGCGGCCCGGCACAGATCGACCGTTACGACCGCCAGCGCGACATCAGTTTCGACATCGAATTGGCTGGACAGCCTTTGGGCAAGGTGCAAGCGGCGGTGAAGGCATTGCCGTCGATCAAGAACATGCCGGCAGGCGTGGAGATGGCGCCGATAGGGGATGCCGAGGCGATGCAGGAATTGTTTGCCAGCTTCGGCCTCGCGATGTTCACCGGGGTGATGTGCATTTACATTGTGCTGGTGCTGTTGTTCAAGGATTTCATGCAGCCGGCGACGATTCTGTGGGCATTGATCCTGTCGATTCCCGGCGCGTTCATGGCGCTGTTCCTGACGCATACGGCGATCTCGATGCCTTCGATGATCGGCCTGATCATGCTGATGGGGATCGCCACCAAGAACTCCATCCTGCTGGTCGAGTATGCGATCGTGTCGCGGCGCGATCGCGGCATGGGACGCACCGAGGCCTTGCTGGATGCCTGCAAGAAGCGCGCGCGTCCGATTGTCATGACGACCATGGCGATGGGCGCGGGCATGCTGCCGGTGGCCCTGGATGTCGGCATGGGGGATGGCAGCTTCCGCGCGCCCATGGCTATCGTGGTGATCGGCGGATTGATCACTTCGACATTCCTGAGCTTGTTGGTGATTCCCGTGGTCTTTACCTATGTGGATGACGGGATTGAATGGTTGCGCCGCATGGTGCGCAAGATCAGGCCGGATTTCGGCCAACGGGTAGCCGAATAATTGTAGCCGCGAAAACAGGAGAGCAATGATGAAACTTTCGATGATGGCAGTGGCAATTTTGGGCGTGATGGGAGTACAGGCGGAAGCGGGGGCGGCCGACTTGCTGGAGGTTTACCGGGCAGCGCAGGCCCAGGATCCAGTGATTGCCGCAGCGCAGGCGTCGCGCCAAGCCGGACAGGAGAAGCTGGTGCAGGGACGCGCGGCAATATTGCCCAGCGTGACACTGTCGGCCAACTCAACCTACAACGACAACCAGATCCAGTTTCCCGGGGCGACGCGCCAGATGACCTACAATTCATCCGGCGCCGGGGTGACTTTGGTGCAGCCATTGTTCCGGCAGCAGAACTGGCTGGCCTATACCGAGTCCGAACTCCAGACCGGCATCTCCGATGCGCAATACCAGCAGGCACAGCAGGACCTGATCGTGCGCGTTGCCCAAGCTTATTTCGATGTGCTGGTTGCGCAGGATAGCGTGCAACTGGCCGAAGCCCAGAAACAGGCCATTGCCGAGCAACGCGAGCAGGCGCGCCGCAATTTCGAGGTGGGTACGGCAACCATTACCGATACCTACGAGGCGCAAGCGCGTTATGACCTGACCGATGCACAGTTGATCGCCGCGCAGAGCAACCTGGAAATCAAACGGCGTGCATTGCAGCAGATCACCAACAGCGAGGTTGACGGCCTGAGGTCGCTGGAGTCTTCGCTGAAGCTGGAGGCTCCGCAGCCGGACGATGTCGCAAAATGGGTGGACGATGCGCAGCAGCACAACCTGCAAATCCTGATTGCGCGCGCGAGTGCGGAATTGGCCGACAAGGAGGTGGATCGCAACCGCGGCGGACATTACCCAACGGTAGACCTGGTGGCGAACTATATCCAGAACTCCTCGAACGGCGGCGTGTTCAACGGTACCGGGTACGGCGCGGCCGATACCACCAGCAAATCGGTGGGCGTGCAGCTCAACATGCCGTTGTTCCAGGGCGGCGCGACACAATCCAAATGGCGCGAGGCGGAGGCCAACCGCGAGAAGGCCCAGCAGGATCTGGAAAATGCCAAGCGCAATGTCACGGTGCAGGTACGTCAAGCCTATCTGGGCGTGGTCAACGGCATTTCGCAGGTGCAGGCATTGCAGCAGGCGCTGAAGTCCAGCACGAGCCTGCTGGATGCCAGCAAACTCGGGCAGAAGGTGGGGGTGCGCACCAACCTGGATGTGCTGAATGCGCAACAGCAATTGTTCGCGACCCGCCGCGACCTGTACCAGGCGCAGTACAACTACCTGCTCAGCGAGCTGCGCCTGAAGGCTGCCGTAGGCGGATTGGACGAGTCAGCCCTGTTACACGTCAACCAGGCTTTGCATTAACCCCAGAGGGTCTGCCCACCTGTGCGTGTGGCAGGCCGCGAAAAAGCCGGAAATTTGCATGTTGCTTGGCTATTCAGAATGGGGGCGTATTGCCGATAATCCTGCTCATGAGGCGTCCCTGTAGGGGATGAGCGTGCTTATGGGCAGGATGATCTTTCGCTAATGCAAACCGGGTACTCAAAACGAGGCGTGTGGTGGGTGTTGCTGGCTCCGTTATGTTGGGGCGTGGCAATGTCTGCGGCCGCCCGTGGCGGTGACTGGCAAGTCTCGCTCGGATCCGGCGTGGGTTATGCGCCGCGTTACGAAGGGGCCGCAGAAAATCGCTTGTGGGTATTGCCCTTGCTGGATGTGAATTACAACAAGGGCGGTTTTTTTGTCGGCGTGGCACGCGGCATCGGCTTTAATTTCTCCGATTCAAAGTTTATTCAGTACGGTCTCCGCTCAACGCTGGGACAGGCGCGTAGCCAGGACGCCGACCCGCGCCTGTATGGCACGGGCAATATCGACTATTACCTTGAGGGCGGCGCTTTCCTGAATTTGCGCTTGTGGTTGTTGTCCCTGAATACCAGCGTGGCCAGCAGCGATTACGGCACCCATGGGGATTTCAGTTATAGCTTGGCGTTACCGCTTGGCGAGCGGGACCATTTTCGCATCGGCGGTGCCATGAGCTTTGGCGATCCGATGTATAACCAGACTTATTTCGGGGTCACGGCGGGCCAAGCGCTGGCGTCGGGCAATGTGCTGACGCCTTATGTTGCGGCAGAAGGCAAAAAGAGTACGTCGGCGTCGGTGTCGTGGTCGCATAACCTCGACAAGCATTGGTTCTCAAGTACCGGGGTCACCTACAAACGGCTGGAGGGTAGCGCGCAATTCAGTCCGCTGACCCAGCGGACATCCATGCTGAGTGCGAATTTTCTCGTGGGCTACCGGTTTTAATCAGGGAGAAAAATGAGCGCCACCGTACCCTAGTTGTACTGGGTATCGTCGTCCGCGTAGCTGTCGTCGGTGTCACTGTCGTCGGCAGCGGTATTGTTCTGGGGGGTATTGCGCAGCGCGGTACGGTAGGTGCTAGGCGTTGCAGCCGTGTAGGCGGCCGCAGCATTGTCGTCTGGCAGCGATTGCAGGTACTGGACGCTGGACAGGTCGGCCGCGACAGTCGAACTATCCGATTCCAGCGTGTCCTGGTAGGAACTGAAGCGGTCAATCGTGGCGCATCCATTGAGGCTGGAGAGAACCAGACCAATAACCAGCAGCTTTTTCATATTCCCTCCCATGCATGCGTACAAACAAGCAACTTTCAGTTACCGTTATCGGCATGTTTGCGGGAAGCTTTAGGGGGCTATGGGCAATTAATATAAACACGCCCTAACGGTTAAAACGGGCGTCAGGCAGGTAACCGATGCTGACAGTCTGGGCACCATTCAGCACGCTGGGCTGCTGGATGAGAGTCGCGGATAGCGGGGTCTGCAGGGTCACCGGGAAAGTGATGGGCTGGTCGCTCCATCCCATCCACAGGTATTCCGGCAGGAAGCGCACGAAGCGGTAATTTTCGCTGGGGTCGAGACTTTGCTTGAGTTCGGAGGTGCTGTCTTCGTAACCGTCCTGGGTGATTTCCCAGCCTTTTTTCAGGCTGGCTCCGATCAGTGCCACGCCAGCCGCAGCAACATCGCCGGAGTTTCCCTTGGCGCCGAGGTAAAGGATGCCGGCCCCCAGCGCAGTCCCCCCCACCGCGATGCCGAATCCCAATCCGGTCGATGCTGTGATCTTGGCGGTTGCAATGGCGCTGCTGATGGCGGCATTGCCGCCGTAGGCCGAATCCAGAATCACTTCATGCAGTTCGCTTTCGCGCGCCACGTGGCGCGCGTACCAGTTACTGGCGTCCGGGCTGAGATGCGCTGCGATTTGCTTGCCGCTGCGGTCTGAAATTGTGAGCGGGCTTTTCTGGCCGCGTAACCTGAAGATCACCTTGCGCTCGGAACGTAGCGGATTCAGCGTCATTTCCGGCGCCCATTCCACGTCCGGCCCGGGACCGCCCAATACGATAAAAAGGTGTGCCGGCGCAAATTCGTGATTCGCCAACTCCTTTGCCCAGGCCAGGCTGTTGTCCAGTGCCCAGGCGGCGCGCAAGTCAACGCGGGCTTCTTGCCAGTCACCGCACATGGTCCAGAGGTCGGCCAGGAACAGGCGCATGGCGGGGTCGTCGAAATGACCGTTCGGACTCCACGGCAATGACAGCAGGCTGCCGGCAATGCGCGCTTCGACACAGGCGTTTTCATTGTCCCCCTTGAGCGCATAGCCCCAGCCCAGCAGGAAATGCAGCCAGATGACCTCATGCTCTGAAGCGTAATAGTCCTCAGGGGTTTGCAGGTAAAAGAAGGTCTTGGCTTCGCGCGATACGTGGTAACGGACGCGGTCTTCCAGCGCCTTGGCTTGCAGTTGCAAGGAGGCGATGTCGGCCTTTCCCTGTATCAAGCCAAGGTAGGTATGCTCCATGGTGGTGATGAACGTGCCCCGCTCGGCGCGCTTGGGCAGGTCAAGCCGGGCGTCATTGACCTCGCCGCGCATGAGGTCGGTTTGGCTGCGCTGGTAGTCGTGTTTGGTGAGCAAGCTGGTTTCGCTGCAGGCCGACAGCGCGAGTGCAAAAACAAGGATAAGGAAGAGACGCAGGCTCATGGATAAATTAGGGGACGAAGTGCACCGCAGGTTTTACGCGAATATCTTCAATGTCGTCAAGGCCGGTGACTGCAGCATGAGCGGGGCATGTGAGATTCCATTACAATTATGAGTATGTCTGAATTTTACGCTTTAGTTCCCGCAGCAGGTTCCGGTTCGCGCATGGGTAGCGAATTGCCCAAGCAATACCTCGAATTGGCAGGGCATCCGATGATTTATCACGCATTGACGACCTTGTGCGCTTCGGCGCACATCAGCACTGTGTTTGTGGTGCTGGCACCCGACGATGAGCATTTCAAGCGCTATGACTGGTCACACTGTGCGGGCAAGCTGGAGCCGCTGTATTGCGGCGGGCAAACCCGCGCCGAAAGCGTCGCCAATGGTCTGCTGGCATCGGAGCTGGAGCCAGACGACTGGGTGCTGGTGCATGATGCGGCGCGCCCTTGCCTGACCCAGGCGCATCTGGACAAGCTGGTTGATGAGCTGCGTGATGACGAGGTCGGCGGCATCCTGGCGGTGCCGGTGGCGGATACGTTGAAACGTGCCGATGCCAGGCAGCGGATTGCCTGCACCGAAAGTCGCGAAAAATTATGGCAGGCGCAGACGCCGCAGATGTTCCGCGCTGGGGTGTTGGCGGAAGCGCTGCAGCAATGCCGCAATGTGACGGATGAGGCATCGGCAGTCGAGGCGCTGGGGTTTTCACCCAAGCTGGTGGCGGGCGACTCGACCAATTTCAAGGTGACCTACCCGCAGGACATCCGCTTAGCGGAATTGCTGTTAGAAGCGAAAAACAATTAGCCACAGAAGACACAGAGAAAACCCGTCTACCTCTCTGTGCCCTCTGTGGCAAAAGATTTTGTATTTGATCGAGAGAGAATTATGAGAATCGGACAGGGTTTCGATGTCCACCAACTGGTGGAAGGCCGCAAGCTGATCATCGGCGGTGTGGACATTCCGTATGGAAAAGGCCTGCTCGGGCACTCCGATGCCGACGTGTTGCTGCATGCGATTTGCGATGCGCTGCTTGGCGCTGCCGCACTCGGCGATATCGGCAAACATTTTGCCGATACGGATGCGAAATACAAGGACATCGACAGTCGCATCCTGTTGCGCGATGTGGCGCAGAAAATCCGGGCGGCCGGGTACCGCGTCGGCAATGTGGATGCCACCATCATTGCCCAGGCCCCGAAAATGGCGCCGCATATTCCGCAAATGGCCGCGAACATTGCCGCCGATCTCGGCATTGAATTGAATGCGGTTAATGTGAAGGCCACGACGACCGAGCATCTCGGTTATGCCGGTCGCGGCGAAGGCATCGGCGCACAAGCCATCGCGTTGCTGTTGCGGTGATGTGGTGCGTTCCTGCTGCTTCTTTCGATGAATATACTCGCGCTTGAAACCTCCACCGAATACTGCTCTGTTGCGCTTTGGCGAAACGGAGTAGTGCATGCGCGCTGCGAACTGGCCGGGCAAAAACACTCCGAAATGCTGATGGGCATGGTGGATGCCTTGCTCCATGAGGCGGACTGCGGTCTGCATGAGGTGGACGGGATCGCGTTCGGCAAAGGGCCGGGTTCGTTTACCGGCGTGCGCATTGCCAGCGGCGTTGCGCAAGGTTTGGCGCTTGGTTTGCAACGCGAGATCGTCGGAGTGTGTACATTGTTGGCTTTGGCGCAGGCTTCCGGCAAGCAGCGGGTGCTGGCCGTGCTGGATGCGCGTATGAGTGAGCTATACCTGGCGGCCTACGAGTTGCGCGAAGGCGAATGGCAAGAATCGATAGCGCCTTGCCTGTGTAACGCAGAGCATGCACCTATGCTGGTCGGAGCCGGCTGGCATGGGGTGGGGAGCGGTTTTGCGGTTGCCGGGGAGGCCTTGCAAACACGTTACGCCGGGTTGCTCGACAGTGTCGATGCGGGCGCCGTTCCGCAAGCTGCGGCGGTTGCCGCACTGGCGGTGACTGAATTTGCCGGTGGCCGTGCACTGGATGCGGCCCAGGCCTTGCCGTTATACCTGCGCGACAAGGTTGCGTTGAAAACCTGTGAGCGATAGAGCGTACGGCATGATCCTGCGCGACATGACGGCAGGCGATATCGAAGTGGTGCTGGGCATCGAGCAGCAGGTGCATGCGCACCCCTGGACACGCGGCAATTTTACCGACGCGCTGCAAAGCGGTTATGTCTGCAAGGTTGCCGAGGCGGAAGGGGGCTTGATCATCGGCTATGCGGTGCTGATGTCCGGCGTGGATGAGGCAGAGCTGCTGGATATCGGGATCGCGGCGCAGCAGCAGCGCCGCGGTTATGGGCGCAAGCTGCTGGAAGCCATGCTGGCGCTTGCGCTGGAATTGGGCAAGTCGCGCGTGGTGCTGGAGGTCAGGGCGTCCAATACTGCGGCGATCGGGCTGTACCAAGAGTGCGGATTTGTGCAAATAGGCTTGCGGCGCGGTTATTATCCGGCTGCAGGCAAAAGAGAAGATGCGATCTTGATGGGGCGGGAACTTTGAATATCCGGGACGAAGCAGTATTGCGCGAGTTTAACCTGTATCCGTTATGGGTGCGGCGCGACGTGCCGGCGCCAGCACAGCCCGAAGCGACCGTGAACGTAGGAGCGGCTTCAGCCGCGAATTCTGAGGGGCCCCCGGAAGTAGCAATCGCGGCTGAAGGCGCTCCTACGAAAGGTGAAAACCATAGGAGCGAGCTGGCTGCGGATACGTCCGGCGTTACTGAGGATCGCGAAACCACAATGGTCGCCCCTCCCGAGCCTGTCGAAGCCATTACTCCAGGCACCTTATCACCCATCGCGGCTAAAGCCGCTCCTACGGAAGGTGGAGGATTAGGCTGGGCGGAATTGAAGGCGCGCGTGAAGGACTGCAATGCCTGTAAGTTGCGTGCCGGTTGTACCCAGACTGTATTCGGCGTGGGCGACGAAAAAGCCGAATGGCTGTTTGTGGGCGAGGGCCCGGGTGCGGACGAGGATGTGCGCGGTGAGCCGTTCGTGGGGCAGGCCGGCAAGCTGCTTGACAGCATGCTGGGCTCAATCAAATTGAAGCGCGGCAACAATGTGTATATCGCAAACATCGTCAAATGCCGACCGCCGAATAACCGTACCCCCGAGCCGGATGAAGTGGCCTCCTGTTTGCCTTATTTGCAGCGGCAGATTGCGCTGATCAAACCCAAGCTGATCGTGGCGCTCGGCCGAACTGCGGCGTCGGCCCTGCTGGGTAGCGATGCCCCGCTGGGTTCATTGCGCGGACGCATCCATGATTATCACGGAACGCCTTTGATCGTGACCTACCATCCAGCCTATTTGCTGCGCAGCCCGGCTGAAAAAGCCAAGGCATGGCAGGATTTATGTCTGGCAGTGCAACAGTTTGGGCCTGCAGGAAACCCTTGATATCAACCCGCTTGTGGGAGCGGCTTCAGCCGCGAAAGCGCCTTGTACACCCCTCAGCCCTTCGCGGCTAAAGCCGCTCCCACAAGACCCGCTTCCACAAGACCCGGTCTCGCCCCTGCGTCCACTGCTCAAAATCGATTGTTGCAAATTTGCAACATTTGCCCGTTAAACTTTTGACACATTCTTAACGCATCCGTATTGTGCGCGTCCATAGTCGTAAGGGGATCTCGGCTATAGCTGTAATTCACTAACTTTTTCCTCGAGGAGAAACAATGAAAAAAGTAGCTCTCGCATTGGCCAGCGTTGCCGCAATCGCAACGTTCGCACCCGAAGCTTCCGCTGTTCCAGTGTTTGCACGTCAAACCGGCATGGCTTGCTCTGCTTGCCACTTCCAGCACTTTCCTTTGCTGAACGGTTTTGGCCGTTCCTTCAAGTCCAGCGCGTTTACGCTGATGGGCGCACAAGGCAAGGTTGAAGGCGAAAACGAAGGCGTGAAGGTAGACATTCCTGATCGTCTGAACATGGCCGTGCTGTCTTCTGCTTACTGGCAGAACGAAGGTGGTCAGCCAGCCAACCAGGCTCGTTGGGGCGTTCCAGCGGCAGGCGGCGAACTGTCGATCTTCTACGGTGGTCGTGCTTCCGAATACGCAGGCTTCCTGTCAGAACTCGGTGTGGCTGGTGCAGCTTCTACCGGTGCGGCCAAGTTGGCAATGCTGTTCCCGGTTGACGATATGCGCGTGGGCGTAGTGGCCTACACCGGCGGTCAGGGCGCAGCTTACAGCTTCGAATACCTGAACACTGGCGCAGCCGATACCCACAAAATGATGGGTAACGCTGGTCCTAACAAGCAACACGTGACTGCAGCTTATGCTGGTTCCTGGCTCGGTACTCGCCAGAACGCAACTGGCGTGAGCGTGGTTGCAAACAACAGCATGGGCTTCATCAACGTAGGTAAGTATGCTGTTGCAGGTCCTGGCACCGGCAACGCAAACGACCTGCCTTTGACCTATGCTCGTATCGCTACGACCATGGACGTAGCTGGCTGGGATATGGGCTTCGGCGTGCAGCACTTCAGCGGCAACATGTCTCCCGTTCTGAACGGTGGCGTAAGCACCAGTGACTACAATGCCAATGTGATCGACGCGCAAGCTCAAGGTGAGATGGGCGGCATGTCTACCGGTCTGTATGTAACTTACGGTCTGGCACCAGCTAGCTCTGCAGGTAACGTGATGGCCGGCGGTTGGTCCAACATCGTTGGTTTGAACGCGGGTACACAGACCAATGTTGCAGCATCTGCATTGAACGTGTCTGGTACTGTTGAAGTTATGCACGGTGCAACCGTTCAGGCTGGTGTGCGTTTCGCAACCTTCACACCGAATGTTGGTAACTCCACAACTGACAATGCGTACATGATTGGTGCTACTTACGACATCTCGCAAAACATCGCGCTGGGTTTGAACTACACCATGCAATCCGGTACAGCATGGGATGCTTTGGCAGCCCCAGTTGGCAAGGACGCAACCACCTTCCTGCTGGAAGCATTGTTCTAAGCAGGTTTGATTGGGTTAAAAACCCGTCAATATCGTAGTGCAACAAGGGAGGCTTCGGCCTCCCTTGTTATTTTTGTGTAAGCCGATGATATGATGCGTGCGTTTTATTGGTCCAAATATACCCAGGAGACTTTGTATGCGCGTGCTGATTATCGAAGACAACCGTGACCTTGCGGCCAATATGTATGACTTCCTTGAATCCAAAGGACATATTGTGGATGCCGCCGACGATGGCGTTTCCGGGTTGCGCTTGGCCCTTGTTAATCAATACGATGCAATCGTGCTGGACCTGATGTTGCCGGGCATGGATGGCATTACGCTATGCCGCAAATTCCATGAAGAAAGCAACAAGAATACCCCGATCCTGATGATTACCGCGCGTGACTCGCTCGAAGACAAGATCATGGGGCTGGAGGCTGGGGCGGACGATTATCTGGTCAAGCCGGTCGAACTGCGCGAAGTGGAGTTGCGTCTGCGCGTCTTGCTGCGCCGCGGCGTTGAATCCAAACTCAAGGAGCGCCTCGTGGTGGAAGACCTGACCCTGAATCCGCTTGCCTGCACGGTCAGGCGCGCCGGTGAGCTGATCGACTTGCCGCCTATCCCCTACAAAATACTGGAGGTGCTGATGGCGCACTCGCCCAATGTGGTCAGCCGCGAGGAGGTCGAGCATGCCGTGTGGGGAGACGCTCGCCCGGACAGCGATTCGTTGCGCGCCCATTTGCACTTGTTGCGCAGCATGGTAGACAAGCCTTACGAGCGCCACCTGATCCGCACGGTACGCGGTTTCGGGTACCAGTTGGTGGCACCGGATGCGCCTGAGGCATAGCCTGCGCTTCAGGGTTGCTTTTGCTTTTGCTTCATTTGGGGCATTGCTGAGCTTGCTGTTTTCGCTGGCGATCTATATCACCGAACACCAGATGGGGCGCGAGCTGATGGACGAGACGCTGCGCGCCGAACTGGAAGATTCGATTAATCGCTATGAGCGAAATACTTACTTTATTCCTCCCAATACGGTTTCCATCAAAGGCTACGTGCTTTCCCGGCGCTATCTGGTAGACAACATTCCGCTGGCGATCCGTTCTCTTTACCCGGGCAAGTATGATGTCAGCATGGATGGGATTGATTATCGGGCGCTGGTCGCCGACCGCAATGGTGCGCGCTATTTCCTGCTGTTTGACGCCGACAAACAGAACCAGCGCGAAGCTCGCTTTGTGCATATCCTCTCGGCTTTTGTCGGGTTCATGACGCTGATTTCTGCGGCAATCGGCTTCTGGCTGGCGTTGCGGGTGATCAGTCCGTTGACCCGTCTTTCCGTGCAAGTGGCGCAGGCCGATCCGCACGACACAACTCTGGCATTAGGCAAGCTGGCGCGTGAAGATGAAATCGGCGAACTGGCGCGTACCTTCGACCAGTATTTGCGCCGCATCCGCGAGTTTATTGAGCGTGAAAATTATTTTACCGCCGATGTCAGCCATGAATTGCGCACGCCGCTCGCCGTCATCCAGGGGGCGGCGGAGATATTGGAACAAGATGATTTGCTGAATGAAAAGCAGAAAGCCCGCGTTGCCCGCATCAAGCGCGGCGCTCTCGATATGGTGGACCTGACCGAGGCCTTGCTGCTGATTGCGCGCGAGCGGCAGATGTCATCCAGCATCCAGGCGTGCGATGCCGGGCGGATTGCAACGTACTGCATCGACAAGCATCGCCACCTGATCGAGGGGCGGCCGATTGAGCTGGAGGCTGATATTCAAGGCAATGTATTGCTGGATGTGGAGCGCCCGCTACTGGAGATCGTGCTCGGCAACCTCCTGCGCAACGCATTCAACAATACGCGCGCAGGGCGGGTCAGCGTGCAGCTCAATCAGCACGGTTTCAAGGTAAGCGATACGGGTTTTGGCATGTCAAATGAAGTGCTGGAGCGCGTCTTCGAGCGGCACTTCAAAGGAGCGTCGAGCATCGGCGCGGGCTTGGGGTTATCCCTGGTCAAGCGCATTTGCGAGCGCTATGACTGGCCGATCTCAATCGAAAGTGTTGAAGGCGAAGGTACTGCAATCACCGTCAAATTCAACTCGAAAGGGTCTCACTGAGGCGTTTCGATCTTTATAAAGTATCGCACTGTTGCTATTCCGTCATTCCGGCGCAGGCCGGAATCCAGTCAATTCCCGGCCCCATTCTGTGGCGCAAAACCAACGGCATATTGAATAACGGCGCTGGACTCCGGCCTGCGCCGGAATGACCGTGCGCGTAGCTTGTGTCCTGAGTTTTGCTTCGCTCTGTCATGCATTTAACCGATTTTTTCAATTGTTGCAGAATTGACACAATTGGGATTTCCCTTGACGTTTCTTTGACATTCGCATTGCTAGCATCGCCTCCGCTTGTGCACATCGTTAGTTTTTGCCGGTAGCACGAGGGGTTTAACAGGCCGGCGAAAAGCTTTCTTAATCCATGGAGGAGAAACGCATGAAGAAAATCGTACTGTCTCTGGCAGGCGTAATGGCAGCAGCAACATTCGCTCCGGACGCATCGGCTGTTCCGGCATTTGCACGTCAGGTTGGCATGGCTTGTTCCGCATGTCACTTCCAGCACTTTCCGTTGCTGAATGGTTTTGGCCGTTCGTTCAAGGGCAGTGGCTATACGCTGATGGGCGCAGAGCCAAAAGTCGAAGGCGAAAACCTGTCGATTCCTGATCGCGTGAACATGGCGGTGTACACCACCACTGGTATCGAGCAGCAGTCCGGTACTGATAACCGTACCAATATATTTGTTCCGACCACCGGCGGTGAGTTCTCGCTGTTCATGGGTGGCCGTGCTTCCGAATTCGCCGGCTTCATTGCTGAAGCAGGTATGGGCGGCGGCGGTGCCGGTGCTCCAACTAGTCAAGGTGGCGTCGTAGGCGCAACCAAGACCTTGCTGCTGTTCCCGGTGGGCGAATCGCGTGTTGGTCTGTCGATCCACTCCAGCCAAGGTCAGGGCGTAGCATACAGCTTCGAAACCCTGAACACCGGTGCGGCTGGTACGCACAAGCTGATGGGTAACGGCGGCCCTGCCGGTCAGCACTTGAATGCAACCTCGGCAGCCCAGTATCTGGGTACCGCCACTGCTGCAACTGGCGCATCTTTCGTTGCCAACAACAGCATGGGCTTTGTGAACCTGGGCTTGTGGGAAAAGGCAGGTAACGACGCTGTAACCGGCGCGAACTCGCTGACCCTGAACTACGAGCGTGGCGTTTACACCTTCGATATGGCTGGTTTCGACTCCGCTGTTGGTATCCAGCGTTTTGGCGGCGACTCGACCGTTACCGCCAATCGTGCTGATGCAACCATCATCGACTTCCAGATGCAGGGCGATGCAGGCAATATGCCATTGGGTATCTATGCTTCCTATGGCGTGGCTCCGGCATCCCTGACATCCGGTGTTGTGACCACCAACATGTTCAACGCTGACACGGTCAACAACAAGACTTCCCTGAACGTGGCTGGCTCGCTGGAATTCACTCCAGGTGCAACCGTACAGGGCGGCCTGCGTTTTGGTAACCAGTGGGGCGAGGCTGACAATGCTGTGATGGTCGGCGCAACCTACGACCTGGCCATGAACATTTCGTTGAGCATCAACTACACCATGCAGTCCGGTTCCTACTGGGACAAGGCTGCTGCAGGTACACTGCCTGCCGGTGCTGGTGTGACCAACGACAATGGCAAGACAGCGACTACGCTGCTGATGGAAGCATTGTTCTAATAAAGCTGGTTACGGGCCTCGGCCCGTACGGCCTGGAACAGCAAGGGAGGCCTCGGCCTCCCTTGTTTTTTTATGCGGATGTGAAAGATCAGTTCACAAGCGTGCAGGGGAATACCCTTGCTTCAGAGCATTTCCGGAATGATGTCCTTGAGTGCCTGAAAGATTTCGCGGTAGTTCTTAGGCGGGCAAACCTGACGCGGAGGGGCGTAGCCCGCTGGTGCGGGAAGGCGCGGCGAGCCGCCGTACCATGCATTTCTGTTTACAGATGTTCGGGAATAATATCCTTGAGTGCCTGGAAGATTTCGCGATAGTTCTTGGGTGGGCAAGCCTGACGCGGTGGGGCGTAGCCCGCTGGTGCGGGATGGCGCGGCGAGCCACCGCACCATGCGTTTCTGTTTACAGATGTTCGGGAATAATATCCTTGAGTGCCTGGAAGATTTCGCGGTAGTTCTTAGGGGGCTTCCCCGCCAGCTTTTCCTTTTGTGCATTGCGGATCAGCGCGCGCAGGTGCTGGGCATCCGCCTGCGGGTAGCTGGAAAGCAACTCGGTCAGGGCGTCCGGCTCTTCCAGCAGGCGGTCACGCCAGCGTTCAACCTGGTGCAGCCACGCCGTATGCTGGCGTGAGTTGCCTTTCCACACTTCGAGTTTGGCGACGATGGGCGCGGTGTCCACGTCGCGCATCAGCTTGCCGATGTATTGCATCTGGCGGTTGATTGCGCCGAACTTGGTGAAGCGTTTGACCTCGTTGATTGCCTCACGCAGGTTTTCCGGTAAATCCAGTTCGTTGAGCTGGTCTTTGTTCAGGGCTGCCAGTTGCTCGCCGATGTCCTGCAAATCGTGCATGTGCTTCTTCATCTTGGTTTTGCTGGGCGGGCGTTCGGGCAGTTCGTCGAGATCGTGTTCCATAGTAGTGCGGTAAAGATAAACGGATGTTGCTATGATAGCGCCTTCCGACTTAGCCTAGCTTGAAAATCTGTTTATGAGCGCCATCGTCTTGCCTGAAACCCGCTTTTCCCACCACTCCGACACACTACGCGAAATCGCCAACGACATGATCCGGTATGCGCGCAAACAGGGCGCCAGTGCTGCTGCCGCCGAAGTGTCGGATGGCTTCGGGCAGGGCGTCACCGTGCGGCATGGCAAGGTGGAAACCATTGAGTACAACCGCGACAAGGGCTTGAGCGTCACGGTGTATATCGGGCAGCAGCGCGGCAATGCCAGCACCTCCGATTTTTCGCCGCAAGCGGTGCGCGACACCGTGGATGCGGCACTGAACATCGCGCGCTACACCGCCAGCGATGACTGTGCCGGGCTGCCGGACGCGGACATGCTGGCAACATCGTTCCCGGATCTGGATTTGTATCACCCGTGGATTTTGAACGTGGACCAGGCCATCTCGCTGGCGCGCCAGTGTGAAGCGGCTGCCTACGCGACGGACAAGCGCATCAACAATTCCGAAGGCGCCACGGTCAACGTGCATGAAGCGCATTTCATTTATGCGAACAGCCTTGGTTTCATGGGTGGCTTCCCGACCTCGCGGCATAGCGTGAGCTGTGCCGTGATCGCGGGCAAGGATGAGGCGATGCAGCGCGATTATTGGTACAGCGTGGCGCGCAACGCGGCCGAGATATTGAAGGTGGAGGAGGTCGGGCGTATTGCGGCCGAGCGCACCGTGCGCCGCCTGAAGGGGCGTAGTCTCTCAAGCATGCAATGTCCGGTGTTGTTCGAGGCGCCGGTGGCGGCCAGCCTGATCGGTCATTTTGTCGGGGCAGTCAGCGGCGGCAGCTTGTACCGCAAAGCCTCGTTCCTGCTCGATCGTCTCGATACCCAGGTATTTTCGGACATGATGCAAATCGAGGATGTGCCCGATATTCCGCGCGGCCTCGCCAGCAGCCCTTTCGACGACGAAGGCGTCACGGCGCAGCGGCGCACAATCGTCGGAGCCGGGCGCCTGAATGGCTACTTCCTCGGCAGCTATTCAGCGCGCAAGCTGGGTATGAAGAGCACAGGCAATGCCGGCGGCAGCCATAACCTGCTGGTACGCTCCAGCGGCGAGGATTTCAACGCCCTCCTGAAAAAAATGGGACGCGGGTTGCTGGTGACCGAGTTGCTCGGGCATGGCGTAAATGCTGTCACCGGCGACTATTCGCGCGGTGCGGCCGGGTTCTGGGTCGAGCACGGCGAAATCCAGTATGCGGTCGAAGAGATCACGATTGCCGGCAACCTCAAGGATATTTACCTCGGCATTGTCGGGATAGGCAACGATGTGCTGATCCAGGGCGCGCGCCAGTGCGGCTCGATCCTGGTCGAGAACATGTCCATAGCCGGGCATTGATTGATTCGTTGCTTTCCCAGTAGGAGCGAACTTGCTGCGGTAGGGTCGCTGCGCAGCAGCGGGGACCCGCCGGCGTCCCCTTTACGGGGGGGGCGCGAAAGCTCCCTGTGAATCCCGCCAAGCTTTCGCGGCTGAAGCCGCTCCCACGAAAACCGCATTCCCGGTAGGAGCGGTTTCAACCGCGAAGAATTGTGGGGGGCATGGTGCGCATTCGCGGCTGAAGCCGCTCCCACGAAATATGCGCTCACGAAAAGCCGCTCCTCCCGTATTTGGGGCGGCGTGATAAAATGCCGCCTTTCCGAATTTGTATCCACTTTGAAAGGCTGTCATGTTTTCACGCAAAAATACCATTGCCGTCACTGATCCGGAACTCTGGAGTGCGATTCAGAGCGAAGTCCGTCGCCAGGAAGACCACATCGAGCTGATCGCTTCGGAAAACTACACCAGCCCTGCGGTCATGGAAGCCCAGGGCAGCCAGCTCACCAACAAGTACGCCGAGGGCTATCCCGGCAAGCGCTACTACGGCGGTTGCGAATACGTGGACATCGCCGAGCAACTGGCGATCGATCGCGCCAAGGCGCTGTTCGGCGCCGAATATGCCAACGTGCAGCCGCACTCTGGTTCACAAGCCAACCAGGCCGTGTACGCTTCCGTGCTGAAGCCCGGCGACACTATCCTCGGCATGAGCCTGGCGCACGGTGGCCACCTGACTCACGGCGCGAGCGTGAATATTAGCGGCAAGCTGTACAACGCGATTACCTACGGTTTGAACGACAAGGAAGAGATCGACTACGACGCGGTGCAGAAACTGGCCAACGAGCACAAGCCGAAGATGATCGTGGCGGGCGCTTCCGCCTACGCGCTGGTGATCGACTGGAAACGTTTCCGCGCGATTGCCGACAGCGTCGGAGCCTACCTGTTCGTGGACATGGCGCACTATGCCGGTCTGGTTGCCGCAGGCTGCTACCCCAGCCCGGTGGGCATTGCCGACTTCGTGACCACGACCACGCACAAGACCCTTCGCGGCCCACGCGGTGGCCTGATCCTGGCCCGCGCCGAACATGAGAAGGCGCTGAACTCGGCGATCTTCCCGTCGCTGCAAGGCGGTCCGCTGATGCACGTGATCGCCGCCAAGGCGGTGGCGTTCAAGGAGGCTGCCAGCAAGGAGTTCAAGGACTACCAGAAACAGGTGATCCACAATGCCCAGGTGATGGCCAAGGTGCTGGTCGAGCGCGGTGTGCGCATTGTTTCCGGCCGCACCGACAGCCACGTGTTCCTGGTCGACCTGCGCGCCAAGAAGCTGACCGGCAAGGATGCCGAAGCGGCACTGGGCAAAGCGCATATCACCGTGAACAAGAATGCCATCCCGAACGATCCCGAAAAGCCCTTCGTGACCTCGGGTATCCGTATCGGCTCTCCGGCCATGACTACGCGCGGCTTCAAGGAGCTGGAAGCTGAAAAGCTGGCACACCTGATCGCCGACGTGCTGGACGCGCCGAACGACGAGGCCGTGATTGCACGCGTGGTGGGCGAAGTGAAGAAGCTGACCGCGGCGTTTCCGGTA
This sequence comes from Pseudomonadota bacterium, assembly GCA_021848465.1. Taxonomy (GTDB): domain Bacteria; phylum Pseudomonadota; class Gammaproteobacteria; order Burkholderiales; family Gallionellaceae; genus JAJZUP01. The sequence goes on from JAJZUP010000004.1 coordinate 193,502, forward strand.
TACGGAGCCTAACAGCATGAGAAGGGGGAAGAGGGACGGGGGGAGGGTAATGGCGGGTTCCCGCCTGCCGGCTTTTCCCCTTCTCCCTTCTCCCTTCTCCCTTCTCTTATGAAATGTCCTTTCTGCAAGCATCCTGACACGCAGGTAATCGATACCCGCGAGAACGAGGAGGGTGACAGCATTCGCCGTCGCCGCCGTTGTCTCGCTTGCGACAAGCGTTTTACCACTTACGAGACGGTTGAAATGCGCATGCCGCAGGTGGTCAAGCAGAACGGCATGCGTTCGGAGTTTGACGAGGAGAAGTTGCGCACCAGCTTTACCCGTGCGCTGCACAAGCGCCCGGTGCCGACGGAGCTGGTGGATGCCGCGATCGAGCATGTGACCCAGAAGCTGTTTGCGCTGGGCGAGCGTGAAATTGCGTCGCGCCAGATCGGCGAACTGGTGATGAAGGAACTGCTCAAGCTCGACAAGGTGGCTTACATCCGTTTCGCCTCGGTGTACAAGAGCTTCCAGGATGTGGGCGATTTTTCCGATGCAATTGATGCGGTGAGCAAGCCGGTGGTCAAACGGCGCAAGACGGATTGACCATGGATGCGGCGGACAGCACATGGATGGCGCAGGCATTGCATCTTGCCGAGCGCGGTCTGCTGACGACCACGCCCAACCCGCGCGTCGGCTGCGTGCTGGTTCGCGACGGCAAGCTGGTTGGCGCAGGCTGGCATGAACGTGCCGGTGAGCCGCATGCCGAGGTGCACGCATTGCGTGCGGCCGGTGAGGCAGCGCGCGGCGCAACCGCCTATGTGACGCTGGAGCCATGCAGCCATCATGGGCGTACCCCGCCGTGTGCGGATGCGCTGGTGGCGGCCGGCGTGGCGCGGGTCGTGGTGGCGATGCTGGACCCCAACCCGCTGGTTGCCGGACGCGGGATCGAGAAATTGCGCGCGGCCGGCATTGCGGTCGAATGCGGCCTGATGGAAGCCGAAGCGCGCGCACTGAACGTGGGCTTTGTGCAGCGCATGACCTGCGGCATGCCGTGGGTGCGCAGCAAGATCGCAATGAGCCTGGACGGCCGCACCGCGCTGGCAAATGGTGTCAGCCAGTGGATTACCGGCGCGGCGGCGCGGCGTGACGGGCATTACTGGCGGGCGCGCTCCTGTGCGGTGCTGACCGGGATAGAGACAGTGCTGCACGATGATGCGCAGCTCTCGGTGCGCGATGTCGAGACATCGCGCCAACCGTTGCGCATGGTGCTCGACAGCCATTTGCGGCTGCCGCTCACGGCCAGGATATTGCAGGGCGGCCCGGTGCTGGTGATTACCGCGAGCACGGCTGCCGGAAAGATCGCCGAGCTGGAGCGAGCCGGTGCGCAAGTGGCGGTACTGCCCGATGAGTGCGGGCACGTGGACGTCGCTGCAGCGTTGCGCCACCTGGCCGGCATCGGCTGCAATGAGGTGCTGGTGGAGGCGGGGCGTACGCTGAACGGCGCGTTGTTGAAGGCAGGGCTGGTGGATGAATTGATTATGTACCTGGCGCCGCAGTTGCTTGGGGATATGGCGCGGGGCATGGCGGCGCTGGGCGAGTTGTGCGAACTGGAGCAGCGGATTGATCTGGAGTGGCGCGATGTGCGCCGCGTCGGCGCGGATTTGCGTATCTGCGCCGGAATCAGGAAAGGATAAGGATGTTCAGCGGAATTGTTGCGGATGTGGGAACGATCAGCCGGGTGCAGGACCGCGATGGCGGTTTACGCTTGCATGTCGAGACGCAGGCGCTGGGCATGGAAGACGTGGCGCTGGGCGATAGTATCGCGGTGAACGGGGTGTGCCTGACGGTGGTGCAAATTGAAGGTAAAACCTTCACCGTCGACGTCTCGCGCGAAACCTTGAACTGCACAGTGGGGCTGGAAAAACAGGGGGCGCGGGTTAACCTGGAAAAAGCGTTGCGGCTTGCCGACCGTCTTGGCGGCCACCTGGTCAGCGGGCATGTCGACGGCGTGGGCGAGGTGGTGGCTTTCAGCGACATCGGCGAAAGCTGGCGCCTGGCGATGCGTGCGCCGCAAGCGCTGGCAAAATATATTGCGATGAAGGGCTCCATCACGGTCAACGGCGTGAGCCTGACGGTGAATCGGGTAGCCGGTACGGAGTTCGAGGTAAACCTGATTCCGCACACGCTGGCGGTGACGACGCTGAGTGAGTTGGCGGCGGGCAGCAAGGTGAACCTCGAAATAGATTTGATAGCGCGATACGTTGAGCGTATGCAGCAGAGCGAGAAAGAGTTGGGACTATGACCGAAGTTGCACCAATCACGGAAATTATCGAGGAAATCCGCGCCGGGCGCATGGTGGTGCTGGTGGACGAGGAGGACCGCGAGAACGAGGGCGACCTGTTATGCGCGGCTGAATTTGTCACGGCGGAAAAAGTCAATTTCATGGCGCGTCATGGTCGCGGCCTGATCTGCCTGACGCTGACCCAGGCGCATTGCCAACAGCTTAACCTGCCGCTGATGGTCAGTGCCAATGGCTTGCCGCTGGCGACTAATTTCACGGTTTCGATCGAGGCCGCAAGCGGTGTGACCACCGGCATATCGGTAGCGGATCGCGCGCGCACCATCCAGGTTGCGGCGAATCGCAACGCCAAGCCGTCCGACATTGTGCAGCCGGGGCATATTTTCCCGTTGCGTGCGCAGAACGGCGGCGTGCTGGTGCGCGCGGGCCACACCGAGGCGGGGTGCGACCTGGCGCAGCTTGCGGGGTTGACGCCTGCTGCGGTGATCTGCGAAATCCTCAAGGAAGACGGCGAGATGGCGCGCCTGCCCGACCTGATCCCGTTTGCCAAGCAGCATGGCCTCAAGATCGGCACGATTGCCGACCTGATTGAATACCGCAGCCATAACGAGAAGCTGGTGGAGCGCGTAACCAGCCGCAAGGTGCAGACCGCTTATGGCGAATTCGACCTGCATGTGTATACCGATAAAACGACGCAGCAGACTCATTTGGCCCTGGCCAAGGGGAGCATCGAGCCGCACAGGGAAACGCTGGTGCGAGTGCATGAGCCGTTGTCGGTGATGGATTTCCTGGAACAGGCCAGTTACCCCGGCGCGACCAGCGTGCACGATGCGATGCAGCGTATCAGCCAGGCGCCTGCCGGTGTGCTGGTGCTGATGCATCATGATGAAACTTCGGCGGGCCTGCTGGCGCGCGCAGCGGAGCAGCCCGAGCCGCACCAGGCGCGTTGGGACCCGCGCAGCTACGGCATCGGCGCGCAGATACTGCGTGACCTCAACGTGGGCAAGATGTGCCTGATTGCTACGCCGCGCAAGTTGCCGAGCATGGCCGGTTTCGGTCTGGAAGTGGTTGGATATTGTCAAAGCAGGGAAGTGAAATGAAAGAAATCGAAAAAAACCTGAATGGCGCCGGAATGCGCATCGGCATCGTGCAGAGCCGCTTCAATACGACGGTGTGCGAGGGATTGCTGGCTGCCTGTCGCGCGCAACTGGTCAAGCTTGGTGTGCGTGAGGATGCCATCACGCTGGCGACGGTGCCGGGGGCGCTGGAGATACCACTGGTATTGCAAACGATGGCGCAGAGCAAGAAATTCGACGCGCTGATCGCGCTGGGCGCGGTGATCCGCGGTGACACTTACCATTTCGAAGTGGTGTCGAACGAGTCGGCACGCGGCGTGGGCGAGGTGCAGTTGCACAGCGGTGTGCCGGTTGCGAATGCGATCCTGACGACCGATACTGATGAGCAGGCCGAAGTGCGCATGAATGTGAAAGGCGCCGAGGCAGCGGAAGTGGCGATTGAAATGGTCAACCTGTTGAAGGCGCTGGCATGAGCGCGACCAGGGAAAGCACTACGCCGGCCAAGAGCGCCCGTCATCGCGCACGCGAACTGGCTTTGCAGGGTATATACCAGTGGCGCATGGCCGGTACGCCGGTCGCGCAAATCGAAAAGACCACGCGCGATGAGAAAAGCCTGGGGCGCTACGATGTCGAGCTGTTCAGCCAGTTGCTGCATGGCGCCGTGAAGCAGCAGGAGGCGTTGTCCGAGCTGGTGGCCGGGCATATCGACCGCGCCCTGGGGGAGTTGAGCCCGATCGAGTATTCGGTACTGTTGCTTGGGGCTTACGAGCTGGTGCATATGCCGGAAGTCCCGTATCGGGTGGTCATCAATGAAGAAGTGGAACTGGCCAAGACCTTTGGCGGCAGCGACGGGCACAAGTATGTAAACGGCGTGCTGGACAAGCTGGCGGCGCAAGTGCGGTCAGCGGAAGTCAGCGCAAAATAAATCAGCAACCTTTGCCACAGAGTACACAGAGACCACAGAGAAATCGGCGAGAACTTGCGGCGCAGCAATAACCCCTTTGTGTCCTCTGTGGTTCCTGTGGCTGACTCATGGGGTTAGGTTTGTCCGAATTCGATCTCATCAAACGTTATTTCACTCGCCCCACTCCCGGCTGCGTGCTCGGGGTTGGGGATGATGCCGCGCTGTTGCGCGTAGCAGACGGCATGGAGCTTGCCGTCTCCACCGATATGCTGGTCAGCGGCACGCATTTCTTTGCTGATGCCGACCCGTACCTGTTGGGGCATAAAACCCTGGCGGTGAACCTGTCCGATCTGGCCGCCATGGGGGCACAGCCGCGCTGGGCCACGCTGTCGCTTTCATTGCCCGAAGCCAATGAGCATTGGCTGGAGCGTTTCAGTGCGGGATTTTTTGCACTGGCCGATGCGCATGGTGTGGACTTGGCAGGCGGGGATACCACGCGCGGACCGTTGAATTTGTGTGTCACCATTATGGGGGAAGTGCCCAAAGGACGTGCGTTGCGCCGTAGCGGGGCTCGCCCCGGCGAGGATGTCTGGGTATCCGGCCAGCTCGGTGCAGCGGCCATGGCGCTTGCCCATCTGCAAGGGCAGATCATCCTGCCGGAAGCAGCGTTCGCTGCCTGTGCCGCACGCTTGCACCAGCCGCAGCCGCGCGTTGAACTGGGACTGGCGTTGCGCGGCATTGCGAGCAGTGCGATCGATGTATCGGATGGCCTGCTGGCCGATCTTGGGCATGTCCTGGATCAATCAGGGGTGGGGGCCGAGTTGGCGTTCGACGCGCTGCCGGTGCCGCCTGCGTTACAGGCTGGAAAGGGGCTTTCGCGGGCAAGGCCCGCGCCTACAAAATCCACACCCGTTGGCGAACAGGCTGGTGTGGGAGCGGGCCTTGCCCGCGAAGCTTCCTGTGCCGGGCAATCTTCCCTGCTGATACGTTGTATCCTTTCCGGCGGGGACGACTATGAGCTATGCTTTACCGCACCGACTGCCATGCGCGCCGAAATTGACCGGATTGCCGCCCGGTCAGGGGTGGCGCTGACACGCATCGGCGTCATTACTTCAGAATCGGCCTGCATCGTACGCGCGGAGGATGGCAGCGTGATGCCGATTACGGAAATTGGATATGACCACTTCAGATACTGAATTGAAGATACTGCCCAACTGGGATTTTGTGCTGAGCCACCCGGCGCGTTTGTTTGCGTTCGGTTTCGGCGCCGGGCTGTTTCCGCGCTCTCCCGGCACGATGGGGACGCTGGTCGGTTTCCCGCTGTATTGGTACTTGGCGCCGCGCTTTCCCGATGCACTGTTCATCATAATACTGGTCGGCCTGTTTGCGCTCGGCGTATGGGTCTGCGACCGCACCGGTCAGGAGCTGGGCGTGGAGGACTACGGCGGCATCGTTTGGGATGAGATTGTCGCGTTCATGCTGGTGCTGTTCTTCACGCCGGCAGGTTTTTTCTGGCAGGTGCTCGCGTTCTCGCTGTTCCGCCTGTTCGATATCTGGAAGCCGGAGCCGATCCGCCATTTCGACAAGACCTGGCACGGTGGCCTGGGAGTGATGTTTGACGACATCCTGGCGGCCGGCTACACGTTGCTGAGCCTGGCCATCATCAAGAGCGTCCTGACATGAGATGGCTGTGCTGGCTGCTGCTGGGAACCAGCCTGGGCGCGCAGGCGGAAACATTTGACGCCAAGGTCATTGCCGTTATGGATGGCGATACGGTGATGGTGTTGCGCGGCGGCCAGAAGCTCAAGGTGCGGTTGGCGAACATCGACGCACCGGAAGTGGCGCATGCAGGGCTGGGCGACACGTCCTCCAATTCGCAGAAAGACCAGGCATATGGGCCGCAGTCGCGTGATTCGCTGCTGCAGATGGTGGGCAGGCGCGTGGTGCGTGTTGAAAGCCAGGCGGTGGATCAATACGGACGCATTGTCGGGCTATTGCAGGTCGATGGATTGAATGTCAATGCCGAGCAGGTCAAGCGCGGGCTGGCTTGGGAATATTCGCGCTTCCACAGCAACCGCGAATATATTGCTTTGCAGGCGGAAGCACAGCAGGCGCGGCGTGGCCTGTGGGCACAGCAGAGTCCTGAGGCGCCGTGGTTGTGGCGCAAAGCCCTCCCGGCATCAAAGTGGGAGCCGCAGTCCATGCCGTCACCGAAACCGGGTGGTGTTTTCTATGATGCGGCCTGCGGCAACAAGAAGCGTTGCGCGCAAATGGCTTCATGTGGCGAGGCGGATTTCTACCTGCATCGCTGCGGGCTGAAGGCCCTGGACGAAAACCGCAACGGCATGCCGTGCGAATCTTTATGCAAAGGCAAGAAGTAAGAAACGCTACTGAACGCCGGAAATGATCTCGGATGCGCGTTTGCGCATCGCCGCCTCGACTGTCTCAACGCGATCTTCCGAAATTCCCAATGCTTGCCATTCCTGCGGCGTGATCGGGTGCTCAACCGGATTTTGCATACCGAAGGTCGGGAGCAGTTTTTCAGCCATGTTGGCCATGATGATCAGCAGGTTGCCTGTGACGGGTTCGCTGTTGCAGGCATCGTGGTGATGGCGTATCACGGTGATAATGTTTTCCGTCAGGTTCCAGTGACGGGCGAGCAGGGCGCCGAGTTCGCAGTGGCTGATCTCCAGCATGTCCTTCTCGATTTCGATGGCTTTTTCGCCTCCCTCCAGCGCAAGCCGGTTATGCAGCGCGTTGCTGCGTTGCGGGTCGATGTATTCAAGCACGAGGAAGCCAATGTCATGCAGCAGGCCGGCGAGGTAGACGTCTTCCTCGGGCGGGCGCAGCTCCTTGGGCATGGCACGGGAAAGCGCATCCATGGCCAGCGCGACGGCCATGCTGTGCTGCCATAAGTGGGTCACGTTCAGCAGGCCGGGCGGGTTGCGCGTCAGCGACGAAATCATGGAAAAACTCAGGGCAACCATCTTGATGCGCTTGATGCCCAGCACGGCGGTCGCGTCATGCGCGCGCATGATCTTTCTCGAGGTGCCGAACAGCGGCGAGTTTGCGAGGCCGATGATGCGGGCCGAGATAGCCGGGTCCCGCTCTACCAGCTTGAGCAGTTTTTCGTTGCCTTCATCGGTTGCCAGATTGATGGTGAGGATTTGCTGTGCGATTTTCGGAATTGCCGGCAGCGACTCCAGCATATCGACATTCTGGAATACATTCGATAGTGGTGGCATGGTCTATTCCTTCAGGTTGGCGATATGGGAAAGCAGGTTGCCCATACCATATTTCTGGCTCCAGGCGGGCAGGGCATGGGCCGGCATCGGGCGCGCGATGCCATAGCCCTGGCCGGTGTCGCAGCCCATTTCCAGCAGCGTCCGGAATTGCTCCGGGGTTTCGATGCCTTCGGCGATTGTGGTCAGGTCGAAGGCTTTGGAGAGAGCTATGATGCCGAGCACAATCGCGTGGTCGCGCTTGCCTCGCGCCAAGTCGCGCATGAACGACTGGTCGATCTTAAGCGTGTCGATCGGCAGGCTGCTCAGGTACGAGAGCGATGAGTAGCCGGTTCCAAAGTCATCGAGCGCAAACCCGATCCCGAATTTCTTGCAGGATTCGATGATGTGCGAAACCTTGGAGATGTCTTCCAGCGCGACGGTTTCCAGTACTTCGATTTCCAGTTGATGCGCAACCCAGTCCGGGTGCTGGGCAAGCAGGGTTTTCAGGCGCTCGATAAACTCGGGAGACTCCAGGTGGTAGGGCGAGATGTTGATGCTGACCGAAATCTTGAGTCCGTTCCGGTGCCAGTCCGCAATTTGCGCCAGTGAGGTGGCAATGACCCATTCGCCCAGCGCGATGTCGAGTTCGGAATTCTCGATTGCGGGCAGGAATCCGCCGGGCGGCAACAGCCCGAGTTCCGGGTGGTTCCAGCGGATCAGGGCTTCAACGCCAACGAGTTGCTGGGACTCAAGCGCGACCTTGGGCTGGTAATACAGTTCGAACTGGCCTTCGTGCAATCCGTCCTGGATGCTGCGGAACAGTTTTTGCTGGTTGCGGGTGCGCTGGTCGAGCGCCGGGTCGTAGATGTGGAAACGGTTTTTGCCGGATTGTTTGGCCAGGTACATGGCCTGGTCTGCATGGCGCAGCAAAGTGTCGCTGTCCTCATCATCCAGCGGGTAGATGCTGACGCCGATGCTGGCGCTGAGTGAAAATTCGGAGCCGTTGATCTCGATGGTTTGCGCAATACTTGCCAGCAGGCGCTCCAGCGTGTGGATGCACTCATCGCCGCGCTCCAGCCCGAGCAGCAGGATGACGAATTCATCGCCGCCCAGACGCGCAACGGTGTCGCCGCCGCGGATGGTTTGCTGGATGCGTCGTGCAATCTCGATCAGCACCCGGTCCCCGGCTTCATGTCCCAACTGGTCGTTGATGGGTTTGAATCCATCCAGGTCAAGGTAGCACACTGCGAGCATGTTCTGCTCGCGCGCGGTGCGCGCGATCGCCTGGTGCATGCGGTCGCTGAGCAATGTGCGGTTGGGAATCCCGGTCAGCGCATCGTAATGCGCGATGCGTTCAAGTTGCCGCTCGTGCTGTTTCAGCACCGTGATGTCGGAACAGATGCCGACATAATGGGTGGCCTTGCCCGATTCGTCGTGGATGGCAGAGATGGTCAGCCATTCGGCATACAGGTCGCCGTGGCTGTTGCGGTTCCAGATTTCTCCCGACCAGTGCCCGGTGGCGGAGATGGTTTGCCACATGCCTTCATAGAACGCGCGCGGATGATGACCTGAGTGCAGTACACGCGGGTTTTTGCCAAGCAGCTCGGCGCGATCGTAGCCGGTGATCTTGCAGAACGAATCGTTCACCTCGATGATGTTCCCGGCGACGTCGGTAATCAGGATGCCTTCAAGCGTGTTTTCGAAGATCTTGGCAGTCAGGCGTGAGCGTTCTTCGGCCTGCTTGCGGTCGCTAATGTCGGCGGCAAGTCCGATCAGCCCGGTGACGCGGCCTTCGTCATCCTGTAGCCTGACTTTGGTGATTTCCAACAGGTGGGTTTTGCCATCGACAAAGGGCACCCATTCCGTCGAAAGATGCGGCTGGGCTTGCTCCAGGCTGGCGCGATCGGAAGTCATACAGCTTTCCGACATGGGGGAGGGGAGCACCGCCGAATAGTGTGCTGCTGATAGCAGCCGCTCTTCCGGGATGCCAAGGGCGTTGCAGAAAGTTTTGTTGACGAACTTGAGTTTGTGTTCCGAGCTCAGCATCCAGATACCGATCGGGGCGTTGTCGAGGATGGTCTGGAACAGTTTGCGTTCGGAATCCAGTTGCTGCCTCGATTGCGTCACGTCGGCCTGCGCCTGTTCGCGCTCCTCCGATGTGCTCCGGTGTTTAAACAGTGCGAAGTTTCCGCAAATGAAAAACAATGCCATCAGGTACAGGAGCGAACAAAGGATGTCGAAGTTGGAATAGCCGGTATCGATGCCAGGCAGCAGGCGCCCTGCCAGGATGGTCAACAGGGTCACGAGCAGCCAGCCCAGGCGTGCGAAGCCTTCTTTCAGGAACACGGCCGACGCGACCAGCAGGAAGAACAGCGCGATGCGGGTGACGTTATAGGGGGCGAAGAAATACAGGATGGTAAAAAGCAGGTAGCCCTGCAGCAGGGTGAGAGTGCTGATGAGGTCGATTTTTTCCCGGCGCAGTTTCAGGAAAACGAAGAGGGCAAGGTTGCCGGCTGCAAACAGGAAATCGAGCCCTCCGAGCAGGGGCGAAGCCTGCCAGCGATAAAAGCCCACGCAGAACGCGACGCTTCCGGCAAACAGGAAAACACTGTTCAGGAACGTCACTTTGTGGCGGAGTGTAACCCCGGAATTTTCGGGAGCAGACTGGGTCATGCTGCACTTGTAGTTTTAATCGTCTGTGGGTGGCGAAGCATAGCGCATTGCATGCTAGATGGTAAGGGGCGCAACGGCGGACAGGCGGATTATTCCGGGAATATTTCCCAGGTCGTTTGCCCAGGCGCGCAACGCAGTGCGTTGGCCTGTATATCCCAGTCGCCGAGCACCCAGCGCTCGACAGCATGGCCGTCGACTACTGCGTTGTGCCGTGCCGGGCGGTGGGTGTGTCCGTGTACCAGGCGCGGATAGTTGAATTGACGCAGCAGAGCGGAAACTGCATCCGGATTGACATCCATGATTTCGGCGGTCTTGTATCGCTTTTCGGTTTTGCTTTGTTCGCGCGCCTGCTCGATCAGTGCTTTGCGTTGGGCCAGCGGCTGCGCAAGGAACTGCTGTTGCCAGGCCGGATTGCGTACCTGGCTGCGGAATGCCTGATAATCGGTGTCGTCGGTACACAGGGCGTCGCCATGCGTGAGCAGGGTGGGGGTGCCATACAGGTCGATGAGCGCCGGATCGGGCAGCAGGCTGGCCGAGCAGGCCGCTGCAAATTGTTCCCGCATCAGGAAGTCGCGATTGCCGTGCATGATGAAAATGCGCGTTCCACGGCGGCTCAGTTCGCGTAGCGCCGCGCAGATTTCCTGGTGAAACGCATCGTCGAGGTCGTCGTCCCCAGCCCAATACTCGAACAGATCACCCAGGATATACAGGGCTTCGGCATGGGATGCGTGCCTGACAAGAAAATTCTGGAACAGTTTCGTGGTTTCCGGGCAATTGCTGCGCAGATGCAAATCGGAAATGATAAGAGAGTGCGGCATGGAGGATTTGGGATTTTGGATTCAGGAATCGGGATTTCGGTTTTCCTGAATCCCAATTCCCGGTTCCCAAATCCTTACTGTACTTCTTCCGCCTTGGTGATGACGACATCCTCTTCTGGGACGTCCTGGTGGAAACCGCTGTTGCCGGTTTTTACCTTCTTGATTTCGTCTACGACTTCCTTGCCTTCAACAACCTTGCCGAACACGCAGTAGCCCCAGCCCTGGCTGTTTTCGGCCTTGAAGTCGAGGAACGAGTTGTCCTTGACGTTGATGAAGAACTGCGCGGTGGCGGAATGCGGGTCGCTGGTGCGGGCCATCGCAATGGTATATGCCTCGTTGCTCAAGCCGTTGTTGGCTTCGTTCTGGATCGTGTCGTTGGTCTTCTTCTGTTTCAGGCCGGGTTCAAAGCCGCCGCCCTGGATCATGAAGCCGTTGATCACGCGATGGAAGATGGTGCCGTCATAGAAGCCGCTGTTAACGTACTCCAGAAAATTCTTGACGGTATTGGGCGCTTTCTCTTCGTTCAGTTCGAGAGTGATTACGCCGAAATTGGTGTGGAGTTTTACCATGGGTGTCTTTCCTTTGTGCGCAGGGATGGAAGCCGCGTGGGCCGGGAGCACGCACATTCCGGCCAGCAGCAGGGCTGAAAAAAATCTGAGGGCGATGTTCATGCGGAACCTTCGTAAATGATCTGCCATTTATTGTTGCGCTTGATCCAGTACTGGCGCTTGCTCATCTTGTTCGACAGGTTGTTGCTGTCATAGTCCTGCTCGAAATCCACTACAACCAAACCGGGCTGGTTGGGGTAGGCAAACATGCTGAGGTTGGACAGTTTGACCTTGATCCAGGTCTTGCCGGAATTGACCAGCCGCTTCTGCTGCCCGAATTGCGCCAGGTTGCTGTTGCCGCTGGAGAAGTCGCGGGCATAGTGGGACAGATAGGCATCGGTGTTGATGCTGGCCCAATCCGCGCGCCATTGCTCGATTGCCTTCATCAGGCTATCGCGGTCTTCGCGATCCTGTGCGTCGCTCCAGTCCATCTGGCTGGTGATGATCACCGGCGTGTGGCCGATTTGCACATGCTTGCCGATTTCCAGGAAATCCTCGTTGGTCAGCACCACGCAGCCGTTGCTGGCGCGCGGCGGACGGCTGTAGGTATCCGAAGGGGTGCCATGCAGCCAGATACCGTGTCCGTTACGACCTTCGTGCCGGTCCCATTCATTCGGGTAACTCAGCGGGTAGGCGCCCGGGCCATAGAAATCGGTCAGCTTGTCGCGCCCCAGATGCCCATTGATGAAATACACCCCCAACGGGGTTTTCTGGTCGCCTTCGGAAACCTTGTCGGCGCCTTTCTTGCCGACCGTGATGTAGTAGTCGGCAACGTAGTGCGGCTCACCATTGACGTTTTCGTACAGGTACAAGGTGGACTTGCTGGTATCGACGACGATGGCATAACGCTGCGAGGCATCCAGTTGCCACAGGTACTTCGGTGTGGCATTCGTCGGCAATTGATGCTGCACGCGCTGCAGGCGTGCCAGTGCCTCGTCGCGCAAATCCTCAATACGGTCTTTGGGGGCGTTCGGGGCATTGCCGAAAGAATTGATGGCCTGCGCACGCGCCATCAGCAAGTCGCCTTTGACGAGTTGCGCCAGTTTGAAATTCGGGTTGATCTTGAGCAGCGAGTCGACCTCATTCAAGGCCACATCCAGCTTGTTGTTGCCGATGGCGTGCAGGCTTTTTGCCAGCAGCGCTTCCATGTCCCTGGACTCGTCTTCGCCGGCACGCGCCGGCTGGATAAATGATGCAAGCAGTGCAATGCTCAATAATGCGCGGCGCATGGCTTAACCTCCTGCTACCTCATCCACAATCAGCCATTTTCCAGCGCTGAAATGCAGTTTGAGGGTTTTGCTGGCGTGTGAGTGCAAATGGCTGGCGCGGTAGCCCTGGCGGAAGCTGACGCTGGCATGTGTGCTGTCCTCCAGCTTGACCTTGGCATTGGAGATTTCGACGAGGATGGATTTCGGGCGGCTGATGCGGTCATGGCGCTGCGCCTCCCATGCGGTGCGGCTCAGGCCATCGGGGGTGTTGAAATCAGGCGCATAGTAAGACAGGTATTTTTTTACATTCTTCGCCGACCAGGCCGCTGCCCAGGCTTGTACCGTCTTCAGGATTTCAGCTTCTGCGTTGACCGGTGATTTTTCCGGGGTGGCTGCCGCAACAGGCTTGGCGGGCTCGCTTACCGGCGGAGTCACTTGCGCAGGAGTTGCCGGAGCTGCCGCCACAACCGGTTTCGGTGCGGCAACAACGGTATGCGGCACCGCGCTCTTGGTGCTATGAGTGATGAACAACTCCTTGATCATTTCCAGCTTGGTCTGGGTGTTGGTGTTGTTCTTGTCCAACTGGAGTGCGCGGTCATAGGCCTGGCTGGCCATCTTGGCATAGATATCACCGAGGTTTTCGTGGGCCGTGGCATAGCTGGGGTGGGTACGAATGGCCATTTCCAGCTCTTGCCGGGCCTTGTCGAATTGCCCTTGGTTGGCATACAGCACGGCAATGTTGTTATAGGGTTCCGGCAGTTCCGGATAGTCCTGGGTGAGGCCGGTGAAGACCTTGATGGCTTCGCCCGATTTGCCGAGTTCGGTCAGGATCAGGCCTTTCAGGAAGCGTCCTTGTGCGTCTTTGGGCTGAGCAGACAGGTAGGCATCGACTTTTTCCAGTGCCTGCTCATTCTGGCCTTGCTTGAACAGCTTGTTGGCATCCTGCAAATTGTCAGCATAGGAGAGTGGGCTTGCGCAGCACAGCAATAGCGCAATAAAGGCAGCGCCCAATGTATTTCGTTTGATCATTTTTGGCTTCATTGGCAAATCTAATCCCCGGAAAATGGCTTAAATATCTTTGCCCACAAGGGACGCTCTGGTTTGAAGTCGCGGATTCTATCAAATAAGCGCCTATTTTTCATTGCGAATATATGGCCTGGCGGCGATGGGCAGATAGGGCAGGGAAATTTTCAGGTAAAATCCGGCATCCATTTTGACATCCAGAACCTATGAGCAGCAATACACCCGCAGTGGCCCCAGTTTCCAATTTTATCCGCACGATTATCGATTCAGATCTTGCGAGTGGTAAGCACCAGAGCATCGCCACGCGCTTCCCGCCCGAGCCCAACGGCTATCTGCACGTCGGCCATGCCAAGTCCATCTGCTTGAACTTCGGTCTGGCGCAGGACTACAAGGGTACGTGCAACCTGCGCTTCGACGACACCAACCCGGAGAAGGAAAGCGAGGAATACGCACAGTCCATCCAGGACGACGTACGCTGGTTAGGGTTCCAATGGAATGGCGAAGTTCGCTGGGCCTCGGACTATTTCGATGCGCTGTACGACTTTGCGGTCGAGCTCATCAACAAGGGTTTGGCCTACGTCGACGACCTGACGCCGGAGCAGATGCGCGAATATCGCGGCACGCTGAAAGAGCCGGGCAAGAACAGCCCCAACCGCAGCCGTTCCGTGGCCGAGAACCTTGATCTCTTCACCCGCATGAAGAACGGTGAATTCGCCGATGGCGCGATGGTGCTGCGCGCCAAGATCGACATGGCTTCGCCCAACATCAACATGCGCGACCCCGTCATCTATCGCATCCGCCGTGCGCACCACATCCGTACCGGCGACAAGTGGTGCATCTATCCGATGTACGACTACACCCATTGCATCTCCGACGCGCTGGAAGGCATCACCCATTCCATCTGCACGCTGGAGTTTGAAGACCATCGCCCGCTGTATGACTGGGTACTCGACAACATCACCATCCCCTGCCACCCGCGCCAGTACGAGTTCTCGCGCCTGGAGCTGCACTACACCATCACCAGCAAGCGCAAGTTGCTGCAACTGGTGAACGAGAAAAAGGTGAGCGGCTGGGACGACCCGCGCATGCCCACCATCAGCGGCATGCGCCGTCGCGGCTACACGCCGGAAGGTATCCGCGAATTCGCCAAGCGCATCGGCGTTTCCAAGAGCGAGAACATCGTCGACATGGCGATCATGGAAGGCGCGATCCGCGAAGACCTGGAAGCCCGCGCCCCGCGCGTGATGGCGATCATCAATCCGCTCAAGGTCACGATCACCAATGCCGACGGCGCGCAGACCCGCGAAGCCGATTTCCACCCCAACCACCCCGAGTTCGGTAAACGCATGGTGCCGTTCTCGAAAGAGTTGCTGATCGAAGCCGACGACTTCGCCGAAGTGCCGCCTGCGGGCTGGAAGCGCCTGACCTTGGGCGGTGAGATCCGTCTGCGCCACAGCTATGTGATGCGCTGCGACGAGGCAGTGAAGGATGCGAGCGGCAAGGTCATCGAGCTCAAGTGCAGCATCGACCACGACACGCTGGGCAAGAACCCGGAAGGTCGCAAGGTGAAGGGCGTCATCCACTTCCTGTCGCGCGAGCACGCGCTGCCCGCCGAGATCCGTCTGTACGACCGTCTGTTCAACGTGCCGGAGCCGGACGGCGACCGCGATGTGGATTTCATTACTCACCTTAACCCGCATTCGCTGGAGGTGGTGCAGGGCTGGGTCGAAGCCTGCGTACAGGATGCGGCGCCGGAAACGCGCTACCAGTTCGAGCGCCTGGGCTATTTCGTCACCGACCGCCGCGAGCACCAGCCGGGCAAGAAGCTGGTGTTCAACCGCACGGTGACGCTGAAGGACTCATGGGCGAAAGAGCAAGCTTGACCGTCATACCGGCGCAGGCCGGTTCCAGTTGATTGAACAGCCCGTGCGGAGCACGGACAAAACCAACTGCATTTGGAATTGAACCCGCTGGATACCGGTCTACGCCGGTATGACGAAATCGGGGAGGCGTGATGAACAAACTGCCCTGCGTTTATCTGCTCGCCAGCAAACGCAACGGTACGCTGTATGTCGGAGTGACCTCCAATCTGGTCAAACGGATTTGGGAACACAAGAACCACGTTGTTGACGGCTTCACCAAGCAGTACGGTGTGGACCAACTGGTTTGGTATGAAGTGCATGCATGAGACGATGGAGTCAGCCATCCAGCGCGAGAAGGCGCTCAAGGAGTGGCAAAGAGCGTGGAAGCTGAAATTGATCGAAGAGAATAATCCAGATTGGAAGGATTTGTACGACACGATTTGTTAGCCGTCATGTCGGCAGCGAGTCGTCATACCGGCGAAAGCCGGTATCCAGTCAAAGAAACAATCCGTGCCTTGCACGGACAAAACCAAAGGCATCTTAAATAACCCCGCTGGATTCCGGCCTTCGCCGGAATGACGGCATAGGTAAGTGAAATGTTAAAAATCTACAACACCCTCGCCCGCGACAAGCAGGACTTCAAACCCATCGAAACCAACAAAGTGCGCATGTACGTCTGCGGTATGACGGTGTACGACTACTGCCACTTGGGCCATGCGCGCGTGATGGTGGTGTTCGACATGGTGCAGCGCTGGCTCAAGGCTTCCGGTTATGACGTCACCTACGTGCGCAACATCACCGACATCGACGACAAGATCATCAAGCGCGCAGCGGAGAACAAGGAATCCATTCACGCGCTCACTCAGCGCTTCATCGACGCCATGCACGAGGATGCCGATGCGCTCGGTGTGCAGCGTCCCGACCACGAGCCGCGCGCCACGCAATATGTGCCGCAGATGCTGTCCATGATCGAACAACTGGAACAAAACGGTTTGGCTTACAAAGCGGCGGACGGCGACGTGAATTACGCGGTACGCAAGTTCGACGGCTATGGCAAGCTTTCCGGAAAATCGCTGGAAGACCTGCGTGCGGGCGAGCGGGTGGAAGTGGCGTCCGACAAGAACGACCCGCTCGACTTCGTGCTGTGGAAGCACGCCAAGGACAGCGAGGCCGACGAAGTGAAGTGGGATTCCAAGTGGGGCAAGGGCCGTCCCGGCTGGCATATCGAGTGCTCCGCTATGGGCTCGGAACTGCTGGGCAAGCACTTCGACATCCACGGCGGCGGCGCAGACTTGCAGTTCCCGCACCATGAGAACGAGATCGCGCAGAGCGAAGGTGCGCACGGCTGCCAGTACGTGAACTACTGGATGCATAACGGCTTTATCCGTGTGGATAACGAGAAGATGTCCAAGTCGCTCGGCAACTTCTTCACGATTCGTGAGGTTCTGAAAAAATACGACGCCGAAGTGGTGCGCTTCTTCATCTTGCGCGCTCACTACCGCAGCCCGCTGAACTATTCCGACGCGCATCTCGACGATGCCAAGGGCGCGTTGACGCGGCTTTATACCGCCATAAATTCGGTAAGGATGTCGTCATTATATGGCATGGCACCATATGGTTTGGCTGTGCCTGGGGGAGTGACACCAGTTCAAGAACAGCCGGTGAATTGGGATTACCCCCACGCTCAGAGATTTAAAGCAGCCATGGACGATGATTTCAATACGCCGGAAGCGATAGCGGTGTTGTTCGATCTCGCCAATGATGTAAACCGCATAAGATCCCGAGAACTGGCAGCGCGCTTGAAAGCATTGGCTGGGGTGCTGGGCCTGCTGCAACGCGACCCCACAGAATTCCTGCAAGGCGGCACCGTGGCGGGCGGATTGGACGATGCCGCCATCGAAGCGCAGATCGCGGCGCGTATTGCCGCCAAGAAAGCGAAGAACTTCGCTGAGGCCGATCGTATCCGTAAGGAATTGCTGGATGCCGGTATTGTGCTGGAGGACTCCGCTCAGGGTACCACCTGGCGACGCGCTTAAGGCAGTTTACCGGCAGCGACCATGCGGCTGGACAGGATGTTGGGGGAAACCCAGGTGACGTAATCGTCGTATGCCGGGCTCAGGTCGTGTGCGACAAA
Organism: Pseudomonadota bacterium; assembly: GCA_021848465.1. Taxonomy (GTDB): domain Bacteria; phylum Pseudomonadota; class Gammaproteobacteria; order Burkholderiales; family Gallionellaceae; genus JAJZUP01. The sequence goes on from JAJZUP010000004.1 coordinate 211,313, forward strand.
CAGCGTATCGCCGTTTGAGTTTTCTGTTTCATCCGCCGAGTTGCCAAGCGGAATCTGGGTGCCTTGCGTGGTATAGGCGCCATAACCATTGCTGCCGTGCGAAATGAAGACGGCCGGCATGTTCAGGGCCAGGCTGGCGCCACCGGTCGCGGCGCTTTTGATGTTGAGGTTTCCGCTGCTGGTCAAGGTGAAGTTGGCCGAGGTAAAACTGCTGGCGGCAGCATAGGTGTAGCGCCTGCCCCATGCATCGGTCTCGGACACTCCGAGCGTGGCCCAAGGCAGTACCCCGCTGCTGAGCGTGCAGTCCGCCATTCCGGCGCCCGAGGTACCTGAGCTGATTGATGGCGATGCCGGGCATGGCAGGCGGCCGTTGATGATGGCATAGCCAGTCAGCGCTTCGCGGATGTCGTCGATTTGCTTCAGGGTGTCGTTGCGATGCTGCTGCTCCAGTTTCCCGGAGAGTGCCGGCAGTAGTCCGCTTAACAACAGCCCGACGATGACCAATACCACCGCCATTTCCACGAGCGAAAATCCGGCGGGCATGTGGCGGCGAGTGTTCGTCATGGCTGGAAAATCACGGTGTCATTGAAAGTGGTGGTGGAGGGCTGCCGGGAAAATGTGTAGTTCCCGGTCTGGTTCGCATTCTGGTTGCCAGCTTCCAGGTAGTTAGCAGCCTTTCCTTTATCCGCGAGTGTGGTGCGGACTTGTCCTGCCAGCTTGCGTCCAGCGATGATGATGGCGAAGCGGGCTTGATTACTCGGCGAGTTGATGCCGATACACGTTCCGCAGCCGGCGGGAAAAGCGGGGACGGTCGGCTTGTATGCATCCGACAGGGCGTAAAACACCTGCTCTTTCCAGTTCAGCCACCAGCCCGAGTTTGAGTTGATGTTGCAGTTTCCCAGCCAGGTATTGAACATCTGTCCGCCGCTGTCGGCTACGGTGTTGTCGAAAGGCGTGTCGGGGATGCGGCCGAACAGCATGCCCGTGCTATCCATATAGCTGACTGTTGTTGCGCTCGCCGCCCAGGGATAGCGGCCGTCATTGCCATTGACTGCAGCATACTCATTCAGGCATTGGCGGAGCTCTGCGGCAACCCGCTGTTGGGTGACGGACATGAGCTGCTCCTGCGTGATGGCAATAAGCTGGTCGTTGTTGAGCGGATTCCGGTCGGCATCGGAAGCGCCTCCCTGGATGAAACCATCGGCGCTGGAAAAATCGCTGAAGCCTTGGTTGTCGTGTGACAAGCCATTGATCGTAGTGGCATCCAGGAAGTTGCCGGCGCTGTTGATTCCTGAGGCACTCCGATCTTGTGGTGTTCCCGATGGCTGGCGTAGCAAGGGCGCGCCCGGGGCGATGATGACGGCCGCGGCGCCGGTGCCATAAGGTGCGTCGGCACTGCCGGGAGTTGGGCATTGCGGCAGGCTGTAAGAGAGGCAGCCGTTGTGGACGATATTGCCTGCACTATTCCGGATCGTGATGCTGCCCAGGGTGTCGCTATTCAGGGTGGCAATGACCGTGTTGTTCTTGAAGTTGCTGGAAACCGCATACCACAGGCGCTCGCCACTGCTGTCGCGCAGGTCCGGAAGCTGCAGGGTTTTCCAGGGCAGGCGTCCGATGCGCAGACTTTGCCCGGTGCTGCCGGAAGCGTTGCCGCAGGAGGTTTCCGCAATGCCATCGTTGTTGGTGTCCGGGCACGGGAGTGTGCCGGGTTTTTTGCTGCCCGTGGGTGCCAGGGCAATGCTGGCGGTATAGGCAAGCAGGCCCTCTTTTGCCATCGCCAGCACTTGGGTATTTTTCTGGTTGCGCACATTTTGCAGCCGGGCCGGGCTGAGTGAGTACAGCAGCAAGGCAATGGTTGCAAAAATCATGATGAACAGCATGATCAGCAGTACCGCGCCGGTCTGGTCTGAGCACGGTGGCAGGGCGGCAGGGCTGGTATTCATGGCGGCGGGACCGTTGCGGCTGGCGAGATGCCCTGTGGGTGCAAAGGCACGGCCTGGCCGACGCGGGCGTCAATTGCAGGACGCTTGCCTTCGGCCGGGACATGCACAATCGACAGGGTGTCGCTGGCTTCCATTTCCAGCGGTTTGCCATTGATCCACACAATCCTGCGGCCATCCCGGCGTTTGATGACGCCGTTGACGATCAGACTCGATGCTTCTGGTGCGGCGGGGTTTTCCTGTTTCAGGCTGGCTTCGGCACTCCTTTCCAGTTCCTCGCGCTCGGCAGGGGTGAAGAACAGGCGGCCCATTGGTTCGGTGGCGGCATTGCCTGCTGCAAGCAGGCTATACATCAGGAGGGAGAGCGCGGGCACATTCATGGCTACAGGCCGTATTGCATGGTGATCCAGCCGCCGTTGCATTCCGCATGCAGGGGGTAGAGGTTGTTTTCAGGGAGTGGTCCACTGGGAGTGTTGGGCTCCAGTGTGCATCCGGTAACAACAAACAGGCCGTTGCTTTCAGCGCGCAAAGTGGAAAGAAAGTCCAGCAGTTGAACCTCATGGATGAGTTCGGCCTGCAAGTTCAGTTTGCTGATGCGGCTGTTCATGCCTTGCTTGCCACTTCCTGCGTGGAGATAGGCTTCCTGCGGGGTGATGTTGTAGCGCAGGCTCCTGAGCTTGTGATGTTTTCCGGCACGCTCGAGCGACTCCAGCAGGTCGAGGCGGTTTTCTCCGGACAGGATTTTCTGGCTGGATAGCTCGCTATATCTGGCGCTGTACACGGGGAGCCTTGCAGATTCATCCTGGACAATTTCGAGGCGGTTGCGCGAGGCCGCGAGCAGGAGCCTGGCTTGCTCCAGGGCGGACTGGGTGTGCTGAAGAAAGGTGAGTGATAGCCATATCATGGCTGCGCCGCAGAGCAGGCAAAGCAGGAACAGCAGCAGGCTATGCCGCAGATAGGTCCAATCCGATTTTGCATAGGGCCTCATTGGGACTTAAGCTCGAGGCTGAATTTCAGGGCGGATATTTCGCTGCCCTGCTCGGCGTGGATGTTGCCATTGACTGAAGTGTCCACGGGTAAGCTTTGCTTGATGACGGTCAGCCCCTGGGATTCGAGTGCAGCCTTGAACTGTTCGAGATAGCTGAGTGCATCCCGGTATTCGTTGCTGAAGCCAGCCAGCTCTCCCTCAAAGCGTATGGTGTGGTGCGGATTGTCCGGCAGGTTCGTGCTGCCGATGTCTGTTTGCCAGCCTATTTTTTGTGCGAGGATTTGCGGATGCTGGTCGAGAGCAAAAGCAAGTTTATGCAGGTGTGCTTCCGGGGGCGGGAGGAGCTTGTCGAGGGAATCGAAAAAAGTAACCGCGCTTTTCATTTCATCAATGGATACCGCTGTGGCAGGGCGTGTGGAAAGCAGCGATTCGATTTGTGCAGAATAGCGGTCGGTTTCCTGGCGGAGGGCTTGTATTTCCTGGCTGTAATTGTGCGTCTTGACGAGCATGGCGGTGCTGATCGCCAGTGCGGCGAAGAGGCATACGGCTGCACTTGTCTTGAGCCGGTTACGTTGTCGCCATAGCCAGTAATGATGGGTGTGGGTTTCAGGCGCGTATTGGACCGGCGGCTGTTTATTTCCCAGTATGTTGAGATAGAGCAGTGTTGCATCCGGAAGGAGTGTTTGCCCATGGATGCCAGACCCGGCTTCGGCCCGGCTGATATCGAGGAAACTGTAGCGGATATTGGTAGGGTGATCGGGCAGGGCGGTGAGCTTGGCAAAGTCGGCCTCACGGCAAACCAGGTAAACATTCAGCACTGAATCGGGCTTGAGCTGGCCGGAATTTTCCAGGTGGCGCATCAAGCGCAGGGTTTCGTTGTGAGCCTGGTTGGGAAAGTCGTTTTCAGCTTCAACCGGCGTCAGGCGCGACAGGCACAGGTGCCTGTTCCTGAAATAGCTTTGCCTGAGCCCGGAATTTGCTTGCCAGGTCAGCAGCAGTACGTGCTCGTGCCGCGCTTGCTGGAGCAATTCGTTCGCGAGATAGGCCGGGGTATACATGCCGGCGAGCGGACTGCCGGTGGACTGGATGCATTGCAGCCATGGGGCAAGATGCTGCTGGTTGGTCAAGGCGGAGAGCAGGATTTCGTCGTCGCGCCTGCCGGACTCCAGTCGCTGCCGGAACATGGCGAGGCGGAACGGCAGGTTTTTATAATGCCAGTCGAGCTTGCGCTCGATGAGCTCGTCATGTTTGCGTCCATGTACATGCGGTATGGTTTCCAGACGGAAATCCTCTTCCACCACGTCAACCAGCATGAGATGCGGGAATGGATGCTGTTTCAGGTACTCGACAAACTGCTCAAGCCCGGCTTGCGTATCAGGGAAGGATTGCGTGAGCGACAGGTGCTTGCTGCTCCATGCATATGCCTGCATTTGTGTCGGGCCAAGATAGAGCAGGTGCGTGTGCCGGGTGCTCATGGCGCTTATATTTTTTCAAGCAGGTCATAGACCGGCGAGAGTGCCAGCAACATGACACAACCAAGCAGCAGGCCGAGTGCCAGGGTGATGGCCGGGGACAGCATGGCTTGCAGGTTGTGCACGGACTCTTTTACATCACGGTCGTAGAAATAACTGATGTTCTCGAGCGCCAGGTCAACCCGCCCGGTGGTTTCCCCCACTTTGATCATGCGGATGACCAAGGGGGGGAATATTCCTGCTTCCTGAAACCCCTGGCTGAGTTGAGTGCCGGCTTTTACTTCCTGTATTACCTGCTCCATTCGCGCGGCGATCAGGCGGTTTCCGGACAAATCGCGCGCGCTTTCCAGGCAGTCGAGTACGCTGATTCCAGCACCGTACATGAGGGAGAAGGTATGGGCGAAGCGCGCCAGCACGATTTTTTGCAGGATTTTTCCTGTCGGCCAAAGACGCAGTTTCAGGGTGTCGATATGAAGTTGCATATCCGGCAGCCTGGTGCGGATCAGTTGATAAATGACGAAGAGGATGAGCAGTGTGATGAAAAGCTCAGGCCAGTAATGGTTGAGGAATTCCGAAGCCGCAAGCAATGCCGCTGTCTGCACCGGAATGGTTTGTCCCATGCTGTGAAAGAGGGCGGCCAGTTGCGGTACCAGGTAAACCATCAGGAATAACAAGACTGCGAGGATAAGCAACCCCGCGAATGCCGGGTAGATCAGTATGTTTTTTCCTTGTGCCGCGATTTCATCTTGCCACTTCAGGGATGCTGTCAGGTATTTGAAGATTTCCGCGAGCTTGCCGCTTTTTTCGCCAGCCTGGATGAGATGGAGTGTCGTCCTGTCGAACAGGTGATCATGGAGTGCCATCGCCTGGAATAACGAGGCGCCACCTTCGATGGATTTGATCATGTCGGTGATGGCTCCGGCAAGTGTGCGGCTTTCCAGGCTGCCCTGCAAACTTCTCAGGCATTCAAGCAGCGGGATGCCGGCACGATACAACTGTTCCATGTTGAAGAAAAAAGTAATGAGTTCGCGCCTTCTGATATTTTTTCTTGTCACGCGGGCTGTGCGTGGCTTGAAGCTGATCAGGTCCTGGCCGACTTGTTTCAGGCTGAGCTCAAGCTCGGCGGGGTTGCTTGCGTGCAGGACACCCTTGACTCGTTTTCCGGCAGCATTGATGGCTTCATACGAATAGGTGATCATCTTTTACCCTATATGCGGTCATGCAAGTAGGCTACGCGCGAGACTTCGGCGATGGAGCTTTGTCCACTCAGAATGCGCTGGATACCATCCTGCGCCAGCGGCCTGAATCCTTTTGTCCTTGCCAGTTGTTCGATTTCGATCTGGTTTGCCTGGCGCGCAATGAGGGCGTCGAGATCCCTGTCAATATGCAGGGTTTCCATGATTGCGATCCTTCCTGAGTATCCTCTGAAGCGGCAGGCGGCGCAGCCGGAGGCGCGGAAGATCGTAGTGTGTTGTCCGGCAGGTATGCCGAGGATCATGCACTCTTCTGCATTGGGAAGGTAGGCAACCTTGCAGTGTGGGCAGAGGCTGCGGATGAGCCGCTGGGCAATGATGCCGATGATGTTGCCAGCCATGATTCCCGGGCGTATGCCCATATCCTGCAAGCGCGGGATGGCACTCATCGCGGAATTGGAATGCAAGGTGGAGAACACCTGATGCCCAGTCATGGCAGCCCGGAATGCCATTTCCGCGGTTTCCCGGTCGCGGATTTCGCCGACCAGGATTACATCTGGATCCTGTCGCATCAGTGAGCGCAGTCCGCTGGCAAAATCAAGACGGATCGAGTCATTGATGGAGTTTTGCCGGATCAGCGGGATAGGGTATTCGACCGGGTCTTCCAGCGTCATGATATTGATGGCCTCGGTATTGAGGTGGCTCAATATCGAATATAGCGTCGTGGTTTTGCCGCTGCCGGTTGGTCCGGTGACCAGTATGATTCCTTCCGGGCGCGCAATCATTTCTTTGAGAAGGTCGAGCGAGGCATTGTCCAGCCCAAGCTTGTCGATCGGCACAATGCCTTTTTGCCGGTCCAGTATGCGCAAGACGATATTTTCACCATGAGTTGTCGGGTGCGTAGCCACACGGAAGTCGACCATGTGGCCGGCCAGGTGTAATGCGATGTGTCCGTCTTGAGGAGCGTGGCTTTCGGCGATGTTCATATTGCTCATGACTTTGAGGCGTACCACCATTGCCGGCCAATAGCTTTTATGCAGGCTGCGAACCTGATGCAGTACGCCATCTATGCGGTAACGGATACGCAGAAAACTGGTTTCCGGTTCAAGGTGTATGTCTGACGCCCCTTGTTGCACGGCTTCAGCAAGGATTGCATCAATGAGGCGCACAATGGGTTGGCTGAACTCATGAGTATCGGACAGGGAGGGCAGTTGCTCGGTTTCTCCCGGTTCAATTTCATGCAGGATTCCGTCGATGGAGAGTTCGTAGCCGTAATGCTGGTCTATTGCCTGGAGGATGTCTGATTCGCTGGCAATGTAACTGGTCAACTGGTATGTGCCATGTAACAAAGCATGGAGTTGGTCCAGGGTGATGATGTTGTCCGGATCGGCAAGCGCAATATCCAGGCTGTTGTTTTCGAGATTCAGATTTAGCGGGATGAGGCGATGCCGGTGGGCGAAATCTTTGGGAATCAGGGCAAGCGCCGCAGCGCTGATAACAGTATTGGTCAGGTCGATGCTCTTATGTCCGGAATCTTCCGAAAGTGTATCCCGGATGGTTGTCTCCGAGATAAAACCCAGCCGCACCAGCAGTTGTCCCAGTGGTAGCCTGGATTTGCTCTGCTCCTGCAATGCAATATGGAGCTGGTCTTCGCTGATGGCACCTTTGGATAGCAGCAGTTGTCCGATATGTTTATGCGGGCTTTGGCGCATGGCGGCTAATCCAGCGCATTCAGCTCAGCAATGCGCTGATGTGCATGAGATCGATCGATCTCAGCGCTTTCGGGTGAGGAGTGATCGAGCGCGAGCTGATAGTATTTTGCGGCGGTTTTATATTGCCCAAGGTGATCAAGGGCTACTGCCAGATTAAAGGTAACCAGGCTATTTTCCGGACTGATGGCGAAAGCGCTTGAATATGCCTTGAGCGCTTCCGGCCAGCGCCCCGACGATGCATATTCGTTACCCAATGCAAAATAGGGCTCCACTGCATCAGGGTTCTTCAGTATCAATTGCTTTAACTGGCTTTCTTTAATTGCGGAGTCAGCGCCACTGTATTTCGAGATACTGGCGAGTGCCGTCGTATTCTGCGGATCAAGTTTGATTGCGCGTTGGTAATAGGCCAAGGCCAACGTATTGTGTTTCTGTTGCGCGGCGATTGTTGCCAGCCCGATCAGGGCGTCGAGATTGTCCTCTTCCCGGGCCAATACCTCCAGGTATTGTGCCCAGGCTGCTGTATATTCTCCATTTTGGTAGGCGGTGTAGGCGTTGTTCAACCGCTGTTCGACTTTGATCGGTTCTGTAGGCAGATGGACTGAAATTTCGGTTTGATGCTCCTCGGGCTCGTGGGGTGGTGGCACGGACATTTTCTTGTCGGCAGGGGCTATGTTTGTTTCGGCAGCATGCGTTGAAGTCGGTTGATTGGCGGACTCTAAAGCTGTGCGGCTCAATTCTGGCGGGGTGATGGGTTTGAGCGAGGGAGGCGCGGGGATTGTTTGCGTTACCAGGCTCATTGCTGAGGGAGCTTGAACCAACCAGTGCGTTGCTGCAGTTAATGCTGCAGTCAGGAGTATCCCGGCGGCGATTTTTTGATAGCTCGACAGGGAATGTACAAGGGCGGCTGAGTGTGTTGCCAAGGATAATTTTATTTCAGGTTCTGATGGTAGGTTTGGAATGCCGGGCGCCAATATCCCGGTAGTTGCATGGTGGGGCTGTTGCGTTTGAGTTTTATCGACCAACCGGCTATTCGGTTGACGGGATAAATTGAGCGCTTGCATCAGGAGATTCATTTAATTGAATACCAAGGCTAGTCCACAATGTTCTTGTCCTTAAGGCTGTCCTGGTTGGACAGCTTATTGTGGTATGGCTGGTAATCTCCGATGAAGCCTGGGGTCTTGATAACCAGCGGTTTCAGGAGGATGACCAATTCGGATTTGATATTCTTGTCGTTCCTGTATTTGAATAGCCCTCCAATAATCGGGATACGACCTAGCCAAGGCGTCTCATCACTCTGGTAATTAAGCTCATCTTGAATAAGGCCGCCCATGACGGCAATTTGATTGTTGGTCAGCTGGATGACAGATTCCATTTCACGCGTCTGGGTTTGCGGAATCTGGCTGACAACTCCTGCTTTTGCCAAGTCAGGATTGGGGTCGTTGATGAAGCCGAATAGCCGTGTAATTGAAGGGCGCATGTTCAGGAGCACGGTGTCGTTATCGCTGATCTGCGGGGTGACGCTCATGGTGAAACCGACCGGCACGCTGTTGGAAGTTGTGCTGTAAGTCGTAACAGCCGGAGCGCCTCCAGTTGAAGAGACGGTGGTCGCACTAATGGTGAAGTACACGTAGTTGTCGACTACGCGCAGGATTGCTGTCTGGTTGTTCATGACGCTGAGCTTTGGGCTGGACAGAACCTTTACCTTTCCGAAGGATTCCATCAGCTTGATCGATGCATTCAAATTGCCGATTCCGGAATTGCTGTCAGAATAGGCCAAGGTGAATATGCTGCCGGAATTGGCTGCGGTAAGAGAGCCGGCGCCAACCTGGTTAATATTGAGGGAGTTGCTGCCATAAGCATTTAAGCTGGCCCAATTTATTCCTTGCTGGTATTGCCTGTTTAAACGAACCTCGACAATGGTTGCTTCAATCAATACCTGGCGGTGCGCGCTGGATAATATGTGGGAAATGAGTTCCTGGATCTTCTGGTGTTGTTTCCGGGTGGCTCGCACCGAAACAATTCCTGTCTCAGGATTGATAATAACGGAGGCGGCTTCACGGAACGTGTTTTGCCGGGTGATGGTTGTTCCCTCTCCTGATATGGCGGCCGCGTTGGGACTATTTTCGATACCTCCTTTGATGACGACCTGCTTTCTGGAGTTTCCTGGAGGTGCGACTCCTGTGCCTGTGGTGTGAGTGTTCGAGCTTTGTTGAGTAATGGTTTCGCTGGATCCCTCTGGCAGGATTTTGTCGGTCTCTCTCAAAATGTCCTTGATATTGGCCTCCAGGTGCTCCCAAAAATGATTCTTTGAAGTGCTTTTCAGGGAGATGCTGGAGTTATTGCTATTAGGGCTACCTCCGTTTTGTATTGAGGTGAGCTGCGAGGCATTAGAGATGCTCTCGTCCAGGTCCCGATTCATGTATACATAATCGATAGGGTAGGTTTCCAGGTATGGAGTGTCGGGCACGATCAGTAAATTGTTGTCTGCAAGCTCATAACGTATATCAATGAGTTTTGTTATACGCTCCAATATCTGGGGCAGGGTTTGATCAATGGCATTGATCGTAATATTTCCTTGGACTGCGGGGTGAATATCGAGATTAATCTGCGCATCGCGAGCCAAGGCAAACAAAATTTCCTGAACAGGGACATTGCTGACAATGACGCTGTATTTTTCTTTTTTTCTGGAGTGCCTTGGCGGTAAGGAAATGGGAGTCGTGCTTATTTCCGGAATCTTTCCGGTCGGATGTAGCTCTGGGAGTTGAATATGTTGCGGTGAAGGAGAGAATGCTTCGCCAGGTAATGGCGCAGTGCCGCCGCAAGCGGTCAGGAGTAATAGGTTGACGAATATCAATGCAACTCGTAACGCCATGTTTGCCTCCATTTGAGGTTGGGCAAACGTAACACTTTTGATAACCTGAGAATATATGCCTTTCGGTCTATTTGCGGCTTTACTGATAGGTCAAAATGTTAGGTTTTGCTATTGCTTTCTGTTAGGTTATGCGCCCTGATTGGGATTTCAACAATATTGATGAGGTGGTTAGGCATGATGGCGGTAACTCCTGATGATGTGAAAAACTACATACAACAAGGGCTCGCATGTGAGCGTCTGCAGGTTGATGGGGATGGCCGGCATTTTGATGCGGTGATTGTTAGCAGGGCATTTGAGGGAAAGGCAATGCTGCAGAGGCAACGCCTCGTATTCCAGGTGCTGGGAGATAAAATGGACGTTATCCATGCGCTGTCAATGAAAACGTTTACTCCTGAAGAGTGGAGCAAGCAGGTCTAAATTTTTTGAAGGGATTTTAATGATGGATGCAAAACAGATTGCTTTGGAAAAAATCAGGAAAACAGTGACGGAAAACCCTATTGTTTTATATATGAAGGGAACGCCGCAGTTTCCACAGTGTGGATTTTCCGGGCGCGCCGTGCAGGTTTTGAAGCGATGCGGGGTTGAGCATTACGTTGCGGTTAATGTTTTGGCAGATGCGGAGGCTTATGAGTATCTAAAGTTCTATGCAGACTTTCCCACTTTTCCGCAGTGCTATATCGGAGGCGAGCTGATTGGAGGGTCGGACATCATGCTGAGTATGGCCGAGCAAGGTGAATTGCAGAAGCTGATTGAGGCGGCACTTCGGCGCTAATCATTGCACATGACTCTTTCGGGTTGTTGACTATTTCTGTCGGGTAAGTTTGAATGGCCGCATTGTCTTTGATTAACAAAGGAGTGTGTTATGCAGTTGCCAAAGCGGGATGGTGATGGATATCTGGCTGATATGAACGAGTGGACCCCTGAGCTGGGGCGCATGATGGCCGAAGCCGACGGGTATGAGCTTGATGATAGAAAATGGGCTCATATCTTGAAAGCTCGTGAGTATTTTGAAGAGTTTGGTACGGTACCGCCAATCCGTAAATTTGCTAAATATGTTGAGGAGGATCAAAAGGAACTTTTTGATCTCTGGATGACAGGGCCGATGAAGCCGATTACCAAGTATGGCGGACTGCCCAAGCCAACTGGTTGTGTTTAAGTCCCTGAATTAATGAAGCGCCATATTCTCTTGGGAGTGTTATTTAGCTGTGCCTTTTGGGCTCCGGCGGTATTAGCCAGTCCCGATGAAATTATGGTTTATACAGATGAAATGGATGCTCCTGGTCAATTTGGCTTGGAGCAACATTTAAACTACTCCATTTCCGGTACTCAAGTTCCTGAATATCCGGGCCAGATGCCTCCTCATCATGTATTTCAGGCAACACCTGAATTTTCCTATGGCCTCAGCAATACATTGGAGGCAGGTCTGTATTTGCCGTTTGCTTGGGATGCGAACGGCTATTCTTTCGTCAACGGCTTCCGTTTGCGCTTGAAATATATTGCGGAGCACATTGAGGGGCAGCATTTATTTTGGGGTATGAATGTCGAGGTTGGGGAGAACTCGATTCGGGTTTCCGATAGTGAACTAACAGCAGAGTTGCGACCAATTATTGGGTATCACGACGCAGACTGGTTACTTAGCTTTAATCCGATTGTGAATACGGGGCTGTCATCTGGAAGCAATCAGACTCCACAATTTGAGCCCGCATTGAAATTAACACATAGTATTGGGGGCGAGTCCTGGGCTGGGCTTGAGTACTATGGGGCATATGGGGCTTTAGGTAGCTTTCTTCCGGGCGATCAAGTGGGGCATACGCTCTATGTTGTTTGTGATACTGCGAGTTACGGACATGATGTGAGTGTCGGACTTGGACGCGGCGTGCATTCAAGCGATGACTGGGTGGGCAAGGCGGTTGTTTCGATCTCATTTTGAGATCAAAAAGGATATTTTTTCTTCTGATTATTGACAGGAGAGGGATAGTCCGATATAGTCTTACTTCTCAACTGACGCGGGGTGGAGCAGTCTGGCAGCTCGTCGGGCTCATAACCCGAAGGTCGTAGGTTCAAATCCTGCCCCCGCAACCAATCAGTTGGTGGTGATGTAAAAAATAGGTTGACTAAAAAAGTTTGCTCTATATAATGCGCACCTCTTCGCAGCCAAGGCTGCAAAGCAAAGAAGCAGAAGCTCTTTAAAAGTTAAATAAAACAACCGATTAGTGTGGGTATGTGTATTGGGGTTAAGTTTGATGTTTAGCTTC